>NZ_LR824569.1:2625000-5227721 GCF_903969135.1 Chryseobacterium sp. JV274 | reverse complement strand
TCTAACAGAATATTCCAGTCGGTCCATAGTGCATTCCCTTTGTTGAAATCATTCAGCATATTTTTGCTGTACAATTCTCCCAGACTTACATCATAAATCTTATCCATACTGAACTGTTCTTTACATCCTTCCGTGAAGGCCAGAAATTTATCAGGAAAAGCTCTGTGAGTTTCTGCTAAATTGTCAAAGAGCTGCGTTTTATTGTTCCATGTTTCATACCAGTGATAGCCGATTCCATGAGCATATTTTGAAGTTTCCGGATCACTTAGCGTAGTGGTTGCTCTTTGATAAATAAGGTCTCTGTTGTGATCCCAGATCATTACTTTTTTATCTTTATATCCGTTTTTCCAAAGTGTTGGCCCAAGATTCTTTTTCAGGAATTCTCCTTCTTCTTCAGCAGTATAGATACATGATTCCCAGCTTTGGGTAGCCATCGGCTCGTTTTGAACCGTCAGTCCCCAGATATTAATTCCTCTTTTTTCGTATTCTTTGATAAATTTGATATAATAATCTGCCCACGTTTGGTAGTATTCATTTTCTAATCTTCCGCCTTTATACAAACTTTTATTTGATTTCATCCAGGCTGGAGGACTCCATGGGGAGAAATAGAACGTAAAATTATTCCCGATCGCTTTCTGAGCTTCTTTTATCATCGGAATTTTATACTTCTCATCATGAGCAACGTTAAACGTTTTCAGGGAAGTGTCATTATCCTCTACATAAGTGTAAGAATCACTGGAGAAGTCACAGGAGTTCATATTGGTACGAACAACAGTATATCCCAATCCGTTCTTCCCAAAATAAGCGTCAAGAATTTCCTTTTGCTTATTCTTTGGCATTTTATAAAAAGTTTCTGCTGACGCATCTGTAATAGCACCACCAATTCCTATCAGTTTCTGGTATTTAAAATTGGGGGCCACAAAAATACAGGCTTCTGTTTCTTTGGGTTGTCCAAATTGTTCAAATTTAACGGCTCCTTTATCCACCATCTTCTCATCCGCTTTCGAGTTGGTAAGGATCACCTTAGCTGTTTTTCCTGCATTCTTTTTCCAATAATTCTGTGCATTGACATTGATGACAACGCCTACTACAAAACAACTTACAATTAGTTTTCTCATGATTTTCTTCTGTTTTTGGACCTTTTGTCCTCATTTTCATTATTTATTCTGATAGACTCTTACGTAGTCTATGTAATACTTTTGTGGAAAAATAGAGTCATCAATTCCCTTCTGACCTCCCCACATTCCCCCTACTGCAAGGTTTAAAATGATATAGTAAGGTCTGTCAAAAGGCCATGCCTCATTATTTTTTTCCATATTCTCATAGGTGAAAAATTTCTGATCATCTATGTAAACATCAATTTTTTCCGGGGTCCAGTCTGCTTTATAGACATGAAACTTTTCGCTGGCATCTTTTACAAACAGAGTATCTGTTTTCTGTGTTCCCAGGATATGATTGTACTTTTTAGTGTGAACAGATGCATGTATAAATCCCTGGTTATACCCAACATGTTCCATGATATCCAGTTCACCATCATCAGGCCACTTCTTCATATTTTCGCTCATCATCCAGATTGCCGGCCATGTTCCGCGACCTTTGGGAAGTTTTGCCCGGACTTCTACTGTTCCATATTGAAAAGCGAATTTCCCTTTGGTTAAAAGTCTGGCGGAAGTATATTTATTGGTTTCCCAATTTTCTTTTCTAGCTTCAATGATGAGGTTTCCTTTTTCCATTCTGGCATTTTCAAGCCTGTTTTTGGTATAAAACTGAGCTTCCTCATTTCCAAAACCGCCTCCACCTACATCATAATTCCATTTTAATGAATCCGGAAGACCTTTCCCATTGAATTCATCATTCCAGATCAGGGTTCTGTGAGCATCAGATTTGTGCGAGGCACAGTTTAAAGCAAAGAAAAACGAAGTCCCTGCTGCACCTATTGTGATGATATTTTTAACTTTCAAATTCATTTTTATTAGATTTTAGCTAAAGCTATTTTCTGACTTCTTTATTAAGCGGGCTAAAGCCCGCTTCTATTGAATTTTACTTTGTCCAGTTAATTCTTTTGGTCTGTACATTTTGAGAATTGGTTCCGATCATAATATCGAATTCTCCACTTTCCCAGTCAAAATTCAGATTGTCATCAAAAAACTTCAGGTCTTCCGGTGTCAGCTTAAACTCTACCTTTTTACTTTCTCCTTTTTTGATAAGTACTTTCTGGAAACCTTTCAGTTCCTTCACAGGTCTTACCACTTTACCGAAAAGATCTCTGATATAAAGCTGTACCACCTCTTCACCATCATATTTCCCTGTATTGGAAACGGTAACGCTGATATTCAGAGTCTGATTTCCTGTAAGGCTTGCAGAACTTAAAACCATGTCAGAATATTTAAAATCTGCATAGCTTAAGCCATATCCAAACGGATATTTCGGATCATTATCAAGATCTATATAGGCTGAAACATAGTTTCTGTCTGTATTATTTTTTGCAGGCCTACCCGTATTATAATGATTGTAATACACAGGAATCTGCCCTTCAGTTCTCGGAAAGCTCATCGGAAGTTTCCCACCAGGATTCACAGTACCGAATAAAACGTCTGCAATAGAGTTTCCGGCTTCAGTTCCCAGCCACCATGTGTACACGATTGTCGGAATATGATCTGCTGCCCAGTTGAAAATCAAAGGCCTTCCGGCGTTAATCATCAGAATGATTGGCTTGCCTGTTTTGGCAATTTCTTTCAATAAATCTTCCTGAACTCCTGTAAACCCAATATTACTTCTGCTTTTTGCTTCTCCACTCATCGCATGTCCTTCTCCCAATGTCATAATCACTACATCCGCTTTCTTTGCCGTTTCTACAGCTTCTGCAAACTGGGTTCTGTCCTGATCATCGACATTACAGCCTTTTGCATAAAGTAAAGTGGAATTTTTATCCAGTTGATTTTTAATTCCGTCAAATTGTGAAACGATTCTTTGGTTATCATCTTTAAAAGCAATAGACCAGAACCCATGATTTGCCACTGTTTCTTTACCAAAAGGGCCAATCAGAGCAACTGTTTTCGTAGTTTTTGAAAGGGGAAGAATATTTCCCTGGTTTTTAAGAAGAACAATACTTTTTGAACCAAATTCTCTTCCGAATTTTCTGTTCTCCTGATTATCGGTCTGTTCTTTCTGTCTCTTTTCATTGCTGAACCGGTAAGGATCATCAAAAAGACCCATTTCAAATTTTTTGGTTAAAATTCTTCCTGTTGCATCATCTATCAGTTTGGGGTCTACTTTTCCTTCTTTCACCAGTTTTGGAAGTTCTGCCATATAGACACGGCTTTCCATATCCATATCACTTCCACCCTGTATTGCTTTTTCAGCCGCTTCATTAGCATCTTTGGCATAACCGTGAGGAACCATTTCCCCGATGCTTCCCCAGTCTGAAACCACAAAACCTTTATAGTTCCATTTTCCTTTTAAAAGGTCTCTTTGAATATATTTGTTGGCTGTCGCCGGAATTCCGTTGATGTCATTGAAAGAGTTCATAAAAGTAGCTACTCCTGCTTCAGCAGCAGCTTTAAACGGAGGAAGGTACGTTTCATTCAGCTGTCTGAGGCTCATATCTACAGAATTGTAATCTCTTCCGCCTACTGCTGCACCGTATGCTGCAAAATGTTTTGCACAGGCCATCACGGCATCAAGACTTCCCAAACCTCTGCCCTGAAATCCTTTGATCCTTGCCAATCCTATTTTTGTTCCCAGGTAAGTATCTTCTCCGGAACCTTCCATTACTCTTCCCCATCTCGGATCTCTGGCAATATCCACCATTGGAGCAAACGTCCAGTGAATCCCATATGCCGCCGCTTCTGTTGCAGCAATTCTTTCCGATTTTTCTATCATTCCCATATCCCAGCTTGCCGCCTGCCCCAGATTTACAGGAAATGTGGTACGATATCCGTGGATAACGTCCTGCCCAAACAGCAAAGGAATTTTAAGCCTAGACTGCATTGCCAGTTTCTGAAATGATCTGGTTTCTTCTGATCCTGCCACATTCAGCATAGAACCCACTTTACCTTTTTTAATTTCTTCCAAAACGGCTGCCGAATTAGATTTCTGAGGTCCTGTAGCATATTCAAACCCACTGTACTGTACCATTTGCCCTACTTTTTCCTCAAGGGTCATTTTAGACAGCAATTCTGCTACTTTCTGATCAATTGTTTTCTGTCCGTATGCATTCATTCCCAATGCGGAAAATGCCAGTAAGAAATAAGCTCTTTTCATAGTATCAAATTAAAAAATATAGGTTGCTGTAGAACGTCCTGAAATTGTTACAGCAGCGGTTTTCCCGGCAAATTTAATATTAAAATTATCATCTGAAGGGTTATCGTTCTGCACAATTAAAACTATTTTCCCAAATTGAGTCTTAAAAGCAGCAGTGGAAAGTTTATCTGTCTGTGTGGAAGCGATACGCTGTGATCCTGCCGGAACAAATTTCGAAGCGTGGGCAATTATATAATAGGAAACATTTCTTGTGAAATTCTCACTGTCAGACACGGTAACTGCTCCTTTACATTCTGTACAACCGCCTGGTGTATGCGGAGCATATTCCGGATCGTTAGCAAGATTCCATTCCAAAGCGATTTTACTCCAGTTTCTCATGGAGCCGATAATTACATTTTTTGTGTGCCAGTTCAGATCTTCGGTAAAAGTTCCTTTTGATCCGGTCCACTGTTCGGTAAAGTATAGATTTTTATCAGGGAAAGCATTATGCACAGTACTTAGAGCCGAAATCTCTCCTTCATACAAATGAAAAGCGGATCCGTCTATATACTTGTTCGCTTCAGAATCTTTTAAAATATCAATGGCATATTCAGGTTTGTTGCAATTGTGATCGTAGACAACAATTTTCGTAGTAATTCCATTGGCTTTAAAAACCGGTCCGAGATGGTTCTTAATAAAATCTCCCTGCTTTTCAGACGGCATATACAAACTCGGATTATTTCCCGGGTGTAAAGGTTCATTCTGAGGGGTTACTGCATCGATGGTAATGCCCTCTTTTTTCATGCCCTGGATGTATTTTACAAAATATTGGGCATATGTTCCATAGAATTCAGGTTTCAAACTTCCTCCTTTTGACTGGCCATTGTCTTTCATCCAAACCGGAGGTGACCATGGCGCAGCAATGATTTTAACAGAAGGATTGATTGCTAAAATCTCTTTTAACGTAGCAATCAGATTTTTATCTTTTTCCAAACTGAAATTTGAAAGAGAAGGATCAGTCTGTCCTTCCGGCAGATCATCATATGAAAATACTTTACCATCAAGATCGGAAGCTCCTATACTTAACCTTAAATAGCTGATGGAAATTGAGTTTTTATCATTTCCAAAAAGTTCGTTAAGCAGTGCTTTTCTTTTGGAAGATGACAATCGGTTGATTACCTCAACACTTCCCCCTGTTAATGTATATCCAAAGCCATCAACATATTGAAACTTTTGAGAATCATCAATTTCAATATTCTGAAAACTGTTGGAAGTATTTACAAATTTAACAGAAGTCTGCTGCTGTAACTTTACACTTTCATCACCTTTTGTAAGCCAGTACTGTACTTCATTTCCTTTATTGGATACAACTGTACACGACAAAGAAAAAAGGGCCACACCACTAAGTAGTGCGGCACCTCTAAAGAAACTATATAAGTTGTGAAACTTCATATTTTAGTAACCAGGATTTTGTTTTAAAGCTGTATTTGCCAATTCGTTAAAAGGTATAGGCAGTATTTCATTTTTTCCTACCTTAAATCCTCTTGCTCCCAGTTTTGCTGATGCATCTCCCCATCGAACCAGGTCAAACCATCTATGGCCTTCTCCAGCAAGTTCTCTTCTTCTTTCATCTTTAATAGCTTGTAAAGAAACCGGAACTGATGCTAAACCCACTCTTGCCCTTACGGCATCTAATAATGCCTGAGCTCTTCCTCCAGCACCGCCCAGCGCTTCTGCCTCCATTAAATACGTATCTGCTAATCTAATCGCGATATAATTCTGACGAAAATTAAGTTCTGTAGGTCCTGGCAAATTTGATTTATCTGCATTTCTTGGCAAGTATTTATTTAAAAAATACCCTGTATCTTTATACCCAGGTGAATAGGTAATTTTGCCCTCGTCTTTGAATTTTTTACCATTAAAAATCGTAGCATCCAAACGAGGATCTCCCTGCATGAAATTAAATAAATCATCTGTAACAGGATTAAAACCCCAACTTGCATAAAGGTCCGGAGCGTCGTTATTTGGTACATTGGCAACGCGTCCGTAAGATTTTATCCCCAACATTACATTAATTGAGTTGCCTTCATCTTTTCCAGATCCCCAAAACGGCCAATCTGCATTACTTATGTTAGTATGCATTACCTCAAGAACAGACTCTGTTGTAAATTTATTATCTACCTTCCACAAATCTGCAAAATTGCTGACTAATTTATATCCATATTGGCTTGTCTGTCCTGGTGTACCATTAACCATTTCAAACTGGGCAGCTGCTTCAGCATTCTTTTTATCATATAAATAAATTTTTCCTAAAATAGCATGCGCTGTTCCTTGTGTAATTCTGCCTTTTTCACTTGCTCCAGATGGGACCAGCATAAGGTCAGGCAAAGCCGAAACAATATCAGATTCTATTTGAGCATATACTTTTGCAGGGTCTTCTTGAGGAATATTATAGAAATCGTCAGTTGCCAAAACAGGTTTCAAAATGAGAGGAATATTTTTAAACATTCTCAATAATTCAAAATAGTATAATGATCTCAATACTTTAGCTTCTGCAATAAATCTTTTTCTGGTCTGATCATTCATACTAGCGGCCGGAATTCTATCTAATAATAAATTTGCCTTTGCAATCCCCTGATAATAGTCTTTCCAATAGCTGGCTGGCATAATAATAGGGTTAATTGAATAATTGGAGAACCCTTGAATTCCTGCGCCATCTGAAGAATTCCCTCCTCCTGAATAAAAATCATCAGAAGCTCCATTAAAGAAGGTTACCATATTTTCAAATCCACCTGAATATTTTCTCAGCATATCATAAGTAGCAACTAGGCCACTGAATGCCTGTTCTTCATTTTTAAAATAGTTGCCTGAATCAAAAGTTCCTGTATTCTTTACATCTTCTAAATTTCCTCTGTCACAAGATATGGCTCCAAAACTTATACCTGTTAATAGTAAAACAGATACACTTTTATATATAAATCTTTTATTTTTCATTTTTTTGTCATTAAAATTGAACATTAGCCCCAAAAAGGAAAGTTCTTGCCTGCGGATAGAAGGCTCTGTCTATTCCATAGGTATCAGTACCTGCAATTTCAGGATCGTATCCTGTATATTTTGTAAAAGTTACAAGGTTTTCTGCAGTTACATAGAATCTGATTTTTGAAGCTCCAATAGTTTTTGCAACATCTTTCGACAGAGTATATCCTAACTGAACAAGTTTAAGACGCAAGTAATCTCCTTTTTGAAGATAATAGTCAGACATTCTGGTATAGTTCTGATTATCATCATTTCTTGTAACTCTTGCTATCGTATTAGACGTTCCTTCACCTGTCCAACGGTCCAAAATAGCTGTTTGGTAATTAGCTTCCTGAATATCAAGTCTTCTGAGTCCCTGAAAAATTTTATTGCCGGCTTGCCCTTGAGCAAAAATCATCAAATCGAAATTTTTATAATTCATATTGATGGTTAAACCAAATGTATATTTTGGAACTGAATTGCCCAGATTTACATAATCTTTCTCATCAATTACCCCATCACCGTTTGCATCAAGTCTTTTGAAATCTCCCGGTTTTGCATTAGGCTGGATCAACCCTCCATTAGCATTTTTATAGGCATCAACTTCTGCCTGATTTTGAAAAACACCAAGGTTTTGATATCCATAGAAAGAACCATATGATTCCCCAACCTGCAATCTGGAAACTGCTCCCAATGTTTGGAAAGAAGCAAAGTTTACATAAGGTCTGTTATCTTCAAGTCTTGTAATTTCATTTTTCAAATAGGCAAAATTACCATTTGCAGAAAAGCCAAAGTCACCCCAATTCTTTTTATATCCTAAGCTTACTTCAACCCCATCATTGTTCATATCCCCAATATTTCTAAATGGATTATTAATTAAACCTAAATAGCCGGGAAGCTCAACTTTTCTCAAGATATCTGTACTTTTCTTTCTGTAAACATCCACACTAAGATCAAAATTTCTGAAAATCTTAAGGTCTGCTGCAATATTGAACTGTGACGTCCTTTCCCATTTCAAATTAGGATTTTCGAGGGTACTTGGGGCATAGCCAACACGGATAATATTATCTCCGAATGTGTAATTACTTCCGGCTATCAGGAAATTAGCAAACTGGAAATCATCAATAGCATCATTACCCAATACTCCATACCCACCTCTAAGTTTAAACGTAGTAATTACTTTATTTTCCGGCCAGAAATTCTCGTTAGATACATTCCACCCTAAAGACATTGCCGGGAAGTTCCCCCAGTGGTTATTACCTCCAAATTTTGAGGAACCATCTCTACGGATAGTCCCCGTGAAAAGATACTTGTTATCATAATCGTAAACTATTCTGGCAAAATAAGAAGCTTTATGTGTTTGTTTCCCATCCCAGGCATTACCCGTTTTATTTTCCTGAGCAATATCAAAACTGAAAGAGGCATCTTCCCAGTTATTTACAGGAAGATTGGTAAATCTTATATTCTGTCCTGAAGAGATATTATATTCGTAATATCCTTGTCCTAGTAATACATTTAAGCTATGTAATCCAAACTTATTTTGGTAGGTCAGGGTGTTTTCGGTACTCCACTCAAACTTTTTATCAGTCTGCCTGAATAAGTTGTTAATATCATTTTTATTAGCCGTACTCAGGTAATTAGTCGGAGTGAAAACCTGCTCACCCCAATACGACAGTTTCCCGTTCATACTTGACTTAAAAGTGATATGCTTATTTAGCTTCAGTTCAGCAAATACATTTGCAATAATATCATCAGACCACTTATATCCTCCTAACTTGGTTTGTCTAAAAGCCAGCGGATTGGACATTTCTTTACTTACGAATTGTGAAAGTCCATAGGGATTCCCATTAGGATCTCTCACATAATTTGGATTATTGATATAATCACTAAAGTTTGGCTGATTATTAATACCATTAGTTACAACTACCGGTGTTAAAGGATCAAGGTTTATTGCAGAACTTAATGGACCTCCAAACTCTCCATTGTCAGTAACTCCTTGAGATCTTGTGTGGGTATATGCAAAGGTCTGGCCTATGGTCAGAAAGTCGAATACTTTATGGGTTGAATTTAATCTGGCATTCACCCTTTTGTAATTTGAGATATCCCTTAATACAATACCTTGCTGGTCGTAATATCCAAAAGATGAATAAAAAGTAGATTTATCATTTCCTCCATTAATGCTGAATTCATGAGATTGGCGTTGTGCACTGTTAAAGATTTGTTTTTGCCAGTCTGTGCCTGTTCCATAAGATGACGGATCTCCAAGTACCGGTTTCAAACCATCATTGGTATAAGCCTCGTTCATAATGGTTGCATATTGTGACCCATTTAATAAGTCCAGCTTTTTAGAGACAGTTCCAACACCAAAGAAGCCATTATAGGAAAGACCTAATTTCCCTTTGGTTCCTTTCCTTGTAGTGATCAAAATAACTCCTTTGGCTGCAGACACTCCATAAATAGCAGCGGATGCTCCGTCTTTAAGAACTTCAATCCCTTCAATATCAGACTGATTTAGCCAGCCTATATTATCCACTACAATTCCATCAACCACCCATAAAGGATCATTACTTCCCGCTCCAAAACTGGTAATACCACGAACACGAACTGTTGCAGCGGTTCCCGGTTGTCCGGAATTTGACACGACGGAAATTCCAGCAGCTCTTCCCTGAAGTACCTGCTCCGGCCTTCCAGCTGTAGGAGCATTTTCAATATCGCTGGCTTTAATACTCGCTATAGCACCTGTCACATTACTCTTTTTCTGAGTACCGTAACCAATCACTACAACTTCGTCTATTTTGTTTTCTTTAGCAATTGTGTCCTTCGCCTTGGTGGTCTGGGCACTGAAGTTGGCCGTAAAATAGAGGACGGCAACCACTCCTACGCTTCGTGATATTCTTACATTCATATACAGTTATTGTTTAATTCTCAAATTGAGACAATAAAAATATATTTTTTTTCAATTAATTAACATTCTATTCATAAATATTTTAATTTTTCTTTTATTTTTCAGGGTTAGAAGCCCTATCTTCGCATCAATATTTCATAAAATTTCACAAAAAAACAATAAAGAAGCCTCCCAAAATGATCATCAAGCTTTCTAAAATTTCTCTTCCGTTAAAACTTACCTTTCTTATTTTTTCAATGGTTTTGAACTGTATGGGGCTTATTATTCTGCAGTTGGCCGAAGAGAAAATCACTTACGGAGAATTGGGTTTTTTAGAATCATTTAAAGATCTGCCCATCGCTTTTATTTCTCTTTTTGCAGTGGGTTTTATCAACAAAACCGGAACAAAAAAAGCATTGATTTCGGCTTTAATAATTGTTAGCTTTTGTTCTTGTCTGCTGCCATTTATAGAAGTTTTCTGGTTTTTCAAATTATGGTTTGCCATCATCGGTGCCTGTTTTGCGATTGGTAAAATCTGTGTTTTTGGAATTATAAGGAACAATATTTCAGATGAAAAGTCGCTGGCAAAGACTATGAACAGTGTAGAAGCTTCTTTCATGATCGGAATTTTTGTAGTGAATACCTGCTTTGGATGGGTAGTATCAAGTGAATATTCTGAATATTGGAAATTTTGCTTTTTATTAATCGCTTTCTTATCTGCATTAACAATATTCCTTTTATCAAAAATTACAATTTCTGAGGCCAAACCATTGGAAAATAAAAGTATATTCTCTGAACTTTCAGGGTTTGTAACTCCTTCTATAATGCTATTCCTTGGGGTTATATTTTTTATTGTTTTTATAGAACAGGGATTCAACTCATGGCTTCCGTCTTTTTATAAGAATCATTTGAAAGTCAATTCATTTTTTGCCCTTCAGGCTACTTCTTTTCTGGCAGTATTTTCTTATGCAGGAAGAACAATAACAGCCAACATTATCCGAAGATTTTCATTGCCGGGTTACTATCTTTCATGCATGGCTTTTATTATTTCTTTATTGATCATTATTGTAGGTGTACAGTATTTTGATTCAGCAGATTCAAAGATTATTCTCTTCTTATTTCCGGTGATCGGTTTATTTTTGTCACCACTCTACCCTGTCATCAATTCAAAAATGATTGCACAGATGGATAAGGAAAAAGTAAACTTATTCACTTCTCTTATTGTTATATTTTCCTCACTGGGCAGCTCTGTAAGCTCGATTATCATGGCTGTTCTGTTTGAAAAACAATTATTAAATTTTTATCCGTTATATATCTTATCTTTCGTAATTCTTCTTTTTGTGACTAGTTTGGTATTTTTTAATGTTTCAAAAAGAAAATAGTTTTATTTTTACAGCCATGAAAATCAAAGACACAAAAAGTAAAGAAACACTTCGGGAACTTATCGATACCAAAGATTTTGTTGCCCATATATCTGTTGACTGTACTATATTCGGCTTTCATAATAATATTTTGAAAGTCCTTCTTTTAAAGTATCATGATCTTGATCTATGGTCACTTCCAGGTGGTTTTGTTTTCAATGATGAAGATTTAAGGGAAGCTGCAGCAAGGGTTTTATTTGAAAGAACACATCTTAAAGATATATTTCTGAAACAGTTTCATACGTTTGGAAGGATAGACCGTACAGAAAATAATGTTCATCAGATTCTTCTTAACAATAAAGGAATTGAGGTACCGGAAGATCACTGGATTTTTCAAAGATTCATTACAGTAGGTTATTGCAGCCTTATTGATTTTTCAATGGCCAATACTTTCCCTGATGCCTTCAACGAAAGCTGTGAATGGTTTGAGGTAAGCAATTTGCCCAAGATGGCTTTCGATCATGATAGGATCATAGAAACAGGGTTAGAATACCTGCGAATGAATATCAATACAGAGGTGGCGGCCAGCAATCTGCTTCCTGAGAAGTTTACGATGAAAGATCTTCAGTCTCTTTACGAAACCATTTTAGGCCAAAAATTCAGAAGGAATAATTTCCAGCGTAAAATTTTAAGTTTAAATATTCTTGACAGACTGGAAAAATTGTATGATGGCTCAGCCAATAAAGCTCCTTACCTGTACAAATTTAAAAGTAAGGTTCACAATTCTACCAATCAGTATCCTATATCCAATGATGAGGAGGCTTAAAACACAGAATTTATTTTATAAACAAATTAAAAGAGCATTATCTGTCTGAAAACCAAACTTAAGATAAGTTTTCAAAAAAATTTTCAAGACACCACGAAAAATGTTACTTTTAACCAAATCAAAAAATCATGTCATATTATCCTCTTACAAGCATCCCTGATTATTATGGAATTGATGCTTTACTTACTGAAGAACACAAACTAATCCGCCAATCTGTAAGAGACTGGGTTGAAAGTTTTGTAATGCCGCAGATTGATCAGGCCGCTCAAAATCATACCGATATACCTAATCTTATGAGAGAATTAGGGAAAATCGGAGCACTGGGACCTTATATCCCGGTTGAGTATGGCGGTTCAGGATTAGACCAGATTTCTTATGGTCTGATTATGCAGGAGTTGGAAAGAGGAGATTCTGCAGTACGTTCTGCAGCTTCGGTTCAGAGTTCTTTGGTGATGTTTCCTATCAATGAATTCGGTTCTGAGGAACAGAAAATGAAATATCTTCCTAAGCTTGCTGCCGGAGAAATGATCGGATCTTTTGGATTGACAGAACCTAATCATGGTTCAGACCCAAGTTCTATGGAAACTTATTTTAAAGATATGGGAGATCATTATCTTTTGAATGGAGCTAAAATGTGGATCACGAACTCTCCTCTATGCGATATCGCTGTGGTATGGGCAAAAAATGAAGAAGGAAAAGTACAGGGATTGATCGTTGAAAGAGGAATGGAAGGATTTACTACGCCTGAAACTCACAATAAATGGAGTTTAAGAGCTTCAAAAACCGGAGAATTGGTATTCAATGACGTAAAAGTTCCAAAAGAAAACCTTCTTCCCGGAGTAACAGGACTGAAAGGACCTTTATCTTGTCTGAACTCTGCACGATATGGAATTTCTTGGGGAGTAATTGGTGCTGCTATTGACTGCCACTGTACTGCTGTTCAGTATTCTAAAGAAAGAAAACAGTTTGGAAAACCAATCGGTTCTTACCAGCTTCAACAGAAAAAACTGGCTGAATTCTTAACAGAGATCACAAAAGCTCAGTTATTATGTCTTCAGTTAGGAAATCTTAAAAATGCTCACAAAGCAACTCCGGCTCAGATTTCTATGGCGAAACGTAATAACGTTAATATGGCTATTGAAATTGCGAGAGAATCCAGACAGATCCTTGGTGGTATGGGAATCATGGGTGAATTCCCAATGATGAGACATGCTGCAAACCTGGAATCTGTGATCACTTACGAAGGAACGCATGATGTTCACTTACTGATCACCGGATTAGACATTACGGGAATCAACGCTTTCTAAAAAAGACAATATATATAAAAAGAGTCTGGCCGTCGGTCAGACTCTTTTATTTTACTCACATTTCAGAGAATTGATATTCAATGAATAATTGTTGATGTCGTAATATTTTCATGAATTTATTAAAGTTATTACCTTAATACCAAAGAAAATACATCAATATGAGAAAAATTACAACTTTTTTACTGGGCCTTACTGCCTCATTCTACTTTGCACAGCAGGCTGGAGACGTCGTAAGTGCGGAACAGAAACTGGATTTAACCCCACAGGAAGTCATCAATTTCATCGCCAATAATCTCGGTGATCAGGATGCTCCGGAATTTGCCGGCTACCTGAACAGTTTTAATGTAGGACTAAAGGGGTACAAGATCACTTATTACACCAAAAACGAAAATAATGTTCTTGTGAAAGCTACGGGGCTTCTTATGTATCCTAGTGTACCTTTCAAACTTTCAACAGTGGTATCAGATCATGGAACAACAGACAGTAGAAATAATGTTCCGTCTAATTTTAAGGGAGCATTGACAGCAGGATTTGTTGTTGAATTGTCTTATGTACTCAATGGCTATATTTTAATGGCTCCTGATTATGTAGGGATGGGAACCGGAGACGGAGTTCACCCTTATGTAGATTATGCCACTGAAGCAGGTGCCACCATTGATTTCATCACTGCTGCCAATAAAGTACTGGGTCAATTAGGTGTTAAACGGTATGATGAATACTTTTTAGCCGGATATTCACAGGGTGCTCATGCTGCGATGTCTACTTTAAAAAGATTAAGCATTTCGAATCCCAATAATATCAAATTCAAATATGCATATATGGGCGACGGACCGTATGATTTCTCCGGAGTTACTTTAAATAAAGGAGTTCTGGAAAAAGATATTTATCCGTTTACCTCATTCCTGGCCAATGTTCTCAATACCTGCAACAGTACAGGATATAAAACATATAATAACGACATTTCAGAAGTTATTTCTGCAGAATATCTTGATAAATACAATTACCACGTTGTTCAGGATAACGGCGGGCTTTTATGGGGTCCGGTGATATGGAGAAAACTCTTTACGACAAGCTTCGTGAATGATGTTACCAATAACCCCAATAACAAGCTAAGACAGTGCATGAAACCGAAGGATGTATACGACTGGTACAACAAAACACCTATGACATTAGGTCATTCTACTGTTGATTTAGCGATTCCGCCTGAAAATACTTCTAAAACCATTGATGTTCAGCGTGGATATTATGCATGGTGGGATCTGAATAAATACAAACTGGATTCTTTTTATTGGGGACCACTAGGACATGTTGGAGGAATTCTTCCATTCACTCTAGCTTCCAATGCCAAATTCAATACATTGAGAAGCGGCGGACTTCTTAATGAATGGGCGATTGCAGGGTCTATTTTCGGGAAGCAGTCAGCAGAGAAAACGAATGAAAAGCCTACTCCTTTTTCTTCACAAATACAACCGGATTTGGGCAACATGCAGCTGGTTGAAATCACAGATTTTAATAAAGAAAAAATTCACAGCAGGACAGCTAATGACCGTAGTCTATCAACTTTAAAAGACGGAGTTTATCTGTTGAAAGTATCGGAAAACAACGAGAATAAAATAATTCCGTACATCAAAAACACTCCTAAAGAAGTTACTGAAAATGAAATCGTACAGTCTGCGAACTCATCAGTTTTGCAATTAAAAGTTGATCTGGATGAACTTACTGCTGTAAACGTTTTTGATGAAAATAAAACAATGATCAAAAGTATTTCTCAAAAACAATATCGCGAAGCCGGAGGAATCAATGTGCAGGATCTCGAAAATAAAAACTATACTTTTGAAGTGGTAACTCCGTATTACAATCTTCAGTTCAATAAAGCAATTGGAGGTACCCAATCTTCTGAGAACAGTACTGATATTTTCACTCAAAAACAGCAAATTGTTGCAAAATCCGCCAATGATATTAAAAACATCAGTATTTATAGTATTTCCGGAGCTCTGATCATTCAGCAGGAAGTCAATAAGCCATTATTTGAATCCAGAAATTTAGAATCCGGTGTGTATCTGGTACAAATCACCCTTTCTAATGGAAAAGTTATTAATAAAAAAGTAAAACTGTAGAATCAATCACTCTTCTATATCTCATTTCAAGTTAATTTTTGGCACTTCAGCAATGAAGTGCTTTTTTATATCAATAATTATAATAAATGGTCTTACTTAAATTAATAGCTTAAGTAACAGATTCTCCTGATACTTAAAACTTAAAACCAACGCTGAAATATATTCTTGAAAAATCAAGCTGGCTGTTTCTGGAGACATTTAAACTGATAGGACCTATGAGAGATTCATACCCAAGATTCACTCCATATCCAAACATATCGAAACTATCATTAAAAGGAGACAGCTCTTCACTCACCTTACCATAGCTGAACGATGGGGTAAGATAAAGCTTTTTCATGATCCTGTACTGAAGTGATATTGCTGTTTTAGCAACCGAGGTCATAGGAAGTTCTTTCTGACGAAGACCATTGAATTCAGGACTTAAGAGATCATAATTATATTCACTTCCTCCAAGATTATATTTCTGATTCAGGAAAAGGTAGGGAACCTGATCATCCTTCCCTGATCCAAAACTTGCTCCCAAAAATACATTTGCTTTCACAGTCAGTCTTCTTGTGATTGGATAGAAAAAATTCTCATTTAAAGTGAATGACACGAGGTTTTTAGGCTCGTAATAATAAGATTCTTTTGGGTTAAGTATCAGATAAAGAAGTGGCTGTACTGTGTTCAGATCATAAAGCTTATACTGATCTCCATAATAAAATCTTGTACTCACCTGAAGATGATTCCCTTTTGTAGTAAAATATCTTTTATTGAGATTATTCTGTTCAAATTTCAGGAAAGTGTTGAAATTGCTGTGGTTATATAATTTCTTACTATAATTATCCACTTTTGCCTGATCCACTTTATCCAGTAAGCTGTACATTCTTTCTGTGCTGAACTCTGTTCCCAGTGACAGGTAAGCATTTGGATTGATGTTATAGTTCAGCGCAATCTTTCCGGTTATATTCCGGTACATATGGTTAGGAAAACGGTCGCTCCCGTCTTCGCTTACATCATACAATCTGAAGTTCAGGTCATTACTTTTAAGATTAACCATCTTAGCCTCCAGATCCAGCCACAAACGCTCTCCGCTGTCAAGGAACTGCTGATAAGCCAGTTTAGCCTTAAAACGTTCAGAAATATCTACGGTTGCTAAAAATCGAGATCTGTTCAGAAGAATATTCCTGTAAGTATAATTAACAATAATTCCTACTGATTGTTCCGTATCATAGTGCAGAGCCAGTTTAAAAGCTCCTTTTTTTGCTCTTTTCACAAAAACATTCATTACAAGACCATCATTTTCATTCGTGTAGGTATAATACACCTTTACATACTGACGCATTCCAAATACTCTGTCTATTGCTTCATTTACAGTTTTTGCATCGTAATACTTTCCTTCTGTCAGCCCCATTTGCTTCTTAAGCACCTCAATTTCTGCCGCATCATTAATAGGAGTTCCGTCTTCTTCGTTAAAAGTAAATTTTGTAGTAGGCAGTTTCACCTCTTCAATCATCTGATGTTCATATTGAATTCCTGCCTTTCGCTGAGCTTCTGCCAGGGCTACAAACTCAGGAAGATGCTTTCTCGCTTCCACCTCTCCAATTTTGATGATCCTCCTGAATTTAGCAAAATCTTTCGTTGTAATCTCACCCAATGGATCCACAAAGTCTACCAATACATTAGACAGCTCCTTTTGATGTTTAAAATCCTCTACCGAACGGATGGCATGGGTCTGATAAATCATCTTCATCGGATTTTCAATTTCTTTCTTGGTAAAAAGCCTGAAGCCTGTATAGCCTCCGATCACAAAATCCGCACCCATCTCCCGAACCTCATTGGCTGGATAATTACGATCCAATCCACCGTCAACCAAAAGTTTTCCGTCAATATAAACAGGTGCAAAAGCTGCAGGAATTGCCAATGTAGCACGAATAGCAAGCGGTAAAGAACCTTGTTTCTGCATGATCAGACCACCATTTTCAATATCGGAAGAAGTAAGCTGAACAGGAATCTTCAGTTTGCTGAAATCATTGATATGTTTTGCATTGAAAGTAAGTGTATTAAGAACTTCTCCCATATACTGCCCTTCAATATATGAGCTAGGAAGAGTCGGAAATCCTTTGACTACAGGAAACTCGAGGATATATTTGTCATACTCGTCTTTTTCACTGATATTGACTTTGCTGTAAGGAATTTTATTGCTCAGAATCCTGTTCCAGTCCATTTTATAGATCGTATGCTTCAGCTGATCCGCATTATACCCCATTGCATACAAACCTCCTAAAATCCCTCCCATACTGGTTCCTGTAATATAATCTACTTTGATTCCCAATGAGTCAATCATCTTCAGAATTCCAATGTGTGCAAAACCTTTTGCACCACCGCCACTGAGCGCAAGGCCAAATTTAGTGTCTTTGGTCACATTCTGAAGAGCAATATTCAGGGAATCATTCTTTTGCTGAGACTTGATAATAAGAGAGAAAGCTATGGCAAAAAATATCAGGATCTTTTTCATTGGTGATTCTTGGTGTATCCGATTGAAACTTTAAAAGTAATAAGGAGTAAAGATACACAAAAAAGCCACCTGCTTTACGGCCGTTTTTATGAAGTAAGCAAATGTATTTCTATCTATTATTTAAAATCAATAACAAACTGATTTTCAAATACAATAAGCCAATGTATCAATATTAAATTATTTTAATATGCTTTTATTGTTTCCACAAAATTAACATCCGGATTTAGGATTTCAAGGATCAGGCTTTTGACTGACTTCATTGCATCATCAATATTTCCTTTGTCAAACTGCAGGGAAACCATTCCTTTTTTAGCATCTGCAAAGCTCCATATTCCTGTTTCGATAGGGTATCCCCAAAACTCAGGAAGATGCTGCACCACATAATGATAAATACAAAGCTGAAGTGCCTGTTTTCTTTCACTGTTATGGAAATATTCAGCTACATTATCTCCGTCAATTTTCACGCTGAGATTTTTGATCTTGGCTGTTTTATAATCGATAATTCTTAGAGTTCCGTTCAGTTTATCAATCCGGTCAATGAATCCGAAGAAAGAAATTTTATCATTTCCATCAAGAGGAAAATCAATGTTTTCAAACCTTCTTTCGATGTCAATAATCTCCAGTTTGTTTCCCTGTTTTATCAATTCAAGATCATGAGTAAGTACGTTTTCAATTACTTTTTTAGCAATTGCTTTATGAATATAATTCATCCCCTTCTCATAGAATTCCGGCTGGTGCTTCAGCTTTTCAATAGCAATATTTATATAGTAATCTATCGCTTTAACTGAATCTCTTAAATCACTTTCTTTTAAAACTTTACCCTTCAACACCTCATACACTTCTTGAAGTGAATAATGGACCAGATTTCCGTAATTTTTCACAGAAAGTTCTTCTTCAATTTCATCTGTTTCCGAGGTATTCAAAATCTTGGATAGATAGAAATCAATCGGATTATAGAGGTAACTTGTAAGGTGGGATGCAGATACTTTTTCCTTCCATTTCTGAAGACGGTCCTGTACAATCTGCGTCTTAGAAATTTCTATAGGTTTGGTGGTAATAGGCTCGGAAGAATTCTCAATAATCAGGTGTTCAATCTCATGTGAACTCTCCATTTCAATCTGTGTAATAAAACGACTCTTCTCTCCTGTATTCACTCCGGAACTTAATGCATTATAGAGCAAATGAACATTCTTAGCATCCTGAATCAGTCTGTAAAAGTGATAAGCATAAATGCTGTCATTTTCCAGGAAAGTATGAAGATCAAAGAACCTTCGGATATCAAAAGGAATATAGGTATTCTGAGAGTTTCCAAGGGGAAGTTTTCCTTCATTCACAGAAAGCAGAATAACGTTTTCAAAATTCAGGAGACGCGTTTCCAGCAATCCCATGATCTGCAGTCCTCTCAACGGTTCACCCTGAAAATCGATACTTTCAGAATTAATATGCTGGTTGATAAGAATTTCCAGCGTTTCCATTTTGATCTCAATATTGTAGGGAGTCAGCTGGTTTTTGATGATCCTGAATGCGTTTTCAAAGTGAGAAACATTCTCATACTGAATATCGTCTATTTCCAGCCATTTTACCTGCTGGCAAAACGTAATGAGCATATCTAGATAAATATTTGTCCCCTCAGCTTTTTGAAGAAGGTTAAAGTACGATAACCCACTCAGCAGTTCATGTAAAAGTTTATTAGAAATATAAACAATATTTCTCTCCTCTACTTTGGATTTAAAATCATTGATAATAAGCTCGTCCTCATCAGATTTAGGAAGTTCTTCCAGAATCGGGAAAACATCTCGGTAATAATAGGAGGATTTATTTTTTTCCAGTTGTTTCTGCAGATAAAAAAGACGTTTCACAGCGTTGGAGAAAGATAGGTTCTTCAATGGAAAACCCATCGTAATATTCAAATTATCAACACCATGCATCACATCCAGGCTTGCAGGAAGAAGGTTTTCATCCAGCAATACCACTGCTGTATTGGAATAGGTTTTATTATTGATTTCCTTAAAAATTTCCGGCAGTACTTTGGTCTGGGTCACATTCCCGGATACTTCGTATACCTTAATTTTTTTAGGTTGGTTAAAGTCGTCTTCTATCCATTGAAAAGTTCTGTTTTCATCAAATTCTTTCCAGGTTTTATGGTTTCTCAGAAACTTTCCGGCTTCCTGTCTTTCATCGTCGAAATAATAATGGTCTGCCTGAAAGAAACATTGAGCTTTATTCCATTTCAAAAGGCTTCTTACCAGCTTTTCCTCCACCGGAGTAAAAGCATTGAATCCACAAAAGACAAATTCTTCTTTGGTATTTTCAGCAAAATCAGCAATCTTAGCTTTAGCAGCCTCATGAATCATTCCGGAGGTCGCCCAGTTTTTTTCCTGTAGTCTCTCCTTCAAAACGGGGAGAAAAACATTCATATTCTGCCAGAAATTAAGGAACTTCTTTCTTGGTACATCATCATCCTCACCAAGATCCTGAGCCCATTCTTTGATTCTTTCCTCATCAAACATATACTGAAGAACTGCCTGATCACTGTCTGAAAATTTGAGAATATCATCCCAGTCCTTCTGCAGGGTAGGAAACCACTTCAAAAAGTCCGAAAAATCATCCCTGGGAATAAGATTCAGACTTCTGTACACATCGAATGAGAAAAGCCACAATGGAATTCCCTGAATCGGCTGTTGATCTGAAATTTTATTGATAAGTTCTTCTACGGTAAAAAAATTGGGAAGAAGCCCTGAATAGCTATTTTCCTCCAGAATCTGTCTGATAAACACAATAGGACGTTTTCCGGGCAGAATGATATTAAACGCAGAAAGGTCCGGGTTTTGCGCTAGCAGTTCGTGAATGATCTTATTGAGGAATTTCAAGGGGCTTGATAGCTTTTTAAGTTGTCGAGTTGTTCAGAAATCATATTATTATATTCTGCCTGTTTTTCTTTATTGATCCCGTGACGGGTTTCTCTGTCATAGGCCATCTGAAAGTTTTGATAATCAACGGATATCCCGTCATAAATTGCTTTGAAATACTTGTTATAATCACCGGAAGTCCTGATTTTTTCAGCGACTGCCTTTCTGAATTTTCTCACAAATAATTCTGCAATATCAAAATGTTTTTGTTCATGAAGCAGGATATAATCATCCATTTTTTTAACATCCTTCCAGGATTTCTCTTCGTTAAATATGGTTTTGATGGTAATGGTAACCGGTGCTTTTGGATTGGAAGATTTTATAGAGGAAAACTCCCAGCCGCAATGGGTATACGCTGCTATATCAGGATTATTTTTCTTATTCACCGGACTTTTAAAATTATCCCAGGTCAGCTTTCTGCCTTCCTCCCAGGTAATCTTTTGCCCGAATACCAACTCAGCGGCCAATAAGCACAATACAAAAGTCAATCTCATTATTCTACCACAATTGTTTTCGTAATCCAGTTATTTCCTCCGTTCCAGAATTTAAAAGTATAAGTTCCTTTTCTCTGCGGACTGAAGTTGATCTGATTGGCTCCTACATAACTTCCCTGCGTACAAGGTCCGTTTGTGATATATTTGTAGGAAGTCACCGTTCTTTCAAGATTAGTATTGTAAATATAATCATAGCCGTAAAAGCCATCACAATGAGAGGGATAGGTGGAATAAGTTTTTATGCTCTGTATCGCAAAAACATCCATGGTGTCATTGACAATTTTTACGCTGTCTATTTTGATCTTATCAATAGATTCAATTGTATGGTAATCGTCGTCATTACACGAAACCAGAAGCCCGCCAAACAGTAATACTGAAAATCCAATATTTAAAAGTTTTTTCATAACCTTTAGTTTTCTGATTATTAACAAATATTAGCAAAAATTATTCCTTATTTACATAAAAATCAGGAATTAAAATTACCTTTTGATACATAAACTACTTTTTTAGTATCAAAAAATTCTTCATCAAAATAGTGTTTAAGGTTGAAAATTTCACATTTAAGGCCAGCAAGTTCTTCTGCGAGATCCCCGCCTTTCAAATATAAAATTCCGTTATGTTTAGTGTTAAACTGTTCTTTTTCAAACTTTCCTTTCAGCCATCTTAAAAATTCCGGCATCTGGGTTACCGCTCTGCTGACTACAAAGTGGAATTTTTCTTTCAGTTTTTCTGCTCTTCCGTGGATCGCTGTTACATTCGTCAATCCTACACCTTCTGATACCGCCTGTACTACACTGATTTTCTTACCGATAGAATCAATAAGCGTAAATTCTGTCTCAGGAAACAGGATCGCCAAAGGAATTCCCGGAAAACCACCTCCGGTTCCGATATCCAAAACTTTTGTTCCAGGAGCAAATTCCATCACTTTTGCAATTCCCAAAGAGTGGAGAATATGCTTTTCATACAGCGACTCCATATCTTTTCTGGAAATTACATTGATTTTTTCATTCCATTCATTGTACAGATTTTCCAATTGCGAAAACTGTTCTCTCTGTCTTTCAGTAAGATCCGGGAAATATTTTAATAGTAACGATGCAGACATGTGAATTATTATAAACAGCAAAAATAAGTTTTATTTCTCTTGTATTCAAATCTACTTTTCCCGGCAGGCCTTGATCCCTGTTTTTCAACAGAGATCATCACTTTGCAATACCCGGAATTACAGGCACGTTCAGGTTTCCGGACTGGCTGATTGTCTGTACGGCAAAAATATAATTGTCTTTGGAAAGCGGAACTTTAATGGAAAGCTCTTTTGTAAATATTTTTTTCTGCCATACCGGACTGTCTGTTTCACGGGCCAGCACATAATATCCTGCCGGAGTTCCTGATTTTGGTTTTTCCCAATGCAGAGTTGTGGAATTGGTCAGTTCTTTAACATCCATTTCTACTTTTTCAGGTTTTGAAGTGGATTTCGCAAGACTGGCAAGTACCGCTATATTGGCAGCCACATTCTTTTTCAGATATTTAAAATCTATAAATTCCGGAAGGTCACCATATTGCTTATTGTTTTCTACTCTTATATCCTGATGCTGATGATCGTAATTTTCATAATACTCGGTAAGTCTTACTGAAGGAAAACCATTATTAACAAAGCTGGTATGATCTCCTCCGCGCAGAAACCTGTCATTTCTGTAGATCAGTTTTATTTCAAGTCCTTTGATGTACTGTTCTGTAATTTCTTTGATATATCTTGCCAGCTGTCTGGATTCGCTGTCATTTTCAAAACCCAGATTTCTGATCGTCATTGCCTTTTTGTCCAAATCTTTATACGGCAGACCTTCACTGAATACACGGAGTATGCGGGTATTGACTTCTCCAGTTTCTCCTGCCTCTGGGTTACCAATCATATCATTGTTCAGAACAGCTTCCAACTGTAAATTTTCTCTCTTAATTTTTTCAGCCAATTGTTTAGATCCCAAAAGTGATTGCTCTTCTCCTGAAAACGCCACAAAGATAATGGAGGCCGGAAATGAAGATCTGCTTAATATCCTTGCAGATTCTATAACGGCGCTTACTCCACTGCCATCATCATTGGCTCCGGGTGCTTTGGAAGTTCTGTTCATCACATCTGTCACCCTGGAGTCAAGGTGCCCGCCGATCAGAAATATTCTTTTATCATCAGGATCCGTACCTTTCAGAAAAGCAACAGCATTTCCAAGATTGACTGCTTTATCAATTCGCTTTCCATCCGGCTGAAGATCTTCCTGCTGAAGGTATACTTCCATTCTGCCTCCGGAGTTTTTTGCATATTCATTGAATTTTTTAATAATCCAGTTTCTTGCTGCTCCTATTCCATGCTTTGGATCATCCAGCGTGCTTAAAGTATGTCTTGTTTCAAAACTCACCAGCTTACCGATGTATGACTTCAATGAGTCTTCACTCACTTGCGAGACATATTTTTTCACTTCCTCATCTTTTGAATGTTTCTGAGAGAAAACAGTGCAGGAAATCAGCAGCAGAAAAACGAAATATTTCATAGGATCAATCTTAGATTGTTAAAGATACAAAACCATAGGGCTACTATATAGTTTTTTATTTTAATGAAGTTCATTATGGGTTAATATCTGCCAAACCGTGAAAAAGATGCAATGATTCTCAAACAGGTTAAATTTGGTTAAAACCTGACAAAAATCTTCTAACCAAACCCACTTTTATTATCCCTGAAAGGCGTTTTTATTATATATTTGTTAAAATTCAAAAAAATACATGGATAAACTTTCAGATAGAGTAAAAAGATTAGGATACTCACAGACATTTGTAATGTCTAACAAAGCCAGAGAAATGAAAGCCAGCGGAATAGACGTGATCAGCTTAACTCTTGGTGAACCGGATTTTGATGTTCCGGACAATATCAAACAGGCCGCTTTTGATGCCATCAACCAAAACTACAGCCACTACTCTCCTGTACCCGGATTTCTGGAACTGCGAGAGGCTATTGCTCATAAATTAAAAAGAGATAACAACCTGGAATACAAACCCACCCAGATCTGTGTTTCAAATGGCGCCAAACAAGCTATTATAAATGTTCTTGCCTCCATTATCAATGATGGGGATGAAGTTCTTCTTCCAGCTCCATATTGGGTAAGCTATGATGAAATGGTAAAAATGATGGGTGGAGCTTCCGTAATGCTTCCTACCTCTTATTTAACGGACTTTAAAGTAACAGCAGAACAGCTTGAAGGGGCTATTACAGAGAAAACCAAAGCGGTACTTTTCAGTTCTCCATGTAATCCATCAGGTGGCTATTACACTTATGACGAATTAAAATCCATTGCAAAAGTTATCGCCAAATACCCTCAGATAACGATAATTTCTGATGAGATTTACGAGTATATCAATTACGAAACAAAAACGACTTCTATTGCACAGTTTCCTGAAGTATATGAACAGACAGCGGTGATCAACGGAATGTCAAAAGCATTCGCAATGACAGGATGGAGAATCGGTTATTCTGCCTGTCCGGAATGGCTGGCAAAAGCGTGTGAAAAAGTACAGGGACAGATGACCAGCGGAGCCAACACCATGGCACAGAGAGCTTCTATCACCGCATTGAAAACAGATCCTTCTGAATATAAATACATGATTGATGCTTTCAAAGAAAGAAGAGATCTTGTGTATGAACTGATCAAAGAAATTCCAGGATTTAAAGTATTGCTTCCTAAAGCAGCATTCTATTTCTTCCCGGACATTTCGCATTATATCGGAAAAAACCTGAACGGAACTGAAATTAAGGACTCTGACGATTTTGCAATGTTCCTACTGGAAAATGCTCACGTAGGCTGTGTCGGCGGATTCTCTTTCGGAAGTCCGGAATGTATCAGATTCTCTTACGCTGCATCTGAAGAAGATTTGAGAGAAGCAATGAAGCGAATCAAAAATTTATTGGAGCAATTCAACTAACAAATTAATAACCAAAAATAAAGTACAACAGCAATGAATCTGTTAAAAAAACTAACCATCGCGACCAGTATTGCCGCCGCAAGTTTTGCAGGATATGCTTTTGGCCAGGATTTCCAATGGAAAGAAGGAAATTCTAATGGCTATAAGTATAAATATGTTACCAACGACCCTACTTCTGCAAGGTATTATACCTTAAAGAACGGATTAACGGTTATCCTGAGCCCTACCAATAAGGACCCGAGGATACAAACATATATTGCCACAAAGGCAGGAAGTAAAACCGACCCTGCAGACCACACCGGTCTTGCCCATTATCTGGAGCATATGCTTTTCAAAGGCACCAATCAATTCGGATCTAAGGACTGGGCAAAAGAAAAACCTCTTTTAGACCAGATTGATGCTCTTTACGAAAAGTACAACCAAACTAAAGACGAAGCTAAAAGAAAAGAGATCTACAAAGAGATTGACAAGGTTTCCGGAGAGGCTGCCAAATATGCAATAGCGAATGAATACGACAAAATGATGGCCGGTATGGGAGCTGACGGAACCAATGCCTTCACTTCCTTTGAACAAACGGTATACACAGAAGATGTACCATCCAATGTTCTTGACAAATTTCTTGCTGTACAGGCTGAAAGATTCAGAGAGCCTGTTTTGAGACTCTTCCACACAGAGCTTGAAGCAGTATATGAAGAAAAAAACAGGTCTCTTGATGATGATGGAGATAAAGTTTATGATACGATGTTTGCCAGTCTTTTCCCTAACAATAATTACGGAAAGCAAACAACCATCGGGACGATTGAACATTTGAAGAACCCTTCTCTACACGCTATCAGAGAATATTACAACAATTATTACGTTCCCAATAACATGGGAATCATCATGTCCGGAGATTTTAACCCGGATGAAGTGATTGCAAAAATTGACAAGGCTTTCTCATATATGAAGCCCAAAGCCATTCCTGAATATAAAGTAGGACAGGAAAAACCCATTACAGCTCCCATTGTAAAAGAAGTTGTAGGACCTAATCCTGAAAATGTAATGCTTGGTTTCAGATTTCCGGGAGCTTCTACAAAAGATGCAAGAATGCTGAACCTTGTTGGAAATATGCTTACCAACGGACAGGCTGGATTGATTGACCTTAACCTGGTAAAAAAACAAAAATTACTTGGGGCTTATGCAGGTTCTTATACTTTAAAAGATTATTCAGTATTACTTCTTCAAGGAAAACCAACTGAAGGACAGTCTCTGGATGAAGTAAAAAATCTTCTTCTTCAGGAAATTGATAAATTAAGAAAAGGAGAATTTTCTGATGACCTGATTCAATCTATCGTCAACAACGAAAAGAAAGGTATTATTCAGAAAGATGAAAAATATTCGTCAAGAGCAAGCATCCTGATGGATGAATTTACTTCAGACATTGACCACAAAGCAACACTGGAGTATGTAGACGAAATTTCAAAACTTACGAAGAAAGACATCATGGATTTCGTATCCAAATATCTTCAGAATAACAACTACGTTGCAGTTTACAAAAGAAAAGGAGAAGACAAGAGTATAGTGAAAGTTGACAAGCCAACAATCACTCCGGTTTCTGTAAACAGAGAAGACCAATCTCCTTTCCTTAAGAAGATTGATGATATGCCTGAAAACCCTATCGCTCCGGTATGGTTGAATTATGATAAAGACATTGCTAAAAACAAATTGGCCGATGTAGAGGTACTTTCTGTAAAAAATACAGATAATGCGCTGTTCAGAATGTATTATCACTTTGATTCCGGAAAATGGAACAACAAAATTCTTCCTATAGCAGCAGAATATCTTCAGTATTTAGGAACTAAAGACAAATCTTCAGAAGTAATCAGCAAAGAATTCTATAAACTTGCTTCAAGCTTCAATGTTGGCGCAGGAAATGAAGAAACTTATGTATCACTTGAAGGTTTAAATGAAAACTTCGATAAAACGATCTCTTTATTTGAAGATCTGATTAAAAACTGCCAGGCAGACCAAACCGCTCTTGATGCTTACAAAACAAGACTGAAAAAAGCCAGAGCGAATGCGAAGCAAAATAAAGGAACCATCATGGCCGGACTGAGAAGTTATGCCCAGTATGGTGCACAGAATCCTTTCAACAATGTACTGAGCGATGCTGAACTTGACGCCTTAAAAGCAGAAGATCTGATCAATGTACTTCACGATCTTTTCAATTTCAAGCACAAAGTATTGTATTACGGTCCGAAATCAGGAAATGATGTGGTAGCATCTCTAAAACCTGTCCACAAACTTCCTGCAACCCTGAAAGATCTTCCTAAGTCAAAAACTTTTGCTCAGATCCCGACTGATAAGAACAAGGTATTATTTGCTCATTATGACATGGTACAGGCAGAAATTTTCTGGGTGAGAAACGCAGATCAATACAACCCTTCTACGACGCCTACTGTAAGCTTGTTCAACAACTATTTTGGAGGCGGAATGGGATCTATTGTTTTCCAGACGATCAGAGAATCTAAAGCACTGGCTTATTCTACCTACTCTTATTTTGCACTTCCTAGCAAGAAAACAGACAAGGATATGATTATGGCGTATGTAGGAACACAGGCAGACAAATTCAATGAGTCTACAACAGCAATGAATGAGCTTTTAACAACTCTTCCAAAATCTGAACAGTTATTTGAAACTGCAAAAAGCGGGTTGAAAAAATCTATTGCTTCTGAAAGAATTACTCAGGACGGAATCATCTTCTCTTATCTGAAATCTCAAAGACTTGGAAACAACTTTGACATGAGAAAGAACGTCTACGAACAGGTACCAAAACTGTCTTTTGCAGACATCAATACGTTCCACGATAAGGAAATGAAGAACAAAAACTACACATACTGTCTCGTTGCTTCTCAAGATAAAGTAAATGAGGCTGATATGCAGAAATTAGGTGAGGTAAAAAAACTTAATTTAACCGAAGTATTTGGTTACTAAAATAAACAAAAAGCCCTGTTATCAGGGCTTTTTTATTTAACAGCGTGTCAAAAACAATTATAGATTTTATTTATCAATATTTGTTTGTTCGATAGATGAATCTTTCATATCTTTGCGATAGAAATTTAAATATAAAAACAGAAAATTATGTCTTTAGTAGGAAAAAAATTCCCAAATTTAACAATTGACGCAATGTCCGAAATGGGTGACGATTTAAGAATCAACATCCTTGATGAAGCAGTAAACAACCAGCAAAAAGTTCTTTTATTCTGGTACCCTAAAGATTTTACTTTCGTATGCCCTACTGAGCTTCACGCTTTTCAGGAGGCTTTAGGAGAGTTCGAAAAAAGAAACACTAAAGTAATTGGTGCATCTTGTGATACTAACGAAGTACACTTCGCATGGTTGAACACACCAAAAGATAACGGAGGTATCGAAGGAGTAACTTACCCACTTTTAGCTGATACTCACAGACAATTGGCAAACACATTAGGAATTGTAGATCAGGATTTTGAATATAATGAAGAAGGAGAAGAAGTTTTCACAGGTTCTAATGTAACTTACAGAGCAACTTACCTTATCGACGAAACTGGAAAAATCTTCCATGAAGCGGTAAACGATATGCCTCTAGGAAGAAACGTAAAAGAATTCTTAAGATTAATTGACGCTTACACACACGTTCAAAAACATGGTGAAGTATGTCCTGCAAACTGGGAAGAAGGAAAGGATGCTATGAAAGCTGACAGAACTTCTACAGCAGAATATTTAGCTAAGAACTAATATAATTTGTTAATTTGAAAATGAGATAATTTGAAAAATAATCTCAAGATTTTTGAAAATTATCTCATTTTCTTCTTTACAAAACATTGACACATCCCAATTAATAAATTTTCAAATTACAATCATGTACACAGAATTAACCGAAGATACATTACAAAATATCGTTAACGACAACGAAAAAGTAGTTGTTCAATATGGCGCAACATGGTGCGGAAACTGCAGAATCATGAAGCCAAAATTCAAAAAACTGGCATCTGAAAATGATACTATTCCATTTTTATATGTAGATGCTGAAAAGCTTCCTGAAAGCAGAAAATTAGCAAAAGTAGACAACTTACCTACTTTCGCGATCTTTAAAAACGGAGAATTGGTAAATCAGGTTCAATCTAACCAGACAGAAAGTTTAATTAACCTTTTTAACGAATTAGCATAATGAAATTACCCGTAATCAGACAGTTTTACCAGAATCAGACTCCTGAAAACCTTGAAAAAACATTAGAAGTACTGGAAAGCTTCTGCGAATTCAGAGGAACAAGCGAAGAAGACTTAAATGTTGCAGGAGAATTGATCACCAACATTTGTGGAGCTTTAGAAGTTCATGCCAACGTACAGAACGGAATGAGTGAAAAAGATGCTTTAAACTCTTTTGCTCAGAAGGTTTTAGGATCAATCGACAAATAATATCTTTTGATTATTTTTAATTAAAAGATTATAAAAACACATATACAATACCTGAGGTTTTCCTCATTACTATACTTTTTTCTATTCTTTAAGAATCTTTTATTTCAACTATAAAATGTACTTCAAAGGACCTTACCCGGTCACATGAGGCTGGATGTTGTGTGGAAGTTTTAAAGAATATCCAATAAAATCCTGGTGAAATATCATCCGGATTTTTTGGGTTTATGGTTTAAAACACTAATAGCACAAATATTCTACACAAATTTCACAAATAGGACAATAGCTATCAAATTATCAAAATTACATGCAATCATCTGTGTCAATCTGTGAAATCTGCGGTTAAAAAAACATTTTTAATTATTATAAATTTTGGCTAAAGCCAATAGATAATGGCTTTTTAAGTAAAAGGGCTCCCTTCGTCTACGCTCAGGATGATAGCCTGTTCTTATTGAATAAACAACAAGGATTTATGCAATTGAACCAAAGATAAACCCACTCTATCAAAAGTGTTGATTTATGAAATCTGTGGACAATAAATCAATATCATCATAAGTTTTGACTAAATCCCGCTCCCATTGAATTCGTGTTACTCGTGAAACCATTTGTGACATTTGTGTTTAAAAAAAACTTTTATTCAAAAAAAATCCCGATGAAAAATCACCGGGACTATTATTATAAAGATAATCAACTTATCTATTAGTTTCTTCTGCTCATCAGAATACTCAGGATATACCAGAATAAAAGCATAATTGAAGCAAAAAGCTGCAATGCCGCTCCTACATACTGGTTCGTTCCATAAGAGTCTTTTAATTTACTTGTCTGATATAAAATAGCAGCCGAAGCTAAAATTACCATTCCTACTGAAAACCATAAACCAAGGTTAAAACCGAAGATCATTCCACCTGCAATAAGTCCGATGGAAATAAATCCACCAATCACAATGATATTTCTTAAAAAAGAAAAATCTCTTTTAGAAGTGAATGCTACCGCTGAAATACCGGCAAACATTGCGATCGTTAAAGTAGCAGCCTGGAAAATTACATTTGTACCGCCTGCCATATTGGTAGCAATAAAAAGCAGAGGCATAAAGATAATCGCTTCCAAAAAGATGTAAAAACCTAATCCCATATACTGAGTAGATTTACTTTGTGAAAGTGACCATTTAGAAGCTAAAACAGAAGCTAACCAGAAAACTCCAATGATTAGTAACCAAATATATTTCTGAGCAAACATCATGAAAATAATTTCTTTCGGAACCGTTTTCAATAATATCGTTTCAACTCCAATAAATGCAAGAATAGATAAAGCAACATGCAAATACGTCTTCTTGTAAAAATCCGCCTTCTCCACGTCCGAAGAATGAGCGACTAAAACATCTGTCATCATAGTTAATATTTTTTTAGTTAATCGAAAATAAATTTTATCTATTTCGAAGGCAAAACACCCAGGATTTTCCCATCATCCTCAAATACAGCGGTAATAGCCTCTTTGGAAGATGATTCGCCTGCATATTTATATTTAATACTTGGATGATTGATACCATCCATGGTTTTATAATATCCTGCTTTTAAGATTTCAAGCTTTTTGTTGGGATCAATGCCGTCTTTTACTTTTTTAAGAACATCATCCGTTACAATTTCCTTTACCTTCACAGAAAGCAATCCATCAATTGTTTTACGGTCAGAAGCCTGTAAAGCCTCAATAAACTTAAGAAAGTTATCATTGTACAAACTGACTTTCTCCTTACTTATAGCAGCGGGCTGCTCTTTTTTCTGGCCACCCTCAACCTTCACACCTGCCACTTTCTGAGCAAACATCAACTGTGCACCTACGAGAGCAATTCCCAGCAATAATTTTTTCATAGTATTCATTTTTGTTATCTGGTGAAATAAGTGATGGAAGATACGAAAATCAGACCAGTTCTAAAAATTTCATTGTATCCACATTATCTGCATAGGTATCAAGACCTGGATTTTGTGCTTCTCCAAACGGAATAGCATTCAATCCCAACTCCTCTTTAGACACCACACACTGGATATTTTCTTCGTTTTCAGCAATAAATGTTTTCACATCATCCAAAGACTCATATCTACTGAAATTGATTACAGAAAGCGGACTGAAAAGTTTATCATCTTCTTTCAGCATCACAAAATTATTATCCCAGAATTTATCCTGATTTAAAAGATAAACTGCTCTGTTATAGTCATAATTATTGGCATACTTGTTATGATTGATGATATCCTGGAATCCTACGAAGCTCTCAAACAGTCTGTCAATAACGAAGTCCTGTGGAATAAAAATTCTCGTCACATTACGGCATCCAAGTCCAAAATACTGGAAAATATCTTTTGCCAGCAACTGTAGTTCTGCCTCCGTTTCATCACCTTTCAACACAGCAATGGAAGTTCTGTTCTTGCGTATAATGCTTAAGTGATTTTTAAAATAATATTCAAGATATCTGGCTGTATTATTACTTCCTGTAGCGATAACTGCATCAAAATTCTCTAATCTCTCTACAAATTCAAACACTACATTCTCATTGGAAAATTCATTCCATTTTTTCAATAAAAACGGAACCATATATTTATCTTTTGACGACAGCTTAATAACAGGAATATGATTACCCAACACAACGGACATCACATCATGAAAGCCTACCAAAGGAATATTTCCGGCTAAAATAAGTCCAACTCTTTTTGATATTTTAGAGGTTGAATAATTTCCAAGCCAGTTTTTGATATTTTCGTCAGTCAAAAGATCTGCCCATTGCTGTAAAGCAAATTTCTGATTATCAATAGTAAACCACGGATTCTCTATTTCAGATCTTTTCAACAATAATTCAATATCTACATCATCTTCATTGTGATCTTCCGGTTTCTTCGCTAAAAACGCTTTTATATAGTCACTTAATTTAATAAGTCCTAAAACTTGATTTTCGGTATTCATAATTACTTTAAAATTGGGGAATATTTTGTAATTTTGTGCAAATTTAAAAAAAATTAGCGATGGCTATTAAAATAACTGATGAATGCATTAATTGTGGAGCTTGCGAACCGGAATGTCCCAACAATGCAATATATGAAGGAGCTGTAGATTGGAAAGCTTCTGACGGTACGGCTCTTCAAGGTACAATTACAATGCCGTCGGGACTTACTGTAGATGCAGATGCACCACAGGAACCTGTAAGTGATGATGTTTATTTCATTGTAACAGATAAATGTACAGAATGTAAAGGATTCCACGAAGAACCTCAGTGTGCGGCGGTATGCCCTGTAGACTGTTGTGTTCCTGACGAGGATCACGTAGAATCTGAAGAATCTCTTCTTAATAAAAAAACATTCTTACATGGCGAATAAAAAAATTCCGTCTCATTATCTGTGAGGCGGTTTTTTTGTCCAAAAATCCAATTTAACCAAAAATAAAGCTGAAAGACTATCAATCCGGAAGCAACCAAAAAATAAAAATATGAACAAAAAGCACAACTTCAGCGCAGGGCCATGTATTTTGCCACAGGAGGTATTTGAAAAATCAGCACAGGCTATCCTGGACTTTAACGGTATCGGATTGTCTCTTCTTGAAATTTCTCACAGAAGTAAGGATTTCGTAGCTGTAATGGACGAAGCGCGTGCAATTGTAAAAAGATTGATGAATCTTGGTGATGATTATGAAGTTCTTTATCTAGGAGGAGGTGCCAGCCTGCAGTTTGCAATGGTTCCTTACAACCTGATGAAAGTAGGTGGAAAAGCAGCTTACCTGGATACAGGAACGTGGGCAGCCGGAGCCATTAAAGAAGCAAAAAAAGTAGGAACAGTAGATGTAGTAGGTTCTTCAAAAGAAGAAAATTACTCTTTTATCCCTAAAAATTATACGGTTGGTTCAGAATACGATTATTTCCACTGTACTTCCAACAACACGATTTATGGAACTCAGATGAAATCTTTCCCTGAAGTGGATACTCTGATGGTTTGTGATATGAGTTCTGATATTTTCTCAAGACAACTGGATTTTTCCAAATTTGATCTGATCTATGCGGGTGCTCAGAAAAATATGGGACCTGCAGGTGTTACCTTAGTGGTGATCAAAAAAGAAATCCTTGGAAAAACAGGAAGAGAAAACATGTTTTCTATATTGGACTATTCTCAGCATATCGCCAAAGAATCAATGTACAATACGCCGCCGGTATTCCCTGTATATGCCTCTTTACTTACCCTTCAGTATCTTGAAAAAAACGGAGGAATTGCGGCTGCAGAACAAAGAAACGAAGCAAAAGCTAAGCTTTTATATGATGAAATCGACAGCAATCCTTTATTTGAAACTTTCTGCGTGAAAGAAGACCGTTCACTGATGAATGTTTCTTTCAAAATTACTGACGAAAGCAAAAAAGAAGAATTTGACAATGCATGGAAAGCTGCAGGTATCAGTGGATTAAACGGACACAGAAGCCTGGGCGGATACAGAGCAAGTTTATACAATGCCTTACCCATTGAAAGCGTACAGGTTTTGGTAGATGTAATGAAATCAATCAAATAATTTAAGCATTAAAAATTCAAAGATTGAAAGATTGAAAAGCAGTTAATTTAAATTTATTAATTTGCGCCTCAGTTTTAAAATTTTGAAATATTTACATTTTTCAATCTTTAAATCAAATAATTCATGAAAGTTTTAGCAAACGATGGAATCTCAAAAGCAGGAGAAAACGCTTTAAAAGAAGCTGGAATTGAAATCCTGGACAATAGAGTCGCTCAGGATCACGTTATTAATTTTATCAACGATAATAATGTGGACGTCCTTCTTGTAAGAAGTGTAACGAAAGTGAGACAAGAGCTGATTGATGCATGTCCCGGCCTTAAAATCATTGGAAGAGGTGGTATCGGGATGGACAACATTGACGTGGAATATGCCAAAAGCAAGGGGATTAAAGTAATCAATACTCCTACAGCATCTTCAAAATCGGTGGCAGAATTAGTGTTTGGACATTTCATTTCACTGGCAAGATTCCTTCACGAATCCAACAGACTGATGCCTCTGGAAGGAGATACTCATTTCAGTGCTATGAAAAAGTCATTCAGCAATGCATATGAACTTTCAGGGAAAACATTAGGAGTAATCGGCTTTGGAAGTATTGGCCAGGAAGTCATAAAAATAGGAATTGCTTTAGGAATGAAAGTAAACGTTCTGACAAGAAGCCCTAAAACAGAAGTTCTTACCCTGAATTTCTTCAACGGACAATCTGTCGACTTTGAAATCACTTCCACCAATGATATGGATGCATTCCTGCAAGATGCAGATTTCATCAGTATCAATACGCCGAAAACGAATGAATATATTATAGATACCCCTCAGTTTGAAAAAATGAAAGATGGGGTCTATATTGTAAATACTGCAAGAGGAGGTGTCATCAATGAAGTGACATTGATTGATTTTATCGAGTCAGGAAAAGTAGCCGGAGCTGCATTGGACGTTTTTGAAAACGAGCCAAGCCCGGAATTGCCTTTACTGATGAACCCTGCACTATCTCTTTCTCCACATGTTGGAGGAAACACAGTAGATGCTCAGGAAAAAATCGGTATCGAACTTGCAGAACAAATTATTAAGCTACAAAAAGAAACTATAAGATAAATATGCCTGTTTTTAAACCTTTCCGTGGAATAAGACCTCATAGAGACTTCGAGAGCACTTTCCCTACACATCCACTGGATAATTTTACCCAGGAAGAGATCACAGAGAAGGCTCAAGTTGAAAATACTTACATCAATATGATTAAACCCTATGTTGTAAGTAAATCTAAAGATATTGACCGGAATCTGCGAAAGATCCGTTCTACATTTGAAGAACTTCTGGACGAAAAGAAATTGGTCCAGGACAATTCAGCCTACTATCTTTATGAGCAGATCTACCCCAACAAACAGGTGTTCAGAGGACTTCTGGGATTAGCAAGTATTGAAGATTTCTGGAATGGAAAAATCAAAAGACATGAAAGTACCATTCCCCAGAAAAAAGAAAAACTGGCTCATTACCTTGAAAAAGTAAACCTGCAGGCAGAACCTGTACTCCTTACCTATCCGGCCAACTCAAAAATTGAGCTGCTGATGAATCATGAGGAAAAAAATGTCCCTATCTTCAACCATGTAGACACTATCGGTATCAGACATAAAATCTGGAGAATAGACAACCGCCTGAAGTTACAGCAGTTTAAAGAAGTGATTGATCAGATTGATTCATTTTATATTGCTGACGGACACCACAGAATTGGGTCTACAGCGATAAATGCCAAATATCATAAGGAGAAAAACAAAAAACATAATGGTACAGAGCTTTACAACTTTGTCTACAGCTTTATTGTTTCCAATCAGTCTATTAAAATTCATGATTATAACAGAATCTTACATGATCTGAACGGTATTTCTCCCGAAGCTTTCCTGAAGGAACTTGAACATTATTTCCTTATTCATGAAAAAGGAGAAACATCCTACTACCCTTCTCAGAAATTCCACATTTCAATGTATATGGATGGGAAGTTCTATTCTCTTCATGTGAAGCACGATCTTCGTTCCAAAGAAATGTCTCTTGATAATCTGGATCACCACCTTATTGACAAGTATATTTTTAAAAATATATTGAAAATTGAAGATCCGGACAGCTCTGAGCTTATTTCTTATGTAAAAGGAACATCCAATATCAACGGAATCAATCTTTTAAAAGAGAAAGTAGACAGTGGTGAAGGCAAGGTTGGCTTTGGAATTTATCCTGTAAGTTTTAATGATATGATTAAAATTTCGGATTTAAAATTAAGCATGCCTCCAAAATGTACATTTATTGAACCAAAGTTGATTACAGCGCTGGTAATGTATGATATGAAACCTTAATAAATTCCCATTTTTTCCCTACTTTTATCAAAGGAAAAAGAAAGGTAAATAAAAAATGAAAAAAATATTCATTATACTTCCACTCTTTTTGAGTGGATTTTTATTTTCTCAAAAAAAGCCACAAAAAAATCCGGCAAAAAAAACAACGCTTGCCAAATTCAATTATCATGATGAGTTCAGAAAAATTTCAGATGAAATCATGACCAATGGTAAGGCTTATGATAATCTTGGAGAGCTTACGAAAGGAATCGGATCGCGTTTCAGCGCAACTCCAGGCTATACAAAAGCTGTAGAATGGGCAGAAAAAAAGTTCAAGGAAATTGGTATTGATATGATCTGGAGACAAGAAGCCAAAGCACCTGTCTGGATCAGAGGAAAAGAATCTTTACAGATAAAAGCAGGAAATGGAGATTGGAAAAATATCAGAATGCTTTCTTTTGGAAACTCTGAAGGAACAGGCGGAAAAGACCTTACAGGTGAAGTTGTCTTAATTAACTCCACTTCAGAGCTTAATGCAATGTCAATAGGCCAGTTAAAAGACAAGATCGTTTTCGTGAATGTTCCTATGGACCCGAAAATTATCAATACAAGTGACTCCTATTTACAGACTGCAAAATCGAAATTAATTTCCGCTTCTATCATTGCTAAAACAGGCGCAAAAGCATTAATCATAAGATCACTGACAACAGCTAATGACGACACTCCTCATGCTAAAATGATTTACTATGAACCAGATGATAAAGTTAAAATTCCGGCTTTATCCATTGGAGTAAGATCCGCAGATGAGTTGGAAAAAATATTGAAAAAGCAAAAAGTTACTGCTAAAATCAACATGACTGCCGAATCAAAAGGTGATACTACAAACCCCAATATTATTGCTGAAATTCAGGGTAAGAAAGATTCTAAAGTGATCGTTTTGGGTGCCCAGCTTGATTCGTGGGATTTTGGTGAAGGGGCCATTGATGATGGAACAGGTGTAGTCCAGTGTATAGAAGTTTTAAGAACACTGAAAGCACTCGGATACGAAAATAACCACACCATCCGCGTAGTCCTGTATGCCAACAGTGAAAACGGAGGCCAGGGCCGTGAGATGTATGCCGCTTTTGTAAAAAAGAGAGACGAAAAACACGTTTTTGCCTTAGGAACAGATGCCGGAGGCTATTCTCCGCGAGGATTTTCTCTGGATATGTCACCTCAGAGAAGAAGATTGATTTACCCATGGAAAGAATATTTTCTTCCTTATGGCGTTTATGATTTTGACCAAACTGAGGCAATTCAGGACATTTCACCCTTAAAAAAACTTGACATTCCCTTAGCAGAACTAGTGGTAGATACACAAAGGTATTTCGACTACCATCATTCCGAACAGGATACTTTTGACAAGGTGAATAAAAGAGAACTTCTTCTCGGAGCAGTTGCCATTACACAGATGATTTTTATGGTTGATAAAAACTGGTAATATGAAAAAGATATTTGGAACTTCATTATTGCTTTTTGGAATGGCTGTTTTTGGTCAGACTAAAGAAGACTCTATCCAATTTAAAAGGATTTCCACAGAAATTCTGAACAACGGCAAAGGATACAATGAACTGAGAGAACTTACCAAAACTATAGGCAACCGTTTAAGCGGATCTGAAGCCTATGAGAAATCAGTACAATGGGCAGCACAGAAACTCCGTGATGCCGGAGCTGATAAAGTATGGCTTCAGGAAGTCATGATCCCGGTTTGGGTAAGAGGAAAAGAATCTCTGCACATCCAGACTTCAAACGGAAAATGGAAAAGTATTAAAATGCTTTCTCTCGGAAATTCCGAAGGTACAAAAGGAAAGGACATCTCAGGTGATATTATTATGGTAAAATCACTGGAAGAATATGATAAACTTCCTGCAGAAAAGGTGAAAGATAAGATTGTATTTTTCAACTATCCTTTTAATCAGGAAAATGTACAGACTTTCATTTCTTATCGCGATGCCAGCCCCTACAGAAGAACTGCGGCTTCATTGACTGCTAAAAAGGGAGGGAAATTTGCCATCATCCGGTCACTTTCTTCCGCTTTTGATGATGTTCCTCACACAGGCAATATGCGCTATGATGAAAACGTTTCAAAAATACCGGCCATTACGATCGGAAATACTTCTGCTGATGAACTGGAAATCCTGTTAAAAAATCAGAAAGTAACAGCCAAACTTAATTCCAACTGTGGAATGAAAGGCGAAAAGCTTTCTCATTCTGTAATCGGGGAAATCACTGGCAAAAAAGACCAGAGTGTTATCGTAGTTGGCGGACACCTTGATTCCTGGGATGTGGGTGAAGGTGCTCATGATGACGGAGCCGGAATTGTGCAAAGTATTGAGGTTCTGAGAACATTTAAAAAATTAGGAATACAAAATAACCACACCATCCGCGCTGTTTGCTTTGCCAACGAAGAAAACGGAACAAAAGGCGGAAAACAATATGGCAAAGTTGTTAAAGAAAACAATGAAAAACATATTTTTGCGATAGAAACAGATGCCGGAGGTTTTTCACCAAGGGGAATTTCCCTGGAAATGGATGATCCTCAAAGAAACCAGATCAAAAGCTGGGTCAACCTGTTTTTACCTTATGGAGTCTACAATTTTGAGGGTAAATATTCTGGTTCGGATATAGCACCGCTTCACGAAATGGGAGTTCCCACAGCTGAGCTGGTTCCAGATCCACAGCGTTATTTTGACATTCACCATACAGCAGAAGACACTTTTGAAAAAGTCAACCGGAGAGAACTGTTACTTGGTTCTGCGGTAATGACACAACTTATTTATATGATTGATAAAAATTGGTAACTATGAAAAAGATAGTAGGAACTTCATTATTACTTTTTGGAATGGCTGTTTTTGGCCAATCCAAAGACGATTCTATTCAGTTCAGAAAAATCTCTACGGAAATTCTGAACAACGGAAAAGGATATACTGAGCTGAGAGAGCTTACAAAAAATATCGGACATCGCTTAAGCGGATCTGAAGCTTACGAGAAGTCAGTAAAATGGGCAGAGCAGAAACTTCGTGATGCCGGAGCTGATAAAGTATGGCTTCAGGAAGTTATGATTCCGGTATGGGAAAGAGGAAAAGAATCTCTGCATATCCAGGCTTCTAACGGAAAATGGAAAAGTCTTAAAATGCTTTCCCTTGGAAATTCTGAAGGAACCGGAGGAAAAGATGTTTCGGGAGAAATTATCATGGTAAAATCTATGGAAGAATATGACAAACTTCCCGCTGAAAAGGTGAAAGATAAGATTGTATTCTTCAACTACCCCTTCAGCCAGTCGTTTGTAGAAACCTTTAAAGCATATGGTGATGCCGCAAAATACAGAACCACAGCCGCTTCATTAACGGCAAAAAAAGGAGGTAAGTTTGCCATCGTCAGATCACTTTCTTCTGCTTTTGATGATGTACCTCACACAGGAGCAATGCGCTACGAAGACAAAGTCTCTAAAATACCTGCCGTAGCCATCGGAAGTACGACAGCAGATGAACTGGAAGCTTTACTGAAAAGCCAGAAAATTACTGCTAAACTTAATTCCAACTGCGGAATGAAAGGCGAAAAGCTTTCCCATTCTGTAATCGGGGAAATCACAGGTAAAAAAGACCAAAGCGTTATCGTAGTTGGAGGACACCTTGATTCCTGGGATGTAGGTGAAGGCGCTCATGATGACGGAGCCGGAATTGTTCAAAGTATTGAGGTTTTGAGAACCTTTAAAAAGTTAGGATTACAAAATAACCATACTATCAGAGTGGTTTGCTTTGCCAATGAAGAAAACGGAGTAAAGGGCGGAATTCAATACGGTAAAACGGTAAAAGAGAAGAATGAAAAACATCTTTTTGCCATAGAAACGGATGCCGGAGGTTTTACACCAAGAGGAATTGCCCTGGATATGGATGATACCAAAAGAAATCAGATCAAAGGCTGGTCAAGTCTATTCATTCCCTACGGAGTTTATAATTTTGAGGAACGATTTTCCGGAACAGACCTCTACCCGCTTCATGACATGGGAATTCCTGCTGCTGAATTGATGCCGGATTCTCAGCGCTATTTCGATATTCACCATACAGAAGAAGATACTTTTGAAAAAGTGAACAGAAGAGAGCTTTTATTAGGCGCTACAGCTTTGACGCAGATTATTTATATGATTGATAAAAACTGGTAACAAATATAAAAACCGTCTTTAAAGGCGGTTTTTGTTTTTTACATACAATATCTCATTATTTCAATAGGAACGGGCTATCATCCTAAGCGTAGGCGAAGGGAGCCGTTTAATTTTACAAATACCTTCCAATGGCTTCAGCCAAAACTTATATTGATTTTATAACCACTGATTTCACAGATTGACACAGATGATTGTATAAATGGTAATAACTAATTTCTTATCCTACAAAATTATCTTTTGAATTTTTTAATTTTACGCCTGTAAAGAAAATTTCTCCATAAAAAAGTTTTCCACTCATGATGTATTCCACCTCCCGATTCCCAATTGACATCAAATTTCTCTCCTTCCCATGCATATACAGGCATTGCAATTTTTGAATGGAACATTGGTGGATTATCTTTTACTACAGCAAAATAATCAGCATCAAAATTTGATTTTCTGTAATATTGGATTTCTATAATAGTTTCTCTTGTATTTGCCCGGAAAATATACAGAGTAACATCATAAAGATCATCAAACTCTTTTTGTAAAATCTCCAGTGCAAGATCCAAAGTAAGCAATGTTTTTGAATTATTTATCCTGTTTCGGGATATCCTCTGTTCACTGAAATCGGATCCTTCAAATTCATTAAAATCAGACAAAATAAAAAACAATTTCGGGGAAATCGCATTCCGACAATTGATTTCAGCCAGCTGCAAAAGATTTGTTATACAGATATTGATACTGTCTTTTAAACTTTCCCGGTTCATTTTTAAACTATACTAAAGGAGTTTAAATATATAAAAAATGCACCGTAATATTTTCTTTGCTTCAGGCAACTTAAGCTTAAAAACAGAAAATTTTTCTTTGTTTAAGGAAATAACAGATGAAAACACGCTTCATGAGGAGCTTCGCCAGTCCCGTGAAACAAAGTGTTAATCGAGAAAGTTTTATTTTGGCATGATATTAGCATGTAAAATATTGAGAAAAAATTAAAAAAAACACTAAGGATGAGAAAAAAGGTTTTCTGTGGATTTTCAGTTTTTCCACTGATTCAAATTCATATCTAGTATATGAATCCTTTTTTTTCTACGATGCCGTAACAGATACGGGCTTGTGATTAATTAACCCCCGTTGATTTTTCACAGCAATTTTGCACCCGTATCTCACTGGTATCATCAATAACCACGAATCATTTATTGATTCAAAAAAAACAAAAATATCCCGGACTTTTGGCCCGGTATTACGATATAGATAAACGGCAAAGTCATCACGAACCTTAGCCCAGTAAAGGAATTTATTCTTTTTACCGCGATGAGTACGCCTTTATTTTTTTAATTAATTGTATAACCCTTAAAATGTAAGTAATGATGAGAGCCTTTTTTGAAATGATTTTTAAGAGAAATGAAGATGCTGCAAAGTTGAATATATGGAGCCTATTGCTGGTACTAAGTTTTGCTGCATTTTCTGTATTGGTATACGCCTTAAAACCAAGCTTTAACAGCTTAATTATATATCTGATGGCATTTGCCGCTTATATTGGCTTCGGCCTTGTATTCATCAGTTCTTTAGCCGGAACAAGTATGAAGAAAAGATAATAAAATATAACTTTCAATTAATTTTTACTGAAAAAACCGTCCTGTTTGGGGCGGTTTTTTATTTGTATAACTAAACTATACAATCATTAAAACCCATAATTTTTTTTTAATTATAATTAATAGTCCTTATGAATTACAATCTTTCCAGCAAAAAAGCCACCCCCTCCGGAGCAGCTCTGCGATAACAACAAAGTTATCTTAACATCGTAAAAACTTATTCTTTAAACAGGTCCTTCATCATTTTTTCAAGGACCTTTTTGGTTTCTTCTTCGATCATATGTCCGGACTTCTCAACCATTTTTTCTCTGAAAGGTTCACAACAGGCTTTTATTCCAAAGCCTTCATCTGTTTTAATCAATTCCGGGTGCAGACCGTGTTCTTCACACATTTCTGACTCAATTTCTTTTTTTATAAGGTCGTAATTCAGATCAAACATATCTCTTATTTTGTTTCTTATAAGTGCAGGATAAAGATAGATGTAATAATGTTTTACCGAAATCCGTATTTTTACGGTATTTACAGGAAAAAAAAACCATCTTTTTCAAGACGGCATTATTTTAATATAAAAGTTGATGCTTACTGCTTAACCTTTTAAAATGTATCCAGAATTTTCTTCGGTAAGATTTTCACCAGTTCTTTTTTATATTCCTTTTCAAGAATAACAAATTTCCATGACTTTTTATCTTTTGAAACAGCACATGCTTTCATATTAGCGTTGATGAGATATGAACCTTCGTTAGCTAAATATTTAACATTATTTGCACCATATTTGGCTGTTAAAGCGCTGTTCATTTTCTTTTTCATATCATCATTTAATGAGCTTACATTACATTTCAGTTTCAAAAAATAATTGGTAATAGAGAAATACTCACCAGTAATGAGTTCAGGTTTTTCAATATTTCCAAACTTCAAATCCTGTACTTCAATTTTCATGAATGGATTATTATATGTCATATTCAAAATCTGCGTCATCTGTTCTTTTGAAACTATAGTGAAGAATTTTGGATATATACAGCTTACTGCCTGATCTAGCTGTTTAGATTTAATACTGTTTACAAAATAAGTAAGTGATTTCTTTATCGCTGTATCGTCAGGATTTGCCTTGGTCTGTGAAAAAGCTATAAACGAAAGCAGAACGAACAGAAACAGAAGTGATTTGGTTTTCATTATTTAGTAGTTGTTACAAATTTAAGATTACTTTTTACCGGAAAAATCATTGAACTTCCCAGATATTAAAATGGGTCGCAATCTTTACACAGATCGTTACAGAATGTATTTGAACAGAATAAAAAAAGCCATCCTTCCGGACGGCTTTTGAGAATATTTTTAAGATTCAATTATTTTACTTTTACAAGCTCAACATCGAAAACTAACCAAGAGTTTGGCGGGATCACTCCTCCTGCACCTCTTTCTCCGTAAGCCATTGCCGGCGGGATCAATAATGTAGCAGTTTCACCTTCTTTCAACAATAGGATACCTTCATCCCATCCTTTGATTACTCTTCCCATTCCGATTGGAATTTCGATCGGCTCATTTCTTTTGAATGAAGAATCGAATTCAGTTCCGTCTACCAGTTTACCTGCATAATGTACAGATACATTATCACCCGCTTTTGGAGCTTTACCGTCAGCTGTTTTTGTGATTTTATAGTAAAGACCTGATTCAGTTTTTTGCATACCAGCTTTTAGGTTTTCAACTAATTTCTCCTGGTTAGCTTTGAATTCTTCTTCTTTTTTCTTCTTTTCAGCTTCTTCTTTAGCGATGAAAGCTTTATTATTTTCTGCAATCTTTGCTTTTCCTTCAGTAAATGTTTTAGCAGCATCATAGTGCTTGTACTCATCACCTTTGCTGAAAACAGAAACTTTTTCTAGAACGATATTTGTTTTAGGTTTATCCTGAGCTCCTTTTTCAACGTTAGCAATAGCATCAATCACATCATTACCTTTTACCACTTTTCCGAAGATCGTGTGTTTTCCGTCTAACCAAGGCGTAGCTACTTCAGTGATGAAGAACTGAGACCCGTTTGTATTAGGTCCTGAGTTCGCCATTGAAAGAATACCTTTTCCTGTATGTTTAAGGTCGTTTCTTTCGTCCTCGAATTTATATCCCGGATCACCCGCGCCAGTTCCCTGAGGATCTCCCCCCTGGATCATGAAATCTTTGATTACTCTGTGGAAAATAGTTCCGTCATAATAAGGAACTCCTTTAGCCTTAGCTTTGTTGTCGATTTTCCCTTCTGCAAGACCAATAAAGTTGGCTACAGTTACTGGTGCTTTCTTGTCTTCAAACTTTACAATCAAATTACCTTTTGTGGTTTGAAGATTGGCATAAAGCCCGTCATTAAGACCTTCGTAAGTTTCTTTGTCTACGTTCATTTTTTTATAAATTGGGGTACAACTCATCAGCGAGATACTTGCCGCTGCCAGAATTATATTCTTGTTAAACAATTTCATGTATTATAGCGCTTTTAATTTTATGATTAATGGAATATCGTTATCTATTTTCTTTTCGTCTCCAAAAGTTCCGTAAGCCAAAGAAGACGGTACCAAAAGCGTTACTTCCTCTCCATCATGTATAAAACGCAAAGCGTTCTCCACTGCCCTCAGTTCATCAAAGTGCCCGAATCTGGCATCTCTTCTTTCAAAAGACTGATCGTATATTTTTGTCTGATCAAAATCATACAGATCATAAGAATAGGAAATCAAAGTTTCATCTTTCCTTCTTTCTCTCTGATCATAACCTTCAGCGGTTACCCAGTAATTAAGCTGTGTAGGATAAAATTTCACAGACTGCCCGCTGATCCAATCCTGAATCTGGCCTCTTTCTATGATATTCAGATTTTTCATCCTGTTTTTAGAAACATCCAGATCTTTTTGGCTTAAAACACCGCCTACCGGAGGATGGGCCGTCTGTGTATTTCTGTTGCAGCTTAATAGGCTTATGGCTGATATGAAGAGTATTTTTTTCATAAACTTTTGCGAAAATACACATTTCGCGAATCAATTACAAAACTTGACCCAGAAATATGTGAATGTAAGAATGTATCAATCTGCTAATAAAACAAGGCAGCTGGCTGAATCCTCTGATTAAAAGTTATTCATACATTTTACACGAATACATAAATACAAAAAAAGCCGGGAAAAACCCGACTTTTATATAGTTTATTTTAAAAAAATATTAAACTGTTTCTAATGCATGATCTACTACAACTCTCCATCCGAAAGGATCTTCAGAAAGATTAGTCTGCAGGTCTACCAAGTCTTTCTTAAGAATAGCAGCGAAGCTTTCTTCATCAGATAATCTTGGAAGCTCAAGTTTTACACCCTCATATCCTAAAGCCTGGAACTGAGTGGTTACCACTGCTGTACCTACTCCCCAAACTTCTTTAAGAGAACCATTCTTCAATGCTTCAATAACTGTTTTCACAGGAATTGGTTCTATTTTCACTTCAATTCCTCTTTTCTTAGCCAGTTGAATGAAACTGTCTCTTGTTACTCCGTCAAGGATTTTCTCAGAAGTTGGAGGTGTATAGATTGTATCATTGATTCTTACAAATACGTTCATTGTACCACTTTCTTCGAAATATTCGTGAGTAGCATCATCTGTCCAGATGATTTGCTCATATCCTTCTTCGATCGCCAATTGCGTAGGATAGAAAGAAGCAGCATAGTTACCTGCAGCTTTTGCAGAACCTACTCCTCCGTTTGCTGCTCTTGAATAGTGATCAGAGATCTTTACAGATACAGGCTCAGAATAATAGCTCTTCGCTGGTGTTGCAACGATTGCAAACATATATTTATTAGATACTCTTGCTTTCAAAGCTTCCTCCGTTGCAAAGATCAATGGTCTGATATAAAGAGACATTCCTTCCCCCTGTGGAATCCACTCTCTATCCATATCTACCAATGCTTTTAATCCGTCCAAAAACATTTCTTCAGTCACCTCAGGCATAGCAAGACGCTTTGCTGACTTATTGATACGTTCAAAATTCTTTTCAGGCCTGAAAAGGAAAACCTGCCCGTCTTTGTCTTTATAGGCTTTCATACCTTCAAAACAAGCTTGTCCATAGTTTACCCCCATCATGGCAGGCGTAAATGGAATCGGACCGTAAGGAACTAATTTTACATCACCCCATTTCCCATCTTCATACTCACATATAATCATATGATCTATGAAAGTACCACCAAATGAAAAATCGTTAGGGTCAAATGTAGAAATTCTGGAGTTTTCAGTTTTTTGAATTATCATTTTTTAAAATTTTTACGATGTTCTACAAATTTAACATAATTTTCTAAATATAAAAATTTTAGAGTAAATTTGACAAAAAAATAGCTTGAAAAGAGAGATTAAGACCACAAACGACGGCAGTAAAACATTGTTTATCAATGAATTAAATGAAAATTACCATTCTCATCACGGAGCACTTCAGGAAGCCGAACATGTGTTTATTAAAAATGGATTAAATTTGATAAATGATTGCGAAATTAATATTTTAGAACTCGGTTTTGGAACAGGTTTGAATGTTTTAGTAACAATTAATGAATATTTAAAAACTGACAAAAATCATGTCATCAATTATTTTTCGCTTGAAAAATATCCCATAAATGAATCCGAAGTTAAGGATCTGGCTTACTTTGAACATTTTGATAACCCTGAGTTTAAAAATATTTATCAGAAAATTCATCTGGCAGATTGGGAAAAGTCAGTAGAAATCATTAGTGGATTCAACTTAAAAAAGATAGAATGTGATTTTTTTGACCTAAAAGACATTGACTTGCCTAAAATCAATCTTGTTTATTTTGATTGTTTCGGTGCCAGAGTACAGCCTGATCTTTGGGAAAAGCCACTATTTGAACTGGTTTCTGACAAAATGGCCATTAACGGATTATTAACTACCTACTCTTCTAAAGGCAGTGTAAGAAGAATTCTTCAGGAACTGAATTTCCAGGTAGAAAAAAAACAGGGACCTCCGGGAAAAAGAGAAATGATCAATGCCGTTAAATTGTAGAATGTAAAGCTACTAAGGAAATATACTTTAATTTTCTATTTTTTATAATAATCATTCTATAGTAAAGATAGATTGATTTGGAAATTTTCAGAAATAAAACAGATAGCATAAAACTTCCAGCTTCACGCTTCCTACAGCCAGCTTTTTTCAACAAAATTTCTTACATTAGCTATACAAATATTATACATTATATATATGATAGATAAGATCAACATTAGAGTGTATGCGTGTGCGGTAAAAGACAAACAAGTTCTGACTTTATTTGAAGAATATGCCGGCGAACCTTTAATGAAATTTCCGGGTGGCGGATTAGAATATGGTGAAGGAGTACTGGAATGCCTGCATCGTGAATTTGATGAAGAACTGAATGTACAGATTAATGTTCTGGAACATTTTTATACTCAGGAAAACTTTCTGGTTTCCCGCTTCAAAGAAAACGAACAGCTTCTTACGATATATTATATAGTAGATATTGTGAATGAAGAAGATTTCATTATCATGGATCCCTGCATCGAAAAAACAGAATGGATTGATATAGACAGACCAGACAATCCTTTCCCTCTTCCAATAGATAAGATTGTATTTGATAAATTAAAAGAAAAATTCCTGTAAGCATTCTTACAGGAATTTATATTATTTCTTGACTTTAAAATCGCTTGCTCCCGGGTAAGGCTGCAAATACCCTGAATTCCAATTGGACTGAAGCAATGATTCTACAAATTCATCAGTTCTGTTTTTGTGTGGATCGTATTGTTCTTTCAGATCAATATCGGCCATTTTTCCTTTTACATTCCACCAGAAAGCGCTCCATCCGCCTCTCAGTTCTTTGATTATTTCATAGACATTTTTTCCGGTAGCCCTGTTCATCAGTTTTGCAAAAACCTGCCCTTCGGTAGTGGTAAGATCTCTCAGTTGTTTTTCATATTGATCTGCCAGCATATTCTGTCGTTCTCTTACAAATTTTCTTTTAGCCTTGCTATCCATATCATTCATATCTTTCTGGATGTCTCTGTACTGCTGTAATGCAGTGACAAATAGCGGATATACTCTGTACAGCTTTTTATTCAGAAAATAATAGTAATTTTTATCCAGCTGGTTATTAAATCTCGGTTTATTAACCAAAACCAACTCGTCTAATACAACTACAGGCTCGCCGTTAATTTCATAAATCTTGACTTTTTGCTGCTCGTCATAATAGTATTTATTACCAAATTCATCCGTTTTCAAGGATTCAGGTGGATACTGATTGAGTGGTTTCGCCACTACACCATCCTTTTGGCCAAAAGCACTGACTCCAAAAAAGAGAATAAAAAGGCAGATAATCTTACTAAAATTCATTATTTTTACACTTATAAGAACAAAAATTAAACGCAAAAATCATTCCTTTTTATGAAATTTGAAAAGAAATCTTTGAAATTTTTAGAAAAATATTTAAACACATCATCTCCAACAGGTTACGAACATAAAGGACAAGAAGTCTGGATGGACTATATCAGACCCTATGTTGACACAATAGAAGTAGACCATTATGGTACCTGTTATGGGATCATCAACCCGGAAGCTGAATTTAAAGTAGTGATTGAAGCACATGCTGATGAAATTTCATGGTACATCAATTATATTACAGATGACGGATTAATCTATGTCATCAGAAACGGAGGTTCCGATCAGACGATTGCCCCTTCAAAAGTGGTTCATATTCACGGAGAAAACGGAATTGTAAAAGGAGTATTCGGATGGCCGGCTATTCATACGAGAACGAATCAGAATGAGCCTACTCCTAAAATTGAAAATATCTTCATCGACTGTGGTGCTACTTCCAAAAAAGAAGTGGAAGAAATGGGAATCTTTGTAGGATGTATGATTACTTACCCGGACGAGTTCTTTGAAATGAACGACAGATATTTTGTCTGCAGAGCGTTGGACAACAGAATCGGAGGTTTCATGATTGCAGAAGTAGCAAGACTTTTGAAAGAAAATAAAAAATCTATTCCATTCGGACTTTATATTACCAATTCTGTACAGGAAGAAGTAGGTTTATACGGCGCAGATATGATCGCTGACACCATCAAACCGAATATTGCTATTGTAACGGATGTTACCCATGACACTACCACTCCGATGATTGAAAAGAAGAAAGAAGGAGATCAGAAATGTGGTGCAGGACCGGTAGTATTCTTTGCGCCAAGTGTTCACCATACCATCAGAGAATTGATTATTGACACAGCAAAAGTTAAAAAAATTCCTTTCCAAAGAGCAGCAGCAAGCAGAGCTACAGGAACTGATACAGATGCTTTTGCTCATTCTAATGGCGGAGTACCAAGTGCGTTAATTTCCTTACCTTTGCGTTATATGCATACTACGGTAGAAATGGTGTCCAAAGAAGATGTAGGGAATGTGATTAAACTTATCTACGAAACCGTTCTTAAGATCAAACCGGAAATGAAACTGAAGTATCATTAATAGAATCAAGATGCCAGACACAAGATTCAAGATAACCAAAATACACATATAAAACACCTGTTTTGACCATGTTTTGGTTCTTGATTCCTGACTCTAAATATCTAATATAAAGTAAAAATGAAAACGAAGCTTATTGCTCCATCCCTTTTATCTGCAGACTTTGGGAATCTGCAAAGAGACATTGAAATGCTGAACAATTCCCAGGCCGACTGGTTCCACATTGATGTAATGGACGGCCGTTTTGTACCCAATATTTCATTTGGTTTTCCGGTAATGAAAACTGTTCAGCAGCATGCCAAAAAATTTGTAGATGTTCACCTGATGATTGTGGAGCCTGAGAAATATGTTGATGAATTTATCAATCATGGTGCAGACCTTATTTCAGTACATTATGAAGCATGTACTCACCTTCACAGAACCATTCATCACATTCAGAGCAAAGGAGTAAAAGCAGGTGTTGTTTTGAACCCTTCTACTCCGGTATTAATGCTTGAAGACATCATTGCAGATGTGGATCTGGTATTGTTAATGAGTGTAAATCCAGGGTTTGGAGGACAGAAATTCATTGAAAATACTTACAAAAAAATTGCTGAAACCAAAGACCTAATCTTAAGCAACAACTCTACAGCCCTTATTGAAATAGACGGTGGAGTGAACCTTGACAACGCTTCTAAACTTTTTGAAGCCGGAGCTGATGTACTTGTGGCAGGAAATGCTGTTTTCTCAGCAGAAAGCCCTGAGAGAACGATTGAACTTCTAAAGATTTAATAATTATCTTTATTATAAAAACAAAAGGCAGCCAATGGCTGCCTTTTCTCTTGTTTGAAATGAAGTCTTCGTGGTTATAAATTTTTTCTCAACATTTTGAAAATGTTAAATCTGTTTTGTCTTGCTAACAACACAAAGATCAGAATAAAACCATAGGTACACATCCGTAGAAATACCGAATCTAACATTAAGTATTTCTACGTATTCGCCCATTTACACCTCCTTATTCCAGATACAGGCACAGACTACAAAAATGATAGAAATAACAGAGAAAACGGTTCTTATATTATTCAGAAAATTCCATCTGTTTTCAAAATTAGCGCGCATCTGCCTGATGGCTTCCGTTGTAGAATTGGAAATATCAAACTTATCCAGTGCGTCATTCATCGGAACATTCCCCGCAACCGTCACTCCAAAAACCCCAATCAGATAGGCCAGTGCAGCCAGCAGGAGAAAGATAAAAACAGACTGATGTCCGCGGAACAAAAAGACAGATACCGGCAGAAAAGCCGCTGTTCCCATAAAACTCATGAAGAAAACAGGGTTCAGAATTTCCCGGTTGATGTTCTGCATAGCTTTCAGATATTCTACATCAGAGAGTTTTCCCAGTCCAAGGACTACAGAACATGAATAAGCATAGAAAAGTCCTCCTATCAGAGCAGTGAGGACAGCGGTAATGATCAATACTAGTGTTGTCATTTTCATATATTTTGATTTTGGTTATCAGGATAGAATTAATAAGGATTCCATTTTTTGATAATATTCTGGGCAGTAAGAATCATTTCAGGATCCCAGTTCTCTGTTTTAAAGTAATGAAAATCCTGATCTTTGATAACTGCTGCTCCCGCATTGTCAAAAAGAAGTCTGGTAAGCCTTGACTGCTCTTCAAACAAAGCCAGATCTTCGACAGGTTTCTCCGGAAGTTGTATTTGCCGCTTGTTCCAACTGCTTATTTTTCTTCCTTTCCAATCAGAAGCTTCGATTATTGTTTTAATTTTATTGAAATCATTCAGGAAATTTTCTTTTTCCTCTTCTGTTTTCAGCGTATGCCCCAGCCTTTCGGTAATAATATATTCCAGATTTTGACACTTTGCTAAAACGGAAGGCAAAACAGAAAAAATCTCTTCGGGAATAATATCATCATGGGTATCTCTTCTCACCTGCTTTTTCCCATATACACTCTCCTGCCAGCTTCCTCCGGAAAGATGAATCTCTTTTACCTTATCCAAAGGGTACAGATCAATTATTTCCTGCATTTTCACTCCAAAATTACAGGATTGACAATAAATATTATGAAGATCGAGAATCAGAAAGCCATTGGTATCCTCCGTTAGTTTATCAAGAAAAATCCCTTGTTCTTTGACATCATCAATAGAAAATGAAAACGCTAAATTTTCTATACCTACAGGAATATCTATCGTCTCCTGAAGCCTGTACAGCCTGTCTTTTCCTATTTGTAAAGTTTTGGGATGCAGAGATACCGGCAATGGTACTCCCTGATGAAAGTTTTCAGTATTCATGAAACCAAAATGTTCCGTGATATGATTGTATTTCCTTAAGCCGACTTCTTCTTTTAGCTTTTTCAGCCAATCTTCCTGCCTTTCTGTCCATCTTGCATCAAACAGGGAATAATAAACACCATGGCCTATCAAACGGTTATTTTCTGCATAAAAGTTTAGCAGATCACGAAGCCAATCCGGTTCATTGGCATGATAAAGGGTATCAAAGGACCATTCCAGAACATCAATAGTGTTGTTCTGCAGCAACGGCAAAACAGCAGAAACAAAATCAGCTTCTGCCATCATTGATATTCCTAATAGTGGTTTTTTCATCTTTTATCCCATTCCACAAGCCGGGCAGCCATGGCCACGAAGAACAAGCGTATCTTTTTTTACGATTGACTTAGGAGTTCCCGGTTTTTTCTTTTCAACAGTATCGGGTGCTGTTGCTTTCTTTACTTTTTTTACAGGCTTTTTAGTTCTAGTTTCAGGTTTAGTGCTTTGTGCAGAAGCTCCTACTGCTAATAAACTCGCCATTAATATTGCTGGAATTTTCATAATTGCTTTTTCAAATAAAATTTACAATAAACGTTCCATTTATCTCGTCCAATATATTCAACCTTTTATTTTAAGTTCAAATTATATGGAGATGGTTTTATTTTAATTTTTAGTTTAAATCATAAAAATACAATAATAAAGGAGACGCTCTGATAATAATTATGAGTAAATCTCAAGATATTATTGCGGTAATGCTTTCTTTATTTATATTTAATGGTAAAATAAAACTATATATGAAAAGCAGTCTGATTAAAGCTGTTTTCCTTGGGTTGGTGTTATCTGCTTATAATACCAATGCACAGGTTCAAACAGTTGACAACAGCAAGAAAATGGAATGGTTTAAAAATGCCAAACTGGGTATTTTTATTCATTGGGGAATCTACTCCGTAAATGGAATATCTGAATCATGGTCATTTTTCAACAATTATATCAATCACGAAAATTACATGAAACAGCTGAATGGTTTTTCAGCTTCAAAATATCAGCCTGAACAGTGGGTAAACCTTATTAAAGAATCCGGAGCAAAATACGCTGTTATTACGACCAAACATCATGACGGGGTTTCATTGTGGAACTCTAAGGCTGAAAAAGCGATCACAATTCCCGGACAGTCTTTGGCCAAAAAAAATGTTCTAAGTCCTTTTATTTCTGCTTTGAAAAATTCCGGATTAAAAACAGGGCTTTACTTCTCCTTGCCGGATTGGAGCCATCCCTATTATGATATCAATACGCGGACAAAAAAGCGATACGAAATAAAAAACGATCCGAAACGATGGCAGAATTTCATCAGTTACTATCAAAGCCAGCTTAATGAACTTTCCTCTCAGTACTCCCCTGACCTTCTTTGGTTTGATGGAGACTGGGAACATACTTCTGAGGAATGGAAAGCTTCTCAGACTCTGGATCTGCTCAAGAAATACAATTCAAATATCATCATCAATTCAAGGCTCAACAATCATGGGGATTATGACACTCCTGAACAGGGAATTCCGGTCGTTCCACCACAAAATCCATACTGGGAGCTTTGTTATACCATGAATGATTCCTGGGGATATCAGCCTTATGATAAAAGCTATAAAACACCTAATATGATCGTAAGAACGCTGGCAGATGTTATCAGTATGGGAGGAAATCTTCTGCTTGATATCGGACCCAGATCAGATGGTACAATTCCCGAGGAGCAAGTGGAAATTCTGAAAAACCTTGGCCGATGGACCTCTAAAAACCAGCACGCCATTTATGAAACAACCCGTGGAATTCCTTTTGAAAATTATAAAGGAAAATCTTCTTTATCTACCTCAAAAAAATCCTTATTCCTTTACCTGGAGGAAGCCAAAAACTTCGCAAAGATTTATGGATTGGAAACAAAACCTGCTTCAGCAAAAATAATAGGAGATCCTTCAGCTATTATCAAAACAGATTACAACGCTGAAAAAACACTCACATTGAATTTTTCCAATGTGAAATTTGATAAAGACGTCACCGTTGTAGAACTTACTTTTGATACTCCGCCTGTATTTCTGAAAGATTTTAAAAAGGAAAATCACTCTCTCGCTGAAATCATGGGTAATAAAAACACACAGGAAGCGGCCTATACTATAGCCAATACACTATATAATGGTTATAATCTGCCGACCTCTTCAGGGCTGACCAGTGATGGTCTCGATATGAAAATCAAGACAACACCCAACACCAATCAGGAAACTCTGCAATGGATAAGTAAGCATGCGGAGGCACTTTATGAAACTGAAAAAGGATTACCAGATGGCCACTATTCAGGAATAAGTGCATTGTCAAAAGATAAACAGACACTTTATCTTTTTGTGGAAGGAACCCCTACAGGTCCAATTGCCTTAAAAGGAATAAAAAACGGAATTGCCAGAATAAGAGTGGTAGGCGAAGGCACTATGCTGTCACATACGATATATAATAAACTTTACTGGAGTGACAGACCGGGAATTATTTATATTGATATTCCAAAGGAAAAGCTGGATAAGCAGATGACTGTCATTGCTGTTTTACTCAATAAGCCTATTGAACTTTACAGAGAAAATGTGGGTGCTATTGAAAACAATCTTTAATAAGCGTTGAATATCATAAAAAACAAAATCCGGAGAATTCTCTCCGGATCTTTTATTTTGTAAGATGATTTCTTAGAAAATCTCTCTTCCTGAAAAATGGAACTGAGCTTCGATTAATGCATTCTCGTTAGAATCTGAACCGTGAACAGCATTTTCTCCGATGCTTCTTGCAAACATTTTTCTGATTGTACCTTCTGCAGCTTCTGCAGGGTTAGTAGCACCAATTAATGTTCTGAAGTCTTCAACTGCATTATCTTTTTCTAAAACTGCAGCCACGATAGGACCAGAGCTCATGAATTCTACCAACTCACCATAAAATGGTCTTTCAGCGTGTACTTCATAGAATTTTTTTGCATCAGCAACTGTAAGCTGAGTTAATTTTAAAGCTTTGATTTTAAAACCTCCTTCAGCAATCTTACCCAATATAGCACCGATATGTCCGTCAGCAACTGCATCAGGCTTAATCATAGTGAATGTAATGTTAGACATAAATGTATATTTTTTTAATGGCGCAAAATTACAAAAAATATCTTTGATTTTTATTTTAATTTTTTTTTAACATAAAAATAACTTTTATTAAGAAATTATGAACCAATCTTTGGCACAGTAATTGTTTATTCTACTGCGATTCTCATGTTTAATTTGAGTTTTCATGGTTATTAGTTTTTACCCAGCTTCGGCTGGGTTTTTTATTTTCAAAAAACAATGCCATTTTTTATCAATTCAACATTTTAAATAGCTAAATAAAAGTAAATTTAATAGTATTATTGCTTTTATTTCAATTATTAAAACAATCGGATTTTCCAGAAAATTATTTTCTCACTAAACTAAAATATGCCAAAAGTGGAGTTATCTGCCAAATTTGTTATGCCAAAAAGTAGAGTTATATAAAAAAGAGATTTTTTTCGTTAAAATTTAGAAAAAACAAATCAAAAAAAACAGACCATTAGTAAGAATGTTAAATTTGAACATTAAAAAATAATATTTGAGAAATATTATACTAAAATGACAGCAATAGAATCTGTACAGATTGTCCGAATTAATCTGCAGTGGTTATAATAGTATAGAAATTGATATGGTTATTTCTGAGAAGCTTCTTCCGCCTCATCCATCAATTTAATGTACGTAGAATAGCGCGAATGTTGTATTTCGCCTGTTTCAAGGGCATCAAGAACAGCACATTTCGGCTCATTAATGTGAAGGCAATTGTGAAATTTGCACTCTTCTCTCTTTTTGAAAATCTCAGGGAAGTAATGCTGTACTTCTTCTTTTTCAATATCGATCATTGCAAATTCACGAACTCCAGGGGTGTCGATAACATTTCCGCCAAAATCCCAGAAGTGCATCTGTGCAAAAGTTGTTGTATGCTTTCCTTTCAGATGGGTGTCTGAAATTTCAGATGTTTTCAAATTCAGTCCTGGCTGCAAAGCATTTACTAAAGTAGATTTCCCACAACCGGAGTGTCCGAAGAACACTGAAGTTCTATCTTTAAGGATTTCCTGCAACTGATCTAGATTCAGTCTTGAATAAGATGAAATTTCCAATGTGTTATATCCAATTTCCTGGTAGAGAAACTCGACATCTTTCACAATTTCTATTTCTTCCCCCTGGAGAACATCAATCTTATTAAAAAGAATCAAAGGAGTAATATTATAGGCTTCACAGCATGCCAAAAATCTGTCAAGAAATCCTAAAGATGTTTCAGGATGTTTCAGGGTAAAGATAAAGCACGCTAAATTAATATTGGAAGCGATAATATGGGCTTCTTTTGAAAGGTTTACTGATTTTCTGATCAGATAATTGGAGCGTGGCTCAATTTTCGTGATCCAGGCAATATCATCCTGCTCCAGTTGAAACTCAACAAAATCTCCTACAGCAAGTGGATTGGTAAGCCTTGTTTTTATTAATTTGAATTTCCCCCTGATTCTGGCCTCGAAAATTTTATTTGTTTCCAATTCCAAAACCTGGTACCAGCTGCCTGTAGATTTAATGATTTTTCCTTTCATAGATAATACTGGTGCAAATATAAGGAATTAGGGCTTAGCATTCAGGAAATAGGTTAAAAACACATGTTTCAATTCTTCTAAATCCTGAGGTCTAAGCCCTAATAAATATTTTTTGCCGTAAATAGGTAATTGTTTTCAGGAATTAAATCAATTCTACTTATCCTAAACCCTAATCCCCTTACCCGTTTATCTGCTGTTTATCTCTTATCGATCATAATGCTGTTCTGAACTTCAATAGATTCTTCGTGAATTGCTTTGAAGACTTTTTCAATAAATTCCTGAGACATTCCGGTTTCTTTTGCTTTTTGATTAGCGTATTCCGTGATTACTTTCCAACGTTCAGGCTGGAAAATCGCGATATCATTTTCCTTTTTAAGCTTACCGATCTTTTCAGAAATTTTCATTCTTTGAGAAAGAAGTTCTATTAACTGGAAGTCAAGATCCGAGATTAAAGTTCTGTGTCTTCCCATTTCTCCTTCAAATCCTGCAAGATTAGAGCTTCTTACTTTCAGATTACCAATAAGGTCTGCAAGAACTTCAGGAGTAATCTGCTGAGAAGCATCACTCCAGGCTTCATCAGGATTACAGTGTGATTCAATGATAGCACCCTGGTATCCTACGTTAAGAGCTTCCTGTGTAATATCAGCAAGACCGGTTCTGTTTCCGCAGATGTGTGATGGGTCAATCAACATTGGAATATTTGGAAACTGGCTTTTGAAATCAAGGGCAATCTGCCAGTTCGGGTTGTTTCTGTATTTTGTTTTCTGGTATGTTGAAAATCCTCTGTGAATTACTCCCAGGTTTTTAATATCCTGACCTAAAAGTCTTTCCAACGCTCCAATCCATAATGCAAGATCCGGATTCACAGGGTTTTTCACGAATACAGGTTTATCTGTTCCTCTTAAAGCCATTGCAATTTCCTGTACTGTAAACGGGTTCACTGTAGAACGTGCTCCAATCCAAAGAACATCTACATCTGCTTCCAGAGCTGCAAATACATGGTGTGCATTGGCTACCTCAGTAGCTGTTTTAAAACCATACTCTTCTTTTACTTTTTTTAGCCAGTTCAAACCGATTACTCCTACTCCTTCAAAACCGTTTGGTTTGGTACGAGGCTTCCAGATTCCCGCACGGAAAACCGATACATTGGCATTGGATTCTTTAATTCTCCTGGCGGTTTCAAGCATCTGAGCTTCACTTTCTGCGCTACATGGTCCCGCGATCATTAGTGGCTGTGTAAGCCCATCGATCCACTCATTTTTCAAATCATTTAAATTCATATTCTAAATTTTATTGTTTTTTTATATAATTTTTTCGTTGACAGCAATAGCCCTTTGGATTATAAAATTTAATTTATAATTCTTTTCAAAAAATGCCGTTCAAAAATTTTTAAAGGAATCAGGAAAATAATAGGGCTCTACTTCTCCTGTATTTTTTGGAAAGAAATTCAGTTAACAGTACCAATAAAATCGGTAATACGTTCTGAAATTTCTATAATAAGAAGCAGAAAAACTAAAATAACCGCTAAAAAAGTAATTAGCGGGTGCAAAAAAAGACAGATATGTGTTAGTCAGTTTTTCCATTTTATTCTGGAAATGTCTTTGTTTTAGCGTTTCTGGTTGTAATTTGTTCTTGTTGAAAACGTATTTTCAACAGAAATATCTGACAAATATATAAAAATTATGTCAAATCAAACTTCATTAAATCATCAAGATCTTTTAAAAGTGGATTTTTTTCGATCATTTTTTCAAACATTTTCCTCTTGGTCACCACTTCAATCTTCAGGTTTTCAACGTCTCTGACGTATTCTACCTCAATTCTATGGTTTTGAATTTTTCTTTTAAAATGATTAAAAAATTCTCCGCTTATTTTATCAAATTCTACTTTGGCAGAATCTGAAGGGAATAAAACTTTGATTTTATTTTCTGCAGCTTTTTCCAGTTTGAATGTTTTTACTGCGTTAAATACAAAGTTATTTTTTACCTGAAGCTGTTTAAGCATAATTTTCCATTCCATCTGCAGATCTGTATCTGTAAAATGGTTTTGAGGAAGATGTTCAGTTTTCACAACAACATCTTCTGTTGTTTCCACTTTATCTTCTTTATTCAGGAAAGAATTGATGCTGAAACCGGAAGAAATTCCCGGTCTTGATAATGGCCTGGTTGTTTTTGTTACTAAAGTTTCCTCAACTTGTTCCAAAGCAGCAGGCTTTTGTTCTGCTTTAACTTCTTTTTTCTCCGGAGTTTTTTCCGGTATCTTCACCTCCTGTTTCTCACTAAGAAACGGAGCCAGAATCAGGAACTTTTTTTTTTAGTATCGCCTAAATTAGCTGTCAGTGAAGCAAGCTGCATTAATGCAATTTCAACCGTAAGTCTTGGGTTTTTGGAATTCTTATAATTAATATCTGCATGGTTGCAGATTTCAATGCCATCAATCAGCTGCTGGGCAGCCCACTTCTGTCCCTGTTCTATAAATTTGGATTTCGTCTTCTCTCCTACTTCAATGAGGTCGATCGTAGAAGCATTCTGCGCCATCATCAGGTCTCTGAAATGATTTCCTAATCCGGCAATAAAAATATGGGGATCAAATCCTTTTTTTACAATTTCATTGAACGCAAAAAGCACTTCAGGAATTTTGTTTTCCTTGGCAAGATCTACAATATTGAGGTATTGATCGTAATCCAGAATATTCAGTACTTCGGCTGCTTTTGCCAGCGTAATATTTTTCTGGGAGAATGTAGAAAGCCTGTCGAAGATAGAAAGCGCATCTCTTAGTGCCCCGTCAGCTTTCTGAGCAATCAGGTACAATGCATCATCTTCATACTGGATATTTTCTTTTTGAGCAATATTTCTCAGATGATTCTGGATATCTTCAATGACAATTCTCTTGAAGTCATAGATCTGACAACGGGATAAAATTGTTGGAATAATTTTATGTTTCTCTGTTGTTGCCAGAATAAAGATGGCATGGGCAGGTGGCTCTTCCAGTGTTTTAAGGAAAGCATTGAAAGCGGCAGAAGACAGCATATGGACCTCATCTATGATATATACTTTGTATTTACCAACCTGAGGTGCAAATCTTACCTGATCTATCAGTTCCCTTATATCATCTACAGAGTTATTGGATGCAGCATCCAGCTCATAGATATTATAAGCAAAGCCATCTTCTGAAACCGAGCCATCTTTCTCATTGATTTTTCTTGCAAGAATTCTGGCACAAGTAGTTTTACCCACACCACGAGGACCACAAAAAAGTAATGCCTGAGCTAATTGACTTTCTTCAATTGCATGTTCTAAAGTATCCGTAATATGGGATTGCCCTACAACCGTATCAAACTCCTGAGGACGATATTTTCTTGCAGATACTATAAAATTTTCCATTGGTCAAAAATAAGAAATATAGTTTTAATTTGAAAATTAAAAGTTTTCAAATATCAACAAAAAACGTATTTCTGTTTAAATCGGAAAACTTTTAATCCCTACTTTTTTTTGCTGTATGCAAAGTCAATCAACTCAACAATAGCACTTTCAATCTCTTTTCTACCTTCTTCAGTTTTCAGGTCAATACCGCAGAACTTGTTTGCGTTATATCCTGTATAAAGGTTAAGATAGTAAGCCCCGGAAACAATCAAAGCCATAATTGCCCTGTGTCTTGTAGCTACCCCTTCACCAAAATAAGGATCTGAGATATTCCCAAATAAAACTTCTCCTACCTCTTCACGTTGTTCAACTAATTTCTTAAGAATAGGTTTACTTTCTGAAAGCTCCCACAGGATAATCTTCTGAAGTTCTTTATTCTTCTTCAGGTTTTCGAACTGGTTGAGTACAACCATTTTAGTAAGTTCGTGTCCACCGTCAGAGAAATCCATATCAACGTCCTGATTGACCTGGCTCCAGTAATCCTGAGATTTGATATATTCATCAATCAGTTTATCAGTACTTCCAAAGTACTCATAGATCAATTTTTTATCAAATCCGGCCACTGCGGCAATTTTACTTACTTTTAGTCCGGAGTATCCTTTTACTCTTAAAATTTTACCAACTGCAGCAAGCAGTTTTTGCTTTGTTTTTTCTTTGTCCCTAATGGGGCCCTGCACTACTTTTCTAGGCATAATTATTATTTTTTTGCAATATGCAATTTTTTATTAATATCATCAAACGCGTTAAGCGTTTTGTCGAGATGTTCTTTTTCGTGTCTTGCGGTTACACTCATCCTGATACGCGCATCTTTTCTTGGTACAGCCGGATAAAGAATCGGGTTGGTGTAGATTCCTTTTTCTATTAGTAGTTTTCCTGCTTCACCTGTTACATAGGGATCTCCTATTTTCACTGGAATAATTGCGGAACAGGTAACTCCGGTATCCAATCCAAGATCATCAAGTCCTTTTTTGAAATAATTGATATTGCTCCAGAGTTTTTCTCTCCAGATAGGTTCTTCATCTATTAAATCAATGGCTTTAACAATTCCTGCGGATGATGGTGGAGCTGTTGCTGAGAAAATCTGCTGACGGGAATGGAATCTGATAAATGCAGCCAATTTTTTATCGGCAATGACATATCCACCAAGGTTTCCAAACGTTTTACTGAATGTTCCCGTGATGATGTCTACTTTATCTAATAAACCAGCCTGTTCCAAAGTACCTCTGCCTGTTTCTCCAAGGATACCAACGCCATGTACATCGTCTACCATTAGAAAGGCATTATACTTTTTCACAAGATTGTAGATCTCATTAATACGGGAGGTATCACCATCCTGGGAATACACTCCGTCCACAATAACGAGTTTCGTACGGTACAGATTTTCAGATACCTTCAAAATGTGTTCCAAAGATTCCAAATTATTGTGCGGAAAAGTTTTTTTATTGGTAAAAGCGCATCCTTCGTGTACACTGGCATGTACTGCCATATCTAAAATAGCAAGATCTTCTTTCTGCATTAAACACTGTAAACTCGCACTATTAGCAGTATAACCGGTAGTAAATACTACGGCTTCATCTTCTGTTCTTTTAAAAAAACTTGAAATTCTTTTTTCTAAAGCATTATGGTAATCAAAATATCCCCCGATGAGAGGAGTAGCTCCTGTACCTGTACCATATTTTTCGATTCCTTCAATAGCAGCTTGTTTTACTTTTGGATGCTGCGTAAATCCTAAATAATCACTTGATACAAAACTAACAAATTCTCTGTTTTGGTTTGCAATATTTACATTCAGTATCGCATTGGTTCCTGAAGTATTCTTCAGTCTGTAATTCATGTGTCCATTAGACTTTACGTAGTCTAAATATTCATAAAAAATTTCAGCCCTTTGAGCCATATTATTATCTGGTATATTCTCAAAGTCTTTAATAGTTGCTGTTGTGAAATTGATGCTCATCCTTAATCTTGTTTGTTGTGGTTTAAAAGAAACAAATATATAACTATTTAGAGGGCTTAAACGCCTGCAATAAGATTAAATATTATTAAAGACACAATAATTTATTCTTATTATCTGGTAACCAAACTATTTTATATATCTGTCCCTTTTTAACTTTTTTTTCCTATTGAATTAATTAGTTTTTTCTTACCTAAATTTAACAAAAAAAGTAAACAATAAAGAAATATTAATAAATAAATAATAAAAAAAGGCGGTTATTCCTTACAACCATCTCATTTATAAAAGATTATTTTCAGGCTGTTTTCCGATGATTATTCACTAAAACACTCATTATAATGGAAAATCCGGCATGCTTAAATCCCTACCAAGAGATGAAAATCGTCACAAATTCCCTCCCACAGCAATTTTAAAGAAATAAAATAAGCAGGTTAAATTTTGTTGGAATTCCTGAATTTTCCGGGAGTAAAACCGGTCATTTTTTTGAAAAATTTTGAAAAATTGGATGGGTCATATGTAAAAATACGGGCAACTTCTGCTATAGATTTATCGGAATTGATGAGCATCTTTTTGGCCTGTTCGATAATTTTTCCATCATAAAAATAGCAGGGGTGCTCTCCGGTTTCTTTTTTAATGGTATCAGTGAGATGTTTATGAGAGACAGCAAGCTCTCCGGCAATTTCGTTCAGCTCCATAAAATCCGGAACAGTTCCGGAAATAACCTCCTGAATGTGCTTGTCCAGAAAGGTAAAATATTGACGGGTAATTTCTTCACTTCTTTTCATCATGTATTTTTCTTGCTAATCTATATTCAAGGTATAAAATTAATCATAAGATACAAAATAACATGGTGAACTTTTCGGATATTTAAAGCTAAGTAGTTAATAAAAACTATCTTTGAAAGCTTGTGTAGAATTTTTTACTTTTAGTTTTTCCAGAATATTCTGACGGTGTCTGCTGACAGTATTGATACTTATGAAAAGTATATCTGCAATTTCTTTGCTGGCATAGCCCTCTCCCACAAATTTCAAAACTTCAAGTTCTCTGGGACTCAGAATATTTTTATAATCAAGTTTATCTTTTACAACAACTTCTCCCTTTATTGTATTGATAATCATAAAATCAGGAACCGCAGATGAAGCCAGAGCAATATTGTAAAGGCAGAGAGCCAGCCTCAGTCTGCCATTGGAAGGCGAATACACATAAAACATACGGTGTTTTACCCAGCGGTACTCGCCATCTTTATCTTTCATCCTGATTTTTGACACCACACTGTATTCTGTACGCTGTTCCATTTCCATAGCATCCATTAATTTGAAAAAACGGAGTTCATGGATATATTTCTTCAGACGGTCATCCGGATGGATCTTTTTCAGCATCTCTTCTTCCCAGATAGAATCTATTTCTGTGGGATTTTCTCCCATAGTGAGTCCAAGTTCTCCAGCGGCTGCAGATTTATAAATAAAGCTTTTATTCGCCTGCATATCGCTCAGTACACATATTGCTCCTTCCATCTGAGAGTACGCAAGTGCTCTTTGCTTATAGACTTCTATATCAAGGATGCATTTTCTGGAAGCGTTATCGAGTAATTTATCGCTGAGCTGTTCACGGATTTCCATAATGGTTATTTATCAGTATTGACGCGAATAAGGTTTAATAATACTTTTGCTAAAATAATAATTTACCCTTAGAATTTATCCAAAGAGAATGAAGAAATTGATTTTAGGCTTTTGTGCCCTATTCCTGATTCAAAAGCTTTCTGCCCAGAGCCTGGAAAAAATGACCTGGTTCAATGAGCCTGAAAAATGGGAAATCAAAAATAACAGCCTTTCGATGTTTGTGACGCCGCAGAGCGATTACTGGAGAGTTTCACATTATGGATTTACGGTGGATGATGCTCCTTTTTATTACACCACTTATGGCGGTGAATTTGAAGCAAAAGTGAAAATCACCGGCAGTTACAAGGCCAGATTCGATCAGATGGGTCTTATGCTGAGAACTGACAAAGAACATTACATCAAAGCTGGAGTGGAATTTGTAGACGGCAAGTACAACCTCAGTACTGTAGTAACTCACAACAAAAGTGACTGGAGTGTCATAACATTAGAGAAAACACCTCCTGCAGTATGGATAAAAGCCGTGAGAAGGCTGGATGCTGTGGAAATATTTTATTCTTTTGATGATAAAAATTATATCATGATGCGGAATGCACCTCTTCAGGATAATACTCCGGTAATGGTTGGCTTAATGGCCGCCTGCCCTGACGGACAGGGTTTCAATGCTGTTTTTGAGAACTTTACCGTAAAACATCTTCCGGATGAGCGCAGGCTAAAGTGGCTTGAAACTCATCAATAACGATTGAATTACACTTCAATATACAATCAGTTTAATTCGCCTCCCGTATCTATGGGAGGTTTTTGTATGTTTAAAAACGAAATTTCTGAAATCCGGAAATAAAAAAGAGGCGTTACTTTTGATGCAGCCTCTTCTGTTTTTTTGAGATAAAACCGTTTGTGTTCTTAGAATCATTATTTATACAATAAATCTTCTTTAATCGTTGTGAAAATATTTTTGCAAAAATATGAATATTCATAAGCCCTAGCAAAGATATCATGTAGAATTAACCCCAGCTTTTTGTCAAATTTTTACTACAAAAAGCAATTAATTAAAACTAAAAACTATTTATCAGCAACTCTTAAAAAAAATACAAAAGCATAAATATTTATTATTTTCAAAATCCTAAAACCAATCATAAGTTCTGTACAGCACTGAGATTTGTAGAAGGAATTTCAAAATGAATTCAGTATAAATTTATCACTTATTATTGAAATATTATAATGTTTTGGAAAATTTTATGTACCCTATCGTCAGCAAACCGGGATAAAACTTGTACAAAACAGATTTTGGGATACTGATTTATCTCCATAATTTCACTATTTTTACACAATCAAAAAATATAAAACACAAAAGACCTGAAAACTTCAATGATAAAAATTTATTTTCAATCGTTCCTGCCCATTAAAAAAACATTGACTTGTACAAACACTATTATTAACCGTCTCTTGCACTAGTGCAGGAGATAAAGATCAGTTTTGCACATCTATGAGAGTTTGGGCATTTATATTTGCTTGCATCTATTTAAACATTTACGGACAGAGCCACACTTCTACGTGGTACAATATAGACAATGGGCTTCCGCAAAGCAGTGCAAAGGCCATTGTTAAAGATAAATATGGTTTTATCTGGATCTCCACAGAGAACGGTCTTGTACGATATGACGGAAGTTCATTTATTACTTTTAATAATTTCAAAGTAAACAATCTTCATTTTGGGGAATTTATTGGTGATCCGCTTCTGGACAGCATTACGGTCCTTAATAATTTCCAGGAGAATAAAATAATTATTAAAAACAGGTTTCCAAAACTTTCCAATCTTACGGGGGATGATAAAATGGCTTTTTCCAATGGCAATGCTATTGTACAGCGGATTGCCAATAATATTATAACATCAAGCTTTTATAATGATATTCAGTATTTTATACAGCTTAAGAATGCATCCTATTATTTTACAGAAAAGAATACGATCATCTATAAAGAAGGAAAAAAGGAGACCAGAATAGCAATCCCATTTACCAATAAGGATCTGAATAATATTTTTGTCCTGAATGGCACTCTTTTTATTAATGATCTGAAGAAAAGGAAAACCTATTCTATCTATAAAGGACAGCTTTCTGTTTCTGAAGAACCAACACTTTTTAATCATCCGGACACCAAAATCTATTGGCAGCAAATTACCAATCAGACTTTTATCATCAATCATGATAATATTTATATTTTAGAGGGTAACGAAAAGAATCTCCGTTTAAGATTTCTCATTAAGTTTGAGGAAATCGGCGATCACTCTTACTGTTCTATGTTTTTTGATAAAGACTTTAATAAACTTTATCTGGGAACACTTAACAACGGGCTTAATGTACTTAAGCTTACCAATTTTTATATTTCAAAGAAAGAAGCAGATTTTTCCAACAATGTGTATTACGCTTCCCTTCCGTTCAGTAACAGTACAATCATCGCAGAGGATGGAACAGAATTTGGGAAAAACGGTATTGTCAATAAACACCTGTTCGGATGCAATGACAATTATCTGATGATGTATGACGATTCCGAAAATATTCTGATCAGAAAGAGAAACAGTATTATCAGATATTACAAAAATTCGGGGTATAAAAGGAAGGACTCAACTTTCATAGGTAAAGGATTCGAAGCTTTTATGAAAAGCGGAAGTATTTATGGCACTACATTTACGGATCTTTCGGGTACACAACTTCGTCTTTATAAAAAAAATCTGTTTACCAATCCGGATTTCACTTATAATTTTAAAAGTTTTGTCAATATTTTTTTCCAATACAGTGACCATGAAATTCTGACCGGCAACAGTGACGGTTTGTATTCGGTAATGCTGGGAAGCAATACAATAACTCCAATCATCAAAAATATTCATGTCAAAAGTATTTTCAGAACAAAGGATAATCTGATCTGGATTACTACGAATAAAAATGGATTTTATCTTTTCAAAAACCACAAACTCATCAAGATGCCGAATGACAGAAATGGTTATTTGCAATCGGCTCATTATATGCTTGAAGATCAAAAAGGTGCTTACTGGATTTCTTCCAACAATGGCCTTTTTAAAGTTCCTAAAAAACAACTGCTGCAGTATGCAGAAAATAGAAAAACTCCGGTCTTTTATTACCGTTTCACTAAGAGAGACGGCTTCCTGACGAATGAATTCAATGGCAGCTCAGAGCCCAATGCTTACGCTTTGGAGAATGGAGAATTTGTATTTCCATCAATGGACGGATTTGTGTTTTTCAACCCGGACAATATTAGGACTTATTATCCGGAAAGGAATAAAATTTATATTGAAAGGGTAAAAATAGGAAATTCTGAACCTCAGTATTTTCGTCAGACCCTTGATTTCAAGAATGATTATAAAACTGCGGATGTTTTTATTGATATCCCCTATTTTTCTAATCCGGAAAACCTGTATATCGAAGGGAAAATATCGGGAAAGGAAAATACTGAGTGGGAACAGATCCCAACAGGAAGCGAATTAAAATACACCATCAGTAATCTTTCTCCGGGTGAATATACGCTCAGCATAAGAATACTTATTTCTCCGGACGGGAAGTATGAGATAAAGACAATCCGCTTCAACATTCAGCCTCTTTTTTATCAGACATTATTGTTCAGGGTGTCTGTTTCTGTGATTATACTGATTATCATTATTATCATTGTTCAGCTGACTACCAACTTTTTAAGAATAAAGAATAAAGCATTAAAGCAAATTGTTCGTAATAAAAACTCTGAACTGAAAGAAACTTCTCTTCATCTTGAAGTGGTAAAAAGCAATCTGCAAAAAGAAACGGAATATCAGAAAAAACTGGTGGAAACCATCAGCCACGACATCACAACTCCTATCCGGTTTATCGCCATGCTTTCCCAGAGGCTTCATGAGTCTGATGATCTGGAACTTCAGAAGAAATATTTTGACAGTATTTATAAATCTTCGGAACAGCTTTATCAGTTTACCCTGAATTTAAAAGAATATACTGAGCTTTACAAAGCGGAGAATATTTTTGAAGAAAAGGAATATCCTGTCAACAGAATTCTGGAAATCAAAAACAGGCTATTCTGTGAAATTGCCAAAGAGCAGGGAACAACAATCACCCAGCTTACTGAACATATTGTGTACTCTAAAGTAAACGAAAGTATTTTAACCGCCATTATTCATAATATCCTTGATAATGCTGTGAAAAATACGTTTGAAGGAAATATAAGCCTGAATATTACAGAAAACCAACAAAAATCCACAATCATAATCTCTGATACAGGTATCGGAATGTCCGCAGAACAGATTGCTATTTATATGAACCTGTTCAGAAATCCTACACTGGAGACACCCAGCTTCAAAGGGAAAGGTCTTGGTCTGCATATGGTCATTCATCTGGTGAAAAAGATCAACGCTGAAATCAGTTTCAGCCAAAACCAACCTTCAGGAACGGTTGTGAAAATAATACTCAATAAAAACTAATCTCTATGAATGAAAGAATTTTAATCGCTGATGATCATTATGTAGTAAGAGCAGGAACCTCTCTGGTTCTTGAAACTGCTTATCCGGAGTTGAAAATAGATTTTGCAGAAAACTATGACCAGGTGAAAAAAAAGCTTGGCAGTTCACATTATGACCTACTTATTCTAGACATTGATATGCCTGGAACTCAGTATAAAAAAATGATTCCGGAGCTTAAAAATATACAGAATGACCTCAAGATTCTTATCTTTTCAGGATATGATAAAGATGTCGCCATCCAATATATCAGAGAGGGTGCTGAAGGTTATCTGAATAAGCAAAGCAGTGAGGAAGAAATCAAAAATGCAGTGAAAACAGTGATTGAAAAAGGATATTTTTATCCTGCAGAACTGATTGGTCTTATTATCCAAAACAAAAGAAACAATCCTGTAGAAAAGCTGTCATCCCGTGAATATGAAATCTTTAAGCTTCTTGCCGACGGAAACGGAAATCTTGAAATTGCCAACAGGCTTAATATCCAGATGTCTACCGTGAGTACTTACAAAAAGAGAATTTTTCAAAAGCTTGATGTCGCCAATATTGCAGAACTGATCAAGGCTTACGAAATGATGCATTAAAAAACGGGGCCGGAATCTCCTATTATTCCTGCCCCAGAAAAAACACAAATCTCATTAGAGTTTTCACCCGTTGATCTGTTTATTTTTTTATAGAATCAATGTGTTTTTAGAATCATAGAAAAATGCTCTGTTAATATAACCTCTGAACAGATAGAAACAATTCTCTTGTGTTATCAGAAGTATTGGAATCCGTTGTAGTGGCATCACTGCTTCCTGTTGTAGATTTGTTGTCTACACGGAATGCATAATACACTCTGTACCATCTTGGCTCCGGTTCCTGTATGGTAATATCAAATGTTACCGTCTCATTATGGGTCTGTGTAAGATAAACTCCGTCATCAAACTGTCTGTAGGCACCTGGCGACAGTTTAATATTCCCGTTGTCAGAATCACCGGTATGGGTAGACATTTCCGAAACCCAGATTTTCACGTCTGAAGTACCTGCATTATAAAGTCGTGGATTAAAAGTCGTGGCTGACCCTGTACCTGCTGAACTGCTGTTGAATTGAGCGTCTAGTCTTAAGAAACCTCCCAGCACGGGAAGATCAGAGAGATAGGTACTGGCCAACGTACCCGCTCCGGAGGTACCTGCAGGAATGCTTCCATGATAGTAAATTAGATCACCAATTGTAATATCGTCGTCTTTACCTCCAAATGCAAACTTCCAGGTGGTTCCATTGAACATATAATAGCCGGCTTTATCTACCTTTGCCGTTTTTACAGAAGGCATCGTCACAGCTTGGGTCACATAGACTAAAGCTCCTGTCTGCTCAGTCAGATAGACGTTATCCTTCGCCTTCAGTTGATCGCCCGTTACCCTGGGAGCCATTACTCCATCAGGAATGGTAGCAATATCTGGTTTTCCTTCCACATGTAATGTTACTTTAGGGGAATCTGTATTGATCCCTACTTGGGAATATGCCGCTATTGAGAAGCTCATCATTATGCTGGCAAGAGTTAATTTTATTTTCTTCATTTTAGTATATTTGTTTAAAATTATTAAGGGGTGAATAAATCATGTGGATCAATTGATAGGTAATCAATAAACCTTGGTTGAGCTAGCTGGTGCAAAGTTATCTGCACGGATAAATCAAATTCCTTAATAATCAATGAAAACCCGGAAACGGCTCATCAAAACACAAATAACTAACAATCAATATTTTATCATAGTCATTTTTTGATATTTGACTGTTATAAAGCGAATTGAAATGATTAAAAATTATATGTTACCACAAATGAATACCGCAAAAGACATAAAAATTGAACAGTACAAAAAACATCTGGTATATTATTACAACATTCTGATGTCTGTTATTCTTGCCGTATTTGGTTTGATATTTACTTTTATCATCCCGGATAAAATAATGGCCTGGTATCTTTTTGGAGGACTTTTTTTAATGGTCTACACTTACCTCATTGTACGTAAGACGTATTCAATAAATGTAATGGTACATTCCTATATTATCATTGCAACCCTTTTTAATTTTTATATCATGCTGGCTTTCTGGAACAATTCTATAGCAAGTTTTGTCTGGCTTATCCCGATTCCGCTGGCGGCATATGTTTTCTTTCAGAGGAAATACGTCTTTATCTACAGCATATTTGTATTATTGAATATTATTGCAGGCTATCTTATTTCAAAAAATTTCAGCTTTAACTTCCCTCTGCACAGTCAGGATGATGTAAGAATTACAGATACAATCCTTATGGTTTCTAATGTAGCCGTAATATCCCTTCTGATCTATTTTAAAGACAAAATAAAAAGAGTTGAAATTTACCATGAAATTAAAGAGAAAGCTCTGAATCCGGAAGTTCAGCCAATCCTTGTAACAGAAAAAGCTCCTTTTGCAGATGAGTTGTTTGAGAAAATTGAGCTTGTAATGAGAGAAAAACAGCTGTATAAAGATGTTAATTTCAATATTTCAAAACTTTCTGCAGAAATGGATATCAACAGCAGTTATATCTCAAAATCAATCCGGGTAAAGGGATATCCCAATTTCAATAATTATCTGAATATGCACAGGATTGAGTGTGTGAAAAGACTGCTTACTGAAAATGATATTGAGAAGGTAACTCTTATGTATATTTACACCGAAGCGGGATTTTCAAATCAGTCTACTTTCAACAGGGTATTCAAACAGATGGAGGGCATTACTCCCTCAGAATACATCAGCAGTTTACAGATGCATTGATTTTTTTCACCAATACATATGATTGAAATTATGATTTTTAAATCCGAAAAATAATCAGGAAATTTACAGAACTCAATTTTTCTGTTTAACCACTGCATTTTAATTGCAAAAAATCATGAATTCATCTGAAAAAGCCAGTCAGGGAAGCTCACGTTTCCGATATATAAAACTTTGTATTTTCTTTTCGGGACTTTCTGTTTTTGCTCAGCTTTATCTTTTCCAGCCGATGCTGCCTATGGCTGCAGAACAGTTCGGGGTGTCTGTAGGTGATACTTCCCTTCTTGTATCTTCCTCCACAATAGGTATGGCATTGGGATTACTGTTTTTTGCTTTTAAAGCAGACAGCTATTCCAGAAAAGGTCTGATGGTCTTTTCATTGATTTCATCTGCCATACTTACCATTATTTCCACCTGGATCCCGAGCTTAAGCCTCCTGATCGCTATCGGAGTACTGAAGGGTTTTGTTGTTTCCGGAGTTTCGGCGGTTGCTCTGGCCTATCTCACAGAGGAAGTGAATGCTCTGGCAGTACCGGCAGCTATCAGCATGTATCTTAGTGGTAATACCATCGGAGGAATGAGCGGAAGAATAATGGCGACTCTTTTTGCCGGTGAATTCGGATGGCGCAATGCGGTACTTTTTATAGGGATAGAAAGCTTCATTCTGGGAGTTATATTCTGGAAACTGTTCCCGGAATCAAGGTTTTTCAATCCACAGAAAACAGATTATCATCTTAAGGTAAAACAGATGAAGTTTTTCCTGACCAATCCTTACATGCTTCGGTTATATTGTACAGCAGCTTTACTGATGGGTGTTTTTGTGAGTGTTTATAATTACCTGACATTCAGACTGGAAGCAAAACCATTTTCATTAAGCCACTTTATCATTGCTTTTATCTTTCTCATGTATATTTTCGGGGTCTTTGGAACAATGATCGTTGGCCGTCTTTCCAGAAGATTTCCCATGAACAATATCCTGAAAGGCTCTATTTTATTTATGCTCACCGGTGCGGCATTGTTATTATCCGAAAATATTTATATTCTTATTTTCGGGCTCGGTCTTTTTACCCTTTCTTTTTTCGCAGCCCACACAATGGCCAGCCAGATGACTGCATTGTATGCCAAACGCGGAAAATCTTCAGCCACTTCTATTTACTGGCTGTTTTACTATTTTGGTTCAAGTATTTTGGGCAGCGGTACCGGTTATCTCCTTCATGCTTATTCCTGGAATGTCTTCATAGGAATTCTTATCATAGCGGTTATCACAGCCCTTCTGTTAGCCACAGCCAATGTAGTACCTAAAGCAAGAACAAGAAACTAGTACCACATACATACCACATCCATTTTTTTGGCAACATGCTATCATTCACTTATGAGCCTACTATTTTAACATATTATTAATTTTTTATAGTAAAAATTTAACCTAACCTTCACTAAAACAGGGTACAACAATGTAATGCCGGGCATAGTATTTGCTGTTTGTACAGGACTATATCATCACCTAAAAATCAAAATATCATGAACGTAGCAGATTTAAAAATCAAGAACTTGGTGGAGTATAATAATCAGATTTATATAATCTCCGAGATCTTTCACAATGTCGAGCAGGCTTATTTTGTTAAAATTGAAAATGATATTCAAAGTATCTCAGTCCCGGCAGCTTCTATCAGACCTATTAAAATAACAGAAGAATGGCTTGAAAAACTGGGATTCTCAAGAACGTACAGTTCGGATAAGAGTATACGGTACGAAAGACCGGAATCTTTTATAAAATACGATATAGACCTGAGTTCCAGAAAAATACTGGAAGGTCTGAAAATATATGGGAACGCTATAAAGTGCAGGTACATCCATGAGTTTCAGAATATTTTCTCAAGCCTGTTCGGAAAAGAAACAGCTTTGCATTATGGTTATTTGAAAACAGAATCGTAGTTTAAATGGTTCTAAAGCTGTAGAAGACCACAATTTACAAGTTAAATTGTGGTCTTCTTTTTAGAATAAAGCATACAGAATCCACATCTTTTTCATTTATAATAAATTCCGAAAACTTCACCATTGATATATCATTAATTTCATTGATATTTGTATTAATAATATAAAAAACACATCAATGATTCTAAAGATTATTAATTCTGCATTGATTCTATTTGCTGTCTTTATGGGCTTCAAACAAGGAATTGCTATGATTTCCGGTAAACCTGAAATGACAGAAATGTTCGGAAAATGGGGATTTGACAAAACAGGACTTATGATCAACGGAGCGTTTACTATACTGGCTTCTGTAATGATTTTATTTCCAAAAACATTTGTCTGGGGAAATTTTCTGATGGCAGCCGGCATCCTTTTGATTATCTGTTTTCAGCTTTTAAATAAAGACCTGAAAGGTGCTATGATAGAACTTCCTTTTCTTTGTCTGAATCTGCTTATTATTTATCTGCAACATCCTCTTAAAAGCTAAAACCAATGAGAGCCTATAAGTTAATCATCATATTCCTGACAGGCTTCTCCTGTATAGCCTGTGGACAAAACACAAACAAAAAAAAACAAAATCAAGAACCACAACTTTCAAAAAAACAACAAATAATGGACTTATCAAAAATAACAGACCCTGAAGTAAAAAAAGCCATAGAAGCTTTACAAAACGGTGATAAAAGCTGGTATAGCTTCTTTACAGAAAATCCTGCAATGACAGACGACGGTAATTCCATAGATTTCAAATCTTTCTTCTCCAATGCTCTGGGTAATGAGATGTTTCTCAGCATAGACCGCGTAGAAAATGATGGAAAAAACATATATGGTAATTTTAAAGCCGGAAAATGGGGAACATTTCAGACTTACTTCAAATTCCATAAAAATGCAGAAGGGAAATTTGATAAACTGGATATCGGACAGGCCAGATAAATTCTTTTTTTACTTAAAAAAGTATCATTTCTGACTTCAACTGTGTTCTTTCAACTGAGGTTAAGCCTTTGTTCTTCCTGCAATTTTTAATATTTATGTAAATTTGCACCCGTAGTTCGCCCTTACCATAATCGTTGGGAACAGAACTCAATACCTCATGACAGATACAGATACTATACTTTTACAGCTGATAGAACATTTTAAGGAAATCGTTTCTTTAGAAGATAAGGATATTGATTGCATTACTTCAAAATTAGAAATTATACAGCTCAAAAAGAAAGAGTATCTGCTTCGTGAAGGACAGGTTTCCAGACACATGCGCTTCATTGCTAAGGGAAGTCTGTTCGCCTATCATATTGATGAAAAAGGAAAAGAAAACACCACCCAGTTAGGTATTGAGAACTGGTGGGTAAATGATCTGTACAGCTATCTGAGCGAATTACCTTCAAGAATGTTTATTCAGGCTAATGAAGATACCACGATTATACAGATCAGTAAAAGTCATTTGGAAGTATTATACAAAGAAGTTCCGGCCATTTCAGAATTCTGGCGCCTGAAAATGCAATCTGCGTATGTTACGTTACAGGAAAGAACTTTTGAGCATTCAAGGGTTGATGCCTATACTAAATACCGGACATTCGTCACAACCTACCGCAATATTGAGCAGCGTTTTCCTCAATACATGATTGCTTCCTATCTGGGAATCACAGTAGAATACTTGAGTTATCTTAGAAAAAAACACCTGTTTGACCTTTCTTAAGATTTCTTAAGTTTATTCCGTTCCAGCCCGAATAATTTTGCTCACAGAATTTAATGAGTGAAATATGAAGGCAAAAATCATCACAATAACAACTCTTGCATCAGCTTCCCTGAATCTGAATGCACAGAAACTTTCCTATACTCCCGATCTTGTTTTAGGACATCGGTCGTATACCTATATGCATAATGTCAATTATCAACTGAATGAACAGCTGAAATTGAACAATCTTACTTTGTTTGATACAGAATACACCAAAGACAAAGAAAATATATTTTTTATCAGAAATACCCTCGCTTATAGCTTTACCAGAAGACTTAGCGCCAATGCGGCATTTGGAATGAAAAATCCAGGAGCATTTTTCAGTGCTTATCTGCAATACAAAATCATCCAGTCCAGCTATTCTCTCTCCTACTCTATTGGAACTACCTACCAGAAAGGGTTTTCGCTGGAACAGTCTATATCATTTGAATATACTCCTTATCTCACAGAAAACCTTAAAGGATATTTCAGTGTACTGGCAATTGGAAACCTGGATGACAGTGGGTATCCCAGAGGACTCCAGTTTATCAGAATTGGTGTAAAACAAGATAAAATGATGTATGGACTCGCTTCCAATTTTGATCAGTTTAACAACGGAAAAAAGACCCTGGAAAATATCGGGGCATTTATAAAATATAACTTTTAAATAATTATAAGAAATGAAAAAGAACATTGATTTAGGAATGCTTATCTGCAGAATAGCCATCGGATTTCCCATGTCGGTTTACGGAATCAGCAAACTGATCCATGGAGTTGGATTTATTAAGGATATGATGGCTATGCATGGTTTACCATCTTTCTTTGCATATGGGGTCTTTGCAGGAGAAATTATAGCTCCTGTTATGCTGATTGTGGGATTCAGGGCCAGACTGGCTGGATTAGTTTTTGCAGTCAATTGCTTCACAGCCACTATTCTTGCACAGACGGCTAATATTTTCAAACTTAATGAATTCGGTGGGTGGGCTTTGGAATTACTGGTGATCTATATGCTGGTAAGTCTAAGCTTTTTCTTTACAGGAGCCGGGAAATATGCAGTTTCTACCCAGAATAAGTGGGATTAAAATACCTTGAAATTTTCTATTCACTAATTGATAAATCAGGATCTCCGGATTCTGATTTATTTTTTTGCCAAATGACAATAAAACAGGCATCGGATCACCGGTTTCATTCCGTATTTTTACAGTAAACTTAATCACCCATATGAAAGAAGTTATCGTCTACCAAATTGATTCTTTTACCAAAGAGAAATTCAAAGGAAATCCTGCAGGAGTTGTATTAAATGCTGAAAATATGACGTCTGAAGAAATGCAGCTCGTTGCCAGAGAGCTTAATAATTCTGAAACTGCATTTGTTTTCAGGTCTGATAATCCCAAAGAAAATTTTGATTATCAGGTCAGATATTTTACCCCTACTACAGAAGTTCCATCCTGCGGACACGCTACCATTGCTGCGCTTTACGCAAAAGCTCAGGAAGACCACCTGGATTCCTGCATCGTTAAAATCAAAACACAAATCGGAATATTACCAATTCATATAGAAAGAGAAAACAATGATTATCTCATCACCATGACACAGGGAAAATTTGAGCTGAGCCCAGCTTTTGATACTTCAATGACCCAAAGAATTGTGCTTGCCCTGGGACTGACAATGGATGATCTTGATGAAAAATGTCCCGTACAGATCGCTTCTACAGGACATTCAAAAGTAATAATCGGTATTAAAAGCAATATGACCTTAAATCATCTGGTTCCTGATCTTGCTGCTTTGACAAAGCTCAGTAAAGAAATTGGCTGTAACGGATATTTTGTATTTACTTTCGATACAGATGAAAAAGAGATATTAACCCATGGAAGGATGTTTGCACCCGCTATCGGTATTTCCGAAGATCCGGTTACCGGAAATGCAAATGGTCCTCTGGGAGGTTATCTTATTCAGAACAAGATCAGAGAAACTGCTGCTGATATTTTTGAATTTACCGGAAAACAAGGGGAAGCCATCAACAGGATTGGTGAAGTAAAAGTACAAGTTAGCGTAAGAGACAGCCAACCCGATATCATCCGTATTACCGGAAATGCAGTATGTGTTTTCAGAACTACTATGAATTTGAAATAATTCTGATATTTATATTAAAACAATTGTCCCCATTAAGGAAAATTGGTCGTCATCAAGATGAATCAAAAATTTGAATACAATGAAAGAATTCTTATTAGTCTTCCGTGCAGACTACAAGTCTATGCCCAAGACATCACCGGAACAAATGCAGGCCAACACTCAGAAATGGATGAACTGGATCACAGGAATTGCTGCGCAGAATAAACTGGCAGACAGAGGAAACCGCCTGGAAAATACAGGACAGGTTGTAAAATCCGACGGAATAATTTCTGATGGTCCTTACACTGAGATTAAAGAATCTATCATGGGATACACGCTTATCAATGCGGAATCTATTGAAGAAGCGACTGCTTTATGTAAAGAATGTCCTATCCTGTTATTTGGGGGAAGTGTAGAAGTAAGGGAAATCAGTAAATTGTAATAACTACCTTTGATACAGTCTTTTCATCAACCATGACCAATCCGAATGAAATAACGCCGCATTTATTCAGAACCGAGTACAGTAAAATCGTTGCTGTACTTTGCAGAAGTTTTGATATCAAACATATCGAAATTGCAGAAGATATTGCCAGCGAAACCTTTCTGAAAGCTTCAGAATATTGGGTGGTAAACGGACTTCCTGATAATCCTGCAGCCTGGCTTTATACAGTGGCTAAGAATAAAGCAAAAGATTATTTCAAGCACCTTTCCATTATTGAAAAAAACAAAAAAGAAGAGGTAAGAACCACCGAAAAAGAATATCCAACCCTAGATTTCGATACCAAAAATATCTCTGACAGCCAGCTGGAAATGATTTTTGTAACCTGTAATCCTGTCAATTCCCAAGAAGCTCAAATATGTCTGGCTCTTCAGATTCTCTGCGGCTTCAGTGTGGAAGAGATCGCCAATGCTTTTCTTTCTAAAACCGAGACTATCAAAAAACGTTTGCAACGGGGCCGGGAAGCTCTCAGAACACACCATTTTACAATAGATTCTTTAAGTGAACAGGATATTCACCAGCGATTGGAAACGGTGTTGACTACTTTATATTTATTGTTTAATGAAGGCTATTTTTCCAGAACGGATAACCTTTTAATCCGTAAAGATCTTTGCCTGGAAGCCATAAGACTTACCCTGATTCTTACTGACAATCAGTTTACCAACATCCCGAAAACCAATGCACTGCTGGCTTTGATGTGTTTTCAGAGCTCAAGGCTTGATGCCCGGACCAATGATGAAGGAGAAGCCATTCTTTTTGATGAGCAGGACGAAACATTATGGGATAAAAATTTGATTGAAAAAGGCAATTATTACCTGATAGAAGCCTGCCAGGCCAACAATACTTCTGTTTCAAAATATCATCTGGAAGCAGGTATTGCATATTGGCATACTTCATCTGCCAAAGATAAATGGCAGCAAATTTTAAACCTGTACAATCAGCTTGCTATCATTGAATATTCTCCGGTTACTGCCTTAAACAGAGCTTTTGCTTTTTCCAAAGTGTATGGAAATGAGATTGCTTTTCCTGAAGCAGAAAAGCTTAATCTCACCGGCAACGAATATTATCATGGGCTGCTGGGATATTTATATTCTGAAATCCATCCGGATCAGGCGATTTATCATTTTGAAGAAGCAATCCGTCTGACCAAATCAAAGCCGGAAAAACAGACTTTACAGAAACAGGTTAATCTTTTAAAACAAAGTAAATTTCAACATAAAAAAGCCTCCCGATAATCATCAGGAGGCTCTTCTTTTATTATTCATCTGCGGTTTTGAGAAATAATTCCTCTTTCCCAATAAGATAGATGTCGATCAGCGCTTTTGTGTTGATGTTAACAGTATCACCGTTTTTAATCTTGTATTTCTTCTGTAAAGGTTTTCCGTTAAAATAAACTGTACCTGAATCAAGCAGAAGGTTCAATTTAGATGACGAAAGACCTAAGCATGTCCTGATAACAGTTGAAGCTCTTACGTTAAAATCAAAAGAACATTGTATCTGAAACGAAATGATTTCACCGTCCATATTGATCAGATCTTCAACAGGAATGGTATTGTATAGAATTTCATATGCTACGCTTTCCAGATCTGCTTCTACATTATTTTTCTTTCTTATTTCCTGTGAAAAAGCATATTCCCAGGCAATTTCCGTATCGTTTTCTGAAAATTTATTGAACAGTTCTTTACTGACAGATTCTGTTCTTATTCTTGAAAAAACAGTCATGTTATAGGTGTTGCTGCATTTTACACATCGGTAAATCAACCATATATCTATATTCTTTTTTTGAGCATTCAATCTGAATTTATCGCTGCAATAAAATCTGTCACTGTTACAATGATTGCATTTCTTTTTTAGTAAGGGAGTATTTTTCGCTTTTACCTCCCAAATATGTTTTGTACTCATTACTTATAATCGTGCTTGCTATTCTTTGTTGGATTTTTTCCATATTATTCACGCATTACAAGAAGGTTGATACATCTGAGATTTACCCACAAACTATTCTTAAGGTATAATTTGAACTGTATTTCAGTCTTTTAAAATCATAATGATGAAGACAAAAACAACAGATATAGCTGCCTTTGGCAGGCAATGCAATACATAATATGATGAAATGAAAACCTGTTCGGGTAGAATTACCCAAACGAAAGAACGATCAGCCTGTGGTTACGGAGACTGATACTAAGCAGTAATAAGTTTAAGTGTTGTTCTCAAAACGACTATTTACTTGGTTATGATAAAAGTAGTCAATTTCAGGGAAGAACGGGTCATTTTTTCATATTAATTCAAAAAAGAAAAACAAACAGCTTATATTTCCCATACAAATTGGTCTCTAAAAATGAACCATACAACAAATAAAAATTGAACCATACAACAAACCTGTCCTTTCTGTTTCTGACGAACTTTGTCATATTAAAATCATCAAAATGAAACAGATTAATAAAATTTACATCAACGGTGAATTTGTTACACCGAATGGAACAGAAACATTTGACCTTATCAATCCTACGACCAATCAAAAAACAGGAGAAGTTGTTCTGGGAAATGAAGAAGACACCCGAATGGCCATCGCTGCAGCGAAGAAAGCTTTTACAACCTTTTCAAAAACTACAAAAGAAGAACGTATCGGTTTACTTCAAAAACTGCATGAAGCTGTGAGCAAGCGGGAAAATGAACTGATTTCTGTGATGGTAAATGAATATGGAGGAACCCTGCAGTTCTGCAGAATGAGTGTTCAAAATGCAATTTCAGCCTTTACAACAACCATTACGACTCTGGAATCATATGACTTTGAAAAAACAGTCGGCCATTCTAAAGTACGTTTTGAATCTTTGGGAGTGGTAGGAATCATTACCCCATGGAATGCCAGCAACAGTTTTATCTGCAACAAACTGGCTACCGCTATTGCCGCCGGATGTACAGCCGTCATCAAACCAAGTGAAATGAGTGCTGCACAAACTCAGCTGCTTACTGAATGTTTCCATGAAGCCGGTTTGCCTGCAGGGATATTCAATATTGTAAATGGGTTAGGAAATGTAGTAGGTGTAGAAATTACCCAGCATCCCGATATCGCAAAAATTTCTTTCACCGGATCCACAGTTACAGGAAAAGCTATTGCCAAAGGAGCCGTAGATACTATGAAAAGAGTAACTCTTGAACTTGGCGGAAAGTCTCCGAATATCATTCTTGAAGATGCCGATCTGGAAAAAGCTATTCCTATGGCTGTTTTCGGAGCCTATATGAACAACGGACAGGCTTGCATCGCTCCTACCCGCCTGCTTGTTCCTATCAACAGATTGAATGAAGTGAATGAACTGGCTAAAAAAGCGGCGGAACAGGTAAAAGTGGGAAACCCTAATGAAGAAGATACCCTTGTAGGACCTATGGTAAGCACCAAGCAGTTTGAAAGAGTACAAAGCTACATCCGTCTTGGTCAGGAAGAAGGCGCAACGCTGCTCGCAGGTGGTGAAGGTAAACCGGAAGGTCTTGAAAATGGTAATTTTGTAAAAGCAACCATCTTTACCAATGTTCGTAATGATATGCGTATCGCTCAGGAGGAAATCTTCGGGCCGGTACTGTCTATCATTCCTTATGCTAATGAAGAGGAAGCGGTTGCTATTGCCAATGACACCACTTATGGTCTGGCAGCTTACATCAGTTCTTCTGATAAAGAGCATGCAGAACGTATTGCTGCACAGATTGATGCCGGAAGAATCTGTATCAATGGATTTTCACATGATCCTTATGCTCCTTTCGGTGGGTTTAAGCAAAGTGGTATCGGCCGTGAGTATGGTGTGTTCGGATTGGAGGCTTATCTTGAACCCAAGACCATTCTTGTCTGATATTAAAATCCTCAGAGTCTGTGCAATAGCAGGCTTCGAGGATTTAAACAATATGTAATCCATTATTGATACTAAAAAAGTTTTGTAAGTTTGAAAAAAGAATCGATCAAGAAATAACTGTCTGAGCCATGAGCGAAAATAATATTCTTTTACCTATCAATTACTCCTGTCATTTTTCAGAATTCAGGGAAGGAGAACAATTTGCACGAATCCATAGTCTGGGACTGGTTATTTCCGGGGAAATGGAACTGAATGACGGTACCACAAAGACGATATTTAAAGAAGGGGAACTTTATTCTGCAAGAAAAAACCGTCTCCTGAAGTTTGCAAAATACCCTCCTAAAGATGGAGAGATAAGAACGGTAACCATTTATTTTGATGAAGCCATCTTACGTGATTTCAGCCGTGAGTATGGATATCAGGCAGAGAAGAAGGATAATATTCCGGCTTTTATAAAACCGGATCAAAAGGCATTAACTTCTTTTATGTACTCTTTACTGGCCTATGAAGAACTTCCTGCTTCTACAGAACTTCTGCGTCTCAAACAGAAAGAAGCTTTACTTCTGATGCTGAGTGATGATCCGGGTCTTAAAGATATTTTATTTGATTTTTCTGAGCCTTACAAAATAGATATTGAAACTTTTATGAACAAAAACTTTCATTTCAATGTCAATGTAGAACGATTTGCTTATTTAACAGGGCGAAGTCTGTCTGCCTTTAAAAGAGATTTTCAAAAGATATTCGGGATACCGCCAAGACAATGGCTGCAGCTTCGGCGATTGAAGGAAGCTCATTTTCTGCTTACCCAAAAAGAGAGATCGGTTTCCGATATTTATCTGGATTTGGGCTTTGAAAATTTATCTCATTTCTCCTTTGCATTTAAAAAGCAGTTTGGCTATCCACCAAGCTCATTACAGGCAAAATAACTTAGACTTCATCTAAAAAAATGTATCTGAAAGCGATGATCACCAGAATGACAACAGCTATTGTAATAATTTTCACTTTCATATCGCTTTTAAGGTGGTCAGGAGCATAGCGTAATGTTTTCTCATCAAGATAAAAATCCTTGTAAACCTCAGAATCAATTTTGAGATCGGGGCGAAAAGTCTGTACTCCTTTCAGAAAATGTCCAATAAGATCATACCGGTTTTTAAGTGGAATCACATCCAGATTGATCAGTTTCTTTTTGGGTTTTCCGGTTTCATCTTTTTCATGAACATATAGATTTTTTCTGAAATTACTATATTTTCCGAGATTCTGAGATTCTGAATAAATATCTTTTGTATAGGAGTCCTTGCTTTTGATCAAATCCTGGTATTTAATTTCTGACAGTATTTTCTCTTTTCTGTTGAGAAACAGGATTCCCTGATGATTGATCAGCAGACCACTGATTTTCTCATCCTGATTTCTGATCATTTGATAAGCCAGCCACCCTGCCAGCAGGCCAGTAATCAAAAAGAATAAAAAGAAGATCATGTCAGATGCGGTATCTGTAGAAGTATGTGAAACAGCATCAATAAAAAATCCCAGTAAAACAACAGCAATGACCGCAAAAAGAATGACAATACTCCATCTTATTCTGGCTATGTATTCCGGGCTGTAGGTTTCTGATCTCATTTCAGAAAATGATTCTTTCATATTTAAGGTTATCAGTTTTTCAATGTATTTTTAAGACTCATATCTGTCAAAATACATCGGGCAGCAAAAATACTATATAAAAATGAATAGAATATTAAATGATCACCCTATTTTTATCCTTTTAAAATAACAGATCGTGCTATGAAAATCATAACACGATCTGAATTGTTGAATATAATTATTTTAAAGTTTTTTTAAAGTGCATATTCTACGGAGGCTTCTTTAGCCGCGGCCACCATTGCAATCAAAGCTTTTTCTGTTTCTTCCCAGTGTCTTGTTTTCAGTCCGCAGTCCGGATTTACCCAAAGCTGATTGGCAGGAATTACGTTTTGAGCTTTTCTCAACAGTTCAATCATTTCTTCTTTTGACGGAACCCTTGGGGAATGGATATCGTATACTCCGGGACCAATTTCATTCGGATATCTGAAATCTGCAAAAGCATTCAGCAGTTCCATCTGAGAACGGGAACATTCTATGGTAATCACATCTGCATCCATATCAGCAATATTTTCAATAATATCATTGAATTCCGAATAGCACATATGGGTATGAATCTGTGTAGCATCTTCCACTCCGCTTGCTGAAATTCTGAAAGCTTCTACGGCCCATTTCAGATAGTTCTGCCAGTCTGTCTTTCTTAACGGAAGCCCTTCTCTTATCGCAGGCTCATCAATCTGAATAATTCTGATTCCTGCTTTTTCAAGATCCGCAACCTCATCACGGATAGCCAGAGCAATTTGCTTACACGTCTCTGAACGGGGCTGATCATCACGTACAAAAGACCATTGTAAGATCGTAACAGGACCTGTGAGCATTCCTTTTACCCATTTTTCAGTCTGGGATTGTGCATATTGGGACCAATATACCGTCATTGGTGTCGGGCGGGAAACATCACCGAAGATCACAGGAGGCTTTACACAACGGCTTCCGTAGCTTTGTACCCAGCCATTTTTTGTAAATACAAAACCTTCCAGCTGCTCTCCGAAATATTCCACCATATCATTACGTTCAAATTCCCCGTGAACCAATACATCTATCCCTATTTCTTCCTGCCAGTTAATCGTTCTCTGGGTCTCTTCTTTCAGTAAGGTATCATACTGCTCTGCCGTCAGCTCTCCTTTTTTGAATTTTGCTCTCCAGCTTCTTACCTCAGTGGTCTGCGGGAATGACCCAATGGTTGTTGTTGGGAATAAAGGAAGCTGCAGTACTTTCTGTTGTTCTTCTTTACGGATTTTGAAAGTATTTATCCTTTGAGCATCTTTTTCAGTAACCGCATTTGCTCTTTGCTTCACGTCATCATTATGAATAAGAGAAGATGTTCTTCTGCTTGCAATTGCTTTTTTATTATCTTCAAAAGCGGCAAGAATCTGTTTATTCTCTGTTCCGGATGCCAGTTCTTTAAGCGTTACCACTTCTGCCACTTTTTGTTTGGCAAAAGCCAGCCAGTTTTTAATTTCCGGATTAAGTGTGGTTTCAAAATCCAGATCACAAGGTGAATGAAGTAATGAAGAGGAAGGAGCAATTAAAACCCTTTCAGATCCTAATTTCTCAACTGCTTTTTGAATGAAAGACAAAGACTTTTCATAATCATTTTTCCAGATATTTCTTCCGTCAACCACACCCAATGAAAGGCCTAAGCTTTCCGGAATGACATTCAGAATATCATCTAACTGTTCAGGGTTTCTAACCAAATCAATGTGTAAAGTATTCACAGGAAGTGATACCGCAAGTGATCCATTATCTTTTAATCCGTCAAAATAAGTGGCAATAATAAATTTCAGTTTCGGAAAGCGTTTTCTTATTTCGGTATAAATAAAATGATATGTTTCTTTTGCTTTCTCCGTTAAATCCAATGCCAGAAAAGGTTCATCAAACTGAATCCATTCTGCACCCTGCTCCTGAAGTTTTGTTAAAATCTCTGTATATACGGAAAGAAGGTTTCCAGCGAGATCCAGTTTATCAAATCCTTCTTCTTTCTCTTTTCCTAACAACAGATAAGAAACTAGTCCGATAATGACCGGTTTTGCATTGATTCCTGCCTGCTTTGCTCCTGCAAATTCATTGAAAATTTTATCTGAACTCAGTTTAAACTGTTGATTTTTATAAAACTCGGGAACGATATAGTGATAATTGGTATCAAACCATTTTGTCATTTCCATCGCTGTGATATCCAGTCCTTCTTTCTGATATCCTCTTGCCATGGCAAAATAAAGATCCAGCTCAGAATTGTTTTTTTTAAGCACTACTTCATGATAACGTGTGGGAATTGCCCCTACCACAAGACTCATATCCAATACCTGATCATAATATGAAAAATCATTACAGGGAATAAGGTCTATACCGGCTTCTTTCTGAATGTTCCAGTTTTGGTTACAGATATTTCTGCCCGTATTCAGAAGTTCTTCCAAAAGGATTTTACCTGACCAATATTGCTCGCAGGCTTTTTTGAGTTCTCTTTTGCTACCAATACGCGGATAGCCCAGAATGTGAGTTTGCATTTTTTTTACTTTTTAATTAAACTTAATGGTAAAGTCTTTTAAAAATGCTTCGTAATGTTTTAACGGATAAAAATTTCAGGATCATGATATAACAAACAATACAATTCCCTTACAGAGAAAGTGTATAAATCCGATATATCATCTGTATGACCCAAAGCTTCAGACCGCGAAAGCATCGTCAATTCAGTAAAGGCAGGTCTCCTGACTTGTAACAGTTTCCATCATCCTTCCCGCTTTTGGCAGTGGATATATAAGGACAGAAACCTTTGGTATGTTACTTACAGTTGCGCGACAGCTCGTGATTCTCACACGATTCCCTATTAATCTACGTTACGTAAAACCTTTCCTGTTTGATGAAGTATCTCTAAAGAACTGTACTTTTACCTGTAATGATAGTCATCAGTAAAAGTTTTTAATCTTGTGTAAAATTAACAATACAGAATAAACACACAATAAAAGCTAATTAATTAAGCAAAATAAACTTTAAAAAACACAGTAAAAAGCATATAATTCTTTACATTTGACTGTTTTTATAATCTAAAAGAATAATATTCTGTGGAACAACTCGATGATAAGGATGTACAGCTGCTGAGGCTGCTCCAGAAAAATGCAAAACTGACCGTTAAAGAGCTTGCTAAAGAAGTGAACCTCTCCACTTCACCTGTTTTTGAAAGAGTAAAAAGATTGGAACAGGAAGGGTTTGTGAAAAGATATGCCGCTGTTCTTGATGCTGAAAAACTCAACCGTGGGTTTACGGTTTTCTGTCAGATTAAGCTGAAAATTCACGACCGATCTGTAGGTTATGATTTTGTGAAAGAAATTTTAGAAATTGAAGAAGTTGCAGAATGCTACAATATTTCCGGAGATTTTGATTTTCTTCTGAAAGTTCAGGTACGGGATATGAAACATTACCAGGATTTTGTGTTTAATAAACTGGGATCTGTAGATTCTATAGGGAGCACTCACAGTACGTTTGTCATGGCTGAGGTGAAAAACAATCATGGAATCACCATATAATAAAAATGGAAAATTGAGAATTGAAAATGGAAAATGATACTTAACTTAAACCATGCTATTTTCAATTCTCTATCTTCCAATGTATTAATTTCCTTTAAAGTCCGGGGTTCTTTTTTCTATAAATGCCCCGATACCTTCATGGTGGTCTTCTGTTGTAAACAACTCTCCGAATAATGCAGCTTCCTGTTTTAACCCATCCGTAATGTGCAGTTCAAATCCTGTATTTAAAGACTGTTTTGCTTTTGCCACAGCTACAGGTCCTCTTGCGGCAATTGTTTCTGCCAGTTTTTGAGCTTCGTTGAGTAATTCTTCGGGCGCAAAAACATGATTGACAAAACCAAAATCTTTACAAGCTTCTGCGGAATAAAATTCTCCGGAGAAAACCATTTCCCTTGCTTTGTATAATCCGATAGCTCTTGGCAGACGCTGGGTTCCGCCAAAACAAGGCAATAATCCTAATGTCACTTCAGGGAGTCCAAATTTTGCTTTCCCGCTAGCCAGGATAATATCACAGGATAATGCCAGTTCACACCCTCCTCCCAATGCAAAACCGTTCACAGCAGCTATCACAGCAAACGGAAGTTCTTCAATAGCATTAAAAGCAGTTTGTGCAGCAATAGAAAAAGTCTCTGCTTCTGCGGGAGTCATTTGCTGCATGGCTTTAATGTCAGCCCCTGCAACAAAAGCTTTTTCCCCGGAACCGGTAATAATTAATACTCTGATATTTTTATCTGATCTTATCTTGCTGGCAAATGATTTCAGTTCCTGTAAAACCTGTTCATTCAAGGAGTTTAATGCCTGCGGACGGTTTATCGTCAGCGTTCCGACAGGTCCGTTTTGTTGATATAATAATGTTTCGAAAGTCATTTTTTTAATTGATAGTTGATAATTATTAAAAAGTAATCATAGACAGTATTTACCTTCTATTCAATTTTTAAAGGTCTCTGTTTAGAAATTGAATAATACTTGAAAAGTCTGTTTTTCCATTTCCGGATTCGCTCCACATTCTGTACAAATTCAATGCGGTATTGCCAAGAGGTGTAGATGTTTTGGTTTCCAAACCCGCTTCTGCAGCAAGGCCCAGATCTTTTGTCATCAGGTCTACGGCAAAACCACCAGAATAATTACGGGAAGCCGGAGCATTTTCCATTACTCCCGGATAGGGATTATAAACATCCAAGGACCAGTTTTTCCCGGAACTCTTCTGCATAATCTCACTTAAAACCTGAGGATTAAGACCATGTTTCACCCCCAGATTGATAGCTTCTGAAGTTCCGATCATGTGAATGGCCAACAGCATATTATTACAGATCTTAGCAACCTGACCCGCCCCGGATTCTCCGGCATGAAATATATTCTGTCCCATACACTTGAGTATCGGCCTGGCTTTTTCGTAGTCTTCCTGTTTACCACCCACAATAAAGGTGAGTGTACCTGCCTGAGCTCCGGCAGTTCCTCCGGAAACGGGTGCATCTATCATTCTGCAGCCTTTTGAAGCAGCAAGTTCAGCCACTGTACGGGCTGTAACTGCATCAATGGTACTGCTGTCAATTAATAATGTGTTTGGTTTCAGGCTGCTCATAAAATCTTCTGAATAAAGATCAGCTACGTGTTTTCCGGAAGGCAGCATTGAAATCACTACATCTGCATCCTCAGAAGCGGCCACAGCAGATCCTGCAGCCTTTCCTCCTTCTGACACCAGTATTTTCAAAGCTTCCTCCGAAAGGTCAAAACCCACAACGTGATGACCTTTTTTGATCAGGTTAATAGCCATTGGCCCACCCATATTTCCTAATCCTATGAATGCTATATTTGACATAATTTTTAGTTTAAAGTTTAAAGTTGAGGGTTCAAAGTTCTCTATTGATTAAAAACATCTATGAATGTCATAAAAGTCTTATTTTCAATACTTAAATCTCCATTCTCAATGTTTCATTTTCCATTTTCAATTCTTTAAAGTAAGAATCTATCCATTCTTCCGTAATCTCTTTCCATGTTGCGGGATGCCATTTCGGAGACATGTCTTTGTCTACCAATAATGCTCTTACTCCTTCTGCAAAATCAGGGTGGATACAGCACTGACACGACAGATTCAGTTCAGATTGAAAAACCTCTTCAAGGCTTAGATCTTTACCTTGTTTCAATTGTCTGAAAATAATGTGCGCTGAACTTGGAGATCCGGCTTCAAAGCTTTTCACACCGTTATTAATCCATTCATCTTTATCATTATGGCTGATCAATATTTTTCTGAAATCTTCCAGAGAGTTGATTTCTTCAAACTGCTTGATAAAAGAAGCGTGTAATTCCGCCTGAGACTCAGGAATAATGACTTCTTTTGAAATATTTTCGAGAATATGGGAAACAGTTTTATGAGATGCTCCGTCCCAGTCTACCTGTTGAAGGGCATTCAGAACAGTTTCTTTTGAGGAAGATTCTATAAAATAATCTGCCAGTCCTAAGAATTTACAATCTGCTCCATCCAGTCTTGCGCCTGTTAATCCTAAATAAACTCCATAGGCGGAAGGCATTTTATTCAAAAAGCAGGTTCCCCCTACATCAGGATACAGTCCAATTGTAATTTCAGGCATTGCCAGTTTACTTTTTTCTGTAACGATGCGGTGTGAGGATCCTACCATTAAACCAATTCCGCCTCCCATAACGATTCCGTGTCCCCAGACGATGACAGGTTTTGGATATGTATGAATGGCATAGTCTACCTGATATTCTTTTGAAAAGAAGTCGAAACAGTCCTGTGGAACCTTTGAAGCATCTACTTTACGCTGCGCAATAATAGCATCATGTAATTTTCTTACATCACCACCTGCACAGAATGCTTTTTCGCCAGCTCCCTGAAGGAATATACAGGCTACTTCATCAGAAGTCTTCCAGTTTTCCAAGATAACTTTCAGTTCTTCTATCATTTCCAATGACAGCGAATTGAGGGTTTTCTCAGAGTTCAGAGTAATAATCCCGACCTTATTTTTTATTTCTGTTATAATTACACTCATGGTATTTAATTAAAAATTGAGAGTTGAAAATTGAAAATTATTATTAAAAAGTTGTCTAAACTTTATCAAACCACAAAAGTCACAAAAGTTTTAAACACTTAAGTTTCTTTAGTGCCTGGCTTTATGGATAAAAAGTACACCTAAGTTTTGTGAAAATCTTTGACTTTCATCTTATGTGAGCTTTTCTGAGACATCATTTTAGCCTTACTTAAGTGAACTAAAGTGTTTTAAAATAAAAGCTTTTGTGTCTTTTGTGGTTAAAATAATTAATAATAAAGTTTAAACAGCTTCTAAGTTAAATATGAAAACTCTGTTTATCATCTTATTTGTAAAGTGGCTCCTTCTTCAAGGATCTTTCTTGAAATCACGAGTTTCATAATTTCATTGGTTCCTTCCACTACCTGATGTACTCTGGCATCACGCATCAGCCTTTCAACCGGAAAATCCTGTGTACAGCCATAGCCGCCTAAGATCTGAAGGGCCTCGTTGCATATATTAAAGCTCATATCCGTAGCCAATCTTTTCGCCATGGCACAATAAGTAGTGGCATTGGGATCTTTGGAATCAAGCTTAAATGCTGCCAACTGTACCATTTGACGGGCTGCGACCAACTCCGTCACCATATCTGCAATTTTAAATTGAAGAGACTGAAACTGGGCCAAAGATTTTCCGAACTGCTGCCTTTCATGCATATAGCGCTGAGCCTGATTGATTGCTCCCTGTGCTGCTCCTACGGAACATGTGCCAATATTGATGCGGCCTCCGTCCAATCCTTTCAGAGCTATTTTAAATCCTTCCCCTAATGTACCTAAAAGATATTTCTCTTCTACTTCCACATGATCTAAAAACACAAAACGGGTCGGCTGTGTATTCCAGCCCAGCTTTTTTTCTTTTTCTCCTAAACTGATTCCCGAAGCATCTGCAGGTACTACAAATGCACTGATTCCTTTGGTGCCAGATTCTCCCGTACGGGCCATGACAATTAATATATCACTTTCACCTGCCCCGGAGATAAATGCTTTGGTTCCATTAATACTATATTTATTTCCTTTTTTGACGGCTGTTGTTTTCAAACCTGCTGCATCTGAGCCTGAGCCTGGTTCAGTAAGGCAATAGGAGCCCAAGAGTCTGCCTGATGCCAGATCCGGACATAATTTTTTCCTGATTTCATCAGTTCCAAATTCATCAACCATCCATGAAACCATGTTGTGTATGGTAATATAGGCTGTAGTAGAAGGACATGCTGCTGCTAATTCTTCAAATATAATGGCAGCATCCAACCGTGATAGTCCCAATCCTCCGGCTTCTTCACTGGTGTATATACCACAGAAGCCCAATTCTCCGGCCTTAACAATAGCTTCTTTGGGAAATTTCTTTTCAGCATCCCATTCTGAAGCATATGGAAACAGCTCTTTTTCAGCAAACTTTCTCGCAGCATCCTGAAATGCCAGCTGATCTTCATTTAGGTTAAACTCCATAGTATTAAATTGAAAATTTATTTGAATTGAGAATGAATAATTGAATGTAAAAAAATGGATCATTGAGAAGGCTAATTATCTCAATTATCCGTTTTACATTATTTTAAGTTGATGGTCATATTCACACTTCCTCCCGGCACATCTTCTTCAAACCAGCGGGCGGTAATGGTTTTGGTTTCGGTATAGAAACGAACGCCTTGTTTTCCATAAGAGTGCAGATCGCCAAAGAATGATTTCCGCCATCCCGTAAAAGAGAAAAATGGCAGCGGAACAGGAATCGGAAGGTTGACACCAATCTGCCCTACTTCAATTTCATGCTGGAATTTTCTTGCAGCGGCTCCTGAATTAGTAAAAATTGAGGTTCCGTTTCCGTATGGGTTTTCATTAATGATCCTTATCGCTTCATCTAAGGTTTCTGCCTTTAATAACAGCAATGCCGGCCCGAAAATTTCTTCTTTGTAGATGTCCATATCCACAGAAACACTGCTAAATAAGGTAGGGCCTACAAAATATCCGTTTTCATAGCCTTCTACGGTATAGCTGCTTCCATCCAGGAGGACTTCTGCTCCCTGATCGTAGGCACTTTTGATCAACCTTACTACTTTCTCTTTAGATTGCTTATTGATCAATGGGCCAAATGCAGCTGATTCATCAGACCAGACCCCTGGCTTTACTGTACTTAAAGCAGTTTTAATATCTTCTATCCAATTTTGAGACTCTCCTACCAATACAGCCACACTGATCGCCATACAACGCTGACCGGCCGCACCACAGGAAGCTCCTACCAGATTATTAATCACCTGACTTTTATTGGCATCGGGCATAACTACCATATGATTTTTAGCTCCGCCAAAAGCCTGAACTCTTTTGAGATTATCGGTTCCGGTGCGGTAGACATGTTCTGCAACCGGTACAGAGCCTACAAATGAAATAGCCCTGATGTCGGCATGATTCAAAATATGATTTACCTGATCTTTGGTACCGTGAACAATATTTAAAACACCTTTAGGAAAACCTGCCTCCAAAAACAGTTCTGCCATTTTCATGGAGGTCATAGGAGTCTGCTCTGAAGGTTTTAAGATAAAGGTATTACCGCATGCTATCGCCATAGGAAACATCCACAAAGGAATCATGGCCGGGAAGTTGAAAGGAGTAATTCCTGCACAGACCCCAAGAGGCTGAATGTAACTGTAGGTATCTACTCCTCTTGCTACGTTTTCTACTGTTTCCCCCATCATCAGGGTCGGAATATTACAGGCATGCTCTACGACTTCTATGCCGCGCCAAACATCTCCCATAGCATCTGCAAAGGTTTTTCCGTTTTCTTTGGAAAGGATTTCCGCAATTTCTTTTTGATGTTCTTTTAAAAGATGCTGGTATTTCAGAAATAGTCTTGCTCTTTCCGGAGTGGCAACTTCTTTCCATATTTTGAAAGTTTCTGCAGCGGCTTCAATAGCTTCATCTATTTCAGACAATTCCGTGAGAGGAACTTCTGCCAGAATCTCCTGTGAAGCAGGATTTTCTACAGGAAGATAGTTTTTCGTTTTACTTTCTGTAAAATTTCCATTGATTAATATTTTTATTTTTTGTGACATAATTTTTTAAATTAAAATGGAGCATTGAAAGTTTTAATCATAAAAATGAGAATGGAGAATTGATCATTTCCAAAAAAAATATCGACTATTCTTTAAAAACATTTTGATATTCAATTCTCCATCTCTTTTGATTTTAAATGACTAAAAAATCTACAAATTCATTGACGTTAAGATTCACTAATGTGTCATATTCCAATGAATTTTCAAGGATTGTTCTTTGTTGTTTTTCCGGGAAAATACGGGCAAGATTGACTTTATATTTCTTGATCAGTTCAGGAATACCTTCGTCTCTTCTTCGTTTGTGACCAATAGGATATTCTACCACTATTTCGTCTAAAACAGTTCCGTCATTAAGTTCTACCGTCATCGCATTGGCAATGGAGCGTTTTTCCGGATCATGATAATCTGCAGTAAACTGAACATCTTCCACACATTCAATTTTGTCACGAAGTACATCAATTCTTGGATCTGAAGCGATGTTATCTTCGTAATCGGCAGCGGTTAATCTTCCATAGATCAATGGTACAGCTACCATATATTGGATGCAGTGGTCACGGTCAGCAGGGTTATTTAACGGACCTTTTTTGTCAATAATTCTAATAGCAGCTTCATGGGTACGGATGGTAATTTTTTCGATATCATTTGTTGTTTTTCCAAGGCCTCTTAAAGTTGCGTGTAATGTCATTGCGGCTTCTACTGCAGTCTGCGAGTGAAATTCGGCAGGGAAAGAAATTTTAAAGAGTACATTTTCCATTACATAAGAACTGTATTCTCTCTGGAATTTGAATTCATTCCCTTTGAAGGAAACATCATAGAATCCCCATGTTTTTGCTGTCAATACAGATGGATAGCCCATTTCTCCTGTTTTTGCAATCAGGGCAAGACGTACTGCCCTTGAGGTAGCATCTCCTGCCGCCCATGATTTACGGGAACCTGTATTGGGAGCGTGACGGTAAGTTCTTAAAGACTGTCCGTCCACAAAAGCCAGTGACACGGCATTGACAATTTCATCACGGTTTAATCCGACCAGCTTTCCTACAACTGCTGTGGAAGCTAATTTTACCAATAAAACGTGATCCAGTCCTACTTTATTGAATGAATTTTCCAATGCCATTACGCCCTGAATTTCGTGAGCCATGATCATTGCTTCCAGTACCTTCTTCATTTTTAAAGGTGATTTTCCTTCTGCAATATTTGTTCTGGATAACCAGTCTGCGGTCGCCAGAATCCCTCCAAGGTTATCAGAAGGATGTCCCCATTCTGCTGCCAGCCATGTATCATTGAAGTCCAGCCAACGGATGATCGCTCCGATATTGAACGCTGCCTGAATGGGATCCAGCTGGAATTGGGTACCCGGTACTTTTGCGCCGTTAGGAACTACTGTCCCTTTTACCACAGGTCCTAAAAGTTTTGTACATGCCGGGTAAGTCAATGCTTCCAGCCCACAGCCGATTGTATCCAGAAGACAGTAGTGAGCGGTCTTCCATGCTAAGTCATTTTTAATTTCGTAATTTAAAACATAGTCTGCAATGTCTGTTAATACCTGATCGGGTTGTGGTCTTTCGTTTGAGATGTGTGAACTCATTTTTTATTATTGAAAAATTTTAATTAATTAAAAGTTAAGAGTGGAAAATTGAAAATGAATTATTGTTTTTTCATTTCCGACATTCTATTTTCCATTATTTCCGGTCGTTGATGGACACAAATTCTTTGTTTTCAGGCCCTGTATAATTGGCACTTGGACGGATAATCTTTCCATCCTGTCTCTGTTCTATAATATGAGCACTCCATCCGGTCACTCTTGAAATGACAAATAACGGAGTAAACATCAGAGTAGGCACTCCCATCAGATGGTAAGAAACAGCGGAGAACCAATCCAGATTCGGGAACATTTTCTTTTCTTCCCACATGATCGTTTCCAATCTTTCAGCAATATTATACAGCAGCATATCTCCTGCTTCTTCAGAAAGTTCTTTCGCCACTTTTTTAATCACGACGTTTCTCGGATCTGAAATGGTATACACCGGGTGTCCAAAGCCAATAATCACTTCTTTGTTCACAATACGCTTGCGAATATCGCTTTCTGCTTCATCAGGAGAATTGTAGCGGCTTTGGATTTCAAAAGCAACTTCATTTGCCCCACCATGTTTAGGTCCTCTCAAAGCACCAATTGCTCCGGTAATTGCAGAGTAAATATCAGATCCTGTTCCGGCAATCACACGGCTGGTAAATGTTGAGGCATTAAATTCATGTTCTGCATAGAGGTTTAACGAGATTTCCATTGCTTTTACCCAGGAATCTGCAGGTTTTTTCCCATGCAGCAGGTGAAGGAAATGCCCTCCTATTGTATCATCATCGGTTTCTACGTCAATTTCTTTTCCATTATGGGTATAATGATACCAATATAACAGACCTGAGCTGAAAGATGCCAGTAATTTGTCTGCAATATCTCTTGCTCCCGCCATATTATGATCATCTTTTTCTGGCTGAATACTTCCGATAGCAGAAACCATGGAACGCATGACATCCATGGGATGAGCCGCTGCAGGAATACTCTTAAGAATATTTCTCACAGAATGAGGCAGCCCTCTCAAAGATTTTAGTTTGGCTTTATAGTTTTTCAATTGTGCTCCGGTTGGCAGCTGGCCGTAGATCAAAAGATAAGCTACTTCTTCAAACTGTGCTTTCTCTGCCAGATCCAGAATATCATATCCTCTGTAATGGAGATCGTTTCCACTTTTTCCGACACTGCAAAGAGCCGTATTACCTGCTGCTACCCCTGAAAGCGCAACGCTTTTTTTAGGTTTAAATGTGGGTTCACTGTTAGTTGACATTATCAATTATTTTGTTTAAAAAGGTTGTCTAATTTTTGTTCGTAGTCATAGTATCCGATGCTTTGATAGAGTTCTTCCCTGGTTTGCATAGTATCCAATACATTGATCTGTGTTCCGTCTTTACGAAGGTGTTCATATACATTTTGAGCGGCTTTATTGGCAGCACGGAAAGCAGAAAGCGGATAAAGGATCAGTCCCACGCCTGCATTTTTTAATTCTTCCACCGTGTACATTCTGATCATCCCGAATTCGGTAATATTAGCCAGCACTGGAACTCCTGCAGCTTCAACAAACTTGTGATAAAAGCTTAAGTCAGGAACGGCTTCTGCAAAAATAAAATCTGCTCCAGCTTCTTTATAAGCTGCTGCTCTTTCCAATGTTTTTTCCAATCCTTCATTAGCAAATGCATCGGTACGGGCACCAATTACAAAATTTTCATCGGTACGGGCATCTACCGCTGCTTTCAGTCTGTCTACCATTTCTTCTTTGGTTACCACTTCTTTTCCCGGGCGGTGTCCACAGCGTTTTGCCCCTACCTGGTCTTCAATATGGAGGGCCGCAGCTCCAGCTTTAATCAGTGACTTTACAGTTCTTGCCACATTGAATGCTGAAGGTCCGAATCCGGTATCAACATCTACCATGAGCGGTACATCGCAAACATTCGTGATACGCTGAACATCAATCAATACATCTTCCAGCGTGGTAATTCCTAGATCCGGAATCCCCAGAGAACCCGCAGCAACACCGCCTCCTGAAAGATAAATTGCATTAAAACCTACCTGCTGTGCTAACAATGCATGATTGGCATTGATGGTGCCAACAATCTGAAGAGGACTTTCTTTTCGCATGGCCTCCCGAAATTTCATACCGGGAGACTTCAAACTTTCACTTGTAGTCATTATAATATTTATTGTTTAGTTGAAATTTGTTTTACAGAAAACCATGAACAGGCATCACAATAGCTACCGGCATTGCATGATATGTTAAAAAGGAAATCAAAAAGTAACTGATTTGTTTTAATCGATTTTTGTAATCCGGAATTCAGAGCCATTATCTCCGTGCCAATCTGTTTATTTCCAAGTCTGCTGCTGTATGAATAATCGAAATCGAATGGATACATTTTTTTAACTTTTTATATTGATTAAATCCTCATAAAAAGTTCCTGATAAACTTCACAATGCCTGTGAGAAAGAAAAATATGGAAAAGGAAAAATACGATGAATACACGATAATGAAAGAGCATACCGCTCCACTACTTATCTGCATCACAAAAATAACACGAGCTGACAAAATATATTGATCCCACTGTTATCCATATCGTATCATACCTGACTATAAGCTTCAGACCGCGAAAGCATCGTCAATTCGAAATAGGCAGGTCTCCTGACTTGTAACAGTTTTTATCGCCCTTCCCATATAACGAGGTATACAGTGGACCTTTTTTGATAAAAACCTTGATGTTACTTACAGTTGCGCGACAGTTCGTGATTTGCACACGATTCCCTTTTAAGACACAGCTAAGTGTAACCAGTTTCGGTTGATAAAGAAGATGTTAAGAACTCCTTGGTGGTAAATATAGGTATTTTATAAAAACATGAAAGATATTTTATGCAAACAATAATTATTTAATCATAATCCATTGATTATGTTATTATTAAAAATACATTCTTCACCCAACAGACATTATAATTTAGATTATCCTGCCCATTTTTTGTTACAAAATCCACAAGATATGTCGTGAAAAAATCAGACAAGTTCAAAGAAACTGTCTACTTGTTATTGTTTTTCATTCTGGAATTGAAGCGTTTTTTAAAACTTTTTTTTTAGCGATAATGGATGCTCATTTTCTGGCTTCAAATGATCTTTTTTATATCATTTTCAGTCAAAAATTTAATCTTTATTCTTCAATCCATTTTCTGAAAGCAGAGGTATTACTCTGGCTTGTGATAAGGTGGATTTTATGTCCTTTTATCTGGATAGACTGTGTATTTCTGTTGTAACGCTCTATCCTTTCAATATGTATTTTCTGAACGATTTCACTTCGGTTAATTCTGAAAAAATCCGAAGGACTAAGCTGATTTTCAATTTCTTTTAGTGTAGATTCATTCAACAGATGTTTTTTTCCTGCAGTATCAAAAGCAAAGACAATTCCCTCTTCTGCTTCAAAGAAAGTGATCTCTTCAGTATTTACAAAATAAGTTCCCTGATGTGAGGAGACCGTAAATCTTTTTTTATATTTTTTCTCTGGATGACTGTTATTGAGCATTTGCTGAAGTTTTATCAGGACATCATTCTGTTCTGATGCAGAAGTTCTTAATAAAAGAAATTTACCCCATGCTTTTTGGAAACGTTCCTGTGAAAATGGTTTTAAAAGATATTCTATACCATTACTTTCAAAGGCATTCATCCAATACTGATCGTAAGCGGTTGTGAAAATTATCGGGCTTGAAATGTTCACCTGACTGTAGATTTCAAAGGCATTTCCATCCAATAATTCTATATCAGAAAAGATCAGGTCTACTGTTGAATTTTTAAAAAAAGTAACGGCTTCTTCTACGGTATCAATCTCTGCAACGATCTCAACCGGTTCTTCCAATTCGCTGATAAAACGTTTTAATTTGTTTCTGGCAGGAATTTCGTCTTCGATAATTATAACTTTTATCATATTTTTATACTGGAATTATAGGAAGTGTTACTGAAAATCCGGTTTCTGTTTTTAATATTTCTACCTGTCGGTCGGTTAATAACGTATATTGTTCTTTAAGATTGTTCAACGCTCTTCCAGACGTTTTTTTACTGTTACGCTTCGGTATAACATTATTTGAAACGGTTATTGTCTGATCCAGATTTATGGTGACTACAACTGGATTTGTAAGCGTTCCAAGATTATGCTGAACTGCATTTTCCAAAAGCAGCTGTAATGATAACGGGATAATATTTCCTGGGGATCTTATATGATTTATTTCTAATGAATAGGCATTTCCGTATTTGTACTGGATCAGATTAAAATATTTCTCTGCAAAAGCAAGCTCTTCTTCCACTGCTACTAATTTTTTATCGGAAACATCTAAAACATAGCGGTATATCTCTGCAAATTCGTTAAGAAAGTCGGAAGCTTTTCGTTTATCTTCTTCTATGAGCTGGTCCAGAATATTGAGATTATTGAACAAAAAATGAGGATTAAGCTGCGCTTTCAGCTGATTAATTTTACTTTCAGACAATGCATGATCATAAAGAGCAAGCTGTTTCTGATAGTCTGTATTCTTTTTGTAGTAACGGTATGCCAGAAAAAAACTTCCATAAATAAAGCCCCCGATCAAATCTGAAAAAGTGGAAAGAATAACAACTTCCTGATTAAAATTCTTCTCAATCTTTCCAAAAGCAAAGGCAATCAAAAAGCCTATTATCTTCATCACCACAAGATAGGTCAACAGTGATGAACTGAATATTTTAAGGATTTCTGTGATGCTGAATGTTGATGACTTCTGCCAGTTTTTAATGAAAAAATCGATCACAAAAAACAAGATACAGGCACTAATAAGAGTGACAACTGCAGCTTCCGGAGTAAAAATATACCAGTCTAATGTTCTTCTTATCCCAATACGGGTATGAATAGATTGTACATAGGCAAACAAAAGGATAAACAGAAGAAAATACCTGTTTTGATTAATCCGTTTTACAATGGTTTTCATCGGCTTTCTGAATGGTCTTTTTTGCAAAAATAGCCCTATATTTTTACAGGGCTGTTTCTTTGTATTATTTTTTTTTCTTTTCAGGAAATGATGCGGTAACGTTTCCTTCATCATCTAAGAAATCCAGTTTTGCTTCGTTATTTTTATCTACACAGAATCTGTCTCGCGGCTGGCCTTTACTGTCGAATAAAAACAATCCGTTATGTTCATCTTTGGTTTTCCCAAGCATCATTCTTGGTGCTCCTCCAATCAGTCCCTGCTGTTCATATTCTTTATATTTTTTCTGAGCAGCTTCCGGATCTTTTATCTGGTTCAGCTCTGCCATTATTTCCCCGGTTTTTATTTGTGATTCTTTTGATGGGCGGTCATTGAAATAAAGCCCGCTTGCCACTACTCTTTTATCTCCTTTCTTATAATCCTGAGTCAAAAGCTGCATTACCTGATCACCGTTATACTGATCATAAGTAAGGGATAATCCCGAGCTGTGCCCGTTTTTATTTTTCTGCCCATCATAAATAAAACCTCCACATTCTATTCCGTCTTCATTGAAGAAAAGCATTCCTGAGCGTTTTTTTCTTGTTTTATTGGTAGGATTACCGTTTATTTTATCTTCTCCGTTGGGAAATTTTTCTACATTGGTAATGATCATCTTTACAGTACCGTCTTTTTCAACAATATTGATTCTTTCAACATCAATCTCTGTGAATTTCTCATGTCCGTCTGTTTTGAAAGCTGAAGCTGTTAAAAATACAATTCCAATAACTGCTGTAAAAGCAAATGTTCTTAATAAAATTAATTCTCTGTTCATAGTTTATGATGTTAATTATTTCTGTTTTGATATGTCAAAGTTATTCTATCTGCTTCTGTGGTTCAATCAGAAAACAATGAACTCAGGAAATAAAGAAATGAATGGAGGATTTTTACGGATGAATGAAAGAGATCATTTTTACACGGTGGCACTTCATTCAATACATTGAAAAAATCCGCCAAAAAAGTGACGGATTTTATAGTATTTGAAAGCTGTTGAAATTAATTGACAGCCGGATCAATAAGTTCTGTAGTAAGTCCTAAAGATTTTAGCAGATTTTTATTATCAAAAAACAAGGTTGCAAACCGTTTTCCTTTCTTAAAAATCAGTTTTGAGCCTCCCGGAAATTCACTGTCTGCACCAAGTTTCTGCGTTTTAGCATTGTATTTACTGAACTTAGTTTTACTGTCCTGCAATGTACTTTTATTCATGATAAGGCCAAATGGAAGTCCTTCTACCACTACGGATTTATTGTCTGAAATGGTAAAAAACATCTCATCAACAATATTGTTTTTACCCAGGCTGCAATAGAGTTCCAATCCTGTCTTCATAGGCCATTTCGCGTATTTCTCTTCATTGGCATCTTCATAAAAAACAGTTTTTATGTTCAGTGCTTTTGATATTTTATCGGGAGTCTGCGGAAAAATAAATTCTGTATTTTTATCTAATAAAGAGTTCAGAGCAGCTGTTTTCTGAGAAAATGCAGTGATACTTACCAGTTGAAAAAAGAGGGTTAAGATGAAAGTTAATGTTTTCGTCTTCATGAATTGTTTAAAATTTAATGATTTGATGGTTAAAGATATTAATTTTTTGATTAAAACCATATTCTAAGCAATTTTCTACATCGTCTTTCTTTCTTTTGCTATTTTCTTTCCTGTAGATTGAAGACTGTGCCGGCAGGATCGGTAATCCAATGCATATTTTCGGGAAGCTCTTCAATTTCGTCACAGGTTTCTACTCCGTTTGACCGAAGGTATTCTGTAGCTTGCTCTACATCAGGAACTGTAAGCTGTAACCAGGTTTCGGAATGGGTATAATTATCTACACAGTCCAGCCAGATGATATTATTCCCGAATTTTACCTCATGGGTTCTGGAAACCGTTGGATTATTAATCGGTTTTTCTTCGACGTTCAGTTTTAGGATGTCTCTGTAAAAGACTACCGTTTTGTCATATTTACTTTTGGGAATTTTTATGGCAATATTTATTCCTGCTTCAAATTTCGTATCCATATTGTAGGTTTAACAGTTGTAAAAAATAAAAATTAATGAAAGGCCTCTATTTACATTTCAACATTGCCTGTCACAATCTCACCAGAACGTTTGTAGTTAGCTATAATAACTCCTTTTGATGTTACATGGCTTTCCGTGAGGGCAAAAGCAGACGGAACAGAATTATCGTCAAACAGTTTTTTTCCTTCACCAAGAATCAACGGATAGATTTTTAGACGAAGTTCATCTACAAGGTCATTCTTCAACAGCAGATGAATAAGTTCACTGCTGCCCCAAATCTGAATATCAGCACCTTCTGATTGCTTAAGCTTCCGGATATCATCCAGATTTTTGAGAAAAAATGTATTCTTCCAATCTGAATTCTCTATAGACTGAGACAGAATATACTTATTCCCTTCGTTGATTCCCGGCCAGAATTCAGCGTGCTGAGGCCAGTAAGATGAAAAAATATCGAATGTTTTTCTTCCCAGAAGATAGTCAGTCTGTTTCATTTCTTCCTGCATGATTTCACCGAAAAGCTCATCACCATACGATACAGTCCATCCACCATATTTAAAGTTTTCGGATGTATCTTCTTCAGGACCGCCGGGTGCCTGCATGACACCATCCATTGTAATCATTGATATGACAGTTATTTTTCTCATGATATTCAATTTATAAATGATATTGTATCTGATTATTGTAAAAAGCTGTTCAGATAGTTCAGAATTGTTGCTATCTGCATCATCAGGCTGACATGGCTTTGCCCCGGAACAATAGCCAATTGGGATTTTGGCATAGGTCCCATATCTGCAGACACTCCACCTCCCAATAATTTATAGGTTTTTGATAGTTCGGTTTTATCCAATCCATCATTGTCACCTGCTATAATTAAAACTGGTGCTGAAATTTTAGAAATATTATCATCACCCAGATCAAATGGCTGTCCAGCTGTGGCTATCATCTGCTCCAGAAACTTTGTCCATTTTGTTTTATCAGGCGCTACGGCATCATAAGCAGTATGCATAGGGCTGTTCATAAAGAGTTCAGGTTTCATTCCTTTAAATGCATTATTTACTTCAGGAAGCCAGCCGCTATTTTTATACGTTGAAGAAATAATAACTAGTTTGTTCAGCCTTTCCGGGCTTTGTATTGCCAGCTGATAAGCGATTGCTCCCCCAAAGCTATATCCTGCCACATCTGCCTTATCAATTTTCAGATAATTCATTACCTCTGTCACATCACTTGCCAAAGCAGTATGTGATAATTTTCGTTCTGAAAACGGAGTATGCCCGTGTCCCTGTAATTCAACAGCGATTACTTTCCTGTTTTTTGACAGTTCAGGAATCAGCTGTCCCCAATTGGTATCAATAGTCATGAAAGCACCATGCAATAATACGATGGGCTTCCCTTTACCATAGACTTCATAATAAACTTTGCTGCCGTTAGCAGGTGCATAGCCACTTTCAGAAGGTTTCACTTTTTGTCCATATACCTGTGATGTGATAATGGTAATCATTAAAATCAGTAATGATTTCAATAGGGTTGAGAATTTGAATAGACTTTTCATAATATTATCGGATTTGGTCATTAAACTTTTAACCAAAATTAGCAAGTCATTACGAAATCCAACTTGTCACAAGACAAGATTTTACTCAAAAGAAATCAATTCTTTGTGCATTCCTTTAACAAGGCTTATTTAACCTACTTCACATACATTATATTTTGTTTAATTATAGAAATTCTAAAGGAAAATATTAAACAATAAACTGATTGAAAATAAATATTTTCATGATAATTCTACAACAGTTGATAAAAATTGATTAATTTCGAATAGAACTAAACCTATATTATTATGAAAAATTTAAAGAAAATCGAAAGACAGGATTTGAAAACAATCAAGGGTGGAATTGACTGCAGAGGCGGACAGCTTTGCTTAATCGGCGGAAAGTGGCAATGTATGCCATACGATGGATGTGGTGGTGGAAACCAACCTTAAGTTTTAGTTTAATTCAATTACTTGACTATGAAAAATTCTAAAAAAATTTCAAGAGATCAGTTGAAGAATATTAATGGCGGAGCATTAAGTTGTTCCGAAGCATGCTGCCCTCCTCCGGGAATAAAGAGATGTCCCTGGGTGATTTGTATAGCACCATGTGAGATTTTAAGTTAAAACACTGTATTCTCCAAAAATAGAAACCTGTAATTCGTATGAGTTGCAGGTTTTTATTTTAAGTTTACGTTTTCATTCAAAAAAAAGTCTCCCGCAATCAAGCTGGGAGACTTAAAAATTAAAATCAGATTGTTCAAACTTATTAAAATATCTTTATTGTTCAACTATCGTAAGCGCATTGTAAGCTCCACTTCCTGATACATCAAACTGGCTGGTTGTACCATCAAATGCTACTGTAATCCAGGTAAAAGGTCTTAGTTTGCTACCTTTATTCAGGTATACACTTACTGTACAGGCTGAACCTACCGGTACGGCATTGGGACTGGCTCCGGTATCAGAAGCATACCCATTATTTGTTTTTATTCTTTGGGTAATTGTTCCGGCAGAATCTCTAACTTCCCAAATAGCTTCTGTCTGATTGTTAGCCCCGGTATTTACCTGGCTGGATTGTAATGCAAAAGTAAATGTTGCAAAATAAACTCCATCGCGTGGTGCTGTAAATTCACCTGTAGCCGGATCAAAATTTGAGGTTGGAACCCCAGAATCAGAGTCTAATTTTTCAGTCCAGTTCGTTAAATAAGAAGATCTTCTCTGCACTATGCCGGATTTGGTTCCTATTTCTGAAGGAACTGCGCTTTCAAATACATAGGTATCCTGAGTAGTTTTACTTGCCATTACTATAATACGCGGTTTCCCTTTAGGAAAAAAACTGACCCAATTTGAACCATCAGAAAATTCTAAATATCCCTTTACCCCAATGGCCGGGCTTGCAATATACCGTAATGCTCCGGCCCCAGCCTGGGCAGCTGTTTTCGTAGTATTTCCAATAGCCACAGAACTATTTGTTCCGCCGCGTAGATCCAAAGCTACTTTGGGATTGGCAACCATAGTCCCCAATTTTCCGGAACTATTAACTATAATATTACCGGCATCCGTTTTAACCTCAAGCGGATTTGACGGATTGGGTACTCCTATTCCTATTTGAGCATTTATATAGGTTACACTCAGTGACAAAGCAATAACAGCACTGATCAATTTTTTTATTTTATTTTTTTGTCCCATTATTACGTGTTTACAATTCACTTATACTTAAATTATTTAATTTACTGTCATTCAAAGTATTTCGGGCACTGCCTATATTATGCCTTATGCTGAATTTTATAGTATCATCTTTTTTAAGATTGAAGATAGCATTACAGTTACCACTTATATAATTACTTACTGCACCAGCCTGAAAAGCAGGATAAGAATTTATAGTTTTAAATACAGGAATATTATCTGTACTTTGACTGCTTTCTATTGCAGTTTCGACAAATGTATTTTTAGGGATATTTCCATTAGCCAGGGTAATATTGAAAGAAACCAGATAAAAACCATCACGGGGAGCTTTAAAAACCCCTGTGGAAGGATCAAAATCTCCACTGGCACCGGCCCCTAAATCAACTGTTTCTGTCCATCCTGTAATAACTGTTGAAGCTGCACTTGGAATACTTTGTGCAGAGCCTTTACTGGCATTTACCAATGCTTTTGTTGGAGCAGTAAGTGGTAATGCTATCCATTGTTCACCGTCGGAATATTCTAAAAATCCACCGTTATTATAACGTATTGCTCCTCCCCCTGCGGCAGAGGGGCTTTGTGTATTATTGCCTAAACCAATAATTCCCTGATCAGACGAAGACCTCAGATCAACTTTAGTAACGGGATTTAAAAGTCCAAAGCCAACCTGACCAGTTGATGTAACAACAACATCATTAGATATTTTTGTTGCATCAGGTGCTGAGCCATTATCTTTTCCTGCATCTATATGTAGAGGTTGTGCCGGCGTAGGAGTAAAAAAACCTGTTTGTGCCATTGTTTTAGCTGCAGAAAAAAATAAAATACAAGCAAATAGTTTATAAGTTATATTGATCTTCTTTTTCATAGTCTATATCTTAATGTTCTATTATGGTTAAATTGTTAAATCCATCATCTGGATTTGCAGGATTCGAAGAATCTGTAGTAACTCTAAGCGGAATAGCACCTGAAGTAAGATTTTGATATAATCTTACACTTACTTTAGTCCCTGCCGTAAGAGTAAGGGTAACAGTACTCGATCCTCCAGCCTGTGTTGAACGTATAGCATTTGCGTCATCAGCTGTACCTGTCATAGACTGACCGAAAGTTTTATACACACTGGCAAGAACAGTGCTTGTAGTAGGATTATAAAATTGTGACTCAACTCTTGAACCATCACTAATAACTGCTCCGTTAAAATTGAATGTTAATAAAAAAGTATAAGTTCCGTTTCGGGGAGCTGTAAATTCGCCAGAGCTGGGATCAAAACTATTGCTCATGTCACGTACCTCATTCCAGTTAATAATGGTTGTTGCAGAAGCAGATGGTATAGACTGACTTACAATTTTACGAACAACAATCACAGCCTTTTGAGGGGCAATATACGCTTTGTGCCATACTGCGCCATCAGACACTTCGATTTTAGCACCCACTGGTAAACTGTTTATATCATATCGTGTAGCACCCGCACCTGCCGTTGTTGCCGACATCATTGTTGTCCCTAAACCAAGAGCATTTTCACTTCCTGCTGATCTGATATCCAACTGAACCTTAGGATTAAGAACGCCTGCACCAATGAATCCTGTTGTTTTATTTACAATAACATCATTAGAAACTTGTGTTGCCGTTGGTACTCCTGAAGCAGAATTATCCTTAGCTCCATCTACATGTAAAATCCCTTGTGGGTTACTTGTACCCATTCCTACTTGCGCATTCAATATACCGATAAAGAAGCAACAAGGTAAGATCAGTGCTTTATGTGTTTTTTTTCTCATATTCTCATTTAAAATTTGAGGTAATAAAGGTTGTGAATCCTCACTCTTACGTGAGATTAATCAACCTTTCATAAATCATCTTAATAATTTATAAACCAGATTTTAATTAGGCAAATGTGTTTTTAGAATCTTACTTTCATTGATGTAAACATCAGGTCAATAATAATTTTTGCAAAATTGTTGATTTTCCACCATCAGGCAAAACATAACCTATCGATAGATTTCGATGTTCTGATAGATTTTTATAAGTTTAAGATTCTTTAAGGATTTTGATATTAGTATCATTCGGATACTTTCAAATGAAGTAAAATGATCAAGTTAATTTTTTTACCGGATAGTAAACAGATCGTTTTAAGATTATGATTATTTAGCACATTTGGTACTTACACAAAACAAAAAAGCTGTAAAATATTTTACAGCTTTTTTACTATTTTAATTCAATAGTTTGCGGAGAGTGAGGGATTCGAACCATTTTATATAAATTGTTGAAAATGAATACTATTTAAATTTCAGATTCAACAATAGCCACGAATTTGCCACAATTCCATAAATATCTTAATCTACAAAATCTAACAAAAAGATTTAAAGAACGATTTTAGTTTTAATATTACAAATATAAAAAGAAGTTTAGTAATTAGCAATAAGATACTATTTCACTCCACTTTATTAATAATGTAAGTTTTAAAGGTAACTCTGAACGACTTCCAAAAATGCACAGGTTGACTTCCTTGAATTTTTAATAACCTAGAAACTTGGCTTGGTCTTGGTTTATTCATCTGATCAAAAAAATCACAAGCTATATGATACACTGAACACAGATTTCATTTTCTGATAACGCAGTTCAAAATTACCATTTGCATTGACGGGCTCAGAACCGTTCATCCATCAACCCAGTCTATGATATATTCCAACTTGTTTTAGATAAAATATTCTTCATACTATATTTTCCAATAACGGTCCATTTATTCAGCCCTGCTATGTCTTCATTCTCAAGATTTTTTACCAGCAATTCGTATTGCTCCCTGTCACTTATCTCTCCCTAAAATTTATCTAAAAGATCCCGACACAACAGCCGCCTTGTAAAACAGTGTAATGATTATTTTAGCATATTAAAATCATGAAATGCTTACACTCGAAAGCAAACTCACTAGATTAAGAAAAAAGATAAATTAACACATTAGTCTTGCTTTAATTTGTTAATTTTTATTTGAAAGGCAGCTACAACTGTAATTGTTTCATATTGAATATCCAGGCACCAGTTTTATACAGCCGTTTTTAATGGTCATTAATTGTTAGTGGAATTTCCAGCTTAGTTTCTACATTAACGCCATGGATATTGCCCGGCCTCCAAGTCCCTTTAATACTTTTGGCAGCATTAATAACCATTCTATCAAAACCGATATTCCCTGATGTTGGATTCACTATAAAATCAAAAGCTTTACCATTTTTATCCACTTTAAATTTCAAATATATCCGTCCAAACCGATCAAATTTAAAACCATTAGTACTTACCTTTCTGCTGAACTGTTCTTTAAAAACCGCATTCCCACCAGGAAATTCTGCTATCCTATCGTAGTAATTCATTGGATCATAACCTTCTTTATAGTTTTCAAATAAACTATCAGGAAACATGATTATCTTTTGAATTACCGGAACTTTTTTTCCATCCAGTTCTGCAGGAATCCAACCTTGCAAATCTTCCAAAACGGCTTGGCTCAATTCAAATGCACATTTATTTTTCCGGGCACTTTCTATATTTGACTTTTTTAATAACTTTATAGTCTTATCAGGGTAAACAACAACTTCTGCAATATATAATTCCTTCTTATTATCACATGGATTAAGTTTCTTTTTTCCTATAAGTTCATGTATATCTTTATAGAGTTTGATATTACCACCAATATACGCCTGCTGCCCATCAGGATATCTGCTATATACGATAGAGTCTTTCCATTTATTCTGCCCAAACAGTATTGAACTTATAAAAACAAAAAGTAGATTAATTTTTATCATGATTTTTCATATGTTTTTTAGTAGAATTCATCTTTATATTCAATTCAATCACGCTGATTAGTTCCATTGACAATTAGCTTCTTTTGATTTTCATTGCTGTAGAATCCTTCAAGTCATATTATTGATTTCTGGTGCGGATAAATCTATTCAACTATTGCATATTTTTATTGAATTCTTTCAATTCAAAATAACAGTTCTCACATATCAGTGTTATCCCCGCGAATTTTTCAGACTCCTCATTTCAACCATCGGATTCAACTCTGATTTTTTCACATTCACTACACCAAGCCTGTAAATCTTCATCTTCTTCCAATTCCATCCCCTTATAAGTATCAAAGGCTTCTTCAAAACCTTTTGGTACTTCAAGATTTAAATGCTGACATACAAATGCAGGTCTTGAATATCCATGACTATCACAATCAACCTTTTTTTGCTTCATCATCTTTACTTCTGATGATTGTTCATCGGGAACGTTGATGACTAACAGGTATTTTTCTAAATCATCAGTATTAACTTTATACACACCAACACCTTTTAGAAAATCAAAACAAATTGAAGATAATTCCCACCCATCATACTCATCACCTGGGAAAGTTCCATTGTAAAGTTTTTCATAATTATGTTCAATGCCAAATTCTTTTACTATCAGAAGTTCATTTTTATTCTTTTCAATGGAATGGCTATTAAACCAACTCCACATCCAGGTTTTTGATTTTAAAGAATAGCTTCCGACAGGAACATATTTAAAATACACCTCATCATTATCATCGTTATATAACCTTAAAAGTTCTAATTCACTGTCATAAAACCAATTTTCATAAGAATCAATTTTATAAATTTCTTTAAACTTCTTCTGGGATTCAACTAACCTGTCTAATCTTGTCTTACTATATTCTTCGTAATTCATTTTCTAATGTTATAATAATTGGTGAAACTCATAAACCAAGAAACGATCACTCCTTTGGAACTGGCAATAATAAAAAAGTTTCCCAAATGCAAAAGGTAATAATAAAAAACCAAATGACTTTTATTTTAGTCATTTGGTAAGTCACATCCATTTTTCTGTTATGAAAAACTAACTATCAATTCCAGTAAATCTATTTTTGAAGTATAAAATTTTCCAAGGATTTTTAGTTGAGCAAAAATATACCTTATGCAGTAAATAACACACCGTAAAAACCCCATAACAAACTCCTCTTTTTTACGGAATTCCCTATCAAAAGTATTATAAGTTCCTTCTCGATCTGTTACCCATATTGCACATTAACCAAAGTATCTTATATTTAATAAAAATTAATTTAATGTCCAAACATACTTCTACTGAAAACATAGAATTGGTTAACTATATAACAAGTGTTGTTGGTATTAATAGAATAGTTGATCGCCATTGGGACGAACTCAATAAAAATTTCATTGATATTCTTACATGTGATGACCAGCTTTACTCAAAAATAAAATTTTGTGGCACCATCGGTGTTTCTGACTACCCTAACAAAATTGAAATGAAGGACAGCAGCTTTAAAAATATTCCGATTGAACTTCTTATTGGTGGATATAAAGAATTTGAGCTGTTATCTAACATTCTTTCCACAGCAGGGTTTTATATTACCAAGAATGGTTGGGAGTGCCAACCGGGGTCAGTATTTATGCGGATTATCGAAATGTATTATGAAACTTCGGAGATGAAACATATTATGTTTGTATCTCCATTTCTATGGGCAGATAAATTGAAATCATTGGAACTTGAAACTAAGACGGTTCATTGGCTTATGTGCATCCCAATATCTGATAGAGAACTTGATTACAGAATGGAGAATGGGGGTTCTGCACTAGAAGACATATTTCAGGAAAATGATATTGACATTTTTGATATTAATAGAACATCAGCCATTTAAAAATTATATTCCAATAACAAAATTACAGTGCACCAAGAAATAACACAGACAATCAATTAAATTGCCTGTGTTTATAAAATACTCCAATATCAGGTTTTATTTAAGTAAAATGAACAAATGTAAAACGTGATCAATTTTAAATTGACAGTTATTCCTCATCATCCTGACGAATTTCAATCTTTCCCTCTTTCATAAGGAATCTATATCCAGAAGGTATTGCTAAGTACTTTAAAATATCAGGCCGAGCAAATGCAACATGATAAAAATGCACCATTTTTAATGACTTAATATCGTCATTATAATCATCCGTGATAAGGTACCATCCACTCTCATCTTGAGGTGAATCATATCTAATTCCTTCAATATCCTTTCCTTCGTAAACACCATCTGATATAACAACTGATTGATTGAAGTTTGGAAAGAGAGGAATAAGATTCTGCTGCCAACATGTTTCGCTTTGCTGCCTAACAACCGAAATTGCTGTATCACAGCCTTTATTAAAATCGCTACCGTCTACATTTGGCTCATACAGATCATAACAGTTATCTTGATCCAGTCTAAATTGCAAAAGCCACGAATAATAGCCAATATTTTGATTTTCAGAAATAATTGGTTTACTATCTACGATATAATCTATAATATATTTAATAACCTCTATATACTTTTCAGGTTCATTATTAACAATGGCAACTCTAATTTCTTTAGTTATATAAGCATCTAATTCCTTTGTTTCCAAATAAAGATTATCTATTATATATATTTGAATTCCTTTGTATGTTATCATATATTTTTTAATTATAAAACCCAAATAGATTAAAACAAACCCTTGTATTTCTGCAAGGGCTGTTATTACTCTATTTTTGATACGAGCGGGACGCTCAACAGCAGGATTATTCTATCTTATCTAGCTCTTCTTGTAAATCTCGATTAAATTCTTCGAGATTTACTACAAATCCTGATTTCCCATTTACAGGAAATACATTAATTAAATAATTTTCAGAATTAATAATATCGAATATATTTTCTTTTAAATCATCTAAAGTTAATTTGATAGGTTTGCAATCGTCCCAACCTCTTTCCAAATATAATGTAACAAACTCCTCAGCAGGCCAAAATGATATAAGATTAAATTCATCAATTTCTGAAATAACATAATCCCCATCCTGATCAATAATTGTCCAAAGTTGTTCAAAGTCTGCAGCCTTCTTAATAAAGTATTCATATCTTTTAATAGGCTCTAATCTTAAAATGTTTTCAATTTCTCTTTGATTCATTACTCATACTGTTCTAATTCTTCTTGTAAATAATCGAGAAGATCTTTTGGTGAAGTTACCGTTCCTTTCGCATTTGGTGTAAGAAAAACATTTACCAATGTCTTGTCATTGGTCATTCCGGGAATCCATTTTTCAATAAAGTTATCTAATGTTATAACCTCAGGTTTATAATTTTTCCATTGATCAACCGCGCAAAGTACAGCAAATTCTTTCTCTGGCCATACGGGAAATATTCGATTATCATCATTATCTCCAAGTAGAGCCCAACCATCATCATTTAATCCCCAAAGTTCTTCAAAATCTGCTACTTTTCTGATGAAGTAGTTATACCTTTCATCTTCTGACATTCTTAAAATGTTCTCTATTTTCTTTTTTGTACCCTCCATACTTTAAGTCAACTTAAGTGTGATTTTGAAATTTAGGGTATTAAAAAACAATACCCTAAATAAGCCACACGCTTGTAAATTTATCTTTTATCGGATTTTGCAAATTTCAGAAGCAAAAATATCTCCTTCAAATTGAGTTTCAATAATAGCACATTTTCCTTCTATCTTTTTGATTGTACAAAGGTACCCACCATGAGTATTAATATATTTGTCAACTTCGTCATGCTGGCTTTTGGTAAGATCTAATAGTAATGTAAATTGACAATCATTCTTCCACAATATTTTATAGTATCTATCCTTCTGTAACTTTATATTTGTAGATAGATCAAAAACCTCTTCTTTCTGAAAATCTTTGGATTTTTCTATTAGATACTTTTTATTTGTCTTCTTATTTATTAGCACAAACTTTCCATTTTTAAAATCTCTGCAAGATAGTTTTCCAGAAACAATTTCTTTTGGATTAGCTAGTAATGACAGAACAAAGGGAAACATTATTAAAAGCTTCATAATTTCTTTATATCTATAATTAAGAAGTAAGAATTTTAATCATTTCTTCATCATCAAACTGTTTCGCAAGATCTAATGGGGATCTATCACTGTTATTTTTAGACGTTGAATCAATTTCATATTCTTTTAGAAGTTTAACAATATTATAGTCACCATCTGCGTTAAAAACAGCAACCCACATTGCATTATTCCCATATTGATCTTTAATATCTTTCACTATTCCTTTAGCATTTAATAACAATTTAGTAAACTTATAATTATTATGATCTACACTATAGTGCAAAGGCGTTTTACCCTCATCATCTTGTTTGTTAATATTGATATTACAAGATAAAAGATAATTCAAAATTTCTAATGCATCATAAGCAACCGCTTCATGAAGAAGGTTTTGTTTATATTCATTCACGAATCTATTTACATTCGTTTCATTTACAATTTTCTTTAGGTTTTCTAATTCATTGAATCTAACCATTTGAAAGACACTATCAATATAATTGCTGTTCATATTTTCTCCTGTAATTTTATAAGTAGTATTGGCATTTAAAATTTAGGGTATTAAAAATAATACCCTAAGTAAGCAAAACATTTACAAACTTTCTTTTAATGATATCATTCTAATTGGGAGTTACTCCTCCTCATCCTTATATATTCCAATATTTCCTTCTTTCATGATAAATCTGTATCCAAATGGTATGGCTAAATACTTTAAAATATCAGGACGAGCAAAAGCAACATGATAAAAATGCACCATTTTTAATGACTTAATATCGTCATTATAGTCATCCGTGATAAGGTACCATCCACTCTCATCTTGAGGTGAGTCATATCTGATTCCTTCGATATCTTTTCCTTCATAAACACCATCTGATATAACAACTGACTGGTTGAAGTTTGGAAAAAGAGGAATAAGATTTTGTTGCCAACATATTTCTCCTTGCTGTCTAACAACCGAAATTGCCGTATCACAACCTTTATTAAAATCGCTGCCGTCAGCGTTTGCTTCATATAGATCATAGCAATTATCTTCATCCAGTCTAAATTGTAAAAGCCATGAATAGTAGCCGATATTTTGGTTTTCAGAAATAGCAGGTTTACTATCTACAATATAATCTATAATATATTTAATAACCTCTATGTAGTTTTCGGGTTGATTTTCACCAATTACAACTCTTATTTCTTTATCCAGATAAGTATTTAGCTCTTTAGTTTCAACATAAGTACTATCATTTACGATTATTTCAATTCCTTTGTATCTTATCATATTTTTTAGTTAACTGTACTTTTTTGAGATAATCTTAAAAAGAAAGTGTCCATTTTAAGACACTTTCTTTAATTATTACCGTAAGGGTTCAAGAATTTCTATAATTCTGGATATTTAATTATGTTTAAATTTCAGATAGTTACTATTAATGACTTACTTATCCATAATTCTTCAACTCCTCGCTCAAATCCTTAGAGAACTCTGTTAGATCAACCACGAATCCCGTTTTATCAAAAACTGGAAAGACATTAATTAAATAACCATGATCAGCAATAAAATCAATAATTTCATCTTCAAGATCATCCAAGTCCAGCTTTTTAACTTGACAATTTTCCCATCCACTAACTTTACAAAGTTCTGCATATTCCTTCGCACTCCATAAAGGAAATAATTCTTCGTCGTTAATTTTTGATACTACGTAATCCCCGTTATCATCTGTGAGAGTATAAAAAAATTCAGAATCAGCTACTTTTTTTATAAAGTATTTATATCTTTCTACAGGCTCCAATGCAATTACGCTTTCAAACCTCTTTTTGTTTGGGACTATTTTTACTCTCCATGGGTATATTTAATCACTTCTTTAGTTTTTACATTTACTTCTGCATAAGCAACACCTCCTATTACTGGTGGTTTAGGAAAACTCCCATGCACAGTCCAAATACTATCATTCTTCCTTTCTGCAACGAACGGTTTTTGTTCATTTATGGCTGATTTTCCATAAACTTCATTCCATTTTTTTTCAGCTACAGAAATTGCAATCTCTTTATCAGTAATGTTATTTTCACTTTTATTAGATATTCGTTGCTCACAACAAGCAAGGGAAAATAGCAATATAAAACTATAATATTTCATTTTAAATTATTTATTGGTGACGTGGTAATTGTTTTCGATCTATCGATGGTGTCTGTTCTCGATTTTGCCTCATAGCTTCTATTGATTTTAAACCATCATCTAAAACAGGTTTGGGAAGATAATCAGAAATAGGATCCAATTTAGGAAAAGGTTTAGGTTTAGCCCTATAGTCTCCTAAAGAAGGTCTAGGGTTTTCTATAGGATTAATTCTATTCTTTCTTTCTGGTGAAGTAGGATCACTTGGCATATTTGTTCTTAATGTTTTTTCTGTATCAGAACTTAAATCATAATATTTTAATTGGCCTCCAGGAGTTACAAGAAAAGCATCTAATCCAAGATTGTTTGCAACCCCTTTATCTCCACCACCACTTGCATCTCCTGAAAAATTTTCATCATCATACTCTTTGTCTTCATTACCATGGGCATGAATATAAGCGGAAGCAGCTGCACCTTTTGGTAGTTTCATATTTAGACCTTGTGGAATACCATGAGCTTCACCTGTTGTAGGATTATTATAAGCATAATACTTTTTACCATCCACATATTTAAAGTAAATCACTGCTCCTATTTCACGTTTATTTAATATTGACTTTCCATTATATTGTTGTCCAAAATTTGCTGCAGCATTTTCTCTGGTATTAAATAACACGTGAGGTTCCAATCCCTCCAACTCTCTTGCATCAACTACTCTATTTCCACTGAAAGCATAGGTTGACCAGGTATTGTATTTTTCACTTAGTGGGTCAACATTAAAGAACCTCCCCATCGCAGCATCATAGTTCCTCCATTTAAAAGAACTCCATCCTGTTTCAGTTTGTTTTTCCTGTCCCTGGCTAGAATATTTATAGTTTGGTGTTATTGAAACAGCAGTACTCAACTCTCCTCCAAACTCTAGTCCAAAAGGATAGTAATGGTTGGTTCTGTCAATTTTCAGGTTTCCGGAAGCATCTTTGTAATACGCCAGTCTGATGTTCCCTACCTGATCGGTATAATTGTAAATATAATTGTTTCAGCCAAATTTCAACAGGCTAATGGGTTTCTTTATGGGCTAATTTTTAATTGTTCATGAACGTCTTCGCTTACCCAACTTTCAAAAATATACTTTTTCAGTTAATCCAAAAATGGGGTTTTCCCTATTTTTTTAGATAAAAAGTAATTAATGTCAAAAATAGTAGTTAAGGTTTAACAGACAATATTTTTCTTTGCAGGAGGTTTAAAGATGATGTTTTACAAGGATAAAATACTGATAGAGTTACTAGATAAATATGTTAAAGCTAAAATAGTGTTATAGCGGGTCAAAATATAAGTAACTCGTGCAAAAATAACTTTGTTTGTAAGCAGACAATGTTTTTATTTGCTGTATTAAATGATTTTGATAGAGAGATTTTTTATTTTGTTTTTAATAACCACGGTATTATTACACAAAGGTTTTAGCAAACCTATTTTTTATAAAACATGATATTATATTTGTGACATGGAGAGTAATATTCTTTTTCTAGGGATGCTTCTACTGATTATTTTAGCAATGACGGCTTTTGTTATTGTTTCTAAGAATACAGGGAAGTAAAAAAGTGACCGCGAACAATAGTAGCGCAATCACTTTAACGATTTCATTTCCAATAGCCCACCCTGCCAAGTGGGCTATTATTTTACAAATATATACTTTCTTTCGATTTATTTTGTGGTTTCGGTGGTATTGTTGTCGCTGTTGTTGTAGATGTGGACTTGTGGGTAAAATAACGAAGGCAGAAGCCCTGGCTTTATCCACAAATCCACATCCTTTAACATACCTCCAGTTCAACTGCGATTCAGGGCGGGCGCATTTTTCCTTATTTCGGGTGGTTGAAGCGCGGAAGAAAAAGGTATTTTTCGGTGCTGGAAAGATTCGGGAAAGATGTTGGCTAAAAGCGTTGGAAGCGGAGTTGCCATGCACGAAGCGTAGGGAAGCATTTTACATAATGTCAAATTATAGGTGCCGAGGGGCTTGCCAGAAGCGAAGTTTACGGAGTGGAGGGCAACGTTTTGCGGGGGATGCACGTATAATTTTATTATGTAATTTGCTGGGGCATTAAAGCCTAGGGAAGTTCAGGAAAAGAATGAGCGCAAAATGTCTTTTTTGTGGCTGGGGGCGGGATATTTAACTCAAAATGCAAACGTTGGAGCTTATGATTTACGAATAGAATTTTACGCAAGCACTTGTAATTATTTAATTTACAACACGTTAAAACATTTATTTTCCGCACGGCTTTTATAGAAAACATTCACTTCTATTCATAATCTTTGTCATATAAATTATTACCACTATGAAAAAGAATATTATCTCCGTATTGATCTCTATAGTTCTTGCATTAACTATTATTTATCTGATTATTTGTAAAGTTTCATCAACAGACCGACCTGTTAAATTTCATTATAACAGTAAAATAATTGGTGTATTTGAGTATGAACAAAATTAGTTTTTTACCCTAGCGGATGGTATTTGTCTATCTCGGCCTGAAGTTCCTGAGCATCATTCTTTAAGTAGGATTCTGTAGAATAAATATTCCGGTGCCCTGCTTTGTACTGTACCTGTCTTAAATTGTATTTCTTTAACCAGTTAACAATGACCGATACCCGTATTTGCTGTAGATTTATAAGCTTAGGATTTTGCATCTTCAGTTCTTGTAATATTTTGTTAAATATATTCAGCGGTTCTTCTGTTTCAACCTTGTTTTGTCCTCTGATGGGGGTGCTTAAAAACAAAATTTCTGTTTCTTCAGGCTGGCATTTTAAGAGTTCTTTTCTTGTAGTGTAGAGGTACTCCATAAGGTCTACGATCTGGTGGGATTTGAGTTCTAAGGTTCTGTCTTTTCCCATTTTCCCACCCCTGATGTCTATAGTTCCTTTTCTGATGTCTATATCCTGTACTTGTATCCTTTTGATCTCCGCGGTAGTAGCTCCCTGATAAAGCAGGATGCCCAGGATAGCTTTATTACGTTTTCTGCATAATCGATAATAGTGGAGGATCTTATTTTTTATATTACGAAGGGCTGGTTTTTCTGTATCATAACCATGGTAAAGGTCTTGCAGTTCCTGTGAAGATAATACCGGGTAAATATTCTGTTTTCTATGGGTCTTTATTTTGATATTCTTAACCGGATTACTGTCCCGTATTCCTTTTTCTATCTGGTAATTAAAAAAGTGCTTCAGGGCAAACATTTTTATCTGTATGGTTTCCTGTATGGTATTTCTTGCCTGTAATAGCCGGATATAAGAGAGGATTTCTTTTTCTGTGCAGTTCTCTGTTTCTGTATGATCCCGGTCTAAAAAAGTAATAAATTCCATAGCCAGTATATAATAGTGCTCTATTGTACTTTTGGCTAAGCCGTTTTGTCTTAAATAGGATTTAAAATCTGACATAGGATATTGGGTTTTCTTTTCAAATTGGCTACATCGAGCTTTCGGTTTCTTCGGCTAAGTGGGTATAGATCTGGGTAGTGTCTAAACTGGTATGCCCTAAAAATTTTTGTACCTTCTGTATATCCATTCCACCTGCCAATAGATGGGTAGCTATAGAGTGCCTGAGTCCATGCAGGGTAATGTGTTTTTCTTTGAGTTTGGGATTTTCTGTTTTTGTAATCAGACTGGCCAGCCTTTTATTCATCAGCTCGCCTGTTGTAGGTTTTCCGTAGCGGTTGAGTAACAAACGGGATTCTGTCTTGTCTTTTGCAATAAGCATCCTGTATTCATAAATCCAAAGGGTAAAGCATTCTTTTACAGATGGACTGAAAGGGATTAATCTTTGTTTTCCGCCTTTTCCTTTTTTTACATGGAGGATTCGGGTATCGAGGTTGATATCTTCTATACATAAGGCGATGCCCTCGCTTCTCCTAAGCCCGCAGGCATAATAAACGGATAATAATACTTTATCCTGATAATTCAGAGCCTCTTGTTTCTCTGTCATATATTCCTGCTCCTCGGATGCTTTGTACAATTCTTTTATTTCGTCAATAGTCAGTATTTCTTTTTTTAGGTTTTCGCTTTGCAGTCTTTTCAGATGAAGGGAAGGAAGGTTTTTCATCCCTTTATGATACAGGAACTCAAAGAACTTATCCAGTGCCAGAAACTGTCCGTTGATATAGCCGCTGCTTAAAGCGCCCTCTTTTCTGTAATTTTTTCTTGTTGTTAAATAAAAATAATATTCCCTGATGTATTTAGAAGACAATCCGGTAAGATCACTAATCTTGCGTTCTTCCAAAAAGTGTAAAAATTCTCTTACATAATGCGGTAAGTTATATGCAGACATTTTAGAATACCCCAATGTGGAGAGCCATTCTCCAAAGGCTTTTTCTAAATACACATATCTTGTATTGTGTAATGCTAAGGTTTTCATTTTTCAGTCCGGTTATTCTTTTTAGTGTTTCGCTGTTTCGGTTGTTGAGTTTGCTTTTCTATTGGGGCTTTACCCGACACATCTATACTAGTGTTTCGGTATGTTCCGGTGTTTCGGTTTTCCATCTGTAATAATGCATTTTCCATAACCTCGTTAATGCTTGCTTCCAGATTCCTGTATTCGTTTTCATCAATCAATTGATAGTAATAAGTTTGCGTTTCTTTGTTCTGCATTTTTTTGATCAGCCCTATTTCCTGCCATTGGTTTAAATAGCGCTGTGCCGTGGTTTTGGTGACTTTCAGTATATAACGTAACTGAAGATTGGTAAAAGAATGTCCTAAATTCTCCAAACTGTCTTTAAATTTCTCTAGTTGGTTTCTGCTGTTTCCGGTGAGTAAATCACTTTTCCGTATGAGTACTTCTTTCAGTAATTGGTTGGCATTTTTTATATCTTCTATCGTAGTTTCTATGTATTCTTCTCCTGTGGACTGATCTACTTTTCTCTCTCTTTGGTATTGGCTGTAATAGGTGACTACTTCTATAAATTGCAGGTAGTGGGCGTTGGTTCTTCTGGGTTTCAGTATTTCTTTGGGAAGCTGTAAATATTCTGCATAAGGATTAATGACCTTTATATTCTCCAATAGCCTCTGGCTGTTCTGTAATATTCTTATGGCATTTTGTTTATGGGTTGTATCTATCCTCCCTGCAGATAGTTTCCTTTGGTATTCCATAATACGCTCGTCCTGCTCCGGGCTTTCATCAAGATAAAGCAAAAAGCTCCTGTTGGCGTTATCTTCGTAAATGCTTTCCTGTGTGGTACAGCCTGCTACACATACCGGACCTTCTACGGTAATAGGGATGCTTTTGGTTTCTCCTTTGCTGTTTTTAAAAGCGATGGTTTTGGATATTTTCTTTTTAGATTGTAATTCTCTAAGCGGATATAATGCCTGTAAAACACCGTCCAGATCTTCTATTAAGATAAGTTTGTTTTTGAGTTCCTGCTGGCCGAAGTAATAAAATGCGTTTTCTGACAAGGTGGTGATTTCGAGCTTCTCTTCCTCCGGGATCAGGTTTCCAATGGATTCCTGCAAATGGGTTTTTCCCGTTCCACTGCTCCCCAGGCTCACCACGTGCAGGGGATGATCACGCTTCCTGCTGGTGAATATAAGATACATGATTAACCTGTTAATTTCTTCGCCTATCATTCCGCTTTCACCAATTAACTCATTGGTACGCTCCAAAAGGTTTTCGGATTGTAAAAATGTCTGTGATTCCCTCGTTTCTTCTTCTGACAGCAGTTTTACTTCAGCTTTACTGTTTTGGTTTTCTATCTGCTCCAGCCTGTACTTTTCCAGTTCTTCTATCAGTTCATTAATGAAGGCTTCTATCACGGAATGACCTATTTCTAATTTCGAAGCGGTTTTCCTGATCAGCTTTTCTACCTGTGTATCATTGTAGAGATCAAGATTGTGACGTACAGCGACAAGCGGAGTTTCAGGATGATGGATTTTTAAGGTGACCCGTAAACGGTCTAATCCTTCTAAACGGATGCCCCCCAATACGGAGATATGCAGAATCTTATTTTCATAAGTAAGCTGATTGGCATGGTCTCTGGTAAATAACATGGTAATATATTTTTATCAAATAATTGTATGAATGCTGTTTTTATGGTATCCGGATATAGGTGATATTTCCTCTTTTGAAAAAAGGACAGGCTTAGATCATAAGATTTCTGCCTGCCCAGGGCTCTCCGCGGTACCTCTGTAATTATTTTTATGATAGAGTAAAAATGTTTGTACATGATACATTTATGATTGCTGATATTCTTATCAATAAAAAATCAAAAAAAATTCACGTCTCATATTTGTCCCAAAAGTAACAATTACGAGAATACAAAACAAGTCTTTTGTGAGATTTATATTTTTATTCTGCTTTTATTTGTCTTAAATTCGCATTTATAGGATGTTTAATATCTAAAAATCTCACTTATGACTATCGCAGAACGTATAAGGCTATACAGACAACAGAAAGGGTTTTCACAAGCTGAACTTGCAGAAAAGTCTCAGGTGAATAGCAAAAGCCTTTCCCGTTATGAATTGGGAAGCAGTATTCCTCCCGCTGATGTGCTTAAAAATATTGCAGATGCCTTGGGGGTTTCCAGCGATGCCTTATTAAATGATGATACGGTAACCATTAAAGATAAAGAACTTCTCAAAAAATTTGAGATCATTCAGGAGATGAGCGAGGAAGATCAAGAAATTATCATTCGATTTCTTGATCTTACAATTCGTGATTATAAAGCTAAAAAAGCGTATTCATAAAAAATACACTTTCTAAAAAATAAATACCCCGCAAAATGCGGGGTATTTTTATTTCAGAATATCTTCCGGCTGTAAGGTAACAGCTTTTAATTTCTCTTATTGAGTTTTAGCTTCTTATTTTCCTCTTCTAAAGCTTCATTCTGCTTTTTCAATAGTGCAATATAATCATTTAGGTTATCTAAAATATGATTGGGAATACTGCAATAATCTTGTTCTGTTTCCAAATACAAAACAGAACAATATAAAAACCACCGCAAATGCAGTGGCTTTATGTTTTAAGTGAAGGCTGGCTTTTCAGTTGTGTATACTATTTCCAATAAATCATTCCCTCTAAATTCAATATAGAGATATTTATAATTTTTCTTAACTTCTATTCTATTCTTTTTATTATTATAAATGATAATAAGAGATTTAGTGTCTTTGGGCAACTCTAATTCTTTAAATTCTGTCTTCTTCTTAAATACTCCTTCATTGGAATATAAAACATTTCCACTATCTGTTTTAATAAGAATATTCTTAAGAATATCTTTTTCATTATACAGATGTAAAAGTAGTTTTAAATCATTAGCATTTATAGATTTATTATCCTTCTCTTCTGGAATAAAAGTATATCTCACTTTATTGCTACTGCAACTAAAGGTAAATATTATAATAAATGATAAGAAAAATATTTTACTTAGCTTTTTCATCAGGAATATTTTTTATTATAGTTTGTTTCTGTTCTGGTATTGTCTTTTTAGAGATTTCAAATTGAGGAGCAAACATTAGATTATCTGTCTTTACTTGATCTTTCACCTTGTTACTATCATCACTTTGATGCTTAAGTCCCAAAGAATGACCAACTTCATGTGTCGCATACGCTGGTGTCATCTTGCCAGATACAACAGTTTCCATATAATTAACTTGACTATTTCCATTCTCTCCAAAAGTATAGCCTTTAATTTCAGATCCATTATCGAGTTCAGTGGTTGACTGTTCTGTGGAAATTTGATCTGTTAATGCAATTGTATAAGTTCCTTTATCTGTAAAATTAATATTTCCCACCTTTATTTTATCTCCATTATTCATAGTCCCACCAAATGATTCTTTCATTTGAGAAACAAAATTCGTTTTAAATGCTTCTAAACCTTCTGGAGTTAAATTTTGTGATCTATTCACAAGGTTGATAGTAGCATTTAATGTGTATGTCTTTGTTCCATTATCATTTAGTGTGGTGCTCTTAACCCATTCAAGACCCTCTAATTCTCTACCATCAACGACTCTGTTCTCAGCAAAATTATAATGTGACTGATAAGCGTATTTTTCACTTAACGGGTCAACATTAAAGAACCTTCCCATTGCAGCATCATAATTTCTCCAACGGTAAGAACTCCATCCTGTTTCCGTTTGCTTTTCCTGCCCTTGGGAAGAGTACTTGTAGTTTGGAGATATTGAGTTGGCAGTACTCAATTCTCCGCCAAACTCCAGCCCAAATGGATAATAGTTCGTTGTTCTATCTATTTTTGCATTTCCGGAAGCATCTTTGTAATACGCCAGTCTGATGTTCCCTACCTGATCGGTATAATTGTAAATATACTTATTTTGAACGAAATCATAATACCCTTCTGAAGTTGGAACAAAACTTAATACATCATTTAAATATTGAAATCCATCCAGATAATCTGTCGTTTCAACAGTTTTTAAATTCATTCTACCTGTCCCATATGTATAGATTTTCCTTAGTTTTTCTCCTGCAGCATTATACAGATATTTTGTATTGACGTAGGTATTAACCTCTAAATCATGAGGCACGTAATTCTGATCAAATTTCACATAGTTGGGAAGATTAAGATAATTGTAGTCTATCTGCAACATACCTCTGTCAATATGGCTGATCATATTCCCGTTATTATCATAAGAGATTGTATTTCCTGAATTGTCAGGGTAACCGCCATAGTTTCCAGAAGTATCATTAACCTTAGTAAGTCTATTTCCGGTGTAAGAATACCCCAAATCATCCATCACCACCGCTCCCACATTTGATAGTAATCTATTTCTTTTTAGGGTCTGGATATTCCCGTTTACGTCATACGTCAGCACTTCGTTGTAATAATTATTCTGCGGAACCGTTGCATTGGGCTCAGAATAAATCCCATTTTTTAATCGGTCTAATCCATCGTACTGGTAATTATATCTTCTAAATGTTCCTCCATCAGCAGCCTGCCAATCTATTTCTGCAATATTCCCATTGTATTTACCTGTAGAAACTGTAGAATAAACAGGATTGTGGTATTTAAGCTCGTAGGCAAAGAGCTTTCCGTTCAAGTTGGCGGGATCATTCACTTTCGTAATCCAGCCTCTGATATTGTAAGTCTGATCTATTGACTGCAAAGGGCTACCCGTGGTATTACCTATCTTTTTATTAGTAAGCTGTCCAAGGTCATTGTAGGTGTTTTCTACCAGAAGTTCTTCTGTTAGACTGTTCACCTTATGATAGAGCTTAAGCAGCCTTTTCTGGTCGTCGTATACAAATCTTTCTTTGATAACCACTTCCGCATCTGCATTTCCTTTTTTGTGATAGGTATAACTTTCATCCACAGCACCAGCGAAATCAAGCTTGAATTCTTTTTTGGTATATCCGCCTAGATGATTCCAGGTTTTTTCAGCTACCTTTCCACCTTTGGTGTTGTAATAGAAATAGGTTTTCGTCCAGTTGTCATCCTCTATGTTCTTTATATAAGAAGCTGTGGGCAGACCTTGGGTATTGGCACCTCCGTTGAGAGCCTTATCTTCATTAACTACATATTGATCGAGGATTTTCGCCGGAGGGAACTCTTTAGTATCCCTTGGATAAGAGTCATAATAATTAACGGAAAGAAGAGTTTGAAAATTAGTAAAAAGCGTGTTGGTATAATAAACTACAATCCCATTTTTGCTAAAACCTACAGCAGTAGGTGTTTCGCTGATAACAAGATTATTAATCTGTCCTTGTAGATCTGCCCGGCTTCCTCCGGTGATAAGCCCTGTGTAAGCAACACGACCAAAAGCATCGTATTTGGTCAACAACCACTGTCCCTTATTTTTCAGGTTCACATCCTGGGTAAGCACCGGACGGTCTGCAGCATCATACACCACAGATTCCCAATCATCCCTTCCAGAAAGTCTTTTTTCCACCTGCCTGTCTAGTCCATCATATCGGTACTGGTAGCAATAGGTGTTCAAAATATCTGTAGTAACAACGTTATTATTCTGCTCAATCTTCTTTACTGCCAGAGCCGGAATTACAAATGCCTTTTGGCCGTATTCGTTGTAGACATAATAGGTATCAATATTCTGTGCTCCGTCTGTTCTGCGTACCAGTACCGTCTCACCGCGCCCATTTTGAAATTGAATAACCGGAGTTCCGTCTTCATCGGTAACCGTATTTTTGTATAGTATCCCTGCATCATAAAAGCCACTTCCTGATGCTATGGAAACCGAAGAAATGGTTTTATTATCCGTTCCTACCGTATTGGTAGTTGTATTGGTAATAAATTTCTTAACCTCTGTCCCAAGGTTTACCTCATATTTAAATTTTTGGGTGTGTCCGCTGCTCATCTTCCAGGGATCACCCGGCTGAGCCACTTGCTTTATCCTGTCTAAGGGTGAATTTTCAATTTCCTTTTCTGTGTAGGCATTAGCTGCTCCATAATAAGAGTTAGCTGTACTTTCATTTACAATTCCGGTATGGATAGCTGAATTGAGGGTATTGGCGGGAACAGGAAGAATTTCCTTAGCCTGTCTTCCAAAGGCATCATAAGTGATAGGAGTAACAAGATCTTTTCCTGTTGTGGTCGCTTTTACACTGACAATTTGCTTGGGTCTTCCCAGTCCATCGAAATAGGTAACGGTCTCTGTCTTCTTAGTACAGTCACCGCTTAGACAGGTTTTGGATTGTATATAATTTTCTGTTGTACTTTGTGCATAGGTCGTCATCGCTGTAAACAGCAGACCTAAAATTTTAATTTTTTTCATTGGTGTTTTACTGCTTATAGTTATACTTAAATTCTTTGACTACCTTAAAGCTGTATGTTCCTGCATTATCTCTTTCTCTTACCTGAATTTGTTTCAGCCGCTTCGCACTGTCATAGACATAGAGTTCCCTAACACCTGATGGGGGTGTTATCGTTGTTACCCCCACCAAAGGATCGTAGGTATATTTGGTTACCATTCCTACTGGCTGGAAGGCATCAAGAGCCAGTAACAGGTCTGCTTCTTTGGTTGGATCAGCTGCATCTTCATTGGATCTGGCTACGATAGTACTCATCAAACCTTCCACCTGGCTGTACAATGCCCCTACAATTTTTGCAATAGGTCTGGTTTTGTTGTATCCCCAAACTAAACTCACCGGAGTTCCGTCTTTCTCCCTGTATTGGAGAATATTTCCTTTTTCATCATATTTTTCATAGTTGACGTCCTTAGAAGAAACAGTAGGGCTCAGGGTATCATAAGAATATTCAGACAACGGAAGCACTAAATTCCCGGTAATTGCATGAGGCAGAGCGGTTGGGTAACTCGTTTCTTCTCTTGATGTTACTTTAGTGATGTTATCTACAGTTTGCTGTGTTTTGGTTTCCAATGGAATACCCACCATATTCTTATCAATCATCAGCTGGTTGCTTTTCTCGTGGGCGTACTGATACGTTTTTTCTGTAGTGGACAGATCAGGGAATATGGTCTTTTGTGATGTGATCTGAGTATGCTTTGGATTGTTATAGAAATACTGGGTTTCCGTTTTCATCGCATTTCCATTCAGATAATCTGTTGTTTTCTGGGACTTCAAATATTCAAAATGAGAAATGTTTTTGTACTGCATAATATCCAGATTATCCAATTGTTCTTCATAGGTGATCATTTCGCCTGCATTCTTACCATAGCACCTGGTTTTGTAATAAGTTGTCACATTATTAGCTCCGGGGGCAATGCAGTCTTTAAGTGCATCGGAAGTTGAGTAAAAATGATGATGATTGGCAGTACAAGCGGTATATGAAACCATTTTTGTGATATCTTCAGCGCTGCAGGTATAAGTAACGTTCTTCGGGATTGGATTTTCATAGTTCTTTCGGATAGAATAACCATCTACCTGGTATTTTCTGCTATTGTCTTCCTCGTAATTCATCTCCACAGTACGCATCAGGCTTCCTCCTGCATCAAGATATTGGGTGGAAATTTCCCGCCCATTATTCCATCCCAAATTTGTCCACACAGAGTTGCGGATATTATCTCCACGGAGAACTTTTCCAAAATCGTCAGAAGCAACAGAATATTTATGAATAATATTTGATTTTCCCTCTACAATCTCCTGAACGGTTTTATAAAATACGTTAGGATGGGTGGCAAACAGCTGGTTGATATTAGAAGAAGTAATCATCGTATAAGGAAATCTTTCAACACCATTAGGAACCGGCCCACCAATATTTCCTGCTGGAGGGTCAGTATAACAGGTTCTTGTAAATTTGAGCTGTTCCTCAAACGCAGGAGGTCTTAATACAACGGCTTCTGTATATTGTTCATTTAAATCGCGGTAAACAAATTTTCTTGTAGATGCCACCCCGTTTTCTGTTGCATCTGTAATCTTAGCAATTCTTAATCCACCAATAGGAGCTTCTCTGTCTCCATAGACCGCCTCTTTAGTAGTATAACTCGCTGATGCGGTGGAACGGGTACAAACAAAAAGCGTCCAAAGTTTAAGAGTTAAAGGTTCGTCTTTCTGAACTTGGGCAAAAATGCCTCCTCCATTATTAGTAGGGAAAGTAACCGAATTTCCTGCAGGGGTAACAACACCTGTTGAAGTTTTATAATACAATGGTACGGCCTGTCCGCCAGGCTTTAGCAGGCTAACAATAGCTCTGTGTTTTCCGGTAACCTGTTCAGCCGGATCACACGCGCTATTAAACTGGGCACTTCCTCCCAAGCTGATCTCTTCTGTTCTCAGCGGAGTAAAAACCGTCGTATTCTCAACATGACCATTATTATCGTCAGCTGTTGCTTTGATCTGAGTTCCGGTTCTCTCAGATGGACTCAACATTACATTTTTCTCAATCGCGGTATTATTTTCATAGGTAAACTCGGTAGATCCTTTCGTAGGATAGACAATCTTTTGAAGTATTCCAATAGCTGTATTTTGCGGAACGACCGATTGTGATGCTCCAATATATGAACTCCACATAGCCACCTCCTCTTTGTAAGGAACCAGGTTGGTGTTGGAGGTATTACCGTTATAATATCCCCAGCTGTCTCTACTAAAGGCAAGTCTTTGGGGAAATAAATCCGGCAGATTATACTCAAATCCATAAGTCGTATTTAAAACACTATCCACAACCGAAGTCAAAAACAGTCGGTTATTAGCGGTAAGATTGTAATTAAGGGTAACATCATTAATAATACTTCCATTAATCTTTTTTGTAACTTTCTGTAATCGTTTATAATCACTGCTGCCCCCTGATTGCAGATAATCAAAAATAATTTCTCCGTAAGAGGGATTATTACTATAAATTCTTTTGATCTGTTTTCCGGTAACAGTCTGATTATGACTGATTAGCTCACTTACCTGCGGGTATCTGATAAATGCAGGGTTTCCACAACTGGAATACATGGGTCCGTCATTGGGAGTGGTATAAGATAGGGTCTGTGACTGGCTCATAGTAGCACTATACCCACCATCTACATTCTCAATAAATACAATTTCTCCACTGGTGATATCTTCAATTTTTGTCAGATACCAGGCAGTGGTAGAAATGGATATAAGGGAATGTCCAGCTCCGGCAGTACGGTTGGAAGTGGTCTCCTTATCTGTAAAATAATATTTGGTTCCATTATCTACCGTTATGGTAAAGGAATTTCCTCCGCTTGTTCCCTCAATCACAACATCTTTTTGGGAATAAATGACCGGGATTCCTTTTTTGTCAAAGACAAATTTGATCTGCATCCCTCCAAAACTGGCCATATACAAATCCTGTTCCGTATCTACATCATCAAGAGAGGCATCCTGAAAGAACTGCATTACTGTTGGATGATTTACCCCAAGTTCATCAATATTGGTTGGAATCAATATACTGCTCTGATGATCTTCATCAGGCATATCTCTTATTACTCTGGTTATCACGCCTCCTGAAACAAGATTCCAGCCGAGTCCTGTAGAACCGTTCATATCATCGACTTTGAGTCCATTGGAAAAATAATTAAGCCTGATTGGAATATTAATATTTTCGGTATCAAAAGATGTTACAGGTATATCTACATTGGCATTCCCTGTAAATAGGCTTACCGGAAGATTTCCAAAGGCTCCCAATTTATAAGACTCCGCAGATGGAGGAATGATATTGGGAAGCGTGGACTGTTTGCTTCCTGTAGTTTGCGCAAGTGCAGCGCCCATAGACAAGCAAAAAAATAAGCTTGTAATATTTCTTTTCATTGTGTTTTTATTTCTTAATTAATTTCGCGTTCGCCGTTTTATTGCTATCAGTTTTGATCGTTACCACGTATGCACCTTGAACAAGGGCTTGGGTATTAATCTTAGTGACTTTGTTCTTTGTCTTTATACTTTGAAGCTGCCTTCCGCTCATATCATACAGCATAATATCAGCCTCCTTGAATAAGCTTCCAATTTCTACGTAGGCATAATCAGATACAGGGTTGGGATAGATTTTGATGTCGTATTTTTCAATCAATTGCTCTACCTGTTTGTCTCCCAATTTTACGATCTTCCAGTTCTCTTTACCCAGTTCTTCTGCACTGGTTCCAGCCAAAACAATAGATCCGTCTCTGTTCAGCTTCAAATCGGAAAGTCTTTCTTCTTTTTGCCTGGATTCTCCGGTAATGTGTTTCCGCCATTGTTCAGTACCATTTACATCGAGGTAAAGAATCCAAAAAGTATTGTCTTCTTTCTCCGCTCGTCCCTCTGAAGGAGTATAACCACCCAATAAAATTCCTTTTGAAGATTTGTCATCTGCAGAATGAAGAACATTCATGCCCATTAAAATGTCACGATTTCCAAAATTGTAGGATTTTTGCCACTGCTCATCGCCTTTGTCATTTAGAGAAATCAGCCAAAGATCTGTTCCTTCCTCTATTCCCGCAGTTTTATTTCCTGATCTCTCTGACCTGGATTCTCCTCCAATGATGAAACCATCAGCAGTTAAAGCCAATGTTCTGAGGTGATCATCTGCTTTTCCTCCGAAGTTTTTTCCCCATTCCACTTTATTTTCTTTAGAAAGTTTTACCACCCAAAAATCTCCTTCTCCATAATTTTCGGTTTTCTTTATACCTCCGGTATCACTTCGTGAGTATATTCCGAGTAATGCACCACCGTCACGGGTTGGAATCATTTTTTCGACTTCATCTAAACCCTTTCCACCTAAAACAAGCTGGGATAATTCTTTTCCGTCTTTATCCAATCGAGTAATCAAGACATCTTTAGAACCATAGCCTTTTGCAGCGTTTTGCACATTACCTGCAACAAAGAATCCTAAATCGGTAGTTTGAATGACTGCTCTGGCTTCTTCATCGGAAGAACTTCCCAACGTTTTCTGCCACAGTTCATCTCCGAATTCATTGATTCTGATCAGCCAGATGTCTGATCCTCCTTTAGATTCCTCCTTTTTATCAAGACCCTTTCCGGAGAATGTGGTTCCAGAAATTAAAAATCCACCATCCTGTGTGGTAACAGCAGCAGAGAGATAATCATGATTCTGCCCGGAAAAATATTTTTCCCAGACTTCTTCTCCCTGTTGATTTAGTTTGATAAGGTGAAAATCATAACCGTTGTTCTGCTTGCTCGCTTGTTGTACTTTGTCACTCTGGATAGAGCTTCCCGTGATCAGATACTGCTGATCCATTGTAGTGGTAACCTGGCTTAGAAAATCCTGGGTAGAGGATTTGATGTCTTTCTGCCAGAGGACCTGTTGTCCCTGTAAAGAAATTGCGGTATACAATAAGAGTATACTGTAAAAGTTTTTTTTCATAGTTCTTAGGTTTTTTTGGCTCCGCCAAATTTAGTTTAGTTTCTTCTGTAGAGATATGTGGTTTTCCCTATTTTAACGACCCGTGATTTCCCTGATAGATGAAAAACTAAATCCTTCTGTTTTTAAGCCAATTGGTTAATAAGCCAAAGATAATTTGGGTCAGCGACAATACATGTCGTATTATATTTCATTTAAAATATTTAGGCAAGATAGCGTGATGGATTTTCAGCAACAATGCTTATGGTTATAAATTTAATAACTGCTGGTTATGAATTTGTATAGTTTTTCTATATTAAAATTCATTAAATTTGTCTGATTAAATATATATTATGGTTTCTCTCGGCACTAAATTAACCAGGCTACGTAAAAAGAAAGGATATACGCAACAGGAGGTTGCTGATTTATTGAATATTTCACAACCGGCATATCATAAATGGGAAACACATTTGGCAAAACCCGCTGTTGAAAACCTATTAAAGATTTCTGAAGTTTATGAAATCGACTTAAATGATCTTCTGGAGGAAGTTCCTACCTTTAATATAACAAATAATGATTGCAGTATTCAAAATATTGGTAATCCACATTCCAATTTTTATGCAGAATCACCTGAGCTCATAAATGGAATTTTAAAGAATCAGGACGCAATTACTAATCTTCTTAGTGTTCAAAATAAACTTATTGAAACTCTCATCGATAAAATTAAAAAATAAGAGTAAATATTCTCGTTAATTTTTTGTCATGTTTTTTACTCTTCAATGGGGATGCAAATATATACGATATTTCAAAATTAGCCCTGCATGTTTTGAATTGAAAAAGAATGTATTATCTCAGGGATGATCTCTTTATTAAAATTATCCAGGGTATCGGTAATAATAAACAGTGAAAATAGAATGCCATCGACTTCCACTAAAAGTATTTTCAGATATTGGAGATTTTCAATAGTTACCACTTTAACCTGCATTACCTTGGTTGATACAAACCACACATTATCATGTTTGATTCGTCTAAATTTGATAAAATCATTCTCAACCGCTATGATATCAACAAATGCCTCAAGATAGACCAGCTCATTTCTTAGGATGGTAGCAACATTGGTTACATTGTCTGTTAATTGTAAGGGTTTACTATTATAAATGTTCAATGCTATGATGAAATCATCATTTTCAACAATAAGCTGGGGTTTTACCAATACCTTTTTTAGGGCTTTGTCAGAGGTATCAAAGCGTTTCCTTAAGTTCTCAGAAAATTTCCATGCCGTAAAAAAGTCATCGTATCTTTCATGATCAACACGCACAAATCCGGTAGGAATTTGAAATAATATTTCATTATGGACTGTTTTTAGAAGCAGTTTTTCATCTTCATTTGTAATAGTTAGATTTCCTTGGTAGAATTTTAAATTTCTTTGATGAAATGTTTCAGTGAAAGAAGGTTCTATTCTTTTACCATTAGGATTTGAAAATAAGGTATCTACAGATTGATACTGATTAAGAAATTGCTGCCGTTATAATTATTCTTTTTATTTTAATCTAATCCATCATAAAAATCACTGTTACCATTCCTTTTTACAATACCATTTTCTCTTTTTTCAAAGATATAATCTCCATTAAAAATTAAATAGTAGTCTTCTTTAGGATAAATTTCATTAGTGATTTTATGAACCATTTGTAATACAGATTTTCTTAATAATACTGAACCTGCATATTTTTTTATAACATCAAATGAAATAAAAGAAGCCCCTGCAAATTCCAAATCAATCAACTCACCATCAAAATCTCCGTTCACACTCCCGAAAGTAGAATCATAGAGTTTAGATATTAAGAAAAGTGAATTATCTTGTACTTTAATAAGGTCTGTTAATTCCTGTTTTTGTTCTAATTTTCTTTTAAAGCGTATATTATAGGTTAGCCCCATTTTATTTTGTAATGATTAATTTTATCGGCTTTTGTTATATAGATAACCTCTTCCAGACCTTCAATAGTCCAATTTGAATGCATCATATTCCAATGTTTTTGAAATGAATCCTGCACTCGGGATTACCATTCTATAAAATCATTATAAATTTGAGATTGGACTTGGCTTTGCTCCTTGACTGATTAATCGTGTTTTCATATCTCGGAAATATTTTATGTCTCCAAATGTTCCATCTTGAAAGTCTTCTTTATATAATTCACCTTCCCTCATAGGATCTGTCAAAAGCACTGGAAATACACGATCTAAGCTCTTTTTACTTTTCTCAGGAATATCTGATCCATTTTTGTATAATTCAATGCTATCAACTCCAATCCAATTATATAAAAAACGTATATCCTCAAAACAAGGCTCATTATTAATTAATACTCTATAGTTGGCTGAACGGTCAACTTTTCGAATAATATACATCCAGTCATCCATATTAAAATCTTTCCATAGTTCGGGGATAACTAAAAGAAGTACTTTTACATCAGTATCTCTAAATCGCCTTTCATTTAAAATTTGAACAATAAGATTTTTAGTATCTACACTTAATAATTCATTTTTCAAACTTTTATAACTTTCCCAGTCATTAAATTTTAAAAAGCCTAATAGTTTTATAATAATTTGTTCCATTTTTATTATTTTAAATTTTCTATAAATATTCTCTTATTTATTTTCATACCTGTAACAAAACCTTCTTCATTAGCATGTATTATATAAATATCATATCTTGCTTTTTTTATAGGTATTCCAAGTTCCTGTAAAATCTTTTCCAATCTCATTGCTTCTTCAATCGTAGGTCTATAATGTCCTGACAAGTTGTGTAATTCTGAAATTCTCCCATTTTTAAAACTCATACTTCCTGCTGCTAAAACATTCTCACGATTACCTAAAAGATGATGCTTATTTCCTATTCTTAATTCACCAGATTTTGTAATTACAAAATCATATTCTCGTGATTTAAAAATATTACCTGTAGACTGCTTGAAAATACCATTAGAATCAAAAGTATATGACAGAATAAAACCTTCTTCAGGCAATGATTCCAAAGGAAATTTATTTGCGATTTTCGGTATTCTTTCACAAAAAGCAATTATCCTATATTCTTCTAAAACCTGCCCGACTTTTTCAGCGTTGTAACTTACCTTTCTTATTTCCTGTAAGACTTTCTGATATGCCTTATCATAACGGCTTCCCTGGGCAATAACCTCACCTTTATACACCAAAGCAAATCTCCTGTTACTGCTTATTGAGCCTATCGCATCAGGATTAATACCTCCTTTTTTTCCAATACTCTCCATAATTGCAGCTGCATCAAGCTCCATAAAGAATGCTCCATTCTGTATCAATGCATCACATTCCGATGTTTTTGAAATGAACCCTGCGCTTGGGATTACCCATTCTGTAAAATCAAATAAACTAACCGTTCAAAAGTTGAACGGTTAGTAAGCATTTAAAATATTTCTATTATATAAATTAGAATGATCAAAAATCATTATAAATTTGGCATCGGACTTGCCTTTGCCCCTTGACTTATTAATCGCGTTTTCATATCTCGGAAATATTTTATGTCTCCAAAAGTTCCGTCTGAAAATTCTTCTTTATAATCTCCATTTCTCAATGTATCATGTAGGAACATTGGAAATACCTTATCTAAGCTTTGTTTACTTTTAGAAGAGACTCCTTGATCATTTTTATACAAACTAATACTATCTATACCAATCCAATTATATAAAAAACGAATGTCTTCAAAATAGGGTCCGTCATCTATATATAATCGGTAGTTTGTAGGACGGTCAACTTTTCGAATAATATACATCCAATCATCTAGATTAAAATCTTTCCATAATTCGGGAATAATCGTAAAAAGACTTCTTATGTCTGTATATCTAAAATCTTTTGTATCAAGCAATTTAACAAGTAGGTCTTTTGAATTATAAGTTAATAATTCATTTTTTAAAGGCTTATAAGAATCCCAACCACTTTGTTTTATTCCAGAATGTAATTTTTGTATAATCTGTTCCATTATTTTATATTTTGTATATATATTATTTTATCCTTCCCAGTCCGCACTACCTCTCCTCTGCTATTTATACCTAAAGGAGTGATTTCATTACGTGCTCTTTTAATAGGTATTTCAAGTCCATTTAGTATTTCTCCTAATCTCTCAGCTTCTTCTGCTGTTGGTCTATAGTGACCAGACATATTATTAAATTCTACGATTTTACCATTTTTAAATCGAACGCCCCCTGCAGCTAAAACTTCATTTCGATTACCCAATAAATGATGCTTACTCCCTATTCTTAATTCACCGGATTTTGTAATTACAAAATCAAATTCTCTTGAAGGAAAAATATTATCATTCAATTGTCTAAAAACTCCCTGAGAATCCATTTTATACCCGAGAACAAATCCATCTTTTGGTAACTCCTCTATAGGATATTTATTTGCGATTTTCGGTATTCTTTCACAAAAAGCAGTTATCCTATATTCTTCTAAAATCTTTCCGACCTTTTCAGCGTTATAACTTACCTTTTTTATCTCCTGCAAAACTTTCTGGTAAGCTTTATCATAACGGCTTCCTTGAGCGATAATCTCACCCTTATACACTAAAGCAAATTTTCTGTTACTACTTATTGAGCCTATGGCATCAGGATTAACACCTCCTTTTTTTCCAATACTCTCCATAATAGCAGCGGCATCAAGCTCCATGAAAAAGGCCCCGTTTTGTATCAATGCATCACATTCCGATGTTTTTGAAATGACTCCTGCGCTTGGAATTACCCATTCTGTAGGACTAAACATACGGAGATCTTTCCTTTGAAACACTCCACTGTTCAAATCCAAAAATACGGAAATTGCACTTGCACGCAAGCCCTGTTTCACATTTTCCGCAACATTAACAGATGTTTTCAATAAACTTAAGCAACTTCTGTAAAAGGCTGCTGCAATTTGAGCCACACCAACGACAAGCTGTGGTGCAGCTACAGCAGATCCCAATACATTATAAAAAAGATCCCACTGCCGCAGAAATTCATCTCCTCCTGGAAGCTTGGCAATTTCCGCCCGGAATGCCTGTATGGTAAGATCCGGTAATGCCAAACTAAGATCTGCAGCCGCAGCTAATAACAGGTACGGGTTTCCGGATAGTGCTAATGTTCCAATTCCAAAAACGACTCCAACCATATCGGCTACAATTCGGATGGTCTCATTAATATCTTCCCATTTTTCTGCATCAGCCAACGCTTTTACATAAATAGCCGGGACCATCATGACAGTACCCTGCTGTTCTCCTCCTTCATTGGTTTCTGATGTATTCTGCTCGATGAAATAAACCATGTCTAGAGGATAAAACTCGGCTCCTTTATCCAGATCTTCTGTTACCTGCTCGGTTGCATTAGGATCTCCTTCTTTGGGTACAATGAAAATTCTCTTTGTTACTTCTTTCTGCTGCTGAAGAAAAAAAGTTTTTTCATCTGATTTTCCAAAACCCAATAGATCTCCCGCAAGTCCAAAAACTTCAGTATTGACTTTATATTCATTTCCTATCCTGAAAGTAGGAGCTCCTGCTTTTGGACGGTTATCAGAAAACAGACAATACTCCATCAGAATAGTGGCAAAAATGATACGGTTGGATTTCATTTCTCCATTGAACTCGCTTGCCCCATCCAGGTTGAAATAAATCCTGTTACAGAGTTCAGGACTTTTTCTGAACTTGTCCACTAAAAAAAAACGATCGGAAAATGCTTTCAAGACATTGACTAAAGCGGAACTTCCATCCTTCCATCCGCTGAAAATTCCTGTATCATCAAGCTTTGTTAAGGCAAGTAGGTGTCCGAATAACGTTTCGTTCTCAAGAGTCATTCCCCGAAGAACAAACTCAGGAGTATTGGTATAAAGGAATTTAAGCTCCTCTGCACTCTTTGCTTTTAAAAAACTTGATTTAAAGATTTCTGTGAAGTAGTTTTTGTATTCAGAATAATTTTCAAAATCATCAAATCCTACATGCATGACCAATCTCCTGAATTCCTCATAGGAAAAGGTTTCCAGTACGATAGCTTTCTTTCTCCTAAGTTCTTTTTTATTCGCATTTCTATGATAAAAATAAATAAGCTGGCAGGAAATCTGCTCTTGTGCTGCATTAATTACAAATTTGATTTCACACTCTGTTTGGACCAGATTCACAAGCTCTTTATTCTTATTGAGATAGGTTTTTAAATATATAATGTTCTCTTTATCATCCTTTATGTATTTTTCTTCAGCAGTTCCATCATAATCATTGATGTTATAATCAAGAATACGCTGCATTCTGAGCTGATTACTGTATTTTAATTTATTACATAACAGCTGTTTTCTTATATAATCATCAGTACGCCATTCTTTACTGATGGTTTCTCTAAGTTCAAGTGTTTCCATAATCTTTCCTTTTTTTGAAAAAGGCAGGGCTTTATGGCCCTGCCAGTAGAATAGTTATTGATTCATTTCAATAACATGTTGTATTTAAGACAGTTTATTGAGCTCATTGCTTTTCATCTCAACAAATTCCTGTAAATAGCTTTTCAGAAGATCCAGAAAACCTATTTTATTGTTCTTAACAAGCCAAAGCATGTAATGATGGGTATTCACCTTAACAATAGAGGTTTTAGGATATCCATCCTCATCCAAAACAGGATTCTGCGTTTCTTCATCTACTACAGGAACCAGTATTCTGTCGAAATTTTTATCTCTCAGGCTTGACCATTCTTCTTCTCCAATCAGCCATTCCGGAGTCGGAAGGTTGGAAGGTTCTATTTCATGGGTTTCCTTATCTCTTAAAATCTGCTGATAAAAAAGGTAAGTCCTTGGAAGCTCTGTGTCTACCACCATTTTATTGATCCTGATAAATCTGTTAAAAGATGTAAGTAAAGGATGTTCGGAGATCTGGATTTCCCCAAGGTTTAGATTTGTTGTATTAATTTCTTTTAAAAGCTGCTCTACCTGCTGAGGTATTAATAATTTTTCTTTCATTGTTTTAAAATTTTGTTGGTTAAATAACAGTGTCTATAAAGTCATAGATCCTGTTTTATTGAAAGACAGAATTTTTAGGCTCTGCCTTTTTATTGATTTAAACTCAAAGTTTGATAAAGGTTATAGTTTATACAATTCAACGATATTGGCGCTTACACCAGTATTTCCCATTGTATTCATATTGTACATTCCGAAAGCAACCGGGCCTGTATAGCCTGTTTTGGTATAGGTAACCGTCTTGTTATTGAAGTTGACAATAACGGTCCAGCTTCCCCCACGTCTTATAAATGTTGCATTTAGGGCATACGTCGGCTCTGCAGTAGTGACTGCTTCGGCTGAATTATCAGGAAATATCTTTCCCATTGGATACCAGTAAGACTGTACCAACCTAACGTTTGCAACAGTTTGATTTAACAGGTCTACTCCACCAGTAGCATTGACTAATCCTACAAAATGGGTCATCGTTCCAAAACCGTTAGGTCCGTTAATTGTTGCAGTTTTACCTGTAATTTCAACACTCATGTAAAAATCTTCATCTGCACCAATCAATTGGTTTGTCTTTCGGGCTGCGATGAAAGAAGAATCATCAGCAAGTGCTTTTACATTGCTATCGGAGCTATAGCTTACAGCGGCTCCTGCCTGGGTAATGGCGGGTGATACCGCATTATTGTATATTTTTTGTTCCCAAACGATGTTATTTAGGGGGATACGTTGTATCTGAGTTACCACACGAATGGTAAAACTTGTTAAATACCAGGCTACCCCATTCCACAATCTGATTTTATATTCTCCTACCGGAATATTTTTGAAATTGTAATAGAATGTCAGATCAATTCCATTGGTATAAAGCTGAACCTGTGAGCCGGGGATTATTGCAACAACAGTAGCTGTATCAGCAGAAACACTGTCCTGGGTACATAATTCCACTTTAAAGCTTGTGGAAGGGAGGTTTAAATTAGCTCCCTTAAGATTGATCCAAAACGGACGGTCTGTTTTATCCACAATTGGTGGTGATATAACGGCCACACTCATGGTATCTGTACTCCAGCCTCCGTTCATTTTCGTCTTCCATGCTGACCTTTCAACTTCTGTCATTTGATTGGGCATTTCCGATAGTAGATTTTTACTGTCTACAATGGCATTTAAGCCACTGGTATTTTGAACTACAACTTTTTGAAAGTTAGTAATGTCAGAATTTTTATTGGGTAAACCAGATAAGACATAAGGGTTTCCTAAAGTATCGATCGAAAATGAAGCATTAAGGGTATGACTTCTTGCAGCGTTGTTTGACAGGTTTGCGTTCATCATATTTTTCCCCAAATCACCCGCAGGAAGTTTGGCAACATTCCCATTAGCATTCAATCCTATAATTTTAGGATAGTCCTGAGCATTTCCATCTGTCAAAGGAATTTCTAATTTTTTAGCTAATCTTTCCCTTGTATTGAGATTGTATTGAGCCTGACTTGCTATTCCTTCTGCTAAAAAATCAGCATTTGAAATACTAACATGGTTATCAGCTAATTCCAGGGGAATGGTTCCATCAACAACGGCATGGGTCTTTAAATCACCGTTTTCATCAACGGCATAATCTGTGTAAGATAGAGAACCTGAGGCTGCTACCTGATAAATAGCATTGGTTTCTCTTTCTCCAATGGGAGGTAATTCATTGACACGTATAATTTTTCCTATAATTGGCATTTTTTTTAATTTTTAAGGTTAATGACTATTTTATTTCCAGTCTCCTGAAATGACTTTTTGTCCTTCCAATGATTCTACTCCAAGGAGATAATCATTAGGTTCAAAGTTGGTCCCGCAGACTTCTCCCAGCTCATCATCAAACTTCACTCCCGGTTCACAGTTGCAAGGCAAAGCTTTTTCAACTTTTAGTCCAATAGAACCTGCCTGAAGAATGGTAAGGGAAGTAGGAATTTTCTCTCTCCATGGCTCTCCTTCTTTTGTCGCTTTTGGTGAGCGTAATTCATCCACAATAGATAAGAATAAAGGATCATCAATGACAGGAACTTCACCTCCGTTCCAGATTTGTCCTGTAGCAAGGAAATGTCTCACTGCTTCTTCAAATCCTGGTCTTACCGTAACAATAACTCTTGCCATTCCTGACTGCATAAAGGCTCTGAATGTAGGATCATTATCATCAAACTGATATAAATCTGCCCAGGATTTTCTTTCCCCCCAATAATAAGGATAGAAATAATAGCTCATAATTTCCCATTCAAATGCCTGTTCCATAAATTTGATAAATGCAGCATATTGATCCAGTTTTTCATCTACTTTGATGTCTGTATTCTGGAAAGTTTCTACAGAAGCATTATCATTGGTGTAATATCTCTTTTTACCAAAAGTGAGCAATGCATCAGGACTTTGGTTCAGCATATAGGAGATACAGTTTCTTCTTAAAATGGTATTTTCTATTTTTCTATAGAATCCCGGATTAGATCCTTTGATCTGAACTCCTACGGCTTTTGCATCTGCCAAAGCCGCTTCATATTTGCTCAACTCTACTTTATAGGCTTCAATAATTTTATTGAATGCTTTCTGCATCCATCCGTTTTTATATTCTTCCTGTAATACACATTTGATATTAACCGTTGCATGGAAATAATGAGCATTGGTTGTAGCAATAGTGATAGGAACCTCCCGAACGAATTTCAAAAATGCATTAGACGAACTATCTCCTCCTACCAGTAAACTTGCTCCATTTCCCCAACCATTGTAGCCCGGGAAAGAATTACTGCTTTTCACAACATACGATTCAGTGATATAATGTTCCGGAATAGGAATAAGATCAGATTTTGAAGAGGCTTGTTTTGACTCGGTGGATGAGTAATCAATGGATTTTCCAACATACACAACTGGCTCCAGCTTTTCATCAACTTCAACATTATAATAACCCAACCAGTATTTTAGCTTTGTGGAATCTGTCAGAGCACTCCAATCTTTGATTTGCATTCCGGCAGACTCTCTTGGATCAATAGGTTTTACCAATTGGTTCTCAGGGTTATTACTTACTTGCATTCCTAATGAATGTAATTTGGCAGGTTCCGGAATCATAAACTCAAACATCATACGCTTTCCATAATTAAAGATCTGGTTCTTTACTACTTTATCTACCCAACGGTAAACTCCCACCACATGATTGCTGCCTTTGGTGTTATCAAAACCATGTTTGTTATTTTCCTCATATTCCTCAAGGATTTTATCAATACGTTCTTCTTTCACTTTGGTGACAATCCTTTCCAGGGCTCTCGCGGTAACATCTTTCGCCTCAGTAACAGCCTGTCTGTTGCTTTCCTCTTTGGAACTATGGGTAGCATAATTGGCAGCAGTATTTAACATATATCTTGGAGAAGCACTTCCTCCCCATGAGGCATTAAATCCTGCCTGTGCTGCAAAATCCTTAGATTCCTGAAGTACTTTGGAAATTTCGCTTTGCATCTCATTCCTTTCCGTAGAAGTAGTATCCGTCAACTTCTCTTTTTCAGATTCCGTAGATTTAGTGGTTTGGGATTCACTTCTTTTTAATCTTCTTGAAGATTTTTCTCTATACTCCCTTGCCATAATATTTTCGATGTGTGAAACATCTCCTTCTACATAACAGTAAGTACTTTGTTCTACCTTTCGGTAATCCGCAATACCTATATTTTTCATTCCAAAGCCTGATGGGATAAATGGCTGATCATCCTCAGGTGTTGTCGGGGTATCTTTACTTTTCAGACAAACACTTCCTTCACCTGCCAGATTATAGGTTTTTGTTACCGAATCTATTCCTCCTGCGGTATATATGGTCATAGGAATTTTGCAGGCATATACTTTTCCGTCGTCAAGGGTAAGCTCTGCTTCAAGCTGGCAGCCATTCTTTATAGCATCTGTAATTTGTAATTGAGGTAAAATCCCGTCGCTAAACAGGGATAAGTAATCTCCTCCTCCAGCAACTTGTAATTGATTTGAACTTTGAACTACATTCCCATTATTATCCAATATTTTGAGTGTTCCTGAAGCTGAAGAAAATAGCGATGTAGTTTCTTTAGGCGTCATACTTAATAGCCATCTGTCCGAATAGTTTTGAAAAGATCTGGTTCTTAACAAAACAGGCAGGCAGCTACCGGTTCCTCCATCACCTCCGGTACCTTTATTTTTTACTATAAATGTTCCAGGCCCTTCAAATCTGTACATTCTGTTTGCCGTCCACAATAGCTTTGCTTTCATGGTATATGCAAGACCATCATTAAGAATAACTTCACCTTCCAACAGCAAAACTTCATTTGTATCTATAACAGCAACGGGAATTTTTTCCGGAGTATTGAATAAAGAGGTTACGTTAGGTGCATCAAATGTATAAGCTAAGGTTCCACCTGCTAAAAGTTGATCATCATAAGACTTTATAGTGTAACTTCCACTTACAATATGTTTAGGAGCATTGATATCAGTGGTAAGAATCATGGTATGATCCCCCAAGCCCATATTGCCACTCAATGTTCTGGCAAAAAAAGGAATCTCCTGAGTATTGACAGATTGTGTTACAGGAATAACAACACCTCCTACCGTTGTAGACACCTGTGGATTGAGGTTTGTATTATTTAAAATCGTTTGCTGCAGCTGCTGGCTGTTTTGCTCAATGGTTTGAAAAAGCTCTGTAAAGGTTGAAACTTTATTTAATGCACCTGCCAAATCAGAAGTATTAAAGATTCGGTGTAAGGACTCGTTATGTTCCTGGTTTAATTGTCGCTGCAGATCTTCTGCCTGAATTTCAGGACGAAAATTAAATTGGAAATTGGAAACTTCCGGAACCGGAATATATTTTAAACTTGATAGCCCTTCACGATTATCTGCTGCCAGGAAAATTTCTTTCTGATATTCCTGTTCTTTTACAAGAGCATCATATCTGGACTGTTCGGGTCTTACCTGTTCCTGATATTGTTTATAAGCAGTATCATATGCCGCTCCATATTCTTTTTGATAATTTTTTTCAAATTGTTCCAAAGTTCTTTTAAGCTCCTCATTTCCTTTTAAGTTTACGGTGGCTTCTGCAAACTTCAAAGCACTGTCACTAAAAGGAATACTTTTCAAACTGTTTTCCTCTCTTGAAACAACCGTATTTGAAGACGCTGTTTTTGCGCTAAAAAGTTCCTTAGGAAGGACTACTTTGGCTTTAATAACATCTTCATACTGCGCCTCAGTAGCTCCATCATAATTGGAAAGGATATGATCAAGATGTAAAAACTGCATTAAAGTTTCTTTTGCATAAAAATCCTTTTGGGTGACCACCTGATAAATAAGATTATCCCAAATATTAGAATCTATTTCAACAATAGGTTTTGGAGTCTCTTTGTAAGTCTTAATTTTAGCATCAAATTCCTCTTTGGTTGCTTTTACTTTATTTTTTGCAACCCAAACTGACAACTCATAAAATTGTACACTTTTAGCTTTAAGAGATGCTTCTGTTTCTATTGTTAAACCTGTGATCTTTTCGCAGACGTTTTTCAACGATTCTCCAGCTTCTACTTTTGGGTCAATTATCCCTTTTTGTCTTAGATAGTTTCTGAAAATAAATCTTTTCTCCCTGTTCTTTGGATCAGATAATTCCGCGCTGCGCATCGTTGCAAATCTGAATAAAGTTTGTGAGCCATTATTTTGATTAATTGCTTCCATTTTTTAATTTTGTTTTGGTTTTTATAAAGGTTAGGATCTGAAGCTCTTTTTAGTAGATTGTCTTCAGGTTTTAGCCTTATTTTTTTAGGTGGTTTCCGGCAAAAGATATCCACCATCAGTTTTTAAATCTGATTTCATTTTCTGTGTTTTTTCTTGAAGCAAAGATCACCCCCAGAAGCGACAGAACTCGTCGTATTAAATTTTATTTGGAAAAAAAATGAAAAATATTGCGATGCACAAACTATAGCCCATGGAGAAAACAGCAAAATGAGTTAGTAGACACATCTATAGAATAAATTGACTTTATTTCAAATAAAGTACTACTCTTTTCACGTTGATATTTTATAAACCCATACTTATGAAATCAGCATATCTATATGTCAGAGTGAGTACTGATGAACAGAAAAGAAAAGGCTATTCCTTACCTGAGCAGGAGGATAGGTTATTGAAATATTGTAAATATAACAATATTGAAGTCAAAGGAATTTATCGTGAAGATTACTCTGCTAAAAACTTCAATCGACCTGAGTGGAGGGAATTATTTTCCGAAATTAAAAAGAAATCATTAGGAGAAGACAAAAACATATTATTTATAAAATGGGATCGATTCAGCCGTAATGTCGAATATGCTTACGAAATGATTGGAAAACTTCGAAAATACAAAACAACAGCAATGGCCATTGATCAACCAATTGATTTTTCTGTGCCGGAAAGTACAGTTATGTTAGCCGTATATTTAGCTGTTCCGGAAGCAGAAAATACACGGAGAGCTCAAAATACTTCGAATGGTATCCGTCGCGCAAAATTAATGGGTAAATATCCTAACAAAGCTCCCATTGGGTTTATCAATGTGACATTAATGGATGGAAAAAAAACCATTGTCCCTAAGGAGCCTGAAGCCGAAATTATAAAATGGGCCTTCAATCAAGTTGTTCAGAATGACCACAAAATATCTGAGATTAATAGAATAGTTAATGATAAAGGTCTAATATGTTCAAGGTCGCACTTTTTCAGAGTATTGCGCAATCCTGTTTATTGTGGGTATATATCAATAAAACTTAGCTCTAATGAAAAACAGATTATCAAGGGTTTGCATGAACCCTTGATCTCAGAGTCTCTATTTTATCAGGTACAGTCTGTCATTAATACAGAAAGAAAAATTACAGCTAAAATAGATGACTTAAAAGCAATGTTTTTTCTCAGAGGTTTTTTGACCTGTCCTATTTGTAATCGAAAACTTACCGGTAGTTTCTCAAATGGTAAGCGGAAAAGATATCCCTATTATCATTGCCATGATGGTTGCAGAACTAGAATTAACGCAGCTTTGCTTAATGATTGTTATCAGCATAAACTTCAGCAGTTAATCCTATCAAATAGTACAATTGAATTATTTAAAACAATTTTGCAAGATCAGAATATAAAGACCCAGAAAACAAGTTACTTATATACTAAACATCTAGTAGAGAGGAAAATGAAAGAGGAAAAGTTAACTCTTTCTCAAGGTAGAAAATTACTTATAGCCGGGATATTAAAAATTGAAGATTATGATGAATTAAAAAAAGAGAATCAAGTTAACACAAAAAATCTTAAGAAGGAAGAGCATAATATTGTTCTTAAATTAAGAGCTATCAATAAGATGAATCAAATGGAAGATAAAACACTAGTTCATATTTTTCAAAAATTTTCCGAGTTTGATACTGCAGATAAAAAGCATCTTGTGAATCTTATTACCCCAGTTGATATTGATTACAAGACAGGAGCTCTTTCTTTAGAGCTAAATCAAACATTTTCAAAAATATTATCAGAAAAAAATAATAAGAAAAATGAATTTCATTGATAGGAATGTTTCAGTAGAACAAGCAATTACCATTCTTGCCAAGAATGGTGTTCAGGTAAATGATAATGAAGCTAAAATTATTTTAGAATTATTATATTTAGTAGCAAAAAATTACAAAAAGTCAGAAGAGAGAAAAAAGCTTTAGCCGTAGGGAGATTTCGAACTCTTAATAATGATAGATTAAAAGCCTGTTGTAGCACTTTAAGACTGCTTATCTCAAACAGACTAAGTATTTTACACATAAAATGTCAAACACTAAATGTCAGATTATAAAAATCTGATAAAGAGATATTTATGCGTAAAAAAAAGAGACAACTATTAAATAGTTGTCTCCTTAAGTGACCCGGCTGGGATTCGAACCCAGGACCCATACATTAAAAGTGTATTGCTCTACCAGCTGAGCTACCGAGTCGGTCACTTACTTTTTCAAGTAAATCCCTTTGTTTAAGGGACTGCAAAGATAGAAACTTTTTCTTTATTTACAATACTTCCCAAACATTTTATGATCCAAATACTGCTAACTTTTACAAAATCAGAGACAAAAATTTCATGTTCTATCGCAGATCAGATCATTTGAATTTCAAATATTATAAAATGAATAAGAAATATAATTAAACTAAAAATGGATTGCTCAATTAAGCAATCCATTTTACTAGTGACCCGGCTGGGATTCGAACCCAGGACCCATACATTAAAAGTGTATTGCTCTACCAGCTGAGCTACCGAGTCGGCCATTTACTTTTTCAAGTAAATCCCTTTGTTTAAGGGACTGCAAAGATAGAAAAACAGTCTTTAATTCCAAATTTTTCTATGCTTTTTTACAATAAAATTTACACCCAAAAAGTCAAACACCTGTTTATAAATTAATTACGTTAATTATTTTTTTTCCAATACAATCTTAGGAATAACAAGAATCTCCGGATGAACCGGTTTTTTGGACATAAAATATATTTTGCTAAGTCAAAAATAAAATATATCTTAGCAACTAAGATAATTATTAAATAATTAAATTAATGACTAAAGATACTATATCTCTTTTTCGTGAGGCCAGCAGAGCCTATTCTGATGCTTCTATTTTTATGCACGAAGCTATTGCCAGAAAAGCAGGTCTTTCCAGTGCTGATCACAAGTATCTGGGACTTATTTTGCAGTATGAATCTATCACAGCCGGTGAAATATCAAAGTTAACAGGTCTTACTACCGGTGCTGTGACGGGGTTGATAGATCGTCTGGAGAAAAAAGACCTTCTTAAAAGACAATTTATCCGGGAAGACCGAAGAAAGGTAGTCATCATTCCAAATGTTGAGAATAGTATGAAATTATTGGGACCTATTTTCGATGAGCTGCAGAAAAAAACACTTAGCCTCATTGCTGCTTTTTCTCAAAAGGAAATAGAATCTATTGAACGGTATTTCAGGGAAGCGACCCTCCTTATGAAAGAAACAGCAGATCATTTAAACAACCCATAAAACCATAATAAACCCATGGAAAGTTTAACCGTGACTTCAATTACCCGTGCAGAAATATGGCTTTGCATTACGACATTGCTTTACTTCCTTATGAATGGTGCACAGATTTTCGAAACTCTTGTATTTGTGCCTAAATGGGCTTCTTCCCCACCCGACACCTTTAAGCTGCTTCAGAACGGAAAAGGAACAAGTCTGCAGTTTTTTTGGATTATCCTTCATTCCCTTCACGAAATTGCCTTCATTCTTGCCCTCTTTTTTTGCTGGAAAATTGATCCGGTAAGGAACTGGCTTCTGGCTTTATTCATCATTCATGCAGCAGTAAGAGTCTGGACATTAGCCTTTTTCGCACCAAACATTATACAGTTTCAAAACCTGGCAACATCCTCTTCTGTTTCAGAAGAAATATTATCCAGAATCTCACTTTGGAAAACCCTTAATTATATTCGGGTAGCTATTTATATTGCTATTTCAATAGGCCTTATTCCTCTTTGTATTAAACTATTCAGCTTCCGATATTAATTAAACCCTCTTTAAAAAAAATTGCCGGCTCATTACAGTCGGCAAAAATGATAAATCAAATTCTTTTACATTGAAACATCAGCTTTACTATTCTGGTATTCAAAAAGCTTAACGATAGTATCAACGGTTTCCTGGCCCAGATGCTTTCCAATAAGATAGAGAGCAGCATCAATTCCGGCTGTAATTCCTGCAGTTGTTATCAGCTGTTCCTGATCAATATAACGTACGTTCCGGATGACATTAGCTTCAGGATTGTGCTGTTCCAAAACGTCTAACAGCATACTATGAGTTGTGATATTATGACCAGCAAGTATACCCGTCCCCGATAGCAGCATACTTCCCGTGCATACAGTAAATACAACAGTTCCGGTGTCGTACTGATTTTTAATCCATTTCAGCACAGTTTCCCGAAAATCCTTATCCTGAATATATTTCATAATATGGTCAGGGTTTGCGCCGGGAATGACAATGATATCCGGCTTTGGACACGTCTGTAAGTCATAGGTAGGAATAACAGCCATCGTATTTGCTTCGGTGTATATGGCTTCTTTTATTTTTCCGACTGTAAAGCAATAATAACTGTTGGGCTGTATGACATTTGCTTTGACAAAAACATCCAAAGGACCATTTAAATCAAGTACTTCTACCTGATCATAGACTAAAAACGCTACATTCATTGTTTTACTGTTTTGTACGTGTTTCATAATTCTGTTATTTTTAAGATGATTATTTTGAGAATAAAGGCATAGCTCTTCCTTACTGACAATTGATGATCATCAGTTTTATTGTAAGCAAGGGAAAAATGATTATTCTATGCGCTTAAATGTTTTCCGGTATTGTGCCGGGGTAAGAGAAATATTTTTAATGAATAAACGACGCAGCGAAACAACACTGCTAAAGCCACACTTATCAGCAATGATCTCTATACTCATATCAGTATATTCCAGCAGATTCCTGGCCTGATCCAGCCTCATTTTTTCCAGAAACCGGCCAGGAGTTAATCCTGATTCTTTTACAAATACCCTCGAAAAATTGCGGACACTCATATTCAGAGAGTCAGCAATGAATTCTACGGTTACCATCTCTCCGAGTTTGTCTTTCAACAGATCTCGAACCTGCTTTGTAAAGGGAGACATCGTTTCATATTCCGGCAATGCATTTCCAAACTGAGACTGCATTCCGGGTCTTTTTAAATGCAGAACAAGATGGCAGGCAACTTCTGCTGCCAAAGCTTTACCAAAATCCTCCTCTAAGAGTGCCAACGCAAGATCCATTCCTGAAGAAACACCTCCTGAAGTATAGATGGGTTTGTCACAAATAAAAAATGGATTAACATTGACTTCTAACTTTGGGTAAGATTTCTGCAGTATATCTGCAAATTTCCAATGGGTAGTGACTTGCCGGCCATCCAGCAGGCCTGCTTTGGCAAGTACAAATGCTCCCACACATACTGATCCCATCCGCCTTACTTGTGGTGTTATATTTTGAAGATAAAGATAGACATCGGGACTGATTTCGTCCAGCACACTCAAGTTGGTACCAGCTACGAGTAAAGTATCTATAGGAAAGTCGATATCATAAATGGTGTGACTGCATGACAACGGCATTCCAGAACCGGAATATATTATCTTTTCTGATGTGCCGGATACCAAATGAACATGATAACCCGAATCCTTACTTTCACTGTTCAGAAAGCGGTTTGCTGATGTAAAAACATCCCACGGTCCGGCAATATCAAGCAGCTGTACCTGTGGTAATGCTAAAAGCACTATATTTTTCTTTCCGGTATGCTGTTCTTCTTTCTTCATATCTCATTCTGTATGAGTACAAATGTAGCGAGAAAGTGCCTTGTCTGCAATGACAAAAAACATACAGTTCCGGCCAAAATACGTTTACTTTTTCTGTCATAACAAAAGAGACTGCCTTATTTATAAGACAGTCTCAGCACTCTACTATAAAATTAGCTTAACTAGCTATACTTTCCAAATCATTAAAAATTTCACCTAAGCTGGTGACAGTCTTCGTGATTTCAAATAAAGAGCTGTACGATTCAGATAGGGAAAAAGAAAAATCAATAACAGTGAAGCCGCAAGCAGCCACATCATCATTTCATAATAATCCATAGCAAAACGGACATGATCCTGAACATTCATTCTTCCTACCAGCAGCTTATTGGCCGCTTTTACCGCCTTGTCTTCAGGCATCCCTCTGGAAATAAGTTTAGCTGTCTGCTGATGAAGAAAATTTTTGACTGCCGAATCCACAGCACTTAAATGATCCTGAAAAGCATTATAATGGCGACTTTTTTCAAACAATTCAAAAAAATTGATCAGTGCTATACTGATGCAAAATCCCAGATATCGGACTGCCAGAGCCGTTGCAGCAGCTGAAGGACCAATAATAGCAGGAACTGAAGAAATAATAAAAATAATAGTCGGAACCATAATCAATCCTACCCCCAATCCCTGGAGAAACAACGGAATATAATAATTAAACTCATCAGCCTGAACATCAAAAGAGTAATACATTAATCCATGAAAGATCAAAAGCATTAGAAATCCAAAGCCCCAGATATACCTTATATTTTTCTTTTGCAAAACCATACAGCAGGCAATAATTACCCCTGCAACCAACCCTGCAAGATTGAAAATATTGATATAGGAAATATGAAACGGATCCAGATGCAGTTCCGAAGCAAAATAATTGTTGACAATTCCTGAGGCAAACCGACAGATATACATCACAAAAAGGATCAGCAACCCTACTTTAAAGTTTCTGTATTTAAAAATCCGAAGATCAATATAGGGTCTTTTAATGGTCTGCTGGCGGAAAATGGATATCCCTCCCAAAACAACAATTCCTATGACACTACCCAGAATCCGGTTATCTTCCAGCCAGTAATATTCCTGTCCAAAAATGGTAATATATCCTACCAGTACCAGGATCGTACTGAACAGCCCGAAGCTCTGCCAATCCAGCTTATACAGATGAAATCTCGCATGGGTTCTGTAATTGCTCATGGCAAGAGTGAGGAAAATAAGTCCCGGCAGGTAAGAGAATATTGCCGTTTTATAGACAATATTAAAATTATAGGAATCAATAAGATCCGCAGTGATCAGATTATTAAACGGCAGCGCACAGATCAGAATTCCGAAGAACACTGAAAAACTAATCTCCCTTCCTCTTTCACTGCTCAGCCTCGTAAAAATCAGGGTAAGCGAAAGATTCACATTTCCTGCAAATAACATTCCCTGCATGAAACGCACCGGAAACAGGATATAAATTTCACGGGTAAAATAACATACGAGGCAGGCCAAAATCTGCAGTGTGGTAAACAGAAGAAAATATTCCTTTGCAGCCAGAAAGCTAAAAAATCTTCTTTCCAAACTGTAAAATCCTACATATCCTGCATAAAACAGTGCTACAGAAAACTGAATATCCGCTGGTTCGCTCCCATAATATCCCGCTGCTGCATTCACATTAGCTAAAGGAAGAAAAAATATAATGATTCCCGGAAGAGTCATCGAAAAGAGAATGATCTTGATCAGCCATTCCGGTGCCCATTTTTTGAAAAAGGGCATTTGTCTTTTAGCCATTAGAATGTTTTTTGTCGGCATATACATTCACATTCATTCCCACTTTCAGCACATCAATATCTTTTCTTGTTCCATCTACTTTTATTCTCACAGGAATACGCTGTACAATCTTCACATAGTTCCCGGTAGAATTATCCGGTGGCAGTAATGAAAAACTTGATCCGGTAGCCGGGGAAAGCGAAATGATAGTTCCTTTAAATTCCCTGTCAGGATAAGAATCTGCTACAATTTTCACATGATCCCCGATATGCATATCCTTGATCTGTGTTTCCTTATAATTCGCAACCACCCATTTATCTGTTTCATTATTGACAATAAATGCCAACGTTTCTCCGGCATCAATCATCTGCCCAACTTCAACAGTTCTTCTCCCCATTCTTCCGTCATAAGCAGCAGTAACTGCGGTATAGCTGACATCAAGTTTATGACGGTCCAGCAGTGCTTCCAGTCTTACAATTTCTGCCAGTACAACTGTTTTTTCTGCCTGAATATCATTTATTTTTGATTTTGAAGCTGCATAATTATCCTGAGAAGATTTGTAATCACTTTCATTGACATCCAACGTTGCTTTTACATCTTCAAGCCGCTGTTTTGTGGCAGATTCTTCATCATAGAGTTTTTTATATCTGTTATAATCAAGCTGCTGCTTCCATACTTTTGCTTTATTGGCATCTATCTGAGCCATTGCTGCTGCAGCTTCTTTTTCTGTGGTACCTGTGTTGCTTTCCAATACTTTCAGCTGGGCACGGGCTTTCTGAAGAGCTGCCTGAGTCTGTTTTTGCTGAAGGATATATTCACGGTTATCTATAATCAGAAGCGTATCCCCTTTTTTAACTTCCTGATTTTCTTCAAATTTCACAGCTACGATAAAGCCTCCGGCTCTTGAAATAATAGGGTTCACATATTCCTGAACCTGTGCATCATTGGTCTGTTCATATGCATAATAGTTCTTTAGAGTAAAACCGCCCCATATGGCAAGTGCGGCAACGATTAAGACTGAAATCCATCCTGTGATCTTTGTGATCAACCTGTCCGTGGGAGTATATTTTTTTTTCATTGTATTATAAAACGCCTGTAATGTTTTGTAGTAAATAATAATTGTTCTGTGCCATAATTTTTGCTGCTTCCAGTTCAAATTTTGTCTGAAGAAGCTGTATATCTGCATCCAGCAGTTCTGTAATAAGAGAAGTCTGGCTGAAGTAAGTATTCTTAATAATACGTGCATTCTCTTTGGCCTGAATGACATTGGCTTCCGCTACCTTTATCTGCTCAAGAGCTTCCTGATACCTCAGATAAGCTTCTTTCACCTGTTGTCTTACTTTATCTTCTGTATCCTTGTGTACCTCCTCTTCTTTTTCAAATTCCAACTGTGCGGCTTTTACTTTATGGGTATTATGATAAAGAGAAGAAATGGAAAAAGATGCCTTGACTCCAACTATTCCCAATGAATACCAATAAGGATTGTAGGGATAAAGAAAAATCTGCGGATTGGCATAGTAGAATTCACCATACATCCCGATTTTAGGTCTTACATTGGCTTTTACCTGCTTCAGTTTTATCTTACTCAGTTCTGTCTGCTGTTCAGAGACATGATAACTGAAAGAGTGATCCAGCGCCAGTTTCAAATAGTCATTGTAAGGAGTATTTTCATTCCATTGATTAAATGGTGCTTCAGGAATAACAATCTGCTCATCAGGAATACCCAGGATAATGTTCAGCTTTTGTGTAGCAATGAGAATATCATTTTCTATAGTTACTAAAGCCATCTTCCGTTTTGAAAGTTCAAGCTCAATCCTTAAAACATCACTTTTTAAAACGACTCCGTTTTTATAAAGGGCCTGAATTTCTTTAAGCTGTGTCTTCTGATCGGCAATATCTTGCTGTATAAGGTTTCTGAAAATTAAAGCTTTCTGGAGTTCAAGATAAAGCGCTGCAGTTTTATAATGAATATCAGAAACAGACTGCTCTTTCTGGATATCCTTAATTTTCTGAAGAGTCTGATTTTCCTTAATCTTAAGATTCAGCTTGTTTCCGTTATAAATGTTCAGATAAAAATCTGCTCCCGCCCGGTAAAGCGTGTGAATGACTTCATGCTGGGTTGGTTTGGAAAAGATTCCGTTTTCATAGATGGGAATGTTGGACGCTTTTTCTGCAGAACCTTTAACTTCTATTTCCGGAAGCCGTTCTCTTTTTGCATCTTTTACTTCAGCTTCCGCAATGTCTACATTGATGGTATTGATTCTGATATGACGGCTGTTTTCTTCAGCTTTTTGCCATGCATCTTTTAAGGAGAGTCGTAGGGTATCCTTTGTTGAACTGCCTGTCTGAGCTGATATTGTGTAGGAAATTCCCAGCATCAGCAATCCGGCGACATAAATTTTCATTTGAATTTTTGAATTATTGCACTGCAAATTTATCCTCAATCCGGAAATTATATTTATCTAAAATAGTCAACTTTTACATGATTCCGGCCAAATGATTATATTTGCATTCTCATTGGTATTTTATATTTTTTTATGGGATTAATTGCTGCACTTCCTGATATTGATAAAGACGACAAAAGTGTATTTGTTATGCACGAGAAATCGGAAAAACTGATTCCTTTCCACAAGCATACGAAAGGACAGCTGAGCTATGTGGAAGGTGGTATTGCCTATATTACGATCAGCAACAGGACGTATGTGGTTCCGGCCCGGCATTTCTTCTGGATTCCGCAGGGAATGGAACATATTTTAGAGATCGGACACTCCGCCACAGTTCTTCGTTCTCTTTATTTCTATGCTCATGATGACCTCTCAGATCCCTTCTACAGCAGACTGGGAATATATCCGGCATCAGAACTGCTGATTCAGATGATCAAGTATACTGAAATATGGGATGAAAAACATGTTACTGCAAAAGACGAAAATTTTGAATTTCTGGTCGCTTTAAAAAAAATACTGCCCAAAACCCATCAACAGCCGTTACCCATCATTCTTCCTGCCACTCACAACAAACAAATGATGAAAATTGTATCTTATCTGGAATGGAATATCAGCGAAAAACTTACTTTGGCCAATGTAAGCACCAGATTTGGCCTGAGTGAACGCTCTATGTCCCGACTTTTCAAAGCAGATATGGATATTTCTTTTCTTCAATACCTGAAAACATTAAGAATCATCAAAGCCATTGAATTACTTTTAAATACAGACAAGCCTATCAATGAAATTGCTGATGATGTAGGCTACAGTTCCATTAGCGCCTTTAGTGATACTTTTCGCGAATTTACACAATCCAGACCTTCAGACTTGAGAAAGAGTAATAAAACGACTCAAAGTTCCATCGGATAGCCAGTTTATTTATGACCTTCGTCAGCTTTAAAAAAATAAAAGAGTAATTTATCTTTTATTAAAAATATCTTTCTATCTTTGTCTCATAAAACTCAGAAAAATGTTTTCAAAAACCTGTGAATATGCCTTAAGAGCTTTGATCTACATCGCCCAGCAGTCTAAAAATGGCAGCAGGGTCGGGATTAAAGACATTTCAAAAAGCATCCATTCGCCGGAACACTTTATCGCCAAAATTTTGCAGGACCTGAGCAGAAAAGGATTTGTACAATCTGCCAAAGGCCCGAATGGAGGTTTTTATATGGATCAGAAAAACCTGAATACTTCCATTGCTGATATTGTAAGGGAAATTGATGGTGATAAGCTTTTCTCCGGTTGTGGACTTGGTCTGGAGCAATGCTCAGAAATACATCCCTGCCCTTTGCATGAGCAGTTTAAAAGCATCAGACAAGATCTTCGTATCATGCTTGAAACTTCAAAAATTCAGGCTTTTGTTGATAACCTGGATTTAAAACTAACCCATCTGAAGGTGTAAAAAAATTTAAATAAATAAAAGACAAAAAAGTCTTTATATATTAAATAAATTCAAAAAAATGGGGTCTTATAATTTAATTAACTTATTAAATAACAATCTAATGTATACAGAAAATATTGAGAAAATGTCCGGACACTGGTTACTGGCTAAAATCGGTAAAAAAGTGTTGCGTCCCGGAGGTCTTGCGCTGACCAAAAAAATGTTATCAATGCTGGACATCACCTCTGCTGATGATATGGTGGAATTTGCTCCCGGTCTTGGATTCACCGCGCACATGACATTGGAAAAAAAACCTGGTTCTTATATAGGAATTGATGCGGAACAAAGTGCCGTAGAGTATCTTAACAGGGAATTTGGAGGGATATCAGCCCAATTTAAACTGGGAAATGCAGCAGAGAGTTCTTTACCTGAACAATCGGCCAGTAAAGTCTATGGAGAAGCGATGCTGAGCATGCATGCAGATCACCGGAAAGCAGAAATTATTCAGGAAGCCTACAGAATCCTGAAACCTAAAGGATATTATGCAATTCATGAACTGGCTTTAAGACCGGAGAATCTCGACAGTAATGTAAAACTGCATATTCAGAAGGAACTGGCTTTGGCTATCAAGGTGAATGCACGTCCGCTGACCGTTTCTGAGTGGACCGCATTATTGGAAAAAGAAGGATTTAAAGTACTGAAAGTAGAAACTGCACCCATGCATCTTCTGGAACCTCAAAGAATTATTGATGACGAAGGGGTTTCCGGAGCCATTAAAATTGCTAAAAATATATTACTCAATCCTTCCATCAGAAAGAGAGTGCTCAAAATGAAAAAGATATTCAAAAAACATGAACAAAACATGTGTGCTGTGGTGATTATCGCAACAAAAGAATAAATTTTGAAAGTGAAAATAAGGTGATAAAAGTCAGAACAAATAAAAAACAATTCACTCTTTTATCCTTAAAATAGATTTTATATTTGTATAAGAAAAGGAGAAGAAAGCACCTTCAAAAACCGGTAAAAATTACAGTTCATCAGCAGTTCAGGATAAAGATATCCCTGCTCATGATATAAGTATCTGGTTCCTATTTTTAAAATTAAAAGACTAAATATTTATCGATTATTTAACAAAATTTTCTCAGAAAACAATTTAATAAAAGATAAAAAGGTATTAATATCTCAAATAATAATAAAAATGAAACTGAATGCTAAAAACCCATTGGTGCTAATGATGCTTTGCCTGATGGCAGGTGTTTTTATCACGGTCAGTTTTCTGGAAACCCCCATGAAGTTTCAGGTTCCGGGAATGACACTTCCTGTAGCCCTTGAGCTGGGAATGATGATGTTCGGAATATCCACTAAAATACAATGTGTTTTCCTTATTCTTATTGTAGCAGGAATGTTCGTAAGCAGAAAAAAATACACGAAAACAGACTTTATAATAATAGCCGTTTTATTAGCCATCCTGCTGTTAGAAAAATTCTGGATGCTCCCTGCCCTTGATAACCGGGCCCAGTTGTTATCAGCTGGAAAACCGGTTTTATCGTCAGAAATGCATAATTATTTCATCTATGCTGAATCTGCCAAAGCAATATTTCTGTGTATAGCCATCAGCTTACAATTTATAAAACAAAAAAATGAATACTGAAGCAACTCTGCACAATATTTACTCCAACAGAAAAATTTAAACTATTAATTCCCTTATTATGAAAAAAACGATCGTACTCACCACAGCATTATGCACAGTAATGATATTCAATGCCTGTAAACAAAGCACTTCATCCGATACAGTCAATGGTACCAATACGGAGAATATAAAAACGGATGGAACAAGTGAAGAATTAAAGATGCCAGCTCCACCTCATGTTCCCGCCCCTGTTGGAACCCGTGCTGCTAAAAAAATCATTGTAAAACTGGAAACGATAGAGAAAACGGGAGAACTTGCAGATGGGACACAGTATAATTTCTGGACTTTCAACGGAACAGTTCCCGGAAGCTTTATCCGGGCAAGAGTTGGAGATGATATTAAACTTCATCTTAAAAACCATGAAAATAATACCTTCCCCCATAATATTGACCTTCATGCTGTAAACGGACCTGGCGGTGGTGCTGAAGCTACTTTTGTGGCTCCCGGTAAAGAAGCTGTCTTTACTTTCAAAGCACTCAACCCCGGATTATATGTCTACCATTGTGCAACAGCACCTGTAGGAATGCATATTGCCAACGGAATGTACGGTCTTATTCTTATAGAGCCTGAAGGCGGACTTCCAAAAGTAGACAAGGAATTCTATATCATGCAGGGAGATTTTTACACGAAAGGAAAATTCGGAGATAAAGGTTTGCAGGAGTTTGACATGGATAAAGCGATTGCTGAGCATCCTGAATATGTAGTCTTCAATGGAAATACAGCCTCTCTTTTAGGCGATAAAGAACTTCAGGTAAAAACAGGGGAAACAGTAAGGTTTTTTGTAGGGAACGGCGGCCCGAATCTTACCTCTTCTTTCCATATTATCGGGGAAATCTTTGACAAAGTATACATCGAAGGAGGCAGCAAAATAAATGATAATGTACAGACCACTGTAATTCCTCCCGGCGGGGCGTCTATTGTAGAGTTTAAAGCGACAGTTCCCGGAGAATATGTGATTGTAGATCATGCAATTTTCAGGGCATTCAACAAAGGTGCTCTAGGTAAGATTAAAGTAACCGGACCAGACAATCCGGCAGTGTATAAAAAGAACCAGTAATGAATTAAGGTTCATTGGGATTTTAAAAGAGAAACAATGAGAACTTTTGTAATTATAGTAGGTCTGGCAGTCTGTTCAGTAATGACATGTTGTTCCGAAAAGACGAAAAGAGCGAAAGTAAAAATTCCAGCCCAAAAACATTTAAACCTGATTGTAAGTCAGAAGAAAATGATCAGAATACAGGGAGGAACATATAAGGCATTCATAGGCAAAGATTCAGGAAGGATTGTAAGAGTACAGACTTTTTACCTGGATGACAGCCCTGTTACGAACCGGGAATATCTTGGATTTCTTAAAGCAAATCCTCAATGGGCACGAAGCAAAGTACTAAGACTCTATGCAGACAGTAATTACCTGAAACATTGGAAAAGTGACTATGAAATCCCGGCAGGAATAAGCCCGGAAGCACCTGTCACCAATATTTCATGGTTTGCCGCTGAAGCCTATGCTAAAAGTACAGGAAAAAGACTTCCGGCAATCGACGAATGGGAATATGCGGCACTGGCAGATCAATATACTCCGGATGCCTCCAGGGATCCCGCTTTTACAGATTATATTCTGAAAGCTTATCAAAAAAAGGATAAAAACCAACAACCTATAAAACAAGAACCTCCTAATTATTACGGAATTTATAATATGTATGGAATGGTTTGGGAATGGACTTATGATTTCAATTCGGTAATGATGAGTGGAGAATCCAGAAAAGATAATACGGTGAATGACAACCTCTTCTGTGCCGGAGCAGCAGTAACTTCTTCTGATCTAAGAAATTATGCAGCCTTTATCCGGTATGCATTAAGGGGAAGTATAAAAGCAGATTACTGCCTTAATAATCTAGGATTCAGATGTGCTAAAACAAAAATTGACCCTTATGAAAAATATAACCCTCATGCTGCTGGCTTTGATGATGATATCCTGCAGCAAGAAAAATGAAGGGATAACCCCTGATTCTATCTACAATGTACAGACAAACTGGGAGAAACAGAATGGTGAGAATATTACATTCTCGGATCTGAAAGGAAAAGTACTGGTGACTGCAATGATTTTCACTTCCTGTAAAACGGCCTGCCCAAAACTGACCGCGGAAATGAGAACGATCGCCCAGAAAGTAGGAAAAACAAATCCAGAGGATATTCAGTATGTATTAATTTCCATTGATCCGGAAAATGATACTCCAAAAGTAATGAAGAGATACCTGTATGTAAACCGATTCGATGAAAAAGAATGGACTTTCATCCGGGGTAATGAAGAAGATACCAGAGAACTGGCCAATATAATGGCTGTAAAATACAAGCAGATATCTCCTATAGAATTCTCCCACTCCAACATCATTACAGTGTATTCAAAAAAGGGAACTCTTGCTTTTCAAAAAGAAGGTCTCGATAGTGATTACGAAGCTATTGTGAGCGAAATAAAAAAACAAATACAACTTTAAATGGATAAGATTATGAAAAAATTACTTGTAGCAGTTTCACTGTTTTCACTTGCTGTAACATCATGTTCAGATAAAAAAGGTACAGATCCCATTCCTCAGCAGCAGGAAACCAATACAATGCTGGAAGAACCAAAACCCCAGGCTGCAACTCCGGCATCCACACCACTTTCAGGAGCTGATGCAGAAATTGCTGAAGGAAAATCCCTTGTAGAAGGAACAGACTGTTTATCATGTCATAAAATCGCTTCAAAACTTGTAGGTCCCGCATATCAGGAAGTTGCAGCAAAGTATAAAGAAGCAGATCTTGATATGCTTGCACAAAAAATTATTGACGGCGGTAAAGGTAATTGGGGAGAAATTCCTATGACTCCTCATGCAGGATTGAGCAAAGATAACGCCAAGCTGATGGTAAAATACATTCTGTCACTTAAGAAATAGATTTTAAAAAATTTAAAATAATAAAAGATAAAAAAGTATTATATTATGAATACAAGAACAGACTTTATAGGAAATATGGTTGCTGAAGATTTCAGAGCGGCAGCAATTTTTAAAAGACATGGAATCGATTTCTGCTGTAAAGGAGGAAGAACCATAGAAGAAGCCTGCAGTAATAAAAAATTGGCTCCGGAAAAAATTTATGAGGAACTGGAAGCGCTTCCAAAAAATGAAGGATCTACAATAGATTTCAATAGCTGGCCTTTGGATTTGCTGGCAGATTATATTGAGAAAACCCATCATCGTTATGTAGAAGAAAAAACGCCTGTGCTGCAAGCTTTCCTTGATAAATTATGTAAAGTACATGGAGACAGACATCCGGAGCTGTTTGAAATTAATACATTATTCAATGAATCGGCTCACGATCTGGCCGCTCACATGAAAAAAGAAGAACTGATCCTGTTTCCTTTTGTACGAAATATGATGAAGGCTAAAATATCAGGCACAGCGCTCCCCCAACCTGCTTTCGGAACAGTAGAAAACCCTGTTAATATGATGCAGCACGAGCACACTGTGGAAGGTGAACGTTTCAGAAAGATTGCCGAAATTACGGATGAATATCTTCCTCCCGCAGATGCCTGCAACACATACAAAGTAGCATTTGCCATGCTTCAGGATTTTGAAAATGACTTGCATAAACACATTCATCTTGAAAATAATATCCTTTTCCCAAAAGCTATCCGACTGGAGAAAGAATTTGCCGTTGAATCTTAAAAACTAATACAGAATGACACCTAAAAAACTTTGGATATGGCTTGCTGTAGTAATGGTTGCTTCGTTTGCTGTTCTTATCTTTTATGGAACTGAAATTTACAGAAAAATCCCCCCAATTCCTGATAAAGTAGTAAGCACGGATGGAACTGTGCTCGCTACCGAACAGGATATAAAAGACGGGCAGAATGTCTGGCAGTCTATTGGAGGGCAAACGGTAGGAAGTATCTGGGGACATGGTGCTTATATTGCTCCGGACTGGACTGCGGATTACCTTCACAGGGAATCTGTGCTGCTGCTTGATGAATTGGCCAAAAAAGATGGTAAAGTGTATAAAGACCTTCCGGATGATGAGCAGGCCAAATATAAGGTACTGCTGAAGAAAGAGCTTCGTACCAACACCTTTAATGAAAACAATAATGAAATTGTTTTCTCTCCCGAACGGGCCGAAGTACAGAAACAATTAGCTCAGTATTATTCAAAATTATTTATGAATGATACTTCTATGGCAAAACTCCGGGATCAGTACGCAATCCCGGAGAATACCATCAAAGATACCGGAAGAATGGCTCAAATGAATGCTTTCTTTGCCTGGAGCACATGGGTTTGTATTACGGAAAGACCGGGAGATGATGTGACGTATACCAACAACTGGCCGCATGATGAATCGGTAGGAAACGTTCCTCCCCCTTCACTGCATTTATGGTCAGGTTTCAGCATATTACTTCTGTTGGGGGCTGTAGGTCTTCTGGTGTTTTACCATGCCCGAAATAAAGAGGAAGAAGTAAGTGAAATCCTTCCCCTTGAAGATCCGTTGCGAAATATGAAGCCTACTCCTTCTATGAAAGCTACTTTAAAATACATATGGGTAGTTGCTTTACTGATTTTGGTTCAAATGCTTGCCGGAGTCGTTACCGCTCACTATGGTGTGGAAGGAAGTGGATTTTATGGTATTCCTCTGGATCAGTTTTTACCTCAGTCAGTTTCCAGAAGCTGGCATGTACAGCTTGCCATATTCTGGATTGCTACCTCATGGCTGGCAACAGGACTTTATATTGCCCCGGCTGTGTCGGGACATGAACCGAAGTACCAGAAACTGGGAGTGAATATCTTATTCGGAGCCTTACTGATCGTTGTGCTGGGATCTCTTACCGGGCAATGGCTTGGCGTCATGCAAAAGCTTGGCCTTGTTGATAATTTCCTTTGGGGACATCAGGGTTATGAATATGTGGAACTGGGAAGAATCTGGCAGATTTTACTGCTGATTGGCCTTATTTTATGGCTGGTTTTAATGGTGAGAGCCCTGCTGCCTGCTTTAAGACGTAAGGATGGAGATCGTCATTTACTGACCCTGTTTACTCTTTCAGCCGTAGCTATTGCGCTATTTTATGGGGCAGGATTAATGTATGGAAGACAAACCCATATGGCCATTGCTGAATATTGGAGATGGTGGGTGGTTCACCTTTGGGTAGAAGGCTTTTTTGAAGTATTCGCAACGGTAGTCGCAGCATTTTTATTCACCCGATTAGGATTATTGAGATTGAAATCTGCTACGAATTCGGTATTGTTCTCTACAATTATTTTTCTTGCCGGAGGGATCTTAGGAACATTCCACCACCTTTATTTCAGTGCTACTCCTACAGCTGTGCTGGCATTAGGTGCTACCTTCAGTGCATTGGAAATTGTACCGCTTGTCCTGATTGGTTACGAGGCCTACCAAAATTACCAGCTGAGTAAATCAACCAAATGGATTCAGGCTTATAAATGGCCAATCTACTGCTTCATTGCGATGTGTTTCTGGAACTTTCTGGGTGCAGGAATCTTCGGATTTGCCATTAATCCTCCCATTGCGCTTTACTATATTCAGGGGCTGAATACCACTGCTGTTCATGGTCATGCTGCCCTGTTCGGAGTATATGGAATTTTAGGAATCGGATTAATGCTGTTTGTATTACGGGGACTTTATCCTGAGAGACAATGGAATGACAAATTAATAGGCTGGGCTTTCTGGCTTACCAATATCGGATTGCTGGTCATGGTAACCATCAGTCTTCTTCCTATAGGCATTATGCAGTCGGTAGCCTCTATAAAAGAAGGGTACTGGTATGCCCGTTCTGCGGAATTTATGCAGACGGATATCATGCACTTCCTCAGATGGATGCGTGTGCCGGGAGATATTTTACTGGCTGCAGGTGAGCTGCTTCTGGTACTATTCATCATCGGACTTAAATTGGGTTGGTCGTTGAAAGAAAAACGTTAGCATTCTTTATTCAAACCTCATGGTCATTCAACTTATGGGGTTTGATTACCTTAAATCAAAAAAATCATGAAACGAAATGAAAATATTATCCCGCTTTCCAAAGATCATCATTTCGGGCTTCTGTGCAGCTGGAAAATAAGACAGGGACTGAAAAAAGAAATTGAGGTTTCCCGGATCAGAGATTATATTCTGTATTTCTGGAATCATCATCTGAAAAAACATTTCAGGGAAGAAGAAGAAATTCTGTTTCTTTATCTTGAAGATGAATATATGCTCCGCATACGGAAAGAGCACAGACATATTCAGAATATTGTTTCTCAAATTTCATCCTCAGAAAACATTGATCTTTTCTCAGATTTTGCCGATCTTCTGGAACAGCATATCCGTTTTGAAGAACGTGAATGGTTTCCCCATCTTGAAGAAACATTGGAAGTTCCTGCTCTGGAAAAAATCGGAAAAGAACTGAATGATATTCATACAGAAGAAAAAGACGGCTATGAAGATGAATTCTGGAAATAGGCCTAACTTTATTATTTATGTTATATTAAAAAGCCTTTAAATATTGAATTTAAAGGCTTTTCTATCTATAATTTATTGTGTTGCTTTCATCATGGCATTGGTAATTTCAATTTCCTTTTTCCTGGAATATGCAGAATCAAAAGGCTCCATAACATTGAATAAATATTGGTAAAAAGGAGCAATCTGTCGTACATTTTCCGATTCTTTTATCGCTTTCTCTTTCCCCATTTGAAGCAGTCCGTTTATAAAAACACTGAATTTTTTATCAATCGGCTCAATTGACTTTAGAAGATAGGCATGTGCTTTTTCATTCTGCCCCAATGTTTTGTAAGCTTCTGTAACAGCTGAAACAACTAATGCATATTCCATTGGTTTGGACCTCATCTGCTTTCTGGCAGCTGCTTTAAATGCCGGAGAAAGATTTTGATAGTAATCATATTCTTCAAATATTCCTTTCTTAAGGGTTTCTGCCAGCTGAAGACCTTTCTGCTCCTGTCCTGCAACAATATATCCTGTTACCATTGAGCTTAATGACCGTGGATCATTATATTTCTCCACTGGAATTTCTTTCGCTACAAGATCCAGCAGCTCTACTGCTTTAGCTTTCTGGCCGCTTACCACAAGTGCAGATACAGCCCTGCTTACCGACATTCTGTAGCTTAAAATATTGGAAGTAGCCGTTTCATTATAATAAATACTGAGGTCTTTAAAATTTCCCCATCTGAAGTTTTTCACCACCTGATAAAGCGAATTGGCATCTACCCTTCCTTTATCTCCATCCGGACTCTGAGGCGTGTGAATAGGAACAAGTCTGTAGCTGAAACCATCAAACTGCAGATATTCGTCAAGGTAAAAAATATTCTCACTTTCATACATTCCACCTGATGAGAAATTAATGGGACGTTTCCAGTCGAAATTAGCCAGCATATCCAACATCATCAGATTGCTTTTGTAAAGGGTATTCGCTTCATAATTGATCATAATCTGATCTACTGTCTTAGAAAGATCAGCCTGATTGATAATCCCCGATTTTACAGCATTTTCCTTATTTACCGGAAGTATAAATTTATTTACCGGGAGTATATTATATTTTTCATATTGCTTTTCCCCGAAGTACATCTTCAGCAATTCATCTTTTTCGGATGATTTAAGTTTTAAGAATCTGATAGCATCCTTCACCGTCAGAGAATCCTGGGTAAGATATTTTCTGAACTCCTGAAAAGCAGTGTCTGGTGCTCCCTGTTCTTTCAACATCTGGAAAAAGCCTTCCCAATCTTCTTTTTTCATCAGATAAACCTGATCATTGACACCGTCTCTGTATTCTTCATGAGTGAGTTCTCCCGGAATTCCTTTGGCATTATATGTTCTTCTTTTTACCTGATCTATATTCCATGGAGTGGCTAAAAGGGTAAAATTGACTGTTTTCACATCATCCCTGAATCTTTCTGTCTCCTGAATTGCCCATACGGGAAAAGTATCATTATCACCATAAATGAAAAGAATATCATCTTTAGGCAGCGAACGTAAGAATGAATAGGCATAATCACGGGCTGCGGTCTTTTTACTCCTGTCGTGTGAAGTATAATTCTGGAACCCCATCATAAAAGGAATTCCCAACAACACGACTCCCAAGATAATGTTGACTGCATTAGATTTAAGTTTAGACTGAATCAGCCAAAGTACAGCTCCTGCTCCCAGACCAATCCAGATGGCAAAGGCATAGAATGAACCTACCATCGCATAGTCTCTTTCTCTTACTTCAAATGGCTTTACCCCGGTATAGAAGACAATTCCCATACTTGTAAGAACAAACAGCGACAGGATAGCATAAAATCGCCCGAAATCCCTGTTCAGCTGAAAAAAGAAACCGATAAGTCCTAAAATCAATGGCAGAAAGAAAAATTTGACGGTACTTTCATTTTTAAATTTAGCAGGCATATGATCCTGATCACCCAGCAAAGCATTATCAATAAAGGAAAATCCTGAGATCCAGTTGCCATTGGTATTTTCCATATGTCCCTCAAGATCGTTCTGTCTTCCTACGAAATTCCACATCAGATACCGGACAAAGTAGTATCCGTTCTGGAAAGAGATGAAATACTCCATATTCTGAGCAAAGGAAGGCCGTTGTACCTTAATAAGATCATAGGGTTTTACTTTCAGGTAATCTTCTGCGGTAATGGAATCTCCTTCATATTTCGCTCTCAGTTCATCAAAAATCCTTTTAGCCTCCGGATTGTCTGCTACCTCTTCATTATCATAATTGAAGGTAAAATCAGGAGCACCGTACAAGGCGATATAATTTGCGGTAACCTCTTTATCTTCATTGAACATCCTTGGCATGAAGCTGATGTGCGATTTATTAAACACATAATTGAATCGTTCCCCGGTTTTTCTGTAGGTTCCGGTTTTTTCATCTTTTTCGTAAATATCTCCTGTCACTTCTCTTTTGTAACTTCCGTCCTCATCTTTTTCCAAACCGTTTCTGTCGAGAAATGCAGTATAGTTTTGTCCATAAATCGTTGGCCAGTCACCATATTGTACCCTGTTATAGTAATCTCTCATTCCTATCGCGGTATCCGGATCATTAAGGTTCATCGGTGGATTGGCGTTTGCCCTGATGGGAATTACCAGCCAGCAAGAGAAACCAATCATCATATACACAAGGGATAAAACGATCGTCTGATAGACTTTTCTTTTTGTTTTCCTCGCATATTTAATCAGGAAATAACTGATTGCAATCATAAGAACAAATGCCACAATTGTCCCTGAATGGAAAGGAAGTCCCAGCCCGTTCACAAAGAAAATTTCAAGTTTCCCAAACATGGTCATCACCAAAGGGAAAATAATCTTGAATACAAAAGCAAGAATTCCTAATGTAATCAGATTGGCAGCTATGAAACTCTTCCATGTAAAAGTATAGTTACGGGCATAATATACCAGACATATGGCCGGAATAGCCAGCATACACATCATATGCACGCCTACAGAAAGTCCTATGGCAAAGAAAATAAGAATGATCCATCTCTCACTGTCAGCAGCTTTAGATTCATTCTCCCATTTGGTAATCAGCCACACCAGCAGCGCAATAAACAGTGAAGCCATTGCATACACCTCTCCTTCTACCGCTGAAAACCAGAATGTATCTGAAAAAGTAAAACATAAAGCCCCGATGACTCCGGCAAACAGGATTGAAATTTCCTGAGATTTGGTAATATCATCAAAATCCTTATTCAAAAGCCGTCTTAAAAAATGGGTAATCGTCCAGAACAGAAACAAAATGGTAAATGCACTGAATACTGCTGACATCGCATTGATCACAAGGGAATAATGCTCTTCGTTCCCCAACGCAAAAATACTTGCCACCGCTCCCATAATCTGGAATAAGGCGGCTCCCGGAGCATGGGTCACTTCAAGTTTTACCGCAGAAGAAATATATTCTCCGCAATCCCAGAAGCTCAGGGAATGCTCCATTGTTGAAAGATAAGTGACAAGTGCAACAGCGAAAAGGAACCAACCCAGTATGGTGTTCCATTTTTTAAAAGACCAGTTTTTCATATACTATTTTTCAATATGTATATGACAACCGGGGGAAAGGGTTTATTACATGAAAGAAAATCTATTTAATTATTTTTTTTTTCTAACCACAAAAGTCATAAAAGCTTTATTTCAATTTATTAGTTTAAAACGATATGTATAAAAAAGTTCAAATAAGAGAGAAAATAAAAGATTTTCAAAAACTTAAGTGTACTTTAATGATTAAGCTTAATACTTAAAAACTTTTGTGTCTTTTGTGGTTTAAAATATCTTGGTTTATATAAATTTTTAATACGTATTACTCAATCCTCCATCCAAAGGAATGCTTGTTCCGGTAAGATAATTTGAATATTCTGAAGCCAGAAAAGCTACCAGATGACCATATTCTTCCGGCTGCCCGAATCTTTTCATAGGAATCTTATTTTCTCTTGCTTTTTTTATTTCTTCCGCGGGAGCACCCGTTTGCTGGGCTTCATGAGTAACCAGTTTTTGAATTCGTTCGGTATCAAAATATCCTGTCAGAACATTATTAACGGTGATATTATGTTGTGCAATTTCATTCGACAGGGTTTTTGCCCATGCAATGACAGCAGAACGGATAGAATTGGAGAGCGCAAGATTTCCGATCGGTTCTTTAACTGACAAAGAAGAGACATTGATAATACGGCCGTTTTTCTGTTGGATCATATGAGGTAAGACCAATAATGTTGTTTCGCAAACCGTTTTGAAAAGAAGATCAAAAGCTTTCTGATAATCATCCGGGGTTTTATCGAGTGCCAAACCTGGTTCCGGACCGTTTGTATTGTTAACCAGAATATCAATCGAATGATCATTAAAATATCCTGTAATAATTTTCTTATAACTTTCAAAGTCCGAAAAGTCAGCCACCAGATATTCGTGTTTCTGTTCCGGATTGAGTACTGGCAGGGAAGAAACGAAATCTTTAAGTTTTGTTTCATTGCGGGCCATAACGGTAACATTAGCGCCGCATTTTGCCAGTTCCAGAGCAATTCCTGCTCCTATTCCCTGAGTTGCCCCTCCCACCAAAGCGTTTTTTGAAAAAAGTTGAATATTCATAAAATTTTGATCAATATTAATTGGTATAAATAAATGTAAGAAAAAACCTCCAAATTATATTTTGAAGGCCTGTCTTTTAACTCAAATTTATCACTTATTTCACCACTGTTGCTTCAAGTTCCACCTTTAATGTTTCGAATAAGCCATTTACTTCAAGCATTGTTAAAGCCTGTTGGATCTTATGCCGGGCAATCCACTCCTGAAGAATGGGAAAATAAGGCCAAAGCTCTTCTGCAGAAGTTGTATAGACATTTAATCTTACAATTCCTGCACATTCATATCCCGCTGTGCGGATCACTTCTTCCAGATTGGCAATAGCCTGTTCCAGCTGGGATTTCATATCCTTATCACTGGATGTTCCATCGGGATCAATAGCCGCCTGCCCTGAGCAGTATAGGGTACTTTCAACATTTTTTACCTCTACCGCCTGAGAATAACTTCTTTCATCCTGCCATTCCCATGGATTAACTGTTCTTTTTTCCATTGTCCTGAATTTGTTATTTGTTACAGTACAAAATTGCAGAACAAATACAGCAAAACCCTGTGATCCGGATCACGATTATGGAGTGAGTTCTCTCACAGTTTTATAGTGGAAGACGGCTCAAAGTTTCCCTGGAAACTCCTAAATAAGCAGCTAAAAGAGATTTCGGAACGCGCTGTACAAGGGAAGGATATTTTTTCAAAAGCTGGTCATACCGCTCTTTTATTCCGGTTGTCATCATGGAAATGGTTCGTTGCTGAGCCGTAATAAATCCCATATATGCTTTTTCCAGAAAGAAATGCTCCAATTTTGGCAGATGGGCACAGAGCTTTTTGTAATCCTCTAACTGAAGGCACAATACTTCTGTATCTTCAAGACATTCCAAAGACATCGTTGCCAAAGTTTGCTGATAGTAAGCAGGAAAATCTGTTTCCCACCAATCTTCCATGGCAAATCCTATAATATGCTCTTTTCCGGTTTCGTCAGTATAAACCAGCTTCAGAAGACCTTCCAATACAAAATAATTATAAGGAACCGGTTCACCTTCCTGTACTAAAAACTGGTGTTTTTTATATTTTTTATAGGTAAAACAGGATGATATGAATTCAAATTCATCATCATGAAGAGGGATTATTTTTTCAATGTGAGTCCTTAGCTGATGCAGCATATTCTATTTCTTGTGGTATAAAAGTATTCTTTTTTCATAAAGACATTCAGTATTTCGGCTTCTATTTCTGCAAAAGTCAATAAGGTAAAGAAGTCATAAGCTGAAAAAATTATGGCTTTTGTTTCAACAGTTCATCAATCTGTTTGTAAAAAGAATCTTTACTGTAATCTGCCAATCCTTTATGATGCAGACGGATGCTGCCTTTTTTATCCAGCACGACTGTTGTGGGTAATGATCCGCTGTAAAGTACACCAGGAATATTGCCAGCCGGTACAAGAAAAGGAATGGTATAGCCTTTTTCTTTTAAATAGGATTTTCCAAAAGCAGCATTGTCGTCAAGATTCACGGTAAGAAATATCATCTCCGGATTGTTCTTATATTGATCATACAGTTTTTGCACAGAGGGAAATTCTGCCCTGCAGGGAGGACACCACGAGGCCCAAAAGTTAATGAAAACGACTTTGTTTTGTAAAGCAGCAGTATTGATAACCGTTCCATCTTCATTTTTCACCAGAAACCCGGCATAAGAAACCCGTGCTGAAGTATTTTGATGCTCTTTTGATTCTGATATACTGGAATTGAGGATTCCCGTGGAAGCAACCTGTCTCATCAGCCATGCCTTTGCATCTTTATTCACCAATACGATAATGAATAATATTGTCAGTATTACGGTAGAGCCATTTTTCCTGATCCAGATTTTTACATTTTCCATACTCGTTCCTCTTAATTCTTAGCCAAGATAAGATTAAAATTCCGATCAAAGTTCTGAAGGAGCATTTTTAAGCTAACAGTCTTTCCATCACAGGATATAAAAGACTTTCGAGTGTTCAGTTCCATAATTTTCCTAACAGACAGCAATAAAGTTCACACAACAGTCGTTAATAATTTATTTTTTAACATAATTAACTAAAAAACAATTAATAAATCAGTATACAATGCATAATATTATTTTTTATGTAACAGTCTTATTTTATTCTTGCTTTTACCATTTTCAAAAACACACTTTTTCAATGGATTTATTTCATAATTAATTTGTTACATGTAACAAATTCCCTGTTCATCCAACTAATCGTACATCAACAAAACATTAATTCCTATACAAGAGATCTACTACTTTAAAATAAACTAATGCAAACATCCTTTTTAAAAATTACCGCTGCCACCGCAGCGCTCTGTTTCAGTACCCTGGCAATAGCCCAACAAACCTATTCTGTAAGTGGAACTGTGAAAGACAAAAAAAACGGTGAGCTGTTAATCGGAGTATCGGTAAAAGTAAGTGAAGATCCTACCATCAATGTTGCAGCCAATGAGTATGGATTTTACTCTCTATCACTGCCTGCAGGTACTTATACCATCATTATTTCCAATCCGGGATATAAAGATTTTGAACAGCAGATCAAAGTAGATCAGAATATAAAACTTGACCTTCCTCTTCTGCCTCAGGAAGAGACCACAAAGGCCATTGACGAAGTAGTTGTAACTGCTGTTAAAAAGGATAAAAATTTAACCTCCGCTCAAATGGGAGCAGAAACGTTAAATATAAAAAGTATAGAAAAGCTCCCTGTCCTTTTTGGGGAAAAGGATGTGATGAAAACCATACAGCTTTTACCAGGTATCAAAAGTAACGGTGAAGGAAGCAGCGGATTCAGCGTAAGAGGCGGTGCTACCGATCAAAACCTGATCCTGCTGGATGAAGCTCCGGTTTATAATGCGTCTCACCTTCTTGGTTTTTTCAGTACATTCAACAGTGATGCCCTGAAAGATGCCAGCATCATCAAAGGAAACAGCCCTGCCCAATATGGAGGCCGACTTTCTTCTGTTCTGGATGTAAAAATGAAAGACGGAAATAATAAAGACTATAACCTGAATGGAGGAATCGGTCTGATCAGCAGCAGGCTGAGTGTAGAAGGACCAATTCAGAAGGAAAAATCATCATTCATTGTTTCGGGAAGAAGAACATATGCCGATTTGTTTCTTAAAACCAACAAAGATTATAAAGACAACAAGTTATACTTCTATGATCTCAACCTGAAAGCCAATTATCAGATCAACGAAAATAACCGTATTTACCTTTCAGGATATTTCGGAAGAGATGTTTTGGGATTGGGAGATACTTTCAATACAGACTGGGGAAATACAACGGCAACTTTAAGATGGAACAGCATTATCAGCAGCAAGCTATTCTCCAATACATCTTTTATCTACAGTAATTATGACTATAAAATCAGTCTGAAAAATGATGATACTGTATTTGATTTAAATTCAAAAATACGTGACTGGAATCTTAAGCAGGACTTCACCTGGTTTGCCGGGAACAAGCATTCTGTACGTTTCGGCCTTCAGTCTATTTATCATACGCTTACTCCAAGCAGTGCTTCCGGTACTACGGTGAGCAGCTTTCCAAGAAATCCGAGATATTCATGGGAGAACGCGGTTTACATCAATGATGATTTTAAAGCAACGGAAAAGTTAACCGTTAATTACGGAGTAAGACTTGCAATATTCAGTGTATTGGGAGGAGATACATTCAATACGTATGAAAACGGAGTCCTTACCGACAGTAAATTCCTGGAGAAAGGAAAATTCGGAAAAACGTATGTGAATCCTGAACCGCGAATCAGTGCAAACTACCGCATCAATGAAGTAAGCAGTGTGAAAGGAGGTTATTCCCGCAACACACAAAATCTTCACCTTTTAAGCAACAGCAACAGTGGAAATCCTACTGACCAGTGGATAGGAAGCAGCTATACGGTAAAACCTGAAATTGCAGATCAGATCAGTGTGGGCTACAGCAGAAATTTCAACAATAATAATTATGAATTGAATGCTGAAGTTTACTATAAATCCATGAAAAATCAAATCGACTTCAAAAACGGGGCTCAGATTGGATTTGATGCCGGATCTGATGTAGAAAGTGAACTGTTGTTCGGAAAAGGAAGAGCTTACGGGCTGGAACTTATTGCCAAAAAGAAAAGCGGAAAACTTACAGGATGGATTTCCTATACCCTTTCTAAAACGGAAAGAAAGATCGACGGAATTAATAATAATGAATGGTACAACGCCAGAATGGATAAAACACACGATCTATCCATCGTTGCCACCTACCAGCTTAATCCGAAATGGAGCTTTTCAGGATTGTTTGTTTACAGCACAGGAAATGCCGTTACCTTCCCTACCGGAAAATATGAGCTGAATGGTCAAACAATATTCCAGTACAGCAACAGAAATGCTGACAGGATGCCTGCCTATCACAGAATGGATCTGAGCGCAACTTATGAGCCAACTTCCAATAAGCGATTCCGCGGTTCATGGACCTTCGGTATTTATAATTTGTATGGTAGAGAAAATGCCTACACAATCAATTTTGAAGACAATCCTGACCATCCCGGAACTACACGTGCAATGCAGACTTCTTTGTTCCGCTGGGTACCCAACATCACTTATAATTTCAAATTTTAAATCATGAAAAATACTTTTTATATCATATTATCTCTCTTTGCATTAACCTCTTGTGAAAAAGAGATCGATCTGGATCTGAATGATCAGGGCGGAAATATTGTCATCGAAGGAAATGTAACCAACCAACCGGGGCCTTATACCGTAAAAATCACAAAATCAGTTAGTTTCTCAGAGCCTAATCAGTATCCGGCTGTAACCGGAGCTCAGGTTATTTTAAGTGATGATACCGGCCAAACCGAAACCCTTCAGTACACAGGAAACGGAATGTATCAGACAACTACTTTTGTGGGGCAGCCCGGAAGAACCTATACTCTGAAAATACAGGCGGAAGGAAAACAGTATACCGCTCAGAGCAGTATGCCTGAAATTGTTGATTTTGACGGGCTTGAACAGAGTTCATTTAAATTTGGTGACAAAACCACTTATACCCTTTTACCGATCTTTACCGATCCGATGCCGCTTGGGAATCGTTATCTTTTTAGTTTTACGATCAATGATCTTCCTAAAAAATATATGAATACCTTTTCAGACAATGTAAATAACGGAATGCTGAACCAACAGCCACTGATTCTGCCTAATGACGATAACAAAGGTAGAGATCATGAAGTGATTGTGGGAGATAAAATCCATGTAGAGATGCAGTCTATAGATAACAATATATTCACTTACTATAGTGCTCTGCTTCAGATTTCCGGAGGCAATGGCGGAGGTGCTACTCCAGCCAATCCACCAAGTAATATCAATAATGGAGCTTTGGGTTATTTTTCTGCCCATACAACAGATACAGAGACTTTTGTAATCCAGCCTGTAACTCCATAAATTTAAAAAGGATATTCCAATCAACGGAATATCCTTTTTTATTTGTCTTATCTCAACTTTCTTTTCAAGGCATAATACCTATACATAAGCTTATCATATCGGATAACGAAGAACAATAATCCCGCAGTTATAATCAGTGTTTTTAATTGAATCATATTATAACTATAGCCGCCAATAATACATCCTGAAAAAAAGCATGCAATGATAACCAGTTTAAGGGTAATATTCTTTTTAAGCTGTCTCTGTTCATTTTTTCTCTCCTTAAAAAACAGTTTTGAAAGTTCTATTCCAAGATCTGTAAACAACCCTGTAAGATGAGTTGTTCTTACTACAGACTGTGATACTCTTGTAACCAATGAGTTCTGAACTCCCATTGCAAAAAGTAAAAGACCTGCAGTGATATAAGAAGATAACGAGATTTTTAATTCCTTATAATCTGACATTCCTACACATCCTAATATCAAAATTTCGGTTATTAAAGGGATGAGATGCGGACGAACTGTTCTGTGCCCTGACGAGAATTCAACCAGAAAGCTTGAACAAAAAGCTCCGCTCAGAAAACAGATAATAAACAGAAAGTAAGTAAGTGCTTCGTTGTAATGATCTAGAAGTATCTCTTCAGAAAAGAAAGCAAAGTGTCCTGTTATATTGGTTGTCAGCACTTTAACAGACAAAACACCTACAATATTTACTATTCCGGCAACGAATGAAAGTGCTGATGCCAGCTTAAGATTGTGAAAATAGGTTCTGTTTTTCCCTTTGTGTCTGAACATTTTAAATCTCTGTAAGAGCTGTGTATTATTGTCAAAAAACAGCTGGATAAAATAAATAAGTAAAAAATAAATTTAGAAATGTCAGTGTCAAACTGTGAAAAACATGTCCGCTTAAGTATTTATCCAGTGTTCTTTATATCTGCTGTACTCTTTTTTGTATTCTTAATAATAAATTAGAGGCTTTTACAGAAAGTAAAACAGCTTCTCTGCAACGCTCTGAAATGTTCTGTTTTTTAATTCAGAATCAATTTTATTACTTTTGTAAAAGTAATTCGTTTAGGAAAAAAACTTGGTGATCTGTATCAGTTTAAAATGTGATTTAAGTTAAAAAAACCTAGCGTTTATTCAATAGTCCGTATAGAAAAATTATGATCTCAAAATTTATTTTTAATAATCAGTATCTTTTTGATGAGCTCCCTGAATATGATAAAAATCTGCTTACAGGAGCAATGAAAACCAGGAACTACCGTAAAAATGAGCCTATATTTACTGACGGGACAAAACCTAATGGCGTTTACTACCTCAATGAAGGGAAAATAAAGAAATACAAGGTTGATAATGATGGAAGGGAACAGATCATTTACATTTACAGTTCTGGTGAATTTTTCGGATATTCTGCTATTCTGAGCAATGAATCTTATGGAGACACTACCTCTACATTGGAAAGTTCTGTTATCTCATTCATTTCAAAAGACAGTTTTCTGGATATCCTAGGCCAGTCATCAGTACTTTCAAGACTGCTGCTGAAATCTTTAAGCCACGAATTCAGTGTCATGGCCAATCTTATTGCCGTTTTATCTCATCGTACGGTCAGGGAACGAGCTGCTTTGAGTTTGCTTATTCTTCATGATAAGTACAAATCAAATAATGAACCTGATCAGGAAGTATTCATTTCCCTTTCCCGCATAGATCTGGCAAATATGGTAGGAACAGCCAGAGAAACCTTAGCCCGGATTATTAATGATTTTAAACAGGAAAAACTCATCAGATCTGAAGGTCGTAAAATACAGATTATCAACTTTAAGCAGTTAATTCATATTGCTAATTTTTATTAGTAAATAATTTAGTTTAAAAGCTTTAATTTTCTACTGACAAACTGTTGTCATAACTACCTGTTACCTTTGTTTAAAATTAGTTTAAACAAAAAATACCTTATGAAACTTACCTCATTAAGACTCATCAGCAAAGACATCAAAGCGGCAGTAGAATTTTACGAACAAATCATGGGAGCAACAGCCAGATGCTATACTGAAGATTTTGCAGAACTCTCTGCAGATTCCATAACCATTGCAATCGGAAGTATCCGGACGATGCAAATGTTTTCAGAAGGTCTTACCCAATTTGCGGGAACAAAATCAACCATTATTGAATTTATGGTTAAAAATGTAGATGAAGAATATGAAAGAATTAAAAGTTTAGCCTCCGAAATTATCCAGAAACCTACAACAATGCCTTGGGGAAACAGATCACTTTTGTTCTGTGATCCGGATGGAAATCTGATTAACTTTTTTACTCCGGTAACTGTGGAAGCTGTGCAAAAATTCAGCTAAGCCACCCCTTCAATAAAAAATAAAAAGAGGCTGCCTCAAAGGTCAAATAAATTGACTTTTGTCATTCTGACGAAGGAAGAATCTTATTAGTAACCGAACATATTAGATTCTTCACTCCATTTCATTTCATTCAGAATGACACTTTTGAGACAGTCTCTTTTTGTTATAATTAAAATCTATTTCCCGAGGAACTCAATTGCTTTCCCTACAAAAGTATCATGGTATTGATAGAAAGAAGCATGTCCTGAATCCGGGAAAATCACCAATTCTGCCTGATCTAAATTCTGCGCCATATTTTTAGCATTCTGAACAGACACCGGAAGGTCATTTTCACCATGAACAATCAGTACTGGGTTCTTGATCTTTTGTATTTCTGTAAGAGCATCAGCGTTAGGTTGAGCCCAGGCCAATACGGCAGTAAATTGCGAGTTAGAAGCAGCATCATTTAACGGAAGGTCTCTGTCTGTAGTACGAAGCTGAACTCTTGCAAAAGATGCTTTTCCTTCTGCAATACTTTGAGCCGATTCTGTAAATCCAAATTTTAGATAGGAAGCTTCCGGGCTTAATCCGGCTGTTCCTGCAATAATATTAGGTAGATTAGACAACCCGATTGCCCCCTGCGGACCTGTTCCGGTTAAAATCACTTTATTAATCAGTGAAGGATGGGTCAGTACGATTCTCTGAGCAATAAACCCATCCATGGAAAATCCCATGATATTCACTTTGTTCAGGTTCAATGCATTGATAAAATCGACAGCATCATCAGCCATTGCCTGAACGGTATTGGGAGTAATTCCCTTTGAAGAAGCAACTCCTTTATTGTCGAAGATAATTACTTTGTATTTCTTTGCCAGTCCATCCGTCACGGCAGGATCCCAATCGTCCATTGCCCCACCCAATCCCGGCAGAAGCACCAATGGAATTCCATCTTCTTTTCCTAAAATACGGTATGCAATGGCATTTCCTTTAACGTTTATGAATTGGGTTTTGGCAGTTTGGTGGTTTCTGTTTTGTACCTCCTGTACCGTGGGAGGCTCATTTTCTTCAGTGCAGGAAACTGTCACTACGGTAAAAAGAGTTAAGCATAATAGGCTAACGGCTGAGATTTTTCTGATTGCTTTCATTGTAGTTTATTTTTGTTTGATTATGGTGCAAACATAAAACACAAAAACAGGCAGAACACTCAAAAGCTTTCTCAACAGGGCATTTTAGGAATTCGATTAGACATTTTTGAAGGTGAAAATGATAAGTGAAAAGTGTAAGATCATTTTTTGAAACTTCTTAAACCATTTTCAATGCATGAAGAGCTTTCATTGCTTTTTCAGCATCTTCTTTTGCAATAAAAATATGATCATGAAAATAAGCAGCAACTACATTACAACTGATATTTTCCTGTTTCAGGGCATTTGCAAAGGCCGCAGTGAGCCCTACAGCTTCCAGGGAAGAATGAATATTCAGAGTAATCCATGAAGCAATATAACTGTAGATCATACTCCATTCATTTGCCGTCTCTTTTTTCAAAACAACAGTAACCGCTTCAGTTTCCCGAAAGAAAAACAAAACCTTGTCTATATCCGGTATCTCACTCAGGTTTTCAACAGTACAAAATACATATTCTCCGGCATTTAATACCGGTTCCATGTTCTGAAGCAGAACAGCCAAATCTTTTTCTCCTGTCATCTTTTTGAATACAAAACTAAGATATACATGACAGCATCTGCTTATCAAATGATAAAAAACAAAAAAGAAGGCTGTGCGCCTCCTTTTTGTTTTGTAATTGTAACCGTCAACTGAACCTCTTTATATGTATTTGTGTTTTTTTCATTTGGCCTTTTAAGAAGCCCAATTAAGGTTATTCATCACTCAATTAATTTCATCAGTGTTTTATTAATTTCATCATTTGTGTCTTTATAACTATCATTTATTAATTATATAGTTATAATCATTTGTTGTTTTTTGTATGAAATTTAAAATTTGAATAAGCATTTTTGATTTACTCTTTTCATTACTTAAATCTCACAGTACAAAGGAACAACATTACAAAATAAAATCCTCTATAAACCCCATCGATACATCTCGACCCTCTTATAGATATTTATCGATAAAATTAAATTCTCTGACAATAAGAAGTGAAAAATATCCTAAAGACTGCTATAGTTTATGATGTGTTTTAATGAGATCCACCAGCTCAACCATGTTCTCTATCTTCAGTTTTTCAAAGATATTTTTTTTGATTGTGCTTACTGTATTCTGTTTGATATTCAAGCTGTTTGAAATTTCCAGGTTTCCATATCCTTCGGCATAAAGTTCTGCAATCTGCAGTTCCCGTTTGGTCAGACTGTTGAGAGGGCTTATCAGATCCGGATTGTAAACAAGCTGCACCAATAGATTCCTTAAAAGACCAGAAAAATACTCTCCCTTCTCTATAAAAGTTGTGATAGCTTCCCTTACCTCTTCCTCTTCACTCATTTTGCTCAGGTAGCCGTTAGCGCCCGCTTTGATAAATTTAAGGCCATGCAGTTCCTCTTCAAGTCCTGTAAAAATTAAAACTTTAAGATCAGGATTTACACTTTTCATCTGAGGCAGAATATGCAGACTGTTTCCGTCCGGGAAATGTGCGTCAATGATGGCCATCTCAACCCCTTTTGATTCTATCAGCTCCAATACCTGATGTAAGGATGATGTCTGAAACACTTTAGCGTTGGGAACAATATCACTGATAACAATTTCCATTCCCTGGCGCACAATGCTGTGATCGTCTGCCAGCAGGAAAATAATCTCTTTATTTTGAATTGATGTTTCCATTATTATTACTATTTAAGTTGATCCTGAATGTCACTTTCGTTCCTTTGTGCAGTTTACTTTCCACCGATATATCACCATCGAAAAGCTCTACGATTTCCTTTACCAGGTTAAGACCAAGTCCTGCTCCCAGATTATCTACCTCATCAGATACCATTCCCTGATAGTAAGGATCGAAAATTTTACCCAAATCAGATTCTGATATCCCCACTCCGGTATCTCCTACCGTGGTAATTAAGGAAATTTGGTTTTCTCCTATAGATTCTGTAGCCATCACGAGATCAATCTGTCCGTTTTCTGTAAACTTATTGGCATTCCCCAGAATATTCATAAAAATCTGGTTGATTCTTATATTATCAGAATATACCACCAGCTCTTCAGGAATTCTGTCTGTTACCACAAACCTGTTATTTCTGGTTTCCAGATAAGGAGTAATTACCTTCACAATAGAACTGATCTCATCTTTAAGATTGAAAACTGATTTTATAAGTTCTTTTTCAGCATTCTCATTTTTTGTGTATTCCAGAATCTGGTTAGATTGCAGAAGCAGAGTACTGTTGGTAAACTTGATAGATTTAAGATAATCCTTTATTGTTTCATCCTCTGTAGTTCTGTGAATCTTATCTATAAAAATATTGATGATTTTTAACGGAGATCTGAGATCGTGGCTCAACATTCCCAGAATTCTGTTTTTAAAATTAAGGTTCTTTTTAATCTCTTTATTAGCGGCATCCAGTTTTTGTTCATAAATAAATGCCATTCTTGTAAAATACATGATCAGAATGGATACAATAAACATAAGAATCATCAATCCCAATACCAGATACGTTCTAATCCTGTTATTATTAGAACTCTGCTCGTTATATTCTTTTTCCAGTTCAGTTTTAAAATCTTTGATAGCATTTTCGTACACTTCTATTAAGCCGTTACTATACACCAGCAGTTTACTGAAATTGCTGTAAAACTGTAGGTTGCTCTTCTGTTTTTGGGCAGCAAGCATCTGTACTTTCTTTACTTCAGCAGCATAATGCTTATCCATAGACTTTATTGTGTTGTCCATTTTAGATTTAACCTGAGAAAGATCCAGCGTTTTGTTGTTGGTCATTGTGATCACCGTACTTTCTTTCTGAACATCCACTTTCCCTGTTACAGCATCTTTTAAACGGCCAAAAAAACCTTTCTTTTTAACAGTGTCTGCATAGGTGCGGGTTTGAATCTTGAAATCTTCAAAATCATTTTTATATTTGGTAGGTTCATACTGCTTATCCTCAATTTTTGACGGTGGATTAAGAGAAGTCTGGTATACTGAGTCTATCAATGTTTTCAGTTTCGCCATTTTCAGGGTGTCCTGCCTGTGAACTGCCAGATTTTTTTTCAACCTCGGACTTGTATTTTCATATTCACCAATCTTATCGAAATTGATTTTAAGTTTTCTCAACGACTGAAAATATAACTGCAGTTCTTTATTATTCTGAGTAGCCATATATTTCTGAAGATGTTCCTGGGCATCCAGAAAATCTTTCCTCGAATTATCTGTCAGTCCACCCAATGCACGGCTTTCCTCAAGCTGATCTTTAATAAATTTCAGCTTCTTCCCGTTGACAAATTCGTTATAAAAAAATATGGCGATGATGACCTGTATCAATAAAATACAGAGGATCAATGAGTAATGAACGAGTTTTCTCAATTTAAAATTTAAGAATTTATATTTCATATTTCTTTATCAGTTAAATTAATTTCCTGACTATATAAGTCCATGAGATATTAGCCTTCAACAATATACCATTATTTTCAACAATTTCGTAATAGCCGTATATCATCTAACTTGCAAAGTTAAATTAATTTTTGTCTTCTTATAATAATGAATATTTGACAAAACCCACAGAATTTAATTTTTTTCTATATCAAAACGCCATATAAATATTCAGTTTTATTTACGTAAAACCATTTTTTTATATCAATTGCAAAAAATTAGGGCTCAGTAAAATATTCTGTATCTGCCTATTTTATTGTATCTAGCGAATAACAAATAATCAATAACGTGTGAAAAAACAATAGATACCCAATCATTATTTCAGTCATTTTGAAAGATCAGGGCTCCATTGCTGAACACGTTTGTATACCATTAAGTATTTCTACTAGATACCACAATTGGTCATTTACACTCTAAGAACATATATTCTCTTCTTTGTTACTTTGAAATGCTTATTAATAGTGACAATATTCAATGGAAAACCAGAATATGCACATGTACCGGCAGATTCGTCTCTATACTTAATCTATCTCAGCAGATGGGACACAGAGATTATTGAAGATCAGTAGTGGTGGTACATTCCTTCATTTTGATGTCTTTACTTTTCTGTATCTCTTCAATACGATTATAAAAAATAAAAACAATAACCTATGATTACAGAAAACTACGACGTAATTGTCATTGGCGGAGGAGCAATAGGCCTTGCAACGGCCTACCATCTCGGCCAGCGCCAGGCCAAGACGTTGGTATTGGAACAATACACCTTTGTGAATCAGCTGGGCAGCTCTGCGGGGGTATCCCGTCAGTTCCGGATTCCCTATCCGGATGAATATATGGTACAAATGGCTTTGGATTCCCAACCTTATTGGGATGAGTTTCAAAAAAAGACTGATACCCAATTGCTCGATAAAGTAGGTACCCTCTGGTTTGGAGATCCTGAAGTACATTCTACCGAAGGAAATATTGCTGAAGCAGAGAAAGCTTTAGAAGCTTTAGGTGTTTCCTATACAAACTTAACTTCAAAGCAAATTGAAGAGCAGTATCATTTCAAAAACCTGCCGGACAATTATGTAGGACTGTTTCAGCCTGATGGGGCCAGCATTAATTTTAAAGCAACTATTGAAACGCTTCTAAGTCTTTGCCAGAAAGAAGAAACCGTAGAGCTCAGAGAAGATTCTCCTGTGCTTGAGATCAAACAAAATGGTGAACTTTTTGAGCTTACCACTCCCAACGGAATTTATATCGCCAAAAAACTGGCCATTATTCCCGGACCATATATAAACAGTGTTATCAACCTACTTGATTTTAAAATAGAAGCTACCTACTGGAATATGTCTTCTGCTTATTTCAAAAAGACTGATCCTGCAATACAATACCCAACCTGGTTTGTGTTCCAGAATGCAACGGGAGATAACGGCAATCAGTTTTACGGTTTTCCTTCTGTTGAATGGGACCATCCGGAATATATCCGCGTAGCACCGGATTTTGTCATCGAGCCTTTGGAGGAACCCAATGACAGAACATTGATTCCGAACCCGAAGGAACTCGCCTATACTTCCCAATGGATACAAAACCATATGACGGGTCTGAATATTGAACCGGAATATACTTCAACATGTCTTATCGCTTTGAGCACAATTCCCAATAAAGAATTACTGATTGATTTTGCTCCTTCTTATGTCCCCAATCATAAAAACATTGTGATTTATGCCACAGGATGGGCCGCAAAATTCACCCCTTTCTTAGGTAAAATCATGTCTGATCTTGCATTAGACGGACATACCAATTTTGACATTACTCCATTCCGATTAGGATATAAATATTTCTTAGCACTTTAAAAAATTATAAAACCATGAATCAAAAAAACGTAAATAAAAATACACCGCTGTATCCGGGAATGCAGCCCGATCTGAAAGTAGAAGTAGCCATTATTGGTGCCGGAACTTCCGGACTCTATACAGCTTTCCGTTTGGTAACCGATAATAAGTATAAGGCTCACGAAGTACAGGTCTTCGATATGAGTAACAGATTGGGCGGAAGACTGGAATCCGTAGTCATGCCGGGAATGAATTTCTGGGGTGAGCTTGGAGGAATGCGTTACCTGACTTCTCAGGAAATTGTAACCACATTGATAGAGGGTTATCCATTGAAAGAGGATCCAAACAAAAGAACACCTGTATTAAAAGATAAGATGACCCCTGTTGAGTTCCCTATGGGTGAACCGGAAAAACTTCTGATGTACATCAGAAAAGAACGTTTCAAACAAAATGCATGGACAGAAGAACAGAAACACGATAACAAACTGATTACCCGTTATTATCTGAATGAAGGGGATGAAGGCTTCAGCTCTGACCAGCTATTTAATAAAATCATTTACAATGTTTTAATGTCAGATGCATGGGTCGCAGAAAACTATAAAGAACTGATCATTGCAGATCCTAATGGTTATGATTACTCTTTCAAACTGACCAGCAGAGACTGGGATACCATCAAACCAAGAATGGTTTACAATTTCCCGGGTTCCCCTTATGATAAACGTCTGGTAAATGATATCGGTTTCTGGAATTTAATCAAGGACCAGGTTTCTCAGGAAGGTTATGAGTTTTTGGCCAATGCCGGAGGATATTATTCCAATACCATCAACTGGAATTCTGCTGAGGCATTTCCGTATATGGTAGGAGATTTTTCTGCCGATACTACTTACAAAACCATCGAAGAGGGATATGACAGCATTGCTTATGCAATAGCCAACACTTACATGGAACATGAAGGAGCTCGTATCTGGTCTGAAAATAAACTGATTACCTTCACCAAAGACCACCATTTGATCCATACTCATAAATATGAACTTACTTTCCTGAATATACAAAGCAATACAACGTGGAAAGTATATGCCAATTCCATAGTATTGGGTATGCCAAGAAAATCTCTTGAACTTCTGGATCAGAATAATTTCTTTTTCGATGCTAGCAGACATCAGAAACTGAATGAAAATATCCGTTCTATTATTATGGAGCCTGCATTTAAAATCCTGATGGGCTTTGACCGTCCTTGGTGGAGAGATCTTGATATTTATTCCGGGCATTCTATTACGGACTTACCTATGAGACAATGCTACTATTTCGGTACTGATGCTGAGAATAATAATTCAATGCTGCTGGGAAGTTACGGTGATATGGAAACGGAAACTTTCTGGAAAGCGCTTTCTGATGACAAAGTTCTTTTCAAAGTAAGAGCGAACAAGTCTACATCCATGGAAGAATTACACAAATTTGATGATGTTCAGGCCACTGAGTTCATGGTCAACGAATTGATAAACCAATTGAAAGAATTACATGGTATAGATATTCCACAACCTTATGTAACCTATTTCAGAGACTGGACAGACGATCCTTATGGCGCAGGATATCATGCCTGGAAAGCAGGTTTCTCAGTGAAAGATGTCATGCCTTATATGAGAAAACCACTGGTGGATGAGCAAATCCACATTATCGGGGAAGCCTATTCTGATCAGCAAGGCTGGGTGGAAGGCGCCTTCTGTGAAGCGGAAAAAATGCTTCAGACCCATTTTAAATTAGACTGGCCGTACTGGCTGGATCGTGAATATTATTTAGGATGGTAATCTTGAATATATAATAATAAGTAAGATGATGTGTATCAATAAAGCTCCGGATTATTTCGGAGCTTTATTATTCCTGTATTTACAGTAAATTATTGCTCAGACAATCTTCTGTGGGATCTTTTATGACATTATTTTAAATACAATTAATAATTTTAATTCAATACATTCATCTTGGTAATTATTAATTCATTACATTTGTATAACTGGTTATATAATTAGTTATTTTATAATGCTTATATAAAGTACAGGAACTTAGTGTAAAACAAAAAAACATAAAAATGTCAGTTCATAAAAAAGAAGATAAGAAAAAGATTACCACGCTTCAATTAAAAAAAATGAAGGAGAAAGGCGAAAAAATAAGTGTTTTGACGGCTTATGATTATACTACTGCGAAGATCATTGATGAAGCAGGAATTGATGTAATCATTGTGGGAGATAGTGCATCCAATACAATGATCGGAAATCCAACGACATTAAGCATCACCTTAGACCAAATGATCTATTATACAAAATCAGTAGTGAATGGTAGCAAAAGAGCGTTGGTGATCGCTGATATGCCATTTGGAACCGTATCTGGAAATCCCTTGAAATCTCTTGATGCAGCTATCCGCATGATGCAGGAAACTGATGCAAATGCTATTAAGATTGAAGGTGGAGCAGAAATCAGGGAGGATGTAAAAAAAATAATTGATGCCGGTATTCCTGTAATGGCTCATTTAGGGTTAATGCCTCAATCTATCAATAAATATGGAACGTATGCTGTAAGAGGAAAAGATGAAGACGAAGCAAAAAAACTGATAGAAGATTGCCATTTAATGGAAGAATTAGGAGCATTTGGAATACTGCTTGAAAAAATACCTGCTGATCTTGCTACTCAAATTTCTCAACAAATATCTATCCCAACAATAGGAATCGGTGCGGGTGTAGGCACAGACGGACAGGTATTGGTTATACAGGATGTAATGGGAATGAACAAAGATTTTTCACCCAAATTTTTAAGGCGTTATGCAGACCTGTATACCGTAATGACAGAAGCTGCACAGCATTATATAGATGATGTAAAAACAATGAATTTCCCTGCCAAAACTGAGAGTTATTAATAAAAAAATATTGAAATATGGACTTATTCAACAGAACAGGTAAAATGGCGTTAGGCAGCAGGCTCCGTTTGCTGACAGCAAAAGTGACCGAAGATGCCACTAAAATTTATGAGTTGTATAATGTAGAAAACTTTTCGCCCAAATGGTTTCCTGTATTTTTTGTATTGCATGAAGAAAGCAATCAAACCATTACTGAGATTGCCGAACAAATTGGACACTCTCAACCTTCAGTAACAAAAATTATCAAGGAAATGCTGAAGGCAGGATTGGTTGAGGATAACCTTAAATCAAGTGATAAGAGAAGAAATATCGTAGGCTTAACTGCGGAAGGTAAACAACTCGCAGAGAAAATGGTAACAATACAATGTGCAGATATAGATCTTGCTATTGACCGGATTATTGAAGAAGCTACACATAATCTCTGGGAAGCCCTTGCAGAATGGGAGCACCTTTTTGAACAGAAATCCTTGCTTTCCAGAGTAAAAGAACAGAAAAAGGCTCGCGAAAGTAAAAATGTAAAGATCGTTGATTATGATCCGAAATACCAATCTGCATTCAAAGCACTTAATGAAGAGTGGATCTCTACTTATTTTGTAATGGAAGATGCCGATTATAAGGCATTGGATAATCCTGAAGAATACATTTTAAATAAAGGAGGAAAGATTCTTGTCGCACTCTATAATGATGAACCGCTTGGGGTCTGCGCTCTTATCAAAATGGATGATCCTGATTATGATTTTGAACTGGCAAAAATGGCCGTTTCCCCAAAGGCACAGGGAAAAAATATAGGCTGGCTGCTGGGACAGGCAATCATCAGCAAAGCAAAAGATTCCGGAGCATCAAAAATATATCTTGAAAGTAATACCCTACTGAAACCCGCCATTAATCTGTATTACAAACTGGGTTTCCAGAAAGTAACCGGACGGTCAACTCCCTATCAGCGCTGTAATATTCAAATGGAATTAAATGTAAACAATTAAAATATGTATGATAAAAAAGTAGCCATCGTTATCAAAGACGACCTGTTACCATGGCAAAAACTTAATGTTGTTTCTTTTTTGGCCGGAAGTATTGCAATCGAATTTCCGGAAACCCACGGTGATAAATTCGTGACAGCTGACCATGAGGAATTTCTGCCTTTTATAAAGCATCCTACCCTTGTCTATAAAGCAGACAGTACAGAAAAGCTTCAAAGGGCATTCCACCGCTCAAGAGACCGTGAGCTGGCCATTGGAATTTATACCCGACAGCTCTTTGATACAAGATCTGGTGAAGAAAATGTTCTTGAAATAGCAAAACATACTTCAGATAATCTGGATCTGGTTGGTATTATCATGTATGGCGAAAATAAAAAGGTAGATAAAGCTTTGGATGGACTAAAATATCATGAATAAAAACCAATCATTATGTACGATAGAATAAAACAGAGTTTTGACAAACAGGGGATCATGAAAACAATTGGTGCCCAATTAGAAGAAGTACAACAAGGACAGGCTAAAATTACCTGCAAGTTTTCTGAACATCTGACCCAGCACAACGGTTTTTTTCATGCAGGCGTTCTGACAACCATTGTAGACAGTGCCTGCGGATATGCCGCTCTAACAACGATGCCCGAAAATTCCAATGTACTGACAGTAGAATTCAAAGTTAATTTTATGAAACCTGCCAATACAGATAAACTTGTGGCCATTGGAAAAGTTCTGCAGACAGGAAGAACACTTACCATTTGTGAGGGTTACGTCTATGATCAAAAAGAGGAAAAGCTCATTGCAAAAATGACAGCCACCATGATAGCCATCCATTCATAAAAATCAATTTTCTCCAATAATTTAAAATGTACAAATCTTTATTTGTACATTTTTTAATATCAATCTATGGTAAAGAATACTTTAGATTTTATTACAACAATACGTTATTATATTCTTATTCCATATCACCACCATTAGTTTTTTCTATTTCTCTGGAGGAATCTTCAAGTGATATTTTCCTAACTTTTCAGTTTGAAACAAAGTAAAGGTATACAGAATACTTCAGGCAGTTTCATTGTATGATCAACTGAAATATTCAAAACCCAATAACAGCAAAACAGCTTCATCATCTTATGACAGATAAAAATTTTAATCCTCAGAAAGGCTTTATATTCAGTAAACATGTGCCGGAGGAAATATCACATTTTGACCGGGTCTTTGATGTTTTCAAAGATTTGCTCACCCATACCTCCGGAGATCTTGAGGAAGCCTTTGAATGGCTTGATATGCTAGATAAGGAATATGACATTTTCGACGAGGAATACACCCTTCAGGATTTTGAAGAAGATTTGAAAAAAAGAGGTTATATCAAAGAGGAAAATCCTGAAGAAGGCAATACCGGAAGTGGAAAAGGTAAAAATATATTAACTCCAAAACTGGAAGCTGCCCTTCGTGAATATGCTTTAGATCAAATATTTGGAAAGCTGAAGAAAAACGGAGCAGGAAATCACCGTACCAGCAAAACAGGAATTGGTGACGAGCGCGATGGTGAAAACCGTTCCTTCCAATATGGAGACGATCTAACAGCTGTAAACATGACTGAAAGCTTAAAAAATGCCCAGATCAATAACGGAATTTCAGACCTGCGTCTTACGGAAGACGATCTCATTGTAGAAGAAACCAAACATAAGGCACAAATGAGTACCGTCCTCATGATCGACATCAGCCACTCTATGATCTTATATGGTGAGGACCGTATTACACCAGCGAAAAAGGTTGCCATGGCACTTGTAGAACTGATTAAACGGAAATACCCCAAAGATTCCATTGATATCATCGTTTTTGGAAATGAAGCATGGCCCATCAAGATCAAAGACCTTCCCTATTTAAAAGTAGGGCCTTACCATACCAATACTGTAGCCGGTCTGGAGCTGGCAATGGATATTCTCCGCAGAAAAAGAAATACCAACAAACAGATTTTTATGATCACCGACGGAAAACCGAGCTGCATTCAGCTGCCCAGCGGTGAGTTTTATATGAATAGTTTTGGTCTGGATGAAAAGATTGTTACCCAATGTCTCAACAGAGCAGCACAGGCCAGAAAATTGAAAATCCCCATCACTACTTTTATGATTGCCCAGGACCCCTATCTGCGTCAGTTTGTAGAAGAGTTTACCGCTCAAAACAAAGGAAAAGCATTTCTGACAGGGCTATCAGGTTTAGGACAAATGATCTTCGAGGATTACGAAAAAAACAGAATAAGAAGAATATAGAGGTCGGATTTCAGACTTCATCAAAGCATTACAAGAAAAATCTTACCAGATAATTAGCAGTACAAGAAAATGAAAAACGATATTACATTCAAAGAATTAAAAGATTCCGGTTATACCCATAAAACGATTAATGAGGAAATCCAGGCGAACCTGATTACCAGGATTAAAGCTAAAGAACCTGTATTTGAAGGACTTTGGGGATATGAAGACACGGTGGTTCCCCAATTGAAAAAAGCCATTCTTGCCGGCCACCACATCAATTTATTGGGATTACGCGGACAGGCAAAAACAAAAATCGCAAGAAGCATGGTCAATCTGCTTGATGAGTATATGCCTATTGTAAAAGGCTCTGAGATCAATGACAGCCCATTCCTGCCCATTTCAAAATTTGCCAAAGATCTCATTGCAGAACTGGGTGATGAAACTCCGATTTCATGGGTACACCGCTCCCATCGTTTCTATGAAAAATTAGCAACTCCGGATGTGAATGTGGCTGATTTAATTGGAGATATAGACCCCATCAAAGCGGCTACTTTAAAATTACCATATTCCGACGAACGTGTTTTGCATTACGGAATGATCCCACGTGCCAACCGTTCTATTTTTGTTTTAAATGAACTTCCGGATTTACAGGCACGCATCCAGGTTTCCCTGTTTAATATTTTGCAGGAAGGTGATATTCAGATCCGTGGTTTCCAGCTGAGAATGCCTCTTGATATTCAGTTTGTTTTCACAGCCAATCCGGAAGATTATACCAACAGAGGAAGTATTGTAACGCCATTGAAAGACAGAATAGGGTCTCAGATTTTCACCCACTATCCAAAAACAATTGCTCTTGCTCGCCAGATTACAGAGCAGGAAGCATTGATTTCTGCTGAAGATAAAGCACAGATACAGATTCCTGACCTGGCGAAAGATCTTTTAGAGGAAGTCGCTTTTGCAGCACGTATCAGTGAATATGTAGATGCAAAAAGTGGTGTGAGTGCCCGTCTGACCATCAACGCTATGGAAAACTTAATTGCAGCCGCTAAATTACGTTTGATTGAATCCGGAGCTGAGCGAACCACTGTCCGTCTGCTTGATTTTATATCGATCATTCCATCCATCACAGGAAAAATTGAACTGGTTTACGAAGGAGAACAGGAAGGCGCTGATTATGTTGCCAAAATATTAATTGACAAAGCGGTGATGACCCAATTTGAAAGTCTCTTCCCGCGTATCTCCAAACTGGAAAAAGAAGGGATCAAAACACCTTATACCGACCTGATCAGATGGTTCAATAAAAATCATCTGGAGCTTAATTATAATGATACCGATGAAGAGTTTTATGCTAAACTCGATAAGATTGCTCCTCTGGCAGCCGTGGTGGAAGAAAATACGTCTGAACTGAGTCCGGAAGATCAGAATTTCTGTAAAGAATTAGTATTGTGGGCATTGACTATCAGCAATAAAATTGATAAGTCTGAAAATCAAAATGCCTTTACTTTTGATTCACCTGGAATTGGTCAGTTTTTACGCAATTAAAAATCAGTATCCAATAGATTAAATATAAAAACCTTCAGAACAGTTCTGAAGGTTTTTTATTTTGTTTCTGAAAGACTTTGTCCCAACCCTTGTCAAGGTTTGAAACCTTGCCAAGGGTCAGAAATCAGACTTTATACCATATTATCATTTTTAAGTATAGCAGCTCCAAAAGGATTGTCAACCAGCCACAGCCACTCCCCGTTTTCATTTCTTTTCATAATGCACGAAGTATGACCGGTCATGTGTATAGAATGTCCATTCGGAGCAATTCCTGTCATTTCCCACTGATCAACCCACATCGCAAGATCATTCACAACGGTCACATGGGAAACTTCTCCCTGAATATCCAGCTTTAACCTGCAGATTTCATTCATGGCCAATTCTATCTGTTCAAGACCTCTCAGCTCCTTCCCTTCTCTGTCTATATAGACTGCTTCAGGATGAAAACAGCTTAATGCTCCTGCAACATCTCCGTTTTTTATACAATCGCGGAAATAAGCTACTGCCCCTTCTTCTGTTTGTCTGTTAAAGTCCTGCATTTATTTCAGATTTCTGGAGTTTAATTCTTCTTCTAATTGTTTCTTATTTTTATTCCAGCGGCTGGCAATAGAACCTACAAAAAATAATGGCAAAACGGTCAAAAATCCAAAGCCGCCAGTTATAGTGCTATAAATCGAAATACCTACCATTACTCCCAGAAGCACAGCATTGAGAATATTATTGGATTTGATTTCTTTTTTCTTTTCTAATAATTCATGATCTGTTAATTGTGATAATTCTTTTTCCATGGTTTATTTCAAGTTTTTTGGTCGGTTTTTGGTTTTTAAAATGGCAAAAATTTTTATGCTGAAATTTATTTTTACCGAAAGCTAAAATACAATATTGCTAAGACATTTTTTTATTTCTTTTATTTGTAAATTATTTCCAGCTGTTTATTTCTGAAAATTTCAAAGCTTATGGAAGACAACCTGAATTCTATTTACAGAGTTATCAATTTCATGGAAAAGAATTATGACCGGCCTGTTTCTGTAAAGGAACTGGAAGATATCTCACATTATTCTTACCGGAATATCCAGCGTATTTTTAAGTACAGCTGCGGAGAAACAATAGGTGCTTTTCAGCAAAGATTAAAGGTAGAAAATGCTTATAAACGGATTCTTTATACCCAGGAAAATCTCACCTCTATTGCTATTGAAGTAGGTTTTTCCAATATCGCTTCTTTTTCCAAAGCTTTTAAACAGCATTTCGGGATTTCTCCAAAAGCAGCAAGATTAAGTAAGGAAAAACTTTTATGTGAAGACGAGATCATTCCGATAACATCTGATGAACTGCTGGAGCCGGAGATTGTCTATCTTAAATTATTGCAGGTATACTATCAGAGTATTAAAACCTATTATAACAACGAAGAAATTGAAGTACTGTGGAAAAAATTTATGGAAAATAAGTTTCCCGATTCCGGAACAGAATATTTTGGCGTAATAGCAGACGAACCCTTGATTAAAACAGAAATCAACTGCCGGTATGATGCATGTTCTTCTGTACAGTCTATCAACAAAAAACTGCCTTCAAAAACAATATTTGGAGGGAAATATGCCCGCTTTACCCATACAGGCAGCTATGAAACAATAGACGAAACATATACTAAAATCTATTCCCGCTGGATTTTTAATTCCGGTCTTGAATTTTCACACGCTCCTATCATAGAAAAGTACGAAAGACATGCTGACAATGAAGATAAACAGGAAAATCAGTTAACTTATATTTTACTGCCTTTGAAGTAAGTTGTCAATTTGGGACAAGTTTTCACATTTTTATCGATCTAATTTTGCCCTGTTAAAAAATCAACCAATTATGCAAAAAAAGAAAATCATGTCACTGTTATTACCAGCTATTTTACTTTCCTGTTCTCAGACACAATTACCAGAACCTCCAGATACAACAAATCCCGGTGCTGCTGCTTACAAAATGCCTGAAGAATCAGCTCCACACGAAGGAACATGGCTTCAATGGCCTCACCATTATCAGTATGGAACGACTTACCGTAACCGATTGGATGCAACCTGGGTAGCAATGACCAAAGAACTTGTACAAAGTGAAAAAGTTCATATCATTGCTTACGACAGTATAGAAAAAGCTCGTATCACAGGGTTATTAAACAATGCAGGAGTTCCCCTTACCAATATCAATTTCAAGCTTTATCAGACAGATGATTTTTGGGTAAGAGATAATGGCCCCATTTATGTAAAGGATCAAAATGGCCAGCTATACATTCAGGACTGGGGATTTAACGGCTGGGGTAACAAAGCCGATTACAGCAGGTGTAATGCAATTCCTTCAAAAATAGCGACAGACACCAATATACCTAAAATCAACCTCAATTCTGTGATGATCAATGAAGGCGGAAGTGTAGAAATTGACGGAAACGGAGTATTGATGGCCTGTAAAAGTTCCATCCTTAATAACAACAGAAATCCTGGGATGACGCAACAACAGGCAGAAGCTATTTTTACCAAAAACCTAGGCGTAACTAAATTTATCTGGCTGAATGGAAAAGCGGGTCTTGATATCACCGATATGCATATTGACGGTTTTGCCCGATTTGCAAATTCATCTACTATTATCACAATGAATCCTGATGATCTTAACTACTGGCAGGTTCCTGACGGCGACATTGATAAATTATATGATGCTACTGCAAAAAATGGTTCTCCTTACCAGTTTGTAAAAGTTCCGTTAACAAGAAATGATGTGATAACCACTTACGGAAAAAATGTAGGCCGTGCTTCTTACATCAATTATTACATCGCAAACAACCGCGTATTGGTCCCTAATTATAATGATCCGAATGATGCCGTTGCCAACAATATTATCCAACAGCTGTATCCCGGTAAACAGGTTGTTGGAATAGACTGCCGTAATTTATTTGCCAATGGCGGAATGGTACATTGTGTAACGCAGCAGCAACCGCAATAAAATAATTTTCCAAATAGAAAAGTCTGCTGATTGTTCGGCGGGCTTTATTCATTTATAAGACAAAGTATTATCTAGTCAGATTTTAAAATACTTACCCGAATTATGCTCTATTTGTTAATACAACTGAAAGGCAGTCGCCAAAAAATAACGTAAATTTGCTCTGTCCATCAAGTAAAGGATGGTTTCCAGTGTAAGTATTATGAAAAAAACAGCAGTTTCTTTATTAGCTCTTCTTCTGAATATTATTTGCCATGCACAAAATTTTGATGTCATTCCCTTAGGGATTTATGGTGGAGAGCAGGAAGACAATTTATCAGCCTATCTGGTAGGCGCTCCGAAAAACAATGCATTTCTCTGCCTTGATGCCGGTACCGTAAATGCAGGAATACGAAAAGCTATTCAACTGAAAAGTCTTGACGGATCTGCAGAAACAGTTCTCAAGGATCAGATAAAAGGATATTTTGTATCCCATGGTCATTTGGATCATTTATCAGGGCTTATCATCAATTCTCCGGCAGATTCTAAAAAGGATATTTTCGCTATAGCTCCGGTGATTCAGATTTTACAAAATCACTATTTCATCACGGATACCTGGATTAATTTTGCCGATCAGGGTCAAAAACCTATCCTTGGAAAATACCATTATAATGAACTTCAGGAAGGAACTGAAATCCCGGCTCCCAAAACTCCGTTTTTTATAACAGGCTATGAACTGAGCCATGTAAATCCTTATAAAAGCAGTGCTGCACTGGTAAGAAAAGATGATCATTATCTTCTTTATCTGGGCGATACAGGTGCTGACCGCATCGAAAAGTCCGACCGTCTTGATCTCCTTTGGAATACTATCGCTCCTCTTGTTAAAAAAAGACAGCTGAACACCATATTAATAGAAGTTTCTTTCCCAAACAGCCAGCCTGAACATCTGCTGTTTGGCCACCTTACTCCTAATCTGTTGATTGAAGAATTAAGCAAACTGAAAGAAAAGACAGGACAAAGCAGCCTTGAAAGCCTCAGTATTGTAATTACCCATAGAAAACCAACTGGTGATAACCCTGAACTTATCAAAAAGGAACTCTTGAAAAACAATCCTTTAAAAGTAAATTATATTTTCCCGGAACAAGGCAAAAAGATTAGTTTACCATAAAACAAATCAAAAGATGAAGCATATCTCTGTTTCATCTTTTTTATTTTCGACATTATACCTTATCAAATAACTTTAAATAATTACAAATCAATTATTTAAAAATAAATTGCTAAAATTAATTAAGTTTTTTATGTTTATTATATTTTAATATCGTAATATTGCAATATTAAAATAAAAATAATGGGAGTTACTAAAACAGAAATCTATACTGACGAACAAAACAGATTAGCTTCCCTTCTTAAAGTTTTGGGACATCCTGCCAGAATAGCTATTTTACAATATATTATTAATCAAAAGGCATGCATCTGTAATGATTTGGTTGAAGAGCTTGGTTTGGCTCAGGCTACTATCTCGCAACATTTAAAAGAGCTGAAGAATATCGGAATCATCAAAGGTTCAATTGAAGGAAAATCAGTATGCTACTGTATTAATGAAAGTACCTGGAAACAATTTCAAAACGAATTCAACCTGTTTTTTAATCAGGATGTTACGATAAAACAATGCTGTTAAGGCATTTTTTTTGAACAACATAATCGTAATATTGCAATATAGCACTAATAAATTTTAATCTAATGAAACTATCCGAAATCAAAAAAATCCTCCCGACACTGGAAAATGTAGAATTTCAATTGGAAAACGGCACTTTTGTACCTGAGCATTTCCATGTAACAGAAGTAGGTCAGATTACAAAAAACTTCATAGATTGTGGCGGTGTAATCCGAAATGAAAAGGCGGTCAACTTTCAGCTATGGGATGCTGATGATTATGAACACCGTCTGAAACCGGGAAAACTGCTGCATATCATTCAACTTTCTGAAGAAAAACTGGGAATAGAAAATTCAGAAATTGAAGTAGAATATCAGGGAGAAACTATCGGTAAATATGATCTGGAATTTAACGGTAAAAATTTTGTCCTGAAAAACAAAACAACAGCCTGTCTTGCTCAGGAAGCATGCGGAATTCCTTCTGAAAAACAAAAGAAAAATCTTTCTGAATTGTCTGCAAACCCAACATCAGCTTGCAATCCGGCTTCAGGCTGCTGCTAATTAAACCTTATAAAATAGATAGATGTATCAAGAATTATTAAACACGGTTCAATCTTTACAATGGGAAAATATAGAGACCAGCAGAAAAGAGATTCTGGAACCATTGATTAGCTACATTCAGCAAAAAGTAAATGAGGGAAAGGAAGTCAATCTGAATTTTATCTGCACGCACAATTCGCGCCGTAGTCATTTGACGCAGGTTTGGGCACAGGCAGCGGCTGCTTTTTTTACGATCCCGGGAGTTCATAGCTACTCCGGAGGTACGGAAACAACGGCATTATTCCCCAAGATAGCAGAAACTTTAGCTGAGCAGGGTTTTACAGTATTCAGTATTGCAATTTCAGATAATCCCATATATGCCATAAAATATGATGACAATACCCTCCCCGTTATAGGTTTTTCAAAAAAATATGACAGTCCTTTCAATCCCGTTTCCGGATTTGCAGCAATTATGACCTGTTCGCAGGCAGATGGCGGATGTCCGTTCATCCCCGGAGCAGAAAAAAGAATTCCTATCACATTTGAAGACCCAAAAGTTTCAGACAACACCCCTGAACAAACAGGTGTATATACAAAGCGAAGCTTACAAATTGCAGAAGAAATGTTCTATGTTTTTTCTAAAATCAAAAAATAATCATGCAGCCAAGATTAAAGTTTCTGGATCGTTATCTCACGTTATGGATATTCATTGCGATGGGTTTGGGGATTTCTTTGGGACATTTGTTTCCTTCTATTCCTAACCTCATCAATTCCCAGTCTGTAGGAACTACCAATATTCCTCTGGCAATAGGACTCATTCTTATGATGTATCCCCCATTGGCAAAAGTTGACTATTCTCTTCTGCCATTGGTATTTAAAGATAAAAAAGTAATTGGGGTTTCTTTATTGCTCAATTGGATTATTGGTCCTACTCTGATGTTCGGTCTCGCGATCCTCTTTTTAAGGAATGAACCTGATTATATGGCAGGTCTGATTCTTATCGGGCTGGCAAGATGTATTGCTATGGTCATCGTCTGGAATGATCTGGCCAAAGGAAACAGAGAATATGCGGCGTTGTTGGTTGCCTTAAACAGTATCTTTCAGGTGTTTACATACAGCTTTATGGTGTGGTTATTTATTAATGTACTGCCCACTCAATTAGGTCTGGCCAATTTCAATGTAAATGTGTCTGTGAAAGATATTACTGAAAGTGTCCTTATATACCTTGGAATTCCTTTTTTAGCGGGTTTTCTCAGTCGTTATTTTCTGATAAAATCTAAAGGAGAGGAATGGTACAACAGAAAATTCATTCCAAAAATATCACCCGTTACGCTGTATGCTTTATTGTTTACAATCATACTGATGTTTAGCCTAAAAGGCTCAAAAATACTGGAACTGCCTGCAGATGTAATTAAAGTAGCGCTCCCCCTGATGATCTATTTTATTCTGATGTTTTTCGTGAGTTTTATGATCAATAAGTCATTAAAAATACCTTATGATAAAAATGCATCTATAGCCTTTACAGCCACCGGAAACAATTTTGAACTGGCCATTGCTGTTGCAATCTCTGTCTTCGGAATCCATTCTCCACAGGCATTTGTAGGAGTGATTGGCCCTTTGGTAGAAGTTCCGGTGCTAATACTTCTTGTAAAAGCAAGTTTATTATTAAAAAAGAAATGGTATCATGATTAATCTGGCAGGAAGAATAATAAAAGCTTCACTAAATTTGTGATGCTTTTATTATTTAATTTTTTCTAACGGGAAACATTCTCATAAATTACTGGATGATTAAATTTCACCAATGGCAGGGCGGCTGTTCTTATCATTTTTTGAATTGGCATACCGGTAAACAAAATACCATGTAATAAGGATCTGAAATAGGATAACTGAAGGTAAAATGAAAGGATATCTGACAAAAGGAGCTAATGTATCCCCGTGTGCCAGCATCATTGGTAGATCAAGGACATTGAATATAATAATTACCCAAAGCAATGCTTTATTTCCTTTAAAATACCACCAGCAGAATATCCCATAGGCAAGTTCAATAATGAAATTCAGAATAGGATAATCTAGAATTCCGAGTCCTAAAACCGGTTTGGCAGAAAAGGGCGAAAGCTGAATATCCTTCTCATGAAAAATCACATCAATGACAACATGAGACAGAACTCCAATAGCAAATGCCAGCGCTAGTTTTCTGTTTTTATACCCCCAGTTGATCACACAAAATGAAAGTACCGCAGCAGCAATTCCTGAAAAAATAGAATGTGAATACGGCAGAAAGTCAAGATGTACCCTACCCCCGGAAATTGAAAAGTGTTCCCAACCCAGATAGTTGAAAAATACCCAGCATACTTCTACAAGCTGTACGGAAACCAACAGCGGGAACAGTGGCAGTTTGGGGTTGTTTTTTTTAATCAACAAAGCTGTTGCAGCATGGTTAATGGCAAACATAATATTAGATTTAGATTATATAGGCAAAGATGCTGCAGCTATTTTACATACGCTTGTATGATTTGGCTATTCTGCAACAACAATGTAGGTGACTGCCCAAACATCCTCCTGAAGGTACGGTTGAAATGTGGAGCATCTGAAAAACCAGCTTCCAGAGCCGAATCTGTGAGATTATGGCCATCAAAAATATATTGTAATGCCCTTAAAAGTCTCGCCCACAGAATATACTTCCTCATAGGAATACCCACCTGTTCTGTAAATAAATGAATCAGCCTGCCTGGAGAAAGATAGACTGCAGATGATAGATTCTCAATCTTCAGAGGCTCAATTCCGGGCTGCTTCAGAATCTCCAGAACCTTGACGATCCTTTCATCCATTTCTTTGGTTTCATCAGTATTTGATAGCTTCTGAAGAAATTGAAGTATTGTATTGAAAAGTGGATCAACCGACATATTACTTTCCAGCAGCGGTTTGATATCCTCCAATAATTCTTCCACGGTTGATTCAGGTAATCGTGTGATTTTTTGTCCTGACAAATAAGTTTTTTTAAGACTCGTCCCAATTTTACATTCAGGATCAATATTAATCAATAAGAATGTATTATCATAGGTTCTGCATTCATGCGGTTCATCAGAATTGATGATAACAGCCTTATATTTCATAACAGAGCCGGATGAGATCACCTCTATTTCATTATCAAGACTTATAGCAATCTGTATTGCATGATGCTCGTGAACAACAGTGTCAATAGCACGGCCAATATAGATAAAGTATCCGGTTGAGAAAAATAATAGGGGTTGTGTCATATAAGCTTAGCCTTATAAGTTTTATACTCAAATATATTTAAATAAAGATGATAAATAAGACCTGCCCTACAAAAATATTATATTTCTATGGAGAAGAAATCACTTTCTGGTACTTCATAATGTGCAGTTCTCCTATTTTGGCTGTTACAAATGATTCTTTGTTGAAATTAGCACAGTGTAATATTAAAATTAGTCTTGGAACAAAAAAATAAAAAAGAGATATATGAAAATAAAAAAGCCTTGAATCAAATGATTCAAGGCTTTTTTTGCGGAGAGTGAGGGATTCGAACCCCCGGACCTGTTACAGTCAACAGTTTTCAAGACTGCCGCAATCGACCACTCTGCCAACTCTCCTTTAACTCCGGTTGTACCGTTGTTTTCAGTGGTGCAAATATAGAAACTTTTTTATTACTGACAAAATCTTTTTTCAATAAAATTCGTATTTCTACAACTTTGGAGAAAAATCTATTTTCTCAGGCTTGAAAAATGAGAATATGAAGAACTCATCATCAGCTATTTACCCCTTAAACAGGGAGTATCCAGTCTTCTATATTATTTTTAACAACTATTTTTATCCGTAGTAATATTCGGTGGTGACATCTCCGCTAAAAGCCGGATGCAGGTCCTGTTTCTGCATATTCAGTTCGAATAATCTTTCGCCATTTTTATTTCCTCCCCGTATTTTTAACGAATACCATCCGTTTTCTAAAGATAAAGTAATACTGTTTTCCTCATTAATAGAAGTAACGTCTTTTAAATAACCGATACCAACAACTTTTATTTCATTATTAGCGGTCTGAAATATCCAGCCTCGTGACTCCACCTCTACCTCATCATCATTCAAAATCCTTTCGTCATTTACTGAAACCCGAAATGCATAATGGTCTTCTTCTACCCCTATGATGGGGATTGCGATTCCTGATTTGGTTATTTCATCTCCATGTTCGTTTTCTACGAAGTATTTTAAAATATTAGTACCCGAAAGATGATTATCCTGTAGATATTTTGCTAAAAGTTGCGGACTGAATACCACGAAACCTTTAAGTTCTGAGAATATTTTCTTCATATATATATTTGGATTGGATTTGGATTAAGTTTTATCTGTTGATCATAGTGTAAACATGTTCAGATTTTTTTTATTATTTTGATCAGTTCAGTTCAGCCCGTGAAAATAAATCCTTGATTAAGGTTTCATCTTCGCATGCATTTTTAAAGTTTAAAATAAATTCTTTCAACTTTTCTATATCGGAAGGGTAAGACTCAATATTTTTTTTGAGTAAATAACCGTTGATATAATTTTTTATTCGTAAAATTTGGCTTCAAATTTATTAGATTTTTCATCCTATTTTTCTGTTACTCAATAATATCTTTTAGCCAATTGTATATCAACCGATAGTATTTCATCAAATTTAGTTATTCAGTAATTTTAATTGGTTTATCTTTTCTTTTGAAATCAAACCAAAATATTTTACTTTGCCCGATACTTTTTAAATAAAAAATATCCTTGTAAAAAGTTCCCGCACCAGAGTAAACCCCTTTCTCATAATCAGCATCTTTCTTTAGCATATTAAGCAGTGCATTAAAAAATGATTTAATATTTTTTTCAGGAGTCTTGCTTATCATTCTTAATGCTGTCTGTTCAATATTATCTCCATCTTCTCTACCTCCGGTTCCCTCTATTGTATAACCATATATTTCATCACTATAGAAACTTATTTTCTGTGAAACATCAATTAACTTTGTGGATAGAAAAAAACAACTATAACTTTCATTAATCTCAATTTCTTTAACATTATTTTCTAACAAAGTATGCCATACTTTTCCTGAATCTCTATATTCAATATATATATAAACTTCATACTTATCTAAAAGAGGTTTAGCATACTCTATTACATTATCAATTGTATTTAAAATACTTATTTTACTTGCCATTTAATCTCTATTTACTATTTTAAATTATCTATACGCAGATGCTTTACCATATCCTTCAAAAGTAACATCATGGCCAGCATTTCTAACATCTTCCAAAGCTAGCCTTTCTCTTATTACTCCTGTTTTTCCATCTTCTAATGTTCGTCCAACATTTATGTGGTATATATCTCCATCAGCATTTTTAAATGATGCATCCATTCTTCTCACATCTTTATGCCCTCCTAGGTCTTCTAATATTATTTCTGTTTTAGAACCTCCACCAATATGCTCTACTCCAGGTTTAGCTGTTTCTCTTGCTATGATTTCATCAATTTTAGCATTATGATCACCAGTTCCTTTACTCTTCGGGCCTGGTTTTTGATAAGGCGTACCATCTTTTTTAGTTTTTCCAGCCCATCTTTGCCCAGCTAATCCAAATATATCTAAATAGTTGTTAGAATCATGAACATATGCATAAATATTATAACCTCCATCGATATCTATTGGATCTTTACTAATATATAGACCACTGTTTACATCATAATATCTTAACCTATTATAGCAAAGATCAATTTCAACATCATAATACTGTCCCTGATAACGGAAAGGCACAAAATTTCCAATACCAATTTCAACTTTTATATCTCCATAAATGTTGAGTTCTCTCTCCCAAATCTTTTCTCCTTTTTCAGTGTAAACCTGTATTGGCGTTCCTAAATAATCATTAACAATCGTGTAACATTCATTATCTATTATTTTCGCACTCGGTACATGACTTCCTCTTTCATACACCCAGGTCACCACATTCTCCACAGGTTCTTTTCCCACAATGACATTTCCGTCATCATCTACAAGCGTTTCAGGAATTTCTTCAGCATCATAGCTCCATTCATGCAGAAGAACATTACCATCCCAAATATAACGAGTTATTTTCTTTAGGCCAATTTTTGAGGTTCTTCTTCCGAGGGCATCATACTCAAAGCTTACCTCTTTGCCGTCGGGGCGTTTTACTTTAGCCAGCATCCCGTTAGCATTCCAGAAATACGCCCAGTCTCCAGAAGACCATTCCGGGTTTTGTATTTCTGTTGGAGAGTATTCGGTTACATCGGGTAAATCAGCTCCATCCGGCAGTTTCGGGCTGTTCAGCCAATCTGAAGCAATGGTTTTATAATAAGGATGTGCATTCTCCTGTTCTTCTTTATGCTCCGGTTTGGCATCATTGATAGGCCGTTTACTTTTTAACAATAAATTTCCTTCTTCATCGTAATGGTAAAACCAGTTTTTATCGCGCATCAGCTTTCCTCCTTCGTCGTAGACGCGGTCAGTCTGCCGGGCACTTTCATATAAACATCCCGTAGCATCCGGATTTTTGTACTGTACTTCTCCGTTCGAATATTCTGCAGCAACAAGACTTCCGAAAGCATCGTAATCAAATCTTGTTCTTCCTCCCGTCACCCTGTCCAGCGTATGCAGCAATCGGCTTCCGGCTCCCCAGTCATAATCTTTATGGAAGGTAGTATTGGTTTTATTCACTGTTACTTTCTGACTTACCGGCATTCCGATATGATCAAATTCAAAAGTGCTTTCTACCCCGCCGGTCATTTCACGGGAATGCATCTGTCCGTTCCGGCTGATCTCAAGATTCATCTGCCAGGGTGCATGCACTTCCGGAATAGTGGCAGTTACCGTTTTAAGCTGTCCCAGATCATTATAAGAATAGTCTACTTCGGCTCCTAAGCTACTTTTCAAACCGATCAGATTTGCCTGAGTGTCATATTCATATTGAATGGTGTACGCACCCTGTTTTTCACTGGTGATCTGTCCTAATTTATTTCTCTGAAAAGCTACACTGCTGTTTTCATTATCTGCTTTAACCAATAATCCTGAGGAGTCATACTGATAGGCTTCCCAGGTTCCGTCGGGATAATGGGTCTGTGTTAATCTTCCGCCCAGATCATATTCATAAAAAATATCTTTCCCGTGGGGAGTTCTGGTTTGGGTGACCATTCCGTCTTTATCTCTTACAAAGAACTTTTTCTGGCCGTCAAAACCTGTCTCCCCGGTGACTTCGTCATTATAGTTTCTTTCAAACTGGTAAACTTCTCCTTTTTCATTGGTAATTCTCATCAGATTTTCATAAGCATCATATCCGAAAACCAACGTTTCTTCTTTTTTATGAGAAAGAGCATTCCTGCGGACCTGACGTTTAAGCCTTCCCATTGGCGTATAGCTCATCAGCCATTCTGCGCGCCCATCAGTAGCATACACCGGAAGATCATAGGCGTCGTAACGAAGTTTTAGTGGCAACTGCCCCTGTTCATTCACTTCTACAACCCTTCCCATTTTATCTCTGTTCCAAAGGACTCTGTTTAGAGGTTTGGGGCTGAAAACCAATAATCTTCCATATTCATCATACCTCCAATATTGCTCAGCTCCTATTGTATTGGTTAGCTGAATAAGCTGACCTCTCTTATTATATTCGTAAGATGTTGTAATATGTTCTTTTATGCTTTTTTCGGGAAGTCTGCCACCGTCTGCATATTCATAATATACACTTTCTTCGGCAGGATCGTTATAGCTTATCAGTTTTCCCTCATCATCATAGATCCATGTTTCCGAAGCTCCCGAAGGGGAGAAACGGGCAATTACCTGTCCGAATTCATTGTACTGATAATGGTATTCTTCTCCATCCGGAGTATGGAAAATTTTAATATTTCCCATTTCATCATAGGTATACCCCTGGACACGTCCTTCAGGCGTTCCTATCATCTTTAGTTCGTTGTGCGCTGTAAAATCGTACCATGTTTCTCCACCCTCTCCATCTACTTTTTTATAAACCAGAAAATTTTCATCGTAATGATATTCCTCTGTTTTATTGTTTTGCTTTGGATAGATAACTTCTGTAAAACCTTCCTCATCATGGTAATGAAGTTTTCCTTCCATATATCCATCCGTACCTTTGGTATGAACTACTCTTCCGTTTTTGTCATATACCCATTGATAGCTCATTCCGTTCCGGTCAGTTCTTCTCACAACATGGTTTTCTCCATCATAGTCAAATACAATAGCCTTTTTATGAATATCCCAAACATGGGTAAGATTGCCTCTTTCATCATAATCATAGCGAACTTGTAAGTCTCTTTGTTTTTTATAACAGTAATATACTTCTGTTACTTTTTTATACTCAGGATTGATAACAGTTTCTATGCTGAATCCACTCTTTACATCTTTTATGCTTTTCAGGATAATATTGCGGTCTTCATACTCATATTCTCTGATCGTACCATCTCCATATTCAATACGAATTACCTTATAAATTGGTCCTTCCGTAACATGATAAAAGCGTCTATAAGTATAAATATCAGTTCCTTTACGAATAACCCAAACACTGCTGCTTGGTCTGTACTGCCATATTTTCTGATCTCTGAAATAGGTCATCTCTTCACCAATTTCAGGTGCGGGAATCAACATTGCAATATTTTCATCAGGATGCATCCAACCGGCAAACTTATTGTCTTCTTCAGGAAGAATAAACAGGTCATGATTATTAAAGACACCGTTTCCTAAAGGACCAAAATCGTAAGGCCGGTCGCTGTGCCAGATATTTCTCCAAGTTAAAGGTGTACTGCCCTGAATAATAAAATCTTCCCATTCGAAAACCATGGCACCGGTTGCAAAATTCACAGGTTCAAGGCCGTAATGACATAATTTTTTGGATAAGGCATTGGCCAATTTAAATTTATTGAAAGGCGCTTTTTTAAGAACACTGTTATTGAGTTTTTTTAATCCATTGGCTCCCAGTTTTCCTATTTTCTTAGTCAGGCTTCTCATCAAAAACATCCCCGCAAGACGCATCAGCATTTCTCCGGGGGTATACACATGCGGAACAAAAGCTCCACCCACCAACACAGGACCTCCTGTATTGATCTGAATATACATACTTGAAAAATTATTATAGAAGGCGAAATAAGCCAGTGGATTTTTCTTTGGTTTGTCCGGCATGGCGGGCAGCATAGTCATCCCAAAAGGAAATCCCATACAGGTAAGCACCTGTTGCGGTTGATTTCCACTCATTTTACTTCCTTGCGCCAGAACGGTCTGTGAACCATAATAAACTTCCCCTTCATGTGGAGCTTCCTGAGGAAAAGGAATTAAATATACAGGAATTAATGATGTGATATGTCTGAATGGAATCACTACTCCCATTACACTTGTTGTAGTGGTTGCCTTATGTCTTCCGTGAACATAAATAGAGCCTCCCATCGGAATACTTTCCGGCAATGAGGGCATCAGATTTCTTGCGAACTGTGGAATCGGAATGGTGATGGTGATGTAATCCATGATGTCAAACACAATTCCGATAAAAGGATGTGGCAACGGCAGAGGAATCAGCATAAATGATGGCGGTGGTGGAATCAATGTCCAGTGGATATCAATTGCCAGCACAATATCAAAATGCTTACTCGTATGCTGAATCGCAGTGGAAGGCATTGCCGGTGTATTGACTTTAATTAGCTTCACCTTGCTTTCCGGAGCAGCTTTTTCAGCTGTTACAGCACTCTCTCCACCGCCTCCGCCACTACTTTTTTGTGGCAGACCACCGTCTCCTCCGGCTAAGGATTTAACCATAGAAACAGGATTCAGGGAGTCAACATTATTTTTCATCCCATTCTTCCATCCCTGCTTGGTTTTGTCCCAGCTAACCGAAGTAACGTCTGCGTTCACCTTCAAGGAGCGTTCCGGGTTCATATCCGGTTTTGCAACTTTGATCGGTTTTACTGTCTTTTTATTCAGATCTGCCATGATTTTTTTAATTTGAGATTACCCTGCTTTTGGTTTTTCTACACTCACTCTCCATTCATCACCAAAATAAGTCTTCATTTCATTGTCCAGTATTGTTTTTTTATCACGATCTCCTTCGTATTTGAGAATCAGCATTGAGGCTACAAACCGCAGGCTGCTTTGGTCCCGTACTGAAGGCTCCATTAATTTTGCTATGTCGAGGCATTTTTCAAAATACCTTATCATTTTATCTTTTGTCAGCACAGTATCATTCAATGTTGCAATGATTCTGTAACATTCAATAGCCATCGCATATTCTCCTATCTTTTGTGCTGTTTCTGCAGCTTTTTCAAATATTTTTTCAGCCTTGGATTTTTTGGAATTTCCTAACAGATGGCTTCCATAATTCATATACATCTGAACTTCCAAAGGCGAGTCGGGCTCTACTTCTTCAAATATTGTCCTGTACGTATCTTCTGCTCTATCTTTTTTCTTGTCTGCTGTATATGACTGGGTAAGCATAAAATAGGCAGAAATCTCTCCCTGTTTATTTTTCTGTTCTTTAGCCAGCTTCACTGCTGTTTTTAAGGCATGCTCCGCTTCTTTGAATCTTTCTTTACTTAAATGATTGCTCGCTATAAGAATCTGCTGCTGAAAATCTGTATCCGGACTGTTTTTTTTCCTGTTTGTATGAGCTGCTGTATTCTGCATTAACTGATGAATATCCACTTCTACCCTGAAACTGTGCGCTGAAGGAATCTGCGATAGTGTTCTATAGGTATGATGTTCTGCCCAAACCAGTTTAATATCTTTATTTTCTGATATCTCACATATCTTACACCATTCTTTCACCCACAGGGACAATTCTTCTGTATCACTGATCCTGAGTGGGGCAATATATAGGTAGATTTTGGAATCCTTAATATTCGGGAAGTTTTTCTTTAATTCCAGTAAAGGATAAAATGCCTTATAAGCATCAGTTTTAAAAGTTTTTCCCGGATCTTTGAAGTCCCATTGCGGAATATTTTCTTCACTTTTTTTCAGCATTTCGTAGAATTCGGTCCATTCATCCAGTAAAGTCTGTCCAAAGGATTTCATTCCGTTAAATTCCTGATAATGGAGTAAAAAAATATCATCCCCTTCTTCATCTTCGGAAAGTTTTGACTTGATAAATCCGTCAAAAAGATCGGTTTCATGTTTTTCTCCTATACAGATCAGCATAGGTTTTTCTTCGTTCTTTAAAACGACTTTCTGCCATTGTCTTTTTAATTTTACCAACTCCAAATCTACTGGATTCATCTGCTTTTAATTCAGTTTTACAGTTCCACTTACAATATTTGTTTCACTTCCGCCACCCACATTAATTTTTCCTCCACTGCTGAGATTGGCTTCCGTATCTCCTCTCATTGAAAGGGTTTTGGTTCCGATATCCAGGGTATCTGACTTGATTCCGACTCCGGAAGTAGGATCACCGTCTTCAGGTCCTACCCCAACTCCGATACTTGTTGTTCCCCCAACTCCGATATTAACTCCCTGTACAAATATTTCTTTTCCTTTGATCTGAATATTTCCATCTTTATCCATATAAATAGAGCTGCTTCCACAGTTCAGGGTAATAGAAATTTTACTGTCTATACTTATATTTCCTGCACCATCCAGAAAAACAGAATTCTGGTCTTTATCTCTCACGGTAATTCCTCCCGCATCATCCAGACTCATGGTATGCCCGCTTTTACTGCTTAAGCTTTTAATATTATTTCCGGTTCCGCCGCCGCCGCCAACTCCACCGTGAAACATTCCTCCCATCACGAAGGGACGGTCAGGATGCTGATGGGCAAAGTTGACCACTACCTGATCACCTTCTTCCGGAATGGCCATAAAGCCTCGGTTTTTACTTACTTTTTCACTTCCACCTCCATCGGGAGTCATCACCCGGATGTATTCTGTAGTGGTAGAACCATTCTGCCAGTCAAACTGAACTTTAACTCTTCCCTGATTTAAAGGGTCTGTATTGGAAATCACTTTGGCAAATTGTGCATCCGCTTTTGGAATATGAAACTCCGGGCGGGGAATAAATCCTGTGTCAGAAGCTATTGCTTCAAATGTTCCGGTATAATATCCTCTTGCATCCACCTCATGATACATATCTATAATCATCAGTTTGGTGAAATAGGTGGTTTCACTGCTTTCTGCTTTCCGCATTTCAATATCAGCAATACATCCCGGATATAGGAATGGTACTGTAGTAATGCCTGAAATAACAAATACTTCTGAAGCTTTACTTCCGGCTGTTCCTTTCTGAGAGTTTTCCACATCCATAAAAGACACTGCTTTTATTGGAGCTACTCTCAATGAAGGGGTTGTAAAGGTTTTTTCTGATATTTCATACGCTCTTTTAGCAATATCTGAAGTATGGGTAATCTTAGAATTTCCTGCCGTTAATTTTTCATTTTTACTGCTGTTATATCCATAAAATGAAGGATTCACGTGCTGGGCTTTCATTTTGATTTTTACGTCACTCACACTGCTTCCGTAAGTAAGTTTCACAGGCTTTTCCTGAGGTGGAAGCTTCCCGAAATGCAGAACTTCACCATCATAATAAAACTGTTCACCATACGCTTCTGCTATTCTTGCCAGATAGTTGTAATGGGTTTCTTCATATTGTGAGCTGTACGAAATGTTTCCGTGGGCGGCATCCACTCTGAAATCAAAGGAATTCTGTCCAAGACCTTCTTTGATCACCTGATCTGCAATACTGTTCAGACTGATCTCCTGTGCTCCGCCAAAACTCTGAATATGAGGAGCTGCATCCAAAAGAACAGTCGGGCTTGAACCTGTAAGAACAATATTTCCCAGACTTCCTTTTTCCTGACTGAAACCTACTTCAGTGATTACACCTACAAAGTTTCTTTCAGGGCCGTCTTCAACGTCTTTGTATCTGAAAATAACCGTAATTCTTTTTCCCAGAAAGTTCTGAGCTTCTTCCAGATTATGGTTTTCCGTGCTTCCCAGTGTATCGTGAGCCAGCATAAGATCGAACTCATGATGTTTTACAGCACTTTGTTTTAGCTGAAAATGTTTGAAATGTTTGATTACTTTTCCGTCAATTACAATTTCAAGCTTTACCACACGGTTGATTCCCGCTACCTGATTGCCAGGGATTGTATTGGCATTATAGATTCCGGAAGTAGGTTGTTTTGACCATACTTTATCCTCTACCAATGTGGGTGGATTAGGCTGCTTAACCTGATTCATAAACATTTGGGACCCACTTTGAACCATTCCGGTATAAGCCTGCGCCTGAACCATTTTTTCGGTAGCTTTTTTAATGGTTCCACTTGATTTTTCCTGTACTTTCTGGGCAGCTTTGCTTACTGCCTGGTCTTTGAGAGTCTCTTTTAGATTATTTACAGCTGGAATTTTATCTTTGGAAACAGGCATTTTGGGTGAATGATCGTCCTGAAACATAGTTGTAGTATTTTGATTGATTGGGTGTCAAATTTTTTAAAGGCTAAAATCTACCTGAATCAAAAAGATCAGATACATTTTCGTTATCCGTGTTCTATTCTAAGGAATAAAAGCCGGATATTGAGATCAAAAACAGGGTATAATGTAATGAGTAAAAAGATAAAGCAGCATATTTATCTACTTTATTTCCCTGCTGGATTCCAGGATTTCTCCTGAGTTTATTGTGATGATATGCAAATTTTAATCATTATTAATTTTTTTGTAATTGGATTTGGTGTTATTACAAAGATAAAACGCTAATCTCTATTCAAAAAATTTTCTGTGACTAATCTGAAATTTTGTAGTAGTTCTACGACTTTTAATTAATAATTCTAAAATAAATGATTTAAATAAAATAATAAATACCTCTTTATCAAATGAATATTTAACAATTTTTAATAAATAAAAACAATAAATTTATCACTTAAAATAGAAATAATCTAAAATAAAAATGGATTCTGGCAACAAAAAAACCAGCTGCAAATAATGAATTTAGAGCCGGTTTTATATTTAGTAATACAATAAAAGGAATCGGTTTTACGGTTTTCGGAGTTCTGATACTTTTTTCATATAAATATCAGTCTGATCAAGAAATTCCTGATCAGTCTGCTGTATCTGAATGTGAGGGATAATTCCGTGACCTCTTTTCTGATCAGGAAGATTCTGCGCATCCTGAATGACATGCACAATAGAGAATCCGGTCTGGATACCGGTATTGGGAAGTTCATATACCAGCGGAAGATGCCCGTTATGCTCATAATACCCTCCTACCGTTTCTTTCCCGATCACAATGGCATTGGTATAAGATTTTATCAGTGAGGCCAAATGTGAAGCTGCGGAAGCCACTCGTTGGTCTACAAGCAGATAAAGCTGTCCTTTAAAAGTTTTGTTATTGGGTAAAATCAAAGGATTTTTGTCATCTGCCCAATAATATTTTCCTTGAACCTCTTTAGGATAAAGCTGTTTCAGATAGGCATTCAGTCCATGTTTGTCCTGTACTCCATTGGAAAGAAAAAGAGGTGTTATGACCAGCTTTTCTTCCATAGGCACTTCATTAAAGTTGGTATAAGCATATTGGCTGTCGCGGAAAGGTCTTTGGGTAAGATAAGAAAATACTTTTTCATAAAGAGCCCCTGTACCTCCGGTATTTCCTCTTAGATCTATGATCAGGTTTTCTGTTTTTTCGCTTTCCAGAGTATTCATCATCTGGTCAAGAAAAGCACTGAATTTTTTATAGGCAGGATCTTCTTTCCCGGTTGCAAAATCAAACCCTCTCAAGGATAAGCGATAGATTCCATCTCCTTCTTTATTCAAACTGTATTTTTCAGACAGCAGTTTTTTGTCAAAGGCAAGCGAAAATCTTAAATCCTGAAGTTTTTTAAAATCGTCCAACGATATTCCCGGCAGTGATATTTCTTTTACAGTTCCGTTCCATTTATAGCTGATGAGATAGTTTTTGTGGGTTCCGAATTCCATATAAAATTTATCCAGCATTCCTCTTTCAAAACCTGTTGTTTCTTTGTAGGGTGCTGAATATCCGTCAGAAAAATAATATTGAGAAAAACGGCTGATCATTTCTTTTGCAGAAACTCCGTTGATAGAAAGGATCTCAGCACCAAGAGGCAATGCATTATCTTTTGAATCCTGAAGCAAACGACCGTCAATATTCTTTAAAGTAATGGGTAAATATTCCGGTTTCTGTGTGAGATAATAAGAAGCGTGATTGGGAAGATCTGTATAGTTATGGCAGCTTCCTTCAAATCCGGTAATCTTTGCAATGACTTTATAGAAATCAAAAATATTTTTGCTGTTTCTGGCTTCTTCCTCAGCCTGTCGGTAAATACTGTCAATTTGCTTTCTTGTTCTGTATACATACAGTCCGGAATTTGCTTTTTCTCTTATAGAACGGAATGTTTGAAGATCTTCTACAAACTGATCAGGACTGAATTTCCCTTCCAGAACAGGCACATTTCGGGACTCTGTAATGGAAACTCCGGCCGTTTTACTTTTTTCTGAATACGATTTGGCCCAGATTTTAAATTCATATTTTTTTCCTTTTTCCGGAGTAAAATAGAAGCGTTCAACACTCTTTATACCTCTGGAATCATCCTGTTCTTTTACCTTTTTCCCATCCATAAACAAAGCAACTCCTAGATTGGCATCTGCAGACTGTACCGAGATCCAGGAAGATTTATGAGATTGGGGAGAATATTTTAAAGTGTCTCCAGGTTTCAGATCTGAATGGGTTTGTGCATAGGCACTGTTTAAAAATAGTAAAAGAGGGATGATAAAAGGTCTGGCCATTATTATTTTTTGAATGGGCTAATATACAAATTAACCCAAATGGATTGAAACTCTTTAAAATCTACTTCCATTCTATAGTTTTACGCTCAGGTTCTGAACTTCTTCGGCAGAAAATCCGTAAATCTGAGGTGTTTTCACATCCAAAAGATTGAGATAGATGTATAATTCTGCTCTGTGATGAATCTCATGTTCTATCATCGCGCGAAGCCATTTCCAAACAGAGATTTCACTGTTGGCCGGAGTTAAACATTTGCGGGTGAGATCTTCATCAGAAAGGCCGTTAATGATTTCCAGCGTTTGTCTGTGCATTTCATTGAAAAACTTCACGGTATTTTCATAGCCATCAGCAAGTTCTTTTCCACATCCCGGATAAGCACTTTTCTTTCCAGTAATGGTTTCTCCATACATATAGCGTTCTATGGTAGCAATATGTCTTATCTGATCGCCAATAGTAAACTTCCCGGGTTTATAGGAAAAATCTATATGTTCAGGTGGAACAACTGCAATAATGCGGTTGGTTCTTTCTCTTATTTTCTCATAATAATTGATGAATGACTGTACCGTTTTTATTTCCATATTTATTGAGCTTTGTCTGTCTTTTTTACAGGATGAATATAAGCAATCTAATGGGGAGAAGTTTTGATTTTACTATAAATTATTCATAAAATTTAAAAAAATCCCCAATATGTGACCGTAAAATTTGGAGGCGTATTAAATATCCAATATTTTAGTTAAAAAATAACCATGATGAAAATAGGAATTTGCTTGTGCATTATACTATTAGGCTTTAACAATATCACTGCTCAGTCTGCAAAAATTGACACTGAAAAGCTTCTTGAATATTATGAGACACAGCGCTATGCCGATGCTGCCAAATACCTTCAAAGCATATATCCCGGAGATACGCAGGATATAAAAGCTCTTTCACAAATAGCCTACTGTCATATGATGGCCGGAAAACTTCCGGAAGCAGAGAGAAATTATATAAAAATCAATACTATACAACCGAACAGCCTGCCAACTCTATTTAGTCTGGCAAGCATCAATTCCAGACGGGGAAATGTGACTAATGCCAAGGCTTACCTTCAACAGATCATTCAGCTGGATAGTCTTAACTTCAATGCTTACAAGCAGCTTGCCACCTATGCTGATACTCCCGAAACTAAACTGAACTACCTCAAAAAAGCAAGCTCCTTGAATTCTACTGATCCCGATGTAGCTTATGATCTTTCTCTGACTTACAGTGGCCTGAAACAATATCAGCCTGCTTATGATGTTTTAAAAACAGCCATCGCTTCTGACACAGAAAATTTCACTTTACAACAGGCTTTATTACCCGTTGCCAATCAACTTGCCAAATATCCGGAAGTGATTGAAATTGGTGAAAAACTCCTGAAAAACCATGCTGATGTGAATGTAATGAATGATATGGGACAGGCTTATTTTTATGTAAAAGATTATCAAAAATGTGTTAGCCTTTATAAAATGCTGGAAGTTATGGGAGTACAAAACGAAGGCACGTTGTATTTCATGGCCTTAAGCTATCGTGAACTGAAAGATTATAATAATGCTGCTATCTATGCACAAAAGACTATTGATGAAGCTGTTTCAGATCATACCACGCTGTATTATGCCGCATTGGCAGGCATCTATGAAGCCAAAAGCCAGTATAATGATGCATTAACAGCTTATAAAAGAGGATTAACCTTTGGTACGAGTAATATTATTTATTATCGCTTAGGCCTTCATTATGATCTGAATCTGAAACAGCCTAAGAATGCGGTCACCTACTATCAGATGTACCTTAAAAACCATCCGGACCAGGAAAAAGAAAAAGATCAGATTGCGTATGCAAAAGGGAGAATTCTTATTTTAAAATAATAGAAGGCGAATACATACAATTTTACATCATTGTCATTGACTACGTCAAATCTTCGATTTCTGACAAAGGAAGAATCTCATGTAAAGCCAGGATTCTTCATTTCACTACGTTACATTTATAATTACCTAACAGAAAATTCCAGTTATTTTTGTGATTATAGTCACAAGTGAGCTATTCAATGAACCGTTAATTTTGCATTCAACAATAAAAACAATATTTATGGACAATACAACCCAAAATGTGGCAGAACAGTTTATTCAGTATTTAAATGAAGAAAATTTTGACAAGGCGGAAAGCTGTCTTGATCCTGATTTTAAATTTATCGGAGTATTGGGAAAAAGGGATAATGCTTCGGTTTATATCAAAGATATGAAGCAAATGAAGTTTAAGTATACAATTCTGAAAGCTTTTACGTCTGGTGAAGATGTATGTTTCTGGTATACTATTGATATGGGAGAAAAAGCGATAGAAGCTTCCGGATGGTATCAAATTAAAGAGGGGAAGATTCATACCTTAAAAGTACTGTTTGATCCCAGACCTTTATTGGACAAGTAAAAATCTTGAATATCCTGGAAATACGGCACCTGATTGTATGACATTTGAGCAAAAACCAAAGGGCAGATTTAAAATAAAATTAAAACGCTGTCCCTATTTTTATGTCTTCATCGTCATTTAAATAAAGAATCTGCTTATGAAAGAATTTGCATTAATTTTCAGACTGAAAGACATTTCTGATTTTAAGCCTTCTCCGGAACAGATCCGGGAGCGTCTGAATTGGCTGGGAAGTATCGCTGCCCAAAACAAGCTTGTAGATAAGGGAAATACTCTTTTGCCCGCACCGGGAGCTGCAAAAACGGTAAAGGCGGATAATATTGTAACGGATGGTCCTTATACCGAAATCAAAGAATTTATCAGCGGGTATATTATTGTACGGGCAGACTCTATTGATGAAGCGGTAGAAATGGCTAAGGGCAATCCTATCTTTAAAATCGGAGGAAATATTGAAGTGCGTGAGGTTTTGAAAGTGGGTCAATAAGATGGAAGCAGGAAGATGGGAGTTGGAAGTTATTATAGTTTACGTATAAAATCCCTTTCTTCATTCTGCAATCTTTTTAAATCCAGCCTACTTTTTTTCTCCACACTGTATATTCAACATTTTTATCATCTATTTCCGGAATGTCCTCAGGTTCCGGAATTTTGTTGATTTCTATCTCAGGCAATACCGGAAGGTTTACTTTTTCGCGTTCTTTGTTTAAATTTTCTTTGTTTTCTACGGGATATATTATTCCTTCGGCCGTCAGCTGTGTTCCATATTTTTGAGGTTTACTTTGAAAGAACTGAATCCGGTCATATAAATAAGCTTTATGTATCGGATTAATATCACTGCTGTTTTCTTCCATCATAATACAGCATTCTTTCATAAACTCTGGCTCACCAATAGCGTGCTGGATAATCAGCCATGCGGCATTGCTTCCTTTTTCACCTACTTTTGAGAGCGTTGGAAACCCGATCTCAGTTATAATTTCCCGGAGCCGCAGTGCATTAGCTTTATGAACCTTTTCCATTTCAGGATGGTAAACTCCGGAAAGTTTTCCGGCAGCGAGCAGCTCTTCTCTTACAGTGAGATCTTTATCAGCAAGTTCGATCAGTTCTTTTTCAAATAAGAAATTGTCCATATTATTAATGATATTGATTGATGATAAAGGATGTACCTCAGCTGAACCTACTCATTTCAGTTTTATATCAGAACTCTGTCAAGGATAAAACGGGCTCTCTTTTCTACAGTAACTTTCGGTACTTCAATGATATTGAAGCCGTACTCCTCATAAATCTCTTTCATACATTCAAAAGTGAGGATGGCTTTTTCAATGGTCTGTTTTCTCTCCGGGTCATTTTCGTAAATCTCTTTCCATGGAGGAAGAATGAAGACATTGTTATTATAAACCATTTCTCTGGCTCTTGCTGTCATTAATTCCGGAACAGGAATATTTTCAAGCCTCATATACCCCAGCGTGTCCCATATTCCGCGATCAAAGAAAACAGGTTTCAAATGGGACGCTTGGTTTATTTCCAGATAGGTTTTTACCGATTCTTCAAACATCAGACTGGCAAAAAGTTCTTTGTTCAGCCAGGGAAGCCCTTCTCCTCCGGACTCAATCTGTTCTTTTATAATTCTCCTGCCTTCTTCAGGGACTGCTGTCAATCCATATTTATTTAATTCATCCAGCACCGTTGTTTTTCCAGCTCCGGGACCGCCCGTAATAATATATAATTTTGAAATATCCTGCTTCATGCATTCGAATTATGTTTAAATACAGCCCCAGTAAAACAGAAATTTTGGCTTTCTTACAGGGCTTAATTATTATTTTTAATGATATTTTTATAGGTATAAATACGATCTCCCTCCTTATACATATTACTCAATATCAAAAGATTATCCGTATTGTATTTTTCTGAAATCTGCTGCAATCTCTGCGCCACAGACTGCGGTGTTTCTATAATAATTCTCTCTAAAAAGGTGAAAAACTCATCTTCATCTTTAGTTCCCAAAATCTTTTGCTCTACGACTTCAGGAGAAAGAACAGCATTGGGACTGACTAACTGGCGGGATTGTAAAAACTGGTAGGCCATTCCATAAGCATTCCGTCTGGCTTCTTCAATGGTATCTGCTACCGATACAGCAACTGCCACCTGCAGAGAAGGCTGGGAAAAATATTGAGTACCATCAAATTCTTTGAGATAAGCTTCTGTATTTTCCATCCCGTTCTCACTGTTCATAAAAGCAGCGAAGGAATATCCTGTCCCATGTTTAGCCGCTTCTTTTGCCGAAGTCATTCCTGATCCCAGCCACATGATTTCAGGAATGTGCTGCACATGGGTAGGTTGCGCAATAAGTCCGTCATAAGATCCTTCTTCCTCTCTGATCAATTGAATGATCTCTTCGAGTTTCGTTTCCATGTTTGATAACACTACCGGCTTATGATTATTGAGTGCCATAACAGCATCTTTCAATCCTCCGGGAGCTTTTCCCAATCCGAGAATAAAGCGTTCAGGATACAGAGTGGACAGCATTTTGGCCCATTCCGCAATTTTATAGGCAGAATAATTCCGCATCATAATTCCGGCGGTTCCTATTTTGATACGGTTTGTTTTACTTAGTATAATTGCTGCTAAAAGTTCAGGACTGGAACTCCCATAAGCTTCTACTCCATGATGTTCGGCATACATGACACTATGAAAGCCTGTTTCTTCAGCCAGTAAAGCAAGGTTGATACTGTTTTTCAATGCGGAGGCTGCACTGCCACCCATTGTTACAGGTGACTGGTCCAAGATCCCTAATTTCAGCTTCATACTATAGAATAGATTTTATGTGAAGGTATGAAAAAAGACAATATATTTTTTTATTCTTTAGGCGGAAAAACAATGCCTTCATCTTTAATCAGATCATAGCCGTACTGCATAATGGTCTCAATAACCGGAATGGCTTTTTTCCCTTTCTCCGTAAGGCTGTATTCCACTTTCGGAGGCACTACGGGGAATACTTCACGATGAATCATGTCTTTAGCTTCCAGTTCTCGCAGCTGGCTGGTCAGCATTTTATCTGTAATATGAGGAATATCTTTTTTAAGCTCACTGAAACGAAGAGGTTTTTCCTGTAATCTCCATAGAATAGGCATTTTCCAGGTTCCTCCAATATGACTTAATGCAAATTCAATAGGTGTATAATACAGTCTTTTATCGTGGAAAAATTGAGGCATAATAATCGTTTTTTATTTACACTTTCAAAAAGGTAAGTATAGAACTAAAAGGTAAGTATATAGTTTCCTGATAGTCTATTCTGCAAATTTGCAAAAAAATAATGAAAATGAACAGAAATCTGTATGTACTGGCACTTGGTGTTTTCGGAATCACAACCACAGAATTTGGTGTTATAGGGGTATTGCCTGAAATAGCTTCAGCGTTCCGGGTCTCCATTGAAAAAGCGGGATGGCTGCTGAGTGCTTTTGCGTTGATCGTTGCTGTTTTCGGCCCTTTTATGCTGATGGCATTATCTACCTTCAAAAGAAAAAATCTATTGATTTCTTCATTATTTATTTTCGTTGCTGCCAATATTCTGTCTGCGTACATCACCAATTTTTATATGCTCCTTGTAGTCAGAATGATTCCCGCGTTCTTTCATCCAGTTTACTGGTCGATTGCTTTATCTATGGCCGGAGAAACCTCAGATCCTACAGAGAAATCCAGGGCTGTTAGCATTATTTTTTCGGGGCTTACTCTGGCAACGGTAATGGGTGTTCCACTGGCAACTTTTATGTCTGATCTCTTTTCCTGGCAGTCTTCCTTTTTGCTTACCGCTTTTATTAATGGAATTGCACTGACTGGTGTATGGATCTGCTTACCGCCTATTCAACATACAAACAAGCCTTCAATAGGTTTTTCTGTTAAAATATTTTACAATACCCATTTATGGATCGGGCTTCTCCTTGCATTTTTCACCATTACAGCCATGTACTCTACGTATGGTTATATGGCAGATTTCTTCAAAAAGGTCACCGGAATGAATGGCAAACAGATAAGCCTCATGCTTTTTTTATTTGGAACAGTGGGAATTGCAGGAAATAAAATTGCAGGAAAATACATGAGCAGATTTCCATTTCAGACTACTCTCCTGTTTTTAATTCTATTATCAGGAATTCATCTGCTGATGGGATATTCTGGAACCTATTTTATACCTATGATATGGATTATCGGTTGCTGGGGAATGGTACATTCGGGAGGTTTTCTGATCAGCAATATCAATGTCACTTCTTCTGTTTCAGATTCTTCGGAGTTTATGAATAGTATTTTTACTTCGTGTGGAAACTTTGCCGTAACCGCAGGTACTTTATTTGGAGGATTCTGGATTGCCCGTTTTGGTATAGAAAACATAATGTGGTCAAGTATTACAGCATTATTTCTGGCAGTTATGATGTTGTTTATCAAAAAGAAGTATGAAGAAAACAAGCCATAATAACGTAAAAATAAACCTTCCGTACTCCGGAAGGTTTTTTATAGAAAAATGATCATGCACATCTGATATCGGCACAACCACCGCCGCCGCCATTTCCATTTTTATAATAACATGTTGATGTAGGACAGCCACATGCTATACACTCACTTTCTGCAGGTGGGCGACCTCCTGTGATTGTTTTTAAACTTTGTCTCGCGATTTTCTTTAGATTTTTCATAATAAATAAGTTATTAGTTTGAAAAGGCAATTTAATAAAAAAAATCCTTAAGAATTCTTTCTTCTAATGTTAAATAGTATTAAAAAAACGATCTAGAATTTAAGTACATTCAATTGGCTGAATTCTTCCTTTTCATATATCTTTTCAATATTGCCGTTTTGTAGAAAAGCAATTTTATCACAGGTATGAAAAAGAGTTTCAATAATATGGGAACTCACAATAACTACTTTGTTTTCGGATTTCAGCTGTCTGATGATACCATAAAGGATGTGAACTCCTTCAAAATCTACTCCATTGAATGGCTCGTCAAGGATATTAATAGGCTTATCCAGCATCAGCATTCCGATAAGGGCCAGCTTTTTCTTCATTCCGCTGGAATAATACTGCACATATTTTTTCATCGGAAGATTGAATTTTTCAATAGTCTCTTTAATTTCAACTTCTTTTTTTGAAGTGAAATAAGCAAGATATTCTTCTCCCGTAATGTAAGGGTAAAAATAGTTTTCGGTTTCCAGGTAAGAAATCATTTCCCGTTTCAACCGCTCATTTCTCCAGCTGATCTCTCCGGAGAATGGTATACTTTGGTACAGGGATTCAAACAAAGTAGTCTTTCCCGCCCCATTTTTCCCAAGCAGTCCCAATATGCAGCCTTCTTCTATAAAAAGATTCAGATCGTTTAAAACATTTTGATTTTTAAAATGAACATGTATATTTTTAATCTCCAACATAGGTTTTAATATTTTGAGAAGCTTCTTTTATATTATTTTTCAATATAAATACCGCCGGGATAATGATTATACTGGATATTGTATACTCAATAAAAACACCTATAGTGTAGTAATTACTCTTTTCTTTATGATGGTACTGCTTATATTTTCTGGTCAGAATCAGCATACAATACAGGTTCATAAAAGCAAAATAATAAAGTATATATAAACTTTCAGCAGGGTTCAGAATCAGAAACATAGCGTATGTTGGTAACAACAAAGCATTGAAAAGCAGAGAATTCCTTCTGAGTTTCTCTTTTAAAGTATATTTTTTAAAATACATCTCCAGCATTTCTTTATTTTCATTAGGTTCGTAAAGATGTGAGATATAATCCAGTGCAAAAACTCCTGTAAGAACCAGAGCCACAAAGTGATAAGCTGAACACCAGAGAATAACCAATCCCCAAACTGCCAGCAAGGTATTTTTTCTCAGAAAGCTTTTCCATTCAAATAAATCATCCGGAATAAAGTTCCACTGAAATGTGATCCATGGCTGGGTTCTTGGAGTGATAAAGGCCAGTAAGGCAAACATCGGCAATGAAAGTAATGCGGTTTTCTCAAATATGTAATGAATATTTCCGCATAACAAAATACTGTAAATGAATACCGTTTCCAATACAATAATCCAACGCCAGCTTTTGACAAAGACTTTTTTAAGGAAAGGAATATCTTTTCTTTCGTAATGAAACAGCAATGCCAGTATAAAAAATAAAGGCGGGTAATAATAGCTTTCAGGCAGCTTCATGATGACAAGAACTCCCAGAATAATCAGCACAGGTATACCTGTTCTTGGGTTCAGATTGAGCAGTCTGAAACTTTGATGAAATCTGAATTTTAAATGGTTGAATAATTTCTTCAAGGTTTTACAGTTATCTTTTAATCCTTATTTTTTCGTAACCTGTTGTCTTTGATAATAGTTGTTATTACAAAGTAAATCAAAAGTGCCAGCATATGACATCCTGATACAACAAGCAGGCAAAACCACCATACAAGATCTGCTCCTCCACTGCTATCATAAATTAAATGATAATATAATATTGAATTGTATAAGCAGAACAGGAGCATATTGACACCGCCAAACTTCCGGCTATGCCTGAAGGTTAGAATAATAAGAAAGAAACAAACTATTGAAGCTAGATATAAAAGCTGGTTATCATTCATAATGATCAAACTATTTATCCCTTGTTTTAAATTTTACAAGAAGTGTTTCATCTCTCAGGGGATACCCGTCTTTAGAAGCGAAACTTTTGTTCGTCAGCACAAATTCATACTCCTTACCCGGTTTCAGATCTGCTGAAAGAACCAATGTTCTGTCATTATTTTCCATTCCTATTATTTTGGTAATTGGAAAATACTCTTTTCCTTTATCGGAAAGATTGAAGGAATAGCTTTTGGGAACCATTTCTTTTGAAAAGGTAATTCTTATTTCTTTTGTGTCAGCACTTACATTTACGGACCCGTTTGCAGGTTCTGTTTTTACAACATAGGGTAAATTTTTTTCATATTCTTTGATCAGCTTTTGTTTATCAATTTTTTCTTTGAAAAATTTTGATCTGGTGAGGAAGTCTTCAACAGCTTTATCGTTGTCATAATTCAGCTCAATAATATCTTTTACAGCCTGTTTTTTATCTTTTGCATTCCGGTAATAAGATTTAGAGATTTCATATCCTACATAATATCCCAGATCGGCACTTTCTCCCTTCTTTCTTCCATTATAAAGCCAGTTTGTAAAATTACCGGTAAACATTTCTTTTTTAAAGAGATCTTTAACCTCAGCTGCATGAGCATTTCCATAAGAGAGATATTTCCTTTCCAGTGGCTTATTCATCACCAGTTCAGCAATCAGATCGCACGATCCTTCTTTTATAGATTTATTCAAAACTCTTCTACGGTCTCCGATCTGCTGGGTATGGATATATTCATGAACATTTAAAGAGACGATATTATCCAGAGATTGTTGGCCAAATACGGTTTTCAGCCAGTCTTCCTCAAATTCTGAAACATCTGTAGACGGAAGCCCTGTTGCCAGTTCAGCACCCACCAATACCTTATTTCCACTCACTGTCCCCCCGGAATTAAGTCCACCTATCGTAAAATACATTTCAGCTTCTTTAAGATCCGGATAGATCTCCTTCAGCCGGATAACACTGGCTTCCAGCTCATTTGTTTTAGTTTTTATAGTCAGAGTATTTGGTCTGATCGAATTCCAGAATTTAGGATACTTATCAATAATGTTTATAAACACAGTATCATTATAGTCTCTGGCTTTCATAAAAGCTTTTAAGCCTGCTGTTCCTTTATCGATATATAATTCTTTAATCAGGGTCAGTTTTTGGGTATGATCGTTTGTTTTTTGAATGCTGTCATAGGCAACCCAAAAATTGTCAATATCTGAAGTGAAAATTTTAGCTGATTTTTGTGAAAAGGCACTTGCAAATACAAGCGAAAAAATAATCGTAGTGAAAGTTTTCATGGCTGTTTTTAATGTCACAATAATACATACAATTATTCTATTTCACAACGATCATTTTACAGCATAAACACAGTATATTTAAAAACTATTTGAACTAAAAATCTAACACAATAACTCTAAAAAAAAGACAGAAATATGTATTTTATCATTTATTTATATTAATTCCAAATAATTTTATTTCTTTCCGTTTTATTGTCGCAAATATTTAATACTTTAGCTTAATAATTTGAACGAATGGGAATAATCCTTAAACCAATTGATATTGTAGATGATATTTCACAAGAAGATTTCCGTGAAAAATATCTAAAGCCATGTAAGCCAGTGGTAATCAGAAATATGGCAAGAAAATGGCCTGCCTACCAAAAGTGGACAATGGAGTATATGAAAGAAGTGGTTGGCGACGTTGAAGTTCCCCTTTACGACAGTTCCAAAGCAGATCCTGCCGCTCCTATCAATACTCCGACTACGAAAATGCCTTTCAGTGATTATGTAGACCTTATTCAGAGAGAACCTACTGATCTGAGAATCTTTTTCTTTGACCCTATAAAATTTGCTCCGAAACTTTTGGACGATTATGTTCCGCCAAAGAATCTTATGGGTGGGTTTTTAGATAAATATCCGAGTATGTTTTTCGGAGGTAAAGGTTCTGTAACTTTCCTTCATTATGATATAGACATGCCTCATATTTTCCACACTCACTTCAATGGAAGAAAACATGTTCTTTTATTTGAATACAAGTGGAAATCCAGACTTTATAAACTTCCGTATGCTACCTATGCACTGGAAGATTATGATATTTCCAATCCTGATTTTGAAAAATTCCCGGCATTGGATGGTATTGAAGGAATCGAATGCTTCCTGGAACACGGAGATACTTTATTCATGCCTACCGGCTGGTGGCACTGGATGAAATATCTGGATGGATCTTTCTCTATTTCCCTGCGTGCATGGGACAAAAGCTGGGCTGTAAAAGCACATTCTCTTTGGAATCTTGCTGTTCAGCGTAATTTTGATAATTTCATGAAAGGCCGATACAAAAAAAGATATATGGACTGGAAAGAAAGAAAAGCGGTAGAAATAGCCAATAATGCATTAAAAAGAGGACTTCCTAAATAATAAGGAACGTTTTTATACCATAAAATAGTGGATGATTTATCTTAAGTCATCCACTATTTTATTATGTTTTAAGATGTAATACAAAAATTGATTAAATTGCAAAAACGTTCCCTTAATATCCTTCTATATGTTTGAAAAGTTGATTGATAGTTTTGAAAAGCTGTGCCTGCAGATTATTATTGAAATATTGTTGGTTCCCGTAACCATTTTTAAATTGTTTCAGGATCCCCGCCGCTGCTATGATCTTTCCGTACACGAGATGGAAAAAGAGGAGACAGAACGTTTTCGCGACTATCTCTCTCCTATCAAACTTTCAGTGTATACTTCCGTGATTGTCTCCGTACTTTTAATGGATTATGGTGGTGAGCACAATATTATTTCAAAAATCAAAGGGTTAAGCATGGTAGAAAAAGCGCTCTTTATTTTTTTGATGAATAATATTACCGCAGTCATATTCACTGTTGCTTTGTTATGGTACAAAAAAGAAAAAGTGAATACAGTCACCTTCCGAACGTTATTATTTTCTTTTATTTATACAACGGTGTATACCTCCACTCCTTTTTTTATATTAATCAGTTCGGCAATGTTTCTTGGGCAAACTATGAATGTAGATGCTTATATACAAAATATGGGCAAGATAAGTAACTATGGTACAAGAGAATACCTGTTCTTTCTGGTCTTTCTGGTTTTTATTATCATTGGAATTATCGGAATTTTCAAACTTTTCAAAGCGTTGCATTATATTCTGAAAAATAACTTCACCTATCATCCTTATATCGTATGGTTTTTTACCGTACTTTTCTTTGTTATTCAGCTATATTATGCCACAGGGTTTATTTAAAAATAATTTTATTTTCAAACCTACCAGTCTGTTTATTTTTTACATTTGTAAAAATTTTATACGATGCCCAAACCTCGCGAAAGGATACTAAATACAGCAATGGTTCTCTTCCATAAGCAAGGTTACAACAATACAGGCATCAACCAGATTATTGATGAAGCTGGTGTTTCAAAAGCAAGTTTCTACCATCATTTTAAATCTAAGGAGGAACTTTGCATTGAATTTCTCAATAAAAGATATGATTACTGGGTGTCTGAACTTAAAAAATTTACATCGGAAGCAGAAACACTGCAGGAAAAATTCCAAAAGTCCTTTGATTTCCTGATTTACATGAATAAAAGAGAAGACTTCAGAGGATGCAGTTTCCTGAATATTTTATCTGAAATCCCTGCCGATAAGGAAGAGATTCACAAGGTAATCCGATATCATAAAAATAAACTGAGAGAATGCTTCAATAAAGACATCCAAAACGATATTACATCCGCCCATATCTATCTTCTTTTTGAAAGCTCTATACTTACCAGCCAGCTCTATAGATCCAATGAATTGATAGAGAAATCTAAAATTATCGTGCAGGAAATACTTAATATTTCAAAATCTTAAAAAGGTCAAATTTCAAAAAAATTAAATGCATTATTTGGATTCCTACGGAATGACAATGTGCGCGTGTATTTGTATAGTATTCATAATTATTTCATCAGTTATATACGCTTAGTATATCCATACAGTTTATCATTCCGAGGAATCTATATCTATCTTATTTTTTGTCTGAACTTTAACAACAATATCTTTTATCTTTTACAAAATCATCTATATTAACAATTCTTAAGAAACAGTTAATTTTCTCTTCAACACTTTTCCCAAACAGACGTTTAATTTTGTTGTGATTTTTATCTAAAAAAGGAAAAGTGAAGAAAATTTTTACATCTGTTTTATTTTGTGCCTCTATTTTTTTCTATGCGCAAACCGGATCTCTTTCCGGAAACATTAATGACGATTCGAAAATAGCCCTGCCGGGAGCTAAAATCTCTCTAAGTCCGGGGAATATTTATACCACTTCAGATGAACATGGAAACTTTGTTTTCCTGAACGTTCCTCCGGGGAGTTATACCATGAAAATTGATTATCTTGGGTATGGTGTTCATGAATACAACGTTACAGTTGAAAGTGAGAAAAACACCCGCCAGAATATTATTTTCGATAAAAAAGAAACCTCTATTGCAGAAGTTGTAGTATCAGGAGCTACTTTAAAAAATCAGGCAAGAGCTTTAAACAAGCAAAAAAACAACGCCAATATTACCAATGTAATTTCTTCTGATCAGATCGGGCGTTTTCCTGATGCCAATATCGGGGATGCTTTGAAGCGTGTTCCGGGAGTTACCATACAAAATGATCAGGGAGAAGCCAGAAATCTTATTATCAGAGGACTGGCTCCCAATCTTAACTCCGTTACCCTGAATGGTGACAGAATTCCCTCTGCTGAAGGAGATAACCGTAATGTACAGATGGACCTGATCCCTTCTGATATGATCTCTACGATTGAGGTTAATAAAACCCTGACTCCAGATATGGACGCTGATGCCATCGGAGGTTCCGTCAATCTTATTACCAGAGCTTCCCCGAATGGACAAAGAATTTCTGCAACCGTTGCCGGAGGATACAATCCAATCCGCGAAAAAGGAAATTATACCGCCGGTTTTGTCTATGGAAACCGGTTTTTGGATAAAAAACTAGGGGCTGTATTCAGTTTTTCCTATAACAACAACAATTTCGGTTCGGATAATATAGAACCGGTATGGAGCCAGGCGAACGATCTTGCACAGACTGTTTATGTAAGCAAAATGGGTGTACGTTATTATAATGAACACCGTATCAGACACAGTTTTGATCTTAATATGGATTATGAATTCAATTCCAAAAACAAGATCTACGCTTCTGCAATGTATAATTTCAGAAATGATAAGGAAACCAGACTGGCATTAGGGTATAAAATAAAACCGGTCTATAACGCCGATGAAACTGAGATTACAGACTGGAAAGGAAGTATCACAAGACAGAATAAAGGCGGTGATGCTGATAATGACAATACCCGTCTTGAAAAACAGAAAGTTCAGAACTATGCTTTAAGAGGAGAACATTTATTAGGTTCCAAGGTAGATCTTGACTGGTCTGTCAACTATGCAATCGCCAGTGAAGATAAGCCTCACCAGCGTTATATAGAGTTTGAAAACAGCAAAATGAATTTCTCTCCTGACCTTAGTAATCCTGAAAAACCGATGTTCAATCTCCTTGCTGCAGATAATTTAGGAAGTTATAAATTGAGTGATCTTTCCGATGCCAATAACTTTACACAGGAAAAGGAACTGGGAGCAAAAGTGAATGTACGTTTTCCATTTTCAGTGATTGATGGCCAGAAAGGACGTCTTCGTACCGGTTTCCGCATGCGTTTGAAGAAAAAAGAAAGAGAGAATGACTTCTACGCCTTTACTCCGGTCAACACTATGGGAAGCCTTTTATCTGTTCCGACAATAAATCTTGATGGTCAGAACTTCCAGCCGGGAAATTACGTTCCGGGAACATTCGTTGACCCTTCTTTCCTTGGAGGGCTGGATTTATTCAATCCAACTTTGTTTAATGGTAAATTAAAGCCTGAAAAATATCTTTCAAGCAACTACAATGCGAAGGAGCAGATCTATGCAGGCTATATCCGTTGGGATCAGGATTTCAATGATAAATTATCCATGATCGTTGGAGCGCGTGTTGAAACGACCAATATCGATTACACCGGAAACTATGTGATGAATGAAAAGGACCTGGTAGGACAAATCAATAATACGAATACATACACCAATGTACTTCCGAATATTTCCTTCAAATATGTTCCGGTGCAGGATCTTGTGCTTCGTGCAGCATTTACCACAGCTCTGGCACGCCCCAATTATTACTCACTGGTTCCTTACCTTAATGTTATTTCAGAAGACGAGATCGTAGCAGCCGGAAATCCAAACTTAAAAGCAACCTATGCCTATAATTTTGATTTTATGGCAGAAAAGTATTTTAAGTCTGTAGGGATACTTTCCGGAGGTATTTTTTATAAAAACCTGAATAATTTTATTTATACGTATTCCCAAAGAAATTATACTGCGAATGATTTCGCGAATGATTTTGCAGGACAGTCCAACCCAATTCCTGCGGGAGAAAGCAACTGGAAGTTTACCCAGCAGCGTAATGGTGACAATGTAGATATTTATGGGTTTGAAGTGGCTTTACAAAGACAGCTTGACTTTATTCCAGGCGCTTTCTGGAAAGGACTTGGAGTTTATGTAAACTATACTTACACCAAATCCAAAGCAAAAGGAATCACCAATGAAGAAGGCACTGAGAGAACAGATGTAGGGTTTCCCGGCGCTGCTCCTCATATGTTCAACGGATCTCTTTCGTGGGAAAATAAACGTTTTTCAGCAAGAGTTTCCATGAACTATGCGTCTCATTATATTGATGAACTGGGAGGAAAAGCCTTTGACGACCGTTATTATGACAAACAGTTTTTCCTCGATGCCAATGCTTCCTACAAGATTACAAGCCAGCTCAGAGTTTTTGCAGAAGCCAATAATCTGACGAATCAGCCGTTAAGGTATTACCAGGGAATCCAGAGCAGAACCGCTCAGGCTGAATATTACAGGCCAAGATTTACAATGGGGGTAAAATTTGATTTTTAAAATACACATGAAAAATATACATTATATATTGGCTCTTTCAGTTCTTCCTTTTGTGATCAACTGTACAGGGCAGAAAGATTTAGCGGAAAAATTAAAACCAGCTGTTATTACAGAAACAGTGGTTCATGATACTGATGATCCCGCCATATGGATTAATCCACAGGATGCCTCAAAAAGCATCATCATAGGAACCGATAAAGATACCGACGGAGGATTGTATGCTTTTGACCTTAACGGAAAAATTATCAATAAGGTTTCGGGATTGAAACGTCCCAATAACGTTGATCTGGAATATGGTTTTATACTAAATGGCAAAAAAACAGATATCGCCGCTGTAACGGAAAGGGAAACCAACAAAGTAAAGTTATATACGCTTCCTGAGCTGAAAGAAATTGGAGAAATCTCTGTATTTGATGGAGAATCTGAACGTGATCCGATGGGAATTTCTCTCTATAAAAATCCGCAGACAGAAGAAATATTTGCTGTTGTGGGAAGAAAATCAGGTCCGGATGACGGATACCTCTGGCAATATAAACTGATTGAAAAGGGCGGTTTTATAACAGGAGAAGTTGTTCGTAAATTCGGGAAATACAGCGGGCTGAAAGAGATTGAAAGTATTGCTGTAGATGATGAAATGGGCTATATTTATTATTCTGATGAACAGTTTGGCGTTCACAAATATTATGCAGATCCGGCCAAAGGGAATGAAGAATTATCGGTTTTCGGGAAAGGAGATTTTAAATCTGATGTGGAAGGAATTTCAATCTATCCTACTTCTCAAGGAAAAGGATATATTCTTGTTTCGAATCAGCAGAATGATACATTCAATGTATATCTGAGAGAGGATCAGTCTAAAGGAAAAATTGCCGAAATTCCCGTTTCTACGCTGGAAAGTGATGGTTCTGAGGTGACAAATGTTAATTTAGGACCCAAATTTCCTAAAGGAGTTTTCGTTGCGATGAGTAATGGCAGAGTATTTCATTTTTATGATTGGAGAATGGTTGAGAAAGCTATTCAATCTGCTGTGAAAGCCACTAAATAAAAATTAACCTTTAAGCCATTAAGGCCGATAAGGTTTTAAGAGTATTAAGTTGAACCGCATTTATGAGATTGCTTCACCTTTGGTTCGCAATGACAATACAGTTCAACTTAATACTCTTCATTATTTTATCTTACTGAATATGTTTCTTCAGAAACTCTGCGGTGAATGACATTTTGTTCTTCAACAGCTCCGGCGGAGTACCCTCAAATAAGACTTTCCCTCCAAATTTTCCGGCACCTGGCCCCATATCAATAATCCAGTCTGCCTGTGCAATAATATCAAGATTATGTTCTATGACAATCAGCGTATTATTCTGATCTACAAGACCGTTAAAAAAAGTCAACAGTTTTTGTGTATCACTTGGATGCAGCCCTGTACTCGGCTCGTCAAGAATAATGATCTGATTGGTGTTTTTCAGCTCTCTTGTCAGTTTCAGGCGCTGTCTTTCACCTCCGGAAAAGCTATCCAGCCTTTGTCCAAGAGTCAGATAGTCAAGTCCCAGTTGTATTAGCAGGTCAAAATTTTTGAGAACAGGTTCTTCTTTAAAAAAAGATACTGCTTCAGAAACTGTCATATTCATAACTTCCACAATTGTTTTTCCATTGTATCTGTATTGCAGCACATCAGGATCAAATCCTGAACCTCCGCAAACCTCACAAGGCTGCTCAATATCATCCATAAAAGCAAGATCAATCTTTTCTGTTCCCAATCCTTTGCAGTTTTTACAGGCTCCTTCGCTATTTCTGCTGAACAGTTTGTCTGAAACATGATTAGATTGTGCAAAAAGCCTGCGCACAATATCTGATATCCCCAGATACGTAAGCAAATTGGAACGAGTGCTTGCAGCAAATAAAGATTGATCAATAATGGTCACATCAGGATAAAGCTCCGGCAGAATACGATTAATAAGCGTACTTTTACCGGATCCTGCAACTCCAGTTACGACTGTCATTACTCCGGTCGGAATACTTACAGTCACATTTTTAAGATTGTACCTGTTGGCACTTTTAATTTCCAGATAGCCATCAGGCTTTCTGAATTTTTGCTTTATAAACGGTTTCCTTGCAAAATAAGAACCTGTTTTGCCAGTTGAGGCCTTTAAGTTTTTAAATGTCCCTTCATATATTATTTCTCCTCCATTTCTTCCTGAACCCGGGCCTATATCAATAATATGGTCTGCCATTTTTATCAGGTCCGGATCATGCTCTACAATCAAGACAGAATTTCCTTTATCCCTGATCTGCTGTATAATGGTGATAATATTCTGGAGATCTTTTGGATGAAGACCGATACTGGGCTCATCAAAAATATATAAAAGATCTATCAGACTGTTTCCAAGACTCCGCACCATTTTTATACGTTGAGACTCTCCTCCGGAAAGGGTGTTGGTACTCCTGTCAAGAGTCAGATACTGCAACCCGATGGTCATCATATTCTGGAGTTTTGCTGAAAGTTCTTTGATGATAACTTCATATGGTTTTGAATCCAGCGAAGTAATAAACTCAAGCAGTTCATCCACGGAAAGTGCCATACAATCCGCAATACTTTTTCCTTTGATCTTACAGGACAGTATTTTTTCATTCAATCGTTTTCCTTCACATGAGGGACAGGTTTTTGTGATGACAATATTCTTCAGTGCATCTTTTCTTGTGATGTTTTCTTTAGAATCTTTTTTCAGGAACGCTTTTTCTATTCTTGGAACAATTCCTTCGTATTTTACAGTTTTCCCCCATTCTTTATGTGGATGCTTAGGCTTATGTTCAGGTGCGTGCAGCAGAATCTCCCATTCTTTTTCAGTAAAATCTTTCAGCTTTTTATCATTATCAAAATAGCCGGACAAAGTATATCTTGTTAAACGCCATCCACCCGGCTGGAAGGTCGGAAAACGGATTGCACCTTCATGTAAAGATTTTTCACGATCAATTAAAGCATTCACGTCCAGGGTCTGAACAAAACCCAGCCCCTCACATTCCGGGCACATTCCCTGCGGATGATTAAATGAAAAAACGTTGGAATATCCTACAAAGGGTTTTCCCATTCTCGAAAATAGCAGCCTTAAGGAAGCAGACACATCAGCTGCCGTCCCCACGGTAGATCTGGCATTTCCTCCTAACCGCTTTTGATTGATGATGATAGGAACATTCAGGTTTTCAATTTTATCTACGTCAGGCAGACCATAATGCTGCAGACGGTTTCTGATAAAACTGTTCTGGGTCTCATTAATCTGCCTTTGAGCTTCTGCTCCAATGGTTTCAAAAACCAATGAAGATTTCCCGGATCCTGATACTCCCGTAAAAACCACGATCTTATATTTTGGAATTTTTATGGAAATATTTTTGAGATTATTTTGCCGGGCATTGGTAATTTCTATATTTTCCATTTTAAAATACTTAACTTTGTTAATAATTAACTAAGTTAAGTATATTTATCATGAAACCCATTGAAAAAGAATTTTTTAACACATTTACAAATTTCCAATGTCTTATTCTGGCTCATATGAACCGGGGAAATATCAATGGAGTAACGGCTGCTCATTATAATATCATTGAATTTATTTTAAGAAAAGAAACAGCCACAGGAAGGGAAATTTCAACAGCATTTAATATCAGCCAGGCAGCCATCTCGAAGCAGCTGAAATTTCTGATCAGCAATGATTTGATTATTAAGAAACAGGAAGAAACAGATCATCGGAAATTCAATCTTTCAGTAACGGATAAGGGAAGGTTTATTATAGAAAATTCGGAAACTTTCCGTAAAAATATTACAGGACAGACGGCTTCTATACTGACTTCTAAAGAACTGAAAAATTTCAATTACCTGCTAAGCAAAGTGCTGAATCATGTAAAATTATAATACTTTTCCTACTTATAGGTTCCAAATACCCTGTCCCAGATGGAAGTATAAAATCCAAAGTTTTTGCTTTCATCCAAATGATGCTGATTATGAAATCTTGTTGTTCCTACCAGCAAGCGGTCAAATGAGGCCGGAAAAAACTCTCTGTTCAGATGCCCTATGGTTCCCCAGATAAGGTTCAGCATAAGATAAATGGAAATAGAAATTACAGAAAAATCATATCCAATAAGCAAAGCAAGCATCATCAATCCAAATCCAATTGTTTCAAAAGGATGCAGAACAAAAAGACTCAGAAAATTGGTACTTACATGCTCGTGATGTTTTCTATGCAGTATTTTGTAGATAAAAGGCAAATGGGCTCCATAATGAAAGAAATACATCAGAAGATCCATCAAAAGAAGCAAAGCTGCAACTTCTGCTATGATCCTGACTACCGATTGAGTTTCTCCAAGTACAATCCATCCGTTTTTCCATAAGAAAACTCCCAGCAGCATAACAAAACTGTTACAGATTATGGTAAAGAGACTGAGATAGAAGTCGGATCTTGTGACGGGATGGTTTTTTTCCTGCAGCTGACTTTTACGGCAAGTCTTTTCAATGAAAACATATAATCCTATAGAAAACAGGTACAGAAAACCGTTAATGATAAGGCTGAATATGATCCACTGCGGCCAGGAAAACTGCCATAATAGATGCAAATAACCGGAAAGTTCTGTGTGATTAAAATTCATAAACCTGTCATCCTTCAGCTTGATGTCATAAAGGTAAGAATTTCATTGTAAAATCAGCTGATAAAGTAAATTTCAGGTATTATTTCTGTCTTGCTTTTCTTCTAAGTTCCCGAAGTCTTACGGTAAGGTTTTTCCGTAAATCATTATGATACTGCCGATAGTTTTTGATGCTGTTCTCCAGATTCTTTTTATTAAGCAGATATTCTTCATACAGATGACCCAGCTCTGAAATCTGCGTCGCTACATCCGAAGGCTGGCTTTCAGGATCTTCTGCAGCTTCTATCAACAGCCGGTAATATTCAATACGGCTGGTCAGGTTCATGTGAAGTTTCGGTTCTATTCCCTGCATGATTTTGTGATTTTATGGTGTTCCTGAATAGGTAAAAGGGCAAAAGATTTTATCCTTTTACTATTCGATATATTATTTTTTATTAGTTAAATAAACCTTTTAATTTTTCTTGCCCCATTAAGATTGTATTAAGGTGTTAAGATTATTAAGATCAAGCTTCGCTTTAACTTAAGATCAGAATGATTGATCTTAACTATACTTTATTTCTTCAAACTTCTTAATGGTTTAAAATATTGACATTCATTTTCTTTCTTTGTCTTTTCAATCCAAATTCTATTTTTCCATCATCACCGGAGGTACATTACTCTGATATAGAATTTTTACGCTTCCGGTCTTTTCCTGAGCTGCAGATTTGAAATAGCCTCCGTTAAGGGCAGAAGAAATAAGAGTTTCATTAGGATCGCCCAACGGTAATAGTGGCAGCCCGGCATATTCGTTGATCATGACCTGTGGAGAAATTCCATTGCTGTATTCTCCGGTTCCGCTGGCATTAAATACTTTATAAATTACCGGATGAATCTGCCAGGAAATTTTTCTCGGTTTCCGCTTATCTTCCACTACAAATCCAGCCATATCTTTACCCAGCGTAGTATCCCCGATCTGAATAACCTGCATATACGGCTTCAGATTGTTGATGACAATTTCTGCTGCAGATGCTGTACTGTTGGATGTGAGAATAAATACTTTCTGTAGTCCCAATGCATTGGCACGTAAAGTAGTAAAATCAAGAGCTTTGGGATCATAAGCGATCTGCTGGGCAAATGTTCTTTTTACTTCTCCTCCGTTTTTATTTCCTTTAAAAATAATGAATGGCGAACCAGACGACAGCCCTGAAGGAATCAGTGAGCAAAGAGCCGCGGCAGAGGACACCGAACCTCCATAGTTGTAGCGGAGATCAAGAATGAGTTCCTGTACTCCGGCAGCCTTAAATTCTGCAAACTTCTGGTTCAGAGTTTGTGTCATTTCGTCTGGGAAATCGTAGATATACAGGTATCCTGCTTTTTTACCATTTTTCTCAAAAACTTTAGATAAAATGGGCTGTTCAAAAGAGAAGCCATAGTAAACTGTAATATTTTTTTCATCAGCAACCGCTCCATTCTGCCATTTTCCTACGGTGAGGTCTACAACGGTCTGGTCTTTAATAGATGCGGCCATTGATTCTGCATTCGCTGCTGTAATAACTTTTCCATTGATTTTGGTCATAATCATTCCCCGTTCCAGCCCCGCATTGAAAGCCGGAGAATTTTGAAGAACCAGCTTAACGATTGTAACAACCTGGTTATTGGCAAGCTTGGCAACGGTATAATCAAAACCGTACATATTCCTTATGGAACGTGGATAGGTAGAAGAATCTTCAGTATTGACCATGAAAGAAAACCGATCCTGGGAAGAAAGCAGACTTTTAAAAAAATCTTTTACGGGAAGGCGGTAATCTGGTTTTGCAGGCATCTGATCTGCCCAATAATAGTACCGTTTCATACTGTCCTGAACCCAGAGATTCACAGATTCTGTACTTCCTTCCGGAAAAACAGGTGCGCTTTCGTCATTATTATTCGTACACGAAATGAGAAAGACTGCGATGGCAATGCATTGAAGTTTAAAAAAATTTTTCATACGCAATTACAGATATTCTGCGACATCAATATCTCCTTTTACCACCCATTCTCCATTTTCCATTTTTTCCTGAAGAACAATCATGTTTGCCCCTGTGTGCTGTTTCAATTTTACCTGAATCATTTTAGATCCGGAATAAGGCACCGTAGTTCCGGGTTTGTACAATTCCAGGTATACCGGAGCTGCAGAACTGAAAAAACTATAGATTTTCACTGCGGTAAAATTGTCTTTCCCAATGTTGTCAAATTCTGCCAGCACCACTCCATTTTCTCTTTTCAGAACGCCTTTCACATCTTTCAGGGTGGTTCCGGAAAATTCGCCAAGATTAGGGAAAATAAATTCAAACCCTACTTTTCCAAGATTAACCTGAGGTTTTACCGCATAAGTCTGCAGATAAATCCCCGGAAGATTGAAAAAGTATAAGTTTTTATAATCATTTATATTGTCATAAGTAATATTGTATTTTGCAATTTCGGTACCTGTTTCATTATTATATACAGACAGCTTATTGGTTTCACCCTGATCCAGGACAAACTGAAGCTGCGTTTCTATTTTATTGGTATAAGACGTTTTTCCGTCAATGGATACAGGTGCTCCATTCAACCTCAACTGAAGGACATCAGGCTTGGAAAATCCTTTGATGTTAACCTCTCCAGGTTTCTGTACCTTATCATACAACTCCATCGTGTTGTTGTCTGTGCATGAAAACAGTACAGTAAATAATAGTAGTAATGCAAAGATTCTGTTCATCTTTCTTCAATTATTTCATTGTAAAACTTAAAAATATTGCCCTACCCGAGAGCAGGGCAATATATAATTATAAAAAAACTAGTTGGATATGTTCTGGATAGTCTTTATCAAATACTATCCATTATCTTATATTAAAAATTCATGGTGTTTCTAAAATCAGTTTCTAAGAGAAGAAGGGTTATTTTTTAATAAACTTCAACCTTTCCGTAGTCTTTCCATCTGTAATTTCTGCTATATAAGCTCCAGATGTAAGCCCTGTTGTATTGATCGCTTTAGAATACTGAGCGGTAAGTACTTTTTGTCCTGCTGCGTTGTAAATGTTTACCGCCGTCATATTTTCTTTCAATGCCGGATTAAGCTGCAGCTGTAGAGATTCTTTTACCGGATTTTCTGCTATTTGTGTTACAATTTTGTTTCTTTTTACATCCTTAGTTCCCAAAAATGAAGTAGCGTAGATTCCCATTTCATCAATATTGATATTCTGGACATTATTTCCGCTTGCTTTTCTGTTTGACCACATTCCGATATAGATTTTCTTCCCTGCAAAAGCAGAAAGATCTACAAGGGATTCTACAAACTGGGTAAGATCAGCCGGAAAGGGATTGGCTGAGTCACCTACCTGTATTTTATAAATACTCTGAACATCATTTCCACTTGCATCTACGGTCATTGCCTGAAAATCTGATAATGTAGGAACTTCTTTCTGTGGTGTGCTTACATAGATAAAAAGTTCTCTGGCAACAATAGTATGAGTAGATCTCTGTCTCCCGATATAGGCAGCCAGAGTAACAGTTCCTGCAGTATTGGTAAGATCAATCTGAGGAGAAATAATCCAGTCATTTTCTGCCCCAAATCCTGTAACACTTCCACTTGGAACCAAACTGATAGAGTGACGAAGAACGCCGGCAGTTCCATATGCTAAGGATGTTCCGTTGTGATAGATATTCTGCCCCTGTACCCATCCGTTGCTATTGTTGTTCAAATCATGGAAAGTCCATCCCTGAAGGTCAGCAGGAGTATCAAAAGAATTTCCCCATACCAGAGACTGTGCTGCAGCCATGTGAGATAAAAACAGAACAGATGATAAAATTATTTTTTTCATAATGCTGATTATTAAGGTTTTTGAAGTAAAAGCAAGGAATCAGCATGTGCTGTTCCCTGCTTTTTTAAAGTTTTTATTATTCTACAATTGAGAAATTGTATTTTGTCCAAAGTCCCTGGAAGTTTCCACAGTTTCTTGGAGATACATTCCAACCACCTTCGTTGAAGAAAGGCTGGCTCATACCCCATAGAGATGCAGGAGTACCAGTCGCCAGGTTAGATGCAGGGATTCCTGCTGTTCCTGTACCTGTAACTGAAGTAGTAAATCCGTGGATCTGGATTGTGTTGTATGCTGAAGCTGAAGAAAGTTCAGAACCTGTACCTTCTACTTTAATACCCACAGGGTAACCTGTAACCACAGCGTTATTTAATGTTAATCTTCCGTGTCTTCTGATGTGGATACCGTTTTCATACAAAGCACCTTTAGTAGAGTTCTTAGAACCAACGATCGTAAGGTTGTTGATAACCGGGTGAGTCAACAATGATGTAGAAGAACCGTCTGCGTTGTTATCAAGCTCAATACCGTTAGAATCCGGGCTTGATCCGCTAAGACTGTGTGTAGAGTTGTAATCTGCCAAAGCAAGAGCACAAGTAATAGTTCCTGTATATCCGTTATCAAAATCGAAGTTATCATCATCCGCAGCGAAAGAAACAAGGTTTGAAGCGTTTACAGTACCACCGAAGAATTCAAAAGAGTCATCTTTTCCGAAAGATACCTGAATATGATCTAGAGTAGTTCCGTTTCCTACTCCTCCTAAAGTAAGTCCGTTGATTTCGTTTCCTGAGTTTGGAGCTAAAAGATCGAATCCTGCAAACTCAATACGTACATACTTCAATGTTCCTCCGTTGTGAGAAGCATTAGTACCTCCGTAATAGAAATCAGGACCAGATAATCCTTCAATTGTTTTTGTGAAAGGAGTGTTGGTAGGAGCATCTCCTAATATGATAACTCCTCCGAAATCACCAGGAGCAGCAGTTGTATCTTCATTTCCGTCCAGCAATTTGTAGCTTGTGAAGATGATTGGCTGTGCTTCAGTACCTGCTGCATTGATTTTTCCTGTTTTAGCAATTACCAAAACTCCTGTAGCAGTATTGCTTGTGTTTGGTTTAGCTTTAATGAATGTACCCGGCTGGATTGTTAATGTAGCACCATTTTTTACGGTTACAACTCCATCTAATTCAACTACACCGCTCCATGTAGTATTTGTAGTAATAGCACCACTTACGCTGGTTACCGGAAGAGCCGAAGCTGTAAGGTACTCAGCAGAAGTAGATTTCATTTCGAATGGAGATGATGAATCCGCCAGTTGATCGTTTTGACAAGCTGTAAGAGATAATGCTGCCACTGCAATTAGAGTTAGTCTTTTCATTGTTATAATTTTTAATAAATCCGGTCGTGTTATTTTATACCAGATCAGTTTTTTAATATTCAGGAATATCTGCCTCTCTATTCCTTCGATTTGGTTTTTAGAATTCATCCGTCACTGCAGGAGGAGCTGCATTGGGGAAGTTCCCATAGAAACCGTTAATACCTGGGAAAAGCCATTAACGCTCGGTTTTTTTCTGAACCGGTACTGCTGTGCGCTTCATCAGTATTCTTCCAGTCTTTGATCAGGTTACCGAAACCTGTACGGTGCTATCCTGAGCTCTTTTATATTATATATTTGGTGTCTTCTTTTTAAAAAGTATAATTCACACTTAGGCTGAACATTCTTCCGCTGTACGCCCGAAACATGATCTTATCAATATTTTTATCATACTTATCTGTTGCTCCCGGAAGAAGATCCCATGCTTCTCTTTCTGTACCAACGTTACTTCCTCCTCCATTTTTGGCAGCGAGATAAGAATTGAAGTTGTTATAATATTCCTTCACCCTGTTGAAGAGGTTTCTTACATTAAATTTCACTTCAAAGTTTCTGTTACGAAGGAATTTATAAGAAAGCTGTGCATCGGCTACAGCATAAGGACGCTGTATTTCCTCTCCTTTGTAAGCATATCCTACCGTGATGTACTGATCTCCTTTCGCGTTATACAAAAAGCTTAGTCCCAAACGGCTTCCATCATAGACCAATCCAAGGTTGTAGGCATAAGGAGTCTGTCCGTAAAGCGGTCGTTTCACTTCATACGTTTCATCATTATCACCTGTTTTATACAGGTCTTTAAAGGCCACTACTTTCGTATGGTTATAGGTAAAGTTTCCGCTTATGAAAAGCTTTTCCAGAAAAGTTCCGTCCGCAATAAAGCCTAAACTTTTTCTTACTTCGGCTTCCACTCCTATCAGCTTTGCATTTTTTGAATTTCCGTTGTATAAGAAAAGATTCCCTTCACTGGAAATATGCCCTTCACGTTCAATTGGCCTGTCTATATTTTTGTAATACAATCCTGCAGAAAATATCTCGCCCAGCCCCGGAAACCATTCAAATTTGAAATCATAATTATTAATGACTGAAGAACTCATTTCTGTATTGTAAATTAACCCATTGGCGATTGGATCAAAATATGGAAGCCCTGTTCTTTCATTAAACTGAGGGCGTATTACTGATTTATTATAAGCAAGTCTCAGGTTGATTTTATTGGTAGGACTGTATGTGAAATTCACAGAAGGCATCCATTGCCATGGTTTATCTTCTATCGCAGTTCTCATGATATACTTGGAATCTGAGGGATCCAGCTGTTGAGAAATCATATTGTACTTAAAATATTCTGCACGAAGCCCCCATACCAATCTTAACTTCTTCCAACGGTTGTCAAACATAACATATACGGCATGCTGATTAACTTCTCCTTCATATTTGTCATTTTTATAAAGTCCTCTGGTTTCCCAACCAATACCACCCGGAACATAATGGGAGCCATTAAACCAGTCAGCAAGCGAACCATACATCGTCAAATAGTTCTTCTCGCTATTCGGAACGTCCCGGTTTTCATCAACACGAAGGAAAAACTTCTGCTGTTGGTTGGTATTGTTTTTTATAGCTCCGGCATATCCGGTTTTAATAGTATTTTTAAAGCTTCCTGCGTCCATATCCCATTTCGCAGAAGCTCCATAGTTGTAGTCTGTTTCTCTGTTTTCAATATATCCTCTGTAGAAATCTGCTCCGGAATTATAGATCTTATGAAAGGCTAAAATTTCATTTCCGATAAAATCATACCGGGTGATATACTGTGTATAATCTTTGGTATCGGAAGAAACTCCTGTGCGAGCTCCAAACCAACTGATCTCTGTATTTCCTATTTTATGACTTCCTTCCAGCTTATTTTGCAAAAGGGTCTGAAAAATCGGGTAATTGGTATTATCGGTATAAGGTCTGTCTAATGTTTTGATCTGAGCCGGATCATTATTGGGAATAACTCCGTTATAAAAATAATTATAGGCTAATTCAGCATTGGCAGCCATTCCGCTCCCGGTTGAATATTCATTCCATCCTGTAACTCTTGTCAAAGTATTATCAAAAATATGGGTATATGAATTACGGAATGAAATTCTATTTTTTCCCAGCTGTAACCCGAAATTCAACATCCCAGCGAGCGTAGAATTATAATTGTAGGAAGCTCCGCTGTTTTTGAAATTGTAAAACGGAATCTGCCCATTGGCATCCGGCATTCCTGTTGTATCCAGCCAGTTTCCTCTTCCCGTATGGTCGATATCCAGTTTATTCTGTTCGTTTCTGATGACAAATGCTCCGGCAAATCCCCATTTATTATTGTTCCTCAGAGCGTAAGTTCTTCCCAGGGCCAGCTGTATATTAGATCCCATGTCACCTCTGGTTTTGTAGGTACTAAAATTATCATTGGTAAATTGTTTGGACTGTTCAAAAAATTTCGGATCCGTCCAGTTCATGGCTTCCAGTCCTTTGGGGAAATCCCTGCTTCCGTCATCATATCCAAAATAATCATACTTTCCCCGCTTGCGTGTCAGGAATTCTTTAAATGCCGACTGATCATTATAAGAAGTTCCCATTGTTACGGTTGTAAAATTTTCATTGGGAATATCTTTGGTTCTCACTTCTACATAACCTCCTGCAAAGCTGGCGTTCATATCGGGTGTTGCAGACTTACTCACCACTACACTTTCCACCATGGCTGTAGGAATGATGTCAAATGAGAAATTCTGATTATAAGCTTCCGTACTTGGGAGATTAATTCCGTCCATGGCTGCTGTATTCCATCGTTCACCCATAGATCTTACGACTACATATTTATTATCAATAGTGGTAATTCCCGTTACTCTTTTCAGAGTTCCTCCTACATCGCTGTCCGGTGTTTTGGAAATCTGCTCTGCTGAAATACCGTCACTCATCTGTGCCGCTTTTTTCTGTTGAGCAAGGAGCCCTGCCTGTGTATCTGCTTTACGGGCGGCGGTAATTACGACCTCTTTAATATCTGTGATTTTATCGGAAGCTTTGTTCAGGGCAAATGATACGGAACTTGTTTCTTTATTGATGACGGATAGTTTTTCAACTCTCAGCGTATTGTATTTTGGAGCTTTTATTGTAAGGTTATAGGTTCCCGAGGGAAGATCTACCGTAAAATCTCCGTTATTATCTGTTACTACAGTTTTCCGGGCTATAGTAATTTCAGCTCCGGTAATGGGATTTCCTACCTCATCCACTATTTTACCGGAAATACGCCCGTTTCCCAATACCGAAATGTTAGAATTTTCATATTTTATCGAAATAAGATCACCATGCAGACGATACACAACAGGAAGTCCATTGGTAATATCCTTCAGACAGTTGTTAACAGAAGTATTTTCACATTTTACTCCCTTTACCTTCAGCTCTTTAATATCTACTTTAGAATAGGCCAGTCTCATTCCTGTTTTTCCGGCAAATTCCTCCAAAACTTCAATCAACGGTCTGTTGGCAGGTACAGAAAATGTTACTTTCTGAACCAGCTCCTGTGCTTCTGTGGCTACAGTAAAAAATAAGGCTGCTATGGTAATCCTACATTTCAAACTTTTCATACTTAAAGTGTTCTCTTGATTATGATTATTTAATTTTTTGAGTAATGTTTTATTTTTTCAGGATATAGGTGTTTTCTTTTTTCTGTACTTCCAATCCCAGGATGAAGGCCAGTGATTCAATATTTTCTCCTACCGTTCCTCCGGTAAAGTCAGCAGTTATCTTCTTGTCTTCAGCATCTTTAGGATATAATACTTTTGTGTTGTAGTTACTCTCAAGAACAGCTACCACTTCTTTTAAAGGAACATCGTTAAAGCTTAAAGACAGTATTGCAGAAATTTTCTTGGCCGCATTTTTCACCGGACGTATTGAAATAACCGCTGTAGTACGTGCAATCCCGAAATTTGTCCATTTCTGATTTGGTTTCAGGAAAGAAACCGGAACTCCCGGAGAAGATACGGCCACCTTCCCTTCATAAAGATCAACCGCTTTTCTCTTTCCTGACTGTGAGATTTTAAATACAGTTCCCAAAACTTTAGTACTGAAACCATCAGCACGCACTACAAAAGGATGTATTTTTGACTTGGCTACGGAGAAGATTGCATCTCCTTTTAAATCCACAATTCTGGTAGAAGCAGGAAATGATTTTTCAACGGTAAGTTCCGCTCCTGGTAAAAGGGTAACCACAGACCCGTCTTCCAGATGAACAATACGGTTTTCTGATTTTGCAAGATAAACATCAGGCTTAATGAACATTGTATACGTAAAAATACCTCCCAACGACAAAAGCAGAATAATAACCGCTGCAATTTTATATAGATGTGTTTTAAACCTTTTTACAGAATGTATAGAAATACGATCTGTTTGAGGAAAATAATGCTCCAGTCCCGACAATACTCTTTCTCTGGATTCTTTTCTATGAACAGCATCCAGATCTTTTTCAGTACGGATTCTCCATTTTGTTAAAAGTTCTTTTTCCTTTTCAGAAATTGATTCTTCAGAAACTTCCCGTTCCCAAAGTCTGAAAACAAAGGCTTCAATATTTTTATATGTTAAACGATTTTTCATAAAGTCTTTCATGGTATTCACAGATACTTCTATCTATAAGACAGTGAAAATGAAAAACTTCCCCAGGGCATTCTTAACGTTATATTCACATTATGAGCAAATTGTTAATAATTTTCACCATTTTTCACATTTACCCAACATTAACCCACTATTTTGTTCCCGTTTTTCAGAAATATTTAATCTTACCACACCCAAAGTTCACAAAAAGTTAATTTTCCTTTAGGTAATTTTGCATCAACAATATGAGCCCAACAGACTATACATTATTAAAGAAAATAAAATCAGGCGACCGTCCTGCATTTATGCTGCTGTATGACCGATATTGGGATAGTCTATATAGCTTTGTCTTTGTACGGACCCGGGATAAGGAAATCGCTGAGGAAATCCTTCAGAACCTGTGGGTAAAGATTCTTGAGAATACAGATGTAATACAAACTGACGATTCAGAAAGTGCAAAAGGCTATCTTCTCCGCCATCTTCATTACCGTATCCTTGACTTTTATAACAGTTATAAAAAAGCTCCTCTCACGCTGAGTATTGACGAGTTTGATATCCCCAATGAATTTGAGATATCGGATACAGATTATTTTGAAATTCTTGAAGAAAATGAGATCAATACTTTATTATCGATGATTGATGAAGTGGTTGCCCAGCTTCCTTCAACGGAACAGCAGGTATATGATATGAGGATCCGGAAAAACATGTCCGTTAATGAAACTGCAGAAGCTTTGGGACTCAGCAATAAGACGGTAAGTAATAAATTAAGCAAAGCTTTGGGGGAAATCCGTGAACAACTGAATCCGGAATATCAGTCGTCTAAGAAATTGGTCTCTATCCTGTTGCTGATGGAGATTTTGATGAGGTATTGAGAGGTGGGATTCATGATTCATAATTGCGTCAATCGTCAATTTGCTACGCAGGCAATGGTCAATTTTTATAGCACGTTTTAAAATTCACAGCGAAGCGGACTCACTATTCACCATTCATTATTTATTATTTACTATTCACTAAACACCGGCAATAAAGCATTGCTAAAGTTCAATATTTTAAAGTCGGCAAGATCAGAATCAATGCTTTCATCATTATTGGTGAAAACAATGGTCTGCATTCCTGCATCTTTTGCTGCTTTTAATCCTGAGTGGCTGTCTTCAATAGCAATGCAGTATTCAGGAGAAACACCAAGGTTTCTTGCAGAGGTAAGATATACCGCAGGATGAGGTTTGCCCTGGGTTTCAAATTCGGACGAATGGACGGTATCAAACAGATCACGAACCTGAAGTTTTTCAAGAACAATATGTGCCACACGCAAAGGGGCATTGGTTGCCAGCCCTATTTTATATTCTTTATTCTTAAGATGTCTGATAAACTCCTGTACACCGGACATTGTACAGTCTTTGGTCTGTATCATTTCAATCACTCTTGTGACTACTTTATTTTCCAGATCAGACGCATCAAAATTTTCCCATGGAAATCTTTCATACCAGAATTCTGTCACTTCCTGAGTGGTCATGTATTTGGTTTGTACTGCAAGATCCTCTGTAACCTGTACTCCATAAGACGAAAATACATCAAGCTCTGCATGAGTCCAGAATTTTTCTGAATCTATCAGGACTCCATCCATATCAAATATTACTGCTTTTAAAGCCATTTTTTGAATGATAAATTAAATTACTGGCTGATTTTATAAACACAGCGCTGCCCGCCGGAAACAATATGATCTACTCTTTCAACCGTATATTCTTTCCCGATCAACGACTGGAAATTGGATAACTCAGCACGGCAGAACCCTTGACATTCTGTTGCTGCAGCACATATCGGGCAATGGTTTTCGATCAGTAAGTAATCTTTCCCTTCTTTTTTCCATTCTGCCATATATCCTTCTTCACTACGTACTTTTGCCAGGGATTCAAGGCGTTGTTCCAGAGATTTTGATTTAGAAAGTACTTTTTCATATCGTTCATGAGTATTCTTCTCACGATCACTGATTAATAAATCCAGAGCATTTTCACCTAAAAGATTTTTCACTGATTTCAGAATCTGAACGGTTACATCTGCATGGGTATCAGGAAACTGAGCCAATCCTTTCTCTGTAAGGGTATAGTAGGCAGATGGACGTCCCACACCTTCGCTCTTCACCGAAGAACGGATCAATCCCTCCTGAGCAAGATTCAGTAAATGTTTTCTTGCCCCTTCTTTGGTAATCGACAATTCTTCAGCAATAAGAAGTGATGTAACTTCGCCTCTCATCTTTAAAAACATCAGAATACGATCAGCAGCCGGCTTCTTCATTTGGCAATATTTAGGTTGTTTTATTTTTCAACAACAAATATAGTCATTTTCTATAACCTCCAAAAATAGCAGACAATCCAAACATTTACAACCAGTTATATTTTGAAAGAGCACACTCAATTAAACAACCAAAAAGTTGTTTAATTCAAATATATTTTTACCTTTGTCAGACAATAATCAAAAAAATAAATACGATGAACCCATTTACATTACCACAGTTACCTTATTCTTATGATGCTTTGGAACCTTTTATAGATAAAGAAACAATGACCATTCATCACCAGCGCCATCACCAGGCCTATGTTGATAATCTGAATGCAGCCCTGGCACAAACCAGTGAAATCAATCCCGATCTTGATTCTTTACTGCAAAGGATAAGTGAATACAGCCCTGCTGTAAGAAATAACGGCGGAGGACATTACAATCACTCTTTATTCTGGGAAATTCTTTCACCTCAACCCAAACTTAATCCTGAAGGTGCACTTAATGATGCTGTCATTGCTACTTTTGAAAGTCTTGAGAACCTTAAAGCAGAAATGAAAAAAACAGGTCTGTCACAATTCGGGTCCGGATGGGTATGGCTTTTTATAAAATTCAATGGATCTCTGGCTATCAGTTCCACACCTAATCAGGATAACCCAATGATGGATGTTCTTTCGATGAACAGAGGCTTCCCTATTCTTGGAATAGATGTGTGGGAACATGCTTATTATCTGAACTATCAGAATAAAAGGGCAGATTATCTGGATTCTTTCTGGTCTGTTCTGGATTGGTCTGCTGTGGAGAAAAAATATGAAGAGGCTTTATCAAAAGTAAGATAATTAACATCAAATATAATAAACTATGACTGAGGAAACTTTTATCAATAAAGCAAAGGCTTCAGGCATTATTGCTCTTGACCTTTCAGACTACAAGCCTACAACGGAAATTGTAGAACTGGATATTAAAGATCATCTTTTTATGGGAATGATTGTCAAGGAGAAAGAATTTAAAGAATCAATTGCTGCGGTGGATTTTTCTGTCTATAACGAAAAAGCAGTAGGAATCATCTGTTCTACGGATGCCATTATCCCGCCATGGGCCTATATGCTGATCATGGAAAAACTATCTCCTTATGCTTCTTATGTTGATTTAAACAGTGCAGAAACGGTTCTGCTCGACCTCTGGAAACGCCGTCTCATTTATGCAGACCTGAAGCATTACAGAAATCAGAAAGTAGTTGTCCGTGCGAGCACCCATCATGATCCTGCGCTCTATTTATTAGCTGCTGGACTTCTGAAACCGTTAGTTAAAACACTGATGTATGGTGAGATAGGTTTACCCAAAGTAATTTTTAAACAATAAAAAATGAAAGCAATCATATTCAATGGGTCTTTGGAAAGAAGAACACAATCTACTTCCGGACTGATTTCCGACTATTTTTCAGAACGTCTGAAAATGCTGGGAATTCAGACTGACATTTTCACCCTTGCGGATTCCGGCATTCCGCTATTTGATGTCACGCTTACTAAAACTCCTTTAGCAGTAGAACGTATGACCCAAATGTTTACCAATGCCGATCTGCACATCTGGCTGACTCCGCTTTACCATGGAAGTATTCCGGGAGTGATGAAAAATTGCCTGGACTGGCTTGAAATGACTGCCAACAGGCATGAACCTTATCTTACCGATAAAACAGTTGGGTTAGTATGCTGGGCTGATGGTCTGCAGGCAATGCAGGGAATCAATGCTATGGATTCAATTGCCAAGTCATTGCGTGCCTGGCCATTGCCATTCAGTGTCCCTATTGTCAGGTCATCATTATTTGATCCTGAACATTCAACTGAAATTTCGGATTTTTATTCCGGTAAGTTTGATAAGCTGATCAGCATCGCAACAACTAAAAAAATAGAAAGCCTGAATTCTTCAACATTCATACTACCAAAAGATTAGCTTCCAGATGCCCTTTACAATGCAGATGCATGGACTGCCGGTAGAAATTGCTGCAGATTAATGATTTAAAAATAAAAATTAGCACACTTTATGCTGCTTATTTTCAAAAGAACAGTGTTGAACTGCTGTAATTAAGTTTAGCAGGGATTTCTGAATCGTCCGACGTTGCAGAAATCCCTTTTAAAAACCCTCTAAACATACACAATATGGCTATAAAAATAACGGATGCCTGTATCAACTGTGGAGCCTGCGAACCCGAATGCCCCAACTCAGCCATTTATGAAGGCGCTATCGACTGGCGCTGGAAAGACAAAACAAAGCTTTCAGGGCATATTACATTTCCTGACGGAACAGAAGGAGATGCTGATGCTTACAATGAGGCTGTTTCGGATGAAGTTTATTATATTGTCTCCGGAAAATGTACGGAATGTAAAGGTTTTCATGAGGAACCACAATGTAAAGCTGTATGTCCTGTAGACTGCTGTATAGATGATCCTGATCATCGGGAAACAGAGGAAGTACTATTGGACCGGCAAAAATTCATGCACAGTGCTTAAATTTCTATCTTTTATATTTAATTTCAATAAAGGGCGGGCTAAAACCCACCCTTTTATATTTCTTTTCCGGTCTTAGCGCAAACTTATTTTGCTTTAATCCCAGTGTAGATTTTTTGGGTAAAAGGAGTTTCGATACCAAGTTCAGCTCCATATTTTAAGACAGCTCCGGCAAATAATTCCAATTCGTTATCTTTCTTTCCTGAGTTAACATCAAGCTGTAAAGATGTGGGTGTTTCAAAAGGAAATGTAGAAGCTTTCTCGAAAGTTGCACTGATAATGTCTTCCTGCAAATCAATTCCTTTTTTAGCTGCGATCAGCTTTATTTCTTTCATAATTTCAGCGGCTTCGTTTCTCTGCTGTTCATCAGTACATACAGCTCCTATAGATGAATTATACTTAGCTGTTACCAATCCGAAACTGGCAATGAAAATAAATTTCGTCCAGATATCCGTTAATGAATTGTCTTTAAAATCAAAATCAATTTTACTTTCGCTCAAAAGATCGGTAATCCACTCTACAGAGGTAGAAAAATGCTCAGGATCTCTTCCCACAATCATTTTCCCGGCTTTTCCTTTATGCTCCACGGTTCCTCTTTCCTTAATATGAGAAGCTACATAGATGCAGGTTGGAAGAACTGTATGTTCAGGAATTATTTTGCGTATTCTGTCATAGATATCTGCACCGTTCATCATCGGAAGTAAGACTGTATTTTCATTGATGACTGGCAGTAACTGTTTACACACGTTTTCAAGATCGTATTCTTTTACGCAGATCAGTACCAGATCAGGATTTTCAATCTCCCTGATGTTCTGTACAATTGTATCAGGATGAGTCTGCGGATTAGCATGTTCAGGAGACAGCAAAGTCAATCCGTTATCTTTTACTTTCTCATAAGTTTCTCCACGGGCAACAAAGGAAACGGTATATTTCCGCGAAATTTCATTAGCCTGATTTATTTTAAATCCAAAATAACCGCCTACACCTCCCAATCCTACTACTACAATATGTTTTTTGTTCATGAAATTATTTTTAGCAAAGATCAGTGATGATCTCTGAAATATCACTTGACAAATGAAAAGAAATTATATTTTATGAATATCCCTTCTGATCCGGCTCAGTGAGCTGTCTTTGATACCCAGATAAGAAGCAAGTATCTTCAAAGGAACATGCTGAAAAATATCGGGATCTTTCTTCATCAGATTGAAATATCTTGTGGAAGCTTTCTGACTTGCCATTTCTATCAGTCTGTCATGAATATTATAGTAATTCAGGACAAAAAGAAGCCTGCTGAACTCCCTGAATTCAGGAATATTATGAAAATTATCCTGTACATTTTCCAATCCTGTTTCCCAGAAAACACAGTCAGTCACCGTCTGGTATATTTCTTTGGCAGGCTGCTGCCTGAAGAAAGACAGAAAATCATTCACAAAGCAAGGAGCTGTATAGATATTAGTTGTAATCTCCTCATTATCTTCATTCAGTATATATGAACGTACATAGCCTTTTTCCAGAAAGTATGTTTTGGTACTGATGGCATCTTTATCCAGCAAAACAGTATTTGCTTTTAATTCAAAATGGATAAATTTTTCTGTGATCTTTTCAACCACCTCCGCTTTGATACTGAATAAGGAATGAAAGTAGGTGTTAAGTAATGATTTGTCCATGAGAATAAGAGCTGTTATACATTTATTTTTGAAATCTTTCCGAAACAAAAATAAGATTTAAAAACCATTGAAGTAAAGCACAAATCTTTTAATTCTAAAATATTATCCTATAAACTTTTACTATTTTTATCTTTAATTTGCTGAAAACTTTAGGCTTTGTTTTGATCCTGTACAATGAAGAATATCTTGCTGGTTTATAACAAATTTTGTAATTTCATTCATTAAACCCAGTCTGCCACAGACCATATTATGGACAATGACTTCACTTATAATTTCATCGAACCTGATGAAGAGATCGCGGATTTTGTTGAAAATCTGGGAACTTTTCAGAATCTTTCAGATGAGGCTAAAGAAGTGGTGATTATTCCTGACGGAAGAATTGATTTATTTTTTTCACAGTCTGCCTCAGAACCTTTTCATATTACCCTTCTCGGACTGGAAACTTATCCTGAACAAAGATATATTGCTCCTCAGACAATTGCTTTTGTTGTCAGTTTCAAACCTCTTGCAGTTGAATATATTTTAAATACCTCCATTGCAGATCTATTGAATATAGGAAAAGAACTTTCTCCCGATTTCTGGAATTTTAAAGCAGATGATTTAAATGATTTTTCCAGCTGTTGTACAAAAGCAATTCAAAAAATAAAAGAACTGCTTCCTTCAAAGGTAGATGAAAGAAAACGCAGACTTTTCGACCTGGTTTATACTTCAAAGGGTGAAATGAGCGTGCAGGAACTTTCTGAAAAAACAGGCTGGAGCAGCAGACAAATTAACCGTTATTTTACCAAACAGCTCGGTTTATCATTAAAAGCCTACTCTACTATTTTGCGTTTCAGAGCATCTTTGGAACACATTGCACAGGGAAGACTCTTTCCCGAACTCAATTATACTGATCAAAACCATTTCATCAAAGAAGTAAAGAAATTTTCAGGAGTTGCTCCCAAAGAATTATCTAAAAATAAAAACGACCGATTTGTACTATTATCAGTGTTAAAAGGAAAATAAATTTGCATTGTAAAATTTAAACTAACAATGCTGATAGACAATAAATCAATAGCAATCGTTGGCGGCGGTCCCGCAGGACTTACACTGGCAAGACTTTTACAGTTGAAAGGTGCAGACGTAAAAGTATATGAAAGAGATTTCAATAAAAATGCACGGGTACAGGGTTCCCCTCTTGATATGCATGAAGATTCTGGGCTGGCAGCCATACGCAAAGCTGAGCTGCTGGAGGAATTTAAGAAGACTTTCCGACCGGGAGCAGACAAAACCCTGATCATGAATGAACAGGCTCAAATATTTTTCAATGATCATGAGACGAAACCTGAAGAAGATTTTGGCGAAGAAAATTTCCGCCCTGAAATAGACCGCGGGCCTTTAAGGAATATGCTTTTAGAATCATTACATCCTGAAACCGTAGTCTGGGACAGTCATTTCCTCACGATGGAGCGTAAGAATGAAGGATGGCTTCTGCATTTCAAAAACGGAACTTCAGAATATGCAGATCTTGTTATTGCCGGTGATGGAGCCAATTCTAAAATACGGCCTTATCTTACTGATATTAAACCTGTTTATTCCGGAATCATCATGCTGGAAGGCAATGTTTCAAAAGAAAATGCACCTCAGATTGATGCTATGATTAAAGGTGGGAAAATAATGGCATTTGGAAATACCAAAAATATCTTATTAGGTCAGAAAGGCAATGGAGACCTGGGATTTTATGCAAGCTTTAAAGCTGATGAAAACTGGCCTGCTGACAGCGGTCTTGATTATTCTGATCATGCACAGATGCTAAAATGGTTCAAAACAGAATATTCCGGATGGAATCCTATCTGGGATGAGTTGTTTGAAAATGCTGTAACGCCGTTTATTCCGCGCCTGATCTACTCTATGCCTTCAGATCAAACCTGGGAAGCACAACCCAATCTGACACTGATTGGTGACGCTGCCCACGTAATGCCTCCGTTTGCAGGAGAAGGCGCTAATATGGCCATGCTGGATGCCCTTGAACTGAGCGAATATTTAACAAATAACAGCTACAGCACATTACAGGAAGCAATTTCCGGCTATGAACATCATATGCGTAAAAGAGCGGCTATTGCCACACAGGAATCTCTTGAAAACGGAGAACGGATGCATTCTGAAAAGTCACTAACAACCATGCTGGATTTCTTTAATGGTCATCTTACTTCATTATAAACAAAAGGCTGCCTCAACCAGAGACAGCCTTTTTCAGTTAAATAAACTTTTTTTCTCTCCGCTTTTTTAGATCCTGATGCAGAGATTCATGTGTGTTATTTCTTGATTAACTTAGTATTGTAAGTATTCTTCTCATCTTTTATAGTGATCACATACATTCCTTTTACCAAAGAAGCAACGTTGATTTTACCTTCAATTTTACCTTCCTGAACTAATCTTCCGTCTGCACTGTAGATTTTGTAATCTGCTTTACCTTTAAGATTTTTCACTTCTACAAATGTATCTGCAGGGTTAGGATAAATAGATACCTCTGAAGATTTTGTGTCTATAGCCTCTCTCACAGCAAGAGCACCAGCAGTAATTTTAACAGGAAGATCCAAAATACCACCCGCATTGCTTGCCAGTTCACCACAAGTATCAGTAAGAGCTGCAGTTGAATATTTACCAACAATTCTCATTCTTAATAATTTATCTCCTGTATATGATGTGGCTGGAACCGTAAAGTTATGATCTCCAAAATTTACAAGCCCTTTCGGAGCACCACCTGATATACTGCTTACTCTCTCAGTAGCTTCAAATACTCCGTTTCTGTTATAATCAATCCAAACAGAGACATTTTCATTTGCAGCAGCAAGTAAGTTTACAACAGCAGGCTTTAGTGTATAAGAACTCCCCTGAACAAGATTCACTATTTTAGAAGGATCCTCGCTTAAGTCTATATATGATCTTGCAACCCCATTAAAGTAATCCAAATTCGCTACTTTAACAGATACAATTCCGGCAAAGTAAGGTGACCCTGAATTCAATATACAGTAATCAACTCCTGTCTTTAAACCTTTTGTTTTAAATGTATAATTATTAGAAAAAGCCCCGACAGCAGAGTTCACTACAGCTGCAACCTGTACTTCATAATTTGTTTCGTCTTCTAAGTTATTTAATACTAATGAATTTGTCGGGCTCACTGCATTGGACCAGTTTACAGTTCCTGCTTTTCTATAATTAACAGAATAGGTAGCTCCCGGAACACTGTTCCAAGATACCCTCGCTGTTGTTTTGAAAATCTCAGTATCTATAGTGGAAAGACCTGTAGGTGCTGACGTAGGAGATGTAGGTGCACTGCCCACAGTAATGGCAGGAGATACTGCGTAAAAAACGTTTCCTACAGCTGATATTCTTAATTTTACAGCTCCATTTATATTAGCCGGCATTTGTGCACTAAAACTTCCGGTATTAGGAGTTGCAGCAACAAGGTTCGTCCAGCTGGCTCCATTATTTGTAGTATAATCTATTTTTACGCTCGCTGTATTATAAGGTGCAGCATTCGTATTGGCAACATCCCAATAAATTGTGCCTACAGCATCATTATACAACACTGAAGATGCAGTAAGCCCATTGAATTTGAATGGACCATCATTCCCAACTGTTACTGTAGTTGTTGAGGTTGAAACCATTGGGCGCTGAGCGTTCAGATCTCTTACCGTTACAGCATAATTCAATGTTCGAGGAATATATGATACAGTTTCCCATCCCTGCTTATCTGTAAGTATTCCGTTCATCACAGTCTCCAGCTTAGGAAAATATCTTCTTCCATTTGGTGTACCAGGAACTGATCTCGTTAAGGCTCCTTTGGGATTATACCCCCATCCGCTATCTCCTGAAATGGTAGAAAAATCATCTGTAGTATCGTTCTGCTCCCAAGTATAGTTTACAGCATCATTTTCAGCATCTGCAGCAGAAGCTTCAAGATAATAAGCCGTTCCTTTAGGAATGTTATACGCTGACAATGGATTAATTGCCGGAGCTGTATTATTAATAATATTTTGAGATGCTCCACATGTAGATTTATTTTCTAAATTGGTCAGTACCTGATCAATGGATTTGTAATGAAAATATCCATCTGCGTTTGCCTGTACATTATCATAGGTAATCCCTGCATATCCCATGATTGTTGTTCCTCCTCCCGGTTCTACATTCGCTCCCTGAAGAGCATCTGTAACAGAAGTATTTGAAAATGTATGATTAGCTCCCAGCTGGTGTCCCATTTCATGTGCTGCGGTAAAGTCAAAAACTTCACCAGCAGGTACAGGTCCCTGGGTATAAGCTGATCCTTTTTTAATTTCTGTATTATTGGCAGGATCTGTACAGACAATCCCAATTCCACCGGCATTTCCACTTCTTTCTGCATTTTGATGAAGAACGTGCCCAATATCGTAGTTGGCATTTCCTACTGCAGAAGTAAGGGTCTGCTGTAACTGAAGATTTAAATTATCTGTATAAGGATCAGATGCAGCATCAAGATATATAATCTGTGGAAGGTTCTGAACTGTTAAATGAGCACCAAAATCTCTTTCAAAAACACCATTTATACGGGTCATGGTATTGTTCATTGCTGCCAAAACAACTCCTTTTTTCACATCATCTGTTGCGTTGGCAGGAGTTCCCGCTGCGGTCAATTGATATTGGCTGTATTCTCCGGTAACGGATAATGCCATTCTAAAATTTCTGTATTTTGTATTGGTAGGTCTGCTTGTAATTCCCACTCCGGAAAGCATTTTTTTACCATTTTCTACCAGCTTATTCATATTTTTAAAATCATACTCCCCGGTATCACATTTAAAACCATGCTCCCCTGTTTCTTTTGATTTATAAAATACACCGTAAGTTTGTTTATCCGTACTTATGGGTTCTATAAATTGGAATACACCATCTTTGATAATCATAGACTGCATGTCAGTAGGGGATGTACTGAATCTTAAATACTTAGAAGAATCATCCACACCAATTCCCACATAGGATCCCAGCTGATATTCGTCTACAAGCGATTTATCCATTACAGGATTGCTATAGACAGCAAATTTTTCAATCTTTCCTTCTGCTGTTGGTAAAGAAATAATAACAGGACGTGCATTCTTTCCCGTTTCTTCAGCATTTTTCAGCATTTCTCTCAGGGACTTCAGATCAACTCTGTAAGACTGCTGCACTTCTACACCTTCTCTTATCTGCAAAGATTTCTGAGAAACAGATTCCCATCTCTGAGCATTGAAAACTGTAAAACAAGACGCTAATGCGCAAACAAATAAAATTCTTTTTTTCATAAAGCTCTATTAAAGTTATTTTGGAGGAGTATATTGTGATTTTTATTGAAAGGATTATCCGGCTTCTGCCTTCAAAGACACTGATAATCATTATCATAAATTCAATAAAACAAAACATATCATGTGATATTCACAACTAAACCCGTTGCAAAACTTACATTTTCTGAATAAAAAACAAAAAAAAACGATACTACACAGATACAACATGATTATAAATAATTATATTTCAAGGATTTACACTTTAATTCTAATTATTTATTTAATCCACAAAGATTTTGAAAAGGTGAAATTATTTGAGAGTTCTTATCAAGATACTGATAAAAAAACATGGAAAATCAGGGCTAAAAAACATTGTCAAAGAGTTTATTATTTTAAAATACAGGCTAAAAAACGAACTGCTTTAAAGTTGCTGGTCCTTTTTTCTAAAATAAATCCACAAATCCAACATAAAATACAATAACTTAACTATCAGTTATTTAAAAATACAAATATGTGATGTAGTATTCATGTAGTATAGCTTTTTTTCTTGTTTTCATTAAAAATTTTCATATTTGAACAGAGAAACCACAAAAAAATTCAAGTGGTGAAAAGAGAATATTTTCGAGTACTGTCTGACATGATAAATCAGACAGTTTTTTTTGAAATTATTTCAAGGTATCAAAGAAATGATAAATATCTGTTTCTCCAGGAATATTCAGTTTCTTTCTTATTCTGTATTTTTTCTGCTGCACACTTCTGTGCTGAACCAAAGTATAATTTGCAATTTCTTTGGATGTAAAATGCAGTTTCAGCATCGCACAAAAAATCAATTCAGAACTTTCAAGGCCGGGATTAATTGTTAAAAGCTGATCTATAAATTCAGAATAAACTTCTTTAAAACGATTCAGAAATTCGGGATCATTCTTCTTACCAAGTTCTATGATCTCTTCCTGCTTGTTGTCATTCATTCTGATTTTCAGATTTTCGGCTTCTATTGTAAGTACTTCTTTTCTTTTTCCAAGGGCTCTGATAATTCTCCATGCATATAATCCCAGCAGAGAAAGACCTACCAATGATAAAAAGAAAATCCAGTATATTTTACTTTTATGATGGGCTGCATCCTGTTGGGCTCCGGTAATGAAAGATTCCATATCCTGATTGATCGTGGCCGCTAAAGATGTATTGGTTTTATAATAAGCTTCTGTATATGCTTTCAAATAAAGGTATGCTTTTTCTTTATCTCCTGTACGTTCATACAACATCCTGAGATCGTTATAGATATATTTACCATAGTAGGCATAGATACGTTTGGTCTTTTCATTGATTTTCAAAGCCTTCTTAAGAGTTTCTTCTGCCTTATCATACTGTTTGTTGGTAAGAAAATATTCTCCCATAATAGTATTGGCATACAGGGCAATTCCGTCTTCCTTCCCTCTTATATTAGCTTTATTATAAGCAGTAGCAACGTATTTGTATGCAGAATCTTTATTCTTATGCATATAAACGTAATCCCCTATTGCACAATCGGTAAGACCTGTATTATCCATTTTTTTTGCCCTGTGAAAGTATTCAAGTGCTCTTTCATAATCCTTTTTTTGGATAAAATAAATGGCCTGTCTGAAATAAATACTGAAAAGAAGGTCATTTTTAAGTTCAGATTGACCGCTTTTCTGGATCAGGCTCATCGCTTCATTATTATATTGAAAAGCTTTGTCAACCCGTCGGAGTTCTAAATTGAACCTGCCGTAAACATTATAAAATCTGGCTTTGTGTATATTATCTTCTGAATGATCCAGGATTTCTTTTGCGTTATCGAAAAGAATCTGAGATTTCTGAAAATTTTCTAATGAAATATTAAGCTCTGCCAGATTGATGTAGCACAGCGCTTTTCCGTCTGCATAATTTATTTTATCAGCCAGTTTGTAATACCTTTTATTGAGATTGATCAGAGAGTCATATTCTCCGGCCACTCTGAATTTCTCATTCTGCTTCAGAAGAGAAACATCAAATTTCTTTTCAGCCTCCTTTTTTGAATAAGAATGGCATGAAACTAAAATAATAAGTAAAACAGCAAGAAAAATACGTGTCATATGTTTCTTTATTTAAGCTAAATTTCTGTATAAATTATGATTAAAAATGATCTCTCAGAATAAATTGCACTCTATTCTTTTCTCCAATGGTGCTTCTACTGAGATTAACAATAAAATCTTTTATAAAACAGAATCAGACACCTTTTATTGTGATGAATTTCTTTATTCTGTTAAGTTTTCAAAAAAGTCATAAATATCCGTTTCTCCATGAATATTCAATCTTTTTCTGATTCTGTATTTTTTCTGCTGTACGGATCTATGCTGTACAAAGGTATAATCTGCTATTTCTTTGGAAGAAAAGCGTAGTTTCAACATAGCACAGAAAGTCAGTTCTGAATTTTCAAGATCAGGATTGATTTTCAAAAGTGCTTTTATAAAATCAGGATACAGTTCTTTGAATTTTAATAAAAAAGAAGAATCATTCCGTTTGGCAAGTTCTGTTACTTCTTCCAACTGCTTAGTTTCCACATTGTTTTTCAACTCATTCGTTTCTTCTTTTAAGGAATTCTTCTTTAGCTTTAACTTATTAATTATCTTCCGTACATATACTCCTGAAAAGGTAAAAACAGCGATAGAAAGGGCAATAAATAACGGAAGATCATTTTTATGCCAGTCCGACTCCTGCTTTACTTCAGAAATAAAATCCTCGGTCGCCTTATTCATCGCGGTAAATCTTGCAGCATCAAATCTGCCTTCTTCTTCCATATATTTTTTCAGATAGAAATAAGCTTTCCCGCCGTCATTCTTTTTCTTATACAGGTCTGCCAGTGCCTTATAAACCTCTTTTATATGTGAAGAATAAGTACGTCTCGTTTTAATATTGATGTCCAGAGCTTTTCTAAGTGCTTTCTCAGCCTGCTCACTGTTATTTATTTCATTATAGTAGTATCCCATCGTATAATAAACCCATAGGGATTCTACATCAGTTGTCTTTTGGCTTAGCATTTTCTCATCTGCCTCCTCAATATATATTCCTGCAGAATCTGGCTTATGAACAAATAAATAATATTGGGCGACCATACAATTGCTGTAGGCCGAGTTTTCCAGTACATTCGCTTTGGTGAAACATTTTAAAGAAGTTCCGAACCACCCTTTCCAGGCATAGTAAATTCCTTTGTTCACGTACAGTCTTGGAAGAAGTTTTCGGGCAAGACTAGTTTTTGCAGCCTGTTTTAAAAAATAAAATGCTTTATTATTACATTCAATAGCCTTGTCATTTATTTTAAGATGAGAATAATACAGGCTATAGTCATTATAGAATGCTGCTTTATGATAATTATTCTCAGAGTTTTTCAGATCTTTCTCTGCTTTGTTGAAAAAAAAGCGGGCTTTATCATAATTTCCTGCCGAGACATTCACCCCTGCCATATTCAGATAGCAAAGACCTTTTCCGGCTTTATATTTCATTTTCGCAGCCTTTTTCAGATATTTTATATTCAGCCGGATAAAAGCTTCATACTCCCCTGACAACTGAAGGTCTGAAGTCTGGTTTAATAGAGAAGTATCAAAATTTTCTCTTTCCTTATCCTGAGAATCATGGCTGCACGAAAGCATACATAAAAATAACCCTATACAGATTGTACAGGCTATTATTTTTTTTATATCCTTTGAATGTATTTTTTTATTCTTAAGAATGATTAGATTAATTCTTTCCATCAGCACCACTTTTCCCTATATCTACCTATACATATTTCATTAAAATATGTTGATAAACTTCTACTATTATTTTACTATTTTCCCCAATAAGTGTTATAAATATACATAATTTATCATGCTTATTATGAAATAAGCTGTTAATTTTGCAAAAATGTAACATTTAAATAAAGTACCAAATTTTCCCCTTAAACAAACATTTTTTAAGCTTTCCGGACTGCTCTATAAACTTTTCCGCTCAAAAAATGATTGCTTTTGTTTATAATAAGACTAACTGAAGTGAAATTTGTTACAAATACATCGTTTAGTTTAAAAATTTTAATACAATTGTTGAAATTCAACCGGGCATACTAAAAGAAGTTCAGAATAATCTATATACTTGTACCCGGATATTAATGGAAATGATTACCCTACTGACTATGATAAATATTAGCTATCGAAAACTTATCTCCGGAGAAAGTAAAATGTACCGGGCCATCCGCCTGGAAAGTCTGGAAAAATTCCCTGAATCTTTTGGAGCAACCTATCAGGAAGCCCTGAGTATTGAAAAATTTCGGATAGAAAGCGATATTGAAGAACAAACACCGGAAAGATTTGTATATGGAGCTTTTGCACAGCAGGAACTCGTGGGTATCTGTACTTTTGTTAAAAATGAAGATAGCACCGGAAGTATTTACCAGATGTATGTAAAAAGAGAGTTTCAAGGAAAAAATATAGGTCAGGGACTGATTGAGGCCGTTATTGCCGAGGCCTGTCAAAAATTTAATGGCATTGAAATCATTCTAGAGGTTATTCCCGGAAATGACAAGGCTTACAATCTGTACCGGAAAATAGGGTTTCACGAAATACCTAATACTCTTTCTGAAGAAATCAGTATGAAATATATTCCCGGATAAGAATATTTTATTTTTAATAGTAAATCTTAATGAGGAGAAGTTTATTGTCCTGATCCCTCTTCTGTCCGTTGCTCGAAAATCATCGATCAATTAATCGAATACTACTCAGCTTTAAAAGCAAGAAACGCCATGTAAAAGTTATCATTTTTACATGGCGTTTCTGTTTGGCCTCAATTCATTCTTTATTGTATGTCTTAATAGCTGAATGTCCTGTTTATGTGAGGTAGGTCACACAATCCATTGTCAAACTCTACCGAATTTTGCTCTATGATTTTCCGGTATCCAAATTCATCCGATTACAAGTGACTGGATAAAAATTACAATAATTAATTTCTGAAAAATGAAAAAAACAAATTACTTTATAACTCTGCTTTGCACCGTTGCATTTCTAAACACCAACCATACTCATGCTCAAAGTTTATCCAATAATGAATGGGGAGATATCTATCCAGAAAATATCAAATGGTCAGCATTTCCAGCGTTTCCACCTGAAGCCCGTCTTGCTGTACTGATAGGAGATCCGAAAAAGGCAGAACCCTATGTAGTTCGGGTAAGAGTACCTTCTGACGTGGTACTGCTTCCGCACAAGCATCCTGAAAACAGAATATATACAGTCATAAGCGGTGTATTTTATATTGGTATAGGCGAAAAGTTCGATGCTGCTAAATTAAAGGCTTATCCATCGGGAAGTGTTGTGGTACTTCCTGGAAATACACCGCATTTTCATTGGGCAAAATCAGGAAGTTATGAAACACAGGTCAGCGCCTTTGGGCCTTTGGGAATAAGCTATATGAATCCTTCGGATGATCCCAGAAATAAAGGAAAATGAATTATTAAAATGAATTAAAATATAATTAACATGGAAAATAAACCCATTATTGTTGATTCAAGCTTTTCTGCTGTGATCAACGCACCGATTGAAAAAATCAACCTTCCGGAATGGTGCTTTACCCTTCCGGAACACGAATATCAGGCATGTTCCCCTGCTCACATTGCGGCAGGCGTTACGACCTCTACTGAGGGTAAAAGAATGTCTATTAATGTAGAAATACTTGGAGGAAATCCAATGGTACAGCATTATATAGAAACCGTGTCCGAGCCCACACACCTTATCCTGGAGTCTGTTTCGGATGTTTTTACCCCTACCGGCCGTGTTACTATCCTTGTACACTGGGAAATGAGTGTAAGAAAGATAGATGATAATACTTGTGAATTTACCAACAGAGTCCTATCAAGACCTACTGATGATTTCCTTAAAGGACTGGAAAAGCAGGGAATCCCATTTGAACTTTTTAAAACCCAACGACAGCCAGTTTCTATATATCACAATCAAAGCGAGACGCCTTTGTTTGCAAAAAGTATTGAAAGACATGCATTGAGATAAAATTAATCTTATATTAAATAAAAAAGAAAATGGAAACACCAATCTATGAACGTAATAAAACAGCTTTGTTATTTATTGATCCTTACAATGATTTTCTATCTGAAGGTGGGAAAGTGTGGCCAAGAGTGAAAGACGTTGCAGAAAGCAACAATTTATTGAATAATCTGCGAAGCATCGTAAAAGCTGTAAGGCAGGCAGGTATACAGATCTTTATTGTTCCGCACAAACGATGGGAACCTACAGATTACCAATACTGGAAATTTCCCAACCCTACTCAGATAAGCATTATGGAACGTCATTCTTTTGCAAAAGACAGCTGGGGAGGCGAATGGCATCCTGATTTTACTCCTCAGGAAGGAGACATTATTGCCAAGGAACACTGGGCACAAAGTGGTTTTGCCAATACAGATCTGGATATGCTGCTCAAGCAACGCGATATAACCCATGTCATCGCTATAGGATTGCTCGCTAACACCTGTGTTGAAAGTACGGCACGTTTTGCAATGGAGTTAGGATATCATGTAACCCTGGTAAAAGATGCAACAGCAGCCTTCACCTCCGAAATGATGCATGCAGCACATGTCCTGAACGGGCCTACCTATGCTCATGCACTCCTCACAACCCATGAACTTATCACTGCATTACCCGTAGAAAACAGCACCGGATCATAGAAGACGATTATCTATAAAACTGATATAAACAGAAGGCGTATTTTCATGCGCCTTTTTAGCTGATTAAACACTGCACAGTTTTTTTACGACCCCATTACAAAATTCAGGCTTCCTTTCTTGAATACTTATAAACAAGAAGTAAAAAGCTGTAAAGAATATATACTTTACAGCTAAAATTTCATGGTGTGTTTTTAGAATCTTTCTTGATCTGATAATCTTATAAATATATTGAGCAACTTAATTTTGAAACTTCACAAAATCTAAATAAAAGCTAGGGTTTCCTATATTAAAAGCAGGAACCACTCCGTTAGTTTTAATAGCCAATACCGGATAGGTTCCGGGTGTTGAAAAATACAGTACCCGGTTCTGATCCCTTGGACTCATATTAGCAACAGTAGAAACATTACAGTAGGTTTTCCAGACCTCTCCAATCCCATTAATATAAAATACATAATCGTTACAGTCAGAAGCAATTGTAAGACCAGAGCGGAAAAAATACCATCCTTTTGCCGGTATCGTTACTGAAATCCCTGTGGCCAGCCCACCACCGCCTGTAGTTCCGGTAAAAGGATTTACCAATGTTCCGGTATAAGAGGTCCAGTTATTGGCAAATGCAGTAGTAACCGTAGAAGACCATGTTGCTAATCCGTTAGCATCACTTGTGAGTACATATCCCAGTTGCTGGGTACCGTCTTTAATCTGAAGGGCTCCATTAGTAGTTCCGTTATCAATAACCATCTTTGCACTGGAAGCTCCGGCAGGTACAATATTGGTTCCAACCAGAACTTTCCCAGTACCATTAATGCTTAAGTTATTCCCTGCGGTTGCAATATCTGCTGCTTGTGAAAGAGTTCCTCCCAATTTTACATCTGTTCCGGATAGAGTAAGACCATTACTTGCTGTGATGTTATTATTAATGATTGTTGTTCCCCCATTTCCGTTACCTCCGGCAAGTTCTGTAACTGTCATAAAACCTATCCCTGGATTCAGTTGAGCGGTTCCAGCTCCCCCTAATCTTACCTTTACAGATGTATCAGCGATAGGTCTGTAGATCGCATAAGCTTCAGGCTGCCCTCCAAGGGATGTTGCCGGATAGTTATTTATTGCATCAACTACTCCCGTGGTGCTGGAAGGAAGAACAGAGTTATTGGAAGCATCTACCCATTCATAAACAAAAAATCCTCCTGCCAAAGAAAAATCAGTAGCGTGCAACTGACATCGAAGCACATAGGTCTTGCCCGCCTTCAAATTAAAAACACCTGAGTTATAAGTGATGTTATTAGAAGCAATTACAGATCCGAAGGTCACATCTGACCCTGTAGATACTACTTGAGCCGCGTTAGGTTTTACAATAATGTAGTCTCCTGTAGAAGAAGAGCCTGCTGATAGGAGTTCCCATGTAGAATTTGTTCCTGTAAGCCCCGTATTTACCAGTTCCACACTTTGATTCGCAGGAATTGAAATAGTAGCACTGCCATTAATTGTTTCCGGAGCCGCAGAAAAGACTGTTATTTTAAAGTTCGTATTATTTTTAATTCTGTAAATCCGCCCTTTAAAATTCCCGACTCCACTAATAGCAGATGGAAGGTTAAATATAGCATCTGCCCCTCCGTTATATGAAACATGGAAGTCTGATGATGTTAAATTATAAGACGTTGTATTCACCGCTTTATAACTTGCGGCTAACGATCCGTTAATATCCATGGTAGAACCAGGGTTCACAGTATTAATCCCAACACTTCCAGCCTGGGCAAAAGCAACGGCCGGGCTAAAAGCCAGCATTGCAAAAATTAGTTTTGTAGAAATTTTAAGCATTTATCATTATTTTATTTACATTACTAAACCGTGTTGTTTAACATAATGTAAAAGTATTAGAATAAATACTACAGGAAAGATCACAATACGTAGAAATAAACTAAGCAATTTGTAGAAAATTTTCTACACTTTGAAAACTAATTTCTACTGAAAATACAGTACAGCTATGACATATAAGCTTCATATAATTTAATAAGGTCTGCCAAATTGGTTGTTTTTAATTTTTTATGAATCCTTTTTTTATAAGTACTTATAGTGGACATCTGAATTTCCATTTCATTTGAAATTTCCAGGTTTCCGTTTCCTTTTACCATTAATATGAAAATTTCATATTCTCTTTCCGACAAACTTTTAATGCCATCAAGTGCAGATGGCTGTAAGAGTTTGTTTACAATACCATTGGGATAATAATTGCCTTCTGCAAACATTTTCATGACTGCTTCAGAAATTGTATCTACCTTGCTTAATTTATTAATATAGCCATCTGCCCCTTCTTTGATATATTGTACTCCAATATCTTCTTCATATGCTGAAAACACAAGTATCCTGATTTCAGGCTGGATGCTCTTAATTTCTGAAATCATTTTTTTATTCCTGCTTTCGGGCATATTAATATCCAATATGAGTAAATCATATTTTTGTCCGGAAATTTTATCCAGAACCTCAGGATAGTCTGCAGCCGTATCTATTACAGTGTTGGGAATACGTGATTCTAAAATGATAGATGTTCCCGTTAATACAATATCATGATCATCCGCTATGAGGATTTTTTTAATCATTATTCCGATTTTTTAAGATTAATTGGAAAGAAGTTCCTTTTGCTTCGTTTCTTTTGATTATAATTTTACTTTCTATCATTTGGAGCAATTGCAGTACAAGATGAAGACCCATACCATACTTTTGTAATAATAACTTCTCATTTTCAATATTCTCCTGAAGTTTAGTATAGTACTCAATTTTCTGGTCATCCATCCCGATACCTGTATCGGTAATTTCTAAAATTATCAATGTATCCTTATCTGATCCATTGATCGTAATAATTCCGTTTCTTGTAAATTTCACTGAATTATCTATCAGATTATGAATAATAACAGCCAAGATGTTTTTGCTGGTACGGATCATTAATTGTTTGCTGGCCAGATTTACAATTGTGGTATTATGATTATTGGCAATTTCCTCAAAAAGAATTTTCTTTTCTTCCACAAGGCTATACAACGAATAAAGTTCAGTCTCATCAGTTCTGTATTCATTGTAAATATCAGCATACTCCTTCAAAGTCTTTGTAAAATTATAGAGTTGGTTGGACGACTTGTAAATAGAGTTCAAAATCCTTTCCGTACTAGATACGCTCATTTCCTGATAATTTAAAACTTCTTTACTTGTTAAAGCAATAAACTTTAACGGTGTAGTAATATCATGGGTAATAGTACCAATAAGCTTTTTCTGCTGTTCAATTTCCTTTCCCAATTTTATTTGAGTAACTTCAAGATTATTGACAGTTTCTGATAAAATCTTGGTCCTCAACTGAATAATTGCCTCCAATTCATGGTTTTTCTTTCTAAGAAAACTTGTCCGCCATTTTATGGAGAGATAAAATAAGCATAACAGCAGGAAGCATGTTAACAGTTTGAACCAGAGAGTCTGATAAAAAAAAGGGGGAACAGTAATTTTTATTTTTTTGAAGATATATTTCTGCTGATCAGAAACAAGCATTCTAACAGTAAGAATATGTGTACCATTACCAAGACTTCCAAGCAAAATCTTTCTATCTTTTCCTACAGATATCCATTCATTTTTTTTCTCATTATCAAGATGTGTCTGAATGATAACATTATCAGGATTTGCATAGTAAGGAACATCAATAAAAATTTCTGCTCTCGTGTTTTCCTGACTAAGTGTTAAAGTATTTGCAAAAAAACTTTCTTTACCATCAATTCTGGCTCTTTCTAAGTATATGTCTGTTGGATAATAACTTTTGACCTTTAAAGGATTAAAAAAAACAAGACCATCTAAGGAAGGTAACACAAACTCTTCATTTTTTAATTTATTACCATTTATGTTAGCTCCACCATTAAATTCATTAGTACTAAAGCCTGTTTCTTTTGAGTATTTGTAATAGTGTATTTTAAAATTTCGATTCTGAACATATTTTAACAACATGTTTTCCTTTATTTTGTACAAGCCATTGTTCGTGGAAATCCAAAAATAGCCATTTCTATCCTCCAATATGGTGTGGGATGACAGAAGGTTTCCTTCAGAATCGACCGGCAATTTTATGAGACTGTTATTTTTTAAAAGATAAAAACCTTTTCCCAGGGTTGTTATCCATATGTTTCCATCTTTGCTGCGTATCACGTCCCGGATCGACAATTCATTATGACCATTTAACTTGTATATTTTACCTGGCACAGCCGGGAGTTTGAACAAACCTTTTATAGTTCCTACTAAAATATTGCCACCATCTGTCAACATAATTCTGGTGGGTTCACTGGCAAAAAAATATTTTTTCTTTAAAGATTTATAGGGCCAGTCTTCATATATGCTCAAAACACCCGTGAATTCAGTACTTCCCTTTTTTTGTTTGGAGGACAAGACATAATATTTTCCATTAGCAAATAAAAAATCTTTAACGGTCTCTTCTCCTGTAGAAATTCTTTGAAAATCCAAAAAATCTCTCTGCTTATCATATACAAGAAGAGTCTGTTCCTTTCTTGTAATAATATTTCTGTACTTATCAAAACCTAAAAAATAGGATATGTTTTTCCCAAAATTTTTACTTTTAACCAGTCCATTTCTATTATATATTTCACCTTCAGGTGTTATTACACATGAGTCACTAAAAGGATGAATAGCATAAAAAACGGCCAGCGATTTTGGATTTTTTTTTTTCGAGGAAATGAAATCTGTTAAACTCACAATTTTCAACCCATCTGTGCTGCTCCCCAAATAAAGTTTTTTGTATTTTTCATCATAATAAATACTCATTAAGGTGCTCTGAATTACATTTTCCAGCTGAACCAGTTTTGATATTTTGAATGCTCCATTACTATAGGTATACCGATAAAGAGTATTATTATTTAAGACAAACCCTTGTCCACTCATTCTGTTCCAGAATACTTTACTTCTAACATCAGCAATAACAGGCACATCATAATCAGCCGTAAACCTTCCCTCTTCTATTGTTCTTACTTTTTTAGCATTATGATCAATATAAAATAAAGTCTCTCCAATGACAAAAGTATTGGGACTATTTTTATAAACAGGTTTCTCAATCACCTGGATCTGGGAATTTGAATGCCGACCCTCATAAATAATGGAATTCTCCGCAATGAAATACCGCCCTTTTTTAAAGTTCATAAAAAAATAGCTGTAGGTATAGTTTGAAATAGATAAACTATAATTTATATACCCCCTAGCAATAAGTGAGGGAGATTTCTTTATATTGTTAATTACCTTTGGAGCTTTCTGATGGATTAGCACAGTTTTTCCATAATCTCCATCTGTAAAAATACTATCCTTTTCAGGATTACCATAAAAATAGGTAAACCTCTGGCTATTCAGGGGGAAATTTTTATATACTAAAAAATTAAGGCCATCATATCGTACAATTCCGTTTTCTGTTGTCAGCCAAATAAAACCATATTTGTCTTTAATAATGTCTTTTACACTATTCTGAGGAAGTCCGTTATCCGTATTGAAAAGCTGGGTAGTATATTGCTGGGAATAAATCGAAAGAAAAGCAAGTAGAAAGCCGACTACAAGAATATTTCTGTACAAACCTATTATTATTTATTGATACTGTAAAGATAATTCATTTATGTATAAATAAATTATCAAATACCAACATTCATATAAAAAGTAGTCATTCAATTCGTATAATGATCTCAAGTCGTAACTTATTCATTTATTTAATTGCAGTAAATTATTTCTATTTTGGAGAGGGTTATGTAAATACGATCAATTACGGTTACCTGATTTAGCCTGCCGGACGGTCTGATTATCTCTTAAATTAAGTCGATATACAAGTGTTAATCGGTAACGGGCTGCATTGGGAATATTGGTCTGATTGATCTGGTAATCTGCTCCTGTGGTTTTGCTGATAGATTTTCGAAGATCGAACAGGTTACTTACATCAAAGGACACTGTTGCTTTATCCTTTAAGAAAGTTTTGCTGCACCCAAAATCAATACTATGCAAAGCGTTTGAGTAAGTTTGGGCAGTTGCATTGGCTCCCCTGAAATTATACACCGACTGAAAAGCAAGTTTATTCTTCAATTTCACCTGAGCGCTTACACGGGCTGTAAGTGTATTTCCTGAATAATCGAAGATCTGATTCTGATAACTTCCCTGTTTGACATAGTGAAATATATTAAGTTCAGTATTTAACTGTAACCATTTAATAGGATTATACAATACGGAAAGCTCTAAACCACTGCGCTCTTCTTTGTTGATATTAACCGGCATGGTAATAAACAAACCATCTGCATTTTGATACGTATAATCTTCAATGACCCCAGTATTTTTTTGATAATAAAGGGATGGATTAAAAGTAAGGGTCTTCCAGTTCTTCAGGAAAGCTAGTTCAAACACATGAGCATAAGATGGGTTCAGATCCGGATTACCAATATAACGGCTATTCAGATCGGTCAATTCATTGAAAGGATAAATCATTCCCAATGATGGCCTGTTGATCCGTTTACTGTAACTCCCCTGTAAGGTGGCACCTGTATTAAAACGGTAACTGACATTTAACGTAGGAAATAACCTGCTATACTTTTTATCATTTGTGTAACTTCCTATACGGTCTTCAATACCTATACGGGTCAATTCGCCTCTTATACCACCCTGATAACTCAACTCCCCCATTTTGCCTGCAAACTGCACATAAGCACTCCCAATAAGTTCTTTATATAAAAGATGATTGTCGATCTGATCAATAATTTCCCAGCCCGCAGAATTTTGCTGTTCAGCAGTGAAATCACTGTTAACCCTCCTGTTCTCCAGTTTCAATCCAAATTCCAGTGTCGAAGTACTGTCCAGTGGCTGTATCAGATCTGTTTTAATCATCAGATCCTTACTCCCTCCTACCGAGCTTGTTCTGATTGTGGGAAAGATAACAGGAGCTGGAAAAACTCTATTAGTTGCCAGATTCCATTCTTTATCACTGTCCCAGAAATCATATTGTATATCCACAGTAAATTTTTTGCCGGTGCGTTCAAAACTTTTTGTATAATTAAATTCCAACTGATTGTAACTTCGCTTTTCCCATGATTCGCCACTGCGGCTAAGTGTACTATCAGTGACACCACCCTTTCCTGAATATAAATAGTTCAGCCAGGTCTTATCATGATCATGTGTAGAATTCCTAAGAAAGGCTGCAGTAATCGTATTATGGTCATTAATCTGGTAATCTGCACCAAAATAAAGCAATTTGGCATTATCATGGCGGTTCTCATCCTGGCGTTGGCTCAGATAAACCGCGTTACCTGAAAGTCCGGTAAATTGCTCTGTTTTATAGAGACCCACATAATCTGATAATCGCAAACCATACGTTGCAAATAGGTTAAGTTTATCTGATTTATAATTTAAACTGGGACTAACACGTGTTTCATTAGGAATACCGCCAACTACCCTTAGCTGCCCGCTGAATCCATCTTTCTTATTTTTTTTAAGAATAATATTAATAATTCCTGCCGACCCTCCGGCATCAAATCTGGAAGAAGGATTGGCAATTACTTCAACACGTTCCACCTGATCAGCAGGTAACTGTTCCAGGACATTACCCTGAGTTAATCCGGTTCGTCGTCCATTAATTAATATCAATACATTAGCATTACCACGAAGACTAATCGCACCCGTAGGACTCACACTGACTGATGGAACAATGTTCAACAGATCAGTTACCGCTCCTGTTTGAGAGAGAACATCCTTACCTACTTCAAAAACTTTCTTATCAAGTTTTAAATTGATCGAACTCCGATGTCCGGTTAATGCTACCTCCTTCAAAAGTTTTGTGTCAGCCTCTAAAGTTATTATTCCAACATCTGTCAGCAGGTCCGTACTCACTTCTATTGGTTTACTGACTGGCTTAAAACCTATCAGATTATAAGTGATATGATAGGTTCCGGCTGGTATATTTTCCATCTTGAATATTCCTTTGGTATCCGAAATACTGGTCATAATTATTTTTTCCGTACTATCTTTTAGTGTTACATTGACATGCGGGATAGGAACAGAAAGATTTTCATAAATGACACCCGTTATTTGTGCGTGCTGTGCAAAGGAATTTTGAACAGTTAACATGATCAGAAAAATGAGTAGTATTTGTTTCATGATGTAAAATTAAATTCCAGAAGTACTCATTTCGAGTAAAAACATCTGAACGGCTCTACAGACTTGCAAACTGCCATCAGCTTTTATAAATTACCTTGTATATTTACATTATGCAGAATTTTATGTTTTTGCTGATTTTGCTCGGCATACTGAACCCATCTGTTATTCGTAATGAAGATCCTATACCTGTTTACAAAACAGGTGACGATATGTCTTGGGCATCTAAGGATTATAATGATAAGAACTGGTCACCCGAGAGAGCAAATACTTCTGATAAAATTTTCTGGTCACGAACTCATTTAGATCTGCGTAAGGTTGAAAATGAGGTATTACCGCTTGGTCTTCAGATTGAATCCTTTGGTTCTTTTGAAGTATACTGGGACGGAATATTGATTGGTCATAACGGTCAGATTCCACAAAACGGCAAACCGGAAATACCCGGTACTGAAAGCAGTTATTACAGAATTCCGGATCATTTGATTTCGCCTGGTCTTCACACGGTTGCCCTACGCAGTTCACAATCATTACTTCCACACATACAACGTGGTATTGGATATAAATTAGATCCTTATAATTCCTTATTGACAAGCCCATTGGTTACGATGTCTTATATGAATCTCATGGCAGGAGCTTTCCTTATCGCAGCTGTGTATTACTTTTTTCTTTATGTAAACAGCAAGCGAAAACAATGGGATATATTGATCTTCGGAATCATCTGTTTTTTGTTTTTTTCCTTACTGATCATGGAATATCTGAAGTTTCATGTTACAATCCCTTACTCCCAGTTTTTCATACGCCTTGAGATTATCGGTTGGCTGACTTTTGCTAATGCATTATTGGTTCCGCTGTATTTTATCATCCAATTCAATTTTAAAAAGGGAAAATGGCTGATGGCAGCACTTCTGATAGCTTTAGTATTTCTTTACTGGTCCAATTACGGACACTATGATCTGACTGCCAGGCTCTATAGTTTAGCTATGCTTATTGCCTCTTTCATTGTCGTTTTGAATGGTATCATTCAAAAGGAAAAAGGAGGGTTTATAGCTATGCTCGCGCTTTTAATGAGTGCGATGGTCAATCGTTTAGTGGTTTATGATTTTGGGCTGTTCATCAGTTTCACTATCATTGTTCTGAGCATGCTCTATCTGCATTCCATCCGTACAAGTGTTATGGAGGCTGAGCGTCAGAATGCAATTTTACTTTCCTCAAGGCTGCAGTTGGAACTGCTCAAAAAAAATATTCAGCCTCACTTTTTAAGAAATACCCTGACTTCAATGATGGACTGGGTAGAAGAATCTCCAAAAGAAGGAGCGCGTTTTATACAGGCACTGGCTGCAGAGTTTGATATTATGAACGAAATTTCTGAACAAACCCTGATTCCCATAACAAAGGAATTGGAGCTTTGCCGTCAACACCTGTCGGTAATGGGGTTTCGTAAGGAGATTAATTATATATGGGAGCAAAACGGAATAGATGAAAGTCAGCTGATACCCCCCGCTATTATTCATACATTGCTGGAAAATGGTATCACCCACAGTGAACCCTTACCAGAGAACTCTGTTAAATTCATACTTCGTTATGTTGTAACGAAAGAAGGCTATCATCAATATGTTTTTGAAACCATCGCAAAGAACCGGCATATTCTCACAGAACGTGCAGGAGGTAATGGGCTTAGATATATCCGGACACGCCTCACTGAAAGCTATGAGCAAAACTGGAGATTCGATTCGCATGCTACAGAAAACGGCTGGATATCTACCATTCAAATTTTAAAACCATGAATATACTGATCATTGAAGACGAAGCCAGAATCGCCCGTCGTTTACAGCGTATGACTGCCGAATTCTTTGGAAACAGGCCTATCCAGATCACAATCTGTGATTCTCTTCAGAGAGGGCTTGATCAAATTACCAGTCAACTTCCGGATTTACTTCTTCTAGACCTGAATCTCAATGGTGATAATGGTTTTGAAGTATTGGAACAGATGGTAGCGGCTTCTTTTCATACCATTATTGTTTCAGCCAATACGGACAAAGCTATTACTGCTTTTGCTTATGGTGTACTTGATTTCGTTCCCAAACCTTTTGACAGAGAAAGGTTTTTTCAGGCGCTGAACCGATTTATTAGCCCTGCATTAAAATCGGATGATGGGATGAAATATCTTGCAGTAAAGAAATCCGGACAAATCCGGCTTATCAGCATTTCTGAAATTATCTATATCAAAGGAGCAGGAATCTATACAGAACTGCATCTTAAAAATGGGAAACAGGAATTGCATGATAAATCACTTGAACTTTTGCAGCAGCTTCTTCCTGATAGATTTGAAAGGATTCATAAGTCTTATCTCGTCAATCTCCAAGAGGCAGAAAAAATACTGATTAATCCCGGCTCAAGATATGGGCTGCAGATTAAAACCGGTGAAATACTGCCCATAGGACGTTCAAAATATAAAGAACTTAAAAATAAGGTGATTTAGCATATATTAAAGTATTTTTTCAGCTTTTTACATTTAGAATCGTTTGAAAATCAAGATATTAGCACCACATCAGTAACAATCTGAAAAACTAATATTTAGACATAAAAGCAACCATTTTGAACACTTTTATAAAAAATCTGGATAAGCTGTTTGAGCTAACAGCTGAATAAACTATGTTTTATTTCTTAACTTTTATATATTTTCTTCCATTTGGTCACAGTATTCCTGCTTAGTTTAAAATGATCAGCCAATTGTCCGTTATTAAGCTTATTTTTTTTCTGATATTCTAACATGTACAGAATATCTGACTCTTTATATGAACGGTATTTCTGGCTATTTTTCTCTGATATGCCAAAAATAAGGGCATTAATTTTCAGGATGTCCAAAGTAAAAATATTTTTTTTTAGCAGAACCCCTTCACAGGTCTCATATTTTTCCGGATATTTTCTGGTAAGAATGTCTTTGTAAATCTGTCTAAAATCTGGTGTAACATATTTTTTCATATTCAAAATGTTTTTATTATCTGTTGTTATATTTATTAATCCACCTAAAAAGTGTTGTCTTGGGTATACCATATCGTTCTACCACATCATTTTTCGTCATGGTTTCTGTGTTGATCTGTTCCAGAATAAAATCTATGACCTCCTGAGTATAAATAGTCTTACGAAACTGGGGAAGGCTGATTATCTTTTTTCGTTTTTCAGATATATTTTTCCGTGATAACGGTGCATACAGAATAATATGCTGGGAATAGAGTCTGAAAAAATCATATTCCAAAAGCTTACTCCATTTTAGTAATATTTGGATATCTATGCTTCCTGACAGATACATTTTCTCTATTTCTTTTTCTGTGCATTGAAAGTAATTACAGATACGGGAAGTTTCTACATTGTTTTCTATAACTGCTTTCCGAATCATGCTTCCTATATGAATGTCTTTAAAATTCATTTAATCTTTGTATTAAAAGTCCTGCCAAAAGTCCTCTTCCGGCAGGATGAAATGATATATATAAATTGTGTTTTATGTTAAAAAATGTTCTTTAATTCCGAAGAATCATTTCCAGTAGTTCCAGTTGGAGCCCATCGAATACAACCAGGCTCCTTCTACTTTTACATTACCTGTTTACTGTTTTTTATCAATCCTTTTATGGTTTCCAAAAGCTCCACACAGTTCCGTTATAAATGGCCAGCTGTTTTTTTGTGGTATCATATACATCATGCCAGCGGCAGGGTTGACAATGTTGAGGTGTGGACTAGCTATTTTGGGAAGAATCATTGCTTTATTTACATCCACATAAGCATCCTCGAATCTCAGGATATTGATTTCAATGTTGAGAGAATATTGACTTCCAGCAATTACAAGGCTATACGTAAGAAATCTCCTTCCTTACGGGATCTTGTAAACAGCAATGGGGTATCCAACGGACCGATGATGCATTCGGGGCTTATTACCACTTTAGAGGGTGTTGTAGATCATTATAATAAAGTGCCAAAAAGCAGCAAGAATCCTAAGCTGGATATACGTTTGGCACTTGCCGATAACCTAAGAGTCACGGAAAAAGAAAAAAAAGCACTTGTAGCGTTTCTTAAAACCCTTTCCGGAAAAAATATATATACGGATAAAAAATGGTCAAATCCTTTTATTAATCAATAGTACATTTCAAATTTATGCTTAATGAAAAGAAGCCGTCTCACAACTGAGGCGGTTTTTTCTTGTTAAAAAGTAAATAATTTTGTATATTTTATTTTAAATCAATTTTGTTTTCAATGATTTGAAAAAACTTTAAGCTACTGCATTATACAAACAACTATCTTTTCCGCTTTTCTTCTCTTTACACTATAAAATTCAAGAATCATGATGAATTTTTTACTTGCATATCGAACTCTTCTATCTGAGTTAAGAATTAATCCATGGTCAACTTTTCTATTTTTGACAGCCATTTTCCATGCGGCTAAACTTGCCTAATCATTACTCATCCCCGAACTTAAACTCCAGCCGATTATTTTTCTGTCGTACTAATCTATATTCCTGTTAGCTATAAAAAAACATCTTTGGTTTGGGAATAAGTTATCACAGCCCCAAGCTTGTGATGGACTGCCAATCAAAAAGTTTCTATTCAGTATGTTCTCTGCGATCAAATAATTGTGAAATTTAATTTTCCTCTTTGTCTATTACTTTCATGACTTCTTTTGCCTTTTCCTCATCTATAAATTCACCAGGAGTTGGGTCTGGGTAATAGCTATTTATTTGAGGAAATTCATGCCTTTGTTTATTGTAGTATGTCTCTCCTATTTCTCGTACTTGATCATATACAACTCTTCTGTGTAGTTCTTTGAATCCGGCTTCATCATCATGAACATAAATAAAATCAATTATTTTGATTACTTCTTTTTCTTTATTCATTTTTAAGTGTTTTTATATGCTTCTTCTTGTTTAGTATTATTTGTCGCTTTTTGGATTCTTCCCAATTCATAGGTGTATGTAAAAATTAATTGAAACGGGGTATCTTTAAAATTTATGGTTACGAAAGGAGAACCATCTAGTATTTCCTCTCTATTTTAAATATTTGTATTATTTTCTTTATTGAATTTTTATGTAATCTGTGTAACTGCTGATATAGCATATCTTATTTTTTTGCTTTCATTTTTTAATATTTTACATTATCGATTAAATTTATTTTAGCATTCGAAATATCTTGCTAAAATCTTGTATTACTTCTTGGCAAAATAGACAATAAGGTAAGTTGTGCAAGGCAGCTTCAGAGGACATTATTTATCCTATATGCTCACCTTTAATATAATAGTCAAAAATACCTCTTTTCATTCTATTACTATCGATCGAGAAAGTTACAATATCACTTTGCCTGCTCTATCTAGGAATGCTATGCTTACCTTTGTGGCTTGTCCATCTACATCTTTAGCGAAAATTGATTAAAATTATTAATAAAAAGAGACTATTAGAAAAGATGGATTAGGAATATTATGTTTTTGAAGAAAATAACAGTATTGAATTATTTATTCCTATCCCAAATCCCAGTCCAGGATTTAATATCCAGTATGTCTTGAATGAATTTGAAAAAGAAATGTATTTACATATAGGTATTAAAGTCCTTGAAGGTTGATTCCTATCAAGTATTTATCACCAGACAGCAAATTGCGAATTTGACAGGTTTATGTGTCAAAACTGTTATAAGAGCAATTAAAAAACTGCAAAACCAAGGAATATTCCTGATTATCAATAGCAAAATATTTTATTAATCTATATTATCATATCTCCCCCTAATAAAAATTACTTGGTAAAAAATGAACTTTTTAGCCCTTTATGATTGATGACGTAAGAAATAACAAGACAAAAAACATTAACAGTATTTGAAGACAAGCTAATTAAGATCACAGGAAAGTATTATTTAACTCTACGATTCTTTCCAAATCTTCCACTAAATGTTTCGATATCTCTTCGGTTTATGGGTACAAGAACGAAACAGCCAAATAAACAGTTATTATTTCAACAGTAATTTCTACAAGTGTTGAAAACTTAATTGCATTAAACAAAAGTCTAATAGAATTTGTTTGATAAATTGGAGGGATATAATTCATTTTTAATTTGACTTAATCTAACCAAATCATCTATAAAAGTGTTTGAAGATACGCTCGTTAAGTCTACAAGATGGGATTATTAATTTCTAAAATTCTTTCCAAATCTTTCGATATTTCTTCGGTTATAGATACAAGACAGGAACAACCAAGATTTAATATACAATGTAGATTTTTAAACTTCTTAAAGTATTTGTGTCACAAATAAACTATAAGAAACTTCTTAACAAGAATGAGCATTGCACGTATTTCTTCATCAGGCTAAATAAGATAAAACATCGTTACAGGGTTGGAAAATACTGTTAACTTGCTTACAAAACGGGATCTTTTTATAGTGGATCTAATCTTTAACTGTACTCGTATATTGCAGTTTACGTCTTAGAATTAACATGTCCTCACTCACTTTCTTATCTAATATTTTTGCATAATGCTGAGTCGTTTTGATATTCGTATAACCGAGCATTTTACTCACACTTTCAATAGGAACACCATTGGACAAAGTAACAGTAGTGGCAAATGTATGTCTAGCGATATAGAACGTCAAATCTTTATTGATTCCACAGACACTCACAATTTCTTTGAGATACGAATTCATTTTCTGATTGCTCAAAACAGGGAACAGGACATCTGAATTTACACATTCTGGATGGTCTTCATATTTTAAAATCAGTTCCTGTGCCAGAGGTAATAATGGAATTCTGGTTGAGGTATCCGTTTTCTGACGATGTGTGAATATCCATTGGTCGCCATCTATTCCGATATTCACGTGAGATTTCGAAAGTTTCTTTACATCAACATACGCCAAACCTGTATAGCAGCTGAAAAGGAAAATATCACGTACCTGGCTCAATCTGTCTGATGCAAATTCCTTTTCATAAATCGCTTGAATTTCTTCCTTGCTAAGATATGGCCGTTCTACTACCTTGAGTTTTGCTTTGTAGCCTAAAAGGGATAACCTAATAATCTTTTTGAAATTCTTTATATACTTTACTGCCGTATTGTTAGCACATTTACGTACACTACGAAGCCAAAAATCATAATCCATGATAAAAGCATGGTCGATTTTAGTAATATCAATATCAGAAGTTTTGTATTTCCAGTTGAGAAATTCCTGCGTATGTTTTAAAGAGGTTTTGTACCGCTCCAATGTTCCGGACGCAAAATCCTGACCAACTAAAGCCTCAACTTTATCATTATGATCCTGAAAAATAGGAATGAGCATTCTTGTAGAGACATCAGTTCCAAGCAGTTTAGATTTTAAACTTTCTGATGTTACAAAATCTTCTTCTTTCAGCATCAGGTAATGATAATCGTAAACTTGTTGTTCCACAGTTTTAAGATAGAGGTTCAGTATTTTAGCTTCTTGAGTATTACCTAGTGCCTTGTGTGATTTAGTGTCCCATTTCTGTGGATCGATATACCTTTTAGCAGCAATGTCCACAGCTTTGCCATCTATCGTGATTCGTAAAATAGATGGGAGCGGTTCCGTTTGTTATGATTTTATTCTTTTTTATAAAGAATAATAGGTTGAATGTTTTGTTCATTGTGTGGTAACTTTAATTGTTAATAATTTACTTTTTGTTACCACTTTCTGCAAGATGTACAATCGTTAGACTACCTGTTAGTCGGCTTTCCCTGAATTTTTCGTGACCCATTTTCCAATTTTCAGGATGGGTCACGAAATAGGTCATATAAATCATGACCTATTTTGATTTTTTTTGATACTAGCGCAAGAACAAAAAACGCTGTAAACATTGATATCTACAGCGTTTTAGCTTATTTTGGTTTCCCAACTGGCGGAGAGTGAGGGATTCGAACCCCCGGACCTGTTACAGTCAACAGTTTTCAAGACTGCCGCAATCGACCACTCTGCCAACTCTCCCTAAACTCCGGCTATACCGTTGTTTTCAGTGGTGCAAATATAGAACGATTTTTAATTCCCGCAAAACTTTTGCCACACAAATTTTAACAAAACGTAATAATAGACTAGAAATCAAGGGAATTATTTTTCACGAACATATCATCTATTCCTTGTCTACGATTGCAATGAAGCTGTTTTTTAAAAGATCAGATGGGTATACAAACTGATCTCCATCATCTCCCTTTATCACAATAGCCCCCTGCTCATCGTTCAGGCACTTGTCCAGCTGGCTTTTCAGATCATTAAGTTTTCCATGGGGAGCTTCAATAATGTAGGTTCCGGTAACGTGTGTTATTTTGATGACTTTTGTTTCCATATTCTTTTTGATTAGTTGCTAAATGTAGGAATTTTACTTCAAGTATGAAGCCATTTATTACCATGAACAGAAAGACTTTTAGAAATGATCCAAAAATATTATAAAAGATCATGAATCATAAAACTATCCGACATCCTGTACTCAATTTTACATTTTATAATTTATATTTGTAAGGATTCATCAGAATATTAAAAACTAATAACAATATCTTTCAAATGTTTACTCAATCTTTTATTAAAAACACGATTGTTACTGCCTCACTAGCTATTTCCTCTATGGCTTTTGCTCAGAAAATGCCTATATCTGTCCTTCCCTCCGGCCATCTGATTGTAGGAGCTGAAATAGATGGTAAAAAGGGAAATTTCATCTTTGATACCGGCGGAGGAATCAATCTTTTTCTGGGAAATTTTTCCAAACAACTTGGTCCAAAAGAGACTTATAATTATCTGACGGCTTTCCGGGCTACTGGTGAAAAGATGACTATTCCTCTTTTCAAATCGAAAGAGATTATTTTTAATGGTAAGAAATTTAAGGATACCTGGTACTCCACTCATGATATGGAGATCAAAGGAATTGATGGTTTGATTTCCCTTCCAATGCTCTATGACACAGAGTTTATCATCGATTATACTACGAATGAGCTTATATTTCCAAAAGAAAAGCTGGCCAGTAAGAAAGTAATGGATATACAGCTGTCTACCAATGCTGACCAGTCTATGGATATTACCACTTACGTGCTCCTGAACAATAAATATAAGATTAATGTTCTTCTGGATTCCGGTTCTGGCAAAGATTCTTTCTGGCTGAGTGAACACCTGGTGAATATACTGGACATCAAAAAAGAAACACTTCAGATGATGGAAAAGAAAAGTGAGTTTAATCCCGATCTGACGACCAAGTTTTATATCGGTGATATTGGCTCTATTTCTACTCCTTTTGCTACTGTTGAAAAACCTAAAGTCTCTTTTGTGGAAGGTCTTATTTATGAAGGTAAAACAAGTATCAACTGGCTGGGTAAAAAACTGGGATTCAACCTTAAGGAGAAAAAGATTTATATTTTGGATTAAGAATTAAGGCAATATTGTAAAACTGTCGTTCTGACGAAAGAGAATCTTAAAGCTTGAGATTTTTCCTTCGTCAGAATGACAATTTGGAGAGGCTTGAGTGTGAGGGAAACCACCCCGTCAAAAATTCTTCGAATTCTCGCCACCTTTCCAAGGGAGGGAAATGATTGTGTCTTAAGTTGTATTGTTTGTCATTTCACAGTAATCCCAGCTTTTTTAAAATACTTTAGATTCCACGCTTCACTTTGTTCCGCTCTGAATGACAAACATCCTCCACCTTTTACTCTCCAGCAGGTTCGAATAATTCTATTTTATTTCCTTCCGGATCAAGAATGTGTACAAACTTTCCATATTCATATGTAGCGACCTCATCCAGGACAGTTACACCTTCTTTCTTTAGTTCCTTTACCAATGCTTCGATATTCTCTACATGGTAATTGATCATGAATTCTTTTGATGAAGGTTCAAAATATTGGGTAGACTCTTTAAAAGGGCTCCATAGTGTATATCCTTTCTTATCAGATCCTTCGTCTTTCCAGTCGAATTTGGCACCATATGGACTGGTTGGTAATCCGAGATGGGTTTTGTACCATTCATTTACTTGTTCCGGGTCTTTACACTTAAAGAAGATGCCTCCGATAGCAGTTACTCTTTTCATTTTTTATCCGTTTTTGTTCAGTTTATAGTTTCTTACATGCAATTTGTAATCGTTTTGCAATTTCACAAATATATTAATGTTTTCATTAGATATTTCATGAATTTTCATTGAATATTTGATGAGAGCCATGTTCGAAATTGAAGCACTTAAACCACTAAGAAAAATTAAATGTTTAAGAATATTAGGGTGAAACAGTGTGCTCTTAAAGCGTCTTTGATGTTTCCTTAACTTTCCTTCACAGCTTCAATTTCCTTAATGGTTCAAAAAATTTGAAAACATCATATTATTTCAGGAAAAATTATAACAAAAAAGCGCACCCATCGGGCACGCTTTGTATTGTATAAACTGAATACTATTAGTGTAATTCAGCTAAATATTTTTCAGCATCCATGGCAGACATACATCCGCTTCCTGCAGCTGTAATAGCCTGTCTGTAGATATGATCCTGAACATCTCCAGCCGCAAATACTCCCGGAAGATTTGTTCTTGTAGAACCTTTTTCTGTTAAGATATATCCATTCTCATCAAGATCTATCTGACCTGCGAAAATATCAGTATTTGGCTTGTGACCGATCGCGATAAAGATTCCTTCAACCTCTACTGTAGATTTCTCCTGAGTCTGGTTATTGATGATCACTGCTCTTTCTACCAAACTGTTTTCTCCTTCAATCCCGATTAATTCATGGTGAAATTTCACTTCGATATTCGGAGTACTTTCCACTCTGTGAACCATTGCTTTTGAAGCTCTGAAAACGTCTTTTCTCACCAATAATGTTACTTTCTTACATAATTTGGCAAGGTAAGTAGCCTCTTCAGCTGCTGTATCTCCTGCTCCTACTACTACTACATCTTTTCCTCTGTAGAAGAATCCGTCACACGTAGCACAAGCAGAAACTCCACCTCCTGCATATTTTTTCTCATCATCAAGACCTAAATATTTTGCTGTAGCGCCAGTAGAGATAATTACTGTTTTGGCAAGGATCTCTTTGTTTCCTGCATATAATTTGTGAACACCGCCAACTTCCTTAGAGAATTCAGCTTTAGTGATCATTTCATAATGAACTTTGGTATCAAATCTTTCTGCCTGTTTTTGCAGATCCATCATCATTTCAGGACCTGTAATCCCAGCTGGATACCCTGGAAAGTTATCCACTTCTGTGGTTGTAGTTAATTGTCCGCCTGGCTCCAAACCTGTATACAATTCAGGTTTAAGGTCTGCTCTTGCTGCATAGATAGCAGCGGTGAAGCCAGAAGGCCCAGATCCAACGATCACACAATCTAAAATGTTTTGCTCCATAATTTACTTTGTTCGAAAAGATTTAATTTGAATTAAGACTGCTAATTTCGGAATTTTTAATTTCTCCTTAAAGTTATTTTAATGATACTTGTCAATATCTGATATGTTGAATTTCGATAGTAATTGTTATAGAGTAGATTAGAGTTCTGGGGTTGGGTTACAGGATTTGGTCTTTAATATAAAAATTAAAACTTTTGTTTTCATATCCGCATCAAGTATCACAAACTCATCTCGCTATCTCGAATCACGAATCACGAAACTCGTATCCCGTCTCACACCTTCATCTTAATTTTATCTACATTGATAATCTTATATACCAGCTCTCTGATGAGTTCCGCCTCTCCCATATTCACTGCTCCAAGTCCTTTTCCTTTCATATCAAACTCACGGAGAATAGAAATGACTCTTGTGGCGTGTTTCAAAGGATAAAGTCTCGCACTTTCTGCATAATCTTTAATAAAGTAAGGATTTACGCCCATTTGGGAAGCAATGGTCTGTGGAGACTGCCCAGCCATCGTTTGATAGATAATAACGTTTGAAAAGTAATTGTAAAGGCTTGCCAGCATCATTACAAAAGGATTGTTTTTCGGGTTCTTTCCCATAAAATGGGCAATTTTAAAAGCAGCATTCGCATTTTTGGTTCCCAACGCTTTTTGAAGTTCAAAAATGTTATATTCTTTACTGATTCCGATATGGTTTTCAACAATCGTTCCGTCAAGGATTTCTCCTTCTTTAAGAATGATCTTTAATTTGTTGAGTTCATTGACAATTCTTGACAGGTCATTACCCAGATATTCTGCCAGAAGATGGGAAATATTAGGTGCTGTATTGATTTTAAATTTCGCACATTCATCTGAAATCCATTTAGGAAGATTGCTTTCCTTTACAGATTCACTCAGAAAAAGAGCTTTGGCTTTATCCAGAGCTTTAGCAGCCTTTTTCCGGCTGTCCAGTTTCTTGTGTTTATGCGCAAAAACCAATACAGTAGAAGGAACAGGGTTTTCTACATAAGATTCTAAAATTCTGTTTTCCTCTTCATTGAATCGCAAATCCTGAGCTTCTTTCACGATAATCACCTGCTTGTCTCCCATCATTGGAAACTGTCTTGCCAGAGAAAGGACTTCCTGATAAGAAGTATCTTTTCCGTAGGTAACTGTTTGGTTGAAAGCTTTCTCATCTTCTTCCAAAAAGTTATGCTCAAGGGCTTTCACAGCGACATCAATAAAGTAAGCTTCTTCTCCGTGGAAAAAATAAATAGGTAAAACTTCTTTATTTTTAATATTTTTGAGGATTAAATCTAATTCTTTCATCTTATTAATGGAACTTCCAAAACTGAATTTTCAGGAAACTTTTGATTTTAAATTCAAGAAAGACAAAGATAAGTTTTTTATTTATGATTTAGTTCGTAAAACTTATCTTCTGCTCACTCCTGAGGAATGGGTAAGACAGCACTGGATACATTATTATCTTACTGTAAAGTCCTATTCTACCTCAGCCCTGATCACCGAAAAAAAGATAGTCCTGAATGGATTGACCAAACGTATTGACCTTCTGGTGACCGAGAAAACAGAACCTATAATTCTGATCGAATGTAAAGCGCCGCAAATCAAATTAACGGAAAAGACATTTGAGCAGACCGCCAGATACAATTCCATTATCGGAGCCAGAGAAATTATTCTTACCAATGGTCTTCAGCATATCAATGCTTATTATAAGGATGGACAGTATCAGTTTTACAGAACGGAATAGTACAAAATCATTTCCGTTTACCAATATTGATTGGAACAGTAAAGAATTCCCATCCTTTGGAGGGGTGGTGAAAATTCAAAGAATTTTTGACGGGATGGTTCACAAAAACACTACTACTTCACAACAATATTAAACATTATGAAAATAAAAAACATCATATTCGATTTCGGAGGTGTACTTATGGACTGGAATCCGAGATATTTTTTCAAAGATTATTTTAACGATAATGAAAAAATGGAATTCTTCCTGGAACATATCGCACAGGATGAATGGAATGTAGAACAGGACAGAGGAAGAAGTCTTGCTGAAGGAACAGAAATTCAGGTGAAAAAATTCCCGGAATGGGAAAAAGAAATCCGCGCTTTTTATGACAACTGGCCGGTAATGTTGAAAAGCGATATTCCACAAAATGTAGAAGTTCTCAGAAAACTTAAAAATACAGACTATAACCTATTCGGGCTCACCAACTGGTCTGAAGAAACCTTTCCTTACGCATTGGAAAACTATGACTTTTTTCAGATTTTTGAGGGCAAAATTGTTGTTTCCGGAACAGAAAAACTAATCAAACCTGATCCTAAAATATGGCATGTTCTGTTAGACAGATACAATATCAAGGCTGAAGAATCAGTTTTCATTGATGATAATGCAAAGAATATTGAAATGGCACAATCACTGGGATTCATTACTGTTCAGGTTACATCTGACACCAATCTGGAGCAGGAATTAATCAAGCTAGGCATTTTCAGTTCAGATCAATAAAAATTTTATAATATTTACCGTCCTCACTATTAAATTGTATTTAACTAATTTAGGTGAGGATTTTTTTATAACTATGAGAAAGATTTTATTGCTGTTGATCTTCGTGGGAATTTACTCTCACGCACAAAGTATTGAAAACAAAGAAACATTAAGAAAATGCCGTAAAGAATTCAATAAAAAACATTGCCTTTCTGACGAAGATAAAGACAATATTCCATTGTATCTTGATAAATGCCCGATAGAAGCAGGCCCAATAGAAAATAACGGTTGTCCATGGCAGGATACTGATAAGGATGGCATAATAGATAAGGATGATAACTGCCCTACTGTTAAAGGCCCCATAGAAAACAACGGTTGCCCATGGGAGGATACAGATGGTGATGGTATTTTGGATAAAGATGATGCATGTCCTACAGTTCCGGGGCCGGCTCATGCTAATGGATGTCGTGTAATAGTTTGTTCTTTTGGGAACGATGACGTCAATATCCGAATGGAGAAGATCAAGATGAATGTTAAAAATATTGAAGGTATTTACAACATGATCAACAAGAGAGTTTTAGATGATCTTGTACAAACAATATCTAAAAAAGATCTTGCTGGCCGAAAAGCTTTTTTCCATATTCAATACATAGACAAAAAGTCTTACATTGATATTGATACGCCTGATGAGGGTATTTCTCCCGGATATAATTTTCTGATCATCAGATTTTGGAATAAAAACGTCCTTGAATATGCCCGTACAAAATATGGTATGGATATCTATTTGTCAACATCTATTATCCCTGAAAGTATTAATGCATATCGCAAAATAATCGGTAATAAAAATTTCGATTATCTTATAAAATACTATGATCCGGAATCCTACAAAATAAAGATAAAAGGCAAACAGGCAAGCACCACTGAATTCCCAATTAACATCTTATTAGATTTTATTACTCCTTATAAAATTAAAGCAAGCTATAATCAAAACAGTGTAATATATGAATATAAAAATAAGAAGTGGGAACTTCAGAGAAACAATACTCCGCAATAAGTTATTTTCATTAATTTAGTTGAGGATTTCAAAAAATTACAAAATAAAATAATATGATACGTTCCATCTTATTAACTACAATGATTATGGCTTCAGGAACCCTTTTCAGTCAGAAACTTAAAACAGTTTCCTATCAGGACGGAGCACAGAAACTGAATGGCTTAATTACCTCCAATGCAGGAAAGAAACTTCCGGGAGTTCTTATTCTCCCAGCCTGGAAAGGGATTGATGAAGAAGCTAAAACAGCCGCTCTTGAACTAGAAAAGCAAGGTTACATCGCTTTTATCGCTGATATTTATGGTGAAGGAAAAATTCCTGCAGATAATGAATCTGCTGCTAAAAGTTCAGGATACTACAAACAGAATTATAACGAATACCAGAAAAGAATTTCACTGGCTTTGGAACAGCTGAAGAAAAACGGAGCAATTTCTGACAAAACAGCTGTTATTGGCTATTGCTTTGGTGGTACCGGAGCATTAGAATCAGCCAGAGGACATCTGCCTGTTGCAGGAGTAGTTTCTATCCATGGAAGTCTGGGGAGAGATCAGAACAGAAAAAATGAAGTATTAACTGCTAAAATACTGGTTGAAAATCCAGCTGATGACAGAGGTGTAACTCCAGATGATTACAATAACCTCATCAAAGAGATGAATGAAGGAAATGCCGACTGGCAAATTATCACTTACGCCCACTCAAAACACACTTTCACAGATCCAAAATCACCGGATTATAATGAAACTATGGCGAAAAGAGCATGGAACCACACCCTGATGTTCCTGAAAGAGATTTTGAAGTAAACATAAAAAAGGCAAATCTGCTAACTGCAAATTTGCCTTTTTCCTTTTATATTTTTATCCAATTATGGTTTAGCTTCCAGCTCAACATCATATTTTTTTGGAGAATATTTGGTCAGGGAACCCGTGGCTGCATCAATACCAACTCCTATTGCACCACCCAGAATAATATTAAGTAAAGTTACTGCATTAAAGTTCTTAGTCAGCTTAACTTCTTTCTTCTCAAATCCTTCTTTTTCAAATGCTACCATCTGCTTACCCAAAGCTCTTGGAATTTTAGCAGTACAAGGTGTTGTACATTTTTCTATTCCTTTGTGAAACACTTTTGCCCCTTCAGGATTTGAAGAAAAAGCTATTGAATCCTGAGTTCCTGTAAAAATAGTTGCGCATGAAGTAGTAGAAAATGCGATTCCTAGCATAAGTACAATTGATAATTTGTTTTTCATAGATTTTAATTAGTTCATTTTTTTAAGTCCGCGAACTTACAAAATAATTTAAAAAATCCAATATCAATTTCGAAAAAACATTTAATAAAACATAGAATTCATAGGCGTTTCAAGAAAATAACTCTAATTTAATATTCAAATAAAAAAAGCAAATCCTCAGATTTGCCTTTTTTATTTGAAAAATTTTCTTAATCTACTCCTTCCTCTTCTCTGTTGACCAACTCCATAGAAAATGCAGGCAGGCAGATGGCAAGGTATTCGCAAGGTTCTGAAAACGGGTTACTGTAACGGATTCTCGCTCCTTTTTCAATAAGAATACTCTGTCCTTTTTCCAGAGTAACAGTTTCTCCATCAATTTCAAATTGTTTTTTTCCTGAAATAATATAAGTAAATTCATCAAATTCAGGGGTCTGATGGGGCTCACTCCAGTCCGGAGGTGCTATCATATGTGCAATAGAAACATTAGAATTTCCGGTAGAATTTCCCCAATGTTCTTCTATCAGTTTCCCGTCCGTAGTTGGGACTACAAATGGTGAGTGTTGAATTTTATATTTTTTCATACCCAAGCTTCTTTTGTGATTTCATATACAAAATTGGTTCTTGTAGGTTCTGCAAAATACGCAACTTCTTCCTCAGCAATTTTTTGTCCTCCAAGTCTTTCCAAAGCTGTCTGTGAACGGAAATTTTCTTTTCCGATATGAAAATGAACCTTATCTACAAACTGGAAGATATAATCAAGCATCAGTTTTTTGACCTTAGGATTGATTCCTTTTCCCCATGATTTTGTTCCATAGAAAGTATACCCGATGAAAATATGATTATCTTCTTCATCAAAATCATAATAACGGCTGCTTCCCAATACATCTCCGGTTGCTTTCTCAATAATTTTGAAAGCACCTTTACTCTCCATAGCTCCTGTAAAAAAATTTTCAAAAACCTCTTTCTTATAACGGTCTTTGTTGGGGTGTTGTTCCCAGACTTTAGGATCGGAAGCTACTTCATATAAAGATTCAAAATCCCCTTGCTGTAAGGGGATCAGTTGAAATTCTTCATTCTCTAAAACAGGCTGAACAGAAAAATTCATTATTTAGCTCTTTTTAGTAGAATCTGATTCTATTTTTTTGATTTCTTTCAATTTGTCAGAAATCTTGATCACAGTATCTAATTTTGATGGCTTCAAAGGAACTTCTGCCTGAGCCATATCCCATTTGATTACTAAGTTTCCTGTGTTTTCATCTGTAGGATTCAGGGTGATTTCAAACCACTCCTGTTTGTCTGTCAGTTTATTCACTGGCACGGTAACATCTACTACATCCTGTTTAGGATCGTAAGTATAAGCTCCCCACTGCTGAAAATCTTTATTCAGGATCACTTTCCATTCTTTTTCTGTAGGAACAATGAATAATCCATAGGTTCCTGCAGGCACTGTTTTCCCACCGAAATTAACGGCTTGTCCGAAAGTAATTTTCGTAGACGAGTTCGCTCCTGCTCTCCAAACCTGGCCATAAGGAACCAATTCTCCAAAAATCTTACGTCCTTTCACTCCCGGTCTTCCGTAGTCGATGGAGATTTTGGACATTGAAAACTGCTGCTCCACCTTCTGACGCGGGCTTGCTGCCGGTACAGAATAATCCTGAGCAAAACTGAATGCTGAAACTGAAATGCAAACTGCTGCTAGTAACTTTTTCACGTGTAAATTTTTGCTTAAAATTACAAAAATCAAAACAAAATAGCCTTTCCCAACTCCACTAATTTTTGTTTTCCCGATATTTTTCTATTAACATATTACTCCAGCCAAATTCTTTTTTAAATCTCCCTTAGCCATTGAAAATTTTACTTCTTTTAATTGCTTTTCCTTTTCTGAGCATGATCGCATGATAAACGGAAGGTACATCATTGGTCCATGTTTTCAGTAGTAAAAGAATAGCAATAATTTCTGCTCTCGTAAGGAGTCCAATCCAGAAGCAAAGATTAAATAAAATAACTGACTGACATTGTAAAATAACCTGGATCAGTGTTCCAAAAAGCAGTAAAGTCCAGATCTTGGCACCAATAGAGTGTGTAGCCACTTCTTTTCGGAATCTCAAAAAGCTCACCAGATAGATCAGAGCTTCAGCTCCTGCAAGAATTATTATTTTATAGGCATTTGTTTTGAAAAATTCAGGGCACTGTATATAAGCAGAAACTCCTACTGAGATGAAAAAAATCTGATCAACAGCAGAATCCAGACGTCTGAGCTTTTGAGTTGAAACATTCAGATACCGGGCGATAATTCCATCAAAGATATCGGTTAATAACCCTAAAGATAAAAGAATAACAATAATGATCTTATAATTTTCTATTTTAATAAGGCTTAAAGAAATAATGATAAACCCAATAATAAGCCTGGAGAAAATTAAAATAGTCGGAATTTTTGATGTCATAAAAATGATAAAATAGTATTCTAATGAATAAATTCTATGCCACAAATTCTTTTGAAGACTTTTAAAATAAAATAGCCTTCTCAAGCTCCAATAATTTTTGTTTCCTCCAGATTCCTCCGCCATATCCCGTTAACTGTCCGTTGCTTCCGATCACACGGTGACAGGGTATTATAATAGATATTTTGTTTAAGCCGTTCGCATTGGCTACTGCTCTCACTGATTTAGGATTTCCCAGTATATCAGCCTGTTCCTGATAGCTTCTTGTTGCTCCGTAAGGAATTTCCTGAAGAATATTCCAGACTTCTTTTTGAAAAGCTGTTCCTACCGGAGAAAGAGAAACCGTAAATTGTATTCTTGTTCCTTCAAAATATTCTGAAAGTTCTTGTTCCAAGGTCTCAAAGTGAGGATTCTCTCCTTGTATAATATTCGCTTTACAATATGCTGAAATACTTTTCAGTTCTGTAGGGAGTGCTTTCCTATCAGAAAATTCCAGCAGACAGATTCCATTTTCATCAGCACAGGCGATCATAGTTCCCAGTATGGTTTCAATTCTCTTCAAATCAATGATCTTTTCCGTAGTATTATTTTTAGGAGATACTCCAAAAATATTTTTAAAACTCTCATTAAAACCGCTGAGACTTTCATATCCTGTATCAAATGCCACCTCTGTAACCGATTCACCCTGCTGGAGCTTTTTAAATGCTGTATTGAGCCTTGACATTCTTTGAAAAGCGTGAAACGTTATGCCATGGTGTTTCAGAAACCATCTGCGAACTGTAGCCGGCTCCAATCCTCTTTTTACAAGGTCATAATCTTTAAGTTTTAATGTGGGATCTTCAGCAATTTCTTTCAGCAACTCTTTAATATAGAATGGGGTTGCATTTAGATTCTCCAAAGGTCTGCATACTTTACAGGGACGATATCCTTTCAACATTGCATCTTTGGTATTGGAAAAAAATTCCACATTCTCAAATTTGGGTTTTCGTGCTGTACAGGTTGGTCTGCAGAATATTCCTGTGGTCTTTACTCCCATCCAGAATATCCCCTCAAATGAAGAATCTTTGGTATAAGAAGCCTCATACATTATTTTTCCTGTGAGTTCCATCATTCAATGAGTAATTTTGAAAAACTTCTTTCTTGTCTTATCACCTGACTTACCTTTTCAAGTTCTTTGTAAATATGTCTGTACATAAAAGCACCTGAAGTAATTCTTTTTACACCTAATTCTTTAAGCGTATCAAAATCAGGTAAATCTGATACTCCCATAACATTCACAGGAAGAGACGTGGCTTCAGTAATGGTTTTGATATCATTTTCAGAAGTCACGCAGGGAATGAAAACTCCGTCAGCTTTAAGTTCTTCAAATAGTTTAATTCTCTCTAAGGTCTCTTCCAGCTTATTTTCAATATTCAATAAAAAAGCATCTGTTCTGATATTGATGAATACTTTCTCTCTGCTTTTTCCCAGTTTTATGAAAATATCTTTCAGCTTTTCATAGAAAAATTTTCTGTCTGTAAGCTTTCTTATTCCGCCAGCTACATAAGTATCTTCGATATTAATTCCCGATACTCCTGCTTCAATAAGCTGCAGAATATTAGACACAACCGTATCATTTTTACTGCCATATCCAGATTCCAGATCTACGGATAAAGGAATTGATACAGATTCTTTAATCCTTGTAATTATATAAAAATATTCTTCGAAGGTCATCTGCTCTCCGTCTTCATACCCTAAACTAAGTGCCACTGCCGAGCTCGATGTTGCCAATGCTTTGTACCCAAGTTTTTCGTATACCTTTGCACTTTCTACATTCCATACATTACCCAATAGCAATGGTTCTTCACTTTGATGTAATTGTTTAAAACTGATCATTCTTTTTTTATTCAAAAGTAGAAAGATTATCGAGCGCTATACAACCGAAAAATGAACATCTATTTTTTTAATAGTCTTTAAAGTAAAGTTCAGATTTAAAATAAAATAACCTTTTCCAGTTCCAGTAATTTTTGTTTTCTCCAGATTCCTCCGGCATACCCCACCAATTCTCCGTTGGAGCCTATCACTCGATGGCAGGGGATTAAAATGGCAATTTTGTTAATCCCATTGGCTGTTCCTACAGCACGTATTGCCTTGGGATTTCCTAGTCTTTCTGACTGCTGCTTATACGTTCTGATTTCTCCCATCGGAATTTCACGGAGAAGCTGCCAGACTTTTTCCTGAAACTCTGTTCCTGTGGTAAATAATGGAACTTCAAAATGGGTTCTTACTCCTTCAAAATATTCTTTCAGTTCTTCTTCCAGCTGCCTGAAATGAGGATGTTCTTTCTCTACAATCTCAGCTTTCAAAACCTTTGACAAAGCCTTCAACTGTTTTTCAATATTTTTCCGATCTGTAAATTCAAGCAGGCAGATTCCCTGGTCTATGGCACAGGCCATCATTTCTCCCAGTGGAGTTGATATGTTTTTTTGGTGTATTTTCATTTCATTACAATAAAAAACCTCATAAGCTTTCTTATGAGGTTTAAATTTATATAAAAAATAATTTAATATCCATAAACCGCAGATACTCTTATATAATCATTTGGAGTATTATCTATCTTCTCCTGATAATAAATTGTGGAAGGGAGACCATTATTTTGATATTGAGAAATCATTTCAAATTCTTTTTTCGGACTGTCAGGTAACGAACCGAAATAATATTTTATCATTTTACTCACATTATTCTTAGAAATTTGTGAGTAATTCTGAAGTAAAAAAATATTATAAGCATATTCAGGTAATGCCAATATTCTGTTTCTGTCAATCAAAAAATCAGGATTTATTTTATTGTCATATTCATAAGTGATAACATTTCCCAACTTAGATAAATTTCCTTCTTCATATCTTTCAACCTTTGTTACATTCTCATTATTCATATAGATTTTAAGCATATCTGTATTGAATGGTATACCAGAATAATTATCAATATAGTTTTTCACAATAATGATATCTCCAGAGGAATATTCAAAGGTTTTGTAATTCTTCACATAGTTCATATCTATGTTTTCTACTTTTACAAGTCTTTGATTATTATCATACATTAGTTTTCTTTTTTCACTGAACGGAGATGGATCAGACAGTCCAGGATAAGAGTTACCTTCAATAGAAATTGAGGTTAATAATCCATTGGTATAATCAAGGTTTTCAGTATAATTACCATTAACATCCCAAACCTTAACCAATTTATCATTGCTGTATTCAAACTTAAAATCTAGCTTTTCAACAAGGGAAGTTATCCCATTTGCCAACTCCTCATCTTTTATGGTAAGTGTTTTAATTTTACCTAATGGCGGATCAGTATTGGGTATTTGATTGTCTAGTTCATCAGAACTTCCACATGATATAATCGAAATGAATAAAATTCCTAATAAATATTTTTTCATAAAAGGCTTTTAGCTCCGCAAAACTATGAAAAGTTCAGAAATAACTCAAATATTATGAACCTACTATTTTCTGAATCTGCCTAATATGTCTCGCGTTGTGGTAAATAACAAACCGGAAGGTATCCCCCAGCTTCAGCTTGATCAGCTTTGAAATGCTTATATTAGTCTTTACCTTTTCCAGATCCGTCTGCCGGGCATCTTCCAATAATTCAAGTAATTTTTCCTGCTGTTTTATGAAGGTATCTATTACCCCTTTATTTATCTGGCTGTGGATAGGATTCATTGTTTTAAATGTTTTCATCTTATTCATTTTCTCTTTAGGAATCATACTTTTAGCAAAATAGTTCCCTAGAATTCCAGGCCTAAAATAAGATTGGGGAGACTTCCCCGCAGAAGAAATATTGCGACTGATTTCAGGAATATAAAAATCTCCATAGCGATTGAGATGTTCCAGACATTCCAATGTACTCCAGTTGTCTGTTGAAGGTCTGAAGTTCAGCTCCTCCTCTGTTTTTTGTGTGAGTATCTGTGCGTATTGTAAATGCTGGCGGGTTATTTCTTTTAATTCATCTAATAGTGCTGAAGCTAAAATTTTCATTACGTTTTTTATGCAAATATCATGAACAGATCATTCTTAAATCTTGACTGAACTCAAGATTTTTTAAGCCTTGATAAAGTTTCAGGTGACATCCTCAGATAATTAGCAATGTATTTATTGGGAACTTCCTGAAACAGCTTCGGGCTTCGTTTCAACACTCTCTCAAAGCGTTCTCCCGGAGCATTGATGAGTAAATCTTTTTCCCTTTCGAGCTGCTGCAATATCAGATCTTCCAGAATATCCATCCAAAATTTCAGGTGTTCTTCATTGGATTGTATAAAATTATAAAAATCCTTTTTTGAGGCTGTTCTTACTGTTGTTCTTTTAATTGCCTGAATGTAAAGGTCAGACGGTTTTCCTGATAAGAAGGAATCCAGGCTGACAATAATATTTCCGGTGTATCCGAAACGAATGATTCTTTCTTCATTTTCATCCATCATAAAAATCCGGACACTTCCGTTTTCAATAAAATAAATAGAGGTATCTGTACTGCCTGAAATCTTCAGGAACTCATTTCTTTTGAATTCTTTCTTTTCCCAATGGATTCCGCTTTGAAGTAACTTTTCAACCATTTCATTTTATTATTTGATTTTCCAAAGATAATAGGTAATTTTAAAGTTTTAAAACACCAATCACTGATAATGCTCAAAAGAACAGTCTTTTTCATGCTGCTTTCTGTTGGATTTTCCGGTATGAAAGCCCAGCAAACCATTCCTTTCCGGATCACAAAACACAATAATATCATTGTGAAGACTCTTGTCAACAAAAAAGATTCTCTGGATCTGATGTTCCAGATCGCAATGAAAGATTATTCAATTTCCCCCGAACGAAAGCGAAAAGCAGATCATATTGTTTTCAACAAAGAAGAAATCAGTGACCATAATACCGTGGATATTGGGAAAATCAACCAGAAAAATGTACGCTTTTTTGATAATCAGTTAACAGGCCATGAAGCAGATGGAAAAATCGGAACCGGAATTTTTGATGGTAAAGCATTTAAAATCGATTATGATAACAGCCAATTTGTGATGTATGATAAAATGCCAGACCTGAAAGGCTACCAGCCCGTCAATATCATCTTAGATCATGATGGGTTTTATCTTGCAGCAGATAATATTATTGATGGAGATCAACAGCAGGAAGCTTATTTTGTACTGCAGTCAGGATTTTCCGGAGCGATTCTGTACAGTAACGAATTTGCAGAGGAAAAACATCTGGATAAAAAACTGAAAGTAACCGGTGAAAAAACACTGAAAAATTCTGAAGGAAAAACTTTAACTACCAAGCAGGCCATTCTTCCTTATTTTAAATTGGGAAAGAGTGTTTTTAAAGATATTTCAGTAGGATTCTTCTCCGGAGAACTTAAAACACAAAATGTCAGTTATCTCGGGGCCGATATGCTTCGCAGATTCATTTGGATTTTTGATGCTGAGAGAAAAATGGCTTATATAAAACCAAGCAAATACTTTTCAGAGCCTTATTACAAAATGAATTAAAATATAATAAACACTTTAATGCCAAAAAAGATAATGAAGATAAAAACTGCCGCAGCCCCTTTAATTTTTCTACTGATGGTTACCAGCTGTCAGAAAGAAGAGAAGAAAACTGCCGTTACCACAACAAAAACGACTAATGATTCTGTAAAAACGACAAAAACAGAGGAGAAAATAGATTACACTAATTTTAATATTTTCAGTCTGTCTTCCATTTCATCAGCAGAGAAGGATTCTGACGTTGATTTTTTTATTTCTGTTTCTGATATTTTTAATGAGACTCCTCCTATTCCGGCAGATATTCTTAAAAATCAAAAGCAGATGTCTTTTGAAGAACTCCAGCATTTTGAACTGGATGCTCCAGGCAGAAAGAAACTGCTTAGTGGAATTCATCTCACTGAAAATGATTCCCTGTATATTTACAATTATCAGTCTAATAAGCTTCAAAAAAGACCTGTCAGCCAATTAAAAGCAGTTGCTTATTTAAGTCCTTATATGTCAGACAGTGAAGAATTAGATCCAGAGTCTTATATGATTGGTTTTCAGGTTGAAACTCACCGAAAAATAACAGACTATGATAAATACGATAATGCCATCGCTTATTTTGGGAATAAAAATCCATTCGTAGAAAATAAAATGAAAGCTGTGAAATGGCAAAAAGCCAGTACTGATATTTCAAAAAAATATTTTAGTCATTCAAAATTAACTCAGGGAAAGACCTATCAGTCACAGTATGAAAATATAACTTATTATCTGCAGGACTATCTTGAAGAAGGAAATATTACAGAACGTAAGCTTGTAGCCATCAATGATCGTAAAGAAAAGGTGGCGGAAAAAACATTTAGTCTTGCAGGAAGTGATGGTGGAGAATTTCTTCCTTTGTATGGAATAGATGCCGATGAAGCCAATGTTTTCCAATGGACAGGCCATCTTTTTAAAGGAAAATCTCCTGTTATTTTTGGATTCATTGCCCAGTCTTTTGGCTGTCCCTCTATTAGTTTTTTAGATAAAAAAGAGAAGGATTTTCCAATTAATTGTGATAACAGGCATTAAGAAAAGCTTTTGGAAAAAATCTGCATGGATTCCTACGGAATCACAAACTGTGTGGATAGGTTTTTAGAATACATTTGCTCAATTAGCAAAATCTATAAGAAAAATTAAATAGGAACGGGCTTTAGCCCGTTTTTTATTTGTCAACAATCCATTGGCTTTAGCCAAAACTTATTTTATACATTATCTAATATCAAAAATCCAACCTGTTAATTAACAGACTGGATTTTTTATTTCAGTTCACTATTTCTTTGAATAATATCTGTCTTTCAGATTCGTAAAATAAGTTTCAGATTCTTTGAATCCATTGTTCTTCATGAATTTGATGACTACATTCAGATACGCTTCTGAAGGGGTAAACTCTGTTCCTATTTTTTCGGAAAGCTTTTTATAATCTTCCTCCAGTAATTTGGGATTTTTGGACAACTGTTTTATATCGGTTCTGAAGCCTTTAAATATAAATTTTAATGCTTCATAATTTCCGGGATAGGAAACGGTTCCATGGGTTTCCCCTTCGAAGAAACTATGCTTATAGTTCAAAGATCCGTTTTTTTCTATGATTCCTTTAAATTCTTCAATGGCCTGGGTCATATCGGAATTCCAGTTTTTCTGCTGTTCTTCATTGTCTGCCTGAGAAACATACAAAGATTTCTTTACCGGAAATTTTTTATTCTTTTCTAAATAGTCTTTTGTTCTTGAAATGGTCACTTTATTATCCCACCATAAACTGGGATCATTCGCCACATAAGCATTGAAATAATCAGGATGTAAAAGGAATGTATTGATGGCAAATAATCCTCCGAAAGAATGCCCAACCAATACAGAATAATCCTGAGTCCGGTAATTTTTATTAATGAATGGTTTCAGCTCTTCCTGCATAAATTTCACAAAATTTTCACCTCCGCCACTGTCTGCAAAAAGGATAACATCTGGATTTACAGGGCTTTTTTTCTGAGCTTTCGTTGGCGTAAGATCTCTTGTTCTTTCTGTATTTTTTATTCCTACCACAATACATTCCGGAATATCTGAATAAGGAGTTCTGGCAATGAAATCCGTTAATCCGGTGTAATATTCAAAATTGATTTCTCCGTCTAGGAGATAGATGACCGGATATTTTGCAGCATTGATGGTATTGTCACTATAGGTTTTAGGCAAATGCACCCAAATTTCTCTGTTTTCGTTTAAAAATTGTGAAAATACATTTTGCTTCTCTCCTATTGTCAGTTTTTCCTGCCCATTCCCTAATGTGAAGAGTAAAAATAATGGGAGGTATAGAATTTTAAACCAATTGCTCATGCTGTAAATCTTTTCTGTGTTGATGAATATTTTTAATTTCTTTATTCTTTTTGGGTGATTTGTTTCTTCTGCCCCACCAGATCAGGAATCCGGTAACCGGAAGACTTGTACAGATAATTCCGATAATAAAGGTGAATATTTTACCGAACATACCACCCCAATATCCCACGTGAAGGTCAAAATTCATATGCTCAATCACTTCATGCATCTGAACTTCTTTGGGATAATCTATCTCATTCCCGGTATATTTATTTGTTTCCATACTTTTCCCATTGACAAGGCTTTTTAAACCAATAAACTGAGCTGCAACCACGTGATAGACTGTTGCTGAATCATTTCTTGGAATACTCATCCTGAGCTGTTTAGCCTCAGGAAATTCCTTGAATTTTTTGTCTACAAAATCAGTATAGGACAACGCTTTTTTCTCAGGATCAAATTTGGGTTCATATTTTTCTGCAATGGTATGGGCATCCACAGCGCCTCCAAAAGCCTGCTGGGTAAGATTTGTCAAAACCTCATAGGCCATAATCAGTCCTGTAATGGTAATAAATACTGCCGGAAGCAATGAATAAAAGCCAAAGACATTATGAAAATCATAGTTTTTCCTGCGCCATTTTGTTCCTGATTTAATTTTAAAAGCTGTTGTTCTTGTTGTTTTGTTCCATTTTTTTGGCCACCATAGAATCAGCCCTCCGATGAGCTGGATAAAAAAAATAATTGAGGCAATTCCGACTACGGTTTTCCCGAACTTTCCTGCAAGCAACTGAGCGTGAATATGTGCAACAACATAAAAAAATTCATAGCTTTTTGTAGAACCGATGACTTTCCCAGTATAAGGATTAAGGTAATGATAGGCAAATACTCCTCTTGGACCACGTCCTTTCTGCTTTGCTTTGTCTGCATTTTTGTCTTTGGGCGGCTTAGTTGCTGATGCTACCCTGAAACTTCGGTCTGCCTCTTTATAAGTATCAAAATAGAATGCTTTTCTATCCGGAACCTGTTGATGAAACTGAACCAGCAATTCTTCGGGAGTCATTTTTTTTGCATTCACCGGAGTCTGGACATATTTGGCGCTTCCGCCGCACAGATCAATGATTTCGTCACAAAAGACAAATACTGTCCCCGAAAGAGTAACCGTCAGCACAATGATCCCGGAAACCAGTCCGAGCCAGAGATGCAGCCATCCGGTGATACTTTTCGTAAGGGATTTCCCTTGCTTTTTTTTAGGATTAGTTTTTTTATTCTCCATATCTGTTTTTGTCATTCAAAAATATAATGGTTGAAAATGCAAAGGCGCAACAGGATTTATAATGGCGTTTGTAAAGTGAAAAGAGTTATTCCTGCTGCCATTTACTTTAGCATATTCGAGGGCACAGAAATATTGGGTTATTATAAATCAAAGCGTTGCACCTTTACGGTTTTCATCCTTCTATTTTCGTTGAGATTATTTTTTGTTTTTAGGTATTAAAATTTAAATGCAAAATTGGCAAGGATTTCTCTTGGCTTCTGTGGCTGTCCGTAGAAGTTCCAATAGGCTTCATTGAGGGCATTATTCATTTTCAGACCGATTCTGTATTTTTTCTTGTCATAGAAAATTGTAGCACCTACGGTAGTATAAGAAGGAGCAAGGAAATGATTGGTAATATTAATATAAGTTTGGTCTACAAAATTAAATCCGGCTCCGAAACCAAGCCCCTCATACGCTCCATCTATAATTTTGTAGCTTGTCCACAGATTGGCTACATGTTTTGGTGTCCAGGCAATTCTTTTTCCGCTGTCTTTACTTCGGTCATCATATTTATTATCGTTATATCCATATCCGGCAACAATATTCCATCCTTTGAGAGGATTGGCGATGATGCCTATTTCCAGACCCTGACTTTTGATATTGCCATCCTGAATACTTCCTATTCCGCCCGGATCTGCAACCAGTCTGTTTTTAACATTAATATTATAATAACTTACGGTCGTCAGTAATTTTTTATGGAAAAGATCTACTTTAAAACCTGTTTCAACCTGATTTCCCTGTTCCGGATCCCATTTTGTCAAAACACCGGTTTCATTCAATGACGGAGCATAGTTTTTGAATCCATTCACATAATTGGCGAAAAATGAGATCTGATCTTTTACAATTTCATAAACCAACCCGAATTTTGGTGAAAACTGGGTCTGGCTGTACCCTGTAACTTTATTTTCAGGATATCCGTTTTTAGTCGAGATCTCAACACCATTTATTACTGTATCGTCATTTTTGTAACTGTCTACTCTTAAACTAGCCATTACAAGTAAATTATCTGTGATATTCAAAACATTGGAGATATATCCGCTAATCGTTCTGAATGTGGTAATATCCGATTCTGTAGATTTTCTCTCTTTATTCATGAATTTGTTTCTTGAAATGGGATCCCATGCTGAAGAACTGTCGAGATTCACTTTGTCATAAGGCATAAAAACGTTGCTGTATCCGTTGGCTTCATAATAAGGGAACTGATATTTTGTTCTTTGCTGGAAATAATCTATTCCTACTACCAGCCGGTTTCTTAAGCCACCTATTTTAAAATCTCCTGTAAAATTCTGCTGTATATTGTCTGTAGTCACTTTGAAGCTGTCGAAAGGGCGGATCATTCTTTCTACCTGATTATTATTCAGATATCTAAGCACTAAAAAGATAGACTCATTTTCATTGGCTTCACCTCTTTGGTAAGATGTTCGCGAGGTCCATTGATCGTTGAATTTATGGGTAACCTCGGCCATCGTCACAAAATTGGTTCTTTTAGAACCAATATCATTGCTTGTAAACGCTCTTTTATAGGCTACTTCTAAGTCTTTCATTGAATGTAAGGTCAGTTTCTCTGAGTTTCTTACATAGGCATTCAATGTTTTATCCGGAGCATGAAATTCGGTATCAAGCGTTACTGATGTTTTGTCGCTTACTTTATATAAAACACTTCCGGAAAAGAACAATCCTTTGTTGTAACCCGCATCCTGAAATGAATCCTGAGAATAGGCTGCCACATTGAATCTTGCCAATGCTGTTTTTTCTTTGTTCAAAGGGGTATTCACATCAGCCGTGATCCTGTTCATTCCCCAGCTTCCGGTGGTATAATTGATAATTCCCCCGAAGTTTTCCTGTGGTTTTTTAGTGACTATATTCACCACTCCGCCATAGTTGGCTAAGGTTCCTCCGAATAAAGTTCCGGACGGTCCTTTAATTACTTCTACTCTTTCGATATTAGCGATTTCGGACTGTACTCTTGGGTTTTGGGTAAGTCCGTTTCTGAAACTGGCATTGGAGCTGAAGCCTCTCATAAAAATATCGTTCCCGCTGTCATTTACACTGTTGCTTACCACAACACCTGGAGCAGAAGCCATCGCAGTGTTGAAGTCCATTGCCCCCATTTCACTGATGATTTCTTTGGGAACAAGGTTGTAAACGGTAGGGTTTTCAAGGTTTTCCAGAGGAAGTCTTGCTATAGATTCAGATTTTTTCGTTCTGTAATTATGGGTTCCCTGGAGTGATACGGACTGGATTTCAGCCACTTTAATGGTATCCGTTTCCTGGGCACTCAGCATTGTTACGGCTAATAGAGCTGCAGAAATAATTGTTTTTTTCATGTTTATAATTAAGTTAGTTCTGCAAAATTATTTTATTTTTATTAATTCTAAATAAAAATATGACGCATATCATAAAATTAACTGCTTTGAAATAGCCCATCAACAAAGGATTTATTGAAATAAGAACTTATATCTGCTATTGATTATCTGCTGTGAAATGGCATTTTAGGTAATAGGATTTAGATTTTTCTTATCTTCTAATCTTATATATTTATGGCATTATTGATTAGAATTTTCCAAAAGGATTTGCCGTGGAAAAATGAGTTTAAGCTCTTTTAAACTTATTTTCCCAACATATAATTTTTATAGAAATGATTCAGGAAATTTAAAATTTATAGAAAAATGAATAACAGTATTCAAGAAACCGTACAGGATTTCCTTCAGCTTCTTTCGGGAAGAAATCTAACAGAGTTAACCAATTTATTTTCTGACACGGTAGATTGGTATATACCTGGAGATGAACAAAAAGCACCATGGCTGGGAGTAAGAAGCAACAAACAGGAAGTATCCGATTTTTTTGAGTTATTATGGAAAAATACAGAACCCGTTTCTGCTAAAATCGACCATATTTTTACTGACCATGAAAATGCTGTTATAACGGGAGAATTTGCAACGAAAATGCTTGCAACCGGTAATATTGCAGAGTCTTTATTCTGTATTCAGATGCGTATTCAAAACAATAAAATTATACGTTACAGATTACTTGAAGACAGCCTGGCTGTTTCAAAATCTTTATCAAAGTTATGAAGTTATCTAACCATTTTATTGATGTAAAATTGAAAGCGAAAGAAAAATCTTTCGCTTTTATGGTGATTTGTAATTATTTACTTTAAAGTATTAAATTATCTTTTCTATATGACAGCAGATGCCATCATCGACATGTAATAGTTGGCACAATGCAGCGCATTAATCAGGACAATCTCTTTATCCGGAAACAATTCAAAGGCGTCAGAAGTTGTAATCTGGTATTCATAATTCAGAGAGGCCCATTTTAAATGCGGTTTTATGATCATAAGCTCCACTCCTTCCTGATCTGTAAGGACAAATGATTCTTTAAAGATACCTCTGTGTTTAAAGAGATAGCCGTTTTTCACGCCCTCAAAATAAGTCTGCACCACAATTTCACCATTCCAGTTCATCCTGAATTTTAAAAGGACTCTTTCATGGTCTTTCAACTCAATAGTGGTTCCCCAGAAACCTTTTGGTTCCACCTGATAGGATTGACCATTTGCAATTTCAATAACAGCATTAAATTTAAACCAGCTTGTATAAGTAAGTTTCCCAATTAATGTCTCTTCTTTTGTGACTTCAAAAGATAAAGAATTGCTTGATTTTGCGTAATATTCTGCCATGGTTATATCTGGATTTGGTGAAGTTTTTATTAGTTTTTAAATAGTAATAACAGCTTGAATTTTAACGCTCTAATTTATAAATAATTCTGCAAAAATAATCTACTTTTAAGATTATACGATAAAAACTATTGTGAATTAATTCTGGGAATGATTTTTATATTGAAAGTTTGCTTTCAAATATACATCTGTACCACATACAATCTATTATTTACTTTCAAACCAGTATTTCCACTTTTCATGACTCACTCCAAATTTTTCCAGCCACCATCTCGCGGGATAACCAACATCATCATTTCTGATAAGTCTGTGCTCTCTTTCCGGATAGGTAACATATTGATCTGCATACCCAAAATGGGTATCATCATGTAAAATTCCGATAATGCCTAGTATTTCCAACAATCCTGAGAACTTTTTATGGTAGTAAATAAAATTTTTATTGCTTTTTTATCCATTCTTCATTGATTGTTAAGTTTTTCATAATAATGATTTAGATCTGCATTCAACATGATTTTTGGATTTTCAAATACTTCATTTGAAAAATAGGTTTTATAGACTGCTGATTGATCAAAATCTTTATAATAAAGTTCTATTTCAGGATTTATCCCATTGTATAATTTATATGTTCCAACGCCGTAAAAATTACTTTCAAACGTTTTATTCTCATACAAAGTTAAAGTGTCTGCTATATGTGGAGCTTCTACACAACAAACTGGATTATCAAAATTCTTGTTAATATACTTTCCATAGATATCCTGTTTCTTTAATGGAAAATTAATATTGATAATAAGCATAACAACTAATATTATTACGAATACTAAAAATGCTTTTTTCATAAAATTGCTCATAATACCATCCTATTCTTCTGAACTACCATAATCTTACTTTTTTCTTTATTCAATTTTGTAAACATAATCATTACGGATAAACTTAATTTTATCTTTCAATTCTGCAGGATAAAATATTGTTCCATCAATCTCAACACTTTTAATCATATATCTCCAACTTCCATTATGGCTTTTGTAAATTTTTGTTGTTGAATTTGGATAAAGCTCAAGAACAATGGAAGAATCTCTGACTTCTATTTTTTCAAGAGACTTTGGATTTTTGATTTTATAAAAAGACCGGGGTGACAGTATTCCATTCTCATAATGAAATGCAAAGCTGCCGGATTCATTATCAATTGCTTTTGAGATCGGATAGCTATAATTGATCTTTATTATTTTTTTGGTCCCGGTCAGATTCTGAATATAAAAATCAGTCAACCAGGAACATCCTGAAAGTACCGCTACGAAAATAAAACTTAAGAATCCTATCATCATTGACTTTACACTCATTGTCTTGAATTTTAGATGGTTTTCGTAAAAATAATCAGATTACTTTAATTGATGAGCTTTTCAGATAAAAAAAATCCCACAAGAAAACTTGCGGGATTTTTTTATTTTACATTGTTTCAATGTTAAAGTACCTATTTTAGAAGTTGCAGCACTAAAATATATCTTCATTACATTCAGTGATTCTGATACCTTCAGCCTGTTAATTTATTCTTATATAATAATTGATCGCCATATTTTTGGGACGGGTTTCTTTTCCTCCGGTAATGGCAATAACTAAAGGAACTGCAGCTTTGTCATAACCACTAACGGTTTGTGAGCCATCAAGATCTCCATCAGCTCCAGATGTATTTCCTGAAACGGCCAGAGGTGTTGCAACTACACCACCGAAACTTTGCTGTACAATTTGATGATTATGTTCCTTAAACTCATCCTGTTGGATACTACCCCGCAGCCTATTATCAGAAGGGTCTTTTTGCTGTGAAGAAACTCCCGGAATGCCATTTCCAGCTTCATTTGAATCAAAGACATTATTTCCGCGCAGGAAAACACCTCTCAAATCCGGAACATTCGTCAAGTTTTGGCCAGCACGTGCCAATCCACAGGTACTATCAATTATTCTTCCGTCACAAGGTGCCCATTTTGAATATTTGCTATTCCAGTTCTTATCAGGGTTTGACAAATTATTTTGGGTTACTTCCTGAAATTCTACCCAATTTAAATATGAGCAAAGTACTGTACCTACGGGAAAATCCTTGTTAAAACCATTAGGAAGTCCATTTAATAAACAGTTTACAGGTCCTTTATCTGTGTCTAAGAAAAAGAAAATATCTTTTGACGGATCGCTTCTTTTAAAAGTAATTGAATTATCATCGTCAAGAATACCTCCTTTATGAAAGCTTTTACTTATTTCTATTCCATTGGTTATTTTATAGTCTTCAACTACAGGACTTGGATCCGTACTTGATATTTTGTTATAAAAAATATAAATGGTTATCCCTTCATCTCCCTCCTGGACTACTGTTGATAATCCTTTTTTATTATTTTGAACTTCTAAACATTTCAGATATCCTTCAATTATATCTTTGTTTGGTGTATGCAGACTAAATGAATCAAAAAAAGATTGTGAAACCATAATCGTTTCCAGTGATTTAATTTTCTCTTGAAAACTATTAATTTCATCATCGGAAGCGCCAAAATTTAAGACATTCTTCACCATAGATGTAGGATCAATTGCTTCAAAGCCAAATGAAAATTTTCGAGCTTTAAAATCTTCTTTGAATTTTTCAGATTCATAATATTTCTTCAGGTCGTAAAGAAAATCACCTGTTTTTACGACATTCAGGGTGGTATAAATTCCACCTTCCAAAAGTTTTGCACATTGAATGGGTTCCATTTGTATTGTTTTTTGAGGTTAGTTACTAAATTTTGATATACAACAAGAATTGTATTGTCAAAGTGTCATTTGTTATGACTCATCAAAAGTACTTTATACGGAATCATGCGTCAATTACCCTTTTGTGGTATTTATATTAAGGACACAAAAAACCCCGCAAGTTTTCTTGCGGGGTATATGGTATGTATTTTTACTCGAAATTACATCGTCTCCATTTTGAAGCTCATGCTTTCGATTACTTTTAAGATTGCTTCTACAGTATCCATTGAAGTTAAACAAGGAACACCATTTTCTACGCTCATTCTTCTGATCTGGAATCCGTCTCTTTCTGCCTGCTTACCTTTTGTAGTGGTATTCACAACATACTGAACTTTTCCTTTCTGAATAAGATCGATAAGGTTTACACTTTCTTCTCCTATTTTGTATCCTATTTTGCAAGGAATTCCCTTTTCTCCGAAGAATTTTGCAGTACCTTCTGTAGCCCAGATTCTGAATCCTACTTCATGGAATCTTGCTGCAAGAGCTGCTGCCTCATCTTTGTGCTTATCTGCTACTGTGAAAAGGATAGAACCGTGCATAGGAACTTTTCTTCCTGCTGCTACCAATCCTTTGTACAATGCTTTTTCAAGGGTTGTATCTTTCCCCATAACCTCTCCTGTAGACTTCATTTCAGGGCCTAAAGAGATGTCAACTTTCGTTAGTTTAGAGAAAGAAAATACCGGTACTTTTACAAATACGCCTTCTTTGTTTGGAACCAATCCGTTTTTGTATCCTAAATCTTTCAGTTTTTGTCCTAAGATTGCCTTTGTTGCAAGGTTAGCCATTGGAACTTCTGTGATTTTAGATAAGAAAGGAACTGTTCTTGAAGAACGAGGATTTACTTCGATTACATATACATTTCCTTCAAAAAGAACGTATTGGATATTCATTAATCCGATCACCTTTAATCCTTTTGCCAGCCTTTCTGTATAATCTACCAAAGTATCGATTTCGTTCTGAGAGATATTCTGTGGTGGATATACCGCAATAGAGTCTCCGGAGTGAACTCCCGCTCTTTCGATATGTTCCATAATTCCCGGAATCACTACTGTTTCACCGTCACAGATGGCATCTACTTCAATCTCCTTTCCTACCATGTACTTGTCAACCAAAACAGGGTGCTCAGGGCTCGCCTCTACAGCGTTCTCCATATAGTGAGCCAGTTCTGCTTCTGCGTATACAATTTCCATTGCTCTACCTCCAAGAACGTAGCTTGGACGTACCAATACCGGATAGCCGATCTCGTTAGCAATTTCTATAGCTTCTTCTTTTGAGGTAGAAGTTCTTCCTTTTGGCTGAGGAATTCCCATCTCCTGAAGTGCTTTTTCAAATTTATCTCTGTTTTCAGCTCTGTCAAGGTCTTCCAGTGAAGTTCCTAAAATCTGTACTCCGTGAGATGCTAATTTATCTGCAAGGTTAATCGCGGTTTGTCCTCCGAACTGTACAACTACTCCTTTAGGTTTTTCAAGGTCGATGATGTTCATTACATCTTCTTCTGTAAGTGGCTCGAAGTATAGTTTATCAGAGATGGAGAAGTCTGTAGAAACTGTTTCAGGGTTGTTGTTGATGATAATCGCTTCGTAACCCATTTCTTTGATCGCCCATACTGAGTGAACCGTAGCGTAATCAAACTCAACTCCCTGTCCGATTCTGATAGGTCCGGAACCTAGTACGATGATCTTTTCTTTATCTGAAACAACACTTTCGTTCTCTTCTTCGTAAGTTCCGTAGAAATAAGGTGTTTCACTTTCAAACTCAGCAGCACAAGTGTCTACCATTTTGAAAACCGGCATTATTCCGTTTTCTTTTCTGAAATTGAAAACCTCACGTTCTTTTACATCCCAAAGAACCGCGATATTGATATCTGCAAAACCTAATTTCTTAGCTTCAATTAATGTTTCTTTATCAAATTTATTGGCAGCAATTACTTTTTCGAAGTCAACCAGCTTTTTCAGTTTCCAGATGAAGAATTTATCAATTTTACTCCATTCTACAATCTGTTCCCAGTCGTATCCTCTTCTTAAAGCATCTCCGATGATGAATAATCTCTCATCATCACATACTCTGATTCTTCTTTCAATTTCCTCAGCAGTAAGTGCTTCCGCTTGTTTTGTTTTTAATCCTAAATGCTTGATTCCTGTTTCTAATGAACGGATCGCTTTCTGTAAAGATTCTTCAAGGTTTCTTCCGATCGCCATTACTTCACCAGTTGCTTTCATCTGAGTAGAAAGTCTTCTGTCTGCAGTTTCAAATTTATCGAATGGGAATCTTGGGAATTTGGTTACCACATAATCCAGTGCGGGCTCAAAACATGCGTATGTTTTTCCAGTTACCGGGTTCATGATTTCATCCAGCGTTAATCCTACTGCAATTTTTGCTGCGATCTTTGCAATCGGGTATCCTGTTGCTTTACTTGCTAAAGCTGATGAGCGGGAAACTCTTGGGTTTACCTCGATGATATAATATTCGAATGAATCCGGATCTAAAGCTAACTGTACGTTACATCCTCCTTCAATTCCTAACGCTCTGATGATTTTTAATGAAGCATTTCTCAGTAACTGATACTCTCTGTCTGAAAGGGTCTGAGAAGGTGCTACTACGATAGAATCTCCTGTGTGAACTCCTACCGGGTCAATATTTTCCATGTTACAAACCACAATGGCGTTGTCGTTTGCATCACGCATTACTTCGTATTCTATTTCTTTGAAACCAGCGATTGATTTTTCAATCAAACATTGTGTAACCGGACTATGCTTTAATCCTAATTCGGCAATTTCTTTCAATTCTACCTCATTGGAAGCAATACCTCCTCCTGTTCCTCCCATTGTAAAGGCAGGGCGAACAATTACAGGATACCCGATTTCGTCTGCGAAAGCAAGTGCTCCTTCTACCGTATTAACGATATCAGATTCCGGAACCGGCTCATTCAATTCTCTCATCAACTCACGGAAAAGGTCTCTGTCTTCTGCTCTGTTGATTGCAGAAAGTGTAGTACCCAATACTTCCACTTTGCATTCTTCAAGAATTCCTGATTTTTCCAGTTCTACCGCCATATTCAGACCTGTCTGTCCTCCAAGCGTTGGTAATAATGCATCCGGACGTTCTTTTCTGATGATGTGGCTTACAAACTGTAATGAAATCGGTTCGATATATACTTTATCAGCGATTTCCACATCTGTCATGATTGTTGCAGGATTCGAGTTGATCAAAATCACCTTATAGCCTTCTTCTTTCAAAGACAGGCAAGCCTGCGTTCCTGCGTAATCAAATTCAGCTGCCTGACCAATGATGATAGGTCCTGAACCGATTACTAAAATTGTTTTTATATCTGTACGTTTTGCCATTTTTCTTTTTTTAGATACTAGAAGTTAGATACATAGATCTTAGACTTTTAGCATAATGCTTTATTTAGATTGAATTAACACACTTTGTCATTCCGCAGGAATCTAAACATACTTTGTTGAGATTCTTCACTCCGCTATTGCTTCGTTCTGAATGACAGAAAGCCGTATTATTTTTTAAAGTCCTCCATCATTTGAATGAACTCATCAAACAGGTAGTTTGCATCTTCAGGGCCCGGGCTTGCTTCAGGGTGATACTGAACTGAGAAACAAGGGTGGATTTTATGTTTTAATCCTTCATTTGTTCTGTCATTCAAAGCGATGTGCGTTTCGATAAGGTCTGTTCCTTTTAAGCTTTCCTGATCTACCGCATATCCATGGTTTTGAGAAGTAATGGCTACTGTATTTTTCTCTAAATCCAATACCGGGTGGTTTCCTCCTCTGTGTCCGAATTTCAGTTTGAAAGTTTTCGCTCCACAAGCAAGGCCAATCAATTGGTGTCCTAAACAGATTCCGAAGATGGGAACTTTTCCTAATAATCCTCTGATCATATCTAAAGCATGTGGTACATCTTCCGGGTCACCAGGACCGTTTGAAAGCATGATTCCGTCAGGATCCATCAATAAGATTTCTTCTGCTGTTGTATCCTGAGAAACTACAATGATATCACAGTTTCTTTGAGACAGCTCTCTGATAATCCCCAGTTTTGCACCGAAGTCTACCAACACTACTTTGAAACCTCTGTTCGGGTTAGCATAAGGTGTTTTTGTTGAAACCTCTTCTACCTGATTGGTTGGGAAATTTGTTGATTTCAATTCAGAAGCTACAGCAGCTTCATCAGCATCAGCATTTACGATTTTTCCTTTTACAACTCCATAGTTACGAAGAATTCTTGTCAGTCTTCTTGTATCAATTCCTGAAATTCCTGAAAGGTTTTTCTTTTTAAATAATTCATCTAAAGTAATCTGAGTACGGAAATTGGAAGGAAGATCGCAAAGTTCTTTTACGATAAGTCCTTTAATTGCCGGCTCAATACTTTCATAATCATCACGGTTAATACCATAATTTCCGATAAGCGGATAGGTCATACAAACTATCTGACCGCAATACGACGGGTCAGAAATCAATTCCTGATATCCTGTCATTCCGGTATTGAAAACTACTTCCCCTGCAGTTTCCAATTCTGCTCCGAAACCTTCTCCATGAAACACTTCACCGGACTCCAGTATTAATTTTTTCTTCATTTTAAACTTTTATCTCTTATTATTTTATTTATATGTCATTAACAGGTCGCCCTTACAGGGCTAGGATTATCATTATCCTTTTGTTTTCTATGGGCTTCACCCATTGCTATTAACAGGCCGCTCCTACGGAGCTCACTATCTTTTACCTTCTACTTTTAACTTGGTTCTTTTACCTTTGCTCTTATTTAAAGGTAAACCCTTTTTCTTCCAATGCTTCTTTCAAAATGGCCATCCTGGCGAAGACACCGTTTTCCATTTGTTTAAAGATTCTTGATCTTTCGCATTCTACGAGGTCTGAATCTATTTCCACTCCCCTGTTGATAGGCGCCGGGTGCATGATGATTGCTTCTTTTTTCATCGCCTTCTCTCTTTCTTTCGTCAGACCATATCTTTTATGATATTCTGAAGCGGTGAAACTCATGGCAGCATCGTGTCTTTCATGCTGGATTCTTAATAGCATTAAAACATCCACTTCGCCGATCAGTTCATCTACTGACATATAAGTTCCGTTGATTAAAGCTCCTTCGTCAAACCACTGTTCAGGTCCTGAGAAGTATACTTTAGCGCCTAATCTTCTTAAAGCTTCCGCATTTGAATTGGCAACACGGCTGTGTTTTACATCACCTACAATTCCTACTTTTAATCCTTCAAACTTTCCGAATTCCTGATAGATGGTCATCAGATCCAGCATACACTGTGAAGGATGGTTTCCTGTTCCGTCTCCACCGTTGATCACAGGAATCTTAATATTTTTCAGTTCTTCGAAGTATCTGTCTTTCTTATCGCGGATCACCACAAGGTTTACTCCTATACTTTCAATGGTCTTTACTGTGTCATAAAGGCTTTCTCCTTTGTTTACCGAACTGTGTGATGCATCAAACGGAACTACCTGAAGTCCCAGTTTTCTTTCTGCAAGATCAAAACTTGTTTTCGTTCTTGTACTGTCTTCGAAGAAAAGGTTTGAGCAAAAAACTTCTCCTTCAATTTTAGCAGTTTTACCGTTCGCAAAAGCCATCGCTTCTGTCAGTATACTGTTGATTCTCTCGGTGCTTAGTTCTGTAATCGTAAACATAATTCTTATTTTTGGGCATAAAAAAAGCGAAGACAACAATCTTCGCTAATAACAATAAATATCGTAAAGGGCGCTTTCGCCCGGTAAATCTAATGATATAAATGCTTTTTTATTCATTAGGTGCAAAGATACAACAATTTTATGAACCTACAAAAACAAAGTTTAAAATAAATTAAAAACCTCAGTATTTCCTTATTCTCATTTTAAATTAATATTTTTGTTACAACTCAATTTATTTTATGGATTTAAAAGACAAAATGATTCTCAGCATTATTCAGGAAGACTCTACATTATCGGTTAAGGAAATTTCCGAAAAAATTGGTCTTACCTTTACTCCTACGTATGAGCGAATCAAACAATTGGAGAAGCAGGGGATCATTCAGAAATATGTAGGACTTTTAAACCGTGAAAAACTGGGATTAAATATTGTAGTCTACTGTAATGTCCGTCTCAAGGAACAATCCAAGAAAGTATTGGAAACCTTTGAGGAGCATATCGGAAAATATGATGAAGTACAGGAAATCATCAGTCTTTCCGGAGAGTATGACTATATGCTGAAAATTATAGCCAAAGACATTAATTCGTATAATGAATTTGCCGTTAATGTCATTTCAAACATTCCTAACATCGGACAATACCATAGTTCTATTGTACTTCACGAGGTAAAAAAATCTACCAAGTTTAAAATTGACCTGGAATAAATCCCTTTTATTTTTAAACCATTAAGAACTTTTAAAAGGTGAAGAATAATTAAAGAATTCGCATGCGAATTTTAAAACTATGCGGCTAAAAAATTCCGGATTTTCTTACCTTACCTTAAAGTCTTCATCTTCCTTAATAGTTCAGTTACAATCAATCATCAAATTCAAAGAGCAGGATTACAATTAAGCCATTAAGATCACTTAAGCAGATAAGATTTAAAGATTAAGGCTTTCACAACGAAAAGGCAGCAGGCTAAAATAATTTAGAAATTCTACTGATTTTTGCTTAAGTTTTTATTGACCTTAATGGCTTAGATTCTAACCCAATAATTTATTTTTCAATTTATTGAACTGATATTCTATTTTACCCAGACAAAGATTTCCGATACTTCCCTGATGGGTATGTTCAAGGTTTCCAGGTTCAAACTCAAACGCATTGCTTTCAATCTCCTGTCCTACTTTCACATAAGCATCACGGAATGAGCTTCCGCTTTTCACCTCTTCATTGATCTTTTCTACGCTGAAAAGATATTTGTATTTCTCATCTTCCAGAATTCCGTCTTTTACCTGAATATTCGGTAAAGTATAGCTTAGGATTTCCAGACATTCCTTTAAAGAATCTATCGCAGGGAAAAGAATTTCTTTCGTAAGCTGTACATCTCTGTGATATCCTGAAGGCAGATTGTTTGTCAATAAAATAAGTTCATTCGGAAGTGACTGAATTCTGTTGCATCGTGCACGAACCAGCTCAAAGATATCCGGATTCTTTTTATGAGGCATAATACTGCTTCCTGTGGTAAATTCTTTTGGGAAGCTGATGAAATTAAAATTTTGGTTCAAATACAGACATACATCATACGCAAACTTCCCAAGCGTTCCCGCTAAAGTTGCCATTGACATTGCCAGCATTTTTTCCGACTTTCCACGGGTCATCTGAGCATACACAGAATTATAATTCATGGACTGGAATCCTAAATTATAGGTCGTACTTTCACGGTTGATCGGAAAAGATGAACCATAGCCGGCAGCTGATCCCAACGGATTTTTATTAATGATATTCTTCACTGAAAACAGCATTTCCACATCATCCAAAAGTGCTTCAGCATAAGCACCAAACCACAATCCGAATGAGGAAGGCATTGCAATCTGCAAATGGGTATATCCAGGAAGCAACACATTTTTATGCTGATCCGCCAGTTGAATTAAAATCTGGAAAAACTCGTCGGTAAGAGCTGTTATCTCACGGATTTCATCTAATAAATACAGCTTGATATCCAACAAAACCTGATCATTTCTTGATCTTGCGGTATGGATTTTCTTTCCCGTATCTCCTAATTCTTCAATGAGAATAGCTTCTATCTGAGAATGGATATCCTCAGCATCTTTATCAATTTCAAAACTACCGTCTTCAATTTTATGTAAAATACTATTTAAAACAGATAACATCTGCTCTGATTCTTCCTGGGAAATAATCCCGGTTTCTGCTAACATTTTGCAATGTGCCATAGAACCTTTGACATCATATTTGGCCAAACGCTCGTCAAAGTCAAGATCTTTCCCAACGGTAAAATTATTGACTAATATATTGGTGGCAAGGTCATCCTTCTGCCATATTTTTTTCATATGATTTATTTAAAATACTGATTGATTTTGACATGCCCGGCAAGGCAATCCTTATTACTATTAACTATAAAAAAACATTTCCTTGTGAAGCTTTCATTTTTAATTTTCTTTTTGCATAAATCTTATTAAAAACTAAACTTCTAATGCCTGCCGGACAGAGTCAAAACATATATTGAGCTGGAAACCTGAAACTGATGGCTGGAAGCGAATTACAAACTCTATAACTTCCATCTTTCTGCTTCATTCTTCCATTATTTATAACACTTTTTCTAAAATTCTGATGTAGATTTCTATTCCTTCTTCTATTTCATGGATATAGATAAATTCATCTGCAGTGTGAGAGCGCCTACTGTCTCCAGGTCCCATTTTTACGGATGTACATGGAATAATCGCCTGATCTGAAGAGGTGGGCGAACCGTACGTTCTCCTGCCGATCTCAATTCCTGCTTTTACAAACGGATGATCCATTTCAATTTTTGAAGAATTCAGTCTGAATGATCTTGCTGTCAAAGTAGATTTCATCTGAGACTGGATAATTTCAAATGCTTCCTGATTGGAATATTCGTCTGTCACTCTCACATCCAGTGTGAAATTACACGACTCTGGAACGACATTGTGCTGGACTCCCGCATGAATACCTGATAAAGTAACTTTAACCTCTCCCAGGTATTCTGAAACCTTTGGAAATTTAAAGGCTAAAATATTCTGGAGATCCTGCATACATTTTATAATCGAGTTATCATGATTAGGATGAGCGGCATGAGAAGGAGTCCCTTTCATTTCTCCATCAATCACAAGAAGTCCTTTTTCTGCAATCGCCAGATTCATCTGTGTGGGTTCTCCTACAATGGCGAGTTCTACGTTGGGTAGCTGCGGAAACAGTGCTTCAATTCCATCAAATCCTGAAATCTCCTCCTCTGCCGTCAAAGCAATAACTAAATTATATTTTAAATCTTCTTTATCATAAAAGTGTAAAAAAACCTGCGCCATAGAAACCAGAGAAGCTCCGGCATCATTGCTTCCCAATCCAAACAGTTTCCCGTCTTTTTCAACAGGAACAAAAGGATCCAGCGTGTAAGCTTTATTAGGTTTTACGGTATCATGATGCGTATTCAGTAAAACGGAAGGTTTAAACACATCAAAGTGTTTATTCACTGCCCAGATGTTGTTTTTAAAACGCTTCGCAGGAATCTGATGTTTTGCGAAAAAGTTCTCAATTTCTACTGAGGTACTGAATTCATCTTTACTGAATGAAGGAATCTCAATCAAATTTTTAAGCAATCCGACCGCATTATTCAATAATTCTTCTTTATTATAAACAGATTTCAGTTCCTGCATGATGATTTTCTATATGGTTTTTCAGTTCTGTTTCTTTAATCAGAAACACTTTATCTACATTATTTTTTATCGCTCCAAGCGCATTTTCAAGTTTGGGTAAAATCCCTTTGTGAAGCTTTCCTTCTTCTTTTAATACCGCAAACTCTCCTGCTGTAACACTTTTGATCACTGATTCGGGGTCGTTCACATCTTCTAAAACACCTTCTTTATCAAAACAATACAACAGTTCAACTTCATATTTCTCTGAAAGAGCTTGCGCCATTACAGATGCAATGGTATCTGCATTGGTATTGAAGAGATTTCCTTTTCTATCGTGGGTAATCGCTGAAAATACAGGAACAAGATTCAGTTTCATTAATTTTGAAACCAGCTTTTTATTCACGCTTTTCTTATTGATATCTCCCACAAATCCGAAATCTATCTCAGGATCTTCTCTTTTTTTGGCTTTGATCAGATTCCCATCTGCACCGGAGAATCCTATGGCATTGCATTTTTTCTGCTGCAGCTTTTCAACAATATTTTTATTGATTCCCCCTGCATATACCATGGTTACAATATCCAGTGTTTCTTTATCCGTAATCCTCCTTCCGTTGATCATTTTCTGTTCAACACCCAGTTTATCCGCTAATGTTGTAGCCAACTTTCCTCCGCCATGAACAAGGATCTTCTTTTCCTGAATTTCAGAAAATTGTTCTAAGAATTGGGTTAACAACTCTTCATCATCAATTAAAGCTCCGCCAATTTTTATGATGTATAACTTTTCTTTCATTTGTAAATTTTTTGAGATCCTTACTTTTCTATCCTTGATCCTTATCAAGGTTTAAAACCTTGACAAGGATCAAGATTCTGAATTAAAAAAATTATCCGGCATGCAGCTCATCTAAAATTTCACTGAACACAGCCTGTGCAGAGAAAATACGGTTTTTTGCCTGCTGATAAATAATAGAATGGTCTCCATCCATCACCTCATCACTCAACTCAACATTACGGCGGACCGGAAGACAGTGCATTACCTTTGCGTCGTTGGTATTGGCCAATTTTTCATTGGTAAGCATCCAGTCACCTTTCACTTCAGGCATTGCTGCATAATCATCAAAAGAAGACCAGTTTTTTACATAGATAAAATCTGCATCTTTTAACGCCTCGTCCTGATCATGGATTACTTTCACATCTTTAGTGAAGTTTTTATCCAAATCATATCCTTCAGGATTGGCAATTACCAACTCTACATCCATTTCCTGCATCCACTCCGCAAAAGAGTTTCCAACGGCATGTGCAATAGGTTTGATGTGTGGCGCCCAGGTCAATACCACTTTTGGTTTATGTTCTTTTTTCCAGCTTTCTGTAATCGTAATACAGTCTGCCAGACTTTGCAGCGGGTGACGGGTTGCAGATTCCAATGAGATTACAGGAACTTTTGCATGTTTTTCAAACTGGCTCAAGATGCTTTCATTTACATCATCTTCTTTGCTCTTCATTCCTGCAAAACAACGCACAGCAATGATATCACAATATTGATTTAAAACTTCAATTGCATCTTTGATATGCTCTACGGTATCTCCGTTCATGACAGCTCCGTCAGCAAACTCTAAATTCCAGGCTTCCTGTGCAGCATTTAATGTCAGCACATTCAACCCCAGGTTTTGTGCTGCAATCTGACTGCTGAGACGGGTTCTTAAGCTTGAATTTAAAAATACAAGTCCAATTGTTTTTCCCTTTCCTTTTTCCGTTTCGGTAAGGGGAGCTGCTTTTATTTGTAAAGCTTTTTTTATGATTTCCTGTAAGTTTTCAACATCACTTACAGAGGTAAATTTTTTCATTTCGAATTAATTTTAAAGATTTTTTTACACATTTTTTGAGAATTTCAACACAAAACCGCTAAGTTTTTCACTAATTTTTTTCGTTCGCAAAGGCGTTTCATTCAGCAATGGACGGTTGTTTTGTCATTCTGACGAAGGAAGATCTCTACATTATTTTATAGATTCTTCATTTCACTTGTTCCATTCAGAATGACAAACATTGTGTAATATTCTAAGCTTTTAACCCTTTTTATAATTTTGGCCTTTTGCTTTTAAATACTCACCAATACTGTTTTCAAAGCATTGATGAAAAGATCCGTTTCCTCTTTTTTGATATTCAGTGCCGGAAGAATCCTTAAGACAGTTTTATCATTAGAGTTTCCTGTGAAAATATGATGATCGAACAATAAACTTTTCCTTATTTCCGAACAGTCTCTATCGAGTTCTATTCCGATCATCAGCCCTTTCCTTCGGATGGATTTAATATGTGGTAAATCTTTAATTTCATTTTCAATATATTCGCCCATTTCCTGAGCATTTTCAATAAGATTTTCATCTTTCATCACGTCAAGCACAGCAATTGAAGCTGCACAGGCAAGATGATTTCCTCCAAATGTAGTTCCCAGCAAACCGTTGCTCGCCTGGAATTTAGGATGGATCAAAACTCCGCCTACCGGGAAACCATTTCCCATTCCTTTTGCCGTTGTAATAATATCTGCTTCAACTCCGAACTCCTGATGAGCAAAGAAATATCCACTTCTTCCATATCCTGATTGTACTTCATCCAAAATAAGAACCGCCTCATATTTTTCGCATAGTTCTTTAATTTTAGATAAGAATTCCGGCGTAGGAATCATAATTCCACCTACTCCCTGAATACCTTCAATGATGACAGAAGAAATTTCATTTCCATTCTTCTCAAAAGTCTCTTCAAGCTGCTGCACATCATTCCATTCTGATTTGATAAATCTTTCTGAAAAGTTAACCGGAGCAACAATTTTTGGGTTGTCGGTCACCGAAACCGCTGCAGAAGTTCTTCCGTGGAATGAACCTGAAAAATACAGCACTTTGCTTTTGCCATTATGAAATGAAGCCAGTTTCAATGCATTTTCATTGGCTTCCGCTCCCGAATTGCACAAGAAAAGGTTATACTCTTCATATCCGGAAAGTTTCCCTAGTTTTTCTGCGAGTTCAGTCTGCAATTCATTCTGAACCGAATTGGAATAGAAAGAAATTTTTTCCAGCTGATCTTTTAACTTATTTTGATAATATGGATGGTTGTGCCCAATGGAAATGACAGCATGACCTCCGTAAAAATCAAGATACTGCCCTCCTTTATCATCCCAAAGAAAAGATCCCTGAGCTTTAACCGGATTTATATTGAATAATGGATAGACGTTGAATAAATTCATTTTTTTATTTTTTATTTTTCTTTTGTCTTAAAACAAAAGAAACAAAAGTTCAAGACCTGGAAACTTCCGCTAAAAATTAGTTCTATTCTCTAAAAATTCTAAAACTTGTGCGAATCCTAGATTAGTTCTTCGGCTAAATATTTGCCTCGCACTTCAAACAGTAGAATTTTCTTAACGTTCATAGAATTAATTTTCTTAACGCTCCATTTTCCTAAGTCATATTTACTTCTAATTTAAATTGTCAATTTAAAACGCTATTGGTTTTAAGTTTAACCCTGCATTTTCTTCCCATTTCATTGCCAGATTCATGTTCTGGACTGCCTGCCCTGAAGCACCTTTTAACAAATTGTCAATCGCTGAATGAATAACGGCAACATTTCCACTCTTTTCGATCTGAATCACACAGCGATTAGTATTGACAACCTGCTTTAAATCAATTGCCCTGCTACTTACGGTAACAAAAGGCTCCTCCGCATAAAAATCCTGATATAATTGTTCTATTTCCTCCAGCGTCAAATCCGTCTTCATGGTGGAACTTGTAAAAATTCCTCTTGCAAAATCCCCTCTCCATGGAACAAAATTCAGGGTTACTTCTTTATTATTAAATGCAATCAGCTGTTGTAAAATCTCATCTACATGCTGATGAGTTAATGTTTTATACGCTGAAACATTATCATTTCTCCAGGTAAAATGAGTTGTTGCCTGCAAAGACTGTCCAGCTCCGGTAGAACCAGTAATCCCTGTAGTAAAAACTTCATTTAACACTTCTTTATCTGCTAATGGCAGTAAAGCCAATTGAATTGCTGTGGCAAAACATCCCGGGTTGGCAATACTTTTTGCCTCTGACAGTTGTTTTTTATTGATTTCAGGTAATCCGTAGATAAAATTTCTGTTCCCAAAGTTCCCATCTAAACGGAAATCATTTCCGAGATCAATCACCAGCGTTTCATCTTTTACAGGATGTTGAGTTAACCAGCTTTGACTTTCTTTATGAGGAAGACACAGAAAAAGAACATCTACGTCTTCAGGTTTATTTGTCAAAACCATTTCACAAACCGTCGTTAAATCCGGGTACAGATCCGAAATTCTTGTTCCCGAATTCGAACGACTATATAAAAAACTCAATGTCACATGGGGATGAAAAGCCAGTAAGCGTATCAGCTCACTTCCTGTATAACCGTTGGCACCAATTATTCCTACTGTTTTCTTCATTTTTATTCTGCCTTACATTAAATCATCCTTTCGGAACTAGTTGATATTCTGGTTAATCTGATGGTATATATTTAAAGAATTGCTTACAATCTTTGTGTATCCTTTCACATCGTCGCCTGTCCAAGCTCTGTTAGCCTCTCCATAACTTCCGAATTTATCAGACATCAGGTCATGATCAGATTCAATTCCATTAAGAATAAATCTGTATGGATGAAGCGTCACAAATACTTTTCCACTGACTGTTTTCTGAGAATCTGCCAGGAAAGACTCTATATTTCTCATCACAGGATCTAAGAAAAGCGCTTCATGAAGCCAGTTTCCATACCAGTCGGACAACTGAGACTTCATCATTTGCTGATATTTTGAAAGCGTATGCTTCTCTAATAAATGATGTGCCTTAATGATCACAGATGCTGCTGCTGCTTCAAATCCCACTCGTCCTTTAATCCCAACAATGGTATCCCCTACGTGAATATCACGACCAATTCCATACGCTGAAGCTAATTCTTCTATTTTTTGAATTGCAGATACAGAATGTTCAAAGCTTTCTCCGTTCACGCCTATCACTTCTCCGTTTTTAAACTCGATTTCCAGTTCTGAAGGCTGAGTTTCTTTAATCTGAGATGGAAAAGCTTCTTCCGGCAGGTAATTTCTGGAAGTCAAAGTTTCCTTTCCTCCCACAGAAGTTCCCCAAAGTCCTTTATTCACTGAATATTGTGCTTTCTGGAATTCCATTTCATAACCGTGATCTTTCAAAAACTCAATTTCTTCTTCACGGGATAGAGCCATATCACGGATTGGCGTAATAATCTCGATATTCGGGCACATTACCTGAAAAATCAAATCAAAACGAACCTGATCATTTCCAGCTCCTGTACTTCCATGAGCAATAGCATCTGCATTTACTTCTATTGCATATTTTGCAATTTCCTGCGCCTGAATGGTACGCTCAGCACTTACCGAAAGAGGGTATGTATTATTTTTCAATACATTCCCGAAAATCAAATATTTCACACATGAATTATAATAATCTTCCTGAGCGTCTACGCACCTGTATTCTTTTACTCCAAGGTTTAGAGCTTTTCTTTCCAGTTCTTTTTCCTCTTCTTTTGAAAAACCTCCGGTATTTACGGTGACTGCATACACATCATACCCTAGTGTTTCACTAAGATATTTTGCACAGTAGGAAGTATCTAAACCTCCACTAAACGCTAAGATGACTTTCTTTTTCATCTGGACTCTTTTTATTTTTTTTAGTTGTCAAATGAAATTCATCAAGGGATTTTTGTACAGAATACTCAAAATCAGTTTGATTCATTTCATTATATTTATTTTCAGGCTGGTTATTCACCACCTCTTTTTTTTTATCATTTTCAGGAACAAACAACATAGCTGTACACAAACAGTTTTTGCGTTCCTTCATCATTAAAATCTCATAGTTCACACAGTTTTTGCAGCCACTCCAGAATTCTTCGTCCTGGGTAAGTTCTGAATAGATGACCGGCTTATATCCTAAATCACTATTGATTTTCATTACTGCCAAACCCGTTGTCAATCCAAATACTTTCGCATCCGGATATTTATCTCTAGATAACTGGAAAACCCTCTGCTTAATTTGAGTTGCTACGCCCCCGTTCCTGAATTTCGGCGATACTATCAATCCCGAATTAGCCACAAACTTCCCATGCGACCAGGTCTCTATATAGCAGAAACCTACCCACTCACCGTTTTCAGTGGCTACCACAGCGTTGCCTTCTGAAATCTTCTTACTCAAATATTCTATAGAACGTTTTGCGATGCCCGTTCCTCTGCGCTGTGCAGAATCATACATTTCCTGCTGTATTTCACTCACATACATTAGATGTTCGCATGAGGAAATTTCTATTTCCATTTATTTATCTAATTTTTTTGGCAAATTTAAAATATATTTTCTTTTAAATCCAAATAAAAAAGATATTTTTTTTGTTTTAAAATTTTAAACAGGTAAAATTATCTTTATTGAAAAATATATATTTGCTAATTTATTATATATTTGCTAAAATAATATAGTTATGGAAAATACATGCCCTAAATGCAACAGTACCAAAGTGGTAAAAAGCGGCATCATCAATGAAAAGCAACGCTTCCACTGTAAAGACTGCAAATATTATTTCACTGTTAAAAAGCTGGGAAAACAGATTGATGACTATTATGTTACCAAGGCGCTTCAGCTGTACCTGGAAGGCTTAAGTTACCGTGAAATCGAAAGAATTATCGGGGTTTCCCATGTTACAATAAGTTCCTGGATAAAAAAATACAACATCACAAGACCTCCACACTCTGAATTCCATCCTGTTTATAAAATACTGAAACAAAATGAGTTGATTGATTATATTGCGCAGGAGGAAAACATTAAAAATTCCGGGATTATCATCACTCAGTTTGCTGATAAGTATATGCTGATCAAGTGGGAAAGGTTTAAGAAGTAGGCGGGATGCTAGGTTACGAGATACTTAAACAATTTAGATTAAAACCCCGGATCCCGGGGTTCAGAACCTTGTACAGTCATAACTATACTATTACCACTAATATATATTAAATTTTCGTAACTAAATTATTAATTACAATTTGGTATTCACAAAAAACAACGCCAAAAATTGATAATTTATGAAGAAATCACTTACATTTATTGGAGCAGTCTTAATCAGCAGCTCTGTATACTCTCAAGGTTCTCCTGATTACGGAAATGGCTTAAAAATAAACCTCAATCCGGATGGTGATAAATTCGTCCGCTTTATTTTATGGGACCAGCTTTGGCTGAGAAATACCTCTATGAATCCCGGAAGTATGGTAGGTGGCGAGCCCACAGACAACTCCTGGAGCATAGGAAACAGACGATTACGTGCTTTAGCATATGCACAGGTCTCTAAAAGATACATGATTCTCCTCCATTTCGGAATCAACAACCAGACCTTCATCAATGGAGGAGCCACAGGTACTTCCGGCACAGGAGGTTATGGAAACGGAAAGAAAACCCAGTTATTTTTTCATGATGCATGGAACGAATATGCAGTTATTTTACCTGGAGAAGCGGGAAAATTCAGTTTATCTTTAGGAGCAGGGCTTCATTATTATATGGGACTTTCCCGCATGACTATGGCTTCTACACTCAATTTCCTCACATTAGATTCTCCCGTTTTTTCATGGCCACTGATTGATAACTCAGACCAATTTGCAAGACAGTTGGGAATGTTTGCAAAAGGAAAATATGGCAAACTGGAGTACCGTTTCAGCTTAAATAAACCTTTCGCAACAGACCTCATCCCAGTGAATGTAACAGATCCGTCAAAAGCCATTGCGGTAGACAACAACGGAAATCCCAGTTTTTCAAAGGCAGGATATGTGGAATATCAGTTCCTTGATGAGGAGTCGAATACACTTCCATACAAAGTGGGATCTTATCTGGGAACAAAGAAAGTCTTCAATGTAGGAGCAGGTTTCTATCATCAGGCAGACGGAACAAGAACTTCCGTGAACTCCAACATTGAGAAGCATGACATTACTCTTTTTGCCGTGGATGCTTTTGCAGACATTCCTTTGGGAGAAGCAAAAAACAAAATGGCAGTTTCCGCCTATGCCGGATATTATAACTACAATTTTGGTCCCAACTATGTAAGAAATCTTGGAACAATGAATATTGCAGCTTCGGATCCTAATTTTATCGGAAACAAAGCCATTGCAGGACCAGGAAACCTGCAGCCGACTATCGGAACAGGTAATATTATCTACGCACAGGCAGGTTTACTCTTACCAAGCCAGGCAGAAAAGCCAAAAATCAGAATACAGCCTTTTGCAGCTTATACCCATAAAAGTTTTGAGGCTTTCGATAAATCTTCATCTCAGTTTGATGTAGGCGCCAATTGGTTCATAGATGGGCATCATGCAAAAATCACAACCCAATATTCAACAAGACCAGTTTATACCAGCCCTACGGAAAGCCCTTCTTCAAAAGGGGAATTTATTGTACAGTTTCAAATCTACTTGTAAAATTCAAACCATTAAGAATAATAAAGATTGTAAGATGAATTAGGGATACGTTCCCAAAATTCAAATAATTTGACTCTTGTCATTCTGACGAAGGAAGAATCTTACTAACAACCAGTCACACATGAGATTCTTCATTACATTTCATTTCATTCAGAATGACACTTTTGAAATAGTCCCAAAGCATTAAACTTAATTATTTAAAGCCCTTAATGGTTAAAAAAATCAAATTAACATCCTATTCCATTAACATCAAAAACTAATCAATATGAGCGAAAATCATCACGAAAGCTACGAAAATATGACCGACAGGCAGAAAAACCGCACCATATGGAGTGTGATCACCGCCTCTTCACTCGGCACCTTGATAGAATGGTATGACTTCTATATCTTCGGAAGTTTAGCCATTGTTTTAGCTACTAAATTCTTCCCTGCAGACAACCCTACCGCAGCATTTTTATCTACACTGGCAACTTTTGCTGCCGGATTTGTTGTAAGACCTTTCGGAGCTTTATTTTTCGGAAGGCTTGGTGATATCATAGGAAGAAAATATACTTTTCTTGTCACTTTACTGATCATGGGATTTTCTACTTTCCTGATCGGCTGTATTCCAAGTTATAAAACTATTGGATTTATGGCACCAGTTTTAGTTTTAATCTTAAGATTACTTCAGGGACTTGCCCTTGGTGGTGAATACGGAGGCGCAGCCACTTATGTTGCAGAATACGCCCAACCTCATCGAAGAGGCTACTGGACTTCATGGATTCAGACTACTGCAACGGCAGGACTTTTCATTTCACTGATTGTTATCCTCATCACAAAATCAACCCTTTCGGCAGAAGAATTTGATAATTGGGGATGGAGGGTTCCTTTCTGGATTTCTATTTTAATGGTAGCAGTTTCTTATGTTATCAGAAAGAATATGAAAGAATCTCCTCTTTTTGCTAAGGCTAAAAGTGAGGGAAAAACATCTAAAAACCCATTGAAAGAGAGTTTCGGAAATAGATACAACTTCAAGTTTGTATTATTAGCTTTATTCGGAGCAGCAATGGGACAAGGGGTCATCTGGTACACAGGACAGTTCTACGCTATGAGTTTCCTTCAAAAGGTAATGAATGTAGAATCTGCACAGGTGGATTCATTGATGGCTACCGCTTTATTTTTAGGAACGCCCTTCTTTGTATTCTTCGGCTGGCTTTCTGATAAAATCGGAAGAAAAGCAGTAATGATGACCGGAATGTTAGTCGCTATTTTAGCTTACAGACCTATTTACGACAGCATGTTCAAGAGTGTAAATCTTGAAAGCAAAACCGTTGCTGCCAATGGAATCACTGAAAAAAGAACTGCTAAAATCCACAGTGATATTGCTACAGACAGCCTGGTCACTTTCCATAAAGAAACTCTTTACACGGATGGCACTCTGATCAAAAAAGACAGTATCATTCACTGGTCGCCTGCAGGAATTGTCATGAAAGACGGAAAAGCAGAAGAACCCAAATTATCAACTTCTGTAAAATTGAGCGATGACACGAAATGGTATCTGGTGTTTCTTGTATTTATTCAGGTCATATTTGTAACCATGGTATATGGGCCTATCGCCGCTTTCCTTGTTGAAATGTTCCCTGTGAGAATTCGCTATACCTCAATGTCGTTACCTTATCACATCGGAAACGGAGTATTCGGAGGACTTCTTCCGGCAGTAGCAACTTACCTGGTAACCACCGGAAAAGACGCCGGACACGCAACATGGTACCTGGAGGGACTTTGGTATCCGATTGGTGTTGCCACAGTGTGTCTTATCATTGGATTATTCTATCTTAAAAATAAGAACAATAATCTTCACGATTAAGCACTAAATCACTCAGATTTTTATTAATTTTAAAACTACTAAAATGAACGGACTAAAAAAAATATTAGGTATTCTCTGGATCGCAATTGCGGTGATTGTAGGATATTTCGGAATTACAGTATTGGGAATCCCCAAAATAGCATCCGGAAAACAGGAAGATCTGGTTTTTGGTATTATTATCCTTTTTGTACTGATGCCGATTATCTCAGGCGGAATGGCCATTTTTGGTTACTATGCCCTGAAAGGAGAATATTCTGACGATAAAATTTAAAAACAAAATAGATAATTGATGGATGCTGCATTCATCAATTATCTTTTATCAATAATCATTTATGAAAAAGAGACACGAGCAAAAACTTATCATATTGAGTGTAGGTCTTATGATCGCTTTCAGCGTTCCTATTTCATTGCTTTTCAACAGTGAAAAGGAGGTTTTAGGCTATCCTATGATTCTTATCTATCTGTTCGTAGTCTGGATGATTTCCATTGTGATTTCTTTTGTAATTGTAAAAAGACATGATGAATAGTTTCGCATTATTTTTTGTAGTTCTGCTTTACCTGGCTCTTCTTTTCTTAGTTGCCCACCTGGCAGAGAAGAAAAAGAGCAAGCTCTGGATCAACAATCCTTACATCTACGCATTGTCTCTTGCGGTATATTGTACTGCCTGGACGTATTATGGAAGCATTGGTGTGGCAGCTACAAGCGGATTAAACTATCTGCCGATTTACATTGGTCCTATCATGATTATTCCGGCATGGATCTATATCAATACCCGGATCGTAAGGATTTCAAGGGTTAATAAAATAAGCAGCCTTGCCGATTTCATCTCATTAAGATATGGAAACAGCAGAAGTCTGAGTGCTATTATTACTGTGGTTTGTCTTTTGGCTATTGTCCCTTATATCGGGTTGCAGATCAAAGCTATTTCGGAAACCTTCCATCTGGTAACGGAAACTCCGATGTCAAAAAATATCCTGACTGACAATGCTACTTTTGTGGTGGTTTTAATTGCCTTATTTTCCTCTTATTATGGAACACGATATGTGGATGCTTCGGAAAAACGTCTGGGAATTATCTCAGCTATTGCACTGGAGAGCTTTTTAAAACTATTCTTTATTATCATTCTCGGACTTTTCGTAATCTATTATGCCTTTGACGGATTTTCGGACATCTACGAGAAAGCCAGCAGGTTTAAAGATTTTAAAGAAAAAAATACCTTCAACGGGATTGAGGGTGCTATGAACTGGATGATTTTGTGTATGATTTCCGCAACAGCAATCTGCATCCTGCCAAGGCAGTTTCACACCGCTATTGTTGAAAACAGACAGGAAAAACATATCAAAACAGCGATTTGGTTTTTCCCCCTTTATCTTTTAATCTTCACCGTATTTATTTTCCCGATTGCCTGGGGAGGAAGACTGATTTTTGATGGTCAGAAAGTAAACCCGGAGTTCTACTCTATCCTGATTCCGCAGCATTTTGACAATACCTTGATCACTGTGCTTGTTTTTCTCGGGGGATTAAGCTCATGTATTTCCATGATCATTATTTCAGCCATTACTTTATCAATCATGCTTTCCAACAACCTTATTATCCCATATGGATTGCTTGGAAAATTAAAATCTGAAAGTGAGGAACAAAACACAAGAAGCATTACCAATATCAGGAAAATCAGCATTTTCGGACTGATCATCATGGCTTTTGTTTTTTATAAGTATTTCATTCTGAAGACCTCACTGGATTCTGTAGGATTGATCTCATTCGTTATCATTGCCCAGCTGGCACCTGCATTTTTCGGAGCTTTATTCTGGAGAAGAGGAAGTTACAAAGGTGCCGTTACAGGTCTTATAGCAGGATTAGCAATCTGTTATTTCGGATTGATCATCCCGCAGTATTATTTTTCATACAATCAGGAGCTTAAAGGAGTACTGAGAGATCTGTATGATGCATTCGGGTTTTTCACAATTCCTTATCTGGGAAGAATTCCACAGATTTTCTTCTGGTCGATGCTGGTAAACACGAGTCTGTTTACTATTGTTTCCGTAAGTTCTAAAGGGAATTACCGTGAAAGAAACTTTGCCGAATTGTATGTGGATATTGACAAATACATTCAGAATCATGAAAATGCTTTTATCTGGCGTGGAACGGCTTATATTTCGGATATTCAGAATATTCTTGAACGCTTTTTAGGCAAAAATAAAACAGAGCAGGCCCTAAGAATTTTTAATTTAAAATATAATATTGATTCCAAAACAGAAACCGCCGACTCCAGATTTATCAAATTTTCAGAAAACCTTCTGGCCGGAAGAATTGGAACAGCTTCAGCAAAAATATTAATCGAAGGGGTAACCAAAGAGGATAAAATATCTTTAAAAGAGGTGTTAAACATTCTTGAAGAATCAAAAGAAAACATCAGCTTAAATAAAAAGCTTACCGAACAGTCCGAAGAACTGCAAAAACTTTCCGACGATCTGCGAACCGCCAATGAAAGCCTCATCATCAAAGACCGCCAAAAAGATGATTTCCTGGACTCTGTTGCCCATGAACTGAGAACCCCGATCACCGCCATTCGTTCTGCCGGGGAGATTTTGGCTGACGATGACGATATTCCTTTTGACATCAAACAGGAATTTTTAAATAATATCATCACAGAATCCGACAGATTGAGTGAAATTATCAACGATATTTTGTATCTGGACAAATTACAACACGGTGAAATCTCTTTACATATTCAGGAAAATAATATTATTGAAACTTATAAAAAAGCATTAAATCCGCTTCTTCACCTGATACAGCAGAAAAATATTCATTTAAGTGAAGTTAATCTTCTGAATCATTTTATATTTGAATATGATGAAGCGAGAATGATTCAGCTGTTTCAGAATATCTGGGGAAATGCCTTAAAATTTACAGATGAACAGGGAACAATCCAGACTAAATTATTTGAAAAGGACCAACAGCTGACCATTAGTATTTTCAATACCGGGAAACATATTCCGGAAGGGGATCTGGAAATGATTTTTGACAAGTTTTATCAATCGAAAAACCAAAATATTTTAAAGCCTACAGGAAGCGGACTGGGACTGGCCATTTCCAAAAAAATTGTACAGGCACACGGAGGAAGTATAAAAGCAGAAAACAGCGGACTGGGTGTAACTTTCACCATAAGCATTCCTGAAAAAACTAAAAAAGAGATTACAGATGAAGTTGAACACCATTAAAACCTTCTTATGAGAAAGATAATCATTGCGGATGACGAACACAAAATATTAATGTCATTAGAATACAGCTTTAAGAAAAACGGATACGATGTTTATATTGCCCGTGACGGAACGGAAGTTCTTGACTTTTTGAAAACAATGGTTCCGGACGTAATCCTTCTCGATATTATGATGCCAAATCTTGATGGCTACAGCACCTTGGACCTCATAAAACAGGATAAAAAACTGAGAGATACCAAAGTCATCTTTCTGAGTGCTAAAAACAACCCCAGAGATATTGAAAAAGGATTGGAAATGGGAGCCGATGCCTACATCACAAAACCCTACTCCATCAAGAAACTGATGCAGCAGATTGAAGAGATGTTTTAATGTATAAAATTAAACCATTAAGATTCATATCATAAAGGGATTAAGAGTATTAAAAAATTGCTTCGCCTCGGCTCGCAGTCATATCCTTGTCAGGGTTTTAAAACCCTGACAAGGATAACAAAATACGCAAAAAAACAAACACACGACTATTGACATGGATACTGACACCCTATTTAAACAAAGCATAGAGAACAAAGAAGATTTCTGGAAAGAACAGGCCGGAGAAATACAATGGTTTGATTTTCCTACACAGATTCTCACTAACGACGAAAATGACTACCCACAATGGTTTTCCGATGGAAAGCTCAATATGTGCTACTTATGCATTGACAAACACATTGAAGACGGTTGCGGAGATCAGATTGCTATCATTTACGATTCTCCGGTGACCAGTCAAAAGAAAACCTATACCTTCAATCAGGCGAAAAAGGAAATTTCAAAATTCGCAGGAGGGCTGGCTTCTTTAGGATTAAAAAAAGAAGATACAGCGGTTATTTATATGCCAATGATCCCTCAGACTCTTTTTGCTATGCTGGCATGCGCAAGAATCGGGGTTATTCATAATGTGGTTTTCGGAGGGTTTGCTCCCCACGAACTTGTGGTCAGAATTGACGACTGCAAGCCAAAAGTTTTAATCACAGCCACTGCTGGAGTAGAAATTGCCAAAAGAATTCCCTACCTCCCACTGGTTGAAAAAGCTATTGAACTGGCACAGGATAAAGTAGACCATATTGTTGTATACAACAGAAAACTAGTAGATAATCAGGATGAAATGTTCGATGGACTTATTGATTATGAAGAACTGGTTGAAAAATCAGCTCCGGCAGACTGCATTTCTGTGGAATCTACCCACCCGCTTTATCTTCTTTACACATCCGGAACTACAGGCAAGCCCAAAGGTATTGTTCGTGATACCGGAGGTTACGCAACTGCCTTAAAATTTTCCATGACGTATGTTTACGGCGTTGAACCGGGAGAAACCTATTGGGCTGCTTCAGATTTCGGATGGGCAGTTGGGCATAGTTTTTCAGTATACGGACCATTAATCAACAGAAATACAACTATTATTTTTGAAGGAAAACCTATCATGACTCCTGATGCAGGAACGTTTTGGAGAATCATTTCAGAATATAAGGTTTCGGTGATGTTTACTGCACCTACCGCTATCAGAGCAATCAAAAAAGAAGATCCGAACGGAGAACTGGTAAAAAAATACGATTTAACCCATTTCAAAAAACAGTTTCTGGCGGGCGAAAGATGTGATGTTGCTACTCTGGATTGGTTTGCAGAACATATCGGAGTTCCGGCTATAGACCATTGGTGGCAGACAGAATCAGGATGGCCCATGCTTGGATTGCTGACTCATGATGAAAGTTATCAGATCAAAAGAGCTGCCGCAGGAAAACCTGTTCCGGGATATGACATTAAAATTTTTGATGAAAACGGACTGGAACTCGATCCTCATCACGAAGGCTATCTGGTAATCAAACTTCCTCTTCCCCCCGGAGCCATGCTTGGAATATGGAAAGACTACGAACGTTTTGAAAACAGCTACCTTTCTCAATACAAAGGCTACTACTTCTCAGGAGATGGTGCGATACAGGATGAAGACGGTTATATTTTCATCACAGGAAGAGTGGATGATGTGATCAACGTTGCGGGGCACAGACTTTCCACTTCTGAAATGGAGGAAATAGTTTCTTCACATCCGGATGTTGCAGAATGCGCTGTGGTAGGTATTGATGATGAATTAAAGGGACAGGTTCCTTTTGCAACTCTTGTGTTGAAAAACGGATCAGCAATTTCTGAAGAAGATGTTGAAAAAGATATCATTCAGATGGTCCGCAACAAAATTGGAGCGGTAGCTTTTCTGAAAAATGCTATGGTTGTTAAACGCTTACCTAAAACACGATCCGGAAAGATTTTAAGAAAACTGATCCGAACTTTACTAGACGGAAAAGATTTCCAGATTCCTTCAACCATTGACGATGAGAAAATCATTGATGAAATTCAGGAAAAAATAAAGGAATACAAGGCTTAAGCCAGAAATTAAACATAAATTTAAAATAAATTCAAATTTCAAAAACGAAAGGGATATGAGAAATTACTTAATAGAAGATTTACCACAGTATTTTGAAGATTATAAAAAGTCTATCAAAAATCCTAAAAAATTCTGGGATAAGGTAGCAGATCAAAATTTTGTGTGGTACCAACGATGGAGCAAGGTTGTTAAGTACGATATGAATGAAGCTAAAATCACCTGGTTCAAAAACGCGAAACTGAATATTACCAAAAACTGTATCGACAGACATCTTGCCGTAAGAGGAGATAAAACGGCCATCATCTGGGAACCCAATGATCCAAAGGAAGAAGCACAGCATATTTCTTATCAGGAGTTATATACCCGCGTGAATAAAACAGCAAATGTTTTGCATGATATGGGTATTAAAAAGGGAGACAGAATCTGTATTTATCTTCCCATGATCCCTGAATTGGCTATTACAATGCTTGCCTGCGCAAAGCTGGGAGCAGTACATTCTGTGATCTTTGCAGGATTCTCAGCTTCCGCAGTAGCTTCAAGGGTAAATGACTGTGAGGCAAAAATGGTAATCACATCGGATGGAAGTTACAGAGGAAATAAAGTTCTTGACCTGAAAAGTATTGTTGACGATGCTTTGGAAAAAACACCAACAGTTGAAAACGTTCTTGTAGTCAAGAGAACTCACAACGAGATTAAAATGAAAGAAGGAAGAGATCACTGGATGGCTGACTTGTATGAGAAAGCTTCTTCTGATTTTGTCACCGTAATTATGGATTCTGAAGACCCGCTTTTCATTTTATATACTTCAGGATCTACAGGAAAACCAAAAGGAATGCTTCATACCTGTGCAGGCTATATGGTGTATACCGCTTATACATTCAAAAATGTATTCAATTATAAAGAAAATGATATTTATTGGTGTACTGCAGATATCGGGTGGATTACGGGACATTCCTACATTCTTTACGGACCTTTATTAAATGGGGCTACCACCGTAATTTTTGAAGGCGTTCCTACTTATCCTGAACCGGACCGTTTCTGGGAAGTCATTGAAAAACATAAAATCACTCAGTTTTATACCGCTCCTACAGCCATCCGTTCTTTGGCGAAAGAAAGTGCAGAATGGGTAGATAAACATGATCTGAGCTCCCTGAAAGTAATTGGTTCCGTGGGTGAACCTATCAACGATGAAGCATGGCATTGGTTCAATGATCACGTTGGAAAGAAAAAATGCCCGATTGTGGATACTTGGTGGCAGACTGAAACAGGAGGAATCATGATTTCACCACTTCCTTTTGTTACCCCAACGAAACCTACTTATGCCACTCTCCCATTGCCGGGTGTACAACCTGTCCTGATGGATGATAAACGAAATGAAATTACAGGCAACCAGGTGACCGGAAATCTTTGCATCCGCTTTCCATGGCCGGGAATCGCAAGAACCATCTGGGGTGACCATCAACGGTATAAGGAAACATATTTTACAGCTTTCCCTGGGAAATACTTTACCGGTGACGGCGCATTGAGGGATGAAGTGGGTTATTACAGAATTACCGGACGTGTAGATGATGTGATCATCGTTTCCGGACACAACCTTGGAACGGCACCTATTGAAGACAGTATCAACCAGCACCCTGCCGTTGCAGAATCTGCTATTGTAGGCTATCCGCACGACATCAAAGGAAATGCACTGTATGGCTATGTAACGCTTAAAGAAACCGGAGAAGGACGTGATAAGGAAAACCTGAAAAAAGAGATCAACCAGCTGATTTCAGATCAGATCGGCCCTATTGCCAAGCTGGATAAAATACAATTTGTATCCGGACTTCCGAAAACACGCTCTGGAAAAATTATGCGTAGAATTCTGAGAAAAATTGCAGAGGGAGATTTCAGTAATTTTGGAGATATCAGTACGCTTTTAAATCCTGAAATTGTAGAGGAGATCAAAAACGAAAGAATTTAAATTTAATTAATTTTTTAACCAATGAAAGCCCCGGAAGTTATTTTTGGGGCTTTTTATTGTATTCTTAATGCTTCAAAAATTACGATGTGTTTTGCTAATCTTAATTAGGATTAAACTAATAACTATAATGATCAATATAATCTTAATGATATCCGGTACTGAAATGATGTAAGGATTGACAAAAAATAGAATAAGGAAACTCAAAAAAACTATCAAAAACTTGGGATCAAATACATATAGCACAACTATTGTGATTCTTTAAGACTCGACATTATTCAATTGTTAAAATTAAACACCCGTTCAATAATTATTCTCAAATATTGCCCAAGTCTATTGAAAACAGAATATTAATTAACAAATTATATTACCTTAAACGTAATGATAATCAGAAAATTATTACTAACTTTAGTCATAACTTTAAAACCAATTAACTATGTCACATATATTAGCTGGACTATTTGATCATCACAGCGACTACAAAAGACTGGAAAATGATCTGGAGAATTCAGGATTTGAAAACTCAGATTATATTGTATACCTTAATAGTGGTTCTCATAATTCCCAATATCTGGCAAGTGTTACCGTAAATGATATCAATCAGATTGATCTTGCCCGGAATGCGTTTATTCAGAATGCAGCATTGAAATCCTACTTATTTGAAAACATGAACATCAATGAAGCGAATTATGATACCATTAAAAAGTATATTGACGCAAGAAACAGAGCTGAAATCCATAACAGCCCTGATATTAAAATCAAAACGTCAAGTGACGGTATGAATTCTGAAGTGAAATTCTAATCGATATAAAATCTAATAGCCGGAGATCCGCAGTGTATGCTGCGGATCTTTTATGTTTGAAAAAACTAAAAAATTTCGTATTTTCGTCTTATTATAGGCATGCGCACAAATGAGTTACGATTTAGAACAAGAGAATAAAGAGATCCTTGCAAGATATAAGGACCTGATTTCTAACACATACAGAACGTTGGATGAGGAAAATAACAAACTCATCCGAAAGGCATTCGATATCGCTTTGGATGCCCACAAGGATCAAAGGAGAAAATCCGGAGAACCTTATATCTACCACCCTATTGCTGTTGCTAAAATTGTAGCGACAGAGATTGGTCTTGGAGCTACTTCTATTGCCTGTGCCCTTTTGCATGATGTCATTGAAGATTCCGATTATACTTACGAAGATCTGAAAAAAATCTTTGGAGAGAAAATCGCCAGTATCGTGAACGGACTGACTAAGATCTCCATCATGAACCACCAGAATATTTCTGTACAGTCTGAAAATTACAGAAAACTGTTATTGACTTTATCCGAGGATTTCAGAGTTATTCTGATTAAAATTGCAGACCGTCTTCATAACATGAGGACGCTGGAAAGTATGGCTCCGGATAAGCAGAAAAAAATTGCTTCAGAAACGGTTTATATCTATGCTCCGATGGCCCACCGTCTTGGATTGTACAACATCAAATCTGAGCTGGAAGACCTTTCCTTAAAATATAATAGTCCCGAAGTATATAACGAGATCACGGAAAAACTCGAACTTGCCAAAGAAAGCCGTGAAAGATATATAGAAGAATTTACCAAAGAAGTATCAGAAAGACTTCGTGAAGAAGGCTTAAACTTTAAAATCAAAGGCCGCGCAAAAGCAATCTCCTCTATTTACAGAAAAATGCTGAAGCAGGGAGTTTCCTTTGAAGAAGTTTTTGATAACTATGCCATCAGGATTATTTACAAATCGGATGCTAAGAATGAAAAGTTTTTAGCCTGGAAGATCTACTCTATCGTTACGGATGTCTACCACAGTAACCCTTCAAGAATGCGTGACTGGATTACCCAGCCCCGTTCTACAGGATACGAAAGTTTACACTTAACGGTTTTAGGTCCGGACAGAAAATGGATTGAAGTTCAGATCCGTTCTGAGCGTATGGATGAAATCGCTGAAAAAGGGGTTGCCGCTCACTACAAATACAAAGAAGGCTACAAACAGAGTTCTGATGACAGAAACTTTGAAAAATGGGTAACAGAAATCCGTGAAGTTCTTGAACAGCAGCAGAACCTCTCTACTTCGGAGCTTTTGGATAATATTAAGCTTAATTTATATTCAAAAGAGGTATTTGTGTTTACCCCGAAAGGAGAAATTAAAATTCTGCCAACCAATGCTACTGCCCTGGATTTTGCATTTTCAGTCCATTCTGACTTAGGGATGAAATGTCTGGGAGCTAAAATCAATGGAAAACTGGTTCCTATTTCCTATATCCTTCAAAACGGGGATCAGGTAGATATTCTTTCATCACAGAATCAGAAACCAAAATCTGACTGGCTTGAATTCGTAGTGACTTCAAAAGCCAAATCAAAGATCAAAAGTTATCTGAACTCTCAGAAAAATCAGCTGGTAGAGGAAGGAAAAGAAATTCTGCAAAGAAAACTTCGTCATGCGAAAATCAATTTCAATGATGAAGAAATTAATAAGCTTCAAAAGTTCTTTAATTTAAAATCTTCTCAAGAGCTGTTTCTTAAATTCCAAAGCAACGAATTGGATGTCAGCAGCCTGAGAAAATATATTGAAAGTAAAAACGTATTTAACAATTTACTTTCCAGATTTAGAAAATCTCCGCCAAAAAATCAGCATTTCGAGGAACCGAAAGAGGAAAACCTTGACATGATTATCTTTGGTAAAGATGAGGAAAAACTGAACTATAGCTATGCAAAATGCTGTACAGTGATTCCAGGAGACAAAATTTTCGGATTTATTACCATTTCAGACGGAATTAAAGTTCACAGTGATAGCTGCCCAAATGCCATCAACCTGAGAGCCCAGTATGACTACCGTGTCATTCCTGCCAAATGGGTAAATGCTGAAAGCTTCAAAAACAGAGTAAAAATTGAAATTGAAGGACTTGACAGAATGGGTATGATCAATGATATCACCACGGTCATCAGTGGAAGTATGGGAATGGATATGAAAAGTCTCTCTATTGAATCCAACAATGGAGTTTTCACAGGAAATATCATTCTCGAAGTTAAAAATAAAGGCCAGCTGGAAGAAACCTTCAAAAAACTTAAAAATATTAATGGTGTTTCAAGAGTGAGACGACTACAATCATAAACATGAATTTATCTCTTTATTTTAAAAAATTTTTCAACAACAGTCAGTCTTCAGGAATTATTCTTATTTTCTGTGTACTTGTTTCATTGCTTATTGCCAACTCATCTGCTGCAGAGAACTTTCAGCATTTTTTAGACAAGGAAGTGGGTACCCATATTTTTGGACTGGAATATCCTGTCAGCATCTGGATCAATGACGGATTGATGGCAGTATTCTTCCTTCTGGTAGGTCTTGAAATAAAACGGGAACTTGTAGAAGGTGAGCTTTCATCCTTTAAAAATGCTTCACTTCCCATTTTTGCCGCTGTAGGCGGAATGCTTGTTCCGGCAGTGGTTTTCAGTATTTTCAACACCGGAACAGAATACAGTAATGGCTGGGGAATTCCTATGGCTACAGATATTGCTTTTTCACTGGCAATTATTTCGATGCTGGGGAAAAAGATTCCCAATTCTATCAAGATATTTTTAGCTGCATTGGCTATTGTAGATGATCTTGGAGCTATTCTTGTGATTGCTATTTTCTACACTGAACAAATCCATTGGAGCTATCTCTTATTGTCTTTTGGAGTGACTGCCCTGCTGTTTATTTTAAATTTTTTAAAAGTAACCAAAACTATATTTTATATTATTCCCGGACTGTTTTTATGGTATTTCCTTCATCACTCCGGAATTCACGCCACGATAGCAGGTGTTGTACTTGCATTTTCAATACCTACCAACGCTTCCAATGTAGAAATATCACCATTGGAAAAACTTGAGCATCAGCTTCACATTCCGGTAAGCTTTCTGATCATGCCTATATTTGCTTTAACGAATACCAATATCACTTTTTCCAGTGAAATGGTTGCCGGTGTTACAAGTACATTAGGTTTGGGAATTATTTGCGGTTTAGTATTGGGTAAGCTGATCGGTATCAATCTGTTTTCACTCATTGCTATCAAATTAAAGCTTAGTTCTCTGCCTCAAAACAGCAACTGGCTTCAAATGATTGGTGTAGGTCTATTGGCCGGAATTGGGTTTACCATGTCCATTTTTATTGCGTTACTTTCCTTTAAAGGAGAAATTCCTATTCAGGATGAAGCGAAATTTGCTATTTTGATTGCGTCCTTTATAGCTGCTATTGCAGGATTTACCATATTAAGTATAAGCTCAAAAGAAAATCCCGAACTGGAAGAGAATTAATCTTTCTTTCGGGTTTCCAGTTTTCTTTTATGCTCTTCATCACCATCAAAGTCAGGTTCTGTAATCTGAGTATGATAGTGTATGGTTTCTCTCTGGATTTCATCGGACAGCAGTTTTTCAATTCTGAGCTTTCTGATGGCCATATTCAGTTCATTTCCGAATAAAAGCAGATATACATTCACATTCACCCAAACCATCAGCAGAATCATACTTCCGATGGATCCGTAAAGCACGTTATACCTTGCAATATCCTTTACATAAATAGCAAAAATATAAGTAGTGACAACAAACAGTATCGTGGTTAAAATAGCCCCAGGAACCGCCTGTCGGAATCTTGTGATTTTTACAGTGCCCAGCCAGTAAAACAAAGTCAGAAGGATAAAATAAAAAAGAGGAAAAGAAACGAACCCAATAATACTGGAGAGGTTATCTACAAGCCAGGAAATATCATAAGCCGGTGTAAAAAGCTTCATCACAACCTCCACATAATACACCCCAAAAAGTGCTAAAAAAACAATGGTAATAAAGCCTATTGTAATAAAGAATGAAAGAATAAATTCCTTTACGTCACTCAGTTTCTCATCCGTATTTTCATTAAATCCATTAATCAGGGAAAATGTACCATTTGTGGCAAAAATAAGAGCCAGAACAATGGTCAGATTACTGATCCCTCTCATATTGGGGATAATATTGTTTTCTATATATCCTCTTACATCTCCTTCCATATTTGAAGGGAACACATTATGCATCAGCACATCAAAAATATAGAACTGCAGTTTATCATAATGCGGCATATAAGGCAAAACAGAAAGCAGAAACAGAATAAACGGAAAAAGACTTATGGTAAAGCTCCAGGAAATAGCAGCTGCTTTTCTACCAATTTTCCCTTTGAAAATCCCGGAGATATAGATCTGAAACATCTGCCATAGCGATATTCCCAAAACAGGAATATGGATGCTGTCAAAAAACTCTTGAATCTTCAAAATAAATTTGGGAACCTTTACACTCATCGATCTGTTTGTCTTTATACAAATGTAGGGGAATTAAATTAAATAAGGAAAAGATAGAGGGTGATAGGTGGCGGAAATTAGGTAGCAGATGGCAGATCCCAAGGATTAGGGGAATACTCTGTGAAATAGTAATGAAGGCTTATTGAAGTCAATGGTGAATTTTGCTTCGCAAGTGAATGGTTAATTTTGAAGAGAGCCAAGAACCTAGAGTCAAGAATCAAGATAATGGCAATCTTGATAGAACCAGCAACTACTCAACCGGCAACATTAAACTCAAAACTTTGAACATTACCCTGCGAAGCCCTATCTTTGCGTTCTGAAACTTCTTACAATGCGAATCAGCTTACTTTGTATCGGTAAAACAGACGATAAAGAAATTACGTCTCTAATTAATTACTACCTCAACCGTTTACCTAAACACTGGAATTTTGAAATCACAGAAATCCCGGATGTTAAAAACGCCAAAAACCTCTCTCCTGACCTTCTTAAAAAAGAAGAAGCTAAATTATTTTTAAATCATATCGACAAAAATGATCTGGTTGTGATTCTTGATGAAAAAGGAAAACAGTTTACCAGCCGTGAATTTTCACAGAAAATTGATACCTGGATGAATTCTTCTGTGAAAAAAGTACACATTCTTATTGGAGGCGCTTATGGTTTTTCTGAAGAGATTTACAGCAGAGCAAATGAGAAAATGTCTTTATCCAAAATGACTTTTACCCATCAGATGATCCGCCTGTTTATTGTTGAGCAGCTTTACCGTGCTGATCAGATTTTACAGGGTAAGCCTTATCATAACGATTAAAACAAAGGAGCTATCTCAAAAGTTAAATAGTTTGACTTTTGAGACAGCCTCCTTTTATGTATTGATATTTATTTCAGACCAATCTGTCTTTTTGCCTCACCCACTACAAAAGCAACAGAATTGGCAATATTAAAACTCCTGATCAGTTTTGACATAGGAATTGTCAGATGATTTTCAAAACGGTCCAGAACCTCTTTGCTCAGTCCCACACTCTCTTTTCCGAAAACCAACCAATCCCCATCCTGAAAATCGGTTTCCAGATATGATTTTTCAGCATGTGAACTCATTAAAAAAACACGTGACCGATCAGGGATCTGTTCAATCCATTCTTCAATATCTGCATATTCAGAAACATCGAGATGTACCCAGTAATCCAGCCCGGAACGCTTCAGGTTTTTATCATTAATTACAAATCCAAATGGGTGAACCAGGTGTAATCTGCTTTCGGTTCCTACACATAATCTTCCGATATTTCCTGTGTTATTCGGTATTTCGGGTTCTACAAGAACAATATTCAACATCTCTATCTCTTTATTCGTTTTTCAAAACAGTTAAACCAGGTTTAGTATTTTCGTTTGGATTTAATTTAATAATCAGGATTATAAATTTCAATTTATTTCTTGCCACATTTAGCATAGGAATCTGTAAGCACCGTTTTTTCGTAGCCTAAAGCAACTGCTTTATCAAGATTTGCGCAGGCTTCCTTAAGTTTGGAAGTATCCAGCAGAATCATGGCTTTGCTCACATAAGATTGTGCAAATTTGGGATCTATGGAAATGGCTTTATTGGCATCGGTAAGTGCTTCTTTATATTTTTTCATTTTAAAATACACATCAGCACGGCCGTTGTAAAGCAATGATTCCGGTTTTTCAGAAAGAAGTATATTGTAATCTTTTAAAGCTCCGTCCAGATCACCATTATTTTTTTTCAGATTGGCCAGTCCTGTTTTTGCAAAAATATTATCAGGTGCAAAAGTCAGAATCTGATTAAGGTCTTTGATGGCAAGATCCTTTTTTCCCTGGCTGTCGTAGATTTTGGAACGGGTAAGGTATAAATCCGGAGTTTCAGGATTCACTTTCAATCCTTTTTCTACATATTCCAGTGCTTTTACCTTATTTCCTTTCTGGCTGTAAAGCGATGAGAGGTTGACATAAACGGAAACCGACATAGGATTTGCTTTTAACGCAGAATCATAAGATTTAAAAGCCTGAGTCGTCTTCCCCAGCCTTCTTTGAGCCGTTCCGAGATAGTCATAATATTCCGACTGAAATTTTTGAATCTGTTCTTTCTCAGCCAGTTTTAAGTATTGCTCTTCTGCACACTTATAGTCCGCTTTATCAAAACAGTCTTCGGCCAGTTTTTTATCCTGGGCATAGAAATTAAGAGAGAAACAAAGGGAAGTTACTAATAATAAAGTTTTTTTCATGAGGTTATAGTTTGTTTATTGATCACTTTTTTGGCGAGTGCACCAAATACCACTCCCAATAAAGATCCAACAAACGCCCCCACCAAAATATCAATTGGGAAATGTACTCCTAAATAGATTCGGCTGTACGAAACAACCAGAGCCCATGCAAATATAGCATAAGGAAACCATTTAATCTTCTTTTTCAATAAAATACCTAAATATGTTGCCAAAAAGAAGGTATTGGAAGCATGAGCTGAATAAAACCCAAACTGTCCGCCACATTTCACAATCCTCATATGATGCTCCAGAGTAGGGTCATGGCAAGGTCTTAACCTCGCTACCCCATATTTGAAAATATTGGCCAGCTGATCTGAAACGACAGCCCCAAGTGCTATAAATATGAGAATAAAAACTAAAGTTTTTAGTTGATAATTTTTGTATAAAAAATAAAGAAAAATAATATAAAGAGGTACCCAGATCCAGGTACTTGAGATCAGCATCCAAAACTGATCGAAAGATGAATCGCCCAAATTATTAAGGTATAGAAATACCTTTTTATCTTCCTGAATGATCTCCTCCATGATTATCTGCTTACAGGTCCTTCATAAGTCTCATCATCAGCAGGCTTCGGTTTTGGAGGCTCATTAGAAGCAAGAGTACCCGGTTCCGTCAGAATATCTTTTTCGATATCTTTCATCGGGTTGAAATCTTTGGCAGCATCTTTCACCTTTTCAATCTCACGCTTTATTTCAGAAACAGGATTATCTGTTTCCTTCATAATTTCAGTTTTGATATCTTCTACTGCTCCACGCATTTTTCTAACGCCTGCACCTAAGTCACGCGCAATCTGAGGCAGTTTATCCGGTCCGAATAATACAACGATTGCAATGGCAATGAGTGCCATTTCTCCAATGCTTAATTCCATCCTGTAAAATTACAAAAGATTATTGCATTTATGAATGGTAAACTAAAAATTTAAACAAATTTTAAGATTTTGTAAAATGAGAATGGAAGTTCAGTGTTTTTAGTTGAGAATTGCTGGTTATTAGTTCTTTGTTTCTAGCTACTGGTTTCTTTTATTACTGGTTATATACAGGCTGCCATTATCTTGACTCTAGATTCTAGATCTCCCTTCAAAAATTCACCACTCACTTACAAAGCAAAATTCACTATTGACTTCAATCAACCTTCATTACTATTTCACAGAGTATTCCCCCTAATCCCTAATCCCTATTACCTATTACCTATTACCTATTACCTATTACCTATAAATTAACAAATACTTAATTCAAAACAATGAGAATTACATAACAATTCAGTATATTTATAATACACAATCAAATAAATATATAGTATGAAAAAACTAGTGACTACTTTTAAAGTTTTCGCCGTATTATCGGTATTGGCATTCAATAGCTGCCAGAATGAAAACAACGAAATGGATCAGCAGGAAACAATTCAGGCAAAGATAACCGCCTCTGACCTGAAAAAAGAGATTACTCCTCTTTCCTCTCAAATTGTTCCGGAAACAGTACAGCTTCAACTGAATGAATCCGGTAAAAACCTTGAAACTTATCTGAAAAATGATCTGCAGATTGCAGAAGTGAAGGTATTGGGAAAAATTTCAACCCAAAAAGGCATTGATCTTTCCAAAAGCCTGATCATCGACAAAGACCAGTTTATTGCAACGGGAAACATCATGGATCCGTCTTCAGTAAAGATTGGAAAAATTGGAGATTTATATCACGGAGATGACCTGACAACAGCTCAGCAGGGATTGAAAGAAGCGGTCACTGAAGAAGTAAAACCCGGGATTAATGTTATGGAAATAACGTGGAACAGCAAAAGCGGAAAATTTACAACACTATGTTTTTACAAAGATTCGGGAATTATCTGGGACAATATTTTCGGAGGTCTTATTATGATGGATTCACGTGGAAATTCGGAAGCATCCAACAACAATCAGGCAGCAAAAGTAGTTTCTACCTGGTATAAGCAATGGTGGACCGCAAGCTGGCTGTGGGGTTCCAAGAGAGGTGAAACCGGATATCAGATTACGATTTATTATTCCGGTTCTACGGTTTCTAATGCAGATGTAAGCGATTGGGGATATATCAGTTTAGGAAAAGCGAAAAGTGAGAGTAAGATTATAAAGAAAACAGGAGCTTACGGGCAATGCCGTTATGCGCTGGGGCTTTGTACTCCTACAGGTTCTTTAAGTTTTAATAGCAGCAATTTCTCTGTGTCATTCTCAGGATTGGGCAGCAATATTGTAAGTAACGGGACAAAATCTCTTTATCCATAATTTTCATAAAAATCAGATTTCAAAAAAACGGGAAGCCTGCTGAGCTTCCCGTTTGTATTTTATATCAAGACTTTTGAAGGGATCCGTTTTCAATTTTTGATTTCAATACTTCTACTGCATTTTCTTTCAGTCCGAAAGTATTCATCAGTATTTCATACAACTGCATATCATTTTCTATAGATATGGATTCTTTTTCACCATGATCAGACCGGATATTCAGGACATGGTCTGTATAGGTATAACGGACATTCTCATCTACTTTTGAAAGGATTAGTTTGTTCTTAAAATGAGAATCCGGATGAGTAGACAAATACCAATTAGAGATAGTAAGATCAATGGGCTCTACATGTTCAGGTATGAAGCGGTACACCGGGAACCATTGTTCTTTCAGCATCCAGAGGGTATAGGTTTCTTCTTTATAGGAAACTTTAAATATTCCGTTGGGTGTTTGCTGTGGTTCTTCTTCATTTAAAAGAATAGGTGCTGTAAGTGTAGCTGTCCCAAATCCACAGTCTACAACATACTTTTCACCTCCAAAATCCACGATCAGTAATAAATGAGTCTGTGCCGCAACGCTGTCTTCTTGTCTCCCCCACACTACTCTTCCAAGCTGTAATTTTACATTGAATCCTAAATGTTTTAAAACTTCGCTTAAAAGTAAGTTTTGTTCATAGCAATATCCGCCTCTCGATTCTGTAACCAGTTTTTTAAAAATATCCTCCAGATCCAGAGAAGGCACTGTTCCTGTGTAAGAGTCAATATTCTCAAAAGGAATATATTTAGGATGAAGCCGGTGTATTGTTTTCAATACCTCCATAGTCATTTCCGGCGTTCCGGAGAAATGAATCCGTTCGAAATATTTTTCCAGGTCTAATGTATTCATAATTTATTTTGTGTTTAAAAAAGTAGAAAGACTACTTCTGTAAAATTATCGAATAGATTGAACCCAGAGCCACCTGTATGTTCGGAATAGAACAAATCTATTGTTTCTGAAAATCCTTTTCTATTTTTTCTTTTCCTTTTTTCTGAAATGCAGAATAGGTGATCACAACGCTGATCGCCATTAAAATAAATGCTAAAAAGAAAGGCGCACCAGAAAACTTGAATGGCGCTTCATCATGGGTAAAAAAGTAAAACAGGTTTGTCATCATCGGAGGCCCGATAATTGAAGTTGCACTCATTAAACTCGTTAACGCTCCCTGAAGTTCACCCTGCTCATTGGAAGGAACACTTTTTGTGATGACAGACTGTAAAGCCGGTCCACAGATTCCTCCTAAACAATAAGGAACCAAAAATACAAACATCATCCATCCTTCAGAGGCAAAAGCAAACAGCAGCATTCCTACGGCATAGAAAGCCAATCCGTAGTAAATACTTTTCTGCTCTCCAAGCCTTGGAGTAGTCCATCTGATCAGTCCACCTTGTACGAGACCAACCAATAAACCTACTACTCCCAATGAAATCCCTACCATTCTTTCTGTCCAGCTGAATTTATACATTGTAAAGAAACTCCAGTTGCTCTGTACGGCATGACCTGCAATATAAATCAATATTAAGGAAAGAATAAGTCCGGAAATTTCAGGGTGTTTACCTAAAAACTTAAATGAACCTATAGGGTTTGCACGTTTCCAGTCAAACTCTCTTCTTTTATCTTTATCCAAACTTTCAGGAAGGATGAAATATCCATACAGGAAGTTAAGCAGACATAAACCCGCAGCAGCATAGAAAGGGACTCTGGCACCATAATGACCAAGTACACCGCCCAGAACCGGACCTATAATAAATCCGAGCCCAAAAGCAGCTCCTATCAGTCCAAAATTCTTGGCTCTGTCTTCATCCGTCGAAATATCTGCAATATAGGCACTGGCAGTGGTGACACTTGCGCCCGTTATTCCGGCAATAATTCTTCCCAGAAACAGCCACCAGATTGTGGGAGCCAGTGCAAGGAAAATATAGTCCACAGCAAATCCGAAAAGAGAAATCAGGATCACAGGTCTACGCCCATATTTATCACTCAGGTTTCCAACAAGCGGAGAAAATATAAATTGGGTAAAGGCATAGGCAAATCCAAGCCAGCCACCATATTTTGCGGCTTCACTAATATCTGCATGAATAAGTTCCTCAATTAATTTGGGAACAACAGGAATGATGATTCCCCATCCTGTAATATCTATCAGTAAAGTAATAAATATAAAGCCTATAGCCGCTTTTTTCCTTGAATTTTCCATGATGGTGCAAAATTAATCAAATCTTAAAAATAATGGTTCTAAATTTCATTGTATTAAAGAAGTATAACATTAATAATACACTCAATTTGCTTTTTAGTATTTATAAGGAATAAAAAAAAAGCAGATATTTAGCAAAAAAAAAGACCATCTCTTTCGAAACGGTCTTTATTAATTTATTGTAGTTTGTATTACTTTGAAGCAAGTTCTTCTTTTGTAGAAGTGGTTTTTCCATGTACCTCTTCTTCTTTTCCTGTTTTAAGGAAGTCATAAGCAATTGCAGACGCAATAAAGATAGATGAATACGTACCGAATCCAATACCAATTAACATCGCAAACATGAATCCTCTCAAGTTATCACCACCGAAAATAAAGATCGCAAGGATAACCAGAATTGTAGTAAATGAGGTGTTGAATGTTCTACCCAATGTACTTGAGATAGAGTCATCAAACAGACCCGCTAATGTTAAAGATTTTTTCTCTCTCAGGTATTCTCTAATTCTGTCGAAGATAATTACCGTATCATTGATTGAGTACCCTAATACAGTAAGAATCGCAGCAACGAAATCCTGATTGATCTCCATGTTGAACGGCATAAACTTATGAAGTAATGAATAAGCCCCCAAAATGATAACAGCATCGTGGAATAACGCGGCAACAGCACCAAGGGAGAACTGCCATTTTCTAAATCTTACCAAGATATAGATAAAAATACCTGCTAATGCTGCAACTACAGCAAGAATACCGTGTGTCTTGATATCGTCTGCTACAGTAGGTCCTACTTTCTCAGAAGAAATAATTCCTGAGTGATCTTTATCTGCAGATTTGAAATCTTTTAAGGTCATATTTGCAGGTAAGCTGGATTTTAATCCGTCATACAATTTCTGCTCAACAGTCTGGTCAGCTTTCAAAGATTCGTCTTCGATAAGGTAATCTGTAGAGATTTTCAACTGCTTGTCATTACCGAAAGTTTTAGCTTCTACTGAAGAGTTTTTACCATCCTCAGTCTGGAACATTTTTACTAAGCTAGCTTCAACATCTTCAGCATTTACTGCCTTATCAAATCTTACCACATAATTTCTACCTCCTGTAAAGTCGATACCATATTTGAATCCGTGGATTGCAATAGATGCGATACAAACAATAGTTAAAACACCAGAAATGATGTAAGCATATTTTCTTTTTCCAATAAAATCGATCCAGGTATTTCTGAAAAGATTTTTTGTAGCACCTGTCCAAACAGAAAGGTGTTTTCCTTTATTCAGTCTAGAGAAGATCATTACTCTTGAGATCAATACCGAAGTAAAGAATGTCATCAAGATACCGATTCCTAATGTTAATGCAAAACCTTTGATAGGCCCTGTTCCGAAAAGGAATAGTACACCTGCCGTCAATAATGTCGTTAAGTGACCATCAACAATTGCATTTAATGCATGTTTGAAACCGTCTTTGTATGCTTCAAGAATACTTTTTCCTGCGAAAAGCTCTTCTTTAGTTCTTTCATAGATAATTACGTTCGTATCTACCGCCATGGCCATTGTAAGTACAATACCTGCGATACCAGGAAGCGTAAGTGTAGCATCTACGGAATCCATAATTCCGAAAATGTAGAATAGGTTGATGATCATTGCAATTACTGCATAAACACCAGCTCCACCATAGTAGAAAATGATATAAGCAATAATTAATAAGAATGCGATACCGAATGACATCACACCAGCATCAATAGATTCCTGTCCTAATGAAGGCCCTACAACTGTAGCCTGAACTACTTTTGCACCTGCCGGTAATTTACCTGCTCCTAAAACGTCAACCAATTCTTTAGCTTCTTCCTGAGAGAAGTTACCAGAGATCTGGGTTCTACCGTTCGGGATTGCATTTACAACGTTTGGTGCAGTATATACTCTACCGTCAAGCGTTACAGCAACCGGCTTACCAACGTTTTTCTCAGTTAATGTTTTCCAGTCTTTTGCTCCTTTGGAATCCATCTGCATATCTACCACTACTCTGCTCAGCTCATCATAGCTGATATTTGCAGTTTCTACCGCACCGTCTACCGGAGCTTTTTGGTTGATGTTACCTCTGATTGCATACAGGACTAAGCTTTCAGCATCTGTAGCTTCAGGCTTGTAACCCCACATGAACTGTGTATATTTAATGTTAGACGGACGTAAAGACTGACCAACCTTACTGTTTAAAATTTTATTTACAACAGCTGTATCGGATAATTTTACGTTAGCAACACCATTCGTTCTTAATTTGTCAAGCTGTAAAAGGCTCATGAAGTTCACATTCTTTGCTACTCCCATAGAATCTCCTTTTGTAGCAACCATAGTTGTCAAAGTTTGGAAATAAGGCGCAATCTCAGGAACCTGCTGTACTTCCCAGAACTGAAGTTTTGCAGAAGTCTGAAGCATTTTCTTTACTTTATCGATGTCCTTCATACCAGGCATTTCCACAGAAATTCTAGCTGTTCCAGGTACTCTCTGAACGTTTGGCTGCACAGCACCCATTTTATCAATTCTCGTTCTGATTACCTCAAAAGCTGTTCCTACAGATGCATCAATTTTTCTTTTAACAATGCTTTTTACCTGCTCATCAGGAGTGTTGTACTTCACCTCGGTAAGTGTAGTATTTCCGAAAATTTCCGGATCTGCCAACTTAAGGTTTGTACCTTTAGCTTTGTTCACTACATCGAATTGTTCGAAGAAATTATCAATGTAAGCTTTTGTAGAATTCTTCTGTGCTTCATCAGTTTTGTTTAAAGCCTCAATAAGAACAGGATTTGTAGAATAATTTGTTAAATCATTCACAAGATCTCTTTGGTTGATTTCCAAAAGAACGTTGATCCCTCCTTTCAAGTCAAGACCAAGTTTCATTTCCTTGTCTTTGGCTTTAGTGTAATAAAGTTTTGTGAATCCTAGATTCAAAGTATCCTTAGAAAGTCTAGCAATTTCTTTCTGATACTTCTCCGGATTGTCTCCTGCAATAGCAGTTGCCTGCTTTTCAATTTTGCTGGCGTACCATGTTGGTAATAGCTCGTTTAAGCAAATCAACCCTAGTACAATAGCGACAATTGTAATAAGTCCTTTTCCTTGCATTTTGTTATAACTACGTTAAATTAAGTCGGCAAATATAATGATTTTCTTGTATTTTATGAATTTTTAACAACAGAAATGGTTTATTTTCAGATATATTGGTATTCTGAGTTCTATTTAAGATTTAACAATTTTTTCTTAGTATCATAATGAAGTCTTCAAAATTCGATTGGTATAAAATTTTCATTCACTTTCTCAACACACTAACTCTCACAATATTATGAAAAAACTACTTTTTGCCATTAGTATTTTTTCTTCCTTAATTGCTAATTCTCAAAGCATTAATTTGGAAGAATTTGCCACGGGACTTACCAGCCCGGTAGAGATTACAAACGCCAATGACAGCCGGCTTTTTGTTGTTCAACAGAACGGAATTATTAAAATTATTCAACCTAACGGGACAATTAATCCCACTAATTTTCTGAACATCGGTTCAAAAATTATTTTTAGCGGTGAAAGAGGTCTTCTGGGACTTGCTTTTCACCCACAATATCCTACCAACGGGTATTTTTTTGTGTATTATAATAACCCGGCAGGCAATATCATTGTTGCAAGATACAGTGTCAGTTCAACTGATCCTAACGTGGCTGATCCTGCTTCTGAAAAAATCCTGCTCAACATTCCCAAACCATTCGACAATCACAATGGAGGAAGTATTCATTTTGCTCCTGACGGAAAACTCTGGATCATCACCGGAGACGGAGGAAGTGGTGGCGACCCCAACAATAATGCTCAAAACAAAAATGTTCTGCTTGGAAAAATGTTGAGAATAGATGTGGATGCTACTGGTCCTTACAACATTCCTCCTGATAATCCTTTTGCCGGAGCCGGAGTAGCTGGTGCCGATGAAATATGGGCCTATGGTCTCAGAAATGCATGGAAATTTTCCTTTGATCTAACCACCGGAAATGCGATGATTGCAGATGTAGGCCAGGGCGCCATAGAAGAAATCAATAAAATGCCTATAACACAAGCCGGCTTGAACTATGGCTGGCGCTGCTATGAAGGAAATAATGCCTATAATACAGCAGGATGTGCTGCACAGTCTACCATGACCTTTCCTATTGCAGTATATGATCATTCAGGCGGAAAATGTTCTATCACGGGTGGCTATGTTTACAGAGGAACTCAATATCCGTCACTTCAGGGGAAATATTTTTTTGCAGACTACTGCTCTACCCAGATCGGAATTCTGGATAGCAATAATGCCATCACTTGGACGGGTCCTTATTCCGGAAATAATTTTTCTACTTTCGGAGAGGATTATCAGAAAGGACTGTACGTAGCTGCAGTGAACAGTGGAAAAATTTTTAAAATATCCACAGGGACTTTAGGAACTCAGGAAAGTACTTTAGGAACCGTAAAAATTTATCCTAATCCTGCTTCAAAAGAAATTTTCATTGATGGCATTACAGATAAAAAAGCAACCCTGGAAATTATCAGTGCAGAAGGAAGAAAAGTATTGGAAACAGATCAGATCAGTCAGGGCAAAAGCATTGATATTTCACATATACCAGCCGGAGTATACTATATTAATCTAAAATCCGGAGAACAGAAGTCTTACAGTCAGAAATTGATTATTAAATAATTATAGTTTGTTGTTAACGCAAGCGAAACGCTAAGATTTTTACAATTCTATGAAAAGGGCGCAAAGGCGTTTCACTAAGCAAAAAAATCTTGCTAAACACAGTAGCTTTGCGAACATAGCAATAAACTACCTGGCTAATAAAAAAAGCGGTTCAGATCTGAACCGCTTTTATTTATATTGTCATTGAGAAAATCCTTGTTTCAGGCTTATTTCTCATCATTCTCAGGTCAAAAACCATGGCTACATTTCTTGTGAATGCTCTTCCGGCTTCTGTAATTTTAACTTCTGTCCCATTAATCTCAACCAGTCCGTCATTTTCCATTTCTTTCAACATTTCCAAAGCGTTTTCAAGCTCCGGGAAAGAATTGTTGATATCAAAAGTAGTTTCAAGCTGGCACATCAGATTCAGAATATGTCTTCTTACAGTCAGATCTTCTTCACTCAGAACGTGTCCTTTTACAACAGGGATCTCACCTCCTTCAACCATTTTCTGATATTCCTCAACCGTTTTTACATTCTGGGCAAAAGCATACCATGAATCTGAAATGGCAGACATACCAAGTCCTACCATCAGCTGGGTTTTGCTTGAAGTATACCCCATGAAGTTTCTGTGAAGTTTTTTATGAATCAAAGACTGATACAGATCATCATGTTCAAGAGAGAAGTGATCCATCCCTACTTCAATATATCCTAAATCCTGAAGCAATCTTTTACCATCTTCGTACAAACGGCGTTTTTCTTCTCCGCTTGGAAGGTCATTTTCATCAAAACCTCTCTGCCCAACTCCTTTCACCCATGGAACGTGTGCATAAGAGTAGAAGGCAAGTCTGTCCGGCTTCAGCTCCATTGTTTTTCTGATCGTGTGTTCCATCGCCTCCCAATTCTGATGCGGCAGTCCGAATACAAGATCATGACTTATTCCTCTGTAACCAATTTCCTTTGCCCATTCTGTAACATTTTTTACGTTTTCAAAGGGTTGAATTCTATTGATTGCTTTCTGAACTTTAGGATCATAATCCTGAACGCCAAAGCTTACTCTTCTGAAACCGAGGTTGTATAAAGTCTGAAGATGTTCTTTCGTTGTATTGTTAGGATGCCCTTCAAAAGAAAATTCCGGATGTTCCGCAATGTCTACAGTTGAAAAAATTCCCTCCAATAATGTTTTTAAGTTCTCAGGAGAGAAAAATGTAGGAGTTCCACCTCCTAAGTGTAATTCTTTCAGTTTAGGTCTTTCGTTGAAAAGGTCAAGATAAAGTTTCCACTCTTTCAAAACACTTTCCAGATAAGGCACTTCAACACTGTGTTGTTTGGTAATACGTTTATGACATGCACAGAACGTACACAAAGCCTCACAGAAAGGCAAATGGATATAAATAGAAATCCCCTCCTCTGCATTACTCTCATGAAAAGACCTGATTACAGTTTCCTTCCATTTTTCCGGTGAAAATGTAGATTCATCCCAATACGGAACGGTAGGATAAGAAGTGTAACGCGGTCCGGGAATATTATACTTATCTATTAAAGAGTTCATTTTGAAATTTAAAATTTTATAAGAGTATGAAATTTAACACTATTAAAATTTCATCTTACAAAATTAACCATTAGTTATGAATTTTAACCTATGAATTATATTAGGTTCTATTTTATAATGAGTCTAAATACATATGGCCAGGCTTTTGGCAAATAGTGATAAATTCTATTCCTGATATTTAAAATTTTAATTTCATTACCGCGATTTTATTATTTCCGGCAAAAACTACATTGTTTCCATCAATCCATTGGCAGACGAAAAAACCTTTCTCATCAGAAATTTTCTTCCATGTCTTTCCAAAATCTGAAGAATAACTGACATGCTTGTCTCCAACTGCAATGATTTCTTTTCCTTTTGATCCGGGCTTAATCTTCACACAGGTTATATATCCCGCATTCTGTCCTGAAGCCTGAATCTGCCAGGTCTCACCAGCATCAATAGTGGTTGCAATATTGTTCATATTGGCATCCTGCCTGGTATAATCCCCTCCTGCTGCAATCCCGAAACGGTCTTCAAAAAAATCGATAGAATACATTCCTTGTGAAGATTCTCCCTGAATGAAAGGTGTTTCTATAATTTTCCAGTCCAATCCCTTCTGCTTAAAGATCCTGGAAGCTTTCCCGCCCGTTGCAATCCAGAGAATATCCTTGTAGGAAGCAATATTTGTATTGCTGGCAGCAAATGCGGCTTCCCCTTCCTTAAGTCTTACTGCCTCGTGATTACCCATTGGAGGATTCCACACATCGTACATTTTCTTGTGAGGGAATAATAATGCCAGCTTCATCAAAAGATTTTTATCAGGATCACTGAACGTTATACCATATCCATCCTTTACAAAATGTAAAGCATCATAGAAAGCGGTTTTAGCAGTATCTTTAAAGACAATCTGTGATTTCAGATCTTTTTTATCAATTTTAAAGAAGTAAGCAGGGCTTTCAATGTTGATGGCATAAAAAGAGGTTTTATCCTGTGCCAGCGTTCTGAACTGAAGCTTTTCCTCAGACAGTTTTATCTGCTTCTGATTTTTATAATCTTTCAGATCTACAAACCCGAATTTGGAATCTGTACCGCTATACCAGACCTTATTATCATATAATTCCAGCGCTCTGATGCTGATTTTATCATTAAGAATGGTTTCAAAACTTTCCACTTGCTGGGAAAATGCTGTAAGTCCTGCGGACAGGAATAAAATGGAAAAAAACTTTTTCATATAATAGTATTGGGACAAAAAAAACCGCCGAAGCGGTTTATATTATTATTAATCTTGGTTCTGATATTTTTCAGGATTATTAAGTTTACTGTTTGATTTTCCGTAAAGGAAATACACCAAACCTCCTAAGAACAACCATACAGCAGAAAGTTCCAATGCATGAGCACTTAAGTTAAATATCAAATAGATATTGATAAACACTCCCAATGCCACCACTATTTTGTAAGCCGGAACTTTGAAAGGTCTTATCAAATTAGGTTCTTTTTTTCTCATTACCCAAACGGCAATACAAACCAATGTAAATGCAAACAGGGTTCCAAAACTTGTCATATCTGCCAATGTTGAAATTGGAGTAAATGCTGCGATCAAAGCCACTACAATTCCCAACAAAATAATTCCTTTGTAAGGTGTTTTTGTTTTTGGGTGAAGTTCTCCGAAAAATTTAGGAATCAATCCGTCTTTTGCCATACCGATGAAGATTCTTGACTGCCCCATCATCATTACCATTACTACAGAGATCAATCCTACTGTTGCGGCGATGGTTACTACATTACTTGCCCAGTGCTTTCCTGCAATTTCAAATGCATACGCTACAGGCGCTTTGATTGCATCAGGATATTTACCTTCAGGGTTAAAGTCTGTATAATGCATCATCCCTGTTAATACAAGCGATACACAAATATAAAGCGCTGTACACACCAATAGTGATGCAATAATTGCAAAAGGCACATCTTTTTTAGGATTAATAGCTTCTCCTGCCTGTGTAGAAACAGCATCAAAACCAATATAAGCAAAGAAAATAGCTGCTGCACCGGAAATAATTCCTTTAATACCATAGGCAGAGACCATATCCCCTTCAGAATTTCTGATCTGTACCTGATCCGGAATAAAAGGTTTCCAGTTTTTTACACCATCTACAGCGTTGTAAAGATCAGTATTAGAAAAAATAATATATACTCCTGCAATAATTACAAAAATAACGGCAGAAGTTTTCATCAAAACAATCAGGTTATTAGCCCCTGCTGCTTCTTTAGTTCCTTTTACCAATAATGCAGTAATTAAAAGAACAAGAATAAATGCCGGCAGGTTCATTGAAAAACCATCTCCTGTATAACTGGCAGGATCTGATGTAAGATAAGCCGGTAAATGAATATTAAAGATTTTCAAAAATTTGTTAAAATATCCGGACCAGCTCACCGAAACGGCCATACTCGCCATGGCATATTCGAGGATGAGACACCACCCCATGGCCCATGCAAAAATTTCTCCTACCGTTCCATAGGCATAAGCATAAGCTGAACCTTCTACAGGAATAATGGATGCAAACTCTGCATAGCACAATGCAGCAAAAACACAGGCAATACCTGCTATGATAAAGGAAATGGCAAGTGCTGGTCCTGCGTGATAATAGGCTCCTGTTCCCGTAAGAACAAAGATTCCACCACCGATGATAGCACCCACTCCAATTGCTGTTAAACTCCATTTTCCAAGGACTTTCTTCAGCTCACTTTTCTTCATATCTGCCTCATAGGCACTTAGTGGCTTTTTAACCCAAATTTTCGACATGTTTTTTTATTTATTAAGGATTTACGAAAATATAAAAAATTTAGGAACTCCCACGTTTATCGTTAAACTTTCGTCATTTATTTTACATAAAGTTTTTAAAAACCTGAGCAACATATTATATAATCCATTTTAAAAAGTCCATATTTTTGCTTATTTTTGATTGCATGAATTTATATGATCTTTTTGTAAAGCCTTATGAAAGCTATGATTCTTTACAGATTACATTGGAAGCATCAGGTGCTATTTTCGGAATACTCAGCGTATTTTTTTCCATTAAGAAAAATATATGGGTATACCCTACCGGCATTATTTCAACTCTGATCTACGTATATCTTCTTTTCAATGCCGGGCTGTTAGGAGACTGCATAATCAATGTCTATTATTCTGTTATGAGTATTTATGGCTGGGTTCTATGGGCCAGAAATTCTGAAGATCATGTTCATGTAGAAGTTACCTGGGCCACCCGAAAAGAATGGACTCATGCTGCCCTGCTTTTCATACTGAGTCTGGCACTGGTTACTCTTATTTATTATTATAAGCCTTATATTGATAATCAGTTTTCTATGGAGGGAGCCAGTTTAGGATTGTATCACCTGGACTTGGCAAATTGGATGGATGTTTTCACCACTTCAATATTTTTAGTAGGAATGTGGTTGATGGCCAAACAGCGCATTGACAGCTGGATTTTCTGGATTATCGGAGATATTATCTGCATCCCTATGATGATTTTTAAGGGATTTGGAATCACTTCGGTTCAATATTTGGTATTTACTATAATGGCTATCTTAGGATACCTCAATTGGAAAAAAAGTTTTAAAGAAAAAAAAGTACAATAAAGTCATGAAAAATTTATTCAAAATAGCAGTCAGTATTTTTGCTATTACCAGCTTAACCTCTTGTTTAGCATATACCGACGGATACGGAAGCAATGGAAATTATGGATATGGAGATCCCTATTATAACAACGGATATTACTATGCACCTTCCGGATATTACGGAAATGGAGGATATTATGGTAATGACGGGTATTATTACAGAAACAACGTTAATTACTACTATGATAATGGAATTCCTTATTACTATGACAATTATAATAACTCCAGAAGAAAAGTCTATGTAGAAAGAAGATCTTCTTCTTCATCGAGACCTCAAAACGGATTCCAGAACACGCGTACAACGAATAGTAACGGTTCGTACAATAATAACGGAGGATTCAATAATAATAGAAACTCCAATAGCAATAGTGGATTCAGAAACCAGAACAATGGTAATCAGAACAATCAGGGTAACCAAAACAACAGCGGATTCAGAAATTCCAACAGTAACAGCGGATTCAGAAACCAAAGCAGCGGTAACCAGAATAGTCAGAGTACCCAAAATAACAGTGGATTCAGAAACCAAAACAGCGGCAGCCAAAACAGCACCAGATCAGAATCTTCCGGCGGTGGGTTCAGAAACAGTTCCAGCGGCCAAAGCAGTGGTTCAAACAGACAACAGAGCGGCGGAGGCGGCTTTAGATAAAACGATTATAAATAAGGAAACGAACAGTTAACACTGTTCGTTTTTCATTTTAAATATATTAATTTTGCTTCTTCATTTAGACAAAAAAATATGGAATTTTATAAATATCAGGGAACAGGAAATGATTTCGTAATGGTAGACAACCGTGATCTGCAGTTTACTAAAGATAAAAACAGTATTGAAAAATTATGTGACAGACGTTTTGGAATAGGTGCTGACGGCCTTATTCTATTGGAAAACGATCCGAACTATGATTTCAAAATGGTTTACTACAATTCTGACGGAGGAGAAAGTACCATGTGCGGAAACGGAGGAAGATGTCTTGTAGCTTTTGCTTTTTTCCTTGACATCTTTGAAGATAAATGCAAATTCATTGCAACAGACGGAGCGCATGAAGCTGAAATCCATAACGGGATCATTAAATTGAAAATGATTAATGTGAATACCATTTCACAAGACGGAAATGACTTTGTTCTGAATACAGGATCTCCACATTACGTAAAATATGTAGAAAATCTTCCCGATTACAACGTGTATACTGAAGGAAACGGGATCAGAAATTCAGAAAATTATAAAGAAAAAGGAATCAATGTAAACTTTGTAGAAAAAATTTCTGATGATGAAATTTTTGTAAGAACCTATGAACGAGGCGTTGAGGACGAAACTTACAGTTGCGGAACAGGAGTTACTGCTTCTGCTTTAACTTTTCTTCAAAAACACAATCTAACCTCTGTAAAAGTTAAAACTTTAGGCGGAAACCTTAAGGTATATGCTGAAAAAAGCGGAGATACATTCCAGAATATTTGGCTGGAAGGTCCTGCAAAGCAAGTTTTTAGAGGTAAAACAGATCTTCTTTAAAAACAAAAACTTTTAATCAACATTTAATAAGAATGAAAAAAGCTATTCTCATTATCATTCTGCTGGTTTTTGTAGCCGCAGGATTTTTTGGTTTGAGATTTTATAATAAATATTTAGGAAATAACGTAGAAAAAGACGGTTATGTTCTGATTCCTCATAGAGCAGGTTTTAAACAGATCCTCGATTCTATTGCTCCTTATATTAAAGACAGGGAATCTTTTGAAGCTGTGGCTAAAGAAAAAGGTCTTGATTCTAATTTTAAAGCGGGACGTTATCATATCCAGAGCGGAACAGGAAATAAGAACCTTGTCAATATGATCAAAGCAGGTAACCAAACGGCAAATTCTTACAGAATCGGGGATTTTGGAGATATGTATCAGATGATTGGTAAGGTGACCAAAAAAACGGAAATTGATTCGTTACATTTTATAAATGATCTGGATGCTGTGGCACAGGAGAAAGGCTATAAAAATGTTGAAGACTTAAAAAAATATTTCTTCATTGACACTTATAATTTCTTCTGGACTGTAAGCCCACGAGAATTTTTTGCAAAGTTTGAAAATCAGTACAATGATTTCTGGACGAGTGAAAGAAAAAATAAAGAACAGCAGTCTGGCCTTACAAGAGATCAGATCTATGCACTGGCTTCTATTGTTTATAAGGAATCAGGAGGAAAAAAGGATGAAATGAAAACGATTGCCGGATTGTATTTAAACCGTTACAGGAAAGGGATGAAACTTCAGTCTGACCCTACGGTGATCTACGCAATTAATAAGCAGACTAATTTTAAAGAATCTATTAAAAGAGTATTATATAAGCATTTGTCTACACCATCACCCTACAACACTTATGCAAACGCAGGTATTCCTCCGGGACCCATCTGTGTAGTGGATAAAAATTCGATTGATGCTGTTTTAAATGCAGAAAACAACAATTATATATTTATGTGTGCTGATCCGGCAAGATTTGGATACCATAAGTTTACGGCAAGTGCTGAAGAACATGCTGTAAATGCAAAGGCTTACCAGGACTGGCTCAACTCAAAAAATATAAAATAAGTTTAGAAAGCACCTAAAAATTTATACAGTTAGAAAAACAATAAATAATCATAATATTTTGAAAATCAAATTGATATAGATATTCGAAATATTATGGGTTATCCTTTTACGATTTTATACAAAAAAATAACCTATGAAGAATAAGACAGAAATTGTCAATATTTTCACCAGAAAAACTTTAGGACTTACGTTAGTACTTTCAGCCGCGGCGATGGCTTTTGCACAGGAGAAGGCTGGAGTTTCAGGAATCATTGTCAACAAAAAAAACCAACCGGTTCCCTATGCCTCTGTAACATTCAGCAATAAAGTAAACAAGGCATTAAGTGATGCTGTACTGACAGATGAAAAGGGGCAGTATAAACTTGAGCTTATACCGGGAGATTATGATATCACCGTAGAAGCTATTGATTACAAAAAGAGTGTAGTCAGCAAAAATATTGCAATAGCGGGTAATATCGGGGCATTATCTATAGAGCCAGAAGCGGCTACAACCATTGATGGAAAAACAAAAGAAATCCAGGGTGTTGTAATCACCGCTTCAGCAGCTAAGCCTTATAAAGTAGAACTTGATAAGAAAACATATGATCCTTCACAGGATATCGTGAGTAAAGGAGGAAGTCTTCAGGATGTATTGACCAACGTTCCTTCAGTTTCTGTAGATACAGACGGAACGGTTTCTATGAGGGGAAGTACCAATGTAAAATTTCTGATCAACGGAAAACCTTCTGCTCTTCTGGGAATAGATGATGGTGCCAATGCCTTACAAAGTATCCCGGCTGATCAGATTGAAAGAATTGAAGTCATTACCAACCCTTCTTCTAAATTTGAAGCAAGCGGAACTTCCGGTATCCTTAATATCATCCTTAAAAAGAACAAAAAAATAGGATTTAACGGTAGCGTTGTAGGGTCATTAGGATATTTCCCAAGAACCTCGCTTAATACCAATCTGAGCTGGAGAAAAAATAACTGGACATGGTTTGTAAACGGCGGAGGAGGCTATACGGAAAACAAAACTAAAAATAATTCAGAAACGACTTATCACAATATTACTTTTCCTAAGATTTTTCCTAATACCCAGCCAAATGATGTTCTTGTACATCAGCTGCAAAATTCTACCAGTAAAACCTATAATAAAAATTATAATGTAAGTGCGGGTTTTGTGTATGATCTGTCTGACAAAACATCGATTAATGTAACAGGATTGGTCAGAACATTTGAAGGAGATGGCAATGAACTTTTGCAGACTTATGATAGTTTTCACAGATTTTTCAAAGACCCGTCAGATCCAAATGGAACTGCAGGAACATGGCAATTATTAAACCCTTACGGACAAAGAGATTCTAAAACGATATTTAATAACCTTGCCTTCCAGGGAGATGTAGGTTTAGACCACAAATTTGATGATAATGGTCAGAATTTATCCGTATCATTAAGTTTACAGAGAAACAGAAGTAATAATAATGCAAATATTCTTGAGACCAATGACCTGCTTCCTGATGTACAGGATATTACCAGAAGACATTCTGTAAGTAAAACGATTATTGGTAAAGCTGATTATGAATTACCAATAGGAGAAAAATCTAAACTTGAAGCAGGATACAGATTGGATGTGAATGATAATACTTATAATAATTTTGTAAGCAGTACTTCCAATAATCCTTATATCCCGAACTATAATAACGATACGGATTACAGAGAGATCTTCAATGCTTTCTATTTACAGTTTAAAAGTAAAATCGGAGAAAAATTTGCTTATCAGCTTGGTTTAAGAGATGAGCTTTCCAATGTAAAGATCAATTACATCAATCAAAATCCTAATGATCCACAATTAAATAAAACAAAAAACTACAACAATTTATTTCCGAGTATATTCTTAAGCTATGATGTATCTAAGAACAATCAGATTTTGGTTAATTATTCCCGTAGAATAGACAGGCCAAGATCTTTCTTCATGGTTCCTTTCCCGAATTACAGCAACAGTCAGAATATTTTTGAAGGAAACATAGATCTTAACCCATCATATGTAGATTCATTTGAAGTAGGGTATAATATTACAAGAAAAAAGTTTACTATTAATCCTACCCTATACTACAGACACGCCACTGATGATACTAAAATGTTAGTGTACAGACCTGATGAAAGTCTGGGAGTATTCTATACAAAACCTATCAACCTTGGAAATGATGAACGTTATGGTTTGGATCTTAACTTTACCTATGATCCTTTTGCGTGGCTAAAAATAATGGGTAGCTTAGACATGTTCGGCTATAAAACCACCGGAATTGCTTATTATGATGCTCTTGATAAAAATAAGTTGCAGCAAACCCGAAATATGGATTTTACAGGAAATGGTTTTTCTACCAGAGCACGTCTTAATACAACCTTTAAACTTGATAAAACATTAAGTGTACAGTTACAGGGATTCTATAGAGGAGCACAGAAATCTGCCAACCAGAATACTCAGGATATGTACGCGCTGAACCTTGGTGCTTCCAAAACGATCTGGAAAGGAGACGGAACCATTTCCTTCAATATTCAGGATATTTTCAATACGAGAAGCAGAGAAGTACTTAGTTTCAATGAGGATTACACAAGAAGAAACTATATGCAGTGGCAGCCAAGACAGTTTTCTATTTCTCTAACCTACAGATTTAAGCAGGGTGAAAAAGTAGATCAGCCTAAAAAGAAAAAAGATATCAATTCCAATGCAGCCGGAGACGACCAGCAAGGCGGTCCGATGTAATACAACAAAAATCCCGAAAATTACTTTTCGGGATTTTTTATTATTGTTATTTTACAGGTTCAGCTTTGGAATCTTTTTCTTTTTCAGCTTCATAGATCCTTCTTCTCAGATCACTGGTGGAAAACCTATGGTCTCTTTTGTTGTAAAAGATCTCAATTCCTTTTTCTTCACAGTATTTCTTACCTGTAAAGTCTCTGTCCATATAATCATCCCCGATGATTCTTACATCAATCACAAATGACTTTAAAATATCCAGCAGATCTTCTTCTGTATAATAAGGAATGATCTCATCCACAGCATTTACTGCTTTCAGCTGAATATACCTTTCAACGATAGTCTGGCTTGGCTTATTTTTGTTGGGGCGATCGTGGGAAGGGTCGATCTGAAGTCCAACGATTAAATAGTCACATACCGTTTTAGCTTCTTCAAGCATTTTGATATGCCCGGCATGTAATAAGTCAAATGAGGAAAATGTAATCCCTATTCTCTGTGTCTTCATATTAATTTTGAATTAAAACTTCACTGAAATAAATGTTCTTTTTAAAAAGATAAAAACAAAAGATTCAGGGAAGACGTTTTGTAATTTGTTTATATAATTCGTTTTAAATTGTTCTTTTCTATAGTCAGTAAATCTTCATAACCATAGAAATACTATACATTCCTTGTATTCAAATACTTCTGCCATTCCCAAACCGTTCTTAAAGCTTCTTCCAGAGAAGTTTCAGACTTCCAGTTGAGTTCTTTCTCAGCTTTTTCAGCATTGGCATACGCGATCGTAATATCTCCTTCTCTTCTGGCACAGATCTGATACGGCACTTCTACATTATTGGCCTTTTCAAATGCTTTCACCACTTCCAGCACGGATGAACCTTTTCCTGTTCCCAGGTTGTAGGTATCAATCACAGCTTCAGATGAAGAGTCTTCCATCAGTTTTTTTAATGCTGCAACGTGTGCTTTCGCCAGGTCAACAACATAAATATAATCACGAACGGCTGTCCCGTCCTCTGTAGCATAATCATCTCCCCAAATACTCAGTTTCTCACGTACTCCTGAAGCCGTCTGCATCACATAAGGTACCAGGTTATTAGGAATTCCTATCGGCAGTTCTCCAAGTTTTGCAGAAGGATGGGCTCCGATCGGGTTAAAATATCTTAATAACGAAATTTTACGGTGATAGGCATTTGCAAAATCAATCAGGATCTGTTCTCCCATTTGTTTTGTTTTCCCATACACACTCTCAGGTACTTTTAAAGGAGTATTTTCATCAATCGGCATTACATCTGCCTGCCCGTATACTGTACAGGATGAACTGAAAATAAAGTTGGAAACTTCTCTTTCTTTAAATTCCTGAAGAATATTAATCAGTGAGAACAAATTATTCTCATAATAGTCCACAGGTTTTATCTGGCTCTCTCCTACTGCTTTAGAAGCTGCAAAGTTGATACATCCATCAATCTGATAGGCATCAAAAACCTGAGTAAGAAGTTCTCTTCTTTTTAGATCAAAAGGATAAAAAGCCACCTTTTTACCTGTAATTTCTTCTATATTTTTTAAAATAAACCTTTCCGTATTGGATAAATCATCTACGATAACTACTTCAAAGCCGCTATTGATAAGTTCCACTACTGTGTGAGAACCAATATATCCAAGTCCTCCCGTAACAAGTATTGCCATTTTATTTTTTAATCTTCGTGTTTGCCTATATTTTCTATTTCGTTTTTCTTTACCTCTTTATCCATATTGTTCAGATAAAGAAGATAAAAAATAATAAAACCTATAACTATTGTATTAAAAGCAATTACAAAGTTGTAATATGAATTATTGGTATAAGTTTTAATGAGGGTATATTCTGCATAACAAACTAAAATAAAGATCATTACTGCAATAAAATTGAGAATACTCTTTGTATACTTCATTTTAAAATAAATAATCCCCCCTGAAATTAAATTTACAATAATGTAAAAAGAGTATTTCAAAATATTTTCAAAAATACTCTCTTTATAGTATTCTGAGTAAGATGAGGAATTATAGGAATTCAATGTATTTATTACATAGATTGAATATAATCCTACGATAAAAAGATGAAACCCTAAAAAGAATTTATATTTCCTTCCTTTTAAAAAAAATTCCGTCATAGTTATTTTTATCCCATAAACTCAAGAACAGCATCCGTAATATACTTCAGTTGTTCTTCGTCTAATTCTGTATGCATTGGTAAAGAAATTACCTGATCCAGCAGCTTATCTGTATTCACAAAGTCTGCATCATTGCTCTCCTGGAAGTAAGCTTTCTGCTTTCTTAGGGCCACCGGATAATAGATCATTGCAGGGATTTCTTTTTCCGTTAAAAACTTTTGAAGTTCATTACGTTTTCCATTCAGAATTCTTAAAGTATACTGGTGGAATACGTGAGTAGAGTTCTCAGCTCTTTTTGGAGTCAGAATATTCGGGTTTCCTTCAAATGCTTCATCATAAAAATCTGCTGCTCTTTTTCTTGCTTCATTGTAAGAATCAAGGTGAGGAAGTTTTTTTCTTAATACCGCAGCCTGAATACTGTCCAGACGGGAGTTTACTCCTACCTCATCATGATAATATCTTTCGTACATTCCGTGGTTTACAATTCCTCTCAAACGGTGTGCTAATTCATCGTTGTTGGTAAAAATAGCTCCACCATCTCCGTAGCATCCAAGATTTTTTGAAGGGAAGAAAGAAGTTGTTCCTACAGTAGACATTGTTCCTGCCTGCTTTACACTTCCGTCAGAGAATGTATATTCTGAACCGATTGCCTGAGCGTTGTCTTCAATAACATATAGGTTGTGCTCTTCAGCAATTTTCAAAATTTCTTCCATATTCGCACACTGTCCGAAAATGTGTACCGGAATGATCGCTTTTGTTCTTGGCGTAATCGCTTTTTTTATCTGCTCTGTAGAAATAGTGAATGTATCATAATCTACATCTACCAATACAGATTTTAGCTTAAGCAGGTGAATTACTTCTACCGTTGCAGCAAAAGTAAAATCAGCGGTGATGATCTCATCGCCTTCTTTCAGGTCCAGGGCCATTAAGGCAATCTGTAATGCATCTGTACCATTGGCACACGGAATCACATGTTTTACTTCTAAATAAGACTCCAATTCATTCTGGAAAGACTTTACTTCAGGTCCGTTAATAAACGCTGCAGAGTCCATTACATTCAAAACAGCATTGTCTACATCATTCTTTATTTTGTAATACTGACTTTGCAAGTCAACCATCTGAATTTTTTTCATATAATAAATATTTCTGTAAAAATAAGGAATTTAATATCCTATCAAAAATTTTATTGATTTTGTTTTTATCTTTATACAAAATAATCTTATGAAAAAACTTTTACTCTTTTGTTTCCTAACGGGTTACCTTAATGTATCTGCCCAAACAGAACTTGTGTTTGTTTTCTTTACTGATAAGCCCAACAAAGCTGCATTTTATGCAAATCCGCTTTCTGAACTCAGTCAGAAATCACTCAACAGGCGTACAACGCTGGGAATTCCTCTCAACGATCAGGATGCCCCTATTGAACAGTCTTATCTTCAGAATCTTCAAAATTTAGGATTTACCGTTACAGATTATTCAAAATGGCTTAACGGAGCGGCAGTGAATGCTACTCCTGCCCAAAAAACACTGCTGCAGGCTCAATCTTTTGTCTTGTCTGTTGAAAGTTTTGCCAGAAACAGTTCAACCACTGTAAAAACAGCACCTGTAAAATGGCAAGATGATGCAAGTCTCAATAAAATACTTACCACCTTTAATTATGGTTCCGGTGCCGGCCAAATCGATCAGGTCAATATACGGCCACTTCACCTGGCAGGTTATACCGGAACAGGGATTTCTATAGCCGTCATTGATGCCGGATTTCCAACTGTGAATACAGGAACTGCTTTTTCAAGATTATGGAACGGTAATCATATAAAAGCGGCCTATGATTTTGTCACCAAAACCGGAAACATTTATAATACAACGCTCAGTCCTCATGGTTCTGTTGTTTTAGGAGCTATCGGCGGATATCTGGAAAACATATTTGTTGGCGCTGCTCCTGATGCTGATTTCTATCTCTACCGAAGTGAAAATGCTACTGTAGAGGTTCCTGAAGAAGAGCTATACTGGATTGAAGCAGCTGAGGAAGCAGACAGAAAAGGCGTAGAAATCATCACCTCATCACTGGGATACAATATTTTTGATGAGAGCCGTTACAATTATACTTATGCCAATATGAACGGAAGTACTTCTTTCATTGCCCGGGGAGCAGGTATTGCTGCTGAAAAAGGAATTTTTGTTCTGGCTGCTGCCGGAAATTCCGGGCTGCAGCCATGGCATTATCTGATGACACCATCTGACAATGCTAAAGTATTCTCCATCGGTTCTGTAGATTCGGCAGGGAATGCATCCGGATTTTCTTCTTTTGGGCCGAACTCTCTTGGAGTGGTAAAACCTGACGGAAGTACTCAAGGAACTGCTACCACCACAGTGTATGATAATGCGACTACAGTTGTGAATGGAACATCCATTTCTACTCCTATTGCTGCAGGAGGTGTGGCATGTCTTATTCAGGCATTTCCAACGATGGACAGGGAGCAGATGAGAACAAAGCTAAGACAAACAGCTTCGCTTTATCCTGCCCATTCAGATCAGATAGGATTTGGCATTCTCAACTTCGGAAGTCTGTACAATATCGTTCTGAATACTTCCGAAACGGTAAAAAAGGAAAAGTTTTCTATATTCCCGAATCCTGCTAAAAACATTCTGAATATAGCATCAGAGCAGGAAGTCCTGTCTTTGGAAATCTATGATAATCTGGGAAGACTGATCAGAAAAAGCAGCCAGCAGAAATCTATAAAAGTGGAGGATTTTGCCAAAGGAACTTATTATCTGAAAATTCAGATGAAGGATAAGGTTTACTATGAGAAATTCTTAAAAGAATAATTTTTTGTCTCTCGCGGATTAAACAGATTGAGCAGATTTTGATATGGTGTTTAATTTTGTTGAATGTGCGAGAGATATTCTTCTACAACAGCTATATTTCGGCTAAAGCGGATGGATTGATTAATAAAAAAAGAATGGGCTAAGCCCATTCCTGTTGATATATTATTGTACACTATGTACAAAACGTTTGTTTAAAACAACTTAAGCAGAGTTTCTGCTCGCGTTAATATTTCCAAACAGTGATCTTGTCACCAATTTTTCATAGGCTTCTTTATTGCCCTCTCCTTTCTGTATTTTCATCAAGGCATATTGTTGAATGCTCAATAATGGAAGCACAATCTTTTCGCGGATCTTCACCGATTTTCTGGACAGTGGATCTTCTTCCTGAAGCATTTTGAAACCTGTCAGCTCCAGCATTATTTCTCTTGAAAGCTCGTATTCATCAAAAAGAACATTCCAGAATGCACCAAACTTTGGGTTGCTTTTAATATAATAAGTCAGCGGGAAATAAGATTTATTCATACTCATCATCGAGTTCAGCACTAACGTTTTAAAGAAATCCGAACCTTTATACAATTCTCTTACTTCTTCAAATCTTCCCTGTTCTTTCATCTTTTGCATAGCATATCCAAAGCCAAAAAATCCGGGAACGTTCTGTTTCAGTTGTGACCATGAGCCCACAAACGGAATAGCCCTCAGATCTTCAAATTTCAGTTCGCTTCCGTTTCCTCTTTTTGAAGGACGGCTTCCGATATTTGTTTTTCCATAATATTCAAGAGTACTCATCTCCTGAAGGTATGGAACAAACATAGGATGAGCCTTTAAATCTGAATATTTTCCATAGCTGATATCCGCCAATTCAATGATTAAAGCTCTTTCTTTTTCCGTAAGCTCTTTTTTTGCATTTTTGAATACATCATTTTCTACACCAGCTGTCAGAAGCTGTTCAAAATTATATTTTGCCTGTTCCTTATTTCCAAAAATACTGGTAATGGTTTGCCCCTGGATCGTAAGTTCAATTTTATTATTGGCAATAGTTTTTCCCTGAGAAGCATAGAAATCGTGGGTCTTTCCTCCTCCTCTGGCTGGTGGCCCTCCTCTGCCATCAAAGAATACAACTTTGATATTGCTCTGCTCGGAAAGCTTGGTCAATACTTCTTTTGCTTTATAAATTTCCCAATTGGCTTTTAAATATCCACCATCTTTGGTTCCATCAGAAAACCCAAGCATAATGGTCTGCTGATTCCCTCTTTTTTCCAGATGTTTTTTGTAGACCGGATTATGATACAGCTCCTTCATCACATTTTCAGCGTTGGCAAGACCTTCCATCGTTTCAAAAAGCGGAACGATATCCATATTGATATCTTCGTCTTTATACCCGCAAATCTTAAAGAATGCATACACATTCATCACATCTTTTACCGCATCAGAATTGGAAATAATATAGCGGTTCATTCCCCTTAATCCATTCAGATTCTGAATGTCTGTAACCTGTGAAACTGTTAACAATGTATCTTTCACAATATCTTCAAAATCTTCAGCATTTACCGTTTCTGAAACCTGAATCAGCTTATTGAATTTTTGTTCGTAATCAGCCTCTTCATTTCCAGATACTTTTGCAAAAACATCATCAATCACTTTCTGATGGATTCTGCTGTCCTGACGGATATCCAACGTTGCAAAGTGAGTTCCGAAGATCATTACACGATCTCTGAAATTGGCCAGAAGATCTAAAAACAAAGAGTTGTGTTCATTAACTAATATTTTTTCCGCTTCTGCAGCTTTCTTTAAAATATCTTCAGCTGTAATACTTTTTCCATCAAAAATGGCAGCATACAGTTCTTCACTTAATTGGGTTAAAACTTCAGAAACGCCTCTGAAACTTAATCTTCTTCTGATAAATTTCAAATGGCTGTAATAGGACTTCAGAATTGCCGAACGAAGTTCTTCTGCTACCCTTTTTGTTACATCTGCTGTTACAAACGGATTTCCATCCCTGTCTCCTCCAGGCCAGAATCCAAGCTGGATAATATCTTCATGAAGATGAAAATGCCCGTTTCCGAAAGTCTTTTTGATCTTCGTAAACAATTCGCCAATGGTATCGTAATATACGTATCTCAGGTATGAAATGATACTCAAAGCTTCATCTATAGGAGTAGGTTTTTCTTTGTTGACAAAAGGGGTCTTCCCCAGCTGCTGCAGAAGCGTATCAATCTGAGTAACGGAATCACTGGTAATAGCTCCTCTTAAGTCCTGAATGATCCTTTGTACTGAACTTGGGTAAAACTGTGTAGGGTGCGCTGTAAACACGACCTTTACACTAAAATCTTTTAATTTTTCACGTACTTTTTCAATTTTATGATCCTGAAAAGAGCGTTCAAAAAGATTGGTTACGGTACCACTGTCACTTTCGGAGTGAAGATTAGGAAAAGCAGCATCTTCAATACTGTCAAACAAAACTACCTGTCTTTCTATATACTGAATGATCTTGAAAAGCAGTTCGAGTTTCTGTTCCTCAGTCTGAAGATCAGTATGGTTTTTAAAAAATTCTTCGACGATGTTTTCGGGGGTTTTTCCTGCTTCATAGCCGGTTCTGCTTTCCTCATAAAGAAACGGAAGCAGCATTCCGATATTCGTCATTTTATCATAAGGCAGGCTCATAAATAATGAATTGTAGATCTGGAACTTATTTTCCACGATCTGCCTGAATTTTTCTGCGCGTTGGTCGTGTATCATAATAACAAATGTAAGTGATTTTGGAATGAGTTGGGTTGACAAATGACAAAAAAATAAAGGATTAAAAGCAAAAAAACATATTAATTTTTATTCAAGAATTCCTTAGTTTTGAAAGCTATTTAAACGAACCATGATTAAATTCAATTTTAACGCCAATGTGAATATTAAAAACAATGGAACCCAGCTTGACAAAAAGGGACTGAAAACTATTTTAATCATATTTGGAGTGTTTATGCTGGTCTTTGCTTTTTCAGCAATAGCTTTTAGCTCTTTTGCTTTTGGCAGTATGGAATCAATGCAGGAAAGAGTTGATGAGTACAATAAGCAGGTAGATGTCATCCACTCATTACCCGTTCTTAAATGCACCGTTTATACAGACCAAACGATCTCAGCTCCTCTATCAGGAAAAGATGCGGCATTCTATCTGCTGCGTGTGGGTACCGTCAAACAAAACAAACGATATAAAGAAATTTACGAAAAATTCGATTACGCCATGGCAGCAGGCTATCCCAAAGGAGCTCAACTTTTAATCAATGGGCAATTATATCCTATTGATTTTAATAGGTGTATCATAAAAAATCCAGATCAAAGAAATATGCCTTTTGTCTACGAAACTTATACTACAAGCGATAGAACACCCTACTATCTGCAAGATTATAAACCCAGAGGAACTCAAAAAATTTCCTTATTAAAAAATCTGCATCCCTGGATTCAGTCTTTTTTTGAACCTAGCGGGTTAAACAATCTTCTTGTCAATGAATACATTTTCAAGAATGGCGATTCTGTTTATATCAAAGGAAAAATTGAGAATAACAGGATTGTTCCTTTTGTAGAGCATATGGTCAACTAATTCTTTGAGATATATGTAAGAGTCCGTTTAATATAATTTTCATTAATTTTACTCTTACAACATCCATAATCCATGAAAAAAATATTTACTTTTCTACTCATAACAATTCTGTTTATCTCTTGTGAAAAAGATTGTTACAATGCACCTCTACCCATCATTTTTGAGTTCGTAAACTCCAACAATGAGAATCTTATTGCCAATGGAACATTGACCACGTATTCAGTTCAGGATGAAAACAATGTTAATATACAATTAACCAAAACCTCCGACAACAAGGTTATTGTAGAAAATGTAGGCGCCTATAACGGAACAAAAAATTATAAATTTTATTCTAATATTAAAAACCTTGATTTTGCAATACAGTCATCAGAATTTAAAGGAGCTTGTGATGGTTATCAAATCAATAAACTGACTTTTACAGGAATAGATATTGATGTAACTGATGAAAAAGGATATTATAAAATTGTATTGGAATAATTCTCTTTAAATTTGCACTGAAAACACTTTCTCTATGAAACTCATCATCGCTTTTTTCCTGATCCTTTCCAATCTGTTTTTTGGCCAGATCAAGGTTTCCGATGATTACAAGAAAATTCCTGATATCCTTGATACGGTAGATTATCTCTATCCTTTCATTGTTCCTGATAAAGACTATGCCTACTGGCGGGTGCTCAGCAATGATACTGATTATGAAAAAGCAGTGGTCTATGAAAGCCAGGCTCCCGATTTTATGACCATCAATGAGCCTGTTCCGGAAAGAGGTTTTTTCCAGAAATGTATAGGCAACAACTGCTTTTCATACATTCTTGCATGCAAAAATGAAAGATCAGTTTATTTTTCCAATGAACAGCAGTTAAGAGACTTTATCGGAACTGTAGACAATCTTCCTGAAGCTATTTTGCTCGCAAAAACGTATGGTTATTCGGTAGATACAAGCAACCGTTTTACCGGAGCTTATAAAATTGAGGACCGTCATATCTCTATGTATCTTATGCAGTCTAAGGGCTGTCCGGCTGTAAAAGAGTCTTTTTTGGTGAAGATCAACAGAAAAACCGGAAAGTTGGAAGCGAAAAGCAATGGAATCTATGCAAAGGATGAAAACTGCAGTCCATTATAACTTAGTTGGAAAATGCTAAGCCACAAGGATTCTTTATCCTTAATCTGGAAAAACGACTGAATGATATAAAAAGGAATAATATCAATAGTTCAAAAACCATTAACTGCAATAGCTTTCATAAAATATAATAATAGCAATTTTAAAATTTCGTTAACTCAATTTTCTTTTTTCATTCCGTAAATTTGGGTTAAAATAAATTTAGAACAATGCTTAATTTCGAGTTTAAAAATCCAACAAAAATACTTTTCGGGAAAGGTGAAATTGCTAAAATTTCAAAAGAAATCCCTAAAGATGCAAGAATATTAATGATTTACGGAGGTGGAAGCATCAAAAACAATGGTGTTTACGACCAGGTAAAAGAGGCCTTGAAGGATCATGAAGTATATGAATTTGGTGGGGTTCCTGCCAATCCTGAATATGAAGTCTTAATCAATGCCTTAAGCTTTATTAAAGAAAAAAATATCACTTATCTTCTTGCTGTTGGTGGCGGATCTGTGATTGACGGAACGAAATTTATCTCCGCAGCAGCTAATTATGCTGGCGAACCGTGGGACATTCTGAGAAATTCAGTAAGAACTTTTGAAGGAGAAGGAATGCCATTTGGAAGTATTTTAACGCTGCCTGCAACCGGTTCAGAAATGAATTCAGGGTATGTAATCTCAAGAAGAGAAACTAATGAAAAATTGTCTTCCGGAGGACCGGGACTTTTCCCACAGTTTTCTGTATTGGATCCGGAGGTGATCAGATCTATTCCAAAAAACCAAATTGTGAATGGAATTACAGATGCCTACACCCACGTTTTGGAACAATACATGACTGCGCCTTCTTCTGCTGATCTTCAGGAAAGAATTGCAGAAAGCATTCTGATCAGTCTTCAGGAAACGGCTCCAAAAGTATTGGCTGATGATTTCAACTATGATGCTGCCGGAAACTTTATGTGGTGCTGTACAATGGCGCTGAACGGACTGATCCAGAAAGGAGTCATTACAGACTGGGCAGTACACGCAATGGGACACGAGCTGACTGCTTATTTCGGTATTGATCATGCAAGAACGCTGGCAATTATCGCTCCATCCCACTATCGTTACAATTTTGATGATAAAAAAGGAAAGCTGGCACAATATGCCGAGAGAGTCTGGGGAATCAAAGACGGAAGTGTAGAAGAAAAAGCAGAACAGGGAATCAAAAAAATGGAAGAATTCTTCCACAGCCTTCATATCAAAACCAAACTTTCTGAGTATACAGAAGACTTTAAAGGAACAGCTGAAAAGGTTGAAAAAGCCTTTACAGACAGAAAATGGTTAGGCCTTGGAGAGTATAAAAAACTAACTCCGCAGGATGCTTATAAGATTGTAGAGATGAGCTACTAGAAATTCAAAATTTAAGGTTTAAGGTTTAAAATTATACTGAGCCTTTAATTTTTGACTGGAAGAGTGGCAATTAATTCATATTGAAGCGGGATTTAGCCCGCTTCTTTTGATTTTATATGATCTTGACTAATTAGTTGTATATTCTTTAAATCAATTTCTTATGTTTTAGCGGCTTTTAGACGCCTGAAAATACTGATTATCCTCTCAAAATTATTCAATTTACAAACATTCGTTTAAAAAATCATTATTTCATTATAGATATTTCAAATTTATTTATATTTTAGCATATTCTTAAATTTGTGAAAATGAAAAAACAGCTACTTTTATTTGCCTTTTCTGCCCTGGCACTTACTTCTTGTAAAGATGACAATCTTGAAGCTTACGATATGGATATCATGAAGGGAGATTGGAAGGAAGTTAAAAGGGAAGTAATTTCCGGAAAAGATAATAAAACAGTGCTTTATACTGAGACATTAACTGGATGTGCAGCCAAAAACACTCTTTTCTTAAGAACAGACTATTATGTGAGCTATACAGCCTATACAGGAGAAGGTGCTGACTGTACTCCATCTCCAAAAACTGAAGGAAGATATACTTATGATGCAGATTCAAAAGTTATAGGAATTAAGTTTGGTGAGGAAGAATCACCTATCACCTACAGAGTTGATGTTTTGACGGGTAAAGATTTTAAACTTGCTCAGCAATCCGGAATTTTTGATATGGATGGAGATAAAATTCCTGATATCCCCTATGTTACTTACAAAAGATAAATCATAAAACTCCCGCTAATCGGGAGTTTTTTATTATTTTTATATCTAATTTAAAACTGAATATAATGAAGAAGATTCTATCAGCATTCCTATTGCTGTGTTTTGTTATTGCCTTTTCTCAGGAAAAAAAACCAATGTTCTGGCAGGACATTCAGGAATTCAAAAAGCAAGATCAGCAAAACCCGCCACCAAAGGATGCCATTCTATTTCTGGGAAGCTCGTCATTCACAAAATGGACTGATATAGCAGATTATTTCCCTAATCAAAAAATTATCAACAGAGGGTTCGGAGGGTCCAGACTTACAGACCTTAATGATTTTGCGAATGATCTTTTAGCTCCCTATCAGCCAAAGCAGATCATTATTTACTGTGGCGAAAATGATTTTGCAGACAACCATCAGCTAAAAGCAAAAGTAGTGGTTGACAGATATAAAGCTTTTTATAAAAAAATACGTGAAAAATTTCCCAATATTGAAGTTGATTATATCTCTATCAAGTACTCTCCAAGTAGAGAAGTGATCTGGCCGCAGATGAAAATTACCAACAAGAAGATCGCTGCATTTATGAAAAAAGAACCCAATGCTGAGTATATTGATGTTACTAAAGCGATGGAAGATGCTAATGGAAATGTAAGAAAAGATATTTTTGTGGAAGATATGCTTCATTTTAAGCCGGAGGGATATAAAATCTGGACCAAAGTGATCACTCCTTACCTGAAATAAACTATAACCCATGATAAAAAAAACAATAACCATTTTATTTTTCGTTTTATTCTACTCTCTTTCATTTTCTCAGGAGAAACCCAATGAAAAAACAGTTCTTCAGGAGCTCTCAGAAAATGCCTGTAAATGTGCTGATTCTATTCATTTGGCAAACAGGAAGAAGGAAGATATCATAAAAGATGTTCATGAATGTATTGACAAATACACGGGAGCGCTTCAGATCTCAACACTTTTGAAAGGAGCAGAAAAAGAATCTGAAAAAGCACCTAAAGTAAACGGGAAAAAGCAGATTAACCTGACTTTTAATACGAATAAGAATTCACAGCAATACAAGGACAGCTATAATGAGCTTGAACGTTATCTGATGCAAAACTGCGAGAGCGTGCAAAGAGCTACCAAAACTACTGAAACCAGTTATGACAAGTTCTCAAAAAATGATACGGCCGTTGATTTCTATGAAAAAGGCGTTGATGCAGGAAAAGCGGAAAACTGGAAAGAAGCTATTCAAAATTATGAACAAGCAGTAAAAATTGATCCAAAATTTATTTACGCATGGGATAATCTGGGAATTTCCTATAGAAGAATAGGGGAATATGATAAAGCTCTTAACGCTTATAAACAGTCATTGGCTGCTGATCCAAAAGGTAAAATGCCATTACAGAATATAGCAATAACGTATGTTTATAAAAAGGAATATCAGAAAGCTATTGATGCGTATAACGATTTTGATAAAGTATATCCCGGTGATCCGGAAGTTTATTATGGAATGGGACAGGTCTACTTTACTCATCTGAAGAATAATGAAAAAGGTCTTGATAATATTTGTAAAGCATACAGGATTTATTCTGAACAAAAATCGCCTTACCGATCGGATGCTGAAAAAATGATAGGATATATTTATAAGAGTATGAAAGAAGAAGGTAAAACAGATAAGTTTAAAGAAATTTTAAAAAGCAACAATATTCAATTCGATTAAAAATAAAAAACGATTCCTGATATGGGAATCGTTTTTATTTTATTTCTTTCTTTTCGATTTTGATATTGCTTTCTGTTGGGACCTGTTAGCTCCAAACTTCTTAGGTGCTTTTCTTTTGGAAGGACCACCCCAGTTTTCTTTAGTATTTTTAGCTTTCTTATCATGGAATGCTCCTCCTCCATCATTCAGTTTTACCTGTGCAGGATTTTTCATAACAATCTGATCTTCTTCATCAGCGATCTTTTTAGGATTGATCTTAACTCCTTCCGGGAATTCATTAAATTTCAGATCTTTATCCATCAATAGCTCAATATCAAGAATCAAAGGTTCTTCTTTTTTAGTTACAAAAGTAACCGCTTTCCCTTCTTTGTCTGCTCTACCCGTTCTACCGATTCTGTGAATGTACTGTTCAGGAATATCCGGTGTCTCAAAGTTGATAACATGCGTAACATTGGAAATATCAAGACCTCTTGCCATTACATCTGTAGTAATCAAACCTCTCACTTCTTCATTCTCAAAGCTTTTCATAGCCTTAAGTCTGTAGTTCTGAGACTTATTAGAGTGAATCACGTCAAACTGTCCAGGGAAAAGCTCATCAATTTTAGTAAAGAGCATGTCGGCATGTCTTTTATTATTATTAAAAATCAAGACCTTGGACATATCTGTATCGCTCTTCAGTAAATGTTCAAGTAAGTTGATCTTAGTATTAAAGTTTTCTACTTTATAAGCAGTCTGTTCAATTTTCTCAAGCGGCGTTCCTGATTTTGCCAATGAAATTTCAATTGGGCTTGCAAAGTATACATCCAGCATTTCATCTACTGCTTCCGTCATGGTTGCAGAGAAAAGGATGTTCTGTCTCTTTGCTTTCATCATTTCAAAAATATGAGTAAGCTGCGGTCTGAAACCTAAGTTAAGCATCTCATCAAATTCATCAATGACCAATTTCTGAACTTCTTTAAGAGAAATAGCATTGTCTATGGAAAGGTCCATCACTCTTCCGGGTGTTCCTACCAAAATATCACAACCATCGTTGAACAATAGTTTTTGAGTATTGATATTTTTTCCTCCGTATATTCCGATTACTCTTGCAGTAATATTTTCTGTCAGTTTCTCAATAATTTCAGTTACCTGTACCACCAATTCTCTTGTAGGAACAAGCACCAAAACAGTTGGATTTCCTGTTTTGCTGTATTTCCATGTTTTCAGAACGGGCAAAAGGTAAGCTAATGTTTTTCCGGTTCCGGTCTGCGCAATTCCCATCACATCTCTTCCTGAAAGAATAGGCTTTAAGCTCTTCTCCTGAATGGGTGTAGGTTCAAATAATTCCAAATCTGCTAAAACATCAAGAATTTTAACCGGCAGGTCAAAATCTGCAAAAGTGAGTTTTTCCATTTTGCAAAGATAGGTATTTAATTAGAAGTTAAAAATTAGAGGTAAGGAATTGGTCAATAGTGAATTTTGCGTCTCAAGTGAATTGCCAATTTTCTCGAAGAGAAAAAACAAAAAAACTTGAGTTATCCGGAAAAACAACTGATTAACTAGCAACTAGCAACTACTTAACTCTTTAATTTACTTTCACACTTTTACTGATAGTTTTAATATCGTCGTCTTCCCATTTGCTGGAGGTAACGATAACGTATCCTTTCTTTTTCGGATCTTTTTTGATGGGGAATTTATCTTCTTCCCATTGATTACAGTGAGTTGAAATAGAGGGCAATAACGGTTGCCATCCAGTTTTACTTAAAGTATAAACATAAAACGGATGCCAGCAGCTGGTACACCAGTTGGGATAAAAACCAATCTCCTCTTTTCCATCTCCATTAAGGTCTCCCAGATTATACAGGCTTCCTTGATTGGCTGGTGAAATTGTTATAGGCTTTATATTTTTATCACTGAAGTAAATAGTTGTTTCACACTTTCCTTCACATTCGTCACCACAGTCACTGACTTTTGTATAGACATATTCTTTGGTTCCGTTTCCGTCAAAATCTCCCTGAATATTCTCTGCACTGGCTTCCTGAGCCATACAAAATGAACTGAATAAGGTGATTGCTGTTATAATAATTGTTTTCATGGTAGGTTTTGGTTTTTAGTTGCGAGATCCTTGATTCGGGTTTTATGGTGCGGAATAGAAGAATTGTAATTCTTTCATTTTTAGTTTGTGTATCACTTCCTTGTCACTCTCAGTAAAAGTATTAAGACCAGAATAATTGAAAATACAAAACCTAAGACTGCCACTAAAGATAATTCTCCTATTCTCGGACCGGATTCTGAGCTAAAAACGATGGCTGTTGCAATTATATTTGCGCCTAAGACCATAGCCAGAATCAAATTGACAACACTGGATTTAATCAGCTGGTTGGTTTTGTCTATATTCTTGATCTCACTGGATACCGTAAATTTGTTTTCATCCAGTTTTTGAAGAACAGAACGGAGCTCTTTTGGGATTTCATCTACATTATCTGTAAAATTCATCATCCGGTCCATTCCTGTTTTTAAAAGATTCTTAGGATTTATTTTTTTTGTGAAAATCTTTTTTGTGTAAGGATGAAGACTTTTAACGATATCCAGATCTGGGTTTATGCTTCTTCCAACACCTTCTATTAAGCTGATACCTTTGAATAAAAGATAGAAATAATCCGGCATATAGAGCCTGTTATCCTTTAAAATATCCTTCATCTTGTTGATGATCACCTGTACATTGATATCCTGCAGTGATGAGCTGTGAACAAAATTCAAAATATCTTCTACATCATTTTCAAACCTCCTTTCATCCGGTATTTCATAGCTTATGGCCATTTTTTTGAGTGACCGTACTATTTTATGAGAGTTTTTGGCAACAAAACTTACGATAAGATTTTCAAGAATTTCTTTATCATTAGGCTGAATTTTTCCCACTGCCCCAAAATCTATGAAAACTATTTTACCGTCTTTTTTCACCAAAATATTGCCGGCATGAGGATCAGCATGGAAGAATCCATAGTCTAAGATCTGCGATACAAACAGCCTTAATCCTGCTTCGGAAACTTTTACAGGACTAATATCATTAGCCAGAAGTACCGATTTGTCTGTTACCTTTATCCCGTCGATGAATTCCATGCAAAGAATATTGTTGTTGGAAAATTCTTCGTAGACTTTGGGAACATATGTTTCTTTATTGTTCTTAAAATTCAGACGGAACTGCAGTATATTATTCCTTTCATTAGTCAAAGAAACCTCTTCAAGCAATGATCTTTCAAAGGTAGAAATGGCCTGTTTCAGATTAAGTTTTTCTCCTATTTCGGAATAGGCAGAGATCAGCTTTTCAATGTCTTTGATCAAAAGTAGATCATCTTCAATAACTGACTGCACATCAGGCTTTCTCAATTTTAAAATCACCGGACTGCCATCCAGCAAAATTGCTTTATACACCTGTGCTATAGAAGCTGTAGCCAGAGGTTGTTTCTGGATTTCACGGAAACAGTCTTTCACGGAAATATTGAATTCACTTTCCAGCGCTTCTTCTACGTCCATATCTACTGTTTCCACTTTGTCCTGAAGTTTCTGCAGCTCCTGAATCAATTCCGGTGGTAATAAATCTTCTCTGTTACTGAATGTCTGACCCAATTTTACAAAAGTAGGGCCAAGCTCTTCAAGAGCCAGTCTTATTCTTTCGTAAACGGTTCCTTTTGAAATAATCTCGTCTGAACCGGAAGTTTCTTCCGGCTTATTTCCTCCATTCATCCTTGCCAGCATATCTTTGAAACCATATTTACTCAATACGGAAATCAGTCTTGCGGATCTTTTCAGTTTTCTTTGCTGTTTGTCAAACATAGTCTATCAATAGTAGGTGCAATTTACTCCAAAAATTGTTCCTTTATGAAAAGAATTATTACAACAACATCAACATGGAAAGTTAAAAACAACAACACGTAATCAACCTTTTAAAGAATAAAATACATCAATAACAACAAAAACCATCATATATCATAAAAATTAATATATTTACAGCGTACAAATAAAACAAACCAAAAGTATTACAACATGAAAAATTTACGTAACAACAAACTTTCAAGAGAGCAATTAAAAGGGATTGCAGGAAGCGGAATCATTATCGGAAACTGCTCCAACCAATGCTGCCCTACAGACGGAAGACCAAGATGTCCAAAATTGATCTGCCCTGCTGTAGTATGTCCTCAGTACATGTAATCAACCCACTCAAAGAAAATTTTAGGTAAAATAAAAACAGAATGCTAATGCATTCTGTTTTATTATTTAAGATAAGTCTCATACAGGTCTTTCCTACGGTCTTTCATCACCTGAACCGAGCCGTTATGATGAAGATCCTTCAATAAGTTCAGGTCTACATCAACAATCAGGGTCATTTCTGTATTGGGAGTAGCCTCACCTTTTACACCATTAGAAGGGAAAGCAAAATCTGAAGGGGTAAATACAGCAGCCTGTCCGAACTGAATATCCATATTGTTTACTCCCGGTAAGTTACCTACACAACCCGCAATAGCTACATAACATTCATTTTCAATCGCTCTCGCAGCAGCACAGTGACGCACTCTGATATAAGCATTCTGGGTATCTGTAAGGTAAGGAACAAAAAGAATCTTCATCCCCTGATCAGCCAGAATTCTTGGTAACTCCGGAAATTCTACATCATAGCAAATTACAAGTCCTATTTTCCCACAATCGGTATCAAAAACCCGGATTTCGTTTCCTCCTTTCATTCCATAATACTTTTTTTCATTTGGAGTGATATGGATTTTTCGGTATTCATCAATACGTCCATCACGATGCAACAGATAGCTGACATTATATAAATCATTATTATCATGATCAAAAACAGGCATGCTTCCGGAAATAATATTGACATTGTAACTGATCGCCAGTTCAGAGATTTTATTTTTTATTTCCTCACTTAATTTAGCCAGCTCGATCATACTGTCTCTTTCTGAAAGCTTATTGAAGGGTGCTAAAAGCGGAGTATTAAAAAGTTCGGGGAAAAGAACAAAGTCTGACTTATAGTCTCCCATTACATTAACAAAGAATTCTACCTGCTCATAAAAAGCATCGATATTTTTAAAATGCCTCATCTGCCATTGTACTAATCCTAAGCGGATGATACTATCCTGCATTGTATTGGGCTTTTTGCTGTAATAGATATTGTTCCACTGCAGCAAAACAGCGTTTTCCAGTGATGATTCATCTTCAGGAAGATATTTTTTCAGAATCTTTATGGGAAGGAAGTTATTGGAAAGCTGGAAAGACAATACCGGATCATAAATTTCCTTATCTCTTACTCTTCGGATATACTCTCTTGGAGAAATCTCATCACTATATTTATGATAGTTCGGAATTCTTCCACCCAGAATAATTGATTTTAGATTGAGCAGCTCACACAATTCTTTTCTGGCATCATACAATCTTCTTCCCAGGCGCAGTTCCCGAAATTCAGGATCAACAAAAACTTCTATCCCATACAATACATTTCCTGTTGACAAATGGGTATTGAATGTATAATTTCCTGTAATATCAACATAGGTATGGTCGTCCCCAAATTCATCATAATTCACAATAATGGACAGTGCTACGGCAGCCAATTTCCCGTCTACAGTGATACAAATCTGACCTTTAGGAAATATTCTCGTAAGTTTATCTATACTTTTTTTAGACCAGATAGATTCAGACATCTGAGGATACGCCCTTTTCATTGTCACTACCAATTCATCATAATCCTGAACAGTCAGGGGTCTCGTTTCTATTTGCATTTGATATAATTTTACTTAAATTTAGTGAAAATTTGTTTTAATAGGCTATTACTAAGCAAAACATTAACCAAAATATCAATTAGAAATGGCAATAATTTTTCTGAATCAAAGTAAATGCCCTGTTTGCAAAAAAACTTTAGATGAAGGACAGGATATTGTCCTATTTCCACCTTTTACCTCCGATAAGAATCATAAATTTTACTTATTCAATGATGAAGGAGTTCATCGTTCTTGTTTGCAAAAGACAGAATATGGAATAGCCGCATTGAAGTTTTTAGAAACAGAATTTCCATTATAAACAAAAAAATCCCACCCAAAGCGGGCAGGATTTATATTTTAAATTCAAGTCAAAGATTATTCCCACTCAATAGTTGCAGGTGGTTTGCTTGAAATATCGTACGCTACTCTGTTGATTCCTCTTACTTCGTTGATGATTCTGCTTGAAACAGTATCTAAGAACTCATAAGGAAGTCTGCTCCACGTTGCCGTCATAAAGTCGATGGTATTGGCAGAACGAACTACAGCAGTATATTCATACGTTCTTTCATCTCCCATTACTCCTACAGATTTTACCGGAAGAAGAACTACAAATGCCTGAGATACTTTTTCGTAAAGGTCATTTTTGTATAATTCTTCGATGAAGATATCATCAGCTTCCTGAAGGATTCTTACTTTTTCAGCATCTACAGCGCCCAATATTCTGATTCCTAATCCAGGACCTGGGAAAGGGTGTCTGTATACCATGTGGTGAGGAATACCTAATTCTTCTCCTACTCTTCTTACTTCGTCCTTGAAAAGCTCTCTTAGCGGCTCTAACAATTCGAAGTCCATATCTTCAGGAAGTCCACCAACGTTGTGGTGAGACTTGATTACTGCTGATGGTCCGTTGACAGACTGGCTCTCAATAACGTCAGGGTAAATAGTACCCTGTGCAAGGAATTTAGCGCCTTCAATTTTGTGTGATTCTTCATCAAAAACATGGATAAATTCGTTTCCGATGATTTTTCTTTTTGCTTCAGGATCATCAACACCAGCTAATTTTGTAAGGAATCTTTCCTGAGCATCCACCATTTTAATGTTCATATGGAAATGCTCTCCATACTGATCCATTACTTTTTTGCCCTCATCCTTTCTCAATAATCCCGTATCTACAAAGATACAAGTCAACTGATCACCGATTGCTTTGTGGATCAAAACTGCCGCTACAGAAGAGTCAACACCACCTGAAAGACCAAGGATTACTTTGTTGTCTCCTACTTTCTCACGGATTTCCTCAACTGTTTTTTCAATATAGTTAGTCAGTTTCCAGTTTTTCTCTGAGTTACAGATTCCAAAAACGAAATTTTCAAGCATTTTTCCTCCTTCTTCAGTATGAGATACTTCCGGGTGGAACTGAACACAGTAGATTTTACTTTCTTCGTTAGAGATAGAAGCAATTACTCCTGATTTTGCGTTCAATTCAAAACCTGCAGGCAATTCTCCTACTTCGTCAAAATGGCTCATCCAAACTACAGAGTTCTGAGTCACTCCTTTCAATAAAGAGCTTTCTTTTACGATCTCAAGGTTTGCTTTACCATACTCTCCCTTTTCTCCTTTATTTACTTTTCCTCCTAAAAGGTGAGCTGTCATCTGCATTCCGTAGCAGATTCCCAATACAGGAACTCCTTGTTCGTATAATTCTTTTTCAACCAGGTGAGCGTTTTCTGCATTCACAGAGCTTGGTCCACCGGAAAGAATAATTCCTTTTGGCTGTTTTGCTAAAATATCTTGTAATGGTGTATTGTAAGGTAAGATTTCAGAGTATACACCCATCTCACGGATTCTTCTTCCGATAAGCTGGTTGTACTGGGATCCGAAATCTAAAATAATAATACCGTTGTTCATTTTGAATTATGATTTATAAATTATAAATAATGAGGATTCTTTTGATTGTTTAATTGTATTAGAGTTTCACGATACTTTTGAGATTCCTACGGAATGACAAAGCCTGTATCATATCTGTTAATCAAAATATTCACTCAAAAACTGTTTCAGCAATTTATTTAGGTTTGGACTAAAGCCATTTCTATCGCTATTTTTTTATAATCAATCGGGCTAAAGCTCGATTCTATTGATAGAATATAAAACTTAGAAAATCTACGGCTTATTGCTAAAGCCTACTGCTTATTCAACCGTTTTACAAAAAAAGACTTGGAATTGCTCCAAATCTTTTTTCGTGATTTTATTAAAACTTTCCGATGTCGTCTCTGTAGAAGCCGTAATCGAAATGTACATGACTTGCGTCTTCGTAAACCTTTTTGCGGGCATCTTCGAAAGTAGCACCTGTAGCTACAATGTTCAGAACTCTACCCCCGTTGGAAACCACTTTGTCTCCTTTGCTGATAGCTCCTGCATATAAAAGTTTACTATGTTTCAGCTTATCTTCCCCTGTAATTTCGAAACCTGTTTCGATGTTTCTTGGATAACCTCCTGAACACATTACAAGGCAAATTGCTTTTTCGTCTTTAAATTTAAGCTCAATGTCTTTTCCTTCCATACAATCCTGGATCACATCCAAAAGATTGTTTTCCATAAGCGCCATCAATACCTGAGTTTCAGGATCTCCAAATCTCATGTTGTATTCAAGAAGGTAAGCTCCGTTTTTCGTAACCATCAATCCGAAGAAGATGATTCCTTTAAATCCGAAACCTTCAGCTTTAAGACCTTTAATAGTTGGTTCTAAAATATTTTTCTCAAAATCTGCATAATGCTCCTGAGTAAATTCCGGGCTTGGTGCTATTGAACCCATACCTCCTGTATTAGGTCCTGTATCTCCGTTTCCAGCTTTTTTATAGTCTTTTGCTGCTACACATGGGAACAATTTTTCCCCGTTAGAGAAAGCAATGATAGACGCTTCAAAACCTTGTAAATATTCTTCAATAACTAAACGGATTCCTGCATCTCCATAGATTCTTCTGATCATGAAGTCGTGGATAGTAGCTTCAGCTTCTTCAAGATTGTCACAAATAACAACACCTTTTCCACCTGCTAAACCACTAGCTTTGATCACCAAAGGATATTGCTGTGTCTGCACATATTCTTTAGCATCGTTGTATGAATCAAATACTACCGCTTTAGCAGTTTTGATATCATAGGTCTGCATAAATTTCTTAGAGAAAGCTTTACTCCCTTCAAGGCTTGCTACTTTCTGAGTAGGACCGAAAACTTTAAGATCGTGTTTTTTAAATTCGTCCTTGATACCCGCTACAAGAGGAGCTTCGGGACCTACGATCGTAAGATCAATCTTTTCTTTAATTGCGAAATCTCTAAGTTCTTTAATTTCCGATAAATGAACATTTTTCCCTATTACATCGGTAGTAGCATTCCCGTTAGCAAAAAACATTTTAGAAATTCTTGAGTCATTCTGAAGCTTTGCCGCTAAAGCAGATTCTCTACCGCCTTCACCTATGATTAATATTCTCATACTTTTTTATTATCTAGTCTTATTTTACAAATATATAATTTTGAATGCTAAAAATACAATCCCTAATTATTTTTTAATTCTATTTTAATTAGTGGAAAAAGTGTCTAACACCTGTAAACATCATTGGGATACCGTGCTCATTTGCAGCTTCCACACTATCCTGATCTTTTACACTTCCACCTGGCTGAATAATCGCCTTGATACCTTCCTGAGCGCAGAAATCTACCACATCACGGAAAGGGAAAAATGCATCTGAAGCCAATACCAAATCTCCGGAGAATTTTTCTTTTGCTCTTTCGATAGCCTGCTGAGTCGCCCAGATTCTGTTTACCTGTCCGCCGCCGATACCGAATGCCTGAATTCCGTTGGAAACTACAATAGCATTTGACTTCACATATTTTACAACTCTCTGAGAGAAAAGTAAAGCTTTTTTCTGCTCTTCTGTAGGCTGTACTTCTGTAACGACTTTGATATCGTCAGAGAAGTGAGTATCATTATCCTGAACCAGAATACCACCATCTACTTTCACCCAAGTCTGTTTGTCAGAAACAGGGTTTACGATTTTGATAATTCTTAAGTTTTTCTTTTTTCTTAAAACTTCAAGAGCTTCTTCATCAAATTCAGGAGCCATTACAATCTCAAGGAATGTTTTGTTCAGTTCTTCCGCTGTCGCTGCATCAATTTTATAGTTCATTGCAACAATTCCGCCAAAGATAGAAACCGGATCACATTCGAATGTTTTCTGGTAAGTCTCCAATGCTGAAGTTCCGATTGCAACTCCACAAGGGGTAGAGTGTTTTACCGCACAACAAGCCATTTCTTCTTTGAACTCAGTCACTACTTTCCAGCAAAGGTCCATATCACGAAGATTGTTGAAAGAAAGTTCTTTCCCCCCAAGCTGTTCAAAGTCTTTCATTGCTCCATTCTCGAAAGTAGAAACATAGTAAGCTGCTGTCTGGTGAGGATTTTCTCCGTATCTTAAGTCAGCAACTTTTTTATAAGAAGCATTTAAATACGTAGGATATTCTTCGTCTAAAAGCATTCTTGAAATAGCTGCATCATATGCAGAGGTAAGGTTGAATACTTTTCCTGCAAGCTTTTTACGGGTCTCAATGTACGTATCACCGTTTTGTTCCATTTCCAGTTTTACAGTTGTGTAATCTTCCACATCTGTAATTACGGTAACAGAATCAAAGTTTTTCGCTGCAGAACGAAGCATTGAAGGACCTCCGATATCAATAAATTCTACCTTTTCGTGTAAAGAAATGTTTTTGTTCACATTTTCAAAGAAAGGGTAAAGGTTTACGATCACCATGTCAATCAGACCAATTCCGTGTTCCTGAACGGTTTTCATGTGCTCTTCATTATTACGAACAGCCAGCAATCCACCGTGAACTTTCGGGTGTAAAGTTTTCACTCTTCCATCCAACATTTCAGGGAAATTGGTTACCTCATCAATCTGAATAGGATTTAAACCAGCGTCTTTCAAATGTTTGAACGTTCCTCCTGTAGAGATCAACTCATAATTCTGAGCTTCCAAAAACTGCGCGAATTCTATTAATCCACTTTTGTCAGAAACACTGATTAAAACTCTCTTTTTACTCATTTTACTTTCAATTTTTTACTTTTTACAGCTATTTCAAACTGTATCCGGGTCTTTCACCTCCGAATTTACTTTATTTACTTAGATTTCTTTTTTATTAAATGTAACGATTAAATGATCGCCAAATTGTTACATTATCAGTTTCCCAGGACCTTATTGATCGCTATTGGAAATATTTCATATTCAATCTTGTGAACTTTCTGAGCCAATGTTTCCGGAGTATCGTCAGCGGTTACTTCAAAAGATTTCTGAAGAATAGCTTCTCCTTCATCAATGCCCGGCGTTACAAAATGTACAGTGGCCCCACTCTCTACTTCTTTAGCTTCAATGACTGCATTGTGAACGTTCATTCCCCACATTCCTTTTCCTCCGAATTTCGGAAGCAAAGCAGGATGAATATTGATTATTTTACCGTTCCAGTTTTCACAGAATTCAGATTTTAAGATGGATAAAAATCCTGCCAATACAATAAGATCTGTATTTTCAGGGATTACTTTAGCCAGTTCACTGCTGAAATTCTTTCCTCTTGGAATGAGTATGCTTTCTATATTGTGATTCTTTGCTCTTTCCAGTCCGAAACACTCTCTGTCTGCCACTACCAAAGATACTTTTGCATTCTGGATTTCTCCAGCGTCAATGGTATCAATGATTCTCTGCAGATTGGTTCCTGAACCGGATACAAGTACAACGATGTTCTTCATATTTTTTTGGCAGCCTTGTCAAGGTCTAGAACCTTGACAAGGCCTTGAATATTGTTAACTAGCCCCGATTGCAGCGACATCCTTTTTTCGTTGCGGCCGCAGCGAAGCGGAGGCCGTGACGAAAAAGATACAGCGGAAAGCGGGATTAAGCTCCTAAAATTTTAAATCTATCTTTTCGCTTCCTTCTGTGATTTCTCCGATTTCATAAGCATCATCTAAAAGGTGTAAGATTTTTTCAGCATGATCCGCATTCACTACAATGATCATCCCTACCCCCATATTGAATGTTCCGTACATTTCCTCACGGGCTACTTCACCTCTCTTTTCCAATTCAAGCATTACACTAGGAATTCTGATTTTCGATTCGTCAATAGAAGCACAAAGTCCTTCTGGAATGATTCTTGGAACGTTTTCGTAAAGACCACCTCCTGTGATGTGAGCAATTCCTTCTACTTTCACTTCTTCCAATACTTTATGAATATCTTTATAGTATAGTCTTGTAGGAACTAAAAGTGTTTCATATAAAGGTTTTCCTTCAAATTCTTCTTCAAAATTTGGGAATACCTTTCTTACTAAAGAGAATCCGTTTGAGTGGAATCCAGAGCTTGGCAATGCAATAATTTTATTACCTGCCTGAATCTTAGAACCATCAATAATCTGATCTTTTTCTACGATTCCTACGCAGAATCCTGCAACATCATAATCTCCAGGCTGATACATTCCCGGCATTTCAGCAGTCTCTCCACCAATCAATGCACAGTTGTTATCTTTACAAGCTGCTACCATTCCTAAAACAATTTCTGCCGCAATTTCTGAATCAAGCTTTCCGCAAGCCAGATAATCAAGGAAAAATAAAGGTTTTGCTCCGTGGCAAAGAATATCATTGGCACACATTGCGAAACAATCTACACCAATAGAATCATATTTTTTAGTATCTAAAGCTACTTTCAGCTTTGTTCCTACTCCATCTGTTCCTGATACAAGAACAGGATTTTTGTATCCACCGATCTCATAGAAAGCACCAAAACTTCCCAAGTGGTTCAGTACATTGGAATTGTGGGTTTCACCGACCGCTTTTTTGATCTTGTCAACCGTTTTGTATCCTTCTTCTTTGTCTACTCCTGCTGATTTGTAAGTGTTGCTCATGTCTGCTTAGATTTTTAGATATCGGATTCAGATTTCAGATGATTACTTGTCTTGCATCTGATGTCTTATGTCTTTTTATCTTTTAATATTTCAATTACTTTTATACTTGATTTTAGAAAACAAAAAAGCCGACAATCTTTTCAGATTATCGGCCGTTATTTTATCTCAGAATTTCAGAGCCCACAATTTTCCCTTTATGAGAAAAACATTGTTTATAGGAGGTCTGAATTTTCATCTCTTTTCTTTTTGCAAAAATAGTAATTTTAAATGAATATTCAAATTCTATTTTTCAAGGATGGTTTCAATAGCCGCAATCTTGTTTATTTTTTCTTTTAAATCATTGACTTTCTATTCATTAGGAATTTTTTAAGTTCCTTTGTCAAAATTATCATTAAAGAAAATTAAATATATAAGATGAAAAATTAAGATTAAGTTCAACCGTAAAATCATTATTAGAAAAAAATTTTAAATACCTGATAACAATACAACTGCCCTATTCTAGTTAATCTACCAAGAAATAAATATTAAAAATTGCTTATTATATAGGCTAAATCTTATTTTTGAATAACTTAAATTATCAAAATATGTATATGTTAAAAACAGTTGACAATATTTCCGAATTAAGAAATACTAATGGGCAAACTGAAGGTGAATCTATTTTATTACTAGGCTACTATATTCCAGGCGATAAAGGACATTTGATATATAAATGGACATTTAGTACAGCAATTGATGATGGTGGGAGTATTATTAATGGTACGAGCGGAAGTTGGATTGCTATTTTTGAAAATCAACAATTCAATTCAAAAGATTTTTCTTTGTTTCCAATCTCAACAACTCCAAACTATAATAATTTTAATTCACAACAGGCTTTATTTGACAAGGTAAGAAATTATGCTATAGATCATAATTTAGATCTAGTTTTTGACAATGGTAACTATTCAGTTAATATCTTCAGAACCGGATACGCTGTTAATAAAATGAAAATCAACATCATAGGCAGAGGAACAGTTAGTTTTTATCTTAAAAAGAATAGTACTCCTACAATGGTTCAGTTCTGGGATGATGCTTACGTTGAGAATATCAACTTTTATTCTTTAGAAACAGAACTAGATTCTCAACGTGCCACTACAGAATCCAGAAATCGTATTTATCTAAGAAAGTGCGGTTTCTTTAATTTTAAGAATCAAACAAATGGTAATTCATGGGGATTGTATGCAAAAAACACAAATGATCTGACAGTTGACAATTGCTTTTTCGGTAATAATGGTCAATCCGATTTTTCCATAGTAGATAACTGTAATAATATCAAAATTGTTAATCCTGTAAATATAATTGATAATGGCATGTATTTGAATATTGAACCCAATTCGATAGAAATAAATCAAAATATTCAATTACAAGGTGGTGTCTATCGAAGAATTAATTTATTAGTAAATACATTATCTGCAAATCCCGTCCAAAATATGACTATTATTGGCTGCCAAATAGATTGGCTGATGTACGATGGGGCAGACTGTGAAATAATTGGATCACAGATAAAGAAAATATCCAATCAGGAAGTAGTCAATATACCTATGGGAAATTTAGACCTTAATCTGAGATTTGGGCCTAATTTAATTCCTGACCCTTATTTGATAGATTTTGATTACTCCCAGTCGGTAAGATCATGGGTTTTCGGTACTGCAACTTCACTTGTGATAGATAGAGTTAATAAAGATTACACAAGAATAGGTAACAGGAATATTGCTAATCATTCTACTACTATAAAATCTAAATTAATACCTGTAAATGCCACCTCTAAATACCTGTTTATGCTTAACGGCAATGCTAATTACTTTGGTACAATAAGCAACATTGCCAGATGTTTCCGAATAGAACTATATGATTCTAACCAACAATTAATTACGATAACCAAGCCAGTAGCAGGTGTAGACACTCAGTTTCAAAACATAGTAGGCAGTGCATTTCGTTTTCCTTTGTCTATTGAAGGTTCAACAGGTTTCACAAATCAAATTGCAATTTTAGAGTTTGAACAATACGCACCTCAGACAAAATATATAAAAATTGAATTAGGTAAATATAATGTAAATCAAAATGAATTTGACTTTAAATTTATATCATTAAACGAAATATTAAGTTTTGAAAAAGGCGAGAGTATTTCAAGTTATATATCAAGGAATCTTCCTAACGGCAGATATAAAATAACAACCACACCTCCAGAAAACCCTATAGAAAATAGAACAACGGGAGCAATGACAGGTGATATTTTATATTCTGAAACCGGAGAAAGTTGGATTGCCACAGATGGCAGTCTTCGTCCAATTAAAGTAGATAAGATCAATAAAAAAATGAAAAACCAAGCGGATTCAATAGCCCTAGATACAACAACTTTAGTGTCGAATTTTAATGATCTTTTAAAAAAATTAAGAGATGCGGGACTAATGGACAATTAATATATTCGAATTAAATAGCTAATAAATAAAAAACCACTCAAAATATGAGTGGTTTTTTATCTAAAAACTAATTCAAAATTCTATTTTTCAAGGATTGTTTCAATAGCCGCAATCTTTTTGATTTTTTCTTTTAACTCACTGACTTTATCTTCATTAGAAATTTTCTGAGCTCCTTTATCAAAGTTATCGTTAAAGAAAGGAAGTGAAAAAGTTTCCACTACATTTCCTCCGTGGAAAGGAAAACGCTTCGATGCAGCTTCCAAAACTCCTGCTCCCCCTCTACCTCCCGGAGATGTAGACATCAATAGCATTGGTACTTCATTCCAAACCGTTCTGTCTTTGATTCTTGATACCCAGTCGAACACATTTTTGAATGCTGTAGAATAGGTTCCGTTGTGTTCTGCCAAAGCCACCAACAATACATTGGCACCGTCAATTTTGGCAGCAAAGTCATGAGCTTCCTGAGGAACACCAGCAGCCAATTCTCTTTCATGCTTATAGATTGGCATTTCAAAAGGATTCAGATCTACTACTTCTACTTCTGCATTTTCAAATAATGTTGATGCATAGGCAACCAACTGCTTGTTCATTGAAACTTCCGAGTTGCTTCCTGCTATTGCTAAAATTTTCATAGGTGAGATTTATTTTTTAAGATTACAAATTTAGTTTTTTATTTAAGATATGACGGCAGTTCCATTGGTACTTCCATTAATAATACTTCAGTGTCTTCCACCGCTTCGATGTTAAAGCTCTGAGTATCCCAGATTCCCAATCCGTCTCTTTCATTCAGAACACGGTCTCCTATTTTTGCACTTCCTTTCAACACAAACGCATAAACTCCGTTTCCTTTTTTGTTAAGCATATAATTTTTGCCGTTTCCTTTTGTAAAATTGGCTAAATTAAACCACGCATCCTGATGAATCCAAACTCCTTCATCATTTTTATTAGGAGATAAAATCTGTTGGAATCCGTTAATCTTTTCACCTTCCTTGATACTTTTTTGATCATATCTCGGTTCAACATCCAGTTCTTTTGGGAAAACCCAGATCTGTAGAAACTTTACCTCTTCATCTTTATTTTTATTATATTCACTGTGCTTAACACCTGTTCCGGCACTCATCACCTGGATTTCTCCTTTTTTGATCACAGCTGTAGTTCCCATTGAATCTTTATGTTCCAAATCTCCTTCCAGAGGAATGGATATAATTTCCATATCCCTGTGCGGGTGCGTTCCGAATCCCATTCCCTGAGAAACGGTGTCATCGTTTAATACTCTTAAAACACCAAAATTCGTTCTGTCTCTGTTTTGATAGTTGGCAAAACTGAATGTATGGTAAGAATTTAACCATCCGTGATTGGCATGGCCTCTTGAATCTGCTTTATGATATACTGTTTTCATTTCTGTGATTATTTATGGTACAAATGTAAGACATGCAGGCATTTTAAAAGTTGATGTAGGGTAAGAAAGGAAGTTTATGGGGTAAAAGAGTTGAGAAAGTAAAAATGGTGGATGGGTTGGAAACGCTAAGGCGCAAAGATTTTTATATTCCATATGTTTTAGGGCGCAAGGATTTTATCTGCGATAAAATTTCAAACTGTATACTATTTACTTCATAATTGAATGGACTAAATAGATTATATAAGTAAACGCAAACCTCTGTGTCATTTGTGAAATCTGTGGGAGACTATTACATTCTGTTATTTATTATAAATATGTGTTTCGGCTAAAGCCAATTAATAAATACCTTAAAAGAAAAGCGGGCTAAAGCCCGCTCCTATTGATATTTTGAATTTAAATTTATTCAATTTTTAAAAATGTACCTGTTTGATTTCTTCTTCAATTTCCTTAGGGGTTTCATCTTCTGATTTAACAAAAATCATGGTCACTACAGCTCCTATCAGCATGCAAACACCACCTACAACTACATAATCCATCGCTTGTTTTCCGAAAACACCACTTACAACCGGACCTCCAAATAATCCATTGATTATTTGTGGAATCACAATAAAGAAATTGAATATTCCCATATAGACCCCCATTTTTCTTTGTGGAATGACTTCAATAAGCATAGCATAAGGCATTGCCAGAATACTTGCCCAGGCAAATCCTAAACCGATCATAGAGATCCATAGGTTGTTGACATCTTTAATGAAATACATTGAAACAAGTCCAACACCTCCACACAATAAAGCTAAGGCATGAGTCTGCTTTTTACCGATCAGTTTCGCTATAGGTGTCAATAGAAATGCAAACGGAATTGCCCACAGATTGTACATTCCGAAAAGCTTCCCTGTTAAATCCCCTGCATCATTAAATGCTTTGGAGTGGGTATCTTCCGGAGAAAGTCCAAAATGATGGGTTGCCAGTGCACTGGTCGTAAATACCCACATGGTAAATAATGCAAACCATGAAAAGAACTGAACAATTCCCAGTTTTTTCATCTGTATAGGAATTGCTGCAAAGTCTTTGAAGATATCTGAAAACTTAGACTCCTGTTGTTCTACCTCTTTTCCATCTTCAAAATCAGCGAATTCCTGTGGAGAATACTCTCTGGTTGTCATGATGGTGTACAAAATTGAGATGATAAGCAATCCTGCCCCTATATAAAAGGAGTAAATAACGTTATCTGCCACAAATCCCGCCGGGGCTTCGTTGGAGATTCCCATTTTCGTTAACCAGTCCGGCAGATAAGAGCCCAATACAGCTCCGATTCCAATCAGAATGGTCTGCACCGAAAATCCTATTGTCCCCTGATGTTTCGGAAGCATATCTCCTACCAAAGCACGGAAAGGCTCCATTGCAATATTTACGGAAGCATCCATCATGGCGAGGAATATTACAGCTAACAAAAGCGCATTGGCGGCAAACATTTGAGTAACGGAAGCTGCATTAGGAAGTAAAACCAATCCTATTGCACACAAAACAGCTCCAATCAGGAAATAAGGTTTTCTTCTTCCCAACGGACTCCAGGTATTGTCTCCCATATGCCCGATGATAGGCTGAACAATCAAACCTGTAACGGGAGCAACGAGCCAGAACCAGGATAACTCATGAACATCGGCTCCTAAATTACCAAGAATACGGCTTGCATTTCCATTTTGTAATCCGAACGCCATTTGAATTCCAAGGAATCCCATACTCATGTTAATAATCTGGAGCATGGATAAGTTTGGTTTTTTTCTTTTTCCAAATGGCCCCGAATTATATATCCCTACCCTTTCTGCCATTATGACTTAAGTTTTTGAATTAATGCATCTTCGATAGGTGTTTTTTCAACCACCACTTTATCTACCACCTCATTAGGAACAGTCACAGAAAGAACGTATTGTTTTACCTTCCAGCTTCCGTTGATTTTTTCTACCACTCCGGAACCTCTGCATATTTTCATCTGGGTATCCAATAGTTCATCGAACCATGCCAGTTTTCCATCTTTGCTGAAGTAAATATTTCTTTTAAGGGCTTTAAAATTCCAGGTTTTCTTTTTGTCGAAATAAGGTTTTGCCCATACCATGAATTCTTTTTTATTCCATATTTCGGTAGCGTCTGTTCCAATGAAGGTAGATTCATCCGCAAAGAAATTAAAATATGCATTGTAATCTGCTTTTGCCGCAGCTACGTTGAATGCATCCAGCATAGTACTGATTTCTGATTTTTCTTTTTCAAATACGGTCTTCGACTGAGCATTCAATAAAGAAAATCCCAGTACAAAAAGGATTAATGTATAAGCAGTCGTTAGTTTTTTCATATGTATTAATTATTTTTCAAGTTCAATGATGAATGGAGTTTTTGCAGAAACATTTATAGTATTTTGCAACATAAATTCTTTTCCTGAAATAACTTCTTTTCCTTTTGTAAATCCATTAAGCGATTCGGCAAATCTTTTCAAGTCTAACGTCTGATCTTTTTCATTATTGTTGATGACCACCATTACACTTTCTTTTTCATTGTATCTGAAGTATACAAAAACTCCATCCTGAGGAACGAAATTTTTAGTTTTCCCATTATGGATTACGTCTTTGCCTTTTCTCCAGTTTAATAATTTTTGTGTAAACTGGAAAAATTCTTTTTGCTCCTTAGTCTGAGCAGATGGATTGAAGGCATTCTGAGAATCAGATTTCCAGCCTCCCGGAAAATCTCTCCGGATATCCGCATCACCTCCTTTCGTCTTATCTCCTCTCATTCCTATTTCTGATCCGTAATAGATCTGTGGAGTTCCTCTTACTGTTGAGATCAGAGTAAGTCCTATTTTGTAAGCGTCAGGACTTGCATTAAAGATTTCATTCCATCTTTCTGTGTCATGATTTTCAAAGAAAACCAGGAGATTATTGATATCCGGATAAAGGAAATCACTGGTAAAGGAATCGTAAATCCGGATCATGCCTTTATCCCAACCTTCTTTTTCTTTAAGAGCTTTAGGCATATTTTCAAACAGCATAAAATCCATTACCGAGGGCAAATTTGAATTGTATCCTTCTATTTCTCCTATTTTCGAATTTTTCTGCCATGCTGCAATTTGTGCTGCCGTATAAAGCCAGGTTTCTCCAACGATATTGAATTTCGGATATTCATCGGTAATGGCCTTAGCCCATTTTGACATGGCATCTTTATCGTTATAAGGATAGGTATCCACACGGAACCCTCCCAATTCTGCATATTCTATCCACCAGATTGCATTTTGAATGAGATATTTCAGAACCAGTGGATTTTTTTGATTAATATCCGGCATGGTGGTGTCAAACCATCCGTCCAGCGCATATTTTTTATCAATACCTGAAGCATTGGTATCGAATTGCGTTGTCGTTTTATAATTGGAACGTTTAAATCCTTTCTCGCCTTCATCAAACCAATGTATCCAGTCTTTTGAAGGAAGGTCTTTGATCATCCAGTGTGAGCCACCCCAATGATTAGTCACATAATCCATCACCAGCATCATATTTCGTTTATTCAGCTCTTTGGATAAAGTTTTATAATCCTCATTCGTTCCGTATCGGCCATCAATTTTATACAAATCTGTCTGGGCATATCCGTGATAAGAATACACTTTTTCATTGTCTTCATTTACCGGAGTCAGCCAGACTGCTGTAGCTCCCAGATTCTGAATATAGTCAAGATGATTGATGATACCGCTGAGATCTCCGCCATGTCTTCCATTAGGCAGAGTGCGATCTGCTTTTTCTATAAGTTCCGGTCTTGAATCATTTTTTTCATTGCCATTGGCAAAGCGATCCGGCATGATAAGATACATAACATCTTTTGAGGTAAACGATTCGCGGTTGGCAGATCCGGGATTCCTTTGCTTCAGTTCATAGGCATAGGAACTTAGATTTTTGCTGCCATTTTTAATCGTAATAGTAAACTTGGGAACATTTATTTCGTTGGTGTTTACAGTAATAAAAACATAATTCGGATTATCAACTTTCCGGATGTCTTTGATCTGTATTCCATCTGAAAGTGCAATCTCGTTATGGGCAACGTTTTTTCCATACACAAGAATCTGAAGTTCGGGATTTTTCATTCCTTTCCACCAGAAAGCCGGCTCTATTTTTTCCAACACTTTTTGGGAAAAGGCTGCAGAAGCTATTGAAAGGGCTAATGCTGCAAATATTGTCTTCATATTAGTGTTCAATTTAGCATTTAATTTTCATATAAACATTCAAAATATAGTAGAATGTCCCTTTTTTTCATCCTGACAACTGCAATTTTTCAAAATTTGGCATTCATTTTTTAACTTTTAGAGAAAAAACTTAAATTTTTCATAAAAAATTCATCCTAAAAGTTAATTTATCCCCCTTTTTATTTTTAGTTTTACAGAAAAAATGTTTGATTTCAGTAGTATGTTCCAAGCTGAGGGGCCAGATGTTGTTTACACATGGACCATCCCTGTGTTTGCTGTGATTATTTTTGTAGAAATGGCTTACAGCCACTTTAATAAAGAGAAAATTTACGAAACTAAAGATGTAGCAACCAATGTTCTTTTTGCTTTGCTCAACTATGGGTTAGACATCATCATGAAAGGGTTCTCTTTGTTTGTCATGATGTTTTTTTATCATCACCGTATTTTCGACTGGCAAGAGGGAATCTGGTATTGGATTGCTGTATTTCTCGCTCAGGATTTCGCTTATTATGTTCATCATTATGTAGATCATCACTCGCGTGTCTTCTGGGCTGTACATATTACCCATCACAATTCTGATTATTTTAACATCAGTACGGGATTCAGAAGTCCTGTTTTTCAACCTTTGTACAGGTATTTATTTTTCTCTCCATTAGCATTTATGGGCTTTCATCCATGGCATATTCTGGTTGCGTATTCTGCTATACAGATTTATGGCACTTTTGTTCATACACAATCTATTAAAAGCATGGGATTTTTAGAATATATCCTGGTTACTCCTTCTCATCATAGAGTACATCATGCTTGTAATATCAAATATCTGGACCGTAATATGGGAATGGGACTCATTATCTGGGATAAGATTTTTGGAACATTCGAAAAGGAGGATCCTGAGGTTCCTGTGAAATATGGCATTTATCCTAAGATGGAGTCTAAAGATCCGGCAACAACTCTATTCTATGAATGGCGAAGAATAGGAAAAGATATCAGACAGCCGGGACTTTCCTTCAAAGACCGTGTTAAGTATCTTTTTAACTCCCCGGGATGGAGGCATGACGGTACAGGTAAAACAGTAAAGCAGTTTCAAAAGGAATATCTTGAGAAAATAAAAAATAAGACTTCTGCGGTAAAAAAAGAGCCAGTTCCAGAAACAGAATATGAATATACTGAAGCATTGGATAAGTAAAAAAGATAACCCCGGATCCTGAAAATTCAATGATCCGGGGCACCTTAGTGTATCTTCAAATTATTTTACAGGCTTAATAGAAATTGCGAAACCGCCGCTTCTTACCATTTTAAAATTAATTTTTGACTTGGCTGTAATTTCTTTCTTATAGATATTATAGCTTTGAGGATTATCAATATAATCAGCATCTTTTCCATCTTCATAGATCGTTGCTTCATATTTCTTTCCTTTATCCAGGAATGAGAAGTCTACCGTATATTCACGTTTGTTTTCATCGGTAATACCTCCTACAAACCAGTTTTCAGTTCCTTTTGCTTTTCTTGCTGTAATCACATAATCACCAGGTTCAGCGGATAAGATTTTTGTATCATCCCAATCTGCTGCTACATCCTTGATAAACTGGAATGCATCCATATGCTTTTTGTAGTTTTCAGGAAGATCTGCAGCCATCTGAAGCGGCATATACATGGTTACATAAAGAGCCAATTGTTTTACCAGAGTAGTTTTTACGAAACGGTTATCTCCAGGGAAATAATAATCTAACTTCGTCTGGAAAATACCTGGTGTATAATCCATAGAACCTCCCATCCATCTTGTAAACGGAAGAACTGTCTGGTGATCAGGCTTGTTTCCTCCGAAAGCTTCGTACTCTGTTCCACGTGCTGCTTCTGCAGAAATATAATTCGGGTAGGTACGGCTTTCTCCTGTAGGTCTTACAGATTCATGAGAATTGACCATGATTTTATAGTCGTTTGCTTTTTCAGCAATTCTATAGAAGTGGTTAATTGTCCATTGAGAATAATGATGTTCTCCTCTAGGAATAATATCTCCTACATATCCGGTTTTCACAGCATCATAACCGTATTTATTCATCGTTTGGAATGCTTTATCTGCCCATCTTTCGTAGTTTGTTGCAGAACCTGAAGTTTCATGGTGCATGATCAGCTTAATTCCTTTTGAATGCGCATATTCATTCAACATTTTGATATCGAAATCCGGGTAAGGGGTAATGAAATCGAAAACAAATTCTTTTGAGTGTCCGAACCAGTCTTCCCAGCCGATATTCCAGCCTTCAATCAATAATCCCTGGAATCCGTTTTCTGCAGCAAAGTCAATATATTCTTTAACTTTTGTATTGTTTGCAGCGTGTTTTCCGTTTGGAGTCAATTTAGCAAAATCTGTTTTACCTAAATGAACATTTTCAGCAGTAGAATATGCCCACTGAGATTTCCCGATGATCATTTCCCACCAGACCCCCATGTATTTTGTAGGGTGAATATAAGAAGTATCGGTGTATTTTGTAGGCTCATTAAGGTTAAAGATCATTTTAGAATCCATTACCTGCTCTGCTTTCGGAGCTACAATAATTGTTCTCCAAGGGGTTACTGACGGAGTTTGAATATATCCTTTTGCTCCCTGTCTGTCAGCCGTCAAATGCGTTTTGAATTTATAATTCTGAGCATCTACTTCCAGGTGTGAAGCAGGATAATCTAATACCGCAGCTTCAGCAACGTTGATATATAAAGGCTCTTTTCCTTCTTTTTTAAGCATCAGCGGAGACTGAACTGCATTTTTCACCAATGACTGGGAAGCATTCGCATCAAATGCTTTGTCCCATTTTGAAGGAATTTCAGAAACTTTAGTTTCCTGATACTGGTATTCCTGAGAGTCATAATCTGCAACCATCCACCATGCCTTCATATCGGTAGGGAAATCGATTTCAGAATCTTCTTCTCTGATCACAAAGTAATTAAGGTTCTTTTGCTGTGGGAATTCATATCGGAATCCTAATCCATCATTAAACAATCTGAACTTTACCACAATACTTCTGTCTGTAGAAGCCTGATTAAGGGTAACTGCCAGTTCGTTGTAATTATTGATATAATTTTTCTTTTCTCCTAAAACCGGCTGCCAGGTTTCATTTTTGGAGTCTCTTTTTTCATCTGTTTTTGCAAAACCGTTATTCAGATCGTATTTTGCATCTTCTGATTTGGCTATTTCAGAAGCAAATTTTATGGCTGTGTCTTTAAATAATCTCAATCCCAATTTAGAATCTTCAACTACTACTGCACCGTTGTATTTCAGGTTATAGTAAGGTACTCCTTCTTTCAGCTGAAAACTCATTTCAAACTTCCCGTCCGGAGATTTTAAAGATTGGGCTTTCACACCTGTAAACATCATTGAGAGCAAAAGCGCTCCAACTGTAATTTTCTTCATAATGACTATTTATTAACTTTAAAAATAGATAAAGTGCTGCGGTAAAGCAGCACTTTGCTTTATTTTAGTTTGATTTACAATTTAGTAATGGTTAGCTTGTAATATGCTGAATTGTGTAAATCCAGTTCAATTTTATAATTACCTGCCTGAGAAACTTTGTATCCGCCATCTTTTTCTACGGTTCCTTCAGCATTGAAATAGGTTTGTACACCTTTTCCCGAAGTAAGCGCTTCATCATCTTTGTTCGGCTGGAATTTCATCGCCCAATCATCATTGGCTCGGAATTTAAATACTCCGGTATTAGATAATGCAATTGAATTAATCACAAAAGTTTTGGTTGCAGGATTATATACAAAATCTGTATCTGAGTTCCACCCTGTAGGGGTTGCATCACCAATAACACCAAAGTTTGCCAACACAGAAGAATAAGTGTTTGCGGCCCAATTTACCTTAATATAATAGGTTCCCACTGCAGGAGCTTTTATGTTCGGTCCATCTAATTTCAATTTTCCGGTATTGGTTCCATCGTCTCCTTTATTTCCGGGCCAGTCCTCATTGATAGAGAATTTATATTTACCATCATCATCACCAGAAACAGTGTTGATCCAAATAAACCCTCTGTATTCATCATTTTTTCCTGGAGAAAACAAATTCGGGGAATTTCCAGGAGTCCAGTTTGCATAACCTGCTGCTCCCGCATAACTACCAGGAACATTAATCTTAGGATATACCAAATCAGGGTTTGGAGTATAAGGTGTTACTTTAAGTGCAATTACATTTGAGTAAAAAATGGCTGATCCTACAGAAGTTTTCAACCTCGCCTCAATATCATTCACAGCATCCGGCACAGCTCCAATAGAAAACATTGCTGCATTCATTGCTGCATGAGTTACAGAGCCTGAAGTCATATCATTGGAGAAATCAATAACAGCACTTTTTTTGAAACCATCACCTTTGATTCCGAATTCTACTTTCTGATTGGGAACTACGGCAATACTAAACGTTGGCTTTGTCCATGTAAAACTGATTACAGCATCATTCGCATTGAGCTCATTAAGAACAATGGCACTTTTATCAGCAGATATCTTACTGGCAGACGTTTCATTAATAACAGCTTGATCCTCATCTTTTTCACAGGAAAAAACTAAAAGTCCGGTAAAAACCAGAGCTAATATTTTGAATAGATTTTTCATTTTTAACAGGATTTTAAATTAATATCCAGGATTCTGAATCAGATTAGGGTTTGCTACAATATCTTTCGCAGGTATTGGGAAAAGGTTTCTATAACTTTCTACCGCTTTACCATCTTTCACATTTCCTTTCCATGGCCAAACATAATCTCCTGTAGTATATTTGTTGAAACGGATAAGGTCACTTCTTCTGGTCATTTCCCATGATAGTTCTCTCCCTCTCTCATCTAAAATAAAGTTGAGATTGATAGAAGATACATCTCCGCTTGTATTTCCATAAGCACGCTCTCTCAGCTGATTAATATAACCGATTGCTGTAGCCTGATTTCCACCAGCGCCACCTCTTAAAACAGCCTCTGCATACATCAGATAGATATCGGCTAAACGGTATAAAGGGATATCAGCTTCAACCCAGTTGGTATGAGCTCCAACAGATCCGTTACTTTTAACATTTTTGAATTTGATAAATGCATATCCATCTGTGAAGGATCCTAAATCATTAATTTCTAAATTTTGTCCTGAAGTAAAGAATCTTCCTCTTTTATCACTTCCATTAGTAGGGAATAAGCCTACAAACGCTTTTGTCGTTCTTAAACCACTCCATCCTCCATTCACTCCAAAGTCAGCAGCTTTCATATCTCCACCTATTGCAGCATGAACAAGATAAGTTGTTCCACCGTTGGTCTGTGTATTGATTCCATCAAAATTTACACTTAAGATCTGTTCAGGGTTATTGATATTGTTATCTGCAAGGAACAAATCGTCATATTTTGGTTTTAAAGAATACCCTGCTGCAATCACTTTGTTACAATAAGTGATACAGTCCGTATTTCTCTGTGTTCCCGTATATACTTCTGCATTCAAATATAATTTTGCCAACAATGACCATACAGCAGCTTTATCTGCTCTTCCATATTCATTGGTTTTAGGATCTTTTAATTCTCCTGCTACAGCAAGCAATTCGGATTCAATAAAATTAAATAATGCTTTTCTTTCTATTCTCTGTGGTGGATTCACAGAACCCGGCAAATAGGATTCATCTACAAAAGGAACATTCCCGAACATATCTATTGCATGATAATATGACTGTGCTCTAAGAAAACGTGCTTCTGCTCTCATTAGTTTTGCCTGAGCAAGATTATCTCCAGTAATATTATTGGAAGCCAATTTTTCATCCGTTACATTTCTCAGAAACTCATTACAAAAAGCAATTTCCGTATATACTCTATAGTACATAGCAGCAATGAATTCATTGGAAGCATCCCAGGTCATTTTGTGAAGAGTATGAAGATTTCCGTCATTCCATCCAATCACAGCCTCATCGGTTGTGACAACATTCAGGGTATACATCAATCTGGTATATTGAGAGAAACCACCATTGATTCCGTTAATATCACTATCCGGCTGATCACCGTCTCCACTGATCTGCCCTCCCATAGCAAGCCCTCCGTAAAGTTTTGCCAAAACATTTTTATAGTTGGCAAAATCTTTATAAATACTGGCTGAAGTAACATCTGTGATAGGTTCTCTTTCAAGATCTTTCACACAAGAAGCTGCTGTCAATAAAAATACTGCTGAAAGAGGCAATACTATATTTTTAAGTTTAATTCTATTTAGTTTCATTGAATTCTTATTTAAAATTGAAAGTTAAAACCTAAAGAATAAATCTTAGGCATTTGGTAGTAACCGTTATCTATTCCACCAAAAACTTCAGGATCTACTCCTGAGTATTTAGTAATTACAAAGACATTCTGTGCCATCGCATATACTTTCAGATTACTCCCTTTTGTGAAAATTTCTCCGAAATTGTATCCGACATTGATATTATCAAGTCTCAGGAATGAAGCATTCTCAACATAAATATCTGATTTATACTGAGGAACAGAGAATTGATATTGAGGCGCTGTTGCGAACACATTTTGAAGATATTCGTTGGTAGATGCAGATTGTAAAGAACTATTGGAAGCAGCATTATTATATACATAATTTCCTAATACAGCTCTTGCACTTAATGCAAAATCCCAGTTCTTGTGAGATACTTTGGTAGAGAAACCTAAAATTGCATCAGGGGTTGTGGATTTGTAGTAATACATATCTTTTGTACTGATTGTACCATCACCATTTCTGTCTACAAAAGCACCGTCAACAGGCTTTCCATTGGTATCATATACCTGCTGATATACCCAGAATGAATTAGGTGCATATCCCACTGCATGAGCCTGAATTCTGTTTCCTGAACCTCCTTCAATCCCTCCTACTTCCATATTGAAAGACTCATCTGCTCGGTCTTTAAGCTTCGTGATTACCGGTTTATAATGCGTAGCATTAAAGCTTACTTCCCAGGTTGTATTTTGGTTTTTAACCGGGATTACTGTAATACTTCCCTCAATACCCTCATTTTTCATATCTCCGACATTTTGCCAGCTCGCGTTACTTAAGCCTCCTGCCGGTTCATCAGCATATACAAGAAGATCTTTGGTATCTTTTCTGAAGACATCTATTGATCCGGTAATTCTGTTTTTATTAAACCCAAAATCCAATCCTAAGTTCTTGGTAGTAGTAGTTTCCCAGGTAAGATTCGGATTGTAGTTAGCAGGTCTGAACATAAAATAGAATTCATTTCCAAACTGATAGCCCGCTCCCTGATAACTTGGATTATAAGCTGCAAAAGCCGGATAATTATTAGGTTTGTTACCATTAAGTGCTGGCAATTCCTGCTGACCAGTTTTACCCCATCCTGCTCTTAGCTTTAATGTACTGATAGAGGATATATTTTTGATGAAATTTTCTTCGTTAAGCTTCCATGCTAAAGAAACTCCCGGGAAAACTCCCCATACATTATCTCTGGTTCCGTTGAAGAATCTCGAAGAACCATCTTTACGAACCGATCCTGAAATAACATATTTGTTAGCTATGGTAAAAATAGCTCTTCCATAAAATGAAATCAACGTATTCTGAGTTTTGAAGTCTAAATCTTGCGAGTTAATTCCTGTTCCTCTATAAGTGATCGCTCCTGGAAGATAAATATTGAAATCCTGATAAGAATACCCTGCAGTAATATCCACACCAGTATTAATAGCACTGATATTTTTCACATAATTAAAGTAGGTTTCCAAAAGTTTATTTTTCTTTTCCATAGAATAGAAATTTGAACTTCCTTTATCTTCAAAACCTGGTCTCAGACGAGCATCTTTAAACTTGTGTCCATCACTTTTTGTATAATCGTATCCAGCGTTCACATTGAAATGCAAGTCCGGAAGAAAGTGAAACTTATAATCTAACTGAATATTTCCCAATCCCCTTAGAACAGAAGACACATCTCTTACACCATTGATCATTCCAAGTGGATTCGAGTTGGCATTTACATTAAATCCTGTTGCAGATCCGGAATCCAGCCATTCATAATAACCACCATAATTAGAATTTCCTGAATATACTGGTTGTGTAGGATCAAAATAGGTAGCCGCCTTGATCACTCCTCCGTCTACAAATCTATTATCCGTAAATGTTCCTTTTGCATTTACATTCACTGATAAATGATTATCAAAGAATTTAGGGTTTAAGTTTAATCCTACAGAAGTTCTGCGGAAAGAATTTGATTTTACAATCCCGTTCTGCTCATTATATCCTAATGATAAACGGTATGGCAAACCTTTAATACCTCCTGAAAGGGCTACGTTATTATCTGTGCCCCATGCTGCCTGATAAATCTGATCCTGCCAGTCAGTATCAGCATTTCCAAGTTTGGTTTTATAGCCTGCTGGTGCATATGGATTGGTATTAACAAAATCCCTGAATTCCTGAGCGTTCAGCACATCCACTTTTCCCATTTTGGTAGAAACCGAAGTTACCGTTGAGAAATTCACTTTGAACTTTCCTGCTGTTCCTTTCTTAGTTGTAATAAGAATAACCCCATTCGAAGCTCTGTTACCATATATAGCAGTCGCAGAAGCATCTTTAAGAATATCAAATGTTTCAATATCATTAGGGTTAATTAAGGATAAAGGATCAGAAACACCATTCATCCCCACAAAATCTTGGGGAACTCCATCAATTACGATCAATGGGGAGTTTTCTCCACTTAAGGAAGATGTTCCCCTTATCCGGATCTTGGTTCCGGATCCTGGTGCTCCACTGTTATTGGTAATCTGTACTCCTGGTGTTTTACCCTGGATCAGCTGCCCTGCAGAAGTTGCTCCTCCGTTGAAGTCTTTTGCTGTGACTGAAGTTATAGAACCGGTAAGATCAGATTTTTTCTGCTTTCCATACCCGATTAATACAACTTCCTCAATTTTCTTCTCCTGAGGAACAGAGTCTTTAGTCTGCGCATGCATTATTGTGCTGGCCAATAAAAAAGCGGGCGCAATTTTCAATACTGTTGTAAAATTATTCACAATCATATTTTTTTATAGTTTCGTTTTTTCAGTCTTAATTCGGCTTGTAGCCAGACTCGCAATTTAAAAAAAAAATAGAATTATCGTAATTTTAATATAATTTTAGTTAAAATTATGTATATTACGAAACACTTTTTAGTTAGTTTTTTAAATTTCAATAATTTGCACCGTCTTATGCATTGCATAGTATTTGTATTAAATTAATATTTAGTTAAACAACCGTTTAACTTAAATTCATATTCAACCTTATAAAATTGCATTCTGCGTCATAATAACACCACCAATAGCGGTATTCAACAGATATTCCTTATCTTTGCAGTTAAAACTTTACTATAAATGTCAAACAGAAAGATGATTACGGCAGCTTTGCCTTATGCAAACGGGCCGGTTCATATAGGACATTTGGCAGGTGTTTATATTCCTGCGGATGTTTACGCAAGATTTCAGAGAAGATTAGGAAAAGATGTAGCGTTTATCTGTGGTTCAGATGAGCACGGAATTCCTATTACCATAAGAGCCAAAAAAGAAGGAGTTACTCCTCAGGATATTGTTGACAAATATCACGGGATCATTAAAAAATCTTTTGCTGATCTGGGAATTTCATTTGATGAATATTCAAGAACAACGTCTAAAAACCATTATGAAACCAGTCAGGATTTCTTTAAGGTATTATACGAAAAAGGAAAATTCACAGAAGAAATTTCTGAGCAGTATTTTGATGAGCAGGCAGGAGAATTCCTTGCTGACCGCTATATTGTAGGAACGTGTCCTAATTGTGGTAATGAAAATGCTTACGGAGACCAGTGTGAGAAATGTGGTTCTACCCTTTCTCCTTCCGAGCTGATCAATCCGAAATCTATGCTTAGCGGAAATGTTCCTATCCTTAAAGAAACAAAAAACTGGTATCTGCCATTAAACGAATACGAAGACTTTTTAAACGAGTGGATCATTGAAGGCCATAAAGACGATTGGAAGCCTAACGTGTACGGACAGGTTAAATCATGGCTGAATGACGGCCTTAAGCCTCGTGCGATGACCAGAGATCTGAACTGGGGTGTTCCGGTTCCGCTTCCGAATGCAGAAGGGAAAGTATTGTACGTATGGTTTGATGCGCCTATCGGTTATATTTCTTTTACCAAAGAATGGGCTGAGAAGAACGGAAAAGACTGGAAAGATTACTGGCAGAGCGAAAACAGTGACCTGGTACACTTTATCGGAAAGGATAATATTGTATTCCACTGTATTATTTTCCCTGCGATGATGAAGGCTCACGGAGATTATATCATGCCTAAAAATGTTCCTGCTTTTGAATTCCTGAACCTTGAGAACGACAAGATCTCTACTTCAAGAAACTGGGCAGTATGGGCTCATGAATATGTGGAAGACTTCCCTGGCCAACAGGATGTATTAAGATATGCTCTTCTTTCATCTGCTCCGGAAACAAAAGATAATAACTTTACATGGAAGGATTTCCAGACTAAGAATAATTCTGAATTGGTAGGTATCTTCGGAAACTTCATCAACAGAGTCGCTGTTCTTATTCATAAATATTATGACGGTGTTGTTCCGCAAGGAGATGTAAACAGTCCCGAATTGCAGGAAATAAATAAATCAGCAAAAGAAATCTCAGGATTCCTTGAAAATTATGAGTTCAGAAATTCACTAACTGCATTGATGAATCTTGCCCGTTTTGGAAACCAGTACCTTCAAACAGAAGAACCTTGGAAAACCATTAAGGACAACCCGGAAAAAGCAGCTCAGTCTTTATTCGTGGGAGCACAAATAGCTGTTGCTTTAGCTCAGTTATGTGAACCTTTCATACCTTTCAGCTCTGAAAAGCTATTGAACATGTTCAACGTTGAAAAGAAAGACTGGAATACGATTGAAAGTCAAGCAGTTTTAATTGAAACAGGACATAAAATCAACGAATCATCTCTTCTTTTTTCAAAAATTGAAGACGATGTCATTGAAGCTCAAATCCAAAAACTAGAGAACACAAAACAAAACAATAAAAAAACAAACCCTAACGCAAACCCTATGAAAGAAGAGATCACGTTTGATGACTTTACTAAAATAGACCTTAGAACAGCAACCATTACAGAAGCTGAAAAAGTAGAAAAAGCAGATAAATTATTAAAACTTACTGTAGACACAGGAGTAGATGTAAGAACTGTTGTTTCCGGGATTGCAGAAAGCTTCACTCCTGAAGAAGTAATCGGTAAGCAGGTAATGATCCTGCTGAACCTTGCTCCTAGAAAAATCAGAGGAATTGAATCTCAGGGAATGTTATTATTAACAACAAAACCAGACGGAAAATTATCTTTCGTAACACCGGATGACAGCAATGTTGAAAACGGTATTGAGATCGGATAATTAAAATCCTTATAAAGATCACAGGCTGTTTCATTAGAGACAGCCTTTCTTTTAAATAATACTTATTGTCAATAAAAGTGTTTTAAGAAAGCTTTCCAATCAGGAATTAGAGGGATATTTAAAAGAAGGCAACTGTTTTGTTCCGGAAGCCGTTCAGATTGCTTTTGAAATTCTGGAAGAAAGAGGACGTGTTTTCAGTGAGCAGGAAAAAGCCGCTGTTCAGGGATTGATTTTGCAAAAAAAAAAGGAAGCTGAAGAAGCAAAACGTACAGAAGAGGTAGAAGTATGGAAAGACCATATCACAGAAGATACGGAAGCTGTTAAGCTTTATTCTCGAAGGACTATTTTTGTCAGCTCCGTTTTTTTCTCTCCAATTCCGGGGTCTATTTTACTGTTCCTTAATTTAGTCAAACTAAAAAAATACCTTGCAAGCTTCTTAGCACTGGCATTTGGTTTTCTTTTTTTTATGTTTCAAAAATATGTTCTGGTTTCCCATTTTGACTTTGGCACCACTTCCAGATACAGTCCCGAAATTGGAGTCGTTGCAGTAGGTGCTTTGGGCTTACTTGTCATCAGCGTTTTAGCAACTCCAAAAAAACTTCCTTACCGTGCAGAATCTTATATTCTTCCAGTGATTTTATGTGCCGGAAACACTGTTCTGATGTATTTTTATTTTCAGGAATGGTTTTCTTTCTATCCGTTTGCAAGAGCCATCCATCTGTTCAGACAATAATAAGGAGCTGTTTCCCGCTATCCACTTTTACTCCTCGCGCCTGGCCCGGGGCCACAACTACATGCTGTGGGGTAACCGTTCCTATCGGGGCTAGAAGAGGTCCCAAAAACAAAAATTGCCATCCTGCTCAGAGAATGACAATGTATTATTTGTTGAGATTGCTTCGCTTTCAGCTCGCAATGACTTATTATCAATTATTTCTTAGTGAGCTTTGCCAAGTAAGAATCTTCGTCTTTTAAAACTCTTTCTATTTTGAAGCCGTTATTTTCAGCCGCATTTTTCAAAGTATTGAAATCAAGGTACAGCCAGGTAATCGGTTCTTCAGATTCGCCTTTATAATGAACTATGTAATCCAGTTCTCCGTAATATCCACCTGCAGGAATATACACTCCGCCATCTTTATCGCGGTCGAACATATAAAGAATATCCGTACTGTCAATGAGAATCTGCCCTTTATCATTTAATAAAGTATGCAGCTTCTGAAGATAGGTATCTATTTTAGCAAGCTTTTCAAAAACTCCTGTACCGTTCATCAATAATAAAATCGTATCAAAAGTCTCTCCTGAAAACTCAAGCATATTTTTGCAAACTGCTTTCTTAATTCCTCTCAGCTGGCAGACTTCAATAGATTTTGGTGAAATATCCAATGCGATTACCTCAAGATTTCTTTCATTTTGAAGATATAAAGAATGAGAACCTGCACCCGCTCCGATATCCAGAACCTTTCCTTCGGATAAGTCCAGTGCTTTCTGTTCAATATCGTTCATTTCTTCAAAATCTCTGAATAAATAATCCACCGGAAGTTCATCCAGCTCAGAAATTGATGTTTCAGTCTGCAGATCCTCCGGATTTTCATTGTGGTAATAATCCCAGATCGCTCTGCCCATTAAATCTTTCATAGTGCAAAGATAAGGGTTCGGGGTTCAATGTTCAAAGTTTTTAGTTGAATGTTGCTGGTTATGAGTTACTGGTTGCTGGTTGTTTTTGTTACTTGTCATTTCTTGGTCACCCGCAACTTTAAACTTTAAACTTTAAACCTTGAACCTTAAACTCTCTAATCCCTAAAACCTGCTATCTATCACCTATTTTCTGCTCCATCGAATCCTTCTCCCTATGTCTGTCCGCCTGCGATTCATTCTCTGCTACACCTGCTTTCCAGTAAGAATAAGCATATAATTCCTGTGAAGCCCAGTTTTTCTCTTTTCTCAGATAAGTACGGATTTCTTTTACGCTTGAAAATTCACAGGCAACGTAGCCAAATTTTTTAGTTTCGGGAAGATCAATGCTTTTTACGGCATTGGCAATTTCACTGCTGATCTGAGGTTGTGCATTGTGCAGCCATTTAAAATCAATCTGGGCTTTCGTTTCAAGCAGTTGTTCGTCTTCTTTTCCATGAACTTCGATGATACATATTCCTTTTGCTGTTTCAGGAAGAGTTTCCAAAATCGCACTGATCACCGGAATGGCAGTAGCGTCTCCCACCAACAGATACCAATCTGCAGCAGGATACAGTTCTTTTCCTTCCAAACGCATCATGACTCCAAGCTTTGAACCCGCTTCAGCTTCCCTCACCCATTTGGAGGAAGGCCCACCGTCTCCGTGATCTACAAAGTCGATGATCAATTCGTTTTTCTCCAGATCAATTCCTCTGTGGGTATAGGTTCTGATGGCTGGAGCCACTTCTTTAGGCGGGTATATCCACTGATGATTTTCATCCAGTGTCGGGAAATGAATCTCGTTCAAACCAACTGGAGGAACTGCAATCTTATTATTGTCTCCCACCATAGTATTTTTGAACAACTGAACTTCCGGTGAGTACAAATACACTCTGATAAAATGGTCAGTAATGTATTCTTTTCTGGTTACTTCGGCAACAATCTGCCCTGTTGAAATTTTAGCCATAACTGATTTTTTTTAAAATTAAAATCCGATTTCCGATCAATTTCAGAAACCGGATTTGAAATACAATATGTTTTCAGATCAAGGCATTTTTACCTTCATCTTATTTTTAAAATTCAAAAGTGTAAGAAAGGTTGAATGTTCTTCCTCTTCCTTTATAATTAAACAATTCAGGAAGTCCATATGTAGAATACAACACCTGGGAACGCTTGCTCCATATTGTCTGATAATCTGTATTAAATATATTCTGGATTCCTAAATTGAATTTCCCCCAGTTGAATCGGTATCCCATCATCAGGTCTGAAGTATTGTAACCTTCTACAACATTATTAAGCTCGTCTTTCTGCTTGAAATTCTGCAAAGACTGGAATCTGAATGACCAGTTTTTAATATTATATCCGATATAGGTCACCAATTTTGAAGGAGAAGCATTGTAAATTTCCTGTTTCTGCCACTCTCCTTTATTATCTACCTCAGATTTAATCAAAAGTCCGCTTGCTCCGAAATAAACCCCATTGCTTAAGGAATAAGAAACCTCAGCTTCGATTCCCATGTTTCTTAATTTTAAATCATTCACAAGAATCTGGAAGGTCTTTTTATCTACAGCTACCGTTTTATCAGAATTACTCAGGAAGCCAGCAATCTGAGCTCTTAAACCTCCTCTGTTAACGCGGTATCCTACTTCAAACTGATTGGTTTTGATAGCCTGCAGCGGCTGTTCTTTTACATTGATACTGGATACAACATCCCAGTTTGTCCCCACAAGCTTATATTGCCCGATACCATAGAACTTAGCAGGATCTGCTAAACTTGCTCCCTGGGAAAAGGTTCCCCAAACCTGATGCTGTTCATTGAATTTATATAACAATCCGGCATTGGCCAGGGTCACATTATAAGAACTTTCACCTCCCGGAATTGCGGATGCTGAGCTTCCATACCCCATTGCAATCTGTGTCTGCTGTTCTGAGCCCACAAAGTCGTCCATCTTCACATTGATATGCTGATAACGGATTCCTGCATTCAGTTGTAATTTCGGCAGGATATTATATTTTGCCTGAACATATCCGGCGTAACTCTGTGAATGATTGGTTGGATATCTTCCCAGACTGTATTTTGTTTCGTTGACTAAGCCCCCGCTGGACATTGTTTTTGCAATATCATAAACAGATTGGGTGCCCTCAAACTTTTCAAAATCGAAGTCTGCTCCATACGTAACATTCAGTCCTCTCCATGATTTGGATAATAAAGCTTTAATCCCAGAATAATAAGTATCCTGCTGTGAGGAGGACATGTAAGGTATTCTTCCTGTCTGCAAAGTAACATTTCCCGGGAATGGATAGAATCCTAATTTTTCACCTCGGGTAGCCAATTGCACATACAGGTCCTGTCCGCCTAAAATTCCGTTTCCATTATAAGCTACAGTAGCCATATAACGCTCCGTCCCAACATTTTTATCGGATGAGAAACCATCTCTCATTTCGAGTAATGAAGCATTTTTTGTAGTAAATGCGCTTAGATTTTCACCTAAAAATAAACTTCTGTCTCCATTAAATTTAGAATTATAATACTGAACAGAGGCTGTTATTTTATGTTTATTATTAAACTGATATCCTCCAGTAGCAAGGATGTCAATCGACTGGTTATACTGAAGATCCGTCTGTGTAATATCTGTAAAAAGCTGTTTCTGATCAGCTCCATACACCCCACCATTCTGCTGATAGGCTACTCCCAATCTCCCGAAGAATTTGTCTCCTTTAGCTGCAATAGACTGAGCAACACGGAAATCATGGTCCTCTTTTCCCATAAATCCTGAACGTACACCCAATTCAGTCTCACCGCTAATTCCTTTTTTGGAAGGAATCTTTGTAATAATATTGATAATTCCACCGGTAGCGTTACCTCCATAAATTGAACTTGCTCCTGAAAGGACTTCAATTCTTTCGATATTAAAAGGATCTATTGCATCCAACTGACGGCTTATTGCACGGATACTATTCAGAGAAACTCCATCTATCATCACGAGCGCAGAACGTCCTCTCATATTCTGTCCGTAATTGGTTCTTCCCTGTGGACCAATATCCATAGAAGGAATCAGAATCGACAACATCTCTTTGATTGGAACTCCACTTTTGGCCTGTTCCTGGATCTTTTCTTTCTGTACCACCCAAACCGTTCCCGGAACTTCAGAGATTTTTGTAGGCTTTCTGGAGGCTACGATAACCACATCTTCAATACCTTTAGAGGCTATAGAATCTTTTACTGTCTGGGAAATCATCAACCCCGAAACCAAAAGACCTATGAATGCATACTGCTTTTTCATTCTTTCTACTTCAAATTTTTATAATCTCACAAAGATAATCCTTATTTAGAAAGAATAAAAATAACAAATTATGAAATTTCCCCTTATTTATAATTGTAAACATCTTTTTTACAGAAAAGTTTTCTAAATCTGGATATATATAAAAACCATTAAGAAGGATTAAGGAATAAAGTATAGTTAAGATAAATCATTCTGATTTTTAAGCTTAAAGCGAAGCTCATCTTAATACTCTAAACACCTTAATACAATCTTAATGTTTCAAAAAAGTTTAAAATTTGACATCTTCTTAAAAACGTAAAATCCCAGCCCAATGAAGGACCAGGATTTTACTAGTGAAAAACAAGGTATCTTTTATACTGCAGGTCCTGCAGCATCTTTTATTTCTTCTAATAATTTTTTTCTTTCCCGAAGTCTTCTTCTCGCAATTACAGATTTACCACCAAGAACTCTCACAAATCTGAAATATTGAAAACGTTTTGCTCCAAAGTGATGCGTGGCAACATAAATCAATACTCCAAACCCGACTAAGATGATATATCCGAATATCTTTTTGGTGGCTATGATGATGGCATTAAGCTGAATCGGTTTCATATTGGCTGCTACATTCTGAGGAGTAACAGTCATTCCATCCATATAAACGGCGAGATCTCCTATTGCTATAATCTGGAAACGGTATTGAAACCAGGCATAGAGTGTTGAAAAAATCCCTACTGCAAGAAAAGTTCTCCAAACCAGTACAAGCCCGATAGCAGCAAGCATTTCATCCATTTCAAGCTTATCCAGTGTATAAAACCATACGGAAATAAACAGTGAACACATTCCGTAGCCTTTTAAAAACATAGGCAGATACCAGCTGTCATAACTGAATTCCAATACCATAGAAAAGTACATGATGATGGCATATCCAACCATAGCTGAGAAACCGGAAAAAATATACATTTTCAAAGGTTTTTCTTTTTTAAACCAGAAAATTGCAATGACTCCGGCTAAGATAATTCCGGGAATCATTAGTAAACTCAGTCTGGTATTTGTCAATTGGTCATACCCTAATACACCAACCGCAAAAGTATTCTGAATAGAAGCTGTTCCTAAAAACATTCCCAGCCAGAAAAGCATAAACAACCCATGCTGTACATTATTCTTTGTGAAAATTTTGAATGAAAGGTAGGGTCGTTTTAAGGTCAGCTGACGAATAGAAAGCAGTGCAAAGCTTACAAAAGCTGTAATACTTGCGTAAATAATATTCTTCGAATTGAACCAATCCTGCTGTCTTCCAAACGAATAAACATAGGCTGAAAACATAAAAGTTGAAATGAAAAGCAAAATACTCAACCAGTCAATATAATGCAGCGGAACTTTTAACGCAAAATATTTATTATGCATAAAAATCCAGTGTATTAAAGCTAAAATAAAGCATAAAACAGCTGTGAACAGATAAAACTGCTGCCAGTTGTAAAGAAGGGCAAACTCAGCTGCATAATAGGTAGCCACCTGATTCATCACAAGAACGAATGTATAGAAAGCCCCATAAAATACTCCGCGGTTTCCAATCATAACCATAAGTGGCAGGAAGAGTTCTATAGTTACCATCATCTTCATAAAACCAATAAGTAAAGAAGTAAATATGAAGATTACCGGCTGTAAAGTAGTCCCGTTCACATAACTTAGCAGTCCTAAAAGCACCAGAAGCAAAACCATCTTATCCCTTACTTTGAATCTCATTTTAATTCTGAGAACAACAGGCATACAGGCTCCCATTCCAATGGTAGTTGCATAGTTAGCCCACATAAAATATTCTGTCATGGCACCGGTACCGCTTACCAGAGAGCTGATATTCCCGGTATACACCCCACCAATCGGCATTACCACAGCAAGCAGTAATACAATCAGCAGCAGCTGTACGGGTTTCGGTACCCAGTCGCTATATAATCCTTTGTTGTACATGATTCTTTTGGATAATAGATTTCAGATATCAGATGGCAGACTTTCAACATTCAACCTTAGCTTTCCCTACGCATAATGTCTGGAATCTGATATCTTCCATCTTTTAGTCTTTGTTAATATTCACATTCATATTCATTCCGGCACTCAGTTTATCCAGGTCTTCTTTTTTGTTGGAAGCTGTAAACTCTATTCTTACAGGAATTCTCTGCTGCACTTTAATAAAGTTTCCGGTAGAGTTATCTGTAGGTACACTCGAATATCGTGATCCTGTAGCCGCTGAAACAGCAGTGACAACTCCTTCAAATTTTTTCCCTCCCAAAGCATCAGCTGTCATAGAAATTTTTTCTCCTACTTTAATATTTGGCATCTGGCTTTCCAGGAAGTTGGCTGTTACCCATTTCTGACCATTCAGAACGATGGTTGCAACCTGCTGTCCCGGTTGAATCAATTGCCCTTCAGAGATAGTTCTTCTTCCCATTACTCCATCATAAGGCGCCGTAATAACAGTATACGAAAGATTGATTTTCGCCATATCCAAGGCAGATTTTGTTCTTTTGATTTCAGCATCATTAATTCCCAGTCTGCTTTTCACTTCAGTAGTGGAAAGGTTCGCTGACTGTTTTTGATTCACTAAAGTTTCATAAGCAGCTTTTTGTGCATCGTATTCTGTTTTTACCTGATCATATTGCTGTCTTGTAACTGCTTCTGCTGATAAAAGATTTTTATAACGGTTTAAATTCTGCTCAGCATTCCATAATCTCGCTTTTGCACCTGCAATATTGGACTGCATAACGTTGACATTGTTGGAAACAGTATTTACAGAAGAACTTGTGGCTGTCTTTTGAGCCATCGCATTCTGATAAGCGGCTTCTGCCTGTCCCAATTGTGTAAGAATTTCACGTTCGTCAAGGACTACCAGTGTATCTCCTTTTTTTACATGCTGGTGTTCAATGAACTTAATTTCTTTGATATATGCCGAAACCCTTGTGTTAACAGGATTGATAAATTCTTCTACCTGTGCTGCTTCCGTATAGGTTTTGTTTCCGATATGGAAATATTCACGTATTAACCAGAATAATCCGAAACCGATCACCATGAAAACGATGATATTGGAAATGATGGCTCTGATTTTATTGGTTTTATTTTTCTTTTTTTTATTCTCTGCGCTTGGTGCAGCAGGAGTTGGTGTCGTATTTTGAGTAGTTTGTTCCTTGTTTTCCATTGTGTTGATTTTCAGTTTTAAAAATTAAAGTGTCCCTGTAGATTTCAAAAGGTTGTAATACTGATACAAAACATTGATTTCGGCGTTAGCATAATCAAGTTCCGACTGTAGTTTCTGGTTTTGGGCATCTATCATTTCTGCCTGTACTGCCAGCTGATTCAGATATTTGGCTTCCGTAATCTTGTAGTTTTCTTCTGCCAGTCTTTTGGAATCATTCAGAATATCCGCCTGCTGAATGGCTTCCTGATATTTTGTATAGGCTGCATTCACTCCCATATCCACATTCTGCTGTACCAGAGTCATTGCATCATTCGCCTGATTCTTTTGCAGCTCTCCTAATTTTACTTTTTCTTTCGTTTTATACAGTGTATCTATGTTATAACTCAAAGAAACTCCAGTCTGCCATCCTCCTGAATACATATCCAAAACAGGATTTCTGGTTGTAATGGGTCTTTGTAGAGTATATCCGCCAAATCCAGCCAGTGTAGGTGCATTGTCCGTTTTGATGATCTCAATATTTTTATCTGCAACCGCAATATTTTTTTGGGCAGATTTCAACAATGGATTACTTTCATGGGCAAGATCTGTATAATATTCCATGCCTATTCCGGATTCTTTATTTTCCAAACTCTCTGTAGGAACAATTTCTGTGTCAGAAGATAAACCTAAAGCAATATTTAAATTATAATTAAGGATTTTTTTATTGTTGGTAAGGGTTAAAATTCCCTGATCGAGATTTTTGATGGCCAATTCTCCACGAATCACTTCATTTCGTGTTACCATCCCCTGCTGATAGAACTTCTGGATATTTTTAAGACGTTCCTGAGCCAGTTTTTTGTTATTCTCAAATACCTCTTCCTGATTGATGATTTTATAGACATCCAGATAATTGGAAATCACTAAAAACTTTACATCCTGCTTATTTTTCTCTAAATCCAGTTCGGAAAGCTGTTCACGAAGTCCTGCCATTTCAATAGATTTATTCACCAATCCCCCTTTGAAGATCAGTTGTGTCGCCTGAACCGCATATGAGCTTCCATAATGCGGCATCGGAACATTTGTAGAATTTGAAAAATCTTTGTCAATGGCTACTGCATCCCCTAAATAGAATTGACTTGTAGAAGCCGTAATTGTGGGAAGTTTCTGAAGCTTAACAACATTCGTGTTTTGCTTTGCAATACCGATGTTCTGTGCAGACACTTTGAGCTGCTGGTGATTCTGAACAGCAAGTTCCGCTACCTCACCTGCGGTCATCTGCTTAATCTGTTGTGAAAAAAACAGCGCAGGAAAAGCTGCTATCAATACAGATAGTGCTGTTTTTATTTTCTTTGTCATTTTACCTTGTTTTACAGATGCAAAGTTAGGTCAACAACAAAATCAATCAAATGTTTGATTTTTGGAAAAAGATGTTCAAATGTAAGATTTTAGTTTTCAAACTGATGTCTGTACTGTGTAGGGCTTACCTTCAGATGCTTCTTAAAAAAGTGAGAAAATGAGTATTGATCACTGAATCCGAGAATAGAAGAAACTTCTGAAACCGGTTTACTGGAAGAGTTTAAGAGCACTTTAGCCTCATTGATGACAATTAAAGCAATGATCTCGCTCGCAGATTTGCCCGTAATGGTCTTCACTACGGAAGATAGATGTCTGGTTGTAATTGACTGCCGTCCGGCATAAAACTCAACCGTTCTCTCTGTAAGATGATGTTCCGCAATATCAGTAAGAAATACAAATACAATTTCTTCCTGCCTGGACATCTGGCTCATAGAACTGTTATCTTCCTTGGAAATAATCCCAGCCATCTGATAACAGAAAACAGAGAAAAGATGTTCTACCATTTCTTTCTTGTAAAGCATTTCTGTTTCAGAATCAAGGATATATTTCAGGAAATTAACACTTTTCCAAACGACTTCCATTTCGTCTTCGGGAAAAGGAACTCCTTTATTCATTTGCTGTCTGAAATAACGATAGGTAATGAGACGGTTAAATTTCAATGATAGAGCCGAAATAAATCCTCTTTGGTAAGAAACCATTCTGGACTGAAAATCGTCCGTCACAGAAATCACTTCATAAATAGTCTGTGGATCGGTTACCATAAACATGTTGGCAGAAACTTCCAGGTCACTGAAATGCTGGCGAAGTTTTATAGTTCCTGATTTAATAAATATAAAAGCAGGATTATCAGGACGAAACGGTTTGCCCACGGCTATTCGCTCGAAAATATTACGTTCCGTAAAAATATCAACTCCGAATTTTTCTAGGGCAGACATAAGACAAATGTAAGCAATCTTACCAGTGATTACAAAATTTTATTATTTTAGCACCAATCCAATTTTCTATTAGTATGAGAAAGGTTGATCTCTTATTTGCCGAATACAGTAAAAGCCATAGAAACGCGACCAACAAGTTTATTCACTGGATTTGTGTGCCATTAATCTTTTGGGCGGTTTTAGGTTTTGCATCCCTTATTCCCTCTCCTCATTTCTGCGCTTCCTATTTCGGATGTGTCAGCATCATTAGCCTTATTATGATTGTTCTTATAACATTATTCTATATAAGACTTTCTCTTTTGATGGCTATCGTGATGGCTGTTATCATACTTATTCTGGAGCATTTCATTTATCTGACCAATATCAGTTTCGGAAAGCAGTCATGGATCGTTTACGTTTCTGTATTTGTTATTACCTGGATTTTTCAGTTGATAGGGCATAAAATAGAAGGACAAAAGCCGTCTTTCCTCAAAGATCTTCAGTTTCTTTTGATAGGACCTATCTGGCTTTTAGGCTTTATTCTGAAAAAAACCGGAATCAAATATTAATCTTCCAGGGCATATACTACAAAACTTGCCAGCCAGTGGTCTCCGCCATAATTCCCTTGAAACAATAAAGGCAAACCATTAGCAAGAAATACATCTGCCGTTTTTCTGAATTCTTTTTTCAGTGGATGGTTGGCAGGAAGTGCATTTGAAATCCCTTTCATACACCATGCCTTTGAAAAAGATAATCCCACAAGATGAACGGTCTGATAATCACTAAGATCACTTACCACAGGAATTTTTTCAACATTTTCCAGACTTCTTTTTTCATAGAAAGCACTCAGCCATTGCACAAATTCTTTTTGTGGAAGAACTCTGCGCATCAGATCTGCAATTTCCAGACTTGGCGAAAAGAAATCCGATCCGTCCGGTTCCAGATAAGCAGGGGTTTTCTGGTCTTTTAAGAAAAAATATTTGGACTTTTCTATCAACTGGTTTTCAAACTCTTTATCTTTATTAGCTCTTGCCCAATCTATAGCAAAAGCCATTGCAAATGCAGTATTGGGATGAACTCCGGTTCTGTTTGGATAGGTTTGCTTTGGAAGATAGGTTTTCCAGGATTTCAGAATCTGATCGGTTAGCGGTTTCAGGTTCTCATGCCATATTTTAGCTTTCGGATGATCCCAATTGGTAAGCTCTTCATCCAGTTTTAAAATCCATGCCCATCCATAAGTTCTCTCGAAAGTTCCTGTCAGCTGATATTTTGTAAAATAGTCTGCTTCTGTCTTTAGTTTATCCTTCTGAAATGATTCATCCAGGATTTTTTCAATTTCTTTAGCACTAGGCAGATTGGGTTTTGTTTTCAAAAGTCTGGTCAGCATCCAGTGTCCATGAACAGAGCTATGCCAATCGAAACAGCCATAAAAACTAGGGTGAAGATCTTTGGGAGTCAAAGGAACCTCACCTGCATTATTGATAATATGGGCTGTTTTATTTGGGTATTCCTGATTGATACAATGAAGTGGCTTATCAGATAATTTCATAGCCATCTCGTCTGTAAGTTTCGGAGCTTCCTGGGCATACATCAGAAATGGAGAAAACACAAATGCTAAAAGACTTTTTTTCATGAATTAAAAATAGAAATAATTTACTGTTTCAACAATTTTCCGGACCTATTTTGAGTTCATTCTGCTTATTTTTTCGCTTTCCTATATGTATTTTGATCTTTTATTTAAAAATTTAAAACAAATCTGGAGCACAATCATTTTTAAGCACACTTTTTGATCATACCCCTAAAAATTAATTTACCCATGAAAAACATTATTCTCCTATTATCAGGTCTTGTTCTGATCAACTGCAGCAAATCAGGCGGTGAAAAATATGAAGTGAAGGCTGATCTGATGGAAGTTATTCCGGAAGATAAAGCATCTGCTGCTTCTGTACCTGTGCCTCCGCCACTTTCTATTTCTGAAAAACTGCTTCCCGATGAAAACAGAGTAAACAAAGATGTTTATACTCCCAAGAAAACAGATACAATTTCCAAAAAAATTATCAAAAACGGAGATATGAAGATTCAGGTGGGTGATATTAAAAAAACTCAGAATCAGGTCAATGAGATTATCAAGAAAAATAAGGCCTATATACAAAAGGAGGAGTTCCAAAACACCGATATGGATGATAATCTTACGCTGATCATCCGTGTACCTCATAAAAATTTTGATGCTCTCATCAACTCATTTTCGGACGGAGTAGGATCTGTCTTATCTAAAAATATTTCATCCAATGATGTGACAGAGGAATATACTGATGTAGCTATAAAACTGGCCAACAAAAAAATATATCTTGAAAAATACCGTGACATGCTTAAAACTGCTGCTACCACAAAGGATATGCTGGAAATTCAGGAAAATATCCGGGAGCTGGAAGATGAGATTGATGTGGCAGAAGGCAGACTTCGTTTTATAGATGACCGTGTGAATTACAGTACACTGAATTTAAATCTGTACAAAGAAAAAGTGAGAAGCTCAGCTACCTCAAAAATCGGTTTTGGAAGCCGTTTTATAGATTCTTTGACTGAAGGCTGGAACAGTTTTGTAAGTTTTCTGCTGGGAATGGTCTCGTTGTGGCCGCTCTTCTTGCTTATTCCTATTATTATCATTCTTTGGAAAAAATGGAAGTCAAGGAAAAAAGATAAAAACTAATATATAAAAAACCCGGGCATCGAAGATGCCCGGGTTTCTACTGCATTATCAACAATTTATACTGTTTCCAGTATAGTCTTTAAAACAAGAATAATGCAATAGCCTTGTTAAGAGCTGTTAAATATTTTTATAATTTCTGACAAGAAAAAGCCGCCTTATCACAAAGACAGCTTTCTTGGTTTTATTTACTTCCTGATGGTTTTAGTAATACTGTTTCCATCTTTATAAAGGATTTTCACAAAATATATTCCAGACTGAAGGTGGCTGATATTCATATTGTCCTTTCCTGGATTCATAAAGGTCATTATCTGATGTCCTTGAGGAGTAATGATATCTACTCTCTTTATTTTGCTGTAATAACTTTCAGGTGCAAAATTGATCAAATGCTCAGATGCTATTATTGAAAGATCATTTTCTTTATTGGTAAGACCTGATGTTTTGCAGCTTTGTCCTTCATTACAATCATTTAAAACTTTCCATACAGCGTTATTTCCCGGTGCTTCTCCCGGATTCGCATACCATTTGTTTTCCCATATCTTGCAGGCATGGAATACCTTCGTTCCTGCTGTTGGATAATTTTTCACCGGATTATATTCCTGTGCTCCACAATAAGTAACCGGACCACTTGATTCACAACCTGAACCTTCGGTGCATACACTTACTTCCTCCCATACCATATTTGTCCCCGGAAGTTCTCCCGGATTTGCATACCACTTATTTTTCCAGATTTTACAGGAGTAGAAAACTTTCGTTCCGGCTGTAGGATATGCATTGGCAGTATTATACTGCTCTACCCCACAGTAGGTTTGGCCATTACCCGGCATAACTTTCTTAGTTCTTACTTTTAATTCATTACTCATATCAGAGAGCTGATCATTCATCGCAACAGATCTTACTGTATAACGATATTCTGTATCTTGTGCTAAGCCGGTTCGTAAAAAGCTTGTTTGCACAGTCTCTCCTACTTTGATTCCATTTTCAAACACTTGGTAATTTTTGATGCCTTGTGTATGCGTAGAGGTCATCCACATAAGTGACACGGAGTTCTCGGTAACGCTCATTGAATGAAGGTTATATGGCGCTGTAGGTTTTTCAGGAATATCTTCACCGTTCGTTTTTACATTGAGTGGTGTACTTTTCCCTGAAGTGAGTCCTGAAGAACCTTTTGCCTGTATTTCATACGTATAAACCGTATTAGCAGTCAAGCCGGTATCTTCAAATGTTGCAGCACTTACCTGCTGAATATTCTGTCCATTACGGAAAACGTTATATGAAACGGCATCTGACTGTGGATTCCAGCCTATTTTAGCAGAAGAACTGGTAACTCCAAGCTGGGTTAATCCTGTAGGAGTAGCCGGTATAGAAACTCCTGTCCCGGATGTTACGTTAACATCAATTACATTATAAAATGCATTGGCAGTATCTGCTACATCCCAAACCGCTAAAATAATATGGTAACCTGTACGGTTTGCAGGAACTGTAATCTGATGGGAAACATTATCCTGTGGTGGTGTACCATTATGCACAACTGTACCAATGAGTTCAAGATCTTGGCGAGAAAGAGGTTTACCAGAATCCCAGCCTTGTTTTGTCATATAATAATGCCATTTTGCGGTTGCATGATACGCCAGATATTTCCAGATAAAGGCATTCACACCGGTGGTGATATTTGTTTTCTTCCATCGGTCAGCTGTTTGAATATCCAGTGTAGTATCTCCGCCAATACTTCCATTAGCAGAAGCGATCTTTCCGTCTATAGGACCGGATGCAGGGAAACCTTTTGGGGCTTCCAGAGATCCTGGCTCATTAATTACTGAGCCATATTTTCCAAATGCTACAGAATAGCCGAGCGCAGCCTTATCAAGACTTCCCTGATATCCTCTTGAAGCAGGACTCAGTACATATCCGTGTGCGGACAGATGAATTAAAGAAGGTACCAGTATGGCCAGCATCAGCAATACCGGAAAAAAAATTTTACGTGTAATCATATTTAAGTATTTGGTGTTGAGTTTATTTGATCAATTTTATACAAAATTGAATTCTAAAATTATCGCCTTCTTTATAATTAAAGAAACACGAAAAATATTAGCTTAAATCTACGAAAACAGTTTAAATTATAAAATTTATAATAAAAATTAAATTAAATAACAAAATATAGTTAATATTATAAATTAATTTACAAATTTACGCCCCATAATGCATTATATATAATTATATAATTAGAATATTTTACACCATGAAAATACAATAATTTACATAAAAATTATCACACATTGTTGAAATAATGTCAATTTAAGTCCATATTGAATAGCTGGAAGAATAAAAGAGAAGTTCAGAAGAAATCATAATTATAACATTGAAATCTCTCTTCAAATAAAAAGAAAAAGGATCTGAGAAATAATTCAAAATACCTTTCTGGTTTTCAAACAAAAAAAATACTCCTATGCTTAGATTGTAAAGCTATAGGAGTAAAGTTTATTTCCCAAGTACGAATACCGCAGGAATTTTATGAAGTTCCGGCTTCTGTTTCTGCCAGTCTTTTATAGATTTTGTTTTGATGAATTCATGTTCCGGATCGTTGATATTGGCCGCAATACACAGCTTGGTATTAGGTGATAAAAACTTGCACAAATCTTCAAAAAGCTGATTGTTTCTGTAAGGTGTTTCCATGAAAATCTGTGAATATCCGGTTTTCTGAACAAGGCTTTCAAGATTTGTGATATGCTTCTTTTTCTCTCCTTTATCAATAGGAAGATATCCATGGAAGGTGAATTCCTGTCCGTTGAATCCGCTGGAAATCAAAGCAAGTATAATGGATGAAGGACCTGAAACAGGGATTACTCTGATGTTTTTCTCATGGCACCATTTCACAATCAGATTTCCGGGATCTGCAATACAAGGCAATCCTGCTTCTGACAGCAATCCGAAGTCATGGCCTTTCAGCATCAGTTCCTGAGCTTCTTTAATATCTGCATTTTCTGTATATTTATCTAATAAAAACAACTTCAGATCAGCCTGCTTCTTTTCCGGAGCAAAAAATTTAACAACCTTTCGAGCTGTTTTCTCATTTTCCACAAAGAAGTAATCTGTCTGCATGATATAATCCTTCAAAACAGGTGAAAAGTGGTTGATAGAAGTGTTTTCTGATAAGTAAGCAGGGAGTAAAAAAAGCATCGTATTATTTTTTAGTTCTTTCGTTTAATGAAGGTTGCGGGAAGTATTTTGTAAGATCCATAGAAAAGGTAACGGAAGTGATCTTCCAGGTTCCGTTGATCTTCATCAGTGTCCAGATCTCCTTTCCCCAGTTTTCCATTTTACCGTCGTACCAAAAGCTGTAATCGAAATTGGCAGAAGCTATTGCTCCATCTTCCACGATCTTAATATTGTCAAATTTCTCTTCAGATTTGTCATCTTTAAAACTTTGGATAAAAGCCTTATAGTCATCTGCAAAGTAATAGTCTGCCTTAGGATTTTTCTCAAGGCGTTTGGCCTGTGTTCTGTCTTTGTAAATTCCGGTCCAGAGTACAGGTTCCTGAAATAAAGAGAGATATTTGGCTTCATCTCTGGATTTAATGCATCCCATAAAGTCATCCATTACTTTACGGATCTCAATTTCATCTTTGGTTTGGGCAAAAGAGAAATTAAAGCTTACCAAGAGGAGTAACAGCAGTTTTTTCATGATTATGATTGAGATATTTGGTTCTTGATAGCATCACATCCTCTATCCAGCAGCTGAAAGACCTTTTCAAAATCGCTCATATCTCCCCAATAAGGATCCGGAACCTCAGCATTTTCATGATCTCCCAATACTTCCAGAAATAAAGATACTTTCTGTCGTTCTTCTTCATACCTGGTTTTAGAAACCACATCTTGTAATACATCAATATCCATACAGTAGATCTTATCAAAGGTTTCAAAATCCTTTCTGGTAATGGGTCTTGATCTCTGTTTTGAGATATCAATATTATGGTTGGCGGCAGTTTTAATGGCTCTTTTGTCTGGATACTCCCCTTCATGCATCGAAATGGTTCCGGCTGAATCTACCACAAAGTTTCCCGGCATCTTTGTTTTCATAATTCCCTCTGCCAAAGGGCTTCTGCATATATTCCCCAGACAAACCATTAATATTTTCATATTCTATCTATTTAAAAAGAGTCTTTGTTCTAACAAAACTAAATAAAAAATGAAGAATAAAACTATCCTTCATTTCAATTTATTTTGTTCAACAATGTTATTGTTTGATTCTTTCTGTAAGGTCTTTTACGTACTTCTTGATTTCTTTATCAATTTTCGATACATCTTTGATCGTATCACAAGCATACATTACTGTAGAGTGGTCTTTCCCTCCCATTTCTTCACCGATTTTAGTAAATGTAGAGTTGGTGAATTCTTTAGAGAAGTACATGGCAAGCTGTCTTGGTAATGCAATCTCTCTTTTTCTTGTTTTTGACAGTAATTGTTCTTTTTTGATTCCAAAATAATCACATACAACTTCCTGGATGTAAGGAATGTTGATGATCTTTTTCTGGTTGGCAGCAATCCTGTTGATGGTCTCCTTAAGCAATTCAAGACTCAGGTCTCTCTTGTATACGGTAGAGTAAGCGATCACAGAGTTAATTACTCCGATAAGTTCTCTTACATTGGTTTTCGTTTCCACAGCAAGGAAGTCAAGCATATCTCCCGGAAGAACAATTCCGTCTCTGCTTAGTTTATCTTCAATGATTTGTCTTCTTGTAGATAAATCCGGAGATTTGATTTCTGCAGAAAGTCCCCATTTGAAACGGGAAACAATTCTCTCCTGAATATCCATAATATCAGCAGGAGCTTTATCTGAAGTAAGGATAATCTGTTTTCCGTTCTGATGCAGATGATCAAAAATATGGAAGAAACTATCCTGTGTTGCTGATTTTCCTGATAAGAACTGAATATCATCAATAATCAGTACGTCAACCATTTGATAGAAATTCGCAAATTCTGTCTGCTTATGTGCTTTGGCAGCAGAGATAAACTGCTGGATAAACTTTTCAGAAGACAGATAAAGAACTACTTTATCAGGGAACTGATTTTTTACTTCAAGCCCCACAGCTTGTCCTAAGTGGGTTTTTCCAACTCCATAACCTCCATATAAGAATAACGGGTTGAAGGCAGTTGCTCCAGGTCTTTTTGCAATGGATCTGGCTACAGTGGCTGCAAATTTATTGCTTTCCCCTTCTACATAACTATCAAAAGAATAGTCAGGCTTAAGGTTAGAATCTATATTTACTTTTCTTATTCCAGGAACTACAAAAGGATTTACAATATTAGCAGAGAATCCTTGTGGCATTGTTTCCTGTGTTTTCGGAGTAGGAACACTTTGTCCCTTGATGTTCATGGTAACTGGTTTTTCTTCACCTTTTGGTCTGTTTTCCATCACAGAATACCATAATTTCACTCCTTTTCCAATATTTTTCTTCAGGGCAGCAGAAAGTAAGGACAGGTAATTGTCCTCTATATATTCCTTGTAAAAATCGCTCGGTACGATAAGCGTAAGGTTGTTTGCTACTAATGAAAGTGGCTGCACCTTATCGAATAACATATCGAAAGATTTTTCAAGTTTTTTCAGGTCAGAATTGTCTTCAGCTGCGTTCAGGTTATCACGCATAAACTGAAGGCATTTCTGCCATATCATCATTAAATTGTCATCCATTTTTTATGCCCCGATTATTCTTTGTTTGTACTGTGTTTAGAAGGAAGACAAAGGTCCAATTTTTTCTTTTCAAAAAAAAATATTGCAGGTATTGATTATTTAAAAATATATTTGTATGTATAATTTAGCACCTAAAATGATACATACAACACACTCAATACGAGTACGTTACGCAGAAACAGATCCTATGAAATACGTATACTACGGCAACTATGCAACATACTTCGAAGTGGGGAGAGTTGAGCTCTTCAGAAGCATAGGAATTTCATACGATGAAATTGAAAACCAAGGAATTTGGCTTCCTGTTTCGGACTATAAAATTAAGTATATCAGACCAGCTTTGTATGATCAAAAATTAGAAATCCATACTTATGTTAAAAAAATTCCAGGAGTAAGAATCGAATTTGAATATGAAATTTACAATGAAGAGCATATTAAAATAACAGAAGCTTCCACTACTCTATTCTTTCTGGATGCAAAAACCAACAAGATTATTAAGTGCCCCGATTTTCTGATGGAAATGATAGAGAAGAACTGGAAAGGAGCTTAGATGATAGGAATTAGACCGCGGGAACCAGGGAAATTTTCTGTGAAATAGTAATAAAGATTTTTTAAGGTATAAGAAACAAGAGCCAAGATTTAAGATATTCGGATAATAACAAAACCGTTCAACCGGGAACAAAAAAGAGCAATCAGTAACATTAAACCCAAAACCTTGAATTTTGAACTCTATTTATGAATTAATTCGCACCTTTGTACCTTTATTTTAATCATCCCTTATATATTATATTATGAAGATTGCATTTTTGGGACCTCATGCCAGTTTCACCCAGCTTGCCGCAGCCCAGTTGTTTCCTGATGAAGAGTTATTACCACAAGCCAGTATTCTGGATTGTTTTAAGGCTGTTGAAAACGGAGAAGCAGTAAAGGCTGTTGTACCTTTGGAAAACTCTATTGAGGGAACGGTTTCTATGACGCTGGATTATTTATATAAAACCCCGTCTATTAAAATTGAAGCAGAAGCGGTAATGCCTATTGCGCATCACCTGATGATTCATCCGGAAAATTCTATTGAGAATATTGAAAGAATATATTCACATCCACAGGCCCTGGCACAGAGCTTCCATTTTCTGGATACACATTATAAGGAAATTCCGAAGCAGGATTTTTCTTCTACAGCTGCTGCTGCGAAATTTGTTTCAGAGAATAGGGAGACTGCTATTGCAGCAGTTGCCAACCAGTTTGCCGCCAATTTATATGGACTGAAAATCATCAACCGTAATATTCAGGATTTCGAACAGAACCACACCAGATTTATCATTATCTCTAAACAACAGAGTACATACCAAAATAACAAGCTGGAAACTTTAGGAGAAAAAGCAGGAATGCTGATCACGCTTCCGGAAGATCATCCAGGTGGGCTACATCAGGTTTTATCGGTTTTTGCATGGCGAAAGATGAACCTCAGCAAAATTGAATCCAGAACATTAAAGACAGGACTGGGCAATTATTTCTTCTTTATTAATGTAGAAGGACCCTGGAAAGAAGTCTTACATGGAAACGCCCTCAAAGAACTGGAATCTATCCATGCTAATGTTGATTTTCTTGGAAACTATAAAGAATTCCTCCTGGAGAGCTAGAAAAAAGTAGATAAATACACTAAAAACACTGCCATTAAAGCAGTGTTTTTGCTTTTAAACCTATTAAAAACGAGAAAAAAAAACAATTTATATAGAGAAAAATCAGGTGTCCAACATCTTTCTTTTATCACAAAAATAACCCACACAATGGAGAGAAAATTCCATCTTTAAACACCTTATAAACAGACGATTAATTAATAGTCAAATATAATAACTCGTAATTAAATTATGTAATAATATTACCCAAAATACAAACATATGTTTAAATATATTACATCATATTAATGTTAAAATTATAAATTTCACAATGATGGGTATAATTTTTATTGTATATTTGCTAAGCAACTAATTAAAAATCTTGATCATGAAAACCAAACTTTACAGCTTAATGTTAGCATGCGCAACCCTACCTTTATTTTCGCAAGTTGGTATTAATACAGCTACTCCATCCGCAACCCTAGACGTTAATGGAACACTGAAAGTTAGAGATACACCCGCAGCTACAGCATTACCTGGCTATCAGGTTTTAGCAATTAACCAGGGAAGTACTCAGGTTTACTCTGTAGATCCTGCGCTGTTAATAGCCGCATCAGGAACCAACACTACGGTATATGCAGCAAAAAAAACAACCGGTATCAACCTTTTGAGTGTGGGAGTTTTCCCTGCATCCTTCCAGCCTGTCAACTTTGTAGCAGCTGACCGAAATATAGGTAGCGCAGCTTTATTTACAGATACTGACGGTTCTTACACCATCCCATCTACAGGAGTATATGCTATTGGATTTGCATTCAGATATGGTACAGGGCTACAGGCATCATTATTATCAGGAGGGCCGGGAATTGGAATCGCAAGAACCAGAGCAGCAGTGTCAACAATAATAGACACTCGCCCTTTCAGTGGTATTAATCTTGCGCTAGCAATCAACCTAACACTTTCTGACTCCAGCATCAACTCTTTATATTCATTCCAGGCAGGAGATAAAGTCTCTTTTGGACTTGTAGATTCTGGTGTTATTAATGCAGGCCTTCTAGGATCCAGTATTGCATCATTCTACATTTACAAAGTATCCAACTAGTAAAACATATTGTTAGTTATCTATACCATTTAACCCATCACAGTATAAGTGATGGGTTAATTTTTTAAATAGCTTTTCAAACATTTCTTTATATTTGATAAAACTAATGAAATGAATGAACTTGTTGCTGTCATCATACTTATAGTAATCTTCATCATTTTCAACAATCTGAATACTAAAATCAGAAGACTTGAAAAGGAAATCTCGGACCTTAATCATAAAATAAATAAGGCTCCGGCTCAATCTGAAGTGATTCATCAAAAAAACTCACCGGAAGAAACTATTGTTCCTCAGCAAGTACAATCTCATCATATTGTTCCTGAAGAAACAAAACATGGGGAAGAAAATGAAGAAGTCCCAACACCAGCTCAAAAAGACTGGCTGGCTCCTGTTTTTGATTTTTTAAAACAAAATGCACTTACCATCATTGGTATTTTTACTCTTGTTCTCGGAATCGGTTATTTTGTGAAGTATGCTATTGATAAAAACTGGATTGAAGAAACAGCAAGAGCAGGTATTGGTTTTTGTACCGGAGCAGGAATTATTATTACAGGACATTTCCTCAGAAAGAATTATACAGCATTTGCCTCTATTATAACAGGAGGCGGAATTGCTGTGTTATATTTCACGGCAACCATTGCTTTCCGGGAATATCATCTTTTTACACAAAATACAGCTTTTGTTATCACCGCACTGATTACAGCAGCATCCATTATCTTATCCTATTACTATAAAAGTGAAGTCTTAATTATTTTCTCTTTAATAGGAGGCTTTAGTGCTCCTTTGATGATCAGTACCGGGCAAAGTAACTACCCTTTCCTTTTTATTTACCTGACTCTTTTAAATATTGGAATGCTGGTTGCCTCTTTTCTTCAACACTGGAAAAGCGTGGGATGGACTGCCTATATTTTTACTACCGCTTATCTATTTTATTGGACGAATGTGAGCCCTGAACTTTTAAGTATCACTTTCTACATGATCAGTTATGTGATTTTCTACCTTTTTGCCCTGCATGATTACATCAGGAAAGGTATACTTTCAACATCTGATATCTTAATACTTGCTTTTGCTAATTTTTCGAGTGTTTTGGGACTGTTCTATATTTTCGATACTTTAGCCTATGAACCTCCAATTATTTTTCCGCTTGTCTTTGCTGCAGTCAATTCTATTCTGCTCTTCAGAGAATATGGGCGCAAAAACTTCGGAATTGCTTATTCTGTATTTGCAGGACTCGTTACCAGCCTTATCACCATTGCCATCGCTATTCAGTTTAAAACCCATCTTATCACCAGTATCTGGGCCATAGAAACTACCCTGCTTCTTTTTATCTGGAAAAAAACAGGTCATAAAATTTTCAAGATTTTCTTTTACATTCTTTTTCCATTGGTTATGATCGCTCAGATTGTTACCTGGACAGAATATCTGGGAACAACAAATTTTAATATCATATTCAATCCTCCATTTATCACCAGTTCGTTTACCATCATTTCTATAATGATCAATTTATACTTGTTAAGAAATACAGGAAAAGAGTCACAGGAAAAAGTTAATACCTTTTTTGAAGACCTGGTTACCGTGGTGAGCTATGGAGTTATTTATTTAAGTCTTCTTTTTGAGCTTACCTACCACGTTTCAGAGATGCCCTGGTCAGCAATTGTCAGCATAGGACTGCTATTCAGTATTTATTATCTATTTACATTACTCCTTTTCAGAAAACCGCTGAATATCAGAAGTGATGTTCAAACCGTTCTGATTTATCTGTTTTTCTTTCTGATAACTCTTAATACTTCAATTTCTACACTACCCGTTGTCACGGCTGTTTTAACGAAAAAACTTCATTTAAGCTTTTACCTACTACATCTGCTTCAGTGGATTCCTTTTATATATGTAATTTCACGAATCATTCCGTCATCTGAATTTCATAAAGTCAGAATTTCTTACTGGATCCTGTCTTTGGCACTTATCATTTCCGTAAGCTGTGAGCTTCATCATTCTTATGTTTTAATGGTTTCCAACGACATTCCTCATTCTTATGAAGCAAGCGCACACTTCAATATTCTCTACCTTCCTATTATATGGACTATTCTTGCCAGTATTTTTATTTATATGGGCCTGAAAAAGGATATCCAGGAATATAACAAGGTTGGTTTCGCATTGATAGGGCTCATGGTTTTAAAACTCTACGGTTATGATGTATGGCAAATGGATAATATTTCAAGAATCAGCGCCTTTATTGCGCTCGGAATTATCTTATTATTAAGTTCTTTCGCTTTCCAAAGACTGAAAAATATCATCAGAAACATGGTTGATAAAAAAGACAAAAGCGAGGAAACTACAGACTGATACTCAAGATAAAAGTTTTTATTATAAATAAAATGTAAAACAATCTAAGATTTCATTCACATTTTATAAAAAATAACTATATTTATCACGTTTTTAACAGTTACATATTCTGATTATGAAAAAATTACTCTACTCTTTTTTAATACTCTCTTCTGCTACTTTATTTGCACAGCAAAAAAATCCTGCTGTGAAGTTTGCAGTCGCTGACAACGCCGTCGGAACAGTAGAATTGTTCAATGCGAAAAAGAACGTATTGCAGGTTTCTAAAGTATACAATACTCCGGCAAGTCTTCCCCAAAGTTTAAAAAAATACAGTTCTGTTTTTACAAAAGGGGTGACTGAATACAAATTCAAAAACGGAGAAAATATACTCGACAGAATGGCATTATCCAATATGAATGCTCAATATAATCTTCCGGCAGACAATCCTGTATTTATTGAAGGTTATGAATTTACAGATACCAGCACAATGATCTATCCTGAGATCAAGAAAAGAGCAGAAACAAAAGATTACAACGGTAAGAAAACATTGTTTATCTATACTACCGAATAACTTGAATAATATAAAAAGGATGCCGTTTTTCAGCATCCTTTTTTATTTTTAATATTTATTGTTCCATTTTTTCTTAAGCTCCTCATAAATCTTCTTTTCCGTAGAGTTATTACCGGGCTCATATAATTTCACATCCCTGATTTCCTCAGGAAGAAAGTCCTGCTCTACAAAGTTTCCTTCATAAGAATGGGCATATTTATATTCTTTTCCGTAATCCAGATCTTTCATCAGTTTTGTAGGAGCATTTCTCAAATGAAGCGGTACCGGCAGATTTCCGGTTTGCTTCACCAAAGCCAACGCTTCATTAATGGCCATATAAGCAGAATTACTTTTAGGAGAAACTGCAAGATATACAGCTGTTTCACTTAATATAATTCTCGCTTCAGGATTCCCGATGACATTGATCGCCTGAAAACAATTGTTGGCAACCACCAGCGCATTCGGATTAGCCAATCCCACATCCTCAGCAGCCAGAATAAGCATTCTACGGGCAATAAACTTAATATCTTCTCCGCCGGCAATCATCCTTGCCAGCCAATAAACAGCTCCATTAGGATCACCCCCACGCATTGACTTGATAAAGGCTGAAATAATATCATAATGCTGCTCTCCGTTTTTATCGTACAGCGCCATTGTTTCCTGAAGAACTTCAAGAACATCAGTATTGATGATTTCTTTGGTGTTTGAATTTTTATATTGATTCAAAACCAATTCTATAGAATTGATTAACTTTCTGGCATCACCGCCCGAATATTGAATGAAAGCTTCTTTTTCAAGGATTTTAAAATCAGTCTCTTCATCTTTATTATATCTTTCAGAAGCAATATCAATCAACTCCTCCAGTTTTTCATAGCTCAAGGCTTTTAAAATATAAACCTGACTTCTTGAAAGCAATGCTGAAACCACTTCAAAGCTTGGGTTTTCCGTAGTCGCTCCTATCAGAACAATCCAGCCTTTTTCTACTGCATGCAGCAGCGAATCCTGCTGGGATTTATTGAAACGGTGAATCTCATCAATAAACAGGATGGGAGATTTCCCTGAAAACAGATTTTGTTTTCTGGCATCATCAATTACATCCCGAACATCTTTTACTCCGGAAGAAACGGCAGAAAGTTTATAGAATTTTCTTCCCGACTGCTCTGAAATAATTTCAGCCAATGTAGTTTTCCCGGTTCCGGGAGGTCCCCAGAGAATCAGCGAATTCAGGGTGTCATTTTCAATCATTTTTCTGATTGTTCCTTTATCGCCGGTAAGATGTTCCTGCCCCAATACATCGTTCAGGATTTTGGGTCTTAATTTTTCAGCTAATGGAATATTTTGATTCAAAGTAATTCTTTTTTTAAGATCAATGTTCCGGACTTTTGATCCCCGAAACTTATAACAAAATTAAACTAATTTTCATTTTTTTACCCTATTTTTGCATTGTTTTGAAACTTACATTCAATAAAATCATTACATTTCCGCTGGTAATTTTGATAAAATTTTACCAATGGTTCATCTCGCCCTTACTTCCCAAAAACTGCCGGTACGAGCCCACCTGTTCTCATTACATGATTGAGTCTCTTCGGGTTCATGGGATCTTTAAAGGATTCTGGCTGGGATTTAAAAGAATTTTAAGATGCCATCCGTGGGGAGGCAGCGGTTATGATCCCGTTCCACCCAAACATAAATGTCAATAATCAAACTATTAAATCAATAGAAAATGAATACTATTTTTTTCAGAATTTATCTTGTGCTGTTTGCGTTCACAACGCAGCTTCTTTTTGCACAAGAATACCCTGGGGGTTTATCTGACGGAACTTTAGATATCAACGGAAACAATGTTCCGGTAAAAATCTATTCTACCACAGAAATGGGAGACCTGACCGCTTTTCCGGACAGAGCCATTAACAATAATGTTGTAGTTATCCTTAACGGATCCAGCCTTGAACCTACTTATTATAATTATGCGGCTTCAGCATTGGCAAGATTCAAGGATTCCAAATATCAGTTTTTTGATAAAAACTTTAAGCTGATAGATGCTCCTGCTACCCAGGAAAATGTTACAACATTCAAATATGCGGTAAAATCTGCAAAACCTATCACAGATTCTGATAAAGTAGAGCTTGAAACTTCATTTAAAATATGGGATCCTTCAAAAGGTCTTCATATTGGGTCATTTACCCTTCACTTTTATAGTTTGATGTTTGTATTTGCATTTGGTTTCGGATATGTTTTAATGACCAGAATCTTTAAGATTGACAATATTAACCAGAGATACCTGGAACCTCTTTTCACATGGACTTTAATTGGAACAATCCTTGGAGCAAGACTAGGACATGTTATTTTTTATCAGCCGGAATTATTTAAAGAGGATTTCTGGAGTGTATTTTTACCCATAAGCACAAAAAATGGTTTTAAATTCACTGGATTTTCAGGACTGGCAAGCCATGGAGCGACTATTGCTTTGATTTTCACCACTCTTTATTATTCATTTAAAATCATCAAAAAAAATCCATTCTGGGTATACGACAGATTAGGTATTGTAGTAGCTTTAGGAGGTGCTTTTGTAAGAATGGGAAACTTTTTCAATTCTGAAATCGTTGGTAAACCTGCAGATCCAAACTCTCCTTTTGCCTTGCTTTTCCCACAGCAAAGCGGTGAATATGGTCTTACCGTACCCCGCTATCCAAGCCAGCTATTCGAAGCTGTAGGGTACGTTCTTCTTTTCATTTTATTATGGATACTTTACAGAAAAACAGATAAAAAATATCAGCAGGGATGGTTATTCGGTTTGTTCTTTATTATTCTTTGGGCCATCAGATTCTTTGTTGAGTTTCTTAAAGAGCCGCAAGGTGACGAATTCATCCAGATTGGAGGTCTGAATACAGGCCAGGTACTTTCTATTCCGTTTATGATTGCAGGAGTTGTTATTATGATCATTTCCAAGAAATTTAAGATCACTCCTGAAGAAAATGAGAAACCGGAATATATTGAAAAAGCATAAGCACACACTGGAAACTGAAAAACTCCGGTTTTAAGATAAAAAAGGCAAATTTGTAGCGCTACAAATTTGCCTTTTTCTTTTTAAGTCTATTTTAAAAAGCCATTCAGCTCATTTATTCTGTTACAAGCTCTTCGCAACTTTCGTGTTCAGCTCCTCAAAAACATTTCCGAATTCACCAATAACATCTGTAGGAAGCATAGATTCTTTTGAATATTTTTCTGAAGCAAGATCAGCCGATCTCCCGTGAAACCACACCCCTAAAATACAGGTTTCTTCTTCAGAATAACCCTGCGCTAAAAGTGAGGTCAGAATTCCGGTAAGGATATCTCCACTGCCTCCTTTCGCAAGACCTGCATTCCCGGTTATATTGTAAAATACATTTCCCTCCGGAGTAATAACTTGTGTATGATGATCTTTCAATACAATATAAATACGATGTTCTTTTGCTTTTTCTCTGGCCAGGTCTAGTCTCTTAAAAGAATTTTCCGTACTTCCGAAAAGCCTTTCAAACTCTTTCGGATGAGGAGTAATGATTGATTTTTTTGGGATTAATTTTAAATTTTCTGATTTTTTAGAAATAATATTCAATGCATCAGCATCCAGAACCAACGGGCTTGTATAGTTTTTCAGAAAGCTCAGAAAACTTTTTTCAGTTTCTGAATGAGTTCCCAATCCAGGTCCTATGCCGCAGATAAAATCTTTATCTACCTCTAAGCTGGTTACAAACTGCTTTCCTCCTGCTATAAACATAGCTTCCGGACATGAGGTCTGCAGTATCTCATATCCACATTCCGGTGCCAGCGTAAAGGTTAGGCCAGCTCCGGTTTTTAAGGCCGATTGTGTAGCCAGAACAGCAGCACCTATTTTCCCGTAACTTCCTCCTATGATTGCAGCCTTGCCATAGCTTCCTTTATGAGAAAACTCCTGTCTTGGCTTGAATATAGATTCTATCAGCTGATCATCAATGATAAAGTATTCCGCATCAGTTGTATCAGCATAGGTTTTGCTTAAGTCAATATCCAGTACTTCCACTTTTCCGGTATATTTTCCGGTTTCGGGATGCAGGAATGTTCTTTTCCAGCATTGAAAAGTCAGGGTATAATCAGACTTCAGAATAACTGGATCATTGTCAAATATTTCATCTGCAGACAACCCGGAAGGAACATCAATGGATATTTTAATATTCTTTCGGGCGTTCAGCTGCTCAACAAGTTCTTTGTACTCACCTACCAATGGTCTGGATAAACCTGTTCCGAAAAGAGCATCAATAATGATTGTTTTATCATCAAAATTATAGTGTTCACTATGATCATATTTTCTGACCGAAATTCCTGACAAATCACGGAGTCTTTTCAAATTAACCAAAGCATCTTCCGAAAATTTCCGTTTGGAATCACCTATAAATACATCTACATCAAAGCCTTTCAGGTACAGTATTCTCGCTACCGCCAATCCATCTCCTCCATTGTTTCCGTTACCACAAAATACGGCCAGTTTTTTATGATTTTTACAGTGTTCCGAAATCCAGTGGGCCGCAGCCATCGAAGCTCTTTCCATCAATTGGATGGATGAAACCGGCTCATGGGAAATTGTAAAATGATCCCAGCTGCGTATCTGTTCTGCGGTAAAAATCTTCATAAGTAAAACAAACTTTTAAGCAAATTACAAAAGATTTTTCATTATGATGCCACCTCAATAATAAAAATAGGGAGACCTCATGAATGAAATAAAGGATCTGTATAATGCTAAAATATTTACTAAACCTAATTCTATGAATTCATCATAAAACTCAATGTTTTGGGAATAAAAAACTATAAAAATTAGTGTTTTTTACATTTTTAAATTATATTTTTGTGTATATACTAATTAAAAAAATATAAATTATGGGATTTGTTAAAGAATTTAAAGAATTTGCCTTTAAGGGGAATGTTCTCGATCTGGCTGTCGGTGTGATCATTGGTGCTGCATTTGGTAAAATTGTTTCGTCTTTAGTGGAAGATGTAATCACTCCTCTGATACTAAACCCGGCATTGAAAGCAGCAGGTGCAGAAAACATTGCAAAACTTTCATGGAATGGTGTTGCATACGGAAACTTCGTTTCTGCTGTAATCAGTTTCCTTTGTATTGCTATGGTTCTTTTCTGGATTATTAAATTTGCGAATAAAGTGAACAAAAAAGAAGCTCCAGCTCCTGCAGGACCTACTGAAGATCAAAAATTACTGACAGAGATCAGAGATTTATTGAAAAGCAAGAATATATAATCTGTAATCTCACAACAGTTTAAAAATAAAAAAGCACCTCCATAGAGGTGCTTTTATTATATCATTTCAAATTAATTATTGAATCTGTAAAATACTTGAAATCTGCTCAGCCAGGGAAAGTCCTATCCTGTCCTGTGCTTCAAGAGTAGAAGCTCCTGTGTGAGGGGTAAGAGAGATTTTAGAGTGACTAAGGATTTCTTTAGAAGGTGTTGGTTCATTAATGAAAACATCTAATCCTGCAAATCTTACTTTACCGGAATCCAATGCCTGAATCAACGCTGCTTCATCAATAACTCCTCCTCTGGAACAGTTGACAACAGCTACTCCGTCTTTCATTATTTCAAATTCATTCTTGCCAATCATATAGCCTTCTTTCTGAGCCGGAACATGCAGCGTAATAAAATCTGAATGTTTCAAAACCTCCTGTAATGGTTCTGTTTCTATATCAACATTGATAAACTGGTTGTTATAAAACTTTACTTTAATGCTGGCTTTTCCTACATTATTATCAGCTGCAACCACTCTCATCCCGAGTCCTAAAGCAATCCTGGCTACTTCCTGGCCAATTCTTCCCATCCCAACAATACCAATTGTCTTTCCTCTCAGTTCGATACCGGCAGCATATGCTTTTTTAAGACTTCCAAATTCAGTATCTCCTACCAAAGGCATTTTTCTGTTGGAATCCTGAAGAAATCTTGCGCCGGAAAATAAATGGGCAAAAACAAGTTCAGCCACTGATTCCGAAGAAGCTGAAGGAGTATTGATCACGTGGATTCCTTTTTCTCTTGCATAGTCTACATCAATATTATCCATACCTACTCCACCTCTGCCAATAATGTCTATAGATGGGCATCCGTCAATAATATCTTTTCTTACCTGCGTAGCACTTCTCACCAATAGAGTTCGGATTTTGTGCTCGTTAATATAATCTACTAAAAATTCCTGTGAAACTTTTGTAGTGATCACCTCAAAGCCTTTTTCTGTCAATGCATCTATTCCAGATTGATCCAGGCCGTCGTTTGCTAAAACTTTCATAAAATATCGAGTATATTAAAAAATGAAAGATTTAAAAATTAAAGGAACTGATTCACATTTAATCTTTAAATCTTTGAATTATATTTTTATTCGCCGTCTTCTTTGAATACTTCAATGGTCACTTGCTTTTCTACCAAATCTGTAAATCTTCCTTTGTATCTTGTAGCTCTTACCAGGTGATTATCTATCCAGTGATAATTTCCTCCTCTTGGTTTCCCGCAAAGTACGCTGTGGTATTTGAAGCCATGCTTATCCAGCCAGTCTATGGTGATTTGTTTCAGATTTTCGGTTCTTGAAGTAAAAAAGCAGATCTGATGCCCTTCATCATACCATCTGTTGATAGTTTCCAACGCATCAGGATAAGGTTCGCAGGTCACCATTCTTTCCGGTTCTTCGTTGGGAACGTCATCTGTAATGGTTCCGTCGATATCTATTAAGTAATTTTTTATGTCATCCTTTAGAATAGGACTAATGTGTTCAATGTATTCTAATTCCATTACTAAATATTAAGTAACAAAGTTAGCGTTTTTACAACTATCAGGCACGTTAAACTTAGTTTATGTTAAAAATATACTAAAAAAACTATTATTTAAAGAATTATATCAATATTTTATTAGTCATTTCATTACAAATAGTTAAAATTTTTCGTTTTGATATTTCTTTTTATGAGTAATATATAAAGACAGATAAAAGGGGCAAAAGTGAATTTGCAGATTTGCCTGTAAACATTCTCTGCCTTCTCAACATTATTACAAAAAGCATGATGTTTATCTAAAAATTTCCAAAATACATTTATTACTCTTACATTTGTAGGAATGGAAGAATTTGTCGTTTTAGTAAATCCTGAAGATGAAGTTTTAGGGCTGATGGAAAAACAGCAGGCTCACATGAATGGCCTGTTACACCGTGCTTTTTCTGTATTTCTGTTCAACAGTAAAGGAGAAATGCTTCTTCAGAAAAGGGCTTCAGGCAAATACCATTCTCCCAATCAATGGACCAATGCTGTGTGTTCACATCCAAGACATGGGGAAACCTATAAGGAAGGAGCAATACGCAGATTAAAGGAAGAACTCGGAATTGAGGCAGAACTTTCGGAAAAATTCAATTTTATTTATAAAGCAGATGTAGGTAGCGGCCTTTGGGAGCACGAGCTGGATCATGTATTTGTGGGAAACCATGAAGCTGATTTCAATCTGAATAAAGAAGAAGTGGAAGATGTAAGGTTTATTTCCCCGGAAAATCTGGACAGAGAAATCTCTGAACATCCTGAAAACTTTACAGAATGGTTCAAAATCATCCTCGAAGAATATAAACACCATTTTTAATGATGAAAAAAATATTGCTTTTTTCTGCAATTGTAACGGGAAGTCTGTTTTTTGCCCAAAAAGCAAAAGTATACGAAAATTCCAACTACTCTATTAACGTTCCTGACGGGTGGAAATCTACGAATGACAGTGAGATCATCAATATTTTTCCTACCAGCCAGATTGGGGCTATTACGATTTCGGAATATCATGATTTAGCACTTTCAAAAGAAGAAGTTAAAAAATTCATCCTGGCACTTTATCAGTCACAAGATCAAGTAAACAAAGTAAAAGATAAAAGGAGCCAAAAAGGATATACAGAATATCTATATGAACACTTTGATGAAAAAGAGAAGCTGTTCTGGATAACCAAAGTTTTTCAAAAAGACAAAAACTTATATTTAGTTTCCATCAACTGTGGCCAGAAATTCTGGAACGGAAACTACATGACCCAATTCAATGAGACTTTTAACAGTTTTAAAATAAAGAAATAAAATTAAATATGAAGAAAACAGCCTTGTACGACAAACATGTTTCTTTGGGAGCTAAGATCGTACCTTTCGCGGGTTTTGAAATGCCTGTTCAATATTCAGGGGTTACAGAAGAGCACTTTGCAGTAAGAGAAAAAGCAGGATTATTTGATGTTTCCCACATGGGACAGTTTTTCATCGAAGGGCCGGGTTCAAAAGATCTTTTACAGTTTGTAACGACCAATAATGTAGATGCTCTGGAAAATGGAAAAGCTCAGTATTCTTGTCTTCCAAACGAAAACGGAGGAATTGTAGATGACCTTATCGTTTACAAAATGGAAGATGACAAATATTTCGTGGTTGTAAATGCATCTAACATTGACAAAGACTGGAATCATATTTCAAAATACAATACTTTCGGGGCTAAAATGAATAATGCTTCTGATGAGATGTCATTATTGGCAGTTCAGGGGCCTAAAGCAACGGAAATCCTTCAAAAGCTTACAGAGGTAAATCTTTCAGAAATTCCTTACTACCATTTCACAGTGGGAAGTGTTGCAGGAGAAAATAATGTGATTATTTCAAACACCGGATATACAGGAAGCGGTGGTTTTGAGATTTATTTCAATAACGAAAGTGCTGAAAAACTTTGGGATGCGGTAATGGAAGCAGGTAAAGAAGAAGGAATTATTCCTTGTGGATTGGCTGCCAGAGATACTTTAAGATTAGAAAAAGGGTTCTGTCTTTACGGAAATGACATTGATGATACTACTTCTCCTATTGAAGCTGGTTTAGGATGGATCACTAAGTTTGATAAAGACTTCGTTTCTAAAGATACTTTCGCAAAACAGAAAGAGGAAGGTGTTACAAGAAAATTAGTAGCTTTCGAACTTACAGACAAAGGAGTTCCAAGACATGATTATCCTGTAGTAGATGCTGAAGGAAATGTAATTGGAAAAGTAACTTCAGGAACACAGTCTCCAATGAAGAAAATCGGTTTGGGTCTTGCGTATGTAGACAAGCCTCTTTTCAAATTAGGATCTGAAATCTTTATTCAGGTAAGAAACAAGAACATTCCTGCAAAAGTGGTAAAAGCTCCTTTTGTATAATTGTTCAAGAAGATATTGACAAAAAAAGGATGTTCTCTACTTTGAGACATCCTTTTTTTATTCATTATTATACATCAAATTCAGGTTTCAGCTTTACTGGAATTCCGATACAGGAAAAATAAACCCAGCCTATAAAAACCAGCTGAAGTGGAATTCTGTACCATAAATAAGACACTCCACTTCCTGAAAAGTCCCCCGCCTTCATATTCACATGTTCCCATGCAGCATATATATTGGCAGGAAGGATGAGAACAAAAAACACAATGAGCAACCAGCCAATGGTTTTCTGAAATCCCGGAATCAACAATGCTGCCGCTCCGATAATTTCCAAAAAACCGGTTGCATACACCATTTCTGTTTTATAAGGTATGATTTGAGGAATCATCAATGCCATTCCCTGTGTATATACAAAGTGGGCAATTCCGGCAGTTAAAAGCATCACCGCCATAGCGATTCTGGCTGAAAGAGCAAATTCATACTCTTTACGGGTCAGTTTAAAAATGATCAGGGAGATGATCAGAACGATAGGTAAAATAGCTTCAGGCATTTCTTTTTTTTGCAAAGTTCTGCCATCCATTCAGGCAAAACAATGAACCCAGGTTAAGAAATTCTACGCCTGATTCTACTGAGGGCTTGTGGAGTGATCCCAATATAAGATGCAATATATTTCAAGGGAATATACTTTAAAATATCCGGCTGTTCTGAAAATAAGGCGAGATACCGTTCTTCGGCGGTTTGGGTCAGCAATGATATTTCTCTTTTAAAATTATCCAGATAAAGCCCTTCACTGGCAAATCTCCCAATCTTATTTCCTATTTCTGTTTTCTCATAGACTGTATTGAGATCCTGATGTGAAATACGCCAAAGCACAGTTTCTTCAAGGGCCTGAATATGATAACTGCAGGGTTTCCGCGTAAGAAAAGAGTCGTAAGCACTCACAAACTCTCCGGCAAACGAAAATGAAAATGTAAAATCATCTTCTTCCCTAGGAATATAAAACCTTACACTTCCCTTTTCTATAAAAGCAAGATAATTTTCCGTTTTTCCGGCAGTGATCAGATGTTGTTTCCGGGAAAACTTCTGTCTTTCAAGTTTTGATGAAAATAACTCCCAATCCTGATCAGACATTGTAACTGATTTTTCAAAATAAGTCCGGATCTGTTCCATTTAAATATTAAAATTAAGAAGAGTAAAGTTAGGATTTAACCTTTAAAAACAAAAAAAAGAGACCATAACAGCCTCTTTTTACATTTAATTACAGATACAGCAGACTTTTCTGTCCGGACTACAGGCATCGCCTACTCCCGGTGTATTGGAAATTACTCCGCCTGCGGGCCCGCATAAAGTAAAGCAGTTAACAATAAGAGGCCTCAATCCTCCATTAATGTTCTTTAATGCAGCTCTGTTAAGATTCTTTGTTTTTGAAAAGTTTGTTTTCATATTGTAAATTTTGGTGATTACAAATATAAACATTCAAACACAAAACCGATAATAATCAAACACTTATAAAATTAGAGCATTTTAATTAGGATATAAAAATGTCCTGCTCAATAATGAAAGTTATCATTACTGAGCAGGACAGATTAGCTATTTAAAGTCTTATAAGTTAATTTACCCCAAAGAATTTCTGTAATTCTTCAACATTTTTCTTATCATTTCCTACGAAAATCTCCTTATCTGTAATAAAAACTGGTCTTTTCAGAAAAGTATAATGGTCTAATAAAAGTTCTTTAAAATCTTTTTCTGTTAAGGATTTTACATCTAATCCTCTTAATTTGATCTGAGTAGATTTTTTACTGAACAACGCTTCATATGATTTTGTTTTTTTATGCATTTCCGCCAATTCTTCTTTCGAGATTGGTTCTTTTTTGATTTCTCGAAGTTCCCAGCCTGTAAGATCAAATTGGGCTAAAATTTTTCTGCAGGTATCACATGTGTTGAGATAAAATACTTTCTTCATTACGGTTTCTAAATCTGTTATGGGTTAAAATTCTCTTTCATCGAAAGTTTCGTCTTTCAAAAGTAGGATTTAATCTAAAACTTTGGAAATTATTAAATAACTTTATTAAAATTTTATAAAGATGCAGAACAAGCCTATTACTTTTCAGTTTATTTCGGAGCCTTCAGATGTTAATTACGGAGGAAATGTACATGGAGGAAGTGTTATGAAATGGATTGACCAGGCCGGTTATGCATGTGCGACAACCTGGAGTGGTAATTATTCCGTCACAGTATATGTAGGCGGAATCCGTTTTTATGACCCTATTAAAATTGGTGAAGTGGTAAAAGTAGATGCCCAGGTAATCTATACGGGAACTTCAAGTATGCATATCGCCATCAATGTTTTTTCAAGAAACCTGAAACAGCCAAATTTTGAGAAAAAAACCCACTGTATCATTGTTTTTGTTGCTGTAGATGAAAATGGGAAAAAACTGCCTGTACCCAAATGGATACCGGAAACAGAGGGAGAAAAACAGCAGGAAATATATGCAAAACGTCTGATGGAATTAAGAACACAGATTGAGGATGAGATGAAACCTTTTTTATAATGGAAAGAAAAGATTTCATCAGACTTTCTTCATTGGGATTTTTGGGTTTGTATTCTTGTGGAGTTTCAAATTTAAATATGAATAAAAAACCATTAGCCATTCAACTGTACACTGTTCGTGATTCCATTGCTAATAATCTCGAGAAGACTTTTGAAAAACTGGCAGAACTTGGTTTTACAGCATTTGAAATCTATGGTTATGACGGAAAGTTTTTCGGAAAAACAGCAAAAGAATTTAAACATATTTTGTCTGCTCATGGTTTAAAGGTGATCAGTTCACATCATCAAACCGGAATTACAGACCTTAAAGATGGAACTCTTTTGAAAAACTGGAATACAACGTTGGATGATCTCAGCATTATTGGTTCTACATATGCAGTTTGCTCCTACCTTCCCGAAGCGGAAAGAACACTTGAAAATTATAAAAAACTTCCTGAGATTCTTGAAAATGCAGGAAATTTCTCCAAACAAAACGGAATTCAACTGGCTTATCATAATCACGATTTTGAATTTCTAAAGATGGATGAAAGGAATAATTTTTATGATTATATTTTAGAAAATACTTCATCAGATGCAGTTAAGATGGAGCTGGATTTATATTGGATTTCAAAAGCAGGTTTAGATCCGTTACTTTATTTTGAAAAATATCCGAAAAGATTTCCATTGTGGCATGTGAAAGATATGAAAGCAGGAACAAAAGATTTTGCAGAAATCGGAAACGGAACCCTTGATTTTAAAAAAATTTTCGAAGCCAGAGAAAAAGCAGGATTGAAACATTGGTTTTTGGAACAGGATTCCAGTGATAAAGATATTTTTGACAGCATAAATATGAGTAAAAAGTATATTCTTGAACATTCTTATTTTAATGAAACTTGAATCTAAAGATATTTAATCATGAAAAATATTTTACAACTCTTTTGCTTACTGATTATTATTTCTTTGAACTCACAAACCCATCGATTTATTTATGAGCTTCAATTAAAAATGGATTCTACGGAATCTGAATATCAGAAATTCAACATGATTTTAGATATTAATCCGAAAGAGGTAAAATTTTACGGAAGAAATCTTCTTATCGCAGATTCTTTGAATAAAAAATTCGGAAACATGGACAATAAACACGTTGATATGACCGGACAAGTGGTAAAAAGAAAGATAAACACTAATGAAAATGAAAATTTTATCAATATAAAATTTGGATATTACTCCTTTAAAACCAATGATAAAATAAAGTGGAATATTTCCAGCGAAACCAGACATGTTCAGCAATATACATTACAAAAAGCAACGGCTGAGTTTGGTGGAAGAAGCTGGATTGCCTGGTTCAATAAAGAGATCCCATTTAATGAAGGTCCTTTTAAATTTTCAGGACTTCCAGGTTTGGTATTTGAAATCTCTGATACAAAGAAAAATTTCATTTATCATCTTATCAAAAGTCAGGAGCTGACAGAGACATATGCTACCGATAACTTTCTTGAATCCAATTTCGGAAATAAAGCTATTCCCATCAATGAAAAACAGAAATATAAACTGATCATGGAGTTTTACAATGATCCTTTTGCTTTTGAAAGAAACAATTTCAGCAAATCCAACAACGACCTGAAAATAAATATCAACGGAAAAGAGATCCGCAATGTGGATGAGCTGAACACTCAGACCAAAAGCATGCAGGAAGTGATAAGAAAGTACAACAATCCGCTTGAGATTGATAAGGCCATACATTATTAAAAACATAGAAGTTGTTTAGCGACTTTATCTTTTATCTTTTATCTTTTATCTTTTATCTTTTATCTTTTATCTTTTATCTTTTATCTTTATTCATATATTTGCATGAACAAAAGGAAATGGTGTTCTTCCTTACCCAACCGCTTTACAAAAGCTGATGACGCCTGATTAAAAGATTATTAACAAATAACTAATCAGGATTATTATGTCAAAAAGTCAAAGAACACTTGGTAAAAAAGCAGTATTCCACACTCATTTTTTCTTCAGAAAATTTCCGTCGCTGCCTTATATTTTAAAATGGCTGTGTATTAGTACCATTATTGGCGCATTGGTAGGAACAGCTTCTGCAGGATTTCTTCAATCATTGGAATGGGCAACGAATTTCAGGGAAAATCATCTCTGGCTGATTGCTTTGCTTCCTGTGGCAGGATTTCTGATAGGACTTCTCTATTATTACTTCGGAAAAGATGTGGAAGCGGGAAACAACCTGCTGATTGATACTATTCATGAGCCCAAAGAAATTATTCCGTTCAAGATGGCACCTTTTGTGTATCTCGGAACAATGGCAACCCATTTTTTCGGAGGTTCTGCAGGCCGTGAAGGAACAGCTCTTCAAATGGCAGGTGCTATTGCTGATCAGCTTGCGAAACCTTTTAAACTTGACAGAAATGAAAGAAAAATATTAATTATTGCGGCTATTGCGGCCGGGTTTGGTTCTGTTTTCGGAACTCCACTGGCGGGAGCAGTGTTTGGTCTTGAGGTTTTTCTGATCGGAAGAATCCGTTATAATGCCATCTTTCCGGCATTCGCTTCTGCAATTCTGGCAGACTGGGCTACTAATCTCTGGAATGTAAAACATACCCATTATCATATTGATTTTATCCCAAAACTTGAGTTTTTACCGATTCTATACAGTATTCTGGCAGGAATAATCTTTGGAATATGTGCCGCTGCTTTCAGTAAAATCATTCACTGGATGGGTTCTGTTTTCAAATCAAAAATTACATATCCACCCTTTCGTCCTGTAGCAGGCGGAGTTATCATTGCCCTGGCAGTTTTTGCAATGGGTACCACCCGATATATCGGATTAGGAATTCCTGTGATTGTAGAATCTTTTGAAAAGCAGCTTCCTTTGTATGATTTTTCTTTAAAAATGATTTTTACTATTGTTACACTTTCAGCTGGATTCAAAGGTGGAGAAGTTACCCCGTTGTTCTTTATCGGGGCAACTTTAGGCAGTGCTTTATCTGTCTTTATTCCATTGCCGTTCGGATTACTGGCAGGGATGGGATTTGTGGCAGTATTTGCCGGAGCAACCAATACTCCTTTGGCCTGTATGCTGATGGGAATCGAATTATTTGGAGCAGAATGTGGTGTATACATAGCCATTGCCTGTGTTGTATCTTATCTTCTTTCAGGGCACAATAGTATTTATACCCAACAGAAAATCGGAGACGCGAAAAACAGAAGATTTGAAAGTCAGCAGGATAAGTCTGTTTCGGATTTTTTATGAGCCGTTTTCTTGTTGCTTGTTGCTAGTTGTTTTTGTTGCTGGTTACCTACAACCTTAAACTCTAAACCTTAAACCCTCCCACTCTCCAAAACCTCTTTCTCCATTTCCAACTATAATTCGTAATTTTACCCCATGTTCGATTACAGATTAAAAGTTTTCCATACGGTGGCTTCCCGATTAAGTTTCACTAAAGCTTCAGAAGAGCTTCATATTTCACAACCTGCTGTTACCAAACACGTTAAAGAAATTGAAACTCAGATAGGTGCCAAGCTATTTGACCGTAAAGGAACTTCTATTCAGCTTACTCAGAGCGGAAAGATTCTGTATGAACATGCAGAAAAGATCAGAAGTATCTACCGTGACATGGAATTTGAAATCAGCCAGATCAGTCAGCAGCATAAAGGAAAACTGATTATCGGGGCCAGTACAACCGTTGCACAGTATATTTTACCTGAAATTTTAGCCAAATTCAATTCTTATTATAAAGATATTAAGATTGAGCTTCTTACGGGAAATACAGAAACGATCTCAACACTTTTAAAAGAAGAAAAAATAGATCTGGGTATTATTGAAGGAGAATCACAGTCTTCTTATTTTGAATACAGGACTTTTAAGCCTGATGAAATTGTTCTGGCAGCAAAATCAGACCATCCTCTTGCCCATAAAACTTTAAACTTAAAAGATCTCTATCATCTGGATCTGATCTTCAGAGAACAGGGTTCCGGAACACTTGAGTTTATACAAAACAGGCTTAAAGAGAAAGACATCAATATCCATGAACTGAATACCGTTATGCAGCTGGGAAGCAGTGAGAGTATCAAAAACTATCTTCTTCACTCGGAATGTATGGCATTTCTATCGATCAGCACGATCCTCAACGAACTTAAGAATAATGTACTGGCTGTCATTGACATCAAAAACTTCAGTATTGAAAGAGATTTTCATTTTATTCTGCCTAAAGGACAACAATCTGAGCTGATTAAGCTTTTCCTGAGATTTGCAGAGTAATCCTCTTATGATGTAAAAATCTATTAATAATAGAAAATCCTATTATTTTTTAGCATGGTTATTAAAAATATACAAAGCTTTTAAGTTTTGGCTAAAGCCAATGCAATTTTTAAAATTTATTTGGCTGGGCTAAAGCTCAACCCTATTGATGTAGTCAAGCAAATAGTAAATTTAACGACAAGATCTTTCATCTTTCATCTTTCATCTTTCATCTTTTATCTTTTATCTTTATTAATTATAACTTTTAGTTATCCAATATAACAAAATACGATTTACTTTGTAATACTATTTTCCAGAATTTTGGTGCAGATTTTAAAAGTTCGCATTATGAAAGATTTCATCCAAAATGAAATGATCCGAAAAGTATTTTTTATTGTATTGGCAGTTCTATGTCTTACTCCGCTTATATCTTCGCCAATTGCTCTGGTTTTGGGATTTGCTCTGGCTGTTTTTATAGGAAATCCGTTTGAGAAACACCTTCATCACTACATCCATTTGCTCCTGCAGATTTCGATTGTCGGTCTGGGATTCGGATTGAAACTGGATGAAGCTCTTCATGCTGGAAAAACAGGATTGATGTTAACGGTTGTAAGTATTGTTACAGTAATGGTATTGGGATATTTCCTGGGAAAAGTATTTAAACTGGAAAGACCTTTATCTTATCTTATTTCTGCAGGAACCGCTATTTGTGGAGGGAGTGCAATTGCTGCAATATCTCCTATTATCAAACCGAGCACGAAACAAATTTCACTTGCTTTAGCTATTGTTTTTACATTAAATTCTATTGCATTGTTTGTTTATCCTGCCATAGGACATTTGCTGAATCTTTCACAGGAACAGTTTGGGCTTTGGTGTGCAGTTGGAATTCATGACACAAGTTCTGTTGTGGGTGCCGCCAGCAAATATGGGGATGAAGCATTGAAAATAGCAACGACTGTAAAATTGGCACGTGCCCTTTGGATCATTCCGGTTTCATTGATCACGATGTTCATTTTTAAAAGTAAAGATTCAAAGATAAAAATTCCGTGGTTCATCGGTTATTTTATTGCGGCCATTCTTCTGAATACGTATTTCCCGTTTCTTGACCGTTTCAGTACTTCTATAACTGTTTTAGCAAAATCCGGACTGAATCTGACCCTATTTTTCATAGGTTCTACTCTTTCTCTTCAAATCCTGAAATCAATAGGATTAAAACCTTTATTAGCCGCTGTACTCCTTTGGATTACTATAAGTGTTGGCAGTCTTCTTTATATTATCCATTAAAATGAGCAGAACCCTTTTGATATCAAAAGGGTTCTGCATAATAAATGTGGAAATGTTTATTTCGTATTGAAATAATTTCTTTAGATTGCGGCGTCACCACAAGTATAGACCTGTGGACAACCGATATACTGTACGCAATACCATGGTCCTGTTACTGATCCTGAGCAGCTGCATCCACAAAGAGATAAATCAGGGTTACCGCTTATTCCTCCTGTGATATTTTTTAGATCTTGCTTTCTTAATTTTTTAGCGTTTTTCATAATGTTCATGTGATTTAGTTTGATTAAACAATATAGTTTTAGTTACCTTCCAAAGTTAAACAAATATTAATTACACGCAACAAAAATCACTATAAAAATTAATAATTTATTGATTATAACGTTATTATTATATTAAAAATAAGAAATAACCTTTTTATTTTTTTAAACAGTTTAAATTATTCTGTAAATTCAAGATCGCGGTCGTGGGTTTCAGAAATAGTAAGTGAAGAATAAAATGCAAGTCCAAATACCACGACTCCCACTATCGCCGCGCTCTCCACAACCGGAAAATGACCTTTAAGAGAATCAAAAGCAAAAATCATAACCGGCACCAATCCTCTTACCATATTAGGTACCGTTGTTGTTGCGGTATTTCTGATATTAGTCCCGAACTGTTCTGCAGCCAGTGTCACAAACATGGCCCAATATCCTGTTCCGAAACCAAGCCATACACAAAACAGATAGTATTTTGTTTCTGTATTGGTATTACCGAATAACATCACTGCTACCCCAATTAGAGTAAAGATCAGCATATAGAAGATGGCCATTTTCCGGGATTTTAAAGCATGGGAAATAAATCCGCTCAATAGGTCACCCACAGAAATCCCTACATATGCCCACATAATTGCTTTTCCTGGGTTGATCTCTTTAATTCCTAATTCAGGGGCAAACTGATTGGCTAAAACAGCCAGAATCCCTATACAATACCATGTAGGCAATCCTACAGCAATACATTTTAAGTATCTTGTCAATCTTTCTTTATTGGTAAAAAAGGACAGAAAATTTCCTTTTGAGACATTTTTATGTTCAATATTCTTATAAATTCCGGATTCGGACACACTTATTCTCAGTATCAATAACATAATTCCCATGATACCACCGATAATATAAGAGATATTCCAGCCACCGGCCAGTTCTACCGTAAGCTGAGCCACTACAGCTCCCATTAATCCAAAACCGGCAACAACCGAGGTCCCGATTGCTCTCAAACTCTTCGGCAGGCTTTCAGAAACCAGCGTAATTCCCGCTCCAAGCTCTCCGGCAAGCCCAATACCTGCAATAAACCTCAAACCGGCATATTGGTACAACAAATGTTCTTTTGGAAAATAAGGAAGAAAACCGCAGGCAATATTAGCTAAGGAATACACTAAAATAGATCCGAAGAGTACGGAAAGCCTTCCTTTTTTATCTCCGAAAATACCCCAGAAAACGCCTCCGATGAGAAGACCTACCATCTGACAGTTCAGAATAAAAGTTCCGTCAGCATCCGGATTAAGCCCCAGAGCTTTTAAACTTGGTATTCTAACGATTCCGAATAAAAGGAGATCATAAATATCTACAAAATAGCCTAAGGCAGAAATAATAACGGGAATTGAGAAAATGTACTTCAGTTTTGAAGACATGGACAGTTCTTGCATTTTTAAGTTTTGATAAAAATAAAAAACCTTTCAATTTCTTGAAAGGTTTTTATCAAATATCTTTTTCTGATTATTATCTGGCAATATTCACAGCTCTCGTTTCTCTGATTACTGTTACTTTTACCTGTCCAGGATAAGTCAGTTCATTCTGAATTTTCTCAGAGATATCGTAAGAAAGTTGAGAAGCTACTTCATCATTCACTTTTCCGCTCTCTACCATTACTCTTAGTTCTCTACCCGCCTGGATTGCATAAGCACTGGAAACTCCGTCAAAGCTTAATGCTGCAGATTCAAGGTCTTTCAATCTCTGGATATAAGATTCCAGCACCTGTCTTCTTGCTCCCGGTCTTGCTCCTGAGATTGCATCTGCAACCTGAATGATTGGAGATAATAAAGACTTCATTTCAATTTCGTCGTGGTGAGCTCCAATAGCGTTTACTACTTCAGGGTTTTCACCATATTTCTCAGCCCACTGCATTCCTAACAAAGCGTGTGGTAATTCTGATTCCTGCTCAGGAACTTTACCGATATCGTGTAAAAGACCTGCTCTTTTTGCTAATTTTACGTTTAATCCTAACTCAGCAGCCATAGTTGCAGCAATGTTTGCTACTTCTCTTGAGTGCTGCAGTAAGTTTTGTCCGTAAGAAGAACGGTATTTCATTCTACCTACGATTTTGATCAATTCAGGGTGTAATCCGTGGATTCCTAAATCAATGATGGTTCTCTTACCTACTTCAATGATTTCCTCTTCGATCTGTTTTCTAGTTTTTTCAACTACTTCTTCGATTCTTGCCGGGTGAATTCTACCATCGGTTACCAATCTGTGAAGTGATAGTCTTGCAATTTCCCTTCTTACAGGGTCAAAGCATGAAAGAAGAATAGCTTCCGGGGTATCATCAACGATGATTTCAACTCCTGTTACGGCTTCTAAAGCACGGATATTTCTACCTTCTCTACCGATAATTCTACCCTTTACTTCATCGGATTCAATATTGAAAACGGATACTGAGTTTTCGATAGCCTGCTCTGTTCCGATTCTCTGAATCGTTTGGATAACGATTTTTCTCGCTTCGTTTTTGGCATTCATCTGAGCTTCTTCCATAATGCTCTGAACGTGTGCCTGTGCTCTTGTTTTTGCTTCCGCTCTCATGGTTTCTACCAATTCTGCTTTAGCTTCATCAGCGGTATAATTAGAGATTTTTTCAAGTATTTCTACTTTCTTAGCGTTAGCTGTATCTAATTCCTGCTGTTTTCTTTCAAGGATTTCGGTCTTCTTTGCATAATCTGCAATTTGCTTATCCAGATCTTTTTCAAGCTTTCCTGTCTTGCTAAGTTCATCATTCAGCTTGTGCTCCTTGTCTTTCGTTCTCTTTTCAACTTCCTGCATTTTCTTTTCACGGGACTGAATGTCTGCATCATGCTGAGATTTCAGTTCCAGGAATTTTTCTTTTGCCTGAAGGTTCTTTTCTTTCTTTATGGATTCAGCTTGTACATTAGCTTTTTCTATAAGGTTTTCGGCGTTTTTCTTAGCATCATCTATGATGAATTTTGCCTTAGTATTCAGAGAGCTTTTTGAGAAAAACATTCCCACTACAGCCCCGATTACTAAACAAACAACACCGACTATAACTTCTATCATAATTTATATTGAGTTTTAATTGTATTCATATCCTTGTTAAATAAAAAAAGCCTACAATAATCCAGAGATTGAGAGTAAACTCCTAATCAACACGATTTGAACTGATTTCCACTGTCTGTAATCCGGAAATCCGGCACGCCATTCGATGGACATTTGTTCGGTAATTGTTTAGCGTTGAGTTTACCTTTAATGTGTTAGAATTATTGTAGGCAGTAATTTTTCAGGAAAAAAAATCTATTTCCCGATTTCATTCAACGATTGATTAATCTGCGTTAACCTTTCGTTGGTAGAATTAATATTTTTTTCGTAGTTCAGAGAAACTACTTCTGCATTGGTTCCCAGTTTCAGGGCACACATTGCCAAAGCATCCTGTTTATCTCTTACATCGAAGTTCTGTTCAAAATCTTTAATCATATTCTCGATCTGCTTCCCTACTTTACGCAAAGTTTCCTCCTCTGCTGCCGGTACGTTCAGCGGATACACTCTTCCTGCAATGTTGACGGTTATTCTCCTTATCTCCATTATAATCCACTGTTTTGAAGCTGAGCAATACAGAAATCAATTTCTTTCACCAATCTGTTGATATGGTTTTTCATTAATCTATTGTGTTCAGGATTTCCTGATATTGCTGAATAAAGCTTTATATTTTTTTGTTCTTCTGCTAATACCTGATTCTTTCTTCTTTCCTCATCATACTTCTTCTTCAACTCTTCATGCTCAATATTTAATTCTTTTAAATTTTCCGTAAGATTTTTATAGTTCTTTTGCAGAGTCGAAATCTTTCTCTCTAATTCTGAAAAATTGTTTTCTAAATCTTGAAGCATTTCAGGTTTGTATATTCTAACTAAAAGCAAAAATAAAAAAATAATAACACTAACAAAAATAAAACGCTCTATATTTTGAAATACAAACAAAAAAGGAGGTGCTAATGCACCTCCTATGTATTTTCAATGGAATATTTTTATTCAAATTTCAGAACAAACATTACGGCTCTTGTCTGTAATGTTGAAATTGCAGAAGCCCAGTAAGGAGGTGTAGTAGCATTATCAGCCACTTTCTCGTTGTTCATGAAGAATGTTCCTCTTACAGCTGGAGTCAGTTTAAATTTGTTGAAATAAAACTGAATTCCCATTTCTGCAGACCATGCAAAGTTGTGGGTAGTTGATCTGTAGATCCCCTGCATGTTATCATCTGTGGAAGTTGAGTTAGACTGAAGGTTTACAACATAGTTCACCCCTGCGGCAATATAAGGTCTTGAATTGTACCATCTTTGTCCATGAAGCTCCAACATTACAGGAACGTCAATTAATGTAGATTTAATTTCTCTTACTTTATCCTTTTCCTGTAAAGGGAATGGCATAAAAGGAGGATTGGTTAAAGAACCACCTGCATAAATGTCATTGGATTGAGTATTAAAAGTCAACTGTCTTTGAGCAAACTGTAAACCTGGTTCTATCCTTACATCAAGATAATCATTCAGTCTCCATTTTGCAATAAGCCCGGCACCGAAACTATAGCTTTCCTTGGATGTAACAAGGTTTTCATTATCATTCATCCCGTATTTCGGATGCAAAACAATGCGGTAATCCAGTCTGTTCCCGTTCAAATAAAAACCCCAACTGAATTTCTGCTCGTCGAAATCTTCCAACTTATCCATTCTGTTTCGGGTTCTGAATTGCGCGTTTGCAAAAACGGCAACATTTACTGAGGTTAAAACCAGTGCTTTTAATAGAAATTTATTCATAGGTTACTTTGTTGCTTTATAAATTGTGGCTATACCTAAACTTAATTTTTTATATTCTACTTTCTTAAATCCCGTATCTAAAAGAATTTGCTTCATCTTCTCCCCGAAAGGAAAAGCATTTACAGAATCCGGAAGGTATGTATACGCCCTATTATCCTTAGAAACCAATCTGCCAATGGCAGGCAATATATTTTTGAAATAAAACATATAAAATGGTCCCATGAAACCCTCAACCTTTGAAAACTCCAGTATATAAACACTTTTGTTATCTTTAACTACTCTTCTTAACTCTGCTAAACCTTTGGTAAGATTCTCAAAATTCCTTACTCCAAATGCAACGGAAACAGCATCAAATCTATTGTCCTCGAAAGGTAAATTTTCTGCATCCCCTTTTTGCATGGAAATTTTGCCGTCTAATTTAAGTTTTTTTATTTTAATAACGCCAACATTCAGCATTTGTTGTGATAAATCTAATCCAACTACTTTAGAACCGGTTCCTTTTTCAATGGTAATTGCCAGATCTCCCGTTCCTGTAGCCACATCCAGCACTTCCTGCGGATTATCATTTTTCATCCATTTTACCAGTTTATTTCTCCACAAAATATCAATTTTCATGGATAAAACACGGTTCAGAAGGTCATACTTCGGTGCAATATTGTCGAACATATCCTCTACCTGGCTTTTTTTTGTAGCCTCTGAATTGTAGGGAGTAACTTTGGTAATATCTTTTGTCAAAACTTAAAACTTGTAATATTCTTTATAATAATTTAGGTAATCCTGCTTTCTGAAGATTTTAGATCGGGATTCCACTTTCTGGATATTCTTGATCACTTTATCATAATCTTCATCTACATTGTAATAAAAATCTTCTGTGTAAAGCTTATTGAAGCGTCTGGCTCCTCCGTAATAATCCTTTCCATCAATGACCGTTTTATCAAGGTTTGCCAGCAACGAATCTTTTTTAAGATTGTATCCGTAATACTGGTCATTTACGTAGTAATCCTGGTGTGTAATATTAATCAGACCACGAAGCTTATTCACTTCAAATGCTGAATCGTAAAGCATTTTTTTGTTCTGATCAAAAACCTGAATAGAGTTTTTCCCTTTATTCAAATCCACATGCACATACTGCCCGGCAGAGATAACTCCTTCAGATCCGTTATTGATCTTAAAGTAATACGTATTCGGGGTAGGATTATCTACAACATAATAATTCTTCTTGGCTAAAAAAAGGAAGTAGATCCCAAAGGCAATGATAAACACCACAGCTGCAATAAGTAAGCCTTTTAAGGACGAGTTGTTTTTCATAGATTGTAAAGTACAATTTTTGCAAATTTAATAATATTTTTAATTCTCCGTTATTAATATTAATTATTAACTTTGCATCTTTAAAAAAATCATATAAACGAATGCCGAATACGATCATTATTGGCTCTGGATCTTATATTCCGAACAGAGTTATTGGTAGAGATTACTTCATGAATTCCGAGTTCTACACAGAAGACGGAGTAAAGATTGAAAAGCCTGTGGAAGAGACCATTGCGAAATTTGTAGAGATTACAGAAATCGAAAACAGGAGATTCATTGAAGATGATCTTTCCAACTCACAAATCGGTTATGAAGCTGCAAAAATTGCCCTTGAGGATGCAAAAGTGGATGGTGAAGAATTGGATTATATCATTTATGCAAGCAATTTCGGGGAAGTTACTGAAAACGGATATGCTGATTTTATGCCAACAATGGCAGCAAGAGTAAAGAATAAACTGGGCATTAAAAACAGAAAATGCGTAACGTATGATATGATTTTCGGATGTCCTGGATGGGTAGAAGCTATGATTTTGTCTGATAATTTAATTAAAGCTAAAGTTGCCAAAACAATTCTTGTCATCGGCGCTGAAACTTTAAGCAGAGTAACAGATCCATATGACAGAAACAGAATGATCTTTGCTGATGGTGCCGGAGCCGTAGTGGTAAAAGCAACTGACGAAGAGAATGTAGGAATTATTGCCCACAACACAATCTGTGACAACGGCCCGGAATTAAACTACCTTGAAAATCAACCTTCTATCAATAAAGAAGCAGATCAGAAGCGCCTTTATGTAAGAATGCTGGGAAGAAAGATTTACGAATACGCTCTTAAAAATGTACCGGATGCTATCAAAGACACCATTACAGATGCAGGTCTTTCTATTGAAGATATAGATAAAATCTTAATTCACCAGGCAAACGCTAAAATGGATTACGCTATGATTGAAAGACTTCACAGGTTGTATGACATCAAAGAATACGATCATGCGATCTCTCCTATGACGATTCAGGATCTTGGAAACACTTCTGTAGCAACAATTCCTACCATGTATGATTTAATAATTAAAGGAAAAATGGAAGGTCAATCGTTTAAAGAGAATGGGAGCATTGTGATGACTTCGGTAGGTGCCGGAATGAACATCAATGCGCTCGTTTACAGATTTCCTTAAAATATTTAATAAACAAAAAAAATATAAAAGCACAGGGAAGTTATTCTTTGTGCTTTTTTTAATCAGAACATGCAAAAGAATTTTTTAATTATCGCTGGAATCTTCCTGTTTTTGGAAGTTTATATTTATCAAGCTATCAGAACACTCACTGATAATTCATGGATAAGAATCGGATATTGGGTACTCTCTTTAGCCGTATATGGAATTTTCGCTTACGAAGTTACCCACTTCCAAAGATCAGACAGAAGTACGGTAAGAGCTCAGATTATGATCTCTTTGTTCTTAATTTTCATCCTTCCTAAAATTTTTGTAGTTCTGTTTTTATTAATTGATGATATTTTCAGAACCGGAGGATACCTGATCGGTTTTACAAAACCTTCAGAAAATTTCTTTCCGGAAAGAAGGAAATTCCTGAGCATCGTAGGCCTGGGAATGGGAGGCGTTCTTTCTGCTCTTTTCATAGACGGAATTACTTTTGGTAAATACCGCCATACCGTAAGAAGAGTAAGGGTAAAATTCAATAATCTTCCGAAAAGTTTCAAAGGATATAAAATTATCCAGATTTCTGACGTTCACAGTGGAAGCTTCTCCGATCCCGGCAAATTACAGCACGCCATTGATCTTATTAATGAACAAAAACCTGATCTGGTATTATTCACCGGAGACATGGTGAATAACGTTGCGGATGAGTTCAAGCCTTTCATTCCTTTATTTTCAAAAATCCAGGCTAAAGACGGCAAGTTTGCCGTATTAGGAAATCACGACTATGGAGATTATGTATCCTGGGAGTCACCCACAGCTAAAAAAGAAAACCTTGACACTTTGATTAGTTATGAAAAGCAGGCAGGTTTTGATATGCTGAGAAATGAACACAGAGTCATCGAAAAAAATGGAGAAAAAATATACATTCTGGGCGTTGAAAACTGGGGATTAAAACCATTTCCTCAATTCGGAAAAATAGATGACGCTTTAAAAAACGTACCGGAATCAGCTACAAAGATATTAATGAGCCATGACCCTACCCACTTTGATTATGTGGTGAAAAAGCACCCTACAAACATCCACCTGACCCTTTCAGGACATACGCATGGGATGCAGTTTGGGCTGGATCTTAAAAATATAAAATGGTCACCTGTTCAGTACCGATACCCAAAATGGGCCGATTTATATGAAAGCGAAGGAAAGCTACTGTATGTAAACAGAGGATTCGGAGTACTGGGATATCCGGGAAGAGTGGGTGTATTGCCGGAGATTACACTTTTTGAGCTAAGCTAGTTAAAGTTCAAGGTTTAAGGTTTAAGGTTTAAGGTTTAAAGTTTAAGGTTTAGAAATTTAATATCTCTGTTATCATGAGAAACAGTCTCCTTACTCCCCGCCACCTAATACCTATTACCTGCAGCCTATCATCTACTCCCTAAAAAATATAATCTTTCATACGGGAGGTAGCCATTTCCCTGTCATTGAGAAAAGTAAGGAGGGCATCTAGTTTGTCCTCCATTTTTTTACCCGAAAATAAGCTCCGGTAAAAAGGGATATCAAAACGGTATTTCTTGAAATCTGTAAACTGCCATGTGTTCAGGTAAATCAGTACAAATTCTTCATTCTGCAATGTTTCCAGGACCATATTCTGGTAATACTTCATCGGCAGAATCTGAAACACGAAATCATTATAGGGAAGCTGACTGTAAGGAGAGATACTTTCAGGAACAATACTTAGTCCGTCCTCTTCTGTAATTTCCGTATCTCTTTTGAGTCTTTTAAAAGGAAAAAGAATATTGGCATTGTCGATATTGGAAACATAATTAAATTCCATCAGCTTCAAAATTTCCTTTGAAACCTTTACATCTTTTTGACGAATTCCTCTGATCTGTTTTTCCAGCAGATCCTGAATATTCTTTTTAGCATTTTCAATTTCTTCAGGATTTGAGTCTTTATTATAAAAAGCAATTTCATGCCCTTTGGATGAAATTGCTTTTATTAAATTCTGAAGTTTTCCGATAAGAGAAACCTCTACGAAAAAACTTGATTTGATATCATGAATATCTAAAATTCTAAGAATTGCTCTGGTATTATTTTCTATAATTTTCAATCGCTCATCATCAGTTATTTGGGAGCCGTTTTTTACTTCAGCTTCAATACAGGTGATGTTAAAAGTCAATAATACCATTTAAATTAAAATTTATATAAATTATATAAAATATTATAAATCAGATGTTAAAACAATTGTTAATTAAAGTATTACTTTATATTATTAATTCTTGCTTAATTTTATCTTCAGATTCTTGATCATATCCTTAGTCATTTCAGAAATTCCGAAATCATAAGTAAGACCCCAGTCTTTTTTGGCGACTGAATCATCAATAGAAGCCGGCCATGAATCTGCAATTGCCTGTCTGAAATCCGGATTATAATCAATAGCAAAATCAGGAATTTCTTTCTTGATTTCTGCTGCCAATTCTTTTGGAGTAAATGACATTCCACCTAAATTATAAGAAGAGCGAACAGATAAACTTTCTTTCGGAGCATCCATTAATTTCAAGGTTGCATTGATGGCATCGTCCATATACAACATCGGCATTCCTGTATCTTCGGAAATGAAACTTGTATACTTTCCATCTTCAATTGCTTTATAGAAAATCTCAACAGCATAGTCAGTAGTTCCACCCCCTGCCGGAGTTTTCCATGAGATCAATCCAGGATATCTGATACTTCTTACATCTACATCATATTTATCGAAATAGTATTCACACCACTTCTCCCCTGCCATTTTGGAGATCCCATAAACCGTTGTAGGATTCAACACTACATCTTGTCCCACATCATGTTTTGGAATTCCTTTTCCAAATACAGCGATAGAACTTGGCCAGAAGATCTTTTTCAGAAGCCCTTCTTTCGCCATTTCACAAAAATGAAGCAATGGCTCAAGATTCAGTTTCCAGGCAAAAACAGGCTGCTTTTCCGAAGTTCCGGATAAAAGCGAAGCCAGGTGATACACTGTAGTGATATCGTAATCTTTAATCACCTGTCTTACCAATTGTGTATTGGTAACATCCATTCTTTCATAGTGTCCGGCAGAAGTAATTCCTTCCTGCCATCTGTCCAATCCTGAAGCAACAACGTTCTCAGCTCCGTGGATTTCAACAAGTCTGTTCGTAAGTTCGGTACCAATTTGTCCCAAGGCACCTGTAATCAGTATTCTTTCCGTATAGGATTCCATTTTTCAGATTTTTTTAGAATTGTACAAAAGTAAAAAAAACATGCCAACCATAATAAAAAAGGTGTATTTAAAAAACACTCCCCCAATAATGAATACGGATATATTCAATTTAAACAGGTAAAATTCTCTTTTAAACAATAGAAAAAATCAAATGCAGTGATCACAGTCTATGATTAACTTAAAATTCAATAATTTTGTTTCAAAGAAAACAATCATATGAAGAAGATTTTAATTGCTTTGATTTTACTGGCCAGCCCATTTAGCTGGGCTCAGTTTACCAATTTCAATATCATCAAGGAAGCACAGGTAAAAAATAAAGGTGTTGTAGTATCTGCACATCCGTTAGCCAGTGAAGCTGGAGCCAAAATCTTAAAGATGGGCGGAAATGCCTATGATGCCGTTACAGCAACACAATATGCCCTTGCTGTAGTGTATCCTCAGGCCGGAAACATTGGTGGTGGCGGTTTTTTAGTAGGCGTAAAAAATAATGGGGAAAAATTCACATTGGACTACAGGGAAACTGCTCCGAAAAAGGCCTTCAGAGACATGTACATTGATAAAAAAGGGAAAGCAGATACAGATCTTTCCCAAAACGGAAGACTGGCAGTGGGTATTCCCGGAAGTGTAGCGGGTTTTTTTGCTACCCTGAAATACTGCAAACTGCCTATGGAAAAGATTATCCAGCCTGCCATTGATCTTGCGGAAAAAGGATTTGCTATTACCGACAAGGAAGCAGAAATGCTGAATAACCAAAGGGAAAAATTCCAGAAACATAATAAATCTTCTATCATTTTCGTAAAAGATGCTCCATGGAAAGCGGGAGATTTATTGATCCAGAAAGACCTGGCCGAAACCTTGAAATTGATTCAAAAATCGGGGGCAAAAGGCTTTTATGAGGGGAAAACAGCTGATCTTCTGGTTGCTGAAATGAAAAGAGGTAACGGAATCATCACATTGGAAGATCTTAAGAATTATAAGGTTGCAGAGAGAAAAGCTCTTGAATTTGAATACAAAGGAAGTAATGTGGTAACCATGCCTTTACCTTCAAGCGGCGGAGTTCTTCTGGCTCAAATGCTGAGAATGGCAAGTTTTGAAAACCTTGAAAAATACCAGCAAAACTCTACAAAAGCAGTTCAGATCATGACTGAGGCAGAGCGAAGAGCTTTTGCAGACAGAGCAGAATATATGGGAGATCCTGATTTTATTCAGGATAAAACTTCTTACCTGATCTCTGATGACTACCTGAAAGGAAGATGGAAAAGCTTCAGTTTTGATAAAGCAACTCCAAGTGCAGAGGTTGGCAAAATCATAGAACAGCCTAAAGAATCTATGCAGACTACTCATATTTCCGTATTGGATAAGGATGGAAATGCTGCTTCTGTAACCACAACTCTTAACGGTTATTATGGAAGTAAAGTATTGGTTTCAGGAGCAGGATTCTTTTTAAATAATGAAATGGATGATTTCTCTATCAAACCGGGTGTACCAAACATGTTCGGAGCAGTAGGCGGAGAAGCCAATTCGATCCAGCCTAACAAGAGAATGCTTTCTTCCATGACCCCAACTATACTCCTTAAGAATGGAAAACCTTATATGGTAGTGGGAACTCCCGGAGGAACAACGATCCCAACCTCGGTATATCAGTCTATTGTGAATGTTGTAGATTTTAAACTGAACGCAAATATGTCAGTGAATACACCAAAATTCCATCACCAGTGGCTTCCGGAAACTATTACGGTAGAAAATAATTTTCCTGAAAGCACAATTTCGGAGCTGAAAAGCAAAAATTATGTCATTGAAAAGATTAAATACATCGGAAAAACAGAAATGATTGTTATTGATGAAAACGGAAGCATCCATGCAGTGGCAGACGGCCGCGGAGATGACTCTGTTGCAGTGGAATAAATATCATCTGTCAATATTATAATACAGCTCCGGCTTCATTCTAAAAGGCTTTGCCTTTTTACGAATGAAGCCGGAGCTTTTTACTGATCAATCTACTGCTGCAGATCTTTTCAATGACTTTTGTCATGTTTTCAGATAAATTTTCTTAATTTTCGCCCTTAAAAAAACAAAACGACTGTTCTTTGAAAGCAAAAAAAATATACAATCAGCTTTATTTCCAGGTGATTATAGCGATAGTTGCCGGTATTCTTCTTGGAAAATTTTATCCCGAATTGGGAGAAAAAATGAAACCTCTTGGAGATGGATTCATCAAATTGGTGAAAATGATTATTGCCCCGGTAATTTTCATTACGCTTACTTTGGGAATCGCCCATATGACCGATTTGAAAAAAGTAGGCCGGATTGCCATAAAAGCAATGATCTATTTCTTTACATTTTCAACTCTTGCGCTTATTATCGGATTATTGGTAGGAAATATCTTACAGCCGGGCCATGGTTTAAACATTGATCCTGCTACTCTCTCAGGTGATGTTTCACAATACCAGGCAAAAGCTCATGAATCAACGCTTACAGGATTCATTATGAATATTATTCCGGAGACTTTATTCAGTCCTTTGGTGGGTGATAATATTCTTCAGGTTCTTTTGGTTGCTATTTTAATGGGAGTGGCTTTGGTTTTAACAAAAGAAAAAAGCCAGAAAGTAACCGATTTTTTACAGGATCTATCAACTCCGGTATTTAAAATCGTTCATATGCTTATGAAACTGGCACCCATCGGAGCATTCGGGGCTATGGCGTTTACTATTGGAAAGTACGGACTTCACTCGGTTATAAATCTTATTTTTTTGGTCGGCACATTTTACATCACTTCTGCTCTTTTTGTGGTGTTGGTGTTAGGAGCGGTAGCATGGTATAACGGATTTAACATTTTCAAGTTTCTTTTTTACCTTAAAGAAGAACTTCTTCTTGTTTTGGGAACCAGCTCTTCAGAGTCTGCTCTTCCGGGAATCATGGAAAAACTTGAAAAAGCGGGCTGTTCGAGAGCTATTGTAGGTCTTGTAGTGCCTACAGGATATTCTTTCAATCTTGATGGAACCAATATTTATATGACACTTGCCTCTCTGTTTATCGCACAGGCATTAAACATCCATCTTCCTATTGAAAAACAGCTGATGCTTCTTCTGGTAGCCATGTTAAGCTCAAAAGGAGCAGCTGGCGTTACCGGAGCCGGATTTGTAACCCTGGCAGCAACCCTGGCTGTAGTTCCGGAAATTCCAATTGCCGGAATGACATTAATTCTTGGGATCGATAAATTTATGAGTGAATGCAGAGCGCTGACGAATGTAATCGGAAATTCTGTAGCTACCGTAGTGGTTGCCAACTGGGAAAAACAGCTTGATAAAAAACAGCTTCAATATTGTCTGGATCATCCGGCTGAAGTTGAGAAAAAGCTGGAAGTGTAAACAGGTGGCAGATCGTAGGTCGCAGGTATCAGGAGGTATTCTATGAAGCTTCAGTAGAAGTTTATTAAGGTCAATAGTGAATTTTGCTTTGCAAATGAATGGTGAATTTTTTATATGAAATCATAAATCAAGATTCATCAATAATCAACTAGTAACAAAAGAAAGCAGCAACAAACAACGGTCAACCTGAAACCTTAAATCAAAATACTTAAGCTTGCCGGCTGTACTTTAACATGAACTGGTGATTTGATTTTATTGAATTCACCGTCCAGATGCCAGTTTTTGGTATTGACTTTAAATGATATTTCAGAAACCGGGAGATAAGTGACATATTCATCATCTTTCAGTCTTTTGGTGAACATTCTGAAAGCAAACAGCGCAGAATAGGTCAGAGGAAACTTCTTTACCAAAACCATATCCACCAAACCATCACTTTTGCTTGCTTTCGGAGCAATGTAAGCGTTGTTTCCAAACTGGCGGGTATTGGCAATATTCATCATCAGATATCTTCCGTTGTACTGCTGATATTCTTCGTCAAAAAACTTCACCTTGATGGGTTTGTAGTTGAAGAAAGTTTTTAAAGAAACTTTGATATAATTTTTGAATCCACGGGTTGTTTTTTCAAATTCCTTGACAACTTTACCGTCAAATCCTGTTCCTGAAACATTGATAGAAAGCCTGTCATTCACTGTAAAAGTATCAATCTTTCTGGAATTTTTGATTCTTATTTTTTCTAAAAGTTCATCCAGATTTTTACTGAACTGGGTTTCATTGGAAAATCCGTTTCCTGAACCAGCCGGAAAAATAGCCAGAATTTTTTCTGTATTAATCAGATTTTTGGCTACGGTAGAAATTGTACCATCCCCTCCTATTGCCACAAAAATATCTACTTCTTCAAAATGAGACTGAATAAACTCATCTGTTCCAGGAATAGATTCTGATACATAATACAACGGGTTGTTAACCTTTGTTTTAAGTTCGTTCAAAAACGGCTGATAGTTTTTTTTGGCCGAAAAAGGGTTGATAATAAAAGCTACTTTTTCCATTACCGCAAAATTAAAAAATGCTTCCTGATCTGGAAGCATTAATTTACTTAATTTTCATTCTTTCTTTAAATTCTGCATTTAAGGTTCCTTTAAGGTCTTCCCATGAAACAGGAATGGTGATATCTCCTGCTGCAAAAGCGGCAATTTCGTAAGGGCTGTAATGGAAATACAGATTTTTATCATCAAAATAGAAGTTATCGGATGCTGGAATTTTCTCAACTAGCAGCATTTCCGAGTTTTTCACTTCTCCGTCACCATCCATTGTTCCACTGTTGATTTTGTCGATATTTTTCATCAGAATTGCTTCAATTTTATTCTTAGGCATTGAAGTAATATCTTTCAGTTCTAATTTTTTACTGTTTTTAAGATCAAAAACTCTTTCTGAAAAACCATAATTATCATGTGCCCCCCCTTCATATCCGCTTCCTACATACTGAATATGCATATAATTGTTTGCATTGGAAATCAGATTCATATGTGAGCTTGAATACCAATTCTGAGCATAGGTAACATCTGAAACCCAATCTTTATTATCATTTTTCATAGAACTGAAATAATCATTCTTTTCTTTATCAAGATAAGCCTGAAGGCCTGCTTTGGAAAAGTCTTTGATTTTTTCATTCTGGAAATAGATACTGTCTAATAGCTTTTTATCTTTCAATGATGGAAAAACCAACAGTTTTGAAGTGTAGCTCACTTTTAAAGAGTCTGTAATCTTTGTAGAATCATTCACTTTCACAGAGTCTACCACAAATCCTTCAGTGGTTTTATTTTCAGTTTTTTCTACTGGCCCTGCCTTTTCATTTTTTTTACAGGCAGTCACTGCTAAGAAAGAAGATAATGCTATAACAGCAATCGTATTTTTCATAATTCTAATTTTTGATATCAAATACAAAAACCATTCAAAAGATGAATGGTTTTTGAAAAAACTTTATTTTTTTTATAAATCTTGCTTAAGTTTTCTTAAATATTACTTTTTAACAAGGCTTATTACCTGATTTTCAAACTTAGATGCTACTCCCCAGATTTGTTTAAATGCAGGATAATATTCTTTCGGATAATCTGAACTGCTAACTTTCGTTGTGGTAGTCACTTCCAGCTTATTTCCTTTTTGTTCTACAGAATAGGTATAGGCTATTTCTTTATCTTCGGTAACGATCCTTTTTTCTTTAGGCATTTCCTCAATTACATAACCTTCAGGAATTTCAAGAGTGATTTTTTTCACTTTGGTGATAGGCGATCCAAAATCGATGGGATACTGTCTGACTTCCGTTTGGTCAAACTCATTGGAACTTTTGTTTAAAAATAGCATCGGATTGATGATCATTTTCTTTCCTACTCTGTCAATAAGGTTCATTGAAGAGAATTTCATGCTGCTTTCAAAATCTCCATTTTCCAACACTTTTGAATTAATATCCGTAAAGTCCATAGAAAAGTTTTCTTTATACTGCTTTTTATATTTTTCTGCATTATCATCATAGCTGTCTTTCACATACATGGCATAGGCACCTGTATCTCTGTCTGAATAGGTTCCGGAAATACTTCCGTCATCATTAATCTTACCATTGACTGTAAGGAAAGTATTGCTTGATTTCACATTGGACATTTGAATCTGCAGAGCCTTTTCTTTAGTTACCAAAATCCCATATTGATTCCAGTTTTTAAGAGGAATTTCATCCAGAGAGGATTGCTTTGAGGTAGCATCATAAATATGCAGTTGCTTATCAATATTGATCGCAGCCAATACAAAATTCATATTGGAAATATTGGGAGACACCAGATTAATCAATCCGTTTTCCACGGTAGAAATTACCAGCGGATCAGCCTTAAGCCCGGCTTCGCGAAGCATCATTACCAGAAAAAGGTTGATTTCTGCTGCATTTCCAACTTTAGTTTCCAACAATTTTTTGATACCATCTTCTGTATAAATTCCTTTATCTTTATTCCAGGTAAAAGTTTTCTGAACATATGAAAAAATAGCATTTGCCTTTTCAAGATCGGTTTTCATTTCTGAAACTCCTGCCGGCATGTTTTCTTTTGCCAGTTTTGTTCTTTTCAGTTCTCCTCCAAAATCGTCACTTTCATAAAGTCTTTTCCCAATCTGATCCCATGATGATGAATAGAGTTTAAGCTCACCGAAATTAGTAGAGTTGAGCTCTGCACTGATTTTCGTTCTGAAGTTCCTGTCATTTCTTACAAATTTTTCAGTTTTAAAGCCTTTCAGGTTTTCATAAGCAAATCTAAAGGTTTTGTATTGGGCACCGTACAGATTCCTTTCCTCCATTTCCCTGTATTTAGGTGAAAGCCCTCCAGTATAGTTTACATTGTAAGACATATTGATAGGAGTATCAAAAACATATTCTGTATTCAGTGAAGGAGTATCAGATTCTATCAATACCTCTGGAATCATAAATCGGAACGGAGATACAATTTCATACTGATATTCTAAGACTGATCCATTTTTTACACTCGGAAAAGCAAATTTTGTCAGGGTAACATATTTATTCTCCTTACTTCTATATTGTGAACTTTTTTCCACTTTCACCGGAACTGTGTTTCCGTTTTCAAGATTGTATGTAAAAGCCTTGAACTTACCCAATGATTCTCTGTTGGTTCCAACATTATAAATAGGGATTTCAAGATTCAGCCAGTCTTCAGCCTTATCTTTATCATAAATCTTAACTCTATAATAATATCTTTTATGCAGATTTCCTGTGTTTGCATCCACCATAAAATAAGCAGATTTATACAAAATTTCAGCAGGAGCATTTTCATCTAATAAAGATTTAGCTTTAGACAAATCTGCATCGTTAAATTTCGGAGGATTCAGAAATTCGTATTTCTTCTGAGCATTAATCATTATTGCATTGGCAGAGCAAAGGACCAATACTATTAGTTTTTTCATGGTTATATTTTTGTTATTAAAATTTTTGAATTATCCATGTTCAGAATTTTTTTTCTGAAATTGATGTAGTCATTGTATTTTTCTTTTGGGTACAGACCTTTATTGATCTGCATTTTTCTTGTTACTTTTATCTGATTATCATTTTTTACAAAGCTTAGCTTATAGGAACCAAATTCAGAAGTGATGTTTGAATTATCCGGAGTTTCATCAATTTTATAGCCCATAGGAAGAATAAAAGCAATTTCATATTCATCTTCAAAGGACATATTGACTTCAAAAGGAAGTTCACGGTTCTCATCTGTCTTATAAACAACATCAGAAAAAATGGGTACAGATCTGAATAAAAGGCTGTTTCCTGCTTTTTTAGAAAAATTATTGGTCTTAAAATCAAGGTCATATGTAATAACAGCCTTGTCTCTGTCATTGGTAAAGTTTTTCATTTCCACTTTTTCAAAGTTTAAAATGTCAAAGTTTGCTTTTACCGCGTCATTTTTCTCTTTTGGATTGAGATTTACGAACCTTAAATTATAATCATATTGATTTCCCGTGTAGAAAAAATTGCCTGCCCCAGTAATACTGTTATCCTCGTTAAGGTTAATTTTCAACACCTGTTTTTCCTTATTTTGTTCGGCTTTATACACAGGCGTATTGATTAATTCGATTCCTTTTGGAGTTATTGCCAGTACATTTCTATCCGTTGTACTGTAGCTCAAATGGTTAAAAGCCATCTGTTGTGAAGTGTTTTCAAGCCAGATATTTCCTTTTTCAGTCGGAACCATCAGGATAACGTGGTTACCACCCATAGAAGGAAATTCAGGATCAAAGGAAACCTGAGAACGGCCGGAAGTAATGATACAATAATTGGAAGGAATCCCTGCTTCATTCAGAAGAACTTTCATATAATTCGTAAGTCCCTTACAGTCTCCATAGCCTTTTTTCTGAACCTCATCCGGCATCATAGGCTGCCAGCCGCCTATTCCTAAAGCCACAGCAATATATCTGCTTTTGTTCTGCATGTACTGATAAATTTTCTTCACCTTATCTTCCACAGATCCCTGGAGTTGTAAAGATGCCACTTCAGCCTTGATTGAAGGAGTAGAAGCTGAAACGGGTATCAGAAGATCATTATAAATCCAGGTTCCGAAATCTGTCCAGTTATTTAAAGTCCCCTGTTTTCCTGCCAAACTGAATTTTGCCAATGCAAAGTTTACTGCAGGCAAGATTTTAACAGGCTGCGGTATCATAAAAGCATCGTCTATAGCAGGTACGTTTTTATATGAATAGGTTTTATCATTTGCACTGCCGCTTTCTATAACAGAAGCATAATTGTATTTTGATGGGTAGACCTTAGAGCGAAGTTCAATTCCTGAAGTATTAATGATTTTAAACTGTGCTTCTTCCAGTGATGTTTTGATAGAAGTAAATGGCACAAAATCAGGGATGAAAACTGTGTTTTCGTCATCAGTTTCATAAGAAAAGTCAACGGTATAAGGATACTGAGCCGGTGTATACGAATATACCAAGACTCTGTTATCAGAATAAAAGATCCCCTGAGGATTGTTTGCTATATCCTGAAAATCAGACTTTGAAACACTTTTAATCTTTTTTCCGGCTTCATCATAAATGGTTACTTTTATATTTGAAATACGTCTTTGCTTATCATAAGGAATATAGGCTGTAGCCTGATCATTACCGTCTTTGTTTAAAACTGTAGTAACTGTATTATGCTGATATTTTATCTGATCAACTTTATTGATTTGAGCCGTTGTAAAATCTTTTCGTATAACAGCATTAGCATTTTTCTTTAAATTCTCAGGAATAGCAGAAGCAGGATAGCTTTGTGCAAAATATAATGAGGCAACAGAGAACGCCCCAAGAACTAATATTTTCATCATAGTTATTAAAATTAAGCAAAAATAAGAAAATCTTAATAACTGTTAAAAAAAATATAAAAGGCTTCAACATTGTGAAGCCTTAACCTAATACTTAAAAAGTACTTTTTTAAATGTACTTATAAGGATATGAACACATTATCAACTTTTCATTATTATATTCTGAAAAGTTAAAACAGAATATTTATACTTATTCTAGATATTTATTCTGTGCCATGAAGTGGTAAACTCCATATTGTCTGCGTTTCAAATTTAAAATAAATTATGATTCATATAATTCAAAATCTGTAGAATTAATAATAAACAGAAGTACAATTAATTCTACAATAAAAAAAAGACCTCATTTCTGAAGTCTTTATGTTTTTACATTTTCTTTTTAATCATTTGGAACCAGTTTACTATCATACTGATCACTTCCAAGTCCCAGTACAGGAATAAAGATAAATCCGAAAAGGAGAATCAGAATAGTGTACAGAGGAGTTTCTTTGGCAAAACCTTTAGCAAGTCTGTCATATACAACCCAAAATGCATAGATGTTTACCAACGGAATAAAGAAAAGAATGATCCACCATATTGGTTTTTTCACTATTTCCAGCAATACTATTGAATTATAAATCGGGATAAAAGCGGCCCAGGCATCTTGTCTTCCTGCCTTCTGAAAGATTTTGTACATGCAATATCCATAGAATATATAGCATAATAGACCGAAGAACATTGTTCCGAGTCCTAATCCTGCAGCGGTTGCACCAGACACTGCATCTGCCCCATTATAAGGGTCTGTTTGTAAAAGAGTTAACATATTATTGTTTTTTTGGTTTGTCCAAATATAAAAAAAGCTTCTAAATAATTAGAAGCTTTTTTTATTATATTTTTAAAAACGTTTATGCATCAATTTTTGCATATTTCGCATTTTTCTCGATAAACTCTCTTCTCGGCGGAACCTCATCTCCCATTAACATTGAGAAAACACTGTCTGCTTCCACTGCATTATCAATAGTTACCTGTTTCAGAATTCTGTGTTCAGGATTCAGGGTTGTTTCCCAAAGCTGTTCAGGGTTCATTTCCCCAAGACCTTTGTAACGTTGTACTTCTACCCCTTTTCCGTCTGGAGACATTTCTAAAGTAAACTCTTCACGTTCTTTTTCATTGTATGCATACACTTTTTTATTACCTCTCTTTAACAGGTATAAAGGCGGTTGAGCAATATAAATATATCCGTTCTCAATAAGTTCCTTCATATATCTGAAGAAGAAAGTAAGAATCAGAGTAGAGATGTGAGAACCATCGATATCAGCATCGGTCATAATCACAACTTTATGATATCTAAGCTTCGCCATATTCAAAGCTTTGCTATCTTCTTCAGTACCTACAGATACTCCAAGAGCGGTATAGATATTTCTGATTTCCTCGTTGTCATATACTTTATGAAGCATAGATTTCTCTACGTTCAAAATTTTACCTCTTAAAGGAAGAATAGCCTGGAAGTGTCTGTCTCTTCCCTGTTTAGCTGTTCCACCTGCGGAATCTCCCTCTACAAGGAAAAGTTCAGATTCAGCCGGGTCTTTGGATGAACAGTCAGAAAGTTTTCCGGGAAGACCAGAACCTCCCATCGGAGATTTTCTCTGAACCATTTCACGGGCTTTTTTCGCAGCTTGTCTTGCTTTGGCAGCTAAAACAACTTTTTGAACGATTATCTTCGCTTCATTAGGATTTTCTTCCAGGAAGTTTGTAAGCATTTCCCCTACAATCTTATCAACAGCACCAGAAACTTCAGAGTTTCCTAATTTTGTTTTGGTCTGCCCTTCAAACTGAGGCTCCATTACTTTTACAGAAATTACAGCTGTTAATCCTTCACGGAAGTCATCACCCGTAATTTCTACTTTTTCTTTTGCAGGAAGTCCCAATTCATCTGCGTATTTCTTTAAAGTTCTTGTTAAAGCTCTTCTGAAACCTGCAAGGTGAGTACCTCCTTCGTGGGTATTAATATTATTAACATAAGAGTGAAGATTTTCGTTGAATGACGTATTATAACGCATCGCCACCTCAACAGGAATATCATCTCTTTCGCCTTCCATGAAAATCACATGTTCCATAATAGATTCACGGCTACCATCGATATAAGCAACAAATTCTTTCAATCCTCCCTGAGAATGAAAAATTTCTGAACGGAAAGAACCATCTTCCAGTTTTTCTCTTTCATCAGTAAGTGTAATTGTAATTCCTTTATTAAGGTAAGAAAGTTCTCTTAAACGGCTTGCTAATGTATCATAGTTGTAAATCAGTTCCGTAAAAATGGTATCATCCGGCTGGAAAAACTGCTTTGTTCCTCTTTTATCACTATGTCCGATCTCCTCAACCTGAGTCTGTGCTTTTCCTTTAGAATAGATTTGTTGATAAACATTCCCGTCTCTGTAAACAGTAGTAACCATTTCATTGGAAAGTGCATTCACACATGATACCCCAACTCCGTGAAGACCTCCTGAAACTTTGTAAGAGTCTTTATCAAACTTACCTCCGGCTCCAATTTTTGTCATTACAACTTCAAGGGCTGATTTCTGCTCTTTTTCGTGGAAATCAACCGGGATACCTCTACCGTTATCACTTACTTCAATTCCGTTTCCTTCCTTAATGCTAACGAAGATTGTGTCGCAGTATCCTGCCAATGCCTCGTCAATAGAGTTATCTACTACTTCATAAACCAAATGGTGAAGACCTCTTGTTCCTACATCACCAATGTACATTGAAGGACGCATACGAACGTGCTCCATTCCTTCCAATGCCTGAATACTACTAGCTGTATATTGTTTTTGACTCATATTAAATATTAAAAATCTTGCTCTATGCAAAGACTTACAAATATCGTGATTTTTTTCGAGGTATGAAAGTTAAAAAGTGTCAAAAAAATGTAGAGTTTTCTTATTGAAAACATAAGGAACAGCAATTCATAAAAGAATCAAAATTAATTGGTATTCCTGAAATATCAACTGTTGTAAATCATACTCAACATCAATAATTTATGCGTAAATTTATTTACTGAAAAGTTGATATTATGGATGATTTTATTGCTGCCCGTGCCCAGATGGCACTTTCTCTGGGCTTTCATATCATATTCTCCTGTGTGGGTATGGTGATGCCTTTTCTTATGGCTTTTGCCCATTGGAAATACCTAAAAACCAATAATGAAGTTTATAAAGGTCTTACAAAGGCATGGAGCAAAGGAGTAGCCATCCTTTTTGCTACCGGAGCTGTTTCAGGAACAATGCTTTCTTTTGAGCTGGGGCTTTTATGGCCTGGTTTTATGAAACATGCCGGCCCTATTTTCGGAATGCCTTTTTCACTTGAGGGAACCGCCTTTTTCATAGAAGCTATCGCCATCGGGTTCTTTTTATATGGCTGGGAAAAATTCAACAAATGGTTTCACTGGTTCTGCGGATTTCTTGTAGGAGTAAGCGGACTTGCTTCCGGAATTCTGGTAGTGGCAGCCAACTCATGGATGAATTCTCCAACAGGTTTTGATTATATTAATGGACAGTATCTTAATATAGATCCTATCAAAGCGATGTTCAACGATGCATGGTTTCCGCAGGCTCTTCATATGACTGTTGCTGCATTTTGTGCCACAGGGTTTGCCGTAGCCGGAGTTCATGCCTTTATGATCATGCGAAAAAGAAATATTGAATTTCATACCAAAGCATTTAGAATTGCAGTAGGTTTCGCCCTTATCGGAGCATTCGGAGCACCTTTAAGCGGTGATGTTGCGGCAAAATCAGTAGCGGAAAGGCAACCGATAAAACTGGCTGCTATGGAAGCTCATTTTGAAACTGAAAAAGGAGCTTCATTTATCATCGGGGGAATTCCTGATGAAGAAAAAGAAGAAGTAAAATACGCTGTGAAAATCCCGAAGGTTTTAAGTTTCCTGGTGAGTAATGATTTCAATGCTGAAGTAAAGGGTCTTAAAGATTTTCCGAGAGATGAATGGCCTCCGATTGCAGTTGTTCATTATGCTTTTCAGATCATGATCTTTTTCGGAGTGGTCATGATTGGTATTGGGGTTATTTATTTATATTCTTTTTTCTTCAGAAAAGAATGGCTGAGTAAAAACTGGCTGTTAAAGACCTTCTTAATAGCAACGCCTTTTGGATATATTGCGCTGGAAGCGGGATGGACAGTAACAGAAGTGGGAAGACAGCCATGGATCATTTATGGAGTGATGAGAACAATAGATGCGGTAACCCCAATGCCTGGAATACAGTATTCATTCTATTTCTTTACGGCAATTTTCATATCATTATCAATGATTCTTATCTTTCTTTTAAGAAGACAGATTCAAATGGTACCGAAACTTTACGATCCTACCGACCCTCAGTTTAACGATAAAAACAAAAAATCATGATCTACGTTGTTATAGGTTTTCTCTGGCTTTCCATCTGTCTTTATATTATTCTGGGAGGGGCAGATTTCGGAGCTGGTATTGTAGAACTTTTCACCAATAAAAAAGCCAGACATAAGACTCATGAAATCATGTATGAGTCTATTGCTCCTGTATGGGAAGCCAATCATATGTGGCTGATCATCGCGATTGTAATTCTTTTTGTAGGATTCCCCGAAATCTATACCACGATGTCTACCTATCTTCATATTCCTTTGGTATTGATGCTTGTAGGTATTATTGCAAGAGGAACAGCATTTACCTTCAGACATTATGATGCCGTGAAAGATAACTGGCAGGTTTTATATACCCAGATTTTCTACTATGCGAGTCTTTTAACGCCTTTCTTTTTAGGCTTAATTGCCGCTGCAACGGTTTCCCACTCTATCAATCCTGATGCAGTAACTTTTGTGGATTTATATATTTTCAGCTGGCTGAACTGGTTTGGAGTTTCTGTAGGCCTGTTCACTGTTGCATTGTGTGCCTATCTTGCTTCTATCTTTTCATTAAGAGAAACCCGTGATAAAGTGGACCTCTTACTGATGATAAGAAAGTCCAAGCAGACCACGATCTTTGTGGTGATTACGGGAATATTGGTATTTGTGACCGCGTATATTTCAGATATTCCCCTTTTAATGTGGGTATTTTCCAAGCCTTTGGGAATTATGGCGATCGCTTTTGCTACCATTGCCTTATTGCTTATTTTAAGAGCGCTGAACCGACAAAAACTGCTTCCGGTACGTGCTTTGGCAGGATTTCAAATGGTCATGATTTTAGTAGCTGCAACGTATCAGCATAATCCGAATATTATTTTATTAGGAAACGGACAGCATCTTTCATTATTGGAACATATGGCTCCCGAAAAAACCATTGCCGCACTGGGATGGGCTTTGATGCTCGGCTCTTTATTTATTCTTCCGTTTTTATTTTATCTGATGGCTTCTTTCAGTAAGCTGAGAAAATAGTTGAAATATGCAGACTTATAAGGATAAAGCAGAACTCATTGAGGAACTCAAAAAAAGATATTTGCTCTATGATCAAGAATTTAACGATATAAAAGAATACGAAAAAGACCTTCTGCAACCCGGAGTTGACAAAACTCCATCACAAAATATTTCCTATCAATTGGGCTGGACTCACCTGCTTTTGCAATGGGAAGCTGATGAACAAAAAGGATTAGACGTAAAAACCCCTACTCCTGAATATAAATGGAATAATCTAGGAGGACTATATCAATCTTTTTATAATGAATATAGTTCTCATAGTTTACAAAAACAAAGAGAACTTCTGCTAGATCAGGTTAATAAAATTATTAATTGGATAGAAAATCTTGACAATGACACCTTATTCACCCCCGGACAGAGAAAATGGGCAACTACACCCGCTCAGTGGCCCGTCTGGAAGTGGATTCATATCAATACTGTAGCTCCGTTTAAAAATTTCAGGACACAGCTTCGGAAATGGAAAAAAGAAAAAGGTACAGAATAACTCTGTACCTTTTATATTTATATTTCCTGAAAAATCTTAAGCCAATTTCATCAAAATATTTTCGTCAATCTTCTCTACTTTCACAATATTGTTCTTTGTCAAAGTTTTGGAAGCTTTATCCCATTTTTTACCTGATAACTGACTTCTTTGTTTTACTTCAGTTAAAGACATTGCTTCTTCCTGAGAATTAAGGATTTCAAGGATTACCTTTTCATCTTCTCCCAACTCAATCTGTGGAACCGCTTTTTCAGGTCTCATCTGAGGGAAGAATAATACTTCCTGAATGGATGCGTTATTTGTTAAGAACATGATTAATCTGTCCATACCGATTCCTAACCCTGAAGTTGGTGGCATACCATATTCCAATGCTCTTAAGAAGTCCTGATCGATGAACATTGCTTCATCATCTCCTCTTTCGGATAAAGTCATCTGTGCTTCAAAACGCTCTCTCTGATCAATAGGATCATTAAGCTCTGAATACGCATTGGCAATTTCTTTACCACATACCATCAATTCAAAACGTTCTGTTAAACCTTCTTTGCTTCTGTGTTTCTTTGTCAGTGGAGACATTTCGATCGGATAATCTGTAATGAAAGTCGGCTGAATGAAGTTTCCTTCACATTTCTCACCGAAAATCTCATCAATTAATTTTCCTTTCCCCATCGTCTCATTCACCTCAATACCGATAGACTTGGCAAAATCGTATAGTTCCTTCTCTGTTTTTCCTGTAATATCAAATCCTGTGTATTTCAGAATCGCTTCTGTCATGGAAACTCTTGGATAAGGAGCTTTCCAATTGATGGTGTGTTCACCAAAAGTAGATTCTGAATTTCCATTAACCTGAGTGGCGCAGAATTCCAATAACTTCTCAGTGAAATCCATCATCCAGTTATAATCTTTGTATGCTACATAGATCTCCATAGCAGTAAACTCAGGGTTATGTGTTCTGTCCATCCCTTCATTTCTGAAGTTTTTAGAGAACTCATATACTCCGTCAAAACCACCTACGATCAATCTTTTCAGATACAATTCGTTGGCAATTCTTAAATATAATGGAATATCTAATGCATTATGATGCGTGATAAACGGTTTTGCTGCAGCTCCACCAGGAATTGACTGTAAAATAGGGGTTTCTACTTCAAAGTATCCTGCATCGTTGAAGAATGTTCTCATTGAATTGAACAATTTTGTTCTCTTCACAAAAATTTCTTTAACCTGTGGATTTACCGTTAAATCTACATAACGTTGTCTGTATCTTAATTCAGGATCTGTAAAACCGTCGTGTACAACACCATTTTCGTCTGTTTTAGCCTGAGGAAGAGGACGCAAAGCCTTTGTAAGAAGTGTAAAGTTCTTTACTAAAACCGTCATCTCTCCTACCTGCGTAGTAAACAACTCTCCTTCGATACCGATAATATCACCGATATCCAAAAGGTGCTTGTATACTTCATTATATAGTTCTTTATCTTCACCCGGACAGATCTCGTCTCTGTTGAAGTAAACCTGGATTTTTCCTTTAGAATCCTGCAATTCTGCGAAAGAAGCCTTCCCCTGAATTCTGCGGGACATCAATCTACCAGCGATCTTTACCTGTTTACTTTCAGAAAAGTCCTGTTTTATAGATTCTGTAGTATCTGTAATGGTATACTCATCCGCAGGGAACGCATTAATCCCCATTTCAGTAAGCTTATTCAGCTTTTCTCTTCTAATGATTTCTTGTTCTGATAATTGCATTTCTTATTTTTCTAAAAGCGTACAAATTTAGGCATTTTTGACCTGACCGTCAATGGCTTTTTTAAGAAATTTTAAAAAGTGAAGAGGAATGGTGTTGAGATACGAGATTCGGGATATTGGGATATAAGATTCGGGATGCTGTCAATAGTGAATTTTGCTTCGCAAGTGAATGGTGAGTTTTGATGGAAAATCAAGACAATGATAACCAATGAAAACAGAAACCTTAAACTTTTATACAAACCACGTTCTCCTCTCCTTCTGAGGAATAAACGTCCAGGCAAGCATTCTGCTTACTTTCTGTCCTTGAGCCATATCAATGGTTTTCACCTCTACAGCGTTTACTTTCTTTAAAAGGTTGGTGAGTTTATTAAGATTGTCTTTTTTGGAAACCAGACACGTGAACCAAAGAACCTGTGATGAAAATAATGCACTTTCATGAATCACCTTAGTGATAAAAGCCAGTTCACCTCCTTCACACCAAAGTTCCGACTGTTGGCCACCAAAATTAAGTAAAGGCTGCTTGAATTTTGATATTTTAAGATTCTTTGTTTTCCTGATATTCCCTTTCATTGCAGCTTCTTCCGAATCATGAAAAGGAGGATTGCACATGGTAAAAGTAAACCTGTCTTCAGGACCAATAATATTTTTAAAGATATGATCAGCATCGGGCTGACTTTTCAACTGAATGGCAGATGAAAGTTCCGGATTTTGATCTAAAATATGCCGGGCATTGATCAAAGAATCCTGATTGATATCTGTTCCCAGCATGGCCCAACCATAAGATTGATGACTGATTAAAGGATACACAAGATTGGCTCCTGTTCCTATATCAAGCCCTTTTACAGGACTTCCTGTAGGAATTTTATCCAATTGTTCAGTTAAAAGATCGGCAATATAATGTACATAATCTGCACGTCCGGGAATGGGAGGACAAAGATTAGTGTCCGGAATATCCCAGCCTTTAATATGGTAAAAATGTAAGAGTAAGGCTTTGTTGAGCAGTTTCACCGCTTTTGGAATGCTGAAATTAATAGTTACCGTCTGATAAGCATTAACGAAAACAAAGTGTTTCAGTTCCGGCACACAAGAAATAAGCGCATCAAAATCATAGGGATTACGATGTAGATTTCTTGTGTGCAGACTGGATTTTTCAGCGGACATATTTTATTTCTTCTGACTTAAAATATATTCCACCATTTTTTTGGCATCTTCTTTAGATACCTGTGGATGGGCAGCCATAGGCACACTTCCCCATACTCCACTTCCGCCTTCTATAATTTTGGAAGCCAGCAGTTCTGTATCCTTTTCAGAGTACTTTCCTGCAATTTCCTTATAAGAAGGTCCTATCATTCTCTCATTCACAGAGTGGCATCCTGAGCAATCCAATGTTTCCATGATCTGATCACCTGAAAGATTAGCTGGTACCGGTTCTGAAACAGCAGCTGTCTCAGAAGAAGCTGCCACTTCTGCTGTATTTTCTTTTTTAGAACAGGAAACGATCATAAGACCCAATATTCCTGCCAAAAGTATTTTTTTCATTATTTCTTCGCTGTAGAATCTGTTTTAGCAGCTTCAGGAGCAGTGGTAGCCGGAGTTGCAGCAGCAGGAGCAGCAGTTTTAGCTGTAGAATCTACAACAGTTGTTGCTTCTGGCTCTTCCATCATCGTGTTGCTATCCTGTAAAGAGTGATCTGGCTTTTTTTTGCAGCTTGCTACTAATAAACCTCCGATAAATGCGATTGCTAATACTTTTTTCATTTTTTTCTAATTTGGAAGCAAAAATATAAAAAATAAAGTTTTAAACTTATGACAAATGTTTTCTTTGATAAATATTTTTTAAAGGTTTAATTATAATCAGATCAATAAAAAAATAACTCAAACACTAGGGAATTTTAAGTCGGCTTGTTATTTTTGTATTACGGATAATCCGAACCAAAAATCAATCTATTAATTGAAAAGTTTATGACTAAAAAAAATTTAATGGGTGCCGCTTTCTTTGCTGTACTCTCTTCCCTGCTTATTTCCTGTGATAATTCATCGAACGAGCCGCAATCAGAATATACTGATAAAATTGAATCAGTAACACTTTTAAAAACGACAAAGTCTTGGGATGGAACTGTATATCCGGCCTATCCCACAACACAGCCCGAAATATCGGTTCTGAAGATTGCAGTTCCTCCCAACAGAGCTCTGGACTGGCATAAACACCCTGTCATTAATGCAGCTTATGTAGAAAAAGGAGAAATACAGATCGAGAGAAAAGAAGACGGCAAAACACAATGGATAAGAAAAGGTCAGGTTCTTCCTGAAATGGTCAACATTGCCCACAGAGGAAAAACCGGAGATAAAGGAGCAACCCTGATTGTTTTCTACAGCGGGACTCCTGATATCCCTTTGTCTGAACCGGTAAAATAGTTGTTTTAAACGCTATGTTCGCAAGGGCACTTCGTTTAGCTAATAACAGCAGACCTTGCTAAGTGAAACGCCGTTGCGAGCATATTAATAATAATCTAATAGCATCCTTGCGATCTCAGCGTTTAAATTCTTTAAATTAACAACAATTTAAATTATCTGATGACTGTACATCTTACTGAATAAAAAGCCTTTGCAAACATATTATAATAATTTAATAACATCTTTACGATCTCAACGTTTAAATAAAATAATTATATTTAATGCATGGTTTTAATTTCAAAAATTCTGTTTTTCACCAGCCATCACGGTTTTTATACTGTGATTCTGTTGTTTGTGTTCTTTGGACTTCTCTCCTATCTGACAAAAAAAGCACGGTTCCTGATCCCGATCCTTCCTCTGGCTATATTAAATGGGTTTGGAGGTCAGTTTTTAAATGCATGGTTTTTAAACAAATACGGAGTGGAAAGTACCGCTATCATCACGTCTGATGTAGAAACCAATTCTACCCTGAACGACATGTATATCCACGATTATGAAGCTATTGTAAAGAAACAGGACGGGAAATACACCACTACTTTTTTCTCTACCACTTCTGCAGCAATCTATCCTATCAGAAATTCAATCAGAATACCGGGTGACAAGGATATTCCTGTAAAATACATTCCGGGATATGAAAAGAACATAGTCATCCTTTATGATCAGTCCAGAGAAGGAAAAATTTTAATCCAATACGAAAAGTTAGCTCCCGTCAATTCTGCAAAAACCAAGTATGAGGCAGACAAAACGAATAAAGAATTCATTGAAGAATATATCGCAGCATTGGAAGAGTATGTAAAATACTATGATGATGAAACCTACAAAGAGAAAATCAAAGAATTGCAACTTGAGCGTAAGCACCTTAAATAGGAGGTTATTATATTAAGTTTTTTTAATTTTTACTATTTTTTAGTTTTTGTATTAAAAAAATTTCTACATTTGTCCCATGTTTAAAATGAGCAACAATATTTGGTGGTGGCTTTCAAACTCTTCGTCGGGTCTGAAGGTATTGTCATGTTGCTAATCATACAGCAGAATAATCAAAAAACAATATATAGGCTTTGACGGATACCGTTGAAGCCTTTTTTTATTCCTCAACTTTATAAAAAATAAAAAAACAACAAGATGTTCACTGACACAATTAAAATAAAAACTGTTTCGAAAAAAACACTGGGAGATCTTCATACTCCCATGAATATTTACCTTAAGATCAGGGATAAATTCCGTGATACGATTCTTCTCGAAAGCTCGGATTCAAAAAGTATTGATAATAATTTTTCCTTCATCGCAGTGAATGCCATTGCAGGAATTGAAGTGAAAAACCTCAACGAATATGAAATCAAGCTTCCTGCTTCTGCTCCTGTAAAGCAATTCATGATGGAACGCAATATCACCGATATATTTGAAGAATTCAGGAAAATTTTTAAATGTGAAGAAACCAACGACCCTATAGAACAGACCGCTCAGAGCCTTTTTGGCTATACAAGTTTTGAGGCGGTACAGTTTTTCGAAAACATCAATCTTAAAGCACAAAGTAAGGAAGTTGAAATTCCTGTGCTGAGATACAGATTATATCAATACGTGATCGCTATCAACCATTTCAATGATGAAATGTATATTATTGAAAACTCTATTGATGGGGTAAAATCTGAATTTCATCTGTTGGAAAATCTTATTAAAAACCAGAATACTCCGGTGTATCCTTTCGAAAAAACAGATAAGGAAACTTCCAATATTACTGATGAAGACTATATCGAACTGGTAAAAACAGCCCAAAAGCACTGCATGCGCGGAGATGTCTTCCAGCTGGTTCTGAGCAGAAGATTTGAACAGAAATTCAAAGGTGATGAATTCAATGTATACCGTTCTTTAAGAAACATCAACCCTTCTCCATACCTTTTCTATTTTGATTACGGAAATTATAAATTATTCGGATCAAGCCCTGAAAGTCAATTAATCATCAAAAACAATAAAGCAATTATCCACCCAATTGCCGGAACATCTAAAAGAACAGGAAATCTGGAAACGGATCTTGAAGCTATCGAGGTTTTAAAAGCTGATCCTAAAGAAAATGCAGAACATACCATGCTGGTTGACCTGGCAAGAAATGACCTTGGAAAACTCGGAAAAAATGTAACGGTAAGCAAACTTAAAGAAATTCAGCTGTTCTCTCACGTTATTCATATGGTAAGTGAAGTGACTGCTGATGTGGCTGATGATATCAATCCTCTTGAAATGGTTTCCGCTACTTTCCCTCAGGGAACACTGAGTGGTGCACCGAAGCATAAAGCTCTTCAACTTATTAATCAATACGAAAAAGATTCCCGCGGATATTATGGCGGCTGTATAGGAATTATCGGATTGAACGGTACCTGCAATCAGGCCATTATGATCAGAACTTTCTTAAGTAAAAATAATACACTCTTTTACCAGGCTGGTGCCGGTATTGTAGCAAAATCAGTTCCGGAAAATGAACTGCAGGAAGTCAATAACAAGCTGAATGCCCTTAAAAAAGCAGTTGAAAAAGCAGAAAAAATAGTTGAAAAATAAAATAGTTCCAATCAACTAGCAACTAGCAACTAGCAACTAGCAACTAGCAACTAGCAACTAGCAAAAAAACAACCTAACAAAAAAGAAATGAACAACAATATAAACACTCAGCAGACTCTGCTTAAAGTTCTCGTTTTTGACAACTATGACAGCTTCACTTATAACCTGGTCCAGATTATTGAAAGAATTCTGAATCAAAAAGTAGATGTGGTAAGAAATGATAAAATTACCCTTGAAGAAATTGGAAAATATGACAAGATCATCCTCTCACCGGGACCTGGAATTCCTGAAGAAGCAGGTATTTTATTAGACCTTATTAAGGAATATGCCCCTACGAAAAGTATTCTTGGAGTATGTCTCGGACAACAGGCTATCGCTGAAGCTTTCGGAGGAAATCTTATTAACCTGACTGAAATTTTCCACGGGGTGGCAACGACTACTGAACTGGTAAAAGAGAATACAAAACTTTTCAAAAATTTAAGTTCAGGACTGGAAGTGGGCAGATACCACAGCTGGGCAGTAAATCCCGAAGGGTTTCCGGAAGAGCTGGAGATCACAGCCGTAGACAAAGACGGAATGATCATGGCTTTACAGCACAAAACCTATGATGTACACGGAGTACAGTTTCACCCTGAGAGTATTTTAACACCCGAAGGAGAAGTCATCATTAAAAACTTTCTTTTACCGTGAAAACATTAGAAATTCCATCAACAACAATAAAAACACCACAAATGAAAGAAATACTGCAATACCTGTTCAACCATAATACGCTTTCAAAATCAGAAGCTAAAGCTACTATGATTGAGATTGCCCAGAATAAGTTCAATGCCGCAGAAGTTACCGCCTTTATCAGTGTTTTCCTGATGAGAAATATTACCCTGAAAGAAGTGGAAGGTTTCAGAGAGGCTCTGCTTCAGATGGCTGCTCCTGCAGACATAGAGGCAAGTAATGCCATTGATATTGTGGGAACGGGAGGTGACGGAAAAGATACCATCAATATATCAACATTGGCCAGCTTTGTGGTGGCCGGAGCCGGACAGAAGGTAACCAAACATGGAAATTATGGTGCTTCCACTACCACAGGTTCATCCAATGTACTGGAAGAACTGGGATATCAGTTCAAAAACAACTCGGAACAATTGAATGAAGACCTTGAAAGAGCCAACATCTGCTTTTTACATGCTCCTTATTTTCATCCCGCGCTGCAATCGGTTGGATTATTGAGAAAATCTTTAGGATTAAGAACATTCTTTAATCTTTTGGGACCATTAGTGAATCCTGCAAAACCCAAATATTCAATGATTGGAGTGTACAACCTGGAAATAGCGAGAATTTATCAGTATCTCCTTCAAAAAGAGGAACGTGAGTTTATTCTGGTACACGGCCTTGACGGATATGATGAAATAAGTCTTACCGATGACAGTAAAATCATCACAAAAAACGGGGAGGAAATATATTCTGCAGAAGATTTAGGTTTCAATCCGGTAACGCTGGAAGATATTAAGGCTGGAAGTTCTATTCAGGAAACAGCAAAAATATTTATGAATATCCTGGAGGGAAAAGGTACAGAACAACAAAATTCTGTGATTCTGGCGAATGCTTCGGTAGCTCTTTACAACACGCACAGGTTTGGAACGTATGACAACTGTCTTCTTTTAGCCCAGGAAAGTCTGCAAAGCGGAAAAGCACTGAACAGTTTTAATCTTTTAATTAATTAGTCTTATTATTTTTTTTAACCGTTAAGAATTTTTAAGTGATGAAGAATAGTTAAGATCATAGCTAAAGCTATTTATTCAGCGACATCCTTCATTCTCCATCTTTGATGGAACTTAATTTATCTTATCATCTTAATATCCCTTAATGGTTTATCATTTTTATCATCTTATTAAATTCTGTATCAAATGACTATACTGGATAAAATTATTGAACAAAAAAAATTGGAGATTGCGGGAGCAAAATCACGTATATCTCTTGATCGATTAAAAAATACAGGCTTTTTTGGAAGAAAAACCTATTCTCTGAAAGAATCCATCAAAAATAAAAACGGGATTATCGCTGAATTTAAAAGACAATCTCCTTCAAAAGGGATTATCAACAATAGTGTAGAGCCTTTAGAAGTGGTTTCAGCTTACGAAAGCTTTGGAGCCAGCGGAATTTCTATCCTGACCGATCATGATTTTTTTGGAGGAAATTTAAATGATATTCTAAGTGTAAGAAATGATATTAAAATTCCGATCCTGCGAAAAGATTTTATGATTGATGAATACCAGTTCTATGAAGCCAAAAGTATAGGAGCAGATGTTATTTTACTGATTGCGTCTTGCCTTTCACCTGCTCAGGTAGATGAATTCACAGCACTTGCCCACGAACTGGAAATGGAAGTTTTATTGGAAATTCATACCGAAGATGAACTGAAACATTTTAATTCAAAAATTGATCTTGTGGGGATCAACAACAGAAACCTTAAGGATTTCAAAGTGGATCTTCAACATTCTGTTCAGTTGAAAAATCAGCTTCCCAAAGAAGTTTTATCTGTAGCGGAAAGCGGCATTTACAATCTTGAAGATTTTCAGTTTTTAAAAGAAAAAGGATTTGACGGCTTCCTGATGGGAGAATATTTTATGAAAAATACGAATCCTGCCAAAGCATTTGAAAATTTCTCAGTACAAATTTAATATATAAACCATACCTGATCATGAATCTGCAACCTTCCAGCACTCCAAAACTCAAAGTATGTGGTTTAACACAATTAAACCAGATTCAGGAGCTGATCGCTATGAACGTAGATTTCCTTGGCTTTATCTTCTATGCAAAATCACCAAGATATGTGTTGAATCATCTGAGCCTGGAAGAGATCTCTACTATTGATCATCACGGGAAAACAGGTGTTTTTGTGAATGAAGCCACGGATAACATTCTCAAAATTATTCAAAAAGCAGGATTACATTTTGTTCAGCTTCATGGTGACGAAAGTGATCGTTTCATTGCTGAATTAAGACAAAAACTGGATCCCGAAGTTAAGATCATTAAAGTGATAAGAATAGGAGAAAATGATTCAGATACCAAAAATAAAATATTGCAAACTTTTAACCTGCAACCAGCAACCTCGACTCTACAACCTATCTCCTATTACCTTTTCGATACAGATGGAAAAACATTCGGCGGAACGGGAAAACAGTTTGACTGGTCTTTATTGAAAGACCTTACTATTCCTCTGCCCTATTTTTTAAGTGGAGGTATTTCAGAGGAAAACATTGGAAATATCGAAGCATTACAACAAAAACCATATGCTTTAGATATCAATTCAAAATTTGAAACTGAACCAGGATATAAAGATATTGACCGCATAAAAAAGTTTAAAGACCTATATCAGTAAAAGATATAACAACTAAAAAAACACAATGATGAACATACACTTGCTAAAAAAGACATTTTATAAAACCTTATTTCCTCCTAAGTTCGGGAATGAAAAAATACAGTCTCTGTACCATTTTGTTGCTGAGAATGACAGTAATATCGAGCATTGGGAAGTTGGTGGATTATTGTCTGAGTTCATTGATATTATTAAAGATTTTCAGGAAACCGATATCCAGTATTTTTTTGAAAGAATCAGTTTATGGAACAGCTATTATCTTGTTATTATTTCAGATAAGTTTCTGGAAAACCATGTAAGATCAGTTATAAAATATGACTTAGGATTGATTTATGCTAAAATATTTCTGCTGTATGAAGATGCTGATTCTTATTATCTGATTGACAATCTGGAAATTGCAATTACCATGTATCAGTCACAAATAGATAAAGCAACTTTGATTGATTTGATGCATAAAATAGAATTATTACATTATAAAAAACTGATTACCAAACAACAACACGATTACCATCTTACATTTATTAATAGTTTGAATTCATGAAATATCAGATAAAAGAAACTAAGGATTTAACGGAAAGCGAGATAGAACATATCTTGCAGCTTTGGGATATTTCTGCCTGGAATACTATGAAACCTGCCTATTTCCGGACTTTTTTCAAAGATTCAGAATTTCATTTTATGCTGAATAGCGATGAGAATATACTGGCATTGATGCGTGTAAATTTTGATTTCACCTTAAAAATAACGGGCATTGACTATTCTTTTGGAGAAGCTGTAGGTCTCGTTTCTGCACATAAAAAGAAAGGATATGGAGCAGCTTTAGTCCATCATTTCGAAGAAAATGTCATTCAGAGAAATTTGGATACTATTGGTTTCTGTCATTCGGATCTTCGTCCTTTTTATGAAAAGTGTTCGATTGAAATTCTTCATGATAAAGCCAAAATGATCAAAGAAAGTATCGGTTCGGAATGGATAAACTCTGAAGATGATGATATTTTGATTTTTAATGTTTCAAAGGAAACAAAAGAACTGCTCAATCAGCTGAGCTCACAGAATAATGCTTATTTAATTAGTAAAGAATAAAAAAATGAATTATAAAAACCCCGATAAAAACGGATATTATGGAGAGTTTGGAGGTGCTTTTATCCCCGAAATGCTTTATCCTAATGTAGAAGAATTACAAAAAAACTATCTTGAAATTATAGAATCTGAAGATTTTCAGACTGAGTATCAGGATTTGCTGAAAAACTATGTAGGCCGTGCAACACCATTATATTTTGCTAAAAATCTAAGTCAGAAATACCAGACTCAGATTTATTTAAAACGTGAAGACCTCAACCATACCGGAGCTCACAAGATCAATAACGCTCTGGGACAGGTTTTATTGGCAAAACGTCTTGGAAAAACCAGGATTATTGCTGAAACCGGAGCCGGGCAGCATGGTGTTGCCACTGCTACAGCGTGTGCTTTACTTGGTTTGGAATGCATCGTTTATATGGGAGAAATTGACATCCAGAGACAGGCCCCGAATGTTGCAAGAATGAAAATGCTGGGTGCGGAAGTTGTGCCAGCTACTTCAGGATCAAAAACCCTTAAAGATGCCGTGAATGAAGCATTAAGAGACTGGATCAACAATTCTCAGACAACTCATTATGTAATCGGAAGCGTGGTAGGTCCTCATCCTTTCCCCGATCTTGTGGCAAGATTCCAAAGCATTATTTCAAAAGAGATTAAAGAACAACTTAAAGAAAAAATCGGTAGAGAAAATCCTGATTATGTGATTGCCTGTGTAGGTGGAGGAAGCAATGCTGCAGGAACTTTCTATCATTTTGCAGAAGAAAAAGAAGTAAAAATCATTGCTGCAGAAGCGGGAGGATTGGGAGTAGATTCAGGAAAATCTGCAGCTACTACATTTTTAGGAACTCTTGGTGTACTTCATGGAAGCAAAAGCCTTGTGATGCAGACGGAAGACGGCCAGGTGATAGAACCCCACTCTATCTCTGCAGGACTGGATTATCCGGGAATAGGGCCTTTTCATGCCCATTTATTTAAAGAAAAACGTGCTGAATTCTTTAGCATTAATGATGATGAAGCTTTAAAATGTGCTTTTGAACTGACCAGACTGGAAGGAATTATTCCGGCATTGGAAAGCTCCCATGCGCTTGCTGTTCTGGACAAGAAGAAATTTAATGAAAATGATGTTGTCGTTATTTGTCTGAGCGGCCGTGGAGATAAGGACATGGAAACGTATCTGAAAAACCTGTAGAATGTATTTCCCCGGCTGACATTCATTACATTATACTTTAATACCATAAAAAATGAAAAAACTAAATATATACTTCACCGCAGGAATTCCACAATTGGAAGATACCGCTGATATTATAAAACTGATTCAGGATTCCGGAGCAGATATGATCGAAATCGGAATGCCATATTCTGATCCTGTAGCAGACGGACCGGTGATTCAGAAGGCTCATGAACTGGCTTTACAAAACGGAATGACGATTGAAAAACTGTTGTCTCAATTAAAAGCGATCAAAAACAAAATCAGAATTCCGATTATTCTGATGGGTTATATCAACCCTGTATTGAGTTTCGGATTTGAGAGATTCTGTGCGGCATGCTCCGAAAGTGGTGTTTCAGGATTGATTCTTCCGGATCTTCCTCCAATCGAGTTTGAGAAAAATTATCAGCAGATTTTACAACAATATAACCTTAATTTTACCTTTCTGGTAACGCCGGAGACTTCTGATGAAAGGATGATCTATCTGGATTCTTTAAGTTCAGGTTTTCTGTATGCAGTAAGCTCTTCCTCCACAACAGGAAATGAAAATGCCGTTTTAAAAAATGAGAACTACCTTTCCAGAGTAGCATCCCTCCCGCTTAAAAATCCTGTGATGATTGGATTCGGAATCAAAACGAAAGAGGATTTTGAAAATGTAACGGAAAAAGCAGATGGCGGTATCATAGGAACAGCCTTTGTGAATATTTTGCTTCAGGATAAAGACTGGAAGAAAAGTGCCATAGATTTTATCCATTCAATCAAAGGGTAAAATTCACTAAATTTGTATATCAAAAATTGAAATGAATACAAATCAAAATAAATCAGTAGAATTTGAAGATTTAGGGGTCAAAGAATATCAGCCAGCCTGGGATTATCAGGAACAGCTGATGAAAAATATTATTGATACCAAAATAAAAAACAGGGATCTTCCTGCAGAACAACATAGTACTACTTCCAATCATCTTCTTTTTGTAGAGCATCCTCATGTTTATACTTTGGGAAAAAGCGGACATGAAGAAAATATGCTTGCCGGCATTGATAAACTGAAAGAGATTGATGCTACTTTCGTAAAGGTAAACCGCGGTGGAGATATTACGTATCACGGCTATGGACAGGTTGTAGGCTATCCTATCCTGGATCTTGAAAACTTTTTCACAGACATTCATTTATATATGAGAAATCTGGAAGAAGTGATCATCAGAACTATTGCCGAATATGGCATTAAGGGTGAACGTTCTCCGGGAGAAACAGGAGTATGGCTGGATGTAGGGAAACCTTACGCCAGAAAGATGTGTGCTATGGGGGTGAAAGCTTCCCGATGGGTTACCCTTCATGGTTTTGCCTTAAATGTAAATACGGATATGCGTTATTTTGAATATATCATTCCGTGTGGAATCAAAGATAAGCAGGTGACTTCTCTGAAAAGAGAACTTGAAAGAGAGCTGACATCCGAAGAAGTGGAAGAACTGAAAGCAAAAATCAGAAAACATTTTGCAGACGTTTTCCAAGCAGAATTGATCTACAAATAATCAAGACAGCTTAAGATATAATAAAAAACCAGTTTCAAATGTTGAAACTGGTTTTTTAGTTTAAATAATATCATATTATCAGAACATTTAGATTCCTACAGAATGACAAACTGTGGATAAAACTCCATTTCAATTGTGTCATTCTGTAGAAATCCAGACTTAATCAAAAAGAACTATTTCCCTCAATTACCACCATAATCATTAGTTTTTTGCCATTTTCAATATCATAAAATCAAAAATATAACAGGATAATGCGTTTTTTTGAAAAAAAATCTTGTATATATTTTAAATTTTATTATTTTTAATATCACAAAATAGTGAACTATTATCATTAGAAAGTTCACAGAAAATTAACCACCAAAATATAAAAACTATGAAAAAATTTCTGTTATCCATGATGGTTTTCGTAACGATGCTGTCATTCAACGCCTGTTCAGATTCAAATGCCAACCAGGACCCGAATCTTGTTGCCAAAGAGTCAAACGAAATTGCAATGAAAGATTTCGGCAAAACTGTTCCGGTAGGGATTGAAAAAGAAGATGGGAAATTTAAAATCTCATTTATGATTACTGCCCAGCCCTACTACATAAAGGACAGTAAAGAAAATGCAGGTTATATTTCCATGATCAGACAGGCAGTTGAAAATGAAACTCCTGTTCAGATTTTCCTTAAAACCAATACCAGCGAAATCGCAAAAGTAGACAAAGCAACAGATGAAGATATCCGTTATTTCAAATCTATCTTTACTAAAGATGTAAAAGAAGAAAGCAGAAAGGCTGTAAGTGTCATTCCTAACCTTGCCACTTTAAACAGTCTGTTTGCTCAGATTAAAAACCAGGCTTGCGGAACTTCTACAGCTTCTTCTCCGTGCATCACCTTCAGATATCCTGTTGACGGATGCTACGCAAGAGCTCACAAAATGAGACAAATACTATTGAATGCAGGATATGACTGTGAAAAACAGTTTGTATATGGTAACCTTAGAGCTTCTACAGGAACATGCTGCGTATCATGGGTATATCACGTAGCGATATTGGTAAGCTTTAAAAATGCTTCCGGAATTGTTGAAAAAAGAATCATTGATCCATCATTATTCTCCAGCGGACCTGTAACTGATGCTGCATGGAGAGCTGCATGTACCAATACAAGCTGTGGATCTGCTTCTGTATCTTCATATGCCAATACAGCAGGAAATGTATACTACAGAAGCCCGGCAGGATCTTTACTGTATGATAACAATTATGTAAATACCAATTGTGTATTGAATATCTTCTCATCCCTTTCAGGATGTTCTCCTTCTCCTGCACCTAGCGTAGGAAGCTGTGGATTTTAACTAATTTATATAGGGCTCCTGCATTTATTTTGATACATTGCAGGAGCTTTTTACTTAATACTTTTTGCTATGAAAGCCTGGTCCTATTTACTATTACTTTTTATTATGATTACATCCTGTTCCGGTAATTCCAGTTCACAAAAATTAACATGGTATAACAATTCCGCCATCACAAATATTACTGAAGATCCGGACAAACCTAATGAAGTGGTACGCGTTGCCATTGGAATCAGTGCGCAGGTTTTTTATATATCAAAGAAGTCACCGGATTACAAGAGTCTTATAGAAAAAGCTACACTGAGCTTTAAAGAAAGTAAGACCTATAATATTGGTATTGAAAATAAGACCAATATTATCAAAGAAATTAAAGAGGTTAAATAATCTTTACGCTCTCTGAAATTGTATGCCATTATCTGATCACAGAAATTCCGGCATCCACTTTTACTTCAGCTCCATGAATATAGGAGGCTTCCTCTGAAGCAAGAAACAGAACCACATTAGCTATTTCTGACGGTTCGCCCTGTCTTTTAAAAGGTATGGTAGGAATAATATCTTCAATGGCACTTTCAATCTGTTCTCCGGTTAAGCCTGTATTATTAAAAATGTTTGTTTTAATATGTCCGGGACTCACCCCGTTGACACGGATACCCCGTTCAGTAAGCTCTACCGCAAATGTTTTAATGAAAGACTGCACTGCTGATTTGGCCGCAGAATACACGGAAAAATTATGCATCGCAATATCTGTCGCCACAGAAGTATTAAAAATAACGGAGCTTCCGCTATTCATCAATGGCAATAGCTGCTGCACTGTAAAAAAAGGACCTTTTACCAGGAGATTAAAAAGTTCGTCAAACTGATTTTCATCCACATATTCTACAGGAGCAAATTTTCCATATCCTGCATTGGCAAAGACCAGATCAATATGTTCTGTATATTTTCTGACTTCCTGCCGGAGGTTCATCAGGTCTTTTATATTTCCTGCGTTGGATACGATTCTAAAAGCCTTTTCCCCCAGTTTTTCTAAAGCGATATTGACGGTCTCTTCACTTCTCCCTGTGATAATAACTTTTCCTCCTTCTTCGATGAATTTTTGAGCAGTAGCCAAACCCATCCCATTGGTTCCACCTGTAATCAAAGCGGTTTTGTTTTTAAATCTCTGCATTGTTTTTAGTTTAAATTTCTATTGCAAAGATTGGAATACAAAGGCTTTGAAAAAATCCGAATCATGCGGAAATGGATTAAAAGCAAATCGCTTATTTTCTGCTTATTTTAGTTCATCAATAATTGTCATCAATAAAATCTTTCAAAATTAAATTGCATGCAATTTAATTGCTTGTATATTTGCAGTGTTGCTTTACTTCAATATAAAAAAATCAGGAAGTTTAATAATCGCCAAGTAGTTTAATTTAAAACAAAGAAAAAATGTCATTAATAGAAAACCTAAACTGGAGACATGCTGTAAAAGCTTATGACCCGAACAAAAAAATTTCACAGGAAGACCTTACTACTATTTTAGAATCAGCAAGACTGGCTCCTACTTCATCCGGATTGCAGCCCTTCCGAATTATTGTAGTAGAAAATCAGGAGTTGAAAGAGAAAATGGTAGCCGGAGCTTTAAACCCTGAAGTAATGAGAGATTCTTCTCACGTTTTGGTATTTGCAGCATGGGACAGCTATTCTAATGAAAAAATTGACAAAGTTTACGATTATCATACGGATGTAAGAGATCTTCCGAGAGGACGTTTCGGAAGCTATACTGATACAATCAAGAAAATGTACGGAGCACAGACTCCTGAAGAACATTTTGCACATACTGCCCGCCAGACTTATATTGCCTTAGGAATTGCTCTTGCACAGGCGGCAGAACTTAAAATCGACAGTACTCCGGCAGAAGGATTCAACAATGCTGTAGTGGATGAAGTACTGGGATTAAAAGAACTGGGATTAAAAAGTGTAACTCTTTTATATCTTGGATACCGTGATGAAGCTAATGACTGGCTTTCTTCTATGAAAAAAGTCAGAATTCCAATGGATGAATTTATCATAAAAAAGTAATACCTTCATCGAATCTTTCGTACCAAAACTTATGGAAAATCCGAAAACACCTAAACTAGAAAACCAGATTTGCTTCCCGCTGTATGTTATTGCCAAGGAGATTACAGGACTTTATCGTCCTTTCCTCGATGAGCTTGACATGACGTATCCGCAATACCTTGTAATGATGGTATTATGGGAAGGTGACGGACTTACGGTAACGCATATCGGAGAAAAACTGTATCTGGATAGTGGAACTTTAACACCTCTTCTTAAAAGACTGGAGTCTAAAGGATTTATCAGCAGAAAAAGAAAAAAAGAGGACGAAAGAGTAGTTGAAGTATTTTTAGATGAGGCTGGCAAACAGCTTCAGAAAAAGGCATGTGAAATTCCGGGAAAAATTCAGGAAAAACTGGGTATACAGCCGGAAGAACTGCTGCATCTTAAAGACACAGTCCTAAAAATATTAAACAAAATAGAAAAATAAATGAAAACATTATATACAACTCAGGTAACTGCTCAAGGAGGCAGAAACGGACATGTAAAAAGTGAAAACGGAGTTTTGGATCTTGAAGTAAGAATGCCAAAAAATCTGGGAGGAGCCAATGATGATTTTGCCAATCCTGAAATGCTTTTTGCAGCTGGATATTCTGCATGTTTCGACAGTGCTCTGAACAGAGTAATCAGCCTTTCTAAAGTGAAAACCGGAGAAACAACTGTTACTGCACAAGTGAGCATTGGCCAACTTGAGAACGGAGGTTTCGGTCTGGCAGCAGAGCTTGACGTCAACATTCCCGGAGTTTCTATTGAGGAAGCACAGGCTCTGACAGAAAAGGCACACCAGATCTGCCCTTATTCTAATGCAACCAGAAATAATATGGAGGTGAAACTATCAGTAACCAACAACGATTAATCCAATTTTTTTTAAGCATAGTTATAACGAAATGAGCTGTTTCCATGGAAACAGCTCATTTCTATTTTATATTTTTAACCCCAGATTTCTCAGATGGACACAGATGATTGCGTTTATTTTAAAAGACTGATTCGGCTATTACTCTCTTAAAAATAGATTAATTTTGTATCATGGACATTATTACAGATATCGTTTGTCAGGTGTATGCAGGACAAAAATCAAGAAAGACAATCAATTTGGTATTGAATACATTTCTTCCCGGCTACGAAAAATTAAATCTTGATTATACTTATCCAAGACACGACAGGAATTATATTTTTAAAACGGAAGATGAAATGATTGGTTATTTCATTGAAACGCCTTCCATCACCCAGACTTTTTATTGGAATAAATATCATGATAATCCCAACAAAATCATGGTAGGTGCAGATATTACTGATGACGACAAACTTATTATGAGCCTGACCTTAAATGGCACCAAGGAAACTGAAAAAATGTATTTCGACCAGCTCAAAAGTATTTTACAATCTGATATTGGAGTGATTTCACACGTTGATCCCGCAGATTATGAAGATGGAGAAGATTTTATTTTGAAATATAGATAAACAAATTATAGCGCACTGACATAATTCATAACTCATCATCACCTCCTGTCTTTATTTACATCACTTTTCTGATAGGCATCTACCTTTTTATAAGAATCATTTTTTTCTTTTTCTTTTTTATCGGAAATCAGAATTCCGAAAAGATGGTCGATCTCATGTTGGAAAATTACCGCTGTAAAACCTTCTACAATTTCTGAATATTTCTGTCCTTTCAAATCAATATATTCCAGCTGAATCACTTTACTTCTGTAGAACTGATCTCTGAAATCGGGAATAGACAAATCTCCTTCAGGCCCAAGATTCTGCAGATCGGAATGCCAAGCAATGACAGGATTAATAAAATATTCCAAAGGAGTTCCTTCTTTGTCAAAACGTTGTACCCAGATAACTTTTCTGTTGATTCCCACCTGAGGCGCTGCAATTCCTACTCCGCCATCCGTAGAAAGAAGAGATTCTTTCATTCTTTTTACCAGAATAGCTGTATTCGGATCAAGGGGATCAATCTCTGAAGAAATACTCAATAGTGTTTTATGTTGATTGGTATCGGTAGTCTGATAGATGGGCAATGCAGTATTTGTATCACCTTGATTAATTAACGAAATTTCATTGGAAGTGAGTTTTTGGGCATTGATCAGTCCGATAAAAAAGATCAGCAGAATGGATATTTTTTTCATGTTTTTTGGAATGTTGTACAAAGGTAAAAATTGTGGAATAAAAATGATTATTCAATAATTAATTTTACGTTTTGGCTAAAGCCAATGGAAGTTTTGTTATAAAAAATAAACGGGCTAAAGCCCGTTCCTATTGAATTCAATGTAAGTAGTTTATTTTTGCCATTTTGAAAGGAATGCAATGCAGTGAAGAATCTCATAATTAATAGTAAGATTCTTCCTTCGTCAGAATGACACTTTTGTAAAAAAAATTAAAAAGTCTTAGTCATATCTCCCGGAATAATCAGATTGAAATCTGTCGGGATATAGTCTTTGGCCGGCACTTTCAGTTCAGGATCTCCTGATTCAAAAACAGAGATTACTGCCATTTTCAAATTAGGATTTTTCTGTTTGATATACCAATAGATTCCGCCAAATTCTTTGCTGTGATAGTTTCCGTTGTAATGGATAAATGTTTTTCCGGCCTGATAATTTTTCAGAATAGATTCTGCCATTGTAGCATCTTTCGTTGCCTGGGCTGAAATAAAATTCATTACTTTTGTTCCTTCTGCATGATCTCCCATCATCTTTTTCATTTCTGGATATCCTGGGGTGTCCAGCGTAACTTTGATAGGCAGCTGAGCAATGTATGTTTTCTCTTTTCCGCTTAATTTATTCAGGGATTCAAGACCTTCCTTCACGGTTTGAGAGGCATATTTCCTTGGGATATTGGTAGCAATAAAATTCAGTTTTTTATCTTTAGCAAAATCAACCAGAGGTTTATAATCTGTTGCATAATTGTTCCATAAACGGGCAGAGTCTTTCAATGTCTTAGCATCAAATTTCCCGTTTAAATACTGATTCAGCTGTGCCTGATTATCTCGTTCAAACATTTCTGCGCCTAAAATAAGCTGACCGTTCTTTTTTGCAAACAAGGCTTCTGTAATTTTAAGCTGAAGCCAGTGATTGATAGAACTGTTATGATTTTCTCCAAAAAAGACCACATCATAATCCGCTAGTTCTTTCACCAGTTTGTCAGTCTTTATTTCCTTTCCTTTCTTATCATAAAACTGGTAAGCTTTAAAGTCCTGGGCCTTCAATGAACAGAAACCGGCAAGCAATATCGCTATGAAAATATTTTTCATTTTATTTTATATTTAACCACAAATTACACAAATATTTTGGCAGTTATTGCACTGTAACAGCACATCTTCTTTATTTAAATCTTAAAATTATTTTTCGCCAAAACCTGAAATAAAAAAGACCGCTTTGAATTTCAAAAACAAAACGGTCTCATTCAAATCATCTAATTATTACTTTTCTAATGCTGCTACAAGGTCCTTCCACTCCTGAAGCTCAGGAATTCCAGGTTTCCTTTTTCCAAAGAACTGAACAATAAAGTCTCCTTCATTGTTGAATACTTCGATAGCTGTTACTTCTCCGTCCTCCGTTGGTTTTTTAACGATCCAAGCTTCTGCAATTTTCGTTACATCAAGGTGTAAATTGAAATCAGGATCCATTACGTTGAACCATTGCTGGTGCCAAAGTGTTTTCTTCACATTTCCTGTGTGAATCTGAATAATTCCTCTGTTTCCAACGAAAACCATGATCGGTGTATTTTTTTCAGAAGCATCTTCAAGGATGTTTACCACTTTTGCGTTATCGATTTTCTTAGCAAATCCTTCCGGAGCTAATCTTAATGCCTGTGTTCTGCTTACTCCATATTTTCTTGTCATCATGAAAAAATCATGTGTGTCTTTCAATTCTGTCCAAGCTTTTTTGAATCCTTCTACATCAATTTCAGAATCTGCTTTTTCTGGCTGTTTTGGAGCTACAGCTTCAAAAGCCAATACCTGATTCTGATCTTCTGCTTTGAATTTTTCTACAATCGCATCGAAACCAGCTTCATTGCTATTTTTAGTCAAATAAATCTTGTGAAGTGCCAAGCCGTCTTTCCCGAAAAACTGAAAGCTTTTCTTATCTCCTTCCAGTACTGCAAAAGCAAATTTCCAGTGGTTAAGGAAAATTCTAAGGTCGATATCTTCACCTACAAAAAGCTGTGCATGAGGGCTGCTGAAATCTCCGTTTAGATACGTTCCTTTTCTTTCATGAACACACTCATCGTTACGGGTAAGAGCCATTACTTTTCCTAACTGCTCAGCTTCTGTAAGGATTCCCTGGAAATCCGGGTTCAGGACAGTAACTCCTTCTCCAATGCTTGTTGCCAATAATTCGGCTTCACTTACTTCTAATTGTGCTGCTGCATTTCTTATTCTGATATGTGGATTTTCTGCTTTCAGAGCTTCCCATTTTTCCTTTAAATCATTAACTAATGTGCTCATTACTTTACTTTTTTATGGTTAAAATTGTATAAATTCTTTGTATTGTTTCGTTTCCTGTTTTACTTTTTATTTCTTCTTCTTTTTCAGAAGTTTTCATTCTTTTAAAATGACTTTTGGAGATCAGTTCTTCCATTTCACTGTTGTTGTACAGGATGAAGTCATATTCCGTAAACGGCAGTTTTTCCATGAATTCTCTTTGTCCGAATGTAAGAACGAATGTTCCGTCATCTTTTAAAACCCTGTATATCTCATTTAAAAATTCTACCGGATTTTCCCAGAAATAGACTGTATTGACTGTAAATATTTTATCAAAAGCTCTGTCCTGGAAAGGGAGTTTACTGCCTTCATACAAAACAAAATCTGCCTGGCTTTCAAATTCTTTATTGAGCCTTTTGGCTTCATTATGCATGGTTTCAGAAATATCAATCCCGGTATATCTGAGATTTTTGGCAAGACTTATTATACTTTTCAGGTGTGCGGCATTCCCGTGTCCTATTTCGAGGATTTGCTGATCATCATCTACCACCAGTGTTTTGATACTTTCTAACGTCATACTGATGTTAGTGGCATTCATCATTTCACCAATCTCGATGCCTTTTTCCCCCTGAGGATTGGCAAGATTCTGTGCAAGGATTTTGAGTTCTTCTTTTTCCATGGTTATCCAAAAATGATCATAGGGTTATTGGTAATTGGGTGTTCGCAAATGGTACAGGGAAAATTATAGGCATTGCTGATATTTTCTGCTGTAAAAACTTCCTGTGGAGTTCCATAGGCGGAAACCTGTCCTGATTTCATTAATAAAATTTTGTCTGCAAATTGTGCCGCAAGGTTGAGATCATGCAAAACAACAATGGCACTATTGGCTTTTTTTGTAAAATTTTTGATAATTTCCAACGCCTTATACTGATGTTTTATATCCAAATTGTTCAAAGGTTCATCCAGAAAAACCAGTTTGTGGGCAATTTCATTTTCAAGCTGTGCCATTACTCTTGAAAGATGTACACGCTGCTTTTCTCCTCCTGAAAGTGTATTGTATTCTCTTTCTTTAAGATGAAAAATATCAGTTTCGTACATCATATTGTTCATGGCTTCCAGATCTTCTTTTCCGGGCTGAGCATCAAAATACGGATATCTTCCCATCATGATCACATCTTTTACCTCAAGCGGAATATCATTGCTGTTGTGCTGTGAGAACTTTGCTTTATGTTTTGAAAGCTCTTTGATATTCCATTCTCTGATGGGTTTATCCTTAAATAAAACCTTATTATTTCCGGATTTCACTTCATCTGCCAATACGCTCAGAAGACTTGACTTTCCTGCTCCGTTAGGTCCTACAATAGCCAAAAATTCACCATACTCCAGAGAGACATCTACCCCGTCCAGAATTCGGAAATCTTTATGTTTATAATTAATCTGGTGTGCCTTGATCATTACAGTGACTTTTTAAATTTAACCAAAATAGCGATAAAAATAGGTCCTCCCATTAAGGCTGTTAAAATACCGATCGGCAGTTCTGACGGTGCTACAATACTTCTGCTGAAGGTATCTGCTGTCAACATTAAAATGCTTCCGCACATTGCCGATAATGGCAAAATAAAAGCATAATTGGATTTGAATAAGAGTCTTAAAATATAAGGTACAATAAGACCTACAAAACCTATAGTTCCTGAGAATGCCACACAGCTCCCTACCATTAAAGCTACAATAATAATAATCTGTTTTTTCAGCCTTTCCACATTGATTCCCAGATGGTGTGCATCTTTTTCTCCCAGCATCATTGCATTCAAAGCTTTACCTTTCGGCAATAAAATGATATAGGCAATGATCATAACAATGGCCAGAATGATATTCTTAGTCCATGTTGCTGCTGCCAAACTTCCTAAATTCCAAAAGGTAAGATCTCTAAGCTGCTCATCTTTTGAGATGTAGATCAGAAATCCGGTTACTGAAAAACCGATAGCCGTTATTGCGACTCCCGTAAGCAGCATCATGACCACATTTGTTTTTCCTCCGCTTGTTGAAATTCTGTAGACCAACATCATTGATAAAAAAGAACCGATAAACGCCGCGATTCCTACCAGTGAAAATTGTACAGCCTCAGGAAGATATTCTTTGAAATGTCCTCCTAAAACAATCGCAATTGCTGCCAGCAAAGTTGCTCCCGATGTAAGTCCTATTAAATCTCCCGTTGCCAAAGGATTCTTGAAAAGTCCCTGAAGACTTGTTCCTGAAACCGACAACATACTTCCTACTAAAATTGCCATGATAATTCTGGCTGCTCTTACGTCCCAGATTACATATTTATCACTCAATGATAAATTGGAATCTCCTTTTATAAATTGCCACAGTGCCATGAACGGAGAGTTTCCTCCAAAATCATAAACTCCTGTATTAAGTGACAGTACTGCTATAATAGTAAGCAGTACTGCACTTATAATAAGATAAAAGTATAGTTTACTTTGTGTTTTCAATTAAAAGTTTGTTTAATCCTACTGCTGCTTCTCCTAATCTCGGCCCGAAACCTGATACTAAACCTCCGTCCATTGCGATGATTTTTTTATTCTTCCCTGCATTCGTTTGGGAAACACCCGGCATTTTAAGAGCGCCTTCATTTCCTCCAGCTCCCTGTAAACCTGTTTCAAAGAAGAACAGTACATCAGGATTGGCTTTTACAACAGCTTCCGGGGTCAATGGTTTGAAATCTTCAAAATCAGTTACGGCATTTTCACCGCCTGCAAGGGTAATTAATGAAGCCATTGGTGTATTTTTACCACTCACCATCAGCATATTTCCTCTGGCATAGATGAACAATACTTTTGGCTTTTTAGCAATAGGCTGTACCTGTTTAAGATCTGCATCAATCTTGTCATTCAGTTTCTGGTAGTCTGTATTTCCGATAGCTTTTGCTACAGATTCAATCAACTTTTTAGTTCCTTCTACCGTATATTCCTGTTTGAATACTTCAGTTTTAATTCCTGAAGATTTTATTTTCCCCATCAATTCCGGGTTGATATCTTTATCAGAAGCTAAAATTAATGTTGGAGAGACTGCCATGATCGGCTCAATAGTCATTGATCTCATGTGGCCTAAATCTTTAGCTGTAGCTTTTAAAGATGCAGGATAAGTACTTGTAACATCCGTTCCTACGATTTCTTTTTCGTGGCCCAGGGCAGATACTATTTCAGTAATTCCTCCACTTAATGTTACTATTTTATTGTTGGTCTTTGGTGCTTCAGAAGTAGCTTCCGTTGTACTTTCTTTTGGTGATCCTTCTGCCTTTTTGCAAGAATACACTGCTACAAGTACAGAAGCTGCAAGAATGAATTTTTTCATGATATACTATTATTTGATTATTTTATAAAGGTTCAAATTCAAAATTGGTGTACCCCCGGTTTCCGTTTTCGTCTTTCATTTTGTTAAACCTCAGTTTAAAGTAGAACCCTTCAGCATCTTTCAATACAAAGAAACGGTCTGAATATACAAATGGAACCGGATTCGATGCCGTCCCCGTGGTTGTTCTCCACTTATCACCAATGGCTCTGTGATCATTAAATACAAATTTGGCGGGCTCAACATCTTTCAGTTTAAATGCAGTATAAGCCTGATCCAGACTTCCTGTAACACTTACCTGATAAGCGCCTACTCCATTTAAGGTATTGGTAGTTACAAAATCTGCATAGAAGTAGCTTCCCGCACTGGTTGTAGGTCCCATGAATACCTCATTGGTAAACGTTGTGAATGCTAAATCCCATCTTTTTTTCTTAGGCTGAATCTTTACCGGTGTACCCGTTTTCAGGTTAAAGAATGTGAAATTGTATTCAGTATCTTTTGTAATGATATATTCTTTAATATCTGTTCCTGTTGCATTCAAATCGGCATAGCGAATCTTGTATCCATTTTGAGCTCTCAGAATCTGAATTTTTTTCCATCCTCTCGGATCACCGGATAATGAAACGGAACCGGCCCCAATATTGGCTGCGGAAGGTATTTCTCTTCCCATATTGATTAGATAAACAGGATTATCAGCGTCATTTTCTTTGATGGCATCAATTCCGGAAGTCTGATTTAGGAAATCTCCATTCGGATTGTCAATATATTTCATATTGGCAGCATCAAATGTTCCTACCTGAGCAATTTCTTTCAAGCTTGCTGCATCAGCATCTTTTACTTTACTGATATCTGTAGCATCAGGTATTTTAATAACTGTCATAGCAAGAGATCCGTTCATAATCACACGAAATTCATCTCCTGTATAAAAACCAAGATCCCAATCTGTTCTGCTGTTGATAGCCGGATTGGTGTAATCACTCAGATCAATCCAAACCTGATTAGGTTCTGTAGGACCACCCACTTTTACATTAACTTCTGACCCAGTCATAGGTGGAACCGGAACCGGATCTTCATCTGCAGAAAGGCAAGACTGAGTGGCCACCATGACGGAAAGAATAGAAAATATTTTTAAATACTTCATAACAGTAACTTATTATTTAAAATTGAAACATTAATCGGGCAAAATAGCTTCTGCCGTAGTATAAATTAACAAAACCGTTCGCTGCTGTATGGGCTGAACCCGCAATTGCAGTAGAGTTTAACCTCGTCACATCAAATATATTTTTCACCCCCGCAGAAATTTCGAAATGCTTATTCCAGAAAGGCTGGCTTACGATGAAATCCATCATATGAAAACTGTCTACTTTTCCCAGGCGGAAACCACTTGCCCCGTCAGACACATAGATTCTGTCCGGACCTGTAAATTTGTAATAAAGGGCAAAATTGGTATCGGTATTTTTCAGTTTGTAAGTTGCCGAAGCTCCTGCCTGTACTAAATACTGGAAGTCTGTAGGAGAAGAGGATGTTAATTCATTCATTGATACCGATGTTCCGTTTACTGATCCTCTTAAAGACAAAGCAAACTGATCTTTTCTAAAATCTACATTGGCTGAGAATAATAGATTTTTATAGGTATTAAGATTCATGTATTTGTAGGTAGAAGGTTGTTTTACCACCACCATTTCAATCCTGTCACGTACATCCAGATATAATGCATCTACTCCGTAAGCTATTTTCCAGCCATTATTCACTGAAAAATTCTGATTCCAGAAAAGTCCTGCTGAGAATCCTTTTTCAGGATTTAAATCCGGATTTCCCTGTACATCATGGTTAAGATTTACAAAATAGGTGTACAGTTCGTCATATTTAGGAAAACGGTTTGCTGATCCTACGATCGCTCTAAGATTTGAATTCTCAGAAGTTTTATATCTTGCTGATAAGGAATAGTTGTATTGATTGTTAAAGTTTTCACTAAGGGAAAGTCTTACTCCCGGTCTTAATGAAAGTTTGTCTGAAACATTCCATTCTGCAGAAAGGAAGTTGGAATAGGTAAATATTTTTCTTTTTACGGCTTCTCCAAAGAAATCTCCTGCAATCAGTGCAGCATAACCATTAGTATAGTCTAATTCATATCCTAACTGAAAATCAAAAACTTTGCTATCCAGGAAGTTACTGAACATCCCTCTTGAGTAGATGACATCTGTCTTATAATAGGATTTTTCGTCCTGACGGCTCTTTATCGCTCTGTTTGGAATGTCGTAATTGTAGTCGTAATACTTTCTGTCCTGATTCTGATAGGAGAAGTCTCCCATGTACCGGATATGCCCCAGATTAGTTTGAATGTTAAACTGGTGTACCCAGCGGTCTGTATTGTACCTTCTGTCTCTACTTTCATAAGAAACTCCACCTACACCGTCATTAAGCGGGTTTCGGCTTACTTCCGGGTTGTAGAAGTTGAATTTCTCATTAAGATAGGACAGCTTGTAGAAGAATGTTGTTTTATTTTTCGTATATCTTAGCAATGCAGAAGCATCATACTGGTCTTTCGGATTCCATTCATATCCTCTCTGATTGTCCTGTCCGAAATATTTGTAACCTTTGCTTTCTCCTTCATATCCCATAAACTGGTTATGGTTGAAATTGATACTTGCAAACCATTCATTGCTGATGTTATAATCTATATTCAGGTTTTGAATATGTCTTCCGTTCCCTCTTTTCTTAAGATCGTAATTATCTCTTACGGTTTCTTCCTGTATTGAACCTCTTACACTTACTTTTTTTGTACTGGTTTTCTTGGTGATAATGTTGATTACCCCGGCAACAGCTCCATTTCCATATTCAACGCCCATACTTCCTTTTACAATTTCAATTCTTTCGATATTGCTTAAGGTAATTTTTGTAAGATCAATATTACTTCCCAATCCTGTATCTCCTACTACCGGAATATTGTCTATAAGGATTTTTACATAATCACCATTAAGTCCCATGATATTGGCAGTGGAATTTCCTGAACGGGTATCCGGAGTGATCTGTATGTTAAGACTTTGATTTAAAACCTCGGCAACATTAGTCGCCGCCATGTTTTTAATCTGTTCTGCATCAATAACCTCAACCTTATATATTGATTTGTTAATGGACTGCTGCATATACTGTCCTGTAATAACAACTTCTTCAATTTTCTTTTGATTAAGAGAATCCTTTTCTTGTGCATTCATCCATAAGGCTACAGATAATGATAGAACGGAAAGCACTTTCTTCTTCATAAGGGTACAAATTTTCGACAAATATAAAACTTTATTTAGACTCATTAAAAATAAATATATATTTTTGTGGAATAATTCTAAATAAAAATAATCTCATGAAATTAAAATTACTTTTAGGAACTCTGATGTTTACAGCCTTAACAGCAAATGCTCAGGTATCTAACATCAATGAAAATTTCAATAACTTTACTGCAGGTAATACTACTTTCCCTCAGTTTGGATGGGCTGCCATTGTTGCTCCAATAACCGGAGAATTTCCTCCCGTACCTCCGAGAATGATTGTAGCAGGTGATTCAAACAGGTTCGTTCAATCCTACGCAGGAAATAATGCGACAGGGTCTTCATATCTGATTTCACCACAAATTGAAACTCCAACCGGAAATAAAACATTGACTTTTGATACTACTTTAGTGTCTCCATCTCCTGGTCCGGGAAGTATTCAGATTGGAGTAGCATCCAATCCTGCGGATATGTCAACATTTGTTCCTGTCGGAAGCCCTATCAATGTATCAGTTATTGGTACAGTTCAGAATATCAGTGTAAATATTCCGGCATCTACAGGTTCATATATTGTATTTAAATTTACTCCTACAGCAACACACGTTGCGATCCAGGTTGATAATGTCGTTTATAACACAACAGCTTCTTTAGGAGTAAATGACAATAATAAAGTGACAGAAAACCTCAGATTTGCATTAAATTCTGATCAGACAGCATTGGAATTTAAATCAAAAAAAGATCTTAAAAATATCAGTATCTATTCTGCTGCAGGACAGAAAGCAGCAGAAGGAAAACCAAACGGACAGATATTTGATATCAGTACACTTCAGACAGGAGTATATTACATGAATATTGAAACTGCAGAAGGAAAACTTATCCAATCAAAATTTATCAAGAAATAAGGTTTATTAGACTATTATCTACCTTTTCAAAGCCGGCGGGACTATTCCTTCCGGCTTTTTTATTCTTATTTTTTACTTATCAAAAGTATGATTAAAATAAAAACACGATAAAAATCATGTTTTTATTTAGACTCATTAAAAATAATTATATAATTTTGTAGAATCATTCTAAATAAGGATTTAAAAAATAAGTTATGAAAACAAAACTATTATTGGCTTCAGTATTGGCAATGTCTGTTCAGCAGACTGTTTTGGCACAAACTGATGCATTTGGATACTCACAGGTAAATATGACAATGGGAAGCGGATATCAAAACAGAGTTTTTGTAAACCTTGCAGATGGTAATATGGTTTCTCAACCTGCCAATACCTGGGATGTTGCTTTTTATAGAAATTCAAACTATGCATTTGGATCAAGAATAAATGATGCAAAAGATATCGAAGTATTCACTGCTTCAACAAATCTAGCAGACTGGGATAACATCAGCATCAGCAATGAATCTTCATGGGGAGACCCTCTTTATAACCCGGATCAGACCACTGACTGGAGCCAGGGAGCTTTTGAACAGGGACCTGTGACATCTCCAAACCCCAATATCCCTTCAACAGGATGGGGAGTTTACAACCCGATAAATCACCATATCCAGGGGAAAGCTATTTTTGTGTTAAAATACCCTTCAGGAACATACATCAAATTTGCCATTGAAGATGCCTTTGCAGGATATACTTTTAAATATTCAAAATGGAACGGTACTGCATGGGGAGCTACAGAAACAAGAACAATCGCTAATGGAACGGATGATTCTTATTTTAATTATTTCTCATTTGATACAGGAGCAAAAGTTCCTAGTCTGGAACCATCAAGAACTGCATGGGATTTCATATTTACTAAATATTATACATTCTATATGGGGGTACAGATGTATCCACTTTCCGGAGCAATCCAGAGCCCAAACATTAAAGTAGCAATGGTACAGCCGGAAACTCAGGCCACAACAGCCTATACAATTCCTGCCACAGCAAGTTTCTCATCAGCTATTACTACTGTAGGACATTCTTGGAAAGGGATAGGAACCGTTAAAAATGATGTTGTCTACTACGTCAAAAAGGGAAATGATTACTATAGAATGTACTTTACTACAAACGGTGGAGCAAGTACAGGAAATATGTATTTTAAATACAAGAAGATTACTGAAACATTAGGTATTACAGAAGTTGGGAAAAAGGCTTCTTTTGGTATTTATCCTAACCCTGCACCAGCTGATAAAAAAATAACGGTTCTTTTTGATGTTAAAGAAAAAGCAAGCAACAAAGGAAATGTAGAAGTCTATGATCTTACCGGTAAAAAGGTATATTCTGCTGAACTTACGAATCAGGCAGGATTCTACAAACAGGATCTGAATCTTTCTACACTTACATCAGGGAATTACCTTGTAAAAATTACTTACGGAGGTCATTCGGAAACGAAAAAGCTTATCGTAAAATAAATATTTTATTTTAATACTTTCTATTTTTTCTAATAAAAAGGCGGTTTCAAGCTATTGAGACCGCCTTTTATTTTTTAAGGAAACCGAAAAAATCTTTAAGTCTTTATTCTTAAATCTTTCAATCCTCGATATTAATATATCTTAAATCCTTTATACACTTCTGCTGAGCTCTCCATGATCTTGGAAGCATCTTTACGGAAATCCAGAAGGTGATCCTGACCGTTGTGTCTGTTGTGGTGCTCTACACTTTCCCAAAGCTCAATCAGGAAGAAAGTTCCTTTATTATCTTTATCTTCAATAAGGTCATACTGCAGGCAGCCTTCTTCTTTTCTTGTTTCTTTCACAAGGTTCTGAAACAGCTCTACGGCATCCATCAGATAATTTTCATTAAACTTAAAAAGTGCAATGATATGTAAATTCATGTTCTAATATTTAGTGATGTAAAAGTAAAATATTTTCAAAACCGAATATCTTTTTAAGCTCTTTATTTTTCAATACAATGCATAATTTTTAATTAAAAACTGATTTATAAATAGTTATAGAACTCATCACAATCACCAATGTTCCGATAATCACAAACATTTTCTTCACAGGAAGCTTTGCAGTAAGCATCGCTGAAAAAGGAGCCGTAATAATTCCGCCAATCAAAAGGCCGAGAATGATATTCCAGTGCTGGATTCCCAGAGTAAAGAAAAAGGTAACAGCAGCCGTTATGGTAAGGATAAATTTGGCTACGGTAGAACTTCCTACTGCAAATCTTGGGGTAAAAGCATTTTTAATCAAAGTTCCGGTTACCAGAGGTCCCCACCCACCACCGGCAAAAGAATCTATAAAACCTCCTATCACTCCCAGTCTGGTAAGATTGGTTTTTCTTTTCAATGCTTTGCTCTGTTTTTCTTTAAAAGCATTCGATAAAATCTGAATTCCGAGATATAAAGTATAAAAAGCAATCAGTGTTTTGGTGATCTTCGCATAATATTCTCCAAGGTAAGTAAGGCTTACCGCACCAATAACTGCCCCGATAACTGCCGGCACTGCAAGCTTCTTCACTAAACTCTTACTGACATTCTTCAATCTGATATGGCTGAGACTTCCCGCTGCCGTTGTAAAACTTTCTGCCGAATGGATACTTGCACTCACAATATGAGGCGGAATATTCAGAAGCATAAGTGTGGTGGTACAGATCACTCCATACCCCATTCCCATTGATCCTGCAACAATTTCTGCAAAAACGCCTACCAGAAGCATCCAGTAAAAAATGTAATTATCTTTTGCCAGAATGGTCTGCAGCTCTTCCAGATATCCCAGCTCATACATTGAAAAAACAGCAATAGATACAATGACAGCCGTCACCAGAAGGACATTAAGCCTTACCTGAATTTTTCTTGAAATCACCATATCACAGAGTTGTTTTAGTACATATTACCTCATTACCTGCGGCTTCGATAACAAAAACATCTGATATCTGCCTGCATAAGATTTGTTTTCCGGATAAAGCAGATGCAACAGTTGAAGATACTGTCACGCTGGAAGAGGTAAACGTTTGTAATGGGTATGCTTCTTCTTTTGAAACCATAATTTATTCATTTGAAGTATTGCAAATATCTGATAAAAATATTTATTCTACAAAATAAGTAGACTAATAATTCAAAAAAAAGGATCAGGTCAGTCGACCAGATCCATTAAAGTTTTTTTCTCAAGAATATTCAGTGAAGCATCCCGAACTTCTATCAGTACATCATGAAGTCCGCAGTGATCTTCATTGCAGTCGTCACATTTTTGATAAAAATTCAGACTTACACAAGGAAGCATGGCAATAGGACCGTTTACAAGACGGATAATTTTGGCCAGTTTCACATTTTCAGGTTTTTCCTTCAGAAAATATCCTCCACCCTTTCCTTTTTTACTGTCAAGAATTTCCGCCTTTTTTAGTTCAAGCAGAATATTTTCCAAAAACTTTAAAGGAATTTTTTTGTGTTCCGCAATTTCGGAAATAAGAATCGGGCCTTCATTTCTTTTTTCTACAAGATATGAAAGCGCCTTAAACGCATATTGAGATTTTTTTGAAAGCATTACAGCAAAAATAAGAAAATTGTTTAACATTTGAAAAGAGCAGATAAAGGTGGACAGGTAAATTTGTAAATTTGAGGTATTCCATTACGTATTTTTGCGTATCCGGCTTATCCGTAATTTTACGGTTTCAGTACCACATTTTTGCCTTTCTCCTATTAAATCATTATGTTTGCTGTATGTTCAGTAAACAAGAAGCACAGCAGTTAAAAAAGGAATTTTGGACAGCTTTTGGAAGATCATTTCCCAGAAAATGGATTCTTTATGATACTAAAATCAAGGATATGGCATTTAAATTTTCTGCCGATAATAAAAAAGCAGAAGTTTCTCTGGATATAGAAATGAAAGACGAAATTTTCCGAAACGCCTATTACGAAAAGATCTGGTCATTGGAAGATATTTTAAAAGATTTCATTGGAGATTTTCAAAAAGAAGAATACTTCACCCTTGAAAACGGTAAGATTATCAGCAGGATATGGATAGAAAAACATGGTGTTTCCATTTTTAATAAAAATACATGGCAAGAAATTTTTGAGTTTTTTGTGGACAAAATGGACGGTTTCGAAAGGTTTTACTATGAATATGAGGATTTTATAAAGGATATATGAAATACTTACGAAATAAATACTGTTTCACACTTCAAGCTTAGATAAAAAAGAAAACTTATCTTTGTGATACCCACTTAAACTAATAGATGAAACTAAATAATATGATTAAAAATGAGAAAAGTGTACAAAAACATTTTTGGAGAAATTATCTCCAAAAGTAAAGCTGTGAAGCTAAACGAATATCATCTGTATTATTATGAGGAAGATTCTGATTTTCTAAAAGAAATCGAATTCATCAACGAGGACAGTGTTTACAATATCAATTATTTTCTAAGTGACGAAGAAGACGAAGCAAAGGTAGTAGATTATCTCAGGGAAAAATCTGACTTTTTTGATATTGAAAAAAAAGAGACAGGCGACGGATTTATTATTTCTACCAATAAATTGTATTCCTTATCAGTGGACGAGCTGCCCTTAATTTCTAAAACTGTTTTCAAAGCGGACGACCCTGAAAACTTTATCTGTTCTCAGGTCATCGATAACGAAACTTATGAACCACAGCTCGAAAGAACCGTAAAATGCTGGTATACACAGGACGAAAGCGGTGAAAAATATGCTGCTATAGAATGCAGCTATCAGGAAGACGGAAAGCTTGAACTGGCTGTAGACAAGACTCCTGATCCCGACAATGAAGAAAACTGGGTCCAGTATGATTATGATACCTTCCAGGATCTTCAGGCACAGATCTCTACCGATATCAGTTATTACAGAACTGCTGCTTTACTTCCAAAAGAAACCTATCAGCAATAATCTATAGTTTTTATCACCAATCTCAAACATTATTGAATATAGATGTGACCTCAACTTTTTTACCGCCCGGAAAATAACTGAAGTCCAGCTTACAAAACTGCAGGATTTAAAACAGATTTTCCTGCATTGAAGATTAATCTTTAGAAAAATAAATAGAGACTGTTTCAGGATTTGAGACAGTCTTTCTATTTTTTAACCTACTCAATCTGTAACAAAACTATTTCACCAGGTGTCTTATTATTAAAAAACATATGGGAAGGATTTTATTATCAATGGTAATTTCAGTGATGTTGATATCATGTCATTCGGTGAAGGAGGTTCGTCATGCTAATTATGATGTTAGAGATTCTCTGGATTCGGATGTCAATGCAATATACCAGCAAGGCTTATTCAACGGGTTTGCGGTTTCTGTTGTAAATGAAAAATCGACTTTATACCAAAAGGGATTTGGCTTTTCAGATGTGAAAGAAAAGAGATTGTATACTGAAAATACGATACAGAATATTGCATCTGTTTCCAAAACATTCGTTGGAATTGCCCTTCTTAAAGCTCAGGAACTCGGAAAATTGAATCTGGATGATCCTGTTCAAAAATATTTACCCTTTAAAGTGGTTAATCCTCATTTCCCACAAACTCCGATTACCATTCGACAGCTAGCAACCCATACCTCTTCTATTCTTGACAACGAATTTTATTTATCTAGAAATTACTTTCTGAAACCTGATCAGAACCTGAATGGAGTAAAGCTCAATTTTGATGATGAACAGGTATTCAACCCTGCAGATTCAATAATTTCAATGTCTGGTTTTTTAGAAAATGTACTGGCAGAAAACGGAAAATGGAATACAAACAGTTTCTCTGCCAACAAACCGGGATCAATCTATGAATATTCCAATGTAGGAACTGCTTTGGCAGCCTTTATTATTGAAAAAGCTACCGGACAAGCCTTCAATAATTTCACAAAAGAATACATCCTGAAACCTTTACATATGAAAGGTTCAGGCTGGTCATTTGAAGAAGTAAAGTTTTCTAAATTCTCCAGGCTGTATGAAAATCCCCAGACTCCACTTCCCTATTATCTATCTGCAACATATCCTGATGGTGGGTTTATTACAAGCATCAACGACCTGAGTAAATATTTAACCGAACTTATCAAAGGCTACAATGGAAAGGGAACCATTCTGACTCAGAAAAGCTATAAAGAATATTTTACCCAGCAGCTTACGGCTTCCAACTTCACGGAACGAAATGATAAAAATCCCTACAGCGAATCTTATAATGTGGGAATATTTATGGGTTTTGGTTATACAGGATATATTGGCCATACCGGAGGTGATCCGGGAGTAATGTCTATGCTGTTTTTTGATCCGAAAAATAATCTGGGAAGGATTATGATTTTTAATACAAATTTCTCGGATAAGAAAGGGAATGATGCTTTTTATGGAATCTGGAATGTACTGGAGAAGTACCAATTGAAACTATAAGCCAGCCGAGTTACAATCGATTATTAATAACAATTCTGCGAACAATTCATTAAACTGAATTGATTCTAAACAGGATTGAATCATATTACAATAAAAAGTCCGGAAGATTTTTTCTCCCGGACTTTTATATTTTATCCAAATTTCTTTTTCCTCAACCAGAAGAACAATCCTCCGATAAGGCCGATAATCGCCAGTGGAAGCAGTAAATTCAGCCACTGCCATGTGGATTTCTCTTCAGTAATTCGTTGTCTGTCAAGAAGTCTTTCTTCGATATTTCTGTTTCTAAGCTCCATCAGGTTACTGTCATCCAACAGATAATCCAAGGCGTTTCTAAGGAACTGTTCGTTTCCAAATTGCTCGTTCGTAAGCAAATCTACCCCTAGTGGAAGCGGTTTTCCTTTGATCACCTTATTTCTTCCTACATCACCGTCTGCAATAACGATCATTTTGTTTTCCGGGCTGGATGCTTTGAATCCGGGATAGGATTTTCTTTCAATTCTTGATGCATAAGCAGAATTAAATTTCCCTTCCAATGCTACCGCAAAGATTTTCGGTGTACTTGGTTTTTCCATTTGTCCAAGGCTGTCTACGCTTGCAACCTCTTTCAGATCCACATAGTTTGGAACCTGTTTCAATAATGTCCTTTCACTGGATTCGAAAAGAACTTTTGTTTTGATATTCTTTCTTCCTCCTAAAGTATCAATAGAAGTTGGAAATTCAAATTTTACAGGGTTAATATTTTTTGTAACCGGATTATTGTTTTCGGCTATTCCAAGCGGAAAATATGGCCAGGGTAAGCTTGTATATTGAGGATTTCCACTCACTTCTCCTGTCACTAATCTTAACAGGGCAAACTTCTTAACGTCTTTTACCAAAGCAGGATTAATTCTCAGCCCATAATTGAAAAAGAAGTCTGTCATGTTGATATCTACAGGGAAAGGCATTACTTTTTTGGATCTTGTTAAGGTATCCATTTCAGCATTTACGGCATCAATCATCCAAAGGGTTTTCCCTCCGTTCATAATGTACTGATCAAGAATTACTTTTTCATTATCTGTAAATGCTTTTCTCGGTTTTGCAATCACCAAAGCACTCATCTGCTTCAATAACGGGATATCTTCCAACGAAAGTTCAGTTTGATTTTTAGGAATAATAGGCCCTGCATCATAGTTTTCCATTGCCAGCTGTACAAATCCCTGGAATTCGTCCGGACTCAATTCATCCTGATTAACCAAAATCCCAATTTTCTTTCTTTTTGCTGCTGCAATATTTTTAATGTTGGAAACAAGGTTATATTCCAATCCTTCAATAGATCTTGTCAACTGCTGATCGGCATCAATTCCTGCCTGTTGTACCACCAATGGTATAGAAACGCCATCATTTCCATGCTTGATCACAGCATATGGGAAAAGCGTGATCTGTGAAATCTTCCCGTCTTTTACATCCGGAAGAATAGACGGCTGCATCCCCATCGCCATCAAAGTGTCCTGAGACATTTTTGTTTTAATCGGATCGATGAATTTAAAATCAATCTTCGGATTAATTTTTCTGAATTCTTCCAGCATGAATTTCGTTTCACTTTGCAGCTGTTTGAAACTTGCCGGAAAATCACCTTCCAGATACACTTCAACAGTCAGAGTTTTTTTTACGGACTCCAGTACTTTGATTGTGCTATCAGAAAGGGTATATCTTTTTTCTTTTGTTAAGTCTAATCTTATGCCCGAATAGGTCAGGATAATTACCAATGGAACAATTGCAAATAAGAAAATTCCCAGTGGAGATTTAGCATTGATCTTCTTCATAACTCTACTTCTTTTTGTTTATAAAATGATTGGACAATACTAATGAAGCACCAATAACAAGAACAAAATACGCTATATCTTTAAAATCAATAAGCCCTCTTGTAAAACCTAAGAAATGCTGATAAAAACCAATATTCTGAAGGATAAAGTCTGCTCCTCCCAAAAGTTTATAACTTGCTAATTGCTCGATTCCGAAATACATAATAAAGCACATGAAAACACCCAACAGATAAGCCATAATCTGATTCTGAGATAATGAAGAAGCCAAAATTCCCACTGCAGCAAATGCCGCAATTAAAATAATCAATCCAAGGTAACTCCCAAAGGTCATTCCAAGGTCTATATTTCCTGCAGGAACTCCCAGCACATATACTGTATAAAGGTAAATCAATGAAGGAATAAGGCATAGAATCCCAACAATCCATACGGAAAGGAATTTTCCGGTTACGAGTTCAGAAACTTTTAACGGCTGTGAAAAAAGCCAGTTTAATGTTCCTGTTTGCTGTTCTTCCGCAAAAGTTTTCATAGAAAGGGCCGGAATGATAAACATCAGCAGCCATGGAACCAATACGAAATAGCTCTGAAGCGAGGCCATTCCGATCTCAAAAATATTAGAATCGTTGTCGAAAAAGAACAGGAAAAGAGTTGCTATCAAACTGAAAGCGGCAATGATCACCCATGCACTCCAGTTTCCAAAGTAACTCCAAAGTTCTTTCTTTAAAATTGCAATCATAGTTTTTTTGTAAGATGTAAAAAGGATGAATGTACTCAGACATGCGCCCTACTCCACAATTATTTGTTTTTTTTATTTTTATTAACCAGTTTCACTGTCATCATGATCAGAAATACAAGAACGAAAAATCCTGCAATTAATTGCCACCAGTATTCGATCACCATTGATTTTAAAATCACCGTAAATACGACTAGAAACAGAATGAAGGTAGCAATTTCATTGGCCTGTCTCAGTTTTATATTGGCAATTGGCAGTGTATTTCCATGTAATTCCTTTAAATGAAGGACTTTTTTCCAGCACCAGTAATGGTAAATGGCAAGCCCGATCAGGAAGGTCAGTTTTAAGTGAAACCATCCCATTTTCATCAAACCGGTATTTAAAAAAATCATGACCAATCCACATACTGTCATGATTACCCCCGCAGGTACGGTAATAATATTCCACAGTCTTCTGGCCATAAAGGTGTACTGCTCTCTCAGAATTTTCTTTTTCTCTTCAGGAAATTCATCAGTATCCTTATAGTAAACGAAAATCCTCACGAGATAAAAAATTCCCGCAAAGTAGCTTACCATGAAGATAATATGTAAAGCTTTGATGATGGTATACAGCATCCTAAAAATTTGTTTGCAAAGATAGTTTATTTCGGAAAAAAAGAGAATTTAATCTAAAATCTTTAGCTTAAAATAATAAAGATTAAATATTTTTTAGAATTTAAAAATGAATTTCATATCAACATTAAAATTGAGACTCAAATTGGAACCCTGCCGATTTGAATGATAGTCAAAGGGAAGACCATCTACAGGAGCATAGTCTTCTTCCTTTCCTGTCATATTAGTATAAGAAATATTTTTTTGTCTGATACCAAAGCCAATTTTAGGCATAAAGCCAAACCATGAAGACTCTTTATGAATCAAAATGCTGTAGTTAATATTTAAGCCATATTTAGTTCTTTTATAGTCTGCTGAGCTAAAAGAATAATAAACATCATTTTCGTCATAATATTTTCCTGAAATATTTTTTCCTATCTGATTTAAATAGAAAGCTTCTGCTGATACAAAATGTTTTAATCTTGATTGAGGCGCCAGGCTGTAAAAAATTTCCGGTTTTATCTCAAAAACCCTATTTTTCCCCTCAAAATTGCCAATATTTACGGGTGTTATTTTGTCGGTTCCGTATGCCAATTCGCTTCCCACTCACCATCTTTCATTTATTTTCCGCATATAACCTATATTATAGCGTTGGTCACGAAAAGGAGCAAAAGCACTTACAGTAAGTATTGATTTGTAATCATCAGATTGAGCATAAATTGTTTTGAAAAAGCTAAAAAAAACAAAAAGAAATAAATATTTTTTCACAAAATGGTTATTAGAATTAGTGTTCCAAATATATTATATTAACGTCTATTCAGCAATAGCATTTTATGATGATTAATGTAGTACTGAAGATTTTTCATAAAAAAACAGGATTTCTCTAAATATAAGAAATCCTGTTTTCATTCTACAAACGTAGAACTTTTTATATTAAGAAATCACGCCTAATTCTTTCCCAACTTTTTCAAAAGCAGCAATCGCTTTATCTAAATGTTCTTTAGTATGAGCAGCAGATAACTGTACTCTGATTCTCGCTTTTCCTTTCGGTACTACCGGATAGAAGAATCCGATTACGTAAACACCTTCATCCATAAGCTTTTCAGCCATTTTCTGAGAAAGAGGTGCATCGTAAAGCATTACCGGAACAATCGCAGCATCTCCGTCCGGAATATCAAAACCTTTCGCTTTCATTTCCGTTCTGAAATATTCTGCATTTTCCATTACCTGATCACGAAGGGAAGTGTTATCAGAAATCATATCCAATACTTTCAGAGCAGCTCCTACGATTCCAGGCGCTAAAGAGTTGGAGAATAAATAAGGTCTTGAACGCTGTCTCAGCATATCAATGATTTCTTTTTTACCGGAAGTAAAACCTCCTAAAGCACCTCCTAAAGCTTTTCCTAAAGTAGAAGTGATGATATCTACTCTACCCATTACTTCATTAGCTTCGTGAGTTCCACGGCCTGTTTTTCCGATGAAACCTGTTGCGTGAGAGTCATCTACCATTACCAAAGCATCATATTTATCAGCAAGGTCGCACACTCCTTTTAGGTCTGCAACAATACCGTCCATTGAGAATACTCCGTCTGTTACGATAATTTTGAAACGATGGTTCTTTTCAGAAGCAGCAATTAACTGAGCTTCAAGATCCGCCATATTATTGTTTTTATATCTGTATCTCGCTGCTTTACAAAGACGAACACCATCAATGATAGAGGCATGATTCAATTCATCTGAAATAATAGCATCTTCTTCCGTAAACAATGGTTCAAAAACACCACCGTTTGCATCAAATGCTGCTGCATAAAGGATGGTATCTTCAAGACCTAAAAAGTCAGCGATTTTTTTCTCCAAATCCTTGTGAATATCCTGTGTTCCGCAGATAAAACGCACTGATGACATCCCATATCCATGAGATTGAATCATTTCCTGAGACGCTTTCATTACTTCCGGGTTGTTGGATAATCCCAGATAATTATTCGCGCAGAAGTTCAAAAGCTTTTTTCCGTTAGCTTCTATTTCTGCACTTTGCTGAGAGGTGATTATTCTTTCTCTTTTGTAAAGTCCGTCATTCTCAATATTCTGAAGTTCGTTCTGTAAATGTTGAAGGTATTTTTCAGAGATCATTTTTGGTAATTTTTTAGATGTGCTAATTTACTAAAAAGGCAGTAAAATAAAACCTTTTATATGTTTAATTCTAAAAAATCAATTCAGGTTTAAGTTTTAACATTATTAGTCTATAAATTTAGTAGGATAATATTTATATTTGTTTAAAATTTGAGAGCATGAGATTAAAGCCGGTACAAAAAATAAAGACAATCAATTCAGAAACCTTTATTAATAACCATATGAAGCCGAGAATTCCAATTATTATTGAAGATTTTATACATCCGGAAAGCCCTGCCTTCAAAAAGTGGAATTATGACTATTTCAAAGAAATTGCAGGAGATCATAAGGTAAACATTTACGGTAGTGAACTTGATTCCCTTGATAGAGTGGCAAGTGATCCTATAGCCCAAAGCACATTTTCAGAATATCTGAATCTTATACAGTCTGCTCCTACTGAACACCGCCTTTTTTTATTTAATTTATTGAAAATAAAACCCGAACTTAAAAATGATCTTATCTACAATGATGTTACGAGTGGTAAAATACTGAAATGGCTGCCTTTTATGTTTTTTGGAGGTGAAGGTTCTGTAACCAGAAACCACATTGATATTGATATGTCACATGTCTTCATTACCCAGTTTCAGGGAACCAAAAGAATCTGGCTCTTCCCGTGGGAACAGTCCGATTTAATGTATAAACTCCCCTACAATTTTCACAGCCTGGCTCAGATTAAAAATCCAGATTACAGAAAATATCCGGCTCTACGTTATTTAAGTGGTTATGAAGCAGTCATTCATCCCGGAGAGACACTTTATATTCCTTCCGGATGGTGGCACTATATCCAGTATGATACGGAGGGATATTCTATCTCAGTAAGAGCGCTTCCATCAAGCCCTCTCGAAAAATGGAGAGGATTTAAAAATTTAGTCATCACCAGACATTTTGATAATTTCATGCGTAAATTATTCAAAGAAAAATGGTTTGAGTACAAAATAAAGACAGCCCGAAAAAGAGGAGCTAAAGCGGCCAGAAAACAAAGAAGCTTTCAAATCTGAAAGCTTCCTGTTATTTTATCGTTAATGACAAGTAAAATACTTATTGATATTTTACAGTTTTTAATTTTAATGTTTAATGAATTTGATGCTCTTTTCATCAATCGTAATGAAGTAAGTTCCTGGAATCAGTTCTGAAATTCCAATCGCTTTACCTGGCTGATACGTTCCTTTTCCTACCAGTTTTCCATCTACAGCATGAATCGTAAAATCTGAAGCTCTGTTTATTCCTTTCAGATTAATTTCATTTTTTGCAGGATTTGGATATAGACCAAAACCTTCCTTCTCAACAGAAGAAACACTTAAAGTATTATCCTGGGTAACAGTAGAGTTTTTCTCCAGAATCTGGTACTCATAATTGAACTGAACACTAGCAATAGGGAATGTTACAGATTCTAAAAAACTTTGGTTATTTGTAGTATTGTTAAGAACCAGATACGCAGTCTGCCCTGAAGTTCCGGTTACTTTTATAGGTAAAGGCATTTCAAAAAAGCTTACGGCAGAGCTGCTTTGTGTCTGAGAAACTTTAAATAAAGCCTGATTACCGCCCTGCATCCATTTTATAGTATACGTAGGATATCCTTCCCCATACACCCAGTCATTGAAAAATCCTGTAAAATCTGTCCCGGTAGACTGAAGCAAAGAAGCATTAAAATCTGCAGTACGCGCATAGCTGTAAGCCAGATTCGGTCTTGCGTGATAATCTTTAAGCACCTGATAAAAAACAGCATCACCTAAAATCCACTTCAACATTCTCAATACATATCCTCCTTTGGAATAAGACAGTCTGCTGTCAAATATTCTGTTGATACTTGAAAGTCCGGTATCCGGTACATACACCGTTCCTGTTGTACTTGCTGTAATATAACTGGATTGACCTTGCAGATAATTCAGAAACTCTGTATTGGTCATCAGTAGTTTTTCATTGGCAAGATGTTCTCCAAAAGTAGCAAAACCTTCATTCAGCCAGATATCATTCCATGCACCACAAGTTACCTTATCTCCAAACCATTGGTGAGTAAGCTCATGGGCAATAAGCTGCTTGCTCCAACCTCCCATAGAAGACATTGTCTGATGCTCCATTCCTCCTCCATACATAAATTCCATATGTCCGTATTTTTCATTTCGGAAAGGATAAGAACCAAAATAGGTTTCAAAAGTATTCATCACTTGTTTCGTCCATTCAATATTATTCAGACTGGTTTGATTTGAATTGGTGGAAGGATAAATATAGTTGACAAAAGGAAACGGAGGGTTTCCGATGGTATCAGTAAGCTTGACAAAATTAGTAATGGAAAGTGCAATCAGATAAGCCGGCGTAGGATACATTGTTCTCCAGAAAGTAAGCTTCGTAGATCCTGTAGGAAAAGTTTCGGACATTAGTTTTCCATTGGCAGCAACGCTGTAATTGGATGGCGTTGTAATTTTGAAATCAAATCTTTCAATTTTATCATTCAAACTTTGTTTTGTTGGAAACCAGTCTTGTGCACCATAAGGTTCGTTTAACGTAGAAAGTACCGGAACTCCGCCCTGAGTAGCTGTTGTGAAGGCTCCATTGGCACTAGGCGGCGTACCTGAATAGTGAATCGTCAGAGAATCCAGTGTATTGGCAGTGAGCGGAGCTTGAAAATCAATTTTCACTTCGTTGGAAGGAAGTTGTTGAAAAGTAAGGTTGTTCCCATGATATTTAACCTGAGAAACCGTTAAAGAAGTTGTCAGATCAAAATAAATACTGCCTATATTCTGAGTAGGCTTAAAATGAGAAGTTACCGATCCGGAAATAGTATTGGAAGCCGGATTAAGAGTAACATCCATTCTTTGATACTTTAAATCGTAATTCAGAGTATTGGGATTTGTATTCCCGATATTCATTTTTTGCGTAAAGGATTTTTTCTCTTTTTCGATCAATCCTTTCATATCGATGTTTTGCTCATGCTTCTGGCTATAGAATTGCTGGGAAATTAAAAATCCCAACACCAAAAGGTACAATTTTGTCATGTTTAGAAAAATTTAATCAAATATAAAAAAAACCTTTTAATCAATGATTAAAAGGCTGTTATAATATATAAAATAAAAAATATTTAAAGATCCAGTGCAGGTTCAAGAATTTTCTCCATTCTCTTTTTCACCATATCTACCGATCCGGAATAGTTATTCACCATTAAAGAGAACACCAATGTTTTCCCGGAATTCGTCTTCAGATAACCTGCTAATGTTTTTACTTTATTCAACGTTCCTGTTTTCGCAAAAACCTGTCCGTTACCTTCTCCAATGAACATTCTTTTTAAAGTACCGGATTGTCCTCCGATCGGTAAAGAAGTAAGATAGGATCTGTAATATTTCTGATCCATCAAAGAAGTAAGAAACTTCGCTTGGGAAATAGGAGTTACATTATTGCTTCTTGAAAGTCCGCTTCCATCCATATAATTAAGACCAACCATATCAAAACCGGCATCTTTCAGGTGATTAGTCACCACAATTCTTCCTGATTCTGAGGTCTGGTCACCCATTTTCTGATAACCAACAGTTCTTAGCAACGCTTCAGCCAATGAATTATCACTGTGTTGATTGGTATAATAAATAATATCACCTAAAGTTGGGGATTTATAAGCTGAAAGCATTTTTCTTCCTTCCGGAGCTGTATCTGTCATTTTTGGACTTACTTTTCCGGTAACAGGAATTCCGCTTTTTACCAATGTTGTTCTGAAAGAGTTCGCAAGGTATGCAGGAGCATCAGGAAGTTTGGTTGTTAAAACTCCATTTCCTTCATATTTATCAGCATACACCATCTGATGAGCGTAAGGAGAAACATAGAAAAATTTCTTTTCCGTTGAGAAACCTCCTTTTTTAACGATCAATTTTTCGTTAGCTGGGTTGATATCACGGGTACTTCCTGCAGGCAGATAATAATTATTGTTTTCCAACCATACAACATTTTCCGGAAGCATTGAAATATTGCCTTTGAAAAGCGCTGTCTGAATGATAATATCACCATTTACCTTTTTGATTCCCTCTCTTGAAACTCCGCCTACGAAATCTGAAATAATATCTCTGTAAGATGATGCACCCGCTTTGTTTGTTCCCAAAGAAGGGTCACCGCTTCCTATCACATAAAGATTTCCATTTAAAACTCCATTTTCATCTATAGTTCCTGAATATTCAAGCTGAGTCATCCAACGGTAGTTTTCACCCAGCAGGTTTAATGCTGTTTCCGTCGTAAGCAGCTTTGTAGTAGAAGCAGGTACTAAAGGAGTATTTTCATTGTACGAAGAAATTACCTTCTTCGTTTTCGGATCGTACACTACGAATCCCCAGCTTGCATTTTTCAGCACAGGATCCGCCATCATTGTGTTCACATTAATATCTACAAGTTCTTTTGCTGACAACACAGTTTTCTCCACCATCGTACTAACGGGTGAAGGCAGGTTTAGACTGCTTTTCTGACTGTCATAATTCTGAGAATAAAGAACGGTAGAAACGGTAGATTGAGCCAGGAAAAGACCAGAAGCCAACACCGCCGCACTTGAAATATATTTTCTGAAATTTACCATCTATCTTCTTTTTGTTCTATAGTTTTGACTCTATAAAAAATGAAAGGTTAAATCATTCAATAAAAGAGCCAAACACTTAATCAACGTCCAAAAGTAGAAATTATTGTTATATAACGGACCACTGACCCATTATAAAAGAGTGTAAAGTTTGTTAAAAATTGTTAAAAATCCACAAAAACATCTTTTTTAATGCTTTGATATGCAGTGATTTCATCAAATTCTTTTAAACTTATCAAAACCAGGCTTTTGAATTTCTCATAGTTTTTCCCACGGGGAAGCTTAAGCATAATCTGGAACTGGTACAGATTATTAAGCCTTGCAATCTGAGCTCTTTCAGGGCCTAAAACACAATCTTCAGGAAGGTATTTTCTGAGAATAGAACCCAGAAACTGAGAAGCTCGGTCCACTTTATCCTCCTTTCTGTGTTTCATTTCAATCATAATCAGCTTGGTAAATGGCGGATAATGGAATTTCTGGCGCTCAGTAAGGATATATTTATAGATCTTTGCAGGATTGTTCATCTTGATCAGCTGGAATACAGAATGATCAGGATTGAAAGTCTGAATGAGGATTCTTCCCTTTCCGGAAACTCTTCCGGCTCTTCCTGAAACCTGTGTGATCAATTGATAAGCTCTTTCTTCTGCTCTGAAATCCTGCACATATAATAAGGAATCCGCTTTTGGAATTGTAACGAGTTCTATATGATCAAAATCAAGTCCTTTGGAAATCATTTGAGTTCCTACGATGATATCTGTTTCTCCGTCTTCAATCTTTTCATACAGCTTTTCGTAGGCAAATTTCTTACGCATAGAATCTACATCCATTCTGTCCACTTCGTTTTCAGGGAACAGTTTGGAAACCTCTTCATGAATCTGCTCTACCCCTACTCCTCTTTCGTTCAGCTTTTCGGAATTGCATTTCGGGCAGGTTCTTGGCTTGGAAGCTCTTTGTCCGCAGTAATGGCATTTCATTTCATTCGCTGCCTTGTGATAGGTCATTACCACATCACAATTGGAACAGTAGTTGACATACCCACAGCTCTCACATTCTATTACATTGGAATAGCCACGACGGTTGTGCAGAACAATCGCCTGCTTTTTTTCATCCACCGTTTTCTTAATCTCTTCAACGAGTTTCAGAGAGAAATTTCCGGAAACTTTTTTAGATTCCAGGGCTTCTTTGAAATTGATCAGTTCATATTCCGGCAGATTTACATTCCCGAATCTTTCATTCAGGAAAATATATTTCATTTTATCTTTTCTGGCTCTGTAGTAGCTTTCAACAGAAGGTGTTGCAGATCCCAGGATCACTCCCGCATTATAAAATCCACCCAATACCAACGATGCATCTTTAGCGTTAAAATAAGGGGTCACTTCTCTTGGTCTGTAGGCAGAATCATGCTCTTCATCTACCACAATAAGTCCCAGGTTCTGATAAGGTAAAAACAAAGCATTCCGGGTTCCGATCAGAATGCGGATATCATTCTGCCTGATTCTTCTCCAGACTTCGACCCTTTCAAAATCGGTCAGTTTCTGGTGATAAAATCCTAGTTGCCGGCCGTATTTTTTTTCTAATCTCTGGGTAATTTGTTTGGTCAGGGAAATTTCAGGAAGTAAAAACAAAACATTCTTTCCTTCTTTGATACATTCTTCAATTTTTTCTAAATAAATATGTGTTTTCCCGGATGAAGTTACCCCATGAAGCAGGACATTTTTCCCTTCTTCAAATGCTTCATCAATCTCAGATTTAGCAATTTTCTGCTGTTCTGAAAGCTCTTCCAGTTCTTCAATCTCTCCTTCATAGCTTTCAATTCTGTCTTTCTGCATGTAGTATTCCTCCACCAGACCTTTATCTGCTAAAGGCTTAAAGTGTGAACTTCCGAAATAACCATCCTCAAACAGCTCAGATTTTTTGATAGGAGCATCAGGATTTTCTGTCTGTTTTTCTAAAATAAGAAGGAACAGATCTTTCTGCTTTTGGGCTCTGTTTAGTTTTAAAAGTATATCCGTAAGGTTCTGATTGGCCAAAACCTCATCCTTAATTCTTACGTAAGCTACTTCTTTGGCTTTATATTTTTCAGCAATTTTCTCGTCAATCTCAATATACTGAAGATCAATCAATGAATTGACAGTCTTGATGATATCTTTTTTAGGAATAAAAGCCTCAATATCCGTCAGATTGATCAGCTGCCGAACTTCCAGTGCCTGAATCAGGTACATTTCGTTGACATCAAGATTTTCAAAATCTACAACGACTCCAGGTTTTAATTTTAAATAGGTTTCACTCTCCAGTTTTAATGAAGAAGGGAATGAAAACCTGTAGATTTCTCCCAGACTGCACATGTAATATTCCGATAGCCAATTCCAGAAATCAATCTGCTCTTGAGGCATAATCGGTTTATCATCCAGCATGCTGATGACTTCCTTTGCTACAAAGTTTTCCGGTGCGTTATTATGAAGCTCAAATACAAGTCCTGTATAGATTTTCTTTCCTCCAAACGGTACCAGAACACGCATTCCGGACTGAATTTCGGACATCATTTCTTCGGGAACTTTATACGTGAAAGATCCTTTGAGGTTCAGTGGTAAAACAATTTGAGCGTATTGCAAGGGAAATATTTAAAGTGTAAAATTAGATTTTTCTTCAGAGAACTGCAACTTTGCAGAAATTCTTTGATGCTCTTTAACAAACCTTAGAATCCTACTTAAGAATTATGAGGTATATTCCCACCTTTCATTTTGCCATAGAAATCGGAATGACAATTGGTTTGATATACTTCAGGAATACAACCTGTTCAATCAGCGAAATTTGCAAAAAAAATCAATAATAATTCAATAGGAACGGACTTTAGTCCGTTTGATAAAAATTAAAATTTCAATTGGCTTTAGCCAAAACCTAGATTACAACGCAATATTCGCAAAGGTATTATTAATTGGTTTAATTCGTTCGCAAAGGCGTTTCACTTAGCTAAGATATTCCTACGGAATGACAAATAACATGTATAAAACCGATATCAATTGACAGTATTGAGAAAGAGCCATCTTATCGTTAAAAAAAGTATTCGGTCATCTCATACCAAAATACAGAAGTAAAAAATCCTACAATGATACTGACTCCAATGATCAGGTTGGTCAGTTTTGTATTCAGCCTGAACTGTTCTGCAATGATACTCGAGGTAACCAATGTTGGCATTGCTGCTTCAAATACAGTAATTTTAGCTAAATCTCCTTTTATTCCCAATAATAAAGCCATCCCAAGAACAATTGCCGGTGCCAGAATAAGCTTATAAAGCATTGACATCGACATCTGCGGAATGAGTTTTCTCCATCCGTTAAATTTCAGCTGTAGTCCAACCGAAAACAGGGCTAATGGACTTACCGTAGCTGCAAGCTTATCAAAAAACGGTTCTGCAACGGTAAAATCAATGAACTGCGATAATACTAAAGCGGAGATACAGCCAATTAATGGTGGAAACGTAATAAGCCTTTTTAAAATAAATACTGCACTTACTTTTCCTGATCTGCTTCCTCCTTTCACTGCAGCAATAATTCCGAGGGTTGAAAGGGCAAAGAACATTGTTTGATCACAAATAATGGCAATACTCAGGAGACCTTCTCCATAAAAAGCACTGATTAAGGGAAATCCTATGAATGATGTATTGCTGTAACCGCTTGCCAGTTCCAAAGTACTTCTTGAACGCCTTGAATATCCCCTGCTCTTGCTGTAAAACATCATAAAGAAAAAGCAGAACACAGAAATTAAAAATGTGGCTGCAATCGGAAACAACATTTCTGTTGTCCATTTTACTTTAGGCAGATATTTAAACGAAACTGCCGGAAGAGCAAGATAAAGAATCCAGGTATTGATACCCTTGTGGGCATCGGGGTGGATAGATTTTGTTGCTTTGAATATCATTCCTGCAATGATACACACTGCAATCAGAACAAAATTTACCATAATTATAAAGAAATATGATGCAAATTTACGGCTGATTTTTGAGTTGGAAGGGTAAAATTTATATTTTTTTAGGTATAAACCATGTCAAGGTTTAGAACCTTGACATGGTTTGACTACTTGAGAGCGTTAGAAAAACATTAGTCCTTCATCATATCCCAAAGACTCATGACTTCAATTTTTTCCAAAGGTTTGGAAAGGGTAATTCTTTTTGAAGTTCCTGGTAACAGATCAAAGAAATTATCACTGAAATGAGTATCTCCGATCAGATAGATATCTTTTGCCAAGACATCTGTTGACATTTCAATTTCAGTGGGTGATATTTTTCTGATTTTAATCTCAGGTTTTGGGAGCTTTATATCTTTTGGTTTATTGAAAAAGAACAGTTTTTGAAGTGCTGCATCTTTTTCGGAACTGATCTTTAAAACAGTTTCAGACAGATTAAACTGAGCCAATTCTGATTTGTTAATGCTTCTAATTTTCTTACTTACATCGGCATTTACAACATCTGAGTGATTGGCTTTCCAAAGTGTTTTTCCTTTGAAGTCAATGAGTTCAAACTTTATATCTGTTTTCAGTTCTTTCAACAGATCGCTTATCAGATAAATATCATAGTTTTTTTCGGTCTCTACAACTGATACCAATACAGGTTCAAAGCTTCTTTTTGCCTGATAATGGAAGGCTTTCCAGTTTCCAAGATAATCTATAGACGACCATGAAACTACAGGCCAGCAGTCGTTAAGCTGCCAATACAGTGTTCCCATATTATAAGGTTTTGCACGGCGGTGAGCTTCAATCGCGATCTGCATTCCTCTTGCCTGCAATAGCTGTGAAACATAATTGTATTGTGTAAAATCTGCAGGAATTTTATAATCGCGTTTCAGGTATTCATTAATAATATCCCAGCCACGGGCATGCTTTTCATGCGCTTTGATGGTTGAGTTTTGTAGATTTAAATCCGGAGTTCCTGAAAACATGGATTTTGTAGTTTCAAGGCTGGGTGTTCCCTGAAAACCATATTCAGACATGAAACGCCCTACTTTTTCGTTGTAAATTTCAAATGGCTGCTCACCCCACCAAACTCCCCAATAATGAGAATCTCCTTCTGTAAGGCTTTCTTTATGTCCCCAGCCAATGGACGGCGAACTCGGCCAATATATATTTTTATCTGACTTCAGGCTTTCTGCCAATGCATTGGGAATCACATCATGGAATAACTTTTTATAGTCTTTCCAAACCTGCAGCGAATCGTTTTTTGAATATTTAAACTGTTTCTGATATCCCCAGTTGACAATAGCTTCATCAATTTCATTATTCCCGCACCACAAAGCAATCGAAGGATGATTCTGAAGTCTGCTGACCTGGTCTTTTACTTCTTCTTTTACATTGTTCAAGAATGCTTCGTCTGCAGGGTAGAAACTTCCTGCAAACATAAAATCCTGCCAGACTAAAATCCCGTTTTCATCGCATGCTTTATAAAACTCATCGTCTTCATAAATACCTCCGCCCCAGATACGGATCATATTCATATTGGCGTCTTTGGTATCTTTGATCAGCTGATGGTATTTTTCTTTGGTCATTCTAGGTGAAAAACTGTCTCCCGGAATCCAGTTGGTTCCTTTAATATATAACGGATGTCCATTCACTTTAAAATAGAACGACTTTCCTTTTTCATCTTTTTCCTGTACCAATTCAACCGTTCTTAATCCTATCCTGATATTTTTACCATCAATATTCTTAAGATCTTTTGAAAGTTTTATTTTAAAATCATAAAGATTAGCATCACCACGTCCGTTAGGTTGCCAAAGCTTCATTCCTTTTGTTTCGTAAGGAACCGAAATTGTATTGATTCCTTTTTTTAAAGATATTTTTTGGTGAATTTTATTAAGATCTAAGGTGTAATCACCTGTATTTTCAGCATAAATTTCTATGTCAAAACGTAAATCATTAATAGTTTTAGAAGTTTTGTTCTGAATATCTTTAACGGTAATAATTTTAGCATTATTCCAGAATTCTAATTGAACATCCTTCCAGATTCCTGCAGTAACAAGCCTTGGTCCCCAATCCCAGCCAAACTGATATTGTGCTTTTCTCACAAAGCTTCTTGGTGATTCCGGCATCGTAAACGAGACTTTTTTAGCCAGTTCTTTTCCGGTATTGACGGCAGATTGAAACTTTACCTGTACGATATTATTACCTGCTTTTAAATATTGTTTTACAGGAATATTCCACTTCCTGAACATATTATCCGTTTTTTTTAAGAGCTTTCCATTAAGATAAACTTCAGAAAATGTATCCAGACCATTAAAAACCAAATCAATATTATCATTTTTCAATTCCTGAGATGAAACCGTAAATTGAGTCTGATAATCCCAATTTTCATTTTCTATCCATTGTACTTTTTTTTCATTTTCATCTTTAAAAGGATCAGGAATAATCTTGTTATTCATCAGATCCAAATGAACTGTTCCCGGTACTTTCGCAGGAAGCCAGTTTTGATCTTTTGAATTTTTAAACTGCCAGTTTTCGGAAGATAAACTTCTCTGGGAAAACTGTGCAGAAAGGATATTCTGCGTGAAAAGAAAAGCAAAAAGGATCGTTCTATTCATCAATAAATTTGTTTTGTATCATTACAATACCAGTGATTTTGTCATTCCGAGGAACGAAGGAATCTCTACTCTAAGAATTTAGATTCCTGCTGCGCTTGGAATGACAAACTGAGCGTATATCATTTATTATTTACTCTTCAATGCAGCCACCTCATCCGGATTGGCAAAAGCCCCGCCATCAGTAATTGCAGAAGAATGGAAGTAATCTGCATTTGTAGTTGCTCTTATTTCTTCAATATTGGATGAACGAAGTCCACCTCCTATAAGTATTTCTATTCTTCCATCGGAAAGTTCAACCAGCTTTTTCAGATTTTCTTTTCCTTCTGATACATTGGGTTTCTGGCCGGAAGTAAGAATGGTTGTAAAGCCGCATTCAATTACTTTTTCTAACGATTCTTCCAGGCTTGCAGCACGGTCAAAGGCACGGTGGAAAGTACATGGAAGCGGTGCAGCCAGTTCTACTAATGTTTTATTCTGTTCAATATTAACCTCATCATTTTCGTCGAGAATACCGAATACAAAGCCATCTGCCTTTAAAGATTTCAAATAAACCAAATCATTTTTCATCTGTCCAAATTCTGAATCAGAATAAGTAAAATCTCCTCCTCTAGGACGGATCATTACAAAAATTGGGATATTAATTTTTTCACGAAGCTTTTCCATGGTTTCAAAATCCGGGGTTGTACCACCTTCACTGAGACCGTCACATAATTCTATTCTGTCAGCTCCGTTTTCAAAAGCAATCATTGCTGATTCAGGATTAAAACACGCTATTTCTATCTTTGACATTGTATTATATCTGTTTAATTCTATTTTGGTTCGTCCTGCAATACATCTGCAATGAGAAAGGAACCGTTTTCTTTTACTACTTTTATTACTGAAGGATATTTCGCTTTAAAACCATCATCAACCAACACTACATTAAAGGTATATTCATCTTTTGAGGAAGATTTTAAATCACAGCTTCCGACTTCAATCTTATTCCAATCCTGAGCCGTAATTAAGAAACCTACTCCAATCCCTGATTTACTCGTATCAAATTTCGATTTCCACTTATCCTGAAACTCTTTTTCTGTAAGGCTTCCATCTACATCCATATCTACATTTGTTGCATCCGTTTTATAATCGAAATAATCTTTGGTTGTGATCTTCTGCATACTCTTTTCTTCACTTCCGATATCAGCTTTAAAATAATCAACAATGCTCTTTTCCAACCATTTTTTTGCATCTTCTACTTCATTGGATTCATTATTTAAAACTACTTTTTTTTCTGTCTGCTGTGGTTCTATGGCTGTTTTCATCTCCTTCTTTTCTTCTTTGCATGCAATAATCAGAAATAAAGAAGCGATAATCGTTCTTTTCATATTTGTTGTATGTTTTGGCTAAAGCTCATTCCTATTGAATTTTTAAATTATTTCAAAGCAAATTCCGGTTTCTCAAGGCGGTTTCCTTTCTGATCATAAACGGCAAAGTTGAATCCGTCCTGAATACAGTAAGAACCATATTCTCCCTGTTTATTAATCGCAATAAAGCCTACCTGAATGTCTTTTAGGTTTTTGTTTCTTCGCTGTGCGATTTTTACAATTCTGTCTACTGCTTCTTTGCAGGCTTCCTGTGGATTTCTACCCTGTCTCATTAGTTCAACCACAAGATGGGTTCCTACCGTTCTTATCACTTCTTCGCCATGACCGGTTGCAGTAGCTGCTCCTACTTCATTATCTACAAACAGGCCTGCTCCGATAATTGGGGAATCTCCTACTCTTCCATGCATTTTAAAAGCCATTCCGCTGGTTGTACATGCTCCGGAAAGGTTTCCCTGGGCATCCAACGCGATCATTCCTATGGTATCGTGATTTTCAATATTGGCAATGGGTTTATACTGGCTGGTTTTTAACCATTCTTTCCATTCTTTTTCAGATTCCGGAGTGAGAAGATTTTCTTTTTTAAATCCTTGTGAAAGGGCAAACTGCAATGCTCCGTCACCTACCAGCATAACATGGGGTGTTTTTTCCATAACTGCTCTGGCAACGGAAATAGGGTTTTTCACATGCTCCAGACATGCTACTGAACCAATATTATAATTTTCATCCATGATACAGGCATCCAGCGTTACTCTTCCATCTCTGTCCGGACGGCCTCCATACCCCACACTTCTTTCTTTAGGATCTAATTCTACAAGACGAACTCCTTTTTCTACTGCATCCAAAGCCTTTCCTCCTTTTCCAAGGATCGTCCATGCTTCTTCGTTAGCTTTTAATCCGAAATTCCAGGTAGAAAGGACAATCGGTTTATTTACAGCTGTGACAATAGGTTCAGGTAATTCGGCAGCCATTAGATCCAGTGGGTTTACGGCAAGTGCGGCTGTTGCAATTCCCAGTTTTTTAATAAAACTTCTTCGGTTATTGTTCATGGTATCTCAAATTGTATAATACCCACAAATCTAAAAAAAACTTCTATGAAATCCTCATGGCGACTCAACGAATATCCGTGTATTATTTTTATTTATCTTTACTGCTGTAATGGACTCATTTAAAACTTTCAGAAATATCTCTTTTTTTCAGGAACTTTCTGATGAAGAAATTACTATTTTGGTTAATATCAGTACCCCAAAATTGCTTCAAAGAAAAGAAAAGCTTACAGAACCCGGCAAGTCTTTTAATCAATTATTCATTCTTTCCCATGGATTATTAAGGTTTTTCTTTGATGATGAAGACGGCGTTGAAAGCAATCTTTTTCTCCCTTCTGAAAAGGAAGCTGCCATTATGGAAAGCCCGGAGTCATATGCTAATAAAAATGAAGGAAAATATACTATAGAAGCCGTATTGGAAAGTCAGATTTTCCTTTTCAACAAGAATGAATTTGAAGAAGCTGCATTTCAGAACAGAGGGATTTATAATGTATATCTCAAATCTTTGAAACAGATCATCAGTATATTAAAAGTACGTACAGAACAGTTTTGTTCTACTTCCCCGCATTCCCGGTATGAAGAGTTTCTGGAAACCCGTCCTTTTACTTCACAGAATGCCAACAGAAAGTATATTGCTAATTTTCTGGGTATCACTCCCAACTCACTTTCAAGAATGACAGCCCGTATCCATAAAAAAAGGAACGAAAGAAAAAAATAACTTAGGAATACTTTTTCTCACTTTATTCATTCTATTTTTGCTTACTCAAAACACTATTATACCATTAATTAAAAAGCAAAATGAGAAAAATATCACCTAAAAAAACGACTTATTATTGAATTACCTTTAATATTTCTTAAGATTCACAGTAATCGGCAGGTTAAATACTGACCGCCAGGTTACAACCTTGTTTACATTTTATTATTACCTCATACAATTATTTTATGCAAAGAATATCCTTACTTCTTTGCCTGTTATTATCATGCAATTTTGTTCAGGCATCAACAGGCAGCTTAGAAGATAATATAGCAAATTCTGCTTCTTGGTTAATTTTACTTGTTTTACCTATTGCAGGAATTTATCTTTTCTGGAAAGTTCATATCTATCCGGAAAAAGTAGCTGAGAAAAAAAAACATCCTCAGCTGAACGCCATAAAAAGTATGTGCCTCCTTTCCCTTGTTTTCGGAGGCCTTTTATGGCCGATTGCGTTAATCTGGGCCAACTATGATTACGGAAACCCAGAACCCCCTAAAAAAGACATGGATAACACAGATTCTACTGAAGAAGAATTTAAAACCCTCGAAAATTAACAAATATGCTGGAACTACTCGTCGCAATATATGCCGGAATATGCTGGCTCCTTATTAAAAAATTAAAACTGATCCCTTGGACATTTACCACACAGGTGGTGGTATATTCATTACCTATCTTCGGATCTATTGCTTTGATATTAAGCTTAAATTACTACTGTCCTATCACTTCTGATGTAAAGGTGGGAAACAGGAGTGTGGATATTACCACTCAGGTTTTAGGGAAAGTGAAAAAAGTATATGTCACCACTAATCAGGAAGTAAAAAAGGGAGACACTTTATTTGTACTGGACAGAGAGCCTTATGTACAGGAAATCAAATCTCTGGAAGCTAAACTAAGCAATATGAAAGCTACTGTAAGTTCTTATAATACAGACATCTCAGCTTCCAGGAAAAATATTGCAGGTTTACAGTCACAGCTGGATCTAGCTAATAAAAGAGCAGTTCAGTATAAGGAATTGGTGGAAGCAGGAGCGGCTAATAAATTTGATCTTGAGCAGGCAGTCACCAATGTACAGGATCTGCAGTCCAGAATCAGTGCTGCACAGTCACAGCAACAATCTTTGGAGACTAAATCCAATGCTTCTTATGGTGGAGAAAATTCATCGGTATCTGAAATTCAGGCAAAGCTGGATCAGGCAAAATGGAATCTTTCCCAAACCGTTGTTCTGGCTCCCACCGATGGAGTAATTCCCAATGTTCAGTTGAATGAAGGAGCAATCATGGCACCTTTTAAATCTGCTTTCGTTCTGATTCAGAAGCAACAGTCAGTGATTGGATTTTTTGCCCAGAACGAACTGGAAACGGTAAAAAACGGTGATGAAGTGGAGCTGGCTCTTAAAACAGAACCGGGAAAAGTAGTGAAGGCCAGACTTGAATACGTGATTGATGCTACCAGCCAGGGAATTATGAATAATGCAGGAGGAATGTTGGGAGGAAACGGTTCTACAGCGGGGCTTCCTGATACTGCGAGACAATTACCGGAAACTGATGGGAAACTTATCGCCAAGTTTGTATTGGAAGATAGCCAGAAACAGCTTACCGTCGGGGCAAGGGGAACGGCTGTCATTTATTCTGACCATATCAAACCGCTTCATCTTATCCGAAAAGTAATGGTACGTGTCAGCAGTAAAATCAACTATCTGATTCCTAAACTTCATTAACATGTACAAGAAATTAATTTTATTGGGTGTACTTTCCGTAAGTTTAAGTTCATGCCTTGGCTATAAAGAGCCAACTAAGGAAAATATAAACCAGCTTAAAGAAAAGAGTGAAATTGCTTCTCATATAGAAATCCCGGATGAATGGATCTTCGACAGAAAAGCGAACTCCAGATCCATTTCCTATGACTGGATCAATGATCTTAAAACACCTCAACTGGAAACCCTGATTAATGAAGGAATGGTATACAATGCTGATCTGATTATTGCAAAGGAAAAACTGAATCAGATTGAACTGGCAATGGAAATTGCAGGAAGTGATCTTTATCCCAGTGTAAGCGCAGTAGCCAATACTTCTAATAATTTAGTAAGTGACAGCCAGATCAGGCGTCTTGCATTAAAAGCTAATTGGGAGATTGATCTTTGGGGGAAAAACAAATCTTCACAGATGGCAAGCACCAGCAATTATTTTTCTGCAAAACATCAGAATACCTTGCTGCATCAATCTATCGCCGGGATGATTGCTAAAGCTTATTTTCTGAATATCGCAGGAAATATTCAGGAAGATAAGATTGAAAGTTACATTCAGAAATCTAAAGACCTGGAAAAGCTATATGTTATTCAAAAGAAGGTTGGAACAGCAAATGCTTTGGATATCTCTAATATAACAGGAGAGATTATTTCCCTGCAAGGCTATCTGGAAAAGGTAAAAAATGCGAATGCACAATCCAGAAGATCACTGGAACTGCTCACCGGAAAATATCCGGAAGGGAAACTGGCAACCCAAAACTTTTTTAATCCTGCCGGGAATAGTATTCCTGAGTCTTTTCCTCTTGAACTTTTGGAAAACAGATCAGACATACAGGCCAGTCATTTTCAGATTGAAAAGGCTTTTTATGAAGTACAGCAGGCAAAGGCAGCAAGACTTCCTTCATTGAACATAACTTCATCTCTTGGATCTGCCGGAAGTAATGTGGAATCTATCAATTCTTTATTTTCAAGTCCCTTATTAAAAGTGGGTGGCGGATTGGTTTCTCCGCTATTCAACAGCGGAAAATTAAAAAAGAATGTGGAAATAAAAACTTCCCAGCAGAAACAGGTTGTTGAAGAATATTCAAAAGCTGTTCTGAATGCTTTGAACGAAGTGGAGTCTTCTTTGGCCAATCTCCGTTCTATTGAAAAACAGATTACTTTTACTACTAAGGCCGTCAATGAGCTGAAAAATAATATTACGCTCACCGAGAAACAAATAAAAGTAGGCACAAACAACAGTTTTGTATTGATCCGTAAACAGAGGGATCTCCTGAAAAACGAAATGAACCTCATCAGTCTGGAGCTTCAGTACAGAATAGAGCGCATTAATCTTTATATGGCTTTAGGCGCAGAGAACTTCATTTATTCATAATTTTATACTTAAAAGACAGCAGATTATTTTCTACAGTCTTTTTTAAGATATTAATGGGGTAATCTGTCTCTGAAATATCCATATACCCATGTTCCTGCAACAGCACTCAACAGAGTAACAGATACTGCCAAAGCTCCTGTTCCGATCTGAGCAAAAAGAGGTCCGGGACAAGCTCCGGTGATGGCCCATCCAAAACCAAATATCAATCCTCCATAAATCTGACCTTTATTGAACTTCTTGGGAGCCAGTGTAATGGGTTCGCCATATATTGTTTTTATCTTGAATTTCTTGATCAACTCTACAGAAATCATTCCCACTAATACAGCACTTCCGATGATTCCGTACATATGGAAAGACTGCAGACGGAACATTTCCTGTATTCTGAACCAGCTGATCACTTCCGCTTTCACAAATATAATCCCGAAAATAATTCCTGCAGCAAGGTATTTCAGGTTGTGATACCATTGATGCGTAAGCTTACTTTCATTTACACAAACAGTATCCTGAAGGCGTATATCTTTTTCTTTTATCATTATTTCAAAATTCTCTTTACAAATTAAACTTACAGGGAAAGGATCACAGGCAGAATAAGATTGGCCATTAAAAAACCACCGATCATAAAACAGATTGTTGCTACCAAAGAAGGCCACTGCAAATTGGAAAGCCCCATAATTACATGCCCGCTGGTACATCCTCCTGCATATCTTGTTCCAAAACCTACTAAAAAACCACCACCAACCATTGTGATAAATCCTTTCCAGGTCAGCAGATTTTCAAAATTCATCAGTTGTACCGGGATCAGACTGCTGTAATCTGTAATTCCGTAGCCTGCCAGTTCGGTTTTCAGATCAGGATTAACTATTATTTCTGCAGGATTAAGCAAAAAATTGGCAACAATCATCCCTCCGAAGAAGATTCCTAGTACAAAAAATAAATTCCAGGCTTCTTTTTTCCAGTCGTATTTGAAAAAGTTCACATTTGCCGGTATACAGGCAGCACAGACATGCCTCAGCGAAGAGCTTATTCCAAAGGATTTATTTCCCATCAGCAATAAGGCAGGAACGGTAAGACCAATTAATGGGCCTGCAATATACCATGGCCACGGTTCTTTTATAATCTCCAGCATTTTTTCTTTTTTTAATCTAATTTATTTAAAATTTTAGTCTGACACACAAAATCACTTTTAGGAATACTTGTAGTGGATGCAATAGCTTTAAAACCTCCTTCAATTTCTGTAAAATCCCTATATCCTCTTGCCTGAAGGATGCTTGCGGCCATTGTACTTCTGTATCCGCTTCCACAATGCATATAAAAATGTTCTTCCGCCCGTAATTCATTAATCCATTCATTAATATACGCTAAAGGCATGCTGTAGGCTTCATGAATATGTTCTGCATTGTATTCACTCTCTTTTCTTATATCAATGATTTTTTCTTCATTACCTTTTATTTCGGTTTCAAACTGTTCTGCAGAAATTCGGTTGATAAAGTCTGTTTCTTTTCCACTCATTTCCCAAGCTTTAAATCCACCTTCCAAAAATCCTAAAATATGATCAAATCCCACTCTGCTTAATCTTGTTACCGCTTCTTCTTCAGTTCCTTTTTCCGTTACCAGAAGAATAGGTTGGTTTACATCAGCAATTAAAGCTCCTACCCAAGGGGCAAAATCACCATCCAGTCCTATATTTACCGACTGTGGGATAAAACCTTTTGCAAATTCACGATTGTTTCTTACATCTAAAATTAAAGCTCCTGAAAATTCAGCAATTTCCTCAAACTTTTCCGGAGCAAGAGCATGCAATCCCTGAGAAAGAACTTCATCAAAACTGTTGTATCCTTTTTTATTCATCATAACATTCATTGCAAAATAAGCAGAAGGAGGTAAAAGTCCATCTGTTACTTCTTTTATAAAACTTTGTCTGTCTTTTTGATTCAAAGCATAATTGGTTCTTTTCTGGTTTCCCAATGTATCTATCGTTTCTTTCTGCATATTTTTACCACAGGCAGAACCGGCCCCGTGGGCAGGATATACAGTAATATCATCATGTAAAGGCAAAATTTTATGATACAAACTGTCATATAAAAGTCCTGCCAGTTCTTCCTGAGTCATATTCGCTCCTTTCTGTGCCAGATCCGGACGGCCTACATCTCCAAGGAATAAGGTATCACCGCTGAAAAGTGCTTTTTCAACGCCATTTTCGTCCATCAAGAGATAACATGAGCTCTCAAGAGTGTGTCCAGGTGTATGAAGGACTTTAATTTTAATATCTCCTATTTCAAATATCTGATGATCTTCTGCAATGATGGCCTTAAACTCAGGATTTGCGCTCGGTCCATACACAATCGGAGCTCCGGTTTTATGGCTTAAATCAAGATGCCCGCTTACGAAATCTGCATGAAAATGAGTCTCAAAAATATATTTCAACTGTACTCCATCTTCCTGCAATCTGTTGATATAAGGCTGTGTTTCTCTTAAAGGATCAATAATTACTGCTTCCCCAGCTGAAGTAATATAGTAAGCTCCCTGCGCAAGACATCCTGTATAAATCTGTTCTATTTTCATTATATATTTTTTTTGATTTTGTTATCTGATACAAATTTCCTGCTTTATTTTTTCCTCTACAGCTACTTTTGTTACATAAGAAATTTAAAAGAATATTTCTTTAGACATAATATAAATGCCCATGATAAGGATAAACCATCCGAATGCCGGTTTCAGTTTTTTACCGTCTATCTTTTTTGATAACTGTGAACCTATTACAATTCCTGCAATGGCAATTGTTGTAATAGAGATCAATAGTTTCCATTCTATTTTTACTTGATTTACAGAAGAGAAGAAGCCTATCAAAGAATTGAAGGAAATAATGACCAAAGAAGTTCCTATCGCAATCTTCATTGGAATTTTCAAAAGGTTGACTAACGCAGGAATGATCATAAAACCACCTCCTGCTCCTACCAATCCGGTCAGAACGCCTACAACAGAACCCTGCCCAGCTGCCAGCAAAGCATTATTCTTATCCAAAGTCCTTTCTGGAAGTTTTTCTGAAACATTACTTTTTATCATTTTATAAGAAGCCAGAATCATCAGACCTGCAAAAAACAATAATAAAAAAATATCTCTGGTAATGATAAAGTTTTGCACTCTGAGCACCTCTTCCGGAATAAAAGGAAGAAGATATATTCTGGTCAGAAAAATGGAAATCACAGAAGGAATTCCAAATATCATTGCCATTTTAAAATTGACCAACCCTTTTTTAAAATACGACATTGACCCCACCAAACTGTTTACTCCCACTATAAAAAGGGAATATTCCGTTGCCAGAAAGGCATCGAGACCAAAGAGATAAACCAAAACGGGAACGGTGAGAATACTTCCTCCACCTCCGATCAGACCGAGAGAGATCCCGATTAAAACTGCTGCTGCATATCCTATAATTTCCATTTCACTATTCAAATAATTCTGATACAAAAATGGGAAAGTGAGGGGAAGGCTACAGCTACTTTTGTTACATAAGGAAAGGTTTAACACGAATGAGCACTAATATGTTCACAAAGGACACAAGAGATTATGTTGGGAGATAGAGTAATCTTTCAACTTTGAGATTGCTTTACTTTTGGTTTGTGATGATCATTGACCATCCCGTCAAAAATTCTCTGAATTTTTGCCCCCTCCAAAGGATGGGAATTTGAGTATCCTTTATTAAAATGAGGTATAGTTTATGAATTGAGGGTTTTTAAAAGGGTGATTTTGTTTCTGCCTAATTTCAGTCTTCCTTCTTCTTCAAGCTGTTTTAGGAGTCTGGAAACTACTACTCTTGCGGTTCCCAGCTCATTCGCAAGCTGCTCATGAGTTGTGTTAATGGTTTCAGAATGGATAAGTTCTGATTTTTTCTGCAGCAGATTCAACAGTCTTTCATCTACTTTTTTGAAAGCAATGGCATTGATGATATCCAATAGTTCTTCAAATCTTTTATGATACAATCTGAAGATATAGTCTAACCATTCCGGGTGTTCTTTGATGAATAAAGACACTTTGTCTACAGGCAGAAAAAGGATTTCCGCATCTTCCTCAATCTCGGCCCTTACAATGCTTTTTTCATTGTGCATCCCGCCAAGAAAAGACATGATACAGCTTTCTCCCGCTTTGATGTAGTACAGTAAAATTTCACGTCCGTCTTCTTCTGTCCTGATGACTTTCAGCATTCCTTTCATCACAATAGGAATGGAACGGATGGAAGCATTTTCATCTAATATAATATCTCCTTCATGATAGCTTTTGGTTGTACCATATTGATACAGCTTTTCTACCAGATCCGGTGATGATGAAAATTCGGAAGAAAGTACGGTATCGTCCTGCATTTTTTATTTCTAATAAAGCTAATTTACACCAATTTCATCAACAAACAACCATGCTTTTGAATCTGCTCCTGGGTTTCCTGCCGGAATGATTCCTGCATTTTCAATACTTACCTTCAGGAATTTTGCATTTTGTGTTCCTACGTTCAATTTGATTTTTCCTTTGGCATTTTGGATCTCTGCAGCAGCAATTTCCTTGATCATTTTAAAATTCTTACCGTCATCAGAAACGAAAATTTTTGCAGATCTGGCAAGGTGAATCCAGCTTCCTTTATTTTCAAGAGTATTGAAATAAACTTCTGAAAAAGCTGTTTTCTGTCCAAAATCTATAGTTGCCACCACATCTTTCCCCTGAAAACCAAGCCATGTTTTACCCAACTGTTTTACATTTCCAATAATACCGTCAACTAAAGTAAAAGCGCCTCCGAAAGAATAATTCTCACTGGGCTGCTGTTCAAGACTTATACTTTTCCCTGTGGTCTTTGAAATGGTAAATTGTTGAGTAGAAACAGCGCTTTTCAACTGGCCGTCTTCAAAATAAGCAGATTTTATCGTTAAAGAATTAGGAATCTGTACAGCATTCTGATAGGTTTTAGAATTGATGGAAGGATCTGTTCCGTCCAACGTGTACCTGATCCCACTTGAGTTTTGTGAAGTTGACAGTTCATAAGCAATTCCGTTATTTGAAGGAATTACTTTTCCGGTGATATTATAAATACTCTTTGCATAGTTCACCTTCATCTTATCCAGAACTTTAAACTGGTTGATTACCCTGTTTTCAAATTCTTTATAATTTTTGGGGTCCGATGTTCCCCAGCCTACTTCAGAAAGTGCCATTAATCTTGGAAAGATCATATATTGCACCTGTTTAAAGTCTAAAATATATTCTGTCCATAAATTGGCCTGAACTCCCATGATATATTTTGCCTGTTCTGCATTCAGTTCGGAAGGAATAGGATTATAAGAATATACTTTGTCTAAAGGAGTAAAACCTCCAAAAGCATTTGGCTCTGACTGCGGATCTCCCTGATAATGGTCGAAATAACAATATGCTCCGGGCGTCATTACAGCAAAGTGCTTTGATTTTGCAGCTTCAATACCTCCGTTTACACCAGTCCAGCTCATTACAGCAGCATTGGGTGCCAATCCTCCTTCTAAAATTTCGTCCCAGCCAATGATTTTTCGTCCTTTGCTGTTGACATATTTTTCAATTCTATGAATGAAATAGCTTTGTAAGCCATGCTCATCTTTTAAGTTATTTTTCTTAATTAATTCCTGACAGTGTGCACATTCTTTCCATCTCGTCTTCGGGCATTCGTCACCGCCGATGTGAATGTATTTGGATGGGAATAGCTTCATCACCTCGTCCAAAACGTTCTCCAGGAACGTAAATGTTTCATCCTTCGGACAGAAAACATCATCAAAAACACCCCATTTCGTAGCGGCTTCAAAAGGCCCTTTTGTACAGGCCAATTCAGGATATGCGGATAAAGCAGCCAAAGCATGGCCCGGCATTTCGATTTCCGGAACTACTATGATATGTCTGTCCTGAGCATATTTTACCACCTCTTTTATTTGTTCCTGGGTATAAAAATAAGGTCCGTATGGCTTTCCGTCAAAAGTATTATCAACATAAGCTCCAATCATGGATTCTTTACGTTTTGATCCAATCTGAGTAAGCTTTGGATATTTTTTTATTTCAATTCTCCATCCCTGGTCATCTGTTAAATGCCAATGGAAAGTATTCAGTTTGTACATGGCCAGATAGTCGATATACTGTTTCACCTCATCCACTGTGAAAAAGTGACGGCATACATCCAGATGCATTCCTCTCCAGGCAAACTTCGGCTGATCTTCAATCTTCATTGCCGGAATTTTTTTTGTTTCTTTAAACTGCTCAATAATCTGAACTAAAGTTTGAAGAGCCAGAAAATATCCTTGCTTGGTATAAGACTTTACATGAATTTGGTTTGGAGAAATTTCTATTGAGTAATATTCTTTTTTCTGTTCAGCATCTGCCGGAGAAAGCGGAGGAATCATAGAACTCGTTAAATGAATACCACCACTCTTCTGAGCATATTGAAATTCTAACTGAGATCCTATCCTTTTTTTGAAATATTCTGTTTCCTCTTTTGGCAGATCACCACTTAATACGAATTTTTCAGGAATGATAAATTCTCCCTGTAAAGATTCAACTTTTTGAGGGTAAGGGATTAGATTCAATTTATTTTGGGCTAAAATCACGTTTGAAATCAATACAAAAAATACTAAAAAAGTCCGTATCATTGGAAGTGGTTAAGGTTTGAGCTAAGATAATTATTTTTCAAAACTCTTGGGGTCTTTTTAAACACAAAATTTAAGCACCTTCAATTGTTTAGATTCTTGTGAATGGACAATTTACCATTTGCTAAAACATGTTCTTAGATATTCTTCTATTATATTCTGTACATTATGGTTTGCTTTTTGATCAACTTAGACGACTTAAAAAAATTAAAAGATTTAAATTTGTAAAAAAATAAGATGAAAAAAAACATTTTTCTGGCAGCCGGATTATTATTCTCAATGTCAACACAGGCACAGATTTTCGATATCATAAAATCTGCCGTTAAAGATAAAACAGGTGTAGATCTGAATGCTCCGGTAAAAACTAACGGTACTAAAACCACTACCACCACAACTTCCAGTCAGACTAATAATTCATCTGCCAATCTTGGAAACCTTACTTCTACCCAGATTTCTTCAGGTTTAAAAGAAGCTTTAAGCATGGGGGTAACGGACGGAGTCAAAAAACTGGCGATTACAGATGGTTTTTTTAAAAATGAAGCGGTAAAAATTTTAATGCCTGAAAAATTAAGAAAGATCGACACTACTTTACGTTCCATCGGTATGGGAAGCCTTGCTGATGAAGGTGTGAAATTATTAAACAGAGCTGCTGAAGATGCCGTAACGGAAGCTGCTCCTATTTTCACCAGCGCTATTACCTCTATGACCATTACGGATGCCAAGAATATTTTATTGGGCAGTAATAACGCAGCAACAAGTTATCTTCAGGGAAAAACCCAATCTCAGCTGTTCAGTGCTTTTCAGCCTAAAGTAAAGGCTTCATTAGGAAAAGTAGGTGCCGATACGCTTTGGAAAAATCTGATTTCAAAATATAATACTTTTACGGGACAGTCTGTAACAACAGATCTTAACGAATATGTTACTACAGAAACCATCAACGGCGTATTCAAAATGGTAGCCGATAAAGAAAGCGGAATCAGAAATACACCTGCAATGAGGACGACAAGCATTTTGCAGAAGGTATTTCGGGCTCAGGATGGGAAATAATTAAGAGGTTGAATGACCTACTAACCGTTAAAATATATAAAAGCTGTTTCATTGATGAGGCAGCTTTTTTGTTGGGTTTTAATTTCTTTTGTCTTGAAACAAAAGAAACAAAAATTCAAGACTGGGATCTCTCCGCTAAAAATAATTCCTGCTCTCTAAAAATTCTAAACTTGCGCGAAATCATTATTTCTTAATTGGTACTGAATTCGTCTCGCGCTTCGGACAGGAGAATTTTCTTAACGTTCACAGGATTATTTTCTTAACGCTACGATTTCCTATGTCGCTTTAGGGTCATCATTAGAGATATTTGTCAAATTTTAAATGATAAAAAAACTGTTTTATGTTGAGGCAGCTTTTTTGGTTTTAATTTCTTTTGTCTTGAAACAAAAGAAACAAAAATTCAAGACTGGGACCTCTCCGCTAAAAATAATTCCTGCTCTCTAAAAATTCTAAACTTGCGCGAAATCTATATTGGTTAATTAGTTCCAAATTCGTCTCGCGCTTCGGACAGGAGAATTTTCTTAACGTTCACAGGAGTTATTTTTTTGACGCTCCGATCTCCTATGTCATTAAAAACAGTTTCGGCCTCACTTTGTGAGGCCGAAACTGTTATATTGTATCAAATTAGAACTGCATTTCAGGAATTTCACCTTCAATGATCAGATCTGCTTCTGTAGCTTTAATAATATCTTCTACTGAAACTCCCGGTGCTCTTTCCACGAGTTTGAAACCTTCCGGAGTTACATCCAGAACAGCTAATTCAGTAACCACTTTTTTTACACAGTTGACTCCTGTTAAAGGAAGAGTACATTTCTTAAGGATTTTGCTTTCTCCCGCTTTGTTCACGTGCATCATTGCAACAATAATATTTTCAGCAGAAGCTACAAGGTCCATAGCACCTCCCATTCCTTTCACCATTTTTCCGGGGATTTTCCAGTTGGCAATATCTCCGTTTTCTGAAACCTCCATGGCTCCAAGGATAGTAAGGTCTACTTTCTGACCACGAATCATCCCGAAACTGAATGCAGAATCAAAGAATGAACCTCCTTCTAAAATAGTAATGGTTTGTTTTCCGGCATTGATGATATCAGCATCCTCTTCTCCTGCGAAAGGGAAAGGCCCCATCCCCAAAACTCCGTTCTCACTCTGGAATTCTACGGAAATACCTTCCGGAACATAGTTGGCAACCAAAGTAGGAATCCCAATTCCCAGGTTTACATAATAACGATCTTTCAGTTCTTTTGAAATTCTTTTGGCAATTTGTTCTTTTGTAAGCATAATAAAAACTTAGACTGCAATTTAATTATTTTCACTTGAATACAAAAGAGCTTTGTTGTGTTCAATAATTAACACTGTTAGTTAAAATAATATCTGTAATTTTGCCTCATTATTTTAACAGAATGAAAATACTTTTTAAATATCTTAAACCTTATCAGTGGCTGATTCTCATTTCTTTATTTTTGGCTACTATTAATCAGGTTTTCTCTTTATTTGCGCCGGCTATTACAGGAAATATCCTGGATCAGCTGGTTACTCACCCTAATTTTTTTGATAAAGAAAAACTGCTGCCCAGAAATCTTAACGAATATCTCTACGGCAGCACAGTATACCATGGCGCATTTTATTTTCTAGGGTTACTTATCGGAACGGCCATGGTAAGTAGAATTGCAAAAGCTTTTCAGGATTATGTAGTAAGTGTGATTACCCAAAAATTTGGAGCAAAAATATTCACAGATGGTCTTCGACATTCCATGGCGTTGCCTTTTCAGGAGTTTGAAGATCAGAGAAGTGGTGAAACCTTGTCTATTTTAACGAAAGTAAGAGAAGATACGGTAAAATTCATTACTAATTTCATCAATATTTTCTTCGGAATTCTGGTGAGTATTATCTTCGTTTCAGTATATGCGATCCGTTTACACTGGTCTATTATGCCGGTTTATATCTCTGGAATTTTCTTTATTGCTATTGTCACCAATTTATTGAGTAAGAGAATAAAAGTAATTCAGAAAAACATTGTTACTGAAACAACAGCGTTAGCCGGAAGTACTACAGAAAGTTTAAGAAATATTGAGATTGTTAAAAGTTTAGGATTAACCAATCAGGAAGTAATCCGTTTAAATAACAATACCTATAAAATCCTTGGTCTTGAATTGAGAAAGGTAAAAAGCATCCGTTCTTTAAGTTTTATCCAGGGAACGATGGTGAATTTTCTCCAGCAAATGATTACCCTGACTTTATTGTATTTAATTTTTAAAAATATTGTGACTCCAGGGCAGTATCTGTCTCTGATGTTTTATGGTTTCTTTATTTTCGGGCCTATGCAGGAAATCGGGAACATCATTATTTCTTACCGTGAAGCAGAAGCTTCTCTTCAGAATTTTGACCGTTTAATGAAAAAAGAAGTAGAAGAAAAGCCTCTTCATCCAAAACAAATTGGCGCTATTGAAGAGCTGGAATTCAAACATGTTTCTTTCAAACATCAGTCTGCTCAGTATAAAGCCTTGAATAATATCTCTTTTGATCTTAAAAACGGAGAAACTATTGCTTTTGTAGGGCCTAGCGGTTCCGGAAAAAGTACATTGGTAAAACTGCTGGTTGGACTGTACAGACCTCAGGAAGGGAATATTTTTTACAATGGAATTAATGGAAAGGAGTTTGATTTTGATGAACTGAGAAATCAAATTGGTTTTGTAACGCAGGATACCCAGTTATTTGCAGGAACTATTAAAGAAAACCTTCTTTTCGTAAATCCTTCAGCTACTGAAGAGGAACTGGCTGTTGCTTTACAGAAATCGAGCTGTACAGCATTGCTGGAAAGGGCTGAAAAAGGAATTGAAACCGTTATTGGTGAAGGCGGTCTGAAGCTGAGTGGCGGTGAAAAGCAAAGAATTGCCATTGCAAGGGCGCTTTTAAGAAAACCTCATCTGCTGATATTTGATGAAGCTACTTCTGCGTTGGACAGTATTACTGAAGAAGAAATTACTACAACCATTAAGGACATATCAAAAGAGAGAGAACAAATTACAGTACTTATTGCACATCGTTTAAGTACAATTATGCATGCTGATAAAATCTATGTTCTTGAACGTGGGCAGGTAGTGGAAACAGGCTCCCACAGCAATCTGATTGCCGAAAAAGGCCTTTATTACGCCATGTGGAGACAACAAATCGGAGAAAGAAAAACACTGAATCCTCAAGCATAAAAAAAGCGCTGAAAATATTTTCAGCGCTTTTTTATTTTATTATTCGAGCTTATTCTTTAGTTCTTACTGTTCTCTGCTCAATTCTTTTTTCAAATTTTTCTCCCTGGAAAATTCTTTGAATCATGATTCCCGGAATATGAATTTCGTTGGGATCCAATTGTCCCGGTTCTACCAGTTCTTCTACTTCAGCAATCGTGATCTTCGCAGCTCCTGCCATAGGATGATTGAAATTTCTTGCAGATCCTTTGAAGATAAGGTTTCCGGCGTGGTCTCCTTTCCATGCTTTTACGATAGAATAGTCTGCTTCGTAAGCATGCTCCAGGATGTGAGGTTTCCCTTTGAATTCTTTTACTTCTTTTCCTTCTGCTACTTCAGTTCCGTATCCTGCAGGAGTATAAAAAGCAGGAATTCCCGCCTGGGCAGCTCTGCATTTTTCAGCTAAGGTCCCTTGTGGAGTAAGTTCTACATCCAGCTCACCTGAAAGCATCTGTCTTTCAAATTCAGCATTTTCTCCTACATAAGAAGAGATCATTTTCTTGATCTGTCTTTTGTGAAGCAGTAATCCTAATCCGAAATCATCTACTCCTGCATTGTTTGAAATACAAGTCAGATCTTTCACATCACTTTCTACCAAAGCATTGATTGAGTTTTCCGGGATACCGCAAAGTCCGAATCCGCCAAGCATCAGTGTCATTCCATCCTGAATTCCTTCGATGGCCTCCTTTGCATTTTTTACTCTTTTATCTATCATGAAATATTAGATTTTTCTGTTGGCTAAATTTAATAAATTTTCCGGTATATCCGATGAACCAAAATGATCCTGAATAGAATCCTTTTTTTCGATATTTAAAACTATAAAAATCAAACTTTTATCAAAACAAATGAACAAGTCTGTTCGTTTTTGTGGTATTTTTCGTCAATTTGATTTATATTTGAGGCTTCAAATCCAGAGATACAGTGTATTCTTATTTCGGATATCATTGACTTAAACACAATTTTAATATAAAAATTATTTTACGGCAGACCATTATTGCCCTTTTACTTCTTCTGATCTCTTCAGAGAATATTTCAACATTATACCATCACATTAATCATATACAAAATCAAACCTTAAATAAAACATGAAAAAATTATTTACCTCAGCATTACTTGCCCTGGTACTCAGCATCAATGTGTATGCACAAGAAAAAACATATTTTGATGAAAATTGGGAAAAAACCACTCAGGATAAAATGGAATATTACCGTGAAACGACTCCTAAAGGCAAACTCACCCTTATCAAAGATTTTTATAAGGACGGAAAACTTCAAATGGAAGGACTTGCTTCTGATGCAACTCCCAACAGTGAAGTTTTTGACGGAAAAGTAGTCTGGTACACTCCTGAAGGAAAGATCATGAGTACCGTAACTTATTCTAACGGAAAGCAGGTGGGAGATTCTCAGTCTTATGATGATAAAGGCCGGATTACAGAAGATATGGTCTACAAAGCTGACGGTAACTTTACTGGAAAAATGGTGTCATACAAGGATCCTGAAAATGAATCTTTTTATAACACGATAACCAATTATGAAAATTCTCTGCCCATAAAGACCATTATTTATGATGATGATATTAAAGGAATCAGATATGAAACCACTTCTGACAAAGACGGTAATTATGAGACTAAATATTACGGTGAGAAAGGGAAACTTATTGGTACATCTCCTTCGGGTTCAGGAGAGGGACTGCAGGTAGATTATTATCCGAATCCAATGAGGATTTCGAAAATCGAAAAAACTAAAAGTGACGGCAGTATAAAGGAAAGTATCATCTATGCTAAAAATGGACAGCTGCTTCAGGAACAGAAGAGAAACAAAAAAGACGGTTATAAAACCACTTATGATGAATCCGGTAAAAAAATAGGCCACCTTATTTATAAGTACGATAAAGAGAATGATATTTACCAGCCGACAGAGGGTGAAGATTATCAGCTTAATTATGATTATGCACTGATATCTTCTATTGATGTATATAAAAACGGCTCAATCATCACCAGTAAATATTTTGACGAAGAAGGAAAATTATCATCTGAGAAAATTTTAAAAGACGATGTTACCCAGGAGATTAAATATTATTCTCCGGATGGAAAACTGAAATCTACCTTAACCTATAAAGATGAAATGCCTTATAATGGTACAGCCTATGAAGGATTTACCGAAACTCAATATAAGGAAGGCGTTTTAGTGAATACTAAAATATATACTGAAGAGAAAAAGCTGAAATCTGAGAAGAAATTAAATTCTAAACAAACAGCTTACGACGCCACTATCTATGATAATAAAGGTATTCTCTTATACACTTACAACCAGCCTTTGAGTGAAGACGGAGATAATGATTACTTTTTCACAGCACAAATTGTACAGTATGTAAAAGGGAAACCCGCCAATAAATCTTCTGTAAAAGCAGGTATCTTACAAAGCGGAAAAATAAAGTTCAACACCTTAAACGGAGTTAAAGAACTTGAACGCAATGGAAAATGGGTACTCTTAAAACTTTACAGTACGGATGGAAGGCTTCTTCAGGAAACCAAAATACTGGCTGATATTCCGGACGAATATGCTTCTACCGAAAATCCGGCGGCATTAAGCGAAGATGATCTATATTTAGACTAATCACTGCATAAACATATGAAAGGCGGTTTCAATTTTTGGAATCGCCTTTTTATTTAAACGCAGATGACACAGATTTTCACAAATGTTTGTGGTAAACATTTCTGCAAATTGTTCAGATTGAGCAGGCGTTATGTTTAAACAATAAAAAAGAGACCGCTATTTCAGCAGTCTCTAAATTATAATTGGGTTTCGTTTACCTGTTACTGAATAATCAGCTTTAAAGTAAATAGTTTTCTTCCGTGTACTTTAACGAAGTAAACGCCCGTCGGAAGATTCTCATTCACCAAAGAGAAACGTTGGTTATTGATATTTTTTGACACATACAGTAATTCTCCAGAAGCTGAGACCAATTCAATTTTTTCAATCGGGTAATCACTTTTGATGAAAGTAGGCTGTCCCGGTTTGGTTGGGTTTGGATACAACACTACATTTTTCTCTGTACTTCTTGTTTCTTCCGTTCCTAATGTTGGTGAGGTTACCTGAAACTGTACCCTGTTTGAAACTTCTGTATAAGAATCATTGGTAAACATGACCATATAATAGTTTCCTGGTGTGGCAGGCACTGCTGTTCCCTGAATAGTTTTTGTCCCCTGAGTTACACCGTCAAAATACGTATAGGAAACAAAATTATCATCCGGTGTCTGAACACTTTGAGGGTAAATTCCTAACCAGTCTTTGATAATTCCCGGGGAATCTGTCCATGAAGCGGTAATGTTTTCTCCTAAAGTATATACCGGTTTATTGATCCAAAGATCTGTAACGATATCTCCTACTTTAAAGAATACCTTCTCCCCGATTCCGTTATATCCGTCTTCCAGCAGATACTGAGCGTAGTAGTATCCTTTCGGAAGCCCTGTAAAATTCAATGTTCCTGATGCAGTCGTTACATAGCTCCATTTGATAGAAGCTGTAGTTCCCGGAGTCTGTCCCATTTTATAAATTCCAATCCAGTCTTTCTGTAAATTAGGCCCGTCTGTAAAATTAAGAACAACCGTTCCTCCTACGGGATACGTATCAGAAGTTGTCTGCAGCTGAACTTTCGGACCTACATAGAATTCTTTTCTTGGAGTGATTTCTGTATACCCTCCGTTAGCAAAAAATCCTGCAAAATACTGACCTTTATTTGCCATACCATTATTAAACGTAACCGTTCCTGCTACCTGTCCATTAGTATAACTGTACACTTGTGAAGTAGTACTGGTCGGCGTTTGCCCTTTTTTATAAATTCCTACCCAATCCTGCTGATTTCCGGGACCTCCTGTGAAAGTAGCGGTAATGGCTTCATTTTGGGCATATTCTGTTTTATTTAAAGTAAATGTAGGATTTGAAACTACACTTCCCGTGATTTCAAACTGTTTCACATCACTCCAGTCACTCCATTCCAGGTTTCTGTCTCTGTAACGGGTTTTCACGTAATAAATTCCGTTTGGAATAGAGTTCGAAGCCAAGGTTGCTTTTGTAATGTCTACTCCATCATTCAGATTTTTGGTTTTATCAGGAGTTCCGTTTCCGTCTTTTCCGAACCAGTTTTCAAAATCACGGTAAAATTCCTTTTCAATCACAGAAAAATTGGATGTCTTACTGATCAGAAACTGTGTCGTGTTCAACAGTTCATTATTTGAAGAAGAAAATGCACTTCCATTCAATGTCAAAGGTAAAGTAGTAGTACCCGTAAAAGTGTTTGTAATGGATGGTTTTGCCGGTTTAGGCTGATTTTTATACCTATGGAAAGAATCTACCAGTACATTATTTTTCTTGTTGTATACTCCTCCGATAGAATAACATTCAATATCCACTTTTCCTGTCGGAATATCTACTTCTACGATCTGATACGTCCAGTCTGTCAAGGTTTTCTGAACATCATCAAAATCTTTTTCATTAGACATTCCCCAATACTGATCCCAAGCAGTTCCTCCGGAAATAATCTGATAATTCGGTGTATTTTTCAGCTGACCTCTGTGATATAAATGGTGGTGAGCACCAACGTGCATTAAATATTTATCCGAAGTTACCAGAAGCGGTACTGCATTTTCTCTTACCCATGTAGAGATATCTCCTACATACTGCTCAGCCTGATAAGGTCTGTGGCTCAAAGAAATGATCCAGTCTACTGTAGTATCATTATTAGCTGCTGTTAAGATCTGCTGAAGCCATGTCTGCTGTGCAGAACCCGTATGTTCTGAGCTTAAACTTACGAATAACACGTTCCCAGCCTGCTGAGCATAATAATTTTCATTTCCTGAGCTTATCCCTTTATAACTAATTTCATCAATATAAAAATGGGCATAGTAAGAATTCATTCCCATCGTTCCATAGGTTTCATGATTTCCTACTGTTGTCTGGATAGGGAGATAAGGTGATAATTTGATGTTCTTTTTAAAGTGAACATTCTCATAATGGTCCAATGTTCCTACATCCACCTGATCACCCACCATAAAAGTAAGGGCAATATTATCTGACGGATCTGAAGCAGCTCCGAATTTTTCCTTTAATTTTTTATACGCATTCAAAGTAAGCGTATCATATCTTGGCTCTGCTTTGATCTGGTTGTCCCCCATAATAAGGAAACGGATCTTTCCATTGGCAGTTACGGCCTGTCCCGGCAAAGGAAGTGTTCTGAAATTATAAACGGCAGATTCACTGGTTCCCGTTTTTATCTTATAATAATATTTAGTGTTCGGCTGCAAATTGGTAACCTTTGCTGTGTGATAATAATAGTTGTTATTATATCCGGTATCTGAGAAGATATTGGTTGTCCCTGTTACCGTCACGTTCAAATTCGTTGGAGAATTTCCGTAGATTACAGTTGTTTCATTATTGGAAGCTGTTTTCCAATTGACGATCATAGAATTCGGGGTTGGGTTTTGTAAATATGGAAACAAAACCTGTCCGAAAGCCATCTGGACCGCGAAACAAAAAAAGAAGAAATAATGTTTCATAATAGCTTTAGTTTTAAAATAACATATAGTTTTAAGTTGTGAATCAGGAATTTAAAAAATCGCTGTTCGGATTTTTTACTTCGGGCAAAAGTAGGTTTCCCATATAAACTCTGTCTGATGGTATTTTAAAGAAACCATTAATTTTTCAGCAAAACCTGAATGAAAAAATTATAGTTTTTAGTACATTAATTATTTGGCATATTTGAAAACTATTTTGTACATTTGCAACCTGTTATTCAACCTCTGACGAAGAACGTGTAAGTTGCTTAGCTTTAACATTTTATTTATTAATAATGGATTTATTAAAGTACGTACAAGACAAGTACATTGCGAAAAAAGAATTCCCTGAATTCAAAGCAGGTGATACAATTACTGTGTATTACGAAATTAAAGAAGGACAAAAGACAAGAACTCAGTTCTTCAAAGGAACAGTTATCCAATTAAGAGGTACTGGTTCTACAAAAACTTTCACTATCAGAAAAATGAGTGGTGATGTAGGTGTAGAAAGAGTATTCCCTATTAACCTGCCTGCGCTTCAAAAAATTGAGCTTGATAGAAAAGGTAGAGTTAGAAGAGCTAGAATTTACTACTTCAGAGACCTTAGAGGTAAGAAAGCAAGAATCAAAGACGCTGCTTACAAGAAGAAATAATTCAGACAACAATACATACAAAAAGAGGCTGTTTATCCGTAAACAGTCTCTTTTCTTGTTTAAAACATTCTTTATTTTCTATTTGAAGTTCCTTTTTGTTTCTAAATTATCAATATCATTCAACGATGTACACCCTGTCAAGGTTTAAAACCTTGACAGGGTGTAGAACTATCCGAACTATTTATTACCTACAAAAAATATTACTCATGTTTTATGAGATATTGCAAAGGTGTGGTTCCCGTCTGTTTTTTGAAAAAATCTATAAAAGCACTGTCTGATGAAAAGTCTAAAATATGAGACACTTCTCCTATTGAATTACCTTCTACCAAAAGTTCAATCGATCGCTGCAACCGCCACTGCTGCCTCCATTCCTGGTAAGACAACCCTGTTTCTTTTTTAAAAATACGGCTGATTGTTTTCTCAACTGCCCCAGCCTTTTCGGCAAGGTCTTTCAACATCGGCGGCATAGCATAGCGCAGAGTCCACTCTTCTGAAAATTTCTTTAAACGTCTGTCTTGCGGTATTTTAAGTTCCAGCTTTTCCTCCGGAGCTCTGCTTATTTCATCCCAAAATACATTCAGCAGACTGACCTGATCATTTCTGAGATCTGACCATTCCCAAAAGCAGATCCTTTCTATAATTTCTTTTAATAATGGATTTACATGCAGAACTTTAAGGCTGGAGTTCATATATTTTTCTGCATAGCATTTATCAAAATAGACTGATCTGTAAGCTACAATATTTCTAAAATTTACCCTATGCCTCTCATTGGCAGGAATCCAAAGCATTCTGAATGGAGGAAGAACGAACTGCCTGTCAGAAGTAGTGACTGTCATACAGCCAGAAGGTGCATATAGCAGCTGAGCTTTCGTTGTATGAAAATGAAAGCCGGAATCATGCATCACCATATCAGAAGCTATTCCAATGACTTTTTCCCGAATAGAATCCGCATCAAACTCTTCATTTTGTTCCAATACAGACATGTCTTATTTTTGATATTTTTTGTTTTTATATCATTATAAATATACATTGAAATTTTGGAAACTTTGCAGAAAAAAATGAAAAAGACAAATCCTATCTGGCTGCTGACTGTACTTGTAATGCTTCCTCAGTTTGTAGAAACCATTTATAGCCCGGTTTTGCCAATGATTCAGGAACAGTTCGGAGTGAAAGAAGAATCTGTTGCCCTTACGATTAGCTTATATTTTATAGCATTTGCTCTGGGAGTTGCATTTTGGGGAGTTCAATGTGACAGAATCGGAAGGAAAAAATCCCTTGAATATGGGCTTATCACCTATGGCATTGGAACACTGACAGCTGTTTTTGCGCCTAATTTCATGATTCTCCTTAGTGCCAGGATTATTTCTGCATTTGGAATCTCCGTCGGCTCTATTGTAACCCAAACGATTTTAAGAGATACTTATGATCAAAAAAACATCAGCAAAGTATTTTCCTGGATCGGGATTGGTTTATCCATAAGTCCTGTAATAGGAATGATTACCGGATCAGTATTGTCTTCTTCTGTTGGACATCAGGGAATTTTTATAACCTTATGCCTGCTTGCAGGGCTGTTTTTCATTCTTTCCCGGAAGAAAATTTCAGAAACCCACCATTCAGTAAAAGAAATCAACATGGGTATTTTAACTGATTTATTAAAGAGGATGCTTTGTGACCGAGCCATCATAAAGTGCTGCTTACTGATTATGAGTTTTAATGTCTTGCTGTTTTCTTACTACTCACTGGCTCCGTTTATCTTTAAAGAATATCATTATTCCTCTTATGTTTTCGGATACAGTAGTGTTATATTGGCTGGTGGAACATTTGCCGGAGCAAAACTTAACAGATTCCTGTTATTGAGGAATCTACAACCTAAACATTTAGTTAAAGCAGGTACATTTACTGCATTTATCGCCTCTATTTTTGTATGGATTCTGGCAAGTAAAGGGATATACTTTTTAATTCCATATTTCTTCATTGTGATGGCATTCAGCACTGTAATTCCTAATATTCTGAGTACTGCACTCATCAATTATAAAAACGAAACCGGAAGTGCCGGAGCTTTGCTGGGACTTATTTATTATATCCTGATAGGTTTAGGCCTTATAAGCATTGGTTTTATACAGAATTTAGGAATTTCCTGTATCTTGTTTTCGGGAATTGGTGTGTGTGCTTTACTACTCATTAATCACAGGGAGCAATAAATTTGAAACATTAAGTTTAATAAAGAGTCAGAATGGTTAAATTTCATTAAAGATAAAATAGTAAATAAAATAACTTAATATTCTAATCACTTATCCAACTTAATGTTTCAAATATTTTATAGTTATTAAGCTTATTCTATTGTATAAAATGATATAGAGCTTCAAAAAATTGAGGATATACTTCTATATGAGGAAGATGTCCTACATTGTCAAGCTCAACAAGCTTTGAACCGGCAATTTCGTGTTGAGTTTTCTTTCCTAGCTCCTGATATTGCCCCATTTTCGGTTGAAGTTCCTTGGGAGCTCTATCTTTCCCGATTGCAGTCCTATCTCTTGTTCCGATAATAAGGAGTGTAGGAACTTTTATATTTTTAAATTCATAACATACGGGCTGGTTGTAAATCATATCTGAGGTGAGTGCTGCATCCCAGGCTACCTGAGGATAATCTTTATGAAGCGTCCACCCTGCAATTAAGTCAAGCCATGGTTGATATTCTTCTTTCCATTTGTTATCATAATAGAATTTCAGCTGATAACTTTTATAGGTTTCCGATGTATTTTTAAGTTCAGATTGATACGCCTGATCAATGGTCTGATAAGTAGCAAAAGTTTTATAATCTTCAAGTCCGATCGGGTTTTCAAGAATCAGTTTCTGTACTTTCCCTGGATATAGTAATGTAAATCTGGTCGCTACCATTCCTCCCATTGAATGTCCCAGAACGATTGCTTTATCAATCTTTAGTTCATCAAGAATTCCTTTCGTATTTTCTGCCAGCTGTGAAAAAGAAAACTGGTAATCATGGGGTTTTGAAGACTTTCCAAATCCTATCTGATCAGGAATCACCACTCTGAATCCTTTAGCAGAAAGATCTTTCGCTGTCCTCTCCCAATAAGCCCCATTGAAGTTTTTCCCATGGAGAAGCATTATTGTTTTTCCATTAGGCTTTTGTGGTTTTACATCCATGTAAGCCATTTTCAACTCTTCGCCCTGCGACTTGAAATTAAAAAAATGAACTTCATAGGGATATTGATAATCAGACAGCATTGCATCCAGAGGTTTTACCTGTGAAAACATAAAACCTGAGACCGTCAATGTAAAAGCGGCCATTATATTTCTGAAATATTTCATGAAACTTTTATTTAAAGGATTAAAATTAAAAAAACCGCTCCAAAAGGAACGGTTTCAACTATTATTTTATTTAAATATTTTTAAGACAATTCTGCCATTGAAACTGCTTTTTCTTTCTTTGACGGTAAATTCATCAGAACAATAGCAAAAAGGATCAGGGTAATTCCTATCCATTGGATCAGAAATACTTTCTCACCCAGTAAAACAAAGGCCATCGTTACGGAAACCGGAAGTTCCAGTGAAGAAACAATACTTCCCAGTCCCAATCCTGCATTCGGAAATCCTACATTGAATAAAATCGGTGGGATAATGGTTCCAAAAAGAGCCAACACAAATCCATATGTCAGGAATATTGAATAATTGAATGAGTGAATATGCTCTGTATTTTCTGTAAAATTTAAGTATAATGATTTTAAACCATCAAAATACATAGGCCCAATCTGAGCAAAGAATAAAAATGCAAAAACCACTACAGAACCACCAGCCAACATGATAATACTTTTCCTGAAAACCGGAAGATGGGTAGCCAGCGTATTGGATGTGAACATCGTCAAGGTATATGAAGCGGCTGCCATTAATCCCCAGAAAACCCCATGCCAGTCTAGCTCTATCTCCATATTAATAAGATTAGTTGCCAAAACTGTTCCCAGCAATACAATAACTACAGAAACTACTTTCCTCGCGTTAGGCAGTTTTTTTGTAATGATACTTTCCACCACTACACTGAACCATACCGACTGCATCAACAATACAATAGCAATTGAAACATTGATATACTGTACAGCAATATAATAGAATAAGCTTGTTCCTCCTAAAGAAGTTCCGGCAAGCAGTAGCATTCTGACTTCTTTAGAATTTGGCAGCGATAACTTCTGTTTTGAGGTTAGAGTCTGAATAAGATTGAGGATCAAAAGTCCTGTCAAACCTAATACAAACTGGGAAGTCGTTACTTCCGAAGTGGTGAAACCATCATGGTATGCCATTTTCACAAAAGTGGCCAACATACCGTATATACTAGCTCCAATCCCTACAAATAAAACACCTTTTAGTATATTTTTCTTCTTCATAATTTTTTTAACAGCCTGCAAAGGTACAACATATAAATTAAACCTATCTGAAGTGTTATAATGATAGATAAACAAAATCGCCGCAAGCAAGCTTGCGGCGATTTTGAAATTAATTAATAAGTAAATTATTTTTTAACCATTACTTTTGAAGCTGCTTCAAAACCAAGTCCTTTGATTTTAACCATATAAGTTCCGTTTACCAGATTGCTTGTAGAAATTGCTTTCTTAGCATCCGGTGAAATTTTATCTTCAGAAGAAACCAATTTACCTGACATATCATAAAGTTCTACACTTACTTTTCCAAGAGTATTGCTTGGGAAGTTGATATAAAACTCGTCTTTAGCAGGATTTGGATAGATAGAAATATTCTTATTCTTATCACCATTCACTTCATTAGTAGCCAATAAACATGTCTCTGGTACATTAAAGTCCTGAACCTGATCATTAATATTATTTTTTACTCCTGCTGATGCATTCACTCCTAAACCTCTTCTTGCAAAAACTCCCCAGATCATGCATTTGTCAACACCTCCAGTTGTTGCCAACTCAGCAGCTAATATTGCATTTCTTCCATCAATAAAGCTAGGGTTACATGTCTGAAGCTTCAAAGCATCTGTTACCAGCTGTAATACTTTTGTACTTCCGTTAGGCGTTGTAGATAATACATCTGAAGAATAACCATATTTTTCAACATATTTCCAGTGAAGATCCCATAGCATAGTAGCCCAGACGAAACCAATAGAGTGTACATCGGGAACGATTGCTGATCCGTTATTGTATTCCATTCCATTTGTATCTCCATATGTAAATCCGTTAACAGCAAGACTTGTTGAATATTTTGCAGGTCTGATACCAGCACCTGTTATCGCCTGACCTAATGCATAAGTACCTGTACCTCTTGCTACAGTAGCATTATCTCCAGCTTTATTAGTCAGCATTAAAGCGAAGAAATCAGACCATCCTTCTCCCATCTGTTCTCTACTCACTCCTGCATTCAGACAGTTATATCCTGTACCTGTCATTCTGTTGGATATTCCGTGACCATATTCATGAGTTACGATTCCATTATCAAAGCTTCCATCAGGAGTCATATTTCCTTTTAGGGTAACATTTACAGTTGTACTTGCTGCCATCTGAGTTTTGATATATTCTCCTTCTGCATTGGTAATAAGTACTGAAGGAATTGTAATTGTTGGATCATTCCCTGCCATATTACCTATAGTAGCTCCATTCGCTGCGTTATTATATACAATAGCCGCTTTAGCTCCGGCATCCTGAAGGTTTTTCACTTTAATAGCAAAAGAACATGTTCCTCTCTCAACCAGTCCTATTTTATTAGTCAATGAACTTACAGGCAAAGCTGTACAACCATCCAAAACTGATGAAAGAGCTACATCTCCTGTTATTCCGCTCATAGGTAATGGAGCACCAAACTGTGCAGTTCCAGCTCCCGGTGTACGGGAAACGGCTGCAGTAGGTGCATTATAGTAGAATACCCTTCCAACTGGAGACCAAAGGTACATCTGCATTTTACCATTATAACCATCCTGCCCTGAAGAGAAATTCGCATTATTTAATCCGCTGCCATCCTGCGCCTCTGCATATACAGAATCATCATCTCCTCCTACAGGTCCATTACCAAAATTGTTCTGCTGGAAGTTTCTGGCAGATTCTGTAAATCCAAATTTGTAGAAAACATCATGAATTCTATTATTCAGATAAAATAAATTCGTAATAGCAGCATTCCTGTTGCTTAACGGAGTTTCATTGATATTAAAAGGGAAATCAAAATTTCTTGTGGCCCCACCATCTGCCGGAGCTCCTGTAAGATAATCAGGCGCTGTTAAAGCTGTTCCTGCAGCATCTTCATAAGCAAAAACATTATTTCCTCTTGTGACAGTATAATGATTAGTACCATCAGAATGCCATCCTTCAGGAGAAGCACTTAATATCCAAGGATTAGTAATGATTGATCTTGAACCAAAAGTAGGTGCTTCAATAGGCAATGGAAATACATTATATGATGCATTATCCGGTAAAAGTAACGGAATGTTATTCTGTGCTACATTATTTTGAGGCCCCATTAGGGTATTTTCAAAATGATCAGCATGGCTATAATCAGCATCTGAGCTGTAAGCATCATGATTGAAATTACAAGATAAAGTCAGGTTATTTTTTAACAGAATATTCCCATTGTTGGCATCTACTAAAATATTCCAGAAATTTGGAGACTTTGGTTCTGTTAAGGTATATTCATAAGCCAAACGCAGGTTTCCACTCTCGTCGTTGGTATATACAAGTCTTTGATTGGCTGATGTTGCTTTTTTCTGAGTCTTTTCAAGATATTCAAGAATTGTAAAATTTGCAATATCAGGGTTTTTCAGGTCTTCAGCAATTTTTTGAAGAGCTGTATTTTTATTAATAACAGCCGTGCCCGATGTAGATGCAGTATAGTCTTTTACAAAATTATCTGTATAATAAACAATTTTACTGTCTTTAATCAATGCTGTACCTACAGAGCTGTAAATGGGTAAACCATTATATGTCTGTAGAAATTTAACAACATTACCATTCAATGATTTTGACGGATCTACATTATCAACAATGATATTATTAAGATCAGATTTTTTATATTCTCTTATTTTATTTTGAGAAATATAATCTTTAATCAGTTTTTCATTATCCTGTCCAAACAATACTGTTGGAAATGCAGAAAATACCGCAAATAAAAGAGGTAGAGCTTTATTTTTCATATCCATTATTAAAGCCGCTAATCTACAAATAATTCACAAATCTTCAATATTTTTTTTATTTAAAATTTAAAAATAAATGAATACTTGAAAAACCATCGAATTAATACGACTTTACATATTTCTCAATAAAGAGAACGTCACCATAAATTTACTCCTACCACATTATATTTATCCCGCTTTAATATATTTTTGATGTGGTTATTTCATTAAACAAATCTTACATCAATGTATATTTTTTAACAATTATTGACTTATGTAATATTTTTTTTGAAAAAGCTCTATAATTTATTCTTTTCTATTATCAAATTTTATATTTATCATATATATTTAGATAAAAAAAGCCGCTCAAACGAGCGGCTCCTTATGTATCAATGGTTCAAAGATTATTTACCTTCTTCCATTTTTCTTTTCAACTCTGCTAATGCATCGATGTCTCCAAGAGTAGATCTTTCTTCGTTGTTTGAAGAAGAAGATACGTTTCTAGAAGAAGATTCTTTAACGTTTTTCTTTTCTTCGTCTCTGAAGATACCTGTGTGAGATACTACTACTCTCTTGAATTCTTTGTTGAATTCGATTACTTTGAATTGAGCATCTTCACCTTTTTTGATTTTAGATCCATCTTCTTTCTCTAATAATCTTGAAGGGCAGAATGCTTCTACTTCAGCATCTTCGAATTGAACAGAAGCTCCTTTATCGTGAACTTCTACAGCTTTACCAGCGTGGATAGTTCCTTCAGCATATTTAGTTTCGAATTTATCCCATGGGTTTTCAGTCAATTGCTTGTGACCTAGAGATAATCTTCTAGCTTGGATATCCAATTCAAGAACTACAACATCTAATTTATCACCTACTGCACAGAATTCAGATGGGTGCTTGATTTTCTTAGTCCAAGAAAGATCAGAGATGTAGATTAATCCGTCGATACCTTCTTCTAACTCTACGAATACACCAAAGTTAGTGAAGTTTCTTACAGTTCCTACATGCTGAGATCCTACAGGATACTTAGTTTCGATGTTTTCCCATGGATCTTTAGACAATTGCTTGATACCAAGAGAAATTTTTCTTTCTTCTCTATCTAAAGTTAATACTTCAGCTTCTACTTCATCACCTACTTTTACGAAATCTCCAGCAGATCTTAAGTGAGTAGACCAAGACATTTCAGAAACGTGGATTAATCCTTCTACACCTGGAGCGATTTCTACGAATGCACCATAGTCAGCAAGAACTACTACTTTTCCTTTTACTTTGTCACCTACTTTCAAGTCAGCAGAAAGAGCATCCCAAGGATGAGCTTCTAATTGCTTCATACCTAATTGGATTCTTGTTTTCTCATCATCGAAATCAAGGATTACAACTTTTACAGTCTGTCCGTCCTCTAGGATTTCAGATGGGTGGTTCACTCTAGACCAAGAAAGGTCTGTAATGTGGATCAATCCATCAACACCTCCTAAGTCAATGAATACACCGTAAGAAGTAATATTCTTAACAGTACCTTCAAGAACCTGACCTTTTTCAAGCTGAGCGATGATTTCTTTTTTCTGACCTTCGATATCTGCTTCGATCAATGCTTTGTGAGATACAACTACGTTTTTGAACTCAGGGTTGATTTTCACAACTTTGAACTCCATAGTTTTTCCTACGAACTGATCGTAATCTTTAATTGGCTTAACGTCAATTTGAGAACCAGGTAAGAATGCTTCGATTCCGTGAACGTCAACGATCATACCACCTTTAGTTCTTGATTTAACAAAACCGTTAACGATTTCTCCAGTTTCGTGAAGTTCGTTTACTTTATCCCAAGCTTTAAGCGTTCTAGCTTTTCTGTGAGATAATTGTAACTGACCAGTTTTGTCTTCTCTCTTGTCAACCATTACTTCTACCTCGTCACCTACTTTTAGGCCTTGGTTGTAACGGAATTCGTTAAGAGAAATAACACCTTCAGATTTGAAGTTGATGTCTACGATAGCTTCTTTGTCAGTTAATCTTACAACTCTACCAACTAAAACGTCATTATCGTTTAGGCTGTTAAGAGATCCGTTATAGATTTCTTCTAAATCGCTTTTTTCTTTTCTCGCATCTGCATCAAGACCTGATTCGAAAGAATCCCAATCAAATTGTTCCGGTGCTACGTTTTGGTTTAATAAAACCTCTGCTGAATTTGTCTCTTTTGACATTTTCTAATAAAAATTTGTATTCCTTCTTTTTTAACGGTTTGAATAAATGCGGATTAAAAAATACGGAAGTAATTAATTTTAAGTAATTTACCCATCAAACCTTTTCGCCACAAAAGTGGATGCAAAGATACACTTTTTATTTAACATCAACAATGAAGCTTTATTCATATTTAATTAAAATCAATCGAATCTTTAAAATGAATGTAATAGATTGATCAGCAGAATTGTTTAATAATTAAATAGTATCAAATTCAAGAGATCTGATAAACAAAATAGCTATGCAGAAAAAAAATATTTTTATTTTAATTGGTATCCTTTTCTATACCATCAATATAAAAGCCTGTACAATTTTTTCCTGTTCAAGAGGAGGTGAAACATTTGTTGCAGCCAACGAAGACGATACCACTCCCTTTACCAGAATTTGGTATAACCCAGCTAGCTCAAATCGCTATGCCTCCGTTTGCTTCGGAGCCCCTGACATGCAGGTAGCCGCAGCCATGAATGAATACGGACTATTCTTTGATTTTGCAGCAGCGAATTATGATTTCACCCAATTGAACCTGACCAATCCCTATCCCGGAGATATCATGTGGGAAATCCTAGGAACATGCAAAACTGTAAAAGAAGCCATTGTTATATTAAAAAAATATGACTACATATCTTACTCCCAAGCTCTAATAGCGGATAAGTATGGTAATTCTGTATTAGTTAACCCCAAAGGAATAACTGAAAAGAATGGAGACTTTCAAGTGAATTCAAACTGCAATATGATTAATGGGAAGCTATCATGCAGGCGGCCAGAAATTGCTAATGAAATGCTTTCCGGATCGAAAGAGAACAGTGTGGAATTTCTAAAAAAAATTTTGGATAAAACCCATCAGGAAGGCGAACTCAATACATTATACTCTACAATCTTCGATTTAAAAAAGGGTATTATTTATGTCTATCTTTTCCATGATTATAATATAGTCTATATTATCGATCTGAAATCTGAATTAAAAAAAGGATACAGAATCGAAAACCTTGCGGATCATTTTCCGGCTTCGTTTGCTTATGAAAATTTTTCAAAGAACCATTCTTTATATCTTAAAGAATCTATTTTTCAGGAGATGAAAAATAAAGGTATAGATAGAACAATCGACCATTATATTTCAGAAAGTGAAAAATTATCTCCAAAAAATGAAAAATTAAATTCTGCCTTACTGGAAGCAGCATTACAGCTCATTAAATATTCCTGGAACGAGCACAATAATGGCAGTATGTGGTACTATTGGTTCAGTAAACCTTATGGATATGATGTACAGCAATATAAAGACAGAAAACTTACTTCAGCAGAAAAACTTTTAAAGTATTTATCTTCCAAGGAAACTACAGATCTTAAACTTCAGAATTTCATGTATGAAATGATTGGGTTTATCAATCTTACGCAGGGAGACAAAATTTTGGCAAAAGAATTTTATGAGAAAGCAGTAACTAATCCCGATAAAGCCTATAGTGTAACATTAATCCGGGGAAAAGAAATACTTAACAGAATGAAGGATATAAAAAAGTAAGAAAAGGAAAATTGGGGAAACTGTATTACTTATAAACCCTGATATCCTCAACTCTAAAACCTTCAAAATTCACTACCTTTGCACCATGGAACTACAATCAATCTACCAGAAGCTGCAGATTCAGGATATGAATCAGATGCAGAAATCTACTTATAATGCGTCTGAAAACAATACAGACATTGTTTTGCTCTCTCCTACAGGATCTGGAAAGACTCTTGCTTTTTTATTCCCGGTTCTTCGGAATCTGAAAAAAAATGTTCAGGGAGTTCAGGCATTGATATTGGTTCCGGCCAGAGAACTGGCTTTACAGATTGAGCAGGTTTTCAAAGCTATGGGAACGGATTTTAAAGTATCTGTTTGTTATGGTGGACATGATAAAAAAATCGAGGTTAACAATTTAATTGAAGCTCCTGCTGTTTTAATAGGAACTCCGGGAAGGGTTGCTTACCACGTAAGAAATAATAATTTTGATCCGAAAACGATTAAAACACTCGTTCTTGATGAATTCGACAAAGCTCTGGAGCTAGGTTTTCATGAAGATATGGAGTTTATTGCAGGCTCATTAAAAGGCCTTTCTCAAAGAATTTTAACATCAGCTACGACAATGGATGAAATTCCATCGTTTACTGGTCTAAAAAATGAAAAAACCATCGATTTTTTAAAACTAAGTGAAGTAAAACCAGATATCCAATTGCGAAAAGTAATGACAATTTCTGAGGAAAAGCTGGATACTTTGTTTAATTTAATCTGTAAAATAGGAAATAAAAGGACTCTTATTTTCTGTAACCACCGTGAGGCTGTTGACAGAATTTCTGAACTTCTTCATCAGATGGGAATCGACAGAGAAACCTTCCATGGCGGTATGGAGCAGGACGAAAGAGAACGTGCATTGCTGAAATTCAGAAATGATTCCGCAAGAATTCTTATTACTACAGATCTTGCTGCCCGCGGACTTGATGTTCCGGAAGTAGAATCTATTGTACATTATCAGCTTCCTCCAAAAGAAGATGCTTTCATCCACAGAAACGGGCGTACTGCAAGAATGAATGCCAAAGGTTTTGTATATCTGATCATGACAGAGGACGAAAACTTCCCGTTCATTAAAAATAATACTCCTGAAGAAAGTGTTTCCGGATTTACTAAAGTTCCGGAAAAAACACCTTTCCAGACTATTTATATCAGTGCCGGAAAAAAAGATAAGGTCAACAAAGTGGATGTTGTGGGATATCTTATCAAAAAAGGAGAACTTCAGAAAGAAGATATCGGTTTGATTGAAGTAAAGGATACAACTTCTTATGTTGCTGTTTCCAGAAGCAAAGTAAATGCTGTTTTAAGAAAGCTTCAGAACGAAAAGCTGAAAGGAAAGAAAGTAAAAATGGAAGTTGCTTATTAAAAATATGATTCTTTAGACAAACAATATATATGTCATTGCGAAATGCAGAGATCGCTTTCCGCAATGACATTCATATTATTTTATTCCTCTTACTTTGGTAGGAAAAGTATACACAGATTTTGAGGCGGTAATAAAAAGTATATCATTATTTTCTCCACCAAAAGTTACATTGGAAGTCCACTTTTCAGGGATAGGAATATGGTAAATTTTCTTTCCGGAACGGTTAAAAACATGTACTCCATCTCCTGTAAGATAAAGGTTTCCGTGCTTATCCAGCTCCATTCCGTCTGATCCCATTTCACAGAAAAGTCTTTTTTCTGACAATTTCCCTTCACCCAATATGTCATATACATAAGTTTTCCCGGCATCAATATCAGAAAGGTATAATTTTTTCAGTTTTTCACTGCCTACAATTCCATTTGGCTGGGTAAATGTATCCAGCTTGATAACTTTCCCTGATTTATCTCTGTAATAAAGGCTTTTGTGTTGCAGTTCCTGTTTAAAACCGATCCAATAATCTCTTTCGTACAGTGGATCTGTAAAGTACATTCCTCCGGCTTCATCATTCCAAACGTCATTGGGACCGTTCAACCTTTTTCCTTCAAAACCTTTAAGCAGAACTTCTACTTTCTTGTCTTTGGAAATTTTCCAGATCTCTCCCTGATCATCCGAGCAGGTAATCAAATATCCGTCTTTATCAAAGTGTGTTCCGTTTGCCCTTCCCGTCTTGTCTAAGAACTCTATTACCTTATTGCTTTTCCAGTCCCAATAATAGATCTTATCATTGGGTTGATCGGTAAAGTAAACATTCCCTTCTTTATCTGCTGATGGTCCTTCTGTGAAACTGAACGTATCAGAAACCATTTCCGGCTTTACTCCTTCATACAACATTTTACTATAATTTACTGATTGACAGTTTACCAATGCGAAAACCAAACCAATCATGCCTATTTTAAATATATTCTTCATACTTCATTTTTAAACCTGCAATTTACAATATGACCTACAGGTTTCAAAATATTTTCCCGTTTTGATACAATAAAAATCAAAAACACAAAATGTCCCAATTATCCTATTTTTGAAGTAGATCATATTAGTACTGCAGAGATATAATCCGGAGCTTTGCAGTAACAGGATTGATCACTTTTTTAAATGAAAAATCAATTAAAAAAATGAGAATGATCCTGTTGAAAATAGTACCAAAATACTTTTATAGCATACAATAATGAGCGCAGAGTCCAACAATATCAAGTCTTTGGAAATTGAAAGTGAAGATTTCAGAAATTCAGTGGGAACAATGGATGAAACCGGAAAAAGGAAGTGGATATTCCCCAGAAAGCCTAAAGGAAAATACACCAATTACAGGAATTACACCAGCTATTTTCTTCTTGCCCTTTTTTTCGGACTGCCTTTTGTAAAGATCAACAACAATCCTTTTCTGCTCATCAATGTTATCGACAGGAAATTCTTTATCCTCGGGCAGCCTTTCTATCTGCAGGATTTTTTTATCCTTGCATTGGGAGCAGTAACTTCCGTTATTTTTGTGATGTTATTTACGGTAGTTTTCGGAAGGATATTCTGCGGCTGGCTTTGTCCTCAAACTCTTTTTATGGAAATGGTTTTCCGTAAAATAGAATATTGGATCGAAGGAGACCGAAATAAACAGATGAAACTTGACAGACAGGAATGGGATGCTGAAAAAATAAGGAAGAGACTTACAAAATGGTCCGTATTTATTTTGATTTCCCTGCTCTGCTCTACTTTTATGTTTATGTATATCGTAGGCTATGAACAGGTTTTCCAGATTATGCTTGAAGGGCCTTCAGAACATCCTTTAAAGTTTATTACGATGATCTTTTTCACGATGACTTTCTATTTTGTTTTTGCATGGCTTCGCGAGCAGGTATGTACTCTGGTCTGCCCTTACGGAAGGCTTCAGGGAGTTCTGATTGATAAACAGACAATCAACGTATATTACGATTTTAAAAGAGGAGAAGGCCGTTCAAAATGGAAAAATAATGAAGATAGAAAAGCTGCTGGTAAGGGAGATTGTATTGATTGTAACCAATGCGTTGTTGTCTGTCCTACGGGAATTGACATCAGAAACGGGCAGCAACTGGAGTGCGTGAATTGTACAGCTTGTATTGATGCCTGTGATGAAGTAATGGAAAAGGTAGGTTTACCTAAAGGATTAGTTCGTTATGCTACAGAATCAGAAATTGAAAACCGCGAAAAGTTCAGATTTACACCAAGAATGAAGGCAACGACCGTTATTCTGGCATTGCTGATCGGATTCCTTGGATTTTTAATGTATGATCGCGGTTCTATGGAAGCGAAATTTATCAAACCGGCAGGCTCTACATTTTTCGTTAAAAACGGTAAAATCACCAATACCTTTATTTATACTCTTCTTAATAAATCTAATGAAAAAAAGACGTTGAACATCAAAGTTATCACCCCATTGAATGCTGAAATCACTTATTTCGGCTCTGAAACAATCATCTTAAAAGGAGACCAGATCCTGAAAGGGAACATTAATATTTCCTTCCCTGAAGAAGACATTAAGTTTTCAAAACAAAATATGGTCATCGGAGTTTTTGATGAAAAGGGAAAACTCGTAGATTCGTTTGAAACGACTTTTGAAGGACCGTTTAAGTTAGCTTTGTAGGTGGCAGATGATAGGTTGCAGGAATTAGGGATTAGGGATTAGGGATTAGGGATTAGGGAAAATACTCTGTGAAATATTGATAGGAAGTATTTAAAATCAAATACATGGCAACCAGCAACTTTAAACCATAAACTTTAAACTCATTAAGCTTTATATTTCCTCATAAACTGGGTGGGAGTCATTCCGGAGTTTTTCCGGAATACTCTTACAAAGTAGGAATATTCTTCATATCCTAATCTGAAAGCAATTTCAACCAGGCTTTCATCCAGATACATCAACATTCTTTTGGCTTCCAACACTACTCTTTCTGTAATAACATCTGTAGCGGTTTTTTGAACAACGGTCTGTGCAATCCTGTTCAGATGTTTGGAAGAAATACCTAATAAAGATGCATAATGGGCAATCGATTTATATTCTGCAAAATGCTGTTCAATCAAATTTTCAAAATCCTGATAATGTTTAAAATAAGAAAGTCCGGCAGCAGAAGCCTGTGTATCAAAATCTCTTGAAAATAATCTGCTGGAATTAATAAAGATCTGCGACATCAATGACAGAATAAGACCTTCTTTCATTATATTTTTAGCCCGATGTTCTTCTCCGAGTTCCTGAAATAAAGTTATATTTTTCTTCAGTTCCAAACTATCCAGCTGAAGTTTTCTAGGAAAAGACACCGATCCGAAAAAGGGGAAATTCCTCAGTTTCTGATTTACATAATGCATTTCATAGAATTCCTGAGAGCAAAAGAAAATATACCCATCAATATCTTCTGAAAGCTCCCAGCTGTGAATCTGCCCCGGTGACAGGAAGAAAAGACTTCCCTCAGAAACATCATACTTCTGAAAATCAATTTCATGTATCCCTGCTCCTTTGGTAAAAAGTACAGCAGCGTAGAAATCATGTCTGTGTGGCTTTTCTATATGACGATGTCCTACCACCAAATGATTCTTCATTGTATTAAAATAAAAATCTGACGTATTTTTACCTGCCTGGAAAAGATCGATATGAAGAACAGAGATAGGATTCATCACTTATATTATGTATGGTAAGGATTCACAAATTTAAACAAAAAAGAACTGGCATACTGCGGCCCTTCCTATCTATTATAATAAACAGAGTTATTTCATGACCGCTTTATCTTTATATTTTCCCTTTACATAAAGTCTGACCGCACTTTTTGTAATATATTTTGGATAAAACTTTAAAAAATTTTTATCTTTGAAGTTTAGGAGTTGAAAAATGAAAATAAATTTAGCTGATAAACTGTATTATTCTATAGGAGAAGTGGCAAAAGCATTCGACGTAAACACTTCATTAATACGTTACTGGGAACAGGAATTCCCAATTATCAAGCCTAAAAAAAACAGGAAAGGCAACCGATATTTCACTCCTGAGGATATCAAAAATCTTCAGATGATTTACCATCTGGTAAAAGAAAAAGGATACACGCTGGACGGAGCCCGCATCGCCCTGACTACAAACAGTAAAATCTCTGAAACCATCACCCTAATTGACCGACTTGAGTTTGTAAAAGCTGAGCTTATTAAGCTCAAAGAATCTTTGGGAGAAAGGGAGGAAGAATAAATTTTTTGAAAATATAAAAAACTCCGCTGCAATTAATTGCAGCGGAGTTTTTGTAAAAATACATTTTTATACGGAATTAGTATACTGAAAGCCGTCCAAATAATCAGTTGTTTCTGTACCAAAAACCTTTCTTACTTTCATCGCCATCTGCTTTGTAAATATAGTCTGTTACTTTGGAGTTTTGAGTAATCTTACCTGGTAAATTTAGATAATTATATTGAATGGAGGAATATAATTGATTGAAGCTGTTTATAAGATAAAAACCACTGCTTTGCACAGTGGTTTTCATGTGTTCATCAATAGAAACTATTGAATCAATTTTCCGTTTTTATCGAAAACAAAGGATTTTATTTTTATTTTTTTACCCTTCGCAAAATCATAAATGTAGTAAGGATATCCAATTTCCGCACTATTAAAGGAGTCCTTTAACGACAATAGATATTCTTCATTACCATTTATATAGTTGTCTAATATGTATATCAATTCTTTGAAATTCACATCAGAATTATCTTCAGGGATTATTATCGTTTCCGGATTTCTTTCTGTTGTTCTAAACAATTTCTTTTCTCCGCTTAATGGATCATATATTAATGCCTTATAATAAAGTCCCCCATCTTTTCCCAAGATATTTTTTTCCCAAGATATTATTAAAATAGCTCTCCTATTCTCTTTAGAAAGAATAGATTTAATATTTCTAAGTTGTTCATTATATAAATTTCCCTTAGCATTTTTATTCATTTCTTGATATTGTTTATACAAGGGATTACAATTCAAGAAAAAAAAGAACAAAGACATATAAATATATTTTCGCATGATATTATTTTTTACTATTCAATATTTTATTGTAAATAACCTGAACATTTACTGGCATAGTGAAAACTCGTGTGTTGACATTACGAACTGTAGGACGCCATTGTATACTATTAGTATTAACTAATGTTGTTGAAATAGCAGCATCGGGGCTATAGCTTGTTCGGATTGGTAGCCCTTGTTCGGAGCGCAGTAAATTTTCAATATATGAAGCCGCAATTTCTGATTGTGGAATATCCTTAGAAAAATTATTTTCATCATCTGCATTTACCCAAGATTTACCAAGTTCTTCATGGGATGCAGTTTGATCAAAAAAAGAGTGTCCTAATTCGTGAAATAAAGTTACATGAAAAGGAATTTTTGTCTTTATAGGAGTTTCACCAAACTTGGATGTATATGTATTAACATCTTGTGTAAAAGAAGTTACTACACCTGAACCATCCGTATATGTTCCATTTTTCCCTGCATAAGAAGTTCCTTCACTAGACTGTATTGTTGTATTTATATTGTCATTTGCAAATAAACCTAAAAAAGTTTTCCCAAAAGAGCTTTCTTTATCACTAGATATAGATGTTAATGCAGATAAAATTTGCCCTGCATAGCTAGTATCACCTACGCTTGCTTCAACATCCCACTTTTTAGTTTTTCCATTTTGTGTATATAGTTTGCCATTATTATAACGATAAGTTGTATCTCCATCTTGTATATCTATCCACATTCCTGTAGGATCAATAAGCCTTATAGGATTATTAGTTACATAGCTATAAGGACTATTGTTATAATATAACTCTCCTAAAGCATCCTGAACTCCCCACCTTCCTAGGTCCGGCATATACATCCTCGCTCCATAATCATACATACCAGTCTCTTGAAGCTCCTTGCCATTGTACTTATATTTATACGCAGAATTCCCCGATAAAACATTATACCCTTCATGTTTCAATCCAAACGGATAATAATTACTTTCTTCAATGATCTCTGTTCCTGCTCCACTTTTAGCATAGCTTAATCTAACATTTCCAAGGTGATCTGTGTAGTTATACACATACTTTCCGGTCTCAACATTAAAATACCCTTCTGCCGTTGGAAAGAATTTCAATACGGAATTAGTATACTGAAAGCCGTCCAGATAATCAGTTGTTTCTGTCCCAAAAACTTTTCTTACTTTCACGCCATCTGCTCTGTAAATATAGTCTGTTACTTTGGAGTTTTGAGTAATCTTTCCTGGTAATTTAAATAATTATATTGGATGGAGGAAATCCCTTTATCCAGTTGAGTCTTCATATTTCCATTGATATCATAAGAATAGTACTTCCTGATGCCAAAGGGTACCCGCTTATTGCATTTCCGGTTCCGATTTCTTTAAGATAAGATAGCTTATTACTTTGTTCACTATTTTCATTCCAATGTTGTTTTCTGAGTTAGTAATTAGTTTATTAAAACTGTGCGAATTTAACACTTTTTAAGACACGAGAATGACTTTCATGTGGTATGCTGTAAATCATACTATTTATTATTAAATCCTCTTAATTTATATTGATATTTTCATTTTACTGATGCAAAATTATCTATACACAACGACAAAACTTGTCGCATTACAAACAAAAAGATCAACATTAATCAAAAAAAATTCACGCTCAATTACGAAATTATATCTTATAAAATATCAAATTTCCATTTCCTTTTTAAGCATTAAACACAATCTGCATATCATCTTTAATCATTTCATTATCAAGTATTGACACACTTTATTTTTATTGATATTTTTACCATATGATGAGAAAAAACTATTACCGAAAATTAGCATTTATGGTCACTTTGCTGACTATTTTACTGGCCTACCAAAAGTACACCAGTCGGGAAAAAGAACCTTTCCCTGATGTAAAGTTCATTGCAAGTTCTTCAAATTCTGTGGATCTATCAGATTTTGATCCCAATACACTGAACAAAGAACAATGGCAGAAACTTGGATTTTCAGAGAAACAGACTGCTACAATTCTCAAGTATAAAGATATTGTAGGAGGAAAATTTAATTCAAAAGAACAGTTGAAAAAATGTTACGCTATTTCTGAAGAAAAATTCAGTGAATTGGAATCATCTATTCTACTTCCTGAAACAGCAGAGAGGAAGAATTTAGAAGGACACAATGCATATGGAAAGAAAGAAATTATTATTTCAGGAAAATTCAATCCTGATAGGTTTTCTGCCAATGACTGGCTCAAAATGGGTTTCAGTGAAAGACAGGCAGAAGCTATTTTAAAATACAGGAATTATCTGGGAGGAAGCTTTATCAGCAAGGAGAAGTTTAAAGAGTGTTTCATCATCTCTCCTGAAAATTACAGCAAACTTGAATCTTATTTGCTTTTGCCAGTGAAAACTCCCGAAACTTTCCAAAATTCCACAAAGAATAATACTGCCAAAACCAAAATCCAATACCATTCTTTTGATCCTAATCAACAGGACCTGGAGGGCTGGAAAGCTTTTGGGTTTTCAGAAAAACAAGCCATTACCATCATTAATTACCGGGATAGAAATCTACGGGGAAGTTTTAAAAGTATAGAAGATCTGCAGAAATGTTTTGTGATTTCTGCAGAGAAATTTCAGGAAATGAAACCTTATATCAGAATTCAGGAAAAGCAACAGGAAAAAACAGATTTTTCAAAAACAGATCTCAATACGATTACTTTCAGACAGCTAATAGAGTTTGGTCTGGATGAAAGGAGTGCCGGTTCTATTATTGGCTTCAGAAAAAAGTTAGGAGGCTTTATCAATAAGCAACAGATTTTAAGTACATACAATATTGATCAGGATCTTGTTCAGAAGCTGATCTCAACAGCACCTTTGAATGCTTCAGATGTACCCAGATATTCATTAGTGGATGCTCCTGAGGAATGGCTTAAAAATCATCCCTATTTCAAATATTCTGCAGACAAAATCATTTTCTACCGGATCAGTAATCCTGATGATAGAAAAATATGGAAACTTTTAAAACTGAAACCTGAGTATGAAGAAAGAATGAGATTATATGTAAAATAATTTAAGCTCAGATAAAAAACAACATCAACTATTCCAAAAATAATATTTTGGAACAGTTCATATTATGAAACAATATTCTAAATTCTAGTGATGCATATAATTGCTCGGGCCATTGGTTCCTTCAATGGATTCCGGCAGTATTCCATAACGGTTACGCAAATCGACTGTACCTAAGGTTTTTCCGGTGTTGATATCAATTACACTAATGGTTCCTGAGTTCAGATTAGGGAGATCCAATAAATTATTTTGTACTGCTACAACCTCTTTTCCTGACTTGGTTTTAAAGAAAGCCATGTGATGTGCCCCTTTATCAGCATCGAAAGTCTTCAAAAGTTTTAGCTGGGGAAGATTACTTAAATCGAAGACAAGTACCTTTCCAGGATCTGCAAAACTCACATACAGCTTATTTGAATCATCAATATACATTTCGAGTGCCCAGCCCAGCCCTTGTGTACTCCCGTCAAAAAGCTTGGTAAAAGCATCATATTTTTTTGTGGTAGTATTGTATGGTGCAATCCAGATATCACCCCCGATCATTGTTGTAGCAAGTGCATATTGCGGAAATTTTCCACGCAGCAGTAAAACCTCAACAGGAGCGGACATATCTGTTGGTGAGTCCGCTACCCGATACGTCTCCTTAATTTCATAGGTATTGAGATCTAATAAAGTACAGGTATTTCCTAATCCCGTAGTAAGATCCGGGTGAATGGTAGAGGTTACCATCATTAATCCTTTTTCTTCATTAACTGAAATACCATGTGGATACATTATAAATTGATTCGGATTAGCCTGAATTGGCGCTTTAATAGTTTTGATAAGCTGATTATTATTAGCGTTAAAAACACCTATGCTACCATCCTTCGGGCCTCCTGCTCCTCCCATAAAGGTCATAAAATATCTTCCGTCATTCGTGAAAAATAAATTTTCTCCTACTGTATTCTCACCAGTATCAATAGGCGTTGCATCAATTAATTTTGGCAGCCCGTTTTGGTCCTCTCCTGTTTTTATCTCATAGAGATAACTACCTCCCAAAGCAGTTGTGAACATTTTTTTTGCATTCTGATTGTAATAAATATGATGTGGCAATACACCAACACCCAGTTCAAGTCTGCTGCTGATATTTCCAAAATCCGGGGCTTCAGGATCAAGTTCTATAACGGCAATTCCGTCTGACAATCCTTTTAAGCTTCTATAATCAATGTAAAAGGAAGAATCATGTGAATGATCCGGATCGTGTTCATTTAGACAACTGGTAAGAATTACCAAAGTCACAAACAAAAGAACTCCATTGAAATTTAATTTCATTATTTTCAGGTTATAGTTATTATTATAAATATAAAATATTTTTAGTGAAAAATAAAATATATTACACCAATATGTGAAAAATTATGAAATAAAAATAATTTATACTATTTCCAATAATTGATATTGGAAAGTATAGAAAGTAAACCGTTAAAGTATAGTATAAATTTTAGTTGAATGTTTTACTGGAATCTGTAAGCATAGAATTCAATGCATTTAGTTCATCTTCTGTAAGATCTCTCCATTTTCCAATTGGGAGATCTAGTTTGATATTCATGATACGGATTCGCTTCAGTTTTTTCACTTCATATCCGAGATATTCACACATTCTTCGGATTTGTCTGTTGAGTCCCTGGGTAAGAACAATTCTGAAATTCATATCATCAATCTTTTCTACCTCACATTTTTTTGTTACGGTATCCAGAATAGGAACTCCATTTCGCATTTTTTCCAAAAATCTAGGATTGATCGGTTTATCTACACGAACTATATATTCTTTCTCGTGATTGTTGCGGGCTCTTAGAATTTTATTAACGATATCACCGTCACTTGTAAGTAAGATTAATCCCTCACTTGGTTTATCCAATCTTCCGATAGGAAAAATCCTTTTTGGGTGGTTGATATAATCTACAATATTATTTTTTTCACGTTTTGTATCCGTAGTACATACAATTCCCACCGGTTTATTAAAAGCAATATATACCGGCTTTTCCTGGGGTTCTCTGATTGGCTTTCCATCTACCTCCACAAGATCTTCATCGGAAACTTTTGTTCCCATCTCTGGAATTCTCCCGTTTATTTTGATCCTGCCTTCTTCTAAAAGCTTATCTGCCGCTCTTCTTGAACAGTACCCTACTTCTGATAAATATTTATTGATACGTGTTTTTTCCATTATTTTTCTCCGTAACCGGTATAATTTTTATTACTGAAAATGTAATTTTATAGCTTTAGCCTATAAAAGCAACACTAGATTTTGGGAAATTGTGAACTTCTAACATAATTCTGCTTTCCTGACTGATTCTTTCGAACAAAACTAATTTCTTAGCCTTATTCTTCAAAAGTTATAGTTGGAACTTGTAAAAGGGCCTTTCATCAGAACAAAAAATAAAATTTGAGCTGTATTACCCAATACAACAGATCATCATTATTATCTAAAACAATATTTCAATCCAATTTCCAATGCAAAATTAGGCAAAAAAATACATTTGCCTACTACTGTAATTCCGCAGTTAACTTTATTGTGTAAATACTGAATGAAGAGATAAAAATTCTTTTATTTTTACAGATTTTCAAACCTGTACTCATTATTTAAAAACTGATCTGTAGCACTTTCAATAGTATAGTCACCGATTTTGGTACGTCTTAATTGAGTCAGATAGGCTCCCACTCCCAATTCCTGCCCAATATCATGTGCAAGACTTCTGATGTAGGTTCCTTTTGAACAGCCTACCATGAAGCTTACTAAAGGAAAATCTATTTTAATATCTTTAATGTAATGAATGGTCGTTTTTCTGGCCTTCATTTCTACTTCTTCACCTGCTCTTGCAAGATTGTAAGCTCTTGCACCATCAATTTTAATGGCTGAATAAATGGGTGGTTTCTGTTCAATTTCACCCACAAACTTTTCAAGAACTTCTTGTACCTGTTCTTCAGAAATGTGAGCAATGTCCTGATGAAGGATTTCAGGCTTTTCAGTATCGTAGGATTCTGTTTGCACTCCGATCTTAATCTCCGTCCAGTATTCTTTGGGAGCATCCTGGATTTCCGGAATTTTCTTGGTGAATTTTCCGCAGCATACGATAAGAAGTCCTGTTGCTCTGGGATCTAAAGTCCCTGCATGCCCGATTTTAAAATTTTTAGGAAGATTAAATTCCCTTTTAAGTTTATATTTCATTTTATTGACAGCCTGGAAGGAAGTCCAGTCCAAAGGCTTATCCAATAAAAAAATGTATCCTGATTTCAGTTCTTCAGCAGTCATGAATGGGTATAAATGAGTGATTTCTTATTTAAAGAAATAAAAATAAATCAACAGAGCAATTCCAACAAAAATACGGTACCAGCCCCAAGGTTTAAATCCGTATTTATTAAGCACACCGATGAAAGCCTTGATAGCGATAAGTGCTACAATAAACGCAACAACATTTCCTATCACAAAGATCATAATGTGATCCTGTGAAGCCATAATCATTTCATATCCTTTCTGTGGATTTGCCGTTTCTTTCCCCCATGTTTTAACAAAAACTGAATACACAGTTACTGCCAGCATCGTAGGTACAGCAAGAAAGAAAGAAAATTCTGCAGCAGCTTTTCTGGTAAGTCCCTGTGCCATACCTCCAATGATAGAAGCCGCACTACGGCTTGTACCCGGCATCATTGCAAGACACTGCCAGAAACCAATGGTTACTGCATTTCTTATGGTAATTCCTTTTTCATCATCAATTTTAGGATTTTTAAACCATTTGTCAGCAAACAGTAAAATAACCCCTCCTACAACCAAAACTGAAGAAATAGCAATCTGATTTCCAAGTATAGCTTCAATTTTATCATCGAATAAATATCCTAAAACCAGAGCCGGAACTACAGCAAAAGCGAGTTTAAAATAGAACTGAATATTATTTAAGTCAAAAAACTTTTTCCAGTATGCCACTACCACTGATAAAATAGCTCCAAACTGAATGGACACCTGAAACATTTTTAAAAATTCTGTTTCTTCAAGCCCCATAAGGTTGGCCGTAAATCCCATATGTGCAGTAGAAGAAATCGGAAGATATTCTGTCAATCCCTCTACAATGGCAATAATAATTGCTTTGATTAAATCCATATTCTTTTAAAAATTAAAAAGATTAAAAGATTTAAGAATTAAAAAAGACTGGCTCTTTAGCTTAAATCTTTCAATTCTTAAATTTTTTAATCCTTAAAAATTATTTTATTTATTTTCTTTTTAAGATAGCGTATACTTCTATTACAAATCCTATAACAACAAACAGAGGTGCTATCCTGATTCTTCTGATAGAAAATATCTCATCATTCCATGAGTTCGGGTCAAATTTACCATCTACCGTATTGGCATCCGGGCCCATCATCAGTAGAAATCCTACGACAATAAATGCCAGTCCTATCAGCATCCACTTGAAATTCTGCGGTCCGAAATAGAAAGCGTTTTCCTGTGGTACTTCAGCTTCATGTCCAAAGTCTGAAGCGGAGAATTTATTTGTTTTTTTGCTCATTGTTAAGAGTAATATAAATCGTCAACGTTTGATTTTAAGAATCTCCATGTAGCGAAAACTGTACTTAAGACAGAAATAAAAACTCCTACTCCCAGTACCAAGATCACTAACCAGAAATACTGGTTGTTGTCCTGTACGAAAGCAGAACCAATCTGGCTTGTGAAATAATACCAGACACCACCTAAAGCAATAAGACCAATTACAGAACCAATAGCTCCTAAAATGATAGCTTCTATGATGAAAGGTTTAAGAATAAATCTTCTTTTCGCTCCTACCAACTGCATTGTTTTAATAATAAATCTCTTCGAGAATATTTTCAGACGGATAGAGTTGTTAATCAATACAACAGCCAATACCAGAAACAAAATTGAAAATCCTAAGATCCACTTTAAGATTCTGCTCAGGTTATTGTAAACATCCACCATCAAGGTACTGTCATTTTTAACATCGCTAATCCCGGGAACTGATTTGATCTCTTTAATAGCCTCATCAATTTTTGCTGGATCTACGAATTCCGGTTTTAGAGCAACTTCAATAGAAGAAGGGAAGATATTTTCTTCGAACAATGCATCACTGTCAATTCCCATACTTTTCTTGGCTTCTTTTGCAGCCATGTCTCTTGAAATATAGGTTGCTTTTTTTACTGGAGCTAGAGTCTGTACCTTTTTAAAAGTTTCTTCCTCCAGTTTTGCAATTTTTACAGAATCTTTAGCATCATAATTTTCATCAAAGTAGGCGTTTACCACCAATTGTTCTTTGATATAGTCAGAATACTTCTGGGCATTAATTAAAATAAGCCCCATTAATCCTAACAAAAATAACACTAAGGCAATACTTATCACTACTGTAATATTGCTGGACCGAAGCCTTTTCTTATTAAATTCATCTACAGATTTAGCCATTAATATTAAAATTTTTGGCTAAAATAGAAAAAAACTTCCGAAATTTGGGACGAAATAAAGAAAATCATTGTTAATAAAATCATAAAAAACCTTGAGTGTAAAAGCAAAAAAACATCTTGGACAGCACTTCCTGACAGATGAAAACATCGCAAGAAAAATCGTAGAAGGTCTTAGTTTTGAGAACTATAATAATATTATGGAAGTAGGTCCCGGAATGGGAGTTCTTACCAAATATCTTCTTGAAAAAGATCAGAACATTTACCTTGCAGAGATCGATACTGAGTCTATCGAATACCTGAAAAAAAATTATACAAAGGTTACTGAAGAGACTTTTGTGGGAGATTTCCTGAAACAGGACTTCAGTTTTATCAAAGATGATCAGATTACTATTATCGGTAATTTCCCATATAACATCTCATCACAGATCTTATTTAAGATTGTAGATCATTATCAGCTGATCCCGGAAATGGTAGGAATGTTCCAGAAAGAAGTGGCTGAGAGAACGGCCGCCGTTCCGAGAACTAAAGATTACGGTATTCTTTCTGTCCTGATACAGGCTTATTATGATGTATCTTATATGTTTACGGTACATGAGAACGTCTTCAATCCACCTCCGAAAGTAAAATCAGGGGTAATTCGTCTTACAAGAAATCCTAAGGATGGTCTTGCGGGCAACGAAATTCTCTTTAAGCAGATTGTAAAAACAGGATTCAACCAGAGAAGAAAAAAATTATCTAATGCATTGAAATCCTTAACTATTCCTGAAGCTTTAAAAGGCCATGAGTTTTTGGATAAAAGAGCGGAAGAACTTAGTGTATCAGATTTTATACACTTCGCCAATCTCTGGAAAGAAAATCAATAAACTTCAATAATAAAGCTTCTGATAAAGGAGCTTTTCTGTTGAATTAATAACAACCTTTATTCCTAAAAAAGCAGAAAGCCTTTCAAAATAAATCTGAAAGGCTTTCTTTTATATTACATTATCAATTCAATTCTAGTTTCTGTTTTTCAGCATGATCCATCCTGACCAGTTCATCTGAGCTTTTGATTTTGGATACTCAAAATTGAACTTATACCAGTAGGTTGCTGTAGGAAGTCTCTTACCTCCAACTGTTCCGTCCCAGATAGGATTTTCTTTTGAGAATCTGAACATCTCTACTCCATATCTGTCATACACAGAACCCGTAAAGTTTTTAAACTCTCCAAGAGCTTTAAGATCCAGAACATCATTGATTCCGTCTTCGTTTGGAGTAATAATGTTATTGATCTGCAATGTAAAGAATTCAAGAGATCCTACACAATGTGTACCTACTCTTCTTACCAACACGGTATAATTTGTATTGTCTAAAAGATTAGTAAACACGTTTGAATCCTGCCAGCTGATTCCGTTGTCAATAGAATATTCCAAAGTACTTGGCATATTGTTCATTGGAGGGTTTTCAGCCGTGATCGTTACTGTTTTCTTGATGCTTTCATAGTTTAATCCAGTCACAAAAGGAGTAGCTGCACCCATTACTTTGGCTTCAAAAACTTTCTTACAAATTCCGTTATCAATTTCTACGGAATAGATTCCCCATTGGTCTACATCAATTTTCTGTGTTGTAGCACCTGTACTCCAAAGGTATTTAAAGCCATCTCCTGCTCCTGCATCAAGAGTTACTTTATCACCGATACACATTTCAACATCTTTTAATGGTGAAGTGATTTCAGGAGTAACTTCGATTCTTATTGTTGCCGGATTAAGAGATTTACAGCCTTTTGCTCCAATTGCATATACTGTAAATGTTGTCGTCTGATATAAAGTAACAGTCTGTATATTTCCTGTTCCCATAAAGTTGCTCCATTCGTAAGTATCTCCCCCTTCAGCAGTAAGGGTTACAGATTCTCCCGGACAGATTTTTATTCTGGAAGCTTTTACTTTGGCAGTTGGGGTTACTTCTTTATGCAATGTCAATTCAACCATTTTACTACAGAAACTACCATTGGAAACCACAACATAGAGAATCTGGCCATCATTACCGTTATAGTTTAACGGAGTCTGAATATAATTGTCATTCTGTGCTATTGCATCTGCCTGATTTACGTAGAACTTAAAAATAGCTCCCGGTGTCGGGCTGATAGTAGATGTAATTGTACTTAAATCAAAAGTAGTAATATCCGGTGTGGTACAAAGCAGCAATGTAGCATCCTGAGCCAGCGGAGTTGTTCCTCCATGAATCTGAATCGTAGCTTTACCCGGACATGGATTTCCCGGAACACTTACTTCGATAGTATAAGTACCCGGCTGTATAGCCGTAATAGTGTTGGTTGTAGCATTGGGTACCGGTGTACCATTATAATACCACTGATATACAAGGTTAGGATCACTTACAGAAGCGGTGATTACCTGAGGTACATTATCACACACGTTGATATCAGAAGGTAGTTTTGTACCTGCTGGATCCAAAAGGTCTACTCCGATATTGAAAGATCCTCCTTCCAAAAATACTGCAGAGTCATAACTATGGTCACTATAATCGGCAATTACCATTTTGAAGTGGTATTGCTGTCCTGCTACTACGGTTGCTGTAGCAGTCAATGGAATTGTTCTTCCGTTAAAGTTGGTTTCCACGTTACCTGTGTTGTATCCGGCAAAATATTGTTCGTTTACGGCACCACAACTACCTGCTATTGCAGGGTGGATATTCGTAATACTTACAGGTCCTGCACCTCCGGGAAGCACAGCCATATTTACATAAGGTCCTCCTGAGGTAGGTCTCAATAAGATGGCAAATGCATCAGCAAAAGTACAAGGGAATGAACCTGTATATTCTTCAGAGGCAATCAAATAGTTAAATTTAATCTGCGATGTAGTGGGAACGAAGTCGAATTCCAGAAGAACGGCATCGTTCAATCTGCTTTCCACTACTCCAATTATCTGTGCAAGATCAGCATCTGATCCCCCACCATTGACATCACTCAGTCCACCTTCAAAACTGTTACCAGCTCTTCTTGCATAACCTGTGGAAAGAATAAGCCCGTCTTTAAAAGGGAAATTGGTTGTTGCTTTATGAAAGTACCCCCAAGCTCTGTCTGCATCACTTGCAGCATGATTAGGAGTGATCTTCACATTACTTACATTGGGAGTAAGGCAGGTATTGGTCCCGGATGAGATCAATACATCTTTTACCATTTTCTCTATCGTGTAACTTGTTTCAGCATACTGTGGAGCATTTACATCAATAAAAACTCCTGCCCTTCTGGATAATGCCGTAGGGGTTTCCTTTACGTGTTTCCTGGGTGGCAGATCTTGTGAAAATAAAAAAGTCGAGATGACTAAAAAAAATAAACAAAGCGGTAGATATCTTCTCATAATATTTTTGTTTCAACAAATTTAATTTTTTTTTAAATATCTCACATACATATTTATATTTTTTACTATAAAAAAACAAAACATGAACCTTTTAAAGTAAACTTTCGTTAATTAGCCCTCCTATAAAGAATGTGGTAGTATCGTCTTACAAATTGTTTTAACATATTTATTCTCTCATTAAAATAATTCACAAAACGCGATAACGTTTATGGCATAAAACAACAAAATCTTTCATTCCTGAAAGATTTTATTGTCTATTTTTTATTTTATTAAATTCTAGTTTCTGTTTTTCAAGAGAATCCAGCCTGAGCGTTGCTCCATTTTCTTACTGGCCGGGTTTTCCCACTGTACTCTATACCAATATGTCCCTGTAGACAGGTTGATTCCTTTTAAAGATCCTGTCCAAATAACATCTCCTTTCGTGGCTTTGAATACCTCGGCTCCATATCTGTCAAAGATTGAAGCTCCAAAATCTTTATATCCACTGATTCCTGTGAAATCTATGGTATCATTTACACCATCCATATTAGGGGTAATGGCATTGCTGATAACGAATGTAAAATAGTCCAGTGAAGTACCGCATTTAGCACCTTTTACTCTTACCATAAGAGAATACATTGTATTATTCAGGATACCGGTAAATATATTCGACGGCTGCCACGTCAGCCCACCATCTATTGAGTATTCTAAAGTACCTCCTGTGGGATTGCTTGCCGTAAGGGTAAGAATATGATTATCATATACTACATTGGTAAACTGTGGCAGGTCAGGATTAATCAACTGAGCAGAGAACGTTTTGGAACAAACTCCATTACTGATGATCACAGAATAAGCGCCGGCAATATTAGTTGTTATCGTTTGAGTGGTTGCTCCTGTATTCCATAAATAAGTATAATTTGGTCCCGGACCTGCATCAAGAGTTCCTTTATCTCCGGCGCAAACAAATACATCCTTCAATGTAGAAACAATTGCAGGGACTACTTCAATAGTAACTTTAGCCGGATTCACAGAGCTACATCCGTTTCCTCCCAATGCAAATACTGAATATTCTGTTGTTACGGTAGGAGTAACGACCTGAGTATTTCCGTTTCCGGTAAGTCCTATCCAGTTATAAGTAATACCTCCCGTAGCTGTTAATGTTACAGATTCGCCTTCACAAATTTTTAATTTTGATGCTGTAAGTCCCGCTATAGGTGGGCCTACCTGAACAGTTACTGTTGCTGGTGTTGCAGAAATACATCCGTTAGCTCCAACAGCAAAAACAGTATATACCATTGTTGTTGTAGGTGAAACCACCTGAGTACTTCCGTTTCCGGTAAGACCATTGCCCCAATTATAGGTTACCCCTCCCGAAGCTGTTAATGTTACAGATTCACCTATACAAATACGAGGTACTGACGAAACAAGAGCAGCAACCGGTTTTACTTTATCTTCCTGTACTGTTACTGTTGAAGTATAGGTACAGCTCAGGTTTCCTGGTTGTGACACGTTAGTAACCGTTAGAGTATACGTTCCACCAGCACTTACAACAGGGGTAAGTGTATTCCCTCCGGACACAATGGTTCCTCCGGTTGTTGTCCAGGCAATAGTAGATCCTGCAGGTACTACAGATGCCGAAGCATTAATGGTAATCTGAGGAGTTGTGCAGGTAATTGTTTGTGGCGCTGCAATTGTAAGGGTAGTCTGCGCTGTGCTTAATAATTGCAGAGATACTACATAGCTACAACCTCCGTTGCTTGCCAATACATAAATAGTCTGGCTTCCTCCCGGTGGTGTATATGTTGTAGGTGTTACAATAAAGTTTCCGTTAGCAGCATTGGCATCAGCCTGGTTTACGTAATAAGTAAAAGTAACTCCTGCAGTAGTTGTGATCTGAGGCTGTGCTTCGGTAAGATTATAAGTTAATCCTGTCTGATAACATTTATGTAGTATTGCATTTTGTGCGGTAAAAGGTTCTGATACTTCAATTGTTATAGTGGCTGGGTTTTGAGAGACACAACCATTAGCACCTACTGCTGTTACAGTATAAGTAGTTGTAACCGTAGGAGAAACAATCTGTGTACTTCCGTTTCCGGTAAGACCGTTACCCCAGTTATAGGTAGCACCACCTGAAGCGGTAAGTGTTGCTGATTGACCTTTACAGATTTTTATTTTGCTTGCGGTAAGTCCCGTAACCGGTGGAGCACTGTTTCCCGTTACAGTCACATTGCCCACTGCTGTACAGCTAATATTACCTGGCTGATATATTTTTGTTATCGTTAAAGTATAAGTTCCTGCAGCATTGATAACAGGATTTAGAGTAGTTCCCCCTGAAACAATATTTCCTCCTGTAGTTGTCCAGTTGAATGTAGCGCCTGCCGGATAAACGGAAGCTGATGCATCCAGTGTAGTTTGAGAGCTAGCACAGGTAAGTACTGCCGGTGGAGCAATAGTAGGTATCATTTGTGGTGCTTTCACCAATTGGAGTTGTGCTACTTTTGCACAGAAACCGTTTGCTACTCTTACATACACCGTTCCGCCTGCACTCTGATGAGCCGCTGGGTTAGGAATTGTATTTGTATTTCCTGCATTAGCGTCCGCTAATGTGGTATAATAAGAAAACACAGCTCCCGGAGTCGTACTTATTGAAGCCTGTGCTGATGTTAAATTAAATGTAGCATTTCCGGCAGCATAACAGGCCGTTAATGTAGCATTCTGTACTGTAGGGGATGTTCCGCCTACCACTGTAATAGTAGCTTCTCCCGGGCAGGTATTCCCCTGAATAAAAACCTTAACAGTATATACTCCTGGTTGGGTTGCCGTATAACTTGCATTAGTAGCTCCGGCAATTGGGTTTGTTCCCAAATACCACTGATAGGTTATATTGGGTCCCTGAACAGAAGCCGTAAACGTTTGTGGTGTATTGTCACACATATTTACAGATCCAGGCAGCTGTACTCCGGCCGGGTCCAGAATTTTCACTCCAATATCGAAAGATCCTGCTTCCAAAAATACTGCAGAATCAAAATTGGGATCCTGATAGTCGGCAAGAACGATTTTAAAATGATACGTTTCCCCCGGAATTACGGTTGCCTTTGCTGTAAGAGGAATGGTACGTCCGTTAAAATTGGTTTCAATCTGAGCGGTATTTGTTCCTCCGTAATAGGCTTCATTTTTAGGTCCGCAGTTTTGATACTGCGGGTGAATATTGGTAACACTTACAGCTCCTGCTCCTCCCGGAAGCACTGCAAGGTTGGTATAATTAGGATCAGATGCTTTCTTTAATAATAGGGCGAAACCATCTGTAATGGTACATGGAAAGTTTTGTTGATATTCTTTCGAAGCAAATAAATATCTGAAAGTAATTTCAGTAGAAGCTGCCACAAAGTCAAATTCTATAGAGGTAGCATTGGTTAGGTTGTTATTACCGATTCCCAAAGCGTTCGCCAGATCTACATCTCCTCCGGTTCCAAGGTCATCACTTAAAGTTCCCTGAAGAGTATTCCCTGCTTTATTGGCATATCCGGTAGAAAGTATAATTCCTTTACTGAACGGAAAATTGGTATTTGATTTATTAAAATACCCCCAGCTTCTATTCTGATTGGTAGCGGGTAAATTTGGAGACACGGTTACGTTGCTTACACTTGAACTGGTACAGGTAGTACCTCCTGATATAAGAACATCATTTATTAGCTGGGTTATAGGATAGCCTGATTCCGGATAACTTGGTGCATTTACATCTATAAAAGCACCTGCTCTCAAGGAAGCAGCACTGGGCTTTCTCGCAATTTCTACCCTTCCTCTATTTTGAGCCAAAATAAAGTTGCCTATGAAAACTAAAAATAACGCTAAAAATAAATTTCCTCTCCTCCTATTTAACATTTTATATTATTTTAAACAAAAATACTATTTTTTTTGATTGAAATTCATGTTAACACAATTTACATTATTACTAACGCAAATTTATTTATGTTAAGATATCAACTCTATTTATTTTAATATAATAAAAAAAGACTGACAAAATAGTCAGTCTTTCGATTATAATTTTAATTATTCTATATTTTTAAGTAATATCCATCCTGTTTTCACCGTAACTTCTTTACTCGCAGGATCTTCAAAGGTTATCTGATACCAGTATGTGGAGGTAGGAAGCTTTTTCCCCTGGAAATATCCATCCCAATATGGATTGATCTTCGCTGCTTTGAAGACTTCTCTTCCGTATCGGTCAAAAACCTGTCCGCTGAAATCTTTATAGTTGACCACTCCGCTGAAATCTATAATATCATTAATATTATCCCCATTTGGAGTAATTACATTTTTCATAACGAATGTAAAGAATTCAAGGAAACCTACGCAGCTTGTAAATTTAACTCTCACCCTGATTGAAATGACTTTATTTTTAGGGACATTGTTAAATACATTTGAAGCCTGCCATGTAACTCCGTTATCCACTGAATATTCCAGAATACCATTACTTGGATTACTTGCTGTAACAATCATTGTTCCATTATCATTATAATCCACTTTTATTACTTCAGGAATCACTGCTTTAATAACTTGTGTTTTAAATTCTTTTGAACATACCCCATTGCTTATCATTACTGAATATTCTCCCGGAGTAGATACAGTAATACTCTGACCTGTTTCACCATTACTCCACTGATAGCTGTATCCAGGTCCTGAACCTGCATCCAGGATTATTTTATCTCCCTGGCAGATATGTCCTCCTTTTAAGTTTGAAACAATAGCTGGTACTACTTCTATTGTAATACGTGCCGGCTGAAGAGATTTACATCCCTGTGCTCCTATAGCATATACGGTATACGTTGTTGTCTGGGTAGGGCTTACAGTTCTTATTCCGCCAGTAGTAGCTGCAGAATCGCTCCACTGGTAGGTCACTCCACCGGTAGCTGTTAATAATACAGATTCACCCGCACAGATTTTTAATCTAGGAGCTGTAATTAATGCTGTTGGGGTTTCTTCTTTTCTTAAGGTTAAGGTTGCAATTTTACTACAGAAAGCTCCATTGGAAACCAGTACATATAATATCTGTCCATCTGTTCCGCTGTAGGTTGTCAGATTGGTAATGTAACTATTATTTTGAGCCTGTGCATCAGCCTGATTGGCATAAAAACGGAATACCGCTCCCTGCGTTGTACTGATGAGAGGTTTTGCTGTTTCTAAATTAAAGGTACTGAGCGAAGGTGTTGTACAAAGCTTAAGTTCAGCATTCTGTACCGTAGGGCTCGTTCCTCCAACAATGGTAATAGTTGCTTCACTAGGACACTGATTGCCCGGAACCATTACTTTTACAGTATATACTCCTGGTTGGGTAGCAATATAAATGGCGCTGGTTGCTCCCGGAATGGCAACTCCATCTTTATACCACTGATACGTCATTCCCGGAATGGCTGCTACCTGAGCTTTCAATTGCTTTGGTGTATTGTCACACATATTAATGCTGCCTGGCAAAACTGCTCCGGCTTCATCTACAATTTTAATTCCGACATCAAAAGATCCACCTTCCAAGAAAACAGCAGAGTCATGAGAAGGATCCTTTGCATCTGCCAATACCATTTTAAAGTGATAGGTCTGTCCAGGAATTACATCTGCCACGGCTGTTAAAGGAGTTGTTCTCCCAAAATAATTAATAACCAGATGCGGATTCGCCAAAGCTCCAAAATAAGTTGCATTGATAGGACCACAACTGAATCCATTTCCAGCAGGAACAATATTGGTTGCACTTACAGGTCCTGCACCTCCCGGTAATATGGCAAGATTAGTATAGGTAGGATCTCCAACTTTCTTTAATAATAGCGCAAAAGCATCAGAATATCCCGTACAAGGATAGTTGGAAGTATATTCATCAGAAACGAATATATAATTAAATTTTACCTGATTGGAATTGGGTACAAAATCAAATTCAAGTGCTACAGCATCCGTTAAGCTAACATTAGCTCCGGTAGCTGCCACAAGATCAGCATCACTTCCTGTTCCTACTGATTGTCCCACAGCTGCCACATAGTTATTACCTGCTTCCGAAGCATATCCTGTAGTCAGAACAATACCATCAGTGAAAGGAAAACTTGTTGTACCTTTATGAAAATATCCCCAAAATCTGTTGTTATTAGTCACATCATGATTAGGAGATACTGTAACATTGGTCACATTGGCTGTTGTACAATTGGTACCACCATTGATCAAAATATTCTTCACCAATTGCTCGGGTGTATAGTTTGAAGGGGTGTAAGGAGGTACATTCACATCAATGAATGCTCCAGCCCTAAGACTGGCAGCAGAAGGCTTTATCTTTTCTGATTTTCTGACTGGTCTCGATTGAGAAAATGCAGAAACTGAAATCAATAAAAAAGAAAAAAGGAAAAAATAGTTTTTTAGTCTATAGATTAACATTTTGTTTTCATTTGTTCAAATGTAGCAAAAATATCAATAACAAATCAGCCTTTAATGTTACTATTTTTCAAGTAAACACCTAGATTCATAATATTTTTTTCTTATTATTACGTTTTTCGCAAATCATTTTATAACAAAAATCCACAAAAAAACAGATCAATTGTATTGATCTGTTGATATTTCATTGCTATGATTCAGTTGCAGCTATTCTTCTTTTTTCAATTGCTCAATTTCATTTTTCAACTGAGAGATAATATCTTTTAAAGCTTTTATTTCATTCTTATTAGAGTTGACATTACTCCTCAATATTACATTTTTTGCTCTTTCATTGTGATCTTCTTCTTCCTCTTCTTCATTAATCTCTTCAATATCTTCCTGAATATCTTCTATATCCTCATTAATCTCTTCAATGTCTTCGCTGATCTCTTCAATATCCTCACTGATTTCTTCGATATCCTCCTGAATGTCTTCAATATCTTCACTGATCTCTTCAATATCCACCTGGATATCTTCAATTTTCTCGTGACTTTTATTAACCGACATCTGGATAAAAATAGCCAGATAAATAGCTTCCAGAGAAAGCACTGTAGTAAGAATCAGAAGCATCTTATCAAAATCTACGATATGCAGCATCGGAAGCACAAACGAAGTAAGAAACAATAGAGTATGTACAATCAGAGACTGAATAGACCCTATCCATGATGTAATACTGTCTGCTATTTTTTCAAGAACTTCTGTTTTTTCGTTATATTTTTTCATCCTTTATATTTTTACAACAGTTCTTTAGTAACGCCTAATCCAAACAAGGCAAAATCATATTTTGCAGGATCTGTTTCATCAAATTTCCTGATGGCAGCATCCAGTTCTTCTACTGTTTTCCAGTCATTTTGTGTTCTGGAAACCAATCCCAGTTTTCTGGAGATATTTCCGGTATGCACATCCAAAGGAATGGAAAGATATTTCTGATCTATATTTTCCCAGATTCCAAAATCTACCCCTCTTTTATCTTTACGTACCATCCACCTTAAAAACATAATAATCCTTTTGGCAGAAGAGTTTTTGTAAGGCGAGCTGATATGTTTATGGCTTCTGTGTTTTTCTGTTTCAAGAAATCCACTCCTGAATCGTTCTATGGCGTGGAGAAAATTATTCTCCGGTTCTTTTACCTCAAACAGATTTTCCAGGCTTTCATTTTCTTTATAAATCCTGTTGAACTGTTTGATAAAATAGGAAAAATCCTGCCCATTGAAAGTTCTGTGAATGCTTTTATCCTGAATATCTTCCAGATCTTTTTCTGAATAATTCATCACAAAATCATAGGGAGAATTTCCCATAATATCAAGCATCTTGTCCGCAGAATTAATGATTGACTTTCTGTTCCCCCAGGAAATTGTAGCTGCCAGAAATCCTGCAATTTCAATGTCCTGTTTTAAAGAAAAACGATGAGGAATCTGTATGGGATCATTTTCAATAAAATCGGGAGTATTATACTGATCTGCCTTTTCGTTGAGAAAATCTCTGAGTTCTTCAAATTTCAGCATATTCATTTTAAATCTTTACACTTTCCAATGCTTTTGGTAAAAATGTATTGGGGAAAATATTTCTTGCTTCATCGGTAAATACAGTCAGATCACCATATCTGTTGGAAAAATGTCCTAAGATCAATTTTTCAACCTGCGCTTTCTGAGCAATCGTTGCTGCTTCTAATGCCGTAGTATGCCCTGTATAATCAGCCATTTCCTTCAAATCATGTAAAAATGTAGATTCATGGTAGAGAACCGTTGCATTTTTAATAATCGGAATAACACTTTCAAGGTAACGGGTATCACTGCAAAATGCATAAGATACCGGCGGAACAGGCTCAAGAGTCAGAATTTCGTTTTTTAGCACATATCCATCGCTCAGTACAAAATCTTTCCCTGCTTTTATATTATGATAATCACAGGTTTCAATCTCGTTGTATTTCGCAATTTCCTTCATATTAAGATGCCTGTCTTTTGGCTTTTCCTTAAAAAGGTAACCATTACAGTAAATTCTGTGATCCAATGGAATGGTATATACTTCTACTCTGTTGTCTTCATATATTTTTTCAGAATAATCTTTATCCAGTTCATGATAGACTACCTCAAAGCCGCGGTGCGTTTCCGTAATCTGAAAAATAGTTTCCAGCATCTTCTTAATCCCTTTCGGGCCATAGACATGCAGCGGAGTATCTCTTCCTAAAAGACGGAAAGAGGCAATAAGTCCCGGAAGCCCAAAACAGTGATCTCCATGAAGATGAGAGATAAAAATATGATTGATTTTTGAAAATCTTGCTTTTGCTTTTCTCAGCTGTACCTGTGTTCCTTCTCCACAATCAATAAGGAAGAGTCTTTCTTCCATTTCCAGCAGCTGGGCTGTGGGTGATGTATTGATGGTCGGAATCGCTGAATTGAAACCTAATATTGTTAAATAAGTACTCAAACCAATAATTTATTATAACAAATGTACGACAGAAAATCTAAATGGGTCGTTCACCCTGATATTTAAACTTAATCAGTCACTTTTAAAAAATCCATAAATAAATCTAAAGCCTGCTTGCGGTGGCTGATTTTGTTTTTATCTTCCGGATTCATCTCTGCAAAGGTTCTGTCATGACCCGCCGGAATAAAAATAGGATCATATCCGAAGCCTTTAAAACCTTTATTTTCTGTCAGTAAATTTCCATGTACTCTACCTTCAAAATACTGAGCTCCTTTTTCATCATAGTAGCACAGAACGGTAACAAAATAAGCTTTTCTGTTTTCTATTCCCTGCATTTCTTCCAGCACCTTTTCAATATTTTTCGCAAAATCGTGATCTCCGGCATAGCGGGCAGAGAAAATTCCCGGTCTTCCATCCAAAGATTCCACTACCAGACCGCTGTCATCTCCTAAACTTGGAACACCTGTTTTTTCAAAGCAGTATTTTGCCTTGATCAGGGCATTGGCATGAAAGGAATCTCCATCTTCCACAATTTCTTCGTGAATATTATAATCGGTAAGACTTTTCACAACGCAGTCACTTCCCAGGATCTGTTGAATTTCTTCTTTTTTATGTTCGTTGTGTGTGGCTACTAATAATTCCATTTCTATATTCATTTTCAATTTTACTTTTTTAGCTTGGTTAATTACATTTCAGCATAATGTACTTTATACTTTTTCATAAAAAGATAATAGAATAAAGAGAAAAGTACAATTCCTACGGCCAGTACAAGCCATTCTGAAACATGAAGAACTTTTGAAAAACTTTCATCTTTACCATAAAGTACCAACAGCGAAAGGGTTAAATTATTAAACGCATGCAACAGTATGGGCATCAGTAAAGATTTTGTTTTATGGTATACCAATCCCAGCACACAGCCCAGCATCACTGCGCTGATAAACTGCCATGGATTTCCGTGAACCACTCCAAAAATAATGGAAGCATACAAAATTGCTTTCCATGGTTCTACTCCTTTATTAACCAATCCTTTCTGGATAATTCCTCTGAATATAATTTCCTCAAAAATGGGAGCCATAATCACCGTCATGATAATCATTACAACAGGATTATCAGTAAGCTGGCTCATCAACTGAGTAAAATATTCATAAAAATCACCAAAAAAAGGTCCTGTAGTAGGAATCTGAGCGGCAATAAATTCTGAAATAAACATCATTCCCGCCATCATTGGAAAAATAAGAAGATAGGTAGAGAAATTAACGGATGATAAATTGAAGTTAAGCTTCTTTTGGGTGGTACGTCTTACAATGAAAAAATCAAAAAAGGCAATAGCCGTAAGGAATCCTACAGAATTCGCAACCATAAGAAACCAGTCTTTAAGCTCAATATTTTCCCTGAAAACAACTTTCCAAAAAGTACTGAATAAAGAAACAGCCATTGTTCCTACGAATAATCCAACCACCAAAACAACACCGCCAAACCATGTGAACGTAAACTTCGGATATTTGCTATTTTCCATCCTTTCTCTGTAAAAAGTTTATTAAAAACAAAGATAATTTTTTTGACTGCTACAGGCAACTAAAAAAGGATTTTCTTATTTTCGTTCCTTTATCCATGAACCTCACAAAACGAATACAGAATCTCCATTCCAGGGGATTGAGACTGCAATAAACAAATTTGCAGCTCATATGATAAAATTACTTACTGCCCCACACTCTCAATCTCTTCTCTCCAACCTAGTCAACATTGTCGTAATATAATTTGAAAACCTCGCAAAAAATCACGATTTTTGCAACTTCAAAATACGATATGTCAGACTTAATCAAAGAAATACAAAAAAGAAAGACCTTCGGGATCATTTCCCACCCGGATGCCGGAAAAACAACTCTTACGGAAAAGCTACTTCTTTTCGGGGGTGCTATTCAGGAAGCGGGTGCGGTAAAATCCAACAAAATAAAAAAAGGAGCTACCTCCGACTTTATGGAAATTGAAAGACAGAGAGGGATCTCTGTAGCGACTTCCGTATTGGCTTTTGAATATAGAGACCACAAAATCAACATTCTCGATACTCCCGGTCACAAAGACTTCGCAGAGGATACTTACAGAACATTAACTGCTGTAGACTCAGTAATCGTTGTGATCGACGTTGCAAAAGGAGTTGAAGAACAGACTGAGAAACTCGTTAAGGTTTGCAGAATGAGAAACATTCCTATGTTGGTTTTCATCAATAAACTAGACCGTGAGGGTAAAGATGCTTTCGATTTGTTGGATGAAGTAGAACAAAAATTAGGATTAACGGTTTGCCCGCTTTCTTTACCAATTGGTATGGGAAGTGACTTCCAGGGAATTTATAATATCTGGGAAGACAACATTCAGTTATTTCTGGAAGAGAAAAAACAGAAAGTTGGAGATTCTATCAAGTTTGATGACATCAATGATACTTCTATAGATGAGGTAATTGGTGAAAAAGCAGCAAAAACTTTAAGAGAAGAACTTGACCTTATTCAGTCTGTTTACCCAGAGTTTAACCGTGATGATTATATGAAAGGTGATCTTCAGCCTGTATTCTTCGGTTCAGCTTTAAATAACTTTGGGGTTCGTGAATTACTGGATGCTTTCATTGATATTGCACCAATGCCACAGCCAAAAGAAAGTGATACCCGTCTGGTAAAGCCTGAAGAAAGCACTTTCACAGGATTCGTTTTCAAAATCCATGCGAATATGGATCCTAAACACAGAGACAGACTTGCTTTCGTAAAGATTGTTTCAGGAACATTCAAGAGAAACGAAAATTATTTGTTGGTAAGAGAAGGTAAAAAAATGAAGTTTTCTTCTCCCAACGCATTCTTTGCTGATAAAAAAGAAGTAGTGGAAGAAAGTTTCCCTGGGGATATTGTTGGTTTACATGATACCGGAAGTTTCAGAATCGGAGATACATTAACCGGTGGAGAAAAATTAAGTTTCAAAGGCATTCCTAGCTTCTCTCCTGAACATTTCCGTTATATCAACAACAATGACCCATTAAAAGCCAAACAACTGGCAAAAGGTATTGATCAGCTGATGGATGAAGGGGTTGCACAGCTATTTACACTTGAGATGAATAACAGAAAGATCATCGGAACAGTGGGAGCTCTTCAGTATGAGGTTATCCAATACCGTCTGGAGCATGAATATGGTGCAAAATGTACGTATGAACCTCTATCCATGCACAAAGCATGTTGGGTAGAAGCTGATGAAAAGTCTGAAGAGTTCAAAGAATTTGCAAGATTAAAGCAGAGATTCCTGGCAAGAGATAAATACAATCAATTAGTATTCTTGGCAGATTCTTCTTTCACAATTCATATGACGCAGGAAAAATTCCCAAATGTGAAATTACATTTCATTAGTGAATTTCAGGAACATTAATTAAAAGACAAATCGCTTACAATATAGATCCGTAGAAATTTTCTACGGATTTTTTATTTCTTACTATATAATCATTTTTATGAAGGAGGTGAGATTATTATATCTGGATTCCTACGGAATGACAAACAGAACGCTAAATTTATCCATGCATTTTGTCATTCCGTAGGAATCTAATTCATAAGTAATAAAGTTGTATTATTAAATACTTCTTTAGAGAGTTCTTATACCCTTAAAACTCAGAAACGTTTTGTAAATCTTTTGTAAAACAAATACAAACCCCTGAAAATATAACAGTTATAATTTTACCAGCACAATACATTCTATTTACAATCTTTACAAGAACTTCCCTCCTAATTTTACTTCATCAAAAAAATTAATGTTATGAAAAAGTTCATATTACTCGTTGCTGTATCAGGCACTTTCATTATGTGTAAAAAAGGAGAAACTACTCAAGACAGCCTTCACGAATCAATTCATTCAGCAGACAGCGCAGCTACAGTAACTGCAGAAACCATTGACAATGCCAGTAAAGCAGCCGACCAGGTAATGGATTCTGCCAGTATTAAAATAAAAGATTTTGAGGATACCAAGAACGATATTCATCAAAAAATAGAAAAGACCTCCAAAATGGTAGATTCTTTATCTGATAAAATTACCAATACAAAACTGGAATCCAAAATAGAGAAAAAGGATTCAACGGAGAAAAAGTCTGAAAAAATTGCTGTAAAAGCTCCGGCTCCAAAGGTTATTAAAGAAACCAAAATCATTTATAAAGACAAGCCTAAAAATGACAGTTATGAACTAAATATGCCAAAAGATAAAATGGTAAAATCAGGATATCTTGTCATAAAAGCAGAGAATGCAGAAACGGTGAAGGAAATCATCAGAGAAGAAGCCCATAAAAATAACGGCTACATCAAAAGCGAAAATCTTTCTTACGTGGAATCTGCCAGTCCTTATGGAGAAAATCAAAAAATATACAGTCTTGATATCAAAGTTCCGATCCAGCATTTTGATGGTTTAATGGATGCTATCAACAGCAATGTTGGAGACATAGACACTAAGGATATTCAGGTTTCAGGGCGTAATTATGCAGACAATACGATCTGTACGATCAATATAAATATCAGTGATAAGGCTCAAACAGAAAAAGAACCTAAAACTTTCGGTGGAAAATCATTGGCAGCTATTGAATCAGGCTGGGAGGTGATTACTTCTATTTTCCTGTTTATTCTTCCGTTGTGGCCTTTATTCCTTATTGCCGGTATTGGATATTACTTTTATAAAAAGAAAAATAAAAACATTCCTCATAACGACTCTCATTAGATTTGAAATCCATCCTCGCGGTGGATTTTTTAATGTTTTTTTAATAAGGTTTAGAAGGTAGGATTAATTCTTATTCCTAATTTTATAACATTAATAAAAACAGCTTGTTTATTAGGAAAATTCCTCTTAACTTTAAGTGTAAATAAAAATAATGAATCTCCGTTATAGTACAGGATTCGTTACAAAACAGGAAATTTTTATTTCATATATTAATATTTTGTGATTTGGTGTAAAATAAGGCCCTCAGATTGAGAGCCTTATTTGTTTTATTTCATATTCACTACTTTGTCTACGACAAACTTTGTATTTCCTCTCCATGGGAGGGCACCGTTGTATTCTTTGTAATGCAGATCAAAGGTTTTTCCACTGTTGGTTTCCAACTGTTTGAAAATCTCAGGGTCATCTACAGAAAACTCAAACTCATAGCTTGTAATGGTTCCTGTTTTTCCTCTCCCGAAGCCTTCCTGAATCAGTTTGCCTTCATAGGTTTTGAAGACATAGCCTTTTTTCATGGCATAGTTCAGGTATCCGGATTTCACTCCTTCTCCGAAAACAAAAAAGTATTTATACCAGACAAATACGCCCAGTAAAAGCAGTACGACACCAAGGGTGATCCACAAAGATTTTTTCATAGGTAGTGTGTTTTATAAAATGTTATTTTGCGATACTTCTTGAGATCACGATTTTCTGAATTTCAGAAGTTCCTTCGTAGATCTGAGTGATTTTAGCATCTCTCATTAATCTTTCTACGTGGTATTCTTTCACGTATCCGTATCCACCATGGATCTGTACCGCTTCAATAGTAGTATCCATTGCTACCTGAGAAGAGTATAATTTTGCCATAGCTCCGCTTTCAGAGATATCTTTTCCTGCATCTTTCTCACAAGCAGCTTTGAAACATAACATTCTTGCAGCAGTGATCTGCGTAGCCATATCAGCCAATTTGAATGCAATAGCCTGGTGGTTGATGATCTCAGTTTTGAAAGCTTTTCTTGTTTTAGCATATTTCAATGCCAGTTCGTAAGCACCTGAAGCAATACCTAACGCCTGAGAAGCAATACCAATTCTTCCTCCGTTCAATACTGCCATAGCAAAGTTGAACCCGAACCCGTCAGCACCAATTCTGTTTTCTTTTGGAACTTTTACGTTATTAAAGATCAAAGAGTGAGTATCACTTCCTCTGATTCCTAATTTGTCTTCTTTTAATCCGATTTCAAATCCTTCCCATCCTCTTTCTACGATGAAAGCATTGATTCCTTTGTGCTTTTTCTCAGGATCTGTCTGCGCAATTACGATATAATATGTAGCCGTTCCACCATTGGTGATCCAGTTTTTGATACCATTTAAAAGATAGTAATCTCCTTTGTCTTCAGCAGTTGTTTTCTGAGAAGTTGCATCAGAACCAGCTTCAGGCTCAGATAATGCAAAAGCTCCAATTACCTGTCCGCTAGCCAGTGGAGTAAGATATTTTACTTTCTGTTCTTCAGAAGCAAATTTTTCAAGACCGGCACAAACTAATGAGTTGTTTACAGACATTACAACAGCTGCAGAAGCATCCACTTTTGCAATCTCCTCCATTGCCAGCACATAAGAAACGCTGTCCATACCTGCACCGCCGTATTGTGGATCTACCATCATTCCTAAAAGTCCCATTTCTCCCATTTTCTTCACCTGTTCTGCAGGAAATTTCTGGTCACGGTCTCTTTCAATCACTCCAGGTAATAGTTCATTTTGTGCAAAATCTCTTGCTGCCTGCTGAATCATCAGCTGTTCTTCCGATAAATTAAAGTCCATAAAAAAAATAATTAGATAGCCGTAAATTTACACTTTTTAAGCAAATCTGAAAAAATTAAATTGAAAGCAGGAAAAAGGCACAGAAAATGGAAGTTAGAGCGAGTTTAAGGCCAGTGAATGCGTGTTTTGGGATTCAAAATGATTAAAGATAAAAACAATACCGGATACGTTCAGAACCGTAAACATTCACAAATGATCAGTTCAAAATATAAAATCCCCTTTTCAGGGCTTCCGGCCTCCTTTTTGATTCAATATATTATGGTAAGCATTTAACTAGTTTCTAATTATTACATTCAAATGTTTTCAATTAAAAAAAATGCTTATATTTAAATTTCTTTATAAATTACGTAAAAAATCATGACGATCAAGAGATTATTCGATATTCCACACTACGCTTTAGAAAAATATCCTAAAACGGATATGTTTGTAACGAAATATCAGGGTGAGTGGAAAAAAACTTCTACTCAGGAGTTTATTAATGAGGGAAATAAGATATCCAGAGGATTATTGAAGCTTGGTATAAAACCGGGTGATAAAATCGCTTTGATTACAACCAATTCCCGTACAGAATGGGCTATTATGGACTTTGGGCTTTCTCAGATCGGAGTTGTTTCTGTACCTGTTTATCCAAGTATTTCACCTGAAGATTACGAATTTATCTTCAACAATGCCGAAATTCAATACTGTTTTGTTTCTGATAAAGAACTGTTGACTAAGGTAATGAAAGTAAAACATAATATCCCAAGTCTACAGGGAATATTTACTTTTGACAACATCAGTGGCGCTGCCAACTGGAGAGAAATCCTTGATCTGGGTAAAGATGAATCTACACAAATTGAAGTGGATGACCTTTCCAATGCCATCAATACAGAGGATCTTGCCACTATTATTTATACTTCCGGAACTACCGGGAGACCTAAAGGAGTAATGCTTACCCACAACAATATTGTTTCAAACGTATTGGGATCTATTCCAAGAATTCCAAAGAAAAAGAGCTTAGATTATAAGGAAACAAGGGCATTAAGCTTCCTGCCCATCTGCCATATCTTTGAAAGAATGCTGTTCTATCTCTATCAATACAACGGTTTTTCTCTTTATTTTGCTGAAAGCATCGAGAAAATGGGTGAAAACGTAAAAGAAGTGAAGCCTCATTATATGACTGTCGTTCCAAGACTGGTAGAAAAGGTATATGATAAAATTTACAATACAGGGTCTTCTGCCGGAGGATTGAAATCAAAAATTTTCTTCTGGGCTTTGAACCTGATCAGCAAGAAGAAAGTAATCTCAAAACCATCCGGACTTCAGGAAATCATCGCAGACAAACTGGTATTTTCTAAATGGAGAGAAGGTTTAGGTGGTGAAATTGTGACGTTGGTTTCAGGATCTGCGGCATTGTCTACAAGACTTAACTTAATGTTTCAAAATGCGGGAATTCCAATTTTGGAAGGTTATGGTTTAACGGAAACTTCGCCTGTAATTTCTGTAAACAGCTTTGAGAAAATGAGAGTGGGAACAGTAGGTATTCCATTGGATAATTTAAAAGTAAAAATCCAGGAAGATGGTGAAATTACAGTAAAAGGGCCTTCTGTTTTCAAAGGATATTTCCAAAACGAAGAAATGACCAAAGAAGCTTTTACAGAAGACGGGTTTTTCAAGACCGGAGATATCGGACATATTGATAGTGACGGATTTTTACAGATCACTGACCGTAAGAAAGAAATGTTCAAGACATCCGGCGGAAAATATATTGCCCCTCAGACGATTGAAAATTTAGCAAAGGCTTCTAAATTTATAGAGCAGATCATGGTGGTAGGTGATGGTGAAAAAATGCCATGTGCTTTGGTACAGCCTGATTTTGAATTTGCAAAAAGCTGGGCTATGAGAAACAATCTGAATATTGGTTCTACCCCGGAAGAGATTGCAAAAAGTGCTGAGCTGAAGCAAAGAATTGAAAAGGAAATCGAAGGAATCAACGAACATCTTGGAAACTGGGAGAAAATCAAAAAGATTGAACTTACTCCTGAAGTATGGAGCATTGAAAGCGGATTGCTTACTCCGACATTGAAGCTGAAAAGAAAAGCAGTAAAAGAGAAGTTTATAGCCTTATATAATAAGATGTATGATCATCAGGAATAAATAATATCAACCGCTTCATTTTGAAGCGGTTTTTTTTATGTTTTGGCTAAAGCCAATAGGAAGATCTATTTTTTTAATTAAACGGGCTAAAGCCCATTCCTATTGACTGTCTCATTAGAATTCTTTTTATTAGAGTTAGAGTTGTCATTCAGAGTGAAGCGTGGAATCTAAGCTTTATTGAGACTCATTGCATGTCTAGATTCCTACGGAATGACAAAGACACCGTAAAAATTACACCATCTTAAAAACGCATTAGCTGTTGAATGTATAAAAAAAGCTGTTTCATTTCTGAAACAGCTTTTGTATGATTTAAAATCAATAATTAGAATTTAATTACAGATTTCATTCTTTCGTTTTCTTCCATTACCAATTCGTCATCAACAAGGATTTTCCCTGAATGTTCATCAATAATAATTTTCTTTCTCTGAGCAATTTCCATTTGCTTTTGAGGAGGGATTGTAAAGAAAGATCCTTTTGGAGCTCCTCTTTCTAATCCTACTACAGCAAGACCGTTGATAGAATTTGTTCTGATTCTGTTGTAAGAAGCCAATAGTCTCTCATCGATTTTACCTGCAAATTCTTTAGATTGCTCTAAAAGATATTCTTCTTCTTTCTGAGTTTCAGAGATAAGACCTTCTAATTCTTCTTTCTTGAATTTCAAGTGGTTTTTCAAATCGTCGATCTTAGTATTCAGTTCACTTAAAGTTTCGTTTTTGTGAGCAATTTTAACTCCAAATTCTTTAATTCTTTTTTCAGCAAGCTGAATTTCCAGATCCTGGAATTCCATTTCCTTTCCTAATGCTTCAAACTCTTTGTTGTTTCTTACATTATCCTGCTGAGATTTGTACTTCTCAATTAAAGTTTTAGCATGGTTAATAACTTCATGCTTTGTTTTGATCTGATCGTCCTGATCTTTGATGTCAGCATGAAATTTTTCAGCTCTTTTTTCAAGACCTTCAATCTCGATTTCAAGATCTTCAACTTCAATTGGCAATTCTCCTCTAGTATTTCGGATTTCATCCAATCTTGAATCAATGATCTGTAAATCGTATAAAGCTCTTAATTTTTCTTCAACTGAAATATCGTTGGTTTTTGCCATATTTAAATGAAATAATTTACTGGGTTTGTTTTTTCAATAGATTTTGAAATTGCAAATGTACTAAATTTTTGTGATAAAATTTCAAATAATTGTTGAGCAACAAATTGTTCTGACTCATAATGCCCAATATCGCAAATCAGCATTTTAGACTCTGCTAAAAAATAGTCGTGATATTTAAGATCTCCGGTAAGATAAGCATCACATTTTCTGGAAGCAGCAGATCTTATTCCACTTGCTCCGGAACCACCCAGAACCCCTACCCTTTTGATTTTTTTATTGTTGAAAGAGGAATGTTTTATCACTTCAAGACCAAACTTTTCTTTTACAAACCCCAGGAAATCTTTTTCATCCATTTCTTCTTCCAGGTCACCATACATTCCCAGTCCGGCATGTTGGTTTTTATTATCCAGACTGTAGATCTGATGAGCCACTTCTTCGTAAGGATGTGCGGCTTTCATAGCGCTCACAATCTGACCTTGTTTAAAGCCTTCAAAAATTACAGAGATCATATCTTCATCTGCATTTTCACGAACACCCTTCTGTCCTGAAAAAGGGTTTGCTCCTTCTACCGGCCTGAATGTTCCGTTACCATTCACCGTAAAGCTGCATTCATCATAGAAACCGATATTTCCTGCTCCCGCTGAGAACATAGCTTCTCTTACTTTTTCGGAATACTCTTTCGGAACAAAAACCGTCAGTTGTTTTAAATTATTTTCTTTCGGCTGAAGGATTTTCATATTCTTTAATCCCAACTGTCTGCAAATTCCATAATTGACCCCAAAGAAATCATTATCAAATGCCGTATGAATGGCATAGATAGCCACTTTATTTTCAATAGCCTTTAAAACGGCTCTTTCTACATAGTTTTTCCCTGTTAAAGATTTGAGTCCGGAAAATATAATGGGGTGAAAGCATACTATCAGATTGCAGTTTCTCTCAACTGCCTCGTCTACAACATTTTCCAGAGCATCATGACAAACCAGAATCCCAGATACATCACGATCATAAACACCACACAACAAGCCTACATTATCAAAATCTTCTGCCTGTCTGATACTTATTTCCTCTTCAATCTTTGCAATTACAGTTTTTAGCTTCATTAATTTATATTTTACGGTTACAGCGAAGATATTAATTTTACTAAAAATCCAAAGAATATTTCTGCTGCAATAAAAAACCGGCTTTCATGGGCCGGTTGAATTTGATATAAAAAAATTAAATAAGACTGTTAATCTTTGAAGAGAGATACTCTTGTAAAGGATTCTATGACCACGCTACAACTTAAATCGGCCTCCATAAAAAGCTGATAGCCTCTTCCCGGATCAAGACTCGCAGGATCGGCAATGGTATAGAAATAAAATGTAAGAATGTTACCTGTTCCACTGGAACCACTTGGAACCAACTGGATAGAGTTAATTTCAAAACCGGAGTCAGGATTTTTAAAAGTAGCCTTTACAGATCCTGAAGAATTGGACCCGGGAGTAATAGTCGCGATAGCTCTCCAGATATGGACCTGTCCGTTAATTTCGTTTTCCCTCCATTTACCAGTAGCTGAAATATAGATATTCGAGGTAACTCCCGGAAATGGAACTGTGGTTTCCGGCCAGCTTGTAGTAGGACTTGCCGCAAAGACTAGCGGTGTGGCATAAAGCACCTGTTGTCTTGGCCCATACCCGCTCCCTGCTGCACTTAAACTGAATGAGGGTTTTACATTTGCGTTTCCAGAATTTATTTTAACGACACCATCGTTACCAGCCTGAGAAGATGTAGGAACAAAAAGCTGTCTCCAGAGGGTACCATCCCAATACTGGAAGTTATTTGTTGTCGTATTAAAAATAAGGGTTCCTGCAGTAAGGTTAGCATTTACAACACCTGCAGGGGGCACTGTAGAAGCATTATTATCAGCCAGGTATGTATCCCGGTCAGTATCTGTAAGACGAGGAATGAGAATCCCTTTCTGGTTGGAGACTATATCCAGTACTGAAGCACCATTTGGTGTTGAAGTATTAATCCCAACCTGAGCATGTATAAAACTGCTTATGAAAAACAGAATAAATAAGGTTAAATTTTTTCTCATGATATAAAGCTTTTGTTGAATAAAATTACAAACTTGGATTAATATTATGTTAAAAAATAAATTTTTATATGTCATATTTTATTCGTATTTTGTTTAATATAATGTATTGAAAATCATTAAATTAAGTGCATATAATTCACTTTTTAATGATGAAAATATTTTTAACATTTGCAAGATTCTTTTAACAATCATATCTTTACCCTATACTCTATAGAAATTACTAACTTCGCTGTGAAATAACCTATATAAATGGAAAGAGAACATAATCTTGTTCCTGAAGACAATCTTTGGAAAAGATTCCTTTACCGGATAATTTATCGTTCCGATACCAGACTCGGAAAACTGTTCGATATCATCTTATTATCTTTAATTCTTGCAAGTACAGCCATCATTATGATGGAAAGTGTACCTAAGCTTGATAAAAAGTTTCATTATACCTTCCTGATTCTGGAGTGGGTGATTTCTATTTTTTTCACTCTTGAGTATTCTATGCGTATTGCAGTGGTAAAGAATAAGCGAAGTTATATTTTCAGTTTTTTCGGAGTTATAGATTTTCTCGCGCTGGTTCCTTTTTTCCTCAGCTTTTTCTTTCCCATCACTAAATATTTTCTGATTTTCAGAATGCTTAGAATGTTGAGAATTTTCAGGATTTTCAATTTGCTGGATTTTATGAATGACGGCTACCTTATTGTACGGGCTCTGAAAAACAGCTCGAGAAAGATTTACATTTTCCTTTTATTCCTGATTATATTCTCAGTTATTGTAGGATCACTGATGTTTATGGTGGAAGGCGGAAGGCAGGGATTTGAAACCATACCGCAGTCTATCTATTGGGCAGTAGTTACTGTAACTACTGTAGGATATGGTGATGTATCCCCAATCACGCCTTTAGGAAAGTTTTTTGCGGTTGTTCTGATGCTGGCCGGTTATTCTATTATTGCTGTTCCTACCGGTATTGTAACGGCAGAAATGAGAAACAAGAGACAAAACCTGGAACTGATCTGTGAACGATGCGGTAACGAAGATATTGATGATGATGCGAGGTATTGTAAGAAATGTGGCAAGAAATTAGCTTGATATTGGATATCAACATAATTTATTCACCAAATACCACAAAATCATGGAACCAAAAAAGAAAAACAAACCGAATAGTTTAGTGATCATTCTTTTTGCACTGGTGGTGCTGATGATCATCGTCTACTTTATATTAGCAATGTTCTTCCCTACTATTTTTGACCTTATGAATAAGGGAGAGATTCAGCCGGTACCTAATAAATAATGAGTAATAAGTAATGGGTAATTCATAATGATTTATATAACATCGAGTCATATGACAAAATAAAAAGATGAGTGAAATATTTCGCTCATCTTTCTTTTGATCTATTAATTTTCAAAGTAAATACAATAAAAAGGACGGATCATCAATGACCCGTCCCTTTCTTTTTATTTAAATGATAAATTATTTTTTAATAGCCTTGATAGTCTGTTTAGATCCATCTTTCATTTCCATTGTAATTAAATAAACACCTTGCATTAAATCTCTTAAATGAATCACAGATTCAGGGTTTGCAATAGTTTTCACTAATCTTCCTGTTGCATCCGTTACAGATACATTTTTCACGTTTTTCACATCAGAAATGTTCAATACATCTGTAAATGGATTAGGATAAACCTGAATAGTATTTTTTGCCAGAGCAACTTCAGCTGTTGCCAGGTTCGCATTGTTAATACTAATATCATCTATATACAGATTATACTGATCCGGATCTGAATAAGCATTAAATCCAAAGTAATACACACCTGTTGCAGGAACTGTAAACGTTATAGATTCTGTATGGGCCATTTCATCATTAATTGAAGGATAATCTGCTATAGAGCCTGTCATAGCCGATGCGTCAGGTGAAGTTCCATAAGCAACTTTCAATTTTTCAACATAGGTAGATGAGTTATTACCGTACTTATAGCCAATTGTATATTGTGTTCCCGCTGTCAGGTTCAAACCTTGGGTAAAGAACCACGTATTGCCAGGATTGGAAGAGTTATAATGATAACTTAATACATTGGTAGTAAATCCCTGGCTATCAGAAGGCGGATCTACTGTTTCCCAATTATTACCAACTCCTGCGTTAACATTCATTGTACAGCCTGGAAGTTCAGGAACAGTAACACTTTCAAAGTCTATAGCATAAGGAAGGTTCGCACTTGAGCACAATGTTGTAAATGTAGCAGAATCACTCCATATACTTTTGCTTGCAGCACTACATGCAGATCTTACCCATACATAATAAACAGTGGAAGGAGCCAAACTTGGAATATTATAAGTAGTTGTTGTAACTCCTGTAAAATTAGGTGTACTTGTAGCTGTAGGCGCTGTATTGGTTGTGCTGTAATAAATGTCATATCCGCTTGCAGGTACAGGAGTAGCTGCCGTCCAGGAAACCGTAGCTCCTCCGGCAGTAATATTAGACATAACTAATGCATTAGGCTCACTACAAGCTGGCGCTACATCTATATTAATATCATCCACATACAACTGGTTCATATTAGCGTCAGAATATGCCTGGAACCCAAAATAATAAACTCCTGTGGCTGTTGGTGTGAAATTCACAAATGCACTGGTTGCTGTACTGGTAACAATATTTGAGTGATCTGCTAATGTATTGGTCATTCCCGCACCGGTAGCTGAAGTTCCGTAAGCTATTTTCAATTTTTCAGCATATACAGTTCCTTCTGCATTTGCATATTTATATTTAATTCTGTAGGTAACTCCTGCAGTAAGGTTAATACCGTTGGTGAAAAACCAGGTATCAGCATTATTGGCATAGTCATAAGAATACTGAAGAACATTTCCTGTAAATCCTTGAGCATCCAGATCACCGGTCTCCCACATATTTCCTGAACCGTCATTGACTACTGAGGTACAATTTGGAAGATCAGGTGGGGTTATGCTTTCGAAGTCCAACGCATATGGTACTCCTACAGAAACACAGGATGTCATAAATGTTGCCATTTGAGACCATGCACTCTTATTTGAAGTACTGCATACAGAACGTACCCATACATGATAAGTTGTAGCCGGTGCCAGTGAAGAAAGACCAGTACTTAATCCACTGCTTGTTCCGGAAACCACTGTAGCAGCAGTAGGATATGTACTGGAAGTTGAATAATAATATTCATAACCGCTGCCTGGAGCAGAAGCCGGAGCGGTCCATCCCACCTGAGCTGAATTTGCTGTAACGGCAGATACCGTTAAAGCAGAAGGAGCAAAACAAGTTGGAACTGCACCAATTACTACCGTATAATCATGAGCTTCTCCATAGCCGTCTGTATTACAAGGAATAGGGTCACTGGAGAACCTGTCACCCACTCTCATTCTGTAAGTACCAGGAGTAACGGTAGAAGGAATTGCGATAAGCCCTGAGGTAATATTGTCCGCTCCTACTTGAGTACTACTCGCAGAAGCTACAAGTTCCGGAGCTGCATCATCAAAAGTACCATCGTTATTAAAGTCTATCCAAACACGTACATTCTGATCACTGTACCCATGTTTAACACTAAAGTCATAACTCAAACCTGCACTAAGGTTGATCGTCATAGAAGTGTAATCTCCATACGCATCAGTAGAACAACCTGTATTAGGATGATCAAATCCAGCGCCTGGAATTGCAAAGGAATCTATCACATCTCCTCCGCTACACCCGCTTGCAAACGCAGGCGTACAGTAAGTCTGTGCGGAGGATAAAAAGCCGGCCATTAAGAAACCAACAAGTAAAAAATTTCTCATATAAAAACAGTATTAGTTACTCAAATCTAGTGAAAATCAACAATAAAAAAAATATTTTTTTAATTATATCACAATGAATTAAAGTTTTCCTTTTATAAAAGATAATTTCACTTATAAAAAGAGAGGCTACTCAAATTGAGCAGCCTCTTTTTCTTATTTCTTTAAGAAATTATTTACCTTTTAATTGCTTTAACGGTTTGTTTAGATCCGTCTTTCATATTCAAGACTACTAAATACAATCCTTCTTTCAGATCTCTCAATTGAAGTTCAGAAGATGGTTTCTCAATTGTTTTAATCAATCTTCCGGAAACATCAACGATTGAAACAGATTGTACCTTGGATACATCAGAAATTGTTAAGGTCTCAGTAAACGGATTAGGATATACATTAATCTTATGGTCTTTTGCGACAGTTTCAGAAGTTGCCAAATTAGGATTTTGTTTTACTTCAACATTATCTAAAAGAAGATCATCATAGAAATATCCGTTACCATTTACGTTTTTATCTACAGTAAATCTCACCTGAATAGTTGCTCCAATATAGGAAGCCGCTAAAGGAACAGCAACTGTTCTCCATTGATTTAAGTTGGTATTATCACTAAAAATCACTACCCAGCCATTTCCATCGTTTACCTCTACAGTAAGTTTATTATTATCATAACTAGAAGGTGAAACTGTAGTACCGGTTGACATAGAATGGTTTTTAAACCAATCAAAAGAAACAAGAGGAGCCGTTAATCCTGTTAAATTTACAGAAGGAGTAACCAATTGTACAGTATTTGTACCCGCTCCCGCATATGGTGAGCTTGCATCTACCCATGCATATGTTCCTGCAGCTTTTCCGTTATTAGCCGGACTTGCACCATAATCTCCATTTCCTGAGAACTTCCAGAAAAGGTTTGCATCTGTACCTGTTGCTGTAGGGTTTACATTATTCCAACAGTTTGGCGCTGCTCCACTATCAAAGTTTTGAGTAAAAGGTGCCATAACAATTCCACAAAGAGTATTAAATGTAGCAACAATACTCCATACACTCTTATCAGAAGAACTACAAACAGATCTCACCCATACATAATAAGTAGTAGAAGGAGACAATCCGGATAAAGGAGCTGAAGTTGTAGTACTGTTTCCTAAAGCTGTAGTAGAGGCTGTAGGAGCTGTACTGTTTGTTGAATAATAATATTCATAACCACTTCCAGGAGCTGTAGCTGGTGCAGTCCATGAAATACTTGCTCCGTTTGTTGTAATTGCTGAAACAGCAACTGCTGATGGCTCTGAACAAGTAGGTGTAACATCTATATTGATATCATCCACATAGATTTGATTCATATCAGCAAGAGAATAAGCCTGGAATCCAAAATAATAAACCCCTGTTGCATTTGGCGTAAAATCTACAAAAGTATTTGTAGCAGTTCCACCGGTAATATTTGCATGATCAGCTAAAGTATTTGTCATCGCTGCACTTGTAGCCGAAGATCCGTAAGCAACTTTTACTTTTTCAGGATATTGTGTTGTTCCGGTTGCATTTGCATATTTATATTTGATTCTATAGCTAACTCCGGCTGTAAGATTTAACCCTTGTGTAAAGAACCACGTATTGGCAGCATTACTGCTGTTATATGAATAGTTAAGCACTTTCCCGGTAAACCCAGTTGGAGCTGTAGCTGTTTTCCATAAATTTCCTGAACCACTATTAATAACAGTTGTACACATTGGTAAAGCAGGTGTTGTAACACTTTCAAAATCTAAAGTATATGGCAGGTTTACTGAATTACATACTGTTTGGAAAGATCTTACTGTACATGCTGTAGCCGGCCCTGTAATATTCGCTGTATACGCAGTAACAGAGTAATAGTAAGTGGTAGCAAAATTTAAAGGTGCAGCTAATGTATAAGAACTATTAGTACCGCCAGCGATATCCATGTCTAAAATATCGTTTCCTCCTGAAGTTGTTCCAACTTTTAGTTTGTAACCAGTTGCTCCATTTATTGCATTCCATGTTATTGTAGGCGTTACACTTACTCCTGTAGCACTAGATGCCGGAGCTGTAACTGTCGGACAAAGACCTAAAGTTGTGAAGTTGGCTGAACTTGACCACACCCCTTTATCAGTTCCATTACAGTTTCCTCTCACCCAATAATAATACTGAGTTGAAGGAGTTAAACCTGATAAATCTGCTGTTAAAACCCCGGCACCAACAGAACCTGATGGAGTAACTGTTGAAATTGGCGTAGTTGAAGATGTAGAATAATAATATTCATATCCATTACCTGGAGGCGTTGTTGAAGCTGTCCAGCTTATGGTTGCAGATTCAGGAGTTAAGGAAGAAGAAGAAAGGCCGGTTACTGTACTTACACAGTTAGGTGTAGTTGTAAAAGATCCTGTAGATGCATACCCACTTCCTGTTCCGGCTGCATTTGGAATATGGGAGTATACAGATTGTACTGCACCATTTAAAGCCTGTACCTGCACCTGATAGGTTGTATTCTGAGTAAGCCCCGTAATGGTAGCAGTAGCAGCAGAAACAGGATTACCAACAAGATTAGTCCAATCACAGCTTCCAACTGCTCTGTACTGAACATTGTAGGCTGTTGCACCCGTTGGAGCAGTCCAATTTACCGTTGCAGCATTATTGGTAATTGCAGTTGCAGCAGCAAAAGTTCTTACCGGTGCCTGCGTACCAGGTACCCATGTATACTGCAGACCAGCCGGGATTTTAACACTTGCATTTGTTGTACTGGAAAAAAGCATAGTACTGTTATTAGCACTACCCGTAACAGCTTTAGACCAATCACAAGTAGTTCCAGACGGCACATTGCCAATCATCAGAGAATTTACATTGGATGCATAGGTAGTACTATTTCCTCTTATTCCTACATGAGGAGTGCTATTTGAGGTACTGGTTCCTGGATCCGTACAGTTTCCATATATAATTTTGATTTCACCGGTAGCATACACCAAACGAATCTGAAAATTTAATCTTTCAGTAGATCTATTGCTGTAATTAGCATGATCCTGCCATTGTACAACAAATTCAGTTCCGAGATCTTCATATCGAACTTCATGATTTCCAATCGGCTGTGTTGCATCTGATGATGAAAAACCTCCATCCTGCCCAAAAGCAGAAATCGCCCCTGTCGTTGATCCCAGACTCGACATCGGTGTATAGTTTGTCCCCGAAGGTGCAGCTCCAAAAGCTATAAACCCATTTGCACTCACGTAACATGTTGTCATTGCAACACCACCGAAAGTAAAGGGAGAAGATAAAGGAATTGCTGCCGACACCTCATTATCATAAGTTGTATTAGTTCCGGTAGGAAATAATTTTGTTCCCCCCGTGATTGAGGTGTACGTCATCCCGCTACTTTTTGAAAAAGTATAGTTGGCGACATTAGTTTGTGCATAGACTCCCATACTCAGGAAGGCTAAACACGAAAGTAGTAATCTCTTCATAAATAGTAATAATAAAAGTTAGGACGGTAAATGTATAAATATTAATTTATATTTTAAATTAAAAATCAAAAATTATCACAAAACATTAAACAAAAACACATAAAAAACAGCATTAAAATATAATAAAATCAAACGTTTATTTAATTTAATAATTATTTCGCAATATGTTGAAAAATACCAAAACACTAACAATCAATTATTTAAATTACTATATCATTAAAATAGACTTCAGAAAATTTTTCTATTTAACACAAAAAACTATTTATAAATTTTCATCAATACTCTCAATATGTAAACAAAAAAAGAGTGGCTTTTGACCACTCTCTATATTATTATATATTTTTTTCTAATTTAAATAAAATTCATATTTATTAAGAAGCTGGATTTCTTTAATCAAGTCTCCATTCAGATCTACCGAATGCTTCATAGACTGTACTTCGATATGGGAATCATCCTCAAGATTTTTGATAAAGAACTTCAGCTTTTGATTTCCTTTATTTCTATCAAGTACTGTTCTGAAAAAGTCCAGATCTTCAGCTCTTACATCCATAACATCCATGACCAGAGATATACTCTTAGCAAACCTTTCAAATGCTTCCTGCAGTTCTATAACATCATTTACATTAACAAAGACTCTTCCATCCTTCACCTGAGCAAATTTTATTTTGAAAATAACAAACCTCTGTACCTCCAGCTTTTCCTTCAGCCTCATATAATCCCTGTCTCCCAATCTGAATGAATACGATCCCGAATAATCTTCCAGGGTAACAAAAGCTACTTTTTCGCCACTCCTGAAACCATCTTTCACCACATATTCCGTAATCAGACCGGCAACAGTATATTCTTTTCCACCACCGCCGTTTTCTCTTTCTTTTTGTAAGGTTTTCCAGTCTTTTTTCTTTTCTTCAAAAAGTTCTTCCTGTTTATTTGCAAAAGCCTGCTCTTTATAGGCATCCACTTCATCAAGATTCAAAAAATGAAAAACTCCTTTCGGTTCAGCTTTTTTTGTAACTTCTTCTATAACTTCTTCCTCTTCACCGGCAACGATGTCATCAGAAACAATTTCCACAAGATCCGCAACCTCATCAATAGAGTCTTTTTCAAGAATAGGAGCTTCATCTATAACTGCTTTTTCCTCATCCTTCTCCAACACTGACTTTTTGGAAAGCTGCCCCTGCATAAACTGATATTGGTATTTAAATTCATCCAGCGGATGTGCAGAAAGATAAAATCCGATCGTTTCTTTTTCTTTATTAAGTTTATGCATGTTTGGCCATTCCGGGCAGGGTGCCAGTTTCGGCTGCTCAATCTGAACTTCCTCTGCAAAATCCGCAAAAAGAGAATGTTCCATCTCATTTTTACTCTCCTGGAAACTTTGTCCGTATCTGATCAATCTTTCAAGATTCGTTCTTCCGGCCATATCAATATCAAAATATTGACCTCTGTGGAAAGAATCCAATTCATCAAAAGCTCCTGCAAGCACCAAACTTTCCGCTACTCTTTTATTCATTTGCGAAGGCAGAATTCTTTCAAAAAAATCATAAATATTTTTGAATCTTCCGTTCGTTCTTTCCCGTGTAATTCCTTCACTCGGCCCTTCTCCAATCCCTTTGATTGCTCCCAACCCAAAACGGATCTGTCCTTTTTCGTTTACAGAGAATTTATATTGAGATTCATTCACATCCGGTCCTAATACATCTACTCCCATACTTTTGCAATCCTCCATAAACATGGTAATTGAATCCGTATTGTTAATGTTATTACTCATCACACTCGCCATATATTCTGCAGGATAATTGGCTTTCAGATAGGCTGTCTGGTAAGCAATAAATGCGTAACAAGTGGAGTGAGATTTATTGAAGGCATATTCCGCAAAGGCTTTCCAGTCATTCCAGATTTTCTCCAACCTTTCTTCATTCAGGTTATTTTTTCTACCTCCTTCAATGAATTTCGGGTACATTTTATTAAGGACATCGATCTGCTTTTTACCCATCGCTTTTCTCAAAGTATCAGCTTCACCTTTTGTAAAATTAGCCAGCTTCTGGGACAAAAGCATTACCTGCTCCTGATAAACGGTAATCCCGTATGTTTCTCTTAAATATTCTTCTGTTTCCGGTAGGTCATAAACGATCTCTTCAATTCCGTGCTTTCTATTAATGAAATTTGGAATATATTTAATCGGCCCCGGACGATACAGGGCATTCATTGCAATAAGGTCAGCAAAAACCGTTGGTTTAAGCTCCCTCATGTATTTTTGCATTCCGGGACTTTCGTACTGGAAAATCCCTACTGTCCTCCCTTCTTTAAATAATTGATAGGTCTTCGTATCATCAAGCGGAATAAGATCCGGATCAATGTCTAAGCCATGTCTTGCTTTTACCAGTTTCAATGCATCTTTAATGATCGTCAACGTCCTCAACCCAAGGAAGTCCATTTTCAGAAGACCTGCACTTTCCGCCACGGAGTTATCAAACTGTGAAACCAGAATATCCGCATCTTTTGCAGCAATAGTTACGGGTACAAGATTACTTACATCTTCCGGAGTAATAATCACCCCACAGGCATGAATACCTGTATTCCTGATACAGCCTTCCATTTTTTTCGCACTCGAAAGTACGTCATGACGGGCATCATCCGGGCTATTCAGAACATATCTCATTTCATCAACAAGCATCTGTTCTTCCGGTTTTAATTTATCATATTTAGATAAAGCTTTTGCAATATTCATTCCCGGGCTTGGCGGAATTAATTTTGCAATATTATTTGTATCCGGAATCGGAACATCAAGCACTCTTCCCGCATCTTTAATCGCAGATTTTCCTCCTAAAACAGAGTACGTAATAATCTGTGCGACCTGATTTTTACCGTATTTTTCAACTACCCATTTGATAATTTTATCACGGCCTTCATCATCAAAGTCAATATCAATATCCGGCATGGAAACCCTTTCCGGATTCAAAAATCTTTCAAAAAGCAAATCATATTTAATAGGATCCACATTGGTAATTCCTGTACAATATGCTACGGCAGAACCTGCAGCAGAACCACGGCCGGGACCAACCCAAACCCCCATTTTTCTTGCTTCATTACAAAAATCCTGCACAATCAGGAAATAACCTGGATACCCTGTGTTAGCAACTACTTCCAGTTCAAAATCTAAACGTTCTTTAATTTCGGCTGTAATTCCGGTATCTGCATATCTTTTTTTCGCTCCTTCATATGTTAAATGCGTCAAATATGCCATTTCACCACGTTTCCCTCCATCAATATCATCTTCAGCATGAATAAATTCTTCCGGAATATCGAATTTTGGAAGTAAAACATCTCTTTTTAATGTATAAGGCTTAAATTTCGCAGTGAATTCTTCATAAGCATCAAAAGCATCAGGATACGCTAAAAAAGTTTCTTTTATTTCATCAGAATTTTTGATGTAATATTCTCCTGTAGCTAATCCTCTTCTCTTTCCAAAGCCTTTTCCGACAGGAGTTGTCAATTTTTCTCCGTCTTTAATACAGCTTACAATATCCTGAATATTAGAATCGTCTTTATTGGTATAAAAAGTTTCGTTCTGGGCTAAAATCTTAACATTATATTTATCTGCAAAATGCAGTAAAACATCATTTAAATGCTCTTCTTCAGGTAGTTTATGATTTTGAATCTGAACATAAAAGTCATCTTCAAAAGTATCTTTCCACCATTTGAAAAGCTCCTCCCCTTTTTGCTCACCGGTATTTAAAATAGCATCCGGAATATCTCCCAGAATTCCGGAAGTCAGAGCAATTAAACCCTTTTTATATTCAGCAATCAATTCACGGCTGATCCTTGGAACTCCAAAATAAAATCCTTTTAAGAATCCGATACTTGAAAGTTTTGCCAGGTTTTTATATCCTTCAAAATCTTTCGCTAATAAAACCACCTGCGTTCTTCTGTCAGGATCATCTTTGGTAAACTGCTTCTGTTCGTAACGGTCTGAAATATAAAATTCACAGCCTACAACAGGAACTAAAGGCTCTGAAACAGGCTCAGCCTCATTAAATTCTTCTCCGTTTTCTTCTGCTTCCTGTTTTTTTGCTAAATATTCTTTATGTTTTTTTGCGCGGTCACTATTTGCACCTTCAATTGCTGAAACAAATTTAAAGGCACCCATCATATTTCCCAAATCCACCATTCCAACGGCAGGGAAATTGTCATCCGTAGCTTTTTTAATTAAATCATTAATGCTGGAAGTCGCCATTAATGTTGAGAAAACACTGTGATTGTCAAAATTGAAATATTTACCCAGATCAATTTCATCAACACTTCCGAAATCCTGCTGCTTTTTCTTATTATGAAAATCTGCAACCTGCCTTCTGATAACAATATTGAAAGGTTTTATCGGATCGGGATAAAGGCTCTTGAAATACGCCAGCTGATCCTCAGAAATCTTTAATGTTTCCGCGGGAACAACTCCAATTCTTATCATTTCAAAAAAAGCTCTTGCCGTAGCATTTACGTCGGCAGCAGCATTATGTGCCTCATCAAATTTGCTTCCATAAAGCTTTTCATAAAGTTCTTCAAGTTTCGGAGATTTATATCTCCCTCCCCTTCCTCCGCCTAGCTGACAGAAGTCGGTTCCCAAAATCATGGTATCCGCTTTGGGTTTTTCCTGTAGATTATCTTTAAGATTTTTTCTGTAAAATTCTGCTCCAACGATATTGTAATCGAATTCCACATTGTGTCCGGAAACGACTCTTACTCTATCTAAGACTTCAGCAAATTCATTTAAAACTTCTTCAAGGTCACGGCCTTCTTCATTGGCAATTTTCGTTGTAATTCCGTGAATACGGGCTGCATTGAAGGGAATATCATATCCTTCAGGTTTTATTATATAATCCTGGTTTTCAACTAAATTTCCGTCATCATCGTGTACCTGCCATGCTATCTGAACCATTCTTGGCCAGTTTTCCGAATCTGAAAGCGGAGCGTTGAAATTTTTTGGTAAACCTGTTGTTTCTGTGTCAAAAATTAAATACATATAATGTTCTAACTTTTTTATAAAAGAGAATGTAAAGTTACTCCATTTTTTCCAATTAGTTTATACTAAACATAAAGAATAAACCCTATTCACAATAACAAAATCATTACATTTTATTAAAAAAATAAACAACTCAAACAAGAATGAAATAAAATATTAAAATATTATTAAAAAAATTAGAATTATCTACCAAAACTAACTAGTTATCAGTTTTTTGCTATAAATTTGATTAACTATAATTTTTACAATTTATTACTCAAAAATGAAGAAACAATTACTTTTAATCAGCACATTGATTATTACATTAGCAAGTGCGCAAAACAATGAAGAATTAAACAGTCAATTAGAACGCCAAAGAATAGACAACAATGAAAGGTTTGATTCTTATGTATCTAAACGATATGGCTCTAACAAAACTCCTGAAGTTTTAAAAGAGATTGAGCAGCAAAGAACCAATCTGGCAGGGTTTTTACCTGATAACAGACCCTATTTTTTTCAAGCTCATGACATGGATCAGATTAAAAACTCCAATTCTGATTTTTTACAGGGAGGAACTATTACAGGTTTAACGGGATCTTTTAACGGCGAAGGTATTAAGTTCACTATTTTCGACGGAAGTACCTCATCCGGTGTAGCAAGAGTATTTGCTGGTCACGTTTTTTTTAACAATTTACCGAATAGAATAACGAATAAAGAAAGCAGCACTGTCAATTATGGCGACCACGCAACAGCTGTTTCCAGTTTTATAGGAGCAAAAGATTACCCATATACCGTAACATTTACGAATGGTACAACAAGACAGGTTAATTTCAAAGGAATTGCACCTAATTCTACTATAGATGCCTATGCTTTTGGAACTTCTGTTCTGGACGGCGAAACTACCCCAAAAACAGTATTTCAAAAAATTACAACGGCTCAACCTAACATTTCCAATCATTCTTACGGAACCAATCAGGGATGGGCTGACCCCCAGCTGATTAATAATGAACCTTCATGGGTATGGAATGGGGCGTTTTCAAGCCCAAATAATACCTTTGATGCTCAGGGAACTTATCATACGAATGATCGTGACTATGACCAGATTGTATACAACAACCCCTCATATATCATCGTAAAATCTGCAGGAAACTCATTTGGTGAAGGGCCTAGCGCTGATACAAGCACTTATAAAAAGTATTATAAAGATAATTCGGGAAATTTAGTTGAATTCACAGCAACTGATACATTACCTCAAAACAATTGTGCACAGGGATATGACTGTATAGGGATTGGGTCTCTCGGAAAAAACATTATCGTTGTAGCAGCAGCAGATAGAATTACAACTAATGACGGAAGATACACAAGTTCTTCAGATGTTATTCATTCCTCTTACAGCAGTGCCGGACCAAGAGACGACGGAGGTATCAAACCGGATATTACCGCTGTAGGAACAAGTGTTGCCAGTGCATGGACAGACAATAATGCTACAGGAGGCAGCAAAATCGATATAGGAGACGGAACTTCTTATTCTGCACCTGTTGTGACAGGTATTATTGGACTTTGGATACAGATTAACAAACAACTATTTTCCGGAAGTTTATTAAATGCTGCATCGGCAAAAACCTTAATGGTACACTCAGCAAAAGAAGCAGGAAATATAGGCCCTGACCCACAATTTGGCTGGGGATTTATTGATGCAAAAAAAGGAGCAGAACTTCTTGTAGGGAAATCCAACAACAGTATTATCTTTAATGATGAAACATTAAACAGCGGAGTTGCCAATGTAAAAACAGTAAAAGCATCAGGTTCAGAGCCGTTAAAAGTTACCATATCATGGGTAGATCCTGAGTTCACCAACTTTACCAATCAATGGAATAATATTTACAATAACAGAGGTTCCAAACTGATTAATGACCTGGATCTAAAAATCACAGACACTACTACCAATACTGTTTATTACCCATGGAAACTGGATGCCAACAACCCAATGACTCCGGCTACTAAAGGAGATAATACCGTAGATAATGTTGAACAGGTTGTGATTGATACTCCGGTTGCCGGAAGAACTTATAAAATAGAGATCACAAATAAAGGGATACTTAAAAACAATGCAGGCGGAAATGCTCCTCAAAACTACTCTATTATCACAACAGGGTTTACCGAGTTATTAGGAACCAGAGAAGCTGCAAATCCTCTTAATAATCTGGCAATAGCACCTACAGTTACAAAGGACTTTACAAATATCCTGAAAGCACCTAAAAAATCTACTTTCAATGTATATGATCTTACAGGTAAAAAACTACAAAACGGAATCATCAACAATGATAAAGAACAGATAGATTTATCCACATATACAAAAGGAATTTACATCATTGAAGTAAAAACAGACAAAGATGTTATTTCTAAAAAAGTGATCAAGGAATAACCTATATCTACAAAGATTTTATACAAAATACTAACAGTTGTTAGTATTTTGTTTTTTTGTGTATATTTGCTTCCTATGGAAAATGCACTTCACGAAAAAGTTTCTCAGGATATATTGCTCAAAGCGTATAATCATATGATGCTGGCCAAAGCAATGGCCGATATTTACGAAGAAAACAGAAATATCTGTAAATATGTTCATAGTACTTCAAGAGGCCATGAAGCCATCCAGCTTGCAACAGCTTATCAGCTAAAGAAAGAAGACTGGGTTTCTCCTTATTACAGAGACGAAAGTATTCTTTTGGGAATTGGTTTTGAGCCTTATCAATTGATGCTTCAATTACTGGCTAAAGCTGATGATCCTTTTTCAGGAGGAAGATCTTATTATTCCCATCCTTCAAGCAGGGATGAAAACAAACCCAAAATTGTTCACCAGAGTTCCGCAACCGGAATGCAAACCATTCCTACTACAGGAGTAGCTCAGGGAATCAAATACATACAGGATTTCAATCTTCAGGAGTTCGAAAATAACCCTGTTGTTGTCTGCAGCCTTGGAGACAATTCTGTTACAGAAGGTGAAGTGAGTGAGGCTTTACAGTTTGCCGCTTTACATCAGCTTCCTATTATTTTCCTTGTACAGGATAATGAATGGGGAATTTCTGTAACGAAGGATGAAGCGAGAACCTGCGATGCCTATGATTTTGTTGCCGGATTCACCGGATTAAGCAGAATGAGAGTAGACGGAACAGATTTCGTGGAAAGTTTCGAAGCGATGAAAAAAGCTGTAGATTTTGTAAGAACGGAAAGAAAACCTTTAGTCGTTTGTGCAAAAACTGTTTTAATCGGGCATCATACTTCCGGAGTAAGAAGAGAATTCTATAGAGACGAAGAAGATTTAACTAAACACAGAGCTAAAGATCCGGGAGAAATCCTTAGAAAACATTTACTGGAAACAGGTACTGATGAAGATCTTTTAAAGCAGATCACAAAAAAGGCCCGCCTGGAAGCTGAAGAAGCTTTTGAAAGAGCTAAAAACGCTGAAGACCCGAAGCCAGAATCTGTAATGCAGCATGTTTTTGCCCCTACTCCGATTACAGAGGAAACAGGAACACGTGAACCTGCCAACGGAGAAAAAATTGTGATGGTAGATGCTGCCATCCACGCGATACAGGAATTGATGTGGAAACACCCTGAAGCTCTTCTTTACGGACAGGATGTTGGAGAAAGAATTGGTGGGGTTTTCCGTGAAACAGTAACTTTAGGAAAGAAATTCGGAAGCAAAAGGGTATTCAATACAGCAATTCAGGAAGCTTATATCATTGGATCTACAGCCGGAATGAGTGCTGTAGGATTAAAACCAATCGTTGAGGTTCAGTTTGCAGATTATATTTATCCGGGAATCAACCAGCTAATTACAGAGATTTCAAAATCCAACTATTTAAGTGGTGGAAAATTCCCTGTAAGCAATATCATCCGTGTTCCTATCGGAGCATACGGAGGTGGTGGTCCCTACCACAGTGGAAGTGTTGAAAGTATTTTAGCCAATATCAAAGGAATCAAAATAGCATATCCAAGTAATGCAGCAGACTTTAAAGGTCTGTTAAAAGCAGCTTATTACGATCCGAATCCGGTAGTAATGCTGGAGCACAAAGGATTATACTGGAGTAAAGTTCCGGGAACTGAAGATGCGAAAACAATAGAACCTGCTGAAGACTATGTACTTCCGTTTGGAAAAGGAAAAGTAATCATCGAAGCAGATAAAGATGAAACTGAAAAAGGCAGAACTTTATTAGTGGTTACTTACGGAATGGGTGTTTACTGGGCTAAAGAAGCCGCTAAGAATTTCAATGGAAGAATTGAGGTGATTGATTTAAGAACATTAATTCCTCTTGATGAAGAACTTGTTTTTGAAAGAGTAAAAGCGCATGGAAAATGTATCGTTCTCACTGAAGAACAGCTTAATAACTCTTTTGCAGAAGCTTTTGCCCACCGTATTTCCAAAAACTGCTTCAAATATCTTGATGCACCGGTAGAAACCATGGGATCACTGGATGTACCTGCTGTACCAATCAATCTGATCCTGGAAAAAGAAATGCTTCCCAATGCTGAAAAGCTCAGCAATAAGATTGAAGAAATGCTGAAATATTAATTTTATATCAACTTAAAACCTCTAAAAATTTTTAGAGGTTTTTTTATGCAATTTTTTCACTACATTTATTTAAGATTATCATTCTCAACCCTAGACTATTATAAACCAAGAAAACCTGATTATCCATTACCTGACAGGCATTACAAAACAAAACACATCATAGTTTGGTATTTATTTTGTCTCTACACGCAAAACACATCTATCTTTATGATCACAACCAAATACGTCAATTATAAACAGGTTCTCAATCTGGCCGGTATACATCTTATCTTAATCTCTATCTGGTGTACATTGATTGCTGTTTTCTTTTACTTCTTCAACTGGCACTGGATGACAATTCCCTGGGTTCCTGTAGCACTGATTGGTACAGCAGAGGCATTTCTTGTGGGTTTTAAAAATAACCAGGCTTATGACAGACTTTGGGAAGCCAGAAAAATCTGGGGTGGTATTGTGAATTCAAGCCGTTCATTTGCTTCTATGGTGTATGCTTTTGATACCAAAAATGAAGGAATTGGCGTTTTTGATCTTGAAGACCGTAAAAAAAGAATTGTCTTTCGTCATATTGCATGGTTGTATACTTTCCGTGAACAACTTTTGGTTCCTACAGAATGGGAACATATCAGTACAGACAAGAAATTCGGGAATATCAATCTGAGAAGAAACAGATTGATCAAAGCTGGATTCCCTGATTACGGAAGAGCCCCTATTTTCCTCCACAAATACCTTTCGGAGGAAGAATATGATCTTAAGAATGATTATAAAAACTTTGCTACCTACCTGACTGCTCAACAGGCAAAAGACATCAATGAACTTAAAAATATGGGTGCTATTACAGAATTCAACCAAACTCAGCTGCAGAACGCTCTGAATGAATTCTATAATTTTCAGGGACAGGCAGAAAGAATCAAAAAATTTCCTTCTCCAAGACAATTTGCCAGCACAGCCTTTGTTTTTAATATTCTTTTTATCATGCTTCTTCCGCTAGGATTAGTAAATGAGTTTGCGAAACTTGGCGATTGGGGAATCTGGACTTCTATTCCGTTCTGTATCATTATCGGATGGATCTACATCATTATGGAACTGGTGGGAGACTATTCTGAAAACCCATTTGCAGGATTGATGTTTGATGTACCTATGCTTTCTATCTGCAGAACGATTGAAATAGACCTTCTTCAGATGAGCGGAGAAACAGATCTCCCTGATCCTATTTCTTCTAAAAACGGAGTGTTGGTTTAATTTCTTTCTTAAAAGAGCCATCTGTCAGACCCTGAAAATCATTCAAAAAAAAATTAAAAATATTCTTTAAAACATATTTAAAAGATCATTGTTTTTCATAATTTAGAGGAATTGAAAACATCAGCTGAAATCTGTCCAAAATTGAATCACGGTTCTGTTTCGGACAGATTTTAACTTATACTTTCACCAGCTAATAATTTATCCCTTCTTTTTAATCAATGAGATCCAAGCAAGTACTGCAGGTTTTGGCAATTTTATGTCTTACCTTATTCTGTTCTAAAGTAAAATCACAGGCAGCTTTCAACAAAGAATTACCTAAAGAATTTACAGACAAATTCACCAAGGAAATCAATGACAGTATTCCGTCTTTGGGATCTTTTATCGTTTCTCAGGACAGCAGGATCATGTATGAACAGTATTTTCACGGAGCCAATAAAGAAACTGTCTTCAGCGTAAAATCTGTTACCAAAAGCATCGTATCTGTTCTGTCAGGTATCGCAAAAGATAAAAACTTACTGCCCAATCTCAATACTCCGGTTTTAAAAATCCTTCCGGAATACAATGTTTCAAGAAGCAGTTTTAAAAACATTTCCAATATTGAAGGGAAAGTTCTTCATGATTCTATCAGAAATACGTTAACATTAAAGAATATCCTGACCATGCAGGGTGGTTTCGACTGGATTGAAAATTCAAAAATTTCAACGGCCATGTCATTTTCCGGTGATCCTGTAAAGTTTGTTCTGGATCTGCCTTTCGAAGAATATCCGGGTACTGTATTCAACTACAATAGTGGTGAATCTCATCTTTTTGGAGCTGCATTGGCAAAAATTGTAAAGACCAACCTGAAACAATTCGCGACTGAAAATCTTTTTAAACCTTTAAAAATGAATGTTACCCGATGGGACACAGATTCAATGAACAGAAATTTGGCAGGCTCAGAACTTTTTATGAAACCAGATGATATGCTGAAGTTTGGATCCATGATCCTTAACAACGGGAAGCTTGGCGGCAAACAAATTGTCTCTCAAAAATGGATTCAGGAATCTACTTCTGAACAGGTAAAGCTGGATTCATGGGATGTAATGCCCAATGCCAACGGATATGGTTATTACTGGTGGCGGAGAAAAACCAACGGCCACCAGGCATTCGTAGCAACAGGTTATGGCGGCCAGCTTATCTGTGTTATTCCTGATTTAAAAATGGTGATCGTAACCACTTGTTTTTTGAATGATAAAAACAAAGGCAGATCTGATATTAAAAGACTTCATTATTTCATTGATAAAATAACACAAAAGGAAACCGAAACCAATAAGAACTTATAAAAACCAATAGCTATTAATATGAAACTCCATTTAACCCTTACTTTGGCCTTCATTGCAAGCCTGTCATTCGCACAATCCAGTGAAAACATTCAAAAGGTAAGAGATAAACAGCTGAAAGTTCAGAATCAGAATCAAGATTTGGATTTTAAAAGAATGGAAGAAGAACTGAAAGTAACCGGTAAAGCTTCAGGACCTTTTACATATGGTGTTTTTCCCTATCCCATCTATGACAGCATTCAGAAAGGCGGTTTTAAAGGAGTGGGAACACTGGGGAATTTTTTCGGCTTAAAACTGCAGAACAAAAGAATTGTATATACAAGCTTTGTAGAAAACAACTGGAATGCTTTAAACTCACATAAGGTTAAAAATAAAGACAGAGTCTTTTTCACCATACTGGTTCTTACAGATTTTATTGATGATAAAGAATATACCTCAAGTAAAATGAATATTGTTTCCAGGAATTTTCCGGATGTGATCGGACAGGGATTTGTAAAGACTTCCAATAACAGAATCGATTTCTCTGCCTTCACCACTCTTGAAAAGGAAGATTTTGCGATTGTGAATATGAAACTTTATCATCTGAAATACGGCAATATCATTTTGATTGCCCCTCAGAAAGACGGAAGCTTACGAAGCATGCAGATCAACAATACAACCGATCTGACTTCTGAAACACTGAAAACTTACGTTGATCAACTTATACAGCAGCCGGAAACAGTTAATTTTTTTATTAATGAAAAAACAATCTGAGCCGGCTTAGGGATCTACAATACGATCGCCGTTGTGTTTTTTACTTCGGAAATCATAAATGAACTGTGCGTGCTTGCGATGTGCTGAAGCGTTGTCAGTTTCGTCAGCATAAAGCTGCGGTAATCTTCAATATCTTTCACCCCTATTTTAAGGATATAATCATAATCTCCACTTACATGAAAACATTCTGTAACCTCCTGCAGATCCATCACCTCCTTTTCAAACTGCAATACAAATTCTTTTTTATGCTGGCTTAATTTGACATGACACAGGACGATAAAATTTTTCTTAACTTTGCTTTTGTCCAGCAAGGCTACATATTTTGAAATGACGCCTGCATTTTCAAGCTTTTTCACACGTTCATAAACAGCTGTAACAGATAATCCAAGCTTCCCGGACAGTTCTTTGGTGGTTTGTTTGCAGTCTTCCTGTAAAAAAGATAAAAGTTTTTTGTCAGTTTCGTCAAGTTCCATAGATATTTTTTTAGTAAAAGTTTAATAATATCGAAGATACTAAATATTTTTTCTAAATAAACAATATTTTACAGTTTTATATTCTATAAATTTAAATTTATGTTGTAATAATTAGCAAATTAATGCAAATTGGAACAATAAAATAAAAACAATATTTATGGAAGACTTTAACGCAGCCAACGAGATCCAGGATCTTCAGTATTTTGGTGAATTCGGAGGAGTAAATCCTTCTATCTCAGATAGCTCTACGTATACATTCCTTTCTGCAAAGACCATGTTTGATACTTTTGAAGGAAATGCGGAGGGATGCTATTTATATTCCAGACATTCATCCCCTATGAACCTTTATCTGGCTCAGGCTCTTGCCAAGATGGAAAACACGGAATCTGCCAACGTTACAGCATCCGGAATGGGAGCGATCACTTCCGTTCTGATGCAGGTATGCAAAAGTGGAGACCATATTATTTCAAGCAGAACCATCTACGGAGGAACTTATGCTTTTCTTAAAAACTTCATGCCTCAGTTTAATGTAGCAACCAGTTTTGTTGATATCAATAATTTTGAGTCTATAGAAAAAGCAATTACTCCCAATACTAAAGTTATTTACTGCGAAAGTGTGAGCAACCCGCTTCTTGAAGTGGCAGACCTTAGAAAACTTTCTGAAATCTGTAAAAAACACAACCTGAAACTGATCGTAGACAATACCTTCTCTCCTCTTTCGATCTCTCCGACGTTATTTGGGGCAGATGTTGTGATTCATAGTCTGACGAAGTTTATCAACGGAAGCAGTGATACCGTAGGAGGTGTATATTGTGCAACACAGGCATTTATTGATGATACCAAAAATGTCAATTCCGGGGCTTGTATGCTTCTGGGACCAACGATGGACAGCTTAAGATCATCAAGTATTTTAAAAAACCTGAGAACATTGCACATCAGAATCAAACAGCATAGCCACAATGCCATGTATCTTGCTGAAAGATTTGAAAAAGACGGCTTAAAGGTATCTTACCCTGGATTACCATCCCATAAAAATCATGAATTAATGAAGAGCATGCTTCATGAAGAATACGGATACGGCGGATTACTGACGCTGGATGCCGGAACCACAGAAAAAGCCAACGAACTGATGGAGCTGATGCAGACAGAAAATCTGGGTTATCTTGCGGTAAGCTTAGGGTTCTATAAAACCTTATTCTCATGCTCAGGAAAATCTACCTCATCTGAAATTCCGGAAGAAGAAAGAGCTTCCATAGGTATTTCAGACGGACTGATCAGATTCTCTATCGGTCTTGACCACGATATTAAAAGAACGTACCATAAAATGAAGGAGTGTATGCTGAAAGTAGGGGTTCTTAACCACCATGAAAACATTTCTATATCCTAAATTTATTATTGTAAAAAGGCTGTTTCGTTTGAAACAGCCTTTTTTATTTTAAAGAATCAACATGTCTGAAACGTGGTTCATTTTCTATGGGCACGACCAAGATGGCTCACCTAAGCATGCAGATCTAATAAGGTAAAGTACCCTTACAAATAATGGGAGCTTGCCGATACTCTTCAGATAGTTTATCAATTAAATACTTTTCACTTATTGAATACATGACTATGACAATTACCAGGTTACGCTTACAGATTATGCCTACACAGTCTATAAAGCAGGAACCACATCACCTGGGTTTGAGGTAAAACAGAATGAACTGAAACAGTTTTTTGCCAAGAGTCTTAAAAACGGATGAAACACTTCCGAAAGAGAGTAAATAAAATAACGAAAGATCCGGAACATCACTACGGATCTTTTTATTTCTGCTGAAGAAGTATATAACCTGTCTTTTACGGTTGGGAAATTCAAACTCATGATCTCTCCGAAATAGCAAACATTGTGTATAATCTTTTAGGTTTTGGCTAAAGCCATTGGAACATCTTATGGATTTGATAAATAGGCGAAAGCCTATTCTTATTGTTCTTTCTTTTACAGATAATATCCCTGCTATTTCTTATAATAATGATGTGGAAAAGCATCCTCCGGTTTCATTCTGAAAACATTGAGCAGAATCCAGGATTTCAGGAATCCATAGCCGTAAGAAAACATTTGAATATAGGTGGAAATAACGGCCATACCGGCAATGCTGATATTTTTAGTCAGTAATAAAGCGTGAAACAACACCAAAAAGGTGTACAATCCATAAAAAGAAAGGATTATCCCTCTATGCATAATAAAATACTCCAGAAAGCCCATTGCATATCCTAACATAAATAAAGTAGGAAATGCAAACGAGATCTTTACATAATTGGGATGTCTCTGATTAAGGATTGGTCTTGCACAGCCAAACTGATAGACCTGCTTGGAGAATTTTCCAAAATCGACTCTACGCTTGTGATAAACAGCAATATTGTCAAAAAAAGCAGTAGTAAATCCATTTTCCCAAAGCGTCATAGACAGATCCGGATCCTCTCCTATTCTCATTTCTGAAAATCCACCTACCTTTTCAAAAACAGACTTTTTCACTCCCATGTTAAAACTTCTGGGCTGAAATTTAGAAACAGCTTTTTTACTTCCCCTGATTCCTCCGGTAGTAAAAACAGAGGTCATGGAATAGGAAATAGCCTTCTGCATAAGATTGAATCCTTTATGAGCCTTATCTGCACCTCCAAATGCATCACAGGGAATTGTAAGAATATCATTTTTAATATGTTCAATATAATCTTTTTCAACGATGACATCACTGTCTACAAATACCAGCCATTCATTGGCTGCTCTTGCTGCTCCATAATTTCTTGTCAATCCAGGTCCTGAATTATCTTTTCTGAAATATTTAATATCCAGCCCCTGCTCAAAGTTTTCGATAGTAGGTTTCAGGTCGATCAGAGAACCGTCATCTACAATAATGATCTCAAACTCCTTATCCGTCTGTTGGGTAAGAGAAGTCAGCAGCTCAAAAAGTTCATCTTTTCGGTTGTAAATGGCAACGACAATGGAAATAGTAGGCTTCAAATTGAAAATTTTTCAAAATTACTTATTCGCAGAACAACCTACAAACAGTTTAACAGCTTATTCAGAGAAATTAACGAAGTTCCATTTATCCTTTTTACTGTATAGATTTTACAAATGAAATTCTGAGCCAACAAATTTGACATTTTAAACAAAATAAACACGGGGAATCTACTCTAATTTTGCTATAGAAATTTAAAACAATAAAAAATGGAATCAACTATCAATGCATTGCAACAGCCCGTTCAATCAGGGTTTAATGCGTATTCAACAGCTCAGGAAGTTATTAAAGGAATCGATCTTACCGGAAAAACGGTGATCATCACCGGCGGTTATGCAGGAATTGGTCTTGAAACCACAAAAGTATTGATCTCAGCCGGAGCACAGGTAATTATTCCGGCAAGAGATATTGAAAAGGCACGAAAAAATCTATCGGGAATTGAAAATTTTGAACTTGAAGAAATGGACCTGATGAATCCATCTTCTATTGATACTTTTGCAAAACGATTTACAGCATCAGGAAAAAGCCTGGATCTGCTTATTAATAATGCAGGAATCATGTGGGTTCCTCTTCGCAGAGACAGCAGAGGTTTTGAGTCTCAACTGGCGACCAATTACCTTGGGCAGTTTCACCTTACCGCAAAATTATGGCCGGCTCTGAAAAAAGCAGATGGAGCAAGGGTGATCAGTGTTTCTTCTTATGGCCATCAGATGTCTCCTTTTGATTTTGAAGATCCTAATTTTGAGAAAAGAGACTATGATACCTTATCCGGATACGGACAATCCAAAACAGCCTGCAATCTATTTGCCGTAGAACTTGATGAAAGAGGAAAAGAATTTAACATCAGAGCCTATTCCCTTCATCCCGGTTCTGTATATGGTACTGATCTAGGCAGAGAAGAACCTGTTGAACTTTTTAAACAACTTGGAACGCATGATGAAAACGGAAATATCAAACCGGAGGTTGAAGCACGTTTAAAAACGATTTCACAAGGGGCTGCTACGACAATCTGGTGTGCTGTAAGTCCTCAGCTTAACGAAATAGGTGGAGTGTATTGTGAAAACTGTGATATTGCGGAGATCGACAGAGGACAGATTGAGCACAGGTTTGATGAACCGGCTACCATCCGCGGAGTACAGCCCTATTCTATTGACAAAAAAAATGCGGAAGAGTTGTGGAAACTGAGTGAAGAGATGTTGGGATTCCGCTTTGATGCCAAATAATTGTTTTTTAAATACATTTGTAATGAAAAACTTCTGACAATGGATTTCCAGATACAATACCTCACACCGGATATCAAGCTTTCCAGTTATGATGATAAGCTGTTCAAAACGGAAACGGTTTTTGAATATCATATGCTGGTCTGGTTTATATCCGGAGAAACGAAAATTATTCAGGCAGATAAAACCTATGTTTTCAAAGCGGGAGATCTATTTCTGATCCCAAGAAATCATCTGGCAACAATCATTAATTATCCCAAAGACGGGCTTCCTCATAAAGCAGTAGCCATGCATCTTACCACAGAACGTCTGAAAGATTTTTACAGTTCTGTTGATTTTCAGAGGAAGACCGGATATCGTGAATCCAGCATTCACAGCTTTGACAGTCATCCGCTTTTGAACAGCTGTCTTGCTTCTCTAATACCCTATTTTGAGATGGAAGGGCCATTTCCTGAAAACATTGCTCATTTAAAGATTACCGAGGCGATCAGTATTGTAAGGGAAATTGATCCGGATATAGATTCTATACTCGCCGATTTCGATGAGCCCGGAAAAGTGGATCTTATTCATTTTATGGAAAAGAATTATATGTTCAATATGCCTTTGGAACGGTTCGGATATCTTACAGGCAGGAGCTTATCTACTTTCAACCGTGATTTCAGAAAGATTTTTCAAACGACACCGCAGCGATGGCTTACTCAAAAGCGTCTTGAACTCGCCTATTATCATTTGTCTGAAAAGAATAAAAAACCTTCTGACATTTTCCTGGAAGTAGGCTTTGAAGATCTGTCGCATTTTTCGCACGCCTTTAAAAAACAGTATGGGTTTGCACCTTCACTGGCACGATAAAATAAAACAGGTTGTACCATATAAGTACAACCTGTTTTTATTATTTAATTAAATTAATAATCTACTGATATTATTTTTCCTGTGAAATATCTGGATCTTTTAACTCTTTCTTTTGAGCTATTACATTATGATTTAAAGCCTTTCTTTTAGGTTTTGAACGTGATGATTTTGATCCAGAGCTAAACAGACCGAATACATCTAAAACTACATCAAATATTTCAAAAAAATTCCAGGACATTTTAATCTCAAAGTTTATTAATTTTTAGTTTATAACCAATTGTGTTATATAAACCAACCAGATCTGAAATAGATACACATGACCACAGAAATAAAGAAAACAATTACCGAACAGCTGAACAGAAGCAGTTTAGAAATATTTTTAAAATAATAAAACTCTATCACATGCAGGATAAAAAATAGTACAAACGAAATTCCAACTCCTATTAAGGAAGTTACCACCAAAGTTTGTGTATAATTTTGCGCAGGTAAAGGATCTTTAAAAACAATAAAAAAAGAAAATGCAGCCAATATGATAAATACTGCACTTACTTTCTCTGTGAAATATTTGTATCTCTTTGAACTCTTTTTTTGTGGCTTCTCATCATAGTTCAGGCTTTTTCTATCAGAAGTTGAACGTGAACCAGAACCAGAACCAAATAGTTCCAATACATCTACAATTATATCAAGTCCATCAAGAAAATTCCAAGCCATCAGTTTATTATTTTAAACGATACAAACTGTTACTTATTATCTTCCAGCTTATGTATCTTCTTCGTTCCCTCATACATTTCGTACTGTAAAAATCTCGTTTCCAGTTTTCCGTTGAAAAGTTTAATCTTTCTTGAAGGACGAAGACCAATTTTCTTTACCGCTTCAAGGTCTGAAGAGATCAGCCACGCTAAGGTATTCGGATAATGGGTCTTGAAAGTATCTCCTATTTTCTTGTAGAAATCATCATCATTGATAGAAATTCTCTCGTCGTAAGGTGGATTGAATACCATTAATAAAGGGAACAATTCTTTCTTAGAATCAAAGAAATCCTGTTTTTTGATCTCAATTACATCTTCCATTTCTGCTGCTTCTACATTCATTTCTGCAGCATTCAGCATTTTTCCATCAATGTCATACCCTACAATTTTTCCATCAAACTGTCTTACTCTGTTAATTCTGAATTCTTTAATTTTCGAAAACAATTCTGCGTCATAGTTATTCCAGTTCTGGAAGCCGAATCTCTTTCTGAAGATCTGAGCCGGAAGATCCATCGCAATCATTGCTGCTTCAATCAATAATGTTCCTGAACCGCACATAGGATCAAGGAAATTTCCTTTTCCGTCCCAGCCTGCCAGCTGAAGCATTCCGCTTGCAAGAACCTCATTGATAGGCGCTTCTCCCTGCTCTCTTCTGTACCCTCTTTTAAATAAAGGATCACCGGAAGAGTCCATTGAAATCATCACCAATTCTCTGTCAATATGAAGATGGAATTTGATATCCGGATTTCTCGTTTCCACATTCGGACGTCTTTTGAATTTTTCCTGGAAATAATCCACGATCGCATCCTTCATTTTTAAAGTCACAAACTGAGAATGCTTGAATGTTTCAGAGTTTACTGTAGCATCAATAGAGAAAGACTGATCAACATTCATGAAGTTTTCCCATTCAAATTTGAACAATCTATCGTAGAACTGATGCTGATTAAAAGCTTTGAACTCATGAATCGGAACCAGTATTTTCAATGCTGTTCTCGCAGAGTAATTGATCTTGTAAAGAAAACCAAGATCTCCTTCACAATTTACTGCCCTGTTTTTAATTTCAACATTCCTACCACCCAATTTTTTGATTTCTTCTGCCAGAATCTGCTCCAATCCGAAGAATGTCTTTATCTGTATTTTAATATTTTCTGTATCCATAAGTATGAATTAAAAGATTTAAAGCTTTAATAATTAAAAGATTAGCCATCCAATTCCTTGTCCAATTGAAATTTTCAATCTCTTAATGTTGTAAAATACTTTGCTTTTAACCGCACAAATTTAGTTATTTTTGCATTATGGAATGGTTTGAATCTTGGTTTGATACCCCTTATTATCATTTGCTTTATAGCAACAGAGACTATACTGAAGCTGAAAACTTCATTAAAAAGCTCACAGCGGACCTTCAGTTGCCGCCTCAGTCGAAAATCATAGATCTTGCCTGCGGAAAGGGAAGACACTCTGTTTTTCTTAATAAATTAGGGTATGATGTTTTGGGTCTTGACCTTTCTAGACAAAGCATTGAGTCTGATAAACAGTATGAAAATCAAACCTTGATTTTTGAAGTTCATGATATGAGAAACCCAATTGATGCTGATCCTATGGATGCTGTATTCAATTTATTTACAAGTTTTGGGTATTTTGACAATGAAAATGATGATAAAAAGGTATTTCAGTCTGTTTACAATGCATTGAAGCCCGGAGGATATTTTGTACTGGATTATCTGAATGAAGAATATGTAAGAAATACTTTAGTACCGGAAACAGCAATCACCCGCGATAATATAGACTTTAAAATCCTGAAAAAAATCGAAGGCAGACATGTCATCAAAGATATCCGTTTTGAAGCTGACGGTAAGCCGTTTCATTTTTTTGAAAAGGTAAAGCTTCATACATTGGAAGCTATTCACAACTATGCTTCGGAATGTGGCTTTGAAAGAATAAAAATCTGGGGAGATTATCAGCTGAATGAATTTAATAAAGAAAATTCCCCACGTTGTATCAATTTATTTAAGAAAAAATAATGACAACAGTACTTTTACTGATTTTAAGTGTCGTAACAGGCGTATTTCTGGGAAAACACTTTGGTAAAAAAGAAAAACTGGCTAAAAATCTTTTGATATTGAGTGCCGGTTTTTTGATTACAATCTGCCTCAATGAAGTTTTCCCGCAGGTTTACACTTCTGCAGGGAGCAGCAATCTTGGGATATTTGTAATCGCAGGAGTTCTTCTGCAGATGATTCTGGAGGCTCTTACCAAAGGTTTTGAACATGGGCATTTCCATCATCATAGTGAACACAATATTCTTCCTGCTGCTTTAATGGTAGGATTGTTTATTCATGCTTTCATTGAAGGAATTCCTCTTGCCAATGAAAAACACGAGATGTCTCCTTATCTTTGGGGAATTGTGTTTCACAATCTCCCTATTTCATTTATTCTGGGAGCATTTTTATTTAACAGAAAAGGAGAATCAAAAAGTTCTTCATCGTACCCCTCTATTCTCATTGTAGCCTTATTTGCCCTGGCTTCTCCAATGGGAATGTTGCTAGGAAACTATTTCAATCCTGATCTTCAGCCCTATTTTCTGGCTATCGTAGGGGGAATTTTCCTTCATATTTCATCAGTGATCATTTTTGAAAGCAATAAAAATCACAATATTGACTGGGTAAAGATCGGACTGGTTGTTTTAGGAGTTTCACTTGCATTAATGATGCATCTCTTCCACCAACATCCTGTTGCCCATTCTCATTAAAAAATAAAAAAGCTCCGGAATCCGGAGCTTTTTTATTGTATATAGCTTATGTAAAGCTTAGAACTTCCATCCTACTGTAAGGAAGAAATTATTTCTGTTATTTTTAACCTCACTTGCTGCATATGCATCACTTTCAAAAATGTTGTTAGCAGAATAATAAGATGAATCAGAATTTCCGTCCATATATCCTCTCATAAAAGGGTTAGTATACTTAGATGAGATATTCTGATAAGATGCATCTACATAGAAAGATTTGAAATCATACCCGATACCGAAAGAAAGCGTATTTCTATCGCTTAGCATCATGTTGCTGTATGATTGATCTCCTACGCTTCCTGCATCATTAAATCTACTGATCGTAAGTGCATCAAAAGGACTTGACTGGTAAGCATAACCTCCTCTCAGTCTGAACTGCTGTACTCTGTACTCAGCTCCTACTCTTACTTCAGAAAGGTTTTTGTAATTCTCTTTAAAGAAATCATTTAATGATCTTTCTGCACCGCCGTATACTTTATAATCAGGCTTTGTAAGTCCAAGGGTATAATCTACGTTCAAAGAGAAGTTTTTACTTGCTACAAATGCAGCACTCACTGTTGCTTTAAGCGGTGAAGTAAACTTTCTGTTTTCAGCACCCATATCGTCCCCGTAAACAGGATCGTTATAGAAATAATAATTTCTGTCTATTGTCCAGAATGTAGGAGTCTCAAGGGATGCTCCCACTCTGAAATTAGGACTTAGTTTTCCGATCACCCCTAATGAAGCAGAAAAACCTGAAGATCTTTCTGTATAAGGAGTATCCTGCTTACTGAATCCTTCCGTAGAATTATTGGCAAGATTTCGGTAAAATAAAGTATCATATTGATCAACTGAAGCATTGAAAAAATTGAAACCCGCCCCTAAATATAAATTATGATTATAATTGGCTCCTACCCCAAAGCTCATCTTTGACAGATTACCATATCTTTCATATATATGTCCTGCCAATGCAGCATCCTTGGTTATATCATCTTTATCAAAGGCGTAGACAACATTGTTATTACCCGGTGACTGAATGACATTATCAAGAGACTGATTGGAGAAATTAATACCGATATTAATAAACTTCCATCCGGTTTCTGTCATCAGTGGGAAAGCAATGATCCCGCCTGCATTTCCAAGGTCTCCCTTAGTTTTGCTATAGTCTATGGTAGATCCAGCTAAAGAGCTGCTGTTTTTATTGCCTAAAATAGATAAAGTTCCTGAAACCTCTCCTGAAATAGCTACCCCTAAACCTGCCGGGTTGGTAAGCAAAGAGTTTGCATCACCACCTAGCGCACCATTAGATCCAGCCATTGCATTGAACTTAGCCGATCCCACCATAGGAGTACTTGAGTAAACATCCACGGTATTTCTTATCACAGAAACATCCTGAGCCTGTGCATAAAATGCAGCAGAAATACTCATTAATACTAAAGATTTTTTTAACATTATTTTTTAATAGTTTATTCGTTTGAAAATTATCTGAATCCACCTCTTCCTCCGCCGCCGGATCTCATTCCGCCACCGCCGCCAGAAGAACCGCCTCTGAAGCCGCCGCCACCGGAGTTGAAGCCGCCACTAGATCTGAAACCTCCTGAATCATTAGATCTGAAGCCTCCACTATTGTTGTTTCTAGGCTGTGGTTGCTGATAATTATAGTTAGGTCTTGTCTGTGGTGCTGTATTACGGAATCCACCATTGGACTGTGTATTTCTGAAACCGCCATTTGAGTTGGAATTTCTGAAGCCACCATTATCTGTGTTTCTAAATCCTCCATTACTATTTCTGAAACCGCCATTTGAATTAGAATCTCTGAAACCTCCATTATTTCCGTTTCTGAAACCGCCATTAGTATTTCTGAAGCCTGAATTAGCCGTATTGGTTCTGTATACTGCGTTTGCTACACCTGTATTCTGGAATCCTCCTCCACTAGCACCGCTTCTTCTATACACTGGTCTGTTGTAGTAGCCACCACCCCAGTAACCGCCTCCGTATCCCCAATAAGGGTTTCCGTAGCCGCCCCAGAATGGATCGTAATATCCACCATATCCCCAGTATGGGCTTCCCCATCCGTAAGAGCCTCCCCAGCCCCAGCCGAATGATCCGCCCCACCCCCAGGACATACTAGCACCCCAGCCCCAGCCACGGTTCATACCCCAACCCCAATACGGGCTATAACCACCATACCATCCCCAAGGAGATCCCCATGAGTTGTCATAATAGTTGGTTTGAGAACCTGCATAAAGTCCCCAGTCTGAATCTGTAGCGTTGGAGTTCCAATTCGGATTGGTATTGCTCCAGTCATTATATCTGTTTTGCTGTTCTCGGGAATTCGTCTGTGCATTTTGAATAACATTGGAATCCTGATAATAGTCATAGTATTCTCCTACTCTGTTTCCGCTATCATTGATGATAACTCCTTCAGGTAGCGTATCCTTATTGGGGTCGTAATACACCCCATCCGTCTCGCTATACCCTCCCATCTGAGCACCACAAGACACAAGTAATAATCCGCCTGATATAGCCAACACCCCTTTGGATCTTAGCAGACCAAGCAAATTTTTATGTATATTTCTTTTCATGATAACGTAAAAATTTTTAATTTAAATTATATTTGCAATCTGTACCAAAAATGTACCAAAATACTGGTAAAAAAATCTATCAAAAATAGATTTTTATTTTTAGATAACAATAATGTACAAAAGTTAAAAAAATTAAAAAAAATAATGGCAAAATTAACCTCAAGAAGCGAAGATTACAGCAAATGGTATAATGAGCTGGTTGTAAAAGCTGATTTAGCTGAAAACTCAGGCGTGCGTGGATGTATGGTGATCAAACCGTATGGCTATGCGATCTGGGAAAAAATGCGTGATGAAATGGATAGAAAATTCAAAGAAACAGGTCACGTTAACGCATACTTCCCGCTTTTTGTGCCCAAGAGCTTGTTTGAGGCTGAGGAAAAAAATGCAGAAGGTTTTGCAAAAGAATGTGCTGTTGTTACTCACTACAGATTAAAAACAGATCCGGACAATCCATCTAAACTGATCGTGGATCCGGATGCAAAATTGGAAGAAGAACTTATCGTTCGTCCTACTTCGGAAGCAATTATCTGGAATACCTACAAAAACTGGATTCAGTCTTACAGAGACTTACCGATATTGATCAACCAATGGGCGAATGTTGTTCGCTGGGAAATGAGAACACGTCTTTTCTTAAGAACGGCAGAATTCTTATGGCAGGAAGGCCACACCGCTCACGCTACGAAAGATGAAGCTGTTGAAGAAGCAGAAAAGATGAATAAAGTATATGCAGATTTTGCAGAAAACTTTATGGCAATGCCGGTAATTCAAGGGTTGAAAACTCCATCTGAAAGATTTGCAGGAGCTGATGAAACCTATTGTATTGAAGCTTTAATGCAGGATGGAAAAGCTTTACAGGCAGGAACATCTCACTTCTTAGGGCAGAATTTTGCAAAAGCATTTGACGTAAAATTCACTAATAAAGAAGGAAAAATAGAACATGCATGGGCTACATCATGGGGAACATCAACTCGTTTGATGGGAGCTTTGATTATGACGCACTCTGATGATTTCGGATTGGTATTGCCACCTACTCTGGCACCGATTCAGGTAGTGATTGTTCCGATCTTTAAAGGAGAAGAGCAGCTAGAGCAAATCAGTGAAGTAGCTTTGGATATTCAGGCTAAACTGAGAGCTAAAGGTATTTCTGTGAAATTTGATAATGATACTCAGAACAAACCAGGATGGAAATTTGCAGAATATGAATTGAAAGGAGTTCCTGTTAGAATCGCAATGGGACCAAGAGATCTGGAAAATAAATCTGTGGAAATCGCGAGAAGAGATAATCTGACGAAAGAAGTTCGTTCTATTGAAGGTCTGGATTCTTATATTGAAGAGTTATTAAAAACTATTCAGCAGGACCTTTATAATAAAGCATTTGAATTCAGAAAAAATAATATGACGAAAGTTGATACTTATGAAGAGTTCAAAACAGTTCTGGAAGAGAAAGGAGGTTTCATCTATGCTCACTGGGATGGTACGGCTGAAGAAGAGGAACAGATCAAGGATGAAACAAAGGCAACAATCAGATGTATTCCTTTAGATGATGATATAGAAGAAGGAATGTCTTTGATTTCAGGAAAACCTTCTAAGAGACGTGTATTATTCGCAAAAGCTTATTAAAAATTTTAATGATTTAGAAAAAAATCGTTAATTTTTAAAGAAATATTCAAAAAAAAGTGACATTTGGACGGATTTTTGTTTAAATTTATCTCAACATTAATCAAAAAAATTTATTATTATGTCTTTAAATGTCATTGATTTAATTAAAGGACAATTAGGTCCCGCTTTAGTTTCACAGGCTGCTTCGCAGTTTGGAGAAAGTGAATCCGGTATTTCTAAAGCAATTGGTGGATTATTACCTGCTGTAGTAGGTGGATTAGCCAATAGTGCAGATAAGCCTGGCGTTGTGGAAGCTATTACACAAGCCTCTTCAAGTGGAATTTTAGGAAATTTATTAGGTGGTTCATCTAGCAACCCTATTATTTCTAACTTGTTGTCTTCAATTTTTGGAGATAAAATAAGCGGATTGGTAAATTCCATTGCCAGTTTTTCAGGAGTAAGCAATACCTCTGCAGGTTCTTTGTTAAACCTGGTGACTGGAGCTACGGTAGGCACGGTTGGAAAATATGCGGCAGACAATAATTTAGGTGCTTCAGGTATTTCCAGCTTGCTGAACGATCAGAAAGGCATTATTTCTTCCTTATTGCCAGCAGGTCTTTCTTTGGCTTCCTTTGGATTAGGAGCTGAAAATTGGTTTGGCCAGGCGAAGGAAACAGTTTCTTCGGTAACTTCTACTGCTAAAGATAACATCGCAGAAGGTGTTGCTACAGCAAGAGAAAATGTTTCTGAAGGAGCAAGAGAAATAAGAGAACAATTTAACGATAATAATAACAATAATCAAGGCGGAGGCTCCATCTGGAAATGGCTGCTTCCGCTTTTACTGTTATTGGCAGCCGGATATTTCTTATGGAAACAGTGCGAGAAAAAACAGACGACTACCACAACTACCAGTACGTCTGACTCAGCAACAACAAGTTCTACTGCAGATACAGCTACAACAGGAACTGCAACACCTGTTCCGGCTACTGCTAAAACCGATGAAAACATTGATCTTAATGGTGTGATGTTAAAAGGTTATAAAGGCGGTATGGAGGATCAGATGATTACTTTCCTGAAATCCGGAGCTTACAAAAATGCAGCTGATGATTCAGCATTGAAAGATAAATGGTACGATTTCGACCATGTTAATTTCAAAATGGGAAGTTCTACTGAACTTGAAGCAGGTTCACAAGGACAGTTGGATAACTTAGTGGCTATTCTTAAAGCTTTCCCTGATGCAAAAATCAAAATCGGTGGTTACACTGATAAAACAGGAAACGAAGCTTCAAACGTAAAATTATCAAAAGCCAGAGCTGAATTTATTAAAGCAGCTTTAGCAAAAGCTGGAGTTGGAGCTCAGGTTTTAGAAGCAGAAGGTTATGGAAGCAAATTTGCTAAAGTAGACGCAAAAGCTTCTGACGCAGAAAGAGCTGCTGATAGAAAAATGTCTGTAAGATTTGCAAAATAATCTTTAGATTCAATAAAAATTAGATCCCGGAAAGCAATTTCCGGGATTTTTTTATGCCGTGATTTCTCTGTTTACATTTATTTAATTAAATTTGTTAGTCATTTCTAACATTTATGAATTTCAATATAAAAAACGCCTGGCGAAAAGATAAAACATCTCATTCCTTATCAGAGGTTTATTCATCGATCAAAGTTCCTAAAAATGCAAATTTTTGGAGGAAATATCTTGCATTTGCAGGACCGGGACTGATGATTGCCGTAGGATATATGGATCCGGGAAACTGGGCTACGGATATCGCCGGAGGAGCTCAGTTTGGGTATACCCTGCTATCCGTAATTCTTATTTCCAACATTTTTGCGATGGTTCTACAGCATCTATCCGTGAAACTCGGAGTTGTTGCTGAAAGAGATCTTGCACAGGCCTGCAGGGATCACTTCAGCCCTACCACCAATTTTATTCTCTGGGTATTTTGTGAAATAGCCATTGCGGCCTGTGATCTCGCCGAGGTCATTGGTTCCGCCATAGCATTAAACCTGTTATTTCATATTCCGCTGACCTGGGGAATTGTCATTACCACAGTGGATGTTTTAATTATTCTCTTACTTCAGGCCAAAGGTTTCCGATGGATTGAAAGTATTGTAGGAGGTCTTATATTCATTATCCTGGCCTGTTTTGTCTATGAAATCGTTATTTCTAAGCCTGCTTTCAATGAAATTCTGGGAGGATTGGTTCCTCAAAAAGAAATCATTCAGAATCCCGCAATGCTTTATATTGCCATCGGGATCTTAGGAGCTACAGTAATGCCCCACAACCTGTATCTGCACAGCAGCATTGTACAGACCAGAGATTATACCCGGGATACAGAAGGAAAAAAAGAGGCCATAAAGTTTGCAACCCTGGACAGCACGGTTTCATTGATGCTGGCATTCTTCATTAATGCCGCAATACTTATTCTGGCAGCAGCCACATTCCATACAACAGGAAACGAACATGTTGCAGATATCCATGATGCCTATAAAATGCTGACCCCTATTCTGGGAGCTTCCATGGCAAGTATTGCGTTTGCTATTGCTTTATTGGCATCCGGACAAAACTCTACATTAACAGGAACTCTTGCGGGACAGATCGTAATGGAAGGTTTTTTAAATATCAGATTAAAACCGTGGCTAAGAAGGCTAATCACAAGACTTATTGCCGTCATTCCGGCTCTTATTGTTGCTATTCTTTATGGTGAACAGGGAACAACGGAGTTATTGGTTTTAAGCCAGGTAATTCTATCTATGCAGCTGAGTTTTGCTGTTGTCCCTTTGGTTATGTTTACCAATGATAAAGCGAAAATGGGAGAATTTGTCAACAAACCGTTTCTTAAAATCTGCGTGTGGGCCATTTCCATTATTATCATTGTTTTAAACCTGTACCTTTTGTATCAAACGTTTATGGGAGAATAAAAAATACAACGATAGTTTTTAAATTGACTATTGGGCATTATTAAGTGAATGGTCAATGGTCAATTTTTAATTTCACACTACAACAAATTCACAAGCGAAGCGGATTGATTTATTCACTATTCATCATCATGCATTTTTCTGCCTTAATGTCCAGATTTTGGATTTGGCAGGCTCTTTGTCAAACAATCAGTAAATAAATATTGAATTATGGAAAACCAGGATATTAACGAAGAAAGCATCAATAATCAGGAAGAAAACAATGTTCAGAATGACGCAACATCTCAGGACAATGTGACAGCAGCACCTTCGCCGGAGGAACTTTTGGCAGAAGAAAAAGACCGTTACATCAGATTGTATGCTGAATTCGAAAACTATAAAAAAAGAACAAGCAAAGAGAAGATGGAATTCTTCCAGTATGCTAATCAGGAGATGATGGTTTCAATGTTAGGGGTTTTAGATGATTTTGAAAGAGCATTAAAGGAAATCGCTAAAAACGGAAATCCGGCTGACCTTCAAGGGGTGGAACTGATCTATCAGAAATTCAAAAATAAACTTACCGAAAAAGGCTTACAAACAATGGAAGTAAGAGCTGGTGACAGCTTTAATGTTGATTTCCATGAAGCGATTACTCAGATCCCTGCTCCATCAGAAGATTTGAAAGGAAAAATCGTAGACGTTATTGAAACGGGATATACTTTAGGTGATAAAGTAATCCGTTTTGCAAAAGTAGTAACAGGAAATTAAAATTAATAAATGATAAATGGTGAGTGATAATTGATGAATGTTTCACTTATTAGCTTTACAATATCTTTTATCATTTATCAACAATCAATTATAAAATTGTCATGTCAAAAAGAGATTATTACGAGGTTCTTGAGATCAGCAAATCTGCATCGGCCGATGAAATAAAAAAAGCATACCGTAAAATGGCTATCAAATTTCACCCGGATAAAAATCCTGGTGATAAGGAGGCTGAAGAAAAGTTTAAAGAAGCCGCTGAAGCTTACGAGGTTCTAAGCGACGATCAGAAACGTGCAAGATACGACCAGTTCGGTCATGCCGGAGTAGGAGGAAACGGCGGATTTGGAGGCGGAGGCTTCGGAGGCGGAATGAACATGGAGGATATTTTCAGTCAGTTTGGAGATATTTTCGGTGGTGGTTTCGGAGGATTCGGTGGAGGCGGTGGAGGCCGTCAGCAGGTGAAAGGTTCTAATTTAAGAATCAGAATCAAGCTGAACCTTGAGGAAATGGTAAACGGAACTCAGAAAACCATTAAAGTAAAAAAAATGAAGATGGCAGAAGGTGCCACTTCAAAAACATGTCCTACCTGTAACGGTTCCGGTGTTCAGCTTAAAGTAATGAATACCATGTTCGGTCAAATGCAGACTCAAACAACGTGTAGTACTTGCCAGGGAATTGGAAAAGTTGCTGACAAGATTCCTGCAGGAGCCAATGCACAAGGTCTTATCAAAGATGAAGAGGAAATCACGATCAATATCCCTGCAGGAGCGAGAGACGGTATCCAGCTTAATGTAAGAGGAAAAGGAAATGACGCACCATTTGGTGGAATTCCGGGAGACTTATTGGTAATCATTGAAGAGGAAGTAGATCAAATCATCAAAAGAGAAGGCGATAATCTTCACCAGGAGCTGTATGTTTCTTTTGCTGAGGCTGCTTTAGGAACTAAAAAAGAAATTCCTACTGTTGGAGGAAAGGTAAAAATTACCATTGATCCGGGAACTCAATCCGGAAAGATCTTAAGATTGGCTGGAAAAGGACTTCCAAGTATCGACAGCTACGGAAAAGGAGACATGTTTATCCACATCAATGTATGGACGCCACAAAAGCTTACTAAAGAACAGAAAGATTTCTTTGAAAAGCAGATGTCCAGCGGAGAAATGGTTGCAGAACCATCCGGAAAGGAAAAAACTTTTTTTGATAAAGTAAAAGATTTATTCAATTAATATATAAAAGAGACTTTTTTAAGTCTCTTTTTTTATGCTCTTTTATTTTTTTATTTTTGCTCCTCAATTGGATTTATTCAAAATACTATCAGAAACAAATGGATACAAGAACAATATTTTTAAATGCCTGCAATGAAATTGCCACTCAGCTGGATGGTTTCAAAACACTTGAAAAAGGACAAAGGCTTAAAAAAGTTTCCCTTGATAAAGATATCTATTTTGAGATTTATTTTCAGTCCAGTTTTAGGAATGATTCTTCATCCGTTCAGACCCTTCCCCATATTGCTATCTATTCTAAAATTTTAAAGAAATGGCAGACAGAGCAAACTAAAAATGAATATGCTCAGGGATTAATTTTTGGAAATCAGATAGGTTATTTAACTCCGTATAATAATTGGAAACAATGGAATTTAGCAGGGTTATCTTTTGAAAAATCAATTATTGAAATTACAGAAAATATAGAAAAATACATCCTCCCAATTTTCAAAATTTTTAATTCTAAGGAAATTGCTGTCGAATTTCTAAAAAACAATGGAACAAAGTTTAATCAATGGTCAGAGAATTCTATTTCTCCTTTAGACTTCCTTTTATGTTTTTCTGAAAAAGATACTGCTGAAGTTTTTCTAAATAATTTTGTAAACAATTGCCCATATAAAGGAAATATTCTTAAACTTTACGAGAAACTAAAAACAGAAAATGAAATTGATCTCAATTATTCTGAATTTCACGGAGCTGATACAATTAAATTAGCCTATATAAATGGGTTGAAAATAAAATAAGGTTGCTGCAAAAACTATAACTTAATAAAGGATAAGAATCTCAGCAAATGCCTATACAAAAAATGCGAGTATAATTTTTAATATATCAAACGATAAATTCTCCACATCTATTAATAAAAAATCCTGCACTCTCTCAAGCACAGGATTTTTTGGTTATTTAATTCTAATTCTGTTTTATTTTTTTATTGCCAGAGAGTAAATCCCTTTTCCTAAAGTAAATATGGCAACCGCTGCTAACCCACCAACAAGTCCAAGCGTAAGTTCTTTCAAAACATCTGGCCAGGTTGGAAGTACGCCATGAAAAAATTCAATCCTATGTAGAAAAATTCCACCAGCAACCATTATTAAAGCAATTGTTCCGACAACTCCTAATATTTTAATAACAATAGGTAAAGCCTTCACTAATACATGCCCAAGCCTCCCAAAAAAGCCTTTATCATTACTTTTCTTTATTAATTTAAATCCTGCATCATCCATTCTTACGATCAAAGCTACAATTCCATAAACTCCAACCGTCGCAATAAATGCAACCAAACTCGTTACTAAAATCTGCGTAATGAAAGGATGACTTTCTTCCAATACGGTTCCTAATGCAATAATAACAATCTCGATTGATAAAATAAAATCCGTTGTAATGGCCGACTTTACTTTCTCTTTTTCTATTTCTTCAGAACTTTTTTCATCTTCTACAATTTCCTCTATAACTTCATGACCCTTTTTGTCACGGTGAAAAAGAAATTCTATTACTTTTTCAACGCCTTCAAAAGCCAGATATAATCCTCCAAGGATCAATACATAATTAATAGCCGGAGCATACAACCAATTGAGTAAAAAAACAATAGGCAGAATGATCAGTTTGTTAATAAAAGAACCTTTTGTAATTGCCCATAAAACTGGAAGTTCTCTTGAAGAAAGAAAGCCAGTGGCTTTTTCTGCATTTACAGCAAGGTCATCTCCTAAAATCCCTGCTGTCTTTTGGGTAGCAATCTTACTGGTAACTGCTACATCATCCATCAATGCTGCAATATCATCTAAAATTGCAAAAAAGCCTGATGCCATATTTTAATAATTTTTTAATCTTTGTTAAGTTCAGCAAAAATAAATATTTAATTCCGTTTTTGGATTCATAATCTGACAATAATTTTGAAAATTATAAGAATGATTAAGTAATGCTCTACTTTCAATATTTTATATCTTTGTTTAAAATCTATCCAATGGATGAAAACTGGGAAACCCAATTAAAAAGTATATGGCTAAAACTTGGAACAATAAGCAGTGAAGAGTTTATTCTCCAAATTAAAAATCATGTAGAATTACTAACAGATTTCCAGGCTATTGCTGATTTTGAAAGAGCCTGCGCTTTTGACTCCACCGGACATGAAAAAGAAGCGGAACCTTTATACAGATCTGCATTAGATAAAGGGCTCGACGGTTTACGAAGAAGAAGAGCAAGAATCCAGCTGGCAAGTACTTTAAGAAATAATGGAAAACTAGAAGAAAGTATTCATATTTTAAGGGAAGAAAAAGCTAATTATTCTGATGAACTGAATGATGCTGTAGACTCTTTTTTAGCGCTGTCCCTTTCTTCAGCAGGAGAGCCCAAAGAAGCACTGTCTATAGTATTGAAAGCAATTTCAAAACATTTGCCCAGATACAATAATTCTCTGAGCCGCTATGCTGAAAACTTATAACCCTAGACAATAGCCGAAATAATCTCTGACATTTCTGCGAGATCTGATTTCAAATCCTTAACAGACACAAAATTGTACACTATCAATATTAAGCTTATTTTAACCGTTTTTAAAACCTGATATCTATGCAACGTCAATTTCATATTTTAGCCTTAGGATGTTTGTTTTATCTGTTCAGTACATTCTGTTCCACTTCAGAAGCCCAGACACAAGCTCATCTAAGCGGTTTTAATCAGGAAAAGAAAAAAGAAGAAATAGACAGCATTATAAAAGCCTATGCTGCAATTAATAAATTTAATGGAACTGCGTTGATCCATTATCAGAATAAAAACATTTTCGAAAGATCTTACGGTTGGCAGGATGCAGAAAAAAAGATACTCAATCAGGACCAAAGTGTTTATCAGATTGCTTCTTTAACCAAATCTTTCACTGCCTTAATCATTGTAAAACTAAGTGAAGAGGGCAAACTTTCTGTTAAAGATCCTGTTTCAAAGTTCATTCCCGATTATCCGAGAGGAAATGAAATCACGATTGAACATCTCCTTACCCACACCTCGGGAATTTATGAAGTATTGCGAAATAAAGAGTATTTCAGTCTGCTCCACACCGGAAAATCTATACCCAAAGACAAAGAGCTTTCTTTTTTTAAAAATGAGCCCTTGGATTTTGAACCCGGAACTCAATTCTCGTATACCAATTCAGGATATATTCTCCTTGGAATTATTATTGAGAAAATAACAGGACTTTCTTATGAAGATGCAGTAAGAAAAATCATCTTGAATCCTCTAAAGATGAGTCACACAGGCTTTAATTATTTAGCTTTGAAAAGTCCATATAAAACGGTTCCCTATTCTTATATTTCAAAAACAAGACAGGAAAAAACTGAAGTATGGAATTCCACATTAACCGGTCCTGCAGGGCAGATCTACAGTACCGTTGAAGACCTGTACAATTACTATATGGGATTGAGAGATTATAAAATTGTTTCTAAAGAAGCATTTAAAAAAGCGACAACACCTTTTTTGAGCGGCTATGGCTACGGTTGGTTTATTGATAATCTTTATGGGAAAAAACTCATTAACCATGGTGGAAATATAGAGGGTTCTACAAGTTATTTTGCTATGCTTCCTGAAGATGATCTATGCATTATTCTTTTGAACAATATCACAAGTAAAAAACTGGAGAAAGCAGGCAACATTATTTTAGCAGCTCTTTTAGAACAACCTTACACTCTTCCACAACCAAAGAAGGAAGCTGTGTTAAGTGCTGATATACTTAAAAAATACGTTGGTGATTATCAGCTTGCCGATAACAGCGTGATTCATATTTTGTACGAAAACGGTCAGCTTTTTATACAAAACAATAAAGATCCTAAAGTAAAAATGCTGGCTGAAAAAGAGGATCTATTTTTCCTGCAGGATGATGATACCGAAATTTCTTTTATTTTAAAAAAGGGAGAAAAAGATGTTATTACAATTAAAAAAGGACTTTCGTCAAAAACAGCAGAAAAGTTATAATCACGCATTGATTGTGTCATAATCCATAGATTTTTTTTGTAAATTTAAGTATGAAAAAGCTCATTCTCAGGTATCATTTTTTTGTAATGGGATGCTTCGGTTTTCTGCTGCAGTCCTGCAATACAAGGTTCAGAGTCTGGGTAGGCCCGGGAGGCCAGCAGAAAATTTACAATTTGAAATATGGTGAACATAAAAGGCAGAAAATGGATATCTTTCTTCCCAAAGATTATGCTGAAGATTCTCCTGTAGTTCTTATCATTCATGGCGGGGCCTGGACTTTAGGCAAAAAAGAGCATATGATACAGATTCAGAAAATGCTTTTTGAAAACAGAATTCCGAGTATCAGCATGAATTACAGATTGGTTTCTGAAAAGAAAAAAATCACTTACAAACAGCAGGTTGAGGATATTGGTCTGGTGATTGAAAAATTCAATTCTTTAACAGAAAAAGCAGAACTTCTGCCCAACAATTATATTCTTCTGGGAGAAAGTGCCGGTGGACATTTGGCGCTGCTTTACGGATATCAGCATTCTGATCAGATCAAAAAAATTATTTCTCTAAGCGGACCTACAGATTTCTACAGTTCTGGATATCTTAAATCTTTCTATTCCAAATATGCTTCTCCAACTATTCAAAAGGTGGTAGGCAGTAAATTTGACCGGAAAAATGTGTCTGAAGCCTTTAAGGAAGCCAGCCCTATAGCCAATATTACCAATGTTCCTACTCTGTTATTTCAGGGTAACAATGATTTTCTGGTCAATCAGCATCAGGGAATTGCGATGGACTCAGCTCTTACCCAAATGAATATTCCACACAAGTTTATCTTCATGAAAGGAGCAGGCCATGTACCAAGATTATTCAGTAAAAGAAAAAGAGACAGCATTATCTATCCCAACATTCTGGAATGGATCAAAAAATAATCTCTTTAATGCAAAGAATCTTTAAATACCCAGTACAAAAAATTAATCTTTGAATAGTAGATGTATTTAACAAAGACGCTATGAATGCAAAGGAATCTTGAAGCTCATTATTTTATTGTTCGCAAAGACGCTTCGTTCAGCGAGGCAGATTACTTAGCTAAGTGAAACGCCCTTACGAGCGAAAAGTAGCAGAGCATGATAATAACATTGTGAGCTTTGCGTGTTAAAAAAACATTACTAGATACATAAAAGCCACCTCATTTCTGAGATGGCTTGATATTTTTTGATTGAATTATTTATTATTTAAAGTCCTGGTCCTCGTATTTTTTAGAAAGATCTTCTTTTTTTCCGAAAACAAACTTGAAGATTACCGGAAGTGTTGTTACCAATACAATTACGATGATGATATATTCAAGTTTTTCTTTTAAGTTGATTCCAAACTGTTCCATAAAAAGTTTATCCAGATAATGTCCGGCAAAGATCAAAATAAATGACCATAACACGGCACCAATAACATTATCTCTTAAAAATTCCTTTTTGTCCATCTTTACAATCCCTGCTACAATTGGGGTAAAAGTTCTTACGACAGGTAAGAATCTAGCCATAATAATTGCTAGTGCCCCATGTTTTTCAAAGAAATCATGAGCCTGGTAAAGGTATTTTTTCTTGAAAAGCATTGAATCCGGTCTTTTATATAAAGCTGGTCCTGCCTTCCTTCCAAAATAATATCCTACCTCATTTCCAATAATAGCAGCAAGAGCTACTCCTGAAGCCAATAATGTAGTATCTAAGAAATCACTGCCCGTAGAGCCAAAAGTCTCTTTGATGATTTCAACGGCATAAATCCCTGAAACGAACAAAAGTGAATCTCCTGGCAGGAAAAACCCTACAAAAAGTCCTGTTTCAGCAAATACAATAAACAAAATAAGCCAAAACCCTCCCATTTTAATATAAAACTCCGGGTTTAATAAATCCTTCCAGCTATTGAAATCTTCCATAAATATCGATGAACAACAAAAATAGGTCTAAAATGTCTGAAACAAAAATTAATTATAAGATTTTAACTAAAATTCAGACATGATTTTTATAAGTCGAGGTCATCATCTGAAACGGCCGTCCCATCGGCCATTAGAAATGCTTTTAAGAATGGGGTAAGATTCCCATTCATTACGGCATCCACATCTGAAGTTTCATGACCTGAGCGTACATCTTTCACGAGTTTGTAAGGATGCATTACGTAATTTCGGATCTGGCTTCCCCACTCGATTTTCATTTTGTTGGCTTCTATCTCATTTCTTGCCTTCATACGCTCTTCCAATTCCATCTCATAGAGTCTTGAACGAAGGAGCTGCATGGCTTTTTCTTTATTCTGAAGCTGGGAACGGGATTCTGAGTTTTCAATGATAATTCCGGTTGGTGCGTGACGAAGACGTACAGCGGTTTCTACCTTGTTTACGTTCTGCCCTCCTGCTCCGGAAGACCTCATCGTTTCAAAAGATATATCGGCAGGGTTAATATTAATTTCGATCGTATCATCTACTAAAGGATAAACATATACGGAAACAAAGCTGGTATGACGTTTCGCATTACTGTCAAAGGGCGAAATTCTTACCAAACGGTGTACTCCATTTTCACCTCTTAAATATCCAAAAGCAAATTCTCCTTCAATTTCCAGGGTAACCGTCTTCACACCGGCTACATCACCCTCCTGAAAGTTCAGCTCACGGATTTTATATCCTTGTTTTTCTGCCCACATCGTATACATTCTCATCAGCATAGCTGCCCAGTCGCAGCTTTCTGTACCTCCAGCTCCAGCTGTGATCTGAAGAACAGCAGAAAGCTCATCCCCTTCGTTGGAAAGCATATTTTTGAATTCAAGGTCCTCAATTTTTTCAACCAATTGCGGAAATGTCTCATCCAGTTCCTTTTCAGAATCCGGATCTTCCTTAGCAAAATCCACTAAGACCTGTATATCTTCAAACTGTGTCTGAATTTCATCATAACCTTCCACCCATTTTTTCTTGGAACGAAGCTGCTTTAAGAATGCTTCAGCAGTTTTCGGGTTGTCCCAAAATTCAGGTGCTGCTGTTTTCTCATCATCATTGGCAATTTCTATCTTCTTTTTTTCAATCTGAAGGTATCTGTGTAAGTCTTCAATCCTGGATTGAACTTCTTTTATCTGGTCGTTGTTAATCACGAATTTTTCTTTTTGCAAAAATAAGGAATTCTTTTAGAGTGGAGCGTTTTGAGTTTAAAGTTCCGGGTTTCAAGTTTTGAGTTCGGATTGGAGATTGATACACCTCTTTATTTTAAATAATATCAGCCATTATCTCACCAATCTTAGGAGCCAGGGCAACTCCCATTCCTGAAAGTCTTACTGCACAAAACTGTCTTTCTGAAAGCTGTTTTACAATAGGAGTCTTTTCCGAACCCATGGCCATGATTCCTGACCAGCGAAGTGCTATTTTAAAATCTGTATAAGGAAGTATGACTTCTTTTAAAAAGTTTTCCAAATGATTTTGCAGAAATTCTGTCGTTTCAAAAGCCGTTGTTTCTTCTGTCTTAAAATCCTGATTTCTTCCACCACCCAACAGAACCCGGTTTCCTACATTCCTGAAATAATAATACCCTTCATCATAGTGAAAAGTTCCTTTCAACTTCAATCTTTCTATGGGCTCTGTCAGAAGAATTTGTCCACGGGCTGGAATGATATTTTCTTTTCCCAGGAATCTGGAGGTGAATGCATTGGTGCAATAGATCATTTTATCTGCTTTTACAGAAATATCACCGGAAAGACGAATCTCAACCTCAAGGGGTCTTTCTTCAATATTTTCAACCTCTTTTCCGAATAAGAATTCTACCTTCAGCTCATGACATTTTTCCAAAAGCTTCTGCAACAGCTTTCCCGAATGCAGACTTCCTTCACAAGGATTTTCAATCAGAAATGCAGATTTCCCCAACCCGAATTGCTGTATTTTATCCTGTTTCAGACTATATGTTTGATCCAGACCAGTTATTACTTTCAGCTTTTCATTGATGGAATCCATATGGGATAAAGGTTCTTCGCTATTTAAAACTTCATAGCCTCCATTACGTTCAAAATCAATTTCATCATTTTTGAAATAATGTTGAATTTTCTGAAGACCCTCAAATCTCATTTTAACAAGCTCCAGAGTTTTTTCCCAACCCATTTTCTGTGAATCTGCAATGACTTCGGTAAAGCTTCCGAAACAGGCAAACCCGGCATTCCTCGTTGAAGCACCCAGTGGAATAGCATTCCGTTCAATGATAAGAACAGATTTTTCAGGATACTTCTCCTTAATGGATATAGCTGTCCAGAGCCCGGAAAACCCGGAACCAATGATAATGATATCTCTTTTCCTGTAGAAAGTGTCCAGTTCCCAGATGCTGTTCATGAGTGATGAGTAATTTTTTGTAAAATGTAAAATATATTTATGAATGCAAAACTTTAAACTCTAAACCTTGAACCTTAAACTTTGAATTCCCTTACCCTTTGTCTTTTTCCTCGTCATTATGCTGAAATCCGATAGCTCTTTGTGGCTCTTCAACAACTCTGTAGGTTTCCAGTTCGCTCTTCAATGCCTGAATCCTAAATTTAAAATCATCAAAATTATTGATAATGGCATCGGCTAAGAACCGGGCCACCTGATCAAGATATTCTTCAGTAAGCTTGGAACCTGCATCCCTTAACGCTCCACTCAAAAGATTCTGATCAATTTTCAGCTTCTCATTTCTGGTTCTTTGATAAAGATTTTTAATTCTTTTCTTTAAACTTTGGGTAAAATCTATCAGCATCGTATTGCTGAAGGCTTTCATCTTTGAAGATATTTCATGCCAGAAAGGGATTTTATCTGCTTTGTTGTTTTTAAGTATTTTATAAAGCAAAGAATCTTCTTCCAATCCTCTGGTCATGGCATATAAAATGATTTCTGATCGTTCTGAAGCATTGGGAGGAAAAATCGGGATCATAACATCAAATCTTCCCGGAGCAAGAATTTCTTCGTCAATTTCTGAAACTGAATTGGCAGAACCCACCATCAGAACACCTTCTTTTTCAAATTTTCCGATATAATGAAGGATAAGCTCCTGAGCTTCAAGATTACAGGAAGCAACATCTGTTTCTGCTCTTCTCTGCATCATAATTTCATCAAAATCATCCATAAAGAGCAGCATTTTGTTTTCCTTCATCATATTTAATAGAAAATCACTGAAGTTGATTTCATTTCCGTCAATCAGCGAAGTTCCCAAATAGTGTTTTTTGACTTCTTTAAACTGATAGCCAATAATTTCAGCAATCTTATTCGCCCAAAATATCTTACCGCTTCCCGGAGGGCCATACAAAATAATTCCTGCAGGCTTGTTGATCCCCCAATCTTTGATCTGCTGTGGGTTCAGGAAGGGTTCCAGAACAGTAGATGTATAAAAAAACAGATCTCTGTATCCTATGAAATCTCTTTGCTGAAGGCTGGTTTTACTTCCGAAATAATCATAGACAAACTTATAGTTTCCGCCTAATTTGTTATCAATTCCATAACTTGATATGGAAGATTTGAAAAAACCATTATCAAAAATATTGAGGTTGTTATCTTTAATCACCTTTTCTACCTTGTCTTTAGGCTGATTGATAACTTTGGCAATCTGCTCCAGCGTTTTATTTTTGTCCAGATCTTTTTCGTATAATCTTAAAAAGTCTACGTTTTCGCGGGCAAATTTTTCAAAATCTTCTTTTACTTCAAAATTCGTACTGACACAGTCTACCAATTCAAGATCGAAATCCTGTATAAACTGTTTTATGGCTTCTGCAGAAACATTCAGTTCTTCTGCCAGTTCAATTAGCTTCATAAGTATTGATTAATTCTATCAAATTTAATGTATTTACAAATAAATTGACATTGATTTATGATAATTCTGTAACATTATCTAATTTATATAGACTACTACTATGTAAAACAAATTACATGGAAAAGATTTTATCAGTAAAAAATTTGACAAAGAAATTCAAAAGAGTTGTCGTCAACAATATTTCTTTTGATGTTGAAAAAGGAAACGTGTATGGGCTTTTGGGTCCCAATGGAAGTGGAAAATCCACCACTTTCGGAATGCTGCTTTCCACCATCAATCCTACCAGCGGAGACTGGTTCTGGTTCGGTAAAAAAGGAACAAATCCAGAAACTTTAAAAAAGATAGGAGCGATTATCGAACAGCCCAACTTTTATCCTTATCTAAGTGCAGAAACCAATCTTAAAATTGTAGCAGAAATTAAAAATGCTCCCTATTCAAGGATTGATGAAGTTTTGAAAACCGTGAATCTGTATGAAAGAAGAAAAGATACCTTCAAAACCTTTTCTCTGGGAATGAAACAACGTCTTGCCATCGCTTCAGCTATGCTGAACAACCCTGAAGTAATGATATTGGATGAACCGACCAACGGACTGGATCCGGAAGGAATTATTCAGATCAGAGAGATCATCAGCGATATTGCCAAGCAGGGAATCACGATTATTATTGCCAGCCACCTTTTGGATGAAATTGAAAAAATCTGCAGCCATGTCATTGTATTGAAAGAAGGAAACTCCATCTACTGTGGAAGAGTAGATGAAATGACTTCCAACAACGGATATTTTGAACTGAAAGCTGATAATAACATATTACTTTTCAATACATTGAACGAATTACCGTGGTTTAGCTTCGTCAATCAGGACAGGGATTATATTAAAGCCCAGATCCGTGATGATGTGTCAATTTCAGCTTCAGCACTGAATCAGAAGCTGGCGGAAAAAGGGATTTTCTTATCTCATTTGGCCAAGAAAAAACTATCTCTTGAATCACAATTCCTTGAACTTGTAAAAAACACCAATTAGTCATGATAAAATTATTAAAACTGGAATACTACAAAAATCTGAACTATAAGCCGTTTAAGGTTTTTACGATACTTTATTTCGCCATTCTTATTGCTTTGCTTTTCATCGGATTGGTTGATTTTGATATTTTTGGAGGAACCATTAATTTAAAAGAGCAGGGAATTTATAATTTTCCGGAAATCTGGAACTTCACCACATGGATTGTCGCTTTACTGAAAATTTTTCTGGGACTGATTATTGTCTTCTCTATTTCACAGGAATTCAGCAACAGAATGTTCAAGCAGAATACGATTGATGGATTGAGCAGAAAAGAATTTATCACTTCAAAACTGCTGACGATAAGTATTTTCACCATTGTTTCTACGGTGATTGTATTGGGTATCACTATATTTCTTGGTTATCAATATTCAAATACAAAAGAATCAGCAAAAGTTTTTGCTGAGATCTTCTTCATTGGAAATTACTTTGTAAAACTGTTTACGTTCTTCTGTTTCTTAATGTTTCTTTCCATTTTACTGAGAAAATCGGTGTTTGTATTTCTTGCCCTTTTTGTCTTCTGGATTGGGGAAGGAATTTTAACAGCTGTTGAAGTTTTCTCTAAAGTAAGAGGAATGCAGGGGCCGCAGAGAAATGAAGTTCTTCAGAATGACTTTTTTATCACGCATCTTTTGCCGTTGGAAAGTATGTCCAGCCTTATTCCTAATCCTATGATGAGATTAAATATGGTCAAAATGATGGGTGTAAAATATGAATTCCACTACCCTACAGAAAGCCTTATTGCTTGTCTGGTTTGGTCTGTCCTATTCATATTTGGATCGTACTGGATTTTGAGAAAAAGGGATTGGTAGATCTTAATGTTTAGAATTTAAAGATTGAATAATTAAAAATATTTAAAGATTATTTTTTAAGTGGTTCGTTTTCGGATCACTTTTTTTGGCTTAATATTTTCATTCAGTATTGTCAAAAACCAGCCATGAAAAAGATATACTATTTTCCGGGATTGATCAGTGCCCTACTGATTCCTATTCTATTCTGGTATTTTGGAAATCAGAGGGTTCATCTACCATATAGCGTAATGGATCTTGGACTTCCGTCGAAAGTCAGACCCAATAGAACTTTTAATAATACTTTTGAGCCTTACAGAAATTGGAATTATAAAAAGATAATTGTCTCCCCTAATATGGCTCTGCAAAATCAAAAATTGTATGTCTCAGAACTTAAAAAGCTTCAGGCAAGAAATGAGAAAGAATCCGGAATAGAATTTATCATCAATGATGATAATAGTTATCAGGATTTTATTGCTTTAATGGATGCGATGACACTTTCCAAGCAGGAAGTCTTTTGTCTCGATATGGAAAAGACAGGGCATTTTTTTGCTCTTCATGAATATAAAGATCTGCAAAAAGAAATTCGTCCTATTTGTGGCGGAACAGTAGGTGGTATGAGCGATTACAAAAAGAAGCAAACCTTGAATTTAATACAACCTGAAAGTTTTATCAATTATGTTCCCCAACAATCTTTTTATATCATTTTCGGATTTCTAATATTTCTAAATATCTCTATGCTCAGCATCAAAGAAAGATTTCAATTACATCATTAATTCAAAAATAAAAAGGCTGCCATCTGGCAGCCTTCCTTTCACATTACTTTTTATCTAACAACGGAAGATATTTTCCGTATCCTTTACTTTCCATTTCAGCTTTTGGAATAAATTTCAGCGAAGCACTGTTGATACAGTAGCGAAGTCCTCCTTTATCCTGTGGCCCATCTGTAAAGACATGTCCTAAATGGGCATCACCGGTTTTACTTCTTACTTCCACTCTGGTCATTCCGTGGGTACGATCCATTTTTTCATCAATCAAAGCCTTTGTAATCGGTTTTGAGAAACTTGGCCATCCACAGCCGGACTCAAACTTATCTGTAGAAATAAACAAAGGTTCTCCTGTGGTAATATCTACATAAATTCCTTCACGGGTTTCATTCCAGTATTCATTCTGAAAAGGTCTTTCTGTACCATTTTCCTGCGTAACATTATATTGTTCGGCAGTCAGTTTTTCTTTTAAAACTTTCTTATCCTGTTTTTGGTAGGCTGGCTTTGGAAGCGGATTGGCTTTTTTAGCCATTTCAAAAAGTCCCGGTTCAATGTGGCAGTAACCGCCCGGATTTTTATCCAGATAATCCTGGTGATAATCTTCTGCTCTGTAGAAATTTTTCAATGGAATAGTTTCTACCAATAAAGGTTTATTATAGTTTTTCGCCAGTTTCTGAACTTCATCTTTTACAATAGCTTCATCTGTTTTGTTGGTAAAATAGATTCCGGTTCTGTATTGGTTTCCTCTGTCATTTCCCTGCTGATCTTTGCTGGTAGGGTCAATGGTTTTAAAATAAAGGTCAATTAACAGTTTCAGATCTACCTGCTCAGGGGCATACTTCACTTTCACGGTTTCAGCAAAACCTGTTGTATGGCTTACCACCTCTTCATAAGTAGGGTTTTGGGTATTTCCGTTGGCATAGCCTACATCTGTTCCTACAACTCCACGAATCTGTTGAAAAAAATGCTCTGTTCCCCAGAAACATCCCCCTGCAAAATAAATCTCTTTAACGTTTTTACTATCCATAATTTTCTCATTTTCTTTTTTTACTTCCACTTCATTGGGCTTCGTGTTCTTAAAAAGCCCGGATCCTGCAGCAAAAACTGCTATACCCAGAATGATTCCGAGTACGATTAATATATTTTTCATTTTTACCTTTTTATTCATTACTTATTATTTTGAACGATCATTAAGCCAAATCCTAAAAGCATAAGGTCTTTTAAAATAAAGAAATCCGTCACAGGCACTCCATCCACTATTTTCCAGATTCCCGGTGTTGTAAACAAATAGCTTAAGGTTACCAGAAAAGTGACAATCATTCCTATTCCTGCATACTTCTTCAGTACAGCAAATTTCGCACTAAATATCAGGAGTAATGCAATGATAATTTCTATCACTCCGATAAGATTTGACACTGCCTGGGCGCTCATAATCTTATATACGAAAAAAGTTAAGAAATGGTTTTCCACCAAAGGTTTTATGGCGGCTGCTTCTGTAGGGGTAAATTTGAAAATACCTATCCACAGCAAAATAAGAGCTGCTCCGAAGAGGGAGATATAATACCCGGCCCGGGTTAATTGATTTTTAGATTCCTGTACTGTTCCGACCATGTTTTAAGATTTTAATTGAATACTTTATTGTTTTCAATAGTATAGTCGGAGCCTTTTTACAATCCTGACAGAAATTTTCTTAGAAATTTAATTTATCGATCATTTTATTTTTAAAATCCTGAATTTCAGACTCATTAATTTCAGTTTCCTGTTCAAAAAATTTCTTTTTAAAAACTTTATCCAGAAGTGCCAGCTTTTCATTGTACATTCTGCACCATTTACAGATCATCAGGTGCATGCTGAGCATCCGGTTTTCTTTGGCAGAAATAGATTGGGCATTCCTTTTTTCCATCAGTAAAGTAGCCTCACTGCATGGTAAAAATAATATATGTAGTATTCTTCTTATCATTTTTCTTATGATTTTGAAAACCAGTTAAACTCCAGACATTCTCTGAGCTGCATGCGGCTTCTTTGCAAAATCTTCCAAAGATTAGTCGTAGAAACATTCAATTCCTGACTTACTTCCGGTGCTTTTTTTTCTTCGATATAATACATTTTAACCAGGATCTTCCATCTGGCGGGCAATTCTTCAATACATTCCTCCAATGTTTTATTAAAGTCTGCACTGTCTAAAAGTTCATCTCCGCCACCTGATATATTCCAGTCATTTAAAACATCATTTTGTTTCCATGAGCCTGTTCCATCAAAAAAATGATCAAGTCTGATATCAGGTTCAGATTTATACTTTTTTCGGTAAAAATCTGCAACTTTCCTGTTCAGAATTGCCATCAGCCAGGTGAGAGGATTGCTTTTTCCTTCAAAAGAATCATGGGCTGAATATGCCGCAAGAAAAACTTCCTGAACAACATCCTGTGCATCTTCTTTATTAGAAAGTACATACAGTGCCCGCTTCAAAAGCGGTCCGGAATATTGCTCTATCCAGCTTTTCAATTCTTCATCTTTTGTCATGGGAAGGATTTTTTGTCTTATCTCAGATCACAGCGAAGGTAATAAGTTAAGCGGGAAATTGCAAAATTTTCACGTTTTCTCTATTGCCAACCTTATTTAGTATATTATTTCATATAACCTGCCTTTTTAAAAAATGCGTGATGCTCGTTTTTTGAATAATTGATGCTGATGATTTCCTTTAATGCTGCTTTTTTATCTGCAGCCTTTTCATAATAGCTCTTACAAATTGTGTAGCCTACAAAATAGGCAAGATCAGCGGGTTTATCCTTAGAAGAACTTCCATTGTACATCCATTGATCCGTATCATATTGGTACATATCCTTTTTAAATTCCGACCAAAGCTGTTCTTCATGATTCCTGCCATAATCTATGTATGCAATATGAGGAAGATTTCCCAAAAGCTTTTCAGCAATAAAGTCGCAGGAGCCTTCCATTAAAGCCCAGCCTAATAAATCGAGATTACGATATTCTTCTTCATTATTCACTCCGTTGATATAATCCTGCTGTACATGAACCAGTTCATGAGCAATGTTATATTCTGTAGACTGCTTGATTTCCGGATCTGAAAGTGAGGTCAATGCGGTAACTTCTGTTCCTATTAAAATAAATTCACGGGTTGTCGTTCCACCTCTGTTAAAAGTACCTATCACAAAGCTAATCTGAGGGCTGTGAAATGATGGATAGATCTTTTTAAAAGACGTGTACAGCTTTTCTATATCATAATCCTGCTGCGCTATCTCCAACGTTCGTGTACGTACTTTATTCCAACGCTTTGGTATTTTATTAATGCTCTTGACATAATCTGAAACACTCATTGTGTCCATTTTTATCAATGCTTTAAGTGCCGGGCTTGCTTTCTCCAAATACTCTGAATTCATGATTTCCATCTGTTTCAGCGAGTCATTAGATTTCTGTGCCAGGTCATAGGCTTTCCAGAAGTTGGTGACATCCGTATTTGACACTCTTTTTTGGGAATAAACGAATGTGGTTAAGAATAAAAATATGACACTGTATTTCATAGGAAATTCTTTACTCCAAAATAAAACATTTAAATTGATTCCCAAGAAGATATCTTATAAGAATCTTTTCTCTTAGCTATACAAACCTTACAGCTTTACTCAGGGTCTGTAATAAAAGAAACAAATATCCGGCAAACTCAGTCGGGCACCATTCAAAACATAGCATAAAATTATTACAAATCGCTTAAAAATAGTAAATTTGCATCTTATCAAAATTTGATATTAAAAAAAGCAAAAGCAATACTATGACATCACAAGAGATACGTCAAAAATTTTTAGATTATTTTAAAAGTAAAGGGCATCTTATTGTTCCTTCAGCTCCTATTGTGCTGAAAGACGACCCTACCCTTATGTTTTCCAACTCCGGAATGACGCAGTTCAAGGATTTTTTCCTTGGCTACAAAACGCCTACCGCCCCTAGAATTGCCGATACACAAAAGTGTCTGAGAGTTTCAGGGAAGCACAATGACCTGGATGATGTAGGTAGAGATACTTACCACCACACCATGTTTGAGATGCTAGGAAACTGGTCTTTCGGGGATTACTTCAAAAAAGAGGCTATTGCTTTTGCCTGGGAATTACTGACTGAAGTATACGGAATTCCAAAAGAAAATTTATACGTAACGATTTTTGAAGGTGATGCTTCTGAAAATCTGGACAGAGACCAGGATGCTTATGATTTCTGGAAATCTCACATTTCAGAAGACCGAATCATCAACGGAAATAAAAAAGATAACTTCTGGGAAATGGGTGAAAGCGGACCATGCGGACCGTGTTCAGAAATCCATGTTGACTTGAGAACACCAGAGGAAAAAGCTAAGGTTTCAGGACTTGAACTGGTAAATAATGACCACCCTCAAGTTGTAGAAGTATGGAACCTGGTTTTCATGGAATTCAACAGAAAAGCTGACAAATCATTAGAAAAACTTCCAGCTCAGCATGTAGATACAGGAATGGGCTTTGAACGTCTTTGTATGGCGCTTCAAGGGAAGTCTTCCAACTATGATACAGACGTTTTCACACCGCTTATTTCTAAAGTTGAAGAACTTTCAGGTAAAAAATATACGGGAATTTTAGAAGACGAAAAAGATATTGCCATCCGTGTTGTGGTAGATCACATCAGAGCGGTTTCTTTTGCTATTGCAGACGGACAGCTTCCTTCAAGCGGAGGTGCGGGTTATGTAATCAGAAGGATCTTAAGAAGAGGAATTTCTTATTCTTACAGATTTTTAGGGATGAAAGAACCTTTCCTTTATAAACTTGTAGCAGTTCTTCAGGAACAAATGGGGCCTTTCTTCCCAGAGCTTGAAAAGCAGGGAAAACTGGTTACTGAAGTCATCAAAAGTGAAGAAGATTCATTCTTAAATACGATTGAAACAGGATTAATCCGAGTTGAAAAATTAATTCAGCAAACTATTGCAGACAATCAAAAAGTTTTACCTACTCTTGAGGTTTTCGAATTGTATGACACTTATGGATTCCCAGATGATTTAACAAGAATCATTGCAGAAGAAAAAGGATTAACCATTGATGAGGAAGGGTTCGAAGCTGAAAGAGAAAAGCAAAGAAAGCGTTCTCAGCAAGATTCTGCTCAGAAAGTATATGACTGGGTAAACCTTGAATCAAAACCTGAAACATTTGTAGGATACGATCAGACTGAATCTGAAACCTATATTACAAGATACAGAAAGGTAGAAAACAAAGACGGGGAATTTTACCAGGTAGTATTGAGTAACTCTCCTTTCTACCCTGAAGGAGGTGGACAGGTTGGAGATAAAGGTGTTCTTGAGAATGCTGTTGAAAGCTTTGAAGTATTGGAAACCAAAAAAGAAAACGGATTGATTATTTCGTTGATCAGTGGACTTCCGAAAGATGCCGGTGCTGTTTTCTATGCTAAAGTAAATGCTTCTGACAGAAAAAATTCTCAGGCAAACCACTCTGTGACTCACCTTCTGCATGAGGCTTTAAGAGATGTTTTAGGAACTCACGTAGAACAGAAAGGTTCTTATGTAGGTCCTGATTATCTTCGTTTCGACTTCTCTCATTTCAACAAAATGACTGAGGAAGAATTGGCATTAATTGAAGAAAAAGTAAACAAAAAGATCAAAGAAAGTATTGCGTTACAGGAATTCAGAAATATTCCGATTCAGGAAGCTTTGGAGAAAGGAGCAATGGCTTTATTTGGTGAAAAATATGGTGACAGTGTGAGAATGATTCAATTCGGAAGTTCAAAAGAACTTTGTGGAGGAACTCACGTGAAAAACACCAGCGAAATCGGTCATTTCAAAATCACTTCTGAAGGTTCTGCTGCTGCAGGAATCAGAAGAATTGAGGCTATTTCAGGAGATAAATCAGAAGAATATTTCAACAATCTTGAAAAACAGATCACTGAACTTTCTCAATTGCTAAAGTCCAAAGATGTTGTAAGATCTATCGAAAAACTCATCGAAGAAAATGCTTCATTGAAAGCTGAAGTAGATGCTCTTAAAAAGGAAAAAGCAAAAGGAGAAATCGGTGAATGGAAGAATGCTTATGAGCAAAAAGGCAACAAGCAGCTTTTAGTAAAGAAAACTTCTCTGGATGCAGGTTCTGTAAAAGACATCGTATTCCAGTTGAAGAGAGAAATTCCTACTTCGGTAACGATTATCCTTTCTGATGCAGATGGCAAACCAATGATCACCGTTGGAGTTTCTGATGATCTGGCTGCAGATTATCAGGCAGGAGCTATCGTAAAAGATCTTGCAAAAGAAATCCAAGGCGGTGGCGGCGGAAACCCGGGTTTTGCAACAGCAGGTGGTAAAAACCTTGAAGGTCTGGAAAATGCTTACCAGAAAGCTTTGAATATATAAGAATAGAATACCTATTATAAATTTTAGAACAGGCTGTTTCATTTTTGAGACAGCCTGTTTCTGTTTTAATCATTATTTTTTTAACGCTAAGGATCGCAAAAAGACTCATGCTATCATAAATATTTCCGATTGCAAAGGCCGTTACACTCAGCCGTGAAATGATTGCGTTTTTTGCTAAATAGAATACCTTTGCAAACGAAAAAAGTAGGTATCTAAAAGTCTTAGCGTCTCTGCGTTATAATATTCCATTCCTTATTAATCAGATATTCATCAAAATCTCTCTATTTATATCCGTTCTAATTATTGACCTTACCTTAACAAATCATTACCTAATCTTAAACTATTTGTTTTGTCTTCTTAAAACTTAGTTAACACTAGACCTCTAGTTTTGTCGTAATCGAAATTCAAAAAATATAATTATGAAAATTAACAAAACTATTGGAGCCCTATTCCTTGCAGCTATTGTTTTTCAAGGCTGTAATGATGACAATAACGGGGATTCCAACACCCCAGCCAATGACAAAATAAAGATTGAAAATTTTTCTAAAGAGCCTGCTTTCGTTTATGGAATGCAAGGTTTTGAAAATTTAAATATTACCACCCTTATTTCCAGCTCTGATGTACTTCCAGGTTCTCCTGACTTTGTTTTTGGAGGTCAGCCGGATGGAATGGGAATTATGAAAGATCCCAACTCTGACGGCTACCTGATGATCACCAATCATGAGATCAAACAGTCTGTATCAAGAGTATATCTGGATAAAACATTTAAGCCTGTAAAAGGAGAGTATATTTTAAACGGAACCGGAGGAATGACGAGATTATGTTCCGCTACACTGGCAACTCCTGAAACTCATGGTTTCAGTGCCTTTCTTACTGCCGGAGAATCTGGTGAAGAAAGTATGGTTCATGCTTTAAACCCTCTGGCGCCGGTATCTCAGGCAGCAGATAAAACAAGAGTAAAACCAGCTTTAGGAAAAGCTTCAATGGAAAATGCAGTTCCACTTCCAAAAGATGTTTCTAATGGAAAATCTTATATCATCATCGGGGAAGACCAGTCTTATTCATCTTCTCATCAGTCTGCAGGACAATTGATCATGTATGTAGCCGATACTCAGGGTGATTTGGATAATGGTAAGTTGTATTCTTTAAAAAGAACAAACAACAACTATACTGAAACGGATATGACGAAAGGAAGCAGCTACGATGTAGAATTTGTAGAAATTCCTAACGCCAAAAATCTTACAGGCGCTCAGATAAATCAGAAAAACATTGATAATAACGCCATCCGTTTTTCAAGAGTGGAAGATGTGGATTATAGAAAAGGAGCTGGAAAAGGAAGAGAAATTTACTTTACCGCTACCGGAGAATCTTCTGACGGTGTGAATCCGAAAGCAGGATTAACAATGTGGGGGAGAGTTTACAAGCTTGTTCTGAACTCCAACAATATGATGACAGGAAAATTAGAAGTTGTTGCTGAAGGAGATTCTAACCCAGGAAATAATCTGATCAATCCTGATAACTTATGTGTTACTGAGAACTTTGTATACATCCAGGAAGACGGAGATTCTTACTATAAAAATGCAAACCACGATTCTTATATCTGGCAACTAAATATTGCTACAAAGCAATATAAACCATGGTTGAACATGAAACATAACAGAAGTGATTCTGCATGGCAGACTGCTTACAACCAATCAGGGGATCTGCAGAAATTCGGTTCTTGGGAATTCGGAGCAATGGTTGATATTTCTGATATCATCGGAGTTCCTAATACCTTCTCTGTCAATATCCACTCACACACATGGCAGCTGGACAAATTTAAAAACCCTGACGGTTCCGGAATCAACACCAATAAAGAAGGTGGACAGATTGTAATCATCAGAAACGTAGAAAAATAGTTTTAATTCCTTCATATCAAATTAAAGTATCAATAGAAAATTTCTGTTGATACTTTTTCATACCTATGAATAAACTTTCAAAATACCCGATTCTTCTTTTCTTATACTGTGCAGCAGCACTTTTTACGCTCTATTACTGTAAAAATGATAAGCAGCAGCCTGTATACCAAGATCTTGGTTCTGTAAAAAACAGGATTATCAAAACCAACAATGATTTTGAAAAACAGATCAATGAACTGAAAGCCCTTGTTGCTGCAAATTCTGATGAAAAACTTCTTCAGGAAAAATTTCAAGACATCAGAAAAACATACAAAAAAATGGAATGGGCTGTAGAATACTTCCTACCCCACTCTGCTAGGTTTATCAACGGTCCTGCCCTTCCTGAAATAGAAATGGATGAGCATACAGAAATAGAACCAGAAGGACTGCAGGTTTTGGAAGAGATGTTCTATCCGTATGATAAGGGGAATAAAGATGAAGTTATCAGAATGCTCAATAAACTTATCAATAAGAGCAATACCATATCAACCAACTTTCAGGTTATTACCGTCAGTAAAGATCAGGTTTTTGATGCATTAAGACAGGAAGCTTTCAGGATTTCCAGCTTAGGAATTGCAGGTTTTGACACTCCTGTTTCCGGAATATTTTTACAGGAAATGCCTTCTTCGCTGGAAGGTATCAAGGAGACACTGGAACAAATTTCCACGGAACGTTCGAAAGACAAAGCATTAAAAAGAATCATTGCAGAAATCAATTCAGCCATTGGAATCCTGAAAAGAAACACAGACAAAAATACGTTTGATTATGTGAGCTTTATCTCTGATCATCTTAATAAGATTACTGCTTTGATGCTGGATTTTAAAAATCAGGAGAAGATTCCGGATGTTGAGGTAACCACTGCTCTGAACAAAAATACGGCTACTTTTTTTGCTAAAAATGCCTTCAATCCCAATGCCTTTACTCCTGGGAAAGAATATGCATTCTCCGAAGAAAAGGCAGCTCTTGGTCATCAGCTTTTTAATGATAAAATTCTTTCCAACAGCAACAACAGAAGCTGTTCCACCTGTCATATTCCTGAGAAAGCATTTACTGACGGGCTTGCCAGGTCGATGTCCCTTGAAAACTCAGAACTGGCAAGAAATGCGCCTTCTCTCAACTATGCAGGATACCAGCATGGCCAGTTTTGGGATATGAGAAAGGATGATCTTGAAGGGCAGAGTTCAGATGTGATCTCCAATAAAGAAGAAATGCATGGTGACCTGAATGTGATTCTGGCAAAAATAAATCAGGATAAAAACTATCAGGCGTCCTTTAAAAAGATTTATCATTCTCCAAAAACAGAGGTATGGCAGCTTCAGAACGTACTGGCAAGTTATATTCGTTCTTTGTCAACATTCAATTCTGCTTTTGATGATTATATGAGAGGAAATAAGTCAGCAATGACGGAAAGCCAGAAGCGAGGTTTCAATCTTTTTGTTGGAAAAGCCCAATGTGCAATATGCCATTTTGTTCCTTTATTTAATGGTACAGTTCCTCCCAATTTCAAGAAAACCGAACAGGAGGTTTTAGGAGCTGCAATCAATGGAGAAAATAAAACATTTGACAATGATCCGGGAAGAGGAAAGTTTCATGAAACAGTACCTTCATTACAACATTCCTTCAAAACACCAACCCTTAGAAACATCAATAAAACAGCTCCTTATATGCACAACGGAGGATACAAAACATTGAAAGAAGTAATGAATTTCTATAACAAAGGCGGTGGAAAGGCTTTTGGATTCAAAGTAGAAAACCAAACACTTTCTGATACTCCGTTGCAGCTTACCGATAAGGAAATAAATGATATTATTGAATTTATGAAGACTTTAGATGATCAATAAGCCATCATAAAATAACAACTGATCAAAAAATTCTTGAACAAACCAGATTCAGGAGTTTTTTTATTGGAAATTTCCAGGAAATGCAGAAAGACTATCTAAGCGTCCTCATCATTTAATTTTATAAGGCGCAAAGTCCATAAAAACATTAGATTAAATCAATGTTATACTATGTTAAAAACTTTTCCAGAACAATAAATATCATTAATTTTGAACTAGTTTTTATACATGAAAAGGGCTTTACTGTTATTGTTTTTTTTACTCAGCTTTTTGGGGTATTCACAATCAAAAATTAAGATTGTGGATGACGCCAGTCAAAAGCCTGTTTTTAATGCAAAAGTGTCATGTGATAACACAATCATTGGATACACCAATCAACAGGGCGTTTTGGAATTTAAAACAGAATGCAAAAACATTGATATTGACGCCGATTCTTACCAGAAAGAAACGATATCAGTGGAGAGCAGTATGGAAATTTCCCTGCTCAAAAAATCTTCAAAAACCACCAGCATTGAAGCTGTAGTTATTGAAGATAAAAGTGATCCCCGGGCTCTGGAAATTCTGAAAAAAGTGAATAAACTTTTTAACGAAAACTCTCCAAAAAGCTTAGGTTCCTATTCTTATAAATCCTATGAAAAAATATCTCTGGATATTGATGAGGACAGCCTTTCACAGTTTAATCAGTATTTCAATGATTTAAACATTTTCAAGAAAAAAAGAGAAAAAGACTCACTGAATAATATTTCCGCAAGAAAAGTATTTTCAAAAAGCAAACTCTTTCTCTGGGAAAGGGCACAGGAGTTTTTATATTCCAAAAAATATGGTGAAAAGATCAATATTCTGGACAACAGAATTTCCGGTCTGAAGCAGCCTATTTATGAAATGATTGCGCTCCAGCAAAGTAACAGGGATATTGTTCCTGAGCAGGTGAAGCCGGAGAACAGAGGATTGTACAGATTCTTTCTTTCGGATACCGTTACTCTTGACGGGAGAAAAAACTTTGTGATCCGTTTCCGTGAAGTCAATTACAAAAAGCCGGACAGAAAGCGAAAGTATAACGGTGCTATTTATGTAGATACGGAAACCTACGGAATCAAAAAGATAGAAAATTTCAGTAAAAATAAAAACGACGGGATCATCACCAGCACATGGGTATTCTATAATAACAAATGGTTCCTTGCCCATGAAAAAACCAAGCTTAAAATGGGTAAAATGGCGATGGACGACAAAGAGCATGCTGACGATAAGAAAACAAAAAAAAGTTTTGGAACCTACGCTTTTCTTACCTCAAAATATTTTGATTTCGAAGCTCCTATCGAAGAGAATCCCAAAGATTTCAAAGGCTATACCTTCTCTGTAAAAAATATTGACGGCCATTCTCTGGACCGGTACAGAACAGAGCCTCTTACTGAAAGAGAACAAAATACCTATAAGACCATTGATAGTTTAGGTAAAAAATATAAAATTGACAGAAAGGCGCAGATCTTATCCGGATTACTGAACGGGCAAATCAGAGTAGGCTCTGTAGATTTCGCGGTGGATGAAATTGTCAATTATAACTCTTATGAAGGCTTCAGATTAGGTTTAAAGGCCAAACTTAATGAAAATTTCAACCCTTATTTTTCACCAGACTATTATTTTGCATACGGGGTAAAAGACAGAAGGTGGAAATACGGAATGGGTCTTGATATGAAAACCTCGCTGGAAAAAAATTCAATTTTCCGATTTGAGGTATATGATGACGTAACAGCATCAGGAGAGTTCAACAGAAAGCTCTGGAATTTCAAAATGAGAACGATGAATTTTGGAAATAACCTGAATAATGATAAATATTTCCATTTCAAAGGAGCCTCTTTATCGTATATGAATGACGTGACCAACGGTCTTACCCTTGCTCTTGCTGTAAGACGAAATACGGAAGCTGCAGAATTTGATTACCAGTTCAGAGACAGAGGGACTTCATACAGAAATTTCAATACACTTTTTACCTTAAAATATTCTCCGAATTCTACCAATATTATGACTCCTCAGGGAAAATCTCTGATCGACCAGAAATATCCTGAGTTGTATTTTAATTATGAGCAGAGCTACAAACTGCTGCAGGGGAACTTTAATTATTCCCGTTTTGATGCTCTTTTTGTTCATAATTTTAAGACTCCCATCGGGACTACTGGTTTCAGACTGTACGGAGGTGCCGTTTTGGGTGAAGCGCCAATCTGGAAAAACTTTACGATGAACGGACTTGCTTCCCCTGGTAAAGATTTCAATTTCAACCTTACCTCTTACCTTGGATTTGCTACCTTGGAGGGAGGAAAATATTATAATGATAGGTTTATTGCATATTACTTCACTCACAAGCTTCCCTTGTATTTCAAGAGTTTCGGACACAATGTTTCCAGCTTTGATTTTGTTCTGAGAGGAACTATCGGAGATATGAAACATCCGGAATACCATCAGTTTAAGTTCAGAAAGCTGGATCATCTGTATCAGGAAGTAGGCTTGGAATGGAATAATTTCCTTTCCAGTTATTTTAATCTAGGTTTATTCTACAGAGTGGGTTATTATGCAACACCACATTTCAGAGAAAATTTTGCTATCCAGTTTAAACTGAAGTTTCTCGAGTTTTAATACCCCATAAAATACAAAATCTTTATTTTTGAACCAGAATTCAGAAATATTCAACGATAATATATAAAAAAGAGCATGCAGAAAATCGAAATCAAAGCAGAACAGTTTTTTGAATTATTAAAATTAAAAGACACTCCGATGTGGGAAATTTTCTCACAGATGATCGATGGGAATGAAAAGGAAATTATCTTTTTAGACAATGAAGACAAGATCCTTTTCACTTACATTTTAGCTTCTACAAAGGAAAAACTGGAAGAAGACAGAAAGGAATTTTCAAAACAGTTTTCAGAGAAATTAGCTAACTTTGATTAAAAGTTTCTATGAATAAAAATTATGTTTTTTCTCTGCTAAGTCTTTTCCTGTTTACCATTGGAAATGCTCAGAATTATAAAAAACCTTTGGTTTCCGCCATCAAAGAAGCTGATCTTCGTACCGATATGTATCAGCTTGCTGCAGATCAGTTCTGGGGTCGTGAAGCAGGAACGCTGGATGAATTAAAAGTTTCTATGTGGCTTGCTGACAAAGCAAAAGAAGCCGGAATGAAACCCGCAGGTGATAACGGAACTTTTTTCCAGTTTTTTGATATGTACAGACATCAGGTTATCCCTCAAAGCAGCCTGAAAATTGGAGACAACAGTTTGAAACTATGGAAAGATTTCCTTGTTGCTGAGCCTGTGAATGCTTCTATAGATACCGAAATTGTATATGCCGGAAACGCAGAACCTGAAGATCTTGCTAAATTAAATATTCAAGGAAAAGTACTTGCTGTAAATGCTTCAGACAAAAATATCTCAAAAGATATGACTCTTTTTGTAAGAAGATATCCTGGATTTGTAAGAAATAAATACTACAATAAAGCTTCTGAACTGGGAGCGAAAGCCATTATCTTCATTACCGATGATACCTCAGAACAAAGCTGGGTGGAAGTACTTCCTCAAATGACAAGAGGAAGCTATGGTGTAGAAGGATTGAGAGAAAAGATCACGAATAATATTCCTGTTTTATGGATTAAAAGAGAAAATGCAGGATGGGTAAAAAACAATCCTAAAGCTTCTCTGAACCTGATCACTGAAACCTACAAATATCCATCAGTGAATATCATCGGAAAAATAGAAGGTACTGATCCGGTTCTTAAAAATGAATATGTTTTGCTAAGCGGACATCAGGATCATGACGGAATCAGGCATCCTGTAAAAAATGATACCATCTACAATGGTGCCGATGATAATGCAAGCACCTGTGTTGCAATGCTGGCGATGGCAAGAGCTTACAAAAAACAGCCGGGAAAAAGAAGTATCCTGTTTGTTTTCCATGGAGCTGAAGAAAGAGGATTGTTGGGCTCCAGATGGCACGCAGCACATCCGGTTGTTCCAAAAGAGAAAATTGTAGCTGTATTGAATGGTGATATGATTGGAAGAAATGATAATAATGAGGCGGCTTTATTGGGAGGAAATGCTCCTCATAAAAATTCTGAAGAGCTTGTAAAAATGGCTGAAGAAGCCAATAACGAGAGTACAAAATTCAAATACCTGAAAGATTGGGATTCTCCAAGCCACGCTGAATATTTCTATTTCAGAAGTGATCATCTTCCTTATGCTAAAATCGGCATTCCTGCTATATTTTTCACCAGTGTACTGCATGATCAGTATCATACGCCACAGGATGAATCAGAAAATATCAATTACAAAAAGCTTTATAAAATGACGGAATGGATGTACAGAACATCCTGGAAAGCAGCGAATGAAGCTGAACGTCCAAAAATAATTTCAAATTTTTCGCTTGAAAGATAAAAATAAAAAGCTTCACCGATTGTGAAGCTTTTTATTTTTCATCATTGTGTTTTTAGAATCTGATTGATTACGAAATAATTTAATATTGAATATGTATTTAACCATTAAGTAAAATTTAGATTGTAAGGAAAGTTAAGATTCAAACGAATTTGAACAAAGTAATCTGCTTACTAAATATCTGAAGATATTTTTTTCATTATTCTTAAAAGCTTTATCAATCTTAATGGTTCATTAAATAAGTAAATTCATCAGTGAAGGGTCATTGTTCAGATAGTTGACAAAAAAATCATATTGTTTCATCTTATCGATTAAAGGGTTGAAATCTTTGTTTTGTTTCAGAGCAATTCCTACCACTGCAATTCCTTTTTCTTTTGAGTTTTTCTGGGTGTACTCAAAATAGGTAATATCATCATCAGGTCCCAGCACATCCATTACAAAAGTTTTCAATGCTCCCGGACGCTGTGGAAACCTGACCAGGAAATAATGCTTTAACCCTGCATAAAGCAACGCTTTTTCCTTGATTTCTTCCATACGGGTAATATCGTTATTACTTCCGCTGATGATACAGACTACATTTTTACCTTTTATTTCATCCCTGTATTTTTCCAATGCGGCTACTGAAAGAGCTCCCGCAGGTTCTACAACAATAGCATCTTTATTATACAATGACAAAATGGTCTCACATACAAGTCCCTCCTCCACCGTAGCCATATCATGCAGGATATTTTTGCAGCGTTCAAAAGTAATATCTCCCACTTGCTGTACTGCTGCTCCATCTACAAACCTGCTTATCTTTTCAAGAAGAACAGGTTTCCCTTTTTCCAGCGCTTTTTTCATACTTGCTGCCGCTGAAGGTTCTACTCCAATGATTTTTGTGTGTGGTGACAGATGTTGGAATACAGAACAGATTCCTGCTGCCAGCCCACCTCCTCCAATCGGAACAAAAATATAATCAATAACACCCTCAGCCTGCTCCAGAATTTCCAGCGCTGTTGTTGCCTGCCCTTCAATAATTGCCGGATCGTCAAAAGGATGAATAAATACACTGTTATGGTCTTTACAAAACCTCATCGCAGCATCTTTTGCAGCATCGAAAGTATCTCCGTACAAAATAACGTCTATGTATTCTCCACCGAACATTTTCACCTGCTCAAGCTTTTGCCCGGGTGTTGGCAAAGGCATGAAAATAGTTCCTTTCACCTTCATTGTCTGACATGCAAACGCCACTCCCTGCGCATGATTTCCGGCACTGGCACACACCACTCCTTTTAAAAGTTCTTCCGGTGACATTGTTGCCATCTTATTGTATGCTCCTCTGATCTTATAGGATCTTACTCTTTGAAGGTCTTCTCTTTTGAAACGGACATTCGCCTCATAAATAGCTGACAGATTATTATTGACAGCTAAAGGTGTTTTTACCACTACATTTTTTAATCGTTCCTCCGCTTTATAGACATTCTCTAAAACGAAGGAACTTATTTCCTCTTTCATCATCTGTTTGATAATTAATTGTTTTCGGGTCTGAGGCTTCGTACAGTCTTGCCAGCTTTCCACATTTCGCTTTCTCTTAACTCTGTAAGTTCAACTTCCAGTTTTTCACGATAATCCGGCTTGCTGTTACTGTCAATCGAACGTTGTGCTTCATTTCCTTTGGCTACGTTGTCATACAATTCTTCAAATAAAGGCGAAGTAGCATCTCTGAAACGTTTCCACCAATCTAAAGCTCCTCTCTGAGCGGTTGTGCTGCAATTGGCATACATCCAGTCCATCCCGTTTTCTGCCACTAAAGGCATTAATGACTGCGTGAGTTCTTCCACTGTTTCATTAAAGGCTTCAGAAGGGCTGTGTCCGTTTTTTCTCAATACATCATACTGAGCAGCAAATATTCCCTGTACAGCTCCCATTAATGTTCCACGCTCTCCGGCAAGATCGCTGTATACTTCTTTTTTAAAATCGGTTTCAAACAGATATCCGCTTCCTATCGCGATACCCAATGCAGTTACTCTTTCTCTTGCTTTTCCTGTAGCATCCTGATAAACGGCAAAACTGCTGTTCAGACCTCTGTTCTGGAGAAACATTCTTCTCAACGAAGTTCCTGAGCCTTTTGGTGCTACCAGAAATACATCTACATCAGCTGGAGGAACAATTCCCGTACGTTCGCTGAAAGTAATTCCAAAACCATGAGAAAAATATAATGCTTTTCCTGGGGTAAGGTGTTGTTTTACTTTTGGCCAGTATTCAATCTGTGCAGCATCGCTCAGAAGGTAGCAGATTATGGTTCCTTTTTCTAAAGCTTCTTCAATTTCAAATAAAGTTTCTCCCGGTACAAATCCGTCTGTAACTGCTTTATCCCATGATTTGGAGTTTTTCCTCTGTCCTACAATAACATTAATTCCGTTATCTTTCTGATTCAAAGCCTGTCCGGGTCCCTGTACTCCGTATCCAATTACCGCTACTACTTCATTTTTTAATACTTCCTGAGCTTTTTCCAACGGAAATTCATTTCTCGTTACTACGTTCTCTTCTACTCCTCCAAAATTCAATTTTGCCATTTTTTTTGATTTTATAATTATTGATTATGATGTTTAATTTTATGTTTAGCTTGCATATTCTACAGCTGTCAGGTATGGATTTCTGTGATAATGTACTTCCAGAACGTCTACCTGTTTTTCCATTTGTCTGCTTATTTTCTGAACAGAATCTTCTGTTTCTCTGATCACGATGACAAACTTTTTTACTTTTTCTATTTCTGAAGGACCTACATTGAAGGTCACCATAGAAATTCTTCTTCTTGAAAAAATAGCATTGATCCGGCCGATCAATCCTAAATAATCTTCTGTATACGCTGTAATGGTATATTCTTTATGATCTGTTTTCATCTTTTTTATTTTTAAAATTTATTATTCAGTACGATTTCTGAAACACTTTTTCCCTGAGGAATCATTGGAAATACATTATGTTCTTTTCCCGTCATGACCTCAAGAAGAAAAGCGCCGTTGTGATCAAGCATCTGGCGAAGTGCCCATTCCAGATCTTTTCTTTCAGACACTTTATTTCCCGGGATATTATATCCTTTTGCCACCTGAACAAAGTCGGGACTCTGAATATCCACTGAGGAATATCTTTCTTCGTGAAACAATTCCTGCCATTGCCTTACCATTCCCAGATAACAGTTATTAAGAATTAATATTTTGACCTCCGGATGATACTGCATAATGGTTCCCAATTCCTGAATATTCATTTGAGCACCTCCATCTCCCATGACAGCAATTACAGGACGGCCAGTCCCTGCATAAGATGCTCCTATTGCAGCAGGAAGACAAAACCCCATGGTTCCCAATCCGCCACTCGTTACATTGGTACGGGAATTCTTAAATTTAGAATAACGGCATGTTGCCATCTGATGCTGTCCCACGTCTGTTACAATGACCGCCTCTCCTTCAGTCATCTCGTTCAGATAACGGATGACTTCTCCCATAGTAATTTCTCCTTCTTCAGGATAAAGCTCTGTATTGATGAGACTGTTATTTTCAATTTCATGACAGTTTTTAAATCTTTCATGCCATTCCGGGTATTCTCTTTTTGCAATCCATTTTGTAAGAAATGGAAGGGTATGTTTACAGTTTCCAAGAACCGGAATATCTACTTTTACATTTTTATTGATCTCTGCTTTATCTATATCCAGATGAATGATTTTTGCCTGTTTCGCATACTGATCCAGTCTTCCTGTTACGCGGTCATCGAAGCGCATTCCGACAGCAATCAAAACATCACATTCATTGGTTAATATATTCGGTCCATAGTTTCCATGCATTCCTACCATTCCAACGGCTTGTGGATGATCGGTAGGAATAGCACTCATTCCTAAAACCGTCCATGCCACCGGAATTCCAGATTTTTCGGCAAACTCTAAAAACTCTTTTTCAGCATTCCCCAACATAATCCCCTGTCCGGCGATAATGAATGGTTTTTCTGCCTCATTGATCAGCAAAGCCGCTTTTTCAATACTTTCAAAACATGGATCAGGATTGGGTTTATAACTTCTCAATGAATAACATGGAGAATATCCTTTATAATCAACAGGTTGCAGTTGGGCATTTTTGGTAACATCAATCAGGACAGGACCAGGGCGACCTGATTTTGCTATGTAGAATGCTTTTGCCAATACTTCAGGAAGCTCATTGGCATCGGTCACCTGATAATTCCATTTGGTAACCGGACTTGTAACGTTCATCACATCTATTTCCTGAAAGGCATCGGTTCCGAGAAGGTGTTCAAAAACCTGCCCTGTAATGCATACCAGAGGAGTATTATCCAGTAGAGCATCAGCCAGTCCTGTTACAAGATTGGTTGCTCCGGGACCACTGGTTGCCAATACGACACCGACTTCTCCTGAAACTCTTGCCAGACCCTGCGCCGCATGTACGGCAGCCTGTTCGTGACGTACAAGCACATGTTTCAGGTTCTCCTGATAGTCGTAAAGGGCATCATAAATAGGAATAATAGCCCCTCCCGGATATCCGAAAACGGTTTTCACCCCTTCCTGAAGAAAAGCTTCAAGAATGATCCGGCTTCCGCTAAGTTGTATTTCTGTTGATAAATTCAGGTTTTCCATATACTTTTATTGAGTGATTTCGTCCGTTACACAGCCTTCTGCCGCTGATGATACTGTTAATGCATATTTATAAAGCAATCCTTTCTGTACTTTAAGAGGTGGTTTTTGCCATCCTTCCTTTCTTCTTTTTATTTCTTCTTCTGAAACTTTGAGCTGTATCGTGTTGTTTACAGCATCAATTTCAATCAGGTCATCATCGTTTACAAAGGCGATCAGGCCTCCTTCGTGAGCTTCCGGAGTGATATGCCCTACTACAAATCCATGGGTTCCTCCGCTAAATCTTCCGTCTGTAATCAAGGCGACACTGCTTCCCAGACCTGCACCAATCAGTGCACTCGTGGGTTTAAGCATTTCGGGCATTCCGGGAGCACCTTTCGGACCTTCATTTCGGATGACGATAACGTCACCATGCTGTACGGTTCCATCCTGAATTCCTCTGATCAGGTTCTTTTCGCCATCAAATACGCGGGCTTTTCCTACAAAACGTTCTCCTTCTTTCCCTGTGATCTTTGCCACACTTCCTTTTTCAGCAAGATTTCCGTACAGTATTCTCAAATGTCCGGTAGCTTTTACAGGTTCTGACAATGGTTTTATGATTTTCTGTGTATTGAAATCCAGATCCGGAACATTTTCTAAATTTTCGGCTAATGTTTTTCCGGTTACCGTTACACAATCACCGTGTAATAATCCTTGGTTTAAAAGGTATTTCATTACTGATGGCATTCCTCCGTGTTCATACAGATCCTGCATCAGGTATTTTCCGCTTGGCTTTAGGTCTGCCAATACCGGAGTTACATCACTCATCTTCTGGAAATCATCCTGAGTAACAGGTACTCCTACACTTTTTGCCATGGCTATGAAATGTAAAACCGCATTGGTACTTCCTCCAAGAATAACAATCATACGCAGAGCATTTTCAAAAGCTTTACGGGTCATGATATCCGAAGGTTTGATATCTTTTTCCAATAATATTTTCAGATATTTTCCTGCTTCATGACATTCTTCCTGTTTTTCTTTACTCAGAGCAGGGTTAGAAGAGGAATACGGAAGACTCATTCCTAATGCTTCTATCGCTGAGGCCATTGTATTGGCGGTATACATTCCACCACATGCGCCTGCTCCCGGACAGGAATTCTTTATAACCCCATCAAAATCTTCTTCTGTTATTTCTCCTGCAATCTTTTTTCCCAAAGCCTCAAAAGCAGAAACAATGTTAAGCTGTTCACCTTTGTAGCAACCGGGCGCAATAGTTCCTCCGTAAACCATGATGGATGGTCTGTTCAGCCTTCCCATTGCAATAATAGTTCCCGGCATATTTTTGTCGCAGCCCGGCAATGCAATCAGTCCGTCATAGTACTGTGCTCCGCAGATGGCTTCTATACTGTCTGCAATTACATCACGGCTTACCAGAGAATAGCGCATTCCATCTGTTCCGTTGCTCATCCCGTCACTAACTCCAATTGTGTTAAAAATTAATCCGGCTAACCCATGATTCCATGTTCCCTTTTTTACAACCTGAGCCAAATCATTCAAATGCATATTGCAGGTATTTCCGTCATAACCCATACTGGCAATTCCGACCTGAGCCTTGTGCATATCTTCTTCTGTAAATCCTATCCCGTACAACATTGCTTTGGCTGCGGGTTGTTCACTGTTTTGCGTGAATGTTTTCGAATATTTATTTAACATATCTTTCCTGCATTTTCTATTATTTTCCTTTCTTTAAAATGGAGTTCTTTACTAAATTTTGATCCAAAACTACATTTTGTAATATTCTTTTCATTTTCAATTTTTATAAAAATTACAATATTCAATCGTTTAAAAAACAGACATATTCATCTGATAATCAAATATTTAAATTCTTAAAATCTACAATGACAGAACTCTTACCAATTTCAAATATGCCTGCTGTACTCTTCCACTTGAAGTCTCTTCCCAGTTTCTGGTGAAAAGAACATCATCAAGAGAATCCAGGGCAACAATTTCTGCTGCTGTACCACAGAAAAAGCCAGCATCTGCACCACGCATTTCTTCCGGTTTAAAAAATGTTTCTTCTACAGGGATATCAAGCTCATTACAAATCTCCATAACGGTTTGTCTGGTGATTCCCGGAAGGATGCTTCCTTTGGCCGGAGTAAATAAAACCCCGTCTTTTTCGTAGAACACATTGGCACCAGAGCTTTCGGCAACATTTCCGTTTTCATCCAATACCAGCGCTTCATCGTAACCTTTGTCTTTGGCATCCTGACAGGCCAATATTGAGTTTACATAATGTCCTCCTACTTTGGCTTCAACCTTGAAAGCTTTAGGATTAGGACGTTGAAAAGGGGAAGTCATAATTTTCATTTTATCTGCCAGATAGCCGTTATTCCATTCCCAGGCAAGAAGTGACAGATAAGATTTTTGTCCTTTTGAAAGGGACATATTGGGTGAACACGTGACCAACGGACGGATATAAGCATCAGTAAAACCATTACGATCCAGAAGTTCATATGTAAGTTCTGTAAGCTGGTTCACAGAATAATCGAAGGGAATATGCATTAATTCAGCTGATCTTATTAGCCTTTCATAATGTTCTTGTGCTTTGAAAATCCTGGCTCCATGATCGGTGCTGTAAGATTTAATTCCTTCAAAAACTGAGTAACCATAGTGAAGTGATTGTCCATACAGATCTGTTCCGGCATCTTTCGCTTTCATAAATTTTCCGTCAAAGTAGATGGTCGTGTTGTCGTTGTAATACATGTTATAGAGGTTTAAAAAATTAACAAAAGGGAATAAAAAAAGCCCTCTCACGCTGTGAGAGGGCTCAATATATGTACAGTCATACATCTTCCTTCTCACAGACGCAAGGGAATAATAATGACGATAATAATTACTGATAATAACTGATACATACTTTTTATTGTAAAAAAATAAAACAAAAAAAACCGTTTCAAAATTTGAAACGGTTCTATATATAATTTAAATTTAAATCTATCTAAAATGCCGTTTCCTTCCTGCTGTTAATGACAGCAGCAATAATAGAAATGACAATAATATTTTTCTGATTCGTAAAATTCATACTGCAAATGTATAAACTTTTTAATTACTCACAAGTTTTTTTACACTTTTTATTTTTTCCGTAAAAACTGGGTAAGCGTTTCCTTTGCTTCAGCCACATCATGAACCCTTACAATCTTTGCTCCCTGTTCTAGTACTTTCATATGAAGTTTTTGCGTTTCTTCATTGATATCCAAAGGTGATTTCCCAAGAGGTTTGTAGATAAATGACTTTCTGGAAATCCCTATTAAAAGGGGGAATTTTCCAAATCCGAGATATTCAACTTCATGGATCATTTTCATCTGATCTTCTCCTGTTTTTCCGAAACCAAAACCAGGATCAAGAATGATGTCATTCACTCCTTTTTCTAAAAGTTCTTTTGTCTTTTTAGCAAAATATTGGTTCACTTCCAGTGTAATATCTTCAAACTTTATTTTATCGTGCATAGTTTTGTAGGAAGGATTTACATGCATCAAAATGTAGGGAAGTTTCGTTTCAGCAGCTGTATCAAACATTTCTACATCATACTGACCGCCTGAGATATCATTGATCAGATCAATTCCTTCATTGAAACCAAATTTTACTGTTGCTGCATAAAAAGTATCAAGAGAAATCAAGACTTCCGGAAATTCTTTTTTGATCAGAGAAATGATATTTCCGATTCGGTTTATTTCTTCTGCAGCACTTAAAAATTCTGCATTGGGGCGTGTAGACTGAGGTCCGATATCCAGTATTTCTGCGCCATCTTTCAACAGTTTTTCTGCATGTTTCAAAGCTGATTTTTCCTCATTGAATTTCCCGCCATCGGAGAATGAATCCGGAGTCAGATTGAGGATTCCCATGATTTTTGGAGTATCAAGCTGTACTAAACGACCATTACAATTGATTGAGTAGGTTGGAGCGTTGGAGGGCTGGAGAATTGGAGATTTAGAGAGCATGGATTTTATAATTGATCATGATTTTTGTACTGCAAAATTAGTGATTTATGATGTTTTAATAAGAGGTAGGAAGCTAGAAATTAGAAATTATTGTCTGGAAGCCAGAAGCTGGAGACACCCTCTCACTCACAAACTCAGCTCATCAAATTCAAAAATCTAAAACCGAATTCGTATATTTGGAAGATTAAGAAAATTTATGTTAAAAACATCAGTACAGTTCAAGAAAGTTATCAGTCAGTGTCGTGATCTTTTCGGTAAAAAATTACAGGATTACGGTGCAGCATGGAGGGTTTTAAGACCAAGCTCTATTACGGATCAGATTTATATCAAAGTGAACAGAATCCGTACGCTGCAGATGACTGATAAAAAAATGGTGGATGAGAGTGAAGAAGATGAATTTATCGCAATTGTCAATTACTCTATCATTGGACTTATTCAGCTGGAGAAGGGTCTTTCCAATGATTTCAATGAAAATAAAGAAGAAATTTTAGGTCTTTATGACCAATATGCCAATGAAGCGAAAGCTTTAATGGAGAGAAAAAATCATGATTATGGTGAGGCATGGAGAGATATGAGAATTTCTTCGATCACAGATCTTATTTATCAGAAAGTATTAAGAACTAAACAGATTGAGGATAATCAGGGAAAAACGATCGTCTCAGAAGGGCTTGACGCCAACTATTTCGATATGCTGAATTATGCTGTCTTCTGCCTGATCAAGTTCTCAGAAAAAGAAAATCAATTCGAACCCAAAAATATTTAATATGCTCAAAGGTTTATTACGCTTTATTATTGCTGTTATTTTTATCCTTTCAGGCTTTGTGAAAGCCGTGGATCTGGTAGGTTTTTCTTTCAAAATGGAAGAATATTTTGCTCCTCCTGTTTTCAACATGCCGTTTTTAGAAAAGTTTGCTCTGCTTTTTTCCATTATCGTAGTGGTACTGGAGCTTTTCTTAGGATTTATGTTACTGCTTAAATTAAAGCTTAAGTTTACCTTATCCATATTAATTGCGCTTTGTATTTTCTTTGGATTCCTTACGTTTTATTCAGCCTATTTCAATGTGGTAACAGACTGTGGATGTTTTGGAGATGCCGTCAAATTTACACCCTGGCAGAGCTTTCTTAAGGATATTGTGCTTCTGGTAGGATTGATCATATTATTTGTCTTGTACAGAAAAGATTTCCGTAAAAAAGATGAGTATGGAGTGAGCAAGAAAGAGTCTTCCAATACATTTAAATATATCCTTTTAACAGTTTTTTCACTGGGAATGATTTATGTGATGGCACAAGGGATTATGCATGAACCGATCATTGATTTCCGTGATTATAAAATAGGAACGGACATTAAAGGTGAAAAAGGAAAAATTGAAAAAAATCCTTCTGAATATAAGACTTTTTATTCTCTGAAAAACCAGAAAACAGGGGTTGTTATAAAGGTAAATCAGGATGCTTATATCAAAAAAACAGAATACTGGGCAGAAGGTTCTCCCTGGAAAATTGAGGAAGGAAAAAATGAATCTGTACTGATCAAAGAAGGTTACAAATCTGAAATTGTGAAATTTAAGATTGAAGATCCTACAGGAATGGAGGTTACGAACGAGATCATCAACGCTCCAAAAGCCGTTTTGGTATTCTCTTATCATCCAAAAGATATTTCTGCTGATCTGCTTCAGAAGGTGGAAGCTAAAGTAAATACACAAAAAGGAGCTCTTATCTATGGAGTTTCTACCTATCCCAATACTTTTAAAACCATTAAAAACGCAATGATGGACGGAACTGCCATCAAAACCATAGCAAGAAACAACCCGTTTGTACTGATTCTTGAGAATGGAAAAATTATAGACAAACAGCCTGCAAAGGACTACGTTAAATAATTATAAATGATGAATGATGAATGATAGGTCTTTACGAGAAATAATCGTAGATCAACTATCAAATTTAAACACTAAACTTAAACATACAACAGCTCATGCAAAAATCAAATAAATCAATCGCCGGATATCACTTATTAATGATCCTTTCTTCTGTAGACGGAGAGTTTGCTCCTGAGGAAGGAATGCTGGTTCAGCAATATATGGCGGATGAATTTCCGTTCAGAATGAATCTTGACAACGAATTGGAAACACTGGCTCTTTTACAGCCCGAAGAATGGAAAGATCATTTTGAATTTCATGCAAGATGTTTCCATGATGATTCTACAGAAGATGAACGTGTAAAGTTTGTTCAGTTTGCAAAATCATTGATCAAAGCGGATAATAAAGTAACTGAAGAGGAGCATACTTTCTACGTTCTGCTGAAAAACCTTTGGGGATTATAATCACGAAATAAATAAATATAATAAATGTTATGAGAAGAAAAATAGTTGCAGGAAACTGGAAAATGAACAAAAATGTAATTGATGCACAACAATTGATGATTCAGTTACTAAGCTATAAAAACAACAATGCTACCCACTGTGAGGTTTGGATCGCTCCACCAGCATTATATTTGATGATGGCAAAAGACATCTTTGAAAAGGATGAAATCGGAGTATTTTCTCAGGATATGAGCGAGTATGAAAGCGGAGCTTACACAGGAGAAATTTCTGCAGATATGCTGGAATCTATCGATGCTACCGGTTCATTGATCGGACACTCTGAAAGAAGACAGTATCACGGAGAAACAGATTCTCACTGTAACAGAAAAATCAAATTAGCACTTGACAAAGGTCTTATTCCTGTTTACTGTAACGGAGAAACTCTTGAGCAGAGAAAAGCAGGACAACATCTGGAAGTGGTAAAAAATCAGACTGAAGTCGCTCTTTTTACACTTTCTGCTGAAGAAATCAAGAAGGTAGTGATTGCTTACGAACCGGTTTGGGCTATCGGAACAGGAGAAACGGCAAGTCCGGAGCAGGCTCAGGAAATTCATGCACACATCAGAAGTATCATCGCTGCAAAATATGGACAGGAAGTTGCTGATGAAATTTCAATCCTTTATGGAGGATCTGTAAAGCCAGACAATGCAAAAGAAATTTTCTCTCAGCCGGATATCGACGGAGGTCTTATTGGAGGAGCTGCTTTGAAATTAGAGGATTTCTCTAAGATCATTGAGGGTTTTAACTAATATTCAAAAAAATAGGCTCTGGATAAAGTCCGCTCCTATTGATAAATAAAAACGGCGGCATCTTCGATGCCGCCGTTTTCCGTTAAAAAAATCTAATTATTGAATATCGACTACATACATAGTTCCTTTATCTACCTTCCCTGTTTTAGGAAGAATCTTAGCTTTTGGGTTACCATTTCCATCATCCACTACTCCAAAATCATCATCATTGAAAACAGCCAGTTTATTATTTCCTAAATAAACAATTCCCTCAAACTTATCATGTTCATAGCCCAGTTTTGCAACCAGATCTACAGCTAATGTTTTGGTAACAGTTTTTATCCCGGTATTCGTAATTTCATCCCATGAGCATTGCTCTAAGGCTTTTCCATTCACTTTCATACCATCTACGGCAGCAATATCAGTTCCGTTCACATCGGAAGCATTGCTCAGGTTAATCCTGTATACTTTTTTAATTCCTCCCTGAGATCCGAAATTCCCATCTCTTTCAATCACCAGGAATTCATTGTTACTTAATGCAGTAATATCACATACTGAATCTGAAGCGCCTCCATCCTGTTTATACAAAAACTGTTTGGTCTGCCCTGTAATAATATCAAAGGTGACAATTCTCGTTAAAGTGGTATTGGTTGCCAATGCTTTGCTGGGTACAAGCATCATCGACTGTATCGTTCCTACCAGCGTTCTTCCGTCTGGAGTAATACACAGTCCTTCCATTCCTCTGTTGGCTCTTCTCTTTGCTAACACAGCAGGTAATTTTCTTGTTCCGGTATTTACACCTATCGGGCTTATTCTTTCCATTTCTACTCCGTCTGCACTGTAATGCACAATATGCGGTCCATATTCATCAGAAACCCAGAATGTACCGTCTGCTGCTGCTACAATACTTTCACTGTCCAGTCCATACTGATCAGTACCTAAAACATTTCCGGAAGCATCATAAGCAATTTCCCCCGTACTTCCCATCCCTACCGGATTTGGTAATCCCGTAATAGGTTGCCCGGATGGATTTTTAAGTTTAATATATTTGACTACCTCTACATTTCCGTCAGCATTAATTTTAAAATGCATAATCGTTGGAGTAAAGTTAGGAGCTAGAAACTTTTTACCATTCTGAAAGTCAGTATTTGGTCCTCTGTCTGTAATGACATAGAATTCTCCTTTTCTTGTAGGATGAGCTGCTGCTCCGGAACCAAATCCGCCATTAATGACATCTACTCCGTTTATCGTAGCCAGTTTTGTAAACGGAAATTCCTGAGGGAGTTTGGAATAATTAATATCCTGATTAATCATTGTGGTATCATCATCACTTTTACATGAAGCCAATACTGCCAGCACTACAACAGACAATAGTAATTTTTTCATATTCACTTTTATGGCTGCGAAAATAGAAATTGATTATAAACTGATCTTGAATATAATGATAATTGTATTTTAACAATAGAACCAAAGTGAAGCACAGCTAACTTTAGGCGTTTTCCGTTGCGAAGAAAAAATTCAGTATTTATCCTAAGGTTGTTAAGAAATAGTTAAAGTGGACATGCAAAACCACCCCTCCAAAGGATGGGAATTTTTACGTCTTCAATTGGAATTTGGTCTGGATTGAGATTCCGTCTGAAGTATTTCTTCTTGAATGATTGCGGCTGGATTCCTACGGAATGACAAACTGTATGTATAAACCATCATTTCAATTGTGTCATTCCGCAGGAATCTAAACAGTCAATACAGTTTAAAATTCATAATTAATCCAACAAAAAAAACCGCACCAAATCGGTGCGGTTTCTTATGATTTTACAATCAATTATTTTTTCTCTGTAGATCTTTGAAGAACCTCATCTACCATTCCGTAGCCTTTAGCTTCCTCAGAAGTCATCCAGTAATCTCTGTCAGAAGATTTTTCTACCCACTCGTAAGTTTGTCCTGAATGGTGACCGATAATTTCATAAAGTTCCTGCTTCAATTTCAGCATCTCTCTCAAGTTGATCTCCATATCAGAAGCAACTCCCTGAGCACCTCCTGAAGGCTGGTGAATCATTACTCTTGAGTGCTTAAGCGCAGAACGTTTTCCTTTTTCTCCGGCAACCAATAATACAGCTCCCATTGAAGCAGCCATCCCTGTACAGATAGTAGCTACATCTGGCTTAATGATCTGCATGGTGTCATAAATACCTAAACCTGCATAAACACTTCCGCCGGGAGAGTTGATATAGATCTGAATATCTTTTGATGGGTCAGCACTTTCTAAGAATAAAAGCTGTGCCGTAACGATGTTTGCCACCTGATCATCAATACCTGTTCCCAGGAAGATAATTCTGTCCATCATCAAACGGGAGAAAACGTCCATCTGAGCAACGTTTAATCTTCTTTCTTCCATGATGTACGGAGTAAGATTCGTTGGGCCATACATTCCCATATACTGATCGGTAACCAAACCGTTGTTTCCTAAATGTTTTACAGAGAAGTCTCTGAAATCCTTTTTAATGTCCATATTTCTATTATGTATTATTTTTATATTATTCTCGATGTTTAAATTACAATATTTATTCCTAAAATTTTATAGGACTTTTTGTCATAGAATACCAAAAAAACTGACTTAAAAACTATCTTTTTCGATCTCCATAGATTCCTTTGATAGGCGAATATTCGATGATATTGCTCAATCGCATCGAAGCCTGTTTCAATAAGGTAATTTTCTTGATAAGCTCATAATATTTCCCTTCATCTGTAGTACTGTACTGATCAAGTTCTTTAGCTGTTTCTGTAATTAAATAATCAATATATCTGTATTTATGCAATAAAACATCTCCCTGGATCTGATCTGCCACTTTATCTCCATAATTGGGAGGATAAATATTTCTGGAAGCCCAGTTTTCAAGATCATCCAGCGGAATCAAAGCATCCACAACCTTTGTGGTAATCTCTTCATCCATAAAAGATACAAAAAAGTTTCCACTTCTAAGTTCATCTTTCTGAATTCCCTCTCTCACCTGGTTGATAATAATCTCATTTTCTTTGACTAAAAATATATACTGTTCTTCTTCAAAATGATGGAGAATTTCTTCAATAACCGTAATCTGATATTCTTCATTCTGCTCATTTTTCCTTTTCAAAATAATATCTCCAAACATCAGCATGTGATCTACCAGCTTATTCTCCATAAACAGTACATCAAACAGGAAAGGATCTTCTTTTTCCTTTTCCAGAGGAACAATCTCCATCTTTGGAGCTGCCTTTTCCTTCTGTTGCTGCTGAACATGATGGGTCTGATTCTGTGTGATCTGCTTCTGAACATCAAGCTCATTGAAAAGACTCTGCTCAGAAAGTCCGAATTTATTGGAAACCTCTTTAAGGTAAACTTCCCTTTTCAATGCATTCTGTACAAAAGAAACAGATTTCACGATATCCCTTATCGCTTCTGCTTTTTTAATAGGGTCATTACCAACATCCCTCAACAGAATTTCCGCTTTGAAGTCGATGAAATCCATCGCTTCGTTTTCAATATACTTTTCTACGTATTCCTGCGGATGTTTTCTGGCAAATGAATCCGGGTCATCTCCATCAGGGAAAAGCAAGACACGGATGTTCATTCCTTCTGTCAACAGCATATCGATACTTCGGAAACTGGCTTTGATACCGGCATTATCACCATCAAAAAGAATCGTTACGTTTTCTGTAAGCCTTTTGATCAGTTTGATCTGCTCCGTTGTTAAAGACGTTCCGGAACTGGCCACTACATTTTCAATTCCGGACATATGAAGTGAAATCACATCCATATATCCTTCCACCAAAAGACAGCCGTTCTTTCTTGAAATCGCCTGTTTACTTTGATTTAATCCGTAAAGAACATTGGATTTATGATAAATCTCCGTTTCCGGCGAATTAAGATATTTTGCAGTTTTAACGTTATTCTTAAGAATCCTTGCCCCAAAACCCAGAACCCTTCCTGAAAAACTGTGAATAGGAAAAATCACACGTTCCCTGAAACGGTCTACTCCTGCAGGAGTATTTTCCGGGAAAATAGAAAGTCCGGATCTTTCAAGAATTTCCTTGGTATATCCTTTTTCCAGTGCATAAGCAGTAAAGGCATTCTTCTTTTCAGGAGAATATCCCAGCTGGAATTTTCTGATAATATCGTCCTTTAGCTCTCTTTCTTTAAAATAAGCCAATCCGATACTTCTTCCCTCTTCTTCATCCCAAAGAATTTCTTGGAAATACGTATTGGCAACTTCATGAATTTTATATAAAAGATCTTTTTCAGTCTGTGCATGTTTTGCTTCTTCGGAAATTTCACGCAGATCTTCTTCAATTTCAATTCCGTACTTTTTTGCCGCATGGCGAAGGGCTTCAGGATAGGTAAAATTCTCAATTTCCATAAGGAAAGAGATGGCGGTTCCTCCCTTTCCGGTTGAGAAATCTTTCCAGATCTGTTTGCTTGGTGAAACAACAAAACTCGGAGATTTTTCTTCATGAAAAGGACTGAGCCCTTTAAAGTTAGACCCTGCTCTTTTCAACTGCACATACTCGCCCACAATCTCTTCAACCCGGATTGTGGAGAATATCTTATCAATGGTCTGTTTGGAAATCATAGTACAAAAATACACATAAAAAAAAACCTTACAATTATATAATACATGTGCATTATATTTAGTAGGTTTTATCATTATTTTTGCAAAATAAATTAGCATATGCAATTCACTATACATACAATCGAAGACTGGCAGAAAGTTGTTGATAGCATCATTCCGGAATTAAAACATAATATCCTGTTACTAAAGGGAAATCTGGGAGCAGGAAAAACCACTTTCACCCAATTTCTGCTTAAAAATATGGGCAGCAAGGATGAGGTAAACTCCCCTACCTACTCTATTGTCAATGAATATAATACGGAAAAAGGAAAGGTATATCATTTTGATCTTTACCGTTTAAAAAACATTGAAGAAGTCTATGATATCGGAATTGAAGAATATCTGGACAACTCTTTTTTATGCATTATCGAGTGGCCGGAAGTGTATGAAGAGGAGCTTTACGGTCTCAACTATCACACAATGAGTATTGTGAACACGGGTGAAAACAGAGAAGTTTCATTCGATTAAATATTATGTATCTTTGCTCATAAATTGAGTGTAAATAACAATCTGTAAGACATAATTTAATTTAAGGATGAGTACAAATATTTTTACTCCTTTCACAGAAGAAGAATTGATGCCGAAAGAGGAAAAATTGGAGGTTATTAAAAAGGGAAAACAGTTCAGTATTGGAATTCCTAAAGAGACCTGTCTCAACGAGAGGAGAACCTGCATTACTCCTGATGCCGTACAGGTGTTGGTAGAGCATGGCCATGAGATTATTATAGAATCCGGGTCTGGGGAAGGTTCGTTTTTTACAGATTTACAATATTCCGAATCAGGAGCAAAGATCACGAATGATCCTAAAGAAGCTTTCGGGCAGGATCTTATTCTGAAGGTAAACCCTCCTACCGAAGACGAAATTGAGTACATGAAACCTAATACTTATCTGGTTTCGGCACTTCAGATCAATCTCAGAGACAAGGAATATTTCTTAAAGCTTGCAGAGAAAAAAATAAATGCCATTGCCTTTGAATTTATCGTTGATGAATACAAACAGCTGGCACTGGTGAGATTAATCGGTGAAATTGCAGGAACTGTTTCCATTTTATATGCTTCAGAATTATTAGCTTTATCCAACGGCTTAATGTTGGGAGGCATTACAGGAGTAAGACCTGCAGAAGTAGTGATTCTTGGAGCCGGAATTGTAGGTGAATTTGCTACAAAAGCAGCAATAGGTTTAGGAGCCAGTGTGAAAGTTTTCGACAACTCTCTATCTAAACTGAGAAGACTTCATACCATTGTTGACAGCCGAGTACCGACTTCCATTATTGATCCTAAAGAACTCAGCAAAAGTTTAAGACGTGCTGATGTAGTGATAGGAGCGCTGCCAAGATTGAATATGACTCCTATCGTCACTGAAGATATGGTGATGAAAATGAAAAAAGGAAGTGTCATTATTGATATCACTATAGACAACGGTAAAGTTATTGAAACCTCAGAACTAACTAACATGGAAGATCCTTATGTCATAAAACACGGTGTTATCCACTGCGGACTTCCGAACCTTACCTCAAGAATGCCGAGAACTACCACTAAGGCTATCTCGAATTTCTTCCTTTCCTATATTTTAAATTATGACGAAGAGGGCGGCTTTGAAAACATGCTGATCCGCAAAAACGAAATGAAGCAGAGCTTATATATGTACAAAGGAAGACATACCAAGAAGATCATCTGCGACCGTTTCGGACTTACGTACCACGATATCAATCTTTTAATTTTCTAATGAAAAAACTGAAATTTTATGCAATAGGCTTCATTCCGGGGCTTTTACTCGTATTTTTTATTTTAAACAAAAAAGGGGCAAGCTGCAGTGGCTATTTACCGAACAGCCGTGTTATTGCTGAAAGTCTTTCTAAAGAATTCAAATATTCTGACGAGGCCAAAAGTGCAATGGCAGCCTACAAGATTGATGAAAAATTTATAAAAGACAGTATCATTACCAAAGGAAAAGTAGATTTTGACCGCAGTCATGCACAAAAGAAACCTTGTCCGAGCTATCTTTTAACCTATCCTGAAAAAAATCCGTCTTACGAAATCACGTATGAAAAATGTGAAGAAACAGTGATGGTAAACGGTCTTAAAAAACTTAAATAGTTTTAATACCACAGTATGGACGGCAATTACTACATGATTCATGATTATCTGATATTCATCGGAGTTTTTGCCATTTTCCTGTTTCTTACGACCAGTATTTACCTTTTCAGCCAGAATCAGAAACTGAAGCAGAGAAATACCAAATTATCGGAAACCAACAAACTTATTGAACAGCGCCTGAATGAAGTCCGTCTGGAACATATCGGTACAAAGCTGAATCCGCATTTGTTTAAAAATATTCTTAATTCAGTTCAGTCTCATGCTTATCAGACGTATATGTCACTGGATAAACTGGCCAATGTACTGGATTATATTTTATATGAAAGCAATAATAAGTATGTAAGCCCGAAAGAGGAACTCAATTTTGCTTTAAGCCTTATTGAAATTAATAAGATCAAGATCAACCCACTTTTTGACTTCAGAATCAAATCAAGGATTAATAAATCTGATCCTTTGTATGAAGAAAAGGTATTTGCTCCGCTGATTTCTGTGGATCTTATTGAAAATGCCTTTAAACATACGGATTTCCTGGCTCAGGATTCTTTTATTTCCATTTATATGGAGCTTGAAAATGGTATTTTCACAATGAAAGTAAGCAATAAAGCTTCGTTAAAGAATATTCTGGAAAAGGAAAAAAGCGGTTTCGGAAGTCAGTCTTTTGATCAAAGGCTTAAAATGATCTACAGCACGTACTACCACCTGGAAAGAAGTTCAAAAAATGGAGTCTTTACTGCAGAATTAAAAATCAATTTAGGAGAATTCTATGATAAAATGCGTTATTCTGGATGATGAGTTATTAGCCATCAGCTATTTAAAACTTCTATGTGAACAGATCGACAATGTAGAAGTGGTAAAAGCATTCAATGATCCTAAAATCTTTTTGAATGAAATAGATAACCTTGACTGTAATCTGTGTATTCTGGATATTGAAATGCCCGGAATGACCGGACTTCAGGTGGCTGAAATTATTTCAGGGTCAAAAAAAATTATCTTTACAACCGCTTATAAAGAATATGCAGCTGAAGCTTTCGATCTGAATGTGGTAGATTACGTAAGAAAACCTATCAAAAAAGAAAGACTGATCCAGGCCTTCGAAAAAGCTAAAGAACTGGTGGAAAATCTTCCTAAAAAAGACTTTATAGAATGGAATACCAATATCGGCAAAACCGTCATATTCACAGAACAGATCTCGTATATCAAAACCTCTGAAATTGACAGCAGGGATAAAGATATCATTCTCAGTGATGGAACCACCATCGTATTAAAAAACCTGAATTTTAAAAATCTTCTGGAAATGCTTCCAGCCAAAGATTTTGCTCAGATCAACAAAAAAGAGATCATTGCACTTTCCTCCATTAAGGTATTTTCAACGAATGAAATTATTACAACAATCGCCACTGAGGACCATACCTTTCTGAAACTTCAGATTGGAGATACCTATAAAAATTCCTTGATGGAGTTATTCGGGAAATAATCCTTCTTCAAATATTTACGGTTTCGTTACAGAATATCCCGCCTTTATTACAGCACTCCTTTTTCAGTGTGAAATCGATTTATTTTTGCATAGAATTAATTGATTTTATAATGAAAAACTTTTTCTATGCTGCAGGGCTTCTCATATCCGGCTTGTGTTTTTCTCAGGAAATCCCTTCAAAAATTAAGGTTTCTCTTTTTAACGGGATTGCAGTGGCCGGATATGTAGATCATGGTGCTTTTATTAACTTTACAGGACCAAATGTAAGTATTAATCACAAACATATAAAATTTATATTGGGAATGCTTCCTTCATTAAGGATTAAAGAAGACAGGTCATCAGGAACCAAAAACAGTCCTATTATGCCTACATTGGGAGCAGGTCTTACTATAGTTTACAAAAGAATTGCCTTTCAGATTCCTGCTTATTATAATTCCAAAACGACGGATCAGAATGGCAGCTGGAAAATAGGAGTCGGATTGGGCTATTCATTCAAATAGATTTTATTACATTTTTTAGAACATTCATTACATTTAAAAACAAGAGTATTTTAATCTCAATATATTCTTATCAACTTTGCATCAAAATATTGGAATCATGAATTTGGGGAAATACAAAAATATTATCTTTTATATCAGTACCATTGCATTCTTTTCTTGCCTTATGTACTGGTTTTTTATCCAGGGCAAAACACTGGAAATCGGAGAAAATATTACTCCGAGCAAAGCTACAGGGGCTACGATGTGGGAAAATTTCGCAGATTCTTTTCTAGCGAATCTTCATCATCCTTTGGCACTTCTTCTTACCCAAATCGTGACCATTATTCTGGTAGCCAAACTTTTCGGATGGATCTGTATAAAGCTGAAACAGCCTTCCGTAATTGGTGAGATGATTGCAGGTATTGTTTTGGGGCCGTCACTTTTCGGATTGTATTTCCCGGAACTTTCTGCCTTTATCTTTCCGAAAGAATCTCTTCCTAATCTACAATTTTTAAGTCAGATTGGTCTTATTCTCTTCATGTATATTGTCGGAATGGAGCTTGACCTTAGTGTTCTGAGAAAAAAGGCACATGATGCCGTAGTGATCAGCCACGCAAGTATTATTTTTCCTTTTGCATTAGGAGTGGGACTTTCTTATTTTATTTATAAAGAATTTGCACCGGAAGGTATTCAGTTCAGCTCATTTGCCTTGTTTATAGCTATTGCGATGAGTATCACAGCGTTTCCGGTTTTGGCAAGAATCGTTCAGGAAAGAAACCTTCACAAAACCAAGATAGGGACCGTAGTAATCACCTGTGCGGCAGCTGACGATATTACAGCATGGTGTATTTTAGCAGCGGTAATTGCTGTGGTAAAAGCAGGCTCTTTCTCAGGATCAGTATTCGTTATCTTAATGGCTATTCTCTATGTTTTCATTATGATAAAGGCGGTAAGACCGTTTCTGAATAGAATTGCTGAATCACAGAAAGGAAAAGGTTTCATCAGCAAATCACTGGTTGCTGTATTTTTCTTAATTCTTATCATCTCGTCATATGCCACAGAAGTTATTGGGATTCACGCACTTTTCGGAGCATTTATGGCCGGAGCCATTATGCCGGAAAACATAAAATTCAGGAATCTTTTCATAGAAAAAATAGAAGATGTTGCCTTGGTTTTACTACTGCCTCTTTTCTTTGTATTTACGGGATTAAGAACCCAGATCGGGCTATTGAATGATCCTCATCTTTGGAAAATCGGCGGATTGATTATTTTAACAGCTGTTACCGGGAAATTCGTAGGAAGCGCCCTTACCGCAAGGTTTTTAAGAATAAGCTGGAAAGACAGTCTCACCATAGGCGCCTTGATGAATACCCGGGGGCTTACAGAGCTTATCGTTCTTAATATCGGTTATGATTTAGGAGTACTGGGGCCTGAGCTTTTCGCGATGCTTGTTATCATGGCGTTATTTACAACGTTTATGACAGGGCCATGCCTGGATTTTATCAATTACCTTTTCAAAGGAAAAAAATCAATGATTGAAGAAGATGAACAAGAGGATAATGATACAAAATACAGAGTTCTTCTCTCTTTTGAGACGGCAAAAGCAGGAAGCAAACTGTTGAAACTGGCAGATAACTTTACCCATAAAATGAACGGGAACAAAAGCGTAACTGCGATGAATATTGCTCCTGTAGATGAACTTCACGCCTTCGACATTGAAAATTTTGAAAAAGAACAGTTTAAAAATGTCATTGAAACCTCTCATGAGCTTCAGCTCGAAGTAACTACTCTTTTCAAAGCTTCTACAGATGTTGAAAGTGACCTGACGAATATTACCAATAAAGGAAACTATGATCTTCTTTTGATCATGCTTGGAAAATCCATGTATGAGGGAAGTTTACTGGGTAGATTATTAGGATTTACTACCAAAATCATTAATCCTGAAAAATTATTGAACACTGTAAAAGGAAAAGGAAATATTTTCAACACTTCTCCTTTCGATGATCTGACGCTTCAGGTTTTGGATAAATCGACTATTCCTGTAGGAATCCTTGTTGATAAAGAATTTAAAACAGCGGACAAGATCTTTGTTCCGATCTTTAACCTGAGTGATTTTTACCTTCTTGAATATGCGAAAAGGCTTATCAATAACAACAATTCACAGGTTATCATTCTTGATGCAGCAGGACAGATCCGAAATAATATTGAGGTGAAAGAGCTTATCCGAAGTATTGAACAGGTAGCTCCTAATCATATTACGCTGTATAATGAGAAAAAGATTGAGAAAGAATTTCTGAACTCTCAAGATCTGATGCTGATCAGCAGTAAAAGCTGGAAAAATCTCATTGATACAAAAAGTCTTTGGCTTTCTGATATCCCTTCTACCTTAATAATCTCAAACCCATAACCCAAATAACACACCGATATTTCTATTTCTACCAGAAGCTGTAAATATTATTCGTTGACTGTAAAGAAAAAACGGGTATATTTATAGCTTCAATTTTTTGGGACATGCTGATTAACAGTGAAAATGGAGTTATAGAGCTTGAAACCTTCAATATACAGCTTTATCGGGGAATGAGTCTTGAGCAGCTGAAACAGACTGATTTTTATAAAGAACAATATCATAATATGTGGGATGTAAAAACCGGGTATTTTTGGTATTATTTTCAGCCTATAGAAATAAAAGGGTATCAGATATCTTTCAGTCTGTGCTTTTTCGGAAATCAGCTGGACATTATCCATATGAACACATGGGAAAATGGTGATGCCAAAGACTGGAATGAATGGACAGAGGAAAAAGAAATGAAAGTTTTTCACAGAAACAACACCTTTCTCACCAAGATCCTGGAAATCCCTCCAACCCAAAAAAAGAAAAACCCTTACCCAAGCTGTACCTTCAAATTTCCCTGGGGAGATGTATGGTCGGTCTACGATCCGAGAAGCGCCAGCAGTCTGATGGGAATCAATTGTAATGAAGAGGAAAAAACAAATAAAAAATAACTTATAACCAAAGAATAAGACTTTAATATGTGCCGATACTCCATGATGGTTTACAAAGGACATTATGCCTGTTTCAACTGCCAGAAAACTTTCAAACGCCGTCATTTAAAAGATGTGGACCGGGATGCTCAGACTTCAGTGGAAGCCAAATGCCCCGAATGTGGAAATCTGATGGCCAATATGGGACTTGATTTTAAATCCCCTCCAAAAAATGACGACAAACAATGGGCTCATATCCGCGATTTGTATACGGTAGGAATCACTTTTCATTCATGTGGATGCTCTGGTCCCGGATATATTCCTCAGGACCGAAAGGCTATTATTGCCTATCTGGAAAAAATCCGCTCAGAATATATGCATTCTCTGGTATTCTGGAGATACCGGATAGAACCTGAGAATAAAAAGGAACGCGAACTGGATTATCAAAAAAACAGCTCACACCTATGGGCTGTGAACCGGAATGCTTTTAAAGAAACAGTAACCAATCAGGAAGGAATCAACTATTGGCTCAAGAGAATCAATGAAGTTGAAGAAAGACTGAATATCATCAAAGCAGATCACCAATAACAACCACTTAATCAGCTAATTTCAGAAGCCTTTTAAAATCCTCCGTTATACTCTTCTCCTGTTCAGCCGGATAATCCGCACTGATGTTAGATTCGCGTCCTGTAGTAGTATTGATTAAAATAATATTTCCTTTTTCAAAATAATTACGGGTCATTGTAATTTTTGATTTTTTCAAATCAAATGCTTCTGTATCATTATTTTCTTTCATTGCTTTAGCATCATAGAAAAGTGGACGGTTATATCTGTATTCTTTCTCGAAAACAAAAGACAATTGTCCGTTCAGCAGATAATATTCTATCAAGACCTGCCCCATTTCTCCATAATGCCTGGCGATGACTTTTTTCAGACGTTTATCCGTATAATAAAATGTTGCTTCTCCACCTTCTGCCGATTCTCCTTCAATATTTTTCTTTTGGACAGAAGTCCATTTTGTCATTGAATTAATCCTTTTAAAATTAGCCTGAATAGGTTTCAGCCGGTTTTGTAAACTCTTACTGCTTGTTGTATCCTTTTCGTTGAATGTTTCGTTAATCCTTACAGTATCCTTTGCTTTGGTGGTGAAAAAAACAGATGACTGAGCATATGAATACATACTGATCAATACAATGAAAACTCCGTATAAAAATCTATTCTTCATGGCTGTTGTTTATAGCTTTAAAAGTAATCATAACTTTTGGTTGTGTATATAATGAAACCACAAAAGTCACAAAAGTTTCTTATCTGCTTATTGTAAGTTACAACGAACTGTTTTAAAAGCACATAAGTTTTAAAATATAGCAGCTTAGATTCCTACGGAATGACATAATTGGAATGATAGTCTTACCCATACAGTTTGTCATTCCGTAGGAATCCAACCATATTAAAACAATAAGAAAAGCCTCAACAAAAACTCCAATCCTGACTGGCATCACAACTGAAGACGCAACATTCCCCTCCTCCGGAGGGGTGGCAAAAATTCAAAGAATTTTTGACGGGGTGGTTTTCTGTACAGCATCAATCTCGTGTCGTAATTCTACTACAATTTTTGAAATTTAACCCTAAAAATTAATTTCAAATAGAGTTTTTTAATAGCTTTATCCTATAATTCACATTGGATGGAAATTGATTTCTTACAATATCAGGTACGAAACGGAGATACATTGAGCTCTATTGCTTCCCGGCTGGGTATGACCGGCGAGGAACTAAAGCTGTTTCACAATTCCCATTGCCAAAGAATGGATAAAGTTTGGTTTGAAAATCTTAATGACGTCAAAAATATCTTTGTTCCTACCAATTTTAAAACGGAGAAACAAAAAGAACAGGAAAGAAAAAACAGTTTTCCTTCAAAATTTTCTGAGTCTTTTTTTGCTAAATCCTATTCCGTGAATGAAACCTTTGAAAGTCCGTTTGAACCTTCGGTTACTATTGATTACATCATTGAGCTTGATCTTCACAAAGACAGAAATACAGGCCAACATATCCTGAGCTACAGTCAAAATGATTTTAAATCCAATGGAAATACACCTGATGATAAGGTAAGCAGTTTATCTATTGCCTGTATGAAAAGTACTATGCCTCTTGAATTTATCATGAATGACAAGGGCCAAATTACAGGCTTTGCAGACCACAAAAAAATCACAGACACTTTTACCCGTCAGCGCAAAGAACTTGAAGAGTTTTATGTAGGTGAAGTTGCTCAAAATTACATGGATACGTTTGAAAAAGGTATTCAGGATGAATTATTTTTATTACAGCAATTTCAGAGTACGCTTCTGTTTCAGGCATTGTTTCCCAAAATTGATTGGTTCCAAAGGAAAACAAAATGGGCAGAATCTTTTTATCTTTTACAGAATTCATTTCCGGTACAATGTGAAATCAATATTGAACAGGAAAATAAAGATGACCACTCTGTTTTAACCATTTTAAAGGGTAAAATCACCGAATTATGTACCTCACAGGAGATCATGCGCGGCATTAAACTTCAGGAACCTGCTTCTGAACCTGCACAAGGAAATATTATATTAGAATACACCACCCACACAAAAAATAAGAATCTTCTTCAGGCTAAAGCTTCGGTTTTACTCAGCCATGAAGAGGTATTGATACATCAACACCATATCAATATAACACAAGGATAATATGAAAAATTATGTCACACAAAAAGGCGACACATTCAGTTCGCTGGCCCGGCAGTTTAAGCTGAAAGATGAAGGCATTTTAAAAACCTATCACAATCTCCATTGTCCGCAGGAAGATGTCATGCAGGAACCTGTTCCCGGAAAAACCATTTTTATTCCGGAAGATCCACAGCTTATGGCTCACGAAACTCAGTCTCAGGATATTTCAGACTCTTCCCAGGAAGAATCTACAGATGAAATGAGTTCCGGCGAGGAAGACACTTCAGAACAGCAGGCAAAAAATGAAGAGCCATCATCTGAAAAAACAGATCAGCAATCCAATAAAGAGGAAAAAAAAGATAAAAAAGAGGACAGCAGTTCCAGTCCTCATGAAGGAAAATATTTCATTGTGCAGAAAGGAACTGTACAGTGTAATCAGGGGTTTAAATTTCCAAAATTTAAAGTAACCAGCCATCAAAAGCATTACTGGAATGATGAAGAAGGAAATGCCGATTATCTGGCAGTAACAGAAGATGATCTTCAGCTTGATCCGGCGGCACAACCGTTTGGACAATGCAAACTTAAGCCGAGTTCAGGAGGATATCTTCCCTGCGCTTATGCTCCCGCCGGAAAATGGCAGAAAACTTATGAGAAAGTAAAAGTCATGGGAAAAAGCTGCCTTACAGAGATATCAGAACTGATGTGCAGCACAGGAGGAAAAATCACCATCCTCAAACATGGCCAGCAAAGTGAAACCAGCAAAAGCCAGGTTGGAAAAGCCAATACGCAGGAACAGCAGGTCTACAATCCTGTTGTAGATTTTGATGAATTCAAGGAAGATACAAAAGGTACAGACGAACTTTATTACAGCTAAGCCATGACAGGAAATATTATTGGGAATCAGAATCCTATGGTAGGAAAAACCTACACCTACGAAATAAAACCTTCGGGACTGTCATTCGGGCTGAAGGGCGAGTATGAATGGTATCTATACAAGAAACAGAAAAACGGAATCTGGAAAGACATTACCTCCCAACCTAAAAAAGGTGAAAAGGTAACATACAGATTTGGAGAAATAGGCCTGGGAATAGAATTTCAAATGAAAGTCTACGAAACTAAAAAAGGTATTTTCCCGGGACTTCCTGATACCAAAGAATTGGCTGCCACTTTTATATTGATTCCTACCAGTGATAAGGTTTCAAAAATAGATAAAGTAATCCTTTTCAACAGAGGAGCAAAAGATGTCAATAAAGCCAGCTATCGTGATACTCTTATCGCGCAGGCCCATTGCATTGCAATGTTCAATAAGGAAATAGAATTTCATCTTTGGGAAGATGATGCTCCCGGCAAAGGCCATGATCCCAACATTAATAAAAACAACCGTCACACAAGAAGTTACAAGGCTCAGGTCAATGAAAAAGGGATTGCGGAAGTACCAATTCCTCTGATGTCTGATGAAAAAATTCTTCGTCAGGTAGCCAATCAGTTTATGATGAAAGGTGATAAGAATGAAGGAGCTAATCATGAATACTATGTTACGGCAACTTACTCCGGGAAAATTCAGGGAGCCAGCCAGGTGAATGTAGATGTGGCCAATCCTGATTATAAAGGACAGCCTCAAAATCAGCCCAAGCCACAACCTAAACCTCAAAATCAAAATCAACCTCAGCAACACACACCAAAATTCACGCCCGGACAAGGAGGAGGCCCCAAGCAGCCCGACCCTAAGGGTAATATCATAGAAGCTGTTTTCATTGATGATACAGGAAAAGAGCTTTCCAAAGTAGCTGTAGGAGATAAAGTGAGGATAAGAATCCACTCCAAAAATATGGTGGAAAAACATATTCAATATGTAGTTTGGGAATATGACACCGCTTCCAATGATGAAGTGTTTAGAAGTGGAAATATTAAAATTACAGCGGATATCTATGACACTTCAGGATTTATCATTACAAAAGCTATTTTTGAAAAAGGAATAGACTCCCCTATTGGCGATCCGGACTCCGATAAACAAAATTATTTTATCGAAATTATCTCCAAAGATCTTTCCGCAGAATCTCAGAAATTTGGGGTAAATTCGGAGGGCTTGATGGAAGTGGAGAAGGTGAAGAGTGCGGCGGGAGTGCAGAAAACAGAAAAACCTGAGAAACAAGGAAGTTGTATATGCCAAGAACAATATAAAGATTTAATTTGGGGGGAGAAAGTGAGTTGTGAGTTTAGAAAGAAAGTAGTGCAAATATGCGCTGAATTGTGGGGAGAAAATAGAAAAATGGAGATGGCAAGTGGGTTAATGGCTGTAATGAATGTAGAAACAGCAAGTTCATTTAAAGCTCACCAAATAATGGGTCAAACTTTAAAGAATGTCAAGGCCATAACAAAAGATGATTTCTGGCTTATTCAAAAAGATAAAAAAACGGGAAAAGAAGTTCGTACTTCACGAGCAGTTGGGTTAATTCAATTTACACAATCTGCATTACAAGCAATTGGAGAATTTAAATCTGGTAGCGGCTTCGATAAATTACATGAAGTAAAATTACGTTTTGCAACAATGGGAGAAATTAAACAACTTGATTATGTTAAAAAATATTTTGAACCTTCAAAAAGTAAAATTAAAACCTCAGAAGACATTTATTTACATGTATTTGCTCCTAAAGGTGTAAATCAATCAGATAATTATGTTTTATATGAGAAAGGGACTATTGAATATACTCAAAATGAAAGTGTTGATAAAAAAAGTAAAGGAATAAATAAAGGAGATGGTAAGATTCAACGTTCAGAAATTTTAGAAAGATATCATGATAGCTATGACGAAGGAAGTACTCATAAAACACAAAAATTTAATTGTAATAGTTCACCTGAAAAATCAGATGAAAAGCAAACATCAAAATGCCCAGAAGATTGTTCCCAATGCTTTGAATATGATGATGTAATAGACAATCCAAAATTAAATGACCAAAGTAACAACGTAAACAAAAATAGATTTCATAGAACTCCTAGGTACAATAACAAACATCCTAAAGGATATTATCACACAGGTACCGATATCTTAGCAAATTTAGACAAGGAATTAAAATCAATGCTTTGTGGAGAAGTTGTAGAAGCCCTAGACACAAAAGGAGATTTAGGAATGATTGTTACTATTAAATCTAAAGATAAAAATGGTAAATTTATCTGGATAAGATATTGTCATTTAAACTCATATTCTGTATCAAAAGGACAAAAGATAAAACATGGAAAAGTTTTCGGTAAATCTGGAAATACAGGGAATGCAAAAGATATTTTACCTCAATACTATCATGTTCACATTGAAGCATCAACGAATGGCGTTTTTTATGGTGGAAATACACGTGTAGATCCAGAACAATTTATGAAAACAAAATTTGATGAAACTGTAAAAGGAAATCATATTAAATAAAAAGAATGAATAAAATATTTTTAATAGTAATTGCATTTGTTACCTTACAAAGTTGTAATGGACAAGAAAAAAACAAGGTTCAAAATTCTAAAAAAATCGATAATTCTCAAAAAGTTCAAATTACAAACCTAGATGAGAACTCTATCAATTTTCTAGATACAAAATACCAAGCAACCGGTTTTTTCATTCCAGATATCTCCAATCCCTATCCAACATACACTTATTCAGATAAAAAAATGGGTGTTTTCAGTGTAGATTTTATCGGGAAAAGTAATGAAACTCAATATTTTTGGAGCCCTAATAATTCGAAAGGTTTTTTTTCGAAATCTAATAATCCTGAAAATGATGCCCAAAATTCAAAAGCTATAAAAAACCTCATTAAAGAAAATAATTATTATGTAGTTGCTTCTTATTTACCTAGTGAATTCATCACTTATACAGGTGGAGAAGATGGAGAGTTTGAACCAAAACAAAATGCAAAAACAACGTTTTATTTATATGAAAAGAATAAATGGAAACAAATAGGAGAAATTGAGACTTCAAAGATTCCAGAAGATATTTTAGCATTTGAAACCAGTCTTATTCAGAAAGAGGTTCTTAAAAATCTTAAAAACCATTCATCAACTTATGATGGTACTCATTCTACTTCAGTAGAAACAGAAGCTACAACAACAGGTATGGCTTCTATTTCATATGAATTTGACATTAAAAAGAGTAATATATTCTTATCACTAAACACATATAAGGAGTCCAACCTGTGTGAAGGTAAATATATAGGTATCGAAAAAGACAATCAATTAGAAATATATTATAGTGGTGATCAATTAAATTGTGTAGATATTGATCCGAAATTTATAATTAAAAAAGATAAAACTCAATTTTATATAAAAGGAGTTGGAGGAGAATCTACTAATAATGAATGGATATTGATGCAATAAATCTAGTTGACACAATCCCATAAACCAAATCATGAAAAACTTTTTAATTTTATTATCATTCATATCCATTTCGTGCACAGATAATCAAAAAGGAAAAAGCTGTGTATTGAAGAAAGAAAAAAAATATGATCTTAATACTCAAGTTATTGAATCTGATTTACAGAAAATTGGAGGAAGTATTTCATCATCAAAACAACAGATTTCTATCCCATCAGGAGAATATTTTGCAACCAACGAGAAGTTGGATGATTATGGAGTTTCGTTGAAAATTGAGAAAGATTCTATTATTTATACAGAATCTGGAAATATGGGAAAAATGTATAATCAATACCTACTTAAAGAAGATAAGACTGTTGATGGAAGAATATTTTTAAAATATTCACAGGTAATTAACGGATATACAGGTGATGCAGATAAACCACATTATTTCGGTACTCTTCGATATGATAAAGGTAAGTTATTATTTGAGAGCGAATACACAGAAAAAAGATATGGATTAAAAAATGTAATATTAAAAAAATAAATAATCCTTACTGTTTCGAAATGTTTGAAAATTAAGATAAATCCACAATGATGAAATCCTTTTTAATTTTATTATCACTCATATTCATTTCATGTTCAGGCAAGCAGGAAGAGAAAATAATAGAAAAAGAAACTGAAATAATCGAAAGTTATTTCACCAATCATAAATTCAATGATACTGAGGAAAATTTTGATAAAATCAACAAAGATCTGCTTGGTATTAAACCTGATAAACTTCAAAACGGATATAATAATGTCTTAATATTCAATGAAACTACCAATTATCAGATATCAAAGGATGGAAAATATATTAAAATAGGTAATGATATTTTACCTGATTTAGATAATGTCAAGGCAGATATAAAAAGTAATAAAGACTATCCTTATTTCGAAGAATTATTATCCCTGAACAAAATTATTTACCAAAATGATTTAATATCCATTTTGAGCGTAGCATCTAAAAATACTGATCTTGCAATTGATTTGGTAGTTCTATTTAATTATGAAAAGAATGAAACTCTTTTTAATTCTGCAATTAGAAATATTCAGAATTGGGATGATATTGAGCAAAGTTCGAGACTATCATTTGTATTCTACAATAGTACAACGAATGTATTTAAAATTAGAGAAAAGCTATTGCAAAAACTAAAATCAAAAGATTCGTTTTTATATGCACTAACAACTTATTTTGCCGATAATAAAGACAATATCATCAAAAAGAATGATATTCCAGATTCAACATTACAAAAAGCTATTGCTTATCTTTTACAACTTGGATTCGAAGGCAAAGAAAGCATTGATATACAATCAGATAAAACATATTTATTATTAAACAACGTCTATGTTTCTCACCCGGAATTAAAGGACTCTTTTCAAAAAAATAAATATTATGGTTATCCTTCTCTTGAAAAGTACTCAAAAGATTATGGACTTATTCAAGAAGATAATCAAGAAAAAGTATATTCAAGAATAGTAGACCCCGATGGATTTACCAATCTAAGAAAAGATAAAAATACATCATCTCAAATTCTACAAAAAATAAACACAGGCGAACAAGTCGAGGTTTTAGACCAAAATGGTGATTGGTGGTTGGTAGTTTCTAAAGAAGGTAAAAAGGGATATGTTCACAAAAGCAGAATAAAAGCAGAATAAATAACTTAACCAAATGATGAAACCCGTTTTAATTTTATTATCTCTCATATCTTTCTTTTTAAGCTGTAAAGAAAATAATGTGAGGGCTATGGACGCCAATGAATCACAATATGAAACACCATACTTTGATGATGATCATATTAAAGATAAAGCTGTAATTAAGGCAAAACAAAATACGGAACTCTCTAGTTTTATACTATTCATCTACTTGTCTTCATTGAACAAAACGGTTGAAATCCCCATTATCAACAATAGTATTCTATATAACAATACTGAAGCAGATTATTATTTAAGTGATCCTATTATTAAAAATAAAATAATTACCATTCGAGTAGATTATGCAGATCAAGTTACAAAACCTAATATTTCCGGCGAGAAAAAAAATGTAATTGAAAAAATGAAGTTTAGATTCGATAATAAGAACAAGAAAATACAGGTTATTGGATATGATTTAAGTTATACAAAAGCTAAAAAAATTTATTCAAAATCATTTAATTTTATTACCGGAAAGTTTTATTCAACATCATCTTTTGATGGTAAAAAAGAAGAAACATCCGGCTGGGCTTCAGAACTTCAAAACATATATATAGAAAATTGGAATAGTGGTTTTATCAGTAAACTTTTATTACACGGAAATGAAATTGAATAAAAATTTATAAACAAAAGCACAATGATAAAACCTCTTTTAATTTTATTATCACTTATACTCTTCTCATGTTCAGGTAAAAAGAAAGAAAGGATAGTAGAAAAAGAACAAAATAATCAAACATTTGAATGCCCTATAGACTCTACCTCAATGCAGACTACAGAATATAATGGAATTACATTTTATACTGAAAATAATCTGAGGGGAAGCGGAGTCATAAATTTATCAATCAATAAAAAACAGAAATCTTCAATATGGATAAAACTCCTTATGGTAAAATAGTTGTTAATAATGATGATGAAAATGTATATGACGTTAAGCTTCCTAAAGTTGTAATTGCCCGGGAAATAATTCCTGATAGTGAACATAGAATATTTAGTTTCGATGCTGAAGAACCAGGATCAGATAGGGATTTCCTCATCATTTACATCAATAAACAAAAAAAGTTGATTGAAAAGAAAAACAATGATTATGCTTTTAATTCATGGGAGAATTATATTAAAACAGCTTTTATACAATTAACTCCGGAGATTTCAAACACATCAAAAGAAGAACAATTATACTGGTATAAATCACTAAAAATAAAAGGTGATTCAATGCAAATAAAATCAATCCCCAAAGCTGATTGTGATTATATAGAAGAATATAAGAATGTCACAAAATGGATCCAATGGAAGAAAGGTTCATGTAAATTAATCAAATTTAATTTCTGTTATTAACCATGAGTAAGACTATTTATACTTTCTCGTTTCTTCTAATTTTTATAACTCTTAGTATTTGTTGTAAGGATAATAAAACTTACATAAGAGAAAAAAATATAGATTTTTTTTTAGGAGATAAAAAAATTTCAGAAAAGAAATATTTTGAATTGTTAACTAGTTCTAAAGGATATTCTATTTTAAAAAACCAAAACTCTATATATGAAAAAAATTATTCGAATATTCATAATACAGAAGTATCAAAAGAAGAATCGCTATCAATAATACTAAATAAAAGTATTTCTAATGAAAAGAATTATAAATTAGTATTATACACTTTAAGAAATAAAAAAAAATAGACTCTATTCAATTTTATAGAAAAGTTAATGATGTAAGATATAAATCTGATCGCTATACTTGCCTATCATATTTAGACTTAAAAAATAAAAAAATATGGCAAGTTTCATATTTTTCCTCTCCCAACCAATCTCTTGATATAATATCTTATTCAACGAGTAAAATTAATAAAGATGGTACAATAACTAAATTTGATTCTATTCCTTATTTAGATGAAGCATTAGAAACAGAATTAAGTAACAATAAAGTCTATTATTAGCAATAATAAATTTTCAGTCTCTATATTATCTCTTTAAAATTTATAACTATGCAGAAAGCATAGTTCTTTTTAAACAATTATATAAACACGCATTGATGAAATCCTTTTTAATTCTATTATCATTTGTATTCTTTTCATGTTCAGGTGAAAATAGCAGAAAAAGAAACTGAAATAAGAAATATTGATAGCAATATAGATGACAATCAAAGAATTAAAAATACAGAAGTTACAATCAACAATAACGATTGGATAGGTTCTTATAAAATTTCAACAAAAGCCATTAGTCAATTTGACAATAATGAAACAAATATATTTTATTCAATAACAGTAGAATCAAACCAGAAAGCAATTTTAAGTATTAGTGCAGAAAATGTGGAAGATTATTGGTGTGAAGGAGAATATCGTTTAATTAAGGAGGATAATATTTTACATGCAAAAGGAAAATGTGATCAAGATGATATCGATGATTTTTACTTAAAAAATGAGAATAAAAAATATTTTATAAAAAGTAAGAGATTTATAAACAAAGATTGGCAGGAATTAGAAAAACAATAACTAAAACCAAATGATGAAAAACTTTTTAATCCCTTTAATATTATCCTTCGTCTTTTGGAGTTGTAAAGAAAGGAACAAAAAGGAATGGGAAAATGTTAAAAAAGAACAAAACTCAACTTTGATTGAAGAGCAATTTCAACCCGCAATGACAACAAATGTAAATTTGAATAAAAACTTAATTGATTTCAAAGGCTTTTATAACATTTGCACAGCAAATGAGAGAAAGGATTCTATTAAATCTGAAACATGTTACGAAATAACAATTAAATCAGATTTAGCTTTTATTGATGCTAATACGTCATTGTGTAAAGGAAATTATAAAATTGAGCAGATTCAAAATAATGAAATCAATTTGATAAATGAAAATCATGATAACTGCAATTTTAAAATTAAAAAAGAAAAAAACACTTATTTTATTCAGGGAGTTGGAGGTGAGGCAACATTCAATGAATGGATACAATTAAAAAAGACCACCAATTAATATAATCTATATACAATTTAGAAAAGAAATTTCGCTTCATTTGAAAAATATTTATACCTTTGCTCTGTGATTTTTAACAACGGAACATATTATTATAGAATTTTTACCTCAGCTCTGGGATAGGGATTCTTATGAATATAATTTAAAACCTCGTCCTAGGGACGAGGTTTTTTTATTTTAAAAAATGTAAAAAGATGAAAATAAGTATTATTGGAGTAGGATTGATTGGAGGTTCAATGGCTTTGAAATTAAAACAGAAAAACATCGCCAGCTTCATCTACGGAATCGATAACAATACACAGCATATCAGTGACGCATTAGATCTGAAAATAATTGATGCCGGTGTAGATCTGGAGCATGGGATTAAAAATTCGGATCTGATTATTCTTGCCATTCCTGTAGATGCTGCCAGAAAACTGTTACCTTCTGTTTTAGACCTTGTGTCTGATCAGCAGACCGTAATGGATGCAGGCTCTACCAAAGCTGGAATCGTAAATGGTGTAAAAAACCATCCGAAACGTTCAAGATTTGTAGCGTTCCACCCGATGTGGGGAACAGAAAACAATGGTCCGAAATCTGCCATTGCTGAAAGTTTCTCCGGAAAAGCAGGAGTGATATGTAACAAAGAAGAATCGGCAGATGATGCATTGAGCACCGTTGAAAAGGTGGTCAATGCCCTTGATATGCACATGATTTACATGGATGCAAAAGATCACGATGTTCACACTGCTTACATCTCTCATATTTCCCATATTACTTCTTATGCCCTTGCCAATACTGTATTGGAAAAAGAACGTGAGGAGGAAACTATTTTTCAGCTTGCCAGTTCCGGTTTCTCAAGTACGGTACGTCTTGCCAAGTCGCATCCTGAAATGTGGGTTCCCATCTTTAAACAAAACAAAGAAAATGTGCTGGATGTACTGAACGAACATATCTCTCAGCTTAGAAAATTCAAATCTGCCCTTGAAAAAGAGAACTATGAATACCTTGAAGAACTGATTACCAATGCCAACAGGATTAGAGGAATTTTAAGATAAAATCTCTTTATACAATACTAAAAGCCCAATGGTTTTTACTTTTATTTTATTAAGAAACCCTTAGTCAGTAATGTCTAAGGGTTTTATATTGTTAAAACAGCTTTATTTCTATTAACATTCCGGAACGTTTACCGCGATGGCTAATCCACCTTCTGAAGTTTCTTTAAAACGGTCACTCATGGACTGAGCGGTTTCCCACATCGTCTGGATCACCTCATCCAATGTTACTTTGGCTTTGGTAGGATCACTTTCCAATGCGATATTCGCTGCTGTAATCGCTTTCATCGCTCCCATTGTATTTCTTTCAATACACGGAATCTGTACCAGTCCTTTGATTGGGTCACAGGTTAATCCAAGGTGATGTTCCATTGCAATTTCTGCTGCCATCAATACCTGTCCGACACTTCCACCCAAAATCTCCGTAAGCCCGGCAGCTGCCATTGCGGAAGAAACCCCAATTTCGGCCTGACATCCTCCCATCGCTGCAGAAATGGTTGCGTTTTTCTTGAATAACGTCCCTATTTCTCCTGCCACGAGCAGGAATCTTACAATATCATCTTCACTGATAAACGGTGTAAATGCCTGAGCATACATCAATACTGCCGGAATTACTCCACTTGCGCCATTAGTAGGTGCGGTGATAATTCTTCCGAAACTTGCATTCTCTTCATTCACAGCCAGTGCAAAACAGGCGATCCATTTGTTGATATTCGTAAAGTTTTCTTCAGCATCTACAACCTGCTGGAACCATTCATCCTTATTTTTATAAATTTTGTCTCCTAACAGTTTTCTGTTGATTCCTGCTGCTCTTCGGGAAACATTCAGTCCGCCAGGAAGAATTCCTTCTTTATTTACGCCTTTATAAATACATTCTTTAATCTGCTGCCAGATGTAAAGCGCCTCCTGTCTCGTTTCTTCCTGAGTTCTCCAGCTTTCTTCATTCATGAAAATTAAATCTGAAATCTTATTAAGCCCAAGTTTCTCGCAATATTTTGCAATATCAGAAGCTTTATGACAAGGATATAATGTACGTACGCATTGTTTCTGAATAGAGTTTTTTTCCTGGCTGGCAATAAAACCTCCTCCTACAGAATAAAAATCCTGTACAAGCTCGGTTCCATCTTCAAAAACAGCTCTGAAGATCATTCCATTCGGGTGAAAATCAAGGCTTTTTTTCATATTCAAAATCAAATGATGTCCATAAACAAATGGAATCACCTTCTCCCCTCCCAGATGAATGGTTTGAGTACTTTTGATGTACTCTATTTTCTCATCAATTTTTGAAGTATTGATCGTCTTAAAATCTTCCCCATTCAAACCAAGCATTCCTGCAATATCAGTTCCGTGCCCAATCCCCGTTTTTGCGAGTGAGCCAAAAAATTCAAGAAAAACTTCTTTAACTTCTTCGATTGATCTTTCTCTTTTAATAATCCTGATAAATGCAGCTGCTGCATTCCAAGGTCCCATCGTATGCGAACTGGACGGGCCTATTCCTACTTTAATAATCTCAAAAACCGATATTGATTCCATAAATGATTCGTCATTTTCCTCAAAAACAAAGATACATGATAAATCCTAATATATGCATAGCAAAATCCCAGATTTATTCGGTTTTCATAAGCCATGAAATGAATTTATGACAAGTATTTTTGTACATTAGCCTATACTGTTGAATCTATTATTTAAGTGTCTTTTAATCATTTTGAATGGAAACATTAATTAAAAATATTTCACAACACATCAAATTAAGCCCGGAAGAAATTTCTATTTTTAAAAGTTTCTGGACGGAAAAAACATTGGAAAAAGGAGAATTCCTTTTAAGAAACGGGGAAATATGCCGCCATGACAGCTATATTGTTTCGGGCGTATTGAAAGCTTTCTGCATTAATGCTGACAATGGAAATGAAGAAATTCTTTTTTTAGCAATTGACCATTGGTGGGCAACAGATATCGCCAGTTTTTCAAAACAAAAAGCATCCATCTATAATATACAGGCTGTTGAAAAAACCCGCCTTTTACAGATCAGCCATCCGTCTTTTCAAAAAATGCTGGAAGAAATTCCATCTTTAGAAAAATACTTCAGGATTATTTTAGAAGGTTATCTTGGAACACTCGAAAAAAGAGTGGTATTTAATCATATGCACAAAGCTGAACAAAAGTATTATGATTTTCTGGAAACTTATCCCAGTATTGCATCCAGAGTTCCTCAATATCTCATTGCTTCTTACCTGGGAGTATCTGCTGAATTTATAAGCAGAATTCGGAAAAAAAATAAATCCTCTTGAACTAGATCAATTTCTTTGGCATAAATAATCAGGAATTTTGCTGTTATAAATTATAACAAATGAAAATACTGATTATCAATGCAAGTGTAAGAAACGAAAGATCTTACAGCAGAAAACTAACCAAACTCTTCGTTGAAAACTGGAAGACCAAATACCCTCAGGATACATTTACCTGGCGGGAAGCCGGAATTGACACTATTCCCAACATTAATGAATCCTGGATTGCAGGGGCATTCAAAAAACCGGCAGACAAAACTGAAGAAAATCAAAAACCTTTGCAGCTCAGTGATGAATTGGTCAAAGAACTCAAAGAACATGATGTCTATGTAGTTGGAACGCCAATGTATAACTGGTCTATTCCTTCCGGATTGAAAGCTTATATTGACCAGGTAATGCGGATTAATAAAACCTGGAAATTCAGATCCGGAGTGCCAGATGGTGATTACGTGGGGCTTCTTGAAAACAAAAAGCTCTTTATTCTATCAACCCGCGGTGATACCGGATATGGAGAAAATGAAAAGAACGGACACGTTAATTTTCAAACGACTTATCTTAAACATATTTTCGGAATCATGGGTGTAAACGATGTCACCATTCATTCCTTAGATAATGAGGAATTTGGAGGTGAAGTCTTTGAAAATTCTAAAAATAAAATCTTCGAAACTATTCATTCTATTCATTAAGATGATGAAAGATCTTTAAACTTTTACAGGTTTTCAGGGCATTAGGTTATCAATATGCCCTGTTTTTTATCAACTGAAACTTTCCTCATGCTGAGACAGATCAAGCCCTTTGTTTTCAGACTCTTCGGAAACTCTTAAGGTGATCATTGAATCTGTAAGTTTATATAAAATGAATGAACCCAAAAATGTAAAAACAGAAACCAGAACCAAAGCAGCCATATGATGAAGAAAAACATCAATTCCTCCATGAAGCAGGCTCGCTTTTTCACCATGAGCAAAGACAGCGGTAAGGATCATTCCCATAATTCCTCCTACTCCATGGCAGGCAAAAACATCCAAAGTATCATCTATTTTCTTTAACCCTTTCCAGTTGACCATTATATTTGAAACTATAGCTGTAATAAATCCTATAAAAAGACTTTCCTGAATACTCACAAAACCACATCCGGGAGTAATGGCCACCAGCCCTACTACAGCACCGATACAGGCTCCCAAAGCAGAAACACTTCTCCCATTGATTCTATCGAAAAAGATCCAGGTCATCATCGCGGAAGCGGAGGCTATTGTAGTTGTTCCAAAAGCAGTAGCTGCAGAAGCAGAAGCACTCAACGCAGATCCTGCATTAAATCCGAACCATCCAAACCACAACATTCCTGTCCCTAGAAGTACATAGGGAATATTGGAAGGCTCATGATGGGGATTTTTTCTGTTTCCTACTACCAAAGCTCCGGCAAGTGCTGCAAAACCGGCACTCATGTGTACAACGGTTCCGCCTGCAAAGTCTTTCACTCCAAAATATTTGTTTAAAAGACCGTCAGGATGCCATACCATATGACAAAGTGGTGTATAAATAAAAATACTGAAAAGGACAATGAATAATAAATAAGAAATAAAACGAACCCTTTCGGCAAATGATCCGGTAATAATTGCAGGGGTAATAACTGCAAATTTCATTTGAAATAAAGCAAAAAGAATAAAAGGTATCGTAGGAGCCATCATTTTATGAGGAAGATTTCCAACTCCGCTAAAAAATGGATAACTGAGCGGATTTCCAATGATTCCGTAATGTTTTCCGGCAATGGTAATCCCCAAAGATTCACCGAAAGACAAAGAAAAACCTACTACTACCCAGACCATAGAGATAACTCCTAAGGCAATAAAACTCTGTAGCATGGTAGAAATCACGTTTTTTCTGCCAACCATTCCTCCGTAAAAGAAAGACAGTCCGGGTGTCATCAACAGGACAAGCCCAGCGGCAGCCAGAATCCAGGCAACATCCGCGCCTACAATTTTATCTTCACTTAAAAATTCTCCGGTATCAGGAATATCGGTATCCGGACTCCAGAATAAACCACCAATGGCAACAAGTGTAATCACTGAGAATGAAACGATCCATTTTAATCCTATTTTCATAAAATTTATATTTAACCCTATCAAATTTAAATATAAATTCTATAAAAAATACATTTTTAAAACAAATACCCCTTAAAAAAAAATATTCAAGCAATAATATTTCTATTTTTCACAAAATACTTCATTCAATATTTTTGAAACTTCCTTGGATTTCGTAGCAGGAAAAAGATGAGTCCCTCCTTTTATTATATAATCCGGATTGGAATAACGGATTGGGAAAACAATGTCTTTATCCCCTAAGATCTGAATCACATTTGGATTTTCTTTAAACTTCCACTCGGAAACTTTTTCTACAGACCATTTCAGATAATAAGGGTCTCTTACTTTAAAATATTGCAGAAGTTTAGGGTTTTTAGGATCAAAAAGCTTTCGGATAACAGCATATACATTGGCAGCTTTATCGTTGAACAAACCTACCGGTAATATTCTGGGGATTTTGGTCATCTCACCAGTCCTGATGAATTTTGATTTTTCTTTATCAGATTTTATGCTTCCTAGGATCACAACTTTCTCCGCAGGTTTCAATTGGTTAATCTCCTGCACAATAATTCCTCCAAAAGAATATCCCAACAGGCAGAACGGCTCAGAATCATCTACTTTATCTGCCATTCTCTTAACATAGGCATCAAAAGGTTCATTTTTTTCAGGGATAAGCCAATCTATAAAAATCAATTCATAGTGTTTGGGAAACTCTATTCTCTCAAGGACTTTAAAGTCTGCTCCCAGACCACTGACGATATAAATTTTCATACTACGAATTTATAAAAAATACAGGGAACAGTGAATGATTAAGTCAATCTTTGATGCAACAAGGGCATAAAAAATGAGCAGCTCTGATGAACTGCTCATTTTTATATTGATTGTATATTAATCTTATTTTTTCTTTTTCGGAGCTCTATTCTCGTTATCCAGCATTTCTGTAGTAACTTTGAATTGGATATCCATTTCGTTCTTAATGAAATAATCTTTCAGTGAAGACTGATAGAATACTTTAAAGTCTCTTCTGTTCAGAGAGAACTTCGCAGATTCAATAGAGGTTGTAAACTGAGTAACATATACATTCGCAGGGAAAGAAATTGTTTTTCTTACTCCTTTAAGGGTAAGGTCTCCGTATACTGTAGAATTGTATTCACTGTTTGCTAAAGGAATAATTTTAGTCAAATGGAATTTTGCAATAGGGAATTTTTTTACTTCAAAGAAATTTGTGCTTTTCAGATCATTAGTAAGTTTGATTTGATCTTCATCAGAAACATCTCCCGCCATCATACTTCTCATATCTATTACAAATTCTCCATCTACCAGAACCGTGTGGTCAAAGTTGAATTTTCCGCTCTTTAGCTTTACTGTTCCTGAGTGGGAAGATGCTTCGGTTTTCACCACTTTATACCCCCACCATCTGATCTCTGATGAAGTCACTTTTGCAACCTTATCAAATTTCTTTTGGGCAGAAACAAATGATATACTTGCGCACACCATAGCAAACAATAGTAATCTTTTCATTCTTTTTTATTTACAATTCAACAAAAATAAAAAAAAGTGTAGAACTTCTACACTTTTAATAATCTTTTTTTGATTAATTTATTGAGCAGTTACTTTTACAAGCATTTCAATATCATCTTTCACAAAAACATCCTGCATTGTAGACTTGTAAGCTACATCAAATTTTTGTCTGTCGAAAGCGAATTTATTTGAAACCAGGCTTACTACTCCTTTGCTGTAAGAAATCTTAGCAGGGAAAGTAATTGGGTTTGTTTTTCCTTTTACAGTAAGGTTTCCTGTTACAAGAGAACTGTAAATTTTATCGCTGTTTTTCTTGATTCCAGTGATTTTAAAGCTTGCAGTAGGGAATTTTTCAACTTCAAAGAAATCACCATTCTTAAGATGTCCGTTTAATTTTTGCTGATATTCTCCTGTAAGGTCAGTTGAGCTGATAGAAGTCATATCCAATACGAAGCTTCCACCTACCAATTGGTTTCCTTTCATGATCATATCTCCAGACTTTACTTTCACTGTCCCGTCGTGAGAACTTGCTTCAGATTTTGCTACTTTATATCCCCACCAGTGTACATCAGACGCTACTACTTTTTTTGACTGTCCGAAAGCTAAACCACCAGCTAAAACTGCTAATAAAAATATTTTTTTCATTGAATAGAGTTATTTACTTATTTAATAACACAAAGGTAGGTATCTTATTCAATAGATTTCATTGATGTACATCAATAAAAATTATTATTTTCATGAATAATATCATCTCATAAAAAAAACTCCGAATTTCTTCGGAGCTCTGTTTTATACCTGATAGTAAGCTGTATAAAGTGCTATACCATTTAATGCTGTATGATTTTGCTTGACCAAATAGATCGGAATATTTTTAAGCATTCCTTCCATTTTATCACTGATCTTGAATTTTTCATAGAATTTTGCCTTATCTATATATTCTCTGACCATCTGAGGAATATCTCCCGAAATCAGTAATCCTCCGGTAGCTTTTACTTTTAATGTCAGGTTATTTGCTTCTCTTGCCAGAAACTCAAGGAAAGTGTCTAAAGCTATTTTGCAGATCAATACATTCTCCTCGATTGCCGCTTTATAAAGTTCTTCCACAAAATTCCCTTGTGCAAGGCGCTCTCCCAACCATTCCGGTTCAGGATGCCTTTTTACATCCCTTAAAAATCTATAGATATTGAATAACCCTGACTTTGAAAGTACATTTTCCCAGCTTACAATACCATAGATATTGTTTAGGAACTGGTAAAATTCAACCTCTACATTGGTTCTTGGTGAAAATTCTGAATGTCCTCCTTCTGTAGCGAAAGGTCTCAGGTATTTTCCGTCAAAGAAATATCCGGCTTCACCCAATCCGTTTCCGGGAGCAAGAACCGCTACATTTCCTTTTTCAAGATGTCCGCTTGTATAAATAGCTTCAAGGTCGTTATCTTCAAGAAGAGCCATTCCGTAGGCAGAAGCCTCAAGGTCATTCAGCATGTCTACTTTTTCGAACCCGAAATCACGGGCATATTCTTCAACATCTAAATTCCAGCCCAATCTTGCAGGACTGCTTTTTCCGTCAAGTACAGGACCTGGCACTGCCATTCCCAGACGTTTTACATTTTGCAACTGGTTATCCTGAATAAACTTCTTTAAAATATCTGAAAAAGAAGTGTATTCTTTGGTTGCATATTTATTTTGTACTTTTATCTCAAGACCTCCGTTCCCGGAAACAAAATAGCCTAAGATCGTTATATCTTCACGGAGACTTGCCCCAATGATAGAAACATTATCATTATTACTGTTCTCTACTCCTGGTAAATAAAGTGGAAATTTTGGATTCAGAATCATAACCTCAAATTTTACCAAATATAATAATTGTTTTTGTAAATCCTGCACAGAACAAAAAAACCTTTCCACTTTCGTGAAAAGGTTTTGGTTAATAATTGTTTATATATTAAATCTAACTACTTTCCTAATGGAATATTGTAACCGAATCCTACACCGATATTCCCCACATTATAGTCCTGACCTGGCAAATCTCCTTTTGTTCCTACAAAAACCTTTTGGTATTGTACGAAGAAATTCCAGTCTCTGTTGTGGTAACCGATCTCCGGTTTAAGGTAGAAACCTCCGCTTGCTCTTTCAACATTGGTGTTGGATGCCACTGTTTTATCTCCTACCAGGAAACCATATCCTAAATCTGTTCCGAAATAGAAACCTGTTTGTTTTGGATAAATTCTGATTAAAGCGGCTACAGGAACTACTCCTACATCATTATTTTTATATCCGTTGTTCTCTTTTCCAAAGTAGTGAGTATATCCTGATGCAATACCTAATCCAAATCCTGGTGTAATAAGGTTCTGGTAAGCTACATCCACTCCTACTGCAGCGGAAAGATTATCAGCGGGAACTGCTAAACCAACATTTGCACCTACTTTGATCATATTATTCATCTGTGAACTTTGGGCGCTTGCTATACCTGCTGTTAAAACACCAGCTAGTACTATTGCTTGTTTAAACATTTTCATAACTCTATTTTTTAAATTTTACTAAACAATAGGATGTAAAAATCATGCCAAGCAAGGTTTTTTTTCTTGTTTTAACACCATTGAAAATCATAAAATAATGAATATCAATATCTTATTTTTAACAAAATTTAAATATTTGTTTAACAAAAATTATCAAAAAAGTACTCTTAAAAAGTGAATTAAAGAAAAAAGGTCGGGAGCTATTATATAGCAGCATATTACTTCCAGCCTCCATCTTCTAGCTTCCAGCTCTAACAACAATATTAACAATCCTTAACCCGTTATTATTTTAACCTTTTTCTTCAAAGCGTATCAAAAAAATAAATTCCTCATGACAGCTGATTCATTATTAAAAAACAAGCATCTTCTTTGGCGGGCAGGTTTTGGTGTAGGCATTCATCAAATTGATGATTTGAAAAACAAAAGCATTAAAACCTTAGTGGCTGAATTATTGAAAGAGGACAGTTTCAGTGAGATCACCTATGACACTCCTGATCCGGATTCGGCAGTGGATTACATGAACAGTACAGCTCCCGCAGAAAAGAAAAAAGAAATGCAGCGACTCAACAGGGAGCAAAACAATGAACTGAATCTCAATTTTCTGAATACAATTGTAAACAGCAGAGAACAGATGAGGGAAAAGATGGCGTTCTTCTGGCATGGGCATTTTGCTTCAAGAGTGGTCAACCCAAGGTTCAACAAACAACTTTTAAATACTCTCCGAAAGAATGCATTGGGAAATTTTAAAGATCTGCTTTTTGAAGTAAGCCAGTCGACAGCCATGCTTAATTTTCTTAATAATCAACAGAATAAAAAGGATCATCCTAATGAGAATTTCGCCCGTGAGGTGATGGAACTGTTTACTATGGGAAGGGGCAATTATACTGAAAAAGACGTAAGAGAAGGTGCCAGAGCTTTTACGGGATGGAGTTATGATAAGGAAGGAAATTTCAGAGAAAGGAAAAACCTCCATGATGAAGGCGCAAAGACTTTTTTAGGTAAAACGGGCAACTTTGATGGAAGCGATGTGCTCAATATTATTTTGGAACAGAAGGCAACAGCACAGTTTATAACAACGAAAATCTATAAATTCTTCGTTAATGAAAAACCCGATCAGGATATTGTCAACAAACTGAGTACAAATTTCTATAATTCAGGATATGACATCAAAAAACTGATGACTGAAATATTTTCAAGCACCTGGTTTTATGAGCAAAAGAATATCGGCAACCGTATAAAATCACCCATAGAACTGATGGCCGGTATGATGAGAATACTTCCTATGCATATTCAGAATCCTGAAAACCTCATCGTGTACCAGAAATTATTGGGACAGATGCTGCTTTATCCGCCTAATGTAGCAGGATGGCCGAACGGAAAAGCATGGATAGACAGTTCTACCCTGATGGTAAGACTTCAGATTCCACAGATATGGTCAGGGCTTCGCCCATTGGAATACAGTCCGCGACAGGATGATGATATCGATATGGGAATGAAATCCCGGGAAACAGCTTTAAACAAAAGCTTTAAAAATCCAAATATCACCATAGACTGGGATCGTATTGAAAAGCTCTTCGCTAATAAAAACTGTGAAGATTATCTTCTGCAGAATACTCAAAGTCTCGATATGAACTCTGTAAAGAATTTTTCTGACAAGAGTATAAAAATGAATGTCATCAACCTGATGTCTACCCCGGAATACCAGTTAATGTAGGTTGCAGGTTTTAGGTTCCAGGCAGCAGGTAATAGTGAACTGTCGTTTGACTTTACAACCTTTTATTTACTATATAATTTTTCATAAAAGTTTTATAAAAACAAATAGTAGTAAAAATATAGCACAGTCCTCCAACCTAAAAACTGCCACCTGTCATCTGCTACCTATTATCTCCTTTACCCTAAAAACAAAATTATGTTAATCAAAAGAAGAGAATTCCTCAAAATAAGTTCACTGGCTACCGCTTCTATGCTAATGCCTAATTTCTTAAAAGCCATGACGCTGGATGAGGCTCTGAATCCCAATCAGAACATTCTAGTAGTTCTTCAGTTTACAGGAGGAAATGATGGTCTGAATACGATTATTCCAGCTAAAAATGATATTTATTTCAGAGAAAGAAAAACACTGGCTATTCAGGATTCAATACCGCTGACTGATGAAGCAGGAATCAATCCGTCACTATCCTATTTTAAAGAACTCTTTGACAATGGAGAACTTTCTGTAATGAATAATGTAGGGTATCCCAACCCTGACAAATCCCATTTCCGAAGTATGGATATCTGGCAGTCAGCAAGCAGAAGTGATCAGTTTCTGGAAACAGGCTGGCTGGGACGTTTTCTTGACGAAGAATGCTACCGATGCGACCACCCTACCCAGGCACTGGAAGTAGATGATATGTTGAGTCTTGCCTTAAAAGGAGAAAATAATAAGGCTTTTGCCTTTAAAGATCCTAAAAGACTCTACCAAACCAGTCAGGAAAAGTATTTTAAATCTCTCTACGACCATCATCACGATGATGAAACTGTGTCTTATCTTTATCAGACTCTAGGCTCAACCATCAATAATGCCGATTATATCTTTGAAAAAAGTAAAACAAAAAAAACAGAACAGGTTTATCCAAATTCCCAGTTGGGAAAAGACTTTAAGACCGTTGCTTCTTTAATAAAATCTGATATCAATACACAGGTTTATTATCTTTCGATCGGAAGTTTTGATACCCATGTCAATCAGAATGACCGACAGAAAAAGTTATTCAATGATATCAATGAAGCTGTAAAATCATTTGTTGCCGATATGAAAAGTAACGGACTTTTCAATAATATCCTGCTGATGACATTCTCAGAATTTGGGCGCCGTGTGGCTCAGAATGCCAGCAACGGAACAGACCACGGGACAGCTAATCAAATGTTTTTTATCAGCGGAAACCTTAAAAAGAAAGGCATTCTGAATGCTCTTCCCGATTTACAGAATCTGAATGACGGCGACCTAATCTACAAAGAAGATTTCAGAAAAGTATATGCTACCATCCTGAAAAACTGGCTTAAAGCAGATTCTTCTAAAGTATTGGGATGGAAGGATGGGATTTATGATTTTGTGTAGAAAAACCGAAATTCCTACGGAATGACACAATTGTAATGATAGTTTATCCGTACAGTTTGTCATTCCGTAAGAATCCAGCCGATGTTATCTGTCAGAAAACAGCATTGGAGAAAGCTATTCCATAAGAAATATTTGAGTTGAAGACTTAGGAATTCCCCTCCTTCGGAAGGGTGTCGAAAATTCAAAGAATTTTTGACGGGGTGGTTCTCAGCATTCATCAAAAATATCCATTACAACAAAAAAAGAGACTGTACATAACTCTGACAGTCTCTTTTCAATAATTTTAAATTTTAACTACTTGTACGTTTAAGCCGTAATCTGCTTTGGTTCTTTTTCTTTCTGATCTTCCTTTTTATCAAGTTTCTCAGATATTTTTTTAACAATATATTCTATCGCTATGGGTGCCAGGATCGCAATTAATGCTTTAAATATTCTTGATTTCATAATATAATATGGTATTGTTAAGTTATTAATACAATTTCCAAGCCAAGATAAAATGGACAAAAAATTTAGTTTTCATCAGGAACAATCAGACTTTGATAGTTTTTACGACCAGCATTGAACTTTTCTTCCATTTTCACTCTTAATTTTCGGGGTTTATGAACAATCAAACTGTCCCCAAACCCAAGCAGCAATCTTTCTAATTCAAAATTGATCTGAACACAAATTTTAAAGAGTGTTCCTTCATGATCTTCTCTGATGATTTCCTGACTTTTATGCAGTGGTTTGGTCTTCACGTAAGGAGCATTTCCTGCATCTACCCAGAAAATCACATTTCTCGGATCCATTGACTCTGAAACGGTAACTCCTACAATATCTTTGAAGTATTCATCGCCATCCAGATCTTTATCAATATAGGGAAGACTTTCATCTGTTTCAATACTTTCCATCCTATCCAGAGCCAGATTGTACATTTTCTGCTTATAAAGACAGATCAGAAACCAGCGGTTGTTGAATTCCTTCAACAGCTGCGGGTGTACGGTAAATACATTGGATTCTCTTGCCGTAAAGCTTTTGTAAAGAATCTTCAGTACTTTTTTATTGGCAATACTTTCATATAGGATATCAATATGCTCCAGTCCTTTCAGCTGCTCATTTTTATCCAGGTGAATAATTGATTTCTGATTGGTGGCATGAATTGAGTCTTCCAGTTTCTGAATAACCCCATTCATCTCTTTGAACATGGAAAAGTCCTTGAACTGTTTTAAAATCTGGACCGCATTGTTCATGGCCTTCAGATCACTTTCATTCACAGAGATATTATGAATACTATATTCCGGATCACTGTAGCGGTAGTATTTTCTTTCGTAGACTTCAATAGGAGCTTCATACCCGAATTTCTCACTCCGCATATTCTGAAGATCGAGCTGAACCGTCCGTTTACTTACATAAGATTCTTTTCCTTCAAATTCAAATAATGCTTCTGAACATTCGTCAATGAGATCTTCCAGCGTATATTTCCTGTATTTGTTTTTAAGACATTTATCTAATGTTTTATACCGGATCAGAGCGTTTTTATTGGATGACATACCTTAGTGTTTAATGATTGGTGTTTTTAAATAAGCTATTCGCTTATTCGTTTTTGCTCTTTTCTAAAAGTTATTTTTCCTTTAAGGCATTTTCGTCAAAAGTAACCCCTTCCCAGCCAAACTTCATAAAGTTCCGGATATTCTGATGATCACTTCCCTCAGGATTTTTCAATACATCTTCCCTGTAGAATTCACCAAAAAGCCAAAGTGTCTCTTCTTTGGTCAGATCCTGAATGCTTGCAAAGCTGAAAAGCTTACACGAACCATTGTTCTGTCCTGCCTGATTTGTTGTATCTCCGTTTTGAAAAGCTGTAGGAGTAAACTCATAATTTTCATCAATGTAAGCGATAACATCACCAAACTGAATCGTTTCCGGAAAATGTTTTAATTGTTCTAATAGTACCATAACTGCAGATTTTAATTTTGTTTTATATTATTTCAGGCTTATGTACCAATTCACGGATCAGCTTTCTAGCCTTTTTTATAACTTTTTGTAAAAATAATTAAAATTTCTTTATCTACGCAAAACTATTGCGCAATAATGATATTACTTTGCATCATCAAAATGAAACAACATGGAATTTAATGGAAATCATTTAATCGAATTAGGATACAGACCAGCAAAATGGTTTAAAGATGCCATTAGCTATATCAACGAGAATAATCTGGATGAACATCAGATCACAGAGTATCTGGTACAGTTCAAACAGCCGGATATTATTCCGCTTCACGAAACAGCTAAAGATTTTATGATCAACATACGAGCTGAAGACGAAAGTGAAAACGATAATGTGGAAAAAGTAATCAGAACGATGAAAGTTCTGATGAAAACGCCCACACTAATTGGTGGAGCTATCATGCCTGATGCCTGTCCTACAGGTCCTGAAGGTCAGATTCCGGTAGGAGGTGTGGTAATTGCCAAGAATGCGATTCATCCGGGATTCCATAGCGCTGATATCTGTTGTTCAGTGATGCTGACGGATTTTGGAAAAATAAATCCTAAAGAGGTACTGGATGCTGCACATTCTGTAACACACTTCGGATATGGAGGAAGACCAAGAGGTGAGCAGATGCCGATGTCTCAGGAACTGATGGATGCTTTCAGAGAAAATAAATTCTTAAATGATGAAAAACTGATCAGCATTGCCCGTTCTCATATGGGGACTCAGGGAGACGGAAACCACTTCCTTTTTGTAGGAATTTCTAAAAATACCGGAAATACCATGATGGTAACTCATCACGGTTCAAGAGCACCGGGAGCGGCTTTATATGATAAAGGAATGAAGACAGCCAACCGTTTCAGACAGGAAATTTCTCCTGAAACATTGAGAGAAAACGCCTGGATTCCTTATGATACTGAAGAAGGTAAATCCTATTGGGAAGCCCTTCAGCTGATCAGACAATGGACAAAAGAAAACCATACTTCCCTTCATGATGCAGTTTTGAATAAGCTGGAAATGGAGAAGGAAAACAGATATTGGAATGAGCATAACTTCGTTTTCAAAGATGGAGATCTGTTCTATCATGCAAAAGGGGCAACTCCACTGGATGATAAATTCATGCCTGATATCACGGGACCAAGACTGATTCCGTTGAATATGGCAGAACCGGTACTGATTGTTCAGGGAAAAACAAATGAAAGAAACTTAGGTTTTGCCCCGCATGGAGCCGGAAGAAATTTCAGCAGAAGCCAGCATAAAAGATCTTTGGCTCATAAAACAACTGAAGAAATTTTCAATGAGGAAACAGAAGGATTAGATATCCGTTTCTATTCCAATGAAGTTGATATTTCTGAGCTTCCGAGCGCTTATAAAAGTGCTAAGAACGTAAGAGCACAGATTGAAGAATACGGACTTTGCGAAGTTTTGGATGAAGTAATGCCTTACGGGTGTATTATGGCCGGAGATGTTGAGAAGAATGCACCATGGAAGAGAAAGAAGAAATATAGAAAAGCATAATTCTTAATTTAAATACAAACCATAAAGGTTGAAAAAAACTAATGACCAACCTTACAGGTATAAAAGCCTGTAAGGTTAATGAAAACTTTTTTCATAACGGCAGGGGCAGTAGCTCAGATGGTTAGAGCAACAAAAATTACTTTTCGCTGCAGGCAACTAAAGTTCCTATAAATCGCCAAGATTGTGGGTCACAGGTTCGAGTCCTGTCTGCTCCTCAAAACAATGAAAATGCTTATATTCACTTATCAGTCATTTTCATATGTTAAAAAAATTAAAGGCAAAGAAAGTTCCTATATTTCCAGATTTACTTTCCGCTTTTTTACACATTATAAGGCAAAGGGAGTTCCTATATTTTTTGGATAAATTACTCCCCGCTTTTTATAAACTATAGGTAAAAGGAGTTCCTATACCCTTCACTTTTAATGAATATACTCCTCACTTATTTTTTTAACTTAAAACAATGAAAACACTACAATTATTCAATGCGGTATTGGCCAGAGAATCAAATGCAGAGCCATTTATTTCTAATGACGGTTTTATTATTGAACCAAATGCAGTTTGGGCAAAGAATGAAATCATCTCTTATTATGCCAAGGAAAAACTGAATGGGAATGATTTGAATAAAACATTTCATAAATCCTGGGAGAAAATAAAAAATACTTCCAGAATAGAATTGTTTTTTGAACAAATCAGACATTATATTTCAACCTATGGAAGTAATTTTCAGAGTGAAATTTATATTCCTGAAGAACTATTGAATGTTCCTGATGCAAAGTTGATTTTTAAAGTAATCAAGGCTTATACAGTAGAAGAAATGCAGGAAAAATGCCTTTCTCTCCTAAAGTCCGGAATCGCTTTGAAAGAAGAAACCATTGATGATTTGCTGTATATGCTGCATACGGAACTGGAATATGATTTCACAGGAAAAGAAAATATCAGAAATAAAGAAGCCATTATAAAAATAGCTGATCTGTACGATATTTATCCTGAAAATCCTGTTGAGTTTTTCCGTTATGTCATTTATAAAACGACGAATACAACGCTTTTAATCAAAAACGATGAATTGATTACTTTAATTAAGCAAAGTAATTTTAATCCAACCTATCTGTTTGAAAGTTTTGGGCAGAAAAAACTGGCAGAAATTTTCAACAGATTTAAGCCTTTATTCCTTGCTTATAAAAACAGAGCTCCCAAAGCCATTAATAAAATTTCAAAGCTCTCTAAAGTAAATCATAAGCCATTAGTCTCAAACCCGTTGAATGATGCTACCAATACATTACTGGAAAACAGTGATTGGCATTGGCTTGAAAATGCAACACCATTTGCATTATTTAAAGCACTGTCAGCGTGTTACTCAAGAATGTATGGTCAGGATACTTTTGTCTACAGAGTCAGAAACGGAAAATCATGGGTGAAAAAAGGTAAGGAAACTTACGTGAATCAATTCAACTATGAATTTATTTTAGATTTCCTGAAACTGAAGTATGAAAATATTTCCGGAAAGAAATTCTATTTTCCTGAGAATGTAGAATTTGCATTACCAACTTCTGAAAAAATGTTTGTTGGAAATATTCCTACCGGAACCCGTTTTTATAGTGAAAGACTGGCAGTAGGTATTTATTGGGAAGATCAGTGGGGAGCCAGTGATCTTGACCTTTCGGGATTGAATATCGCAGGAAAAATAGGCTGGAATGCTGCTTATAATCATGGTGACGGACAATTGATGTATTCAGGAGATATGACTTCTGCTCCCAACGGTGCCGTTGAATATCTTTACGCCAATAAAGGACACTGTGCACCAACACTTGTTATGAATAACGTTTTCAGCGGAGAGGCAAATTGTGGATATAAAATCGTGATCGGAAAGGGAGATGATATTTCCTACGACTATATGATGAACCCTAACCATCTTTTTGCTGAAGCCAGATGTAACTCGGTTCAGAAGCAAATGATTCTGGGAATGCTGGTCACAAAAAACGAAAAGCAATGTTTCGTGCTATTGAATTTCGGAGCCGGACATTCTCATGTTTCAGGAAATAGTGAAGTTTCCACTATGGCAACAAGTGCATTATACCAGCAATGGTTTGAAGCGATGTCTTTCAATGATCTTATTAAAGAACTGGGAGCAGAGATTACAACAGAAAAAGCGGAAGCTGACTTTGATTTTTCTCTGGAAAGCCTGGAAAAAGATAGTTTTATCAAAATTTTTAAATAAATTCTTTCACGTCATCTGATGGTATCAGGTGGCGTTTTTTGTGGATAAAAGTGGCTGGATTCCTTCGGAATGACAAACTATATGGGTAAGACCATCATTACAATTGTGTCATTCCGTAGGAATCTAAACATCATATTCTAGTTAGTAAAGAACTTTACAGTGTCTATACATTTATCTTTTTAACAGAAAAGATGCCTGCATCTACATTAATGATCACTTTCTTTCCATAATCAATCTGAATACTGAACATATTTTCCAGCGGAAACTGAAGCACAGTCTGAACAATCAGACGAATGACTCCGGCATGCGTGGCAATGAGAACTTTATGTATATCTTTTTTCTGAATTAATGCATTCCAAAAATTGAGAACACGGGTCTGCATTTCAAGGAGATTTTCTCCGCCAGAAGCTTTGATATTGACAAAATCTTTGTACCAGGGATTGATTTCTTCTTCCGGAATATCAGTCCATTTTTTCAGTTCCCAGTTCCCGAAATTCATTTCCCGAAGTCTTTCATCTGTCCGATAATCGAATTTAAAATAATCAGCTAAAAGACAGCAGCGTTGGGAAGGACTAGAGATTATCATATCATAATCATCATCTATCTCCAACTTTTTAAAATCTTCAGGATACTCTTTTCTTAAAGGCATTTCAGCAAAACCATAACATAGATTTTCCGGATTTTCTACGGCAGTATGACGGATTAAATGAATTTCCATACGATCATTGTTCCTAAGTAAAATAAAACTTCACAAACCTGCTGCACAGATCCCAGACAATCGCCTGTATAGCCGCCGATATGCTTTTTAAAATACCAACCCATATATATTTTCCCCAAATAAGCCAGCGCAAAAGCGAAAATCAACCGCCAGTCCGGAATCAGGGCAAAAGCAATTAAAACACTGACGAATCCTACCAGCAATGCCATTTTATCCAATGGTTTATTGGCCAAAGGTTTCGATTTACTGACATCAATATCAGTAACATATTGGTGGGTATAAATCATAGTTCCTGAAATAAACCGGCTTGTTGTATGAGCTAAAACGATAATGCCTAAAACTCTCAATGGCGCAACGGCCCCCAAAGCCTGAATACCGTAGAATTTCAGAGCAAAAAGCAGGATAATACCAATCGTTCCATACGCTCCTACCCGGCTGTCTTTCATAATAGTCAGTATTTTTTCCTTTCCATAGCCGCCACCGAAACTGTCGCACATATCTGTAAAACCATCTTCATGAAAAGCTCCGGTAAGCAAAACACTGGAAATCATCATTAAAACAATTCCAATTTCCAAATTAAAAAGTACCGTGGAAAGATAAAGGATTACCGCATTGATGAGTCCTATTAACAACCCAACCCAGGCAAAATATTTTTGGGATCTGTTCATAATCTCACTGGAATAAGGAATGGTAAACGGAACCGGGATTCTTGTGAAAAACATCAGCGCTGTTGCAAAGTAGATCAGTTCATTCTTGAGGACTTTCATTGTTTTTTAGATATAAAAACCGGGATTAATCAATTTCAGTAAAATTAGGAAAGCTTTCAGATATGATCAAAAGATAAATGGGAAAAATGAAAAACATGAATGTTATCACATTACTATTTTTCCTTTAAATACAGCATATTTTTTACTTTTGCATCATTAATAACCATGAAAAAAAAACAAATGAAAAAAGCGTATTTCGTTGGATTATGTCTTATATCCATAGTAAGCTGTTCAGCTCCCGGTGATGAACTGGAAAATGTAAATGAATCACAAGCCTTAAATTCATCCGGAAAAAACATGCTGGCAAAAGGAGGCTTCAGAGATAACCCTGATACACCCACTCCTCCTCCTGCAGGAATCTGGTCTAAATCTTTTTATTTAACTAATCCTATTTACGGTTTCTACAGTGATCTTACTAAAAAATATCTATACAATACCTCCCCTCTACCATCCGAACTTCCTAAATCCTATCCCGGATTAAGCTATTATTTTCAGGAGAGATTATTAGGTTCTGCAGATGGCCCCGGTCCGGTAATTACAAGATGGTTTCATACAGGAACTAATGATCTGGTATTAACGACTAACCCTAATGAGCTTACAGGTCAAAGTTACTGGGAAAAAAGAGATCTCGGTACCAGTTATAACGGTGATGAGCCAGGAAGCTTTCCTATTTACAGGTATTTTAATGGTGATAAAAAGACCCACTTCTATACGAGAGATAAGAATGAATTGGGGGATGGAAAAGATGGATTTGTTTATGAAGGTATTTCCTTCTACCTGAAAGAATCAGAGCCTAAAGCTTTCAGAATCCGTGACGGAGAATTTTTCCAGGATACCAGCACAGGAGCAGTTTATCTTGTCTTTGAAAGTACTTTAAGACGTATTGATTCCTGGTCTGTTGTGAATGGATTGTTTGATTTTAAACCAGATCCAAGAACCGGAAAATCTAAAGAGTGGAAACTTTTAAAAGTTAACAATATCAACGACTATACCGGAGAGAGAGGACCTGATATTACCTCAGCCAATCAACTGGTACAAAACACCAATGACGGCAAAATATATTTAGTGGATGACGGTTTATACAGATACATTCCTACTGAACTGATTTTTAAAATCTATAATTTTAATGAGGATGCGATCCAAAAGAAACCTATAAGAATGATGTTTACTGGTAAAGATGTTGCCAAGACTTACTAACAGATTGCATTGATACATAAAAGGGGCTTCATTGCCCCTTTATTATTTTATAAAGCTTAAGACGATTTATTGGAAATGTGAGCATCTTCAAAACTTGACATTTCATTCAGGAAATTAACCGCACTTTGAATAATTGGATAGGCCAATGCACAGCCTGTTCCTTCACCAAGTCGCAGATTCAGATTTAAAATAGCTTTCTCCCTCATCAGTCCCAACAATTGAGGGTGGGCATTTTCATTGCTTACATGACAGAAAATGCAATTGTTCAGGATTTCAGGATTCTTTTTCCATACCGTTGCTACTGCTACCGTTGCAATAAATCCATCTACCATAATCAGCATATTATGATGATAAGCTTCTTCAATGGCTCCGATCATTTGTGCAATTTCTAATCCGCCAAAGATTTGAGCAATTTCATCCTCAGTCATTTCAGACGGATATTTCTCTATCGCTTCTGTTAAGATACTGATCTTATTTTGTAACTGGTGGTCATTCAAACCTGTTCCGCGTCCTATACAATTGGTAATCGGAATGTCAAACAGTTTGCTCATCATCAATGAAGAAGCTGAAGTATTCCCGATTCCCATTTCACCGAAACCAATGATATTACAGTCCTTTCCAGCAATTTCAGCAACTACAGCCTTTCCATTTTTAAGTGCCAGCTGGTATTCTTCAAAAGTCATGGCTGGTTCTTTCAGGATATTACGGCTGGATTTTCTGACTTTTTTATAAATCAGATTCAGCCCTTCAGGAAAATCAAAATTCACTCCGGCATCTACAATTTTAATCTTAATACCATGCTGTCTGCAAAAAACATTGATGGCTGCACCACCACCCAGAAAATTCATGACCATCTGATAGGTTACTTCCTGTGGGTAAGCACTTACGCCTGCAGCAGCAATTCCGTGATCGGCAGCAAAAACCACCATATGAGGATTCAATAACTGTGGTGAAGTGGTCTTCTGAACCATTCCGATTTTGTGAGCAAGGTGTTCCAAATGTCCTAATGCACCTAACGGTTTTGTCTTAAAATCAATTTTATGCTGTAATTCTGATGATAACATGGATATTAAATGTAGTTATGTTAAATTGAGAAAGTGCAATATTAGTGAAATGAGGAAGAATTTGTACCTTTTTCAGTAGTTTTTATAAGCTTAGGGCTGCAAGTTAGATACACACCCTCAAACTCTCTCACACTAAAATTTTCAAACACAAAAATTCTACGCAAGAACATTGCGCACACTATTCTTTCCTTTGCATTATAAATCAAAAACAATGACACCAAAAATACTTGAAAAAATAAAAGAAGTTGAGGCAAGCCGGGGTGTAGAAGTCCTTCTTGCAGTAGAATCAGGAAGCAGAGCCTGGGGTTTTGCCTCTCCTGACAGTGATTATGACATACGTTTCATATACCGTCATGAAAAAGACTGGTATCTTTCTCCATGGGATAAGGATGAAACAATAGAATTTATGACAGAAGATAATCTGGACGGTTCGGGTTGGGATCTGCGAAAGACCTTTCATCTTTTACTGAAGTCGAATGCAGCCTTACTAAGCTGGTTTTATTCTCCAATAGTATATAAAACAGATGAAAAGTTTGTAGAACTGTTCAGACCTTTGGCAGACGCTTGTTTTTCTCCGGTTGCGGTTTCTTATCATTATTTAAGCATGAGCAAGAAATATCTGGAAGCCTGCAGAAGTGATGAAGTAAAATTAAAAAGTTACTTTTATTGCTTACGAACCACATTAACGGGAAAATGGATCATAGAAAAAGGGACGGTTCCTCCTGTACTGTTCAGTGATCTGCTTATTTTAACGGATGATACAACCAGAAGGAAAATAGAAGATCTTGTCGACTTAAAAGCCACCAAAGGAGAATCTTATTACCACCCAAACGATTGGGAACTGTTTGAATTTCTGGAGAAAACAATCGCTGAGAATGAGAAGAAATCAAAAAGTCTTCCGGCTGGAAAGGCGGATAAAGGTGAAATGGAGAGGGTTTTTAGGGAAATATTAGCGCTATAATTTAAACCATTTGAAGTGCTTTGGAAGTAATTGTGAACAGTTGTATTAAAAATTAATATCCATGGAAAAAGAAAACTCTTTTATTAAACATTGTAATATCATACAGTCAAAGTATAGAATTGTAATACCAGAAAATATACAGACTTATTTTGCCAAATTTTCAGAAGATTCCGACAATTTTTATTATCAGGTACTAAAAAAAACTGATGATTATAAAATATTTTACACTAAAGAATTTGTTGAGTTTATTATCGGGAAATATGTAGATTCTGCTATAGATTTTGAATTTCTTCAAAATATGATTGATGAGGGGAATTATGAATATTCATTGCTTGAAAAAAAATTTGTCTCTGAAAATATTGATTTTTCTTTTTTGAATACATGTCTTCAGGAATATGATTCAATTCCTTTTTATATTGGAATTTACACATTTGAAACCTGTGGAGGTGAAGAATTCCTAATCATTAATGATGATAAAACCGGATATATTGCAGGGCGTTCTCACTATGATTTTGAAAAAATTGAAATTAATGCGAGTTCCATTAAATATCAAAAAATTGACTTCATCAAAAAGCTACAATTTAAATAATTAAAATGACCATCCAAGACCTAAAAAATAACAACCTTCTCCTCTTCGAAGCCATTTCCGGAAGCCGGGCTTTCGGGCTGGCAACGGAGAATTCTGATACGGATATCCGTGGTGTGTATTATCTGCCGAAGGAAGATTTCTTTGGCCTGAACTATATTCCGCAGATTTCCAATGAGACAAATGACATTACGTATTATGAAATCGGGAGATTTGTTGAACTGCTGCAGAAAAACAATCCCAATATTCTTGAAATTCTGGCCAGTCCGGAGGATTGTATCCAATATAAACATCCGTTGATGGATCTGCTGAAAACTGAAGATTTTCTATCAAGACTATGTAAAGATACCTTTGCTGGCTATGCTGTTTCACAGATTAAAAAAGCAAAAGGTCTCAACAAAAAGATTTTAAATCCTATCGATAAAGAGAGAAAATCTGTTCTGGATTTCTGTTTTATTCTTGAAGGACAAGGTTCTGTACCCTTGAAAAAATGGCTTCTTGAATTCCCATCCTCTGGAGGGGTGTCCGCAGGACGGGGTGGTTTATCACAAGAGAAATGCGGATTAATAAGCATTGACCATACAAAAGGAATGTATGCTTTATTTTATGATGACACTGGAATGTTGGGATATAAAGGTGTTATCCAAAATGAAGAGGCAAACCAGGTTTCTGTCTCATCCATTCCTAAAGATGAAAAACCTGTTGCTTATATGTTCTGCAACCTCTATGCCTACTCTGTGTACTGCAAAGACTACAGGGAATACTGGAAATGGGTGGCTGAGCGCAATGAAGACCGCTATAATGTCAATCAGAATCACGGACAGAATTACGACAGCAAGAACATGATGCACACGATCCGGCTGCTGCAGTCCTGTGAGCAGATTTTTAAAACCAGTTCACTGACGATCCGCGTAGAAAACCGTGACGAACTGTTAGATATCAAAGCAGGCAATCAATCGTATGAAAACGTAATGCAAAAGGCAGAAAACCTTATAGAATCAATAGAAAATCATTATTCTGCCTCCAGTCTTCCTGACGGGCCGGATCTGGAAAAAACAACAAAAATATTAATTCAGATCAGAGAAAAACTGTACGGAGATAATGATGAATTATGAATGTGGGACTGCTGAATTCCGGCATTCCCACTCTCTTACTCTCAAACATTCTCACTCTCCAAAACTCACTTCTTCGAAGCCTTTGCTATCGGATTATAATCCAGACAGATTTTGATCCAATATTCAAAATCATCTGCTTTTTTAAAACCAATGGGTTCTACATAGCAATACCCATTGAGCTGCTTCCCTTTCATAATCATCGGCAGAAAACCTTTTTTCTCCGAAACCTCATCTTCCATTTCAGGATCATAACGGCACATCAGGTTGTCATGACTGATATTGATGCACATTTTCTCATTCACCAGAAAAGCCAGTCCGCTGAACATTTTCTTCTCTTCAACCTCAATGTTTTCTACCATTGAAAGCCGTTCACGTACCCGGTCGGCAAGTTCAGTACTGTAAGCCATAATTTCTATTTTTTATTATTTAAAATTAATTAAAAACTTTGATTATCACATTATTCTATCGGTTTTCTTGACAGGTCTCAAATTTAAAAAATAAAATTTTATTTAAATTAATTATTGTTTTACGATAATTAATTATACATTTGCAATAGTAATTAATGTTCGTACCATGAACCAGACCAAAATTATTTCAAGGATTTTATTTTATATCTGCTCTGTATTGTCAGCTGGATATTTAATCACTTTTGTGTACTCTATATTCTGTCTTATCACCGGATTTGCGGTTACACCTTACAAAGAGGGAAAGTTTCTCCACATCAATTATCCGTTTACAGAACAGCCATTTCTGAATATCGAAAACAATTACTCCTATATGATTTTTTCATTTCTGTCTGTACTCATCACTTATGGAATCTTTTTCTGGTTATCTGCCAGGGTTTTCAAAGTATTTTTCCAGCAGAAACTGTTTACACAGGAAAATATCAATCAGCTTAAGAAATTTTACCTGTACAATATTTTCATTCCCCTTCCGCTGGTGATTATCGCGAGTTTCTTTGTGGAAGTAGAAAGTATGATATGGGGACTGGTGTTTATTCACTTTATGCTTGGAATTTTCTGTCTGTTTCTTGCGAATATCTTTAAGCAAGGACTACATTTGCAAAACGAACAAGACCTATTTATTTAAAATGCCAATTATAGTCAACTTAGATGTGATGCTTGCCAAACGAAAAATGCAGAGTAAAGAATTGGCAGAAAAACTGGGTATCACGCCCGTCAACCTCTCTATCCTTAAAACCGGAAAAGCCAAAGGGGTCCGCTTCGATACGCTTGAAGCCATCTGTAAAATCCTGGAATGCCAGCCCGGCGATATTCTTGAATTTAAAGAGTAAACGGGATTCGAGGTACGAGTTTCGGGTTGGTGAGTTTGAAGATGAATGTGTAAAAATTCCGCATCTAACTTTTAACTTCCAGCTAACCTCCAAACCCTAAACTTTAAACTTTAAACTTTAAACCTCTAAAATCGCTGCCGAAAGGCCGCCTGTCCTTCTATTCCCCAAACACAACATTATGAATACATTATCCATCAACAACTTAAGTCTTACCTATAAAAATGGTTTTCAAGCCATTAAGGACATTTCTCTCGACATCAAAAACGGAATGTTCGGACTGCTGGGACCCAACGGAGCCGGAAAATCATCTCTGATGAAAACCATTGTGGGGCTTCAGAAACCAACATCGGGAACGATTCTTTTCAATGAAGTAGATATTATCAAGAATCCCGATTATATCAAACAGAATCTTGGATTTCTTCCTCAGGATTTTGGAGTTTATCCGAAAGTATCAGCCTACGACCTATTGGAACATATTGCTGTATTGAAAGGTATCACCGATAAAAACCAACGTAAAAATCAAATTCTGGGTCTGCTTGAAAAGGTCAACCTTTCTGATTTTGCTAAAAAAGAAGTACACACCTTCTCAGGAGGGATGAAACAGCGTTTTGGTGTAGCTCAGGCATTATTGGGAGATCCGAAAATTATCATTGTGGATGAGCCTACTGCCGGATTGGATCCTGAAGAACGCAACCGATTCAATACATTGCTCAATGATATCAGCCAGGAGGTTATCGTTATTTTGTCAACTCATCTCGTTGAAGATGTCAGAAATCTTTGCTCAGAAATGGCAGTGATGAACCACGGACAGATTCTCAGAAAAGGGAATCCCGGAAAATTAATTGCAGCGTTGGACAACAAAATCTGGTCAAAACCTATTGACAAAACCGAACTGGATACTTATAGTTCCAACTATGAGATTATCAGCAGACAGCTTCTAGAAAGAGAACTTCATATTACCGTATTTTCTGAAGAATCTCCCAAAAATTTCAGTTCCGTAACTCCTTTATTGGAACACGTTTATTTCCATACACTCACTCAAAAACCTTAATCATGAACACTATATTTTTATTTGAAGCCGGACGCACTAGCAAGCACTGGCTCACCTATCTTGTGGCCTTACTTTTAGCAGCTCTCGGTATTTTTTGCGGGAGCCAGTTTAATCTTTCAGTAGGAGAAGGAATTTATTTAAACTCACCCTATACCATCGGTTTTATGACCGGAATACTAAGTCTTGCTATTATTTTTTTTGCCAGCGTGTATGCCTTACAGCTGTTGTTTAAAGATCAGGATTCAAAATTTGACCATATTCTGTTTTCATTTCCTTTTTCAAAGTCCAGTTACCTGAAAGGGAAATTCACCACTTATTTCCTCCAGACCTTTGTAAGTTTTTCATTTCTGATGACAGGATTTCTCATAGGACAAATCATGCGTACCGGCAGTGAAATGCAGGAAGGTTTTAATATCATTCATTACATCTATCCACTATTGATCTTCGGCCTCATCAACAGCTTTTTTGTCTGCAGTTTCCTGTTTCTTATTTCATTTATTGTTAAGAAAAAACTACTGGTTGTAGTGGGCGGGCTGCTTCTGTATGTGTTATATATGATTGTTTTACTGTTTTCCAACTCTCCTTTTATGGCGGGAAGTTTGCCACAGTCTTTAGAGACACAACAGCTTTCGGCTTTGATTGACCCTTTTGGACTGTCTGCTTATTTCATGCAGGCCCGTGATCTGAGTTCATATCAGAAAAATATTCAGATGGTTCCTTTTACAGGTTATCTGCTGTTCAACAGACTCTTATTTATCCTGATATCAGTTGGATTTCTTCTTCTTTCATTCAGGTTATTTTCATTCTCCAATGTATCCGGAAAGAAAGTAAAAACATCGGGACCTATTCAGTTATTATCTGAAACGGATAGATCAGAATATTCAACTGTTTCAGCAAACTTTGGCGGATCGGCTTCTTCTCGGGCTGTATTTTCTTTTGTAAAAATCGACCTTACGTATCTGTTCAAAAGCATTGCTGTTCCTGCTGTTTCTATCCTCCTTTTATTTTGTGTCGGCATGGAAATGTATGCCGAGATTGAAAAAGGAATTCGCCTTCCGCAGAAATATGCCGGTTCTGGACTTATGGCTAAAACTATTTCAGAGAATTTCCATCTGCTTGGCCTTCTTATTTCAGTGTATTTTCTGAACGATATCTTCTGGAGAAGCCGGTCTTCCGGATTTTTCCTCATTGAAAACAGTACTTATTTCTCCAAAAACAGAGTAACCGGGCATTTTATTTCAATCAGCCTCCTGCTGTTTTTCTTTACAGGAATTTTAATTGCTGAGGGAATTGTTTTCCAGGCTGCCTATCAGTATTTTTATATCGACTGGAGGGCTTATCTGGGTGTTTTCCTTTTCAACACTTTCCCCTTGATCCTTTTTTCCGGATTGATCCTTCTGATTAATGACAGAATTCCTAATAAGTTCATTGCACTCGCAGTTTCCATTCCCGCAGTTTTTGTATTGTCCGGTCCTGTTTCCGGGAAAATCATCTCCTACCCTCTTTTCAGAATATTTTCAGATTTTAAAGGCACTTACAGTGATTTTAACGGCTATGGGATCTATGAAAAGGCTTTTGCACAAAGACTTCTGTTCGGAACGGGTATCATCTGTACTTTATGGATGTTTAATCATTTTATAAGGATTAAAAAAATCTCTGTCATTCCTTCTGGTCTCAGTATTCTTCTGCTGATTTCAGGAATTTTTGCCGGAGTATTTTTTATGAAAGGATATGTTCCTAAAAATGAAGACCTGGCTATCTTAAGCTCAGTAGAATATGAAAAAAACTTCCGGAAGTATGAAAATCTGCCACAGCCTGATATTACTGATATTACCACAGAAATCAATCTTTATCCTTCAGAAAACGCCTATCAGATTATAGGGAAATATACTCTTACCAATCAAACCGGTCGGCCCATCAATAAAATACTCATCAACTTTAATGAGGATCTGAAACTTGAATCTGCCGTATTGATATCGGGTCGGGAAACCATGAAAATTAACAAAAACACTAAAGAAGTTGTATTAAAACAGGCTATTCAATCGGGCGAGACAGCTTCCCTGAATTTCAACCTGTTTTACCAATGGTTTGCGGTCAATGGCCATCAATCCTTTAATTCCGTTATTGAAAACGGTTCTTTTATGAGGATCAGCAGATATTATCCCACCATCGGTTATCAAAAGGATTATGAAATTCAGGATGAAAAACAACGCAGCCAATTCAGATTGGGAAAACTTACGGAACTGAAGAAGCCGGAAGCTCCTGAAGTAGTAAAAAAGGATTTCATTAATCTCAATATGACTGTTTCTACTGAAGAGAATCAGACAGCCATAGGCACAGGAGACCTAGTAAAGAAATGGACAAAATCCGGCCGTCATTATTTCCGGTATAAAGCAGATCAGATTCCTTTCCGGTTTGCCGTTTCTTCAGCTAACTATGAAATAAAAAGTGAGCGCTATAAAGGAATCACCATCAATATCTTTTATCATCAAAAACATTTTGAAAACGTAGATCATCTTCTGGAAAACGCAAAGCTTACTTTGGATTACTGCCAGCAGAATTTCGGGAAATATCCTTTTGCAACCATTAATTTTGCAGAGATTTCTTCTTTCACCAGAGGCTTTGCTGCAACAGCTTATCCTTCTGCAGTCTTTATGCCTGAAGATATGGTTTTCCATGCCAATATACAGGCGGATAAAAAACAGGATGTCATCAATGAATTGGCTGGTCATGAGCTTTCCCATCTCTGGTGGGGAAACAGCCAGATCAATCCTGACAATAGAGAGGGTTCTGTAATGCTAACCGAAACACTGGCTATGTATACGGAAATGATGCTTTACAAAAAAATGCACGGAAGAGAAAAAATGATGGAAAGAATCCAGGTGCATGAGCAGATCTATGACAATGAAAAAGGATTGTCTGAAAATGTTCCGATCTATAAAGCTACGGGAGGTGTTCCTCATATTTCTTATTCCAAAGGTGCTGCAGCCATGGTAGAATTGAGCAATTTAATTGGTGAAGAGAACGTGAACACGGCTTTAAAAAGCTTTCTGAACAATAATCAATATCCCAAGAAACCCTCTTCACTGGATCTGATTAATGAATTTTACAAAGCTGCTCCGAATGCCTCAGTCAGAAAACAGATCGACAGATTATTCAAAACCACAGAAAATATAACGTTTACTTCAGAGTCGAAAAATGCTTCTACAAAGACAAATCAGAAATAATTTACAAACCGTTTTTAATTTTTTTAAAAATATTTTTCAGGAATTGTAACAAAATAAAAAGGGATTCTACCAATTAGTTGATATATCAATAATTGATAAGTCATTTTAAATTCTGAAATATGGAAAAGTTAAATTCAATTATATTCTACAACATAGACAAAGCAATCAGAGCCTACAGAAACTATGCACAGCGGCAGCTGAAAGCGCATGGCTATACGATCACGATTGATCAGTGGCTTATCATCAAAGCGATTCTGGAAAACCCGGGAATTACCCAGAATGAGATTGGTGATCTTGTTTTCAAAGACAATGCTTCTGTCACGAGGATTATTGATTTAATGGTAAAATCCGAATACATTACAAGACATGTTCATCCTGAAGACCGCCGAAAAACCAATCTGGAAGTAACAGATTCCGGAGTAAAAGTGATCAGAGAGGTTCAGAATATCGTGGAGAAGAACCGTAAAACGGCTTTGAAGGGTATTAAAAATGAGGAACTGGAAGTCATGTATTCAGCTTTACTGAAAATTTCAGAAAACTGTCTTAACCCTAAAAAGTAAAACGCTATGACCAGAATACTCTCATTTATATTTATCTGTATACTGATCTTGTTCAGCAGCAGATATTCTGCCCAACAGGCTGCACAGAGTTTTTCATTGTCCGGAAATATACAATCCGGCAAAGCTGAGCAGATGGAGATCAATCTCTTTAATGCAGATCATCAGTTAATCAAAACAGAAATTGCTGATGGTAATGGTAAGTTTAATTTTAATGATTTAAAACAAGGAACTTATCAGGTAAAGATCAATAGAAACGGTACTGAAGTCTATCATTCAGAAAATATTTCATTGGCCGAAAATACGACTCTACCTTCCATAGACCTGAATATAAAATCTATTGAAGGTGTAACGATCACCAAAACCAAACCTCTTATTGAAAGACAGGACGGAAAGATGATTATGAATGTTGAAAACAGCATTGCCAGCACCGGAAATTCCGCTTTTGAAGTATTGGAAAAAGCTCCGGGAGTGAGTATTGACAATAATGATAATATAAGCCTTCGCGGAAAAGGAAATCTTCTGATTCAGATTGACGGCAAAAATACACCAATGACGGGAAGTGACCTTGCCAATTACCTTAAGGGAATTCCATCCTCTACGATTGAAAAGATAGAATTCATTACCAACCCATCTTCCAAATATGATGCAGCAGGATCTGCAATCATTAATATTAAGCTTAAAAAGGAACAGAGAAAAGGAACCAACGGAAGTGTTTCCACGTCATTGGGAACGGGTAAATATGTGAAGAATAATAACAGTTTCAGTATTAACCACCGAAATAAGAAAATCAATATTTTCGGAAATTACAGCTTTGCCTACAGGGAAGCTTACAACGGTCTGGTCCTGGACAGGAATTTCTATGAAGCCAACAATTTCAAAAAAGCATATGTACAGGATAATTATCTGAAATTCAAATTCAACAGCCATGTTGCCAAAGCGGGAATGGATTATTATCTGAATGATAAAAATGTGCTTGGCTTTTCTGTAGGGCTGGTTTCAAATAAATTCAATGTAAACGGAGATAATTCTAACGTGACACTGGGAAGCAGCCATCTTCCTGAAAGCTCATTCACCACCGTCAACAGATCGAATGACCGCTGGACCAATCTTTCATTCAATCTTAACCATAAATACACGATTGATTCTTTAGGCTCTGAAATCTCTACTGATTTCGATTACATTAATTATGCAAATTCTTCGCTGCAAAGTTTTGATACCCAAACACATGAAATAGCCAGCGGAACAGATAATCTGGATATTATAAAAGGTGATATGGATGGAAAACTGAACATTTATTCTTTAAAGTCTGATCTTACCAAGAATTTTAACCATGAATGGAAGCTGGAAACGGGAATTAAAACCAGCTTTGTAAAAACAGACAATGATCTGAAGTTTTTCAATGCGAGTTCCGGAATTCTGATCCCTGATCTTTCCAAAACCAATCATTTTATTTACGAAGAAAATATTAATGCGGTCTATGGAAATGTCTCTAAAAAATGGGAAAAGTTCAAAGCGACTGCCGGACTAAGAATGGAAAACACCAATGTAAAAGGAACCCAGCTTACCACGAATCAAATTAACAAAAGAAATTACACACAATTGTTTCCAAGTGCCGTCTTTTCTTATGATCTGACAGATAAAAGTAACCTTGAAGTTAATTTCAGCAGAAGAATCACAAGACCGAGCTACAACCAGCTGAATCCGTTTAAGTTTTATCTTGATCCCACCACGCTTAAGGCAGGAAATCCTGATCTGAATGCACAGACCACGATGAATTATGAACTGACTTACAGCTTGAGCAACAAATATTTTGCAACATTAAGCTATAGTAAGACCTCTAATAATATCACAGATATCCTTAAACCTGTGGTAGAAAACGGACAGGTGGTAACGGTACAGACCATTGAAAACCTGAGTTCTGTATCTTATTTCGGATTAAATCTTATTGCTCCTGTAAAGGTGACCAAATGGTGGGATATGAACAACAGTGCTAATTTCTACTATGGATCATATACCGGGAATGTTTCAGGAACACAGATCAATAACAAAGGAAATTTCACGTTTAGCATCAACAGTATTAATTCCTTCAAATTAGGCAATGGTTTCACTGCCGAACTTACCGGAAATTACAAAGCAAGAGAAATTTACGCTTATCTGAATGTGAGTCCTAACTGGTATCTGAATATCGGAGCGCAAAAGAAATTCAAAAACAATAGCACCCTGAAGCTGGCCTTCACCGATATGTTCTTTACAAGCAATATAAAAGGGCAAACTGTTTATAATGATTATCTCGAAAACTTCGCAGTAAAAAGAGATACCCGTGTGGTAACACTTTCTTACGCCTACAATTTCGGATCTTCCAAAAACGGGCAGCCCAGAAAAACAGGAGGTGCTGAGGATCTGAAACAAAGAATTGGAAGTTAATAACTACAGTCATTGCAAGCTAAACAATCTCTGAATTTTCAAAAGCGAGATTGCTTCAATGCTTTGCATTTCGCAATGACATAAAAAGCAAAAATCCCTCAAAATTGAGGGATTTTTTATATGTAAGAATGAATCTTATTAAGCTTCGTTAGAAGGAGTTTCGTTTTCCACTGGTCTTTCACCTTGTGGCTTTTGTCCTTCTGGTCTTCTTTGTCCCTCAGGTCTTCCTTGTCCTTCCGGTCTTCTTTGCCCTTCTGGTCTCCCCTGTCCTTCAGGTCTTGGAGGTCTTGGTAAAAGAACTTTTCTTGAAAGTTTCATTTTCTTACGGTCATCGTAACCCATGAACTTCACTTCTACTTCATCACCTTCAGCATAAGGAACTTTGTCAAGACGAGCCCATTCAATTTCAGAAATGTGAAGAAGTCCTTCTGTTCCTTTAGCAATCGCCACAAATGCACCGAAGTCCATTACTTTCACTACTTTACCATTGTAAACTTCTCCTACAACCGGTACGAAAGTAATTTCATTGATCTTAGCAACAGCAGCATTGATTTTCTCTCTGTCTGTTCCTGCAATTTCGATACGTCCAATCTCCCCTACTTCTTCAATAGCAATAACGGTATCCGTATCTTTCTGCATCTGCTGAATGATCTTTCCTCCAGGCCCGATTACAGCACCAATGAAGTCTTTAGAGATTTCCATTACTACCATTTTCGGAGCGTGAGGCTTCACGTCTGCTCTTGGTTCAGAGATTGTTTCAGTGATTTTATTTAAGATGTGTAATCTTCCGTCTCTTGCCTGCATCAAAGCTTTTTCCATGATATCCATAGAAAGTCCCTGAATTTTGATATCCATCTGACAAGCAGTGATACCGTCTGCAGTACCTGTTACTTTGAAGTCCATATCTCCAAGGTGATCTTCATCTCCTAAGATATCAGAAAGTACAGTGAATTTACCTGATTTTGCATCCGTGATCAATCCCATTGCAATACCTGAAACAGGTTTTGTAATCTTTACCCCGGCATCCATTAGTGCCAGTGTTCCTGCACAAACTGTTGCCATTGAAGATGAACCGTTTGATTCTAAGATATCAGAAACAATTCTGATGGTATATGGATTTTCTTCAGGAATAACTGCCTGTAATGCTCTTTGAGCAAGGTTTCCGTGTCCTACTTCTCTTCTTGAAGTTCCTCTTAAAGGTCTTGCTTCACCTGTAGAAAACGGAGGGAAGTTATAATGTAAGAAGAATTTTTCGTCGTGCTGAGAAATAACACTATCTACCATGTTTGCATCTTTCACAGAACCTAAAGTTACGGCTGTTAAAGACTGAGTTTCACCTCTTGTAAACACTGCAGAACCGTGAGCTCCCGGAAGGTAGTCAATTTCTGACCAGATAGGACGGATCGTTTGAGGATCACGACCATCAAGACGGATATTGTCTTCAAGGATCATCTGACGCATTGCTTCTTTCTCTACATCATGATAATATACTTTTACGAAAGGTGTTACTCTTTCCAATTCTTCTGCATTTTCAGCATATTGAGCTAAAAATTCTTCACGAACTGCTTTGAATTTCTCTCCTCTCTCCTCTTTTCCAGATGGAGTTCTTGCTACTTCATATACTTTATCATAAGTTTCTTTCCATACTTTTTCACGAATTTCTTCGTCGTGATTTTCGTGAGAATATTCTCTCTTAGGGAAAGCTTTTCCTACTTTTTCTGCTAATCTCTCCTGAGCTTCGATTTGTTTTTTAATTTCAGCATGACCAAAATTAATAGCTTCCAACATTTCCTGCTCAGAAATTTCTTTCATTTCACCTTCTACCATTACGATGGAATCTTTAGTAGCTCCCACCATGATATCAAGCTCAGAATTTTTCAGTTCTTCATAACTTGGGTTAACAGAAAGCACTCCATCAAATCTTACAACTCTTACTTCAGACATTGGTCCGTTGAAAGGAATATCTGTAATAGCAATCGCTGCAGAAGCTGCCAAACCTGCTAAATCATCAGGAATTGTTTTTCCGTCATAAGAAATTAATGAAATCATCACCTGAACTTCAGCGTGGAAATCTTCAGGGAAAAGCGGACGTAAAACTCTGTCCACCAAACGCATCGTTAAAATTTCCTGATCAGAAGGTCTTGCTTCTCTACGGAAGAAATTTCCAGGAATTCTTCCACCTGCATAGAATTTTTCTCTATAATCAACTGTTAATGGTAAAAAATCTACACCAGGATTTGCTTCTTTATTGGCTACAACAGTTGCTAAAAGCATTGTTCCACCCATTTTTACTACCACAGATCCATCAGCCTGCTTGGCCAATTTCCCTGTTTCAATAGTGATTTCTCTGCCATCTGCAAGAGTAATCATTTCTGTAAACGCTTGAGGTATACTCATAAATTTGTCTTCTTAATACTCCGTATTGAGTATGAATTAATATTTAAACTCTTTAAATTTCGTGTGCAAAGGTACTATATAATAATGAAATATTAAATTTTTCAATTGCATAAATAGGCTGTCAAAATACAAAAAATTGGCTATCAGTTGATGAAAGATTCAAAATTTATAGCTGTAATCTCAACTTATTCATTATTTCAATGCATTTTTCTGAAGATAATGCATTGAAAAATGCTGTTGTTTTTGTATTATTGTCTCAAAAAATGGAAATAATATTCTAAATTGAAAAGAAGTATACATTTCATTATAAAAACCATTAAAATTATTGCAGAAACATAGGTTGATCCCTATATTTGCCTTACTTCAAAAAATGCAATGCTGTAGGCAAAAAAAAGTTAAGGACTTATCCTTATACAGATAAATAAATGTTTATGATTAATAAAGAAGTACAATCGCAAAGCAGGAATTATACGGTTCCGTTGATTACCATCACCCTGTTGTTTTTTATGTGGGGATTCATCACCTGTATGAATGACATCCTGATCCCTTATCTGAAGCAACTTTTCAATCTTACCTTTTTCGAATCCATGCTGGTACAGTTCTGTTTTTTCGGGGCTTACTTTATCGGATCGCTGATTTATTTCCTGATCTCGATCACAAAAGGAGATCCTATCAATAAATTAGGGTACAAAAAAGGAATTCTGTTCGGAATTTTTCTGGCAGCTTTTGGCTGTGTCCTGTTTTATCCGGCAGCTACTTTCTCGTATTATCCATTGTTTTTGGGAGCTTTGTTTATTTTGGGACTTGGTTTTACGGTACTGCAGATTACTGCCAATGCGTATGTTTCGTTACTGGGGAGTGAAGAATCTGCTTCCAGCCGGCTGAATATGACACAGGCATTCAATGCATTCGGAACTACGATTGCTCCTGTGCTTGGAGGCCATCTTATTTTTGAATTTTTCTCTTCTCCGGATGGGTCATTCAGTGCGGTAGCAACGAGAATCCCTTACCTTATTTTCGCAGGAATTCTTTTATTGGTAGCTCTGTTGATTTCAAGAGTTAAACTTCCTTCATTCCAGATGGGTGAAGAAGAAGTGATAAAAGGCTGGGGAGCTCTTGAATTCAGCCACCTGAAATTCGGAGTATTTGCAATGTTCTGCTATGTAGGCGGAGAAGTTGCTGTAGGAAGTTTTATTATCAGTTTCCTTGAGCAGCCACAGATTATGGGATTTAATGAAATTATCAGCAAAAACTACCTTTCCCTGTATTGGGGCGGAGCCATGATCGGCCGTTTTCTTGGGGCTATTTCTTTGAACCAATCTTTAAGCCAGAGTAAAAAGGCTGTTTATATGCTTGGGGCAGCAGGAGCAGTTTTCCTTGTTATCTTTAGTATTGTGAACCTTACCTTCTCTCAGATCAGCTTTTTCCTTGTATTTATCGTTCTTAATTTCATTGCCTTTTTCGTGGGTAAATCGGCTCCGGCAAGAACATTATCCATCTTTGCAGCGATCAATGTTGTATTACTGATTTCTGCTATGGTCAATCATGGAGAACTGGCAATGTACAGTATTCTAGGAATCGGAATTTTCAACTCTATTATGTTCTCGAATATTTATACACTGGCAATCTCAGGACTGGGGAAATATACCAGCCAGGGATCTTCACTGGTTGTAATGGCTATTTTAGGTGGGGCTATAGTTCCTATTTTCCAGGGATATCTTGCAGATCAGTTTGGCGTACAGCATTCATTCATCATTCCTGTATTCTGTTATCTGGTTATTCTTATCTTCGGGGCTTACTGTACCAAGTATCTTGGTCATGTAGAGAATACCGAAGCTAAATCCGGTCATTAAAATCAATCATATCAAAATGTATAAGCGGAATATCTCAAAGGTGTTCCGCTTTCTTTTTTTGATCTTAAAATGTAACTTTTTGTAATAAACAGGAACTTATCTAATAGATTAACAATATGATATGAAAATACAATTAAAGCTTGAATACGCAGCATTTCTGTTATTAGGAATCTATGCTTTTGCCCTAACGGGATATTCATGGTGGTGGTTTGCAGGGCTATTTCTTGCTCCGGACATTTCAATGCTGGGGTATACGGTGAATACCAAAGTTGGAGCATTTTTCTATAATCTCTTCCATCACTTTGGAGTAGCGATCCTTGTTTATTTTGCCGGAACAGCTCTATCTCTACCCTATCTGCAAATGGCCGGAGCCATTTTATTTTCTCATTCAGCTTTTGACAGAATTCTGGGCTATGGATTGAAGTATCCGGACAGTTTTCAGAATACGCATTTGGGGAAGATTGGAAAAGATAGCAATTAACCACCCCTTCAAAAATTCTTTGAATTTTCGCCACCCCTCCGGAGGATGGGAATTAGTGCATCTTCAGTTGTGCTATTGGCTTAAGTTGTAATCTTTTTTATGAATAATAAAAGCTGGATTCCTACGGAATGACAAATTGCATGAATACAACTCCATTTGAATTGTGTCATTCCGTAGGAATCTAAATACTCTTTATATCACATGAAAATCAAAGACTTTAAAAAAACTTAAGTGCTCTTCTCAAACATTTAATAGTTTCTAAAAAGCTTTGTCCCTTTTGTGGTTAAAGAGTCACAGTAATATAAAATAAAAAAGCAACCTCTTTCGAAGTTGCTTTTGATTTTGAAAATCTTTATAGATTATTTTCTTAAACCTAGTTCAGCAATAATTGCTCTATATCTTGCGATATCTTTGTTTTTAAGGTAATCTAGTAAACTTTTTCTCTTACCTACCAATTTCACTAGAGATCTCTCTGTGTTGAAATCATGACGGTTAGCCTTTAAGTGCTGAGATAAGTGGTTGATTCTGAAAGTGAAAAGAGCGATTTGTCCTTCAGCACTTCCTGTGTCTTGTGCAGATTTTCCGTGTTTTGCGAAAATTTCCTGCTTTTTGTCTGTTGTTAAGTACATTCCAATATTGTTTAATGATTATTATGTAACGGGTGCAAAATTACGACTATTTTTTGATTCTGCAAACATTATTGATTTCATAAATCAAATTTGATAGAAAAAAATGTTAAAAATTTCTTAATAAATTTTATGCAATCCAACGAAAAGGCAGTAATTTTGCATTCGAATTACAAATGAAAAAAATTATATTCTTTACGGCAATTACAACTTTTTTATTCATCGGCATTACTTCGGTAAAAGCTCAGAAAACGGCTGATGACAAAATAAAAAAAGTTCTGTACTTCAATCCTGAAGTAGAGCCTGATGTTGATGAGATAAAAGATCCCACCAACAATGCATTCTTTGACGCTGTTTCCGATAATTTCAGCAGCAGAAGAAATAAAATGCTCCGGGCGGAAGTTCAGGTTCCCTTTGACAGCATAGATAAACAGACCATCGCAGATTACTGCCTCAATAACGATGCTGATTTTGCGATTGTTTCCAAAGTACGGTATTTCAAAGTAGGCTTAGGAAAATATGTTTTCTCCAATCAGGTAGTTGTCAGCATGAAACTTTTTGGTTCTGACGGAAATCTTGTCACGGAAACAGACTATGATACTTACCGAAAAAATATGCGCCTGCTGGGTTCAACAGTAAACTCTGTTAAAATAGGAACCGAAGGAGCTATAAAAGGAATCATAAAAAAGCTGAGAAAGCTGAAGTCAACGGAAGCAGTGCTTTGAGTTTAAAGTTGGAATATAAGACCTTTGATAATCAATGGTCAATTTTGCTTCGCAAGTCAATCGTGAATTTTCACTCTCAACATCAGTTAGGTATACCAGAATAATTCATAATTCATAATTCATAATTCATAATTCATAATTCATAATTCATAATTCATAATTCATAATTCTTTCATAGCCTTTATCCTGCAGAATATCTACATGTATATCAATACTTTGAATGCTTTCATTAGTTTAGTTTGATCTTAAATCTAAATTATTATGAAAAATTTAAATTTAAAAAGACTGAACAGAAACAGTCAGAAAGAAATCTCAGGAAGTATCATACGTCTTCAGAAATGTCAATATTCTTTTGAATGTCCGGGTGGATCATGCTGTCACAGAGTATGTGTAGTGTATCCATGCCCTGAATTATAAATATTTTCATGTTAAATAAAGCACTTGTTCACGCCTATGAAACAGGTGCTTTTTAGTTTAAACATATCATAAATAACTGATTAACAATTAAATATTTTCACCAAATAAGGAATTATTAAATATTTTTTACTATTTTAGTTCAATATTAAAATCTAAACCCTATGAAAAATCTAAAGAAACTCAGTAGAGAAAAAGCAAAGCAAATCAATGGAGGATCCATTGAACGATGCAGTGACAGTAACCCGTGTACTGTAGGATATTGCTGCTATGGCATTTGTTCACCGTTCATCTGCCTTGAATAGAATATAAAAAACTTAACTAACTCACATAAAATAAAATATCATGAAAAATCTAAAAAAACTCAGCAGACAAGTACAAAAGGAAATCAAAGGGAACGGACCTTTCAAAAAATGTACAGAACATTACGAATGTCCGGGCGGTTCGTGCTGTCATAACATCTGTGTTGTGAATCCATGTCCCCTGGAATAATATATGATCATTACAGACACCTGCACTTGTAGGTGTTTTTTATTTAAAAATTAAACAAAACCTTGATTTATAGTAAAATATTTTCACCACCAAATGAATAATATGAAAATATTTACTATTTTAGTTTAACATTAAATCTAAACCATATGAAAAACTTGAAGAAACTCAGCAGACAAGCTGCTAAAGAGATCAACGGCGGCATCGGCCCCTTCAGATGCAGTATAACAAGACCATGTTCTGTGGGATATTGCTGTAACGGAGAATGTTGGGATCATGACTGTCCGATAGAGCCTTAATCTTACTATATTTGATTACCATGAAAAATTCAAATCTTAAGAAGCTCAACAGGCTGCAGCAAAAAAATATTAAAGGAAGCGGAATAAAAAAGTGTGGGGACAACTCAGATTGCGGCCCCTACCAGTGCTGTACAAATGCTGTCTGCACATACATCCCTACCTCAGAATGTGAACCAATTTAAAGAATATTGGAATTTAAATTTAATTTTTTAACATTCGCTTCGGCGGGTGTTTTTTTTTTGGCCTTATACTGAAGTGATAAACTTTAATTAATCCTTAATTTTGCCACTTTATTGCTCAGTCTTAAAAATTTGAATTATTTTTGCATATCCAAAAAATTTCACGTTTTGAATTCTAGAGACGAACTTATCTTCAACCCTGCCGATATTGCCGAAACTCTCAGCGAACTTCCTGCTGATGAGAGACTGCTCGCGTTCCTGAAGGTTCCGAAAGAATACAAAGCAGAAGTTTTTTCACACCTTGACCCTGATTTTCAGGAAGATACCATCAGAAGTATCGGAAGCGATGAAGTTTCTGAGATCCTGAATGCAATGACTCCAGATGACAGGACTGCTCTTTTCGAGGATTTTCCGGATGAGCTTATCAAATATTCTATCAATCATCTTAACCCTCAGGAAAGAAGAATTGCTTTAAAACTTCTTGGATACAATTCAGACTCTATTGCCCGTCTGATGACGCCTTATTATATTCAGATCCGTAAGGAATGGACAGTAAAGAGATGTCTTCAGCAGATCAAAAAGGTAGGAAAAAGAGTGGAAACCATGAACTACCTGTATGTGGTGGATGAAAGAAACCGCCTGATTGATGACCTTGCTATCGGAACTTTGCTGTTGGAAGAGGAAGATACACTGGTTTCTGATATCACAGACAATCATTTCGTGGCGATTACCACTACAACTTCCAAAGAAGATGCAGTAACTTATTTTGAAAAGTATGACCGTGGCGCTCTTCCAATCATTACAGAAGCCGGTGTTCTGGTAGGAATTGTAACAATTGACGATATTCTCGATCAGATTGAACAGCAGAATACGGAAGATATTCAGAAATTCGGGGGATTGGAAGCATTGGATCTTCCTTACATCCAGACCTCCTGGACTGAAATGATCAAAAAAAGAGCAACCTGGCTGATCATTTTATTTGTTTCGGAAATGCTGACAGCTTCTGCAATGGGATATTTTGATAAAGAAATTGAAAAAGCTGTTGTTCTTGCTCTATTTGTTCCGTTGATTATTTCCAGTGGAGGAAACTCCGGATCGCAGGCAGCAACATTAATTATCCGTGCAATGGCGCTTCAGGAGATCAGTCTTAAAGACTGGTGGTATGTCATGAAAAAAGAAATTATCTCCGGATTATGTCTTGGGGCAATTTTGGGAGTTATAGGATTTATAAGAATCATGCTTTGGCAGCAGATTGGTCTTTTTGATTATGGCCAGTACTGGGCTTACGTTGGATTAAGTGTTTCAGTTTCATTAATTGCCATTGTGTTGTGGGGAACGCTATCCGGTTCTATGATCCCGTTTGTCTTAAAGAAATTAAACCTTGACCCAGCTACTTCTTCGGCTCCGTTTGTAGCAACATTGGTAGATGTGACGGGACTTATTATCTATTTTACCGTAGCCGGACTTTTCTTAACCGGAAAACTTTTGTAATTTTAGGCATCATCTAACATGCCAATATGAAAATCGTTTCACTTGTACCTTCAATTACTGAGGCTTTATTTGACCTTGGACTCACCGAAAATGAAGTTATCGGGAGAACAAAATTCTGCATTCATCCTCAGGATAAAATAAAAAATGTACCCATAATCGGTGGAACCAAGAATATCAATATCGAGAAAATAAAAGCATTACAGCCGGATCTTATTCTTGCCAATAAGGAAGAGAATGTAAAAGACCAGGTAGAAGCTTTAATGGATGACTTTAAAGTAACGGTGACGAATGTTGAAACAATTGAGGACAATTATTATCTGCTTAAAAATCTCGGACAACTTTTCGGAAAGGAAGAGAGAGCACAGCTTTTTAATCTTAAAATATATGAAATACTGAATCAGGCCAAGCTGGAAACACCTCTGAAAGCGGCTTATCTTATCTGGAAGAATCCTTATATGACCATTGGTTCAGATACATTTATTCATAGGATTTTATCAGAAATTGGCTTTGAGAATATTTTCAAAGATAAAACCCGCTATCCTCAGATTACTACTGAAGATCTTGCAGATGCAGAGGTCATCATGCTTTCTTCCGAACCATTTCCCTTTAAAGAAAAACATATTGAAGAACTGCAGGCTTTTTACCCTGATAAAAAAATCATGATTGTAGATGGTGAAGCATTTTCCTGGTATGGAACTCATATTGCAAAATGTGAGAATTACTTTAAAGAATTATTGGCTGAAATTCACCTGATGCAGCAAAGCTAATTTTTTTGACCATTAACTTTAAACTCTAAAACATTAAACTTTAAACTCACATGTCTGATACATTTATATTATCTGAAGGAGCAGAATTTGATCACGTTATTCAGGAAGTTTCAAAATACATCAATCTTTATGTAATGGCTTTTGAAAAGAATGAACGAGCCATCACACAAATGGATAAACGTGAGAATATGTACGGTGGAAAAGGAACTGTATATATGCTACAGATGTTTGATCAGAAGGAATTAGCTAATAATCGCCTTGCAGCGTATATGGTTTTACTGAATAAAGGTGATGAATCCGGGTTTCATACGCACAACCAAAGAAATGAGCAGGAACTGTACGTGGTCATTCACGGAACCGGAGAATACCGTGAAAGAACCGGACTTGAGGGATCCATACGAAAGAAAGTTATTAAGAAAGGAGATATTACAGCCATCAGTTCTATAGGTTATCATTCTATTGAAAATACAGGAGACGGACCTTTAATCATGTTTGTCATTACCACTTATAATCCATAATTTCTGAATAATAAACTAGGAATTTCCGGTTATACTCATAAAAAACTCCAACTATAAAAGCCGGAGTCTATATTGTATTCGTATTGAAATTCTACTATAAAACCTTAGAAACTTCGTTACAAAGCCATTCTAATAATTCACGGTCTTCATTAGTGAAAGGGTCTACCTTATGAGAATCAATATCAATCTGGCCGATGTTTTTTCCGTCTTTAAAGATAGGAACTACAATTTCTGCTTTTGTATCAATAGAGCAGCTTAAATAATTGCTTTCTTCATTTACATCAGGAACTACAAATGTTTCATTGGAAACCGCAACCTGTCCGCAAATTCCTTTACCGTAAGGAATAATGGTATGATCTGTTGGTGCTCCTACATAAGGACCTAAAATCAATTCTTCCTTATCTCCGTTTTTGAAATAGAAACCCGTCCAGTTGAAATAAGAAATTTCCTGATCCAACAAGTGGCAAACTTTTTCAAGTTTTTCTTCTGTATTATGTTTAGGACTTTCAAGAATTGAGGAAAGTCTTTTCTTTAATTCTGACATTGTATATATTTTTTTAAGAGAATTGTTTTAGGGAAAGTTCTTCTTTATATCCGAACATTCCACGCTCTTTAATCATTTCTGCTACACCTTCCGGAACCTGGCTTTCCCAGCCTTTCACACAACATGCTATTTTTCTCAAAATTTCTCTTGAGTAGATTTCCAGAAACTCCGGATTATAGTTCGTAATATCTACAATACGATTGTTGTGTTTGAAATATTTATAGAGTTCTTTCAGGTTTTCTTCTACTTTCAGGTTTGAAGAATCCAGCAACTGGTGAGTTTCAGGATCTTTATATGGATAAAGATATACTCTCATTCCGTTTCTGAAAAATTTCCCGAATGCTTCAAGGATTCCTCCTGACATATCTTTATAGTATTTTTCATCAAATACCATCAAAAGGTTGTTTACTCCCATCGCTACACCAATATCTCCACTTGTATAAGATGCGAAATAATCGATCAGTCTGTAATATTCAGAGAAGTTTGAAATAATAACAGTATAGCCCAGTTTCCCAAGAATATCTACTCTATCAAGAAAATCTCTTTCGTCAATATCTCCATCTGCTCTCAGATTGGAAATAGTGATTTCGATTAGAACTTCTGTTTCTTCATGGGTGCAGATAGCGTCTTTGAAAAACATATCCATCCCATTTTTAAGCATATCAATGTTTACTTTCGTTACCGGTCTGAAACTTCCTCTTACCGCGAAAATATTTTTTTTGTACAATACATCTGCCGGAAGCATATTACTGCCCTGAGAATTGAAAATCACCGCATCGGTCATTCCATTTTTCACCAGCTGAAGAGACATCAGTCTGTTATCAACATAGGCAAAAGCAGGTCCGCTGAAATCAATCATATCAATTTCCAGGTTGTCTTTTGCAACATCATCGTATAAAGATTCTACTAAAGTTCTTGGATTGTCAAAGTAATTGAAAGCCCCGAAAATAAGATTTACCCCAAGATTCCCTAAGGTTTCCTGCTGAAGGGTAGCATCATTTTCTTTGAATTTTACGTGAATCACGATTTCATTGTAATCTTCATTTTCTTTGGTCTGAAAACGAATTCCTACCCAGCCATGGCCTTTTACAGTCTTGTCAAAATTGATGGTTGTTACCGTATTGGCATAAGAAAAAAATTTTCTATCAGGATTATTATCTCTTGAAATTCTTTCTTCAATCAAAGCTACTTCATATCGAAGCATTTTGCGAAGCCTGTTTTGGGTAACGTATCTATTTTTTACTTCCTTTCCGTAGATGGCATCACTAAAATCTTTGTCATACGCAGACATCGCTTTAGCAATCGTACCGGAAGCTCCTCCTGCTCTAAAAAAGTGGCGAACAGTCTCCTGCCCTGCTCCAATTTCTGCGAAAGTACCATAAATAGTAGGATCTAGATTAATTGTTAATGCTTTTTGTTTAGGAGTTAGTTTCTGATACATTAGGACATGAAATTTTTTGTAAATTTACCAAAATTAAACCAACCTCAAAACAAAATGAAGTTGAAATTTTTAGGAACCGGTACTTCTCAAGGTGTACCCGTTATAGGCTGTACATGTGAAGTGTGTACTTCTGAAAATCCCAAAGACAAACGTTTACGTTCTTCCGTGATGGTGACTACGGAGGAAAATAAAAAAATACTGATCGACTGCGGTCCGGATTTCAGGCAGCAAATGCTTACCAACCAAGAACATACCGTAGATATTGCGTTGATTACTCATGAGCATAATGACCACGTAATCGGGCTTGATGATATGCGGCCATTGATTTTTAAGAGTGGAAAAGATGTTCCTCTCTACTGCTATTCAAGAGTCGCTCACGAAATTAAAAACAGATTTCCTTACGCTTTTGCAGATGTAAGGTATCCCGGTGCGCCCGCTTTTGAACTTCATGAAATTGAAAACAAACCTTTTCACGTACTGGACACAGAAATCACTCCCGTAGAAGTGATCCACTATAAAATTACCGTATTTGGATACAAATTTAAAAACCTTGCCTACATTACAGATGCCGGATTCATTTCTGAAACAGAAAAGGAAAAGCTGAAGAATCTGGATGTCCTGATATTAAACTGTATCAGAAAATTTGACCCCCATCCTGCCCATTTTATTCTTCCGGACGTCATCAAACTGTTTGAAGAGCTAAAACCGAAAAAATTATTTTTAACACATATCAGCCATCATTTAGGGCTGCATAATATTGAAGACAAGCAGCTTCCGGCCGGAATACACCTTGCCTACGATGGTTTGGAACTCAGCTTTTAAAAATTTTTCTTCAAAAAGCTTTTGAACATTGAAAAAAGTTCCTATATTTGCACACCAATTTGAAACAAACATCACGTTTGAATTCAACATCAAGCCCAGGTGGCGGAATTGGTAGACGCGCTGGTCTCAAACACCAGTTCTTAGGAGTACCGGTTCGATCCCGGTCCTGGGTACAAGACCGGAGAAAGGTGATAATTCACTTTTTTTCCGGTTTTTTTTCACACCTAACTCATTGTTTATCTGGTATATATAAGAGAGCAAAACATTGGGTCGGATGGTTCGATAATGATTTTCTGAAAATTGCAATTTTTCAGGAAATATCGAACCAATTATTTTACGTTTTACCTCGATATCCCCATCAGTATAGACTTTCGCAAGGTCTACTAGGTTCGATAATGCTTGGTCTAGTAGTTTTTGAAAATCTATTTTCTTATTATCCTTTCCTTTAGTTAATTTAGCTTCGAGCTTTTCAATTTGCCTTTTACAATCGGTCTTAATTTCAAGATAATCTTCATCATCAATTACTTCCTCCATCAGTTTATTTCTTGCCTGTTTCAATTTACTGTTTAAACGATCTATTTCTAATAGAATTGCTTTCCTTTCTCTTTGGGGATTATTGATTAATTTTTCAAAATTTTGCTTCAACACTTTTTTCAAATAATTTTTTATACATGCGCGCATTTCCAATGACTGCAATATTTCTAAAAATTTAGAATTAATAATCTCAGATTTGTAACGGTATGAACACGGGGACTGGCAATGATAGTAATAATATTTATTTCCAGAACGTCCCGTAGAGGCACTACCTGTAATCAAATGACCACATTCCGGACACACAAGGAAACCTCTTAATGGCAAATTATCGTCAGACAGTACTTTTACATTAGGTCTGGCTGGATTCACATTTCCATCCATTATACATTGAACTTTTTCGAATAGTTCTTCACTGATCAAAGGTTCATGAATACTTTTAACAAAATGAGCCTCCTCTTCATTGAATTGCTCCACGTAAATTTTTCCGCAATATGCGGTATTGCGTAAACTTGCAAGAAAGGCACTTATCTTAACTGGCTTTCCTTCTTTTCTGTTCATCATATCCATGATCTGGCTCGCTGAATACACGCCTTTGGACATTTCATTGAATGCCCATTTCATATTGGAAGCTTCTGGTTCCTTCGGGATTACATACTTTTTCCCGTTCTCCGTTATTCTGTTAGCGTAGCCATAAGGTGCCCTCCCCATTAATCTGCCTTCTTTTTTAGCACGGCGCATTCCATAATAAGTATTCAGAGCGCGCCTGTCGTTTTCAACTTCCGGTGCAGCAAGATATATAGCCAGCATCATTTTATTTTCAGGAATTGAAAGATCTAAAGGTTGCTCAATGGCCTGCGGTTCAACGTTAATTTTCCTAAGTATGTTAATCATTTGATACGCATCGCCAGCGTTCCTGCTGAAGCGATCCCATTTTGTAAAAAGCAGCAGATCCGTTTTTGAGCTTTTTTTCTTTAGCGTATCCAGTAATTTAATCCACTCTGGCCTGATAAAAGTCTTGGCTGAGTAATCTTCATAAATGATTTGACCTACTTTAATGTTATTGTTTTCACAATAACGTTTTAATCGTTCCTCCTGATCTCTTTGCGAGTATCCCTTATCTGCCTGCTCATCAGTTGACACACGGATATATAAATCGGCTTTTTTCATATATAAATCTTAGAAAATATTATTGTTCTAAAAAACTCTTAATGGTAATTTTTAAGAGCATCGTCAGAAAGCTTAAAATATCTCTCGCCTCCTCAATGCTCAATTCAATTCCCTCCTCTTCTTTAAAAATCTTGATAATCTCCTCTATGGTAATGTTACTAATTTCAACTTTCTTCTCCATACCAATACTTTTTTAATAAAAGTATTGGACAACTGTTCTGAAATTAAACCCAGACACTTATGCGATGTATTTGGCTTTTAAATATAAATGTCTAACGCTTGAAACATGTAAAATCAAACGAAACACTTAACGTCAACCATCAGGCGGAAAAAATTTTTATTTATAAAAGATGTGATTACGTTTAAATTTATTTTTTAGGTGCAACAAGAGAAAATTGATGCAAAGAAATTCATCATTCTTAGATTCAACTAAAATACAAATAAAATCAACATTGTTAATTTAAACATTCATTTCATATACAAAAACAGGTTATTGACTGCTATTACACGAAACATTTTCCATAAAAAACCGGTAAAAAGGCAGCTAAGGTATTGTTGCCAGCCGTCTTGCTAATCCAACCAAAAGACTACAGCATAAACGGTTTCCTCCCTAAAGGTACCCTCCAATTATTCCGTTTCCTTTTGTTTTTTTTCATTGTCAACACTTCATATCTGCTTTCTTTTTTCTGGTTTTTCTTTTGAAAAATATTCAGCGAAGCCTGAAAGGCTTTTAAGAAATAGGACGGAGAAGGTATTGAAAAGGCTTTTGATCTAAAAAAGACACATAACAGTTCAAAGATGTTTTAAATAAGTGCTGTTTTAACTTAAGTACGGGAAACAAAAGGCTCTGCCGTACTCAGAGCAATAACAATGAAATATAATATCGTAAATGAGATCAAATTGATCTACACAAGAAAAGGAAATGCTGAAAAAAAAGTACTGAACTCCCAGGATGCTACAGATATTTTCAGGGAACATTTTGATGCAGATCAGATCGACTACAGAGAGTCATTTTACTCAATGTATATGAATCAGGCTAACAAGGTCTTAGGAATACAAAAAATATCAGAATCTGGAATTACCTCTTCTCTTGTTGACATCAGAATCATCATGCAGGGAGCTCTATTATGTAATGCCGTATCATTTATTATAGCCCATAACCATCCTTCCGGAAACCTTACACCTTCTCGCGAAGACATAGGCATCACACAAAAAATAAAGGAGGCTGCCCAACTATTAAATATTAACCTGCTTGATCATTGTATAATAACTTCAACCGACTCCTTCTCTTTCTCCGATGAAGGTATTTTATAAGAAACTTAAATTTCTAAAAATAAGAATCCAGAACCGGTTCCCGGTCTGGATTCTTGTGGCGTCGCGGCAAGATGCTTGTCCTTTAGGGGCCAACCATCTTTCCGCAAATACTAAACAATGCTTCTCAAATTAGATGGTTTTATTTGAAGTGGAAATATATATTTGTAAGCTAAAGAAATAGTATTTATCCGTTTAGCTTTTTGTTGTTGAATTGAAATTCAATTTTCTCCTCATTTCCAAAACTGTCTGAGAACCATACCGTAAATGATTGTGAAACTTCAGAGGTTGAAGTATAATACAATCTGAACTCTTTCTCATAAAGAGGATAAATATCATTAGGAAAGTAAGGTTGAGTGTTATAATACTGCAGCTTTCCTGCTCCCTCAAACTGAAAATATCGAAGATAATATTTGGTGTCAGCAAAATTACCTTCAGGAATAATTTTGATACGGATCTCCACATACTCATCTTTAGCGATATCCTTAGGAACAGGCATAACCGACACCTTAAAAGGATAATTCTGCTGAATTTCCAAATCATCTTTCTCACATGATTGTAAAAATAGTCCAATCACAAATAGTAGCAAGAAACACTTTAATTGTATTTTAGCTGTATTAATTATATTTTTCATTTTTCATTATTTTTAGAAATTATATCTTATTCCAACCCCCAGCAGAGAGTGAAAATTAACCATTTGACTATTTTTCAAAAAGCGAAGTTGCCCGTTGACCAGGAAAACTAAATGCTCAGTCAGATAGCTTTCAATAGACAGCTTACCGTTCGTCCCATAAATAAAATTACCTGTAGAGTTAAGCTTTGATCCATCATACAACAATTCATCACCTCTATTAATCTGCTCATAACCAACAAGACCTCCAATTCCCAGATTAAAATTGACATTTCGCATGAAGTCTCCCCAAACATAAAAACTGTACCCACTGCTCAGCAGGAAACTATCTATCGGGATATCGCCGCTTGTGTATTTATAATATTTTCTACCATATTCTGCCAGTCCAAAAAAGTAATTACCATTCTTCGAGTAAGAAACAAGCCCAATACTTAACATATAATTTTGTTTTTCTGGAGATTTTCGAAATACTGAATAAGAAAATTCAACACCAATTTGCTTAGGAATCATCTGTTGAGCAAATATTTTGCTACTCATTATCATCATGAAGATGACTGTTAAAAATATTTTGTGCATCTTACTCCGTTTTAATGGTTAAACTATGTATCAATCTTGCATGAACCAGATCTTCGTTTTCAAGCTGTACTTTCAGATGCCTTCCCCCATTCTTTTCCAGAATTTCAATTTCCAAAACCTGATCTTTTAAGAGCGTAAACTGATCAAGCATATAAATCCCTTTACTGTCTGAATGATTAGCTACGGTCGTTTCCGGGAAATAGGTGCGAACCTTCTCTAAAATCTTATCCTGAACGACCGTTCGCTTTAAGTTCTTTTTATTGACAATTTTAAAATTGACTAGCTCAATAGCATACCCCACATTACTTTGATTCTTAACCTGCAATGTGAAATAAAATTTGCTTTCATTAACGTGGAGTGCCCTGACTGAAAACTCAATTCCATAACTTTTCGAAACAATATGCTTAATAGTTCTGTTGCTTTTCCTGTAAAGATTTTCCATAATGAGCCAGGTGAGAGAAGTTGAGCTTCCTTTAAGATCTTCAAATAATACATCAGTAGCATATTGCCTTTCAATACCTCTCTGAAGTTTTACTAAATCGTAGCTTAATATATCGGGATAAGAACTGTAAGATGCATCAAAACTATAAAATTTTCCATCTTCAGTAATGACCGAAAAATTGGTTTCCTCTTCAAAATCTCTTACAGCCGATTTGATCCGGAGAACATTTCCGATAGGCTCTGCCTTATTGGCAACTAACAGTTCACTCCCCAGGTCAACATATCGTATTGATGTAGGAAATATCAGATGACTGGTTTTATTGTAGGTAACCTGTATCCTGAAAGGCTCTAATTTTCCCTCTTCCAAGGAATAATAAGTTGTCACAGAATCCTGCCCAAATGCCTTGCTTACTAATAGAAGTAATAGCATAATGAGAATATAATGACTCTTTTGTGTATTCATTTTTATTTTTTTTGATTAGTTATTTTTGGGTAAGAGTAAAACTTGATGGCCAGCTTTTACAGTTACTTTCAATTGTCTGACTCTCTTCTGAAAATAACCAGACAGTCCCTGTACTACTCCCCTGCTCAGATCAGCTGCAATCTGTTGTCCTGCAGATTGGGTCATCATAATATTAGTACCTGAAGTCTGGCTCATATTAGCTACAATATCGCTTACCGCATTCTGCTCCGCTGAATAAGGAACATACAATCCCATCTGACCGTCAGTGTCATAAACATTGATTTCTACAGGATAGATCTTACCTTGAGATTGAATGGAAGATATTTTTAACTGAAGCCTCCCACCCTGAAATTTGCTTACTGCAATCAGTAAACTCCCAATTGGAATTTCAGCTCGTCCGACTTTTATCGCTTCTGAAAGCCTTATAGATAATGTACTTTCGTTGACCAAAGTCTTAGTTTCATAGACCACACCTCTTATTGCGTTTTTTGTTTGAACCGAGTTTTCTGAATCATTTTGACTGTCGTAAAATCTATTCTGATTTAAACCTGCAATAAAGGCACTGTCTGCTGGTTCTCTGTACAATGAAGAAACAATAGTGGGATGTGCTGGTTTTGCTAAAGTCAATTTAATCTTCTTTTCAGTTGGTATTTCCACCTCTTCTTTTGGGGCCAGCTCTTCCTGTTTTGAAGTCGTTGGAAGGTATTTAGCTGCCATCTGATATGATTTTTCCATGAGTTCTAATTGATCGTTCATTCCAAGACCCGCAGGAGCAGTATTGTTCTGCATGGCTTCATTCTTTAATCTTGAAATTTCTTTCCTCAGATTATTGACTTCCTGATCATCCCGACCATAAAATGAACTCAAGGTCTGTTGAGCATTACGATAGCTGTTCACGGCATTCTGATCTGATTGCTGAAGAATCCTCGTTCTAGCCGTTACACTTGATGGATTGTTATTTGAATTTGAATCACTTTGGTCATTCCAATAATCGGATAAGGTGGTTACAGCATTTCTTTTTTCTTCATTCTTTTGCTCCAATAGCTGCTGCTCATAAGCCTTTTGCTTATCAGACTGCAATTGACCGTCTTTTGCCTGTGGAATAGCTGTATTAAAACCATCCTCTTCAATAATCGTATTGTTGGCTTTTGGTTTAAAAATGAGGTAAAAGCATGATGCACATACAGCAGTCATCAAAAAGTAGATGAAAGGTTTCTTTAATCTTTCCCATTGAGCCTTGGGATGATCATTCACTCCGTTAGAATTTTGGGAGAGATCATTTTCTGTCACTCTAATTTTCTCTGAATCTTTCATATCCTATTTTTTAGTAGATGAGTTTACTATTTCATTATGCGTCGATCTTTTTTCGATAAGTTTCTTAGAAATGCCGTCAATATGATTAATAGAAATGGTATTACTTCTTTGACCTGTAGAAATACAGATATTGACAATGACGATGACGGTTATCAAAACATAACCACTAAAGAAAACCTTGGTCAGGAATTTTTGTCGCTCTACCGGAAGAGATTTCCAGTGTGTATCAATCTTTGCAACATAATTTTCGAGTGTATCTCTTAGTTTTTTCATATCGGTCTTATTAGCGTTCAACAGTTTCGACATCTCTATTTTCAAGCACGTTGAATTTTTCAATGATAAATCCCTGAGGATTGCTGTCAGACCGTACAGAATTAACCAGTGAACAATTAGTGACTAAATTTCTGATGGTAAGATTGCTGGACCTGATTATAAACTGTCGTGCGTATGTTTTAACATCATAAGGGTAAGTGTCAAAGTTGGCAACGACACTATCTACCTCAACTCTCTGCTGGATATTACCGGAAATTATTCTGTTATAGTACCCTTTTTCCTGAAGGTCTTTATAGTAATTGAATGCAGATTGATCAGCCAAATTGAAAGCCCTTTTTACATTACTTTCAATAGCATTCTTATCTGGGGCAATGGTGAAGAACAATTCATGAAATCGTCTCACATGCTCTCTTGCTTCCACAGGTCTGTTGATCGACATATCCTGAGATAGCGCGACCATTAATGATTTGCCGTTGTCCAGCACGTAGATCTTCTGACGCTGCTTCTCGGCAAATTGATAGGATTTAAAGACAACTACCCCTACGACTCCAAAACACAACACCGCAAAAACGAATGTAAATAAACGGATCTGCTTGAAGCTGCTCTCAATATTTCTTAATGTTTTAAATTCCATAGAACTGTATTTTTATTTTAATAATCTTCCCGAAATATTTCCTGTGGCAGAACCTACTGCTGCTCCCGCAACATTACCTGATTTCGTGGCAGTTTGGTTTACATTACGCATGAAATTGCCGGCGCCTCCTGCCTGAATTACCCAGCCAGTCACCGTTGGCACCGTAAAATAACCTATGATCCCAATCACCATATAGATGATGTATACCGTATTGGAGGTATCGGGAATGAAAGTGGGATCTGCGAGCATCTCGATATCCCGTTCTAAGATCAAAGCCTGTATCTTGGCAAGAATGGCACTGAATATATCAGCAACAGGAAGCCATAGATAAACACTAACATATCTCGTCAACCATTGAGTTAAAGTAGTTTGGAAACCATCCCATACAGAAATGGCAAATGCGATAGGTCCTAATATTGAAAGGACAATCAGAAAGAAGGTTCTGATGGTATCAATAACTAAGGCTGCCGACTGAAACAGAATTTCAAGAAATTCACGAAAACCATCTCTGATATCTTTCTTGATGGCAAACATTTCTCGTTCAATATACATTCCGGACATCGTGACCAGATCCGATGGTGACCATCCGAGCTCTTCCAGCTTCTTGTCAAATTCTTCGTTTGAAATAAGGTAAGCCATCTCCGGATTCCTAAGCATCGCTTCTCGTTCTAAAAGATCCTTTTTCTGCTGCAGCTCGTTCATATCTAAGACCTGATTCTCCAGCATTGAATGGCTTCCCTGAACGATGGGACTCATTACCCCATTAAAACTTCCTAAAACCAATGTGGTGAAAAACATAATGCAGATGCCTATGGCAAAAGGTCTCAGCATGGGAAACAAATCAATCGATTCTGCACGGCTCAATGACTGCCAGACTTTTAGTGCTACATAGAATAAAGCGCCTAATCCTGCGACCCCTTTTGCCACAGCAGCCATATCAGCGCACATCGGCATCATTTCCTCATAAACGGAACGTAGGACTTCATGTAAGTTGCTTGGTTCCATCTTACCAGTATTTTTGATTAGAGGTTCCGTAAAGATCTAACACCCTTTGGGTATTGTTCTGCTTTTTAGCTCTCAGATAACTAACCGAAATATTCTTATTGGTATAGTATCGTACAAGATTATGATAAGCTTTAACCTCTTTATAAACCCGGTCAACAACATCCATCCTTTCTTTATCATTCAGAGAAAGACCGTTAGAGGTGATGATCTCTTTCAGTTCTTTCAATAGCTCTGTACTCTCGGTAAGAAGTGCAGAATAACCATTGGCAATCGACGCTAATTCTTGAGCATTGAAGTTGGGATCATTGAGCATCTTTCCGAAATTGTTGACATACATCTCAGAAACATCACCCACTAAAAGGACGGTCTGCTGAACCTTTCTGGCATCTTTGACCAGATTATTAATGGCTTTCAGCTGGTCATAATACTCCTTACCCTGTTCATACACTTTCTTAACTTCATTGAAGTTCTTAACAACGTTAGATACCGTTGATGAAGTCTGTACAATTTCATTGGCTGAGTTCAAAATTCCCGAAGCCAGGTTTGCGGGGTCTGTTACGACAAATTGTGCTTTTGTATAGGTTATGGCAGCAAAAAATGCTACCATTAAGGTTTTAATGATTAAATTTTTCATTGTTGTACATTTTTAAATGATTTAATTGTCTTTTCTATTCGATTTGATTCTACTAAGAGAAATCCTCTTGATGGCATGTTCGACATTCCCATCAAGTTCTGATGCAAGATTCATCACTTCCATCTTTTCCGTTTCTTCTGTAGTATATGCCAGATATTCTTCTGTTGAAACTTCAGTGGCATAGACTGCAGAGTGCGTTCCACCCAGTCCAATCCAGACTTCCTTGTACAGCCTTCTCGGATCGTTGTTCATATTGATCGACAGCACCTGGGACTTTTCTTTATCAGTCAATCCCAGCATCGCCTGAATATCATCGAACTTGTTCATATACTTCCTTTGGTCAAGAAGAATCTTACAATCCGAATTATTAATGATACTTTCTTTCACAATCGGTGACTGAATGATATCATCGACTTCCTGAGTTACTACAATGGCTTCTCCGAAGAATTTCCTGACGGTCTTGAACAGGTACTTGATATACTCAGCCATCCCCTCCTTGGCAATGGCTTTCCAGGCTTCTTCGATGAGGATGAGTTTTCTGACTCCTTTGAGTCTTCGCATCTTATTGATGAAGACTTCCATTATGATAATGGTCACAATAGGGAACAGAATCTTATGATCTTTAATGGCATCGATTTCAAAGACAATAAAACGCTTGGATAATAAGTCCAGCTGTTTCTCTGAATTGAGCAGATAGTCATACTCTCCTCCTCTATAGTAAGGTTCCAGCACATTGAGAAAGTTGGCAATATCAAAGTCTTTTTCCCTGACTTTCTTTTGCTCCAATACTTTCTGATAGTCATCTTTGACGTACTCATAGAATCCATTGAAAGAAGGATGCTGGTCATCGGTTTTAATTCTTTCGATATATCCGCTGACTGCATTGGAGAGTGCCACTTCCTCTGAACGGGTTGGTGGTTCATCGTCTCTTTTCCAAAGAGTCAGAATCAAGGTTTTTATACTCTCCCTTTTTTCAATGTCAAAAACGCCGTCATCAGTATAGAATGGATTGAAAGCGATAGGATTGTCCTCGGTATAAGTGAAATAAACCCCGTCCTCTCCTTTGGTCTTTCCTTTAATGAGTTCACATAATCCCTGATAGGAATTTCCGGTATCTACAAGAAGGACATGCGCTCCCTGCTCATAATACTGTCGCACCATATGGTTGGTGAAGAATGATTTACCACTGCCCGATGGTCCGAGGATAAATTTATTTCTATTGGTGATAATCCCCTGTTTCATCGGCAGATCTGAAATATCCAGATGAATAGGCTTTCCCGTTAGGCGGTCAGCCATTTTGATCCCAAAAGGTGATGGTGAATCCTGGTAGTTGGTCTCTTCTGTGAAAAAACACAAAGCAGGTTCAATAAATGTGTAAAAGCTTTCTTCACTAGGAAAATCTCCTGCATTACCGGGAATTCCAGCCCAATATAATGTTGCTGTATCTGTCGTATTATGACGGGGCCTACATTCCATTAAGGCTAGCGCACTACCCGTATCATTTTTTAATTGTTTGAGCTCAGCAGAATTATCAGACCATGACATCACATTAAAATGAGCGCGGATAGATTGTAACCCGAAAGAATGTGCTTCATTTAAATACTTTTCAATCCATTCCTTATTGATCTGATTGGCTCTACTATATCTGGCTAAAGAGTGCATATTCCTTGCAGATTTTTCAAACTGGCGAAGGTTCTCATCACTGTTGTCGATGAACAGATATTGGTTATAAATGTGATTGCAACTGAGCAGAAGTCCCACCGGAGAAGCAAATGAAAGAAGACAATCACTGCGGTCGGTGCTTAACTTCTCATACCGACTATGTGATGAAACTGTGCCTGGTAAATCCTCAGTATCCGATAAGGTGTGCATACTAATCCGGTTATTACCAATCCGCATTTCTTCCGAGCCTAATTTGATGTCCTGCAATGACGGATGGGTTTCACGGGATAGAGTCAGATACTGTTCCAGTAGTCCAGACCTCTCGGAAGTTCCTGCTATCTCATCTTCTGTCATCCTTTCCAGATGGATATAACCACTATCATTCATTATCCGCTCCAGCTGATCGACCGCTTCAAGAAAACGACCAATGATTTCTTTGTCTTTAATCTCTTTTGGAATCAGCTTGCCTTTACAGAGAGAAGAAAAATTGCTCTGCATCCTCATTCTCTCCTTACTGGTTTTCGTTATAAAGAGATAGCAGTAATGATTTAAAAAGGGTCTCTCATTGAAATGTCTTTCAAATGATTTGGAAAGAAAACTCTGGTCGTCTTTTGACAAATCAGGATTGTAGTTTTCTTTGATAAACCAGTCCTGTTTGTGAACAATGGTGAAATCCGGTAATGTTTTAATCACTTTAAACCAAACGGAATGGATGGCTTCATACTCAGCGGAAGCAACGGTAAACAGTTCGGGGAGTCTGACCTTAAAGCAGATGGTCACATCAGCGTCCTTTGAAATGATACAATCATTTTCAATCGCAAGCAGTGGAAATTTGCTTTCCAAGGTTGCTGCTTTGGAAGAATTTCTCATACGTCTGTTCTTTTACGGTTAGATTTCAAATACCGATAAATACTCTTTCGACTGATGATGTATTTTGGATGCTTTTTTTGAGCACCCATTTTCATCAGACCATGTTCCCCGTATTTTCTATTCAGTGCGAAAGTCTGCCCGGTAAGAAGTCCACTGCTAACTCCTCCAAGAATCAAACACAAATAAGTATTGACACCTGCCATATACATAACCATGACACAGATCAATATTCCTAAGAGCCCTCCACTGAAGATAAAGAGGTATTGCGCTTTAAGTCCCTTGAACTCTACCGTCCGTCCTATTCCTTTATTGATATAATAGATATTCATAACCGTCATTTAAAGGAAGAATGAGCGAAGAATTGTCGCTGCAACTATGAGGAAGATACATGCTCCAAACCAGCTTGCAGCGGTTTTACTGGTGTCAGGATCACCGCTGCTGAACTTGTTGTAAACCTTGACTCCTCCAATGAGTCCTACTACTGCACCTATGGCGTAAATTAATTGGGTAGCCGGCTCAAAATAAGAGGTGACCATCTGTGTAGCTTCGTTAATTCCGGCTGAACCATTGCCTTGACCAAATACCGAATTAATTGTTACCAATGTTAAAACAGCATACAGCAATTTTTTTCTTTGTTTTTTCATAATGAATAGATTTTTTGATTATGAAACCCGCACTTTACGGGCTTGAAGACAAAGATGTCCGAGTCTAGATACTCAGTAACAGGAATGGCATTGGATGGAATCTTTTGGCTGTTAAAGAACCGTGCGCCAGTCAGAATTCCTGTATAATTAATTGTAAATTTGTAAGGAATTTCAAAAAAGAGAAATCATGGATAAAAGGTTCACAGATATTATTGAGCTCATCAAACAGTCTCGTAACAATGCAATAAGAAAAGTCAATGAGGAACTCATCGATCTATACTGGAATATTGGTGAGTATATAAGCAAAAAGGTTGAGCTGAGTGAATGGGGACAGTCTGTGGTTAAAGAACTTTCTCAGTTTATCCAGACTCATGAACCTGAACTAAAAGGTTTTTCGGATAAGAATCTATGGAGAATGAAGCAATTTTATGAGACTTACAAGGAATTTCCAAAAATCTCAACACTGTTGAGAGAAATCAGCTGGTCTCATAATCTGTCCATATTCTCCAGATGTAAATCAATCGAGGAAAGGGAATTTTATATCAAGTTGACCAAACAGGAAAATTATAGCTTCCGGGAGTTAGAGAGACAGATATCCAGCAGCCTTTTTGAAAGAACGATGATTGGAAATTCAAAACTCTCAACAGTGTTGAGAGAAACCAACGCTGATATAGTCAATACATTTAAAGACAGCTATGTATTTGACTTTTTAAATCTGCCTGAAACATTCAATGAAAATGATCTCCAAAAAGGTTTAATTGAGCAGATGAAAAATTTTATCCTGGAGTTAGGACGGGATTTTCTTTTTATCAGCGAAGAGTACAAAGTACAGGTCGGCAATTCTGATTTTTATATCGATCTTTTATTCTTCCACAGGGGGCTGCAATGCCTTGTCGCTTTCGAACTGAAAGCAGATAAATTCAAACCCGAACATCTGGGTCAGCTTAACTTTTATCTAGAAGCTCTGGACAGGGATGTTAAACGTCAGAACGAAAATCCAAGCATCGGCGTACTGCTTTGTAAAGACAAGGACAGCGAAGTAGTAGAATATGCGCTCAGTAGAAGTCTTTCTCCGACAATGGTTTCTGAATACAAAACGCAGCTTCCCGACAAAAAGGTTCTGCAGAAAAAACTGCACGAATTGTTTGATAACAGATCTTAGTTGAAATTTATTAATAACAAAAGGGGAATTTGCCTAAACAAACTCCCCAATATCGAAACCTTCAACACCATCTTTGTAACTGGAAGATATGCCTTCAACATCATTCGAAATGCTCTGACTTAACAAATTTGAAATACGCTTCGAAGCCTCCCCCAACGAATTCTCCAAAAGATCAAAAAGCTCGGTCCCATGAATTTTTTGAATTATAGCAACTGCTTGCTGTTCTAAATCAGGTTCCAGCATATTCCGCTGTAACAGCTGACCCGCAGTACTCAATTCCTGAAAGGTAACCCCTGTAGCAAACCCGCTTTCGATATTAGAGTCCTGATACTTCCAATCTTCTTCCTCCTGCCCCCAATTATCCTTGATTAGGATATCATCAAGATTTTTATTCTCGGCTACATCTTCAGCTTTCCCGTTTCTGGTTTCTGATTCAAAATTATCTTCTACTAATGAAGTAAATTCAAGGTGGCTTTCAGTGGCTTCAACTGGCAAACCTTTTCTTTTTGTTTGCTTAATATCTCCCATTATAGATGGAGAAATTTTCTTAGTATTACCACTATCTTTCGCATGGACATTGACTGGGAATCTTCTGTCTAGAAGAATTAGAATGATAGCAATTAATAAACCTATAATGATTATTTTTTCCATAAAATGATATTAAAAGATGGGACGGTATTTGTTATTGAAATCATCAGTGATTTCCTTTTCAAACATTTCAAAATGATACGCCAGTATATTATCCAGATAAGCATACAGAGGAATCTGGTCATCGGCGATGATTTGAATAATGCGTGAGAGGCGCTCGTGATATTCAGGACGGATATAGATACTTTTATCACCACGCTTTGTCATTGTATGATGAGTAAGAAACTGTTCCATATAGCTTATATCTGAGGATTTCTTAGTATTCAATTTATTTTTTTTTACAGCTTTCTCCTTTTGGAGATCTGCATTTTGTACAGGAACTTCTTTCTGGGGACTTCCTGCCATAATGGACATCAGATATTGTTCATCGATACCGTTCTCTTCATTGTTATTGTCCTGTTCCATAATTTATAGTTTTACAATTCTTAAAAATTCTTCTACAAATTGATCCAACCTGCATTGAGCTAACAATTTAGGATCTGCAGGCAGTAAAGTCGATCGGAAAACAGTCTTTGTAATAGCCTCCCCTTCCTTTCTAAATCTTTTACTGTCTGTAATGCTTGTTTCCATAAGTGGCAGCCCTAAATCTAAAATCACTTTACTGTAGTTTTTGTAGAGCAACGTCCGTTCTCTTCCATCCACCTGATTCCAGAAAAGATGGACTGCCCGGATTCCCGTTTGAGTTTCTTTCATCAATACATTGGTTAGAACATCAGTGAAACTTAACGTACTTTCAAGCACAACACGATCCGCAGTAATGGGTGAAAAAATATAATGGACTTTCGTCAAAGTTTTTAAAATACCAGCCGTATTCACAGTTCCCGGTAGATCTAAAAATATAACATCAGGAATTGTTTCAGATCCAACAACATAAGCATCCATATCCTCTAAAACTTGGTCGGCTTTACTCTGGAAAATGGGATACGCTTTTTTATTAATACTCGTAAATTGTTTGTGAGCGATCTTTTTTAAAATCTCATTCTGCATCACCATTTTTAAATCCCGCTCTCTCATCTGAAGTAAACTGTACTGAGGAAAGTCACAGTCAAAAACGGCAACATGATACCTCATCCGATAATGAAGAATACTTGCTAGAAGTGATGTAAAAGTGCTTTTTCCTACCCCTCCTTTTTGGGTGGAAAATGCAATAATTGTAGGTTGGTTCTTTGTTTTCATTTTGCTTGATTTTGGTTATACATAATTGGGAAGAAAGACTGATTGACAGCCCCTGGCAATACATATATCAGGTTCCCTGTACTGCTTTCAGTGCTACTGGACGGAATTCCCGAAAGCTGTATTGACTTCAATCAGTTCTGGCTGAATGCCATTCATCCTGCAATCCTGAAAAATTGCTTTCCTGAAGACTATCTTTCACAGAGACTATCTTGACGGCTGGAATTCCGGAAGGCTGGCATGCTGGATTTCCACTATTCAGGATTTCTATCAGATCTGCAGTCAGGAAATCCCGCCCTCAATCTGATACAAATGAATACGATTTCTTCTTCGAAATATTCTTAATGGTCGTTTTTGGCTTTAAGTGACTGTCTTTGACTTTCTTTCTAATATTGTCCCTACAAATGATTGTGGTTTACTTTGTTTCAGAAGACTAAGGAGGTCTTGGGAAATTGAACTTTATGAATGCGATCAGTATTACATCTGCTTTATTACTGGAATTTCCTTTCACCCGAAAGGAGCAAGTTATGTTTTGAGTGCCTCATAACTATTTTCGTGCCTCAAAACAACTTGCCCTGGCTGGGGCTTTAAAAATCACTCCGAAGTCATGATTTTGTTAATATTAAATTGGATGCTATGGACGTAAATAATAAAAATAAAGGTGGACGTAAGCCTAAACTTCGCCCCAGTAAAAACAGATATGTATTCCGTCTTACGGATGAAGAAAACATTAATTTTCTAAAATTGTATGAGGCATCAGGAATGAACAGCAGAGCGAAATTTATTACAACAATTTTGTTTCAGAAAGAATTAAAAATTGTAAAAGTGGATATTTCAACAATAGATTATCATACTCAACTCACTAAATTCTTTTATCAGTTTCAATCGATTGGAAACAATTATAATCAGATTGTAAAAATTTTATACCGAAACTTTACTGAGAAAAAAGCTTCTTTCTATCTCTTTAAACTGGAAAATCATACCAGAGAACTAGCTTTAATTTGTAAGCAGATTATAGAACTTACCAAAGAATTTGAACAAAACCATATTCAAAAAAATTATGAAAAATGATCGCTAAAATTGGAAAAGGTGAAAACCTATGGGGTGCGCTTACCTACAATCAACAGAAAGTAGACAACGAAAAAGGAACTGTTTTATTTACTAACAAGATTCCTGATTTGTGGGATCGACCTTATTCGGTTAAATTTTTTCATCAGTATTTTGAACCCTACTTGATAGCCAATAACAAAACTGAAAAACCGGTAAGACATATCTCACTTAATCCTGATCCTGGAGATAAGGTTAATGACAAAGATTATCGGGAAATGGCCCAGCAATATATGCAGGAAATGGGTTATGGCAACCAACCCTACGTTGTCTTTAAACATACGGATATTGACAGGACTCACATTCATATCGTCACCACGTGTGTCCAGATCGATGGGAAGAAAATATCAGATCGCTATGATCACCCCCGATCAATGGAAGTCTGCAGGAAATTGGAAAAACGATACAACATAAAGGTTGCTGGTGAGAATAGAAGTTTAAATCAAAGCCCTATTTTTAAACCTGTAGATTATACTAAGGGGAATATCAAAACACAATTATCATCAGTAATAAGACACATGCCTCAAACATACAGCTTTCAAAGTATAGGTGCATATAACGCTTTACTCTCTCAATTCAATATCTCCGTTGAAGAAATTAGCGGAGAGCTTCATGGTAAAATGAGAAAAGGAATGGTCTATTTTGCTACAGATAAAAATGGAAAAAAAATAAGTTCCCCTTTTAAATCATCCCTTTTTGGCAAACGGGCAGGGTTGGAAAATATTCAGGTCCTCATTGAGAAGTCAAAAATGAAAAATAATCCTTCAAAACTCATTCTTAAAAGAACTATAGAAACTGCAATTAGCACAAGCAAATCGGAAGCTTCTTTTAAGACTCAACTTTTGGAACAGGGAATCGCTACAGTCATACGAAAGAATGATGAGGGAAGGATCTACGGAATCACATTTATAGATCATAACTCCAAATCTGTTTGGAATGGTTCACAGTTGAGTAAAGAGCTTTCAGCCAACTCATTCAATAAACTATGGAATGAGGTAGAAATAAAACGTGAAACAAAATACGATCATAATGATCACTTTAATTTATCTCAGGAAATATGCAAACAACAATTTCTTACGGATAGCATCAGCGGAGTTTTTGACGGATTTTTTAGCGGTTTATTATCTTCAGATACTAATGAGGATCAGGAGGAACAAATTTTCGAATCACAAATGAAAAAGAGACAAAGAAAAAGAAGAAAAAAATAATCTTCTTTTGCAAAAACGGTCTTATAACGATGCTCAAAGAGCCATAGTCAGCCAATAGATGCATGCAACGGCGCATTTATAGTTGAGAATACGTAATCCTGTATTTATGCGTCTAAAATGTTATATGCAGGGTGAAGACGATTTAAGAGGGCTTGCTAAAATCATGGCATTTATGCGAGCGGTCAGTATTATTATGGTATTAATGCATCTGTATTGGTTCTGTTACGGATTTTTTACACAGCAACAATGGACACTGGAACTTATCAATAAGATTCTTTATAATTTTAATAAGACCGCAGGCCTTTTTTCTCAACCTATTTATTCTAAGCTGTTCGCAATAGTTTTACTAGCTTTGAGTTGCCTTGGAACAAAGGGAGTAAAAAATGAAAAGATCACTTGGAAAAAAATTAGTATTGTTTTTTCTATTGGTTTTGTCTTATTCTTTTTAAACGCAATCCTCTTACAATCTGCCCGCAGTTTCACTTCTGTACTTTATATTCTATCTACTGGTTCCGGCTACATCTTCTTGATGCAGGCAGGAGTCTGGATAGGCCGTTTACTCAAAACAAACTTAATGACCGATGTTTTTAACAATGAGAATGAAAGCTTTCAGCAGGAAACCCAATTACTCTATAATGAATATTCTGTTAACCTTCCTACACAGTTCTATTATCAGGGAAACTGGCATCAGGGATGGATTAATGTGGTGAATCCTTTTCGTGCCACCATTGTCTTAGGAACTCCAGGTTCAGGAAAATCCTATGCTGTTGTCAACAACTATATAAGACAGCATATCGAAAAAGGATTTTCCATGTATATCTATGATTTTAAATTCGATGATTTATCAACCATTGCGTACAACCATCTTCTCAATCATTCTGATGCTTATACCGTAAAGCCGAAATTCTATATCATCAACTTTGACGACCCTAGAAAAAGCCATCGATGTAATCCTTTAAACCCCGATTTTATGACGGATATATCGGATGCTTACGAAGCTGCCTACACCATCATGTTAAATCTCAATAGAAGCTGGATACAAAAACAGGGTGACTTCTTTGTTGAAAGTCCCATTATATTGTTAGCTGCAATCATATGGTTTCTTAAGATATATAAGAACGGTAAATACTGTACTTTTCCACATGCTATTGAACTGCTTAACAAAAAATATGAAGAGGTCTTTACGATATTAACCTCTTATTCTGAATTAGAGAACTACCTATCTCCTTTTATGGATGCATGGCAAGGGGGTGCCCAGGATCAATTGCAGGGGCAAATCGCTTCTGCAAAGATTCCTTTGTCAAGAATGATCTCACCACAATTATACTGGGTAATGACCGGAGACGATTTTTCTTTGGATATCAATAATCCCAATGAGCCTAAAATTCTGTGTGTTGGAAATAATCCTGATCGTCAGAATATTTATTCTGCTGCTCTTGGGCTATACAATTCGAGAATTGTGAAGCTGATTAATAAAAAAGGACAGTTGAAGAGTTCAGTGATTATTGATGAGTTGCCTACTATTTATTTCAGAGGACTGGATAATTTAATTGCTACTGCCAGAAGTAATAAAGTTTCCGTATGTCTTGGATTCCAAGATTTTTCTCAGTTGACAAGAGACTATGGAGATAAGGAAAGTAAAGTCATTCAGAATACGGTCGGCAATATTTTCAGCGGTCAGGTGGTTGGGGAAACAGCAAAAACCTTATCTGAACGTTTTGGAAAAATACTGCAAAAAAGACAGAGTATATCCATCAATAGGAACGATACTTCGACCTCTATTTCTACCCAATTGGACAGTTTGATACCTGCTTCGAAGATCTCTACCCTGACCCAGGGATTTTTTGTCGGTGCTGTATCTGATAACTTTGATGAAAGGATTCAGCAGAAGATTTTTCATTCCGAGATTGTCGTAGACAATGTTAAGCTTTCTCAAGAAATGAAAAGTTTTCAGCAGATACCACCGATCCGATCCTTTATTGATGAAGACGGGAATGATTCTATGACCAGGCAGATTCAGGATAATTACAGAGAAATTAAGTCAGATATTCTCAATATCATCACAGATGAAATGGATCGAATAAAAAATGATCCTGATTTGCAGCATTTATTGAAATCGGATTAAAGAATGAAACCTCAAATACCATACGATTTGAGGTTTTCATTTGTATGTATGTTACTCAGCATCAATGTTCATAAAATATTGATTCAAATTGTCACTCACCAATTGAAGGAATTTGGTTGGTCCCTGTTTCCGGTTACGGATTTCAAAGATGGTTTTATGAAAGTTACCTAAATCGCAATCCAATGACTTTTCTGTAAATTTTATGACTTCGCTTAACTCTATATTACCGCCGTTAAAACAACGCATCTGGTAAAGTGCATAGATAAGCTCTATAAGACCGACCTTTGACCCCGACCAGCTCAAAGGAGAAAATACTTTTGTGGTAAAGGTATCATTTGAATTTTCGATTTGCTTCTTTAAATACTGATCGAACTGCTGATTGGAAATAAATCTGGCGATCATATGATCGTGGGATGTTGTAAAACTTGGATCATAATTATAAAATCCGGATGATAGCTTCATTTTTAGGTCGTAGGAATTACGAACAAATATTTTATGATCAAGATAGGTTGCTTCCCGTTTATAGTAACTGTAAAATTCAGAATGCTCCAAATAAAAGTCTTTCAACTTTTCCTGTTCTGCTTCATAATATTTTTTTAAAGTCTTATTTCCGGCAGCCGGCTTATGAGATTCAATATCCAGTACTGCAGAATAATAAATAAATTTTGAGATAAACTGCGGTTTCAGTTTTTTAAAAAAGAATACTTCTTCAGCAATATGATCAAAATGATGGTTGGAAACCAAAAGTTTTAATTTCCTTATCGACTCATCAATAATAAGTAATGCCTTTTCTGAAATTTTGATCAGGTCATTTCCGTCAGCATTGACTTCGTTAATCTTTAGGTCCAGATCCTCCAATAACTTCGAAGTTCTTTTAAAAATAGTTTTTGTTACCATGTCCTTTTTTAAGGAATTTACAAAAATTACCTAAAGCACGACTTAATCAACTAATACCCAGCTCCTTTTTCCGATTCTTTATATAATCAGTAGGTCTGATCCCATTGATGTCAAAGAACAGATTTGAAAAGTTCTGGCGTGCCGCTATACCACATTCATCAGCCAGAGCCTCGATAGTATAATTTAAATATTTACTGTTGGTATTAAGTAGATTAGTGATATAATTAATTCTCAGTTCAGCCATGTATTTATTAAAATTAATCCCTTTTTGTTCATTGATATAAACCGAAAGATAGTGGGAATTGGTTCCCAGCTTTAAAGCAATACTTTTCTGCGTAATCCCTTTCTTTTTGAAATGTTGCTCCTGCTCAAACTTCTCAAGTTTTTCTTTTATTTCTAAAGCCATTTCCGGGGTAAGAGAAGTCTTTCTTACAGGCAGTTCTATCATTTCTTCTCTTAAAATATCATTCATATTATATTTTCCTTCAGCAATTCTCTTTTGAAGAAGCTGATATTGTTTTTTTATCTTTTGATCTCTTCGATACCGGACAACAAAAAAAACAAGAACTACACTTCCTGAAACAATCAGTATCTGAGCCAATACTATTTTTTTAGTACTGGATCTCTCGATTTCTTCTTTTGCATCCATCAGTGTACGTCGGTCAAAATCTTTATGAAGTTTCAAAGATAAATAGGGAAAATCTTTACTGATTAAACTGTCAGCTTTTAAAAGCTGATTGGTATAGTACAGTTGCTTTTCGAGGTCTCTATCTTTATAATGATCGATAAGATAGTGATAACTCTTATAGACCTCAGGAAGTATAAAATCATGTTTATTGAAAATAGAGTCTATTTTGTTATAACATCCTACAGCCTTATTTACATTATCCTGTGCTTCATATGTTTTACCCAGATAATAATATACTACAGAAGCCCAGGCGAAATCATTTCTCTTTAGAATATTGGGTAAAGATTTTTGCAAGTGATCCTGAGCACCAACATAATCTTTATGATGAAATCTGGAAATTCCGATGCATTTTAGGAAATAGCTTTTTTCAAGCACAAAATCATTATTATTGGCAGTTAGCCGATAACCTAAATTGCTTAAACTATCACTCTTGGCAAAATGATGCAGATATCTGTTGAGTACAGTCAGTTGATGTAAGCAGTTGAGATACGCCTTCTCATAGTTAAACTGTTCATTTTCATGATGGTTTTCATTCAGCTTTGACCTGTAAAATGAAGTACATTCAAGAAAATGCTTCATGGCGTCATCATAATAGCCCAAATGACTTTTTACAATTCCTAAATGATAAAGGACTTTATACCTATGGTACTCATCCTTTGAGCCTTTTGAATGCGCATAGGCTTTAATGTATTCATTTAAAGCCAGCTTAAATTTTTTTTGATAAAAATAATAGATAATTCCCTTGCTTAAATATTCTTTACTGATGTCATCTTGGCTTCCATGCTGTAAACTGACAGTAAGCGCACTGTCAGCATACTTCATCTTGTTTTTATAATCAAACTGTCTTGCATCTCTATACCCTTGAATCAGCTTTGAAAAATTATTTTCGTTTTTTGCTTTCTCAATGTACAGTTTTACATAGGGCATTGCATGAATGTCATCTATTGCCATTTTTTCATAAGGCTTTCTAATTTCACTGAAAGTTTTTTCATCTTTCTTTTGTGAAAATAAAAATTGTGAAAAAACAGGAAATAAGATGAGAAAGTAATAAAACTTTTTCATAGACTGATATTTAGAACCTCACCATCTCAAAAATAAACATTTATGTTTTAAATAAATCAAATTTCAATGAATTAAATAACAGAAAGACAAAAATCCTGTAAAATATGCAAATACAGCCACTTGAACTCTGATATTCTCATGTATTAATTTTAAAATTGAGACGTAACAATTTTAAAATAGAGCCATATAACAGTTTTTTTTAGCTCATAAGCCGGATAATTTTGACATCAGAATTCTAATATAATCCGGCCGGGATAACCCAATTAAAATTATCAAAATGAAAAAGTTTATCCCATTTTTTAGCATAATCATCGCAGCAGTTTGTCTACAAAACTGCACCCATCGAGATGAAGATATGATTTCAGATAGTGAATATATTGAAAAATCAGATCCCACAATAAATGGCTTAGTAATGAAACAGGATTCTGCTAAATCCATAGAAGTCATTGAAGATCCTGGAACAAAAGATCCTCCTGTCAGAGACGGTGATAATTGGCGGCTTACTCAGCATTAAAAACAAAAAAATATGATTCCCCATACCTACATATCAGTTGTTACAGGCTTACCATGTCCAAAGAGTGGCATCTGGGAAAGTATGGGGAATTTTAAGACTACCATAACCCTTTTTAAGGGTGAACCAATGCCTGAATACTGCGGATGGAAAATCAAATGGAGACTGGTTCAGGTCTGTTAAACATAATAATGACATACCATGAAAAACGTACAAACTATCTTTATCAAAACTGTTTCCTGCTTTTTTATTCTGTTGTTTGTTTATGCAAGTGTGAGCAAATTGCTTGATTTTGAAAACTTTCAAGTACAGATTGCTCAGTCACCTTTACTAAGTGCTTATGCAGGGGGTATTTCTTATGCTGTTATTATTGTGGAATTAATTATTGTACTGTTATTAACTTTTCCAAGCAGGAGATTAATCGGATTATACTTATCAACTGCATTAATGTCAGCATTTACGATGTATATATTTCTCATTCTAAATTTCAGTGACTTTGTCCCTTGCTCATGTGGAGGGATCCTGGAAAAAATGGGATGGACTGAACATCTGATTTTTAATATTCTTTGTGTAGTTATAGGAGGTCTATCTGTTCTTATCATCGGAAGAGCAAATCATAACACTCACCGTAAAACGGCATTGATCTTAGGAATTTCCAATATTTTGAGTTGTATTCTTGTCATTGTTTTGTTTTTTAAGTCAGAATACATTATAAAACAGGAAAACAATTTTACAAGAAGGTTTCTGATGCATCCTATTTTAAAAGTAAAAAGTATGGATCTTGAGAACCATTCATTTTATTTTGCTGGTGCTAAAAATGAAGAGCTTTACTTAGCTAACCGAAGCCTCCCTCAAAATTTATTAGCAGTTGATTCACTTTTAAAGAAAGCTGTAAATACAAAGATTGATCTGGAACTCAGCAAATATCCATTTAAAAAAATAGAGATTAAAGTTAAAGATCACCATTATTATATCTATGATGGAAATGTACCCATCATATTAAAAGGCAAATTAGGTGATGTAAAAAGCAAAATAATCAGTTTTAACGATGCATTTTTTAGCCAGCTTGAAATTATTGACAGTAATAAAATTGCCATTCGCACCCTCTCATCTCAAACCAGAAATTTAACGTTGGGAACTATTTTAATCAATCACAATGGCAAAAATCAGGTGACACTGCATCCTGATTTACTTGAAAAGCAGTTGGATGGTTTTTTTGATTCTGACGGCTATCTTTCATCTGATCCTATAAGACCAACTGTCAGCTATATCTACAGTTATAGAAACCAGTTTCTTGTCATGAACCATTCAATGCAGCTTATTCACAGATGGAGAACTATTGATACGACTAAAATCGCACAGATTAAAGTAACATCGCTATCCAATGGAAAATCTAAAATGTCTAAACCTGCACTAAAAGTTAACGGGCATGCGATCGTATACAGAGGTCTGTTATTTAACCCTGCTCAATTAAGAGGAAGACATGAATCTTTAAACAGATGGAAGGAAAGCAAAGTTATTGACATCTATAATACCGAATCTCAGGAATATATTGGCAGTATGTACATCGACAATATTAAAAATAATACCATGTCAGATTTTAGAATTACCGATGAGCATTTGTACGCAATTATTGGAAATCAGCTGGTACAATATAAACTTACCCAGCCCCTGAAAAAACATTTTAAAAACGGGGAAGCCGAAAACCGTGTTTCAGAGTAGGCAGCAAATCAAATATTTTTTTATTATGAAAAAAATTCTTTTTCCTGTCATCCTGGTAGCACTGGGAACAGGGTCAGCTTTTGCCACCATGTTGGCAAAGAAGAGTACACGAGCTTTAGAGCCGGCTTACAGAATTGTTAGCTTAGGTGGTGGTCAGTTCAAATGTGAGGATGCTGATCAGGAATGCAGCAATATCGTTTCCGGTGATGTCTGTGAATGGGCATTAGATACCAGCGTTGAACTGCATAGAATCGGTTCAGGCACGATGTGTGGAACGCCACTTTATAAAATTCCTTAGTGCATTGTATAAAGTATTAATTAAATGAGGGACGCTATTCTGCGTCCCTTTTCATTTCTTTATCGATCCATCCTATATCTTTCCGCCTTTTCAGGTGATAGTCCCACCATTCTAAGATTTTAGTATTAAGATCCCTGATGTCTTCGGAACTTTTCTTGAAGGTGTGTTCCTGATCTGCATACATCAGTGCCACCACCTTTTTTCTGTTTCTTAATAATCCCATATAGAAGCTCATGGTTTGCGTTGGCGGAATATTAGTGTCTTTCTTACCTGCCCAAAGCAATACAGGTGCGTTGACTTTCTCAATAAAATTGATGGGATTATTTTTATAATACAGGTCCTTATCCTCTGAAAAAGAAACTCCCATTGAAAACTGCCCTGTTTCAAATCTTGAATAGTCTGCTATTTTAAACAGTTCATTAAATGAAAAGTAAGTATTCATAATATCACTAAGACCTGCCCCCGAGACATAGGCTGAGAACCTTTCTGAATGGGTAGCGATAAAATTGGTCTCATAACCACCAAATGAGTGTCCTGTCAAACCCATGCGTCTAAAATCAATATTTTCATTTTCCCGAATCGCATCTAATCCAGAATGAACACAATCAAGTGCCGAAATTCCCGGCCCCCTTCTATCTGAAACAATGTCCGGTTGAAAAACCATATAACCGTTCTCAAGAAGCAGTCGAATATTGAATCCACTGGGTCCCCAGGCGGGATACAGGTATTTGTTGAATTCATCATGCTGAATACTGTATACCTGTACCACCAAAGGATATTTTTTTGTCTTGTCGAATTTAATGGGATAATATAGAACTCCTTTCAGGTCCTTACCTTCACTGTTGGTGTATGAAATAACATTCTGCTGCAAGTCTATCGCTTCTTTATCATGAAGGTTGGTTGTATAAAGTACCTTCTTTTGACCTGATGACTTGCTTTTGCTGTACAACCGTGGAGACATGTTGTAGTTTTCTTCGATCGAATACATTAAATCATGCTTGTCCTTTTGCGAGAACATTTTAATCCTGTTGCTGCTGTACGGCATTATTTTTTTGAGCTTACCTTTATAAAAAGAATAATATCCGGACTCATTATGATTTTCTCTCCTGATATGCAGCATCAACGGCTGTGACATTTCAATAGTTCGTTGTGTTATCTTAAAAGATTCCATCTGATGAATCATTTTTCCACTGTATTCATAAAAGCTGATTTTGCTGTTCTCTTGTTTAAATGCTGTTTTTAACACACCTGTTTCCAGGTGATAATTGATCAGTCGGTCTCCTGCCGTAAAGAGCAAACTGCCATCAGGCATAAAGATAGGATAGCTTAATGTTCCATTATAATCGATCATTTTTGTCTGCTTTAACAGATGATCGTAGACCATCCATTGATTCTTATACATCAGAAATCCGATGGTGTAACGACTGTCCTTTCCTATGACCATTTCTGAAGCATTCTCAAAAACAAGTTCAGATTTGTTTTCTAAAAGGTCATATCGATATACATTCAGGCTTCTAAATCCACGGTAATCATTGTCCTCCCTGGCATTATACGTCCAAAAATAACGTGGATGGTCTGTCGCTACATAGACCTGCATTGATTTAGGAGGGATAGAATGAACTTGATTATTTTTAACATTCCATACCATATACTGATGCTCAATCAGCCCCTGGTCCTTATTGCGCAGATATTTGTCTCCTCCATACCATATTTCAAGTTTTCCAGTTTTCTCGGGGAGGTTCCTAACGGAAATATCAATCAAAAAAGTTTCAGAAGGACCTGCTTCAGTTAATTTCATGTTTTGGGCATCTCCTAGACTGATCCGGTTGTTATGAAACAGCTGTCCGTCTGATACTCTCAACAATCTTATCCTGATCTTTCCATTAGGACCTATTTTTTCTTTTACAACAATAAATCTCTCTGATTCTAAAAGATCCATCGCAACAATGTTAGTTGCAGTGGAATAAAGCAATTTCATAGTGCTTCCATTCCAATTCAATATTTGATGAAATCCTCCACTTTCAGCAAGAATATAAACCTGTCCCTGCTCCGAAATAGTATAGTTCAATGTTGCCACCTCATGGTGAAGCACTTTTCCTTTGGCATTATAGATTTTCAGGTTTTTATCAGTACCCAATATGAAATATTGCTTCAGGGTTTCATTGACATTGCATCGCTGTACACTATCATAAATTTCTCTTTTTTTGGACTTCAGCTCAATTAATTCAGCCCTGCCCGGTCCTGAAGCAAAGACCGTATAATTGTTCAGAAAACTGATGTTGCTCTTTTTTAAAATGGTATCGGATGGAATGACTGCTGATTGGCGGTCAAACACAAGAACTGAATCAGAATTATTTGCATACATTTTAGTGAGCAAAACGAATCGCTGATCTTCAGATACCTTCATCTGACCTATCATCGTGGAGAAACGCGACATCCACTGGTCCAATTCCTTAATCGACCTCTGTGCATTAAAGCAATGCGGAGAAAACAGCAGAATAATTAAACAATACACTCTCATTAGTAACCTAAATTTTGAGGATTCAGATGGGGATTGAGCAGCAGTTCCTGTTGCGGAAGAGGCCATACTTTATGTTGATCTTTCCAGTTGGGTTTGGTCTGCTGTAGTTCATTAAGCTTTCCTGCTCTTTTCAAATCGAGAAATCGATGTCCCATTTCTGTAAAAAATTCTTTTCTGTTTTCATTAAGGATTTCCTCAAGAAGCTGCTGTTGTGTAACAGAACTGCCAAGCAAAGGCTGTCCTGCCCTTTGTTTGATCGGGTTAATAAACGGTAGGGCCTCTGACATTTTATTTTGTTGAGCCAGAGCCTCTGCCAACAGTAAATAGGCCTCTTCCAGTCTGAAGACAATGGAGTTTTCTGTGGAGTTGGAAGACCTTGCTTTGTATTTTTCCGCTCTGTACCAGGTGTTGCTCCCAACTGTAACAGTTCCCATCCAATATTGCTTTCTAAGATCTCCATTCAGAAACGAGCTGACCAGAGATGTGGAAAGTGCCATAGAGGTTGGAGCAACATTAACAAAATAATAAATAGTTGCTTCCTTTACCGCATCCCCATTGTTTTTAGGCTTAAGCTGCCAGATAATATGGCTGCCATTTTTAAGAAAGACCTTGGTGATATCATTTTGAAACTGATACAGTGGACTCTGAACAACTGTTTTCAAGGTGGCTTCTGCCTCACTCCATTTCAGCTGTTGCATCTGAACTTTGCCCAGAAGAAGCTGGGCTGTTTTTTTATTAATATAGATGCGTTCATTATTTTGGTATGTATCAGAAAGCAGTTCAATAGCTTCCTTCACATCAGATTCAATTCTCATCAGCACTTCTGCAGAAGGTGTTTTTGAAATACTCTGATTGATCATATAATTGGTGGTCACAGGAAAAGGAATATCTCCATAAACCTGCTGAACGTAAAAAAGGAGCAAAGAGCGGATAACCAGGGTCTCCCCTTTTATCCTTGCTTTATCAGCTGCCGGAATATGACCTGCTCCTTCCAGCCCTTCGAGTATGGAATTGCTGACATATATTTTCTGATACGCAGCATTCCAGAACGAACTGACAAACTGATTGGAATCAATCTGAGTATTATTGGATAGTTCAGGCAGCCCATTAGTGGCATTGACTGCATAGTAGGTAAGGTCATCAGTATAGAGACTCAAAAGCCTTCCGCTTTGATCTCCCGTAACAGGTGATGATTCCCACAATCCGGCATACAATCCAGATAATACGGCGTTGGCAGTCTGAGTATCACTGAAAACGGTTTCTGACAACATTTGGTTGTCGGGCAATTCCACTTCCAGCATTTTTTCACACGATATGGCGGTACTCATCAGAGAGATGAGCACTGCCATTATTATACTATTGAATATTGATTTCATTGTTTTTGTATTGGGTTAAATAATATGACGGTCTTTGGTTGCCGTTAAGCATTCATTACAGCGTAAGTTGAATGCCCAATGAATAAGTTTTCAAGGGAGGCAAGAATCCAAAAGAGGTCATCTCGGGATCAATTCCAAAAAACTTCGTCCATGTCCAGAGGTTCTGCCCCTGAAAGTAAAGCTTTACTTCCCTGAAAATACCTGAATCCAAAGAAAGATTATAGGTAAGCTGCACATTTTTAAACCTTATAAATGAAGCATCAGAAACACTGGCATCACTATTTTGAAAAAGGCTATGCGAAGAATTGGACGTAGAGCGGTATGGCATATAAATGCCGGTGGGATTTGAAGGCGACCATACATTCAATGCCTCCACCGGGAGATTCGCCATAATACCTGGTGAAGAAATTGCTGAGTTATAGTTTCGGCTCTGCTGCTTTACAAATTGCAACAAAAATGAAAAGTTCCAGTTTCGGTAGCGTAATTCATTGCTTAGTCCTCCGTAAAACTGCTGTCCAAGATTTCTGATCACCTGTCTGTCCTCCGGTGATGCGATCTTTCCGTCGCCATTGAAATCGGTAAAATCATACACCAAGGTAGTGGGATTTACCCCCTGAAGCTGGTATAGTTTAACAATGTTCACAGGCTGTCCGATCACATAAGTATTAGCATAGGATGAACCTTCAAGTCCAGGAAAGGAAATCAGCTTGTTTCGTGGAATAGTGATATTGAAAGAACTTTTCCATGAAAAATTTCCCTTATTGATAATTTCTCCGCTGGCCTCAAATTCAAATCCTGTATTCTGAATAACAGCATCCAGATTGGCCAGCACACTGCTGAATCCCGTTACTGAGGAAAGCTGATAGCCTACCAATTGATTTCCTGAGCGGTTTCGGTAATACGCAGCACTTAGGTTAAGCCTGTTGTTGAACAAACCTAGTTCAAGAGCAGCTTCTGTTTTGATCGTTCTTTCCCAGCTGAAATCAGGATTGTAGAGTTTTGTTGGAGCCAGTCCGGTGCTGCCATTATAGATGAGATTAGCCGTAGCAAAGGTATCAAGGTATTGGTAATCCCCGATATTATCACTTCCTGATGAACCATAACTCCCTCTCAGCTTTCCAAAACTGAGCCATGAGATGTTCTTCATAAAGTCTTCTTCCGAAAACAGCCATGCTGCCCCAATGGCACCGAATATTGCATATTTATTATTCGGACCGAATCTGCTGCTGCCGTCTCTTCTTCCTGTAAGATTGAGGATATATTTTTTATCGTACTGATAGTTGATTCTGCCGAAAAAAGCACCGTACCGGTATTCAGTACTGATCTGGTCAAGGACGACTTTATTAATTGCAGCACCTATATTATAGATAAAGGCATTACTCTCAAAACCAGATCCCTGAATTTCACCTCGGTCTGAAACATCTCTCTGATAGGTACCTCCCATCAGGATATCAAATTTATGTTTACCTGCTCTGTACATCCAGCTTATCTGGGGTTCTATCACCATAGACAGTCTGTACTGGTTGGATTTTGAAGACATGGAATTGAGAGGTGTTGCCCCAGCAGAAGGGCTATACGCCGTACTCGGACGAAGTGACCATTCGTCAAAAGTCTGATAGGTTAAACCTCCATTGAGTTTGAGCTTAAAGTTGTCAAAAGCTTCATACTCCATACTGATGTTGTTAAGGAATTGCAGATTGTTATTGGAATAGGAGTTCTCAAAAGCCGCTGCGGGATTCGTAAACGTATTGTTTTCCCAGTTAAGGTTACCTTCCGCATCATAAAGAGCGGGTGCATTGGGAGCCAGAATATACGACTGTCTTGTCGCATCAGAGGTAATCAGGTTATTGTCTGTTGCTGTAAAAATATTGGATGAGTTAAAACTGAATTTTCGATCAGCAGACCTGTGGCTGATATTTCCTGAAACGATATTGGTTCTGTATCTGAAATCCCTGCCAAACACCGTGGTTTGTTCATTATGACTAAGACTGAGCAGGAAATTAGTATTTTCACTTCCCCCACTGAGTGAAAGCTGGGTATTTGACAAAGCGGCATAATGACCAATCAGTTCCTTTCTCCAATCGGTATAACGATTGGAATCCCAAGTTCCGTTGATGTCATAGGCGTTAGCAGGATAGACAGAGATATTACTGTTGGCAAATGCCTGCTTTCTCATATCAAGATACTGAGCAGTATTCATCATTTTAAGGTTTGAAATGGCATGGCTCAGACCATAGGAAGAGTTCAGGGTCAGTTTTACCTTTCCCTTTTTCCCTTTTTTGGTGGTCACCAGCACTACTCCATTAGCACCTCTTGAGCCATAGATGGCAGTAGCATCAGCATCTTTCAGAATCTCGAAACTTTCAATATCGTTAGGATTTATACTGTTTAACGGATTGATATCTGCATTGGGAAGGATACTTCCTGCATAGGAGGAACTCATTCCCGTACCTACCGGAACACCATCAATAATATAGAGCGGCTGATTGCCATCAATTACGGAATTGCTTCGGGTCCGAAGGCTGTTTCTACCTCTGATCTGAATATCAAATCCACCTCCGGGAGTTCCTGAATTCTGGGTGATACTGACTCCTGCCATTCTTCCCTGTGCTGCTGACAGGACATTGGAGACAGGCTGATTTTCTATATCTTTTGCTGAAACTTTGGCGATACTACCGGTTCTTTCTTTGTCTTTAACCTTGTAGTAGCCAGCGTTGAGAATAACTTCTTCGATTCCCTTTACTTTTTGTTCTAAGCTGATATTAACGACGGTCTGATTAGTGAGTCTGAATTTTTCTTCTGCATAATCAGGGTGTCTGAACAATAGGATGGGATTTTCTGCTGAAACCTGTAAAGTATAGGTTCCGTTGTTGCCGGTCATGGTTACCTGATCACTGCCCTCTTGAGAGATTACGACTCCTGGAAGAGGTTTGCCTGATGAGGTTATGGTACCGGAAATGGTGCGTGTCTGGGCTTTTATAGTAATGCTTACAGCGGTCAATATGAGCCCAAAGAAAATGCCTCCTATATGGTAATAGGAATTTTTCATAGATTTGTAAAGGTTTTTAATTTTTAAAGATTAATTACTGAACTACGCTCTTTCCCGTTGGTCTGCAAACTCTATGGGAAGGGGCTTTTTTCTTTCTTCTGATTTTTAAGTTGAGTAGTTTTTTTGATTCATTTTTTAGATAAAGACTTTCCTGATGCCCTTTGGTATGAAAAAGGACTGGTGAGGTTCTGTAAGCAGTGACCGTAAGGCACCGGAAAGAATTTAATATGAATGAAATCTGTGTTCCCGTGTAAGCTTTTTAAAGCCGCAATAGGTTGTACATTCCTATTGTATCGTGTAGTCTGATACTATGTTTAGGAAGCGGGCTTAGATTTATGATGTAGAGATAAAGCGAACGGCATGGGAAAAAAACGGCATGGGACTCTACAATATCAGCTTAGGGGTACTGGTATACCTTGGAACAGATAAGAGAGCCCACGCCTAGGTCGTGAGCTTAATACTTATCCTCTCGTTCCGTAAATTACCAGTTTTCTAAGCGAGATTCTAAGCAATAGCTTCTATTATTCTTTGAAGTATCGCAAAATTACATTTTAGCTGTAATTTTTACAAATATATCACTTATCATTATTCGATACAAATTTGTATCGAATAATTTGTTTGTTTTTTGCAAATTTTACTAAATGCAAAATTACAATGACTATGAAATAGATATTCTCGCATTGCAAATAGGATGCTTGATCAAATTTAAAAGATTAGAGAAAAATCTTTCGCAGGAGGATATTGGATTATTCATTGGTTCAAATGCTACGATGATTGGAAGGGTGGAAAGAGCAGAAACTTCACCTAGTTGGCAGAATCTACTAAAAATTTTTCAAGCCGTTGGACTAGATTATGAATCACTGTTTCAATTAAAATCTTTGGAAGAAAACCTTTTGATTGTGGAAAAATGTCTAAAGCTGGAAAAAAAGCTTACAAAAGAAAAGCAAGACTATTATAATTCTCTTAAAAAGCTTTTGAAAGATAAATACAAAGATCTAAATAAAAAAAAGGCTTGACGAAAATTTGAATTTTATTCAAAAAAATCAATTAAAAAACTATACCATGAATTATTTAAAAACAGATTATGAGAAATCATATATTAATTGATGAACTACAGAAACTTAAGGAGTCTTCTAGGTATGCTATCGCACAAGGTAATAGCTATGACATTGATGATTTCAAGAAATTTCTACATATTGAAAGAGAGGTTGAGAATAAATTAAAGCAGATTATTATTTCAAGCAGCAAGCTTAACACTTCACAGCTTGTACTCGTTTGCGGAAATGTGGGAGACGGAAAATCGCATATTTTATCATATTTGCATAATGAAATCCCGAATGAGATAGGGAAATTTCAAATCCATAATGATGCTACAGAATCTCATAATCCAAATGAATCTTCAAACGATACACTACTCCGAACTCTAAATAGTTTTACAGATGAAAACATTAGTCAATCTAATGTAAAACTGATTCTTGCTATTAACCTAGGAACTTTGAGCAAGTTTATGGAAGAATATGGTTTTAAATTTCAGAAATTAGGAACATTTATCCAGAAAGAATCCATTTTGGACAATACATTGGTAAGTTCTCAAGATTTTAATGCTGACAGCCATTTTCATCAAATAAATTTTACGGATTACCATTTATACTCGCTAACAGAAAATGGTCCCGTATCCGATATTATTAAAGAATTACTATGTAGAATTATTACTCCTTCTGAAAGTAATCTTATATACAAAGCATATAAAAAGATCAAAGATGTTGCTGACTTATCCAGATGCCCGGTAAAATATAACTACGAATTCCTATTCCGTTCTGAAAACAGAGAATTGATTGAGCTATTAATAATCCAATCCATTGCTCAAAACAAGGAGATAGTGTCAGTACGATCCTTACTCAATTTTATTTATGACTTGATTGTTCCTATACAATTGTCTTCATTAGCTGATATTGATCAATTAAATGCTGTCCGTAATTTGTCCGATTCTGAGCTTATAGATTGTCTAATTCCGAATTATATTTTTGAGCATGCAGATCTATCGAATTTGTTTGCGAGACTTTCTGAATTAGACCCATGTAATGTACGAAGTGATGAGACAGACGAAAAATTACTGAAATTACAAAGTATTGACAGTCCATCAGAATTATTTGCAATCAATATTCAACCAGAATTATATGGTGAAGTGTTTAAAACTATTAAAATGGATGAAGTCGATAGAAATCTTGTTTCAAAATTTTTTTTAAGGCTTAATTTTTTTCAATATGGAAACCTTTTTGAGAACAGTAACTTTCAAGAATACATTACATGGCTGTATCATTTTAATAAAGGTAACCCAACATATCTAAACAAAATTTACAACTTGGTAGAAAATTCCGTAAAAAAATGGTATGGTGATCCAAAGAAAGGTGATAAAGTTGTTGTAAGACTAGGAAGAAGACAAACTAAATATCGGGTGTTTCAAGATTTTTCCTTAACTCCGAAACCGTACATACCAAATAATTCTGAAGATAAAGTTTTATATCAGTTTGTACAGGAATTCACTGTATGTTATGCGTCTCCAATTCCAAATGAGCAAGATATTAAAATAGCAATAGACTACAGTTTATTTAAAACGCTGAAAATGATTAATAAGGGGTATCGCCCAAACAAGAAAGACAATAATAATTTTATATACTTTGTCTATTTTATAAATGAAGTAATTCAAGGAAATCAATACAACACTTTATATATTGATGAAGTAAATGTAGGAAAACCAATTGATTACAAACTGACTAAAAATCATTTTGGAGGTTATAAATTTGAATTGGTATCATGAGGAAAATAGAATTATTAAAAGCTGGAAAATATGGCTTAGAAGGAAGACTATTAAAAGCAAATACATTTCAGCACCATACTGGTTACCAGATTAACATATTTCCATTTAAAACACAACCTGGAGGACATGTCTTTAAAAATGACTTTTTATCTTTTCAGGGAATTATGGGTGAAGTTATTCGTTTGTCCAATAACACCGAATTGGATAAATTCAAGAACACTGCGAATTATAAAACTGAACTAAAACAAACCATTCTCAAAAATGTGCTCGAAAAAGTTGAGACTAGTGAAAAAAAACAACTGGAAGACATTATCAATAAAATGTTTTTTGAGCATGATAATTCATTGTTTAAGTATGATTTCCATGTTATCTCTTACAAAAACTTCATTAACAACAATAATGCAATAAAGGACGTTCCAGTCTTTATTTCAGATGTTTTTATTCAAAACAATGAACAATTTAAAGCTCTATTTTCTGAAAACAAAAGTAAAAACATTCTGAATCAACTTATTTCAGAATGTTTGCCAAATCATATCGACAAAAAAGATAGTAAACGCGACAAGCAGATTTTTAAAAATATGATTCCTGCTGTTACCGAAATATTTCAAAAAGATTTTGATTTTTTAATGAGTGATAAAGATTATTTTTTGGAGAATTTTGAATTATTCTTCAAATATTACTATTTTTTTTACTTTACACAACTAACTTTCAAACTAGACAATTTTGGACAGCAGGATTACCATATAAAACCAATTTACTTTTCTATGGATTGGGAAAATTTATCCGAATCAAGATTACAACTCCATAAAATCGGATGGAGAGAGGTTTCTAAACATTACGAACGTGTTTTTGCACACGCTAACGCATTAGAATTGATTAATTACATCCTAGTAGATAATACTTTGATTGGCGATTATGATGAGATTACAAAATTATTTAACTCTTTTGAAGAATCGGAAAAAGAAGAATTTAAAACTTGTTTAGAACAGTTACTCGAATTTTATAAAAATGAAGTAAAGACACTAAATCCTCCTGCAAGTTGGGAAGAATGTCACAGTAATCTTAATTTAAAGAGTTTTGATCAAGAGATTACAACACTGATCTATTCATTATGGTATACAATCCGCTACCAATTTGAGAACGGAAAACGTAATAAACCTTACAAGGACTACGCTTTGTGGCTAAGTAGCTTCAGTAAAGAAAACTTTACAAAATCAGGTGGACGTCTGGGAAGCAAATTGGTGTTATCTCAAGAGATTTTACTGTTTCTAACCAAACTATGTGTGGGAAACAGAGAAAAAATTCGTTTAAAATCGTTTTGGGAAAAACTTCAAGAACGAGGGATCACATTTGATGAAACTTCTAAATTGGAAGTTATTAAATTATTTGAACGAATTAATCTAATCGAGAAAAAAAGCGATAGCGGTGATGCACAATACATTAAATCCTCTTTATAAATATATATCAGAATTAATCGTTGAATTTTTTATCAATCAACAGATTAGACCCGGAGACAGATATAATTTATATCTTGAAGAAAAATCTTATGTACAGCAATTGTTCGATGCTCTTCGATCTGCCAATGTTTCGAGTATCGAGACATTCTCTTACCAACATCCATCGGGCAGTGTTCCTTTCGAATCATTTACCATTGAAATTAATGATATAAAGGTTTTGGTTGTTTCAAGTGAAAATGCTACCGAAGACTACTTTACTATGTTAAGAAACAATGTTTCTCAACAAGCATTAGGTTTTGAAAACACTGCAATGTTAATCATTTACAGTCAAAAACTAGAAAGTATATCCGGTGGAAGTGAAAATTTGGAAAAAGACGGCATGCCTCTACACTATCTAAGTTTTCGCAAGCGAGTTGAGAAAGATATTAATGAGAATAGAACTTTAAAATACCATGAAAAAGAAATTCTAAAAGCGGTTCTCAGTTACAAAACAAAAAACATTTTAGAAGATAACAATTCAGTTTTCGACTATGAATCTGTCATAAAAGTTTTGGAGAAAGGAACAATTGATACCGTTGATTTTCAAGCTCTCGGTTTATTTCCTCATGAAGAATTAGCTACAAAAGGGACAAAGGTAGACGTTGATATTCTAGAAAATTATAAACTCTTTGGAAGAATAGAAGCAATTTTTCAAGATGACGAACCGGAAACAGAGCTTAAAGAAATATTGCCTGAAAATGCTTATAAAAAGTTTATTAAAGAAGACTGGAAGACGACAGATTTTGGAGAATTATCTAAGTGGCTGGAAGCTGAAAAAAATAAATCGATTCCAGAAATTACATCTGTATCTTGCGATTCAAGAGATATTACCCTTTGGAAACGCACAGATGGTGTAACGGCTTCGAAGAAACGAAATTACAATCTGCTTGTATTCAATCAAAACCAGCAGGAAGATATAGTAGTAGAAATTAAATTTGATCAACGTACTAAAAAAGACGGCATAAACTACAAAGGAAGAAATTTAATAGTTCAAAGCAGTGGATACAATCTTTTGGTAACATTACCTAAATGTGAGAACACAAATAATTTCCACCTCATTGAATACAGAGACCCTGATTCCGGGAAAAAATTTCTGCTTAAGTTATTGCATGTTCCTTTCGAATCTAATTATTTAACTCAATTCGAATCTAATTTCCTTATCAGAGCAGGATCTCTTGGAAATTATCTTTCCGTAAAAGATGACAATATCATCATTTTTAATGAAGGAGAGCAGCATGTAATAGAAGAAGAACTCGAATACAGTAAGAATTATGTTATTACTGAATTTACATCTTTGAAATTGAACTGCGATTATGCAAATATAGATGCAGAAGAAGTTTATTTTCAAATCACAATTAAAGAGACTCTAATTTCCATCCATATCAAACCAGATTTTGATCCTCCAAGATTAATAAATGGATTAGAAGTATGGAAAGCAAAAAGAATCAATAAATCTGATTTTCGATATAAGCAAGAGAACGAAATTATAAAAATTCAACTCAAAACAGAACAACAAGAAAGAACTGTAAGCGGTGAATTTAGAAAAAACCTTATACTTGAACAAAAATTAACAAATTCTGATGGATATAGTTGGGAGGAAAATGTTAATGAAGAGATTTCAGAGATTCCACTTGATTTGGATCAATCCATCAAAGATACATTTGATCAGTTTCGTGAGGTTTTTAGAATTAAAAAAGTGCAACCCAGTTTAGCTTACTTAGAAGATTCGGAAAAAGAGATTGCATCTAAATATGTAAAAGAAATTTTAAACTATATTACAGCTTTTACAGAAAACCAAATATTGACATCAAAGCAAAAAAATGTCTTCTTATTGGGGGTAATCAAAGAAAATTCAGGAGCAAAAAAAATAAAACTGAGTCCTTATCATCCGCTGAATGTTGCATACCAATTACAGATTAACAGGACTTTAGACAATGATACGCAATCCTATAATGCGATTTTAAAACGATTAAATCCAAACAATCTACTACCGTATATAGAGGGTAAATCAAGGGAAATTTATGTTCCGACTGAATCTGTACATTCTCCTGAATGGATGTATTACTCTATGTACTCAGACACTAAGCAGGGAATTTCCAAAAGTTATGTCGCTAATTTGATTTCTTCAAAATTAAAAGATTTCAAAAGCAATTATAGTATTTTATTTGATCAATCGAAGCAAGCTCCGATTAGAATAAATGTAATCAATCAAGGAGACTGTAAAGAAGTACTCCATGGACTCTTTGAGTTTTACAGGACAGATTTGAACACCCACAAAAATAAAAGGCTGAATGATCTGATTCCGATCGAAGTATTCATTTATGGATCTGAAAATCTTGTCAATAAATTTGAAGAATTAACTTTTTACTCTTCGATCAGTGAAATTGAAGATCAACTTGAAGTTAATTTGAAAACCAATGATTTTGATAAGGATGATTTGCTTAACACCTTTTTTGAAAAAGTGAAATTCTATTCCCGATCATTTCCGAAAGAGGAGGAACTCTATGAGTATGCACACATTACATTTTACCAATTTGACACTGAAACATCTGCATTCTCCTTTAACGAAATGAAAGATGTTAAAACGGGCTTATCATTAGACGGTTTACTTTCTGATGTTTCGTTTATACCCCATCAAGATACATATCGAACAGGATTCGGAACGCGCTTTTTATCAACAGAAAAATCTGATCTTATTGAATTAACTACTCGTTACAATGCACTGGCGAAAGTGGCATCTAATGATGACCCTTTTGACTCAAGCAAAGCACTGTGCACAACCATTAATAATGCTATCCGTACTCAATTAGAAAAATTATATTCGAGTTCACATTGGGTGACATACATTGATCCGAGGGTCGATTTAGATTTTTTCAAAGATCAGTCAGACTTGGTAATTGTGCATTACAGCGATCAATATACCAATTCAAGTGGCTACGATGCAATTACTGTAAGCAGAAAAACAGAGCAATATGCATTTGTAGTTCAGGAATTTCTTTCAAAGCACAAAGTTTTGTTTACCCCACAAACAGATACTATACCTATTATTAACTTTTTCAACGCAATTAATGGAGACTGGTTATTGGGATTGGTACGTCAAAAAAGTCATTTTCCAAAAGAGAAGCTGAGTTTATTGTCAGGTGTTAAAACGGCATTAACCTTTCTGCATAATCCATGTATAATCTGGGTTCCAATTTCATTAGAGGAGATTTTACGAGTTTCAGGAAATGCAGGTCTTACAAAAGAAGAAGGTCTGTTTTCTACAAAAAATTTAGGCGCAGGAGGATCTTATAGTGATGATCTACTGTTAATCGGTCTGGAGAAAAAAAAGGAGAAATTAGAAATGTATTTTTATCCTGTTGAACTGAAGATCGGCGGTGTAAATATTGTTAATAAAGGGAGGATACAAGGAGAGAAAACAGCTGAATTAATTTACAATCATTTATCTAAGGATGGTTTTATTTCTGAATTCTACAAAAATTTCTTTGCTAAATTGATTTTGGCCAGTGCTGAAAAGATGAAATTATTTCAAATATGGGAGAATCAGAAGTGGGATATTATTCTAAATGATTATAGAACCGAATTATTGAATAACCAGTTTACCATTTCAAAATCACTCAAGTCAATTATTGGAGATTTCGGCTTAATTTATTTTGGAAATGATACCATTACACGTAAACTGAGTACTTCTGAAAACTGTATGGAAGTTAATCTTATGGAACAAGATGGTTACAATTTCCTTGTTAAATCAGTTGACGAGCTTATTGAATTATTTCATCACACAACAACTACTATTGATACTTCTAAATTGTTGGCTTCGCGTTATGATTGTAATGCTATCTCAAAAATATCAGTTGAGTCAGATGATATATTGCTTGAGAGTAAAAGTAGTCTGCCGGATGAACCTTTTGTTTCCGAAGAAACAATTTTGGAAAAGCCAAAAGAGAGGCTTTCAGATACCGGAATGAAAATAGTTTTTGGAACTGATTTGAATACACAGAAACCTGTCATTTGGGAACCGAATAATTCTGACAAGGTAATGCATACAAATACGGGAATTATTGGAACAATGGGAACTGGTAAAACTCAATTTACTAAATCGTTAATTTCGCAAATTTATAAAAATGCTGTCCAAAACCCTGGGGATGAGAAACTAGGAATTCTCATTTTCGATTACAAAGGGGATTACATCAAGGATGACTTTGTGAAGGCGACCGATGCAAAAGTTTTTGAACCACATCAGTTACCGTACAATCCTTTAGCTCTAGACCCAACACCCCAGTCTAAACCAATGCTACCATTACATACGGCAAATGATATTAAAGAAACGATCGCTAATGCATTTAATCTCGGAAATGTACAGAGACAGAAGTTGAGGGATATTATAGTTAATGCTTATGAAAACAAAGGTATAGAAAGAGGAAAAAGAGAAACATGGTCAAAAACTCCACCTACTTTAGGTGATGTGTGTAATATTTATCTGGAGAATCCGGAAGTGTCCCAAGATAGTTTATATGCCGCTATCTCAAATTTGTCTGACTTTGAAATTTTCGAATCAGATCCAACTAAAACACAATCACTTTATTCTCTTATTGAAGGTGTTGTTGTTATTAATCTATCTGGATATGATGAATCTATTCAAAACTTAATCGTAGCCATTACGCTAGATGCATTTTATACACAAATGCAACGACACGGACATAGTGCCATTGAAAACAATCTACGACAATTACGTAAAATAATCTTGGTAGATGAAGCAGATAATTTTCTTAGTAAAAATTTCCAGTCACTAAAAAAAATATTGAAAGAAGGGCGTGAATTTGGAGTAGGTACAGTACTTTCAACTCAATTCTTAAATCATTTTGCCACTGGTGAAAACGAATACTCAAATTATATATTGACTTGGGTGATTCATAGAGTAAACGAAATTAAGATTAAAGAAGTAGAATCACTTTTCGCCTTGGACAGTAAATTGAAAAAAGAAAATTTAATCAATATAATAAAGGGGCTTGAAAAACATCAAAGTGTTGTAAACCTTGCCGGCTCTGATCCATTAGTGATAAGAGATAAAGCTTTTTGGGAATTAGATAAATAGCTATATTAATCATGGAAAACAAACGTAGAGATTGGAAATTACTTGGTAATTTTCTTTATGAAAGATTTAACGAAGCTTGGAAAGCACCTTCATATGTCTTATACTTTTTTGTAGTGATCGTTTTGGTCGGAACTTTTGGAGTAATTACAGAATTGTTTTCAATAGATTTTTGTTTAAGTTGCAAATTTGATCATAGTAAAGTTACAAATTCTTGTTTTAATATTTCAAGTACTGGATTGGCATTAGTAACAGCATCAGTTATTGAGTTAATCTTTATATCTAGAAAAAATATTGGAAAAGAAACCAAGAATTTTAATCTAAATTTTGAAGAGCTAGAAAACTTGAAAAAGGGTGTAAGAATGTTCGGATTAAGTGCCTTGATTATATCTTTTATACTTTGGATACTTATTAATTATTTATTTGAAATTGATTTGCTAAAAATATTTTTTTCCACAATTCTGCTATTATTTGCCTATTTTGTATGGTGGGTCTCGAATGTAAGAAACAAAATTCTTTCAAATTATATAAAAAATTATGAAAGTATAATGGGAGGAGATGCTAATACTTCCGAACTTAATACCGCAGAAGCAAAAGATAAACAAGAAAGTAATCTTAATGGTAATTTAGAAAATTTTAAAACTTGAGTATAATGTCAAATAAATATAACATTTTAGAAATTAAACAACCTTTAGGAACTTTTTACGTTTTTAAAATTTCAGCTTTTGAATTATTACAAATAGTTGAATCTGAACCATATTACTTAAGCTTGGAAGGCGGTAAATTTAGAAATGAAGGTATCCAAAGACGATTTGATGAAGGAAGAGGAAGAGAAATTTCAAAATTCTTGAAAAGTTCAGAAAGTGCTTTACCTAACTCAATAATTATTGCCGGAAATACACGAAATTTACCAGAAGATGAACAATGGAAAATTATTAGTGATAGTAATGAAAACTATTTAGAAATACCTAAATTACAAGTAAACGGCACTGTTATCGATGGTCAGCATCGTTTATTTAGCTTTAAGCATCTTGATGTCGATGAGCAAAAAAATTATGAATTAATATGTACTCTTTATTTAGATTTACCTAATCCATATCAGGCATATATTTTTGCAACGATCAATATGAATCAACGTAAAGTTGATAAAAGTTTAGCTTACGAATTGTATGGATATGATTTAAATGATGATGAAGCAGATAAGTGGTCTCCTGAAAAACTAGCAGTATTTTTGACTAGGAAATTGAATCTTGATGATAAATCGATTTTTAAAGGTCATATTTTGCTAGCAGCAAATAGTGACGAAATAATAGAAAAGATCTCTGGTGTAAACTCCAATGAATGGAAGATCTCAACAGCAGCAATAGTAGAAGGAATTTTATCTTTAATAACGAACAATGCCAAAAGAGATCGAGATGAATTACAAATTAAGTTTGAAAACGAAAGATCAAGAATTATTTTAAATGAAGTTAAAAGTAGTGCTCCTTTGAGAAAATATTATATTGAAAATAATGATCTTCTAATTTATACTATACTACTTAATTTCTTTAAAGCTACTTATAATGTTTTATTCCAGTCAAGTCCTATTTTGTTTAAAACCGTTGGAATCCAAGTTCAATTTATTGTTTTAAAAAAGATTTTACAAAAAATAGAAAAAGAAAAAGATATTAGTGTTAGTTATTTTAGCTACGAGGTAAATAATTTATTTTCAAAAACAACAAATATAAATTTTAATAGCCCATTTTTTCAACTTTCGGGAATTGGTAAAACCCGGATTAAAAATATTCTATTAATTTCTATGGGTTTGATGGATTTGGATGAAATTAAGAACAAACAGGATGTAAATGAATACAGAAGACTATTAAATTATTAATAGTCTTCTGTATTCATCTTAAATATTGTCATTGACAAATAATTTACTACCTCAGTTTCATTAATCATTTCTCTTTAAATAGATCAGATGAAGTGCTAAGATTAGAAGAAATCAGCTCCACTAAAAAATCAAAACCATCAATATTATTTGCCTTTTGTAATTCCTCGTTTATTAATTGTAGCCCATCATCAATATGAAGTTTTACATACTTACCTAGATCTTTGTCCGTTTTGTAAATACTATAATGAGTACAAAGTAATCCTATATATAAATCATCATGGTCACCAAACAAAACAGACCTTGAATATTCTTTACCTCCTGAATCAGCTAAACCATTTAAGTCCAACCTTCTATTCTTTGAGAGTGAAAATGAATACGCCATACGGGCAATTATGTTTTCAGCTCCTAAATTGAGTCTGCGAGTAAGTTGAGCAACAATATCCTTATTCTCTCTGCTCGTTTTAATTTGAGTGAACATAATCTTCGTCGTTTTTAATTTCAATAAATAATTGATCTTGTTTCAAAAATTTGAATTTTGAAGCACCATTTTCACTGTCAATAACATAAACTTTATTGACATGTGGCTGCAAGGTTTTATATTCCATCTCAGACAATTCTTTTTCTAGAAGTGGGAATAAAACCACTTGATCTGAAATAGATGGATAAAACTCCCTAATTATGTTTTGAGAATGGAATTTATCAAACTTCTGTAGTGGACTGTCAATAAAAACAGGAAATTTAATACCAGATTCATCTACTAAAGCTTTTAGTAAAGCAGTGGCATAAAGCTGCTGTTCTCCTTTTGATAATGATTCTTTGTCAATTATTTTGTCATTAGAATCTAATAAATCAATATCCATTATATCATCATAAACATTGACCTTTACGTTATGAACAAAATCATTTTTATGCATAATTTTCTTCAGACCTAAAAGAATTGATTTTTGAAGAGAATATTTCTTATCTTCTTTTACTCTTTGAATAATTTTTGATATTTTAAGTAACAATTTTTCAGTAACTTCACTTTTAGCAATGTCAGCCTCAACTAATTTAAAATTCTTTTCATATTCAGAAAGCACTCTACTGTTGATTGCAACCTGCGACTCCAATGAATTTAACTCTTCAATTATTCCTCCTTTCTCTTGTGACAACTGAAGAATTCTTTGATCTACTTTTGATTTTTCTTCCCGGAGTTTTTGAGCAACCGCATTTCCTTTTCTAGCCTCAGCTTGCTTTATTTTATAAAACACTTTTGATGTTGCAAGCTTGTTATTTTTTTCTTCTCTGACAATATTTTGAAATTGGATATTAAAACCATTCTTGACGTTGTCTATAATTGCTTTTACAGCACGTGCCTGTTCAGGAGTATAATCAAGTAGAATAGATGTTTCCTCGTTACTTTTAATTGTATATTGTTCTAAAGAATCCTGAAACAATTTAATAATCTCATTGCCTTTGGAAATATTGATATTTAATGATTGTAATTTATTAAGAATAGATTTTTTAAGTAGTGGGTTTTCATCAATATTAATATTGAAATTGGAATCTGCAAAACTTTCACTTTCTAATTGGTCACTCAATTCAACTAACTTTTGTCCTGCCATTACAATTGGAACAAGATCAATCATCTTTTTTAATCGTCCACGAATCTCATCGGAATCTTTTTTTAATAGCTCCTGTTCTAATTTAAGCTGTGTCAACTCTTCTAAAGTTATACCACTTCCCTCTCTGATAAGCTTCTCCTGTAATGAATCGCTTTGATTAGAATAAGATAAAATCTCCTTTTCAATCTCAGTTTTTTTCTCTAAACAAAGTTCAGTTAAAGATTTTAACTCTTTTTCTTTTTCTATTAATTGTTGAAGTTTGATCTGCTGATCAGGCTTAGCACCGTTTCGACGAAGTTTCACAAGCAAAGTCTCTAGGTTTTTTTTAAGATCTTCGTATTTTTTAATTCCCAACACTTCAGAGTAAGCCCTACTGAGATTTTTCAATTCAGATTTTGATTTGGCTTCCGCCAATGTTACAATCTTTTCTGCATCAAAGAAAAAGAATTTAGCTATTTCTCTGGGTAAAATAAAGTCATTGATAAACAGCTCTAAACCAACTTCTTTAGCTAATTCATTTTCTAATCCATCAATATAGATTTCTAAAATTTCATTTTCAGTTGATAGGTTATAGGACCTTTTTATGAGAACACGCTCGCAGGGCAAGGAAGGAATTGAAATATCAGAAAGTTCGACTTCCATTGACAGACTCGAATCATTTAAATTACTTTGTTCAAAATCATTCTTAATATCACGATTTAGCAAAGTATTTAGAAATTTTTCATACCCCCCAGCATTTTTAATATCTTTTTTATATTTTTCTTCAACTTCAACCATCATTTTTCCGTAAAAACACCATATTAAAGAAGTTAAAAATGTTGTCTTACCAAAACCATTTTTACCTGCAACTATATTTATGTTTTTATTCTGTTGATTGGGGAGAAAAGTTATTTCATTTTCGCCCTTATATATTCTGAAATTGTTAAACTTAATTTTACTAATTTTCATTTCTATGATGTCTTTCCTGTTGCAAATTTCTCGATACGTCTTTCAATATCATTATGCAATCCGTATTTTGAAATTAACAAAGTTTTAGTCTCTTGTAATGAGATCAAGTTATCAATAAGATTATAAAATTTTATATCATCTTCACAGACCTCTCTGATGATTCTCTTTTCTGTGTTATCAAGATTTTTTATATTATTAGTGCTAATTTCTTTATCATAAATTTCTTTATAAACTTCTCCTACTGTGTGGTCAAAATAAAGGTCTCTGTTCCAAATAACTTGAATTGCAATCAATTCTTGATTGTTAATTAATGTGACATCTGGACGATCAATCTGAACATCTCTTTGCACTGTTAGCAAATCTTTCAAAATACGATATCTATATCCTTCGTCATAAGTACCATTATTCTCACCATCATCATTAACAGCCTTCATTCCATTTCTTCTTGTGTCTTTTCGATTCTCAGGTAAATTTCTACCTTCCACTAAACGGTTTCTAAAGTCAAGCAGTGGCTGCATCCAGTTTCGTCCATTACTTACAAGGGCATTCATTGATTTGTCATTTTTCACCACAGTACATGTCCAACAACCGAAGCGGCTTTGTCCACAGGATGTATGTTTTTTATCTGTTATAACAGTAGGACACTCGTAATCATCTGCACTTGCATCTGCATAAATTTGAAATAGAATTGAATTATCAAAGCCCCATGGCGATGGTACAGCGTTTATGATATACCAAACTTCATGTAATAGAAGTTCCTTAATTGGCGCATATGTATAAGTATTTGGAGAAGTTTGATGTTTCGATAATCTACGACCCGCAACCTCATGTTTACGTATAGAACGTTCTCTAGTAGCACTTTCTTCGTATCGGGTTCCCAGTAAAACTATAGCTTCACCCATGTCATCAATTTGCTCTAAAAGAAAACTTGAAGTAGGTCTAATTTTTAACTTATCCGTACACCATCTAAATGAATTATTTGGCACTGGGTAACCTTTTCCTATAACGTTTATCCAAAATGTCTCTTCTAATTTTGGCGTTGTTCTTTTGACAAATATGGGTAGATCCTGATTTCGTGCTTCCTCTTCAATTTTCTTTAGAACATCAGTCACATAATCAGCCAAAATTGGATTTTCAACCATTGTATCATTACAAACTACATATACTTTCCTTCTTAATTGAAATGGATGAGGAAGTTGCTCTCTAATACGCTGCAAAGCAATCCAAACCAAGGTGAGTAGTACAGTAGAGTCTTTTCCTCCACTGAATCCTATGATCCATGGTCTTTCAGTTCTGTCAGCATATAAATATTGATCAGTGATCTGCTCAATAATTCCTTCTATTTTACTGCTCTTTATCTTTTGCATAAAAATTTTCTCATTGCATGATTATGGCACAATATGCCAGTCAAATTTATGAAAATATAACGAGAAAAATAAAATTCAGAATTCGTTTTATTTTATGTCACTCCGTATAAATTACTTATAGTAAATCTTGATTTAAAAGAGTTACTACTAGAATTAGATACTGAATAAACGATAGCCACATCCTAGCCATACTGAGCTAAAACATAATGAATACTAAAAAGGTGATTAGAATTGGAAAAATGAGAATTTTAGAGGCAGCTCATCGGTTGCTTCCTAAAATTAATTCCCGCTTCTAAATTCAAATGATGTACTAAAATCATTTTTTAGAATGATAAAAGCATCAAACTTTCTACCGTTTTTACTCTTCATATTTTTGATTAATGATGTTTTGTTTTGAGTTAACAGTAAAGTAAGATCTTTAATATTGAGTTGTACTCCGCATATAGTTCTGAAGAGAATCCAATTACATTTTTCATCAGGACATTTTATGATTTTGTCTTTGATATTAACATGATGTCGTTGGCATTTGGGGCATTTTAGTTGGGGAATATTTTCTCGGGGAATATGAAGTGATAAGAGTTCGTTAGTGATTTCAGTTGTATAGTGTTGGATGTCGTTGATGAATTGAGTTTTATTGAGTTCTCTTTTTTCAATTTTATCAAGCATTATTTCCCATTCTGCGGTCATCTGGACATTGGCTATTTTTTTGTCTTTGACCAGGTTGTAAACCTGTAAGCCTTTATCGGTAGGAATTAATGCTTTGCTTTTTCTGGTGATATAGTTTCTACTGAGCAGCGTTTCGATAATAGAAGCTCTTGTTGCTGGTGTTCCGATACCGATATTGGATAGTGCTTTCTGTTCTTCTTTGTTCTCCATAGATCTGCCAGCATTTTCCATCGCTGATAAGAGGTCAGCTTCTGTATAAAGCTTGGGTGGTTGCGTTACTTTTTCCAATAATTCTGTTTTTGATATTTTCAGCTCATCTCCGATTTTGAATTCCGGAAGCTCAGTAAGGGCTTCATCTTTATTATTAGAATTTTCATTGTCAGAAAGAATGCCTTTGATGGCTCGCCAGCCTTGATTGAGTATTTTTGAGCCATTGATCTGGAATTCGTAATGATGGACTTTTATCTGGATTTGGGTGACTTGCTTTGTACAGGTGTGGGATAGGGATTCCAATAAACGGTAAGCAATCATCTCGTAAATGGCTTTTTCCGTAGTGCAAAGTGCAGAAGGTGTTTTAGTGGTTATGAGTAATCCGTGATGGTCGGTAACTTTTAGATCATTAACGATCCGCTTGTTGAAGTTTCCAAATTTTAAATAGGTTATGGCTGCTTTGAAGGGTTCGGTCTGATTCAGTATTCTGACCAGCTCAGGAATATCAGTCCATACATCTTCAGGAATATACTTACTGCCGGTTCTGGGGTAAGTGATGAACTGTTTCTCATAAAGGCTTTGGGCTGTTTGTAAAACCTCATCAGCAGAAAGCCCCAGTTTCCTGTTGGCTTCTTTCTGTAATTCTGTGAGGTCGAAAAGTAACGGAGATTGCTCCTGTACTGTTGTAATGGATACATCTTCTACAACAGCTTTTCCCTCCCGCTCTATTGATTTTTGGATTTGTTCTGCCTGCTTTTTTTCTTTCCATTGTAATAGTGAAAGGTTGGTGAAGTCTGTATATTCTTTTCGATGGCTCAGCTGAATCTGAAAGTATTTTTGCTTAGTGAAGTTTTGATGCTGAAGAAACCGTTGACAGATTAAAGCAAGAGTTGGTGTTTGTACTCTGCCTAATGAATAAACATCTTGGTTTCCTGCGATGGTTAATGCCTGAGTAGCATTGATTCCTACCAGCCAGTCTGCTTCGCTTCTGGCTTTAGCAGCTTGATACAAACCGTCAAAGGCATCGCCTGGCTGAAGGTTTTTAAATCCGTCCTGTATTGCCTTTTCGGTAAGGGAGCTGATCCAGAGTCTTTCGAAAGGTTTGTTGCATTCTATGTAGTGATAGATATAGCGGAAGATCAACTCCCCTTCCCTTCCTGCATCTGTTGCGACAATAATACTGCTGCATTGACTGATGACTTGTTGTATGGTGTTGAGTTGTTTTAAAGCCAAAGGATCGGGCTCATAGCCTTTTGCTTTCTTTAGTTTTTTGAGAGCTAGAATAAAAGGGTTCGGAAAGATAGGCAAAGAGGCTTTATTAAAGCCTCTTATACCATAATCCTCTGGCATTCCTAATGCGATCAGATGTCCTAATGCCCAGGTGACACAATAGCCGTTACCGGATAAATAACCATCTTTCTTTTCATGGGCTCCTAATAATTGTGCGATTTCTCTTGCGACACTCGGTTTTTCTGCGATGATTGCTTTCATATGATGGATTTAGATAATTATTATAGTTTTTGCCCTCTTGGTTTTCTAACCTTTTTTTGCTGATCCTTCTGCTGTTTATTGGCAGGGTGCTGCTGTTTTGATTCTAAAGGCTCATTCACATTTTTAGTATCTTCATTGGTTTTACCATGGGTGTTAACCGCAGTTTGGGTTTTATGATCTTCTGTAGGTTTTACCTCTTCTTTGAGCTTATTAGGATGATTGAAGGAGAAATCGGTTTTGGAAGTTTCTTTGTTGAAGGTAATATAACCTTGATAGGCTTTACCTTTAGCATCGGTAAGGCCGTCAACATAAACGGTTTGTCCGGCTTTGAACTTTTCATATTGAGAATCATCCAGTTCTTTTCCTCTGAATATTTTGGGCGCTTCTTGATCCGTATGTTGAGTTTGCTGTTGGTTATGATTGTGCTGTTGACTTTGTTGTTGATTCTGATTATTATTGAACAGAAATTCCACATACCGCTTATCCGCATTGAATTGTACGGTGGCATCGAAAAGTTCACCTTTTTTAGAGGTCATGCCTTCAAGATACAATGGTGCTCCTTCCAGTAGGGTTTGTTTCTGATGTTCATCAAGCTGTATTCCTTTGATTTCATCAGGAATTTTTATGTATTCTGCCCGATAGGCAACCAATTCATTGGTTAAACGGTCACGGCTGATCACTGATGGAATAATTTCATCTGTTTTAGGATTGACCAGATCTACTACCCTGCCCATATTCCCGGTTTCTCTGAGGTTCTTTTTGTCTTCATCACTAAACTGATGACCTAAGAATTTATTATTGAGACTGGGCTCTTTTCGGATTCCATGCAGATGAACGGCAACCTGTCCAGTATCTCCTGTTTGAAGGGATAACCGGACATCCATTTTGCTTACTGCCGTTCCCAGATTAATAGTGATGGGAATTAACGTATTGGTTTTAAAACCTCTGAGTAATGAATCCATCGCATTCATTTTTTCAAGCTTCTCCTGATTAAGTCCGAACTTTTCCATCGTTTTCCAGTCGATTTGCTCAGGCTGAAAACGATATTCCTGATTGTCTGTGTTGTTGTCCATTGTATTTTGATTTTTTGGATTGTTGTTGTGTTGAGGTAAAATTTCGTAGCCTTTCAGCTTTTCTTTTTCTTCAGGCGATGCCTGATCAACATATTTTTGAAGATCCTTAGCGGTATTAACAGCATCATATTCTGAAACTTTAAAAAAGTTGAAATGCGTAGGATTTTTAAGCTGCCGGTAAAAATTGGAAAAGAAGTTGGAGAATAGATCGCCGTGCTTATCCACTCTGATCAGCTGCTCATTATCTTTTTTTTCTTGTGGAGTAACCTTTTGAAGATTGCCTTCTTGATCAATTCCTTTGACCATTTCAACCTGGTTGGTATGAATGTTCAGGACAAGGAGTGTGTCTGCTGATGGTTTGAGTGCATCGGATTCCTGAACATTTATTATTTCTTGTTCCATTTTATTTTATTTAATGGAACGAAGATATAGGCTCAATTAAGAGAATCCTGAAGATTGGAATGGTGGTGAATGATTTGGCTGTGGATGTCTTGTTACTATCAAGAGTTTAAACATTCTCTGATCAATTGATGGACATCCGAAAGCTTATAATACAGCTTTCCGCTGATGGTATAGTAAGGCAGCTTTTTATCCGTCCGATACCGCTGTAATGATCTGGAACTAATTTTTAAAAGCTGTAAAACATCCTGGTTATCCAGAAGCTGCTCTCCATCTATTTCTATAAATCTGGATTGATTCCTAAGCATTTGTTCTTTCAGTAGATCAAATCTTTCCATGATTCTCTCCATCCAGGCGATAAATTCTGTTCTTTCAATATTCATAATGGTGATTTTTATGATTGCTGGTGATGTAAAATTGGAAAAGAGAAATCATATAAAATCACTAGTTTTTCGTAGTAATGAAAATTTTTTGGTATTTTAATGTTAAGATTTATTACCAAAATCGAATTACATGACAATGAAAGTCTCATGAATAGATAAGAAAAAGAAGGTTTTAAAAATAAGATAGCCTGTCAGTCCCCTACATAAAATTTCATGTGAGATTATATTTTTTATTCTTCTGAATTTACATACACATGTGAACCAAATGACACTATTGAAAAATCAGTAATCAATAAGACATGTTCAGCCATTTGCAAGGAGACCTCTGCTTAGATTGCTGTAAATATTAAATTCAAGAAGATTGCTTTCTTCAATTTTTTGAGTTAACTGACAGCCATGCCTCCAAAATAACTTTCTTTATATGTTTTGTCAAAATAATTACCCAAACTGATAATATGGCTTTCGTCTATGGGATTAATATATTTTAAAAACATCTGCTCCGTAGTATGTCCCGTTGCTTGCATTAATAGCGGAGTTGGAATTTTACCATAAAAGTTAGTTGCAAAACTTCTTCTTCCAATATGGCTGCTGAGTACTTCCCATTTTTCAACGATTAATTTCTTCACCCTATGCCCTACACGTTTTACCGCATTTACAGGATCAGTAAGCTGAGCAATTCTGCCAATTTGTTTAATATGACTATTATATTTAGTCGCAGAAAGTTTTTGAGGAAAATTGTTTTTAAGCCGTTTAATAATCTCTAAAACGACAGGATGTATTGGCAGCAGGATCTCCTTCTTTGTTTTTTGCTGAATAAAAGAAATACACACCCTGTCATTCACTTTTCTTAGCAGGTCTGAGTTGAACTTCATAAAGTCAGAGACTCTCTGACCGGTGTAGCAACTAATAAGCAGCCAGTCTTTAGCTGCCTGTAGTTCTTTGGGAACTTTCATTTTCCCTATTTTCATCACTTCTTTCTCTGTAAGATTTATGACTATCCTATTTTGCTTCTCCCGTCTTATATCGAATTCCCTGATAGCAGTTCTGATACCTTTTCTCTCAGCGAAGTTTAAAATTGTTTTAATAAAATGAATAGTTCTATATATGGTATTCTCACTGTAAGCTTCTTCTTTTCCAAATGAAATAAATTTTCTGATAAAATCTCCATCGATGGTATTGACATAAAGTCTTCTGGACGTAAAACCTTCAAACCTTTCAATAAGGTTAAAAAATACTTTATATCTTTTGTAGGTTGACTGGCAAATGTATTCTTGTTTTGAAGAAATATACATATTAATAAAACAGAGTAGTGAATCTTTTGGATAATCTTCTTTCTCTTTACTGCAAATATTTTTTATTTCCTTATAAAGATATCTTTGGGAACAAAGCTTTCCTTTAGACCTGTTTTCTTCAATACATTCTACCAACCGTATTTTCAAAGCATCTAGCTTAGCATTAATTTTTTTATAGCGTTTTAGATAAATATTACTTGGACGTTGTTTTTTACTATCCCAGTCTTCCTGACGGATTCTCAGCGGAGTTTTGAAATTAAAGAGTGGTTGACCCGATTGATTTTCAATTTTTAAATGAATACTTTCTTTTGCCAATCCACAATCAGAAATGAAAAATTTAAAAGTCATTGCTAGAAATATTAGGTTAATTTCCAGCTAATATAAATCAAAAGGTAGTCCTGTTTAGACTACCTTTCACTTACAAATATATAATAAATATTTTACTAAGCAAACAAAATTAACTTTTTGCGTATTAATATTTTAACCAGATTAAAAATATTTCTTATTAAAAATCACACACGATTACAAATAACCAACATAATTCAATTACAATAAAAATCTATTTATGAATAAACTCATATTTAGGCAAATATCACAAAAAAGGGTCTAAACAGGACTACTTTATTTAAACACACTTGAAATTAACACAACAACTAAAAAATGGAAAAATTTTTATTATTAAATCACCCGCTCTACTCAATAGAGCTTTCTCAAACTGAAATGAATGTTCCCATTCCAAAATCCACTTTGGATGTAACAAGTATAAGTTATTTAGAAGCAATAATACCTAAACAGGTATACGCGTACCAAAATGCTTAAGTCACTTAATAAATATTATTTATAAGTTTTTTACTGTGGTGGGCTACTGCTCTAGAGTTTTTGTCCACCGTTTTTTTAAGAAAATAGTGAGCCTGTGATAATTATATAATCACAAAAGCAATTATAATTTTTCTAAAATCTAATTTACTTAAGATATTTAAGCCCCCCTTATGGTTTCCCTCAAATATACCATTATCACACTACACAGGTGATGAGAAAGAAAGGGGCTTAATTTTTACATGCGAATAGTACATTATTTACCAAAGTCAATCATTAATAAAAATATGATTATGAAAAAAAGAATTATTTTAATCTTGGTTATTAACAGCATTTGTATTAGCGCACAGCAAGGAAGTGTTGGTATTGGGACTACAAACCCGGATCCATCCGCTGCTCTGGATGTAACTGCCGCCAATAAAGGTATTCAACTTCCAATCGTTGCGCTTACATCTACCGCAGATGCAACTACAGTCTCAAATCCTAAAACAGGATTTATTGTTTACAATACCGCTGTCAGTGGCACAGGAAATACTTCAGTTACCAAAGGTCTGTATACCTATAATGGAACGATGTGGGAAAAAATGTGGTCGAAACAGGAGGTTAAAACCGAAATTGCAAAAATTCCATTTATAATCCCAGTCTTTGCTGCAAGTAATATGGCTGCCTCAGGTAGTATTGCTGCCGGTACAATCACAAATCTCACCTTTAATACTTTATACAAGGATTCACCGGCAGGAGCTCAGGGTGGCCCGGCTTATACAGGATACAGAGTACAAACTGCGGGTGGCTATGTAATTTCATTTAATGTGGATGTAAGAAATGTATCCGGAGACACCAATGGAGGGGCAATGGTTTACATACAGAGGAACGGAGTCAATATATGCACCTACGGAACAGATAAACGATATCAATTCGGAGGCGTATCAAGTAGCTGTAGTATAAAACTGGCTGTAAATGACCTCATAACATTCAGGGTACAGTCTTCTAATGCCGCATATCAGATCACCAACCCTAATGTTTCCATTTCTAAAATATCAAATAACTAAATCAATCTTATGAAATCAAAAATTCTAATCTTATTTCTAGGATTAATGGCCATTATAAGTAATGCCCAGATGGTGATAGGATCAACCAATGTTTCACAATCAGCCATTTTAAAACTCGATTCAAACAATAAAGCACTAAGAGTTCCAAGTTTATCTGTAACAGATAACATTGATGCCACAAACCCTATTACTTCTCCGGCAACAGGAGTAATGTTTTATAATACCAATTCAAATACGGCAAATGATATCATGAAAGGAATAACCTATTGGGGAAGTGACAGTAAATATCACCACCAAGCCACTGCAGCATCGACTGATGATATTATCGCAACTGCAAACATCCCTTTGTTAATTTTCAGTGCTGCTGTTGGTCAAAAAGCCACCGTACCTACAGGATCTGCTGGCGGCGGAAGCGCTACCACTCTTACCCTCACTCCTACGGAAATTATCTTTGATAAATATGCCGGATGGAACAATTCCACGAGCCAATATAAAGTTCCATCTACAGGAATCTACATGTTTGAATTTATTACCGAAATGTCAAATATCGGAAATAATGGAGGAACTACAGTTCAAGAAATATTCAAAGGCACCACATCTCTTGTAAGTGCTTTTGGACGGGATAATGCAATTAACAATAGGATGTACACCACAGTAATCAGTACTCAAAATATGACCCTAAGTGATCTTATGACCTTTAAATATCTCTATACCGCCAATAACTACAGAATTGAATCCGGAACCATCAATATTTATAAATATCAGTAATCATGAAAAAACAAATTACCCATATAATATGCCTTCTATTTATCTCGTTCAGCATATCTGTCAAGTCTCAGGTAGGTATAGGATTGAATAATCCGGATCCTAATACAATTTTAGATATATACAGTACAAATAAAGGTTTGTTAATTCCCAGAGTACAGCTATTGGGAACTGATGATGTGACGACAATTCCAGTAACATCTTCAACAAATTCACCGGAGCAAGGTACCTTAGTTTATAATCTCCTGAACAATGGTACATCACCCAATAATGTGTTTCAAGATACCTTCTATATCTGGTCAGGAACACAATGGGAAAGCATCGGAGAAACTTCGGATGTCAACACAGAAATAAACAATAATAATCTGACCAAGGTCTTATTTGCAGGTAGTCCGGCGGTGGTAAATGCAGGTTATACAATGCCCGGCTACTCGTCATGGACTACAATGAATTTTACTACAGAGCGTGTGGATATAGGGAACATTCATAATGGAGGAACATTTACTGTGCCTGCAACAGGTCTATACTCATTCTTCGGAGACATTTCACTACGTTTATCAAGTACTAATGGTAATTCAAAGGCATTTGGAGCCCGGATTTTTAACAGTACATCCACTACTGTATTGGCTATTTCATATTATGGAACAGGAGCTGGAGGTGCACAGGGAGATATGCCATTATATTGGATGGGTAACCTAACTGCCGGAGATCAAATTCAGGTCCAATACAGAATGAGAGCGGACAATTCAAGCACATTGTCTACAGCCACAGTTTCTAACATAACTGTCAGAAAACATTTTTAAAAAGACAGTTAGCATAGCAATCTTCCAACAATATCTAAAAACACAAATTTAATTATAAGCATTAATGCCATATAAATACAGCTTGTTATACCCTTTTATTGTTCTATAGCTTTGGAGGTTTCCCTCAAACTGGCATTGATACTAAAAGGCCGAAATGATTTTAGTTGCTGTCATATAAACAACTTGCAACCGACCTCTTTTTCAACAGAATAACTGTCATCTTTAGTAATTAAACTTTATAAAAACAAAATTATGAGAAAAACAAACATTACATTCATGGCTTTTTTATTAATGCCAATTTTATCATTTTCCCAAGTCGGCATCAACACCGTAGCTCCACAGGCAACTTTCCATATTGACGGAGGCAAGGATAATCCTGTGACAGGAATACCATCAATTACACAACAGGTTAATGATGTTGTCATAACTTCCACTGGCAGAGTTGGCATTGGTACAATAACACCAACTGCCCAGCTTCAGACTACGGGTAATATGATATTAGGAACTGCAGCCCTGACCAATGGAGTTACAGGCTACAGCACAATAGTAAGAAATAATACAACAGGAGAAATAAGGACTGCTTCCTCTACCAATGGAAATACATATGTTTTTAATAGTGTCATTTATCAAATTAATAATGTGAGTGGAGACCTTATCAATGACCTGAATACTAATATTAATTCTGATCAGTATACATTAATAATTACAGGAAGTAGTTTTATTACTGCAAATGGGGGTGGACTTTCAAATTCATCCACAGGAACATTTTCTCCTAAAAATATATATGCTTACCAGAGCGGCGGGACCTGGCACTTATATGCCGATTATAGAGGAGGAAGTACTGCTGACGGTATAAATGGTTCATGGACGATAAATTGTCTTGTCATTAACAATACCTTCATGAATTCATTAGGAACAGTTACCTCTAATCTTGGAGGAAGTTCAAACGGGTCTGCAGCAACACCAACAGGACTATAAATGTTTAAAAGATAGGTTAAAATATATAAATTATAACAAAATGAAAAAAAACATTTTATTCCTAATATTTTTTTTGGTTTCATTTGCTGCCAAATCACAATTTGGTGTTAATACTCCAAATCCACAGGCACTGATGCATATTGATGGAGCAAAAGACAATGCAATAATAGGGACTCCGTCTACCACACAGCAATCAAATGATTTCGTTGTGACTTCTTCTGGAAATGTAGGTATCGGAACTGTATCACCCACTGCCAAACTTCACACGACTGGTAATATGGTTTTAGGAACATCACCATTGAGTTCAGGAGTGTTTGGATATGGAACTGTTGTTAGAAATAATACAACGGGGGAAATGAGAATAGCTTCTTCAAATAGTGGCAATACTTCCATGTTTAATAGTGTAACTTACCAGCTTAATAATGTAAATGGAGACTATGTAAGTAATTTTAATACAAATATTGACATTACACAATATGAATTAATTATTGTAGGGAACAGCTTTATCCCAGCTTCGGGGATAGGACTTAGTAATTCAAACTCAGGAACTTTTTCTCCCGAGAACATATTCGCATTTCAGCAAGGAACTACTTGGCGTATATCAGCGGACTATAGGGGGGCGAATACAGCCAATGCAAGTAATGGTTCATGGACGATTCATTGTCTTGTCATTAATAAAACTTTTGCGAATTCACTAGGAACTATCACAACCAATATGGGAGGTAATCAAAATAACTCCATCTCTTCTCCCAGCGGACTCTAGCTTTGCGTAAAAACTCTAAGCACAGTCTCTTTTATATCTTAATAGAAATGAAATGGTAAAATCAAATTCTAAGACAGCTTTTTGAAGATAGGAAGATTTCGGTTATACATTATTAAAATTGACAAATGGACATCATATGTACAATTTCATTCGGGTAATAATAATATTTAATAATGAATTTCAAAAAGATATACATAGGAAAAATGATTAAAGAAAAAGTTACAGAAAATGAGATAAATATATTTCGTATCTGTAACTTTTTCAAATGTACAGTAGGAGAAGTTGAAAAAATGTACGAAGCTCAAAGTTTGGACTGCGAAATCCTTTTGAAATGGAGCAAGCTTTTAGAATATGATTTTTTTAGAATATATACTCATCATTTGATTCTGTATTCTCCTCCATCTAAGGGAAAAGTATCTATTGAATCTTCCCTGCCAAAATTCCGGAAAAACATTTATACCAAAGAAATGATAGATTTCATTCTTGAGCGTATAGATGGAGGCAAAATGACAAGAAATCAGATAATCGAACGGTATAAAATTCCCAAAACCACTTTATTCAAATGGATTGATAAATACAAGATTAAAAAAGATAATAATAATAATAATAATAATAATAATAATAATAATAATATCTGAGCTCTATTTTTAAAATGTTGAATAAAACATAAAACAAATTATGATTTCAAAAAAAACTACTCCTAATTATAGACAGATTTATATTGATCTGATCAACATTAAATTCCCTGAAAAAATGGAAAAATGTCTTCCGCTGCTTAATAAAGCGGATTTGTCAGAAATAGATATCATTGAACTCAATAATATGATCTTCGAGAGGGCAGATAAGGAAATAGAAAAATTTAATCAGAGACACCGTTCTTATAGTCTTCCTTCGATTCAAAAAATTCTTGATTATCAGAAAAAGCACAATTATAATAATACTCAGTTAGCAAACCATTTTCGATTAAGCCGAAATACTGTTACAAAATGGAAAAAAATGATATCTAAACATCATGTTTAAGTGCCATAGAAGACATGGCATTAGAATCCAAGAATTCTAAGCTTAAGTAACTTTACACCACTGTTTAGAAACAGTATGAGTTCATTATTAAAGTACATTTACGAGACTTCAGATATCTTATAAAAAGATGACTTGGGAATATAAAACCATAGGCTATATTGGAATTTTTCAAAAAATACTTTTATCTCTTTCTGATAAAATAGACTCTATTTATCGGAATCTGCTTTATTTTGAATATTGTACTTTAATTCGTTTCTAAATTTCATAAAAGGCCTATAACCCTTAAAATCATAACCTGCTTTTTCTAAATAAAATTCTATCGTTTGATTGTAAGTCTCCCTATTGTTTGGGCATATTTATGGCTGTTTTCAACAGTCCATCTTTTAGGTGGTCAGTTTCATATTTGCTCAGAAAACTTTCTCAGTATTTCAAAAGGTCATTTGGAAAATCATAGAATTCTTCGGCATCAAATAAACTCAGCTGGATCATTTAACTTTAAATTAAAATATTTATCTTAGTAATACCCCGTTACTTCGGGATTTTATTTCATCATTTGTGTTTTTACTTCCCTTCGGGGAAGTTTTTTGATTATGCCATTTACTTTAAATGAATTCAATCCTTATCTCCCATTTTTTCTTTGATCTGTTTGATATCAGTTTTAATTTCTGTGATAAAGTTTTGAATATGATGTTCTGAAAATTCATCAGGTTCATATTCTCTGGTATTAATACTACAGGCAAATTCCCAAATCTCTTTAATTTCAGGCAATGGAATTTTATAAGGCTCATAAAATTGATTGTCAGCCTTCACCCATATACCATCTGCTTCATGAAACTGAAACCTTTTGTAACTGATACCATCATTGGTGGTAATGAAAACATACGTTCTGTCCGTTTTCAGGTCCGAAAGATTTTCAACATATTTCCCCACAATATAGGTTCCGTTCTTATAGGGGGGCATTGAATCTCCGTCAGCTGGAAATGCCCTGAACTTACCCCCTTTTAAAAAAGGTAATGATATAGTCTCCAGATTTTCTATGTATTCCGGATCTCCATAGCCATTCAGGTAGCCCATAGAAGCTTTTTGGGGAATAATCTCAATCTGATTGTTTCCATCCTGATCAACCTTTATAGGCAGAACAATCCTATTCTCAGGAAGCGCCATGAGTTCATCGATAGAGAATTTTCTGACATCTACAGTCAGCAATAGGTCGATGCTAATGTTATAGAATTTTGAAATTCTAAGCAATATTTCAATAGGAGGTTCTGTTCTGCCATATTCATAGGCGACATATCTGGATCGGGTAAGAAGTAATAGATCTGCCAGTTCTTGCTGAGTCATATTTTTCTTTCCTCTCAAAAACACGATGTTATCAGAAAATTTTGACATTGTTACAATTTTAGACAACAAAAATACAAAATTTGTTTCAAAACGTGACTAATTTTGTCACATGGAAAGAGCCATTGTACATATGGATTTGGATACGTTCTTTGTTTCCTGTGAAAGGCTGAAAAACTCCGAACTGGAGAAAAAGCCTGTCATCATAGGAGGTGGAGACCGTGGTGTAGTGGCGTCCTGCTCTTATGAAACCCGTTTTTTCGGAGTAAGAAGTGCAATGCCGATTAAAATGGCTTTACGGCTGTGCCCCGAAGCAAAAGTCATTAAGGGAGATATGGAAATGTATTCCAACATGTCCCATATGGTAACGGAAATTATCCAGGAAAAAGTTCCTGTTGTGGAAAAAGCAAGTATTGATGAATTTTATCTGGATCTTTCCGGAATGGATCAGTTTTTTGGATGTTATAAGTGGACCCATGAAATCGCAGAAAGTGTACAGAAAAATACAGGTTTACCAATAAGTTTTGCTTTATCCACCAATAAAACCGTATCCAAGATCGGAACTGGAGAATCAAAGCCAACCGGTAGATTTGAAGTCAAACAGCATGACATTCAATCATTCTTGAACCCACTTTCGGTTAAGAAGATTCCTATGGTTGGCGATGTTACCTTTCAGCTGCTGTCAAGATTGGGGATCAGAACGATACAAACGCTTTCAGAAATGCCTATTGACGTTCTTCAGCAGCTGATTGGTAAAAATGGAAATGAACTCTGGAAAAAAGCACACGGAATTGACGAAAATCCTGTGGTTCCTTATTCGGAAAGAAAATCTATTTCTACAGAAGATACTTTTGCCCAGGATAGCATCGATATTCAAGGTATTCAAAGTATACTCTCAGGAATGGTTGAAAAGCTATGTTATCAGCTCCGGGCAGAGAAATGGCTGGTATCAGTAGTGGTGGTAAAACTCCGCTATGCCAATTTTGATACGGAAACCAAACAATGCAGGATTCCTTACACCTCAGCTGACCATACCCTGCTCAGGTATGTTTTAGAACTTTTTAAAAAAGTATATACCAGACGTATGAGAATCAGGTTAGTTGGAGTAAAGTTTACCGGACTGGTTCACGGATGCCATCAAATGGATCTCTTTGAAGATACGGAAGAGTTGATATCATTGTATCAGACAATGGATAAAATCAAGAATAGGTTTGGAACTTCAAGTGTAGGAAGAGCCTCAGGTTTATTAAAATAAGTACAAGATGTTTCTGAATTGTCATTCTTATCATAGCCTTCGGTATGGAACCATTTCTATTAAAGAACTGGTTAAGCAGGCTGTACATTTTAATATTAAAACCCTGGCTCTTACGGATATCAATACCATTACCGGGATCTATGATTTCTACAAACTTTGTCAGGATCATAATATCAAACCGATCGTCGGAGTGGAAATACGGGTTCAGGATGAACTGTATTATATCTGCCTGGCCAAAAATCAAAAAAGCATTGCAGAAGTCAACAGACTTTTAACCGCATATAACTGTGAAGACATTAAAATTCCTAAAGCAAATCCTGATTTTACAGATACTTTTGTTATTTATCCACTGGAGAATATTCCTGAAAAATTAGCAGATCATGAATTTATAGGGATCAGACAGAACCAGTTAAATCTTTTGATTAAACCGGAATTAAAACAGTTCATTCATAAAATGGTTATTCTTCATCCGGTTACCTTTACGACCCCTGGAGAATATGAGCTTCATAAAATAGTAAGGGCTATTGATCACAATACATTGATCAGTAAGCTTACAGAAGCTGATTACTGTAAAGACAACGAAATGTTTACTGATAAAAAAGAGCTTCTCGCTCAATTTTACCATGAGCCACAGATTATTGAAAACACAAAGTATATTGTCAATAGCTGTCATTTTGATTTTGATTTTTCAACACCTAAAAACAAAAAGCATTTCACAGACAGCAGGGAAAATGATTTTGAGCTTTTAAAGAAGTTAGCGTATGAGGGACTTTCAAAAAGATATTCCGATGATAACCTACAGGCAAAAGCAAGAGTGGATAAAGAGTTAGGAGTTATTGACCAGCTTAATTTCTGTGCCTATTTCCTGATCACCTGGGATATTATCCAATACAGCAACCGAATGGGGTTTATGCATGTAGGAAGAGGCAGCGGAGCCAATTCCATAGTCAGCTACTGCATCGGAATCACTGATATATGTCCTCTGGAACTGGACCTGTATTTTGAGAGGTTTCTTAACCTCAACCGTAAAACACCACCCGATTTTGACATAGATTGGAGCTGGCAGACCAGGGATATCATCTTGGAATATATTTTTGATAAATACGGAAAAGACCATGTTGCCTTCTGCGGAACCAATGTTGAATTTAAATACCGTTCTATTTTCCGGGAAGTAGGAAAAGTATTCGGTCTTCCAAAAGAGGAACTGGATACGCTCGCAACAAAACCCATCCAGGAGCATGATAACAATTCTGTATCCAGACAGGTTCATTACTACGGAAAGCTTTTAGAAAAGTTTCCTAACCAGAGAAGCATGCACTCCTGTGGGATTCTGATCTCAGAAGAACCTATCACAAATTATTCCGCACTGGAAATGCCTCCCAAAGGTTTTCCGATTGTACAGTTTGATATGTACACTGCTGAAGAAATTGGCCTTGAAAAGTTTGACATTCTCTCACAAAGAGGCTTAGGCACCATTAACGACACGGTAAAACTGGTAAAGGAAAAAAAAGGTATTGATATCGATATCCGGGATACTTCGATATCGAAAGATGAAGCACGGTGCAATGAATTCTTAAGTTCCGGAAAAACCATCGGCTGTTTTTATATTGAATCTCCAGCCATGCGGGGATTACTCCGCAGGCTGAAATGTGACAATTACAAAGTGCTGGTTGCAGCCTCTTCCATTATTAGACCCGGCGTAGCCCAAAGCGGGATGATGCGGGAATATATTTTCAGGCATAATAATCCCACAAAATTTGAATACTTCCATGAGGTTTTCGAAAAAGAGCTCGGGGAAACCTACGGTATAATGGTATACCAGGAAGATGTCATTAAAATTGCCCTTCATTTCGGAGGGTTATCTGCTCCTGATGGGGATGTATTAAGAAGAGCCATGAGTGGTAAAGGCCGGTCTTTATCCGCTTTACAGAAAGTAAAGGATAACTTTTTTGAATCTTGTAAAAAGCTGGGACATCCTGAACAATTATCCATGGAAGTATACCGGCAGATCGAATCTTTTGCAGGATACTCGTTCTGTAAAGCACACTCCGCTTCTTATGCCGTAGAAAGCTATCAGAGCTTATACTTAAAAGTATACTACCCTATTGAATTTATGGTTTCTGCTATCAATAACGGCGGAGGATTCTACAGAACTGAAGTCTACATTCATGAAGCTCGGATGTCAGGTGGTACTATTCAGAATCCTTGCGTTAATTTAAGCGGGTATCAGACAACGGTTTATGACACTGATGTTTATTTAGGATTGATGCATATTGAAAAGCTGGAAACTAGGTTAGCACAGCTGATCCCTGAAGAAAGAACTCAGAATGGAGAATACACCTCTCTTGAAAACTTTGTAAAAAGGATTCCTATCGGCATCGAGACATTGCAGATTCTAATCTTTATCGGAGCATTCCGCTTTACCGGAAAACAGAAGCATGAACTGCTGATCGAATCAAGATTTCTTTTGGGAAATAATAAAGTTCCCTTCACGCAATTAACTTTATTGGAAGAGCCTCATAAGGATTATAAATTACCTTCTATAGAAAGAAACAAGTTTGAAGATGCTTTTGATGAAATAGAGATATTAGGCTTTCCCGTTTCTTTCAGTCCGTTCGACCTATTACAAACCCGGTACAGAGGTTCAATTTTGGTAAAAGATTTATTGAGGTTTCATAAATGTCAGGTCAAAATGCTGGCCTATCTGATTTCAAGAAAGCATGTACCTACCAAGAAGGGAACGATGTATTTCGGTACCTGGATTGATGCTGAAGGAGAATATTTTGATACCGCTCATTTTCCCACCTGCCTTGAAGAATATCCTTTTCAGGGCGGTGGGTGCTATCTTCTATTGGGAACAGTAGAAGTAGATTTCCATTTCCCTACTATCACCATTCATAAAATGGCCAAAATGCCTTTTATTCCTGATCCAAGATATTCAATGGATGAAGAAAAATCATTGGAAGCTCAGCGTAATCTGTATGAAGATATCAGTATGACTTGGCGGAAACCTTATCCCCAGGAACATGAAATTGGATTGCCTAGACAAAAAATGTCATAAAAGAATTTTGGAATTCTATCACAATTCGAAAATAATTATACACCGATCATACCACTTAGAATTATAATTTTCTTACTAGATAGAAGTATTTTAAAAAAAATAGAATATGATGGTAATTTGTGAGAACACCTTACTATTTTACTGAGATCCATAAGAAATTTCAAATCATTATTGGAAAATTCTGTTTTAGAACCTCTTAACATTACAGTCTATTGATATTTATTATTTCTGCAGTAGTTGTCAACTTTAGTCCCTCCAGATCCTCAAGAACCGTCAAATGCGTCTATCAACCACTATACTTATTTTCCATTTCGTATGATTTTTAACACAAATAAATAAAAAAATATTAAATAAGACATAATTATCCGATTTAATTATACCTTTGCAAAGGACATTAATATGTTAACAATGAAGAGAAAATACTTGCTTATTCTATCCCTGTTATCGGTGCTTCTTAATGCGGGGCTGCTGTATGTTTTCTTTTACAAGGGCGATAAAGCCTTTACAAGTTCAGATGGAAGAACGGAAATAAAAATGCCGAAAGAAAACAGGGCTTTTGTCATGAAAGAGATGCGCGGTTTTCTGGAAAGTGTCCAGCAAATAAATGAAGGAATTGCTAAAAACAATCCGGAAATTATTGCCAAAGTCGGTAATCAATCCGGAACGTGTAAAGTGAATCAGGTGCCCCAGGGAATGATAAAATCCTTACCGTTTGAATTCAAACAAATGGGATTCGGAACCCACGAGCTTTTCGATGAAATGGCAAAAATGGCAAAAGAAAACTACAACCGCCAGCAGACACAGGAAAAACTCAATCAGCTACTTAACAACTGTATTGCATGTCATAAAACATACAAAATAACTGCTGAATAATCTTTACGATGTATACTCATACCATCATTGCAGGTCTTTTATTTGCGTCAGGAATAGCTCACGCACAAATCGACAGTCTGAAAATGAATATGGACCTGAGAACCAGAGGAGAGCTTGATAACGGTGTCAAAACCCTTATTATAAAAGGAAAATCTCCCGAAACGACAGTTGTTTCACGGGCCCGATTCGGAATGAAATATTATTATCAAAAACTGGAAGTTTATGTTTCTGCACAGGATGCCAGAACCTGGGGTGAAACCAACTCGGTTGCTGCAAAGAATCAGAATTTCACCTTACATGAAGTCTGGGTAAAATATCCGTTTTCTGAAAAATTTGCGATCAAGCTTGGAAGACAAACCCTGGCTTACGATAATGAAAGACTGATCGGTGCTTTAGACTGGGCCATGCAGGGAAGAAGTTTTGATGCCTTAAAAGGGATATATACACTTAATCCAAACTCAAAGATTGAAGCTGTAGTAACGTATAATAACGATGACAATGATACAAATGACCTTCCTGATAAGGAAATTTACAGCATGGCAGACGGCGGAGAAATAACAAAATCGCTACAGATTATCCATTATCAGTTTTCCGGACGCAATAAATTTCTGTTTTCTGCTATTGTCATGAATACTGTTTTACAGAATCCTGCCGGTACCCATTACGATATGATAACAGTTGGCATTAATTCTAAAAAATATTTTGACAGTATAGGACTTTTCGGATCTGCATACTATCAGGCCGGCAAAAATACAGACGGACAAACCAAGAATGCATACCAGTTTTCTTTAAATGCCGATTTTACTGTTTTACCGACACTAAATCTGATCGCCGGTGCCGAATGGCTTTCAGGGGATAATTATAATATTAAACCCGGAAAGAATCGGTTTTTCAGTCCAGTATATGGAACCAATCACCTGTATAATGGCCTTATGGATTATTTTTACTCCGGTACCAGTCATTTTAATACATATGGTCTGAATGATTATTATCTCAATTCTACTCTGACTTTCAATTCAAATATGGATTTAAAAGCCGCCCTTCATGCCTTTACAACAAACGGAAAAGCAGGATATGACAAATCCGGAAACGACTTATCAACCTATCTGGGAACTGAGCTGGATTTGATTTTCACAAAGAAAATAGGAAAAATCATTACCGCTAATCTCGGCCATTCCTTTATGCTGGCAGGAAGTACCATGGAAGTATTGAAAAACAATCCTGATCCTAAAAAACTACAGACATGGACCTGGCTTGCATTTAAAATCAATCCGAATTTCAAGTTAAAATAATGATCCGGATGTTTGAGCAATCCGTATTCGTTCTTAAATTCATTATCTTTACATTCACAAACCATATGAATGCTGATATTTTCAAATACCTGCCAATATGCCATTAAAGCCTGTATCGTTCTTGCCGAGGAAAGAGGAAAGACAGGCATTCGGGATATTTCTGAGAAAATCGGAACACCTACTGCATTTACGTCTAAAATCCTGCAGCATCTGGTAAAAAAAGATCTGATCTCTTCCGGAAAAGGAAAAGGAGGAGGCTTTTATATGAGCGAGGAACAGTATGAAAAGCTCAGCATCAGGGATATTTATGAGCATTTCGAAGGTAAGGAAGTCCTTGAATCATGTCTGCTGGGATTGAAAAAATGCGATGGAAATCGCCCCTGCCCTATTCATCATCAAGCCGCTGAAATAAAGCAGAAAGTCGTCCTTATGTTTCAATATAAAATAAAAGATCTTAAAGATTTCGGGAATGTTATGATGTAGGAGTGAGCTCTTTCAGAAAAGAGGCGATAGAAAGCATGATCAGCACAGAAGCAAAAAGAAGCACAAAGGATGCATACGGAAAAGGGATATAAAAAGCGGAAAGAGCACCCGCCACTACTAAAATAATTTCGTTTAATACAATACCGGAAATCATCAGTATAATACTTTTTTGAAGCATTTTGCTGATTTTTACAGTGTACAATTCTACAATAATCCAAATCAAAAAGAGACTTACACCCATCAACAGCACCAGGTGAAGATAGGCAATAACTATATTAATATTACTGAATACTATATTGCCCAATGCAGGAACTGTGGACAAAGTCTGGAGGATATATTTCACAAAAAATGCGAGTCCGGAAGCAGACAAAAGAATCTTCGTTATAAAACCATGATTCCTAAATACATTTGTTTTTTTACTCCATATCAGCAACTTCATTATTCCCAATACCTGAAGAATGGATATAAAGCAGAAGAATGCCCGACAGATGTCTTCCATTGGGATCCACAGGACAGAAAGGCCATAGCCGAATAAGCAAGCGGTGAATAAAAGGTAAAAGATGTTTCTGTTGAGTTTTCCCGGGATGCAGATTTTATACTTCTTTAGTACGGTCAGAAACAGTCCGATACACGAAAACATAAAGAAGCCATTGTACTGATAATGCAGATAAAAATAGGTTGATGCCTTAAACAAGACATCATATTCATCTTTTTTTCCTGAAAAATACGCCAATCCAAAAATTCCTACTGAAGAAAAGATCGCGAAAAAAGCACCTGCTTTCAGCCAGATGACTTCAGGCTCTCTGCTTATTTTGGTGTCAATCATCAGAAATATAAAATAGGCAAAACCGGTAAACAAAACCACCGAAGAGAAAACAATGGAAAGCCAGAAATAGCCTCCGTAGAGAAAAGAAAACAACATTCCGTAAGATCCCAGCTGGTTGAAGATCATCAGAATTTCATATTTTCGGATTTTAATTTTATTGGTATGCTCGCTAAGGTACCTGACTACAAAAATATAAATGGCAGCACTCACCCATCCGTAAAAAGCAAAATGGGAATGTGACTCCTGCATAAATGTATGGGAAATTCCCGGAAGAGAAAATGCTATTCCGTACCTCATCATCACACCGATAACCGATACGATAAAGAAATTAAACACGCAAAGCTTTATCCAAAATCCGGAATTTTTCATTGCTCCGGGCTTTTGCTTATTGTGCTGCATTTCATTTTATCACCTGCTTTTACAACCGAAACATCAAGATATTGTACAGCTCCGCAGCTGGCAGCTTCAAACTCTTTTGCTTTTTTGTCAGCGTATTCGTAGGTATATCCTATTCCCATTACAACCTTGTGGCCATTGCATTCTCCCATAGCCAGATAAAGATATTCTCCCAATTCGGGCTTGATTATCGTATTCATTTTTTATTCAATTATTAAGTTTACATATATTTAATTTCAGGTCTTCGATAGCTGATTTCATACACTCACGTCAGTACAACTTTCATCGTATGATTTTTTTAATTTACTTCCAAAATTCATCCGGATAGCTATCTTCCTCTTTTTGGTGAAACAGCAAGAGCTGTTCTCCAATGTCATTCATCTCCTCTCCAGAAAGGTGCTCTTCCAGATAAGGGAAAATCATTCGTTCTTCAAAACGGATATGTTTATGTAAGGCATCGGCAAAATCAGACAGCAATTCCCTGCTGCCGGCCTGACTAATACTTTTAATAAGCTTCCTGATTTGCCTGTGTTCATCCTGCATCTGGATCTGCAAAGACTCATTATTAACTTCAGGAAGTACAATGTCTTCGATGTCAAAATGCCGGCTGAGATTTTTTTCCCAATAATCAGCGACATATTTTTTAATTCTTTCATAAGGAATATCTTTTTTAATTCCTTGTCTGATTTTCCAGCAGCACAGCAATCCAAAGTGATGGTCACGGGATAGAGGCACTAAATTTTCGTTCCTTTTCATACGAATATTTTTTAACATGTTCTATTCTTGAAAGCAGAAAAGAACTGCGGATACGGATGCAGCCGCAGTTCTGATCAGCTAACTTGTTATCGTTTTTCTTTTAAAGACCAGCCTGTTTTCAGCCCGATGATGAATATCACCAGCAGTAATTCTCCGACTGCAAGCAGAATATCACCAGGCACGCGTAACCAGCGTAAGGTTTTCATAAGATCAGTCTGCATAAATTCTGCAGAACGCGCATACCAGTATCCTTCTTTAATGGAAGCGACAGATTGCATAATTCCTATCGGCAGCAGACTGATGGTCACCATAACCAGAAGCCCAATGTTGGTCAGCCAGAATGCCCAGCCAATTAGCCTATCGTTCCATTCCCTGTCAGGATATAACCCCCTCAGCATAAACATCATCAGGCCTATTCCCAAAATTCCGTATACCCCGAACAGTGCGGCATGACCGTGAACCGCCGTGGTATTCAGTCCCTGAATGTAGTAAAGTGCAATAGGAGGATTAATGGCAAATCCGAAGATTCCGGCACCCAAAAAGTTCCAAAAACACATGGCGATAAAGCAGTAGATCGGCCATTTGTATGCTTTAATCCACTTGGTAGATTTGCTGAGCTGATAATTCTGCCAAGCTTCAAAGCCAATCAATACCAGCGGAACAATCTCCAAAGCGCTGAATGTTGCTCCTAATGCTAAAACAGCCGTTGGGGTTGCACTGAAATACAGATGGTGAAATGTTCCCAGAATGCCACCAGCAAGAAATATAATCGTAGAAAATAATACAGCGTGAGTTGCTGATTTCAGCCTTAATAATCCCAGCCTTGTAAAAAGGAAAGCAGCTACGACAGTGGCGAAAACTTCAAAAAAGCCTTCCACCCAAAGATGAACTACCCACCATCTCCAATATTCTGCGATAGCCATATGAGTTTGTCTTCCATACATGAGCCCCGCTCCGTAAAACATTGCAATGGCTACCGAGGAAAGGGTGAACAGCAATAATAAATGCCTGTCTCCGTCTCTCTTTTTAAGTGCCGGAAGCAATGCCCGGATCATTAAAATCAACCAGAGAATAAGGCCGACCAGCAATAAAATCTGCCAGATTCTGCCCAACTCCACGTATTCATAACCGGAGTGGCCCCAAAGGAAATTATCGACATAGCCCAATTTCTGCATTACTCCCATCCATTGTCCTGCCAAAGAGCCGAAAACAACGATCAGCAGTGCCCCGAACAATATATTGACACCCAACACCTGATATTTGGGCTCGTATCCTGAAACAGCGGGGGCAATATACAATCCGGTAGCCAGCCAGGATGTGGCAATCCAGAAAATAGCCAGCTGAACGTGCCAGCTTCTGGAAATGGACTGGGGAAGAATTTCATCAATCGGAATTCCGTAAAAGGCATTTCCTTCCACTCCATAATGAGCCGTGACTACTCCGGCAAGCATCTGAACGAGAATAAGCAGTGCCACAACCCAGATATATTTTAATGTTGCCCTCATCGAAGCTGTAGGTTTCATATTCCTGAGCGGATCTTCCAGAGGCAGCATTTCCCTGTCATTGATTTCTTCTTCTTTATTTCTGGCGTGATATAATACCAGCAGGCCGACGCAGCCAAGAAGCAGCAGTACACTGAATCCGGACCAGAGGTGCAATGATGGCGGCGGAACATTTCCTATGGTTTCATCGTGTGGCCAGTTGTTGGTATAGCTGACATCATCACCCGGACGGTCTGTGATGCAAACCCACGCCGCCCAGGAGAAAAAAGCATTCATTTTAGCCATTCTCTCCGCTGTTTTCACGGTATTTTTCGGAATAGCATACTGTTCGCGCAGCTTGGCCATTTCAGGAGCATTCATGAATAATTTAGCATAATATTCGGCTAATTCTTCCTGTACTTTTGCCCGTTCGGGAGAAATGACAATTGTATTTGTCTTCTCATCCAGTGTATTTTTCCGAAGTTCCTTTTTCAGAAGTACTTTGTATTTTGCCTGCTCATCGTCCGGTAAATCCTTATATACTTTACCGTCTTTTTTAGCAAGTTCTTCCAACAGAAGCAGTGATTCCCTATGAAGGTAATCGGCACTCCAGTCGGGTGCAATGTAGGCTCCGTGGCCCCAAATGCTGCCGACCGTCTGTCCGCCAATCGATTGCCATACATTTTGTCCGTCTTTGATGTCCTGCGCAGTAGCAACTATTTTCCCTCCGGTAGTTATTACTTTATCGGGTATGGGCGGAATTTTCCGATAAATTTCCACGCCGTAGAAAATAAGGACTATAAAGGAACCTATGATTACAGCGGCAAGCCAGGTCCATAATTTTTTAGGTGTCATATATTTTTTTATTTTAATTCTTAGAATTTGTTTAAATAGTAAAGGTGATGATTCTGTGTTAAGAATTCCTCATTTTTACACCTTAATGACCAATGTTAAACAAACCGCGTGTTAATATGTTGCTGAAAATTCTTTTTCCAAGTCAATGGCTTTCGGAAAGAGGATGTTATTCTCAAGATGGATATGTTGGTGAAGATCGTTTTCGAAATCCTGAAGCATGGCAAAGGCTACTCTATAGGTATTACAGGCATCTGCAGGCGGCGTATATTCATCAGTAAGCTCTGCAATTTTTCTCAGGCGTTCCCCTTCTACCGTATGCTCGTGCTTCATCATATTGACAGGATTTTCCACGGTACCAAAATGGGGCTGCGGAACGGCGCTTCCGTCGATCTTTGCTTTAACCATATTTTTGATAAAAGGGAAAAGCATCAGCTCTTCTTTTTTCATATGGGCACCCAGATCCTGAGCGGAAGCGTAAAAAAGTTCTCTGATACGGAACAATTCCGGGTGACGTTCTCCATGTACTTTGCAGAGCTTATCTAAAAACTGTTGCAGGACAGGAGTTTTTTCCTCTACATAGCGATGGTGTGTTTTCTCTATATAATCCGCCAGTAAATCAAGCGGCCAGCTTTTAAAATCAATGGATGATGCAACATTTTGCGGGAGATTTTCAATCTCTTTATAGATGTTTTGTGCATCCAGCTTTTTGGTTTCACAGGCATTTTCAATTGTTCTGTCTCCCTTGCAGCAAAAGTCGATACCATGGTTCTTGAAAATTGCTGCCGTTCTGAAATCTTCAGCAACGATCTCTCCTATAAAATCTGTTTTTATATTCATAATTAAATACTTTTTTATCTTTTATTATTCTAAATTTTTTTATTTTTTTACCTGTAAAAACTACCCAGTTTCAATTGGTTATGGCTAATCCTTTTAACCATTATTTTTTCATTGAAAGGATATATTTCACCATTTTTTGTGCATTCTCTTTACTGAGTCCTGCATGCGGCGTCATCGGAATTTCTCCCCAAACACCTTTACCTCCGTCAATAACTTTCTGTGCAAGGTGATCTATATCAGCATCCGTATACTTTTCAGCAACATCCTGGTAAGCCGGACCTACTAATTTGGAGTCTACTTTATGACAAGACAGGCAGTCTGCCCCTTCCACAAGAGCTTTTCCTTCGGCCTCAGGAGATGCGGGTGCATCTTTTGCGGCAACGGCTGCCGAGTCTACCGGTTTCGGCTCTTCCAGCATGGTATTGGATTCGGCAACGGGTACAGGATCAGTATCTTTTTTATCTGAGCAGGAGATGATCGTGAACGATAACAGCATTGCTGTCATAAATACATTTTTCATTGTTTAAAATTTTTAACGGGTTACAATTCTATTTGTTTTCTAATTTCTTTTACGATGGCATCATCATCCGTGTTCAGCCCTTCCTGCTGAAAAGCAAGTGTTCCTTTTTTGGAATAAACACTGATGATATTGGAGTGTGAAAATTCTATGGGAGAAATTTCTTTGTATTTCACTGCCATTATATTGGCAAGTTCACGGGTGTCGACTTCATTGCTGCGGATGAAGGTCCACTTTTTGTCATTAAATCTGTTGACTGCGAGATAGGCTTTCATCACTTCCGGCGTATCGGTTTCTGGTCAATGGAAATCAGTACGAAACTAATATCTTCCGGATTTGTTTTTCCCACTTTTTCTGAAATTGCCCTCATTTCGGCTGTCAGTCTCGGGCATGCCGTTTTACAGGAAGTAAAAATCATTGCGGTAACAATCACTTTTCCTTTGAAGTCGGAAAAAGTAATGGCATTACCGTCCTGTTTCTGCCATTTTGAACTGACATTATAAATGGAATCCGAGCTTATTTCTTCATTTTTTTTTCTGCAGGATAACACTGTCATCGCAACCAAAATGTATAGTATACTTTTCATTATTTAAAATTTTTATAATCTTTGGCACATCTGAAACCGAGATTGTTGAGACAGTAATTTGCTTTTAGGCTTCCTCTTAATGCGTAGCGTACGAATGCAGCATAATTCCTGAGGTCTGATGAAGTAACTGCTGCTCCTGCACAAAAAAGATTCTCATTGGTAGTGTTATCTTTTCTCGATTCTCCGCTCATCATTACCGAATTAAAATCGTATGTCCATTCCCAAACCATACCGTACATATTGTAAACACCGTAATAATTGGGCTTTTCGTGTTTTATCAGCTATCTGGTTTTATCTTTTTTCTGATAAGATCTCAGCACATAGTCGGTAAACTGCGGTTTTTTTGACGCATTGCGCGAATTTTGGTCGGCCAGTGCCACAAATTCCCATTCATCAATGGTGGGAAGTCGTTTTCCAACACTTTGGGCATAAGCTTCCGCTGCAAACCAGGATACATTGGTTACCGGCGCTTCGGGATCAAGGTTTTCAGGTATTTCGTAATCGTTTTTCCAATGCTTCAGATAAGTACTGTCTGCGTACAACCGCAACACTTTTCTTCTTGCCCACTGCGGATTTTTCTTCAGAAATATGAGATACTCAGAATTGGTTACCGGACTGTCATCCATATAAAAAGATTCTACTTTTATCATTCTCCCTGTATCTTTACCAATGAAAGCTTCATATGTCCCATCTTGAATCTTCACCATTTTCTTAGCATCTGCAACAGGCTTCAGTACAAAAATCTGAGGTTTCACGTGAGGAATAGTTTTGTTTTGGCCACAGGAAATTAATGCGGTAACCGTAAATATTCTCAATATGCTGACTAGAATTTTCATTTTTCCCAGAATTAAAACCTCAGTAAACAATATTAACTATGGATTTTTTTTATAAACGACTGGATTTTCCGGGCCGGTAACTTTTATTTTTCCTAATGCCCCTTTATTAAAGGCTCTGAAGATAGCATGGTCCACAATTACATATTCTCCTGGGACTGTTGCTTTGAACTCTACAATAGATGCCCCTCCCGGAGGAATTATCGTAGTTTGCACATTTTCATTGATTTTGCTGCCCCCTTCCATATATACTCTGTCAAAAATTTCTCCTATGACATGAAAAGATGAAGTAAGATTAGGTCCGCCATTCCCAACAAAGAAACGAACGGTTTCCCCTACTTTTGCCTGTAATTCTCCATCTCCCAGCAGGGCTCCCGTTTTTCCGTTAAAAACGACATATTCCGGATGTTCAGCAATGGCTTTATCCATATCAAACTCCTGCAAACCTTTGTCCCCGAATTTTCCTTTAGTATAGAAATCTCCCTGCATGATATAGAATTCTTTATCCACTTTCGGGAGCCCGCCTTCAGGTTCAATCAGGATGAGACCGTACATTCCGTTAGCGATGTGCATTCCTACAGGTGCTGTTGCACAATGATACACGTAGAGCCCCGGATTTAACGCTTTAAAATTGAATATTTTTTCTGTTCCCGGAGCAACAAAAGTAGCTTCCGCTCCTCCACCGGGACCATTCACTGCATGAAGATCGATATTATGCGGAAAGGTATTGTTTCATTATTCTTTAGGTGAAGCTCAATTTCATCTCCCACTTTGGCTCGGATAAAACTTCCGGGAACAGTTCCGTTGAAGGTCCAGAAGTGATATTGTGTCCCGTCTGCAAGATCTCCTGTCTTTTCAATAGTCTCCAGCTTTACGATTACTTTTTTCGCAGCACGGCTGCCAACCGGTGCGGGAACATTTGGCGGAGCAACAGTCTGCTGGATTTCTGTTGTTCCGTCTGTCTTAATTTTTTCAGTATCAGTATTATTTTCGGAGTTACCGGAAACATTTTGCCTGCAGGAAATAAGGCTGATGAATGATGACAAAATAGCGGCGATGAACAGTGTCTTTTTCATGATGGAATTATTATAGTAATTTTTAACTTACGAGGTTTTTTTATTATATCAATTATATATAATAAGATAAAAACACCTTTTAGTATTTTATTAAATTAATTTTTTTTATTTTTTCAGGAATGTAAGCTTTAAATCCAGGTTTTCTACAAACAGCTGAATCTTTGATCCTTCCAGCATTACTTGTATGGCCTGCCTTATGTGCTTAAATTCATTATGAATAGGACAAGGATGATTTTCGGAGCATTCCTTTAATCCCAAACCGCAGCCGGAGAACAGCTTGTCACCATCAATTTCTCTCACAATATCGGCGACAGATAATCCTAAATTGTTATCGTCCATATAAAAACCGCCGTTAGGTCCCTTGGCAGATTGTACAAAGCCTTTTCTGCTTAAATCCTGAAGAATCTTTGCAATGAAGTATTCCGGTGAGTCAATCCCCGATGCAATATCTTTAATCCCTATCCTGCTTCCGTCTCGAGACTTCTGCGCGACATATATCAGTGCACGGATGGCGTATTCACAGGTTTTTGAAAACATTGTCAGTTATTTTAATATGACAAAAGTAACACAAGTTTTTCAAATAAAAGAGTAAAAGGTATTTTATTTTGATGATCATTGTCATAATTTGCCATTCTCTACATTGTCATTTTGTTATGTTCATTTTGCAGAAAGAATGGTTGCCTCAAAGCAAGTTGGAACTTGTACCACTTGAACTTCATCCGATACACCGTTATAAAATAAAGAATTAAGTTCGTTTTCAGTACTTTTGTAACACAAAAAAAATCATTTATGGAGCTATTTTTAATCTTCTCTATTCTCATTACACTCGCAGCATTCTGTTCTTATCTTAATATAAAATTTTTGAAGCTTCCTTCCAGAATCAGCCTGATGATGCTGGGGGTATTAGCAGCCGCTGGTATGATTGTTACCGGATTTTTTTCATCAGGATTTACAGAAATGATCCGCGAAAAACTGACTTTAATTGATTTTTCAGAATTTCTGTTAGGTATTCTTTTAAGTTTTTTGTTATTTGCGGGTTGCCATCACGTCTCAATTCCGGACTTAAAGAAATGAATAGATTTTGTCATTCAAATTATTGTCCCTTCTTTTTTTATTGTGCCAGATTTCAATATATTCAATGTTGTAGTTAATACAGAGATATAGCCATCATTTTCATTCACTTTTAGTATAGTAAGTATACACATTATAAGGTATAATTCTCCTAGCTAAGTCTTTTGAAATCCAACAAGCGAGCAATATTGGAAAAAATAGAACGTATCCATTAGGTGCTAAATTACACACTAAGAAAAGTGCTGTAAAAGGAGCGTAAATAGATGCGGATAAGGTAGCAGCTGCCCCAACCAACATAAAATTCACATAGATTAAAGAGGTTCCCAAAAAAGTATTACAAAAAAAAGCAAAGGTAAATCCTAAAAATGCACCTGAAACAATACTAGGTGCAAAAACACCTCCGTCTCCTCCAGCTCCGAGAGTTAAAGAAGAAGCGAGCGGTTTTAATATGATTAGAAAAAGCAGAAAAAGAAACGAATAACTTTTGGGATGGTTTAGAATTTCTGATAATGAATGATAACTGTCTCCATATAAAAAGGGAAAGCTAAATATTAGGCCTCCTACAATCAGAGCTCCTAAATTTACCCTCAAAAAATTATTGGAGATTCCTGAAAAAAAATCTTTAATCTTAATAACTAAAATAGTAAAATAAACGGACAAAACCCCTCCCAACAGACTTAAGATTACAAAAAATGGAATTGCCATCCATTTCCACTCAGTAATTTCAATAGGAAGTAAAGGTTCACTTTTTATGAAATAAAGGAAAATCCACGAAACAACAGCTGATGCGGTACAGCTCATAAAAAGCGTTTTATTAAATTTTCTTGCAATTACTTCCATAGCAAAGAGCCAACCTGCAATAGGACTTCCAAATAAAATGGCTACTCCGGCAACAACACCAGCACAAATAAGTTCTAATTTGTAAATATTTGCAGAAAAATGCCTCTCATAAACTGCATTTCCAAGAGTTGCTGTTGCAACCACTGTAGAAACCTCAATCCCAGTCGAGCCACCAAAAATGACGGTAAGAAATCCATTAAAATAATGTGATGGAATTTTGAATAATGGTAAATGATCTTTTCTTTGATCTACAGTTTTATAAATTTCGGTGATTCCTTTATTCTTTCTGTTAAGGAAAAGATATTTTCTTAAAAAATATATTGTTGTAATCCCGATGGTTGGAAGAAAAATAAACCATATAGAATTTTCTCTTTTAGCAAAATAAAATATAAGCTTTTGAAAATGCTCAGTAATTATTTTTAATGAATAGCTAAGAAACGAGGCACAAATGCTTATTAAAACAGAAATTAAAACTAACCTTAAATAGTGATGTCTTTGTACACTTTTTCTTCTCATTGCCGATATGAATTCAAATTTTGCACGAAATTAAGTATTGGATAAATGGATTCAAAAAGAAATTCTATGATATTTTATCATTTAGAATCAAATTTTCTAAATATTTCTTTAAAATCAAGGGATGGCAATGCAGCTCATCTTTCGCTGCATATACCAAAGTGATGAGATTCTGTTTTTTATTTCGATCTAGAAATTCTTTTCCGGAACCTTTTTCTTTGAGTTCGGTTTCGTATTTTTCTGAAAAAACCTTCCAAAGTTTTGGATCGTGATGAAACCACTTCCGGAGTTCATTAGAAGGAGCAAGCTCTTTATTCCATTCTTCGATATGGGCATTTTCTTTAGAAATTCCTCGAGGCCATAACCTATCTACTAAAACACGGTATCCATCTGTAGGAGAAAAAGTTTCATAGATTCTTTTGAGTTTTATTTTCATCAGTGTAATGTTAAATAAATTAAAAACATCTTCAAAATTTATCGTGACAAGGTTAATTTAAAGACTAAAATTCGTGACAATATAAAAAGCTGCCCAAGCTACAAATATCAGAGCAATTACCCATACCCAAACCGGTATCGTACGAGGATTTTCGCTTCCTTTGATAATGAAGCTTTGATTTCTTCCTGTATCATAAGCATTGACCATTAAGGGTATCGTGCCATTAACTACTTCATCATCAGAAAGTCCTTCTAAATGAATAATAGGGCCATTACGAACGATAAAAGGTATTATTTTTAATCCCTCTTTCTGATCAAATTTACTAACAATTCTAAGGATGTGTTTCCCATCGGCCAATTTTGTTGTATCGAGATTAAAAACTATTGGGGTCTGAAGTTCTGCAATGGGATTCGTTTCTTCATCGATGTATAAAAAAACAGTTGCGTTATGTTTTGACATTTTTTTGAAGCTTTAGAAATCCAATATTGTATTTTTGATATGTTTTCTGTTTTTTTCTCCAGGGATGACCAGAAACTTAAAAGAAAAAAATAAAGTCCCAAGTGTAATTATCCCAATACTTGATACAATTACCCAGTCCCAATTTGATTCGGGTCCAGTACCGTGCGTTAGATCCTGCGTGATTTTAGGCTGTTGAAGTTTACAGGCGTCACAAGCCTGAACATACCCGGCCCAAAGTAAAAAAACAAAAAATCCTAATTTTATCTTTTTCATATTATTTTATTTTATCCATAATTACTTTCACTTCATCGGCCGTCACTTTTTTTCCGGTGTTCCCCCAGCTTGTTCTTTCATGATTAATGAGGGCCGCAACTTCTTCCGGTGAAAACCCTGCATTAGTTCCAACAGCAGGCATTGTAGCGTATTCAGGTCGTGGATCATAACCTTTCATTATAATAGTTACATATAATTCCAAATCATCACCTAAAACGACCGGGCTTCCTTTTAATGCTGGGAAAGCTCCAGGTAATCCCTCTCCGTTCGCCTGATGACAGGTCGCACAATTTGTTGTAAACAACGTTGTTCCATCTGGGAGGTTATCACCTCCAGAATTTGCGTCTGCTTTTTTTTCTACTTTATATAAAAATTCTCTGGCCGGAATGCTTTTAGGAAGCTCAGTTTGTTTTAAGCTCAATAAATACGCAACCAAATCCTGAGCATCTTTTGAAGGAACGATTTTTCCTTTAATTCCTATTTTAAATTTATCCGGAACACTTACTTCGACATCACCTGTCTGCAATTCGTCTTTTATTAAAAACATCCATTTGTATGAAGGCATCACTGATTCAGGGACAACTGATCTCGGATTAAATAAATGCGAATATTGCCATTCTTTACTTGGCTGTCTGCTCCCAATGTTGGTGAGATCTGGACCTGTTCTTTCAGTTCCCATTAAAGTGGCGGTGTTCTGGAAAAGATTCAACCTTTTATTTCGGGCGTAATCGATCGCAAGACTTGGCCTGCCTCCAAAAACCTGATCCATATCAATATTTCTAACCTGCTGTGTGTGGCAACCTACACAACCTTCCCGTATATAAATTTCCTTTCCGTGACTTTCCTCTTCTGTAAGTGCCTTACTTCCAGGTAAAGGTTTATATACTTTCTGATTGTTAAATGCCGGCAAAATACAGATAACCAATGTAAGAAAAAGGAAAAAAGCTAATGCCGATGAAAACAGTTTTTTATGATCGCTAAAAAAATCCATTATGATCTTTGTTGTTTTGTGTGAACTATTTCTAAAATCTCTTTTGGGGTATGAGGAAGCCGTATCTCTTTTCTCGGTTTAATCATTCTATAAAAATTATATGCGAAAACGATATGCGAAATCCACATCATAGTTCCTCCAATTGCTCTCCACAACCAAAAAGGCATCATTTTTACCACTCCTTCTATAAAAGGTTTTTTCTCCATCCACATCATTCCCTTTTCTGTAGAACCAATCATCAAAGAAACAGTATACACCAAAACCCCGATCAATGCCAACCAAAAATGTAAACCTACAGTAATACTTGGCGGTTCATACGAAGTAAGTCTCGGAACCAGAGTATAAGTAAAAGACCATAGCATGAAGGTAATGATCCCATACATCGTTAAATGTGAGTGAGCCACCGTAAAGTCAGTAAAATGCCACAGTAGGTTTGTCGCCCTGAAAGCTTCTGCTGTTCCCTGCATCGAGCCCGTAAAATAAAAGAGAATAGAAACCACATAAAAAGGTAGTACATAACTCAGCTTCAGACGATGCCAGGATCCCCGAATGGTCATCATGAAATTAATGCTGCCTGCTGCAACAGGGATCACCATTCCAACACTGGCAACAATAGCAATGGTCTGCATCCACCAAGGGATAGCACTGAAAATAAAATGATGCGTTCCAATAAGGGTATAAAACAAAATCTGCGTCCAAAATGCAAGTATGCTCAAACTATACGAATATACAGGACTATTAAGTTCCTGAGGAAGAAAATAATACATTAATCCCAAATTGAAGAACATGAACCACATTCCCACGCCCTGATGCATAAAATAACCCTGAGTGATTGTTTCTCCCAAACCGTTCTGCCAAAAAGGAAGATAGGCAACGATTAAGATAACCACCACAAACATCATTGCCGAAACGATATACCAATTTGAAACATAGATTTCTTCTGTCTTACGGAATGCGATGGTATTGATATGATTATAAATACTTATAATAATTCCCACTGCAAAAAGCAGCATGACCGGCCAAATGTATTCTCTGTATTCACCACCACTGTTGTTGATCCCCGCCATTAGACAAATACTTCCTAATAGAACAGCGGAATTCATTAATATCAATGTAATGTAACCTATCTTAAGGTTGAAGACTTTTGTATTTCCTACCCTTGGTATAACATAATATGAAAAGCCAACCATCGCCATAGACGCCCAGCCCCAGAAAACTATATTTGTATGGACAGGTCTGAGTCTTCCAAAGCTTAACCAGCTGATATGATCAGCATCAGGCGCAACAAATTTAATCCCTAGATACTCACCGACCGTGGTACCTGCAAAGAGCCAGAATACGCTACAACCCAAAAACCAAAGAATCAGCTTTTTTTCATCATTTGGAATTATGATGTTTCTACCCTCTTCTCTTTTAGATTGCAGGAAACGAATGTCGTGGACTTCATTTGCCTCATCGATCAGCCCCCGAGGATCTCTTACCTCTTTATTTTCCGAAAGCTCATTTCCGGAAAGTTGAAATTCAAGTTCTTTTCTCCGTTCTTCCAAAGCGGAGATTTCCCCCGGTTGCAGCCTGCTAAGATGTTCGTATATTTTTTTTAGCTCACTTCTTTTAATTGTATCAGAAATCATCCGGTTTACCCTTATTAAAATTAGAATAAGCGCAAAAATCACAGGAATCAAGAAAAGAAAAATAGTGATTTGTAAACCAGGCTCATTGAGAAGTTCATCCATCGTATTAATTTTAGAAAAAATTATTTTTTTGTTTCTCCTAAATTACAGTAAGCAAACATCTTCATGATACGATCTCAATCACACTCAATTTCGGTATTTAATAGTATATTAGATGATTTTTTATTGTGAGCAAGTGATTTCTTTCCATTAACTTAATAGTTCGGATAACAGTTTCCACTCGCAAACCTGTTAGATCCGCCATTTGCTGACGCGTTAAAGGAATTAAATATTCTTTATTCGATTTCTGGTGTACATTGTGCATATTTTTGAAATAGTCCATTAAAGCTTTAAGCCTTACGGTCGGATCTTTAGAAAAAACATGCTGAGACATCAGCATTTTGTAGTGGAGCCTTTGGGATAAACCTGTACTGACGTCTATTGCACATTCTGGATTATCCTTTAGCAAATCAAAAAAATCTTTAGCGGAAATCTCTATAATATTACATTCAGTTAAAGCTACTGCATTCGTAGGATATCTTTCATTTATAAAAAGTAAGGCATCGCCAAAACTTTGAGGTGCCTCAAATATATTCTGAATAAATTCTTTACCATCTTCACAATAATTGTTTAATTTAATTTTTCCCGAAATAATCTGGAAATAATTTCGGCAAATTGTGTTTTCCTCATAGATAAAATCTCCGATATCGTAATGTTTTGTACTATAATTATATTTTTTTAAATACTTTTCAGGAATCATTCTGATATATATAATTGTTAATAATGTATAAGTTTAATACTTAATGTAATACTGTTTTCGAAATGCATCAGGTGTAAATGATGTATACTTTTTAAAAAATTTCACGAAATATGAGGGATCGGAATAATTTAGCGTTTCAGCAATACTTGCAATGGATAAATCAAAATTAACCAAGAGCCTTTTAGCTTCTAAGATGATCCTTTTTCTGATAATTTCTCCTGCCGATAAATTGACCTGTTGTTTGCATATGAAGTTCAATTGGTTAGGAGTAACATTTAGAAAAGCCGCATACTCTTTGGGCAATTTATATTGATGAAAATTAACTTCTACAATTTCGATAAACTGCTTTAATATCAAAGAATTATAATTGGTGTCTGTAAAAACGGTTTCAGTGGTAATTTCTTTACATGCCAGTGCACAAATTTGTAGTACCAATGACGCAATCATTACTTGTGACCAGGGTTGAATGTCAGTCATTTCTGAAATAATTTCCTCAAAACAAAGCTTAATTCTTTTCTGGTTCTGTGTGGAAATTTTGACCATTTGGTCGCTTCCGAATAAATTGAAAAAAGGAAACTGATCAATCAATGATGAATTTATCTTCAGTTGGTCAAAAAAAGTCGTTGAAAAATTGATTACATAACCCTCCGTATTTTCGTCTAATCGCCAGCTGTGAACCTGATCCGGACGCATAAAAAATATTTTATTAGGAATAACATCGTACGAATTGAAATCTATTAAATTTTCACCGCATCCTTTTTCAAAATAGGTAACATGGTAGAAAGAATGCCGATGTACCTTCTCTGTGCCGGGATTCCGCTTTAAGAATTCTGAAAACTTATCAACCGTAAACATTTCACTAATAGAATTACATGTCGACAGACCTCCTATCTTAAACGTTGGATAAACCTCCTTCATATCTTAGTTATTATAATAATTCAACGATCATAAATATAGCTATTTTTTCGATGATTAACACCATAAATAATTGATAATGCTATACTACTTTTGGCATAATGAATACACAGAAATTTAATTATGACAATACCATAGTACGTGCCTTTTTGTATGCAACGATAGTTTTTGGACTGATCGGATTCCTGTTTGGTCTCACTGCGGCTCTGCTGTTATTCTATCCAGAGCTACCAGAATTCATTTTTGGAACTGATGACGAGTCAATAAAAATTTTAAGAAACGGAGGGATACAAGCGTTAATAGATACCAACGGAGCATTCGGTTTCGGCAGAATAAGGATGCTACATACCAATACTGTAATTTTCGCTTTTGTCTGCAACAGTGTTTTTGTCGGAGTATATTACTCCGTACCCAGACTCTTAAAAACAGAAATGTTTAGCAAAACATTAAGCTGGATTCATTTCTGGACTTGGCAATTAATGGTTGTAATAACCTTTATAACTTTCTTTATGGGCATCAATACATCTAAGGAATATGCTGAACATGAATGGCCAATCGATATACTTCTTACGTTTTCATGGGTGATTTTTGGAATGAATATGTTCGGAACTATTGCGAGAAGAAGAGTGAGACATCTATATGTTGCGATTTGGTTTTATTTAGGAACATGGATAGCCGTAGCGATGCTTTATATATTCAATAACCTTGAAGTCCCCTTATCCTTTACAGGATGGAAGTCGTATTCTGCTTATTCCGGAGTTAAAGATGCCATCGTTCAATGGTGGTATGGTCACAATGCGGTAGCATTTATTTTAACTACCCCAATTTTGGGTTTAATGTATTATTTTTTACCAAAGGCCGCTGAACGTCCGGTTTTCTCATACAAGCTTTCAATTATTCATTTTTGGTCATTAATATTTGTGTACATATGGGCAGGGCCGCATCATCTTCAATATACCGCAATACCTGCATGGGCACAGGCTGTAGGAACTGGTTTTTCAATTATGCTGATAGCACCATCATGGGGAGGAATGCTGAATGGATTGCTCACACTGAGAGGATCTTGGGATAAAGTTAGAGAAAATCCAGTTTTAAAATTCTTCGTTGTTGCAGTAACTTGTTATGGTATGGCAACGTTTGAAGGACCTCTTTTAGCAACAAAAAACATTAATAAAATTGGCCACTTTACAGACTGGGTGATAGGTCATGTTCATCTCGGAGCATTAGGCTGGAATGGTTTTATGGCTTTTGGTATGATTTATTATCTGATACCCATCTTATGGAGAACAACAATATGGTCGGTTAAGATGGCAAACTGGCATTTTTGGCTAGGCACTTTTGGAATTATTTTCTATGCGGTTCCAATGTACATTTCAGGATTTACGCAAGGATTAATGTGGAAACAGTTTAACCCCGACGGTACATTATTGTGGAAAAACTGGCTGGATACAGTCACTGCAATTATCCCTTATTTTAAAATGAGATTTTTAGGTGGCTTGTTTTATTTTTCAGGTGCTGTCTTAATGGTTATTAACTTGGTTGTTACGGTCAGAAAGGGTTCTTTTCAAAGAGAAGTGCCGGCCGAAGCTCTGGCTTTGACAAATATAAGCAATAAAAGAAAAGAAGGTGAAGGCCTGCACCTTTGGCTAGAAAGACTGCCCGTTTTACTTACCGTATTATCTTTCATTGCAGTATCAATTGGTGGAGCTGTAGAAATAATACCAACTTTAATGCTCAAAGAAAATGTACCTACCATTACCTCCGTAAAACCGTATTCTCCATTAGAATTGGAAGGCAGAGATTTATACATCCGTGAAGGTTGCAATGCCTGCCATTCGCAAGTTGTAAGACCCTTTAGAGACGAGATTGTAAGATTCAACGGCAAAAACGGGCAATACTCGAAGGCAGGAGAATTCGTGTATGACAGGCCGTTCTTATGGGGTTCAAAAAGGACAGGTCCCGATTTACACCGGGAAGGTGGTAAAAACCCAAGTTCATGGCACTATAAACACATGTACAATCCCAGATCTACATCTGCAGGATCTATTATGCCCCGCTATCCATGGTTAATAGCCAATAATCTGGATCGCTCCCAAATGATCGATAAGCTTAAGTTCATGAAAAGTACTTTTGACGTGCCATATACAAAAGTACAGATTGATACTGCAGATAAATGGGCTGATAACCAGGCAGCGAAAATAGTAAAAGATATCTTTGTAGAAGCTTCTGACCTTAAGGAAGCTTATGCAAAAAGACCTCAGGGAGAATTAGAGAAAAAAGAAATTATTGCGCTTATCGCTTATCTTCAGAGATTAGGCATAGATATCAAAACGACCGATATAAAAACAGCTGATAATAATTAAAATACAAGGCGAAATTATAGCTTAAAACTTTAAGATCATTTTTTTTCAAATTCGTGATGCATTATTTTACGAAACGTTACAGATGATTATTTTCCTGTCATTTTATTAGTCGCGCCCTTCTGCTACCCAAGTACAACGAAATTCGAACATGAAAAAATGAACGCTTTCTTTCAAAAATAAAATCATTAAAATTATAATAAAACTGAATGTCAGAGATAGATCAACAAGCCGTACGCGGCGGCCAAGCTCAGGTTGTAGACCCTGAATCTTATAGAGATTCCATAGGAACAATGGACCAAACCGGTAAGAGAAAATGGGTTTTCCCAAAGAAGCCAAAAGGCAAATACACCAACTATAGAGAGCTTGTAAGCTATATTCTATTGATTATATATTTTGCAATACCGTTTATTAAAATTAACGGAAATCCTGTCTTTTTGTTAAATGTCATTGACGGAGAATATTTTATTATGGGACAGCCTTTCTATCCTCAGGACTTCTTTATCCTTACCTTAGGTGCCATTGCTTCTCTAATTTTTATTATTGTTTTTACCATCGCATTCGGTAGGATTTTTTGTGGATGGATTTGCCCGCAGACAATTTTTATGGAATCCATTTTTCGGAAAATAGAGTTTTGGATTGAAGGTGACCGTAATAAACAGATGAGACTGGACCGGCAGGAATGGAATACTGAAAAAATTTGGAAAAGAATTTTAAAATGGTCTGCTTACATCGTTATTTCACTCTTTATCACCCACATTATGTTTATGTATATCGTCGGTTATGAGGATGTGCTCCAAATAATATCAGGAGGGCCATTTGCCAATATTACTAGTTTTATTGTCATGATTCTTTTTACAGCAACTTTTTATTTTGTGTTTGCGTGGTTTAGAGAACAGGTTTGCACTTTGGTATGTCCATACGGAAGATTACAGGGAGTCCTGATTGATAAAGAAACCATCAACGTTTTTTACGATTTTAAGAGAGGAGAAATACGTTCCAAATGGAGAAATGGTGAAGACAGGAAAAGTACAGGAAAAGGTGACTGTATTGATTGCTATCAGTGCGTCGCTGTTTGTCCAACCGGTATTGATATTAGAGATGGCCAGCAGTTGGAATGCATAAATTGTACTGCGTGCATTGATGCGTGTGATGAAGTAATGGAAAAAGTTGGCTTACCTAAAGGCTTAATAAGATACGCTTCAGAAAGAGAGATTGAAACAGGAAGCCCGTATAAATTTACAGGCAGAATGAAAGGCTTCGCAGTAATTCTGGTCTTATTGCTAGGGTTTCAAGGATTTCTTCTTTCCAGCCGTGAAGAGATGGAGGCAAAATTTATCAAGCCGGCAGGTAGCACGTTCTTCGTAAGAGATGGTAAGATTATCAATACATATAATTACACGTTCCTTAATAAAACCAATAGTAAAAAAATTGTCACTATAAAAGTAATCGAACCGAAAAACGCTGAAATTGGTTACAGTGCTTCTGATAAAATAACTGTAGATCGTGACAAAATATCAAAAGGAACCATAAACATAAGTTTTCCAGAATCACAGATGAATCTATCCAAACAAAATATTACCATAGGCGTATATGATCATAAAAATAATTTAATAGATTCTTATGAGACTTATTTTGAGGGACCTTTCAAATTACAGATACAATAAGAGAAGCTAAAGATCAGTATACTAAACTTTATCAGCAGATGACTTATTAAATGGTTATTTTTAATAGATTATACTAACAGTCTTAAGATACTCAAAACTTTAAAGGTATGAATTGTTCTTAGTTAATATTATTGATTACATATGGTATTGAACTAAGCAAGCCTTATTCAGTTTCTTTTTAATGATTAAGCATACATACTGAATTACCATAATGGGCACGATCAATATATACTTTGAATCAGCAACATAAATTTAATAGTTGGTAGTAATTAAATAAAGCTCATATTATACTAATAGCTTCAAAGTTGCGCAAGGATATGTTGTATTACAACATTATGTTAAATCAAAGAATACCAATGACGTGAATATTATCACCACATTGGTACTCTTTGATCCGTAAACAATTTAGTATTCTAGTTTAGATGCAACGAAGCCGGACCGAATTCTTCAAAATAAATTGCAGATTTCTGAACCCCATTCTCTACAAGAAAATTATAATGTTTTTTAATGAATAAAGCTGGACCACAGATATAATATTCTGCTTTATGATCAAGTACTGTTTCTTTTAATACTTCCAGGTCTACCCAGCCCTTATACTTGTTTTTTTGTAGTTCATTCGATTGCTCATAAAAGACGTGCTGGTTGATATTCGAATAGAAATTCGATAATTCAGTAATCTTGTCTTTGAATGCATGCACTGCCTCATTTCTACAACCATGTATCCAAGTAATAGATACTTTGGTTTCATCCGCCTCGTTGGTTAGATTTTCTATCATCGACAAAAGCGGCGTCTGTCCAACACCCCCGCTAATGAATACTTTATGTGCTAAGGTCGATTCATTCAATATAAAGGTACCTGCCGGAGCAGAAAGTTCAACAATACTTCCTTCTGTAATGTGGTTATGGAGACGATTACTAATCATACCGTCCGGATGTTTGCTACCCACTTCTTTTTTGACCGATATTCGATAATATTCGCTATTGGACCTACACGAAATACTATATTGACGCGGTTGTAATAATTGAAGCTCTGGTAGGAATAAACGTAAACTAATATACTGACCAGGTAAATGACTTTCTACTGATCCCCCATCAGCAGGATAAAGATAAAAAGACGTTATTTCAGTTGATTCCACAACTTTTTGTTTAACTACAAAAGGCCTCCAGCCGCTCCAACCACCTTTTTGTTCGGTATGCTTTTTATATAAAGCTTTTTCCCGGCCGCTCATCAAAGACGCCAATTGGTTATATGCTACTGTCCAGGCGTCTAATAATTCCACGCTCGCAGCTACGCCGAGTACTTCCTTAATTGATGCTATTAGATGCCGACCTACAATGTCATAATGTTCCGGACGAATATCAAGGCTGGTATGCTTCTGACCGATACCATCCACCATCGGCAACAGCACAGATGGGTCTTCAATGTGCTCTGCATACGCTAATACTGCCATGGCAAGTGCTGTTTGTTGCTTGCTGTTCTGCTGATTTCCCATGTTGAATATATTTTTCAATTCCGGGTTGTACTGAAACATACGAGCGTAGAAATGTGAAGTTAATAAAACACCATGCTCTTTCAATACAGGTACGGTATCTTTTACTAATTGTTTTTGTTCGCTTGTCATAAATAGAAATTTAGTATTAAAGACAAAAATGTCTTTAATTATGATAAAAAAAATTATTTGTTTAAAGTCAATGTACCGTCCAGTAATTCTTTATTGAAAGCACCAATAGTACTTTTATGTAGCATATAAGTTATCTGATTACGAATTTTTTTAAATTCATTATGCAATGGACAAGGGTTGCTTTCGGAGCAGTAACTGAGTCCCATTCCGCAGCCTGTAAATATTTCATCACCTTCTAGAGTTATTACAATATCTGCTATAGGCCGGTTCAACCCGTTTGCATCAAGGTAGAATCCCCCATTTGGGCCTTTGACAGATAATATGATACCTTCACGACTAAGTCTCTGAAGTATCTTACCAAGAAAATATTCAGGAGAATTAATGTTTTCCGCAATTTCTTTAATTCCTACACGCTTTCCCTCTTGAGATTGGCTGGCAATATAAAGAACAGCTCTTATGGCATATTCGCAAGTTTTAGAAAAGAATCCCATATAAATTATTGTTTTGCTATTGCAAGTATGTCTTCTATCAATGTTTACCCGTGACCGATTTATTCATTGATAACAGTACTATACTATCTTTTGTTGCTTTTAGATCATGTAGCATATTCGCTTCCAAAGCTATTATCATGCCTTTTTCCAAGTTAAGTCGCTCAGAATCTACCCCGAAGTCAATACTACCATCAATAACAGTGACCACAATCGGATATGCTGCTTTATGCGAAGTCATTTCCTGACCCTTCTTAAAAACAATCCTTATCTCTTTGGTATGTAAAGTATTGATAAGTACACTGATTAAAGGATTAGTCTCGCCGTATTGAATGTCTGTTAAAATTGAAGCTATCTTAATCATAGATTTATTATTATTAATGAAATTAAAGTGGTCTTAATTATTGTTTTGTCTGCCATTAGTTCAGCGACAACAATTTTAAGATGATACATACCAGTTCTCAAAACTTCACGTTAAACTTTTCGCAATGTAATGTCTTCATAAATTTAACGAACTTCATTGGTGATTGCTGGATTCAATTTTTATCAGAAAGAGCCTAGCCATTTTTTCGGCTCTCCATTTAGCTTCTTCGGCGATCTCACCTTCAAAATGTTTATCTATTGTCGCAGACCAGATGCTCAGCCAACGCTGAAAATGACTTCCATCAAGCCGCATTTGTGCGTGCGGAGGGAATGGGCTTCCATTATATGTATGTTCGCCAAGTAAAACTGTTTGCCAGAAAGTATACATTTTTTCCAAATGTTTTGTCCAGTCTTTTATCGCACCTACAAAAATACCACCAATCAATAGATCTCGTTGAACTTCACTATAAAAAGAATCCACCAAAAGTTTAATGTCATCAAAGTCTTGAATGCTGCTTTTCATTAAATTAAATTTTTAATCCACATCCTAGATAAGGAATGTTTGGATGATGCAAATATAGAAAAAATAAATAAAAGACAAAAATGTCTTTATATATTTTAAGATGTTGATTAAAATTCAACGATTTAGAGCTCACTTGCTAAGACTCATTTTTTTAAATCGATTGTAACCTTTCTACTTGTCATGTACCCTAATAAAGTATAAAGTAATTAAATATAAAAAAAATGGAAAATACTTTCAAAAGTAAAGCGCTAAGACAAGCATTCAATCTGTTAAGGTACACCTTTGTAGTTGTTCCTATAGTTGCAGGAGCAGACAAATTCACTAACTTGCTTACGGATTGGAAACAGTATATCAATCCGTCAGTTGGAAACGTATTGCCGGTTTCTGCCTCGGCGTTTATGATGGTTGTAGGTGTAATAGAAATTTTGGCCGGCATAATTGTTCTCAAAAAAGCAGAAATAGGTGGCTATATCGTTGCAGGCTGGCTAACAGTGATAGCAATTACATTATTATTAAGTTTTAACTTCATTGATGTAGCAGTACGTGACTTAGTAATGGCAATTGCGGCTCTTTCAATGGCTAAAATAGCAAAAATTCTGAGCTAAAATGGATCAATTCGGTCAATTAACAGAAGTTGAAATTATCAACCGTATTTTAAAAGGAGAAAAACCTCTTTATGAAATTATTGTACAACGTTTTAATTCCTCTTTATACAAAATTGGAAGGTCATATAATTACAATCATGAAGATACACAGGATTTAATGCAGGATACCTATATTGATGCTTACAAAAATCTGGACCAATTCGAAAAACGCGCTGGTTTTAAGACCTGGATAATCAGAATAATGTTAAATAACTGCTATCGTAAAAAACAGAAATTCAGCTACAAAAATGAATTTGCGAATGAGATTATTAATGAAAATGAAACGCCTATGTTCAGCAATTCAATGACCGACATACAAAAAGAAATTCACAGTCGCGAATTGGGGCACATCATTGAGAATTCTCTGTCTCAAATACCTGAAGATTATCGAATTGTATTTTCCTTAAGAGAAATAAACGGATTAAATATCTCTGAAACATCTGCGCTTCTCAACATCAGTCAAACAAATGTCAAAGTCCGTCTAAACAGAGCTAAAACTATGCTGAGAATTGCAGTTGAAAAATCTTACACAGCAGAGGAGCTTTTTGACTTCAATCTGTCTTATTGTAACCCTTTTAGCAAAAAAGTGATGCTTGAGATTAATCGACTATAATTAATTTATATACTGAAAATACTGCAATCCATAATGCTGCTTCTGCAGCATTATATTAGAATGTATAACTAACATAGGAACTCAAAATATTGTCGTCAATCAGTTCCTAAAGAGCAATTAAATAAAACTTATGTTAAGAATGTCACGCGTTAAACCAATTGTCATGTAGTGAAAAAACAATAATTGCACGAGCCACTGAAAGAGTTTTTAATCTTTTCCAGCCTTTAATTGATTGAAAAGATCAAATTTTGACGCATTACAATAATAATGGTTTAAAGATGACATTGGAAACCAGGTCTCATTCGAAAGTGAATGTTCTATAAATATAAAAAAGAATTTCGAAGTAAATTGACAGACAATGCAGCCAAATTTCAATAGTACACTACAAGATTACTAGCCGAGATCTTAAAGATCTTATCGACAGCCGTTATATAACTTTAAATACCGACTCCTTTAAACACCCAACAACTCGTTGTATTTCAATCATTTAAAATAGATCATAATTCTTTTTTATATGAGCTTAAAGTTCCTTCCAAGTGATTATTATTTATGCGTTTTAACATCGACTTTTCTCAAATCGGTGGGCCTAGATCTTGTAAACTCACGAAAAGTATCACTGAACGAACTGATTGAACTGTACCCCACCTCATCTGCAATTTCGTTAATTGATTTGTTTGTATTCAGAAGCAGTTCGATAGCTTTAATAATCCTTAGCGTTTTCAGATATTGAAGAAAAGAAATATCCATATCGGTCTTAAAAAGGCGTGAAAGAGAACGTTCACTCAACCCAAACTTTTTACTTATACTAGTAAGGCTATGCTTTTCTTCTATAGTATTTTCAAGATAATTAACAATTCTCATCATTTGTTTGTTCTGGGTAGCAGGAAGAATGATAGGTAAAGGTTGCTTATGGGTCTCTGGGAGAATTTTCTTCAACGCTATTAAAAACTCGAAATTTTCATCCATAGAAGTTACGTGTCTTTCGTCCCAAATTTCGGTATATTTAATCATTTGTATCAGGAGTTCAGAAGCAGGGTAAATACCAAGTCGATTGAAAAAAGAATTGGAAAAATCATCGTGAGCGTAAAAATATAGCGATCGCAGCACGGTGGCAGAATGACCAATCTGAAGAATATGTTCTAAACCTTGGGGAATCCAAAAAAAATGTCTTGCAGGGACAACATAAGTACGATTATCAATAGTAATATATGCAATCCCTCCCTCCACGTAACTAAGCTGTCCTTTCGTGTGTTTATGAAAAGGGATGAGTTTTTCTGATGCTTCATGCATTACAAATACACTATTATCATATTTATCAATGTCTGGAAGAGCTGCAATAAGTCCCATGTAAGCATTCTAAAGTTTAGGATTATGCAAATATAATAATTTGGCCGGAATCATGTAATACTTGACTATTTTAGATAAAATAAATCTCCGCAGACCTGATAAATTTGCAAGCATAATAATTCGAAAAATTCAGATGAAAATCTATTTAATCGGACTACTAATATTTGGTGGTAGTCATGTCCTGTTAGCCAACGCAATCAGTCCCAAAAGCGATACTCTTAGACTAACTTTAAAAGATGCATGGCAAAAAGCTGAAGAGAATAGCCGCCATATAAGAATAAAAAATATGGAAGAAGAAATTGCTAATGCTGAACTAAAGGATGCAAAAATGGAACGCCTTCCGGAAATTGAAGTAAAAGGATCTGCTGAAAAGGCTTCTAATATCCCCATCTATGAAAATGGCCTTTTTTCTAAGCCATCACAACATGAGATAATCCACACACTTTATAAAGTTGGTGCAGATTTCTACTTGAACATTTATAATGGAAACAAGCTGAACCTTAAAATTAAAGAAAATGCAACACTACAGAAGATAAGAGAAATTCAGAAGAAAAAGGCAGTTTCTGATATTCATTATAAAACAGCGGCATTATACCTTGATCTTCAAAAAATATTTATTTTCAGAGATTTAATTAAGAAGGATATTATTGATCAGAAAGTGCAACTAAAAGAAATAAAATCACTTTATAAAAACGGTGTTGTTTTGAAAAGTGATTTGCTGAGAATTGAACTTGAACTTTCCCGTCGGGAAATGGCTCTTATTACTATAGAAAATGATATTCTCATAGCCACCCAAAAACTCAATATTATTTTGGGAGTTCCCGACGAACAGATTATAATCCCCGAATTTCCATTTAGTGAATGGGATAAAAAAGCTACCTATGATGAGTATCTGACCAGCGCCTTAGAACATTCTTTTGACTATCATGTTTCAGAACAGCACACAGAGCTCAGCATGCTAAAACTTAAGCAAGTAAAAGCAAATGTTACTCCCAAGATCGGTTTATACGGAGAATTTTATTATGCCAATCCGCAGATTTTCCTTTTCCCCTATAATCCATATTGGTATTCTTTGGGAGTTGTTGGTGTAAAAGCATCGTTTTCTTTGTCATCCCTTTATCACAACCCTCAAAAAGTAAAAGCTGCAAAAATTGAATTTGAGAAAGAAGAAGAAACTCATAAAGATACTGAAGATAAAGTAAGACAGCAGGTAAAGGAAGCTTACCTGAGATATCAGGAAGCATTGAAACAGATTAAGGTGGCTGAAGTAAATGTTATACAAGCTAAAGAGAATGCAAGGATTATTAAAAATACGTACTTCAGCCAAACATCGCTGGTTACAGATCTACTGGATGCAGACATTCAGTTATTACAAACAAAATTTGAGCTGGAATCGGCTAAGATCCTTGCACAAAACAATTATTACTTATTACAAAATATCATAGGGATTTTATAAAAATATGAAAAAGAAATATACTCCTACAGACAAATTAATTACCAAAATAACAGGATGGGTTTCAGGTCTCGTTGTTGCTGCACTTGCTATTTGGGGAATCTTTACCCTTTTAAATTTTTACAAATACGAACAGACCAATGATGCTCAGGTTCAGGAATATGTAAATCCCGTTATTTCGAGGGCTGGTGGATTTATCGTTGATGTAAAGTTCGAGGAAAATCAGGAAGTGAAAAAGGGAGACACTCTCTTAATTATTGATAACCGTGAATATGTATTGCAGCAAGAACAAACACAGGCTGCCCTTCAAAGGGCTCGCGCTCAAATAAAAGTATTGGAAAGTACTACTGGGACGATGGAAAAAGAGGCTGCTTCAGCACAAGCTAAAGTAGAAGCTAACAAGGCAAAAGTATGGAAGCAAGAACTTGATTATAAAAGATATCAGAGCCTCTACAATGAAGAGTCAGCTACAAAACAACGTCTCGAAGATGTAAAAGCAGGATTGGACGTAAACAACAGCGAATATCAAGCTTCCCAGAATACTTACGCAGCGTTCAAATCAAAAATAAACGATATTCAAGCAGAGAAAACTGTTGTACATGCGGAAATAACAAAGCTCGAGGCACTTTTAAACCGTCATAAACTGGATGTCTCTTATACCGTTATTGTGTCGCCTTACGACGGACGAATGGGGCGTAGAACTGTTGAAGTAGGACAGATGATTGATGCTGGTGAAACATTAGCTTTTATTGTGAACAACGAAACTGACAAATGGGTAGTTGCTAATTATAAAGAAACCCAGATTAAAGATATGCGCATCGGTGACCATGTTAAAATTGTAGCAGACTCTTATCCTGACAGGGAGTTTAGGGGAACTATTATTTCTCTTTCTCCTGCTACAGGCTCCAGTTTTTCGTTATTACCTCCTGATAACTCTACAGGAAATTATGTGAAGATTGTACAGCGTATTCCAGTAAGAATCAAAATAGATGGGAAAAGAAAAGATATTAATGTGCTAAAAGTAGGCATGAACGTCAATGTATATGCAGGCAAAAAACGTTCTAATGGTTAGAAAGATTCCTTTTTTTAAAAAATGGATTCCGGAATGGCTTGTAAAAATTATTCTTTTTATGATGACACTCCCAGGAATCACTATATTTTTTCTCCCTTTAGCGAATATAAATGCAGCAGCAGGATATTACGGTTGTGAACCTGCAGATATTCAGTTTTCTGTTGCATTGTTTTATGCGGGATATGTTGGATTTTACAGTCTCGAAAGAAGGTTTTTTAGCTTTCTTGCTGCAAAAGAATATTTTCTCTTGTTTATGACACTTCAGATCATGGCATGCCTCATCTGTTATTATACGAATGAGATTCATATTCTTTTTCCAATACGTTTTATTCAAGGAATGCTGTTCGCCTGTAACGTAAATTTATCTCTGAGTTTAATATTTACCAGATTGAGCAGTGAAAGAGGCCGGGAGATTAGCTTCTCAGTATTCTTTGGAATTCTAATATGTGCATTGCCATTTAATAATTTGATTACTGCGGATCTTATTGACTCTTATAATTTTAACAATATCTATAAAGGTGCAGTGTTTTTATATTTTCCAGGATTTATTTTCTTGGCAATAACAATGAGACATTACCGTATCAATTCGAGATTTCCACTTTATAAATTAGATTGGGAAAGCTTTGCCATGTTCAGTACATTGCTCATACTAATCGGATATATTACAGTTTTTGGACAAGAATATTACTGGCTGGAAGATAACCGTATTTTAGGAAGTACAATTGGAATTGGAGCATTACTGGTACTGTTAGTACTCCGTCAAATGTTTAAAAAAAGACCATATATAAACTTAAGTGTTTTCAGATATAGAAACTTTACTATAGGTCTTGTCATTCTTTTTATAATGTATATCTGTCGTTTTGCCTCAGGAATTACGAATAGTTACTTTATTTCCGTTCTTCATTTTGATCCGTTTTATCTTTCTTACATCAATATCTTTAATCTTTTAGGACTTATTACGGGAATTATTATCGCCTGTTGTCTGGTTTTGCAGAAAAAAAATATCAGAAGTATTTGGGTGCCCGGTTTCTTTACCTTGTTGATGTTTCATGCAGTAATGTATTTTTCATTTGATGTACAGGCTGACGAATATAACTATTTTATTCCCTTGTTTATCCAAGGGTTAGGAGTTGGTCTCATTATGGTCCCTACCATCATTTACATTATCTCTTCGGTACCACTACAGATTGGCCCATCTGCAGCAGCCACAGCATTGGCTATTCGTTATTTAGGTTTTTGCGCAAGTATTGCATTGATCAATTACTATGAATTATATGAAAAGAGCAGGCATTACAACGCTTTTCAAGATCGTTTAAGTGCTATAGATCCGTCAATAAAAGACTTCCTGCATCGACAGACCACTAAGCTTAGTGGAAAAGGAATGCTTGGAGATCATGCCGTCAAAGGAGCTGAAAAATTGTTGAGAGAGAGTGTGAATTTACAGAATCAAGTAAGATTTGCAATGGATTATTATGAAATGATGGTCTGGATGCTTTCAATAACATTGCTGCTGATTCTTCTTTTTCCTTATCTCAATCGTACAGTGCTTTACCTGAAATCGAAACGTTTATCACCAGCATAAAAATATCAATCTTTAAATTAATTTTATGAAAACAAATAGTACAAAAAAGATCATTTCATTTTTCCTTGGATCAGCTTTATTTTTTCTTTTTTCATGCCAGAATGACGACCGGACTTTTCAATTGAATACAGTGAAGTTAGTACAATTTGAAAAAGAAAAATCCCTTCCGGAACAAAAACTTTTTATTAAAGTTTTCAAAGATGAAAGTAAAGTAAGTATCGCAGAGACTGAATTTTATCCCAGTGACTTACCGCTTCCTACAACTCTGAAAATGTATCCATCACCTGAAATGAATTTGTACGGTACTTCTTATCATTTGGAATTGTGGGGCAATATAACTGGATACATTGACGGGTGTTCTGTTCATATGGATGATTATAAAATAATTTTTCCCATTGATATGGAGGTTAAAGGTGAACATCTCGAAATTTCAATGCAGGGTAGCTGGAAATAATTCTAAAATTTTAAAATGGAAGAAATTATATTATTGCATGACGTAATTTCAGAATTGCTGAACGAAGGATATGCCCTGGATTTCGACATCATGAAATGTATGCTTTCAGGATCACCCAACATAAAAAACATTACTAATCTCAACACATCTGAATTTGTTATTGATAAGATATACATTTGCTACGAAACCGAATATGACTCTGAAATAATCTATGTATTTGCTGTATCAAACACTAAACACAATATAAAAGGAATAGCCACTTCGATTAGCACCGTTGAGAATAACATTAGCTTCTCAGAAATGATTGAGAAAATTAAAACAGGTTTAAAAGAAATTTCTGTATTTTGTTTTGGAAAAAAAAACAAAAAAAATTCTTGGTAACTGTATACATCAATGTACGATTGTAAAAGTTTTAAATTCACTTTACCTGAAATTATATATTTTCGTAATAAACGACCATGAAAAAACTGATCCTAGCTGCTAGCCTGTTTAATCAATTCTACGTTGCTCAACAATCGGATGTAAAATATATCAACAAGTGTGCGCATGGAAAACATGTACGCGCAATTTCGTAAACAAATTATTTTCCAGCAAATACTTTTTTCTTTCATTTAAATAATGCACAATCTTTTGTAATTTATCAAAGTTATCGGCATCTACAATTAATTTTTCAACCTCTTTTCTTTCTTCCTCTTCTTTTTGCCTAATGACAGCTTGTTTGCGCCAAATTTTTTCAAGTTCTAAATGATATTCTGTAGAATATTTTACAAAAAGTTCCAGATATGCCACTACCCAGATTAGTTTTTCCTCAATAGCAGAATATGGAGTATCTTTCCATTCCTTTCTATTCCAAGTATTTTCATAATTGATCCTGTTTAAATATTCGCTTACGGGAGCTTTGATCGTACAAACTTAAAATTGATCCTTGCAGATTGCGCTGACGCTTCCGTCTGGGTTTAAAATGAACATTATAATATTCAGAGTCATATTGAGACTTTTCACACATTTTTGATATTCAAGTCTAATGATCAATTCAATTCGAAATTAAGTGGTCAATGCTTCCGATTTTTCAGTGTCACTGCTAATGCCTTGTAATATTATCAGCAACCAATATACTTTGTTGTGCTAAAATATATTGGTTAGCCAAAAACTGAATTTAAAGGAATTTTCAGGTAAGTATTCTATTTAATCGATGTCAATATTTTAATATAGTTCTGTTTTGAATATTTAGATATGTCATTACTCTTATTGAATCTTTAAAAATCTGGCTTCAATACCAGTTAACCATTTCACCCTTTTTTCCTGACTGACTGATTTTACCATGTTATAGCTGATCCATTTAAGATTTTTGTAACCCATAGTCTTGAATACACTTTTTATCATTGCTCTCTTTATTAAGTTGCCAATAAGCAGGGAATACATTATTTTGGGTTTATTCATGGTTGTGATGACTGTCACCCCTTTTAAGTTTTTTAAAAGGGGTACTAAACCAAATCCCCTTGGATGGTGATCATACACAACTCCCGGAGTAAGAACCCTATCAACAAATCCTTTTGTCATTGCGGGCATCAAATCCCACCAGATAGGAAAAATAAAAATCAGGTGGTCTGCTTTTTCCAGACGTTCGTTATAGTCTATTACCTGTGGATCCACAGGTTTGTGATCCACAAATGCTTTTAAATCTGCTTTTGACATTACAGGATTAAATCTATCATTATCAAGATGCATCAGGTCAATTTCATGATTTGCGTCTTTAAGCCCCTTGGTAACGGAATTTAAAATTGCGTTTCCAAAACTTCCCTCGTAAGGATGATTAAATACTATTACTACTTTCATTTTTATTTTGTTTTATTACCTGCTCCAAAGTTGAGAAGTAGCTGATGGCTGAACGATAACAATTGTTAAAAAATACGAACCGTAAGTAACAAATACAAAAAAATAATCCGGGAGTTTAAAACCATATTATCAGAAGTGAAAACGCTTTCATCGCGAAATCTTCTATTTAATGGTGCTTCCTGATTGAATTGGGGATTTAGCCACAATTGCACCGGATCGGGATACTTTGATTGCCATCGGTTCTAAAGACCTTTGCAGGGTAATCAAATTAAAAATTATAATGAACAAAAACAAAATTGCCTTAGTAACTGGCGGAAGCCGTGGAATTGGTCGGGATATAGCACTTAATCTAGCAAAAAAGGGCTTAGATGTCATCATCACCTACCTATCTAATGAAAGAGCAGCCAATGAGGTTGTGGAACAAATAAAATCATATGGTAATAAGGCAGCAGCTTTACAATTGGACGTTGCTGCCTATGAAGCTTATGCTCCTTTTTTTTCGGAGAAGTTGTTACCATTGTTAAATGTCAATTTCGAAAACTCCCAATTGGACTACCTGGTCAATAATGCAGGAGCTATTGCTTTTTCAACTTTTGAAGATTTCACCATCGATCAGTTTAAGGAGATGATACATATTCATCTGATGGCACCCTTCTTTATCTCCCAACATGCTTTGCATATGATGAACGACGGAGGTGGAATCGTGAACATTTCAACTGGACTGACGCGTTTTACCACACCGGGGTTTGCGGCATATGCCTCCATGAAAGGCGGACTTGAAGTACTTAGTAGATATCAGGCTAAAGAATTGGGATCACGAAAAATACGTGTAAATTCAGTGGCTCCGGGCGCTATCGAGACTGATATTTTAGGAGGTGCCGTGAGGGACAACAAAGACATGAATGCTGCACTGGCTGCTGAAACAGCCCTTGGACGAGTTGGTTTGCCTGAAGATATCGGTGCTGTAGTTGCTTTTCTCTGTACTGAAGAAGCCTATTGGATCAATGCTCAACGAATCGAAGTATCAGGTGGAAGTAACTTGTAATTATTTGGTAAATTTGTCCCATGCAGGAAATCATTCAAGTCCAAACCATTAGTGAATTTCATCGTCTGTATAATTTACCTAAGCCTTTACATCCATTGATCAGCTTGGTGGATTATGCGGAAATGTATAATGGGGTAACAGTTAAGTGCTGGTCACAATCATTCTACTCCATTGCATTAAAGAACAATGTACTGGGAAAGTTTAATTATGGGCAGTTGCCTTATGACTTCGATGAAGGCCTGATGTCATTTTTTGCACCGGGACAGATCCTGAATATCACATTCAACGACAAATTACCCAAACAGAAACCATCGGGATGGATACTGCTTATTCATCCCGATTTTTTATGGAATACCACGCTGGCTAAAACAATAAAGGGATATGAATATTTCGGATATGCCATTAATGAGGCGCTTTTTCTTTCCGAAAGAGAGGAGCACAGTATGAGCATCCTATTAGACAGCATCCTCGAAGAATACAGCAAGAATATGGATGATTTCAGCAAAAGGATCATCATCTCCCAGATCGAACTCTTATTAAATTATGCAGATCGCTATTACAAAAGGCAGTTCATTACGCGAGAGCGTAGTAATCACGAATTACTCATCAGATTTGAAGAATTACTGGAGCAATATTTTAACGAAACAAACGATAGGGAGCGAGTACTTCCAACAGTGCAGTATTTTAGCGAAAAATTGAACAAAACCCCCGATTATCTGAGTAGCGTGCTAAAAAACACTACAGGCAGCAATGCCAGCCAACATATCCAGCTCAAAATTATAGAGGTGGCCAAACTCAAACTCTCTACTACCACACTTACCGTAAGCGAGATCGCCTATAACTTAGGATTTGAACAACCACAATCATTGAGCAAGCTATTCAAAAAGGTTACACACCAGACGCCGCTTGAATTCAGGAGTTTATATCAGCGGCGTACATAGATGGTTTTTCAAGATTGTTCCATTTATTTAAAAGTTGCACATGTGCTCATTTGAATCGTCTCATAGCAACGAATACTATTCACTTTCATTTTGGTTACAGACCATTTAAGGACCTATTACCTTAGTTTTCAACTATCGGTTTAATCCACCAAATGAAAAACTCCCTTGCTATAGAAAATAGATTGTTACTGAAATTGCGACTCTAATTCTTCAACATACGAGAGAATTTTACATTTATAATCTGTTGCGTATCCTGCTTAGTGAAACAGAAGTTATACCTAAATAGGATGCGATATAATGCTGCGGAATACGTTGAATAATATATGGATGTTGCTTCATAAGTTCTTCATAACGTTTTTGAGGTGAATTTTTTAAATAGGAAAAGAAAAGATTTTGACTTTGTAGAAGCCGTTGAAATAAATGTTCAACTATATTATCTTTAATATCCGGAAAACTCATTAATGCTTCTTGAAATTCTTTCTTAGTAACAGTTTGCAGAACACAGGGCTCAATTGTTTCTATACTATATAGACTAGGTTTGTTTGTCATAAAACTTTCAATAGACGATACGCCACTACCTTCAAAGAAAAACTGGGTTGTGATATCTTTCCCATTATCATTAATCCAGGTTCGTAAACAACCTTTTTCTACAAAAAACATTTTTTTGGAAATTTCACCTTCTTCAAGAAGAATAGTTTTAGCAGGAATCTCTATTTGTTTAAAAAGATGACTAAGCATACTCCACTTTTCGGTATTTTTTTTTGCTTTGTTCACTATATTTAGTTTTAATAACATTTCAACATTTCGAAATTCTTACAAATGTCTTAACTCAGCTTGAATTATAAGTATTCGTCTATTTTTACAGGCTTAATCCAAGTCCACAAATCATGTTCCTATAAGAATAGTTTCAGAATGTATATTTTCTTGTCTCTGGTAAAAATCATTCATAAAATCACTTCCCCAATTTTCCATCATATCAACAAGGGGTAAAAGAGATTCACCTACTTCGGTTAAAAAATATTCAACCTTAGGCGGAACTACCGGATAAATAACTTTTCTAACAACGCCATACGCCTCCAATTCTTTTAGTTGTAAGTTCAAAACTCTTTTGCTCGCAAGTGGATGTTTCTTTGCTAAATCACTCGGTCTTCGTATTCCTAGGTTGATTGAATCAATTAAGCAGGGTTTCCATTTACCTCCTATAATCTCAAAAGTAATACTGATGCCACAACTAAAATCTTTCGGTATTTTTTTTTCGTACATTGCTGTTCTTTTTTAGAGAATAAATTTACGACATATTTCGTTTTCAGTACCATAGTGATAATATTATCCCTATAGCATTATTTTTTCACTTATTTTTTCACATATGTAAGGTCAGTACATTTGCTCATAATTAATCATTAAAATTAAAAAAATGGAATTATCAATTAGAGACAAGGCTGAAACTATACAAAATAGCATTGAAACTGAAACTTTGGCAGAAATAGGCTTGATCAGTCCTACTTCCTATAAACAACATAATCCAAATGTAGCAACGGGCTTACAAGCAATCTTAGGCTTGCATGATCAAATGCCGATAGATAAAGTTTACACCAATGTCGTCCGTAAGTTTCAAGATGCAGATTATGGATTTGTTCACGTAGACTATTTCCTTTTCGAACCAACCGTCGCTTTTGATATACACAGGTTTGAAAACGGAATAAGTGTTGAACATTGGGATAATCTTCAAACGAATCCAAAAAAACTGAATAAAAGCGGCAGGACAATGACCGACGGAAAGACCAAGGCAAAAGATCATCATAAAACGGAGGCTAACAAAGCACTTGCTAAAGACTTTGTTCAAAACATTCTTATTAATGGGCAAATCGAGTTGGTGTCAAATTATTTCGGTGGAGACGAATTAATACAACATAATCCACACATGGGCGACGGTGTGCAAGAGTTTTTAAATACTATGGAACAGTGGAAAAAGGAAGGACAACCTCAAATCTATAACAAAATACATAAAGTGCTTGGAGAGGGAAATTTTGTACTGGTATTAAGTGAAGGTACTTTTAAAGGAGAACACGTTGCTTTCTATGATCTCTATAGAATTGAAGAAGATAAAATTGTAGAACATTGGGACGTTGTTGAAACGATACCTGAACCTGGAAAACGAAAAAATGATAATGGGAAATTCTAATAAAGATAGACGATACAGAATAATTAGCACCTTTTTTGTAGTTCTGCCCACCACTTTTGTAATGTCAGTTTTACCAAGTTTTACTGCAGAGATTTTATCTGAAAATTGGATCGGTGATCTTTTTAAATCTTGGTTTTTTTCATTGCCTATCGTTTACACTTGTGTACTGCTCCTATTGCCATTTGCTAATAAAATTACGAGCAAAATTTTAGATAGAAAAGTACATCTATAAAAATAGAGTGTTCCTAAATTTATATCTTTTTGGGAACACTCTATTCTGTTTTTTAAGTTACCAATAATCCAAAACAGAACATCAATGATTTTTTGGGATGTTAGAAGAGTTTTGCCAGCTCACTTTTCAGTTAAACGATTGCCTAAATTCCAAAGGCGAAGCATTAGTTTTTGCCTTAAAAAGTTTACTGAACGATTGTGAATGTTCAAATCCCAACTTGTAGGCAATTTCGCTTACTGAAAGGTTTGTAGTAGATAATTTCTCCTTGGCTTTTTCTATCAATTTGTCGTGAATGTGCTGCTGTGTGTTTTGACCGGATATCTCTCGCAGTAAACTGCCTAAGTAACTCGGCGAAACATTCAGCGCTTCCGAAACATATTGAACAGATGGTAGACCCCTTATTGCCAAATCGTCACTGTTAAAGTAATCTGTCAATAGTTTTTCCAAACGTTCCAAAATTTGATGATTGGCTTTTTCCCTTGTGATGAACTGGCGGCTGTAAAATCGTTCCGAATAACTGAGCAATGTTTCAATGTGCGAAATAATGATCTGTTTGCTGAACTTATCAATATTGGAATGATACTCTTGCCTGATAGTTTGTATGATACTGTTTAGTGTTATTTCTTCTCTTTCTGACAATAGCAACGCTTCATTTACCGAATAATCAAAAAAATCATATTGCTTAATTGTTTTTGCAAGTGGTGTATTCCAAATAAAATCCGGATGAATAAGCAGCATCCAACCCGATTGTTTTTCGGGATTCTCTTCCTCAACAATTTCTAGTTCGAGCACCTGATTGGGCGACATAAAGAACAATATGCCGTCATCTTCAAAATCGTAATGCAGTTGTCCGTATTTATATTTTACACCTTTCATACGTTTTAACGCTATAAAATAAAAATCAAATACGGCATTCATAGCGATTTCGTCTGGCAATTTGGTGAAATCGTCCGTTGTAACTACGCTAATCAAGGGATGTGTTGGCTTAGGCAAACCCCTTACCCGATGAAACTCACTGATTGATTTTATTCTCTGCGGTTTTGTATGTGCCATATACAAAGATAATTATTGTTGATGGTATGCTTTTGCAAATTCCTTTGCAAATTCCTTCAATTTTGTTTTACCTAGGACAGGTCTGTTTTTGAGATAATTTTCAAATGTTTTTCCACTGTGTGTCTCCATCTGCATTCTTACGAAATCATCTGCGAGCTGTTGTGGAAATCCTGATTGAAGTAAGCCGTTTAGTAATTGCTCTTCCGGTAACGCTACCCATTTCAGATCAGGCTTGCCAATGGCTTCGCCTAAAATTTTAGCTGCTTCATTACAAGTCAACTCCTCGCTTGCCACATAACGGACTGTTTTTCCCTGAAACGGCGTAGTCAGTTCTTCAAAAACCGCATCTGCAATATCATTTGGCGAAACAAAAGCGATCTTATCATTATCGCCATAACCTGCCATTAGCACACCGTATTCTTTGATCGTTTTAATATCATTGTAAAAATTGGTGTAAAAAGAACCGGGACGCAATTCGATAACTATTCTGTCTGTGAGCTGATTAAGTAGAGGAGAATCTTCCTCGTTAGCTGCCCAACCAGTTAAAAATACAACTTTCTTAATTTCGTTATGCTTGATTGCCTGCACATAATTGGTTTCAATTTTTTTAAAATAAGCCGTTTGGTCTTCTTCCATAAAATTGAAAGGTATCATGCAATATACGGCGTTTGCCCCTGCAAATGTTGCTGTTAGAAAATTAATATCCTCTATTGAACCAATTGCCGCTTTTGCTCCAATTGCCTCAATTTCTTTTTGTTTTTCGGGATTGCTACTGATAACGGTTACCGAATGCCCTTTTGTAATCAATGCTGTTACAAGTGGTTTACTGATGTTGCCCAATGAGCCTGTAATAACGATATTCATATTTTCTTTTTTTTGTTGATACAAAGATGCAACGCTTAGAAAAAACAGATGTAGCCAGAACGACTGTTCTTGAAGTCAAAATGAACAGTCTCTGAAAGCAGAATAATTAGCATTAACTTGCTTTTTGAAATATGTAATTCTAAAAGCCTGTTGCGTTTCTTTTACGAACAGCTTCTTCAGTTCTTGGAACAAGAGATTCTAATCCTACTTTTACAGTTCTGTCTGTACATTTTCTAAAAAGGTCATAGCTGACATTAAAAATGGCCAAAACCATTTTGGTTTCTCAATCTTACTTCTTCTTCGGTTCCGGGCAGCAATTTATCTAATGTATCTATTGCATTTGTTTGTACTTCATTTATGAAAGGCCGCAGGTCTTTATTATATGCTTCAAAAGCCGATGCATGATTTCCCTTATGTTTTTCAAAAGAATCTGCAAGCGCCGTTGCACCTATTATCGCTAATGAACCACCCATACCTGCTGCCGGTGAAGCGCAGTAACCGGCATCGCCTACCAATGCAACTCTGCCTTTTGTCCAGGATGGCATTTTTATCTGGCAAAACTTGTCGAGAATGATTTAGAATTTATGAGCTCTTTTAATAATTCTTTGGTTCGCCAACCAACATTTTCGAATTGTTCTAAAATTATTTTTTTATGTTGCTCCTGATTGCGGAAATCATAAGAAATTTCTGCTTCCGGCCTGAAAGTAAAAATGATATCTGTTTTATGATTATAAGCATACAATGCAACACCTTTATTGGGCTCGGCAAACATCTGATAAGTGCCTTTTTCAACTAACAGTTTATTTGCAATCGCAATGGCAAAGTACTGGCCTAAAAAATGAGCATATTTCGTTTCGTCCCCAAACCAGATTTTTCTGACACCCGAGTGTATGCCGTCACATCCAACACTAAATCATAGACCTGCCGTGAACCGTCTTTAAAGCTAACTTCTATGTTGTCTTTTGTTTCATTTAGTGCATCAATGCTGTTATTGAAGACAAATTCCACATCATTTTTGATGAGGTCAAAGAGCATATTGAGCAGCAAGTCTCTTTCTATTTCAAACTCATTTTCAGTTAGTTCACCCAGTAAAACAGAATATCCGTTAACATCGCCAGAATTCTTAAATTCCCATTTTTCGGGACCGATTCTATTGGCTTTTATTTGTTCAAAAAGCCCCATACGCTTTACAATGTCAACCGTGTTACCTTTTATGTCAGCTGGTGTGCCACCTATTTTAAGATGGTTTCCAATTTCAACAACTGTTACTTTATAGCCCATTTTTATTCATCCAATAAGCTGTTGTAAGCCCTGCAAAACTTGCACCCGCTACAAGCATTTTTTTATTCTGTTCCATGTTTTTTACTCCTTTAAAATTTATGGAGTAAAATTCGTGAAGATAATAATAGTGGGAAATAACTAATCGTAGCAAGTATTGGATTAATCGTGCCTTTTGTTTCGAAAAGCCAAAGCTGACATCCCGACAGTCTTGGTAAAAAGCCTTGAAAAATATGGATAATCATCATAACCCAGTTCAAAAGCAATTTCTTTTACTGATTTATCAGAATGATAGAGCAAGCGCTTGGCTTCTAAAATGATTCTCTCGCGAATGCATTGTGAAACGGATAAGCCGGTGATGTTTTTTATACTTTCATTCAAATAATGGGTAGAAATATTTAATTGTTTAGCATACGCTGCTGACCGTTTGAGAACACAGTAATTTTTTTCTAATAATTGATTGAAAGATTTTGCAATTATCTCAAACCTTGAGAGACTGTTTAAACGCATATTTTGATTTAAAAATGCAGAAATAAATAACCCAACCAATGTATTACAACTGTCCTTTAAAAGTAAATGGTACAGTCTATTGCTTTTTTGAGTTGAAAATTTCAAACAAAGAGAAAATGTTTCAAAGATAATTGTAGAAATATCGTTCGTTAATGTTAAAGGCGTTGATGGTGCAATTTCTTCTAAAAATTTAAGATACTCTTGATTTAGATTTTCGTTTTTGATTGACAAAGAGCAGACAGTCATATTGGTAAAATCCAAAATACGATGCACTTGGTTTGGATGCATATAAACAACAGCCGGTGCCATGATTTTATATTTTAGAAAATCTATTTCAATAACAACGTTTCCGTTTTCAAGTATATGAAAAGTATGCCCTTCGTCCCGATGTGATTGCGTTGCTTCCTCCCTTAGCTGAATCGTTTTAAAATCAGACTTTTTAAGATGGAGCCGATCAATAGAAATGCCTTGGCTGAAATTTTCTGCCATTGAATTTACAGGGATGTTCTTATTGTTTTTAAGCACTTCTTAGTTCTATTTTATCAACTGCTGAATATGGATAGATGTTGCTATTGCGGTTTCGTCATTTGTTCTGACGTTTCTCGCTAGTAAAAATACAAAAATTAAACAGGTTGGTGTGGACGTGCTCGTGTAGTAATCTTGCGGTATCTTCCATATTTTAACAAAAAATTTAGCAATGAAAAATTATACCGCCAATAAATAGGAATACTTTATAAACAGGATTGAGCCGATGTAAACCATTATTTTATCTTTTCCACCGTTTATGAGTCCATAGCCAGCCATATGGTTCTTGCCTGATATTTTCTGTTAGCAAGTGAATGTATTTCTTGGCTATTTCCCCTTCGTTCACTGACTCTGCTTTAGAACACATTGGAACACAGACGATCTTGTAACTTCCTTTTGAAAGCTGTGTGATGTGCAGATAGACAACTGCTGTTCGACCTTTTCGAGCTAATTTTTCCATCCCTGAAAATAAGTAAGTTTCTTGGTTCAAAAAAGTAAACCTGTATTTTTCATCCTGTATGCGTGGACATTGATCGGAAAGAAAAAGATAAACTGCTGGATTTAGCTTTTTAGTTAGCACATGGCATAATACTGCATTATCAGGAATCAATTTCATGTTAAAACGTGAACGGAGTTTAATCATGAGCCTATTCATTACGCCAGACCTTAGGGGTTTATATATAGCATATATATCATGCTGCATTTTATAAGGCATAAAATTGAGCATTTCCCAATTACCACAATGTCCAAGGCACGCAATGACATTCCGCCCAGCATTTATATGCGCGTCTATGAGTTCCAAATTCTCAAATTTGATTCTTTTATCAAGTATTTTTTCCGAAACGGAAATATTTTTAATGATTTCGGCAAAATAGTTTACAAAACAGGTATAGAACTTTTTTACAATAGCATGGATTTCTCCATAACGCTTATCAGGAAAGGAACGTGCGATGTTTTGAATAACTACCCCTTTCCTGTACCCAATCATATAATAAACCAAGAAAAAAGCAAAAGAAGCCATTGCATATAGGAATGCCATCGGTAGCAGGCTCAGAGCATAGGCAACAATATAAACGCTTCTATAGGCAACAGTTTGTAAGGTTTGTCTCATTTTCATGGACTAAAACTTCATTTTTAAACCAACTGACGCATAGGAGGAAATAGAAAAATAATAATCATTATTACCCGTAAACATCCCTTTCAAAGTCCGGTCGTTATAGGATGCAGGGCGGTACAGGTTTAGCCCTGCCATACCCGTCACCGATAATCCCTTTTCACCAAGTTTTATTTCAGGCCTGAAACCGGTAACGATATACTGGTGGGAGAATATCACATCCTTGCCATCTTTCTTCAACAAAGCTACCTGCCCGTTCATCTCAAGGGCATAGGAAAGCTTAAACTTGTCATCGAATTCATAACCTGCGGATACATCCAGGCCATCGACCAATTCAACATTTACGTCAAATTTCCCGTTGGTTTTCCATTTGACATAAACAGCGGGAAATATCATCGGATAACCTAAAGAGCTATTTATGGCTACACCTCCACCGATATCCAAATTAAGGTTCAGATGGCGGATAAAAACAACTCCTCCGCTTACCAGTACATTTCTAATACTGATTTTTCCAAGATCAGTATTAGGAGCAAATATCCCAATACCAACATTTGCCCGCATAGACCATCTGTCGTTCAGGGGACGTAAATGGTAGATGCCCAATTGTAAATTCATAATTTCCGAAACCATGTCATCTGCAAAATTTTTGTTTTTCAACGAAACGTATGCTCCGCCAAGACCAATGCCCCAGGCAGTCGGGCGATTGTTTTCATTTAGTTTCGTGGACAAGGGTATGTTGACCCCTGCCTGATAAACCATCGCGGAGCCTTTGCCATCACCAATTTTTTCTCTTGGTTTCTCACCCGGGGGTAGGTAGTAATATCCTGATTTTCCAAGGTATTCCGTCTTAAAAGAAACTTCTTGTGCTTTTCCCTGCAGATATACCAATGTTACCAACGTTGGTAATATGAATGATTTAAATTTCATATGATTTTGAATTGTTTATTGGACAAAATAATAGCGATTTAAACGAAGTAGAAACCCATAAACTTTGAACTTCAGAATCGACCGGATGGAAATTAGATTAAATGGGATGGAATGAATTACCAAATGCGGCAGGTCATGTAATAAGCTAATAAAAAGTGAAGAAGTCATTGCGTACGGAAATTCAGGCATCTGACTTTTAGCATGAGCCTGAATTTCCGTACGCAATCTGTTTTAACGGCTTGGCAATTTTTAGAATTTATATGCTGTCCCGATAGATACACCATGGCTTTTCATCGACCCCCCTTGGAATTATCCAGGTTTACAAGTCAAAATAGACAACTTGAATTTATTTGCCTGTTTTTATCAAAATAGTATCCAATAATACCATAGTCAGAACGGTTCATGACAGGTTTTAGAAATGAAATATAGTGTTCAATAGATAGGATTTTTCCGGACAAACTATTCCACAACTCCGTCCATCCATTTCAGGAAATCAGGAACACGTACACGGCTTACCAAAACTTCATGTGGACATTCGGGGAGAAAAAAAAGTTTCAAACGACTGTTAAAGTACTTGGCAACATTTATAATTGCTTTTACATTTCCAATGCAGTTACGTGACACACGGAAAAACAAACGACTATCAAGTTGTTGTTCCAATTGGTCTAAGGTATAATTAACGATAAACCGCCTATCGCTGAATGTATGGAGGAAAACTACTCCATCTTCGCTATAAAAGTAGGCAATTTCCTTTGTCTCTATATAGTGATAGTTTTCGCCTTTGGATATCAGGAAACGATTTTTGGTCTTGAGCGATAGTATCTGCTCAAAATTCTTTGGAGTACTTCTATAAGTACAGCTATGGAATATGTGCTCAAACTTGGTCAATGCTACCTCTAATTCGCTCTCATTAAATGGTTTTAACAGGTAATCGATGCTGTTCAGCTTAAAGGCTTTGATGGCATGTTCATCGTAAGCAGTTGTAAATATAACGGGCGTGATAACCTCTACATGATTAAATATCTCGAAACAATTACCATCCGCAAGACGAATATCCATGAGAATCAGGTCAACAGCGGATTCTTTCAAGAATTCTATGGTATCGATGACCGTTTTGGTTTGCTTCTCCAGCTGATAGCCCGGGCGCAATTTAGTCATCATGCGTTTCAGTTCTTCATACGCGAAACGCTCGTCTTCTACAATCAAGTGCTTCATGGTTGGATATAAGGGATTTTAACAATAAAAAGATGGTCTGTATGCACTACTATGACCTCTTTAGCATATACTTTATATTGTTTGGCAATATATTTCAAACCGATTCCACCATTATCTACACTTCTTGATGGATGGATGTTGTTTTCGACCGTGATATAAGCATTATCAATAGTGATTTTTATATTCAATAATGATTCTTCGGTAGCGATGTTGTGCTTGAATGCATTCTCTATAAGTAATTGCAGGGTAAGGGGAATGATCTTGTTCTGTTCGCAGTTAGCCATTTTATCCACTAAGAAAGTAAAAGAGTTTTCAAATCTCGTCCGCATCAGGAAAATATATGAATCCAGAGCATCCAGTTCATCTGCAACAGAAACCATTGGCTGCTGGGTAAGGGAAAGCACATAGCGATAGGTCTTCGATAGGGCTTTTGTAAATTTATTGGCATTTTCCTGATTAATGTAGATTAGTGAGGAAAGTACATTCAGTGAATTAAACAGGAAATGTGGGTTAATCTGTGACCGCAATGTCTCGTGCTGAAATAATAGAACCTCACGTTTGGCTTTTTCGGAATCAGCTATCGCTTTTTGTTCGGACTGGAAATAATGGATCAGCTCAAACACAAGTAGAATAGGAACATTAGTCGTCATTGCAAATGCGAATTTGACAATAAAAGGTGGTAACCCCTGCTCAGGAACAAGGAACACATGATATATCAAAAAATTAAATATCAATAATAAGATCAGGCATATAGCTGTGATACCTACAATATCGGCCATAATACGAAAAAAGATATTTTTGGAGTACGGCAGATGCTTATTCAATAACAACAGCAGTCCGTAATCTGCCATACACATGGCAATGATAACGACATAATGTGCTGAAAGCTGTATGTGAAAGTTTCTCCATAAATCTTCTTTCATCACAATAATGCTAAAAAACATTTGGCACAAAGCATAGACCAGAGACGAAAAGAAAAAGATAAGCAGTATTTTTATATTCATTTTTTTCTGAACCATTATTCAAAAGTAAAGTTTCCATGTAAGATTTACCGAAAAGTTCTCCTTTTTTCTGATGAACTTCATTATTTGGAAGATGAATTTAACAGATCATGTTTTTTTTCTTAAAGTTCTTTTCCAACGGAGGTTTTATAGCGAGCAAATAAAAATCAATGGTAACAGAATCAGATTTTAGTCTTAGGTTATTCTCATGTTTATAATTGATAATAAGGAGATCCTCATTCTCAGATCTTGTAACATTAAAATAGGATGCAAACTCTTTGATATTAAATATTTTGTTTGTCATTGTAAGTTAAAATTGTGCCTACTCAAAAATAGATTCTTTATTAGCTAATTTAAGAATACATTTCAATACAAATCGGATACATTTACTGATTCAGTGATTTCCAGATAATTCAAAAAAATTATAAAAAAAGGCGAAAATATATTCTAATGTACCCAATTATATTTTTACATAAATTAGTCTTATTATCTATTTACAAATTAAATATTTTATCATATTCGTCGTAAAATATTCTTGCGAAAGTAAAATAAACTAAAGCCAAATTATGACAGCTTCAATTGTTTTAAATGCTTAAAATTATATTGAAAAAAGTTTAGCCTACAAAAAAAATAGCTTTGTAATTCTTGTTTAATTTGGCTCAATCGAACCAAATCATCTATAAAAGTGTTTGAAGATAATCCCATCAAGGTCACTTGACAGGATTATTAATTTCTAAAATTCTTTCTAAATCTTCCACCAAATGTTTCGATATTTCTTCAGTTATGGGTACAAGACCGGAGAAAGGTGATAATTCACTTTTTCTCCGGTTTTTTCATGCTTCTAAATTACTGTTTATCTGCAAGATATATGATAATAAAATATTAACCTCTAATTATTTGACTAATATCTCCGCCAAATTCAAATTTTTCAGGAAAAGTCGAATCCATTATTTTCCTTTTTGTTATACTATTTTCTTCTGTATAGAGTTTGGCAATATTTCCAATGCTCTCCATCGGCTGATCAATCAATTTAGACATATCAACTTTTTTCTCACATCTACTACACACAATCCCGAAATTACGCTTCTGCTATAGATACTGTTTCATTCATTGTAATGAGTGATGTAATCAAGTAAACTTTGCTGAAAATTCATGGCATCTAATGTTTAATGTTAATCTAAAAAGCTTTTTACACTACTGAAGCTAATGTTCAGATAACGTCATAATCATTCATTGTTGTTACAAAATAATGCTCAATCATTTCCTTTGCATTTCCGCACATTGACAAAAGATCTCCTTTGGTCATATCTTCAAAAATAAAATCATCATGAACCTCAATAATGAACTCGGTCACTTTTTCGGTGTTCATTAGGTCATAGACCATTAAATCATTTAAATTATCTAATCTACATTCTTCCTTAAAAAAAGGAAGCTTTCGGGAAATGGAATTCTTAAACTGAAAAAGATGTATTGTTTTCATTATTTCTGGCATTAGGGTAATAATAAGAAAAGTCTGTTTATATATAAAAACGCTGTTTACTCATTAATGTTCAAACAGATTTCTTTTTGTGGATTCAGTTGATGAAATTTATTGTACATCAATATGGTTAAAAAGGACAGAAACCATAGGTTCCTATCCTTAATTAATTAAAACCTTCTGAAAACAGATCTACTGTTTTATCGGGATTTTAATATGCTCATTATTAAAATTGAGAATCCTTAAGCCTATTAATTTTATCATGGTGTATAATTCGCTTTTCCTAGTCTTTATTTACTACTGCGATGTTATCAAATATCGGAGAACAGCATTTTGCATAATGAATATTTCCAACTGCGCACTATATTTTCCTGTCAAAAATTGTACTATTTATGATGATATAAACTTTAATGGATCTGATAAATTCCTGATTATTATGATACAAAGATGACTGTTTAAGAATATATTATACTGTATATATCCGGGATAATCTTACATATATCACACCTTTTATAAGTCTTCCAGGTTTCCAAGACGTCTTTGTTTCAACTGTTTATAAAATGAAGGGGAAAGACCTGTAATCTTTTTAAACTGGTTAGAAAGATGGGCCACACTACTGTAATTGAGTTTATAGGAGATTTCTGTAAGATTGAGTTCATCATACAACAATAATTCTTTCACCTTTTCTACTTTATTAATAATGATAAAATGTTGCAGGGTCATTCCTTTCACTTCAGAAAAGGTGTTCGCAAGGTAGGTATAATCATATCCTAATTTTTCACTTATATAATCTGAGAAGTTTTCTTTTGGGAGTGCATCTGAATAATGAATCATTTCTATGACTACATTTTTTATTTTCTCTATCAGGATGCTTTTTTTGTCATCTAATATCTCAAGCCCTGTTTTAAGTAAGTTTTCTTTTAGAATTTGTCTTAGTTCAACGCTGATATCATCCAATAATTCTACAGTTCCCAAATCTACAATAGCATTTTTAATGCCCAGCCTTTCCAATTCCTGATGAACAACCATTTTGCAGCGCAAACTTACCATATATTTTATATACAACTTCATCCCCCTTACTATTTATACTGCCAATCATTTCATTAACAGACATTTACTCAAAGTTACTCTATTAAATCGGAAATATCTATGATTTATACAACAAATTGAAAGACAATTGCAAAGCTTTCCTTTTTTAATGATTGAAATTTACAGGTAACAAAAAATATTTCACAATGTCAAAAGAAAAAGACGGAAAAAAGAAGTCAGATAAAACTCCACCCGCAAAATCCGCAAAAGAGAAACGGGAGGAAAAAATGAATAAACGAAGAGACAGGGAAAACGAAGCCCAAAATACCGGCAACTAAATGGTATCCCTGAAAAAAGACGGAATTATACTCAGAAAAACGACTTTAGACTTTGAGAGTGAAGGTGTTTTAAACCCCGCGGTTGTTAAGGATAACGGAAAAATACATTTATTTTACAGGGCTCTTGCAAAGAATAATTTCTCCAGTATCGGATACTGTATACTATCAGATTATAAGACAATAGAAACCCGGTTGAGCAAGCCGGTTATCATCCCCGAGTTTGAATACGAAAAACATGGTGTTGAAGATCCAAGAATCGTAAAAATCGATCATTTGTTTTATCTTACCTATACCAGTTATGACGGGATTAATGCACTGGGAACACTTGCTGTATCGGAGGATCTTACGTCATGGCAAAAAAAGGGCATAATTGTTCCCAAAATTCCATACAACAAGTTTAGATTTTTATCAGAATCCCAAGGTGAAATAGCAGAAAAGTACAGACGTTTCAACAAACTCCCCCCTACTCTTACAAAGGATAAAGATGTCTTCCTGTGGGATAAAAATGTGATATTTTTCCCAAGAAGGATTAACGGTAAGCTTTATTTTCTTCATCGCATAAGACCCGATATTCAAATTGTAGGTATAAAAAACATTGAAGATCTGAATCCTGATTTCTGGAAAGATTATTTCCTTCACTTTAAAGATCATATTATATTATCTCCCCTGTATGAGCATGAAGTAAGCTACATTGGCGGAGGATGTCCCCCTATAGAAACCGAGCATGGGTGGCTTTTGATATACCATGGCGTACATGATACTATTGAAGGATATGTTTACAGTGCATGTGCTGCTTTACTGGATCTTAATACTCCCGAAAAAGAAATTTCAAGGCTTCCTTACCCTCTTTTCAAACCCGAAGAAGAATGGGAACAGAAGGGAGAAGTGAACAATGTCTGTTTCCCTACCGGAGCCATTGCAGAAGGAGATACACTCCATATTTACTACGGAGCTGCAGATAAAAGAATTGCTGTTGCTTCTTTAAATATCCCGGAATTACTGAAGGAATTACTACAGTATACATCATAACTGACTATTCTATAGAGAATATCATACTTTAAAATAGATATCAACATGAATAAAAATATAAAATCAGACGTGGAGGAAAAGACAAAAAGACGATCTGTCCAAAATAGAAAAAACACAATTAATCATAAACCAGAAATTATCTTTATAAGTACTTTTCCTCCAAAGGTGTGTGGTATTGCAACTTATTGTCAGGATTTAGTAAAATCTCTTCAGATCAAGTTCAATGAATCATTTAACATAATCATCTGTCCAATGGAAACTGAAGAGGAGCATCATCTATATGAAGAAAATCCTGAATATCGCTTAAATACATCCGATGCTATTTCTTATTTGGAGCTGGCTGATAAAATCAACAAAAATGAAAGGATTCAACTGGTTATGCTTCAGCATGAGTTTGGATTTTTCACTGAGGCCAAAAACGGATTGCTGCTTTTTCTTCAAAACTTAGAGAAAGACGTCATCATTACTTTTCACACCGTTTTGCCAAAACCGGACTGGGAGTTAAAAGAAAAAGTAAAAGAAATCAGCAGTTTCTGCAAATCTATTATTGTGATGACAGGTATTTCTGCGGACATCCTTTCTACTGATTATGATATTCCATCTAATAAAATTAAAGTAATCCCCCATGGTACTCACCTGTTACCATTTATCGATAAAATTTCACTGAAAACGAAATACGGATTTAAAGATAAAAAGGTACTTTCAACATTTGGCTTATTAGGTTCTGGTAAAAATATTGAAACCACTTTAGAAGCTCTACCTGAAATCATTGCTCAAAATCCGGATGTAATATTTTTGATTATTGGAAAAACGCACCCTGGTGTCATTAAGTATGAAGGTGAAAAATACCGTGATTTTTTGCAGGACACAATTAAAAGACTCCATTTGGAAAAGCATACTTACTTTATCAATCAATATCTGCCTTTAGATGAGTTGTTAGAATATCTTCAGCTTACCAATATCTATCTTTTCACTTCAAAAGACAGACACCAGGCGGTGAGTGGCACCTTTTCCTATGCTATTAGTTGTGGATGTCCTATTGTTTCTACTCCTATTCCACATGCCCTAGAAGTATTAAATGAAGATCTGGGAATTATTATTGATTTTGAAACTCCGAAACAACTCGCTACTGCTGTGAATACATTACTGAAAAATGAAAACACACAGGAAAAATTACGTTCAAATAGTTTGGAAAAAATGGCTCCCACAGCCTGGGAGAATTCATCTATTTCACACGCCCTATTATTTCAACAATACAGCAAAGACAACATGATATTACATTATACATTCCCCATCATCAATCTTAGCCATATCAAAAATATGACAACAGATTTTGGAATGATCCAGTTTTCTAAAATCAACAAACCTGATATCAATTCCGGGTATACTTTGGACGATAATGCCCGTGCTATGATTGTAGCCTGCAGACATTATGAACTGAGCAGAGATGAATCTGACCTTGATTTAATCTTAACTTATCTAAGGCTTATTAAGTTTTGCCAGCAGCCGGATGGAAGCTTCCTCAATTATATAAACCAACATAAGGAATTTATACAGCAGAATTATGAGACCAATCTTGAAGATTCCAATGGAAGAGCTATCTGGGCACTAGGGTATCTTCTTTCAATAAAAACAATCTTACCGCAACAGTTTTCAGATGAAGCAGAGTCTATCATTGAAAAAAGTCTTTCACCTATTGAGAACATCCATTCTACCCGAGCAATGGCTTTTATCATAAAAGGATTGCATTATCAAAACTCTGAAAACAATATTCCATTATTGAAAAAACTGGCCAATCGACTGGTAAAAATGTATCAGCATGAAAAACACAGAGACTGGCATTGGTTTGAAAGCTATCTTACCTATGGAAACAGTGTTCTCCCTGAGGCTTTATTGTATGCATGGATTACGACCAAAGACGAAATGTATAAGCAAGTTGCTAATGAATCATTCAAATTTTTGCTTTCGAAAATATTTATTAAAGGAGGCATCAAAGTAATATCCAACAAAGGATGGCTTCAGAAAGAAACGGTTAAAAGCCATGAATCAATTGGTGGTGAACAGCCTATTGATGTTGCTTATACCATACTGGCCTTATCTACATTCTATAAGGTTTTTAAGGATGAAAAATACCTGCAGATGATGAGGAATGCTTTTAGTTGGTTTTTAGGAAAAAATCACTTACATCAGATTATTTATAACCCTGCAACAGGTGGATGTTATGACGGCCTTGAAGAGAAAAACGTTAATCTCAATCAGGGAGCGGAATCAACAGTAAGCTATCTAATGGCAAGACTCTGTTTTCCAAAATAACAACCCTTAATTACTCGGTGCTTTATGGAACTATAGTAATAAAAAGGTAAATCAAAAAGATAGCAATCAGTACAATTCCCTGCATAATATTGGTTCTGCCCGTTGCCAGTGAAACAGTAATAATAAAAAGCGACAGCCCTAAAAGTATTGTTGATTTGATATCTATTCCCAATGTCATTCGTATACCAGTCATTACAGATATAATGGCAATGGCAGGAATACTCAGCCCTATACTTGCTAAAGCAGAACCAAAAGCCAGATTTAATGAAGTTTGAATTTCATCACTTTTTGCAGCCCTAAACGCAGCCAGACCTTCAGGAAGGAGAACAATACCAGCAATAATGATACCTACAAGAGATCTTGGAGCACCCACTGAAACAACTATATGCTCAACATCCTTTGAAAGAAGCTTTGCCAGAAAAACGACTATTCCCAGGGATAAGATCAATAATATACAACTGATATACAATTGTTTTCGGGAAATCATTTCATGACTACTTTGTACAGGCTCATTTTTGGATAGTTTATTTTGCGGAGAAATAAAAAAGCTTCGGTGTCTAAACGTCTGGATCATAGTAAATCCGAGATAAAGCCCTAAAGAAATCAAGGCAATAAAAAGCAATTGAAAGGATGTATATTCGCCTCCGAGATGACTTATCGTATAATTAGGCAGAATAAGCACAAAAATAATCACGGAGGTAAGCGTAATGAGTGCCGTACTTACCCCCTGCAATGTAAAGCTCTGTTCTCTGTATCTTAATGAACCTATGACAATACAGCTCCCAATAATTCCGGTAAGGATTATCATCACTGCTGCAAAAACCGTATCTCTGGCAAGGGTAATGGTTTCTAAACCTTTTGCTCCCATCATGATAGAAATAATAAGTCCTACTTCTATGACCGTGATGGCAAATGCCAGAAGTAAAGTTCCGAATGGCTCCCCCAAACGATGGGCAATAACTTCGGAATGATACACTGCAGCCAAAACGCTTCCTATCAGAAATAAAGTAAGAATCACAGAATAATACCCTGAAGAAAAAACAGAATTTCCAACATACGAAAGCCACGCCAAGATAGGAACTAAAAAAGTCCACATCCATAAATATTTTTTAATATTCATAAAAACACTAATATTTTTTACAGTTGAATGGTCTTTTGGAAAAATTCAATAGATTTATATTTTCCTTTTCAAAACAGTTTTATTAATGATTTGAAGCAGACTAGAGATGACGATATACCGGAAATATTAAATGATGAAAAGAAGAGAATATGCCGGAACTAAGAGTCTAGATCATCAGTTCAATGTAGTTATTCAGCAAGGTACGAATAATCAATCACTTATTTGAAATTATATAGTAATATTTTAAGTTTGTAATCATTTCCTAAGGCTCAATAATGTTCGTCACTTCATCAGAGTCACCAACTTTTTACAGCTTATAAACGACCGGATTTCAGATGCTCAAAACAATCCGAAATTTCGTAAAAGTGTGATATCTGCAACATAAAAGAAACAATCTGTAATACAATAGATTATTAAATACCCAACTTTGTACTGTAGCAATGAAGTTACACTAAAATCCACCTTATGGACACAAACCACAACAAAGGCGACAAATTTTTCAAAACTCCTGGAGACTGGATTGAACAGTCAAAACAATTGAAAGAAAAATTCTCAACATTAACGGATCACGATCTGAAATTTGAAGAAGGTAAAGAAAAGGAAATGCTGGAAAGAATCGGAAACAGATTAAGAAAAAACCGTGAAGAAGTTCTCAATATTATCAAAGAAATCAATCTTTCATAAATTGTTTTCAAGGACAGCTAAAGCCAATGAAAAGATATATTTATCAAAAGTTTTACTGGAAAAGGGATGGAATATTAGACAGTTCTGTCCCTTTTATTTACAATACCATCTACTCTTTTTATGTTTAAACCCAATGTGATGAATCATAGAGAACTTGAAAAATCGAAAGTATATATTACCAGCCAGATTGTAGATTACATTCCAAATTCTGTAGTCAGCAAAAAAATAATGGAAAAACTGACCGGCAATATCAGTGTTTTATCTTTTGATGACAAAGAAGGGTTATCTGAAAAGATTTCTCCTTTTGACACTGTTGCACAAATTATTGAAGGTAAAGCAGAAATTATTATAGACGGAGCTACTTATTTTATGGAAGAAGGTGAATGCATAATTATTCCTGGCCATATATCTCATTCGATAAAAGGAAATAAACGCTTTAAGATGATCGTAACAATAATAAAAAGCGGCTATGAATAATGTAGATACTATATCAGTTTTAACAAAAAAGATATTAAAAAAAACAGTTGAGATTCAAAAAGAATTTCCTGAACTGTATGACCTTTTAGACGAAACTCCATTATTTTTTTCTTTTGCAGAGAAAAATATTACGATCAGAGATTTAAGACAATATCTTATTTCCCTTATAAGACAGCAAAAATCCTTTGAAAAAGGGACATCAAAAAAAATAATATACAATAACTCCCAATGAAAAAGCTGACTAATCATCCAAAGAACAAATTGGGACTCAGAAATAAAAAAAATATTTCAAGAAGGGCCTATTACTCACAATTTGTTTCTTTATTTTACATCAGAAATACCAACATCACCTTAGAAAGAGACACGAAGGAAGTTCTTCGCATGTTAAAGGAATTACAGATTCTCAATAACAAATCAAGATTGGTATTTAGTACTCATTGCAGTTTAAGCCAGCATAATCTGTGGCAGTCTGTTTTAGAAGATCTAAGCGACAGTATAAAATACATTAGAATACAGTTTGAATATTTATTGGAGAATATTATTAAAAGAAATAAAATCAATTCACTCATATTCTGGAAGCAAAACAAAACCTATACAGATGAGCTGGAAGCAAGCCATAAAAAACTCATCCATTTGGCTATCCAAATTTTACCGGAAGAAGAAAGGTTATCATGGAAAACAGGTATTTGTAACTTTTATGATGAAATTTTTTCTTTATTCATTCCACTTATTGGTATGTGCAGGCTTGAATCTGACTTTATAGAAAAATATTCGCCTAAAATCTTTAACCAAACCACTATGGATATTATTAAAGATATTCCGAAAAATTACACATTACAGGAAGCAAAGAAATATGAACACGAATACTTAAAAGTATTAACTAACTACAGTCATGAATTCTATAGAAAAAATAATTTTTGGAACAGCTTACTATATATACTTTCAGGTGGCATGTACGCATTGCCATCAGAGCATACTCTATCCAAAAAATGGATCAATAGAAAAATGAAAGATAAACTTTCTTAATGAACCTCACCCTACATTTTTCATCTTATTAAATATTTTTGCAATGAAAACAATACATTTCTTTCGATTTAACGATTATATTTTCCGTAAAATTCCTTTTTTTAAGGAAGAACACAGACTGAAAACCGATGTAACAGAACTTGATTTAATGGATATTGAAATAGTAACCGAATATATCGTAAAAACAGATGATGATTTTAGCTTCGACAACACATCAAGAAATGATCTTCTATCAATGTGCAAAAAAGCTCAAAAAACAATTGAACATTACTTTGTGATAAAATTAGATCAATATGATTTTATATGAAATTATTATTTATTGTCCTCAAGAGCTTCATACTCAATAAAACTGTTGATGATAATTATACCTTACAGTTTCTCTGATAAATAAAAAAAACGCTCTCGTTTTCATGTTACTGTAGTGTCAATAAAAATTGTTAAGTTGCTATAAAATTGAAGTCTTTACTAAATATCTTATTAGAATAATTTGTAGAACAAATCAGACAAATAAAGCCAATTAAAGTTCATACAATAAATAATTTCACTTTTACTCTTGTTGTTATAACTCTTATTTTTCAAATATTAGAAATATAATAATCTAAGCCTAAACAGATTCATTAATAAAGTATTAGTAATATTATTTTTTAACACATTCAGATTTTAATTTTCTTTACTTTTGCGGAAAATTTTTTTATGAAGATAAGATTTGAGTTTCTTGATGGAATAAGAGGAATTTCTGCGTTATGGGTAGTTTTGTATCATTCTTTATTATTTAATGGCTATTCTGCAGCTCATGATATTAAATGGTCTAATGACCTTGTTCTCTATTTTATACAAAAAGCTACGTCAATTGGTCATTTGGCAGTATCTATATTTATAGTTCTTTCCGGTTTTTGCCTTGCGATTCCAGTGGTTAACAATAATATGGAAATAAAAGGAGGGTTTAAAAGATATATTAGCAGAAGAGCCAAAAGATTAATTCCGCCCTATTATATTGCATTATTGTTATCAGGATTAATGATTTTATGTTTTCCCTTATTACAAACAGCACAAAATACAGCTTGGGATAGCAAAATACCTGTCACTTTTTGGTCTGTTATCAGTCATATTGGATTATTTCATAATTTAAATTCTTCATGGGTTTATAAGATCAATGGAGCACATTGGTCCATAGCTACAGAATGGCAGATTTATTGGCTTTTTCCTCTCATGCTTATACTTTGGAAAAAAACTAATAAATATGTCTCATTTATTATATTCGCTTTATTGGCATTATTATTAAAAAAGCTGATTCCAATGGCAAAACCTGAATTTATAATTCTATTTTTCATGGGAGTTATCTGTTGTTATTTATCATTTAAAAAGACAACAATCAATAAATTTTTAATTCCTTTAGCTGTAATTCTTTTCATAGGAAGTTTATCACTATTCGCATTATTAGATATTAACAGTTTTTTAATGATATTAATTACAGGGGTAACTTTCTCTTTTTTATTGTATTCATTAGTCACATACAAAAAAGCAACAGGAAAATCAATCATTATTCTTGAAAGCAAACCATTAGAATTTTTAGGAAAAATATCATACAGTTTATATCTTATACACGGTCCGTTCCTTGCATTAATAAATCTTTATTTATTAAAAAACTTTGAACTCACAGATGATATCCGGCAATGGGTGATCTTTGCATTTATTTTTATTTTTATTATCCCTATAACCACTATTTTTTATCACCTGGTTGAAAAGAGATTTCTAAATAAGTAATAATTACCTCTCATGAAATAAAATATGAGAATAGTTTATTAATACAAAAGACCACCTGCGTTTTGCAGGTGGTCTTTTTCTTTTATCTAACTCATCTTTTTTTAACTAATTCAATCCTTTTAAAACTGCTTCAAGCTCCAGATCCCGTTTCTGAATAATATCATCATCAGAATACTCAATGAATTCATTGATCCTCACACCTACTTTTTGAGTCTGGGAATTGTCATAATAAAAAATACCATTTCCGGTAAATTCCAAGTTATATCCGGCAGGCAGTTTCAATGTTCTGATGTCACCATCTGCACCTGCTGTTCTTTGGCCGATGGTTTTGGACTGAGGAAAAATATTCTGAAGATTCATTGTATTCCATTCACTCATACTTAAGGTCTCCGGATTGACAATCATAAATACCTTTCCCGTGTATGGATGGATGGTTTTATTTTTAATATCAGAATAATAAGTCCCAAAATCTTTATAACTGATTGGAATATAGGTCCCGATATTTTTCACGTTGGGTTTATAGTATTTTCCAAAATGGTTCTCTACGGGCGAGAAGTATTTGTAGACATAATAGAATACAAATCCACCCCAATCCGGATATCCTCTCATATCAAAGACAATAGCCTTTTTTGATGATGCTTCTTGGAAAATAGAATCCATATGATCATCCAGCTTATCATCAGCTATATTGTTTGTAAAAGCAAAAGCATCATTGATTTTAAAATAGGCAATATCTTTATGATCAATTTTGTACTGCTGCTTAAGGCGGGTTTTATTTTGGATGTACTCTGTTACTATTGCTCGTTGTTGTTTGTCTGTGAAATTAATAAACTCTGTATCTGCGTGATAGGCTTTATTATCCTTTGACACTACTTTTAAGTCTTTACGAGGCTGATCATCAGGCCAGATCAGATTTCTCTGGTAATCTGACATCAGATACAACAACGTTTCAGGATTAGAGGTGGAAAGTAATTCTTTCTTTTCTTTAATAATCTGACGGATACTTTTACCTCCAACCTCCGTTATTCTATCTCCAATATGAATATTAGCTTTGGAACAGATTTCAGGTACAAGAAGCTGGGTCACCAATATATGATCTTTCAATATCACATAATTAAAGGGAGGAAAATATGATCTGTAGAAAATTTCATTTTTATAATTAAGCTGATCATAAAACCTGAAAGAATGGGTATCTTCCATTGAGGAAACTACTTTTGCCAGAATAATCTCAAACTCTTTTCTTGAAGTACAGTGAACAGTTTGGTCTGTTAAATCCGAGAAATAGGCTTCAGTATTTTTATCCATCAGATATTTATGTGGATAAAGATAATCAATCGCACCCTGCAATTTGGCCAATGTCAGCAAACGGTAGGCAAGCGGCAGATTCTCATCTTTTTTAAATTCGTTTGTCTCAGAAGCAAGTATTTTTTCTTTCTGATCAGCATCAGCAATGAATCTATGGCTGTAGATATCATTCAGTACTATTTTGTTTTCTAAACTGACTTTTTTATTGTTCTGATACCATCTGAAGTCTTGATTGACAGAGAGTACATCTTTCGGAGTATCAATAACCGGAGCACCGGAAAATTTATGATTCAGATTTGCTGATAAAAAGGTAATAACTGCATTTTCATCTGATTTTTCATTCACTCTCCCAATAGTCTCCAAAAACAGGCTGTCGGCATCTTTTTTTCCGCTGGCAACATCAGGATGATAATATTTTATGAAATTCCAGGTCTTCATAAAATAGGTGTAGCTATTTTTTTGAGCGCAAACAGTTGCATTAATAACAACCACAAAAAACAAAATAAAAATATTCTTCATTTATCTGAATTTGTGATGTAAAATACACTTTTTAAGGCATATAAAATGTAAATAATTTTTACAGACTTTACGCTACATTAACTCCAAAAATGTGCCCTACAAATGCTGTAATTCCCATTGCAACAGTTCCCCAGAAACAGATCCTCAATACGGCTACTTTAATACTGGAACCTCCCGCTTTGGCAGAGATTGCTCCCAAAAGCATTAAAAATATAATTGAAAATCCATATTGGAAATACACCATTTGTTTAAGTGGTGCTAAAAGAGAAACGCTAAACGGCAATAAAGCTCCCACAGCAAATGAACTGAATGAAGCCATCGCTGCCTGCAATGGTTTCGCCTGCGTTATTTCATTAATACCTAATTCATCACGGGCATGTGCTCCCAATGCATCGTGTTCCGTAAGTTCAACTGCTACCTGCATTGCTGTCTCTTTGGTACATCCTCGTTTCTCATACACTTTGGCAAGCTCTCTAAGTTCTATTTCAGGCATTTCTTCAAGCTCACGTTTTTCACGAAGTAAATCTGCTTTCTCGGTATCTTCCTGCGAACTCACGGAAACATATTCCCCCGCTGCCATAGACATCGCTCCGGCAATCATACCTGCCAGTGCCGCAAGAATAATAATATGCCGGTCTGGTTCTGCGGCTGCAACCCCAATGACAATACTTGTGGTGGACAACAAACCGTCATTCGCTCCCAATACAGCTGCACGAAGCCAGCCTACCCTGTTTACATAATGTTTCTCCAACTGATGATGCATAGCTTTTTATTTTGGTGGTCCCCTAAAGTTACCAAATGTTTCATCAAGAATCATTTTAAATTATGTTCATTCTTACCCCGGATAAAGATCTCGTATGCTCAGAAACAGAATTCTATCTGATGTACAAACGAACCCTTAGCATTCTGAAAATCAAATTGAAAAACAGTAAAATACTTCCATTCAGTTCAGAAATTCCTATTTTCTTATCTTTGCAGGAATGAATTTATTATATATCAACTGGGATGTGAATCCCGAAATCGTCAATATCTTAGGATTTCCTTTAAAATATTACGGGCTGCTATTTCTTGCAGGACTGGTTTTATGTTTAAATATTTTAAAACGTATTTATAAAAAAGAAGGCCTTAGTTCGCAGGCTCATGAAGCTTTATTCTCTTACGCACTTATAGGAATTTTGGTGGGTGCCAGACTGGGGCACTGTCTTTTTTATGATTTTGATTATTATTCCCAGCATCCGCTTGAAATATTGCTGCCAATTCAGAAAGGAGTAGACGGAACCTATCACTTTACAGGATTTGCAGGACTTGCCAGCCATGGTGGTGGTATCGGATTGGTGATCATGCTTCTCATCTATGCGAGAAAATTTTCTATCCCGTTCATGACGGTTTTAGATGCTATAGCGATTGTACTTCCGTTGGGTGGTACTTTTATAAGGCTTGCCAATCTTATGAATTCTGAGATCATAGGAGTTCCTACGGACGTTCCATGGGCTTTTATTTTCCATCAGGTAGATAATCTTCCGAGACACCCTGCCCAACTTTATGAAGCGATCTCTTATTTTATTATTTTCCTTTCTGTGTATTTTATTTATAAGAAAAACATATTTAAAATCGGAAAAGGGTTTTATTTCGGAATCAGTATTCTGCTGATCTTCATTATGAGAATTCTGATTGAGTTCATCAAGGTAGACCAGGTAGAATTTGAGCACGGAATGATTCTGAATATGGGACAGCTGCTAAGTATTCCTTTTATTCTTCTCGGTTTATTCTTTATCATCAAAAGTATATTGGAAAAAGGAAAGGTAAAAACCACTTAATTTTCTGATTTTCTTCTAAAATAAAAACTCACTGAAAACAGTTTTCAGTGAGTTTCTTTTTTATGATTATCTGATAGATTATCTTGTGGTATATCCTCCGTTAGCAAAAATGGTCTGCCCGGTAATCCACCAGCCTTCTGTTACCAGAAATTCTACCAGCGGAGCGATATCTTTTATATTTGTAAGTCCTCCCAATGCTGATGCTGATTTATGATAAGCAACGGCATCATCTGTTTCCTGTCCATAGAAGAAAGGAGTATCCATTGGTCCAGGGGCTACAGCAGTTACAGAAATTCCTCTTGCTCCGAATTCTTTAGAAGCAGCTCTTGTAAAATGCTCTACAGGTGCCTTTGCTCCGGCATAAGTAGAATACAGTCCTGTGTAAGCAGCCAGCAGTGAAGTAACAATGGTACAGATCTTCCCGTGATCGTTCAGTTTTTTACCTGCTTCCTGCAAAAAGAAGTAAGCTGATTTTGAATTGACATTGAACATGGTATCATATTCCGCTTCTGTAGTCTCTGAAAATGGTTTTTTCAGTACCATTCCTACGGTATTGATTGCAATATCAATCCCTCCGAAACGGGAAATTGTTTCATCAAAGAATTTTGTAATATTGTCTACTTTGGTAAGATCTCCCTGGAACAAAAATGCTTCTGCTCCTAATGCCTGTACCTCAGCAAGTGTTTTTTCGCTATCTGCTTTTGAACTTTCACTGTTATAATGTATTGCCAGTTTTGCTCCTTTCGCAGCAAAATCTCTACTTAAAAGTCCTCCAAGGTTTTTACCTCCTCCGGCAATTAAAACAACTTTTCCTTTTACATTTTGTGTTGACATCGATTTTATTTTTAAATGTTAATGAGACAAAGATGAATAATAAAAATGGTCTCAACATGGTGAAGTTTTCGGGAATTTTAGAAAACTGCAAAGTGATTATCAGCTGATATTATGATTCTCAATGTAAACTAAGACAGAAACATTTATTTTTTTTATAAACAACATTTTTTAATAGAATGCTATTTACCAGCCAGATATGACCCAAAACACCCCTTTCATATTAAACAAAGTTATATAATTCACTATTACGCATCAATTTTAGGCATAACATTTGATGCTTTTCCAGCCGTATTATACACCACTTCATTTTTATAATATATTTTTTTATAATCCTCAGTCTTCTGAGGATTTTTTTATGCCCTTGTTCTGGCTCTCATTATCGTCTTACATTCAGACTATAAAGGTATCCCGGCAGATCTGCCGTAAAACCATTTCTGATAATCAATCATTTAAAACCTGATAATTCATTTTATTGTTGTATATTTGTACATTAAATAACCAAGTCTATACTTTGTTTTCTGTAACGACCCGAATATTTTTTATTCAGTCTTTGCTTTTTGAGCAGCCATATTTTAAACTTTTATTCTTCTACTAAGAACAATACTTGTCGGAATTTTAAAGCTCTGTATGATTGGGATTATCCAAAACAGAAAACATAGCCAGGCTTTATAAGGTCTAAAACGGACCAGATTGAACCAATTAATTTATAGAAACTAAATACTAAAAATAATTTATGGCAGATTCTTTTTCTAAAAAGGAAAATTTCAAGAAAAAAATTCAAAAGCAAAAAGAAAAGGCGCTAAGACGCGAAGATCGTAAGACGAACAACAACAAAGGAGCGGAGGACGTCTACATGTATGTAGATGAATTCGGAAGATTAACATCTACTCCACCTGAACAAAGACAGGAAGTAAACCTTGATGATATTCAATTGGGAGCAGCTCCTATTATTGAGGAAGATCCAAGAAAAACTGGAATTGTTACTTTCCTTAGTGAAAAAGGGTATGGCTTCATCACCGAAGATAATAACAAAGAAAATATCTTCTTCCACAACAACAACTGTGTGGAGCCGGTAAAAAAAGGAAACAAAGTATCTTTCGAAAAAGAGAAGTCTCCTAAAGGATTTTCAGCTGTTGAAATCCAGATTGTTAAATAATACTTACACATAAAATGATTCTGCCTGTAAAGCAGGTTTGTTTTAAGAAATATAGAAAGGGACTGTCTCAATGAGACAGTCTCTTTTTTTGGACATATAAAAAAAAGTTAACTCAACTTATAAAAAAGTTAGATTCTAACGCAATATCCTTGAATTATTTTAATTACCATTACGGGAACCCGCAGAACATAGTTAAAGTTTAAAAATATAAAATAAGCTGTCTTTTTGGACAGCTTATTTCATCATAAAAAAAAGTAAAAATTAATCCAGTTTCCCACCCAGCGCTTTAAACAGCAGGACGTTATTTCTGGTATTCTGGTGCTGGAACTGTAATAAATCCAGTTCAGCAGTCAGTTTGCTCTTCTGAGAGTTGATCAGTTCAAAATAATTGGCATATCCTGTCAGATAGAGATCGTTGGAAACCTCCACCCCACGATCAAGAAAACCTACTTCCTCTGATTTCAGTTTCAGAACACGTTCATAGATCTTAGTCTGTTTCAGGATCGACTGAAGCTCATTAAAAGCAGTCGTAATACTTTTCTGATAGTTTAAAAAAGCAATTTCCTGCTCCTTATTCGCTACCTTGAATTCATATTTCAGTTGTCCTTTATTAAAAACAGGCACCATCAATCCACCCAACAATTGCCCTGCCAGTGAACTTGGTTTAAAAAATGTCTCTATAGAGAAAGAATTCAGTCCGAAGCCGGCTCCAAGATCAATTTTAGGATAAAATGCAGCCCTTGCAGCTTTTGCATCAGCCTGAGAAGCCTCTAAAACATAATAGTTTGCGGCTACATCCGGTCGGGAATGAATAACTCCTTCTACATTAATTGTTTTATTTAAGACTTCCATATTGGTAGGCATCAATATTTTTCCGCGTTTTACATCTCCGCCATAACTTCCCGTGAGTGTAGTAATAGCCTGTTCTACAGTAACAATTTCTACCCTTATGTGTTCAATCTCTGCCAGCCAGTTGTTATTCTGCGCTTTGAACTGCTGTACAGCTAATTCTGTAGCTTTTCCCACTTCACGCTGCGCCAGAACAATTTCAAATGCTCTCTGCTGGAGGTTGTAATTCTTCTGGTAAATAGCAAGACGATTGTCTAAAGCCACCAGCTGATAATATAAATTGGCAATATCTGTAAAAAGTTCTACCTGCAGCAGTCTCAGCCCTTCTGTGGAAGCCAGATATTTCTTCTGGGCAGCAATCTTTTTGTTTTTCAGTTTGCCCCACGCATCAATTTCCCAGCTGCTCCTTGCTCCAAGCCCGTAATTAGGCGTAAAATTTCTATTGATCTTCTGATCTTCCGTAATATTGGGAGAAAGATTGGTATCATAGTTCCCGACTCCTTCCATGGTATATTTTCCATACCGGTTGCCGGAAGCCTCTACTCCTACTTCAAGGGAAGGCAGTAAATCCATTTTTGATCTTTGAAGGAAACTGTTGGCAATCTCCACTCTTTGCTGCGCAATCTGGAAATCCGGATTGGCCTGAACCACTTTATCAAAAAGTTCGAGCAGCTGCGGATCTGTAAAATAAGCCTTTAAGTTGATCTGCTGGAATTCATCCGGAGATTTATTGTTATCAGCTTTGATAATTTCCTCTGGCAATTCCTGAGCTTTTTTCAATTCGGTTACTTTTGGAACAGCACATGAAACCAGGCTTAGTGAAGCAATTCCGTATATTATATTTCTATGATTTAATCTTTTCATCTTTCTTCTTATTTTCAAGTTTTGCAAAGAATATATACAGTCCCGGAATCACTACCAATCCGAAGATGGTTCCTATCAGCATTCCTCCTGCTGCTGCTGTACCAATGGAACGGTTACCTATTGCTCCTGCTCCTGATGCAATACATAATGGAATAAGCCCTGCTACGAATGCAAAAGAGGTCATCAGAATAGGTCTCAGACGCTGTCTGGCTCCTTCAATTGCTGCAGGAATGATATCGTATCCCTGTTTATTTCTTGCCACCGCAAATTCTACGATCAGGATAGCATTTTTAGCCAAAAGTCCAATCAGCATCACCAATGCTACCTGTGCATAAATATTATTATCCAATCCCATAAGTACCAATGCGATATAGGAACCAAAGATTCCCGTTGGAAGGCTTAATAATACCGGCATAGGAAGAAGGAAGCTTTCATATTGTGCCGCCAGTAAAAGATAGACGAATAAAAGGCAGATCGCGAAAATATAAACAGTCTGGTTTCCTGATAAGATTTCTTCTCTTGTCATTCCGGACCACTCAACATCAAATCCTCTTGGCAGTGTCTCTTTGGCAACACGTTCTACAGCAGCAATAGCATCCCCGGAGCTGTATCCGTCCGCAGGTTCTCCATTGATCATCGCAGACATATACATATTGTATCTCGTCAGTACTTCAGGTCCGTATACTTTTTCAATGGTGATGAAGGTAGAGAAGGGAATCATTTCACCTTTATCATTCTTTAAATATAAATTCAGAATACTTTCAGGGGTATCCCGATGCTCCGGACTTGCCTGTACCATCACTTTATACATCTGACTGAAACGGATAAAATTCGTGGCATAATAGGATCCCAGCATGGTCTGTAATGTGGACATCGCATTGTCTACTGAAACTCCTTTCTTCGCTGCCATATCATAATCCACATTGATCATATATTGCGGGAAAGTGGCATCAAAACTGGTAAAACTGTTCTGCAGCTCCGGAGCTTCATTTAGTTTTTTAACAAAGTCCTTGGTGATTTTATCTGTGTTCTCAATGGTTCCTCCGGTTCTGTCCAGCAAACGCAGTTCAAAACCACTGGTATTACCGAATCCCGGAACTGTGGGCGGGGCAAAGATCTCAATCTGGGCATCTGCAATGCTTTTAGTTTTATCAGAAAGCTCCGTGATCAGATTGTTCACTGAAATATTTCTTTCTTTCCAGTCTTTAAGATTGATCATCGCCATTCCGTAGGATGAACCTGCGATTTCCGTTACAATACTGTACCCTGCAAGAGTGGTCACGTTTTCTACTCCATTAATTTTCTTGGCAATAACAGTCACTTCATCCAGCACTTTTTCAGTTCTTTCTACCGTTGCTCCCTGCGGAGTAGTGACACTTACATACACCATTCCCTGATCTTCCATTGGAATAAATCCGGTTGGCAGGAATTTGCTGGTCACAAAAGTCAATCCAACGAATAAAAATAACAGTCCAAAAGTAACCGTAGTTCTCGTCGCAAATTTTGATAGAATACTTACATATCCATTGGTCAGCCTTTCAAAACCTGTATTGAAACTCTGGAAAGCTCTGTCAATGATTGTTTTCTTCTTATCGTGATTGTGAGGTTTTAAAATAATCGCACAAAGCGCTGGCGTAAGAGTCAATGCATTCACTCCGGAAATCACAATACTGATTGCCAATGTCAGTGAGAACTGACGATAGAATACTCCTACCGGACCATCAAGAAATGCTACAGGAATAAATACTGCTGACATTACGATGGTAATAGCCACTACCGCTCCTGCAATTTCTTTGGTTGCACTGATGGTTGCATCCATTGCATTCATTCCTTCTTCCATTTTCACATGGACGGCTTCAACGACGACAATGGCATTATCAACCACAATTCCGATGGCAAGAACCAATGCAAACAATGTTAAAAGGTTAACAGAGAAATCAAGCATATTCATGAAGGCAAAAGTTCCTACCAATGCTACCGGAACAGCCAACACAGGAATCAAGGTGGAACGCCAGTCCTGAAGGAAGATAAATACCACAATTCCTACCAGAATAAAGGCTTCAATAAGAGTTGTCAGTACCGCACTGATGGAAGCATCCAGGAATCTGGAAACATCATACGCCATATTGTACTCCATTCCGGGTGGGAAAGATGTGACTTTTAATTCTTCCATTTTTGCTTTTACACTTTCAATAACCTCGGAAGCATTGGAACCGGGACGTTGTTTCATCATGATGGATGCGGATGGTCTTCCGTCTGTTTTGGAAACCATTCCGTAGTTCATCGCTCCGAATTCAACTTTAGCAATGTCTTTAAGCTTTAAAATTGTTCCGTCAACATCAGATCTGATGGGAACTTCTTCATATTGTTTAGGCTCAAAAAACTTCCCTTTATATTTGATCACATATTGAAGCTGACTGGAAGTCTTCCCTGACGTTTCTCCAACTTTTCCGGGCGCTGCAGAAATATTCTGTTTTTGTAATGAAGTGATCACTTCATCCGCAGAAATATTGTAAGCCGCCATTTTCTGTGGATCCAGCCATACTCTCATCGAATATTCTTTCTGCCCCATAATCTCGGCACGGCCAACTCCATCAATACGTTTCAATTCCTGAAGGACATTAATATCCGTAAAATTATAGATGAACTGTTCATCCTGGCTCGGATCTGTACTTGTGATATTGAGGTACATCAGCATACTGTTTACCTCTTTTTCAGTGGTAACTCCGGCTCTGATTACCTCTTCAGGAAGTTCGTCAAGAATGGTTGTCACCCTGTTCTGGACGTTTACCGCTGCTACATCAGGATCTATTCCCACTTCAAAGAACACCTGAATAAGGGTAAGTCCGTCATTGGAAGTAACCGTAGACATATATGTCATTCCCGGCACTCCATTGATAGCACGTTCCAGTGGAAGAGCTACAGCATTGGCAGATACTTCCGCATTAGCTCCTGTATATTTTGCCGTAACGGTTACTGAGGGCGGTACGATGTCCGGAAACTGGGTGATCGGCATCTTCAGCAATGCCATAATTCCCAGCAGTACAAATAATATGGAAATAACCAACGAAAGAACCTTTCGTCTTATAAACATTTCTACCATAGTCAATAGATTTAAAGATTATGAAAGGTTAATACTTCTTTTTGATTTTGATGATATCACCATCTTTCAAAGACTGAGTCCCTTCATAAATGATTAAATCTCCTTTTTTAAGACCGCTTTCTACCATATAAGAGTCTCTTAAGGTAGTTCCGATCTTAATACTGGTCATTTTCACTTTATTCTGTTTATCCACAACAAAAACATACGTCTTATCCTGGATGGAGAAGGTAGATTTTTGTGGAATAAGAATAGCATTATTCTGTTGTTCAGAAATAATAAGTTTCCCGGAAGTCCCGTGTTTGATCAGACGGTCCGGATTCGGGAAAAGTACTTTATAACGAATGGAACCCGTGGCTCTGTCGATTTCCCCTTCAGCGGTTTTTAAAGCGCCGTTGAACTGATAATTGACTCCATTGGGCAGCGTCAGCTCTATCTTTTGATGACTTCCGATCTTATCGTTGGCCAAAAGCTCAAAATACAGATTTTCAGGAATGGAAAAATACGCATATACTTCATTCAATTGAGACAGCGTAGTCAATAACGTCCCATTTTCTACCAGACTTCCGTCTTTATGAGGAATCACGTCAATTACCCCATCAAAAGGTGCCGTTATCCTTGTAAAGCTTATTTTCTGAAGAACCGTTCTCTTTTCTGCATCGGCAAAAGCATGTTTTGCTTTGGCAGAGGACAGTTTTGCTTTCACCATTTCCAACTCATTGTTGGCTACAAATTTTTTAGCATGAAGACTCTGAATCTGCTTCAGTTCTACTTCTGCTATACGAACATCAGCTTCAGTCTGCTTTAATGTCGCATTAGCTTTCAGAAGTTCCATCTGCAGCTCGGCATCATTGATTTTAAATAAAGCCTGCCCCTGATGTACAAACTGTCCCTCGTTTACATAAATATGCTGTATAATACCTCCGATTCTGGACCGCATTTCAACATTTTTTTTAGCCTGGATATCGGTGACAAACTGGTTGCTTACCAGTGTATCTTTTTCTTTGATTTCCAGTACGGGAACTTCTTTGTCTTTTTTATTATTTTTCTCCTTGTCTTTACTGCATGACACAGCGAATAATGTTGCCATAAAGCAAATTATCACAGTTTTAAAATACATTTTTAAATGTTTAAGTTATAAAATTTTCGTTAAAGTAATTTGATATTCAATAACTTAAACCTAGTACAACTGGAGGAGATGGAGAAAGGATTTAACTCCACAAATAGTAGATACAGCAATCTCCGGAAGGATGATTTTCGGAATAACTTTTAAAATTCCTGAAAAATCCGCAATTGCGGGATCACTTTTTTTGACGGAATGTTTTACAATTTTGGCAGCTGCAGGCAATGCATGCGTATTCATATCTGCCTCTTCGTACACATCCAGAAGATAAATATTGGTTACATGGGGAACATGAGGAATATTCTGCAATGATTTTTCTGCCCAATTCGAATTGAAAAGGGTAAAAACCAGCATGATATAAAATAAGATAAATGACCTCAGACCTGCCATGTCAACCAGAACACATTAGTTTTTTAGTAAAAACGATATGGTGCAAAAATAGTGATTTCTACTGGGAAATCCGATCATTGAACTGTTAAAAAAACTTAAACAATGGATGAATAGATTCCAATTATTGGAATTTAGATTCTTGCGGAATGACAAACAGAACGTTATATTTATTCATAGCCTCTGTTACTCCGTAGGAATTTACATAAAATCATTAAAGATCTTGGCTAAAGCCAATTGATTTTGCTTTTATTTTTAACAGGCTAAGCCCATTTCTATTGATAGCTAGAACAATTTACTGAGCACTCTGAAACGGTAATCAAAAATATGTTCCAGTTTCTTTTTAACGAAAAGACGGTGAGCAATTTCGCCTAGAAATCCCATAGGAAGTTCATAATCTATGGCATCTCTCATCAGTACGCCTTCTTCATTGGGAATAAATTCATGATGGTGGTTCCATAGTTTGTATGGGCCTTTTTTCTGGAAATCAATAAAGCTTTTTTGAAAATCGACGTGGGTGATTTCTGTCTGCCATTTCATTTTAATACCAAACAATGGAGAAACATAATAGTCGATGAGCATTCCTTCATAGATTTCATCGTCATCCATTTCCGTCAATACAATAAAGCCCATATCTTTCGGGGTAATTTCTGAAAGGTTATTGGCTGAAGAAAAGAATTTCCAGGCGGTTTCTATATCACAATTGAGCTGTTGTTCGCGGAAAAGCGTATGTTTCATAAGACGGAATCAATTTACATGATTGTTATGAAACAAATGTATAACAAAGATTTAATTATATATCCACATCAGAACGGGTTTCTTCGAGTACTGAATCATCGGATCAATTTCCTTCATAGCATTGTTGGAAACAGTAGGACAACCCCATCCTTCGGGAGATCCTTTGGGAAAGACTTCATCATCACTCATCATGTCCCAGGAATGAAAGACAATAAATCTTTTTAAAGCATTGCCGTTTGTTTCCTCAAGTCCGTGCATCAGGTATTTGATATTAATTCCCCAGTCGCTGTACCCTCTTCCTTCAAGCTTATATTTTCCTAAAGAGGAAAGGTGGCTTCCATCTTCATTACTGAATCCCGGATTTGCTTTAGAATCGTCTTTACTCCATGAATTGGAACCACAACCATGGCCTACCAGGTATTTTTTGGAGATCTTATTATTTTTAAAATCCCAGACAAAAAACCGGTTCACTCCGGAATGGAGACTCATATCAATAAGAATACAGAAATCATTATTAAGGTTCTTTGAATTACAGAACTTCAACGCTTCTTCGGCTTTCATTTTTATCCCGGATAAGTCTGCTGCAGGCTTCTTTTCAATAGTAGCAGGTATTTCAGCAGTATGTATGGTACTGCTTTTTTTCTCCTGAGAACATGAACACAACCAAAATGCGATGAAAAACAGATAAATTCCCTTCATGAATTATTTATAGTGCTGAAAAATTCCGAAATCTGATGGAGTCCAAAGTGCTGCTTTCTGTCCTGCAGCCTTTAAAGCATTATTTGACCATGTATTGCAGGTGTAAAGAAAGCTGTAGGTTCCTTTGGCATCATAAAAGGCATCATTATCACTATACACTGCATTTGTAGGAATTAACATGAAATTACCGTTCTGATCTCTGTCAAATTTATCTTCTACAAATTTTACCAGATTCTCATACTGGTTTCTGCTGATCATAATCATTTTACAGTCGTCTCCTTCTTTCATTGTATTATAATAAGTACAGTGCATAGCGGAATCACTAAGCCAGAATGCTGCTTTTACAGCTGTTGAAAACTTCAGGTCTGCCCATGTAGGCGTATCAAGATAGAATCCTTTGTCTCCCCAGCCTATTCCGATATACTGATAATCTGTTTTTTTTGATTTTGTATTGGCGAAAGGAATTTTCATGCTCCAGTCCTGCAGATCATTTTTTACAGGCATTACTATATCAGTATGTACTCCGTTGGTATAAATATAAATCGGAATTTCTTTTTTCTGTCCATCATTTTTAGCCGAAACCGGAATATAGGGAATCAGTAACCCCAGGATTACATAAATCACCACAATTCCTAAAATAATTCCTACCACTTTCAGGAGATACATTAATATAGTTTTCACAGTCATGTTTTAATAAAATTTAATCTTTAATTTTTAGTAAAAGTATTTGTTTTAATCGAAAAATTAGCTATATTTAGTTACGAAATATTCACAAATATGCGTAAAACTATCAAATCCCAAAAAAGGTTTAAAGTAAGAGTAAAAACTGCTCCTAAAAGAATACAAAAAAAACGTTGATTTTCGGTGAGATTCTGATCTCCTGAAAGTCATTTTTTCTTTATAGGAAACGGTTTTCAATTAACTTATTGATACAAATCTTTACCTCCTTAAAGCCAAAAATTTAAGGAATGGTCGATTATCAGCTCTGGTTTGGAACTATAAAAAATTCCGAAGGAGGGATTGTCACCGAAAGTTCAGGGAAAAATCAATCAGAAGACTTCTGTAAAAACTCAATATTTCGCTTCAAGCCTGCAAATTTAGTTCTTTTCACGGGGGATTTCCTGAAGATTTCAGAGAAAATTTCCTGGGTAATTTCTTTCCATTCTCCTTTTTTAAAGTTTTTCAGGGCTTCATTGGGTTTGAAACGGCTTTGTTTGTTGGGGGCTGAAAAACGGTTCCATGGGCAAACATCCTGGCAGATGTCACAGCCAAACATCCAGTCTTCCATTTTATCTTTAAAATAATCCGGAATTTCATTTTTGAGTTCTATGGTTGCATAAGAAATACAACGGCTTCCGTCAATAATTTTCTCCGAAACAATAGCATCCGTGGGACAGGCATCAATACATTTTCTGCAGCTTCCGCAATGGTCTGTAGTGGCATGATCGGCAATCAGTTCCAAATCGCAGATAATTTCAGCCAGAAAGTAAAAAGATCCGTTCTGTTTGGTAATGAGGTTTGCATTTTTTCCTACCCAGCCGATTCCAGATTTTCGGGCCCAGCTTCTTTCCATAATGGGTGCAGAATCTACAAAAACCCGAAATCCGAACTCTCCTATTTCCTCCTGCAGCTCTGCAACCATCTCACGAAGGATTTCTTTGATTACTTCATGATAATCTTCTGCATAAGCATATTTTGAGATCTTGTAATTTTCTAATATTGAAATTTTTTCCTCGGGAAAGTAATTGTATGAAAGTGAAATAACAGATTTGGAACCCTCTACCAAAAGCCGGGGATCAAGTCTTTTGTCGAAATGATTTTCCATGTACTTCATTTCGCCGTTATAATTGTTCTTCAGCCATTTTTCAAGATGGGGAGCATCTTCTTCCAAAAAATCAGCTTTAGAAATGCCACAACTCTGGAATCCAAAACTTTTTGCCTTGGACTTTATCAGTTGGGAATATTTTTCAGCGCCTGCATTCATAATTTCACACTGCAAAATTAAGATTATTTTATCAATCTTCTGATTTCTGTGGAGGTTCATCTGAACTCCTGTTCCTATCCTGCTTCTTTTCTGAAAAATTATGTTTTAATTAGGATTTTTTTCAAAAAAAAATTACGTAATTTCGTTTCTAATTTAATGTTTAAACCCAACAACTATGTCTTTAATAGAAGTAATACAATCCGGAAACTATGAATTAATTGACGTTCGTGAGCCAATGGAGCTTGAAATGGACGGCAATATAGATGGTGCTAAGAATATTCCTTTAGGTGAAGTAGAAGATAGACAGGATGAGATTCTATCTATTGAAAAGCCGGTGATCTTATTCTGCAGAAGCGGAAACAGAAGCGGAAAGGCATTGGATTATCTTAACAATCAAGGATTAAAGGACGGTTATAACGGCGGAGGCTGGGCCGAGCTGAAGGCTGTTCTGGAATCAAATCAGGGAACTTTTTAAAAGTTCCTTTTTTTATATCTTATTTCTATGGATCTGAAAAATTATTTTGAAACGCTTTGTTCTCCTTTCACCGAAAACAAACAGCTGATCAACAGCCTGTGGAACGAACTTGAGACCAGATATTCTGAAAAAGGCAGATATTACCACAATCTTTTTCATCTGGAAAATATGTTTCATGAACTTGAAGCGGTGAAAGTTAATATTTCAGATTTTAAAGCTATTGCTTTCTCAGTATTCTACCATGATATTATTTATGATGCCACTTCCAAGTCTAATGAGGAAAAAAGTGCTGCTAGAGCTGAGAAAAGACTTGGTGAGCTTCATATAAATAACGACAAAATCACTATCATTTCGCAGCAGATTCTTGCCACAAAATCGCATCAGAAGTCTGATCATAAGGATACCAATTATCTTTTAGATGCTGATCTTTCTGTGTTGGGAAAAGATTTTAAAACTTATTTGGAATATACTCAAAATATCAGAAAAGAATATTCCATTTACCCTGATTTTCTTTATAAGCCAGGACGAAAAAAAGTACTCAGACATTTTCTGGAACTTGAAAGTATCTTTAAAACAGAGTATTTTAAGGAAAAATATGAGGTGCAGGCAAAGGAAAACATTGCCGCTGAACTGGAGTTACTGTAAACGGAATTCATTTAGTATAAAAAGACACCCGTTAAAAAGGTGTCTTAATTCATATTGTTTATCGTAATTCCAGATTAAGAATACTTACTTATAAATTCTGTTGCTCTTTCCAATACTAGTTCAGGAACTTCTTTGTGTGGTGTATGCCCTGTAGCTGGGATAATATATTTCTCAGCAATTCCACTTACCTGGGTAACAGTTTTCTCTACCTGATCCAATGTGCCATATTCATCAGCTTCTCCCTGGATAAATAACAATGGACAAATGATATGCTTCAAGAGATGTTCAATATTCCAGGTTCTGTAATCGTCCCGTGTCCATGTTTCTGTCCATGCTCTGAAAAGCATTTCGACTTTATCACCGTGATATTTCTGCAAACGTTCTGCAAGATTGATTGTTTTGTAGGCTTCCCAGGCATCATAAACTCCTTTCAACGTTACATCTTCCACAAATATATGTCCTGCTTCACAAACAACGGCATTTACTCTTTCCGGATATTTTGCAGCGGTGATCAAAGCAATGGTTCCTCCATCACTGTGCCCGAAAAGAATAGCGTTATCAATATTCATTTCAACCAATAAATCATTCAAGAGATCTGCTTCCAGCTCCATATAATTTACCGGTCTTTCATGAGTAGGCATCGGATGTGATTTTCCATACCCTAAACGGTCGTAAGCAAGAGTATTGCACTGTGCAGCTTCAGATAATTTAGCTGGAAAGTCTCTCCAAAGCTGTACTGAACCGAGTGAATCATGCAGAAAAACAATGGTAGGTCTGCCTTCAAACGGATTATAGTGTTCTATATATAATTTTTTACCCTTTACATCAATTATTCTTCCTTCCATTAAATCAATTATATTTTAAAATACAGGCATTTTCGTTTCTTCAAATTCTTTTAATAAGTGACTGAAAACAGTTTCCACCGGGAGAACTTCATCAATCAGGGCAGAAACCTGACCTATTTCCAACTCTCCATCTTCCATATCTCCTTCAAACATTCCGCGTTTTGCTCTGGCTCTTCCTAATGAAGCAATTAATGCATCTTTATCTCTTCCGATCTGATAGATGCCTTCCAGTTCACTGAAAAATTTATTTTTAACCATTCTTACAGGTGCCAGTTCCTTCAAAGTAAGATGGGTATCTCCTTCCTGCAGTTCTGTGATTTTCTTTTTCCAGTTTTCATGAGCACTGGCTTCTGTAGTAGCGGCAAAACGGGATCCGATCTGTACACCATCTGCCCCCAGAATCATTGCCGCTTTGATCTGTGACCCTAAAGCAATTCCTCCTGCAGCAATTAACGGCTTAGAAATATGTTTTTTAACGTTTGGAATAAGGCAGAACGTTGTTGTTTCATCTCTTCCATTGTGGCCTCCTGCTTCGAAACCTTCTGCAACGATAGCATCTACTCCTGCATCTTCACACTTTACAGCAAATTTGGTGGAGGAAACTACGTGAGCTACTTTTATTCCTTCTTTCTGCAGGGTTTCTGTATAAGTCTTCGGGTTACCTGCTGATGTGAATACAATTTTGACTCCTTCTTCAAGAATGATCTGAATGATCTCTTCAATATTAGGATATAACATTGGTACATTTACCCCGAAAGGTTTATCTGTAGCCTGTTTGCATTTCTGGATATTTTCTCTCAGGATGTCAGGATACATACTTCCTGCTCCAATTAAGCCCAATCCTCCACAATTGGAAACCGCAGAAGCGAGTCTCCATCCGGAATGCCAGATCATACCTGCCTGGATAATGGGATATTTAATATTAAAAAGGTGTGAAATTCTATTTTGGGAAGCCTCCATATCATGAAGTTTTTTTGCAGCGTTAAAATCTATAAAATTGCTCATGCGTAAAAATACTAAAAACAACGATTCCAAGGGTCTTCTGTTCGCTAAAAATATACAGAAAACTCATATTATCATCTTTTATAAAGTTCCAAAATGCGGTCAATAACTGGAGTTATTTTCAAAAAAAGCTGAGCAAGCTCACATATATCTTTCTCTATACTATCTTCTTGTAGCTCTACCCAACCTTGCATTAATGTCAGAGGGCCATAATTTACACTCACATTAGGCCATTCTTTCTGGTATTCTAAAAACTCTTTCCTGAAATTCTGAGCAAAATCTCTGCTGGATATTTTGTAGGCTTTCAATGTTCTTAGTTTTAGGGCATGGATGTTATAATAGATCTTTTTTTCACGAATCGTTTCATCATTTAACCAAACAGAAAAGAAAATCCGCCCCTCGGCATCCAAAGGTGACTGAGGGTCCCCATTCCATTCCGGATTGTAGACTTTAAGTGCAACAGATTCCAAAACTATATCAACAGACAATTTCAACCCATTATTACAGAGTATTTCTTCAGGAATTCCGGATGTTGCCAATTGAAATTTTCTAAGATAAAAAGTATAATCCATACTCTTATTTTTATAAATATATTAATAAAAAAAACCTTCAGAAGTTCTGAAGGTTTTGATTTTATTTTGTCATGGATTGTTTCTTCCAGTTTGACTTAAAGCTACAACTGTCGTAACGTCCGTCAATAGAGATAAAAGTTGTCGGTAACTTAGAGTTGACAAACTTTTCAACCATTTCACTTTTCTTTTTATTCAGCGCCATCTGCTTGATTCTGCTGAAATCTGTTTCCAGTGTAATCTGGTGAGAAGGAATCACATCTTCCACTTTGATGATTTTGATTTCCTTTCTCTTGTTTTCTTCATCTTCAAAAGCTGTAGTGATATCTCCTTTGTTCAATCCTGCTAATTCGTAGCTGATTGTTCCCGGAATACTTTCTCTCTCAATTTTATCAGAACCATCTGCTCCAGGAATTATCCCTGCGTTGAATTTTGTTCTTTTATCATCTGAGAATTTAAAAGCAGCATCTTTAAATGTCATTTTACCACTCACGATAAGACCTCTGATACTGTCTAGTTTTGCTTTTGCAGTTTTAAGTTCATCATCAGTAGGTACTCCTTTTAGCAAGATATGTCTTGCATCATACACTTTACCTGATCTTTTCAGCAACTGGATAATGTGGAATCCGAATTCTGATTCAATAGGATCTGAGATATCATTTTCCTGAAGGTTCAGTGCAGCAGCCTCGAATGGCTTCACCATCTGCCCTTTATTGATATTTTTATATAATCCTCCGTTAGCAGCTGATCCTTCATCTTCAGAATAAATTCTGGCCTGGCTCTCAAAAGTTTCTCCTCCAAGAATATCCTGCTTGATTTTTTTCAATCTGTTGATAAGGTCTTGTTTGTGTGCTTCCGTTAATGTAGGATAGATCATAATCTGAGCTAAAGTAACTTCATCTTTTATCTGTGGCAGCTGTGTTTTATACATATTATAAAAGTCAGTTACCTCATTTGGAGTTACGTCAGCCTTCTCAGTAACTCTCTGGTATTTTGCCTGTCCGTAATACTGGTCAGTATCTATCTTTTCGATAGCATTTTTCATTTCATAAGCATTTCTGAACTTATAAGCGGTAAGCAAAGTTTTTTCATCCGGAAATTGAGAAAGCAACTGACGGTATTTTGCATTAGCCTGTTCTTTGATTGCTGCAGAACGGTTTTCAATTAAGGTATCTTTTTTTGCTTCATATACAAGAAGCTTGTTGCTGATAAGGTTTTCCAGGAACTCACATTTGTCTGTGTTGGCAGCTCCCTGCTGTTTCCCATAATTCATTTGCTCAAGAACATCAGATTCCAAAACAATCTCATCTCCGATAACAGCTGCAATACCATCCACCAAATCTCCTTGTTTTAGCTGGGCATTCATCATATTTGAAGAGAATATCATGATGAAAATCCCAAGAAGAAAAGTGATTTTTAGTTTATTTGTCATTTTACTATTTTAACAAGTTGCAAATTTAGAATTCTTAACGAATTTCACTCAATTTTTTATTATAAATATTTCTTAAAAAGACTTATTTACTGCAGTTCAACATCAAAAGTCGTTAATTCTTTGAATTGTCTCAATCTGCTGAACATATCTGCCTCGCTTACTTCCTCTATTCTTTCTGTTCCGAACTTCTCTACAGTGAATGAAGCCATAGCAGATCCTACGATAAGAGCCGATTTCATTGTTTCGAAATCTATTTTCTCTTTTTTAGCAAGATAAGCTGCAAAACCTCCTGCGAAAGTATCTCCAGCTCCTGTTGGATCGAAAACATCTTCTAACGGAAGTGCCGGGATAGCAAATACTTTATTGTCATGGAAAAGTAAAGCTCCGTGCTCTCCTTTTTTGATGATCACATACTCAGGTCCCATTGTATGAATCTTTTTAGCTGCTTTTACTAAAGAATATTCTCCAGAAAGCTGTCTTGCTTCTTCATCATTAATAGTAATTACGTCTGTTTTCGCAATCATATCCATTAAGATATCCCATGCAGAATCCATCCAGAAGTTCATGGTATCAAGGATAACCAATTTCGGACGGTTGTTCATTTTTTCAAGTACTGATAACTGAACTCCAGGGTGTAGGTTTCCAAGTAACAAAATTTCGGCATCCTGCATTGAATCCGGGATTTTCGGATCAAAATTCTCCAGCACATTTACTTCTGTAGCCAAAGTATCTCTTGTGTTCAGATCATTGTGGTATTTTCCAGACCAGAAGAATGTTTTTCCTTCTTTTACGATTTCAATTCCTTCGATATTTATATCTCTGTCTGTGAACATATCAAGATGTTCTTGTGGAAAGTCTCCTCCTACTACAGAAACAATTCCGGATTTAACGCCTAAAATTGATGAAGTGATTCCGATATAAGTGGCTGCACCTCCTAAAATTTTATCCGTTTTACCAAATGGTGTTTCAATTGCATCAAATGCAACACTTCCTACAACTAAAAGTTTCATATATTTTTCAATGTATATTAAAAGTAATTATTTTTTCCATTCAAAAGAGTCCAGCATGTGTTTCATATCGTTTTTGATATAGTTCACTGCAGGTGCAAGAGAATCCGGTTTCGGTCTCGTATTAAAGTATAAGTAAGCAGTAACGAAGTGTTTCGTACTGTCTGTAATGTAAAACTGAAGGTTGGAAGCACTCTGCCCTTTCAGCTCATAGAAGTTCCCGTATACTTTTTTTTCAGGGTATTCAAAGGATTTCGTATCTATAGAACTGGCTTTGATGGTATGCTCATATACCATTTTTTCAGCTTCTTTGATATGGTCTGCAAAGTCATTTTGTATCGGGTAATAGGTAACGAAAAGCTTTGCCTTCATTTTAGGATAGTTCACATAGAACCAGCAAGGTTTTTTAGCAGGAGCAATAGTAGCAAAGTCCGAGTACTCAAAGGTATAGGCACAATCGTTTTCAAACTTTTGGTATTTCGGTGTTGGATATTCAAGACGCAGTTCTCCATAAGGTTTGGGTGAAGGGTCTTTTCCACATGAAATTAAAAGCAGTGATACAAAAATAAAAATGACTTTTTTAATCATTTTGCAAAAGTACAAATTAGATTTCAGATTTCGGAAGACAAATTTCAGTCTTTCAGAGAGTTTTGAATGTAATTTTCCAAAGGCTTGGGAAATGATTTTCCGTGAGAGCCTTCAACATCTGTAATCAGGTATTGATTTTCAGCTATAAAATCATTCCATATCTTTTGTGAAGTGACCTCAACATTCAATATTTCAATACTTAAATTCTTATGAGTAAGTTTATGAGCAACCGTTTTTGAACCTGTAATAAATGATTCCATATCCGATGAAATAGCTGCAGGAAACTCAAATAACTTTTTCCATATGAAATCGTCTGTTCTCTGACGGATCAAAAATTGGCTGTTTCTGTGGACAAAATAATAAGTCAAAGCAAGATCTTCGGCTTTTATTTTTTTTGTTTTTACAGGATAATCTGAAGTCTTTTGCATAGAAAATGCCAGACAGTCTTCATTGATGGGACATTCTCCACAAAGTGGATTTTTGGGTTTACAGATCTCTGAACCTATATCCATCATCGCCTGATTAAAGTCCCCAACATTTTCCGGCATCACCAAAGCAGCCAGCTCAGAGAAATAGGTAAAAGCTCTGGAATTCGAAATATCAAAATCATCAGCAAAAAGGCGGCTCAGAACACGGTAGAAATTCCCGTCAACAGCAGGCATTTTTCCACAGAAACAGATACTTGACACAGCTGCAGCGGTATATTTCCCTACTCCTTTTAATTTTAGAATTTCTTCATATTGATGAGGAAAGACACCCTGGTAATCATCCATGATCTGTTGGGCAGCTTTATGAATATTGATGGCCCTTGAATAATAGCCCAATCCTTTCCAATATAATAAAACTTCATTTTCCTCAGCTTGCGCCAACGTTTTTACATCGGGAAATCTTTTAATGAAATTATTATAATGATTCAATCCCTGATTGATCCTTGTCTGCTGAAATACGATTTCACAGATCCAGATTTTATACGGATCCTTTGTCTGTCTGAAAGGTAAATCTCTTGCATTATTTCTATACCATTCCAGGATTTTGTTGCCAACGTATAGAAATTCTGAGGCTGTTTTATTTTTTTCCAAAAACCAATCTTGTTTTAAATCATTGAAGAGATGATTTTCTCTTTCTCTTTAACATTATTTTCAATGCTGCAAAGATAGGTTTATTTTATTTTTTAGACCTGTTTAAAATTTTTAGAAAGAGTTTAAACAGATGCTCCAGAATTTTTTGAAATATGAAAGCAATAATAATATTTATTGTTTTCTTTATTAATGAGATGCCATTTACCTTTAAATAAATTACTGGCAATATTTTCCGAATGAATTTCATCATTCGTTTGTTTTTCTTCTTTAGACTGTTTACAAGAGTATGGGAGAAGTGCGAATAACTAAAATCAATTTTTTTTTCATCATTTGGTTTATAAATAGGGTAAAAATTGACTTATTGCATCAATATCCATTCATTATTAGTAGATTCTCCTCCAACTCCTTTTATATAAAATTGAGTTTTATCTTTTTTAATTATAAATTTCGGATCAATACCTACACAATTTAATTGATCACCATTATAATATATTTCTAATTGATTGCCTTTTTCGATACCTATTTGCCTTCACAAAGATTTGACTCTTTATATGTATTTAATGATAAGATTACATTATTTTTTTTATATCAAATTTATATGAAATAGAAGCCATACCTGTTGTTGTAGGCTCTGTTTTTACTGAAGTAGAATGAGTACCATCATAAGTTGATGAGTTGCTTTTAAGATTTTTAAAAAGCTCTTTCTGAATAAGGTTTGTTTCAAATGCTAAAATATCTTCTGGAATCTTTGAAGGCTCTATTTCTCCTATTTTTTTCCATTTATTGTTTTCATATAAATAGAAAGTTGTTTTTGCATTTTGCTTTGGTTCAAATTCTCCATCTTTCCCTCCTGTATAAGAGATGAATTTATTTGGTAGATAAGAAGCAACTATATAATAATCGTTTTCTTTAATATAGTTTTTTATCAATTTTGAATCTTGAGAATCATTTTCTTTATTGATGGACTTTGAAAAAAAACCTTTTGAATTGTTGGGGTTCCAGAAATATTGTTCTATGTCTTTTTTTCCAATAAAGTCAACACTGAAAACACCCATTTTTTTATCCGAATAAGTGTATGTTGGATAAGGATTGGAGATATCTGGAATAAAAAAACCAGTTGTTTGGTATTTTGTATCTAGAAAATTTATGTTATCATTTTTCTCTTTTTGACCTTTACAGTCGTAAAAGAAAAAAATAAGAAGTAATAAAATTAAAAAGGGTTTCATCATTGTCCTTTTTTTTATAAAATTTTATTCAATTTCATTTCCATATAGTAAAAGTTTACCGATAAAATCACTATTCCAATTTTCTATATATATGTTTTGAAGTTCTGAAGCCCAACCAGATGTCTCTTCTTTTTTACCATCAAAGTATGATGAAGAATAAAACTTACCTGTAATAAAATTAAATGATTTTGAATAATTCTTTTGAGCTTTTGTATAACTTAGATCATACCCAATAACTTGTATTTTTTTGTTTTTAGGATCAAACCTAAATTTTATTTTTTCAATCAGATTCTTTCTCCGGAAATATTTGGTTTTGTAATTTGATCGGCATAATCTACTCGAATGATAATGATTTTATTTTTAATAATAGGATCACTTAAATAATAATCTGATTCAGCATTGTTATATAGAATACTATTATTTATAATGGGGATTTCAACCGTTTTGTTCAAAGAAGATAAATAGATGGATAAAATAAAACTTGAGAGTTCTGCATTTTGTTTCGCCCTAACTTCCGCTTTGTCCCCAACATTATCATCATCAAAGTATAATGTTTCATATTGTTATTCTATACTATCAATAGCTTTTGCATTATCCTCTTTGCAGTTAATAAAGAAAAGTAAGGATAATAGAATTATTTTTTTCATTTATTCTAATAGGATTTTATCCAAATCAAGTTGTTTAAGGGATGTTTTTTCAGAAATCTCTTTTTGCATCCATTCTTCCTTACCTGTTTTCGCACTCGTTCCCAAAGTTGCAATAAATAATTTTTCAATAAGTAAATCATTATTTTTGAAAAATACTGGTATAACAATTTTCCGAGATGTGTTTTGATATTGATCAGTGTAACCTAAAATTAAATTGAAAGCTTGTTTGTTTTTTGTATTAGTATCTATTTCTATAAAATCACAGCTAATATTTTTGGTAAAAAATACTTTATTATCAGTTTGTGCTTTTAAAGTATAGTCATTTATATTTTTTTCTATAAAAACGATATCATTTTTATCACTTTTATTAAAGTTAACTCTATAATTTTTAGTTTGTGTAGATTCTGAATTAGAAGAAGAGGATAGATCTTCTTCTTCCATATTTTCTTTAGATTTGAGAAAATACTTTTTACATTCCGGTAGTTCACATCCTAAGATTTGTGTTTTTTTTCCATCAAAAAAAGAAATGTATGAACCTCCATTAATCTGTAAGTCATATTTTTTTCCTTTATATGAATAACCTTTTATATTAATATTACATGGTGTAATTGGATATGAAAAATGCCATTCTTCTTCGGTAAGAGGAACTGATAAATTCATGATTTTTTCAATATCACTATTATTGAGAGACCATCCTTTATCTTTTTTAGTTAATTTTTCTTTTGTAGAATATTCACCTTTACAGTTGGCAATGTAAACTTTTGTATCTATTTTCTTTTTTTCATCCTTATCCTGGCCTTTGCAATTGTAGAATAAGAATATAAGAAGTAGTAAAGTAGTAAAGTTTTTCATTATTTGGTTAAGTTATTTATTCTGCTTTTATTCTGCTTTTGTGAACATATCCCTTTTTACCTTCTTTAGAAACTACTAACCACCAATCACCATTTTGATCTAAAACTTCAATTTTTTCACCTGTATTTATCTTTTGGAGAATTTGAGAAGACGAATTTTTATCCTTTCTTAAATTAGTATAGCCGTCAGAATCTTGAATGATAAAATTGGTATTGTTTTCTTTTTGGTAGATATATTTTACATAACTTTTTAAAGTAGCTAAATCATAAAAATTGTTTTTTTCCAGATTTGATTTATATTTTGGATTTTTATTTAAATAGCTTTCAATATCACCTTGTATTCCAACTCTTAATTCTCTCTCAAATAAATAAGATATTGTTTTTTCAGGTTCAAAATATTCTTTTGGAGATGATGATATTTTACTTATAATATCACCTATTCTTAAATAACTATTACCCTCTTTAGCATAAGAAAAGTCTTCAACTTTACCTTTGTAAATAATGGTTTCTATGTCGTCAAATATTTGTTTTTTCAATTTTTTATAGCCACCAGAATCTATAAAAATTAACTGTTCCATATCGGAAAGGCTATTAAAATCGAATTTTTTAAATACTGATTCTACAAGCTTTTTATCCTTATTGTATCCATAGTAAACAACTAAATCGTATAAAAGATTTGAATTGTTTGTTTGCAGCCAAACATAAGATACGGGAGTATTATAAAATACGTAAGAATTAAAATGATATAATAAGTCAGGATTTATAAACTCTGGTTCTTCAGCATCGGCATCCTGAATGAAAATAAATTTATTTTCTTTAATAACTACCTCTGGAAACATTGCTGGACGTAAAGCAATTATGGAATTTTTATAATCTTTTAAATTGAAAGAAAATATATCCAAAATTTTTTGACTAAATGTATTTTCGTCAGGAAATTGAAATTTTCTTTGCTCTAATACTTTTTTCGCTTTATTGATAAATTCAGGAGACAGGTCACCACAGTTTGATTTTGTGCCGTCTCCTTCATCTGTAATATTATAAGGTGCGTCTTTTAATGAAATTATTTCTTTGATATTCTGCAAGTGAAGTTGTCCGGTGCAAGATAGTAGCAGTGAATATATAAGAGCTAAAGAAATGTTTTTCATTATTTGTGGTTATTTTACACCCCTATTATAGGGTCCCAATCTTATCAAAATCGTCTCTGTGCCAAATCATATATTCTAAATAAGGTAAATTATAATTAAAATAGCTTGAGAGTTTATTTCACATTTGATCGTACTGTGCAGTGTACAAAAAACTATGATTTTATATTTGTTTTATCAAAGTTTCTTTTTATGTTTTATACTATTAAAAATATTTAATAATATAAATTAAGCTCATCTAATTTCAGATCCAAAGATTCATCTAAATATTGTATCGAATCCGATTTAATAGAACCATCAGAAGATATATTTCTCTCTGTATAGGAAATTATATTAAGACCTTTATTATTGTCTGAGTGAAAATATTTGATTTGCCATATTTTCCCTGTTTTAGAGTTAAAATATGATAAACAATTATACATACCTAATTCCGACTGAGGAATATTTCTGTAAAATTGTATTGAGTCAGTTTTTTTATTGTTGATAAAAGTAAAGAGGTTTACTTTTATTGTATTTTTACCTTCTAGCTTTTCTTTTATAAGTTTAATTGAAATATTATTCTCTAGCGGCAAATAAAGCTCATTGTTTTCAGTTAAAGAGTATTTTTTCAAATATTCTTCATTTTGTTTTTTTAATACTAAATACCCTTTTCCGTTCTTTAGAGAATTGAAATAGTTTGCACTTGCAAGAATAGAATCTCCAATAAAATAATTTTCATTGTGTGCGATGTTTTTTGATGAAGTATCCACTGCTTGTTTACAACAAATACTTATCAATATTGTCAATAACAAAGCGAAGTAACTATATACTTTTTTTATGGTTGTCATTTGATATTAAATATTTTTTTTAAATTTTTTTTATGGGATCCTTCAAAATAAACTTTGTCTTCTTCAATACTAAATTTTTTACACTCTAAATTTCCATTTTTATCTAAATAACATATATTTTGTTTTGTTGCGTATGGATAATCAATTTCAGAAAAGATATTTTCACTCTTAAGGACATTCTTACCTTTAAAAATAGCAACATCTACTTTAAAAATCTTTACAGGGAATTCGTATTCATCACTATCTAAAGTTGCTACAGTTTTAAATGCTAATAATTTTCTACCATCATGTAAATTTGTAGAATCAGTAATAAATAAAGAATCTATTTTTGAGATCTTTAATATGCTGTCTTGCTTAATGAAATTGAAATAATTTGGATTCGTGTATTCATTTTTTGTTCCCTTGATTGTATTAAAATAATCAATTTTTTCAAGTTTAGTCTGAGGAGTGATATCATCTTTGTTAAGTGATACATTTTCTTCCATATATGTATTAACTTTCCATTCTTTTGGAAAGGAATAAACTTTTATAGACTCTAAACCTATCGGTTTAAATTGAAAAGTTGTATCAGTTTTACCTAATGTTAGTTGAGAATTATTATCCTGAATAGTGTTGCTTTTTTTGCAGCTTATAATAATTAGAGATAATAAGAAAATTATATTATTTTTCATTCTTTTATAATTTTTATTTTACCAGGAGCGATAATTCCTGAATGTAAGTGACTGTTATGTAATTTTTTACCGTCAGTAGTATGAGTGAAAGCTTTCTTTTTGCTACCTCTTAATTGCTTAGTGATACCAAATTTATGAAAAGCATTAATTAATTTCTGTTCCCTAATGTCATCTAAATATAATGTGTCAATGCTTTTCCCATTTACATGTTCAACACTTGGAAAACAAGATGCTTCACTAAAACAGCTTCCTGTTGTTTGAACATCAGAATATCCACATTCTGCTAAGACACCTATAAATACAGCAAGGTGCCCAGGCTCTGTGTATCTCCTTTTAGTATTGGTAAAAGAGTATTTAATTGAAATTCCTGAATTATTATAATTTAAAGAATCAGGCATTTTAACTAGTTCTATTTTTCTTCCAGTTACTTTATAAAGAACCCAAAATGATTTTCCTTCATTTGTCCCATATTCGGCAATATCACCATTTTGATATTTTACTCTTCTTTTAGTTTGTCCATCCGATACTGGAATATCTGAAAGTATTTTGCTGTGTGTTGGTTTTATTCCTGGTTTTTGTCCATTTAATTTTTCCTGCGTTATATGCCATTCTGCTTTACATATAACATGCTCCTTATTATTCTTGTCATGATAAATATATTGGTATAGGTATTGGTTTTCTAATTTTATATTTTTAGGAATATGTTTTTCGATATCTCCATTAGCAAATATATGATATGTGACAATATCTTTAGCATTAACAGGTGCAGAAGGAGAAGTATTTCCATGAAATTTGTTATATATGAAAAAACCTGTCTTTAATAGATCGTAATTATTTTTTCTTATTTGCCATCCATTTGGCATTTCTGTTTCTGAATTACGTCCATTTAATAAAACAGAAATTAATTCTAAATATTTATCACCATATAATGCTAACTCATTCAGAGATTTTCCTAAAGTTTCTTTACCCCATTTGGTTATTGCATCAGATTTAGGATTACTGGTCATTTTTTTATTAACGCTCCAAATCCAAGCCCCACTATCAATACAATAATCTGCATTGTTAGCAAGAATACTCGGATTTTTTACAATATTTTGATCATTTTTATAATCAGCATAATCCTTATAAGGCCCAGGTTTATTAAATAAAGTTGTTAAATCTTTCTCATCTGTTCTAACACCAGTTAGTTGTAGTAATCCGCGACCTTTATAAATACTTTGACTTGATAAGTAATCACTTTTAGTTTCTTCTGATAGGGCAAAGGTACCAGTCTCTTCACAAGCTTGGGCGAGGAAATGGATCTTTTGAATACAGGTATTAATATTATACTTTTTGAATGCAGAGTTTAATCCTTTTGTAAGGGTGGCAAAAGACTTGTCACTGATATTGCAAGGAGTTCTTTTACCTCCTTTTAATGCTTGTCCTTCCCAAATTGTTTCAGTTCCTTTTAGTAACTTAACAAGTTGCTTTACATCTTTTTCTTCAAAATCTCTATTACAAAAACATTTTTCTCCAGTCTGGTTTTTGTTTTGTTTCTGCACCCCCGCCGCACTCTTCACCTTCTCCACTTCCATCAAGCCCTCCGAATTTACCCCAAATTTCTGAGATTCTGCGGAAAGATCTTTGGAGATAATTTCTATAAAATAATTTTGTTTATCTGCATCTGGATCGCCGATAGGAGAGCCGATTCCTTTTTCAAAAATATCTTTGCTAATGATAAATCCTGAAGTATCACATACATCGGCAGGAATTTTAATATTTCCGCTTCTGTAGACTTCATCGTTGGAAGTAGTGTCATATTCCCAGACCACATACTGGATGTGTTTTCCAACCATATTTTTGGAGTGAATTCTTACCCTCACTTTATCTCCTACAGCTACTTTGGAAAGCTCTTTTCCAGTATCATCAATGAAAACAGCTTCTATGATATTCCCTTTAGGATCGGGCTGTTTGGGACCACCTCCTTGTCCAGGCGTGAATTTTGGCGTGTGTTGCTGAGGTTGATTTTGATTTTGAGGCTTAGGTTGTGGCTTGGGCTGATTTTGAGGCTGTCCTTTATAATCCGGATTGGCTACATCTACATTCACCTGGCTGGCTCCCTGAATTTTCCCGGAGTAAGTTGCCGTAACATAGTATTCATGATTAGCTCCTTCATTCTTGTCACCTTTCATCATAAACTGATTGGCTACCTGACGAAGAATTTTTTCATCAGACATCAGGGGGATTGGTACTTCCGCAATCCCTTTTTCATTGACAAGAGCCTTGTAACTTCTTGTATGACGGTTGTTTTTATTAATATTGGGATCATGGCCTTTGCCCGGAGCATCATCTTCTCAAAGGTGAAATTCTATTTCCTTATTGAACATTGCAATGCAGTGAGCCTGGGCAATAAGAGTATCACGATAGCTGGCTTTATTAACATCTTTTCCTCCTCTGTTGAAAAGAATTACTTTATCTATTTTTGGAACCTTGTTACTGGTAGGAATCAGTATGAAAGTGGCAGCCAATTCTTTGGTAGCAGGAAGCCCCGGGAAAATACCTTTTTTAGTTTCGTAGACTTTCATTTGAAATTCTATTCCCAAGCCTATTTCTCCAAATCTGTACGTTACCTTTTCACCTTTTTTAGGTTGGGAGGTAATATCTTTCCAGATTCCGTTTTTCTGTTTCTTATAAAGATGCCATTCATATTCGCCTTTCAACCCGAACGAGAGGCCGGAAGGTTGTATTTCGTAAGGATAGGCTTTTCCCACCATTGGATTTTGATTCCCGATAATAGTTCCTGTCATGGGTAATATAATGTATTACTAACTTTTAGCTGACAGTTATTTAGACAAGTATTGATTTTCGGATCAAATTGTAAGAAACGATGATGGATAATATCATCAATTAGGATAACATTTTTTTTCATTTTGTTTTTGTGTTTGTTCAAAAACAAAAATACAAAAAATCATTATATCGTGATATAAAAAATTATCGGATTCAAAGTTATTTCTTATCTACATTGTAAACAGGAGCCGCTTTTAACCACTGATAATTAAGGTTTCTGTCTTTCTTTAAAAAACGGTATCCTTCCAGTTTTTTCAGATAAACATACATAGAATCAGTATTTTTTATCTTTAGTTTGTATTGAGATAAAAAAAGCATCGGCATTTCTACAGTAGAATCTCTTACTGTTTTTAATACTTTCCCAGATCTTACTTTGTAAAGGAAGAATGATTTTCCACGGCCTTTTGAACTGTCTGCCAGTTTTACTTCTGAACTTGCAATTACCAGCTCACTGCCATCAAAACATTCATCCTTACTCATGATATATGCCTTCCCTTCCTGATGTTCATCTGCAAAAAGATCATTCTCGTATTGTCCGGGACTTTGGTATTTTTTCTCACAGCTTATCAAAAGCACCATCAATATAGCGGGTAAGCTAATAATAAGTTTCTTATTCATATTAAATTTCATAGGTGTTGGTTGAAAAAAAACCGATGTAAAATTGCATCGGTTTTTGTTATATAAAGTACGTTGATGTTACTCCTGAGTATATTCTGCATCCCATTCGTTGCCATCATCTCCTTTGTGTCCGTCAAGTTTAATAACGAAACTCTTCGTAGGGAAATAAGGGGTCATACGGATATCCAGCCACACTCTGTCTTTGTTTACTCTATCCTGCTCGAAACGAACAATTTTGAATTTTTCGATCAATTTGTCCGGCCCTTTAATGTTATCAAGGAAGGTTACGATCTGTCTTCTCAAATCGTCCTCGTTTTTAGCATTCCAGTTTTCAAAAGCTCTTCTGTTCAGGAAGTCCAGAAGTACTTTGGTTACGTAGTCGAATACACGAACTACGGAATACGTCTGAAGACCGATATTGTCTCCTGTAAATAATGTCTTCGCAGAGAAGGCCATAATTTTTCCGTATTCGTTTACCATTGGTACAAGACCCATTTTTTCCAACTGAGAAATTTCACTTTTCTTCAATTCAAATTTTACAGCGTCTACTTCGTTGATATTACCATGTTTTTTACCTGCTGCAACCTGAGACATCAGGGTTTTATGGATTTTTCCTGCTAATGAAGTGGAAGGTGGAAGTTCTACATTTTCTTCTTCCCCTACTTCTTCAGCTTTACCACGTCCTACCAGCCAGTTACACGTCATAATAACGTTACTTCTGTGAAGTTCTCCTCCTGTAAGATTGGCTGAGTGGAATAAGTCTACCACGTCATCCGGCTTATCAAGGTTAGCAAAGTCTGTAACCATCATTACTTTGTTTTCGTTACAGATTTTTGCCCATTTCTCGATTACCTTGTTGGATCCTAAATATCCTGGTATTGCAAGGATTGAGTAGTTATCTCTAAGGTCAAGACGGTCATAGTAATTTTTAAATTCTTCTGAGATTGCATCAATGAACAAAGGATTATCCAAATCTGAAACCTGTTCGATGCTTGCGTTTACAATACTTACGTTGTCCACTTTATCCAATTCTGTGTTTTTGTAGAATTGAGCTACTGTTCTGTAATTGGTTTCCAACAGACGAACAGTATCCAGTGTATTTTTTAAGTTTGTCTTTAAGTTTTGGTCGGCCTGTTGTGCTTTAGTTTTGCACGTATCAGCCATTTTATCTGCAGATTCGCTACCTTCTAAAAGGTTTACCCAAAGATTGATCTTCTGAAGAAGTTCTTTTCTTTCATCTGCTTTATTGCTGTCATTCAGGAAGATTTCTTTTCTTGCCTTTCTTGTTGGGTTCATATTGGCAATACCGTCTACAACGGATTCAACAAAGCCAAATCCTCCCATTTTATTGAGCTCTGCAAGCGGGTTGCCTTTCGGTTGTCCCGAGTGCTGCTGCTGACCCTGCTGCTGGCTTTCTTGTGCCTGTAATTTGCTATCCATGATTTAATGTAAGTCTTTAATTATTTTTCAAGTTCTTGTGCCACTTCTTTCAATACTTCTATGAACGCTGCTCTTGTCTGATCGTTCTCCAGCATATTGCGTAGAATTTTGTTTGTTTTCAGCTGACGTACGATTTTATTGTACTGCTCCTGCTCCATGCTCAGCTGCTGCAGATAATCTGACTTCTGAGTAAGGCTTTTAGGGGTAAAGTCTCCAAGGTTTTGAAAACGGAATTCTTCTTCTACCACTCCTCCGTCTTCTGTTTCGTGTTGTACCGATATTGAAGGCTGAAAATGTTTGAAAACGTCTTCCACTGTTTTTAATCCTGTTACGATTTCAGGTGTATAAGACTCTTCTGTTGTAAGTTGGCTTACTATCAGTGATTTATTTTCCTGTATTTCCTGAATAGCTTCATTAGCGTCTACTTTTACTTCGTTTCCGCCAACACCATAATTAAACATTGCCATATTATTGTTATTTTGAGATTTCTTATTTTGGTTTGGATCTGTCTTTGAGTAATTTACAGATGAATCAAATAAATTACCAATCCAGTGTTTAAATTTAAAAAAAAACTGTAACATAAAAAACTTTACTAAGATTTTTCTTGAATCATCTAATTTTATCTACATTTATTCAACATAAAATCACCATATTACGATATCACTAAGCTATGAAAAAATAAATAAAAAAATTCAAGAAAAAATAAATAAAATTTTTGTTCACTTTATTCTTATACAAAAGCATCCAATGAATGTTAAAATAAGGATTCCCAGTTATTACACAAAAAATATTCTTTATATTTAATCAAAGTGAACAGTGTATGAAAGATGTAAAAATAGCGTTTAGAAAACCGATATTTCCAGCTTCAGAAGCATTACAGCAATACCTGGAAAAATATAACAGAACTACTAAGATTAAGTTTTTGTATGAAGATCTTCTAAGGTTCAGTGACAGCGTGAGTATTCTGGATAAAGACGGAAAAGATACTTTGTGGCTTGGGGTATTATATCCTGAATTTGAGTTTAAAGAAATAGAGGCTAATTTAAATAAGATTTATACCCTTCTTCATTCTGATGGAGACATCGCTACTTTACCTTATCTGAAAGTGGATACCATTGACTTTTGTACTTTCGGAAATTCTAAACCTTTCCGGGTTCGGGTGAGAAATATCCTTAACGATAATTATACTTATTTTTATATTAAACAGGCGGATGCTTCCCGAATATTCGGACTGGAACTTGAAGACCTGCTTTCTCCCAACCGAATTAATTTTCTGGTGTATAAAAACACTTTGATTGAAGAGCATATTTTGGGAATTCCAGGGGATGTTTTTATTCAGAAGCATATGTTCAACTGTACGGAATTGGAAAAGGCACAGATTTCCAAGGAATTTGTGAAATTCAATGAGCGCTGTCTTATTGGGCTTCTTGGTGATATGAGGTCTTATAATTATGTTGTGATTCCCATACATGATTTTGACCAGGTCATTTACAGAATCCGCCCCATTGATTTTGACCAGCAGTCTTATGAGGGAAATCTGAAAGTTTATCTTCCACAGTATTTCAAAGAAAACAGTCAAATGGTGAATATGGTACTGGAAAAACTGAAGCCCAGTTCTATAGAGCAATACCGTAAGGAGGTCCGTTCACAAATCGTAAAAAGAGTGACGAGCAGCCAAAACAGATTCGATGAGCTCATTTCTATTATGAAAAAAGATAATATTGCACCGGAAGCCAATGTTACAGAACTAAAGACTGCTTTACAAAAACTCACTTATGATATCAATTTCAAGTATTGTAAAACAATGGGAGATATTATAGAAACAGGAATAAAATTTGTTCTCCGGAATTATAAGAAAGAATATTAAAAAGAGAATCCGCCCCAACCAATGTGAGACGGATTCTTTCTTTTCTAACAATTTAAGGTAAAATTACCAGATTTTTATTCTGTCCTGAGGAGCTTTATATAATTTGTCTCCCGGTTTGATATCAAATGCTTTGATGAATGAATCCTGGTTTACCAGTGGCCCGAAAGCTCTGAACATTCCCGGAGAGTGCGGGTCTGTTTTCACCTGATTGATCATATACTGATCGGTAGCTTTTGTTCTCCAGACGGTTGCCCAGCTCATAAAGAATCTCTGATCCTGAGTGAACCCGCTGATCTTACCTGGATTTCCTTTATCTTTTAAATACATCTGCAGCGCGTCATAAGCCACCGCTACTCCACCTAAGTCACCGATGTTTTCACCGCTTGTAAATTTACCGTTTACGAAACTTCCTTTTACAGGCTCATAAGCGCTGTACTGAGCTGCCAGCTGACCTACTTTTGCATCAAAGTTTTTACGGTCTGCATCACTCCACCAGTTATTAAGGTTACCATCTCCATCGAAACGGGAACCGCTGTCGTCAAATCCGTGAGAAATTTCGTGACCGATAACGGCACCAATACCTCCGAAATTCACTGCTGCATCAGCTTTAGGATTGTAGAAAGGCGGTTGAAGAATAGCTGCAGGGAAAACAATTTCGTTGTTTGATCCACTGTAGTATGCATTTACCGTTTGTGGAGACATTCCCCATTCTGTTTTGTCCACAGGTTTTCCTACTTTATCTAAACTTCTCTGATACTGCCATGCTGCTACATTCTGAAGGTTAGAATATAATGTTGCTCCCTCTTTTGGAGATTCTACTTTTAACTGTGTATAATCTTTCCATTTATCAGGGTAAGCAATTTTCACGGTAAACTTGGATAGTTTTTCCTGAGCTTTCACTTTGGTTTCAGGAGACATCCAGTCTATATTGGCGATATGTGTTTTGAATGATTTTAAAAGGTAATCAATATACGTTTCCATCTGCTTTTTAGCTTCAGGAGTGAAATATTTGTCAACATATAATTTTCCGAAAGCTTCTCCAAGAACACCATTTACAAGAGTAAGTCCTCTTTTGTTCATTGGGCGCTGTTCTTTCTGACCCTGCAAATATTTAGCATAGAAGTCAAATCTGATCTGCTCCAGGCTGTCATTCAGGTTGCTTGCATTTCCATTGATGATATGATATTTCAGATAGTCTTTCAGTAAAGGAAGGTTTTTCTGCGTTACAAACTGATCCATATTCTGGTAGTACTTCAGTTCACCAATGATTACTCTGTCTGTATTTACTCCGGCATCCTTAAGATATTTTGCAAGGTCAACATTTTTAACCAGACCAGACAATTCTGATACATTTTTAGGGTTGTATCTTAAATTGGCATCTCTGTTTTGCTCAAGAGTCAATAGATAATTAGCAAGCTGTTTTTCAAAATCTACCACATTCTGTGCAGCCTGTGGAGAATTTTTATATCCTAAAACTCCGAATAGCTTTCCAACGTATGCCTGATATTCTGCCAGTGTTTTGGTATTGGCCTCGTTTACTTTCTGATAATAATCTCTTCCCAAACCTAAATCCGGACCGCCAAGATATACTGCATTCATATTGGAGTTCTTCATATCAGCACCTACTCTCCATCCATAGAAAGAGTTGTCTCCCAATTTTGTAGCATCCAACAGGTATTTCTGAAGATCATTAAGGCTTTTAATGGCATCTACTTTGGCAAGATCAGCTTTGATAGGAGCGAGTCCTTCTGCATTTCTCTTATTGGTATCCATAAAAGAGGCATACAAATTCTGGATTTTCTGTCCTTCTGATCCGGCCGGATATGATTCTGTAAGGATTTTGTTTAATATATCTAATGAAGCATCATCTACGTTTTCTCTCAAAGCATTGAAAGAACCCCAGTTTGCTTTATCAGAAGGAATCTGAGTAGTTTTCACCCAATTTCCGTTTACATAGCTAAAAAAGTCATCCTGTGGACGGACACTGGTATCCATATACGATAAATTGATTCCCTCTTCTTTTGCTTCTTCTTTTACCGGTTCAGCCACTTTTGCTGCAGCTTCTGTTTTATTCTCTGTCCCTGCAGTCTTTGCTGCACCACACGAATTAAGAAATACAATACCTGAAAGGGCAAGTATTCCAATATTTAGCTTTTTCATTAAAGATTATTTTTGATTTTACACAAACTTATCAAATATACAAACTTTAATGATATGTGATGAGTGATATTTATATCTGAATAGAGATTTAAGGTTAAAAATTTAAAGTTTTGAGTTTAAGGTTTGAAGTTTTTGGGTGTTCTTTTGAAATGTGGGTGGAAAATGACATTGTTGTAGACCACCCCGTCAAAAATTCAAGGAATTTTTGACACCCCTCCAAAGGATGGGAATGATGGAAGATACTACGACAAATATAACTCATCCGATTCCCTAATCCCTAAACCCTATTCACCTGCTACCTAAAAAACAAAACCGCCCATTGCTGAGCGGTTGTTATTTTTACCAGATTTTGATTCTTTCTTCCGGAGTTTTGTATAATTTGTCTCCTTTTTTCACGTCGAATGCTTTATAGAAGGCATCAACGTTGATAAGCGGACCAAAACTTCTGAAGTATCCCGGAGAGTGCGGATCAGTTTTCACCTGATTTACCATATATTTCTCACTAGATAATGTTCTCCAAACCGTTGCCCAGCTTAGGAAGAATCTCTGATCCTGAGAGAATCCACTAATTTTTCCTGGGTTTCCTTTGTCTTTTAAATACATTTGAAGAGCATCATAAGCGATATTCACTCCTCCTAAGTCAGCGATATTTTCACCGTTTGTGAAAGTACCATTTACAAAAGTTCCTTTTACAGGCTCGTATTTGTCATACTGAGAAGCAAGAGCTTTTGTTGCCTTTTCAAAGTTCGCTTTATCTTCCGGAGTCCACCAGTCTACTAAGTTACCATCAGCATCGAACTGTGCTCCTGAATCATCAAATCCGTGGCTCATTTCGTGACCAATAACGGCACCAATACCTCCGAAGTTTACAGCAGCATCAGCTTTAGGGTTAAAGAATGGCGGCTGAAGGATAGCAGCAGGGAATACAATCTCGTTGTTTACCGGGTTGTAATATGCATTTACAGTCTGTGGAGTCATTCCCCATTCTGTTTTATCCACTGGCTTACCGATTTTAGCTAAATCTTTATTGTACTGCCATTCTCCAATGTTCTGAAGGTTTTTATACAGGTTTCCACCATTTGCTTCAGAAAGGATATTTAATTTTGAATAGTCTTTCCATTTGTCCGGATAAGCAACTTTTACCGTAAACTTATTCAGTTTCTGCATTGCTTTTTCCTTAGTTGTAGAAGACATCCAAGCTAAGTTGTTGATATGAACTGCGAAACTTTTCTTTAAATAATCGATCAATTCTACCATCTGAGCTTTAGCTTCAGCAGGGAAATATTTCTCAACATATAATTTTCCGAAAGCTTCTCCTAAAGAACCGTTGATCAATTCAAAACCTCTTTTGTTAAGAGCTCTTTGTTCCTGCTGTCCTCTAAGATATTTACCATAGAAAGCAAATTTCATGTTCCCTAAGTTTTCACTTAAGTAAGAAGCACTTCCGTGGATCATGTGGAATTTCAGATAATCTTTGATTACAGAAAGATTCTGAGCATTCACTAATTTATCGAAGTTTTTATAGAATCCTAATTCACTGATAATTACTTTGTCAGAATTTACTCCAACTTTTTTAAGATATCCTGGAAGATCTACATTTTTTACCAGAGCAGAAAGTTCAGCCATCGTCTTAGGATTGTACTGAAGTGTGTTATCACGGCTCTGCTCGTTTGTCAGATAAGTCTGTGCGATGCTTTTTTCATAATTTACGATACCTTTTGCTGCTTCATCAGCATTTTTGTACCCTAATTCTTTTAGCATTGAAGCTACATATTTCTGATATTCAGCAATTGCTTCTGTATTTTTTTCGTTTACTTTCTGATAGTAATCTCTTCCTAAACCTAAAGAAGCATTTCCTAAATAAACCGCGTTCATTTTAGAATCTTTAAGGTCTGCATCTACTCCCCATCCGTAAAAAACATTTTCTCCTTCTTTCGTTACAGAAGTAAGGTAGTTCTGAAGATCAGCCATGTTTTTAATAGCATCAATCTTATTCAGATTTTCCTGGATAGGTTTGATTCCGTCTGCATTTCTCTTCTCCATGTTCATGTAAGTAGCATAGAGATCCTGGATTTTTTTACCTTCACTTCCGTCAGCAAATTTATCTTTCAGAAGAGAGTTCAGGATTGTCATGGAATTGTTATCCGTGTCCTCAGCCAGTTTGTTGAAGCTTCCCCAAGTTGGTTTATCAGATGGAATTTTGGCAGTTTTCATCCAGGTTCCACTCACATAGTTGTAAAAATCATCCTGAGGACGCACCGAAGTGTCCATCAAGCTAAGGTCTAAACCTTTGTCTGTATTGTTCACTGCTACTTTAGCAGTTTTAGCTTGTGCGCTCATGGTAGTCTGAGTACAAATCCCTGCTATTAAAAACAAAGAAAGCGTTATTTTTTTCATTATGATAACAATTTTTAGAATAGGTATGATTTATTTCGTATTTGTTACTTTTTATGAAAACAAATTTAAACAAATAACATTACAGCATTATAAAAATTTATAAAAGATGGAAGCTGGGAGAAGGAAGCTGGAAGTTATGAAAATCATACAATAACTTCCAGCCTCATTCTTCCGGCTTCCCGGCTTCTTAAGAAGTTGCTATCTCTTTTACATTTCCGGTTCTTTTCAGGAATCCCCAGGACTGCATTTCGCCTTTCAATGCCTTTCTTAAACTTTTAAACAAAACAATATACATCAGCCATCTATATCCGAATCTCTGCGGAATAATATACAGCAGATTGATCAGTTTTTCACGCTGCATAATGAATGCCACTAAAGCTAAGGAAGCATCCACCAAAAGGAAGATCAGATAATAGGTAAATATTTTATCTCCGTTACCGGACAAAATTCCAAAGAACATAATCACATCTGCCAGCGGTGAGAAAAATGGAATAATATATTGGAATAATAAAATATTCGGCATTGCCCAAAGTCCCAATCCTTTATATTTGGGGTTAAGGAAAGTCTGTCTCTGTTTCCAGAACATCTGCATGATTCCGTAAGTCCAGCGGAAACGCTGTTTCAAAAACTGGCTCGCAGTCTCCGGAGCTTCCGTAACAGCAACCGCTCTGTTTTCATTGGCGACGGTATACCCTGCTTTTAAAATTTTCACGGTAATATCACAATCTTCTGCTAAAGTGTCGGATGAATAACCTCCGGCCTCAAGGATCACAGCTCTTCTGAATGCCCCGATAGCACCCGGAATTACGGTAATCGCATTGATATTCGCATATGCAAGCCTGTCAAAATTCTGACTTGTTGTATATTCTATAGCCTGCCATCTGGTAAGCCAATTGACTCTGTTTCCAACTTTCACATTTCCTGCTACGGCTGCAATTTTCTCTTCCGGATTTGAGTTCAAAAATCTTGCAACCAGATATTTTACGGCATCCTGCTGCAGTTTGGTGTCTGCATCAATGCAGACTACGTATTCTGCATCTGTCTGTGATATTCCGAAGTTCAGGGCCGTTGCTTTTCCGCCATTTGTTTTGGTTAAAATTTTCATTTTCGGATGCCCAGGGAATGCTTCTAATACCTTTTCATAAGTAGAATCCTTACTTCCGTCATCTACCATAATAATGTTAAAATTTGGATAGGTCTGCTTCAGCAGATTCTGCAGGGAAGAAACAATATTCACTTCTTCATTATAAGCAGGCACAATAATAGAAACTTTCGGATAAGATTCCAAAACCGGAAACCCACCCAGTTTTTTTTCTTTTTTTCGTTCTTTAAAAGCCCAGTATACCATCAGCAATAGTCTGATCAAACCCAATACAATGAAAATGGTAAATAATGCAACCAGAAAATGACTTATTCCATAAATTACAGTGGCCAAGACAAGGTTGAGCTGCATGATATAATATGACTTCGTTTTCGGAACTTCAGGCATCAGTTCACTTCTGGTTTTATGCAGAATACTGGTAAGGTTGGTAAAATGATAGCCCTGTTTCTGAAGTGTAGGGATCAGGATTTTTAAAGCTTTCACTGTTTCTTCTCTGGTGTCTCCGCCCGCATCATGAAGAAGGATGATATTTCCTCTCTGTAGTTTGAGCCCTGCCATCACACGTTTTACAATCTCATCTGCTTTTATTCCCGGCTGCCAGTCTTCAGGATCTATATTTTCCCCGATATCCAGATAGTTTTGCTGTCTTGCCAGTGCTACCGGAATAATTTCTTCCGAAGTAGTAGGCTCAGAGTCTGCATTATACGGAGCTCTGAACAGAATTGTACTATGTCCTGTCACGCATTCTATCAGCAATCTTGTTAGTTTCAGTTCCAGCAAAGCTCTTTCCGGACTTACTTTCGCTACATTCTCGTGGGTAAATGTGTGATTTCCTATCTCGTGTCCTTCTCTGTAAATTCTCTTAACGAGTGGAAGGTTCTTTTCTGCATTTAATCCTACTAAAAAGAATGCTGCCGGAACATGATATTTGGACAGTACATCTAATATCTGCGGAGTATATGTTTCGTCCGGACCGTCATCAAAAGTAAGCACCAATTCTTTTTGTGGGGCACTTCCATATTTTTTTACCTCATAAGAGCTTGGATAGGTAATATAATTTTCATCCGTGATTATTTTTTCTTTCGGGTCAATTTCAAGAGCAATTTTTCCGTCATGAGGCGTATTCAGAACATCCAATACTTCTCCATCACCAATATAATCCACCATGGTCTGCCCTTTTACATTTTCAAGGTTTTTTAAATTCAGCTTGGAAAGGCCGGCAAACGTAAGATCTTTATCATAGAAATTCCAGACTCTGCTGTCCTCACTTCCCAGTCTCCAGAGTGCTGTTCCTGCCAATGGATATTCTGAGGAGAAACGCATCGTATTGAAAATAGAAGCCGCATCATTGAAAAACACCGTGTGGGTGAGGTTTTTAGAATCAGTATAGGAATAATTTAAATTAAAAGTATTGTCATTAAAATCAATTACTGCTTTACTGGCGCTGGCTTTGGTAATTGCCTGCATATAGGTTACAGAGGTATTATCATCTTTATTGGAACTCCAATCATAGCCATAAGCTCCCAAGCCCAGAATGATTTTTTGTGGAGAGGTTTGTTTTACGATTTTTCCTGTCTGTTCTTCGATCCATTTTTGAGAGGAAACCGGCCCTGCATCACTTCCTGCAGAATATTCATCGTAAGCCATCAATACAAAGTAATCTACATAGGGATTCAATCTCGGGATGTTGTAATCATCATTGTCTGTCATGATATCCATAGTCACCAGCAGCTGGTTCTTTTTGAAAGTTTCTGAAAGCTCTTTCATAAAAGCAATCAGATTTTCATCAGAATCCAGATTCATATCCTCAAAGTCAATATTAATGCCTTTGAAATGGTATTTTTTACATTGCTGGGTAAGTTTTTGAATCAAATGTGATCTTTTCTGAGGATCATTAAGAACTTTTACAATTCCTTCTGAATGAAATTCCTGATCAGAGTTGTTGCTCAACATTGGCATTGCAGCAACTCCCGTTCTTTTAATCACTTTGTACCCTTCCGGATCCACATTGGTTTTCAGATCACCTGTTTTAGGATCAAGGAAAAACCATTCCGGAAAAACCAGATTAACGTGTCTGATATTTCGTTTCAGAGACATCAGAGACTGAGGATCCCATGCTACATAGAATGCAGACCGGATTCCGCCTGGAAACTGAGCCCAGTTTCTGTTCTGATTTTTATATCTTTCTGCTCTCGCTTTCTGAATTTTATCGAGGTTGGTATGGATTGTTTTTTCCGAGATAAAGCTTCTGAAACCTTTATATTCTTTGGAAATTTTATTCTCCTGAAGATAGGGTTTATTGGCCGTAATTACAGCTTTATAATCTTCTTTAAAAGGAATTTTAGGACTTCTGTCCAGGGTCATCATCAGCCCCAAAGCAAGCAAAAGCAGTATTCCTACAAAGATAAAAATACGGCTTCCCCACTGTACACTTTTCCAGCGTTTCCTGCTGTTGGTCTGAAAAATCTGTTTGGAATCTTCCACAATTTTGAAATTTATTGAATGGGTCTCAAAAAGTGTGAAAAACTCTACTAAAATTAATTAAAAAAAAATTAAAAAGCAGAAATGTATCTAACTGTTTATAAGTAAGCTTACAAGATCCTGAATCACCTTTTGGGAAACGAAATTCATGAAGTCTACTCTTTCCAGATGAGGCATGTATAATGTAAATGTTTCTGCTTTGTCATTAATCCTTATCGTATAATAAACCGTTCCGATATCTTTACCGTCTTCTCCTTTTCCCGGGCCTGCCACACCTGTCGTAGAAAGAGAAATATGGGTTTCAAATAATTCCTGACAGCCTTTTGCCATTTCCTGAGCTACCTCTTCACTTACCACAGTAAACTGGTCTACGGTTGCTTTAGAAACATTTAAAATTTTAATCTTTTTCTCTGTGGCATAAGCCACCATTCCGCCAAGGAAATATTTTGAACTGCCGGAAACTGAAGTGATCATTTTTGCCAGTTCACCTCCGGTACAGCTTTCTGCTGTGGAAATCGTCAGATTTCTTTCGGTAAGCATTTCTGCCAGAATATTTTCGATTTTATCCTCCGATACAGCGATTACGTGACCTTCTACCAAAGGAAGTAGTTTCTGAATTTCTTCTTCCGTTATCTGTTTCAGCTGTTCCTCATTATCACCGGAAGCTGTCAGACGAAGCTTTACACGCGTTCCCACCGGAAGGTAAGACAGTGCAATATTTTCCGGAAGTGCCAGTTCCCAGTCTTCAATGGTGTCTGCAAGGATACTCTCGGGAATTCCCACTACGGAAACAATCCTGGTATGGATATAATGAAGGCTGAATCTTTCCTGTAAATAGGGAATAATCTGATCTTTGATAAGCGGTTTTACCTCGTAAGGAACACCAGGAAGGCTGTAGCACAGTTTACCTTCCAGCTCCATCATCATGCAGGGCGCTGTTCCGTAATGATTCTGAAACACAATAGATTTGGTTGGGACAAAAGCCTGTTCCTTATTTCTTTCGAGAATATCTGCCCTTCCCCTTCTCTCCATATACCCTTTAAGATGATTGAATGTCACCTCATCCAGGGCAATTTCATCATTGAAATACTCCGCAAGTGCCTTTTTGGTTTTGTCGTCTCTGGTAGGCCCGAGTCCTCCTGTTGTAATCACTAAGTCGCCTGCTCCAAAAGCAACATTCAAAGCCTCTTTAATGGTTTCAATTTCGTCTGAGATTGTAAGAATCTGAGTAACTTTTATTCCTATGTTTTTAAGTTCAGCAGCAATAAAATTAGAATTGGTATCTACCGTGTTTCCAGAAAGGATTTCATCACCAATGGTAATCAGAACAGCTTTTTCCATATGTTTTTTTGTTGAAAAAAATTCTATGCAAATGACGGAAAATTCTGTGGCTGCAGCAATATAAATTGATTTTTTCTATTTTTGACAAAATTTATTTAAAACTACAATAAGAATTATGTCGAAATATGATGATGCTTCATGGCATTATGGTGGTGATTTTCCTGAGGAGCTTCCTCAGAAAAACGGAGCAACACATACAGGAATGTTCCTGAACTGGTGCATTCAGAATGATCTGATTTCTGATGAACTGAAAGAAGATGGTGAAGAGGAAATTGAAAAATTAAAACGCAGAGAAATCACAGGTGCAGAATTTATTATGGAGTCCTGCGACGGGAAATTTTCTGAATATGACCTGAATGAACTGGGAAATCTTTTTGCAAAGGATTACTATGCCGATGAAACAGATTTCGGAAACAGATACAGCTCATTTGCTGATGATTACGTTAATATTTTTGATGCTAAAGCTGAGGAAAACGATTACGAATACGAAACCTTCTACCACATTGAGGATACCTACGAAAACTATGATCTGATGAAACAGGTTATTGATCACCGCTTTGAGGAATGGAAAGAATATATTAAAAACTAAAAAATGAAAGGGCAAATTTGCACATCATTTTGCCCTTTTATTTTTACTGATTATGTTTTACCCAGATCAGCTCATCGGTATTATAGCCAATTTTTCTTGCTTTCTGAAGGAAACGCTGGCGGATACTTTCAGGAATGTTAGGAGTACGGGAAAGCATCCATAAATATTTTAAGCTGCTTCCTGCCACCAGAGCATATTGATAGCCTTCATCAATATCTATAACGTTATAACCGGCCCAGATTGGTTTAAAAAATGAAACTTTCAGACGGGCTTCTTTCGGATCTTTTACAAATTTTGCTTCCCCTATAGATTCATTCCATACTTTTTTAACGTAATCGTACCCTTTATTTCTAACCTGAACTGTTCCATCCGGATTCTCTGTATATTCTGCAGTGACATTATCCATATTTTTTTCGAACCTGTAATCAAAACGGGCAATCTCATACCATCTGCCAAGGTATTTATTAAAATCAAAATTCTTTACCGCAGAGGCACCTCTGGGAATCCTTACAGAATATGAGTTGAAAATAACAAGCCCCAATGCTCCCAACGAAACGGGAAGTATAATTTTATGAATGGTTTTCATGATCGGAATATTTTGTGTGGTTCTTATAAAAACGTCAAAAATAATGCCTTAAAGCTGTTAAGGAACAATAAATTCTATGAAAATACTTTCAGAAAATTATCTTTAAAGCTTCCTGAAACCTCAATTTCAGTATCATCAGACAGCATTACGGTTCCGCTTTTATGGTAGGATTTCACAAACCCTGTATTGATAATATGGGAACGATGAACTCTCACAAACGGGCTTTCCAGCAAGTCATCGAAATGTTTTAAAAAGCGACACACCATTTTTTTGGAGCCGTCAGTGAGATAGACCTGCGTAAAGTTTCCATCAGCCTGAAGTCTCATAATATCTTCAGTCTTTACAACATCGAATCCTTGCAGGGTTGGAAGAATTAACTGCTGTTTTTCAGGTTTTAATTTCAGGTTTTCAAGCAGAATCTTATTACGGTTGAGCTCTTCTTTTTTCTCAAGGCTTTCTACTACTTTATTCACCGCAAGAATCAGCTCCTGAATATCAATAGGTTTTAAAATATAATAACTTGCTGATTTGTTTAAAGCCTGTAATGAATATTGTGAAAATGCAGTAATGAAAATGGTTTCATAGGAAAATTCCTTGGTAGCTTCCAATACATCAAAGGCATTTCCGAAAGGCATTTCTACATCCAGAAATACCAACTGAGGCTGCTTTTCAGCAATCAATGGCACGGCTTCTTTAATATTTTCAGCTTCACCAAGAATTTCCACCTGCGGACAGTATTTGGTAAGATAACTTCGTAAAACTTCTCTTGCTATAAGTTCATCGTCTACAATTACGGCTTTTATTTTCATTACGTAAGATATTAGGTGGCAGGTAATAGATTCCAGATGCAAATTAGGAATATTTAATTAACCTTACAATCTTACCCAAACCATGTGTGGATAAAGGTTATACTTTCTTCCAGCACCATGCGTGCTTTACGATCAATATCGTAATAATGCATTCTACCATGGCAAGAAAAACATAAAACAAATACCAATCCGAGAAAGAAATAATACCAATAAACAGCATTACCAAAGTAAAAAATGTACCAAAGATGATGTTGAGCATTCTGTTCACTACCGGTTTTAATATCAGAGAAAGAAACACCATTACCGCGGGAATAGCCAAAATGACTGAAGCAAGAAGTAATTTAGATGGGGAATCTAATAAATTGGTTCCCTCCACCAGACCACGGGTTTTCCCCGGAGTATAAAGCTCGAAATAATCACCGTACAGATAGCACAGAGTAACCGAAGTCCAAAGACCGGCCAATATGATTTTCACATTGATCTGCACATCTTCAAATTTTGTAGAATTGTTCATGGTTATGATTTTTTAATCTATTTTTTTATTTCGTATCCCAACCAACAGCAACCACAGACAGATTCCTATCTCTCCTACTGTTGCCGGTAATGTGACATAACCAGATATTGAATTGTCTGAAAAATGAGGAATTGCAGTTCTTCCAAAAACGTTGATCACATATCCAAAGCAGCCCAACATTAAGAAGATTCCTAAAACTTTTGGTAAAAAACCGGACTTATATACCAAATATCCAAAAGGAAAAAGCCACAATCCCCAAAAGATCTGCGCAATTAAAAGTCCCTTGTTATAACTGCTCAGCAAGAGCATCATCTGGGCCTGCAGCTGCTGTAGATCAAATATTTTCAGATAGTCAGCGCCTTCAATAATAGTAAGAACAGAAAATTTGCTTTGGAGATTGATAAAGGAAATAGGAATACTGATAAGAGCAAGAATAACCATCAGTTTTGCATAACGATCATCTACAGCTTTCAATAGTTTATACAAGACCAAAGGAAGTAAAGTAAAAGCGATATAACAGGTAATGCTGCTTGCTATACTTAATCTGAATAACTGTGCTGAAGAAGAAATATTTTGAAAAGTCAATGCAGGATTCTCCCAGACGATCAGCTTAGACGGAACGTACATTAGGCTGAAAAGTCCGGTTACGATAACAATAAGATAAAAAAATCCTGCGAGTCTGGCTGTTTGACGGTTAGTTTCCATTTTGGGTTAAGTTTTTATCTATTAAGACAATAACTTTCTCAAAATGGTTACAGGTTTTTTGGGTGACGGGTGGCAGATAGAAGGTAAAAGGTATTAGAAAAGTGCAATTTTCGAGTGTTTCTGGCACTTTGATAAAAAGTAACATCCTATTAAATTAAAAAAATATAGTAAGTAAATGACTGATTCACAAACAAAATACACTAACCTGAATTCAGATTAGTGCATATTAATTTTTATAGTGACTAAAACTCCGGTATCATTTTCCTTGTCCTTTACAGAGCAGGTAATATCTTTTTTGTACAAATCATTCAGAAGCTGAATTCTTTCCAGTGTATTTTTCATTCCTCTGCCCTCTCTTGTTTTTTGATGCTGGGTTTTCTGCTTTTTGCTTTCTTCAATGCCTATTCCGTTGTCTTCGATAAGAATCTTCAGATGCGATTCACTCTTTTCAAAGTTTAATTTTAAAAATCCTTTTTCTGTTCTGTAACGGAGTCCGTGCCATATTGCATTTTCCAGAAACGGCTGTATCAGCATTCCCGGAATCTGGAGGTTTTGCATATTCAAACTTTCATCTACTTCAATTTCATAATCAAACTTATCTGCAAAACGTGTTTTTTCTAAAGCAAGATAATTCTGGAGAAGGTCAAGCTCCTGTTGGAAAGGAATAAAATCTTCGGTAGAATTTTCCATCACGCCACGCATCAGCTTGGAGAATTTTGTCAGATACTGGTTGGCTTCCAGTTCATTATTGGTTGCAATAAAGTGGTTAACACTATTCAAACTGTTAAAGATAAAATGCGGGTTCATCTCTCTGCGCAACGACTGAAGAGCAATCTTTTTATTTTTTGTCTGAACTTTTTTCAGTGTTCTGAAAATAAAAATAATCAATCCCGTCAACAGAATTAAAGCTCCGATCAGACTATAATTGAATACATTTTTCTTGCGGATAAGCTCATCTTTCAATTCTCTTTCTTTTTCCAGCTGAGAAATCCGCTGCTCGGTATCTTCCAGAATTTTATTGTCTACCAGGCTTCTGTCCTTGGAAACCAGGTTTGGAAGTTTTCCTAAAAAGTCTCTGTACAATTGAACGGAGGCATCAATATTTCCTGAAATAGCGTACAGACTGTCCAGCTTTTTTACGCTCTTCTGCGCTTCTAATGTATGGCCTTTATCCAAAGCAATTCCATAGGCATTTTTCAAAAGATCTACCGCTTCTTTAGGATCATTTTTCTTAATATAAATATCCGCAAGTTCCTGAATCTGATTGACTTTTTCCTGCGAGTTTTCTTTTACAAAATCTTCTTTCAACACCTTCTTTTTGGCTTCAATAGCTTTTTCAAAGTTCTTGTTTTCAACATAAAGATCTGCAAGTTTCTGATTGATGGCCAATGCTTGCTGCGGAGCTTCTTTTTTAGAGATTTTATACGCTGTATTAAGATTTTCTTCCGCACTGGAAACATCTTTCTGTTTAAGATTGACATCAGCTAACTGACTGTAGCTTTCCGCAAGATCACCCTGTTCGTTTTCTTTTTTACTCAGGTTGATATTATTCTGAATAGCTTCTGCCCTAAGCTCCGGCGTAGGAGAAGAAAGTCTTGTAACGTCATTAGAATTGACGGCCTTACTTTTTTCACTATAATTCATTTGTGCCGCTCTGCCATAGTTACTGATAGCAGGCGTTATTTTATTCTGTTTTTCCTGTGACTGGGCCAATCTGCGGGTTGCTTTTTCAATATTTGGCTTGTCATTGAGTTTTTCATACAGATTTTTCGCTTTGGTGTAATACTCTTCACTTTTCGGAAAATTTCCACTATTAAAAAATGTTTCGCCAATATTATAATATGAATCTGCCTGGGCAGGTTCATTTTTAGTATCCATTGCTTTTTTCAGCTTCTTCGTCTCTACCTGCACTTCTTCCACAGCAGCACTGCTATTATTAGTGTTCTGGGAAGACATAGTATTTCCCCAAAGCATCAGTAAAAAGATTGTAAGAAGTGTAAACATTTTCATAAAACAAAGATATACATATATATAGTGTACTCAAAAACTATTCACCAAGCGAAAATACCCTTTCACCAAGTTTAGTCATTGACACCGTGACCGTAAGACTAAGTTTGGGGCAAAATAATTCAAATTTAAAAATCATGAAAAAACAAACAGTAGCATTTTTTCTCATCATGACTTCTTTTTTAAGCTTTTCAAAAGCGCAGGTGGGAGGAAACCAAATTTACAGAGACAAAAATAACAACGATTATTCCGCCCTAAAAAACCTCCCTGACTTCAACAATACTAATAGTTATTTCGCCAATGATTCCACCTTGGTTGTTAGTGTAAAAGTATTGATGAATAAGACTGCAGACCAATATAAACTTACTCTGGGTTTGAATGAAGAAGCTGCCACACCTAAAATTGCCATCGAAAATATCAACAGGAGAATCAATGGTTTTATAAAAAGGATATCATCAATGGGCATCAAAAACGATGATATTTTTGTGGATTTTATCTCGCAGACAAAAATCTATGATTATGACATTAATAAAGACACTCAGGTAACCATTCAGAAAATGGATGGGTTCGAAACCAAGAAAAATATCATTATTACGGTAAACAAACATTCAATGATTGAAAAACTGATCTCTGAAGCTTCGGATTTTCAGATCTATGATATTATTAAAGTGGATTACATCAACAATGATATTGATAAAATCCAGGAAAATCTTCTCAAAGAAGCATATGCTGTTTTCGATAAAAAGAAGGAAAACTACTTTAGTTTATTTAAAAAGGAAATTATCGGCAAACCTACAGCCAGTTCAGGTTTTACTTATATTTTTCCCAAAAATCAATATCAAAATTATACCGCTCTTGAAAGCGCCAGCGTCACCTATGGATATGACAGCAGATATGTAAAAAAAGAAGAAAGGAAATCAAAGACCTTTTACTATGACGGAACAGATTATACCGGCTTTGATAAGGTTATTAACAACTCTGATCCTGAAGTGGGTATACAGTATATTATGAACCTCAACGTAAAATATGATCTGAAGAAAAATAAAGAGAAGTAATTCATTTCTGAAGTCTCACCAAGTGAAAGCTCCATTTCACCAAGTCTCCCGAATTCCGGTTTCTGATCGGCGTAATTTTACATCAGTAATTAAAAATTTAAAAACAGGAAATTATGAAATTGAAACATTTTTTATTAATCGGAATTTTAACTCTTGGAAGCTTTGTAAACGCTCAGACACAAGAAGTAAAGAAAAACGCAATTGAAGTTACAGGTGTTGCCGAAATGGAAGTAGAACCGGATGAAATCATCTTCAGCATCGGAATAAAAGCAGATAACAAAAATGATCTGGCAGATAATGAGAAGAAGTTATTTGAAACTTTAAAAAATGCAGGAGTAAAGAACGAGGACATCAAGTTCAAATCAATGTACCAGAATATTTATTCTAAAACAGCCAAGTTTACTAAAAGTTATCAGTTTAAAGCCGGCACAAAATCAAGTCTGAATAAAATTTTTGAAGACCTGAATCAAAAATGGGTAAGCAGCCTGAACATCGCAGAGGTAAAGAGTACTAAAATTGCAGATTTCAGAAAAGCAGTAAAGATCAATGCTTTGAAAGCCGCTAAAGAAAAAGCAGATTATTTACTGGAAAGTATGGGCAAAAAAACCGGAAATGCTCTTGAAATCGTAGAAATAGAAGACTATACCAGCGATATGATCATGCCGGCAGCTTATAAAGGCAGAGTAAACAGTGTACAGATGGAAATGTCTGATGCTCCGGTAGACTATTCTTTTGATAATATTGAAAACATCAAGCTGAAATACAGTATCAAGACAAGATACGAGATTCTTTAAAATAATAAATTAAATAAGGCTGCCCCAAAGGGTAGCTTTTTTTGTTTTCTGTCGTTTCGAACGGAATCGAATTTATTGTAAAAGAGATTCTTCCTTCGTCAGAATGACAATTTTGAAACAACCTCTTTTTTCTCTATGGCATACTCACCAAGTCAAATTACCCCTTCACCAAGTTTCCCAATTTTCAGCCTTAAATAGAGATAATTTTACTTCTAGAAATTCAAAATAATAAACGATGAAACGCTATTTTTTACTATTAATCATATTTTTGGCTGCCTTTAGTAAAGCACAGGAAATAAAAAAAGAAATTGAAGTAAAGCAGGCCACTGTATTTCTTCAGGGAGCAAAAGTTTTCGGAAGTACCAATGTGAGTCTTCAGAAAGGTAGAAATACCATAAGAATTGTCAATCTTCCCAATAATCTGGATGAAAATACGTATAAAATCAATCTTGAAAAAAATACTACACTCCTTTCCATAACGCCTCAAAATAATTTTTTGAAGAATGATGAATTATCAGACAATGAAAAGAAACTTGAAACAGAGACAAAAAAGCTTCAAAGACAGGTGAGCCTGCTGAATATTCAAATCAAAAACCTGATGGGAGAGCAACGGATCATTAATGACAATTTAAAAGTCTCCACCAATGATAAATCTACTCCGCAGGAACAGCTTATTAAGCTTACGGAATTTTATAGAAAACGAATGCTGGAAATCGATAGCCAGGTATTTCTTCTGGACGAACAGAAAACGGTTCTGGATGAAAGTATCGCAAAACTCAACAAGCAGTCTGCCGAGGAGCAAACGCATAAAAATACCAACCGCAGAGAGCTATTGCTTGAAATTCTTGCAGATAACGAAACCAATCTGAATCTTGGGATAAGCTATATTGTTTCTGATGCCGGATGGATTCCTTCTTATGATTTGCGTGCTGAGTCTGTCAAGAAACCTCTTGAAATGGTTTATAAAGGTAAAATTTATCAGAAGACCGGACAGGACTGGAAAAATGTAAAGTTGTTTGTCTCTACTTACAGACCTTCATACAACCAGGACAGACCTATTTTATCTCCGCTGTACGTAGCTGAATATACACCATACAATTCTCAGATGGAAGTGGCAGCTTATAAATCTAAAAAGGAAACTTCAGCAGCTAATGTCTATCAAATGAGAGAAGATATTGCTGCAAAGCCAAGTCAGATTCCTGTAGCTTCAGTTTCTGACAGCCAGATGAATGTGATCTATGAGCTTAATTACAATCAGACCATAGTAAGCCAGGAAAAAGAACAGTATGTCATTCTGGATAAAAAACAAATTGATGCCACTTATAAATACCACACCGTTCCTAAACTTAATAATCAGGTATTCCTGATGGCTTTTATAAAGAACTGGCAGAATCTTAACCTCATCAATGGAGAAGCCAATATTTACTTTGATGATAATTATATCGGGAAAACCAATATTACCAGCAATTATGTGAAAGACGAATTCCCGATTTCTCTGGGAACAGATGAAAGAATTACAGTAAAAAGAATTAAGCTTGAAGATAAAACTTCTCAAAAGGCAATGAATTCTAACAAATGGGAAACAGAGTCTTACCAGATAAGTATCAGAAATAATACGAAAGAAAATATTGAACTGGAAGTTCTTGACCAGCTCCCAATCAGTGAAAATTCTAAGATTCTGGTCAAAACATTGGATTTGGGTGGAGGAAACCTTGATGATAAAACGGGAAGTATCCTGTGGAACAAAAACATAGGTTCAGGCAATTCTGAGAAGATTACATTCTCTTATGAAGTAAAATATCCTAAAGAGATGCAGATCCAATATTACAGCAGATAACCAATAATAAATAATAATATGACAACTTTAAAAATCTTAGCACTTGCAGCGGGTACAGCTTTTTTAAGCTCTGGCAATATTCCGGAGAACCGCTCTATACAAAGTAATGTACCAGTAACATTGATTCCGTCCAGCTCAATTGTAAAGGACAATAAAATTCAGGTCGCTCTTTTACTGGACACTTCCAATAGTATGGACGGATTGATTGATCAGGCAAAATCCAGACTGTGGAATATTGTGAATACTTTGACCACTTTAAAGTACAACGGAAAAGCGCCCCAGATTGAAATTGCCCTGTATGAATATGGCAACGACGGAATCCGCGATGAAAATTATATCCGCCAGATTGCTCCTCTTACTCAGGATCTTGATCTTATTTCCGAAAAACTATTTGCCTTAAAAACCAATGGCGGCAGTGAATATTGCGGTGCTGTTATCCGTGATGCTTCTGCCAACCTGAACTGGGACAGCAATGATAAAAGTATGAAACTGATTTATATTGCAGGGAATGAAGCATTCAATCAGGGAAAAATAAATTATAAGGATGTTGTTTCAAAAGCAAAGGATAAAAACATTTACACCAACACTATTTTCTGCGGAAGCCGGGAAGAAGGAATCCAGACATTCTGGCAAAACGGCGCGTCTTTGGGAGGTGGAAAATATTTCAATATCGACAGTGACAGAAAAGTAATCTATATTGAAACGCCTTACGATATCAAAATTTCCGAATGCAATGCAAAGCTGAACGATACTTACATCTATTATGGAAACCACGGTTCGGAATACAGACTAAAGCAGATCACGCAGGATAAAAACGCTGAATCACAGTCAGCATCCAACTTAGTGGAAAGGGCCGTTGCCAAATCTAAAAAGAATGCTTACAAAAATGATCACTGGGATTTGGTGGATAAGGCCGAAAAGGATGCCGGATTTATTGCCAATGTAAAAGAAAGTGAACTTCCTGCCGAGCTGAAAGGAAAAAGCAAGGAAGAAATTCAAAAAACGATCACGGCAAAGTCTGCCGCTCGTGATAAAATTCAGAAAGAAATTGAAGAGCTTTCCAAAAAGCGCCAGACCTTTATTGACGGAGAAATGAAAAAACGAGGCACTGATGATTCTGATGACCTGGGAAAAGCAATTGAGAGTTCTATTGTTGAACTGGCAAAAAAGAACGGGTATAGTTTGTAGTTTAAAAGCGGGTTTTACCCGCTTTTTTATGTTATTAATACATGTAAACCACCCCGTCAAAAATTCTTTGAATTTTCGCCACCCTCCAGAGGATGGGAATTAAGCGTCTGCAATTGGAGTATTTGTTGGAGTATCTATTTATTACATTTTTTCAAGTAATTTAACCAGGATTCCTACGGAATGACAACCTGCATAAATAAACAGCTGTTCCAATTGTGTCATTCCGTAGGAATCTAAACAGTTTTTATGGATAGATTAAAAATCGAAGGTTTTCAGAAACTTAAGTGCACTCCTTAAACATTTAGCAGTAGCTTAAAATAACTTAAGTGCTTAAAGACTTTTGTGACTTTTGTGGTTCAAAAACTCCAGTATCACCTCCCAAACTTAAAATATCTTGACAGCGGATGTTTTTTATTTTTCATAAATAGAGAAGCCATCTCCATTCCCGTTACTGAAAAAGTGATTCCGTTTCCTCCAAAACCTAATACAAAATAGGAGTTTCTCAGTTTTTTATGTTCTCCGATATAAGGCAGACCATCTTTAGTTTCTCCAAAAGTTCCTGCCCATACAAAATCAGGGTAAAAATGGTAATCAGGCTTTATTTTCTTCAGATTTTTAAGAATCTCTTTTTCTTTTTTATTAAGGAGAGTGTCCCGTTTTTCAGCGTCATAAAAGTCTTCGTCTCCCCCACCGATAAGAATTCTTCCGTCATCGGTAGTCCGCATGTAGAGGTAAGGATCATCAGTATTCCAGACCAATGTACTGCTTATATTTTTAAACTTGTCTTTGTCTATTTCAGAAACCACAGCATAAGTACTTTTCAGATTCACAAAGTTTTCTTTCAGTAAATTTTTACTTTCATAACCAATGCAGTAAATGATTTTTTTTGCTTTGATCTGATATCCACTGTTTACCGTAACCAGGTTAAAACCTTTATGCTCCTCCACTTTTATCATTTCAGTTTTATCAAATATCTTCAATCCTTTCTTTACATTATGCATGAAAAGTTCATGAGCAAACTGAAAAGCGTCAATACTTGCTCCCTGCCTGGATAAAATACCGCCGTAAGTATTTTTAAATTCAAATTTTTCAAGAATCTGTTCTGCATCAAGCCACTGCACTTCAAATCCGTTTTCTTTTCTCACTTCATATTCTTTCTTCAGCCATTCTGCATCTTTCTTTTTTGAAGCAAAATACAGAGATTTCTTTCTTTTAAAACCTGCATTGGATTTAATCATTTTTGAAAGTTTTTCCAATGTATCAATAGCATCACTACAGGCTTTATAACTTAAAACAGCTCCTTTTATGCCTATTTTTTCTATCAGTTCATAAAGAGGAACATCTATTTCGTACTGCAGCATTGAAGTCGTAGCAGAAGTGCTTCCATTGCAAAGCTCTCTTTTATCAATAAGGATTGTATTATATCCGTTTTCTATCATCTGATGGGCAATCAGACTTCCTGTAATACCACCTCCCAAAACAAGAACATCACATTCTTCATTTGATTTTAAAGAAGGATAAGAAGCTAACAGTCCGTTTTTTAAAAGCCAGAAAGGTTCATTTGATTTGAGATCCATATTAATATTTTACACTGAAAGTAACAATATTTATACCTTTTTTAACAATTTTTCATCAAATTATGGTGTAATTATTGTTGTTCTTTAAAACTCAAACCACCATAAAATATTTATTATGATAACAATTATTCCAGAAGCCCCGGAAAATGTTGCAGCATTTAATGCAACGGGAGAAGTAACGAAAGAGGATTTTGAAAGACTGGTAATTCCGCGCGTAAAAGAGAAGGTAGAGCAATTCGGTGAGTTGAATTACTTATTGTATTTGGATACCGATCTGGATAATTTTACCATGGGAGCATGGCTTGAAGATCTGTTGTTAGGATTGAAAAATCTTACCAACTGGAACCGGTCGGCCATTGTGACTGACAAAGAAGGTATACGTGATTTTACCAGTATTTTCAGTGTTCTGATGCCGGGAGAGTTTAAATCTTTTCCCAAAGAAAATTTATACAATGCCCTCTACTGGTGCAAAAATGGAGATGAGGTAGAGGCATAAAACTCATTTTATACAAAAGAGCCTGTTTCAATCAGAAACAGGCTCTTTTTTTATTTCATAAGAAAGAATAATCTTATTTATCACAAGATACACATTCTGCGGCAACTTCCTCTTCATTTTGAGCCTTTGAACCGTACAGATACATATACCTTACACTTATAATCACCCCAATAAAAGTCATTCCTACTCCTACCAGTGATGGATAGTTGAATGAATAACCGTATTCCAGAGGAATTCCCCCAAAAAAAGCTCCCATTGCATTGGCAATATTAAAACCTGCCTGCATAAAAGCAGCGGCCATCATTTCGCTTTTTGGAGCAGCTTTCATCATCATAATATTGATAGGCGATGCAATAGACATCGATAAAGCGCCACACATAAAGGTCAGTATAAGAGCGATATTCTGATGCTCAGCAAGGAAAAATACTCCTCCCAGAGAAATCATCATCAGGAAGATCAGAAGGGCACATGTTTTTTCAGGTCCCAATTTATCTGAAACGATCCCTCCTACCAGGTTTCCAACTACCATTCCGGCTCCGGCAAGAACCATGACATAGGCCATTTGGCTGCTTTTGATTCCTGCAACAACAGTCATTAAAGGTGTAATATAACTTAACCATGTGAAAAGACCTCCAAATCCAATCGCTGTAATGGCAAGGACCAGCCAGGATTGTTTATTTTTAAGGAATTTCAGCTCTTCCATGAAATGGGTATTTTGATTGGATTCCATTGCAGGAAGCCACAGTTTCAAAAATAATATGGCAAAAAGACCAATAACTGCTACAATAGCAAAGTACAGTCTCCAATGGAATGTATGTCCGATGTAGGTGACCAGAGGAACCATGGCCAGGTTGGCGACCGTGAGCCCCGTAAACATCATCGATATATAAAATGCTTCTTTCCCTTTTCCTGCCATTCTTGAAGCGACTACCGTTCCTACTCCGAAGAATGCTCCATGAGGAAGTCCAGACAGAAAACGGATAACCAGCATACTGTTATATCCTGGAGCAATTGCAGAAAGTCCATTAAATAGGGTAAAAAGGATCATAAAAGCGATCAAAACTTTCTTAGGGGGAAATTTCACCGAGTACCCGATCAGAATCGGAGCTCCGATGACCACTCCCATAGCATAAGCAGAAATTAAATGTCCGGCCTGCGGGATCGTAATCTGTAATGTTTTTGCAATATCCGGCAACAGCCCCATTACGGTAAATTCTGTAGTTCCTATCCCCAAACCACCGATGGCCAGGGGGATTATTCTTTTATCAATCTTCATTGTATCTAAATCTTTTTTCTGAATTATTTTCTTTCAAATTAAAAATACCTGAGCGTCTTCATTTTGAAAGTGCAAAAATCGAAAGAAAGTTTGAATTTCACACCTCTTCGAATGATAAAAATTTGCTCCATATTAACCTTTTTATTTAATTTTATATTCAGAAACAATCAAATGAGAACAAGATGAAAATCCAGAAAGAAATTATTGAATTTGAAAAAGGGAAATCTTTCAAACTATTTGCCCCTTCCCTGAAAAACTGTTTTTTCTGGCATTATCATCCTGAAATCGAATTGGTCTATGTAGAAGCCGTGAACGGAATCCGGCATGTAGGAAGAGATATTTCGGCCTTTACAGACAGTGATCTTTTATTGATTGGATCTAATGTTCCCCATCTTAATTTTGACTATGGTATTCAGACTGAATGCCAACAACTTGTGCTGCAGATGCGGGAAAACTTCCTTCAGGATATTATTCTTCCTGTTCCTGAATTTGAGAATATCAAAATTCTTTTAGAACGGTCATATCTTGGATTATCATTTTCCGGGGAAACAAAAAATACAGTAGTTGAAAAACTACAGATCATTAAAGATAAAAACTCTTTTGAATCTCTGGTAGGATTAATTGAAATTCTACAGATCCTCGCTGATTCAACAGAAGTAAAGGAACTCAACAAGGAAGATACCAGAATCAAGTGGTTTCTGAATGATAAAATCCGGATGGGAACCATTTACGACTATATCCACGAAAATTACGACAAGAAACCTAATGTCAATGAAATTGCAAAAATTGTAAGTCTAAGCACGCCTGCGTTCTGCCGTTATTTTAAAAAGCAGACCAACATGACCTTTACCGATTTTGTTAATAACTATAGAATCAATCAGGCTAAAATATTCCTGTTGAAAGATTATTCTGTGACTGAAGTTTGCTTTCAGGTAGGTTTTGAAAGTCTTTCTTACTTTAATAAACTATTCAAACAACATACAGGCGAAACACCTTCCGAATTTAAAAAGAAACATTTTAAACCGATTGAAATCAATGGCCGGATTGGAGTGATTACAAAGGAAACGTCTTGTAATAAGTAGGACGTAAATGATGCAATGTAAGCCATTGAAGGTAACAACTAAACCACCCCGTCAAAAATTCTTTGAATTTTCGCCACCCCTCAGGAGGAAGGGAATTATGAAAATCGTTATTACAAATGGAAGCCCTTTCACTCCCTAATCCCTAATCCCTAATCCCTACAATCTAATCTCTGCTACCTAAAAAAACAAAAACCGTTCATTGCTGAACGGTTTATATTTTAATGAATATGTTTTTCTGCGTGGTAAGAACTTCTTACAAGAGGAGAGCTTTCAACGTGTCTGAAACCTAAACTTCTTGCAAAATCTCCGAACTCATCAAATTCTTCAGGAGTGATGAATTTTTTTACAGGAAGATGCTTTTTAGTCGGTTGCAAATACTGTCCAAGAGTAATAACATCTACATTCGCATTTCTGATATCCTCTATCGTTTGGAAAACCTCATCTTTAGTTTCACCTAATCCAAGCATTACCCCTGTTTTGGTTCTTCTTTGTCCGGCTTCTTTCAGATATCTTAATACTTCAAGGCTTCTTTCATATTTTGCCTGGATTCTCACCTCTCTGGTCAGACGTTTTACCGTTTCCATGTTGTGAGAGATTACTTCCGGAGCTACTTCTACCAGTCTGTCCAGATGTTTTGTAATACCCTGGAAATCCGGAATCAGAGTTTCCATCGTTGTTCCCGGAGAGATTCTTCTTACAGCATTCACTGTTTCTCCCCAAAGAATAGATCCCATATCTTTCAGATCATCGCGGTCTACAGAAGTAAGAACGGCATGTTTGATCTTCATTAATTTGATAGATCTTGCTACTTTTTCAGGTTCATCCCAATTTACATCAAGCGGTTTTCCTGTTTTTACGCCACAGAATCCACAGCTTCTCGTACAGATATTTCCTAAAATCATGAAAGTTGCTGTACCTTCACCCCAACATTCTCCCATGTTCGGGCAGCTTCCGCTTTGGCAAATGGTATTTAATTTATATTTATCAACCAAAGTTCTCAGCTCTCTGTAATTCTTTCCGGTAGGAAGTTTTACGCGGATCCATTTTGGTTTTTGAACGGTAGTGTCTTGAACTGAATTTTCCATTTCTAAAATTGAAGTTCAAAGTTAAGGATTTTTTAATGGAAACCATCAACCAGAGATATTGATGAAACTGATAATTCAAAATTTCATTGTACATTTAAGTTTTCAAAATTCCTTATGAGAAAAATAGTCTTTATTTTATGTATGGCAGCCGGAACATTCTGTCTTGCTCAAAAACAATTTCAGCCAGCAGGTTCTACTCTTCTTGAAACGGTAGACGGAGATCTTGATGGTGATAAAATTCCTGAAAAAGTAATTATTTACAATACAAAGGATACAACTGACATGGGAAACATCCGCGAAATTCAGATCCTAAAGAAAGTTGGAGGAGCATGGACTGTCCTGGAAAAATCGAGAAACGCTGTTATGGAAAGCAATGGTGGAGGTATGATGGGTGATCCTTATAGAGAAACTAAAATAGAAAAAGGAATTCTGGTTATTTCTCAAAATGGCGGAAGCAGCTGGAAGTGGGATGTCACAGATAAATATAGATTTCAAAACGGGCATTTTGAATTAATAGGAACATCCTCCACTTCAGGAAGGCCGGGAGATTACTGGAAAGATATAGATTTCAACCTTTCAACGGGGCAGCTGAACTATTCAAAAGAAGTTGAAAATACAGCTGAATATGGTAAATCCTTAAAGGAAACTTATATTAAAAAAGGACTCAAGATCAATCTTCAAAACAGAAATCAGGAAAAACAACAAAAAATAATTCTTCCTAAAACAAAAGAAGAAGTTTATTTTTAAACTAAATTATAAGATTTATATTTTGGCTAAAGCCGATTTTGAATTTTTTTTTTTCAGTAAACGGGCTAAAGCCCGCTTCTATTGAATAGTATTATTGAACTTAATTATCATCAAACTCATTATTCTTCAAGAGCTCAGCTAAGACTTTTTTAGCACGCATTACCCGTACTTTGGTATTGGCAACGGAAATCCCCAGCTCTTCAGCAATTTCTTTGATGCTTTTTTCTTCAAAAAACCTCAACTTGATAATATCCTGATAGTTGGCATCCAGGGATTCTATGGTTTTGATGATTTTCTTCTGTTCTTCTTCAGAAATCAGAAGTTCTTCCGGAGATTTTGCATATTGGTTTTTAACCTCATCAAGATTTTCAACAGCATCTTCATTCTCACGGTTCTTTTTTCTCCAGAAATCGATAACGGTATTCTGGGCAATGGTCAATATCCAGGTTTTAAACTGAAAATGAGGATCAAACATATCCAGTTTCGACAATACTTTTGAAAAAACATTTACGGTAATTTCATCGGCATCGTTTTCATCCCTTACCTTTTTCATTACAAAAGAGAAAACATCCACCCAAAAAACATTGATGAGTTTAGTCTGGGCCTTCTGGTCTTTATCCTTGGCCTTTTGTATGAGCAGGAATAGCTGTTCGTCGTTCATTAATAACAAATATAGCGTATTTGGGGCATAATTGCAAAAGGGAAAACAGTGAATCTACCTTTGCTTCCAAAGTTACCACCAAAGCATTTTCAGGTTTTTATCAATTTGCTTATTTGCTGTTTCTCCTTTTTTCTCTTCCTTCTGAATTTACTATCTTTGCTTCTTAAAATTTTAAAGTTAACAATCAATGAATTCCTTTATAGAAGAACTGAAATGGCGTGGTCTGTTTGCCGATATGATGCCAGGAACCGATGAACAACTGAATAAAGAGGTAACTACTGCATATATTGGTTTTGATCCTACTGCCGATTCTTTACATATCGGAAGTCTTATCCAGATAAAAATTTTAGCTCACTTCCAGCAGCATGGCCACAAACCGATTGCTTTGGTAGGAGGCGCTACAGGTATGATTGGTGACCCTTCCGGGAAATCGGCCGAAAGAAATCTTCTGGATGAAGAAACTCTTTTACACTACGTTGATTGTTTAAAAAACCAGCTTTCAAAATTCTTAAATTTTGATGGAAATGGACCCAATAAAGCTGAATTGGTGAACAACTATGACTGGATGAAGAATATTTCTTTCCTTGATTTTGCTAAAAATGTAGGAAAAAACATCACAGTCAACTATATGATGGCTAAAGATTCTGTAAAGAAAAGACTTTCAGGAGATGCAGGTGTTGACGGAATGAGTTTTACAGAATTTACGTACCAGCTAATTCAGGGATATGATTTCCTTCACCTATACCAAAACAACAATGTAAAGCTACAGATGGGAGGTTCTGACCAGTGGGGAAATATCACTACAGGAACAGAATTGATCCGTAGAAAAGCTCAGGGTGAAGCGTTTGCATTAACAGTTCCTTTGATTACTAAAGCGGATGGTTCTAAATTCGGGAAGTCTGAAAGTGGAGAAAACTATTGGCTGGATAAAAAGAAAACGTCTCCTTACAAATTCTACCAGTTCTGGCTGAATGCTACTGATGATGATGCTGAAAGATTCATCAAGTTCTATACTTTCTTAGGAAAAGAAGAAATTGAAGCTTTAATTGAAGAACATAAAACAGCGGCACACGAAAGAAAACTACAAAAGAGACTGGCTGAAGAGGTTACTGTTTGGGTACATGGAAGAGAAGAATATGAAAAAGCACTGAAAGCTTCTGAAATTCTTTTCGGGCGTTCCACAGCTGAAGATCTGGTAAGCCTTGATGAGGAAATATTCCTTGAAGTTTTTGATGGAGTTCCTCAGAAAGAAATTGCAAAAACTGATGTTTTAGGAGTGAATATTATCGATCTTCTTTCTGAAAAATCAGGATTCTTAAAGTCTAAGAGTGAAGCTCAAAGAGAAATTAAAGGAAATGCGATCTCTGTCAACAAGCAAAAAGTGAATGACACTTTTACAGCCAATGAAGCTGATCTTATTGACGGTAAATTCCTATTGCTCCAAAAAGGTAAGAAAAGCTACTTTATTGTTAAGGTAGGCTAATCTTAAATACCATATAAAAATAAAAACAGGCGCTGAGATGAATCTCAGCGCCTGTTTTATGTCCTAAAAATTTGATATTAAAATGTATAGCTTGCAGAAGCTGATAAATACTGTCCGCTGGAAGTTCCTTCTTTCTTCAGTTCTCCGTCTACCCAGATCTGAACCTTCAAGGTAGCAGAACCGTCTAGTCCGATAGCGTTTACTGCAACATTGGCACTGTATGCTCCTGATTCTGATGTTACTTCAGGGCTGCTCCATGTTGATCCGCTCAGACTTGATGCTGTAGTAGGGTTACCGTCAATTCCGTACACCGCTACATCAATATTACTTCCAGATGAAGCGATTGCTTTAAAAACCACTTTATGACTTTTCCCTGCTCCATTCACATTGTTGTCATCATCATCATTACTGCATGAAGCTGTAAATCCAATAAGCATTACTGCTATTACTGCAACAAATGCGCCTCTTAACAGCTGATTCATTCTCATTTTTTTCATAATCTTTTTGTTTAAATTTTAGTTACTATATTAAATATTCTATGATTCATGATTTGATTGCAAAGCTATGAGCATCACTTATGTCTATCAATCCTGAAAAATCAGTAATTTTTTCTACCTAAATTCAGGTATTTTTTATGCTAAAATTTTTAATTAAATTGAGCGTTTAAAAAAATATTTTTCAGAATTGATCCATAATGAAGAGATTACTTGCCCTATTAAGCCTATTCTTATTTTTTACATTGCAATCCCAGCAAATCATTCCACTTAATGAGAAATCTTATATAGACAGCTTACAAAGCATTGCAAGGGGAAATTTTCCCGATACTTCAAAAGCAACGGCTTCTTTCCTTTTATCAAATTATTATAGAAACAGTGATTCTGTTTTGAGTAAAAAATATCTTGCAAATGGAAAAATACTGGCTCGAAGCACCCCTTACTTTTCAGCAAAATATTATTATTACGAGGGGCAGTATAACATGGAAAGGAACAAAAGGAAAGCGGGTATTTCTTATCAGCAGGCTATCAAATCTTTATCTAAATTTAAAAGTGAAGAATCCGATTTTTTTCAGGCACTGGCCTGGTACAGCTATGGGGTAACCCAAAAAGATAAAGAAGGATACATTCCGCTGGTCAAGATTATTCTTGAAAAAAGTATTCCGCTGGTAAAAAAATATGAAAACAGCAGGAATTTAGGTTTTTTATACACTCAGCTTGCGGTGATCCTTACTTATAATGCACAGTTTAAAAAGGCGGAAGATTACAATAATAAAGCATTGAAAATTCTTGAGAAACAATATCCGCAGTCTGCTGAATTATTTTTCACGTACCTCAACTCTGCCAACAATTTCTGCTATCAGGCCAATGGAGATGAAGCTGAAAAGTTCTTACATAAAGCAGAACAACTCATCCGTCCTTATCCGGAGTCTTCATCCAATGCATTCTATTATTACAGTAAAACACTTTTCTATATTACGCGGCAAAAAAATGAAGAAGCACTCCCGGTGATAGAAAAAGGGATTTTTTATGCAAAAAAATTCAATCAGAATCTTCTGGCTCAGATGTTTTATTTCAACAAGTATGATATTTTAAAGAAACTTAAAAGATATAAGGAAGCTAAGATTACTTTAGAGGATGTTTTAACGGAAAAGTCCTTAGCTATTGATCTTAACAACAGAAAAACTTTTTATAAGCAACTTTCTTTACTCAATGAGGAAACAGGAAATACCAAAGAAGCACTTCTATGGGAACAAAAATATTCTAAACTTAATGACAGCCTGAATACCGAGAATGTAAAGCTTGAAATCAACAAACTCGAATCCAAGTTCAATACCGCTGAAAAGGAAAGAAAAATAGCGAATTTAAATGCTGAAAAAAATCAAAAGGATCTTGAGGTAAGTAAGAAGAACTCTTATTTATGGGGAATGGGTCTTGTTTTATTGCTGGCACTAAGCCTTCTGGGCTTTCTTTTTATCATTTTCAGAAAAAATAAAAAAATAAACAAGCAGAAAATAGAAGACATTAAACAAAAGGAAGAATTATCCCTTACCAAAGCTATTCTTGATGGGGAAGAAAGAGAAAGAGAGCGTATTGCAAGAGATCTTCATGATGGTTTGGGCGGAATGCTTGCGGGGGTTAAAATCAATTTTTCTACATGGTCTTCCACTCATCTTCACCCTGAAAAGGATCAGGAATTTTATAAAATCTTAGGCCAGCTGGACAACTCCGTGAGTGAGCTCCGGCATGTAGCCAGAAATTTAATGCCTGAATCATTGCTTAATTTTGGTTTGGAAACAGCCATACATGATTTGTGTGAATTTTACAGCAGAAAAAACCTCGAAATTGATTTTCAGGCTATAGATATTAGTAAAAAACTGCCTTTAAATATTCAGCTTAATATTTACAGGATTGTACAGGAATTATTGGCCAATGCCATAAAACATGCAGAAGCCAGCAGCATCTTACTTCAATGCTCACAATCCGGCGAAAATTTTATGATCACGATTGAAGACAACGGAAAAGGTTTTGATAAAAATATAGAAAACACCACCAAAAGTATGGGACTTCGTAACCTGAAAAACAGGGTCAATTACCTGAAAGGAACAATGGAAATACATTCTGATGATCAGGGAACTACCATTAATATAGAACTCAACATCCATGGAGAATGAGAAAATAAATATCATCATCGCAGACGACCATCCTATTGTCATTGAAGGTCTTAGAATGATGCTAAACAGCCAGCCCGTTTTTAACGTAGCAGGAAGTTTTACGACTGGTGCAGAAACCATCAATTTTATCCAATCAGAAATGGTAGATATTATTCTCCTTGATATTACGCTACCTGATAGCAACGGCACGGAACTCTGCAGAGAAATAAAGAAAATATCCCCGAATACCTCAGTGATTATGTTCAGTAACCGTTCTGAGCGGAGTATCATCATGCAGTCTATACAAAACGGAGCAAGTGGTTATCTTCTCAAGAATACTTCTATTGATGAACTTGTAATATGCATCAAAGGGGCTCTTTCCGGAGACATTGTTTTCTGCAATGAGACAAAACAGATCATCAGCCGTCCATCTCAGCATGATCTTCCAATGCCGCGGCTTACCAAAAGAGAAAAACAAATCCTTCAGATGGTAGCGCAGGGGAAAACAAGTAATATGATTGCCGAAGAGCTTTTCTTAAGTCCGCTTACTGTAGACACCCACCGTAAGAATCTGCTTCAGAAATTCCATGCAAAGAACTCAACAGAATTGATCAATCTTGCAGTACAGCAACAATTGATTGAAAAATAAAAGACCGCTCTAAGAGCGGTCTTTTGTATATAAATATTGTACTATTTTATGGTTCCAGGAAACTGTAATCGATAGAAGCAACTAATACTCCTTTTCCTTTTTTCTTAACAGTTCTTGCAACTTCTCCATCTATATAAAGATTGATCGTTAACTCAGAATTATCATCCGGCATTGACGCGTTAGCATCAAGATTCAACTGCGCCTGGCTGGAGTTCACAAAGAATTCCCCACTTGTCCATGGTGAAATTACCGGTGACTGCGGAGTATTGTATATAGTGTTCTGAGCCGTGCCCACCTGTGTTACAACACTTATAATGTTTCCTCCTGTAGTGGTCTTCACTTCAAACTGAACCACATGATCCTTAAATTCTTCATCGTCATCTTTTTTACAAGAATTAACAATGGTAATTACAGAAAATAATAAAACGAATAAAAAAGAAAGTCTAAGTAAACTTTTTGAATTGTAAAATTGCTTCATTTCTCCAAATAGATTTTTTAATGTTTCAAATATAAGTTTTTTATTAATATAAAAATAACTTTTATGAAAATTTTCCAACAAAAATTTCTAAATAATATCAAATCAACAAAAATAAAAATCTGTCCCTAAAGCCCAAAAATACACTTCAAAGAAACAATCCTTACACATAAAGCATCATCCTGTCAAAGTTCATTGTATGAATAACAAAAGTTAAGATTCTGAATGTAATTTAATTATCTTTGCTCTATGAATTTAGATTATCTAGTAAGAGAGCCGGAAAATATTACCTCCAATACCCCTATTCTTTTTATGCTTCATGGCTACGGCAGTAATGAGCAAGATCTTTTCAGCTTCAGGGAAACACTTCCCAATGACTGGATCATTGTAAGTTTCAGAGCTCCACATGATACTCAATTTGAAGGATATTCCTGGTATGATATTAATTTCAACGATCCCGAAAATTTTATTGATGTTCCTCAGGCAAAGGAATCTTTAAATGCCGTATTGGAAAGCATGCTTAAGATCATCAACCATTATGGACTTACAGAAAGCAAAACTCATCTGTGCGGTTTCAGCCAGGGAGGAATTTTGTGCTATGCTTTGGCTTTAAAACACCCTGAATTATTCAATTATGTTGCCTGTCTAAGCAGTTATCCTGAAGATAAAATTCTGGATGGTATTGTAAAAGATAAAAAGAAACTGGAAAAGCTTCGTTTTTTCATTTCACATGGCTCCGATGATGCTGTGATTCCACTTGAATGGGGACGAAAAGCGGCTGACCTTCTGTATGATCTCAGCTGTTATTTCACTTTCAGAGAATATATGAGCGGACATGGTGTTAATCAGAAGAATTATATGGATCTGATGGAATTCTTCTCCAAATAATCAAGACTCAATTTGAAATAAATTCAACAAAAAATACTACTTCATTGTAGTTTACACAAACATTCCTGCTTTTGGAATGTTTTTTTATTATCATATAGATAATTTCAGTAAATTCAGTAAATGAAATTTAAATTGCTTTTACTGGGATTATTTCTAAGCATTTTTATAAATGCCCAGAACTCTTTTGAGTTGATTAATACAAAAAAAGCGGTCATCCCTTTTCAGTTTATCAACAATCTTATCTTTATTCCTATCAATGTCAATGGTGCGGAACTTACCTTTTTGCTGGATACGGGAGTTTCGGAGACTATTCTTTTCAGTCTGGAAAATAAAGAACTGAAACTAAGTAATGTTGAAAAAGTTAAATTTTCAGGTCTAGGAGGAAACTTAAGTATTGATGGCTTAAAATCTGAACGTAATTTGGGTAAAATAGGAAATGAAATTGTCAATACTTCCATGTCTCTCTACATCATTATTGATGAGGAATTTAATATTTCACCTCACGTAGGAATTCCTGTGAATGGAGTTATTGGATATCATTTTTTTAAAGATCATCCTATTTACATTGATTATGCCTCAAAGAAAATAACGGTTTATGAAAATGCTGATCTTTTAAACAAGAAAACCAAAAGATTTGAAGAGTTTCCAATCACGATTGAAAAAGACAAACCTTATCTGTATGCTGGTGTGGAAATGACAAATGAAAAGAAAGATTCTAAACTTTTGATTGACCTTGGAAACAGTGATGCGATCTGGCTCTTCCCCACTCTTATTAAAAATTTCGTCTACAACAGGCCTAATATTGATGATTTTCTGGGCCGTGGCTTCAATGGAGATATTTATGGTAAAAGAAGCCGTATTCATAATTTTTATCTTGGAAAGTTTAAATTTGAAAAACCTCTTACCGCTATGCCAGATGAGTTTTCTATCCAGCACGTTAATTTAGTTGAAAATAGAAAAGGTTCCATAGGTGGAGAAATTATGCGGCGGTTCACAGTTGTTTTTGATTATCCCAACCAAAAGCTATATTTGAGAAAAAACAGATATTTTGATGATCCTTTTCATTTTAATATGAGTGGATTAGATTTTAAGCAAGAAGGGCTTGAATGGGAACAAGACAGGGTAAAAATTGAAACAGAAAAGGCAGTATCCGTAGTAAATGTTATCTACAATGATTCCTTTCAATATAAGTTCAGTTTAAAACCTATCTTTTCTATTGCTGGGGTGAGAAAAGACTCTCCAGCTTATAAGGCAGGTCTACAAAAAGAAGATAAGATTATTAGTATAAACGGATCCAGAACTTCAAATATGACCTTGGAAACAATTGTAGAGCTTATGAAATCTAATGAAGGAAGAAATATTACCATGGTTATCCAAAGAAAAAATAAAGAACTGATATTGCGCTTCATGCTTGAAGATCCCATTCCATATCAAGAATAAAAATATGAATACTGAAGAAAGCACCTTAGACAGAATAAGAACCCGGCCAAGATTTAAAATGTTTACTCATCTCACCAAGGAAGAGTACGCTGAAAATCTGAAAAAGTATATGGAAGAGCATAAAGATGAGTTTTCAGGTAATATCAATAGAGAAGTTGCTACCATCTGGATAAAAACAAAATATGACAACTACTGGAAACCCTGCCTTGCACTAAGGGTAGAAATGGAAGATGAGCATACGGCAATACGCGGAGTATTTGGTCCCAGCTCTGCGGTGTGGACATTCTTCATGTTCCTGTATTTTACTTTTTCTATTCTCTGGATGACTTTCTTCACTATGTATTACGTAGAGAAGCAAATAAAAAGCGCTGAATACCCTTGGGCACTGAGCGCTTCTTTTATCATGTTATTTTTTATTCTTCTTACTTATATCGCTGCAAGATTCGGGCAGCATAAAGGTAAAGATGAAATGCTTAAGCTGAGAAGGTTTGCTGAAGAATCTACTCTGCAGTTTGAAAAGAAAATTAATTAGACGGGGATTCTTCAGGCTTTTCGTTCTGAATAGGTGTGGCCATTGCTTTTGCCGTTTTGATAGAATCCGCTACTTTTTCTCTGTTGCTTTGTTCTTTCAGCATTTTCGGAACCTCCGGTTCAAGGAGCTTGGTAAGTTCTTCAACGGATATATTGTTGGCATTAGGATCTTCTAAAAGCTTTCTCCATGGTTTTCTTCCACCCCATTTATAATCTCCGAATACCATTACTGCTGTACCTTTGGCCTTAGTTGTAGCACCTCCAGGATTCAGTATCCAGGTATCTGCATAGGAATACAGCCATTGGGCATCTTTCCTCAGCAATCGAAGACATGAGTGTGAGGCAGGATATCCAGGAAGCGTATATTCATGCCATCCGATTCCTCCTATATTGTGAATATTGAAATTATAGGGAAGCTTCCATTCTGTGCTCACTGTGGAAATTGCCAGCTTCTTTTTCCAGTTCGCAAAAGTAAGCCCTCTTGTTGTCTGTGCAGCTTTTTTCCCCATACTTGTAGGTCCCCATTTCACAAGACTTCCATTGGAATATACCGCAAAAGCCTGTATAGGATAAGAGAAAATAACGAACTTTTTCACTCCGCTTAATACATCTAACTGCATTGGAAATGGTGAATACGCCATTAATGTTGTATCTATTTTCGCTGGAACTACCAGTGTATCGGCATTCCATTTACTTTTAGAGTCCAGTCTGTTTAAAGCTAAAATAGCTGTACGTTCTTCTACACTGTATTTCTTACTGTATTCAGCATAGATAGAGTCACGCATTTTTTTATCCTTTGGAAGAACAAAAGCATTATAAAAACCATTTTCCTGCATTACAGGTGGAACAGATTCTTTCTTTACTACAGGAACAGAATCTTTCTTTATAGAATCCTTTTCTACCTCCGGGGTCTCCGAAGCAGACACGGTATCTTTAAAAGTATCGCTTATTTTGTCTATTTCTTTTTTACAGGAAACAAGAAAAACTGCGCACAAACATGCATAAAGAAAGGATTTTTTCACAGATATGTTTTTCATAAATAAATCGGCCATTTAGTTTGGCTACCCAGTACAAATATCAGACCTAAAATTGAAACACAAAAGACATTATTAAAAATACCGTAAAAAAACGGAGGCTTTATCACTGTAAATGAGGAGTTATAGCGTAAAGGTTTTATAAAAATATAGATTTTAAAGGTGTTTTCAAACGTTGAACAAAAACATTATTCTTCCGTCTGTTCTTTTGTGGCAATCCATTCTAAGATCCCGTTTTTAACGAAGCGGTAGACATCCTGATGCCATCTTGCTCCGCCTCTGCATCCTGTTTTTAAAAGCTTCTTATCTTTTTCTATAGTCACATCACAAAGGCAGGAGCAGCTTGAACGGGAATAATCCGGCTCTTTAAGTTTTTCAAAACGTTTGCTTCCAGGATTGTACAGATAAATATCAAACATCCTGTAAACACCCATTCCTTCATCAGGAACAGAGAATGCGATATCATCATAGCCATCAAAGTTATAATCCTCTATAATGCTCCGTCTGACAAAAGAAGGTTTATCAGGAGCCGGAAGTTCTATAGCCGTCTTTTTCCTGTCAGAATAAGTAATGGTGAGGTTATTATTATAAAAATGATTAAACGAAAGTAAAGCCCCATGCAGAAGATATTTGCCACTTCCGTCGTACTTTTTTTCATCTTCAACCATTTCCAGCGTAAACTTTCTGTTATCCTTTCCTCTTGTATAGCTAATGTTTGAAGCCTGATGTTGCATGATTTCAAACTTGTATACTCCATTTATTTTCCCTCCAACCATCTCATTCCAGACGTAATACTCGATATCCGGCTGTCCGTCACTTCTCCCGTCAGTATCAACTTTAAAGCTTTTTACTTGTAAAGGAATGATTTCTTTCTTCCCTGAATACTGCACAAAAGCTCCTTTGCCTTGCGCTCCGTAATAAAGTGTGAGGCTGAACTCTTTCGCTTCTCCTGTAGATTTCAGGGTAAAAGGCTGCGCAGAGTACACAGCAGAGATCGTGATAATACAGAATAGCAACAATTTTTTCATAGGAGTAATTTATATAATCAGATTCACCACAAACCTTACAAGCCATAAGAGTATGATCAACAGCAGTATTGAAAACTGAACTTTATTGACGTTTTTATTTCCGAATTTCCATACGAGAAGCCGGTCTATAATAATCACAAGCAATATGGGAAGCAGGCTGAACAGAATATACATTCCGAATAATCCATCAGCAGCAGATACTCCTGTCATTAAAATAATAGAACCAATCAACCCGCCAATAATTGCAATGATTCCTGCAATAAAAAAGAGAGTCCAGTTTTGAAATTGTTTTTTCATGAATAATATGGTATCAGTGATGGGTTATATTAAAACGGACATTGAATCTGTAAGAATAAATTTTCTTTTTTGACATCCGAATTATGCTTACTAGCTAAAATAACAATATCCGCTCAATATACAAAACCGGAAAAAATACCTGTCAGGATCTATATCTTAATTATTGTCTGTTTTTATAAGTTGATATTTAATAATTTGTTAAAGATGCCATGCCCATATTATCTATAATTTTGGCAAAATATCAGTTATCATGTTATATATCATTATGGTAGTTGTACTACAGGCACTTATCACCCTTACTCTGCTTATATCTCTTATCAAAAACAGAGAATCTGTACTGAATATGCTGCTATTGTATATCGGAGTGGTCACATTGGATATGGGATATGAATATTTCATCATTCAAAAATTCGGTTATGAATCTGTTTTGTATGAAATTCCGGGAAGCCTTCGTGTTTTTAAAGGGCTCATTTTTCTTTATATTACTACCCATTTAATTCATGCAAAATGGAGAGACAAGCTTAAATACCTGATTGTTCCGCTAACATTGGTTGTTATTCATCATGCTATTGCACTTTCTGCAAAGATGCTTGACCTTTCCTGGGCAGATCTGGCCATCACATCTTATAAATCCTACTTTGTATACTACAGTTATTATTGGATCGCCTGCCTTGTTTTATGTATTTATTTACTGACAAGATACCGCAAAAATATTACCCATCCTGTAGCCGGCAATTTCCGTTATCTGGTTGGTTACGTATTGTTGGGAGTATTGATGTTCTGGACGGTCTACCAACTGGGATGGGATACTTTGATCTATCAGAAGATCTACAGCCTTCTGTTTCTCTTTCAATTCGGGTGGATTTTGTACGTTTATATTTTAACGTACCAGCACAAACTGCAGGAACAGCAAAATATATCACATTCTTCTGCTCCCAAAGAAACCTATCAGTATAAAGATCTGTCAAAAATAGATTTTGACTCTGTGCAAAGTGCTATTATTTCTTTCTATCAGGAGAGTCATGTATATTTGGATGAGGAATTTACCTTAGACCAACTCTCGGGTCAACTGAAAATAAACAAGGCAGATTTAAGCATCACTTTTAATAAACATCTGCATTCCAATTTTCACGAATATACCAACAGAAGCCGTATACAGCATTTTAAACAGATTCTATCAGAAGATCCTTCAGCCAGTGTTACGGATCTCGCATTTCAATGTGGTTTTAAATCCAAATCTACTTTTTATAAATATTTTAAAAAGGAATTCGATTGTCTTCCTTCTCAGCTTGTTCATTAGTTACAATTATTTAATATTAGCAACTTATTGATTTACAATACAGTTCACCTCGAACTCAACAGAAGGAGTTGCATGAAATTTAAATGAACCAAAACTTTTGAGGGAGCTGACATCTTTGCACCAAACTTTATAAGGATGTCACGAGAAAGACTTTTTTTAACAAAAGCAGCATTTTTTCTTCTTGGGCCTTTGGCCTTTGCACAAACCACTGTTCACGGAACCGTAGTAGACGGTCAGGGAAACCTTCCCAATGCTTTGGTTTATATTGAAAACAGCGGACAGAAGATAACTTCTGATACCGACGGTTCTTTTGTTCTTAATAATGTTTATGACGGCAGTTATAAGCTTGTTGTGGAATATAAAGGATATGATAATGTTTATATTCCTTTCACCATTACAGATAAAAAGGAAGTAGACCTTGGCTTGATTAAATTCGGAGCTAGGTTTAAAGAAAACAACCTTCAGGAAGTTGTGGTTACCAGTGTGTATAAAGCATCACAGGCCAGAGCAATTACCATGAAGAAAAACTCCAACACAATTACGGAAGTACTGTCTGCCGATGCCATCGGGAAACTACCGGATCGTAATGCTGCAGATGCCGTACAGCGTATGCAGGGAGTATCTATTGAAAGGGATATGGGTGAAGGACGTTTTGTAGCGGTACGAGGAACGCCTATACAATGGACTGCTTCCACTCTGAATGGCAACAGAATGCCGAGTGCCAGTGGTGACAATGCCAACCGTGGAATTCAGATGGATATCTTCCCATCGGAACTTATTCAGAATGTCCGTTTGTCCAAAGCCCTGACTCCGGATCTTGACGGGGATGCCATTGGAGGAAATGTGGATTTTATCACGAAAACCTCACCCAATAAGGAAACTTTGGCTGTAAGTATGGCTTCCGGATATGTCAACATGTCAAAATCCCCCAGTTACAACACGTCTATTGTCTATGGAAATAAAATTACTGATAAGCTGAAATTCATTACCTCAGCAGTGATCTGGGAGCGCTCTACAGCTATTGATCAGATGAGGAATATTTACAACTATGGACTGAAAGATAAAACAGCCTCTTATTCCATCAATCAGCTTCAGCTTCGTGATTATCTGACGAACCGGAGAACGCTGGGATTCAATTTAGGCTTGGATTATGAGATAGACAGCAGGAATAAATTATATGCAAAAGCATTATACAGCCAGTACAAAGATGGTCAGTCCGTAAGGGAAACCTATTTTAATTTTGACAGTAAAAATGTCCTTCTTCAGGCTCGTTATGCAGATTATCTTACGGATCTTTATTCTATTCAGCTTGGAGGTAATCATCAAGTGGGACAGCGTATGCAGGTGGATTGGTCTTTATCCAAAGCGCGTTCTGAGTTTAAGTTCGATTCGCCGGATAATCTTGAAAAAGATCAAAGAGGCTACCCTATCATCAATTTCACACAAGCTATGACCTATGGAAATCTGTCTGCTGACGGAAGAAAATATATGGCGATGGATGCTCCGGACGGTATTGGTGATACAGGAAGATATACCCTTCCTTATAATCAGCAGGCAATAGCTGCAGATAAACTTAAATTGAATCAGATTATCCTAAGCCAGAATCATAACAGTGAAACGGATCTTAGAGGACAGGTTGATATCAAATATAAAGCAGCAGATAATTTTGAGATTAAATTCGGAACAAAATACAACAACAAGAATAAAATAGTTGACAGCTCCGTATTGGTTTGGATGCCCAAATCATCATTGGGAATTCCGGGATCTCCGGTAACCTATTTAAGCCAGCTTGAGCGTGAAGGTTTCCCATACAAAGGAGGTTTTATGAATCCATTGGGTAATCCTTACAATGCAGTAATCATTGATCAGATTACCAATGCGCAGATCGACCAGATGTACAATCCTGCCACACAAAACAGCCTGGGACTGATGCAGGTGAGCGGTAAAGACAGCAATTCGAATATTACAAGTTCCTACAGAGGTACCGAAAATGTATGGGCAGCATATCTGATGGGAACCTGGAAGATTTCAGACCAGCTTCAGGTATTGGGAGGTTTCAGGAATGAATATAATGACGTTACCTTCTGGGGCAAAAAAGTAATCTCTGATAAAGACAATAAAACGGAAGACATTAAAGACAATAAAACCTATAATGTAGTACTTCCTATGGTGAATATGAAGTGGAATATCAGCAGCGACAGGATTCTGAGACTGGCCTACACCCGTTCTTTTGCAAGACCGGATTTTAATGACCTGAACCCAGGAACCATTGTCAATGATATTACCAACACCATCACTCAGGGAAATACCAAACTGGATCCTACATTTTCAAATAACTTTGATCTTATGTTTGAGAACTACTTCGGAAAACTGGATCTAATAACAGCCGGAGTATTCTATAAAGATATTACCAATCTTATTTACAAAGACCAGTCTGTGGTAGATCTCGCAGGAAGAACTTATACTTTTACAGCTCCCAAAAACCTGGAAGGAGCCAAACTGTTTGGTTTTGAATTCGGAATATCCAAACGTTTTGAAAACCTACCCGGATTTTTGAAAAATATTGGTTTTGAAGGGAATTACACCTACATCTCTTCCAAAATGAATATGCCAGTGTACGAAAACGGCAAACAGACCGGAACAATGTCTACCACAATCCCAAATCAGGCCAAGCATATTTTCAATACCATCCTGTTCTATGAAACCAGTAAGCTGATGATCCGTCTGGCTGGAAATTATAAAGGAAATTATGTAAGTGAAATCAGAGCAGCTGCAGGTGCAGATCATTATCAGTATTTTGATAAAAACTTTACGGTAGACCTTTCCACTTCTTACAGTCTTACAAAGAAGGTCCGCCTGTTTATTGAACTGAACAATATTTTCAATGAACCCAACCGCTATTATATGGGTACAAAAGACCGTGTAGAAAATATTTCTTACTCAGGAATACGAGGGCAGCTGGGATTCAATTTTAATTTTTAATCAAAAGTTTTTTTAATTCATATGAAAAAGTATATGTATGGAGCTGCATTTTGTATGACAGCACTGCTGCAGGCACAGGATAAATGCCAGAATATAAGAATCAATCAACTGCAGATTGTAGGAACTCATAATTCATACGCCCAGCCGGCAGATCCTAAAGTGCTGGATCTGGTAACTCCTATCATCAACGGAATGATGCAGAAATACAGCAGTATGATGTCTGAAGAGCAAAAAGCTAAATTTAAAGAGTATCACCCCTATGGAATGGACTTGAAAGAAGGACTGAATTATAATCATCCTGACTTCACGGAACAGCTCAACGCCAATCTTAGAGGCCTGGAAATAGATGTCTATTATGATCCGGAAGGTGGCAGATTCAGCCATCCTGCCACGTATGAAACATTAAAGGCAAAAGGAGTAACAGATCTGGCTTCTTTTAATACAGCAGGGATGGATCAGCCTGGTTTTAAAGTATTGCATATGGCAGATATTGATTTCAGAACTCATTATCCGACTTTGAAAGATGCGCTTACCGCTCTTAAAACATGGTCTGATCAACATCCTGATCACACTCCGGTTTTTATGATGATCGAAGCCAAAGATTCAGGTTTCCCGATTCTTGAAAACAGTACAAAAGTCCTTCCTTTTGATAAAAAAGCCTACGATGATCTGGATGGAGAAATTGTAAAATACCTTGGAAAGGACAAGATCATCACTCCAAAAGAAGTTCAGGGTAAATACTCTACACTCAGGGAAGCTGTAACCCACAATAACTGGCCTAAGCTGAATGACAGTAAGGGAAAATTCATTTTTATGCTGCTTCCCGGAAGTGCGGGAACTTTATCTTCAAAAAATAACCCTTACCTCATAGACGGTTCATTAAAAGAAAGAGTCATGTTCCTAAACAGTGAGCCTGATGATTCTTTCGCAGGATTTATCCTACGGGATAATGCTATTGTAAGACAGAAAGAGATACAGAATCTGGTAAAGCAGGGTTTTATGGTCAGAACCAGATCAGATATTGAAACCTACGAAGCAAAAACTAATGATTTTACACGATCTAAGGCAGCATCCAGCAGCGGTGCCCAGGTAATTTCCACCGACTTTTTCCGCCCGGGAAATACGTATGGAACACCTTATTTTGTACAGCCGCCACAAGGGAAAGATTATCTTAACAACCCTTTGAATTCTTCATGTAAATAAATAGTAAGCCGGTTCACTCAGAGTCGGCTTTTTGATTTACGATCTGCTCTACCTGAAGGTAAAATAATTTTTCACTTTTATACCAGACCTTCCAACTGTTGAAAAATGGGGATTAATGCTTTTCCCTTTTTAGTAAGATTATATTCTACGTGTAAAGGTTTCTGCCTGATGACCACTCTCTCCAATAAATTCATTTCTTCCAGTTCTCTCAATGCGACAGATAATGATTGTTTATTAGATCCTTCTATTTCACGAAGCAAACTGCTAAAACGTAACGTTGACTTGATTGCCAGACTCAGTATTTCCGGTTTCAATTTCCCTGAAATGGATTTTAAAAACCTTTGAACGGGGCATATTTCTCTACCCTCAGCTGAGGTCTTATTAGTCAGATTTTTTTGACTCATTGTGTGTTTTTTTTAATATCGTATATTTGCAAAAATAATGGTTATTAACAAATTAATGCAGTTTTACGCTCATATTTATTTAAAACATTATAAAAAGCGCAAAAAAATCAATAGAAAATTCTCATTAATATAATATCTATTTTATGATATTTTCTTCTGATTGCCCTGATTGTAAACTTGCCTAATTGTATAATTGATTATTCATTATTTTTATAAAAAACTAAAAACACAAACATGAAAAAAAAATCTTTATCCCCAATCCCGGCTGCAATATATCCTATTACACCAGCCTATACTCCACTACAAGACCACACACTGAAGACCGGTAATAATCATTTATATCAGAAAACTGGATTGTTTAAGGACTTACCAATATAATCCGGTTTCTCTTATTCTGATTTTGTAATGAAAAGAAGCGGTTCTAATGAATTATCGGTTCTAAAAGACTGTAATAAACAGTACTATTTGATTTTCAGTAACTATTGTTTTAAAGTAGATCTGCTTTATTATTCTTCTTCTATCTCTACAATTAGGAATCTGCAATTACCATAGAATTTGAATACAAGTTATTCATAGGATCAAATATTAATCTAAAAAAACATGTGTATGAGAAAAAAAACTTTCTTATCAATCTGGGCTGTATTATGCTCAGCAGCATCCGTTTACGCCTCTCCACGAGGTGATACGGACTGGCATTTTCGTAATGCCCCCATTATTTTGGGAAGCTATATTCCTGTAACTACCTACAATTTTGATCTGGATCCGCTGATCGTAATTTCACAAAACGTGAATGAAAAAGGAGCCGTTGTCATGAGCGGTCAGCTTCATAAACCTGTCACCACGAGTGATATTCTAATTTCCGTCAAATATCAGAATGCTCAGGGAGAATGGATCAGCGTGTGGTGTAAAACATTGTATGCAAGCAACCAGTATGATGAAAATCTTAATGCAACATTTGAATTGCCCGCTTCTGTAAACAGTACATACAATTTAAAAGTTGAGCTAGGCTCAGAGACTAACAACTTCTCTGACATCACATGGAATAAGGCTGTGAGCCATTACAAATTCGGAGATTATACTGCGACAGCTTGTGAACTGGATGAAAATGAATACACCATACTTTTCACCCCGAAAAAAAGCGGTACAGTATTATTTAATCCTAACGGAACTGTTTCCGGTGTAAAAGACCGGGTAAAATCACAGCATCTAACAAAGAAACTGGATGATATTGTTTTATCAGTCAATGCAAACGGTACATTAGATAACACGAATACCAATGCACCTGTCATCAACATTGAAAATCCTAATAATCTCGGTACGATTGTCAGCTCACAGAAATATATCTACCAGGGCAGTGATACAAGCCCTTTTGAGTTTTCATATCATGACCCTGTTTATGTATTTGCCGGTAAATTTTCAAGTTCGGGTTTCTTTATTAACTTCAGTAACTGGTTTTTACCTCCTGAAGAGGGCGGAGAACCCTGGGGCAGAGGGTATTTGGATTTTACAAACCCTAATGCTCTAGTTAACAGGTATTACAACCTTTACAATTACATCAACGAGAAACTGACTGACATTATTGCAGATCAAGAGCCTGTAGTTATTGTTGTAAGTAAAATAACAGGTTTCAGGGTATACAAATCTACCGGACAGTATATTACTGTGAATGCATTAAGCAATTATAATACAGTGAATGATTTCGGTTACCCTCCTTTATATGACAAACAGAGAGGACCCGGATCTGAAAACTTTTTCTTAAGCAATACTCCTCAAGCGTCATTATATGGTATCGGAGCCATCAGAAACAGAAAAGTACGTGCTGACTGGAACGGACCGATGAGACCACTTTCGGAAGTAGAAGCTGAAATCAAAAAATTCATAAAGTACGTAGGTATTTTTGGAAATTCCACGGCATATGATTCACCAGACTGCTCGAACAACTGCTTTGCAATCAACGCCGGAGCACAGGCTGACTATACAGTAGCAGACTGGACCAAAGCCCCCAACAGCTATATTTTCACAGGTAAAGATCAGGATGGCAATACGGTAGACGGATTGTATATTCCTGTAAAAAAAGCCTATGAAATGTGGCGAAGCGGGAATTATATGAAAGGTATTGATGTGCCTTCCGGACCGGTAACAGCGGATGTTTTATGGGAAGACAATATGGGATTGATAAAATCTAAAGAAAATTATACTTTGGATATTATAGATTCAGGTGAAAATGCAAAAATTAAAGTACCTGTCAATAAAGTAAAAAAAGGAAATGCATTGATTTCTTTTAAGGTAAATGGAGAAGTTTTCTGGTCATGGCACGTTTGGGTAACAGATGACCCAACAAATGGCTCTACCTATAAAAGCTATGATGATGTAAAAAGACAATTAAGCGACGGAACCGTAGAGACTATTCCAAATTCTGAATGGGGCTGGATGGACAGGAACCTTGGTGCAATGGGGAATTCTCTTACTGGAGCAGGATGGAACAGAAGCGGCGGATTATTATACCAATGGGGAAGAAAAGATCCTTTTCCATCATTGACAAATAATGATGCCAGTTTCTATCAAATAACCGGAAGCTTAGGAAAAATTGTATATGACGATGCTATATCAAGAGTAAGATTTACCGACAGTCCTTTTAATGATTATAAAAATTTTAATGAATTAATAAAGTTTGTCAATAAATCTACAGCCAACATAACAGATAATATCAGAGTATCAGTAAAAAATCCTCTGAGCCTGATCTATGTAAATGATAATGGTACTAATAACTCTCCTCTTTCCACCTATGGTACTGTAAATACGGTGCCTTACTATTACAACTGGTTTGGGCAGGTACCAGGGTTACAAACTGATGAACTCAGTAAAGTGAACTTATGGTCTGATAATTCACTGGGAGTACAGGCAGTAGATTATACTGTTTCACAACCTTACAGAAATAAGTCTTCTTTTGACCCATGTCCTAACGGATGGAGGTTACCTTCAGTGTTGGTTGCATCATCAACAAAAAATGTAAGAATGGATTTTACGCCTTTCGGGCCTAAAGTAAACAGCCCGCTTTCCGCTTTAAATCTTGGCAGATCAAATATTTTCCCGGGATTGTCTAATCTGAAAACATATCTTGCCGGTATCAAAATATATCCTCAGTATGGTTTTGATATGACGAATGTAGAAGGTAACAATATTGGTATATTCCCAGGAACCGGCTGGATAGGAAGAGGAATAGGCGGAGATACCAGATATCATACTAAAGCAGCCTTCACAGACCAGCTTGAAACCTATTTGTGGACTTCAACAATGACTACAGTTTCCGGGTATTCCTCAGTAGCCAGTGCATTAAGGTTAATTCCATCTTCGGATCAGATAGTGAATGGTTTCAGACCAGATGAAACTAATTATCCGGATGTTTATGGTGTTTACAGCTATAAACCATCTGATGATTATCCAACTAACAATGCACATGCATGCCGATGTATTAAGGATCCGCTATTTGTAAAAAATAACTACGACTTCAAAACCACTTTCTTTAGTGAATCTGAAACATACAAAGTAGGATTAGATAACCCTAATAGTTATATGATTACAAAATCTACAGCAGATCAGGTAATTTCAATCCCGGTGAGTAAAGCTTTTTCTGTACAAAGTAATTATTTAGGCAATACTCAGATTCTGGATGCTGCAAGTTTTAATAATTTAAAAGCGAATATCCTTTGGACAGATAATCCTGCTATGGTAACCCAATTGACTCTGGACAATCCATCTTCCAAAGATTCCAATATCAATGTGAAGGTAAACGCCAATCAGTCTGGAAATGCAGTAGTTACTTTACACAATGGTTCAGTGAGTAATCCTGTTTACTGGAGCTGGCACATCTGGGTAACCAATACATCCGTAAATTCTTTTACCCATGTAAATGATACTCCAATCACGACTGATAATTACATCAACTATACTCAGAAAGGAATGATCATGAAAACATCCATCATGGATAGGAATTTAGGAGCTATTGACATTATGCCGAGCCCTTATAATCCAGGGGTAGCAAATGATGTTAATCAACTTAATCGTTCGCAAGGATTACACTATCAATGGGGTAGAAAAGATCCTCTTCCTATATTTACTAATATAAGCGGTTCTAAGTATAATATATCACTGGGTACTACTAATAATGGAGTTGTAACCTATTCAAATTTTACTGAGGCGAACTATAATTCAAGTAATATAGTAAATTATGACACTTATAAAAGCAGTATTAGTACCAATGATAAAATAGATGTAAGAATAGAAAAAATTCTGGGGTATTCTACAGCAAACCCTTTAAAGTTTATGGTACCAACAGTTAAGTATCCGTCACGTGGAGCTAATTATGCTAATTATAATCTTGCTTCAGATTGGTTGTTTGACACTAACTATCATGGGTTATATGCTGAACGATGGGGATTAGGTGATAAAAAATCTGTTTTTGATCCTTGCCCGAATGGATGGAGAATACCGGAGACTGGTACAGGTCCTACATATAAACATCCGATCAGTGGGTCTTCTACCATAAAAACTACCCCGTGGAGCTTTAAAGAAAACTTTGAAACGCCATCGTATAAAGATACTAATGGTGCAATAAAATCTGGTCAGATTGTAGGTAATACAGAGACTGGTTATTATGGATCACCTATTTATAGCAATCTCGCCAGTCCTTATGGTAAAACAGTAGGATTTGTATTTAATAACAGTTTATATAATGTAGGAAATTATCCGAAAAGTCTTACAAAAGGCGGCAGAAGTGTAATGTATCCTGATGCGGCAATTACATTCCCTTATTATAGTATTGGTACTTTATCAGGTGGAATCTGGTATGCTAATTTAAATGGAGAACTGACAGGCAGAGCTACTTATATGTCTTTCGATAATTTTTCCAGAATTATGGTGAAAAATGCTGATATTGATCCTTATGCAGCTATGAGCTGCAGATGTGTGAAGCAGGAAGATATCAATATTCCAAGAGGACCGCTGCCAGGTATTCCTGTAACACCAAACACCGGTTTTCAGGCCAGAACTGCTTTCAGTAAAACGGTTATCGAGGAAAAAGTAAAAGACGATAAGCTTGTTCTATATCCTAATCCTGTAAAAGATATCCTGTATGTTGAAGCTAAAGACAATAAGGACTATTATTATCAGATTTATAATATGTCCGGACAGTTGATGAAAGAAGGTAAATTTATCAATAAACAAACAGATGTTACTTCACTATTAACCGGAGCTTATCTGGTAAGAATCAACAATTCTGAAACTATTGTAAAAATTATTAAAAAGTAAATTATAAACAATACTTTAAAGCTATGATGGCTGGAATTTCTTCCGGCCATTTTTATTTATGTTTAAATATATAAGAGTAGATAAAGCTTTATCATTTTCGATGATAGCAATTTTTATCAAAGTAATAAACAAAAAAAAGTCTTCTATTTCTAGAAGACTTTTTGCGATCCGGACGGGACTCGAACCCGCGACCTCCGCCGTGACAGGGCGGCATTCTAACCAGCTGAACTACCGGATCAATTTTTTTAAGGTAAATTGACAAAACTTTTACAATCCGGACCGAACTTCTGATTATCAGAAAGTCCTATCCATCTGCTTTAAGATACTCTCCTATTTAGTAAATGATCATATAAATCACTTTTGTAAACAATCTAAGAGCATTTGTTTTTAACTGGTGCAAATATATAGCTTTTTTTAGTTTTTCCCAAGAAACCTGTTCCTTTTCTTTTAAAGCTAATTGTAAAATACACATTTTCAAATATAAAAAATTCAGATATTAACTACTGTAAACACCTTTTTAACAGGTTATACTTAGAGCATTTAAGAAAGTCGACTATAAAAACACACACAAAATCAACATTCTTATTATTTCAATATCTAATCTTAAGATGATAGATTCACCGTACTATCAGGCATTTTTAAATATAGCTCTAAAATATTACATATTTTATTAAATCTTAAGCACGAAATTCTCTTTCTTTAATCAATTTTTTATATTCACTTAATATAGCATTCCAGATCACAGACTGCTCGAATCGATCTTCAATCATCGGCCGTGCATTCTTTTTTAATGTCTGATAATAATCTTTGTCTGAGATCATTTTCTCCATTTCTTCCCTAAGACTTTCACTATCTTTTACAGGCACAATTACTCCATTCTCATTTTCCACAATGATTTCATTGCATCCATTGATATCAGAAACTATACTTGGCAGTTCCATTGCTCCGGCCTGCATCACCACATTAGGGAAACCCTCCCGATAGCTAGGAAAAACCAGTACATCAGAAATCGCAAAATAAGGACGAACATCTTTCTGAAAACCTACAGAGACAATATCCGGGTTATTTTCTATTTCATTTAATGTATCGGGATATAACGGATCCAGCTCTTGTTCCAGAGGACCTACCAATAATAATTTTGAACGCTGTTGATTTTCTTGTTTATTTAAAGCAGAAAATGCTTTTATCAGTTCATTAATTCCTTTGTCTCCAACCAAACGTCCTACAAACACGAAAACAAAATCTGTGTTTTCTATTTTTAATTCATTTTTTAGAAAAGTTTTCTGATCTTCTGAAACGTGTTCGGGTGAAAAGAATGAAGTATCAATTCCGTTTGATGAACCGTTTCCAATTACCTTAAGCTTGTATTTGTCTGCATATTTGTGCTCGATAATATAATCAGACAGCCCTTTTGAATTTGGGTACACCTGTGTTGCAGAAGCATAAGTTAATTTCTCAACAAGATCTAAAACCTGACGTTTCATACCCGTTACCTCCATCAATGGTAAGCCTGCCACTGTATGCAGTCTATGAGGAACCCCTGCCATTCTTGCAGCCAACATCCCTACAATACCAGCTTTAGGGGTATGAGTATGAACAATTTGTGGTTTCTCTTTTCTTAAAAATCGATAAGTACTCCATAAAGATTTAATGTCTTTAATGGGAGTAATCTTACGAGACATATCAATCGCTATTACGTCTATTTCTTCATCTTTTTTCACTTCATCCAGCTCCTTACCTGGGGATGAAACACCTATTACATCAAAATGTTCTGACATAAACCGATGCTGCCCTTTCAGTAGAATTTTTAAAGAAAGCGGCACTGTTGTAATCCGTACTAATTTAGTTTTCAACTTCTTTCATTTTTTTATTATTATTTCTATAAATCCTAGAACTAATTAATAAATTTTTCATAAATCTTTTGTGTGTTGTTATTTTTACTCATTTATTTAAATTTCACTTGTTTGTGATTTTTTTAAAAAACAATATAAATTATTATGAACCCCTGTTAATCCAAAATTTGTTACAAACCGAACTTAGTTTTGGGTTGACATAGCATCATTTCAATCTAGGAAAATCATTAATCCTCCTATTTGCATACGTGTTTTTTGAGATTTGATAGCGTTGTGGCAGAGATAAATGTGCATCATCTTCACATCTTCGCCAGCTATATATTGGTAGTTGAATACCTTGATGTCATTTATATTCTATATGACATAAATTTGATTAGATGATTGATTTCATTAACATTTTAATTTACTATTCTCCTTAAGATCATTAAAGAAAATAAAATTCTTAATTATTTTCAGTTTTCAAGTTTCGTAAACAATTTCATTATATTTTTAACATTTCTAACAACATTAAAAACTTTAATTTTTATTTTAAGTCTTTTTTAAGCATAATATCATAAGCAAAAATCTTTCCATTATCACTTTTTTTGGAAAAATTAATATTTATAGAATATGTATATTTTACACATTACCTTTCTTTATTTCAAAGTAAAAGTAATTATTGATTGTATTTTATCTTTTGTTGTGAAAATTTCTGTAAATCAGTTACTATTCCTTTATTATCTTTATGATCTGATTTAAAGTCATTTACCTTCAAATTAATATTATCCAAGGATGAATTCTTATACAAGAAATTAAAAGGTACTTTGTTGTATTTTAAGTCAATACCTGAAAAAACAATATTCCCCATCAATTTCTTTTTAGCATCATTTTTCTGATTAGAATAGGAAATTCCACTTTTGGAATAAAAATCTTTATAATTTTCAATAACTACATTAACGTTATTTGCGTCACTATCTCCTCTTAGCCTAGCTAAATAAAAGGCAAGCCCGCTCACCTCATTATTATATGTTACGATTGATTTTAATGAAATATTTACTTTTTTGTTATCAGGAGTATTAGGTTCTATATCTATTCCCGTCTTAGGATTAGCTCCATTGGTATTTGAAACTACTAAATTCTGCAGTAAAATATTGTCACCGCTTATAACAGAAATTCCGTTTCTTCGGTTATTATCAATAAGACCTCCTATCACAGAAATATTATTGGAGAAACCATTTCCCCCTATATAGATACCATCTCCCCAACAGTCTTTGATCACAGGATTATAGATTTTTATATTTACGGCATCTTTAATATTTATTCCCATGCCCCATTCTCCTGTTTTCCCCAGATGAACAGATCTGTCTCCTATAATATCAGGGTTATATACACTTACATTTTTCTTTCCTGTAATATCAATCATGGCATATCCCTGATTATTGGATGCCTTCAATTTCAATTGGGATTTATCATCAAATAATAAGGTAGAATTATCCTTTAGCTGAAGCCCTTTATCATTGATTAAAATGGGAAAATTGGGTAGTAAAACCGTTGCATTTTCATTAATTGCTTTCTGAACATATGCCGTATAATCTTCTGATCCGTCCTTTTTGTAATTATTGGGAAGAAGTTTTACAACTTCAAAAGATTTTGCTTTTAAATTATTGAAGGCTGAAGTGACCTCAGCTTTTTTAATATAAGTATCAGGAACATCTTTATAACTAAATTTCCCCTGCGCACATGATAGATTAACTATAAGTAAAAAAATTAATAAGCTTCTCATAATGTATAATATATTTCACGATAATATTTTGCAATTTCTTCAATAGAGAAATTTTTTGATCTAGAAAAACATTTTTCGGCAGTTGTGTTATAAAAAGATGAATTTGAGTGTAAATTTTTAATTATTTCAGCTAAATCCTCAGCTTTACCTCTATCAAATAATATTCCATACTCTGAAACGACTTCTGAAAGACCCGGCACATTTGAGGCAACCACAGGTTTATTACAAGCCATCCCTTCTACTGCTACAATACCAAACCCTTCATAATGGGATGATACAACTACTACATCGCTCATTTTGATGAGTTCAGCAATATTGGCCTGATTACCTAAGAAAAAAGCTCTGTTTTCCAACCCATTATTTTTAACAAGTTCTTTGCAGTTTTCTAATTCCGGCCCCTCTCCTACGAATATCGCTTTTACATGAGGAGGTAACAATGTAAGTGCTCTGATCAGGGTAGGCTGGTCTTTTGCAGCTCTGAAACTTGCTACCTGAATTAATAAAAAATCTTTGTCTGACACATTATACGCAGTACGGGAATAAGCTTTTGAATTATAAAACTTATTGAGGTTGACTCCATTATTTATGACCTTCATCTTTGCTTTAAATTCAGATCCTAAATGTTGAATAAGATTTTTTTCTGTGGATTCTGAAATACAGATAATAGAGTTTAGTTGGGCGTAAATAAATTTTTCTATTCTTTTTAAATACCACTTAGATCTTCTGTTATTTTCGGTACTATGTTCAGTAAATACTACTTTTTGTTTTCGGGAAAATAAAAGTTTGTACAATACCCCCCAATATAGTGTAGGAAATAAATGCAAATGAATAACATCCGCATCTGTGACTCTTCTATTTATAAAAAAGGGAATCCGAATATCATATAGACTTTTTGAAGGAATTACGTCAATTTTTATTTTTCCATTACTTTCTACTTCTTTTTTTAAAGAGGTATCAATATCGTCTAATAATAACAAATATATTTCGTCTGAACTTCCCTCAGACAATTCAGTACAAAGGTCAACTACTAACCTTTCTGCACCGCCAAACCTTAAACTATTTATGATATGATATACTTTCATTATTATTGAGTGTTCCGATAATTAGAATAAGTGGGATAACTATATAATGTGTATTTATAAATGATGCATGAAAGTTTCCTCCAACAAGCATTAATAAAAAAAGAAAAAACAAAATTGGCTGCTTTTTTAAACCTTTAAACCACACAACAATTAGAAATAATAATAGCAGTAAAGTAAAAACAACACCATACTGCACAAGAAAATCTAAAATAAAATTATGGGGTAACATGGATTTTGATGTCTCACTAAAGCCCAAAAACCTGGAACCAAACCAGAAGTTTTTATAAAAATAGTTCAGGGCGTTCAAATAGTTATCTAGACGTCCGGAGTCATTGGATAAATTAGTTGTTCTATTTAAAGAATATATATATAATATGGTCTTAACCAGGGGAAAGCCTACAATTAATGAGATCACAATTATTTTTATATTCCTCAAATATATAAGCAGAAAGAAAAGGGCTATAAAAAGAGCCGCTATACCGGATCTTCCGGAAGTTAATACACTGGTTCCTATAGTAAAAAGCAAGAAAATGATACTCCATTTATAATTAATGATATATTTCTTAGTCAGTAATCCATAACATAAAATCAAAGAGGCACTTGATAAATAGATAGATGAAATACTATAATCATAAAAAAGACCAGCAAATCCAGTTCTGGATTTACCAAATTGATTCTGAACACCCAGATAATTTATTCCCAAGATTTTCAAAGACAGGTATTGGATTAATACCATTAAACCTGCCACGGATGCTGCGAAAACATAGAACTTCATCATCGAAGAAACAGTTAAGTCGGACATTTTCAACTTAATTAACGCTATTATAATTATTAATAAAAATAACAGTGTTTTTATCAATGTTTCGACCAATATTTTCGGATAATTAGACTGATTAAAAAAATAAACACCCAAACAAAATAACAATAACCCCAGCCCCAGAATTTGAATGAGCAGGTTCTTTTTTGAAGAAAAGTTACTGGCAAATAATACACAGATAAATAAAAACTGAATAATAATAAAAAGGCTGAAAAAACTACTTCCCACCAAAGGGCTGAAGCTGAAAGGTAAAGTTAATATTAAACAAATAGTAAATGCTTCATTAAGGGTAGCCCTTTTACGTATACGATTAAAGTAAAACAAAAATAATAGAATAGATAAACCGCCTACTACTATCTGGTTTAAATTAAACATATATAATATTGAAATCACAAAACATATTGATGTACCTATAAGGTAATCAGATTTCGTGAATTTATCTATCGTATTATTTATTTCCAATCTTTTCATTTATCAATTCATATATTCCAAAAAAAGTTAATTTACTAAACCCTAACTTCATTAACTGAGTAAATGGCAACCTTTTTAAGTTAAATAATAAAATTTTAAGATATCTTTTACCTAAAACACAATTAACATTGAATTTATTATTCGGATAATTTGATTTTAGTTCTAAAGAAAGTTTCTTAAAAAAGGAAAGAATAAAATCCACTGAAAAGTCTTCAAAACTGATATTTCTAATTTTATCCGATAAAGACAGAATATAAATAAAATCTAATTCTTTTTGATCTAAAACAATATTCTGCTGCTGTAAAGCCAGCTGCTGAATATTAGATATTGTTCTCTTTCTCTGTTCTATCTGGCCAGCTCCAACATTGGTTTGGCTATTGGGTGTATCTCTATAATACAACAAAGGCATTCTAAAATTGTACCCTTTACCATATTGCAGAATTTTGATCCACAACTGATAATCCTCGGCATACTTATAATCCTTTTCAAAAAAAAGATTATTCTCTTTAATAATACCAGCCCTGAACATCACTGCCGGATGGGTAAAAGGTGTACTGAAAATTGAATGTATCCTAATTGATGTATCATCAACCGGAAGTACACTAAGGTGAAAATGAGAAATAGAATGGGCAAATTCCTTTCTGGATGAACTGCAGATAATATATTCAGGATTCTTCTCCATGAAATCTATCTGCATTTGAAAACGGGATGAATGGCATATATCATCAGCATCCATTCTGGCAATATATTCACCTTTTGCTAGTAAGATCCCTTTATTCAAAGTTTCTATTAATCCTAAATTCTTTTCATTTTCAATGTACCTTATCCTTTCATCCTTATAGCCTAATATGATTTCTTTTGTGAAATCTATGGAACCGTCATTAATAATCAACAATTCAAAGTCTTTAAAACTTTGTGCAAGTATACTGTCTACCGCTGTTCTAAGATACTGTTCAGCATTATATGCAGGTAAAATTACCGAAATTTTAGGACTCATTCTTTACATAAAGTTTAACATTATTAAAATTCTTCAGCCATGCATCGTAAAAATTTTTACTTTTCCCATAAACGTTATCTAAGATAACAACCTCTTTATCCAATAAGATACTCAGGATTAAACCATGCAAACGGGTTGTATATACTTTATGATATTGATTGATAAACTCCTTTCCGCGGTTGATATGCAGATCCATTCCATTTCTCTTTTTGAATCCATAGGCGTTATCAATTATTAAAGAAGAGGCAGGCAAAAACTTAATGATTTTTGAAAGCTTACCGTCCAGAGCTTCTACATAATTGGTGATGGTATTCATTCTCTTTGAGGAAGAATTGTAAGTTGGCCAATCTTTTATATCATATTCCCCTTCAATGACATTCTGAAAAGAATCTTTACTTGCTTCTGCATCAGTTCTGTTCAGATATAAATTCTTTCTCGTTTCAGGAGAATTGGTCTTAATATCAGCATCAAAATCTAAAAAGAAAGCCATATCCGGTGCTAATTTTAATTTTTCTTCATTAAAAGCAGCTTTTAAAGTATCATATGAAGGCAAATCTCTTACTAATACGTGAAGATCACGATGATTGTTGAAAATAGCAAAATCTCTTTTTAGATTTGCTTCGCTATTGTAATGTACCGTTTGAGGCAGAACAATAATCTTGTTATTGGGAAAGTTTTCAATGATATATCTTTTAAAACTTTGACTTGATTCATATATATCACCAAAGTTTCCTCCTCCGTGCAGCAGAATAACTGTTTTCTCAGATTTTATATCACTTTTTTTGAAAGTATATCTGTTGTACTGCCCAATACACTTATGGGCTAATGTTTTAAAAAATTCTAATTCTCCTTTCCAAATTAAAGAATCTCCAATATTTCTATGATTAGGTATATCTAACAGAATAAAATCATTATCAATGAGTGGAGTAAGCTGAGTAGATATTATATTTTTTAATTGTCTTATATTTTCTTTATTGGAATTCATATTTATTTTTTTAGAGAATTTAATTTATTAAAGACTTTTTTTAAAATATCTTTATTAAAATAACCGAAAAGGAATAACGACAATACCGTTAAAGATATTGAAATTAAATGACTACTATTTATGTATAACAGTATAATTATACTAAAAACCACCAGCAGCTGTATGATGAAAGATTTAATATCTATATCTAATTTTAAAATCTCAGCTGTCTGCCTGTATCTTATAATAAACATAACAAAGAAGCTGACAAATGTACCTAAAGCAGGTGCATAAAGACCAATATACTTAATAAAAGCCACTGAAATAAATACATTCACCAATGCCCCTATCATACTTGTAATAAAAATCCCCTTTGTTGATTTGGTTTTTAAATAAATAGCACCTAAAAAGCCGGAAATCGACGAAAAACAAGATCCTATGTACAGGAGGGTGGCATATTTCCAGGATTCATAAAATTTTGAATCAAACAGAACTTCCGTAATCAACGGAGTAGCTGCTATTAAAATGGTTGATAAGCCAATATTTACAGCGATATATTTATTAAAAAGCTTTGAGAAAAAGGGGTTATTGGGATCGTTTCCGGAGATTGCCATATCCTGCCAGGCCAGCATAAAGACGGTATTAAAGATCGTCAGAATAGCGGGAAGCCTTGCAGAAACAGCATAGATACCATTGTCTTCTATTGTTAAAAACTTTAAAATAATATATCTGTCTGATGCATTAATAACCCACCAGCTTATAGAATTTAATATTAATGGAAGGGAGTAAAATAGAATCTGCTTTTGTAATGAGTAGTTAATTTTTATACTAACATATTTCTTAAACAGAAAACTTACTTTGAACAGCATCAGTAAAATTGCAATAAAATTACTGATAAAAAGTGCATAAAAGATCCCCTGTACCTTATCCTGAAATATATCTGTCAGCAGGAAAAGTAAACTAAAAGAAAATATAAAAAAACTATTTATAATTCCTATAAATGAATAGTATCTCGTTAACCCCAACCCTCTTAATATTTGCTGAAAGAAAGGCAATAAACAAGAGCTTATAATCAGCAGTGACAATTCTTTCTGGTAAGGAATATGATAAAAAAGCCCAGCCAGGTAAAGCAACAGTTCAAAGCTGATAAAGGAAACCAGTAACAGAATACTACATTGCTTAAAAATATTATCAATATAATTTTCTTTTTCGTTTTCTTTGTCCAGAAACCAGCGATAAATGGCCTCATTCATCTGCAAGGAGACAAAAGGAACCAATAAATTGACACTAGTCAGCACTAAGTCATATTCTCCTAATTCTTTTCTGGAAAGGTAGTAGGAATAAATAGGAATTAATAGAAAAGATAAAATCTTAGATCCAAAATTACCAATTGTATATATTAATGTACTTTTTAGTAAAGTATTGCTATTCATTATTATAGTAATAAATATTATTTAGTTCATATTTATTTATAATCTTGAATGACTTTCTTCTAAGATTCCTTTTACGTCATAAATTATTCCATTTTCTTTTAAATGATTTTTTAAATCCAGATCATTGAATTGTTTATGTGCAACGGTAAGGATAATAGCATCATATTTTTCCTGTGGAATTTCATTCACGACCTCTAGTCCATATTCGTGTCTTACTTCATCAGGATTAGCCCATGGATCAAAAGTTGTAACCTGTAAAGCATAGTCTTCAAGCCCATGAATCACATCTACCGCCTTTGTATTACGTACATCCGGACAGTTTTCTTTAAACGTTATTCCTAAATTCAAAACTGTGGCACCATTGATGGTTACCTTGTTTTTAATCATGGTTTTCAATAGCTGAGAAGCTACATACTGTCCCATGGAATCATTAAGACGGCGTCCTGCTAATATAATTTCAGGATGATATCCTTTTTCCTGAGCTTTCTGAGCCAGATAATATGGATCTACACCAATACAGTGTCCTCCTACTAACCCTGGTTTGAAGGGTAAAAAGTTCCATTTGGTTCCTGCTGCTTCCAAAACTGCATGAGTATCAATATCTAAAAGATTGAATATTTTTGCCAATTCGTTTACAAAAGCAATATTAATATCCCTTTGTGAATTTTCAATTACCTTGGCAGCTTCTGCAACCTTGATTGTTGGAGCCAAATGAGTTCCTGCAATGATTACGGACTGATATAAATTATTTACTATTTCCCCGATTTCAGGTGTTGAGCCCGAGGTAACTTTTAAGATCTTTTCAACAGTATGCTCTTTGTCACCGGGATTAATACGTTCAGGAGAATATCCTGCAAAGAAGTCCTGGTTAAATACCATTCCTGAAACTTTTTCAAGAACAGGGATACATTCTTCTTCAGTAGCTCCGGGATATACTGTAGATTCGTAAATCACAATATCACCTTTGGACAATACTTTTCCTACAGTTTCTGAGGCTTTATACAGCGGAGTAAGGTCAGGACGGTTATGCTGATCCACCGGAGTAGGAACAGTAATAACGTAAATGTCAGCATCCTGAATATCCTTGATATCAGCTGAACAATATAATCCTTTTGCAGCTCCCTGGTTAAAAGGGTTATTCTGAATTAATACAGATTCCAATACTTCATTTTCCACTTCCAGAGTACTGTCTACCCCAGTGTTCAATTCTGCAATCCTTTTCTTATTAATATCAAAACCTACAACCGAATATTGTGTGGCAAACAACCTGGCTAAAGGCAAACCGACATATCCTAGTCCTATAATGGCAATTTTATGTTCTTTCTTCATAAAGATTCAATTAAAAAATGTTACTTTAAATTTGTCCAATACCAGTTAATAGCTTCTTTTAAACCTTTATCTATATTGTGGCTAGGTTTATATCCTAATAATTTTTCTGCTTTTTCAACTGATGCCAGTGAGTGTGGAATATCTCCTACACGGTTCGGACCATGAACAGCATCAATATTGGCAATCTCTCCATCAAATTCGCTAAGATATTTTTTAAGATATCCAATCAGATCATTCAATGTTGTACGATCACCCACTGCTGTATTATAAACTGTATTCACTGCATCCGGGCTTTCAGTAAGCATGGCCAGCTCATTCATCTGAATTACGTTGTCAATGTATGTAAAATCACGGGAATAATCACCTGTACCATTAATTTTCGGTGACTCATGATTGATCAACTGTTTTATAAATAATGGAATCACAGCAGCATAAGCTCCGTTGGGATCCTGTCTCCTTCCAAACACATTAAAATATCTCAAACCAATGCATTCCAATCCGTAAGTTTTTCCGAATACATCTGCATACAATTCATTTACATATTTGGTAATGGCGTATGGTGATAATGGTCTTCCGATAACATCTTCTACTTTAGGTAATGATGCAGAATCACCATATGTGGATGAGGAAGCTGCATAAACAAAACGCTTTACTTTGGCATCTCGTGCAGCAATCAGCATATTTAAAAATCCTGAAACATTCACATCGTTACTTGTAATAGGATCCTTAATTGATCTGGGAACTGAACCGAGAGCAGCCTGATGCAGAATATAATCTACATTTTCCACCGCTTTCTGACAAACTTCCAAATCACGGATATCTCCTTCGATAAGCTGATAGTTTGGATTTCCAAGGAAAGGTTCAACATTATGACGGTGTCCTGTTGCAAAATTGTCTAAGCACACTACATAATAGCCTTTATTTAAAAAATACTCTGTTAAGTTAGAACCGATAAAACCCGCTCCACCTGTAATTAAAATTTTATTCATTTTTATGATTTGAAAATTTTACTCCACCAACTTTTTTTATCATTTGTTTGACTGTAGCCATATCCATAGCTATAGTTATATCCGTAACCTCCTGCACGTTTTGAAACATCATTAATGACAAAAGACACATTCTTCAACTTAGAGTCTTTCACCAGATCATTAGCAAAATCTATCAAAATATTTCTTGATACTCCTGATCTTACAACATATAATGTTGCATCTGCTGTATCAACGATGCTAAGAGTATCTGAAACCAGCATAAGTGGTGCAGAGTCTATAATGATATATGCATATTGAGAAGACATCTCCGCAATAAGTTTTTGATACCTTCCGTTAGAAAGCAGTTCCTGAGGGTTAGGAGGAATTGCTCCGGCATAAATGACATCACATGAAGGATTGGTAGTGGATGTATGGATAAGTTCTTCCACGTTTACAGAATTATCATATAAATATTCTGTAAGACCTTTTCTTTTGGTTGGCTCACTGTCATATCGCTGAATCTGAGGGTTACGAATATCCGAACCTATCAGAAGCGCTCTTGAATTCTTATTGGCAATGGTAAGTGCAAGATTCACGGATACCAGGGTTTTCCCTTCTCCTTTTACTGAAGAAGTTACCATAACTACTTTAGCAGTCTCCTTTACAGGCAAAACGAATTTAAGGTTTGAAACAAGAACTCTGAAAGCTTCAGCCAACTCGGAAAAGTCGTTTTTCTGTATCAAATGATTTTCATTATCCTTAAGTGAAGGTATGTCTACCAATACACCCAATTCTGAGCGTTCTTTAATATCATCTCTGGTATAAATCTTATCATCCAGCATGAAAAGGAAGTATAAAACAGCAAAAGGAAATAATATACCAAGTAACATTGCTCCTAAAAGGATAATATCTTTTTTAGGGGATACAGGTATATCTTCTGTAAATGCAGGGTTTACAATTTTAGCTTTCGGTACATTTACCGATAGATTGATTGCATTTTCTTCTCTTTTTTGAAGGAGAAATAAAAACAACTGTTCTTTAAGATTTTGCTGACGCTCAATTCCCCTATAGACTTTAGACTGTCCGGGAACTTTTTGAATCATACTGTTGTTAGTATTGATCTGGTTCTGCAGCTGAGAAATACCTGTCTGTACCGTTTGCTTCTGCTCACGGATATTATCACGGATTACTTCCTTTAAAGAAGCAATTTCCCTGTTCATTTCTATAACAGCAGGGTTTTCATTGGTCGCTTGTTTAAGGGTTTTATTTCTACTGATAATCAATGAGTTATACTGAGTTATAGATTGTTCCAATGAAGGATTCAACCCAAGGTTGGATGGCATAAGCTGGTTATTGCCTTTTGAAGCCTCTCCTGAAAGTGAATTCAGAAGGTCTAGCTGAGCCTGCTGCTGAAGGAGAACTTTGGTGTTATCACTTGTATTCTGTAATGCAAGTTCCGCCTGTGCCTGAATATCTACAATACGATTACGGTTCTCGAAATCTTCTTTTTGGTTTTCTACCCCTGAAAGGTCTTTGGTAATCACTTCCAGTCTTTTATCGATGAATTCCTGAGTATTCTGAGCTTGTAAATTTTTATCTTTCTGACCATCCAGATTATATTGCTTAGTCACCTCATTAAGAATAGCCTCCGATTTTTCAGGAAGAGATCCTATCAGGTTTATTTCCATTAGCATGGCTTTTTCATCTGGTAAATTGATCTCAACCGTTTTTTCTAATTTTTTTACTTTCTCAATGGGATTCCAAAAAATTACTTTATATTTTGATTTAAAAGGAACAGCAGAATTTCTCTGAAACATTACGATTCCAAAATCTAAATTCAGAGGAATATTAAACTTACCTTTAAAGGTTGCTTTTTTTTCATTCTGAAGCGTAAACTCATCCCCCTTTAAGTCCATCATTGTATATTCAGAAAATTTAAAATTTTCATTATTATTATATGATAATACTTTTGCAACAACGGGAATTTTGTTAAATAGCTGTGAATCTTTAATTTCTCCTGTATTGAAATATTCAACATTAAGATTAAGATTTTTCACAACCTCCATGAGGATAGGTCGTGAGGTTACAACAGCTCCCTCACTTTTCAGCTCATCAGCATTCCCTAAGCCCATACCAAGATTCTCCAGATCTGATAATGCTGAGGAAAGATTATTTTGTTTTTTATCAAATTTAAGAACCGTTGTTGATTGATATTGAGGTACACTATATCTAAGATAAATGTAAGCTCCTATTACAAAAAGTAAAATGGAAGCAATAAACCACGGCCATTTATATAGGTATTGAGAGATAACTTTTCTTAGATTCAAACTATCTTCCTTTTCCTGAAATTCTATCTTCTGCATATTTTATCTTCGTGTTAAGGCAATAATAAGCGTGCCCGCTGTTAATAATGCACCAATAATCTGGAATGTAAGCGCTCTGTTCGGGTTCGAGTTGGCCTGAACCTGTTTGTTTTTGTCCGGCTGTACATATAATATGTCATTTTGTTTCATATAATAGTATGGAGAACTTACAATATCAGATCTGGTAAGATCAACATTAGCAATCTGATCAGTCCCATCTTCTCCAGTACGGATAAGCTTTACATTGGTACGGTCTCCAAAATCTGTCATATCACCGGCAAGGCCTAATGCCTGAAAAATGTTAATCTTTTGAGAAACACTTTCTTTCTGTCCCGGATTTTTTACTTCACCTAAGATACTCACATTGAAATTTTTGAGAGTAATACTCACCATAGGATCTGTAAGATATCTCTTAAGACGAGCCTCAAGGTCATTCTTCAGTTGTATCTGCGACATTCCTTTAGCATATACATTCCCTATTACAGGAAAATAGATGTTTCCTTCCTCATTTACCAAATACTCACTTGGTTGTGCATATTGATTTATTCCGGCATTTGAAGTGCTTCCTACCTTATTTGTAGTGTTAAGATTAAATGGTTTTACTGCAACTTCATCCAGTGCAGAAACAAGAATTAAAAGTACATCTCCTTCCTGAATATGTAAGCCCTGGAACTTTGCTTTTGCAACTTCCTCTTCCATATTATGTTTTGATATATATACCATATTTTGCTTCGGTCTACATGATAATAAAGTAACCGATAACAGTATTATATACGCAATAATAGTTTTATTCATATGTTTTTTTGTTCTAGTCTACTTGAGTTAACTTCAATTTTATTTAAGATACTATGTTATAAGAAGTTTTTACTTATGTGAGGCGTATTTTAATCCCTATATTTAGATTATTTCTTTTTCTAGCAATTTTCATTCCGTTTGAAAACAAAATAACGAAAATTATTATTTTCCACTATTTTTTTTATTAATTTCATTCATATAATTCACTCATATACTTAATGTTCAGATATTTTATCTAAAACTTCAAATTCCGAATTATTGCTTATAAATTCTGGTACAATAACTTTTAATGTTTTCACAATTTGTAAACTATCCTTATTCACTGCTAACATAATAATCCGTTGACACAAAGCTTCTATATCTTCAAACTCCATCACCGGATCTCTGGATATCATAATTTTCTCATGATGCGTAGGAATAGTCGTAGAATGATCTGTTAAAAGTTCTTCATATAATTTTTCACCTGGTCGTAAGCCTATAAAATCAATTTTAATATCAATACCTGGCGTATATCCTGATAATTTAATCATTCTTTCTGCTAAATCCAAGATTTTGACAGGTTTACCCATATCAAAAACATAAATCTCACCCCCTTCTCCCATTGTTCCTGCCTGAAGTACCAATTCGCAGGCTTCCGGGATAGTCATAAAATAACGAATAATATCAGGATGAGTAATTGTAACCGGACCTCCTTTTTCAATTTGTTTTTTGAAATGCGGTATTACAGAACCGTTGGAACCTAGTACATTTCCAAAACGTGTTGTAATAAATTTTGTTGTATTCTCAGAAGAATTTTGTAAAGATTGTACAAAAAGTTCAGCGGCTCTTTTAGAAGCTCCCATTACGTTAGTTGGGTTTACAGCTTTATCTGTAGATACCATCACAAAACGATTTACACTATATTTTTTCGATAAAAGAGCTAAATTTTTAGTTCCTCCGATATTGACAAAAATAGCTTCATGCGGATTATCTTCTATTAAGGGAACATGTTTGTACGCAGCCGCATGATAGACAATTGAAAACTGATAATCTTCAAACAGTTTTTCCATCCTTGGATAGTTTGAAATATCTGCCAATACAAATTTGAATCTTTGGTTCGGGAATCTCTCTAATAATTCAAGCTGCAGTTCGTATAAAGGAGATTCCGCCTGATCAACCACCACAATAAGTGATGAATTCAATTGAGCAACCTGCCTTACAATTTCGCTTCCTATAGACCCGGCGCCTCCGGTTACTAAAATAGTTTTATTAACATGAAAACTCTTTACCTCGTCCCCTTCTATTTTAATGGCCGGACGATTAAGCAAATCTTCAATCTTAAGCGGACGGATGCCTTTTACAACATCATCTTCTTTTATTATACTGGCTACGGGTGCTTTTAATACTTTCAATCCATTATCCAATGCAAGAGCAGTCCATTCTTCCATTTCCCGCTTTGTCATCATATCTTTGATTAAAACAGCATCAAACTGTTCTCTCAGATTATTGCTTTTAAGAAACTGTTTTTTATTATAAATCTTATGACCTAGCAGCATTGCTTTCTTAGAATCTGATCTGGCACTAAGAAATCCTGCCAGCTGATAGGGATGATCAGGATGGTGAATAATAGCATTCGCTAATGAAACAGAAGCATCACTTATTCCTACAACAGCAACCCTTTCCTTAGATGAAATATCCTTAACATCCATAAATATAGAAAAAAACTGTTTGGTTATCATTCTGAAAAAGAACATCAGAAAAATAGAAATAAAGAAAAATAAAAACAGAACCGGATATAAAAAAAGAGGTTTACCCAATGCCAGTCCCGATATAAAATTCAGTCCCAGTAATGCAATAAGAGCACTACCCGAAGACCACAAAATTTTACAAAAATCTAAAAAAGTAGAATGTCTTATGATTCCTGCATATGTTTTGAACAGGAGTATAAACAGAATATTAACAATAATTACTGAAAATATTTTTTCATTTTGGTACTCAATAAAGTTCAGTTTTACCTCCAGACTTTTTAAGAACAAATATGAAACTAAAACAGAAAAGAAAATAACTGAAATGTCGATAAAAAAAACCGACCATCTGGGTATATACCTTAACTCCCTGATTTTAAAAATATCCCCCATATACAAATAAACCTAAAATATCATTTTCATTAATTCAACACTCAGTGGCTTTTATTATTGGGCGAAGGTAACAATTATTATTAATATTTTTAGTACTACATGCTAATTTTTATTTAAATTATAAATTAACATTTTGAAACAAAATTCCAAAAACAGATTATTAAAAAGACCCATAAACCCACCGAGATATACGGATATTATTTCCATCCAGCTTTTGTACCTGATCCGTTCTCATTTTTTTAAAATACACATAAAACAAAAAAAATACTGTAAAACATATATTTTACAGTATTCTATACAAATTTTATATTGTATTTGCGATCCGGACGGGACTCGAACCCGCGACCTCCGCCGTGACAGGGCGGCATTCTAACCAGCTGAACTACCGGATCAATTTTTTAAAAGAAATTGAGAAAACTTCCGCGATCCGGACGGGACTCGAACCCGCGACCTCCGCCGTGACAGGGCGGCATTCTAACCAGCTGAACTACCGGATCAATTTTTTTTAAAAGAAATTGAGAAAACTTCCGCGATCCGGACGGGACTCGAACCCGCGACCTCCGCCGTGACAGGGCGGCATTCTAACCAGCTGAACTACCGGATCAATTTTTTAAAAGAAATTGAGAAAACTTCTGCGATCCGGACGGGACTCGAACCCGCGACCTCCGCCGTGACAGGGCGGCATTCTAACCAGCTGAACTACCGGATCATTTTTTAAAGAACGTCGTTTCTTTTTCGTGGTTGCAAAATTACACCTTTTTTTGTTATCTGCAAATTATTTTAAAAAAAATGCCTCCCAATACTGGAAGGCATTCATTATCAAACTTATTTTTTTATAAGTGAGCGCTTAATTTTTCAGCGATTACCTCTTTTGGAGCCACACCTACTAATTTATCTACCACTTCCCCATTCTTAAAAATAAGAACTGTAGGGATATTTCTGATACCATACTGCATAGAAATCTCTTGGTTGTTGTCTACATCTACTTTCCCAACGATTGCTTTACCTTCAAAATCTGATGCTACTTCTTCGATGATTGGTCCTAAAGTTCTGCATGGTCCACACCATACTGCCCAAAAGTCCACTAATACCGGTTTATCAGATTTTAAAACCGTATCCTGAAATGAGCTGTCTGTAATTTCTAAAGCCATTTTTGTTTCTTTTATTTTAATTAATATTATTTTCTTTTAATCCTCTATTGGATGTTCAAAATTACGATTTTTAAAGCATAAGACTATCTATGCTCAACATTAGTTTTTTCTATAGTATAGTCGCTTGAAATTTCTTTCAGAGCCTTCACTAATGTATCGATATCCGCTTTGGTTGTCATATGGCTGAAAGAGATACGCAATGGTGTACAATGATCCATTTCGTCTTCAGAAAGCACCATCATCATAACCATTGAAGGTTTTGAAGCTCCTGATGAGCATGCACTTCCCTGAGAGATTGCAATTCCTTTCATATCCAACTGAAGTCCTATCAATGGATTTTTATAAGGTAGTAAAGCACTTAAAACCGTATAAAGGCTGTTTTCTTTTTCAGCACTTCTTCCGTTGAACTTAATTCCTTCAATTTCAGCAGAAAGTTTTTCAATTGCGTAATTTTTAATATCCTGCATATGGTTGGTATATTCATCCATATGATTCAGAGAAAGCTCTAACGCTTTACCCAGTCCTACGATGCCGCTAACATTTTCAGTTCCGGCTCTAAGGCTTCTTTCCTGAGGTCCTCCGGTAATAATTCCTTTTAAGCCCGTTGCTTTTCTGATAAATGCAAATCCAGCTCCTTTTGGTCCGTGAAACTTATGGGCACTACAGGAAGCGAAGTCTACAGGAATATCAGAGAAATCAAGATTCATATGAGCCATCGTCTGTACCGTATCCGAGTGGAAAAGGGCATGATGCTCTTTGCACAGCTGGGCAACTTGTTTAAGATTAATGATATTTCCGATTTCGTTGTTGGCATGCATTAAGCTTACCAATGTTTTTTTATCTGAGGCTTTTAAAAGCTCTTCTAATTTTGTAAGGTCAATATCTCCTTTTTCATTCGGACGGATGTAGTTTACTTCTACTCCTTTTCTGTTTTTCATGTCCAAAATACTTTCAGAAACACATTTATGTTCCAGAGGAGAGCTGATGATTCTTTCTACTCCAAGGTGTTCTACCGAGGATTTGATGATCATATTGTTGGATTCGGTTCCACAGGAAGTAAAAATGATCTCAGCAGGAGTTACATGAAGATAGTCTGCAACCTGTCTTCTTACATTTTCAATAAGGATTTTTGCTTCCTGGCCAAAGCTGTGCGTTGAAGACGGGTTTCCGAAATTCATCTTCATAGTGCCCACCATTGCATCTATAACTTCTTCTGCAAGCGGAGTGGTTGCGGCATTATCTAAATATACTTTATCCATTATTATTTTGAATATTTTAATTCTACGGAGGTAAACTTGTAATCTGTGGGAACAGTAAAAATAAACCATGGACTGGAGATCACCTGAATTTCCATTCCACCGGAGGGTTCTCCTGCCGGAACTTCTACATAGAGAATCTGATTTTTTACAGAGATACTTTTGATTTCTTCAATTTTGTGACTTCCTGATCTGAAGGTTCCCAAATTGTATATAACAACTTTTTTATTTTTCGGAAATTTCGGATAGCTGACATAAGAATCTTTTCCCAGATCTGCGGTACCAAAACTTCCACTGATAATGTTACGAAACTCTTTTTCGTCTTCAATTATCTTAAAGCCTGGTTTATCAGTTCCTCCCTGAGATTCAGAAACAAGGAGTTCAGTATTTCCCTGCATAGCAGAAGACTTCTGAGATGAAGTGCTTGCACAGCTCATCAATATTACTGTACATGCAATTATCAGGCTTTTCATTTTTTACAATTTTATCTCCCAAAATTAGTGAAAAAATTGATAATGTCCTTCATTTGCCCATTTCAACATTGCCCGATCCCCTGAAGTATCCCCAAATGCAATAATTTTATCGTATTTAGAATTGTTTATTTCTTCTTTAATTCTTACCAGTTTTTCTTTCCCATTACAGTTTTTCCCTACAAAGTTTCCTGTGAAAATTCCGTTCTTAAACTCTGCCCGCGTAGAAACAAGCTCCATTTTAAGTTCCTCAGCGAAAGGCTTTACCCAAATATCTAAGGATGCGGTCACCAATAAACTTTGTGTATTATTCCTATCGATATTTTTTATAAAGTCTAATGCATTTTCCCTTACAATTTTAGGATAGTGAAGTTCAAAAAATTGTTTAGATTTCATTTCGATCTTTTCTTGAGACTGTCCTTTTAAAATAGACCCGATAAAACTTTTTTTCACTTTTTCTGTTTCGGCAAGCTTTAACTTCAATAGAATGAAAAGCGGTACATGTCTTAAAAATTGTATCCGGTATTTTGTAGAATCGTAGAATTTAAGATACATAAACATAGTATCCTTGTAGGTCAAAGTTCCGTCAAAATCAAAACAATACAATTTTTTCATTTCTCTTTAAAGCTTTAATTTTTTGAATATAAATTCAGGGATATTCCTGATAATCATCATAATAATACTCCAAACCGGCAAAACATATGCCACGTTTTTCTCCTTTTTAAAGGCTTTATAAATACAGGCAGCCGCTTGTTTCGGCGTTGCGGTCAGTTTTGGATTTAAAGGCAGACCTTCAGTCATTTTGGTTGCCATAAACCCAGGTTTTATCGTAAGAACGTGTACTTTTTTATCAAAGAGATAGTTTCTCAAACCACTCAGATAGGCTGTAAACGCAGCTTTTGCACTTCCATAGATAAAATTACTCTGTCTTCCCCTGTCTCCTGCTACTGATGAAAGCCCAATGATCGTTCCGGATCTTCTGTTTTCAAATTTATGAGCAAAATAGTTCATTACGGGAACCAGTTTTGAATAATTAATATCTATAATGCGTTCCGTATTCCTGTTATCATACAGTCCTTCTTCTGTTCCTTCTCCTAAATACCCTACGGCACAAAATAATACATTTGAATTGATATTATCAAATCTGTTGTAATCAATTTCTTTCGTCAGATCCAGTTCAATAACTTCTGCCTGCTGCAGAAATTTCACATCAATATGTCTTGCAAACCGTTCTGTAGTTTCTTTATTTGAGGTAAAAAGATAGATTTTTTCAAACTTTTCTCCTTCCTGAAGTGCTTTTTCCACAAAAGCCTGTGCCACTTCAGATGTGCTTCCCAGAACTATCATTATGAGTTGTTGTTTATGATTCTTTTGTGCTGTAAAGACACAAATTTAGGATTTTGAATATTTTTCAGATAATTGGTAAGTGATGATCTGCTCATACTGTCTTTGGTAAGGTAAATTCTTCCTCCGAACTCCTGAACAATTGCATCAAGCTGGTCTACCAGTTTTTTCAGTTTTGAATTCACTTTAAAATCCAAGGCCAGTGTATACCCTTCCACCGGAAATGAGTTATAAGCCTCCGGATTATGTTTTCCAAAAAGTTTTAAAACTGCTAAGAATGATCCATTCCCACTACTGGCAATCGTTTCAAGGATTTTTTTCATTCCTTCTTTTCCCGCTTCTTTAGGAATCACCATCTGATATTGTATAAAACCGGATTTCCCATAGATTTTGTTCCAATCATTAATAGCATCCAAAGGATAGAAAAATGTTTCGTAATCAATAAAGTTCTTGACTTCCTTCTTAGACTGTTTTTTATAATATAGCCAGTTGAATATTTTTACCGTAAGTGCATTCAGTACAAATCCCGGAAAATAAAAAGGAACTGTAGGTTGTAATTTTTTCTTTAATCTTAAAGGAGTTTTCGAAAGACTCTGGGGAAGCTCATGTTGGAAGGCATGCTCACCTCTCATCAGGATACTTCTTCCAATATTTTTTCCTTTCTGAAGACAATCGATCCATGCAACGGTATAAGTCCAGTTTTCACTTTCATCAAACAGTTTAAAGATTTCATCCAGGTTTTCTGCTTTGATACTTTCCTGGCGAATGTATGCGGATTCTATATTTTTAAGCTTAAATTTTGCTGTAAGAATAATCCCTGTAAGTCCCATTCCACCAATAGTAGCCCAGAATTTCTCTGAATTTTCTTCTCTGGAACAGGTAATAATTTGTCCGCTCTCAGTCATGAGCTTAAATTCAATCACGTATTCTGAAAAACATCCTTCTGCATGGTGGTTTTTCCCATGAACATCGGAAGCAATAGCTCCTCCCACTGATATAAACTTTGTCCCGGGAGTAACGTATAGAAAATATCCCTGCGGAACAGCAATTTCCAGAACATCTGAAAGCAGTACTCCGGATTCGCATTCTATCACCCCGTTTAAACGGTCAAAATTGATAAACTTATTTAATTTTTTTGTTGAAAATATAGATTCTCCCAACGAAGCATCTCCATAGCATCTTCCGTTTCCTCTGGCAATAATCTCGTTGTGATTGAGTACAAATTCTTTTATTTTTTTGAAACTGTCCTCTGATCTCATTTCTTTCTCCACTACCGGGTAATTACCCCAGTTTGTAACTTTCTGTGTGAAATTCGGCTTCATTTCTTAAAATAAATTTGAATTAAAAATGCAGCAACCCAAAGTAATAGGGTAACCTGTATATAGCGGTCCCGGTACACAATTTTTGTAGGAGATTCCGTTCTGTTGTAGACCAATGTCTGCTGAAGATATCTTAATAAGGCAAAAACCACGAAGATTACCGTATAAAAAACCCTTTCATGGAATCTTTCCTGAACTTCCGGTGACAGGGTAAACATCAGGTAACATACAATAGCCAGCGTAATAGAAATAGATAATGCAATATCTGCAAACTGAACATTATACCCGTCTAATGCCCGTCTTGTTTTTCCTGAAACCTGTGCATTGATCAATTCTCCTCTTCTTTTTCCAATAGCAAGCACGAGTGCCAATACAAACGTTAAAAGAATAGCCCATTGTGAAATACTGATTCCAGTAATATAACCTCCAGCCAATACACGAAGTACAAATCCTATGGCAATAATAAAAATATCGATGATCGGAACATGCTTAAGTCTAAATGTATATGCCAGATTCATCACTACATAGAATCCTATTATAATCGCAAACTTCCATAGCAACTCATGGAAATAGAATCGTGTAAAAAATACAAGAACAATATCTGTAATAATCAGACCGATAAGAATTCCTATAGCTGTTGCTTTTGAAATAGCACCACTCGCCAGAGGTCTTCTCCTTTTTTCAGGATGTTTTCTGTCTGCTTCAATATCATTATAATCATTCAGAATATATACAACACTAGCCGCAAGCGAAAATATTACAAATGCGAAAATGCTTTTAGTAAGCAGATCTATGTTGGTAATGTTACCTGAAAAGAAGAGCGGGACAAATACAAAAAGGTTTTTCACCCATTGCTCTACGCGGAGCAGCTTTAAATATTTCTTCATTTATGTTGTTTCAAGTGCAAAAGTAATCAATTCAAAATTTCTAGCATAAAAATACAAAAAAAACCGCCGGGGCGGTCTTTTACGAAAATATTTATATGTAAAATTAATTACTGCCCTTGCTTGGCATCATTAATCATTTTTTCATTTGCAGTGATCGCAAATTCAACTCTTCTGTTTTTAGCTCTTCCTTCATCAGTATCATTGCTGGCTACCGGCATATTTTTACCTTCCCCTTTTGTGAACATTCTGCTTGATACAATTCCTTTTCCTACTAAATAAGATTTCACGGCATCTGCTCTTCTTTGAGAAAGCGCCACGTTGTAAGCATCTTTACCTACGCTGTCTGTATGTCCGTAGATATTGATATTGGTATCAGGGTTATTCACTAATACCTGAGCCAGTTTATCCAGGTTAGTCTGTGCAACAGAAGTAAGGTTTGAAGAGTCGAATGCAAAATTAACGATACTTTCGTTCATTGTTACTTTAATACCATCTCCTACTCTTTCTACCTGAGCTCCTGGTAAAGTTTCTTTAATATCTTTAGCCTGCTTGTCCATTTTGTTACCGATAACATTACCAGCTACACCACCGATAATACCACCTAATACAGCACCAATAGCTCCATTTCCTCCTTTTCCTACATTGTTACCCAAGATACCTCCAAGTACTGCTCCTGAAGCAACACCTACTGCTGTACCTCTTTGTTGGTGATTTGAATTCTGAACCGCCTCACAGCTTGTCAATAATAATGCTGATGACAAGAAAAGGGCTCCTACGTATGTTTTATTAAAATTCATTTTTTTGATCTTTTATGTTGATAAATTATTTCATTCCTGCTCTCTGGAAGTTGTAAACTACTTTTACATTGCCTCCTTCAAAAGGAACATCTTGCTGAAGAGAAAACTGATCTGTAGTCTGGCTGATTAACGTCATTGTATAACCGGCTGTATTTTGTTTTGCTTTAGTACCTTGAGCAATTTTTTTAAACATAAACGTGTTACCGTCTTTTACTTCAAACTTGATAGGTTGTGTAATTGCCGGGCAATCTCCACCTCCGTTCAAAGTATACGCTCCTGTCCAGTTGTTAGGAATCAGTCTCCAGTGGCTTCCTACGAAACACTGCGCATCTGCACCTTCATCAAAAGGTTTGATTTTATAGCCTTTTTCATAATCTACGCTCACGATCTGCCAATCTCCTTTTAATTTAAGGAAGTCTGCTCTTTGATTTTGAGATGTAGCTGCTTTGTTAACAGAGGAACACGACACTGCAAAAAGTGATGTTCCCAACATCCCTGCAAGTAGTAACTTTTTCATTTTGTTGTTTATTATTTTGTTATTATAAAGTTACAAAAAACCGTGCCAAAATTTAAAATAAAAAATAAAAAGTCCGAAAAAAATCCGGACTTTCTATGGTTTCTCCTTAAACACAGGGAGATAAATTATTTTTTAACAGCCATTTTTACGGATTTCGAAGGCTTAGCAGTACTTGACGGCTTTCCTTTGTAGAAATTGGTATAGGCATATTCCGCAGCTTTTTTCAGGTCGATAACACCACCTGCCTGCGATTGATCTGTGAATCCGTTTGCAGTACTTGGATTGCTGCTTTTCACAAGCGCTTCAATAATCTGGTAAGGTTTCAGATCCGGCATATATGCTAATAAAACAGCAGCTCCTCCAGCTACCACAGGGGAAGCCATAGAAGTTCCCTGAAGGTATTTGTATTCGTTTTTAGGAACGGTAGAATAAATTTCCTCTCCCGGAGCGAAAACATTCACCATTTTTTTATTGTAGTTAGAAAAATCGGCTCTCAAAGCACTGTTTTTATTGGTACTTGCTCCTACCACAAGAACATTGCTTACAAATGGTTTTTCATCAGTAACATTTTTAAAGTTGGTAGGATATGCCAGATGTTCTGCTACATCTTCATTTTCATTACCTGCAGCTTTTACCAAAAGTACCCCTTTATCTTCGGCATATTTAAAAGCATCCCAGACTACATTTTTACCCGGGGAAACAGGTTTCCCGAAGCTCATATTTAAAACTTTCGCTCCGTTATCTACTGCATATCTGATGGCGTTGGCAACATCCTTATCTCTTTCATCGCCATTTGGAACTGTTCTTACAGACATGATCTTAGCAACTTTTGAAGCTACCCCGTGCTGAATCTCTTTTCCCTGGGGAAGTCCTGCAATGATTCCTGCTACGTGAGTTCCATGTTCTGCATCCGGTCCTTCGTAATGATTGTTACCATAGCCTTTTTCAGAATAATCATCATAGTTATCACCTACAATCTCTTTTCTAGGATCATAGGAAAGATCATATTGTTTTGCTGCCGGAGCAAAATGGTCTATTGCCTCCTTCATCTCTTCCTTCATCTTTTTTTCAAATTCAGTGGAAGATTTTCCTTTGAATTCAGGACTTTGAGAAATCTGGCCCAGGAATTCCAGTGCGATTGCATCTTTTTGATCTGTAGGGGCTTTAATTGCTGAAAGTGTTTCAGCTGTTACAGGCTTACCTCCTAATAATTTAACCATATTAGGAATCAGCTCATTCAGCATAGAATAGGTCATAAAATCCTGTTGAGCCTCGATACTTTTTGTATTGAACATATCTTTGGCCTTCATATACATTTCAAACTCTTCTTTCATTTGAGCCTGATTTGCTTTATTCTTAGTAGAATCACTTCCTTCAAAAACAGGTTTGTATTTGGCAACGACTCTTGTCACTTCCATATTGTCGATATCAATATCACCGTTTTTACCTCCAATGAAGTTCCAACCGTGTACATCATCAATATATCCGTTTCCGTCATCATCTTTACCATTTCCGGGAATTTCATTAGGGTTTGACCAAAGGTTATTTACCAATCCGGGGTGGTCTACCTGTACTCCACTATCCAAAACTCCTACCACAACGGTTTTAGGCTTCAGTCCTTTAGATTCTAAGTATTTATAAGCATTTGCCGTATTTACCCCATATACTTTTGAAGTTGTAAAATCCTTATGATACCATGTCATCAGATCTTTGTCTTCGTTTGGATCAATACTTTTAGCTTTAGATTCCTGTGCGAAAGAAAAACTAAAACCTGCTAAAAAAACTGCAGCTAATAATACCTTTTTCATATGTTGAAATTTATTTTTTAAAAAGATATACCAATCGCCTGCTGTATGCTGAAAATTCCATTAATAGCGATGGTATGCTAATATGCTTGTTTTATATTTTTTATATACATAAGCGATTCCGGACCTTTATTGCATAGAAGATCAAGAACCGACAAATCCTCCAAAAATCCGAATTTATCAGAAAACGTCTGGTAATATTCTTCCATCTGAAACTCTGAAGGAAGTTTTGCCGAAAACTTTTCTCTGAAATTAATACTCTCAGGATTTTTGATATATTCTTCATTCAAAGAGTGTGCCTTTTCTGTTTTAAGTATCTGTTGGATGACTTCTATCCCTTTAAGGTTAAAATCAAGAAGATACTTTTCCTGAAGCTCAAATATTTTTCTGAACTTATCTTCATAGTATTCAAAATAAGGGGAACTCTGATATGCTGTTTTGATTGATTTCCAATGCAGGGCTCTCCAATCTTCACGGTAAGAAATTTCAACATCTTTAAATTCTCTTTTTCCGTTATGATGGATAGGGATTATTAAAGACAGTTTTCCGTTGGCTCCATAGATGTTCGCTCTGTTTCTATAAGTCTGCTTGGGAAAGCTCTCAAACTGTTCCAGTGTAATTTCATTCTCAGGATTTAACAACACTGAAAACCATGAAATTGGGGGCAAATAAAATGCCGGCAATAATACATTCTTCATATTCATAATACAAAAATGAAGTATTTTTTCAAATACTTCATTCTATTTTAAGTTTAATTTTTCTATTAGTCGTCTTCAGTTTTTTTCTTTCTGAATAATTTTACGAAATATTCCCATCCGAAGAACAAGATCAGGATCATCGCTGCAATCCACCAGTAAGAGGTTTTATTGGCTTCTCCTGTATTGGTTGCTTTGAACATTCTTTCCCAACGGATTTTGAATGGCGCCTGATAAGTAGAACTGCTGTCTGCAAATGCACCCTGAAGACTCATCCATGTAAACATTGGCTTTCCTACAATATTTTCTTCAGGAACAAAACCAAAGAATCTTGCATCTAAAGAAGCATCTCTATTGTCCCCTACCATCATATAATAATCCTGCTGAATAGTATACTGGGTTGCTTCTCTTCCGTTGATAAAGATTTTCCCGTTCTTTTTCTCTAAACTGTTGTGCTCATATTCAGAAATGATCCACTGATAGGTTGGAAGTGTTTCCTGGTTGATAGCTACCACATCTCCTTTTTTAGGAATTCTAAGCGGGCCGTACCAATCCTGATTCCAAGGTTTGTTGATCGGGAAAATAGACTGAGTAGTATCAATCTTTGTTTTGGCTTCATCTCTGTAATATACTGCAGCTTCACCTTTTGCTGAAACTTCTTCCTTCATATCAAGAACATGAGGAAGTTCTTTAATTTCTTTAGCCGTCTTATCCGTTAACCCCTGAAAACCATAAATAAATCCTCCGTTATCCTGTTGAAACTCCTGAACCGGTAAAAATCCATAAGCTTTATATAAGGTTGGGATATCTAATTGAGCATCGGTTGTTACAATATATCTGTGCTGTACTTCCTGATCTCCTAAAACAACTTCCGGCTTTCCGTTAACGAAAAGTCTTCCGGCTCTCATTTCAAAAGTATCACCTGCTGTAGCAACACAACGTTTTACGTAAGGATCTTTTCTGTCGATCGCTGTATGTACAGAATCCTGAGGATAGTTGAAAACCACCACATCATTTTTCTGCGGCTTGTTGAATTGTAAAATTCTTGTGTAAGGAAGCTTTATTCCGTCTACGTAAGATTTTGGATCATCCTTCGGGTTACCTTTCTGTCCTGTATCCATAATGGTCCCCTGAAGGAAAGGTATTGCTACCGGACGCATCGGAAGTCTGTAACCATAGCTCCATTTGTTTACAAAAAGGAAGTCACCCACCAATAATGTTCTTTCCATAGATCCTGTAGGAATCCCGAAAGGCTGTGTTACAAAAACGTGGATAATGGTTGCAAAAACTACCGCGAAGGTAATAGAACCTACGAATGTATCTTTCTTTTTATCATTCTTTTCTTCGTCTGTAAGAAACAGATCGTTTGCATTTTCATCTTCTAACTCTACATCTTTAGAATAGTTGATCACCGCCATATAAATAAACGGCAGGATCACGGTAAGAATCTGATCTTTGAAAAGGGTTTTCCCGAACTTTTTCACCAGATAAAGGTGGAAAACAGACATCATGATTGGCCCTACAATCGGAAGATAAGACAGAATCGCCCACCATTTCGGATGTTTTGTTTCTTTCAGAATGATGAAATAGTTGTAGAAAGGGATAAAAGCAAATAAAGGGCTATAGCCCATTTTCTTGAACAGTTTCCAAGATGAAACGCCCATCAATACGGATAGTATGAGGACATATACTGTATAAGTTAAAAAATAATTCATAAATTTTTTGTGCCTATTCTTATAATAAAAATGATGAGTAATAAATGATAAAAGCAGTCCGCTGTTTACAATTCACTATTCATCATTTTCTGTTTATTTGTCTGCAATTTACAGAATTTGTTACAAATTAAAGTCCCAAAACGTCTTTCATTGCGAAGTTTCCTTTTTTATCTTTGATCCATTCGGCAGCTACTACAGCTCCCAGCGCAAAACCGTTTCTGTTGAAAGCAGTGTGCTTGATCTCGATTTCGTCTACTTCACTTCTGTAATACACGCTGTGAGTTCCCGGAACTTCATCTTCACGTACTGCAAAAATCCCTAATTGTTTACCTTCTGTTTCTTCCAGCTTCCAGGCATCAAATTTAGGATTGTTTTGGATGATTCCTTCTGCAATAGAAATAGCAGTTCCACTTGGAGCATCTTTTTTATGGATATGGTGAATCTCTTCCAACTGGCAAGAGTATTCATCTACATTTTTCATCAGATCTGCAAGCTTTTCGTTTAAAGCAAAAAATAAATTGACTCCTAAACTAAAGTTGGAACCATATAGGAATGCAGAGTCGTTTTCTACAGCCAGTTTTTCTATTTCTTCTTTTTGATCCAGCCAGCCTGTAGTTCCACAGATCACCGGAATTTTATTTTCAAGACAAGCTTTGATGTTTTCAAATGCCACTTCCGGCAATGAGAATTCAATCACAACATCCGGATTATTAAGATTCTCAGCAGTGGGGGTTTCCTTAAGACGGGCAACTACTTCATGACCTCGTTTCTGTGCGATCTCATCAATGATCTTACCCATTTTACCATAACCAACTAATGCTATTTTCATATAATCTTTTTTATTTTTAAATACTGCTTTCAACCGAAGTCTTTAGCAGATATGTTGTCTTCTAAAATCTATAACTTAAACTGAACCCTGTTTTGGGAGCACTGTACCCATACTGATCCTGAATAACAGATGGTTTAAAAACCAAATCCGGGTCATGACGGCTTTCGTAAAGGTGAGCATCTACTACGGCATCTACAATATTCAGAATATAAATAAGTCCTGTAATTGCAATAGCATAATCTCTTTGTCTCTTCGCTCTGTCCTGGGCGTTCCCCAATGCTCTTTTATCTAAAAACGGGTGGCTGTCCACAAACTCATTGGGTGTTCCATTAAGTTTCGCGATGTAGTATTCACGATATTTTTTATACTGGTTGTCATTCCATACAGCAATCCCCACTCCGGCTCCTACTGCTCCCCAAACAATGGGAATTTTCCAGTATTTTTTGTTATAAAACTGTCCCAATCCCGGTAAAACAGCAGAATATAATCCTGCTCTGGTGGGATTCAATTTTATAGTTTTTACTGTGGGACCATTGGCTTTTTCCAGATCTTCAATGATCTTTGCTTCTGTTTTACCTGGTTTTACCACACGGGGTTCCTCTTTCGGAGGAGTCTGCATCCGAACGGTATCAATAGGTTTTACTTGTGAATAGGCCAATGCAGCGATACACAAGAAAAATGTGAAAAATATTTTCTTCATTATTTAATATGGGATAAAATATATTCCAGCTCTTCTTCATTTTTGAAGTCCAGGACAATTTTACCTTTTTTACCATTTCCAGAAGATTTGATTTCCACTTTTACATCCAAGATATCAGCGATTGTCTTCTGGGCTTTTTTATAGTTATTGGAAAGCTCCACTTTTGCTTTTTTTGCAGCGGGAGATTTTGGATTTTTCAATGCAGCAGCAGCCTGCTCTGCCTGACGAACGTTTAATTTTTCTTTGATAATAAGCTCGAACAAAACCTGCTGATCTTCTTCACTTTCAAGACTGATGATTGCTCTGCCGTGTCCTGCAGAAATTTCACCGCTTCTGATAGCATTCTGAATATCCGGATTTAGTCTTAACAGCCTGATAGAATTGGTAATGGTACTTCTGTCCTTTCCTATTCTCTGGCTCAGATTTTCCTGTGTAAGTCCTATTTCCTCTAAAAGCCTATGATAAGTCAATGCAATTTCGATGGCATCAAGATCTTCTCTCTGGATATTTTCAACAAGAGCCATCTCAAGAAGTTCCTGATCATTTACTAAACGGATATAGGCAGGAATAGTCGTTAACCCTGCAATTTTAGTTGCTCTGTAACGTCTTTCCCCGGAAATGATTTCAAACTTTTCACCATCTTTTCTCAGGGTAATCGGCTGGATTACACCTAGGTTTTCAATTGACTGTGCAAGCTCGTTTAATGCTTTTTCATCAAAATAAGTTCTCGGCTGCGTCGGGTTCGGATAGATATCTTCAAGCGAAACTTCTACAATATTTCCCACAAACTTATCTGCTCCTTCATCAGTAGCTGAATTGACAGTTGCTTTAGATTCTGCACTTAAAATAGCGCCCAAACCGCGTCCCATAGCTCTTTTTTTGTCCTTCATAGATATAATTGATAAATGATGTTTAACAAGTGATGACCAGCATACACTTATTGGCCATTTATTATTAATTTAATTCTTTATTAAGTTTTCGTTCCTTAAAAGAACTTCTTCAGCTAATTGAATATACTGAACAGCTCCTTTACTTTCTGCATCATAATTCAGGATACTTTCTCCAAAACTTGGTGCTTCACTCAATCTTACGTTTCTGCTGATAATGGTTTCAAAAACCATTTCCGGGAAGTGCAGATTTACTTCTTCCACTACCTGATTGGATAATCTCAATCGGCTGTCATACATCGTAAGAAGAAGACCTTCTATCCCAAGATCTTTATTATGGATCTTCTGAACGTTTTTAACGGTATTCAAAAGTTTCCCCAGTCCTTCTAATGCAAAATACTCACACTGGATCGGAATAATTACAGAATCTGCTGCAGTAAGAGCGTTTACTGTAATAAGACCTAAACTCGGTGCACAGTCGATGATGATATAGTCATAATCGTCTCTTACACTGGCCAGTGCTTTTCTCAGCATATACTCACGATCCTCCTTGTCTACCAATTCAATTTCCGCAGCTACCAAATCGATATGCGACGGAATAATATCCAGGTTCGGAGTCGCAGTTCTTTTGATGCAAACTCTTGTTTCTGCACTATGCTCCAAAAGATTATAAGTAGAATACTGAACATCTTCAACACCCAGACCGGATGTAGCATTCGCCTGAGGATCAGCATCAATGATTAATATTCTTTTTTCCAATACTCCTAATGCTGCCGCCAAGTTGACAGCGGTGGTAGTTTTACCAACGCCTCCTTTTTGATTAGCAATACCTATGATTTTTGCCATTATTAGAACTTTAAGTTTCAAAAATACACTTTTTTCTTTGCTCTCAGTGAGTGGGGAAAATCAAAATTGAGTTAAAATATTGTTAATAAGCAATTTAGCAATAAAAAAAATTATCCACAAAAAAAAATCTTTGTGGATAACTATTTGAAATGTGTTTTTCCTTATTAATTATCAAACTTCATTGAGATAGGAAATTTGAAATAACTTCTTACGAATTCTCCTTTTTTGTTTTTGGCTGGAATCCATTTTCCTTTGCTTGAGATATTTTTGATTGTTCTCATAGCTTCACTGTTAAAGTCGGCGTTGGTTCCATTAGCTTTTACCCCTGAGATGGTTCCGTCCATTTCTACAATAAAGGTAACTGTCGTTTTTACTACATCTTCTGATTCAAATCCTGAACCATCGAAGTTGTTCATTACTTTATTTCTGAAGGAGTCTATTCCTCCTGTGAAATTCGCTTCTACACCAAGTTCTCCAGATTCTGCAATTTTATTTTTATCCACCGGATCAGAAATTACCGGTGGCAGAGTATTAATTACAGGGCCTGTTCCTACTGATACTGGAACATTCGGTGTATTAGGTGCTACAGGATCTCCTTTAAAGTTGTTTACAAAGCCCGCAACAGCGTCATCCGGTACAGGATCTTTTTTTACATCATCTTTAGCTTCACTTGATGGTGTAGGCACTGTACTGTCAAACGTTTTCGTGTTTGGAGGTGCAACAGTTTTTACAATCTGGACAGGAGGATCTTTTTCAGGTGGTTCAACAATTTTAATTATTCTTCTTTCACCATTATCCTTAATTCTATCTATCATTACATCTGATTTCATTGCAGAAATCACAAACGGAGTAATAGATACTGCGGCCATTAAACTTGCTCCGATAAAAAGCGCTTTGGTTAATATTCGATCTGATTCGTTTCTTAATGCATAGGCACCATATTCTTTATTGCGGTGCTCAAAGAGAACTTCGTTAAAACGAAATTCCTGGTTTTGATTATGTTGTTTCATCACTACTACTTTTTAAACTGTTAAAAATTTTGATTATTAGTTTGGTTAGCTCTTATCGATAAGCAATGTTGTAATATCAAAACATCTGCCAAAATTTTAGCAAAACAACATAATATTAGAAAATTTTATGATAATGTTTGAATTTTAACATTTTTAAATAGAAAGTTGCACAGAAAAACAGCTCTATTTCTCATAAAAGTAAATAAGAACAACAAGCCACAAATACCATAGCCTTAGCGTAGTAGAAAAGATTATATAAGCAGGATAAGAAGAGTTAGCGGTATTAATAATCCCAAAGCATTAATAATAATGAGAATAACAGAACTGATCTTTGTTTTTGAATAACTTTTAGCAGCAAAATAGATTGCTCCTATGCTAAAAATCAAACTGCAGACAATAAACAGAATCAGTAAGAAATCTGAACTTATACTGAATGGTAAGCCTAAGTAAACAATAATCAAAACAGCATATGTAATGGTAAGATATAAACTGATCACAATATTATCCAGAAAACGCTGGGGTATTTTATTTTCTTCCATTAGATTAAAATTAATATTAAATATAAGAGGATTTCAATAAATGAAGATCTTAAAATCAAATATTCTCTTTTAAGCTGCACCCATGTCAAGGTTTAGAACCTTGACATGGGGTGACTAATTCAGGTAAAAAACGAAATTCATTAATTTTTAAACAAAAAAAAGAGACCATCCAATGATAGTCTCTCTGTTATTTTATAGTCTAAGAAATTAGAATAATTCTTTTCTGATGATGTTCTGACTTCTTTCAGGACCTACAGAAACTAAGTATACATTGATTCCTAAGTATTTCTCAATAAACTCGATGTATTTCTGAGCAGTGTCAGGAAGTTCATCATAGCTTCTTGCTTTTGTAATATCTTCGCTCCAACCTGGTAAATCCTGATAGATTGGCTCGTAATTGTATAGCTTTTCTGTTGAAGAAGTGAAATAATCAATAATTTTCCCGTCTTCAGTTTTATAATGTGTTACTACTTTCAGGTTTTCAATTCCTGTAAGAACGTCAAGCTTAGTGATCACAAGATTGTTGATTCCGTTGATCATACAAGCGTGCTTTAAAGAAACAAGGTCTAACCAACCTGTTCTTCTCGGTCTACCTGTAGTAGCTCCGAATTCACCACCGATCTGTCTGATTTTCTCACCCAGTTCGTTATCTAATTCAGAAGGGAAAGGACCGTTTCCAACTCTTGTACAGTATGCTTTTGCCACACCGATTAAGTTCTGAAGCGAAGTTGGCGGAACACCAGCTCCTGTACAAACTCCTCCTGTAGACGGAGAAGATGAAGTTACATATGGATAAGTACCGAAGTCGATATCCAACATCAACGCCTGTGCTCCTTCGAATAATACGTTTTTACCGTCTCTGATCGCTTCGTTCAGCTCTAATTCAGTATCAACGATTCTGTCCTGAAGCTGTTTTCCGATTGCTAAATATTCGTTGTAGATTTCTTCAACGTCTAATGTTGGTTTTCCGTAATATTTTTCAAAAAGAGAATTCTTAACTTTTAAGTTTTTCTCAATTTTATCTCTTAAAATTTCTGGATTTAAAAGATCTACCATTCTGATCCCGATTCTTGCAATTTTATCTTCATAACAAGGTCCGATTCCTTTTTTGGTAGTTCCAATCTGAGTTCCTCCGTGTTCCTCTTCACGGTAAGTATCCAAAAGGATGTGGTAAGGCATGATCACATGCGCTCTTCTGCTGATAAAGATGTGATCTGTTCTCAAGCCTTTGCTCTCGATCTGACCAACTTCTCTAATAAAAGACTTAGGGTTTACCACTACTCCGTTCGCAATGATACATTTCCCTTTGCATTGAAGAACTCCTGAAGGAAGAAGGTGCAAAACGAATTTTTCTTCACCCACATAAACCGTGTGACCTGCGTTATCTCCACCCTGGAAACGTACTACATAGTCCGATTTTGCTGATAAAACATCCGTGATTTTTCCTTTGCCTTCATCTCCGTACTGAAGACCTACAACTACATAAGTTGACATATTTTACTTTTGTTTTTAGATTCGTGCAAAATTACTTTTAAAAAAAATGACGACCAAATTATAGAGGATATTTATTTTGAGTTGGGATGAAAATCATGAGGTTGAATATTACTTTATATATATAATTTTACTTTCACAAGTATATAAAATGGGTTATATTTACTTTAGAAATTATACAAAATGAAATTAAGAATTCTGATTTTACTTTTAATAGTACCTCTGCTTTATGTAAATGCTCAAAATAAAGTAAATGATTATCTAAATATATCGGGTCCTATCAAATTGAATCAAAAAGAATATAATCTTGTTTGGAGCTCGCATCCCAATGAAAATTACTACAAGCAAGAATATTTAAGCTCAAATGAAAATATCAATAAATATGGTAGCATGATTTTAATCGACTTTATAAAAGGGGATTTCAATCTTAAAGATATTGTTGATCAAAAAGTAGGTGAACTTCAGGAGATGAAAAAAAACAACCCTGTTGTCAATTATCAGATTTTTGAAAATAATGGAGAGTATATTTTAGATTTTCTTATCAGTGAAAATTCAAAGGATGGCAAGGAGATATTAATTGCAGAAAGAAATATTTACCGCTATAAACTTGTTAATAGGGGTAAAAATAAAGGTATTCTTCTTTTTGCAATGAGTGAAAGAGGATACCCGGAAAATATGGATTCTTTCTTTAATAATTTAAAAGCCAATACTTCAAAATTAATTGAAATTGTTGGAAATTATAAACTTCCAGAAATTGAAATAAAATAATATTCCAATTGCTATGACCTCATCCCAACACTCAACCTATTTATCATCGATTACAGACAGTAAGTCTCAGCTTTTCCACACTCTATTCTCTCCACAAACAGCAAAAGCCACCCTTCTCATTGTTCACGGCATGCAGGAACACGGCGGAAGATATGCTGAGATTGCAGAATATTTTGCAGCTCAGGGCATTGCTGTACTGACCTATGATCATTTGGGACACGGAAAATCTGTCAAAGAGAAAAAAGACATTGGTTTCTTTCAGCTTGAAAAACCGGATGAAAGACTTGTTGCAGATGCAGAAATGATGGCAGATTATCTCGCAGAGCAATATCCGGATGTTCCGCATTTTATTTTGGGGCATTCTATGGGATCTTTTATTACACGATGTCTTCTTCAAAAGGCAAGCACTAAATTTGCAGGAGCTATTATTACAGGAACCGGCGGGCCTTTACCGGGAATAGATGTATTGAGAGTTTATTTATCATTAACCAATGCCATCGCCCCTCGTCATCGTACTTTTTTGAATTCTGTTTTTACGAGCGTTAATAACAAACATTTTAAAAAGGATAAAGATTTCAGTGATACCAGCTGGCTGAGCGTAAATCCTAACAACAGAAAAGCTTTTGAGCAGGATGAACTTTGTGGAATTCCGTTTACTCATAACGCTTTTTATACTTTATTTACTGTTTATAAAAAAGCTACGGCGAGAAACTGGGCTGCCACTATTTCTCAGTCATTTCCTTTTCTGTTTGTAAGCGGACAGAATGATCCGATAGGTGATTTTGGAAAAGGCGTAATGTATACAGTCAACAATTTAAAAACAGACGGTTTTCAGAATGTGGAAGTAAAGATCTATCCGGAAATGCGTCATGAGATTTTAAATGAATCCATAAGAGAAGAAGTCCTGAATGAGATCTATAACTGGATTTTAAAATCATAAAGACTCTCGCAGATCATTCAATTTCAACAGCTTTAATAAACTTAAAAAGTCATGAGAATACATATTTTCGGAGCTTCAGGTTCCGGGGTTACCACTTTAGGAAAAGCATTATCTGAGGAACTCAATCTTAAATACTTTGACAGTGATGATTTTTTCTGGCTTCCAACACCAATCCCTTTTACAGAAAGACAAAACCCTGAAATAAGAAATTCAATTGTTTCGGACCAACTTCATATTGCTGAAAACTGGATTTTTGGAGGCTCAATCATTCATTGGGGTGAAAATGTATTTCCTGCATTTGACCTGATTATTTTCCTCTATCTTCCTCCTGAAGTACGACTGGACAGACTGCGAAAAAGAGAGTATGAAAGATATGGCGAAGAAATTATTACCCATCCGGAAAGAGCAGAAAAATTCCAGGAGTTTATGGATTGGGCTAAAGATTATGATCACAATACAGGTGTTGCCAACAGAACACTAAAAGCCCATCTGGAATGGCTGTCTGAGATGAATACTCCTTTGATTGAGCTTTCAGGTGATTATGACCTGCCTCAAAAGATGGATATTATTCTGAATAAAATAAAACAGGGAAATTTACAGGCTGGATAGAGATTGCTTCGCTTTGCCCGCAATAACAAAGGTTATGTTACTTAAAATTTATAAAAAAACCTGGAAATAAATTTCCAGATTTTCTTACATGTTTTGGACAAAGCCAATGAAACTGTTTTGATAATGAAGACGAGCTAAAGCCCTCCCCTATTGAATATATTCCACATTATACAAATAATCACTTAGCCAAGCATCAATTCCCGATCAATCCCAATCTCTTCCAGAAAAACTTCATCATGCGAGATAACTAACAGCGTTCCATGATAATCTTTAATGGAATGGGTGAGAATTTCCACATTCTGAAGATCCAGGTTATTCGTGGGTTCATCAAGAATGATCATATCCGGAGCTTTATTGCTGATGGAAAGTCCGCATAGAAGCAAGCGCAAACGCTCCCCTCCACTCAGCATTCCACATTTTTTGTCCCAGGTATCTTTACCGAATAAAAATCTGGACAGTAATGTTTTCACCTCAAATTCCTGCAGTGCATGATCATTAAAGGTCTGGACAAAATCATAAAGAGTAGAATCATTATCAATCAGCGAATATTCCTGATCAATATAGATGCTGTTAAACTCCGCTCTGTCTATTATTCCTTCGGAAGGTTCAGTATTTCCCAACAGAAGTTTTATCAAACTTGTTTTTCCTGAGCCATTCGAACCTTTGATAGAAATTCTTTCCCCGCTTCGGATCTCAAGGTTGACATTTTCTTTCCATAGATTTCCATTTCCATAATTGAAATTAATATCTTCAGCCGTAATTAAAATCTTCCCTGAATGCAGATTGGAATCATTAAAGTTCACTTTCATCTGTTCAGAATTCTTTAAGGAGGAACGCAGGTCTCTCAAACCATCTGAAATCCCGCTGATTTTCTCTGCGTGCACACTTTTCAGCTTTGAACTATTTTTTTCAGCATTATTCCGAAGCGTGTTCATCATAATTCGTGCAACACCGGATTTTTCCTGCTTTTGCTTTCCTTTTGCATCCAGTTTCTGTTTCCGTTCCAGTGTTTCCCTTTCTTTTTCTTTCGCCTTTTTCAAGGCCCGTTCTTTTGCATGGATATCATTATGTAAAGCTTCTTCCTCTACTTCTTTTTGCTCTGCAAAGAAATTATAGTTTCCTCCATACGTGGCAATTCCCTGATTGCTTAATTCAAAGATGGTATCAACAAGATTAAGCAAAGTCCGGTCGTGGCTTACAATAACTACTGTTGCATCTGCTTTATCAATAAGATCATACAGGATCTTCCTTCCATCAAGATCCAAATGGTTGGTAGGTTCATCCAATATGATGATATCAGGCTGACTGATCTGAATTCCGGCAAGAAAGACCTTGGTTTTCTGACCGCCGCTCAGGTCTTCCAGTTTTTGAGACAGTTCAAAATTGTCAAGTCCCCAATGTTCCAATGCCTGCTGACAACGCTCTTCAATATCCCAATCGTCATTGAGAATTTCAAAATAAATTTCATCAGCCTCTCCATTGGTAATTTTTTGGAGCGCATTCAGTTTCTGATCTATTTTAAGACATTCAGCAATAGTAAGATGATTAAAGTTCCCAAACATCTGAGGAATATAAAAAACAGAACCTGAAGTAGTAATATTTCCGCTTAAAGGCTGTATTTCACCCGCGATCATTTTCAGCAGGGTTGATTTTCCCATGCCATTACTTCCCACCAATGCAGATTTGGTGTGAGAAGGTATCGTTAAATGGGTATAATTAAATAGAAGATCTCCTCCCGGAAACCCAAAGGATATATTTTGTAGTAAAATCATGATTTCTTTCTTAAAAAATGGTTGAACACCAGTAACATCTTCGTTACTGTTTTATTGAATCTGAAAGAAATGATATCCTACATGTCCGTATTTTGGGTTTGGAAGGAACAAAGATACTCATTTTCCGCAATATTCATTTTTTCATAAATTATCAGGATATTTATCATCTCTTTTTTCTTCCACACTTAAACACCGGTTATTTATTCTCTTCCAAAGAATTCATTTTTCTAAGGCTATAGCTTCCTATGTTGTTCAATGACTTATACTTATTCTGATTTAAACAGGCTTCATCATAATACCTCACTTTGTCATCCCGAAACCATCAAACTGTCAAACTAATAAAAACAGGAAAGTATTTTAATCAAAAATCCGTAACTTTGCCTCCTACTAAAAATTTTATGGAAAGCATTAAAGTTCACGACAAAACTTTCGTTCCTTATTTAAAGGATGCCGAAATTCAGGAAATTGTAAAAGAGACAGCGTTAAGAATTTATGAAGATTACAAAGATGAAGTGCCTGTTTTCATTGGCGTTTTAAATGGGGTGGTGATGTTCTTCTCAGATCTTTTAAAATATTACCCGGGGGAATGTGAAATTGCCTTCATTCAAATGAGTTCTTATGTAGGAACTGAATCTACAGGGATTGTTTATCAGAAAATGGAACTTACCAAAGATGTAAGAGACCGTCACATTATTATCGTAGAAGATATCGTAGATACAGGAAACACTGTTGAGAGTCTTTTCAAATATTTTAAGGAAACACAACGTCCTAAATCTGTAAAGCTGGCTAGTTTCTTACTGAAACCTGAGATTTACAAGAAAGATTTCAAGCTGGATTATATCGGAATGGAAATTCCAAACAAATTTGTACTTGGATACGGACTTGATTATGATGAATTGGGAAGAAACCTACCTAATTTATATCAATTGGAAGACGGACAAATCAACCATTAATTATTGTCATTAGCTACTGGCTATTGGCTGTTAGCTTTAAAACTTAATCGAAATAAAAGTAAAATATTAACTTAAAAAAGCTAAAAGCCAACAGTGTATTACTAGTGGCCGGAAGCGTATCAACATTATGATAAACATTGTTCTGTTCGGCCCTCCAGGAAGTGGAAAAGGAACACAAGCTCAGAATCTAATCGAGAAATTCAATTTAAAACAGGTTTCAACAGGTGATCTTTTCAGATACAATATGAAAAATGACACTGAACTTGGAAAACTGGCTAAGTCATACATCGATAAGGGAGAATTGGTTCCGGATCAGGTAACAACAGATATGCTGATCGATGAGATCAAAAAACCTACTGATACCAATGGTTTTATTTTTGATGGATATCCAAGAACAACTGCACAGACAGAAGCTTTGGAAACCATCGTTAAGGAAGTACTGAATGACAATATTGACATCTGTCTTTCATTGGTAGTAGAGGATAAAATTTTGGTTGAAAGACTTCTGAAAAGAGGTGAAACCAGTGGAAGATCAGACGACAGCAATGTAGAGATCATCGAAAACAGAATTAAAGAATATTATACTAAAACAGCAGAAGTTGCCGAGCTTTATAAGCAGCAGGGTAAATATGTAGAGGTAAACGGTGTTGGAGAAATTGATGAAATTTCCCAAAAACTTTTCGCTGAAGTAGAGAAAATTAAATAATCGGGATACGGGTGCGGGATAGAAAATTTCGTCCCGTAGCCTGCAACTCGCAACACAAACTATATGTCTAACTTTGTAGATTACGTAAAGATCCATTGTAAAAGCGGACACGGAGGTGCTGGCTCTGCCCACCTTCGCCGTGAAAAGTATATCCCTAAAGGTGGTCCTGACGGTGGCGACGGAGGTCGTGGCGGACACGTCATCATGAGAGGAAATGCTAATGAATGGACTTTGCTTCCACTCCGATACACCCGTCACATAAAAGCAGAACGAGGTGAAAACGGAGCGAAAAACCAGCTTACAGGAGCTGACGGTTCTGATATTTATATTGATGTTCCCATTGGGACTATCGCTAAAAATGAAGAAGGTGAAATTATCGGAGAAATCCTTGATGACAAGCAGGAAATAATTTTGATGCTGGGTGGAAAAGGAGGAAGAGGAAATGAATTTTTCAAATCTTCTACTAATCAGACTCCAAGATTTGCTCAGCCCGGAATGGATGGCGAAGAAGGCTATGTTGTCTTCGAGCTTAAAATTTTGGCCGATGTAGGACTTGTTGGATTTCCAAACGCTGGAAAATCTACACTTTTAGCATCTGTTTCTGCAGCAAAACCAAAAATTGCCAATTACGCCTTCACTACTCTGACTCCTAACCTTGGAATTGTAGATTACAGAAATTACAAATCTTTTGTAATGGCTGATATTCCGGGAATTATTGAAGGAGCAGCAGAAGGAAAAGGCTTAGGACACAGATTCCTGAGACATATTGAAAGAAACTCTATCTTGTTATTTTTAATTCCTTCTGATTCTGAAGATCACTACCAGGAATTTAAAATTCTGGAGAATGAATTAAAAGAATACAATCCTGAACTTTTAGATAAAGACTTTATTATTTCTGTATCAAAATCTGACCTTTTGGATGATGAACTGAAAAAAGAAATTGCAGCAGAGTTTCCTGAAAACAAGCAGCCTTTGTTCTTCTCAGGAGTTACCGGAGAAGGCCTTATGGAACTTAAAGACGCCATCTGGAAACAATTGCACGGATAGAAAAAACATTGATTCACCAGTTTTATTTTAGAATGGAACTGCAACATACAAAACAGCCTTAGAAAAATCTGAGGCTGTTTTTTAATAAAATTAATTCTATTTCTTTTAGACAATATTTTAAACCATTAAGAAGGATTTAAAAAATAAAGTATAGTTAAGTAAATCATTCTGATTTTTAAGCGTAAAGCGAAGCTTATCTTCATATTCTTAACATCTTAATACAATCTTAATGGTTAAAATAAAAGGTTAAGCAGGTTTTCCATATATATTTAACATAAAAACAAAGGAAAATTTTGTCTTTTGGAACAATTATTGGGAGAATCTCCGAAATTGAAAAAACTATGAAATATTTACTGGGCCTTTGCGCATTTGTATTTTTATTTTCGTGTACTTCTCAGAAAGTAAATTCCAAATATTCTGCTATTGAATATGAGGCAACTCCCTGTTTTGGATTCTGTCCTGTTTTTAAAATGACTATCAGTCCGGACAGAACAGCAGTTTTTGAAGCAGAACATTTTAATTTTAATGATAAACCTTCAAAAGATGAATTTTCCAAGCCTCGCGAAGGAACTTTTAAAGGAACAATCAAGGAAGAGGATTACAATAAACTAATCAGTTTGCTGGATGGGCTCAATGCAAAAAACTTAAACGACAAATATGGTGAGCGAAACATTACCGATCTTCCAACCTCTTATTTAAGAATCAAATTCGCTGACGGTACTTCAAAAAATATTGAAGACTATGGAAAACACGGAAGTGAAAAGCTTTCAGAAGTCTATCAATTTTTTGAAAACTTAAGAAAAAACCAGGAATGGACTAAAGTGAAATAGTTTCACTAAAAAAATATTTAAATTATCTTTGTAACAGTAATTCCTTCATTTGGAGGAATTATTTTTTTGTAAAATTAATAACCATTTAAAATAAACATGAAGAAAAACATTTTTTTCCTTGCAGTATTTGCTTTCTCAGCACTATTTAATGCACAAGAAAATACAAAAGACCAGACATCTATGAGCTTTGGTGTAAAAGGAGGATATTCCTTATCCAATATGAAATTTTTTGGAACTGGGCTGGATTCAAAATCCTATTTCTATGCAGGTATCGTAGCAGAACAACCTTTATCTTCTAAATTTGGTTTGCAGGCTGAATTACTGTATACTCAATTGGGTGGTAAAGATGCTTATCCCTGGTATCAGTTGGTTGGCAGTGAAGTGGTAAGCATGGGTAATATGAACTTTGATTACAAATTCAATCAGATACAGGTTCCTATTTCATTAAAATACTATATTGTTCCACAACTTTCTGCATCTGCAGGAATCAACTTAGGGTTTAACATATCATCCAAAGTAAAAATGGATAATCTTTTTGATGAGGCAGAAACCCACAATTATGAATCTTTAAAAACCTTGAATTTATTTCCTTTCCTGGGTGCAGAATATAAGATTAATGAGAAGTTTTTTGTTGATGCCAGATATAATTTCAATTTTATAGAAATGAATAAAAGCAATGCAGTTCCTATTAAAATTGGATTTCTGCAGGCTGGTGTAGGATATAGATTTAAATAAATTTCAGACATTTAATAGAAAAAAAAGGCGGCTCATATTTGGGTGGCCATTTCTTTTTTCCAATAGTCAATAAGTCTAAAAAAGTGGAATAAGATACTTAAAAATATTTAGACTACCTTTGTAGAATGTAATTCTTTCAGACTGAAGGAATTTTTATTTAAATTTTAAAATAATTCATTTGAATTTTACAGACTTAAACTTAATAGAACCTATTGCAAAAGCAATTCAGGAACAGGGATACACGACTCCTACTCCTATCCAGGAAAGATCGATCCCTGATATATTAGACGGTAGAGACTTTTTAGGCTGCGCGCAGACAGGAACTGGTAAAACAGCTGCTTTTTCTATTCCTATTCTACAGAATTTATCCAAAAATAAAATTCCCAATAAACATATAAAAGCATTAATCCTTACACCAACCAGAGAACTGGCCATTCAGATTGAGGAAAACATTAACGCTTATGGTAAATATCTTCCATTAAAACAACTTGTTATTTTTGGAGGGGTAAAACAAGGAAACCAGGAAGCTGCTTTGAGAAAAGGAATTGATATTCTGGTAGCAACACCAGGAAGACTTCTTGACTTTATTGCTCAAGGCATCATCAGCTTAAAAAACCTTGAAATCTTTGTTCTTGATGAAGCAGACAGAATGCTGGATATGGGATTTGTACATGATGTAAAAAGAATCATCAAACTTTTACCTCAGAGAAGACAGACTTTGTTCTTTTCTGCAACAATGCCGGCTGAAATCCAGAAACTGGCTAATTCTATCCTGAATAATCCGGTAAAAGTAGAAGTAACTCCGGTTTCTTCTACAGCAGATACCATTAAACAATCTGTATATTTTGTAGAAAAAGATAACAAACTGAATTTGCTTTCTCACATTCTTCAAAATGATATTTCAGATTCTGTATTGGTATTTGCAAGAACAAAACACGGTGCAGATAAGATTTCGAGAAAACTTCAGAAAGACGATATTTCTGCTGAAGCCATTCATGGTAATAAATCTCAGAATGCGAGACAAAATGCTTTGAATAACTTCAAATCCGGAAAAACAAGAGTTCTTGTTGCCACGGATATTGCAGCAAGAGGAATTGATATTGATGAATTGAAATTCGTGATCAATTTTGAACTTTCCGATGTTTCTGAAACCTATGTACACAGAATCGGAAGAACAGGTAGAGCCGGAGCTGAAGGTAATTCTATATCTTTTGTAGACGGACTTGATCTTTTGAATTTAAAGAATACTGAAAAATTGATTGGGAAGAAAATTCCTGTGATCAAAGACCATCCGTTCCATACTGATGATTTGATTGCCCAGAAAAGGGATTCTAACAACAAACCTTTTCATGCAGGTGGTGAGAAACCTAAAACAACAGGAAACAGTAATAATTCAAGGCCAAATAATAACCGTAAGAAGCCTTCTACAGGAGCTTCAGTAGGTTTCAAAAAGCCTAAAAACAAGAATTTTACCAGAAAGAAATAAAAATAAAACCCTTTTCAAAATTGAAGAGGGTTTTGTTTATCTTAAAGTTGAGAACCTTTATGACTGAAAAAGATTCTTTGCATTTTCTGTAGTGATGCGATCTATCTCAGAGAAATCTTTCCCATAGATATCCACCAGTTTACCGGCTACCAGATCAAGGTAGGAGCTTTCATTTCTTTTTCCTCTGTGGGGAACCGGCGCCAGATAAGGAGAGTCTGTTTCCAGAACAATCTTATCCAGTGGAATTTCATTCAGAAACTGGTCTATTTTCCCGTTTTTGAACGTTACTACTCCACCAATTCCTAAAATGAAATTAAGGTCAACAGCGTGCTGTGCCTGTTCCAGATTTCCTGAAAAGCAATGGAAAATTCCTCTCAGCTTCGGGTGTTTTTTTCTTTCCAGCACTTCAAATGTCTCATCAAAGCTTTCTCTTGTATGAATCACAATCGGAAGATCCTTTTCTATGGCCCAGTCAATCTGCTGTTCAAAAGCTTTCACCTGAATATCCAAAGTTGTTTTATCCCAATACAGATCAATCCCGATTTCCCCAATTGCAGGAAAATGTCTCTGATCGAGATAATTTTTTACAATTTCAAGTTCTTTTTCCCACGATTCCGGTTTTACATAACAAGGGTGTAACCCCATCATTGAGAAAATTTGTCCCGGATATTCTGTTTCCAGCTGCAACATCTTCCCATGAGATTCAGAATCGATAGCAGGAAGATAGAATTTTGTAATTCCTTTATCTAAAGCCCTTTGAATAGCTTCTTTTCTGTCTTCATCAAATTCTTCTGCGTATAGATGTGTATGTGTATCAATCATTTTATTTAAAATTTCAATAGATCTTCATAAGGATTTTCAAGCCCCAGCAACATTCCGAAAGCCGGCTCTGTTTTTATTCCCTGCTTTTTAAGTTCTATTATTTTTTGTTTAAATTCTTCTCCTTTTTCCTTTAATATTTTATATTCAGCCACCATATGGAGATAAGCATTTTGCTTTTTTGTTGGCTTATTCTGTCCAAAAATTTCGATGGGAAACCCTTCCAGTACAAAATTCAATGTAATGCATTTTTCGCCGTTTACAATGGGATGCTCCACGTCCACATCGTAAGGAATAAACCTGCTAGTCATTAAATCATTCAGAAAGTCTTCTTCAAATCTTAAATCAATCTCAAAAATAAGATCCAGATCACTTCCTTCTATATCAATTTCAATAGGAACAGTTCCTGCTAAAATGGGTGAATAATTCTTTAATTTTTCAAAAATCTGATATTTTTCAAGAACTTCATAAGCCCTTTTCTGTCTCTCATTCCCACTTTTCAGATAGTCAATTCCAGTAAAATCAAGCATTTAAAAAATTTTATGTTTTACCTTTTTACGCTGAATTTCAATTTTTTGATCTAATTTCTCTCTGAATTCTATAAACTTAGGGTCTTTCTTATCACTGGTTTTATGCTCCAGTGCCTTAATAATCTTAAAGTTTTCTTTAATAAAATTCTGGGTATCAACTGAAAAATAGGCATTTCCAAATTTTTCAAAAATATAATTAACCGCCTGTGTGCTTGGATGAATCATATCTTCTTTATAAAAACGGTAATCCCGGAGGTCATCCATTAAAATCTCATAGACCGGCAGATAATGACAGTCTTCAAAGAGAGAAATAGACTCGTGGATGGCTGTAATTAATTTGGATTTACTTAGCTGGTTTTCTACCATTCCATCTTTAGTATGTCTTACTGGGGAAACAGTAAACAGGATCTGTATTCCCTCTTTGCAAATATCTTTAAGGTCAAGAATCGTCTGGTAAATAGAACTTGTCAGTTCCTGATGGGAAAGCAGTCTTTTCTCAAAAAACTTTTGTGGAATTTTGTGACAGTTGGCCACCAGTTTGTTCTTAGGAAGAAACTCATAGATAAATGAGGATCCGTAGGTAATGATAATCCAGTCAGCTTCCTGAAGAAAGGAATTTCCTGCTTCAATAGCTCCATTAATTTTATCTAAGGTCTGATGAATATACCGGGTATCAAAACTGGTGTGATGATCCAGAGAAATATATTCTTCATTATAGGTAATCAGTTCCTCTTCTTCATAAAACGCAGAATCATGTAATCTGTTGATAGCATTATTGATTGAAAAAGGATTAAATATCGTCCCAAAAGGATTGTTAAGGGTCTGAAGTTGCCCATCATGAAGTAAATCAGTCATTTCAGAGGCAAAGCATGAGCCTATTGAAAATATTTTATCTTCAATCTCAATCTTCTTATCTGAGGCAGGAATATCAACTTCTGTTCTGAATTTCATTGTATAGGGATTAGGTTGCAGGAAATAGATCGCAGGTAAATGCTGCTACCTACTATCCACTACCTCTATTAACTTTCTCTTCTCAACAAATAATTTGCCAGTTCGATAAAAGGTTTTTTCTTTTCTTCAGGAACATCTATTTTCTGAAGATAGCTTTGTCCGATTTCATTATGTTTTTCGATCAGACGTAACGCTTTTTCATCTACTTTTGTTCTTCTGAATATCTTTTCTACGCCATAGACTTTATCAACATTTTCCGTCTTTTTAGAGTACCAGTAATCCAGCTCTTTTCTTTCTTCATCGGTAGCATGTTCTCTTGCCAACAAATACAGAACGGTTTTCTTGTTTTCGTAAATATCTCCGGCATGTTTTTTCCCAAACTGTGCCTGATCACCGAATACATCAAGATAATCATCCATAATCTGGAATGCAATTCCGATATGTTTTCCGAAATTGAAAATAGCTTTGGCATCTTTAAAATCTGCTCTTGCAATCAAAGCGCCAATCTCAAATGAAGAAGCACTCAAAACTCCTGTTTTATAAGTAATCATTCTGATGTAGTCATCAAAAGTAACGTCTTTCTGAGTTTCAAAGTTGATATCATACTGCTGCCCTTCACAAAGCAGAAGCCCGGTATGGGTAAATATTCTGATACATGCTTTAAAGATTTCAGGCTCCAGATCCTCAAAAAACTTATAGGCTTTAAGCATCAATCCGTCTCCGGAAAGGATTCCCACATTAAGACCGTGTAAAGTATGAATGGTAGGCTTATTTCTTCTTAAAGGAGCTTCATCCATAATATCATCATGGATCAGCGTGAAATTATGGAAAAACTCGATAGCCAAAGCGGGCTTAATTGCCTGCGTAAGATCTCCGCCGAACATCTCACAAGCCATCAGCACCATAATAGGACGAAGACGCTTTCCACCATGGGAAATAATATAATTCATCGGGTCATACAGCTCCGAAGGTTTATCTTTAAAAGTATATTTAGTGATGGCGTCCGCAACAATCTGCTGGTATCTGTCTAAAAATTCCATAAAATCTTTTAATTTGAACAAAAATACGATTTTTCGGGGCTTTATAAAACAAAAAACTTTGCCCAAACGGACAAAGTTTATATAATTATATGATTTGTTTTTTAGAAAAGGAAGGTTACCACAAGATAGGTAATTGCTGCCACTATTGCAGAGATTGGAATGGTAAGTACCCAAGCCCAAAGAAGACTTACTGTAATTCCCCATCTTACTGCTGAAATTCTTTTCGTTAATCCTACCCCGATGATAGAACCTGTGATCGTATGTGTAGTAGATACAGGAATACCAAAGTGATCTGTAATGAACAGGGTAATAGCCCCTGCAGTTTCTGCACTTACACCTTCTAATGAAGTTACTTTCGTAATCTTGGTACCCATTGTTTTGATGATCTTCCAACCACCACTCATTGTCCCTAAGGCAATTGCAATAAATGATACTAAAGGAACCCAAATATAATGTTGAGCAAAATAATCAAAACGTTCGGCAGAAGGAATATTCAAATATTGAGCATCCTGAAGCATGTTAACATGATAATAAATTACCGCTGCCCCAATGATTCCCATTACTTTCTGAGCATCATTCAAGCCGTGTCCTAAACTGAACAATGCTGACGATGCCAACTGTAATCTTTTGAAAGATTTGTCTGCTTTGTGCGGGTTTGATTTTTTATAAAGGTGTACAATAATCAATGTAATAATGATGGAGATAATCATCCCTATGATCGGTGCCATGAAAATGAACAGGAAGATAGGAATCACTTTGTCAAACTTCACCACACCCTGATGGGTTACCTGAACGAAAGCTTCCTTAGTGGTCTCCCATATCCCAAGCTCCGGCTGTGCTGCAGCCACGGCATGATAATCCATCATGAAAGCATGCATAAGAGCTGCCCCCAAGAAACCTCCGATCAGCGTATGTGATGATGATGAAGGGATTCCGAACCACCATGTAAGAAGGTTCCAGGCAATAGCCGCTATAAGACCGGAAAATATAACCTCAAGAGTAATAAAATTCTCATTAACTGTTTTGGCAATTGTATTACCAATTTTGAATTCTCCAATAATATAAGCAGCAATAAAGAACGCTGCAAAGTTCCAAAGTGCTGCCCAAAGTACAGCCTGGAATGGAGTTAAAACTTTTGTAGAAACAATAGTTGCAATTGAGTTGGCTGCATCATGAAAACCATTGATATAATCGAAGATCAGGGCCAACACAACAATAACTACAAGTAAAATCGGAAATTCCATTTTTTGCTATGTATTAGGCGTATTTAATCATGATGTTCTCAATTGTATTGGCAACATCTTCTGCTTTATCCGTTACAATTTCAAGGTAGTTCAATACAGATGAAACTTTAATAATGTTGATCGCATCATTGGTTTCAAATAAGTCTACCATTGAATTGGAAAGCAAATCGTCAGCAATATTCTCAATAGAGTTCACCTTAATACAAGCTTCTTTCACCTGTTCCATATTTTTGAACCCTTTAAGGTTTTTCATTGCATTCTGAATTTCAAGACATGCTTTATGGATCAATAAAGAGAAGTCTGAATAAGCCTTCATCTCAGGTGATTTGTAAAGGAAAATATATTTTGTGGAAGCGTAGATATAATCAGCGATATCATCCAGTCCTGTTGCCAATGTGTGGATATCCTCACGGTCAAAAGGTGTAATGAAGTTTTTCCCTAATTCTACGAAAATTTCGTGAGTAAGTTCATCATTCTTGTGTTCGAAGTCACTCATTTTCTTCAGCATAGAATCATCATTAAGATCGAAATCCTTGATTCCTGTGTTGAAATCTTCTGACATTGCAACTAGATTTTCAGTTACTTTTTCGAAAAGTACAAAGAAGATTTTATCTTTTGGTTGAAAAGCGTGGAAAATATTACCAATTCCCATTTTTTAGTATTTATAATTCGAGTGCAAATTTCCTAAAAAAGGATTGTACGTGAAACTATATGACATTAAGTTTTGTTAACATTCGCTTAACTCCTGATTATCAAATAAAAAAACCGGCATTAACGCCGGTTTTATATAGTAATTGATGAGATTTAGTTTGCAACTTCAGCTCTCATATCTTTTCCTTTGAACTTCATTGATTGAATATTGCTCAAGACATTGTCCTTAAACGATTTTTCAACCTCAAAGAAAGAGAATTTTTCTAAGATTTCGATATCTCCAATCTCAGCTCTTTTCTTGGATTTTCCATCACCTGTAGCCTTATTGATAATATCCAAAACATCAAGCTTCTTCAACTGGTCTTTTTTTCCAAGATTAAAGAAGAATCTTACCATATTCTCATCTCTTCTTCTTGGCTTTCCACCACGATCTCTGTCTCTTCCACCGCGATCTCTGTCTCGGCTGTTTTCTCTGTCACGGCCTCTATCTCTGTCTCTATCACGTCCACGGTCTCTTCTTGAGTAATCGTCATCTCTGCTGCTAAACTTCTGCTCAGCAAGATCGTGTTTATCTTTGTAATATAAAGCAAGATCCTTCAATTGAAACTGTAGCAGCTGGTGCACCAATTCTTCTTTTGTAAATTTGCTTAGATCAGGAATTAAGCTATCATCAAATTCGAAAAGATCCTCGTGCTCCGTCAATAATTTTTCGAATACACCTCCTACCTGAGCTTTGATAATATCTTCACCTGTAGGAATGAATTTTTCGTTGATTTCAATTTTTGTTGCAGATTTGATCTGTTTCAGTTTTCTGCTTTCTTCAGGCTTTATCAAAGCCATAGAAATACCGTCTTTTCCAGCTCTACCTGTTCTTCCGCTTCTGTGAACGAATACTTCAGGATCATCTGGTAAAGAGAAGTGAATAACGTGTGTAAGAGAGTTTACATCCAATCCTCTTGCTGCAACGTCTGTCGCTACAAGAATATCAATGTTTTTCAATCTGAATTTCTTCATTACCGTATCTCTCTGCGCCTGAGAAAGATCACCATGAAGAGCATCAGCTGCATAACCGTTCTGCATTAAGAAATCTGCTACCTCCTGAGTTTCCATTCTCGTTCTACAGAAGATAATGGAGTACTGATTAGGATTAGCATCGATCAATCTCTTCAACGCTTCTTTTTTCTGACGGTACCCTACTACATAGTATTCGTGAGTAATATTCTTCTTCACTTCGTTGATAGAACCTACTGAAATACGGTGTGGTTTTGTAAGGTAATTTTTGGAAATTCTTTCCACCTCTTTATTCATCGTTGCAGAGAATAAGAAAGTTTGTTTAGTTTCCGGAGTTTCGCTTAGAATGGTTTCCAATTCGTCTTTGAATCCCATAGAAAGCATTTCATCAGCTTCGTCTAATACTAACCAATGAATCGCAGAAAAGTCTAATGCCTTTCTGTTGATAAGATCAATTACTCTTCCCGGAGTTCCCACAATAATCTGTGGTTTATCCTTCAAAGATCTCATCTGATCTACAATACTACTTCCACCATAAACTGCAGTAGTTTTGATGTCTTTCATGTACTTAGAGTAATTCTTTATGTCCTTCGAAATCTGAAGACATAATTCCCGTGTCGGACAAAGCACCAATAATTGGATTTTGCGACTCGTATCGTCAATCATATCCAAAATCGGAAGCGAAAACGCTGCTGTCTTGCCTGTCCCTGTTTGCGCAAGTGCGATCAAGTCGCGAATATCTGAAAGAATAAAAGGGATAGTCTGTTTTTGGATTTCTGTTGGGCTTTCGTAGCCCAGTTCGCCAATTGCCTTAAGGATATCAGGACTTAAATTGGTTTCCGTAAATAAATTCATTAACTATTTTAAAATTTTTGCAAAGATACAATAAATATTTGACTTGTTTTTGAATAAAGTTTTAAATATACAATCTTAAATTCAGAATCTTTTAATATATTTTTAATTTTTTGAAAATTAAATGTAAAAAAACCAGCTTTAGGTTAAAAACTTGTTAAACATTATTTTTTTTTATTAAATTGGATTGATTTTTTCTGTGTTATTTATGAATTTTCAAAAATAAAACCATGGAACGCAAATTTTTCTTTTTGATATTCTTATGCATGGCCTTGGAAATATTTTCCCAAACACCCAATTATCCGGCCGTCTGGACTCTGGAAAATTGCATTGAATATGCAAAAGCGAATAATATTTCCATTAATTCTCTAAGACTTTCAAAAAATGCTGCCCAACAGGATCTCCTTCAGGCAAAAGATGCAAAATATCCCAATTTAAGCGGAACCGTTTCACAAGGACTTTTTGCTGTCAACGGAAGTGACGGTCTTCATATGACAGGTGCACAATCTCAAAGTATCGGGGCCAATTCTTCCATGACCCTTTATCATGCCAATTATATTAAAAACAATGAAGCCTCAAAAAATCTGCTGGTTCAGATGGCAGACTTATCCGTCCAGGAAGCACAAAACAATATTACCCTCACGATCACCCAGGCTTATCTGAATATTCTGATGAATCAGGAAAATATTATCTCTCTTGAAAATGTTCTGAAAACAACACAAACTCAATTGAAACAAGGTGACCAACTGTATAAAGCCGGAAGCCTTTCCAAATTAAATTATCTGCAAATCCAGTCACAAGTTGCTCAGGATCAATACAACCTGACAGCTACCCAAAACAATCTACGCACGAATACTGTTAATTTAAAACAAATCCTTCAGCTTCCCTCAGGTTATGATTTTCAGGTTGTAAAACCCGACAGTATTATTGTAGACAATCAGCTGAAAACCTTACAGGATGTTCAAAATCTGGCACAAAATCAACGTCCGGAAATAAAATACGGGGAACTTAACGTAGAAAATTCCAATACAAATCTAAAAATGACCAAAGCTTCCATTCAGCCTACCCTGAGTCTGACAGGAAATATTTCCACCAACTATTCCAATGGGAATGGAAATTACTTTAATCAGTTGGGAAATAACTTTTATATGCCCATTGGATTAAGCCTTGGAATTCCGATTTACAACAACAGAATTTACAAAACACAGATTGAGAAGTCAAAAATAGCTATTGAACAGGCCAATCTTGATTTACTGAATACAAAAACGGTCCTTAATCAGCAGGTAGAACAATCTTACATTAATCTCCAGAATGCGCTATCCCAGTACGACTCTGCCTACAAGCAAATGGACATCAGCAAACAGAGTTATGATATTGTGAATGCTCAGATGAAAATCGGAAGCATTGATTATGTACAGCTTCAGCAGCAAAGATTGCTTTATATACAGTCTGTCCAGAATTATCTTCAGGCAAAATACACTGCAATTCTCAATAAACAGATCTACGAATTTTACGCAGGTAACCCTATAAATCTAAAGTAAGCTATGAAAACAAAGAATAAAAAATGGTTATACTGGGTTATGGGCGGCATCATTGCAATAGGTGCAGCCTGGTTTTTTTTCATCAGAGAAAAAGAAATAAAAATCCAGCTGGAAACAGTAAAGCCTGAAATGGGACAAATTTCAAATTCCATTACTGCTACAGGAACCATTCAGCCTGTAGATACCGTTGCAGTAGGTACTCAGGTATCAGGAATCATTAAAAATATTTATGTTGACTTTAATTCTACAGTGAAAAAAGGCCAACTACTGGCTACTTTAGATCCGGATCTGCTTCAGTTCCAGTCACAGCAGATCAAAGCCAACCTGCAAAATGCAAAAAGCAATCTTGCTTACAACGAAATTAACATCAACAGACAGTCACAACTGTACAAAGTGGGAGCTATCAGTAAAGCAGATTATGATAATGCAACCAATCAGTACAATGCTGCGAAAGCACAGGTAGGATCTGTAAATGCTCAGCTTTCTACTGCCAACAAAAACCTGTCTCTTACTAATATCTATTCCCCTATTGACGGAACTGTTCTCAACAGAAATGTAAGTGAGGGGCAGACCGTAGCTTCAAGCTTCAGTACTCCTACCCTTTTCAGTATTGCTAAAGATCTTACCAAAATGAGGGTACGTGCTTCTGTAGATGAAGCTGATATAGGAAATGTAAAAGTAGGTCAGAAAGCAACATTTACGGTAGATGCTTTTCCGGATGAAACCTTTGATGGTGAGGTTTCAGAAGTCCGTCTTCACCCTACCGTTTCATCGAATGTGGTGAATTATACCACCATCATCAACGCAGATAATTCGGGTTTAAAACTAAAGCCGGGAATGACGGCAAATATTACAATTTATACGCAGGTTTTAGACAGTATCATGAAAATTCCGGTAGCAGCAACCAGCTTCAGACCAGACAGTTTGATTATCAAAAAATATAAAATAAATTCTCCCTTTGCCAATGGTAAAAAACATGAAAAAGGACAATGGAAGAAACAGGGTAAAGAAACAGAGAATAAAAGTGAGACAGCTGTCTGGATCATTGCTAAAGACAGTACTATTTCCCACAAAAAAATAAAAACCGGAATGGATAATGACACCGAAATACAGGTTGTTTCAGGGTTAAATAAAAACGACAATATCATCACCGGCTATAAAGTTCTTTCAAAAAAATCATCCGGCGGGCAGGCTAAAAGTCCATTTATGCCTCAAAGAAGAGGGGGCGGAAACAATAGAAACAGTGGCGGTGGCGGCGGACCAAGATAATTCAAACCAAGCCTAAGCAACTAGCAAACCTAAAAACAAAAGTCATGGCAGAAAAAATTCTGGAGATCACAGATCTGAAAAGAGAATTCAAGATGGGTGAAGAAGTTGTTCATGCACTGAAAGGCGTCACATTCACAGTAGAGAAAGGTGAATTCGTTACCATTATGGGAAGCAGCGGTTCCGGAAAATCTACCCTGCTTAATATTATTGGTTGCCTGGATAAACCCTCTGGAGGTGATTATAGCCTGGATGGGGTTAATATTAAGAATCTTGACCGCGATGAGCTTGCTGTTCTCAGAAATCAAAAAATAGGTTTTGTATTTCAGTCTTACAACCTTCTTCCAAGGACCACAGCAAAAGAAAATGTTGAGCTTCCGCTTCTTTATAACTCAAAAATATCTACTGAAGAACGTCACAAAAGAGCTATACAGGCTCTGACTGCGGTAAAACTTGAAAGCAGGATTGATCATCTTCCCAATCAGATGTCCGGAGGGCAGCAGCAAAGAGTTGCCATTGCCAGAGCTTTGGTAAACGAACCTGTAATGATCCTTGCAGATGAAGCCACCGGAAACCTGGATACCAGAACTTCCTATGAAATCATGGCACTCATGCAGGATCTGCATAAACAGGGACGAACCATCGTTTTTGTAACTCATGAACCTGATATTGCCACTTTCAGCAGCAGAACAGTAACTCTTCGGGATGGAAAAGTCATTAAAGATGTCAATAATGATCACATCAAATCTGCCAGAGAAGCCCTCGAAAACCTTCCGGTAAATGATGATTACAAATAGTTTTAAACTGAAAATTTATTACAATGAACCTCTCAAACCTCTTTAGAATTGCCTGGAAAGCCCTCCTACGGAATAAACTTCGTGCATTTTTAACCATGCTCGGTATTATTATCGGTGTGGCTTCGGTAATTGCAATGACAGCCATTGGAGAAGGTTCAAAAAAAAGTATCAGTGATCAGCTTTCTTCTATGGGCTCCAATATGATTACCATACGTCCATCCAGTAATGTGAATGTTTCCGGAGGGGCCAGAATCGGGGCTTCTGGATTACAGACACTGAGACCGCAGGATGCAGACGCTATTTCAAAAGGAGCTCCTGATGTTTCTTATGTCTCCCCTGCTGTACAAACTAATGGACAGTCTATCAACGGGCCTAATAACTGGCCTACTCAATTACAAGGTGTGAATGAAGAATATTTCAGCATCAGAGACTGGAGCATTGCGAATGGCAACTCTTTCACCAGAAAAGATGTGTCATCTTCCAATAAGGTCTGTCTTTTAGGGCAAACGGTTTACAATAATTTATTTCCCAATGGTGAAGATCCCGTAGGAGCCGTTATCAGGTTCAATAAAGTTCCCATGAAAGTTATCGGAATCCTGGCTCCAAAAGGCTCCAATGCATTTGGGCAGGATCAGGATGATGTCATTATTGCACCATTCAACACTGTTCAGAGAAGATTTTTAGGAATCACCTATGTTCAGACCATTTATGCAGCTTCTTCCAGTGAAAATACTTCACAGCAGGCTACCGATCAGGTTTCAGAAATTTTGAGAAAGCAACATAAGCTTCCTGTCGACGGAAGCAATGACGATTTCAGTGTGAGAACTCAGGCTGAGCTTATCTCTACCATGAGTTCCACCAGCCAGCTTCTGACCGTTCTGTTATCTGCTATTGCCGGTATTTCGCTTATTGTAGGCGGAATCGGAATTATGAATATTATGTATGTATCCGTTACGGAACGAACCAAAGAAATCGGGCTGAGAATGTCTATTGGTGCCAGAGGAAAAGATATCTTGTACCAGTTTCTTATTGAAGCTGTGCTTATCAGTATTACCGGTGGAATTCTTGGAGTACTTTTAGGTATTCTGTCTTCAGAACTGGTTACTTTTTTCCTTTCGTGGCCTACTTTCATTACGGAATCTTCCATTATTGTTTCCTTTATCGTATGTGCCGTGACGGGAGTATTTTTCGGGTATTATCCCGCGCTGAAAGCTTCAAAACTTGATCCTATTGAGGCATTGAGATATGAATAGTTTTTGTAAATTTGAGTTGTGAGATTCGGGATTCGGGGTTGAGAAGCCTTTATAAATCTCACTTAACAACGATAAAAAACACCTAATACAATATGTCTGCAAGTATTTCTTCCAAAACATTTGATTTTTTAAACAAATTAAATAAAAACAATAACCGAGAATGGTTTAATGAAAATAAAAACCTGTATACTGAATCTCAGCAAAACGTTGTTTCATTTCTGGATGAACTGATTAAAGAGATGTCAGGTTTTGATGAAGAACTTGCTAAAATTGACAGTAAAAAAGCCTTGTTCAGAATTTACAGAGACACAAGATTTTCAAAAGACAAATCTCCTTATAAAACCAATTTCGGAGCATCTCTGGGAATGGGAAAAGGAAATCAGAAAGGAGGTTACTATCTTCATATGGAACCTGGAAAATCCTTTTTAGCCGGAGGTATCTATATGCCAGAATCTTCAGTTCTGAAAGAAGTACGTAAAGAAATATCGTTGTATGGTGATGATTTCCTTAAAATTCTCAATAATAAGGATTTTAAAAAGCACTTCCCGGAACTTGACCAGGACGACAAACTGAAAAAAATCCCGCAAGGTTTCGAGAAAGAGGATCCTATGGGAGAATATCTGAAACTTAAAAATTTCATTGTAGTATACTCTTTAAAAGATGAGGAAGTACTGGATAAAAATGCTGTGAAAAACATGAATAAAGTTTTCAAACTGATGAAACCATTCAATGATTTCCTGAACACTCCTTTTCTTTAATTTATCCTGAAACACAGATGTTTTTTACCAGCAGGTAACACAAGTTTTCACAGATAACTGGTAATAAACTTTCTATTTCTGAATCTTTTACAAACATTCAGGGTATAGAGATGTTTCTGTGACAAATTTAAAATCCATTAAAAAACAACTGATTACAAAACAGAAACAAAAGATAATTATTGAGAATCAATCTATTATATTTAACATTTTTTAAGAAAAGTTTTACATTTTTGCTTATCTTTGCTGTTCGTCAAAACGCTTACGAATGTCTTTATACCAAAAAATCGCAGAAAAACTACAATATATAAGTCCGAATTTCTATAAAAAAAGATATTTTAAAACGTTAAATAATCTTAATAAAAATAATTTTTCGGAACGTAATGTAGAGCCGGAACTGGTATGGATCAAAGAATACCTTTCTAAGAATGCTGTTATATTGGACATTGGTGCTAATGTGGGAACTTTCCTATATCAATTGGAAAACACTTTGAACCACGATAACATTTATGGTTTTGAACCCAATAAAAAGCTTTACCGTAGATTAAAGAGACTGTTTCCTGCAATGCATATTTTTCCTCTGGCTCTTTCTGACGAAAACATAATGGCCGAGTTCAAAGTACCTATTATTAACGGAAAAACAATTGCTTCCCGCGGTACTTTAAACACTTCATACAAGGAAAAAGGAGAAGAAAAAAGCTATATGGAAAAAGTAAAAGTGATCAAACTGGATGAATGGGCTGCACTGGAACATTTCAAAAGGCTTGATTTTATCAAAATAGACGTTGAAGGAAACGAAATAAAAACACTTTTAGGAGCAAGAGAAACCATCCGACAGTTCACACCGACATTAATGGTTGAGATGGAACAAAGACACCACCAGACTCCTATATGGAATGAAATATCTGAAGTAATAAGCTGGGGATATGAAGCGAAATATCTGAACAGAAACAGCTTTACCCTGGAAAGTCTTACAGAAGATATCATAACACAAAATACAAACGACGAAAAAAATAAAACTCAGTACATCAACAATATTATTTTTATACCTAAAAACATTTAAAACAACTTTATGAGTGTAGTAGCAAGACAAGGCTTCAAATATTCCATTATCGGTTATATTGGGTTTTTGCTGGGCACAGTTTCCGCAATATTCATATTTCCGAATGATTTTGAATTTTATGGAAAGCTGCGCTACATTCTCCCTACTGCAGAAATGCTGGTTCCTTTTGTTGTCTTGGGAATTTCCTATTCAAACGTAAAATTTTTTCACACGGTAGAAAAAGACGGTAAAAAACAAAACATGCTGTCATTGTCGCTGCTCACTGTTTTTATCAACTTTCTTATTTTCACAGTTGTATTTTTTATACTTCCCTATTTTTATCCAAAATTCAGGCACTCGGAAGCATGGAAAATCAAAGAAATGATTCTTCCTCTGATTTTAATCCTTTCATTTTGTGCTATTTTTAATAAATATACTTCCAATTATAAAAGAATTGTGGTTTCCAATATTTTCGACAATCTGTTTCCGAAAATCGCAAATCTGGGAGCTTTCTGCCTCTTTTTCTTTGCTTTATCACAGAATCTTACTGCTGTAACATCGCAGAAAATTGCTTTTGCATTCTTTTTTGGAATATTCTTTTTAATGCTTTTGGGGTATATCTATTATACCAATAAACTGGAGAAAATCAAACTTGATTTTAATACAGATTATTTTAAGAAAAATAATTTCTGGAAAGATTTTTTCAATTACAGTTTCTTCGGATTCCTGGGAACTTTTGGAAATTATCTGGCAATCAACAGCTTTATGATCGGGGAATTCATGGGAATGGAAGAGGTAGGAATCTATTCTGTTTTATATGCCCTGATCTCATTAATCTCTATTCCACAGCTTGGATTATTTAATATTTCTGCTCCTATCATCAACAAGACGCTGGCAGACGGAGATATGGAAGAGCTGGACAGGTTTCACAAGAAAACATCTTTAACATTATATTTCCTTGGTGCTGTTTTATTCTCGTGCATCATGGTTGGATTCCCGTATCTGACCCAATTTATGCCCAAGAACGGAACTATGCTCAGAGAATATGAACCTGTAGTCTGGATCTGGGGTTCTGCCGTGTTGATAGATCTTGCAACAGGTTTCAACGGAAACATTATTTCTCTTTCAAAATATTACAGATTTAATATTCTGGTGATGCTTTTACTGGCGGGGCTGACAATTGGGCTTAATTATTATTTCATTAAAAATACAGATCTGAAACTGATTGGAATTGCTTTATCTACAGCCATCTCTCTTACGATTTACAATGTTGTAAAAATCGTTTTCAATTATATTGTATTCAAGGTTTCACCTTTAAGCATTGAAATGATTTTTGTCTCTATTATCTGTACTTTAGCGATTACAGTAGCTATTGTTCTTCCCAACTTCAACAGCAATCTGCTTAATCTTGTTTATAAACCGACAGTTGTTCTGATACTGATTTATATTGGAAATTATTTCACCAAAATATTCCCGGTTGAAGACTATCTGAATATGAGGTTCATCAAGAGTGTATTTAAGATTAAATAGACTTTTTAAGGCGAAAACACGGAGAAGGTAAGGTATTATTTATTGAAGTATGTTGATTTTACTTACATCAGACTATGTAAAAATTTAAACAATTTTTTCTGCACCACTTCTTTACTGTAAGTATTAAAAAAGTCAAATGGAGTCTCTGATAAAGTCTTTAACTGATCAAGAATATTTTCTTTTTCAGGAATGATAAATTCAAGTTTTGAAGGATAATCCTCAGGGAAAACGGCCAATTTCCCGTAAGCTACTGCATCCCCAAGATTTCCTGTCATTTTAGTCACGCCATACGTCTCTTTCATGCTGAAGAACTCTGTTTCCTGCTGAATAGGGCACCATAGGACATCCGCTTTCTGCATCCATTTTTCGAAATTTTCAGAAGAAACTCTTTCGGAGAAATAAGTAATACTGATATTTTCAGGCAGTCTTTGCGACAGCTGTTCAAGCTCTTTTAATTCATGATCCTTTGCTTTTCCAAGGAATACAAACTCACAATGCTTATCTGTCTTTACATTCTGAATTGTTTTAAAAATATAAGCATAATCTCTTCTCTTCTGAGAAACTCCTCCCGGAATAACTACAATAAGATTATCATTTTTAATGGTATCAAAATCTCTGGTATAAAACAGTGGCAAAAACTGATGTCTTCCTGAAACCAAAGCCTCATCAAGCACTAAAAGCGATCGGGATGTCTTATAAACTTTAGTATTATAAAATAATCCTTCTTTGAGCCACAATTTCACTCTGAAAATAATATCTCCTTTGAAAATACTTTTCATCAGATTCAGTTTTGAAGCTTTTGCAAAATTAAGATTATGGGTAATGATTGCTGTATTGTACTTTTTTGTTATCGCCAAAAATGTATTAAAATAACGATGTACAGTTCCAATGACAACCAAATCATATCCTTTCCCTTTTAACTGATCCAGAATCATAGAACTGTCTGATAAAAAAACAGTTTCATTACGATGATTAATATGATCTTTGATTCTTTTTGAAAAATAATAATCTACCGTAAAATCCTGAGAGCCTTCCATAACATCTATAAAAGCCTGAGCAATTTCTGCGTGCGTGTCTATTTCTATGTAAGCTATTTTTTTCACAGGGTTAGCGGGAATTAAGTCTTATAAATTTTGGCTAAAGCCAGTGGATTTTTTATTTTTTTAATTAAACGGGCTAAAGCCCATTCCTATTGATCTATATCAAAGTTTACAAATTATTCCCTTACATCTTCAGCCATTTCTTCTTCAGCATTCTCCAACGCTGATCATTAATTGCTTTTTGCTCTTCTTTTGTAATTTTAAGCTCCATTTTTTTTGATCTGCAATTTTCATAGGAATTTATAATATCAAAGAAAAATGATGGAGACTTGCTTTTCATCGCTTCTTTTGAGGAGGCAATATATGCCAGAAACCTGTTCAGGCCCAAGAAATAAAAGTACCTGCCATAATAATCCGCAGGCCGTATGGTATAATCAGCTCCTTTTACTTTAATCAGCTTCACATGAAGTTCCGGAAGAACAATTTCCTTCCATCCCAGATTTTCCAACAGTATGGAATCAATATTATCCCAGCCTAAAGTTTCCCTTAAGCCTCCGATCTGAGTAAAACTCTCTTTACGGTAAGCTTTCATAGGACCTCTTACGTGATGTTTATTGGAATTTCCTTCATAGATCCACTTTCCGTCTTTTTCTATGTACAAAAGACCTCCTACGAGCCCATATTCCGGATTGTTTGTAAAAGCTGTTTCTACTGCTGTCAGGTAGTTTTCCGGAAGGATGATATCGGCATCAAATTTACAGATGATATCAAATTCATCCATCGATTGAGTCCGGAGGCCATTTTTAAAAGCATGAACAACTTTAGAACCGGGCTGATGTGCAGATTTCTGAAGATTGACTGTTTCAAAACGGGAATCAGTCTTTGTATATTTCCTGATGATTTCAGGGGTTCTATCTACAGAACCGTCATTCACTACCACTACTTTAAAATCTTTGCTGCTTTGCTTTTGTAAAGAATCCAGCGTAAAGGAGAGGTTGTCTTCTTCGTTATGAGCAGGAATTATAATTAAAAACCTCACGAATTATCAATGATTAATGATCAATGATCAATGATAAGAAGATTTTAGGATATCAATTATCATTGATCATTCATCGTTTATAGAATTTATTTATTATGCGGTTTCAGCATATTTTTCGGATCAAGGATTTCGTCCAGTTTCTCCTGGGAAAGAATTCCCTTTTCAAGAACAAGGTTGTAAACGCTTTTCCCGGTTTCCAATGCTTCTTTGGCAATCTGTGTAGACTGTTTGTACCCGATATAAGGGTTAAGCGCTGTTACAATACCGATGCTGTGCTTCACCATATTCAGACAGATCTCTTTATTAGCCGTAATTCCAACCACACATTTCTCGCGAAGGGTATCTAAAGCATTGCAAAGAAAGTTAATATTTTCCATGATTGCATGGGAAAGTACCGGCTCCATTACATTAAGCTGCAGTTGTCCTGCTTCTGCTGCAAAAGTCACGGTAAGATCATTCCCGAACACTTTGAAACAAACCTGGTTTACCACTTCCGGAATTACCGGATTTACTTTACCTGGCATGATAGAAGATCCCGGCTGCATTGGCGGAAGGTTGATTTCAAAAAGCCCAGCTCTCGGACCTGATGACAATAATCTTAAATCGTTACAGATCTTTGATAATTTCACAGCAAGACGCTTCGTTGCTGAAGAGTAGATTACATAAGATCCTGTATCTGGTGTTGCTTCCACTAAATCCGGTGCTGAAACAATTGGGTATCCTGTAATCTGAGCCAAGTTTTTAGCACAAAGTGTAGCATAACCTACCGGAGCATTTAATCCTGTTCCGATAGCTGTTGCCCCCATGTTTACTTCAACAAAAAGATTTGCATTGTTATTCAGCTTGGAGATATCTTCTTCTAATGTAGCTGCATACGCTTCAAACTCCTGCCCCAAAGTCATTGGAACGGCATCCTGAAGCTGTGTACGGCCCATTTTGATGACATCATGAAACTCCTTTCCTTTTGCACGGAATGCAGCAATAATTTTTTCAAGCTTTTCTACCAGTCCGATGTTCATCTGCAGCAATCCCATTTTGATGGCTGTAGGATAAGCATCATTGGTTGACTGGGAAAGGTTGATATGATCATTAGGTGAACAGAATTCGTATTCTCCTTTATTTTTCCCTAATTTCTCCAATACGATATTGGCAATTACTTCATTGGCATTCATGTTGATGGAGGTTCCTGCCCCACCCTGAATCATATCTACCGGAAACTGGTCATGATATTTCCCGTCTACAATTTCATCACACGCTTCTGCTATTTTAAAATAGAGGCTTTCATCTAAAAGTCCTAGTTCATAATTGGTTTTTGCTGCCGCTTTTTTTACAAAAGCCAACCCTTTTATGAAATCCGGATATGAAGACAAAAGCTGTCCTGAAATTTTAAAATTATCAATAGCTCTTTGTGTCTGAACCCCATAATAAGCATCTAAAGGCACATTCAGTTCGCCTAATAGATCACTTTCTTTCCTGAAATTTTCCATTACAGATATTTTACTGTTTTTGATCGTTTAAAGATAGCAAAAACGCATCTAACCGATGCGCTTTAATTTGAATTATTTTACTGGATATTTTTGATTTAAAGCTTGCAGTATTGCCCATGTTTCGGCATCCATGATTCCGTCATAATTCTGCGGACGGAAATGGTACTGGAATGCTTCAATTGTCTTCTTGGTGGCATCATCCCAGGTTCCGCTAGGCTCCAATCCGTATCCAAATTTCTGCAATGAAGTCTGAATAAGGAAAATAAAGCTGGATTCATTATATCTTGCCGTAATGTCTGCCTGCGCTGCCTCAAGATAAGTTTGCTTGGCTGCTTCATCATACCACATCCCAATCTGGTATTCATCATACAGTTTTTTCCATGGGAACATTGGTCCCGGATCCTGTTTTCTTGTAGGAGCAATATCTGAATGAGCAAGTACATAATTAGGCTGAATCTGATATCTTGTTACAATATCTTTAACCAATGCTGCCACTTTTTTCACCTGATCATCACTAAAAGGAGCAAATGTTCTTTTACCTGTAGCATCTGTAGTATAGCCGGCATTTACAATTTCAATCCCAATAGAAGTATCATTAAGATTTTTATCATTTCTCCATGAACTGATTCCTGCATGGTATGCTCTTTTGTTTTCGTCTACCAACTGATAGATCTCGTTGTCTCCTGTATTGTTTACCAGATAGTGGGCACTCACCGCCTGCTGGGTAAGAACGGTAATAGATTTGTCATCTGCAAGAGCTGTATAATGTAATATTAAGTAACGTTGTCTGAAGTTTTGGGCTACTGCAGGGAAATAAGTCTTTACAACTTTATACCCTCCCGGTTTTGCAGATACAATGGAACCATAACTTATCGTATTATCATTTTTTGTTGGGTCTGCTATATTAGTAGTAAAAAAGTCAACTCCACGATCGGATACTACTTTTGATTTCGGAGCAACCGGAGGTGTTGTCTGAACCTTCGGTTTCGCCTGTGTTATTGGGGTTTTCGGTTTGTAAGTATTTTTTTTCACATTTTGCTGAGAAGTACATGAAAAAACAAAAGTGCTTAATCCGATGATATATAATGTCTTACGCATCAGTTTGGTTTTTGGATGATTTATTACTTCAAAAATACACAAAATTTTCTTGAATTTTATTTGGTAAATAAGGAAATCTGTTCTATATTTGCACTCGCAATAACGGAACAACGATCATTAAAAAATAAACAAAAAGGAGGGTTGCCAGAGTGGTTAATGGAGCAGTTTGCTAAACTGTCGACGCGAAAGTGTCGCAAGGGTTCGAATCCCTTACCCTCCGCTCTTTTATATATTCGGGGCGTAGCGTAGTCCGGTCATCGCGCCTGGTTTGGGACCAGGAGGTCGCAGGTTCGAATCCTGCCGCCCCGACTGTTTTTAGTAGTTTTCTCAAAACTACTTAATGGGTGCGTAGCTCAGCTGGATAGAGCATCTGCCTTCTAAGCAGACGGTCAAAGGTTCGAATCCTTTCGCGCTCACATAAAGACTTACTGGAAACAGTAAGTCTTTTTTGTTTCTATATTGCCCTGTTTATAACGCTTTGAGATACTTTGAAATAGGATTTAGGGTATTATCAAGCCTGGCTTGAATGTCATATACTGGTTTCTGAAACCAAATACCTCAGTTCTTCTTCCAGCTTATCAGCCTCTAATTTTCCACTGCTCTTTATTTCCTTTCCCTATAATCTTCTTTAAAGGTCATATTCTTCAAAATAAACGAGCCATAGAAATACTATAAAAACTTCTAGCCTCTAAACTGAATTAGCTACGATTTAGTCTGGAAATTAGGATCAATTAACGATACTTTTAATGAGACTATTAAAACTAACAGAAACGAATATAGTAGCTATAACAAGCAAAGTAGGTCAACTCAGACTTGGCTGAAAACTTGTAAATGTACACATATAGTTAATTAATAGGATTGGATATTTTAAAACTAAAAAATCGAGGCATTCACTCCTCGATTTTTTTATATAGATTGTTGTGAGATAGTATTAATATAATAAAAACATGATTTAGAATCTATTATAGCAATTAAAAATACATTTTTACCAAACTATTCTCTTCCATTTGGTTAATGTATTTCTACTTAACTTAAAATGCCTTGCTGTTTGGGTATTGTTTAAATTATTATCTTTTTGATAATTAAGAACCATTAATATGGTTGTCTTATCATAAGATTTAAATTTTGCATTTTCATTATTGCTATCTTCCACCAGTAATTGGTTAATTTTTATGACATCTAATACCGTAAAATTCGTCTTTACGAGAGTTCCTATTGCACTTTCCATTTTATGAGGATATTTTCTAACAATCATATCGTAAAATATTTTCTTATAATTAGGTGAAGACGCTTTCATATCTTGTTATTAACAATTAAAATTATATAAACTACTGATTTACACTATATTTAACAACCCATTTATAAAGGGTAGTCTTTGGAATATTATATTCTTCAATAATCTCATTTTTACTTTTTTCTCCAGAATTTATTAACTCTAAGAAAAAATCAATTATCTCTTTGGTATAAATATTTTTTTTAAATCTTGGAAGGGTCGTTGATGAAGCTTTAACATTATTCTCAGTAGCTGGAGAATATAAAATTAAATGTTGCGTGTATATTCTAAAAAAATCATACTCGGTTAATTTACTCCAACGAAGAATAATTTCTGAATCCATACTTTTCAGGTGATACATTCTATAGACCTCCTCAGTACTACACATAAAGAAACTACAGATTCTTTCCAAATCTAATTCACATTCCAAAACTCTTTTTTCAATTAAACGACCAATATGAATATCTTTAAATTCCATATTTCCTTAACTATTTTTACGATTTAGTTAATTAACTTAATTAATATGTAGCATATGTTAAGTTTTGAACATCTCCAGTTGCCGGAGTAGTACCTAAACTTTTAAAACCATTATATCCTGCAACCAATAATCGGCTTCCACCTTCTGTAACACCACTTCCAGTCGCAATCATCACCCCATAATACCCCATATCCACAGCTGTTAATGTTACGTCACCATCAAGCAATGAAGTAGAATGCAATGTCCAGTTTACGCTTTGGCCAACACCACCATTTCCAAATCTATAACCATAAGAGAACCCTGTATACCATATAAAATGATTGGTAATCACTACGGCTCCGTCCATATCCATATCAAAATCAACAATTGTCTCACCAGAAGCTAAGGAAATACTGTCAGAAAGCAACATTAAATTACTGTTGGTGGCATTTGCATTTCCTTTACCTATCCTATATAGTGGAAATCCTTGTGCTACAGACCCCCATAATGTATTATTATCCATCAGCGCAATCAAAGAGTAATACCCAATCATTACTTTAACCACTTTAGCACCTGATGCTGTTGCCGGAGCAAAAAAACTGGTTATATCCTGAGGGGTAGAAATAAATGTTGCAGTGGCTCCCCAAGGTCCTGCATAGAAATTATATCCCCAGGCAAATACTTTACCCGTTGCATCGATAGCAGTAAACATATTATAAGGAGTTCTTTCTTGTTCACTCCAAATAGATTTAATATTGCTCAATGTTGGTATTTTAGTATAAGTTAAAGTATTTCCTACTGTAGTTCCTAGTCCGGTTTGCCCTCTTGCATTTTCACCCGCAGCATATACGTTACCAAGATTTGTTAATATGATTGTATTATAAGCACTCTGCTGAACCTGAATTGGATTTTCCCCAGCTGCCAAACCTGCTATAGTAACTTTCGTCCAGCTGCTTATCACATCTCCATTACCTCCGGTGCCAAGCTTTCCACCATAATTAGATCCGGTAACAAAGATATCCCCGGAAGTGGTAATGACAGTTCTAGACTCTAAACCACTATTTGTTGTAAGTGCCGATTTTGCCATCAATCTGGTAGCCGGACTTTGGGTTCCGGCAGGGGAAAGACCTAAACCATATGATGTATAACCAGCCCCCGTAAGAAAGTTCTTATCTGTAATACTATTGAAAGCACTAGTATAATACGAATAATCAAATCTTTTTTGCATAAGCGGACTAGTAGTACTAGAATATTTGCTAACCATCCAAAACCTATCTCCTAGAACAGATGTTGATATCAATCCCTCTACTGTTGACTTATCCAGAAGGCAATCTGACCATCCTGCAGATGTATTCAGTCGTAAACATTGCTTTATAGAATCATATACAACCGTAGCTTCCACTGGAACAGCACCTGCTGGAGTAACTGTTGAGGGAGCAGAATCCACAATAGGCATCACTACACCTAATTTCTTTGTTACGTTTTTCATGTGAAGTATACCCTGAGGGTTTGTTGTGTTTATACCTACTTGACAAAAAACATTCGATACTGTTAAAATGGTAATTAGTAAGGGTAATAAATTTTTTTTCATGATTGTAAATGTATTTGATTTGTTTTTTAGGGAAATTGCCTCACTTGGCACAAGACAAATGTATTTATAAACAAACAGGATATTTACAATACCATTAATTCATTTATGCAATATGATTTAAAACAACCTCTTTATTATTCCAATAGATTAAAACATATTTAATATATGAATTGTTATTTACAAAGAGTAATCAAAACACTTAACGTCTTGATATAAAGATCATTAAAGAAGACAATATTAAAATTTACTTTAGTTTAAACACTCGCGAATGTTTTGATATAGAAATCAAATAGTAATTGATTTATTTTTTCGTTTATTTTGCCAACAGAATTTTCTTTAGAAGATTGAAAAACATATTTGATAATTGTTATAAAAATTATCATTTAAAAAAGCAATTGTTTTTTTTAAATGGTAAAATCATAATCCTTATAATGAAAAATGTCAGTTAAATGAAATTAGTTAGGAACACCCAAAATATGACGAGTGATCAATTAAAAAGAGATCTTATAGCCAAATATGTCTTGATTATAACAATCGTTTTAAGCTTTTATTCTATTTATTTATACTTTTTTGCTTCAACAACTTTTTTCTCATATTATATTTTGGGATTTCTATTTCTTGTTTTATATACCTGGGTAATTATTCTTCCAAAATATGATATCAATAAAATTGTCCATATCTATATAATTTCTGTTTCGATATTTCTTACTTATATAATGCTTAATGTCTGGAAAAACAATACACTTGTTTCAATGTGGTTTTTACCAATAATTGTGGCCGCTGACACATTTTTTTCAAAAAAATATGTATACATATATACTATATATGTAACTCTATTAATTATTACCATATTTTTATTAAATCAAATATATGACTTCAATGAATTGACACTTGTATCCGAATCATCAAGAAAAGCATCTGAAGTGATTATATTTTTTTCAAATTTATTTATACTAATACTGTTAATGCATTATAATCGTTTGATAAAAAAAAAGGAAAGTGAAGAAAAATATAGCAGTGGTAACTTAGAAAACAAAGATAGTTTTCCCAATATCAATTCATTAGATCTCGAGAAAAAGGAAGATAAAGATATTGAAAAGTATATGATTTTATACGCTAGTATTAAAAAAATCATTGAGGATGAACGTTACTTTGCAAATTCGAATTTTAGTTTATCAGACTTATCTTCACTTATTAATTCAAATGTAATATATATATATCAACAGCAATAAAATTAAATGGTTATGACAATTACACTCACTATTTAAACTTCTGCAGAATACAAAATGTAAAAAAAATGCTTAAAGAAGAAGATTTGAATAAAGTTAATTTTATGTATATTTATACCGCTTCAGGATTTTCCAACCAAGTTACGTTCAATAGAGCTTTCAAAAGAATTGAAGGAATTACACCTTCAGAATATATTAAAAATCTTAATGTTGACACTATAGATTAATCATTTATTACTAGATGGTTTTTACAGGAAATGAGGTAAAACGGCCATCTCTTTAAAACTTCTTAATCATAAATTTTTCTTTATTTAAAATTAATTATTTTTCAAAAAACATCTACTTTTAACGGATGCTATTTTCTCATCTTCGGTCACGGAAAGACTGTTGAATCAGAAGCGAAGCTTGATACTTTTGATAAGAATAGTGAACCAACTATGACCTTTTTAAATAATTCAGAAGATGCCACTAGATATCCATTTTATTCCTCTATAAATGATACTCAGAATGTAATAAAAATACATTTATCATATTCTGATAAACTCAAAAATATTGATTCTCTATATATTTCTGGCCCAATAACATCCCCCACTAGAATTCTCAAATGAACCAATAAAAACACCTGTAGTCGCTGGATTATTTTGATAATCAGCTTCATTTACCGTCCGGTGATAAAATAAAGCCTCCATGAGTAATATTATAACTACCTCCCATTATGTTTAATTCATCAAATAACAGACTATATCATATACCCGTTGTGCATTTTAAATTATATTTGATTTTACATTGTTGATGTTTCTGTTGAAGTAATTTTCATTGATGAACTGAACAGTGAGTCTTTTTTGTTTATATTAGTTCCATGTATATAATAAATGCGTCTTCTTTTAAACCGCAATCACAGTACGATCTACCTTTAGATAGCCGTACTGCATTTAGCCACAAATTGTTCAAACTTCCGATCGGTATTTTGCATAATCGGTCCATGACCGAAACAGATAATGGCAGGGTTCAGTTCTGCTAACTTCTGGAGCGATTTAATGTTTCGCTTCTGATCCGAAGTGAATATGCCTGGTGGAAGCCGCAGACCAGTCGCTGTTGTGAGCAGATTCATATTTGTCGCCGCATCTCCGATGATCAGTATACCATCTCGCTCACGGAATAAAGAAATATGACCCGCTGAATGCCCGGGCGTCTCAATTACCCGAAAGTTTCCGATCTTATCGTTTTCAATGATTGTCTGTTCAACTTTATGTCCCTGACCTGCCCAGTACTTTTGCTGCAACTTTGCTACCCAATGTTGTGGAGTTGGGTAATCGTTGGTCACCATACCCGTTTCAGTCCTAAAAACTTCGTCGGGATGACAGAGTAAAGGGATTTCAAACTCAGCACAAATCTGATCACTACAGCCCTGATGGTCTGCATGCGCATGTGTCAGTACATGTTGATAAACAGGAATTTTCTGGAGAGTTTTTTTTACATTGGTATATGAACTACGTATTCCGGAGTCTACCAATACGCCTTCGATAATATAACAGTTGATACTATTTCGGGGCATCAGTGAAATCTGGAACACTTCAGGAGCAATTTGACGTAACATTGTTTTTTTGTGCAAATCTACTTCGCTGACAAGGACTTCATAAGGACATTTGTCCTATAATACACTGGGTCTGTGTATTTGTCCTTTCGCGCGTGTAAGTGATCGCTGCGTGATACCCAGATATGATGCAAGATCCTGTGTCGTTACGCGCTGAACGAGCTTCGGTTCGTTAGACAATACATGACGGTACTTATCCAGAGCGGACCTATTATTATAGTTCAGCAGATAACGTTCCTTTTGGTTGTACTCCTGCTCCATCACCGATTTTATAACACTATTCCAAGCAGCCATCTGACAAAGCAGATGCTGATAGTCCGGATAATTTATCCTATAGATTATGCTATCTTCTATAGCTCTGATACTCCTTCTGGATTTTTCCCGGGTTATAAACTCTGAAAACGAGGTGACAAATTCATTTTCAAATTTAAAGCAGGTTATATTTTCTTTTCCTTCTTTGTCGATAGCGTATGCTTTTACAGCACCACTAACTATAAATCCAACATAACGGCAGGATTCATCTTCGCGAATAAAAAAATCACCTTTTTTTAAGCGGACAGATTTGAAGAACTGAGCAGAAAAGTTGATTTCCCCAGCTGATAGTTCTCCTGTAGAGGATAGATAATTTTCAAATATGTCAGTCATTTCTCAATCTTTTTCAGCCTTTTATTTCTTTTTAACCATCTATGGATTACATATCAAATCCAGCATCCAAATCTAAGAATTATTGTATATTCAAAACGAACGGTTATTGTATATTCAAAAAAAGTTGCAGCTTTTTTGTTCTGCTTAAGTCTGAGTAAAGATATGGTATATGAGCAATAAAGGATCTGGAATTCTCTTAATAAAAATTGAAATTTCAGGTTTATAAGCATTTATTCTTATCTAAAAAACAGTGAAACTACCAGCTAAACGTGCAGCTATTTTTGAGACAGTTTTTATCCTTACCACTAAGGTATTTCCCAACATCAGGAAAAACATGACGAATTGACATTATTTTTCCCTTGGCATCATTTTCGACTAAATGATAAATAGTTTTCATAAAAAGCTTTTATTTTTTATTAAATTTAAAATTAAATAAGGCATTTAGTAACTGTATAATTTTGAATGGATGAAAAAAATACTTTACACTTTTATAGTTTCTGTAATTGCAGTTTTAATCCTGAATAAAATTGTTTTTAAAGATATCCCTGAAAAAGAAAAACAGGAACTCCTGAACGATGTCCAGCGGTATAAACACCCTATAAAAAGTATTTCTATGGAATATCCGGATAACAGCGACCTGAAGATTCTGGATTATGTGCTCAAAGACAACAGGATTGTAATGCTGGGAGAAAACATTCATTATGACGGCGCTACCATGAAAGCCAAAAGCAGACTCATCAAATATCTCCATGAGAATCTGGGGTATCATGTTGTATTGTATGAAGCCGGCCAGTATGATACCTGGATGATGAATGAGGAAATGAAAAACCACAGCCTGAAAATTCCTTCGGCTTCTATAGGAGGAATGGGACTTTTCGATTTCTGGTGGAACAACAGGGAGACCCAGCCTCTGATCAGCTATTATCAGAAAACGAAAGCTTCAAATCACCCCATAAAACTGGGTGGGTTTGATATACAGTTTTCCGGAGAGGAACTTTATGACAGACGCAGTAAGCTTTTGAAGGATTTTTTAAGCAAAAATTCGATTGACCTTAAGCCATTTCCTCTTTTAAACAAAAACCTTAATCAGATTTCCAATTTTATGTACAAGGGGTTTGCCGGAAAAATTTTATCCGGAAATCAGAAAAAGGACTTTCTCAATGAAATAAGCCGACTTGAACAGATAGTTTCAAAACTGAAAAAAACACCTGAAAACAGAATATATACCCGGTATTTACATGATATGAGAAACAATTTTGATAAAATATGGAAATATGAAGCAGGATCTACGCAGAGTATGCAGTTCAGGGATTCTCTGATGGCTAAAAACCTTATTTATCAGATTGATTCTGTGTATCAGGGACAAAAAATCATTGTGTGGTGTTCAAACCTTCATACTTTTGCAAGCCGGTACAGCAAAAATTATTTACCTCTGGGCGCTCATATCAAAAGTAAATACGGAAAGGCTTCTTATATGATTGATTTTTCATCCTATACCAAATACAATAAAACCGGAACTCCCATTGATAAGCCTGGAAAGCTCGCCATCGAAAATACATTTCATGCAACAAAGACTCCTTATTTCTTTATCAATCTCAGAAGTACCCCGGAAAGTTCTGTACTGAAGAAAGAGTTTATATCCACCATCAATCAGGGAACAGATCAGAAAAAGATCTGGAGCCAGTTTTTTGACGGAATATTTTATATAGACACCAATACTTTTTTAACCTCTCACGAATAATGGAAAGCATTACTACTAAAAACCTCAGTTATACCATAGGTTCTAAAACCATTCTGAACAATATCAATCTCAATATTCCTGAAGGCAGTGTTTATGGCTATCTTGGAAGGAACGGAGCGGGAAAATCGACTACGATTAAACTTCTTTTAGGGCTTCTGGAATCATCGGCCGACAATATTTTCATTCAAAATAAAAGTTTACAACAGAACCGGACAGAGATTCTTGCCAGTACAGGAAACCTGATTGAATCCCCTTGTTTTTATACAAAACTTACTGTTTTTGAAAACCTAAAATACCTGGATATTATCTATGGCAAAGGAAACAAAAGAATTGATGAAGTTCTGGAACTGGTAGATCTGCATAACGAGAAGAAAAAAAAGGTGACAGCTCTATCCATGGGAATGAAGCAGCGCCTGGGAATTGCAATGGCCATTTTTCACGATCCCAAACTTCTGATTCTGGATGAACCTCTCAACGGGCTTGATCCTCAGGGAATTTTTGAAATGAGAAAACTCTTCCAGCATCTGAATGAACAAGGGAAAACCATTTTCCTTTCGAGCCATATTTTGAGTGAGCTTGAAAAAACAGCTACCCATATCGGAATTATTGAAGGCGGGCAAATAATTTTCCAGGGAACAAAGAACGAACTTTTAAGCAAAGTCGAAAAAGAAGTTGTTTTAAAAGTCAATCCTGTTGAAAAAGCATTATCTCTACTCCAAGACACTTATTCCGCAACACTGAATAATATGAACAAAATTTCAGTGAAAATCAATGATGACAAAAAATTCAATGGTCTTCTTACCATGTTAATCCAAAATGGAATTGAGATTTATGACATAGAGTCTCAAAGCACCAATCTTGAGCAGATCTTCATTAATTTAATTTCTAAAAACCATGACTAATACTAATACTTTTTTAAAGGCATTTTCATCCGAACAGTATAAACTTTCCAAAAACAAAGAAATTTTCGGAATTCTGCTCGTTCCTGTCCTGATTATCTTCGCGGTTGATCTGTATATGGTTTATGATGTACTCCGCTCCGGAATAGAAGAATCTGAGGGAACAATAAATCCATGGAAAGCTTCATTGGGAAAAATCGTATTTATGTTTTTTTATCTGTTGTTTCCTATACTCGTTTCTCTTTTTGTGCATGCCTGCTGCGATGTGGAATACAGAAATAATAATTATAAAATTCTCTTCACGCTTCCGGTTTCCAAGACTAAAATATTTTTCTCGAAAGCTATATTCATCCAGATAACAGTTTTTTTCTCAGTGCTTTTCTCTTATCTGGCTTTATTGTTAAGCGGATATTTGCTAAGTATTGCTTTTCCACAGCTGGGCTTCCAGAATTATGACTTCAGAGAAGTGATATTTTATGTCTTTGCGAAATTCTTCATTACTCTTTCTGCTATTGCCATGGTGCAGCTAACTTTGAGTCTTCTTTTTAAAAACTTCATTTACCCTATCGGTTTTGGTGTATTCATGCTGCTTTTCACGACGATTATCTATCAAAAAAAATTCTCTGATTTTTTGATTTATACCGGAGGCTACAAATCAATGGATAACTTCATGAGTGAAAATATCGCTTTTGAAAGAATAGATTACTGTAATATCGCCTCCGTTTTTATCTTCATGGCTGCGAGTTTTTATCTTTTTGTAAGGAAGAAAGGGGGATAGATAAAATGTTGGAAGCAGGGAGCTTGAAGATGGGAGTTACTGTCAGCCTACATATTAATTAATTTCCAGCTTCAGGCGTTCCAACAAAGGCTTATGCTACTCCTTTTATTTTTACACTAGTTTTAGCGGCCTCGATTTTCTTATTATTTCTAAGCTCACGCTTCATTTTACGGTAATCCCAGGGTGCAACAGCATTTACATCCTGCCAGAGACCAACTTTTCTATATTGTGCATTTTCCTGAATTTTACCTAAAGAAGCATCTTTGGAGTAAGCAAAATACCACCATCCCATTCCTGCTTTGATAAGTTCTTTGGAAAGGTATTTGCCGTCATCATAATAAACCTTTGCAATAGATCTCCCATAACGGTCCGTGTTCGTCTCAACAAAGCTTACTGTTTTCCCAAATACCTGGGCAGAAGTAAACTGTTTTGCATTTTTCCCAAATGCCTGTCCACTTTCAGGACAATCGACTTCAGCCAGTCTGAGTTTTTTTTGCTGGTTCCCTTTTAACAGTAAAGTAATGGTATCTCCGTCTGAAATTTTGATCACTTTTCCGGTAGTCTGTGAGAATAGGAATACAGGGAAAAGCAGGTACGCCAACATTAATCGTTTCATTCGGCAAATATAGGGATTAGTCGTCATTACAAATTAAAAAACCTCGCGTTTTGCGAGGTTTTTTTAATATTGAATTAAGTTATTTGATTTTTTTTCACCTCAAAGTTGGGAGACTTTGCGGAACAGAAGCAAATATTAAGTAATCTTAATTATTAAATGCTATTATTTATTTTAAAGACTAAATCATCTATATAAATATTAATACCAGTTCTTTTTAAAATTTCTAAAGACCTAAAAAAATAACTATTTCCCAATGCTTTTTCTAAAGCGTCTGCTGAATTTATATACAAATGAAATTCCTGCATATTATTATTCTTACTTACATCTATAGTATGGTCATGAAGTGAATCTAATCCCAGTCCCATAAAACCTCTTTTTCCAAAGAACAATTCACCTAAATAACAGAAAAAATCTTCTTCATCTCTAACAATATTTCCATCCATTTTCATGATGTTATTCTCAGCACTTATTTTATAAAAACCTTTATTCCAAATAAAACAAGCCAGAAGATAAGAGCTTTTGACTTCTTTATTTTCATACTTTTCCCAGCTAAAATCTGAATGATTAAACCAATCGTAAAAAATTTTAATGAGATATTGAGCATATCCTCTTCCCGTAATACTCATTTTATTAATCATAGTTCCATAAAGAATAATTCCGTCTGGCTCATTATAATCATACTCTGTTAAAACATAGTCTACAAGAAATCGGGTTTCATACAAAGCTTTTTTTATACCAGCTCTATTATCAATATTTATGACCAGTCTAATTTCAGATTTTTCTAATTCTTCTAAAATAATGAATTTAGCCTCAGGTTTAACCTTTAGCAATAATTTATCATTGATAATTTTCCTATCTCTAGTAAGATCTAAATAATCTATTTTAATATTATTTAAAAATATCTCCATTTTATTTACTCACTTGTTTTATTTCATGAATTACGTTATAATCAGATTCCATACTATATCCATATTTTACTGTACCATCTCTTTCAACCCTTCTTAAAATTCTATCATGTGCATTAGTTGATTTGGGTACCTCGAATTCTTCAGCACCAATCCAGTTTTTTTGAGACCCATAGCCTATTTTCCCTTGTTTATACTGATCTCCTCTAAAAATCTTAACACTTCCATCTGCTTCCAATCGTGGTTTTCCTCGGCCAGCTGCAACTTCAATTACTTCTTTATTAACAAATCCATTCTTGGTTGCCATAAACCCACAGCCATCATTGTGTACAAGAATTTTATGTTCAGAAACAAAATAATTATGATTTCCATCAATCTCTAAATTATAAACATTTTCTATCTTGTCTATAATTTTAATATCATCTACTTTTATTAAGTGCCCCTTATCATTGACAACAAGGTCTCCTCTTTTTAAATCTTTAGCATGAACCCAATTTCCTTTAATATAAAAAGGATGCTCTGGTGTGCATATAATTTTAGAGTTATTTATAGATAGTTCTAATAATTGCTTAGTAATATTACGTGAAAGTGAAAGAACTTTTTTTAACTCATTTTGCTTCTTAATTTCATCGTAAGACCACACCTTGTCTCCAATCTCAATATCTTCTATAGGTTTCAGACCATCTGAAGTATAGACCAAGGTTCCTTTCACGAAACAAAGTAACATTCTTGTATACATGCTCTTAGCGATACTACCTACAGCCGATACACCCCCAAAAATAAATAATTCTTTAGTAGCTTCTGCTCCTTCCTGTTCATATTTTTTTGCCTGAGCCTCATTACCTCTATCTCGCCAATGAGTCTGCATCTGCATACTATGAGCGGCTTCTCCACTAGCGTAAGCAATCATAATCTTAGTTCCCAAACCTCTGGTTAAGAATGTGTCTACCAACGCAAAGGAAGCCATATTAATATTTTTAGACAATTCTAGATACTCACCAGCAACCTGAGATCTTGTCTGAGGATTATCTCCATAAATATTCCAGCTTAGTGTCTGTTTACCATTAGGATCAACATATTTAATCGGATTCTGATATGTATAAATATAAGGATTTAGGTTACCCCAATAAAATACTCCTCCATTATGCTGTCCTTCACCGTAAAACTCAGTCTCCATCGCCGGATTGTAAACAGCCAAAGGATCCACCCCATACCAAATACTTGCTCTCGGGTTATAATATCTTGCTCCATAGTAATACAGCCCGGTTTCTCTATCCAGTTCTTTTGCATTGAACTTATATGGGTTATCATATACTCCTGTTCTCTGCTCCAGCATCGTTTCTCCGAATGGTAAATTTAAGAAAAACTGCGTACTCTGAGCACTGGAATTGGTAACAAATGTTGCTGTTCCTAAATGGTCATTATGCAAATAGTATAATCCTAACTGGCTGGTTGGTCCATTTAAAGTATTCAGCTCTGCTGAAATATCGCCTACTCCTGCTTTTTCAAGATATATTTTAAAATCAACAGAAGGATCAGGTTCTCTCATTGTTGTTCCCTGATCAGATGTTCTGAGGTTTAAGGGAACAAAAATATTGCTTCCATCCATCACCCTGCTGGCAAAACGGGTTGATCCTTCAAAATAATGTTTGGTATACTGCCCGTTTAAGGATACCGTTACATAAGGATTAGGATACAATGTATAGTCAGTTAGACTTAAGCTTCCCGGATCTACCAATTCTCCGTTCTGATATAGCTGAGAACTTCCATGAAGATTGTACTTTATCGTTCTTTCTCCTTTGTCGTCGTATGCATAATATTGGTATACACCAGAATCATCACTGTAAAAAGCTTTTAAACGATCCTGTTCATCCCAGAACATATGCTTAGAACCAAATTCATCAACATGCTCAATGGTATTCCCATTTTCATCATAGGCGAAAAGCTGTTGTGTCCCGCTGGCATTACCGTCAGTAATTGACTTTACTTTATGAGTTTCCGGAATATACTTATAGTTATTCGAGTACGTATTCAACGGGTTCGGCTGCTGGTCGATCTGATGCACCTGTTCCTTCAATACAATCCCTCCACTCTCGTTATACATTACCTTCTTAAGATCAAAATGTGAGTTACTTTGCGCATATGGAGAAGTATTGGGTGTTGTAGGAGTTCCTCCTTTATCATTTAGCCCCATATCACTTTCCGTACCAATCAATCTGTTTAAGGTATCATATCCATATTTGAAAGCATAGGTTCCTCCCATTTGATTCGGAGTTACCCCTACATCATTGGCAAGACGGATAATATTTCCTCTCTTATCATACTCGTAGCTGTTGGATAAAAACGCATTGGAATTGCTCCATAACCCAAAGTGATCTAACCTTCTGTTGGTAGCAATATATGAATAATCTGTTCTTGTTCCATTTCCATAGTTGGCTGCTGTTCTCTGCTCATAAAGGTCATATTTGATATTCTGAATATAATTATAACTTCCGTTGGTTACCGTTTTAAGATTCCCTCCTAGGTCATAACTGTAAGTAAGCTGCTCTCCATCAGGATATGTCAGTTTTTTAAGACGGTTCCAGCTGTCATAGATATAATCCGTTTTGAACTCCATCGTTGGAATACTGTATCCGAATATCCTGCGGGTTTCCGATATTACTTCACCCAGCTTACCATAATTGTAAGTAGTATACCCTGTTCCATCTGTTTTTGTTGTAATCCTTCCTGAATTATTTCCTGAATTGGCAGGCATATAATCATAATGAACATTATTAGGGTTGACTGCTCCACTTGGAAGATTAGGAAGCGTAATATCAATAAGTCTGTTCTTATCATATCGATAATGGATAAAATGACTCTGTATATTAGGATCATTAACAAGATTTGGAGTTACAAATCTGATCAGATGTCCAGCGGCATCATATTCATAAGTAGTCTGCCCTTTATCAGGGTGCAACATTTCTGTTCTTCTTCCGGCAAGGTTATACTTATAGGTCGTCTTAATACCTTGAGGATCAGTTACCATAAGCAGTTCACCTGCTGTATTATATTCAAATTTTGTAGACAGTGGGTTACTATTCAGATAATTTATTTTCTCAACAATCTGTCCCTCTGCATTGGTGAAAGTCTCTGTCCTGGTAACATCCAATTCTTCAATACTTTTAAACAGATTCCCTTCTATCTCATAGCTAATTGATTTTTCAACGCCGTCTTCATATTTAACATTCGTAATCCTGTCAGAGTGGTCGTACGTATTGGACAACATAAACTGGCTGAGATTCAGATTCAGATTATTATCCTGAAGGTCTCCTTCCTGAGGCTGATATTGATATAGCTGTCTTCCGAATACATCAAATATTGGTCTTCCTGAAACAGATCTGCGTTCTGTTCCATTAATATCAATATCTTTCTTCACCTGTATTACTCTTCCCATAAAATCTGAGTAAGAATCTGTATTAATCAGGTTATTCGGATGGTCTGCATCATAATGAGAGGTTCTGGCACGGAATATTTTAATATTCTGATCTGAACTCGGCATACCATAATGGTCATAATAATAAGAGTGAGTTATTGTAGAAATATTTGCAGGACTATAAGGTTCAATGATGGATATAGCCCTTCCATAGTCATCATATCCATATTGTATTACATTTCCTGTTATATCTGTACTTTTTGTTAAAACATCCAAATAAAGATTATACTGTCCAAAGGAAATATATCCAAAGGCATCAGTTGTCCTTATTACATATTTACCTGTTTCATCATCATATTCATAGGATATGGAATATCTGTTCTGTGATTCATCAGGTGGATAAGTTACTGTTTTAACATTACCTGATGGCTCATAAGTATAATCTGTTATGATATCCTGAGAACCATCAAATACGATATATTTTCCGACATCTCCTGTATTAACGTTTATATCCTGGGTTTTTCTCTTCCTTAAAAGAGTAGAACCTGTTCCGTCATATACATTGATCTCTTTTGGTACTGCGATCATATTTTTATTCAGTCCGGTCCAATAAGTGATCACAGATTTATAGGAATTGGTAGGGCTGGTATAGGTATAATTTGAAACCAATCCGGTATTGTAATCATACTCCATTTTTTCCGTAGTCTCTATTTCACCACCATTTTCAAATCTCGTATTGATCTTCGTATTCAACAGAACGGTAGCCATTCTTCTACCTTCTGTTCCTCCGGTATCAAAACTTTCCGCTAAGTAATTAGGGTCTATTTTGGTTGTATTATCTTTAAATTTATATAAACGATAGTTATAGATCACTTTGGAAATTAACTCATCATTTCCCGAAAGGATTTTACTTTCTTTAATTAATCCATTTAAGAAATAACTTGTGTTATAATACATATCCTCAGCTTTACGATAAGGATTTCCATCGATATTTATTTCTTCACGTGTTATTTTTCCAAAACCAAAATTATCTCTTTCTCTTCTGTCATATCTGGAATTTTCAAATTTATATCGGGTTACAATATCTTTCTCTGTACTGGAAAGCGTATAGTCTGTACTAAAGACATCCGGGTTTAATATTTTAACCTCTTTAACCACCAGTTTTGCATGTGGATCCTCATAATTCGGCTGTGTAAACTGATAGTCTATAGTGTACTTCCCTTTGGTTATGTTTTGAGTAACAGATTTCAGTTTATTGGTTTTCCCAATCAGCGAGTAATTGACTATAAATCCATTACTGTTATCTACAACAAGATCTACAAATCCATCTCCGTTCATATCTCTGAAAGCCTTTTGGGTATCAGAAACATTGATTCCCAGATTGGCAGTTGCCCCTGCTCCTACTTTTATGAAAAGATTCAGAATCGGAACAGGAGGAATAATCGGGATAGGTCCTATATTTACCATAAAGCTTCCTCCGAAAGAGAAATAGCCATTATATGAGCCACTTTCTTCAGTGAAATCTACATTTCCTACTGTTTTAAGCAATGGGACAGCTGTATCAAATTTATGTCCTAAATTATAGCGAACATTAGTCCATTTAGTACAACCTGGCAATAGATCGCAATTTTTCACCTCAAGAATATCAATTAAACCATCTCCGTTGATATCTTCATATACAACATCTGCAGTTCCCTTTGAAGCTGAACCGCCTAAGCTTGCACTGATACCAAATCCAAAGCTGCTCAAAGCACCCATATTTGCTGAAGAACCTAACCCTCCACCTATAGAAATATTTTCACTTCCTATCGGGTGAGATCTGTAAGTAAGCATATTTTCAACAGGCTTCATCCCCGATAATTTTTTTCCTAAGTTGAGCATTACTCCCATGTTTATTGCTCCTCCGTTTACCACTCTGTCAGGAAGTCCATCACCATTAATATCCATCCAAAAGTTATTTCCTGAATCAAATGAGTTAAAATATTTGGTAACTCCTGCACTAGCAGATCCGGACCCAGACCATGGCATAGAAGAATCCCCTTTTGAAGTAGTACCCAACAGACCATTTACACTAATTCTTCCGCTAGCGGAAAAAAGGTTATAAGAGAATCCCAGAGAATTCATCTTCTGATAGGTATTGGAATCCGTAGGAAAACCTCCCGATAATACCAGGTTTATATCATCTAAACTTCCAACAGAATTAGTCAGCTGAATAGACTCAGGATATACCATATCAGGATACCCGTCTCCATTTATATCAGAGAATGTCTGAGTTTCAATACTTCCTTTCCCCCAAGGTACAGTTTCTGATTCAGCTTCAGATATTCCTACCCCTCCTACTGATACATTTAATGTATTTGTTGTATTACGAGTGTAGCTGCTCTGTTTTCTACTAATAGCCTTCATTGTGGTATCCAATGAAAGTACTGCTGTTACCAGAGTAGTAGGTGTTACTGATGGTGTATTAGGTATAGGATTATTGAAATAATTGACAGCTTCATCATCCTTGAAAGAACTTGCAGAAGCGAACTGATTCTCTCCGGCTCCCACCCAAATGCTTTTAACAGTATAGTTCCCTCCTGTATTTACCAGCGAACTATAGGGTTTCATAGGAGAAACAAATTGGGAAACTGTATTGTTTCCTGTGTTAGGATTCGCATTAGGTAGGTTATCAATACACTTAGCCAATTCCTCTGCAGATAAAGGAGGCTGCTGAATACATTGTGGATAAGTATTTTGAGCTACATTACCCGGAGTCATAGTTTCTGCTTCAATTGGTTTCCCATAGGTGTAACCTTCTATAATTCCCGGATTGTATAAAAATTGTCCCCAGTTATTATAGACAGCAGTTTTCGGGTTATACATTGCTGTATTTACCGAAGTTGGCGGCACAGAGGTAATCAGCTCACCACTTCCGTAAATTTTGAATGGTTTCCCCTGGAAGTATTGAGAATATTTATTGAATAAAGCGTAATCACCATCTGTTTTACAGTATACCTGAATATTTACAAGATGAGGTTGACCAAATTCCGGTATTGTTAAATCTCCTTTATAAAAACTGATAGGACTTATTCCCGGAACATCAAATGCACCAATCATATCCTCTTCTTTAATCACGGAGTTGGCTCCGTTAGCTGCTACAGTTACTTTTCTTTTTCCCATCACTGTAGATCCGGTTTTGATTACGTAATAAAACGATCCGGTTGAAAGAGTAGAAAAGTTTGTCACACCTTTGTCTATCTGAACACCATAAGCTCTTTTCCCACTAACGATATTAGGATTATCCTGTGTACTTCTAATGTCTATCCTTGCTCTTAGTTGTGTTACTGCATATGAAGGATATTGAGCAACGGGATACAAATCTAAGTTAACTGATGCATTATTATTTGAAACAGCATTATAATGTACTTTAATTTTATCTTTCCAGTTGCTGTTGAAGAATGATGTATGAGAATCAGATTCTATAATAAATTTCAAATAAACAGGCTCACTTGAATTCACATTCAAAGTACCTGTATAAGCTTCAGTATTAAAAGGATCATATGACTGAATGTATTCAGAAGAATGAAGCACTGTAGCTGTGCCAGTATTTGCATTTTCTGCAATTACTTTAAAGGTAAAGCCATCTGTACTATTAGGAAAATTAACACTTTCCACTGTAATATTTGCTGTCCCCGTACCATCCAGATATGCTGATGATAATAAATTATTGGTAAGGAAGTTACTTCCATAATTTCCATTATTCAACTTAAACTGATCCTGAAATATAAACTTGCTTGACAAAGGGGATCCTGTTGTGGGATCAACATAAATAACTTCCGGATTAGAGTTTACCTCTAAATTCTTCGTCATACTTTTATGTAATCTTACATATACCTTTTCCCCACTTTTTACAAAAATCCTATTAGAACTATCAACTGCTCCCACAAAATTAGACACCATATTGTATCCCGGGGAAATAGTATTCATTTCTGTATAATAATCATTATACTTCGAGATCGAAATATTTTTTGCAAGGCCACCAGGGGTAAGTTCCGTAAGATAAACTCTTGTGTTAACAGAAGCACCCGAAGACGCGTAAGGAGCTTCCACCGAATAATACATTTTTATTGGTAAATCATCCTGATCTCCAGTATAAGAAGGTACGGATATATTATCTTTAATCGTGATATAACCATCCTGTGACGCTATCCATACTTTTACAACATCAGTAATTGGTACTGCCGGAATATCTGGAGTAACAATAGGATCTACAGGTGGTAAAAGCGGAGGTGCTATTGGCTTATCCTTCACAACCATATTTTCTGTAAATTCTGAATGTTTGGTCATTTCAGGCTGTTGCAAACCTTTATTATATTTGTTAAACCACACCTGTCCATTATTGACAATATCAACTAATCCGTCAGAATTAGCATCAATTAGATAGGTAGATGTTGTTCCTTTGGAAGTAGATTTAATCTGGGATCTACTGTATACTGTAGCTCCCATATCCCATCCTGAATTGTTGGTCTTGGTTTCGGTATAGGTAAAGTTATTATTATAATTTAATAAGGGTTTGGCTGGTAAAAAAGATAAATGACCGTCCTGATCCAATTTTCCCTGACTGAATTTCAGTTCAGAAGAAGTTCTGTAGATCATATCCTGAATACCGTCTCCATTAAAATCAATAAGCTGTTGGGCATTCTTTGCTTCGGCCGTGGAATATCCAAAAGGAAATCCAAACATCAGGTGCCCATATGCATCATTGGAAGAATAAAAGAAATTCAATCCGGCAGCAGGTCTAAAGTTCAAACCGTTTTCCGAAGAAATATTTCCATTGATTTTCGATGGTTTCAGAATATTTTCAATAAGCCCGTTATAAACATTTTCGGAATTTTGTACCTGCACCTGAGTATCAGGTCCAAATATCTGATTATTTTCTACCTGGTTATAGTATTCAAAAGAATAGTCATCAACAATAGGAAGCGGATTCACAATCTTAATGTTGTATACCTGACTGTATAATCTTTTTAACCTTGTTTTATTAAATTGTCCATCTTCGTATTCTACACCATATGTTCGTATTTTTTCTGTCTTATGTTTTATATCAATAGCTTTTAAAAGATATGATTCTACTCTTTTCAATCCTTGCTTTGCATTGATACTGATATCTTTTCTGCTAATCCCGGTTTCAGCAATAAAGTTGACACTATAATCCTGATTTTTTCCGTAAGTTATTTTTTGAATATGAAAATAAATTCCTCCGGTTAGGGCATTAGTTGATCCAAGATCCAATATATTTTTCTGATAGGTAAACATCATTTTATTACCATGACTGTCTTCTACCATTCTTAATCCCCAATGAACAATCTGGCCTTCGTCATTTTTTATAACAGAATTATCACTTCCGCCATAATAGCTTTTAGTACCATTTGTAGAAGTTACTATCCATGCATAATTAGCAGGAGTAGCTCCTTCCCTTTCTATAAGAGTAAAATCATGATTTTTTCTGAGATAAAATTGCTTTTTTCCTGTCGAATTACGAGTCTGTCTTGCTGTCGTAATATCTGTAGAGGTCTCACTTGTATTATTATGTCTGTGTGGTAGATAACCATTAGGATAAACAAGCATTTCACCATCTAAAGTATACAATTCCGTTTCCTGGCTACCGAACTTAGGCGTTCCCCATCTGGTATCCACTGTAATTGCAGATAATCCCTGAAGATCCCATCCTTCACCCATCCATCCGTTACCGACACCACTGTTGTATCCTATTGCTAAAGAAGGCTGTAATCCTCCCAATCCTGCAGGAACTTTAATAGGATAATTCATATTGGCATCTCCTTTTTGGTTTGCTGTAGGAGCATTCATCAGCTGCATTCCTGCCATAGGATCTGCAGCTTTCAATCCACTGATACTTGTTGGTGAAAAAGCTGTTGTCTGAGGAGATTCAGGAGCGGAAATAATTCCGTTGATATAATCATGGTCACCATCTCCTTCTACCATTACCGTTTTATTTTTCTCATCAACAACTGATTTGTCTGCTACCCATTGTTTCTTGACATAATCAAAATGGAAAATTTTGATATCCTTAGGAGAGAACAATCCCAGTCTTTTGGTATCGTAAGGAATAGTAATCTTTGCCTTTTTCTCCAGCTTTCCGGCCGTTACTGAAAATCTGTAAGCGGCATTATTCAACGTTACATTTTTAAGTCCCTGAGATACTGCCGGTATATCTTTTTCTCTTAATTTCAGTACTTCAATGTAAGCCGATTCTGATGTTCCTTTTTCTATAGAAACATTCATATTTTCATAGCTTATACTGAATTCTTTATCTTTTGAAATTTCAACACCTTTTGGTTTTGCATAGTAATGGTCAACTACTTTAAAGGCTTTTGTTGAAGCCGGAATTTTGTAAGCATTAGTTATACCTCCTGCAATAACAGAGAATGAACCCTCTGCCTTATTTTTTTCTGAAAGTTTGACAACTTTTTCAAACTCACCATTTTCTACAGCAACAACTTCATTATTAACTACCACATCTGTTAACGATGCTGTCTTTCCTTTTACATACAACTGATCTCCTGACAGTACAGAACTTATGATTAGATCATTATCATACTTTTTATCTTTTTCAAAAACAATACGTAAGTTTTTTACTTTGTATTTTACCCCGGCTGAAGGTGAAGTAAATAATATGGAATTAGAACCTGTTTTTATAAGTTCAGAATTGATTTCCTCTTTTTGATGACTCCATTTTGCGCTTGGAACAATAATTCCTCCTCCTATCGCAATATTATGATTAATAGATCTGGATACTGACTCATGAGAAGCCAATCCAAACAGATCGTATTCAAGATATGCTACAGTGTTTTTTTCCGCAGATGGAATGTCAATGGTAAAGAAGTTATCAGAAACTTCATCTTCTTCCTGATCCGTGAAAGCACCAATAGTTCCTTCTTTTTCCTTTGATGGATAAAAATTCTTATTGTCGACAGCAACATCATTTTTAAACTCAGAGAATTCTAAATTTTCCTTTGCTGAATTTAAAAATACAGAATGATTTTCATCTAAAATATTCTTTTCAAGTAATTTTTCAGATTGTGTTAATTGATTAGAAGGATTTTCTTTTACATCCTGATCAATTAAATCAACTTTTTTATCAGTCCATTTACTTATCAGCTCTTTTTTGAATACCTGTAACTTCTGCCTGTCTTCTTTGGTAAAGCTCGCAAAGACAAACATCAACGCAAAAAAGCCTATCAGTAAACAAGACTTCTTGGTAACAGGAAATTGATCCGTATTTATTTTCATGGTATAGTTTAATCAACGATTAATTTGAACGTTTTTATGATTTTTTTATCTTGAATAAGATTAATAATGTAAGCACTTTGAACTTTCAACTGACCAGTGTAATGATTTGATTTTCGGTCAATATTATCAAATTTGACCAATCTTCCTGATCCATCATAAATGGAAATTCCAAGTCCTTCCATAGGAGGGAAAGTAACTGTAAAAGTTTGTCCTTTTTTAACTGGATTCGGATAAAGATTAATTTTAGTCAGATTCAGTGATAAGTCCCCGTTAATTAATAATCCGGAATCTGGATTTTGATTCGCTCGTTCATTCTTAGCACTTTTCAATGGACTTACTGCAAAAGTGAAATGAGCTGTATCACCACTATCAAAATCATTAAGGAAATCAACTTTATTAAAAATGATATAATTTGCAGCTTCAGATCCTTGAACTTTCAGAATACTTCCGTCAGGTTTTTTCAGGAACATCCAATAAGCAATAGGTAAAGACCTTGGATTCACCGTTTCTTTCAATATTCTTACACTATAATCGGTTTTAGGAACTTTATTACCTATAAAGTTGATTTCCCAGTTTTTTTGCAAAACATCAAAGGTACCATCGTTTTTTAAAGTCAGTTCATTATTATCATCAGACCAAATAACAAACTGATTATTCTCAAAAACAGATTGATTCTCAACATTTGTTCTTTCAATAGAATTTTTCCCAATTGTTAAAAATAGATCAGCCTGGTTGGACGACTGTTTTTGGTAGAGTTCATTACCATTGTCTCTTCCTAATCCAGTAGGTTTGTATCTAAATTCTTTATGTTTTTCCGGATCCCAGATTATCTTTCCATCACTGCTATAATATTTCCCCTTTTCCAGTGAAATTCCGTATTTAATAGAGAGATAGGAGTGTATTTTACCAAGATCTGAAGATTTTGCTTTTCTTGGAAAAAATATCATCTCATAAAGATTCTGATCTTCAAATTTAATTTTCAAGCTATCAGATTTATCACGGTTCGGATCTGCAACTGCTACAAACGAAAAAATACTTGGCCTTTTTCTAATTTCAACAGTTTTTTCTCCACCAGTTTTAAAGTTGTTATTTCCTAAGGAAATCTTTTTTTCAGTATTTTCCCATATCAATTCATCTTCCTTCGATCGGTGGACCGCTGTAAGAGTATGGCTCTTATTTTTACTGTATTTAATATATTTTTTGAAAAGCTTATCCTTGATACCACAATGAAAATTGAGTAAATTTTCATCTTTGCACTTTGTTACTTCGTGAAGTATTGGATTGGCTTTTTCCCATAATTGGACATCAGATCCCACCAGTTGAGAATAAACAGACACAGAACACGATAAACAAATTATCGCGAATGCCCTAGAATAAAGAGGGTTATACATATTAGATATTTTTTGCCAAATAAATAGTCAGCAATAGCCAACTGAAGTTTAGTTTGAAAATTAACCGAAAAAAGAAAACTATCTTAAAAATTCAGAATATAATAGTAGATAGAGATGGAAATGGCTGATTTCTTTATAGTATTATTATGGTATTAATTTTTTTTTGCAAATTTATAAAAGAAACAGATACCACAAGTTTTTTTTTAACAATTTTTAACAATGACAGAAACCTATAATTCTTTCATTTGACTGAATGATCAATGAAATCATTTATTAAAGCAGAAACCATGAACAAACGGGTTCAAATAAAAAAGTAAAAAAAAATGAAATTTTTTCATCTTTTTTCAAATACGATAAGTCAATGGTTATTAATCATGTAAAGTTTATAAAACCCCATTCATAAAAAATTAATTAAAAATTATTCTTCATTTTATTTTTTTATTTGAAAAAATATTATACCTTTGCAACCGCAAAAACGAAGTAAATATCGTTACTGATGACACCCTCGGGGCGTAGCGTAGTCCGGTCATCGCGCCTGGTTTGGGACCAGGAGGTCGCAGGTTCGAATCCTGCCGCCCCGACTGTTTTAGTAGTTTTCTCAAAATTACTTAATGGGTGCGTAGCTCAGCTGGATAGAGCATCTGCCTTCTAAGCAGACGGTCAAAGGTTCGAATCCTTTCGCGCTCACTTAAAGACTTACTGGAAACAGTGAGTCTTTTTTTGTGTGTACTCTTTTTTATAGCTCAGGAAATAATGCATCCCGATTTCAGTCGGGATGGCAAAGGTTCGAATCCTTTCGCGCTCACTAATTATTAATCAAAGATATTATTCCAAAGCCTAAAAGTTCAGATTTCCGAAGATAATGAAAAAAATAACCAGATAAAAGATTTTATGCGGACTCAACAGCCTTATCTGAATCCTTATTTAACGGTTCAAGAATTGGCAGAAAAGGTCCAAATACCAGCTAAAGATTTATCGGTTTTGATTAATTCTTATATGGATAAACATTTTTTTGATTTCGTCAACGAATACAGAATTGAGAAAGCAATGGAAATATTAAAAGATCCTCTGCAAAAAGATTTAACAGTTTTAGAAATTTTATATCAAGTTGGTTTTAATTCTAAATCATCATTCAATACGTCTTTCAAAAAATATACAGGAAAAACACCAACAGATTTTAGAAAAAATTCATTCTAACACGAATTTTATCCGGAAAATGCGTTCGACTTTTTTTAATCGGTCGTATATGAAGACAATTCGGAGCATCTTTGCGGAAATTTTAAAAAATCAATCATATATGAAACTTATCTTGTTTGTCTGTTCTCTGCTTTTATCAATTAGTGGCTTTTGCCAACAAAACATCCGAAAATCAGAACAAGGAAAAGTTGGAAAAATAAATTTGATCCTTGAAAAATATCATCAGTTTGATCTTTTTAACGGAAGTGCGCTGGTTGCTCAAAATAGCAAGATCATTCTAAAGAAAAATTATGGAAAAGCCGATATGAGCTGGAATATTGCTGCTGCTTCTGATACTAAATTCAGAATAGGCTCCATTACAAAACAGTTCACGGGAATGCTGATTATGCAGCTCAAACAAGAAGGAAAGATTAACCTTGATGATAAAATAAGCCAGTATTTACCTTGGTATAACAAATCTGTCGGGGATAGAATTACCATTCAGCATCTTCTGACCCATACTTCAGGATTGCCCAATTACACTGATTTCCCTGATTTTAAAACAAAAATGGTTTTCGAAAACTTATCCAACAAAGACTTTGCGGTCAAATATTTCAAAGATAATCTGGGATTCGAGCCAGGAACTAAACAGAACTATTGTAACACAGGCTATTATTTACTCGGTTTGATTATCGAAGAAATTACAGGAAAGCCTTATGAAGAAGTTCTCAAGGAAAGAATATTTGATGTGATTGGAATGAAAAACACAGGCATTGAAAACCCGAAAGAAATCATTTCAAATTACGCTCAAGGTTATGATTTTGATTACGATGGCTACCAAAAAACAGATTACATCAATATGAAAACTGCTGTGTTTTCTGCCGGCGGAATGTACAGTACAGCGAATGATATGAAGAAATGGGATGATGCTTTGTACACCAATATTTTATTAAATGAAGAGAACAAAAAAATTTATTTCACACCCCACACTGGTAATTATGCTTATGGCTTGAATATTGAGAAACATCAGAATTTTTTAGGTTCAGGGAAAGATATTACAGTAATGGCTCATAGTGGCGGAATCAATGGGTTTTCCTGTAATATAGCCAGAATCCCGGAGGATAGAATATATGTTGTGTTGCTGGATAATACCAGAGCAGGGAAAAGGGGTGGACAATTGGAAGCGGTTATTGATGATATTTTCGGGGTTCTTTATAATGACAAAGTGAATTTACCTAAGCCTTTGGTCATCTATGAAGTGCATAAAAAAATAAAAGCATCCTCGGTAGAGGAAGGAATTCTTTATTTAAAAGATATTAAAAAGAATAAGTTTGACTCCTACAATTTCAACGGTTTTGAAAATGAGCTGAACAAATTAGTCTATAAATTTTTAGGTGAAAACAAGACAGATTCTGCATTGAAGGTCATTGATTATGCAGTCTCAGAATTCCCGAATTCCTTTAATGTATATGATACACGTGGAGAAATTTATTATATAAGAAAAGATTACACTGAATCGAAAAAGAATTATCACAAAACATTGGAACTAAATCCCAATAATGATAATGCGAAAGAAATGCTTTTAAAAATTGAAAAGGAAATTGGGAAATAATGCGTTCCCGAAATGTAAAAAACACTTTTCTGAGTTGTCATATTAATTAGAAATCAATATCCCAAATGAAAAAACTACTTTGCATTGTCCTGCTCATCTCTGGATTTTATGCTTTTGCACAAAAAATACTAACCGAAAAGCAAATTTTTACTTCGATGGATGCTCAGGCAGAAATATTTTTAAAAGCGACAAAAGCGAATTCTTTCTCCATCGGAATCGTGAAAGATGGAAAAACCTACACCAAACATTACGGCGAAATCGACAAAGGAAAAGGGAATAAAGCCAATAATTCTACCTTATTTGAAATCGCTTCCATCACTAAATTATTTACCGGAACATTGATGGCTAAAGCTGTTTTGGATGGAAAAGTAAGTTTGGATGATGACATTAGAAAATATATCACAGGTTCTTATCCCAATCTTCAATTTAATGGAACGCCTGTAAAGATTAAAGGTTTGGTTTCATTAAAATCCGGTTTCAACAAAGATTTGCCGGACAAAAGTGAATTGTTGAAAGAAAGGAATTACAGCACTGCTTTCAAGATTGAAAAATTGGAAAAAGCATATACAAAAGAACAGTTTTTTAAGGATCTAAAATCAATAAAAGTGGAGACTTTGCCAGGGACAGTTTATAATTATAATAATGGAACTTTACAACTGACAGCACATATTCTTGAAAATGTTTATGGTAAAAGTTACGAAACTTTGCTGAAGGAAAATATCTTAATTCCATTAAAATTAAATAACACAACGCTTCATATCAATAAAAATGAAACCATCGCAAATGGTTATGATGGAAATGGCAATTTGATGCCATTTTTGCCATACTCGCTTTGGGGCTCTCAAAGTTATTTGAAATCAACCCTAACAGATTTGACCACATTCTTGAAATTTGAACTTGATAAAAAAAATTCGCTTGTTCAGGAATCACAAAGGGATTTGCTCAACAATAAAAATTACTGGAACGCTTATTTTTGGGATGAAGTGACCGTAAATCACAATGGACGAAATGCCAGAAAACACGGCGGAGCTTTTGGAACACAGAATCTGTTTTGGGTTTTCCCAGATTATAACATTGGGATTTCTGTGATTACAAATCAGGGAGGAGAAAATACTTACGGGAATTTATACAATGCTGTCCAATATCTGGTAGATGATTTGAAACCGTTTGGGAAGAAATTAATAGGAAGAGAAATCGAGAAAAAATGTTTTGAAAACATCGATTCGGGAATCGCTTATTACAAAGAATTAAAGAAAAGCAAACCAGATTCTTACAACTTTTCTGATGAATCTGAATTGAATACGCTAGGTTATAAATTGATGAGAAATGGCAACGTAATTTCTTCCATCAAACTTTTTAAACTCTATGTTTCTGAATTCCCCAACTCCGGAAATCCTTACGACAGTTTGGCAGAAGCCTATTTTAATAATGGACAATTTGAATTATCAAAACAAAATTATCAGAAATCTTTGGATTTAAATTCTAAAAATACAAACGCCAAAGAAATGCTTTTGAAATTGGATAAACATTGAAAATAAAAAGGCAACGTATACAGAAAAAGAAATCGAAGCAATGGGATTTGTCTCTACGCAGCAGGAATATTTTACAGGAAAAGCGTGGTTAAAAAACTATGTATTTTCCAGATAAATAATATAACGAAGGCAAAACATAAAAAATGAAAACAATAAAAGCATTGGTATTAGGTGCAAACGGAGCAATTGCACAACACGTTATCACATTTCTTTCCGCCAAAGAGAATATAGAATTAACCTTGTTTGCAAGAAATGCCGACCCCTATAAAACATTTTGAAACATCAGCAACCATCATTGAAGGCGATGTGCTAAGCACAGATGATTTGAACGAAGCAATCAAAGGGCAGGATATTGTTTATGCCAACCTTGCGGGAGCAGTAGATAAAATGGCAGGAGAAATTGTGTCGGCAATGAAATGCCAATAATGTGAAGCGTTTAATATTCGTAACCTCATTGGGCATTTATAAAGAAGTGGCTGTAAGTTCGGTCAGTGGAATGAAAGAATGATTGGTTCTGATTTAGCTCCTTACCGAAAAGCAGCTGATATTATCGAAAAATAGGATTTAGACTATACGATTGTTCGTCCGTCTTGGCTGACCAACAATGATGAAACAGATTATGAAACCACCCAAAAATGCGAACCATTCATAGGTACAGAAGTGGCAAGAAAGGCAGTAGCAGCTTATATTACTGACATTATTGAGCATCCTGAAAAAGATATAAAATCAAGCGTGGGTGTCAATAAACCTGGTGTTTATGGTGATAAGCCGGCTTTTTATTAACTTCAATATGAAGCTTGTTCAATGCCATACCACTCTAAAATACCCGTAATTTCCAATTAAGATCAGCAGCCAAAGAGTTTGAAGATCATCACAAAAAGACTTACTGGAAACAGTGAGTCTTTTTGTGTATTTATTCTTATCAAAAATTATAAGTATTCAAGAGTTATTGTGAATACAATTTACCTCAATTGATTTATCGTATTGTACAATTTGACAAAATTTGTTTTTTTGTCAAAAATATTTTATTTTTGTATTCCTATTTCAGATAATTTTCAGACAATGTCATCTCACACAGAACAAGATCAGCTTTCACAACAAATCCTGGAGACCGCTTCAGGGCTGTATTTGAAGTATGGTTTAAAGAAGGTGACAATGGATGATATTTCAAAAGCAGTTGGTAAAAGCAGAACTTCAATTTATTATTATTATAAAAATCGGGAGGAAGTATTTCAGGCGGTTTTGGAAAATTTGATCAAGGAAGTTATTTCTGAGATTGATTCCAAGATGAAGAAGAAAAGAACTTTCGAAGGAAAAATACAGGAGTTTTGTCTTGCTAAAGTAAAAACATCGGAAGAAAGATCTTCTTTTTTCAGAGCTATAGAAGCAGGAATGGACAATGAAGAGAAATCAAAACACATCACCGATGCTCACAACAGAATGATGGAAGCGGAAAAAAATCTCCTGTTGAATTTATTTTCAACAAACATTATCAAAGGTTCAATTCCAGAAGTTGCCATTGAAGAACAGGAAACCATCATCTTTATTCTACAGAGCAGTATCAGGGGAATAAGGCGTGAGATGAGTTTAAAAAACAATTTCGAAAACTTAAACAGTACAGTAAGCACTCTAACCTCTATGGTTATTAAACATATTGGGTAAAAATTTTTTATTCAAATTTTGACACTTTTACATTATTTGTCAAATAGTCTATTTAAAAAAATGAACAAACTAAGTAATATCAGTACATTCCGGGCTTTCAGAAGCACCAATTATACATTGTATTTTTTCGGGCGTTCTGTCTCTCAATTTGGGACGTGGATGCAGCGTACAGCGGTAGTATGGGTTGTATACAGCATGACAGAGTCTGCTTTTATGCTGGGGCTCACCATTTTTGCAGAACAATTCCCTTCATTTTTATTTTCAGCATTCGGCGGAGTTGCTGCAGATCGGTATAACCGGTATAAAATTATACAGATCACTCAAATTTTATCATTAATACAGGCATCTATTCTAGCTTTCCTGGTAATGACGGGACATCAGAATATATGGAGTTTCATTATACTCTGCGTTTTTCTCGGCATTATCAATGCTTATGACATTCCGGCCCGTCAGGCTATGATTAATGAAGTGGTAAAGGATGATGAAGACCTTCCAAGTGCTCTTTCTCTGAGTGCTGCCATGGCAAGTATCGCTAAATTGGCGGGCCCTGCCCTTTCCGGAATTATCCTCCAAAAATTCGGAGCGGGAACATGTTTTCTTATCAACGCAGCCAGTTTTGCAGCGGTAATGCTTTCGATTTCTTTGATGAAAATAAAGATCATTCCGAAAAAAACAACTAAAAAAGGAACTTTCACAGAATTGGCCGAGGGTTTCAGGTATCTGAAAAAAGAACCATCCATCAGTCTGGTTATTATTATGCTGAGTATTACAGGTTTGCTGATTTTACCTTACGATACGTTAATTCCTGTTTATGCAAAGGAAATCTTCAAAGGTGATGCTAAGACATTCGGTTATATTTCCAGTTTCATTGGGATTGGGGCGGTTCTCGGAACAGTATTTCTGGCTTCTCTGAAGAAAGGAGCATCTATGAGGAATATTCTCATCCTGAGTACAGTTATTCTGAGTATTGGATTGATGTGCTTTTCATATACCACCAATTTCTATTGGTCTATGTTCTTTGCAGCGCTCACAGGATTGGGTGGTGTCGCGCAATTTACCACCTGTAATATTATTGTCCAGTCTGAGGTGATCCCTGAGATGCGCTCAAGAGCGATCAGTATTTTGCTAACCGCCATATTCGGGATGCTGCCTTTGGGAAGTGTACTTATTGGGTTTATCTCGGAAAAAATAGGAGCACCCAAAACCTTATTACTGGAAGGAATTGCGGGAGTTTTAGTTGCTGTTGTCTTCAGACGCTTACTATTTAAAAAGAATAAGACAAAAGCAGTGAACAACCAACTTTTAGAAGAATCTGAGGAACAATTTATTAATAAAGTGTAATTAAAATGGAAAACATAAAAACAGCATTATTGGCGATGGACATGCAGTCATCAATATTAAGCAACTTACCTGACACACAAGAATTGATATCTAATGTCAACAAGGTCATTAAAGCCGCCAGAAATCGCCAAATTCCGGTTATTTATATCACAGTAGGGTTCAGACAGGGAATGCCGGAAATAAACTCTAATAACAAAGTATTTTCAGGAATTAAACAACATATGGCAGTTGTCAATATGAAAGAATGGGTCGCTATTCATCCTGAGCTTAGCCCTGAAGAGGAGGACATTGTTATTACCAAAAGAAGGTTCAGTGCTTTTACAGAAAGTGATCTTGAAGTAGTTCTGCGTGGTCTGAATATTCAACATTTGGTACTGACAGGAGTATCTACAAGCGGTGTTGTTTTATCTACAGTGAGAGAAGCCTCAGATAAAGATTACAAACTCACAGTGATTGAAGATTGCTGTAAAGACGGAGATGAAGAAGTACATCATGTGCTGATGAGAAAAGTTTTCCCAAGACAGGCTGATGTCATTAAAGTAAACGACTGGACATAGTAAGGAATGAATTAGTACAACGGGAACATTATAAATCTTCAAAATACGTTTCATTTGCTGAAAATACCGTTTCACCGGCTTATTTCGCTGAATCAGTTTAACTTTTGCTCCGAGCGTTGGTGATACACCTTACTTTTACATGGTAAACGTAGCCGAAAGGTCACTTAGTTAGTTTTAATTAGTATCAAGGAAACATTGATTAAGAATCAATAAAAATCTTTTTGTGCTTTAATTCCTTGTAGCCTTTATGGCTCAACTATACACTTAATCATGTTTGGGTAGGATTGGATTGTTCCAGTCCTATTTTTTATACCCTTTTTATACAATAAAAAAACCGCTGCTGCTGCAACGGTTTAATTTATTTTAAGGAAATAGTATTATTTTAACTTATAAGAACTTCCGTTCCAAAGATAAGTTTTAAAAGAGCTTTTCTTCTTCTCTCTGTCTTTCTCATCCACTTCCATGTCTTCCACTTTTAGGATAAATGCGTTAGAAATTCCTCCTTTATCATTAGGAAAAACATATTCTTCACTGTGATAAAAAGCTCCGGCATCACCTACATTCATTAATTGTGGAAGGGTAATCAGTTTTTTATCCTTAAAAAGAACATACTGATCATAGCTTGCGATTCCGCAGGCTTCTCCGGAAACCATTGCTTTCAGGGTAAATTCAACATTCTGCAGTTTGTGGCTGCTTTCTATATTGAATGCCGCTGAACTCAACTCCTCTCCTCTTCCTGTATCAAAATATACCTCATCAATGAGTGTATTTCCTTCCATTACTTTTATTCCGGCAATGTTCTGTTTTTCGGTCTCATTGGATTCTTTATTCTTCCTGTCAATCGTTTTGGAAAGTCCAAAGAGAAAATCATATCCGTTTTTATTACGGTACCCTACACAAAGATTACCACCCCAGATATATCCTTCCAATATATTCTCTCCTTTCTGATAAGAGATTTTATACCAATTGGCCGCTCTTTCTCCCAATTTCAGGACAGTTTCTTCTTTTTTAAGAATCACCACCTGCTGATTGGTCTGCAATGAATCTACAATCTGAGTATTGACTCCTGGATACAGCCTCACGCGGGTCCAGTCTGTAAAGATTTTCTGCGTCTTATTTTCTTCAAAACCAAAGATTCCATCAGCATATACTTCATTTTCCTGCGCTGTAAAAAACTGCAGCATCAGTAAAAATAAAGCTGTCCATAAAGTTTTCATATTCGTATTTTGTTTTTTGTGTGTTATTTTTCAAGCAGAAGACTTACCCATTCTTCACGCTGTAGCTGCTTTTTCAGTTCCAGTCCGCTTTCTTTACATACTTCAAGAATATCATCTACGTCAAAGAAACACAGTCCTGAAAGTAATAGTTTTCCACCATCATTCAATACTGAAACATAAGTCGGGATATCTGAAATAAGGATATTTCTGTTGATATTGGCTAAAATAACATCAAAATTTTCTTTTCCTAAATTTTCAGCAGTTCCCTGTTCAATATCTAATTCAACACTGTTTCTTACTGCATTTTCTTTTGAGTTTTCTACCGACCATTCATCAATATCGATTGCTTTTGTATCTCCTGCTCCCTGCTGTTTCGCATAGATTGCCAGTACAGAAGTTCCACATCCCATATCCAATACCTTTTTACCATGGAAGTCAATATCCATCATTTGCTGGATCATCAGGTGGGTGGTAGGGTGATGTCCTGTTCCGAAAGACATTTTAGGCTGAATGATAATTTCATGCATTCCAGGTACCGATTCATGGAATTCGGCTCTGATCAATACTTTATCATCAATATTGATTGGAGAGAAATTCTTTTCCCATTCTTCATTCCAGTTGATATTAGGCATTTCTTCGAAAGAATATTCGATTTTTACGTTTTCATTTTCAAAAATCGGAAGTGCTTTCAACTGCTCTTCCTGAAACAATTCTGTCTGGATATATCCTAAAATTCCGTCAATTTCTTCTGTAAAGCTGTCAAAACCTATTTCTATAAGTTCCGCCATTAAAATCTCATTCCAAGGCTGCAATGGAGAAATTTTGAAATTGAATTCTAAATAATTTTGCATGTGACTAATTTGCTGCAAAAATACTAATGTTATTACGGTTAAAAAAATGATAGCGTAATTTTTGGCTGAAACCGGGGATTTTTATGCTTTTTATCCCGCAGATAATACAGATTTTTTGAATTGCAGGGAAATTCTAAGTTTTGGCTAATGCCTAAAATGGAAACGTAAAAAAAGAAAGCGGGCTCCCTTCGTCTACGCTCAGGATAATAGCCCGCTCCTATTGATTTTTATTATTCAAGGTAGACTAACAATGCTCTGCTGATAACATTAAACTCTAAACCTTGAACTTTAAATTTTTAACCTCTTATGGATTCGTAGAGAAAATTGATCCGTTTGCAATCAGTGCTCTTCTGTTCATTTTAAGAATATCTCTTACCCATTCTGCGAAGTCTTCCGGCTGTAATACTTTATCAGGATTTCCATCTGTAAGACCTCCCTGGATGCTCATATCTGAAGCGATGGTACTTGGAGTCAAAGTAATTACACGGATGTTTTGTTTTCTCCATTCTGCCATCATAGATTGTGATAAAGATACTACTGCAGCCTTTGAAGCGGCGTATGCAGACATATTCGGACCACCTTTCAGACCTGCTGTAGAAGCTACATTTACGATATCACCTTCTCCTTTAGCTTTCATAAACGGATGAGCTGCTTTCGCTGCGTAATATACTCCAAACAGATTGGTTTTAATCACCTGCTCCCATGTTTCAGAAGGCATTTCTTCAATACTTCCGAAGTCTCCGATCCCTGCATTGTTGATTAGGATATCAATACCACCCAATTGTTCTGCTAAAGATTCAATTCCAGCTTTTACCTGAATTTCATTGTCTACAGAAAAAACTGCGTATGCTGAGTTTACACCCAGTTTTTTGATTTCTTCAACCGTCATTTTTAGGTTTTCCTCATTTCTTCCTGTAATGGCAACGTTTACTCCTTCATTGGCCAAAGCAAGTGCTACAGCTTTCCCCAATCCTCTTCCACCACCTGTTACGATGGCATTTTTTCCGTTTATATTCATAGTAATAATACTTTTCTTTATACAAAGTTACGAAAGAACATTTTTATGAAATGGTTAAAACACGGATTTAATAGTTTTTTAATGGTTGGGAAGGGCAATTGAAACTTATATCTTCTTAAACCACAAAAATAGAAGCCGATCTGTTGGATCGGCTTCAAAATCTAAAAAAAAGGTATAGTAAAAAAAATAAAAACTTAAGGAATCTGAATTGAATTCTGAACTTCAAATTCTTCTGAAGCGGTAAATTCGTTTCCATACATATCAACAGCCTTCACCTCAACTTTATGTTTTCCTAATGATAATTTTTTAGGAAAGTCTGCTTCCCAGATGTGCTTTGACATTTCAGGATTGGAAGGTCTTCTTCCCGGAAGAATTTTCTCTGTAGAATCCCATTTGAAAACAGAAAGCGCAAAATTCGGGTCTATGGTTTCATCATATTCCATTGCTTCCCATTTTCCATTATCTATTCTGTATTCTACTTTGTCTTTTTTGCTTCCCATGAAGAAATTGGCCAACACTTTTGCAGAAGTTCTTGAGGAAGGAATTACTTTTGGGATATATAGCTTAATTTGATAGTCTTCCGGTTTGCCGGCTGTTCTGTATTTAACTTTATATTGATTGTCTGTAAAACTGATGAATGAATATCCTTTTGCTGTTCCGTCTCTCATGGTAGAAGTAGGAAGGCCGGCATCATCCGGTGTTCCAGAATACCAATCGCCGCAAGTAGTTCCTACGTTATATTCATGCAATTCCTTGATTCCATTCCAGCCTGCTTTTTTCCCATAGAAAATCTGCTGTTGGATGTGTGTATGTGCTGATAGAAGCAATACATTCTGGAAAGGATTTAAGAAATCAAATAGTTTCTGACGGTCCGCATTTCTGAAGCTGTCTTCATTGCTATGTTCCAACGGAATATGGAAAGAAATGACAATCAGTTTACTTTTATCAACCAGTTTCAGATCGTTTTCAATGAACTGAAGCTGATCTTCACGGAATCCTCCCCAATATCCTTTTCCATCTCTCGGATCCGGATAAAGAATATCATCCAGAATGATGAAATGTACATTACCATAGTTGAAAGAGTAATTGGCCGGACCAAAATTCGACTCAAATGTTTCATCGGAAAGACGGTCTTCTTTCGCATCATAATTCATGTCATGATTTCCCATTACATTATACCAAGGAAGTCCGACTTCTTTCATAACGTCTGCATAAGGTTTCTGAAGACTTAAATTATCTCCTACCAAATCTCCCAGACTGATTCCCAACACTGCATTTTTCTTAGTGTTCTTCACTTCATTTACAATTCCTCTTTTGAAGTAATCCAGTTCTTTTTCTGTGTAAGGCTGTGGATCTCCAAAAACAAGGATATCAAAGTTTTTATTTTCATTTTGCTTATAAAGTGGGAAGTTGAGTTCTTTGGGAAGATCTCCTGTAGCAGCTACTCCTTTGTATTTGAAATCTGCAGGAGAACCTTTTGGTTTATGATGGTAATAAAACTGAGGTAAGTTGTTCGCATTTAAAGCAGTCTGATATCCTGAAGGTTTGATCACAAAAATAGTCTGATCTTCCTGAACCAGCAGGCTGTATCGTCCGTTTTTATCCGTAAGAACTACCTGAGTTCCGTTAGAAACGGCTACACCTTCAATTCCTTTTTCGCGGTTTTCTTTCTTTTGATTTTTGTTACTGTCTTCGTATACAAATCCGGAAACAGAAGTTTGTGAGAATGCCATTGCTGAAACCAACAGGCAAGGCATGATACATTTTATATTGATACTCATAATTTTTAAATCTTAAAATTATTTTAATCTTTAAATCTCAAATTATTTATTCCACCACATTTTTACGTTAATATTGTCACCTCCCATAGATTGTACGGCTGCGTTATAATTATCCGTATTCATCACTTTTGTGGTGGTAGGGTACATAAATCTTACAGGCATCTGCCCTCCGTTCTGAAGTCCTCCGTTGTTAGGAAGTACCGGCAGTTTTGTACGTCTGTATTCGTACCATTGCTGATGGTCTACAAAAAACAGGGAAATATATTTCTGAAGCATTAGCTTTTGTAAAGAACCGTCGTAAGCTACGTTTGCATTGCTGAAGTAATTGGCTGGAACTGTTGCTCCCCACTGTTCAATAATAGATTTTACTCCGGTTTCATAATAGGTCTGCTGATTTCCTGCAATAATTCCTTTGTTAACCAATTCTGCCAGAATAAACTGAACCTCAGAATAGGTCATGATTAATATTTTTAAAGGTGTTTTCGCCAGATTCTGATTAAGGTTAGAAGGCTGGTAGTTGAAAGCTGTTCCTAAAGCATATCCTGACGGAGCTCCTTTATATCCAAGATCTTCCCCGGTAGTTGCTTTCGCTTTCGTAAAAAACATACTCAGCCTTGGATCATTATTATCTTTCATAGCATTTACAAAAAACTCACCTGCTGATCTGTAAGCTGTAAAATCCTGAGGGCGGGCAATTGGCGGCAAATATGGAGATACTCCTGAAAGTGGCAGCACTGCACTGTCTGTATTATTTTGAAAAACAGGATATTGTGCAGGATTATTGATAATCTCCTGAATTCTTTCATGCACATTTACTTCACCGTTTCTGCTTAAAATTCTCGTTAATAATCTCAATGAAAGAGAATTACAGAATTTCTTCCATCCTAAGATACCGGTCTGGCTGTTGGTATTGGCATTGTAAAACAAATCTGTTTCTGCTAATGCCTGGTTTGTGTTGAATAGTGAATTGGCTGTTTTCAGATCATTTAAGAGCTGAATGTAGATGTCCTTCTGCTTATCATATTTCGGTCTTAAAATATTTTCTTCAATCTTCACTGCTTCAGATAAAGGTACATCACCGAAAGCATCAGTGAGGTTGGAAGCAATCCATGCATTCAGGACCATTGATATGGCCAGATAATTATTATTCTGTTCTTTCTCAGCATATTTCCTAAGATCACTTACCTGCTTAAGCCATTTATAAGAGGTATTCCAGTATCCGTTACCACTTTTTTCGTCCATATAATATCTGCTGTAGGTATTTCCTTCATTCGGAAAGTCTAAAGCAATCTGCATGATATCAAAAGTGAAATCATCTGCTCTGTTATAGCCATAGCTTCCCATTTCATACTGGATGGGAGCAAGAAGACTTCCCACAGAAGGATCTTTTATTTTGCTGGTATCTGTATTGATTTCTTCAAATGTTCTGTCGCAGGACTGAAGCATAAAAACAGAAACAGCCAATGTCAGATTTATGATTATTTTTTTCATTTTTAACGATTTTAGAATTTAAGATTTAACTGAAACCCAACTGTTCTTGCAGTTGGAAGCTGCCCCATCTCTACTCCCGGAGTAATGGTTGCATTATCCAGCGTAGCGACTTCAGGGTCAAACAATGGGAACTTCGTCCACATCCAAAGATTTTTTCCGAAAATAGCAAGAGTAAGATCATCCAGACCCAGAGATTTTATGGTCTCTTTCGGGAAAGAGTAAGCGATTCTTGCATCTCTCAGCTTAATAAAATCTGTGCTGAAGCTGTTGGTTTCCACATTGGCTCTTCTATAGTAATCTCCATAATAAGAAGATACCAGTACTCCTTTTATATTCGGGCTGAAAGATCCGTCAGGATTCTGAACAACACCGTCTCCTACAATCATTCCACCAGGATTATCTCTTCCCGGAAGAGTAGATTTCAGTTTACCCTGTTCGGACATTTTATGATGCGACTGAGAATAAGCAATTCCACCATACTGACCGTCAAACGAGAAGCTGATCGTAAAGTTTTTGATCTTGAAATCATTCTGAAGACCGGCTCTCCATTTCGGGAATGCATTTCCTACTTTTTCAATATCTGCAGGTCTTCCCGGAAGTCCGTTGTCTCCGTAAATTACTTTTCCGTCCGGAGTTCTTAATAATTTAAATCCATACATGTCTCCAAGAGAACCACCCACTTCCATTTTATAGAAGACAACATCTCCTACGTTGGAAACAATTCCGTCAAATCCTTCAGGTAAAGTCATCACCCTGTTTTCGTTGGTAGACCAGTTCCCGCCTACTTTCCATGAGAAGCTTTCACCTTTCACAGCTAAGATATCAGCTGAAAGTTCAAGTCCTCTGTTTCTGATTTTCCCTGCATTGATCACTCTTTTGGAATATCCGCTTTCAGAAGGCAGTGAAACAGGAATAATCTGGTTTTCACTCATGTTCTGATAAGCGGTAAGATTAATATTCAACCTATTCTTGAAAAGGCTGAAATCCATACCTGCTTCAATATTGGTATTTTTTTCAGGTTTAAGGGAAGGGTTATTGAAAGTAGTAGGCGCCACCACACTTCCGGTAATATTACTTGCTGTATAGTAGTTATCCAAAAGATAAGGATCACTGTCTATCCCTACTTTCGCCCATGAAGCTCTCAGTTTCCATAAATTCAGATTATTACTTTTCAGGTTAAAAATATCTGATAGAATGAAACTGGTACTCACTGAAGGATAAAAGAAGGATCTGTTTTGCTTCGGAAGTGTAGAACTCCAGTCATTTCTTCCGGTAACGTCCACAAATATTTTATTGTCATATCCCAGCGTTAGTAATCCATAAACACTGTCTACATGTTTGTCTCTTGGTGCCGGATATTTAACCGGAATTGAAAGCGCATTGGTAAGGCTGTATTCGCCGGCTGTTTTCAATCCTATTGCCTGATAATCTGTCATCAGGTATTCATTATAACGGATACTTCCTCCTGCAGAGGCAGAAATACTGAATTTATTCCAATCTGCTTTGTAAGAGAATAAAAGGTCGTTGTTATATTCCTGATTTTTGATAAACTGTTCTCTGTAGAAACCTTTCAGATAGTTTGCAGAACTCCATGGTCTTTTGGTTGTTCTTTTTTCATTCAGAATTTCAATACCTGACCTCAGCATTACACTGAAATTCTTATTAAACTGATAATCTGCCGTAATGTTTCCTGTAATGGTCTTTTTTCTGACCCCATTCAACATTTCGTAAGCGATCATATATGGATTGTCAATAAATGAGCTGAAAGGATGGATTTGGTCAACCTGTTCCTGACCCGGTTTCCAGATGGGCTTATACCATTCCAGATCCACATTGGGATTTTGGAAGATCATGAAATAAGAGATCGACTGGTTGTTATATCCCGTCGCAGGAAGGTTATCACTGGAAGTAGTATTATAAGCAAATTTTGTAGAGATTTTTAATTTTTGGGTAAGCTGATGGGCAAAAGACAGGGCAAAATTGAATCTGTCAAAGCCTGTATTCGGCATCATCCACTCATTATTAAGATAGGTAAGTGAAGATCTGAAACTTGTTTTGTCATTTGAGCTTTCTACTGAAATGCTGTTTGAGTAGGTAGAACCTGTTTGCCAGAAGCCTTTAATGTTATTTTCATAAGGTCTCCACAATTGTCTTTCCTTACTTTGTCCCAATACATTGGGGTCATATTGAAAATAATACTGTCCGGCGAATTTAGGTCCGAAAGCACTACTTGTACCTCCTGTACTTGGTCCGTCTGCGGAAAGGCCATAAGAATAGTAAAAGTTTCCTGCCGTATTGGTTGCCAGAGTTCCCTGTCCGTATTCATACTGGTAGTCCGGCCATTTCAATACGGAATCAAAGCTTGAGGAAGAATTGAAGGTTACTCTCAGTTTTCCGTTTTTCGTTTTTCCGGATTTTGTAGTGATCATTAAGGCTCCGTTGGCGGCACGGGATCCGTATAATGCGGCTGCAGAAGCTCCTTTTAATACCGTTACAGATTCAATATCATCCGGATTGATGCTGTTTAATCCGTTTCCGAGATCAATAGGAACATCTCCTCCGGAACCTGCTCCGTATGCTGCAGTACCAGAACCTGTGGTAGAATTCCCCAATGGAACGCCATCCACTACAATAAGAGCATAGTTATGATCCATCATAATGGATTTTTCTCCTCTCAAAGTAATTCTGGAAGTTCCAAGCGGCCCTGCTCCTGCAGTCTGAATTTTAAGACCTGCCACTTTCCCCTCCATAGATTGTGCCCAGTTGTTATTTTGGGTTTCTTCAAATGTTTTGGCATCTACTTTCTCGGCAACATACCCCAAAGCTCTGTCATGTCTCTTGATTCCCAAAGCAGTTACTACTACTTCATCAAGTCCTTTAACTGTGTCTTTTTTAGCTTTCTGCTGAGCTGCCAGATTAACACTGACGAATCCCAACAGTGACAAAACTAACAGTTTTTGTGTCTCTTTACGCATTTCCTTTTTGTTTGCGCAAAATTAAAACGACATTATAAGGATGACCTTAACACAGTTTTAACGTTTCTTAAAAAAACATTAAACCATATATTAATTCAGCCTTAATAACATTACATAAGAATCTAATTAATAAACACTTAAGTAATTAAGTTTTTTTAATACCAGTTTACAAGCCTATTTACGTATCTTTATTGTCTTTCCTTGAGATAATACCACACAAAATACATATTTATTTGATTTACAATACAATAAATCAAATTTAATCATACTGTTTTTTATTTACCCCTTAAAAAAGAACAGTCTGTCTCTTTATAAGGGACAGACTGTTTAAATTGTTGATTACTGGCGAATGGTTGAGAAGGTTTTGTAAACCACCCCTTCAAAAATTCTTTGAATTTTCACCACCCCTCCGGAAGAGGGGAATATTTTGCCCTTCATTTGTACTATTTGTGAAGGATTTTCAATTACTATTTATTCTTTAACTGATCAGGAATATTGGTTGTTACAAACCCGATTCCTTGTTTTTTCAACTCATCGTATACAGCAACATCATTTACTGTCCATGAATTGGTAATTAATCCTAATGCCTTTGCTTCAACAATCCAGGTAGGGTTTTTCTGGAAAACACTATAGTGATAATCCATACCATCCAATCCTTCTTTTTTGATCTGTTCAGGAGACAGCTCACCGTTCAGGTATTGTACTTTAAAGGAAGGTGCCAGCTTTTTGATCTCTTTACAGATATTAAGGCTGAAAGAAATAAACTCACTCTGAGATTCCAGCTTCATATCCCTGATCATCTTGATTGTTTTCTGTGTGATCTCATTTTCAATTTCCGGAGTCTTGGCTGGTTTGATCTCAACGATCAGCTTCAGAGCTTTATCTTTTTTTCCCTGTTTCAAATAATCTTTTAACGTAGGAAACTTTTCTCCATTGGATAATTTCAATGCTTCCAATTCTTTGAACGTAGCTTCTGAAATTTCCATCTTACCATGATGTTCATCGTGATTGATCACCAATACACCATCTTTTGTCATTCTTACATCAAATTCAGACCCATAAATTTTTAATTTCTGAGCATTTTCCAATGATTGAAGCGAGTTCTCCGTTGTAGAAGGCTGTGTCTGGAAATATCCTCTATGGGCAATGATCTGGGTTTGTGCTTTCATCATAACTGTACTTAAAACTGCTAACCCTAAGATAAAATTTTTCATAATATAATTTAGATAATTTAAAAAAGTCCTGAAACTTTCTGATAAAGGTAGGTATTAAAATATGGAAACCACAAAGACATAAAAGATTTTAAACTAATAGTAAGAAGAGTCATTTATATTTCTTTTATGTCTTCAGTGGTTAAAAAAGATAATTGTTTAGAAGGAATACTTCGCACCAATCTGGATCTGATATGGATTTCCGGACATAGGAACCAAACCACCTCCACTTACGTTTTTGGCATACTCATACTGCATGGTATCCTTATTAAACCTGGTTACTTTATACAAAGATGTGTTTGTGTATGAATTGTTGACTCCCCATTCTTTGTTAAGTAGGTTCGCCACATTGAAGATATCTACAGAAAGTTCAAAAGCTCCTACTTTATCAAGTTTTATTTTCTTCGCTACACGAACATCCCAAACTCCATAGAAACCATTCTTACCTCCGTTACGTTCTGCAATTTTACCATTATACTCGTTGATATAATCTTTCAGAGCCTGTCCTACCTGCGGATCATCCAAAATAGATTTGGTAAGATTCGGGAAAATAAAAGCAAGGTCATTGGAATCTACGAAGTCACCATTGATATTTCCTCCTGTTGTAGCAGAAAAACGGGTACCTCCAATTCCTGAATATCTGATTCCTAATGTAAATCCGGCAATGGTAGGAGAGTTACCATAGATCACCACTTTATTACGAAACTGGTTGTCAGAATAAGTCATTCTTAAGTCTCTCGGATCACTCTGAATCATCGTAGATAATGTTGCAGAGTTCGCTACATTTCCGTTGTAAGAAGTATTGTCTTTGATATCAGACCATGTATAACTTGCCGTGATTTCTCCATCTTTCCAGTAACGGTAACTCGTATCTATTACGAAGGAGAACTGGTTTACTTTACCATCACTTGCCAATTCCAATACTCTTCCAAAGTTGTTATTGATTCTTCCTTGTTTCCAGTCGAAACTTACACTGTTATTGGCATTATTGGTAATAGCACCTGTAGGAATGAATACACCTCTTCCTCCCTCATTAGCTAATGTAAAGAACGGATTCGCCACCATGTTTCTGTCATAGTAATAGTAATTATTTCTACCTAATGCCATATATCCTGCAATTCCGGCTCTGAATCTTTCATTGAAGAAATGGGTATAAGAGATATTCGCTTTATAAACGATTGGAATTTTTGCATCTTTACCGGTATAGTTGATGGTTGGAATCTGCTTCTGAGAAAGTGAAGGCACCGAATTGTAATCGTTTCTATAACTGTTGAAATCCGGGAACGGAACATCTTTACCCGTTACATCCACTGTAGCCAAATGTTTCCCATCAAATACAAGATTGTTGATGATCATGTAATTGTTGATATCCGAAGAGAAAATTCCGGCACCGAATTTAAGGAAGTCTTTATTTCCTTCATTGATATTCCAGTCAAACTGAAACCTCGGCTGGATCACAAATGATTTGATCTGATTATCAGTTCTGATTCCCATTTCATCAAACAGTTTCTGATTGAATTCCGCTTTCGGGTAACCTCCGTAATCTAATCTTAAACCGGCCATTAAATCAAGACCTTTTGCCACTTTCGTCTGAAACTGCCCATAGACACCAAGATTCCAGATATTTGATCTTACAGACGGATCCTCCATCAAAGGAACTTCTCTGTAGAATCTGTAAGGAGTCATTGCATCAAAGTTACCCATTCCCTGGAAATGGAATCTTCCGTTCACTTCACTTCCGTACACAGATTTTGCGGTTGTATACATCAAATCGGCTCCGAAAGTATATTTTACTTTATCTGTATTGTAGTATAAGTTGTCAACAATCTGGAATACATTATTTCTAAAGCTTTCCTGTGCAAAACGGTGCCCTCCAATCTGAATATTGGTAGATCCGGCACTTGAAGCTACACCCTCAACAATCGCTCTAGGAACAGGTTTCCCTAGCTGATTGTTTTGATAACTGTCCTGAAAAGTATAAAGATACTGCGCCTTTAATTCATTGGTTAAATTAGGCCGCAGGTTTGATCTTAAGGTTAACAATAAACTGTTATCAAGGTTTTTGTCGTTTCCGTAAGATTCAAAGAAATTGATATTGGTATTATCACCCAAACCATTTTTATTAAGGTCGTAGGTGAAGTTATTTCTCAGGGTCAATAAGTGCTTCTCATTAATCTGCCAGTCTAAACGTACAAATCCTGCATCCGAGTTTCTTACTTTGTCAAAACTTCCAAACTGAGGACCGCTTCCCACTCCATATTTTGCTCTTGCAATATCTACAAACTGATTAAGAGTCTGCGTTGTTGTATTGAATCTCTTCTCATCATCCGGAGATTTGATATCGGCAATTATCAAAGGTCTTGAATCCAGCTGATGATCCCAGGCTACGAAGAAATGTAATTTATTTTTAATGATCGGTCCACCCAATGAAAAACCGAACTGAGAAGTAGAGAAATCGTTATCTCTTTTATTTCCCCTGATGTCATATGGGCTGGAAAGCCAGTTGGTTCTTAAATATTCCCAGGCACTTCCTGAAAATTTATTGGTTCCTGATTTTGTAACGGCACTTACCGTTCCTCCTCCACTTCTTCCCAATGTCACATCATATTGATTGGTTGTAATTTTGAATTCACGCACCGCTTCAATGGAGATGGAGAATGGCGCACCGCTTCGGCTGGTAGTAGCTCCTGCAGAAGTAGGGTTTTTCGCCGTCATCCCATCAATGGTAAAATTGGTGGAAGATCCTAGCTGTCCGGAAAGGTTTCCGCCTTTTCCGCTCAATGGTGACAGTTCAGCAAGGTTGGTAAAGTTTCTTCCGTTCACCGGAAGCATACTGATATTTTTAGCAGAAATTGCTGTAGCAGCTCCAAGATTTCCGATCTTGTTTTTAAGGTTTCCGGTAATTTTTACTTCTTCAATTTGTTTCTCGTTACCAAGATCCATATTTACGGTAACCTGATCTCCGAAGTTCACATTGTAACCTTCTTTTTTATCATCATTTACAATAACTGTATAAGGGCCCCCAAGAGGAATTTCCTTAAAAATATACTCCCCTTTTGAGTTTGTTTCCGTTTCCGTTTTGAATCCTGTAGACTCATTCACGATCGTTACTTTCACTTTTTCCTGAGCCGTACTTCCCGGTCCGGTAACTTTCCCTACAATAGAAGCCTGCGTGGTCTGTGCATACGCCATTGTCCCAAGCCCTAAAAACAATAATCCCAGTACAATCTTTACTTTTTTCATTTCTTCCGAAGATCTTTATGATTAATTTTTTGATGTTCGCCAGGAAACCTCTTTGATTTTCATGTTAATAGATCACGTTGAGGTTTCTTTCAATCAGATGTGCAAAGGTATTTTGACTTTAATGGCAGGGTGTTTAAGAAAGCTTTAACATTTTTTTAATTAAATCAGAACGTTATGTTAAATTACTTTAAACAAATGTTTTATTTCCTACAAAACCAATCTGTTAAGGCATATTACGTATTTTTAATTTTCCTGTACTATTTAATTCTGTTATTTTTTAAATGCAATTACTTTAGTTATTTTTGCTCAAAAGATAGAAACCAATGTCTGAAAACATTCAACAAAAGATAGAACAGCTCCGCAAAGAGCTTCACCAGCATAACGACAACTATTATCAACTGGATACTCCTACCATTACGGATTTTGAATTCGACATGCTTCTGCAGGAACTTCAGGATCTGGAGGCCAAGTACCCAGAATTTTATGATGAGAACTCGCCTACGGTACGTGTAGGGGGTGGTGTTACCAAAGTCTTCCCTACCATTCAGCATAAATTCAGAATGTATTCTCTGGACAATTCTTATGATTTTGACGACCTGGAAGACTGGGAAAAAAGAATCATCAAAACCATTGAAGATCCGGTAGAGTTTGTTGCTGAACTAAAGTATGACGGTGCATCTATTTCTATTCTTTATGAAAACGGAAAACTGTCACAGGCTGTTACCCGTGGAGATGGTTTCCAAGGGGATGAAATCACTCCGAATGTACGTACCATTTCAGACATTCCTCTGACTTTAAAAGGTGATTTTCCGGGTCAGTTTTTTATGCGCGGAGAAATTTATCTGACCAGAAAAAACTTTGATAAAATTAATAAGCTTCGTGAGGAAGAAGGTCTTGATCCTTTCATGAATCCCAGAAATACAGCCAGCGGAAGTTTGAAAATGCAGGATAGCGCTGAGGTAAGAAAGCGCGGACTTTCTTCTGTACTGTACCAGTTCATTTCTGATGAAGTTCCTGCAGAAACACATTGGGAACTCCTTCAGAAAGCACAGAGCTGGGGCTTCAAAACTTCTCAGCAGGCAAAATTATGTAAAACCATGGCTGAGGTACAGGAGTTTATCACATTCTGGGATACAGAGCGTCATAATCTGCCTTTTGAAATTGATGGTATTGTTTTAAAGGTTAATTCATTACAGCAGCAGAGACAGCTTGGTTATACTGCCAAATCTCCCCGCTGGGCAATGGCTTATAAATTTAAAGCTGAAAAGGTAGAAACAGAGCTTCAAAGTGTATCTTATCAGGTGGGAAGAACGGGTGCCATTACGCCTGTTGCTAATCTTAAACCTGTTTTACTGGCCGGAACTATCGTTAAGAGAGCTTCTCTGCATAATGAGGATATCATCAAGAAACTGGATCTTCATGAACATGATTTCGTCTATGTAGAAAAAGGAGGGGAAATTATTCCAAAGATTGTAGGGATAAACACTGATAAAAGAACTGAAGATAGCAAAGAAGTTGACTACATCAAACATTGCCCGGAATGTGGAACAGAATTAGTAAAAATTGAAGATCAGGCCATCCATTTCTGTCCGAACGAACTTCACTGCCCGCCACAGGTGGTTGGAAGAATGATTCACTATGTTTCCAGAAAAGCTTTGAATATTGACAACCTTGGAAGTGAAACCATAGAACAGCTATACAGAGAAAAACTGATTGAAAATCCTGCCGATTTCTATGTTTTAACGAAAGAGCAGCTTCTTCCATTGGAAAGAATGGCTGAGAAATCTGCCCAAAATATTATTTCAGGAATTGAGAAATCTAAAGAAATTCCTTTTGAGAAAGTATTATATGGAATTGGGATCAAGCATGTGGGAGAAACAGTTGCCAAGAAACTGGTCAAAAACTTCCCAACTATTGAGGAATTAAAGAATGCAACTGTTGAAGAGCTTTGCCAGGTAGAAGATATCGGGGGCAAGATTGCAGTAAGCATTGTTGAGTTCTTCCAGAATTCTGAAAATGTACTGATGATCGAGCGTTTAAAATCTTATGGTGTGCAGCTTGTAAAAGGAGAAAGCACGAATGAAGTACTATCCAATGTTCTGGAAGGAAAAACTTTCCTTTTCACCGGAAAATTATCATTATTCACCAGAGAATCTGCTGAGGAAATGGTAGAAAAGCACGGTGGAAAAAATATTTCTGCTGTATCCAAGAACCTCAACTATCTTGTAGTAGGTGAAAAAGCCGGAAGTAAGCTAAAAAAAGCGCAGGATATCGGAACAATTACTATTCTGGATGAGCAGCAATTTCTGGATCTGATTGAGAAATAACAATTATTTTTAATAATTATTTACTAAACCATTAAGATATTCCTCTTAATGGTTTATTTTTGTTTTCAAATCACAACAAATAACCATTAACTAATAATACATGAAAAAAATCTACCTCATCATTTCTATGATCATTTTTGCGATGTTTCAGGCACAAAATGTGAATATCCCTGATCCGGCTTTCAAAAACTTTTTATTAACGGCTGATTACAGCAATGGCTATGCAAAAGATCAGTATGGAAGCAGTATTCCCGTTGATACCAATAATGACGGTATTATACAGCAAAGTGAAGCTAATAATATTGTAAAGCTGTCTGATCTTTATTATGGAAACAGAGTATATATTCAGTCTATCGAAGGGATTAAAAGCTTTACTAATTTAACAGATCTGTATCTATTCGGGACTTCTGTATCTGCGGTTGACGTAAGTACGATGACTAAACTCATTGCTTTAGCAATTAACTATAATTCACAATTAACTTCTCTGAATATTGCAGGTTGTACATCTTTAGCAACGATGTCTTCCGAGCATAATAATATTACGAGTTACAACCTGCAAAGCAATTCATTGAAAAGTCTTCTTATTAACAATCTAAATTCTACTCAGCCTATCAATGCTATTAATCTTAGTCTTTGTCCTAATTTGAAATCTTTGGAGATCAATAAGACTAATATTCAATCTTTAGATTTTAGTAATATGAGTGCTTTGGAATGGCTTCAAATAAGAAACAGCTCTTCAACCAATAATATTAATCTGACAGGTTGTACAAATCTGAATAATCTGGGAATTTATAATTGTAATTCTTTAACATCACTTCAATTACATAATTTACAAAATTTAGACACTGTTTATTTTTCACAAAGTCCGATATCAACATTATCTTTCAATAATACAACAAATATAGAATCTCTTGGTTTACAATCTACAGGTTTAACAGCTATAGATCTTTCAATTTTTCCAGCTTTAAGACAGTTTAGTTCTCTAAACAATAATCTTACAACATTGGATTTAAGTATGAATCCTTTACTGGAAAATATCACGATCTACGACAATCCACTTCTAAAAAACATGAATCTGAAAAGCGGAGGAACTGTATTGAATGTTGCATCCTGGTTTCATATTAATAATAACAATCCTAATCTTAAATATATTTGCTGTGATGATGATGATTTCACAGCGATTAGTAATTATCTAACTTCTTATTCACTCAACAATATCAATTTGAATTCCTACTGTTCATTCACACCGGGCGGTACTTACTATAAAGTTATCGGTAATACAAAGTATGATATTAACAACAATGGCTGTGACTCCAATGATGTTAATAAACCGTTCCAAAAATTTTCAATTACAAGTGGCTCTGTTTCCGGAAATATGATCGCTGATTCGTCAGGGAATTATTCTATTCCTTTACAGGCGGGTACACATACGATTACCCCTATTTCAGAAAATCCGGCCTATTGGACATCGTCTCCGAGTACTTTGACAGTCAACTTTCCGGCACAAACAAGTCCACTAACTCAAAATTTCTGTTTAACGGCCAACGGAAATCACAATGATCTTGAAGTCCTGATTATTCCTGTTACGGCTGCTATTCCAGGATTTGACACCAAATATAAAATCGTTTATAAAAACAAAGGAACGGTTGCCCAATCAGGAAATATTGCTTTCAATTTCAATGATAACCTGATGAATTTCCTGAATGCAACAGTTTCTCCCGATATACAGTCTACAGGAATGTTAACCTGGAATTTCACCAATCTTCTTCCTCTGGAAACCAGAGAAATCACTGTAAAATTGAAATTAAATACACCAACACAGTCTCCATCATTAAACAGCGGGGACATTCTGCATTACATGGCACAAATCAACGGAGCTGCTGATGAAACACCTGCTGACAATAAGTTTATGTTGAACCAATCGGCTGTCAATTCTTTTGATCCGAATGATAAGACCTGTCTTGAAGGAACTACTATTACGCAAACCCAGGTGGGAGATTATGTACATTACCTGATCAGGTTTGAAAATACAGGAACTGCAAACGCTCAGAATATTGTTGTAAAAGATGCTATTGATACTTCCAAATTTGATATATCAAGTTTAATTGCATTAAACGGAAGCCACAATTTTGTTGCAAGAATTACCAATCCGAATACGGTGGAATTTATCTTTGAAAATATCCAGCTTCCTTTTGATGACGCGAATAATGACGGATACATTTCGTTCAAAATCAAAACAAAATCTACCTTAAATCTTGGAGACAGCTTCAGCAATACAGCGAGAATCTATTTTGATTATAACCACCCTATTGTAACCAATACGTACACAACAAGCGTTCAAAATGTGTTGGCTACAGCAGAAACCAATAAGGAAAACACTATTATTTCTATTTATCCGAATCCGGTAAAAGATGTCTTAAACATTAGATTTAAGCAGGAGATCATCAAAGCTGAAATCTATGATACAGCCGGAAGAATTATCAGTTCATTAAGCGTAACAGGAAACTCAATCCCTGTTTCTGAACTTACTAAAGGAAACTATATTCTAAAAGCTTTCACAAAAGATAAAGCAATTATTCAGAAGTTTATTAAAGATTAAACTTACACAATCTTATAAAAAAGGCTGCGAAAATTATTCGCAGCCTTTTTATGTTTTTCGAATCTGTCTCAAAATTCATATTTCACTTAAAAACAATAATAGTATATGGAGAACTTTCTCCTGTCTTTGGAAGAATCAGCCCTATATGTTCTTTATTCTTGTAGTAATCTATATAAGGCTCTTTTGTAATGATTTTACCTTTCTCTGTTTCCTAAGAACATCTGTTTATGCTTCTCTCAGCAAAGCTTTCCGGAACAGTAAAATTTCCTTCTGATTCAGTCCATTCAAGGAAATTGTGCGTTTTGTATTCAACATATTGTCAGGATAAAGAATCAGTTCAACATAGTTTTCATAGATATGAAACTCCCTTAAAACTTCTGACTTTCTGGTATTTCTGCGATCTGATCCAAATCTGAGATTAACACAGTTTCTTGGAACGATATAAAAATCTTTTGGAAACAAAAACATAGAATTCTGATTCATGAAAATTTCAAAACTACACCATTGAAACCTTTTATTATAACTAAGTCCTCCTTTACTCACCGTAACAATAGTACCACGGATATTTTTAAACTCCACCGCATCCGGCTGTTTATACTTTTCGATAATTTTTTTGTTCCGTATAAAAAAGAAAACGCCTGAAATAGTAAAAAATGCCAGAATGCCTAAAGGCCAATAGAAAAAAGGATCCATTAATTTAAAAGTAGAACTACAAGTTTTTAATTAAGAAAATCAGATATTTTCTTATTCAAATATATAACAATAACTCTTATGAAACCGGCAGTCTGAAATAAAACGTGCTTCCATTATTCAGAGAACTCTTCACTCCTATTTCTCCGTGTTGCTTTTCAATAAAATTCTTCGAGATTGCTAATCCCAGTCCTGTTCCATTCTGATGTTCTCCGGGAACCTGAAAATAACGGTCAAAGATCTGACGGTGATATTTTTCATCAATTCCGCTTCCGGTATCAACAATACTGAACTGAATGAACGAGTTCTGTTTTTCTACTACAATCTGAATATTTTCATCCTGAAAAGAGTGTTTCACAGCATTGGTAAGAAAGTTATTCATCACCCAGACTGTTTTATCAAAATCGGCAGTTACCGCATCACTTTCTTCTAAAAGATATTCTGTACTAATGGTGATATTTTTCTGTTCGGCAAGCTTTTCAACATTCTTTACAGCAGTCTGTACAATTTCTTTAGGAGAACATTTTTCCACGGTCAGTCTGATATTTCCCGATTCTACCTGAGAAAGATTAAGCAATTCTCCTGTGATATCCAGTAAACGCTGCCCATCTTCATTGATGCTTTTCAATAATTCCTGCTGCTGCTCATTCAGTTCCCCAAACTTTTGATTTCCAAGGAGCTGAACGCCCATTTTAATAGCAGAAATCGGAGTTTTCAATTCATGGGAAATCGTTGCAATGAAATTGGTTTTAGCAAAATCCAGTTCTTTAAAAGGGGTAATATTTCTCAGCAAAATTACCTTTCCGATATATTTTTTCTCCTTTTCACCTGTTTTTACAATATTGATGGGAACAATATCCTGTTCAAAATAGTTTTCTTTATTATCACGGACAATCTTAATCGGGTCTTTTACCGGATGGTCAATATTTTTCAGCAGTTCGCGCATCAGATCGTTGTTGATGGCTACTTCATGAGCCGTTTTACCAATGATTTCTTCTTTATGGAGATTGGTGATCTTCAATGCTTCATCATTGATCATGTAGATAAAATGATTCTCATCCAGGCCAATCACCGCATCATGCATATTGTTCACCAATGTTTCGATCCGTTTTTTATCCATCAATTGCTTGGAAAGTGTACTGCTTTCGTACTCCTGAAGTTTCTCCGCCATCGTATTGAATGAATCTGCCAGACTGCTGAACTCTTCACTTCCTTTGAAATGCACCCTCTCATTATAGTTTTTATCAGCAATCTGTTTGATACTGAAGGTTAACTGATTGATTGGCTCTGCAATAGTTTGTGGTAAATTGAAAAGCAGAATAAAAGCAATCAGGAAGCACACTGTTCCTAAACTTACGATCCAGAACGTGGCATTTTCTGCTGTAATGATGGCGATATCACTCTTCCGTTCTATGCCTTTCATATTTAAAGACATGATCTTCGCCAGATCCTCGCGGATTAGTTTTTCTTTATGGATGTCCGGTGCTTTCAGATAGCTGCTGAAATGCATATTGAGGTTCTGGGTAGCTTCTTTTTCTCCAAATTCTGTAAGATTTTTTTCCTGTAATTTATTATTTTTCCTAAAATCTGCTATTGCAACGGTACTGTCTGTACTGATATTATCCAGTGCCAGAAGCATATTCTTGGAAAATTCCAGACTGTTGTAATTGGCGGTAAGAATCTTTTCAGTATCAGATTTTAATTTATTGATGTATACAGAACCTATCACTGAAAGCAGAACGATCAGCAGAAATAAAAGGCCAACGCCTAAGGTAAGTTTCGTTTTAAGTTTCATTATTTTTATGATAAAATAATAATATCTATCTGTCTTTCATTCAGCCTGTTCATAAGGGTATAGATCCAGCTGTAGCCCAGCATTCGCTGCCAGAAACTGGCATGAGGTTTCCCAATGCAGACCGTTGTGATATTATGGGCAATCACATATTCCAGGATTCCGTTATGAACACTGCTTTCTTTGATCCGGACTACTTTGGCGCCTAATTCCTGTGCTAAATTAAAATTATTAATTAAATACCGCTGCTTATCCAGGGCAATTTTTTCCGGATTTTCAGAAGGTTTCTGAACGTACAAAACAGTCCATGGACTGTTATAGTAACTGGCTAATCTCGCTGTTTTCCGGATAATTGTTTTGGCAATTTTCTCATTACTGCTGATGCAGGCTAGAAATTTTATAGGTTTAAAATTTTCAGTTTTGATTTCTGTTTCTACCTTCCTTTCCACGTGGGTAGCCACTTCTTTTAAAGCCAGCTCACGAAGCTGGAGAATATGCCCACTTTGGAAGAAATTGCTGAGTGCGGTCTGAATTTTTTCTTTTTTATAGATTTTTCCCTCTTTTAAACGCGTCAGCAGCTCATCAGCCGTAAGGTCTATATTCACCACTTCATCCGCAAGTGCCAGTATCTTATCCGGAACCCGCTCTGCCACTTCTACTCCTGTGATTTTCTTTACTTCTTCATTCAGGCTTTCGATATGCTGGATATTCATGGCACTAATGACATTGATCCCATTATCAAGGATTTCCAGGACATCCTGCCATCTTTTTTTATTTTTAGATCCTTCTACATTGGTATGGGCCAGCTCGTCTACCAAAACGACTTCAGGATGTTCATTAATGATAGCTTGAAGATCCATTTCTTCAAGGTTTTTTCCTTTATAAAAAACCGATTTTCTTTCAATTTCAGGAAGTCCTTCTACCAGTGCCACGGTTTCTTCCCGACCATGGGTTTCTATATAACCAACCTTTACATCAATGCCATTTCGCAAAAGAGAATGCGCTTCCTGAAGCATACGGAAAGTCTTTCCTACACCTGCACTCATCCCGATATAAATTTTGAATTTTCCTTTACGGGATTTCTGGATAAGTTCTAAAAAATCTTTTGCTGATGACATTGATTTTATTCTTTTTAATTTTATTTTAAACACGTTCAACTGTGGTTAAACTGATCACTAAAACCAGGCTGCAAGACTTGTTGTGATGAAGAAATTTCCTTTTCTAAATTCATCATTTTTTGCAAAAATGGCATCTTTAGCAGTAAAACCTCTTGCCTCTGTACGGAAAACCACATTTTTAAAGATTGCATAATCTACATTGAGAGAATATCCGAAAGTCTGAAATCCATTGGGAGTTTCTGTACTGATAATCACACCGTTTTTATCATTGTAATATTCTAATCTTCCTGCCAGTGCCCATTTGTTGTCTAATTGATATTTCATTAATACATTGGGGCTGTACCAGATATTATACTGCTCGCTTCCTTTTGACTTCTGCTCTGCTCCGATATCAAATCCTAATACCGCTGAAAACTGATCTGTCAGCTGAAAACTTCCATACAAATCATGGAAATAGCGCATTCTTTTATCATCCTTTGCTTTATCATTCCCGATGAACGAGCTGCTGTTCAGGGTAATTTTATCATTGGGTTTATAGGTCACCTGATGTCCGAAAGAAATACTCTGATTTCCTTCATGCTTGGCAATTCTCTGCCAGCCATTCAAGACCAATCCGCTTAAAAACCATTTCCCATTATCTGAGATATAAGAAATTTTGGCACCCGTTTCAAAATAAGGAGAATTTTCTGCTGCAAAACTTCTGGTCAGATTAATATTATCCTTTCCTATGGCACTTTCCCAGCCGATATGAGACGGCATGATCCCTGCATCAATCCACAGGTTTTTATTTTTAGAAATTTTGATTCCGATATTCGCTTCATTTACATAGCGCAGAGCATCTTGTTCAGCTGCCATATTATCCTGGGCATAAGTTCCGGCCATTAAAGCTACATTGGCACGGAGATTTTCACTCTGATAGTTGGCTTTAACCAATCCCAGATTAAGATTTACTTCATTATGTCTGTTATATGAGTATAAAAAGTTTTGACGCATATGATTGCCCGGCTCATTAAAATCATAGGTATAAAAGAGTTCTGCATAAGCGGAAAATGTCACTTTATTCCCTGTTTTCAATGAATCTGATGATTGGGCTTTTGAGAAAAACATTCCCAATATGGCACCTATAGCTAAATATTTTTTCACTTTTATTAAGGTATGTTAATTATGTCAGGGTTTAAAACCTTGACATGATTATCGGTTATTAAATTTATTATTTTAATTGATCCAAAGCGATATTAAGCTTCAGAACATTTACTTTGGATGGTCCGAAAAGCCCTAAAAACGGCTTTTCAGTTTGATTATTGATTAAATTTTTGATCTGTTCTTCAGAAAGGCTTCTCACTTTTGCGATTCTCTTTGCCTGGTACAAAGCTCCTTCTTCAGAAATATCAGGATCCAGACCGCTACCACTTGCCGTAACAAGTTCTACAGGAACTTTAGTATTTCCCATTTCAGGGTTCTTCATTTTTAAAGTATCTATTCTTTTTTGTACAGTTTCCAGATATTCTTCATTGCTTGGCCCTTTGTTGCTGCCACCACTTCCTGCTGCATTATAATTGACAGAAGAAGGACGCCCATGAAAGTATTTTTCAGATTTAAATTCCTGTCCGATATTGGCATAAAATTTCTGCCCTTTATTATAAACAATTTCTCCGTTTCCTTTGTTGGGAAGTATTTTAGAACCTCCGTATACAATTGCCAGATAAATACCTGTAACCACCAGCATTACAAGAGTTAATCTGAATGCTGAAACAATATGATTTTTCATTTTTTAAATTTTAATAAAATAAACTGATTACCAGATCAATGATTTTGATTCCAATGAACGGAACGATTACTCCGCCCAGGCCGTAGATCAAAAGATTTCTTCTCAATAAGGCACTTGCACCAATTGGCTTATAAGCCACCCCTTTCAACGCCAGCGGAATCAGAAACGGAATGATTACCGCATTGAAAATAACCGCTGATAATATGGCTGTTTCAGGGCTGTGAAGATTCATAATATTCAGCTTCTGAAGCGAAGGAATAAAAGTGATGAAGAGCGCCGGAATAATGGCAAAATACTTTGCTACGTCGTTGGCAATACTGAAAGTTGTCAATGTTCCTCTTGTCATCAGCAGCTGCTTCCCGATTTCCACAATTTCGATCAGCTTTGTTGGGTCATTATCGAGATCTACCATGTTTCCGGCTTCTTTCGCTGCTTGTGTTCCGCTGTTCATTGCTACTCCTACATCTGCCTGAGCCAGCGCCGGAGCATCGTTTGTACCGTCACCCATCATGGCTACCAGCTTCCCTTCCTGCTGTTCCTTTTTGATGTAATTCATCTTATCTTCAGGCTTGGCTTCAGCAATAAAGTCGTCTACTCCAGCTTTTTCTGCGATAAATTTTGCTGTTAAAGGATTATCTCCGGTTACCATTACCGTTTTTACTCCCATTTTTCTCAGTCTCTGGAAACGCTCCTGAATTCCTGTTTTGATGATATCCTGAAGTTCAATTACACCCCATACTTTTTCATTAACGGCTACCACCAGAGGAGTTCCTCCATTTTCAGAAATTTTGGTCACCGCATCCTGGGTTTCTTTTGGGAAGATATTCCCGGCTTTTTCAGTCAGTTTTTTTATGGTATCATAAGCTCCTTTACGGATTCTTGTTTCGTCAAAATCAATCCCTGAAGTTCTGGTTTCTGCTGTAAAATCAATATAAGTAGGATTAGGAACCAATAAATCTTCAGATTTTAAAGCACTTAATTCAATGATTGATTTTCCTTCCGGTGTTTCATCAGCTACAGAACTTAGTGCAGAAGCTTTAATAAATTCTTCAAGCTGAATTCCATTAGCTGGATGGAATTGTGTTGCCTTACGGTTTCCAATAGTGATTGTTCCAGTTTTATCCAGCAACAGAACGTCAATATCTCCTGCTGTTTCTACAGCTTTACCACTTTTGGTAATCACATTCGCTCTCAATGCTCTGTCCATCCCTGCAATCCCGATTGCAGAAAGCAGGCCTCCGATTGTTGTCGGAATAAGACAAACGAAAAGAGATATAAATGCCGCAATAGTAATCGGAGTCTGCGCGTAATCTGCAAAAGGCTTTAAAGTGAGGGTAACAATAATAAATGTAAGGGTAAATCCTGCCAAAAGTATAGTTAATGCGATTTCGTTAGGTGTTTTCTGTCTTGATGCTCCTTCTACAAGAGCAATCATTTTATCAAGGAAAGATTCTCCCGGTTTTGTTGTTACTTTTACTTTAATTCTGTCTGAAAGAACTTTTGTACCTCCTGTTACAGAGCTTTTATCTCCTCCTGATTCACGGATTACAGGGGCACTTTCCCCGGTAATGGCAGACTCATCAATGGTTGCAAGACCTTCAATAATCTCACCATCCATCGGAATCTGATCTCCGGCTTCGCAAAGGAAAATATCACCTAAAGTCATTTCAGCAGACATTTTCAACACTGTTTCTACCTGAAACCCGGGTTTATTATCAACCACTAATTTGGCTGGAGTTTCTTCTCTTGTTTTTCGGAGGGTATCAGCCTGCGCTTTTCCTCTTGCTTCTGCTATAGCTTCTGCAAAATTCGCAAACAGAACGGTGAAAAATAAAATAATAAATACTAAAAAATTGTAGGAAAAACTTCCCTGGCTTTTATCACCAGTAAGACTGAACATGCTCACAATGAACATGACAACTGTTCCGACTTCCACCAGGAACATTACTGGATTTTTAAACATAATTTTCGGATTTAGCTTTACGAAGGACTGCTTGATCGCTTCATTTACCAAATCTCTCTGAAACAATGTTTGTGACTGATTTTTCATTTTTTGAAAGAGTTTATATCATTGTAAATCAATAATCACCATTAAGGTCTGCCAAATAATAAGGATAGATATGGATAATATTAAGTGAACGTTTCAGTAAGTGTCAGACTAGCTTCCTCAAACTTCTCAGCATCCTTAATGGTTAATATTGATTGTAATTTTTAATGTTCACATTTATTTTGAGAAATACTGAATCTGCTCTGCAATAGGACCCAAGGTCAATGCAGGGAAGAAAGACAGTGCTGCAATCAGTAGAATCACTGCCAGTGTCATAAATCCGAAAGTAGCCGTATCTGTTTTCAGCGTTCCTGAGCTTTCAGGGATATATTTCTTCTGTGCCAATAGTCCTGCAATCGCTACCGGTCCTATAATCGGGATGAATCTTGATAGTAACAGCACAATTCCTGTTGAGATATTCCACCAAGGGGTATTATCTCCAAGTCCTTCGAATCCGGATCCGTTATTTGCTGCAGAAGAGGTAAATTCATAAAGCATTTCACTGAAACCATGGAAACCGGGATTATTCAATGTTTTTGTTCCAAATTCCGGTAAATAAGCCGTTAAAGCTGTTCCTGCAAGAATTAAGAAAGGATGGAATAAAGCTACAATCATCGCGATCTTCATTTCTTTGGCTTCAATCTTTTTGCCCATAAATTCCGGGGTTCGCCCTACCATCAAACCGCTTATGAATACCGCCAGAATGATAAAGATGAAATAGTTCAGAATTCCGACTCCACAGCCTCCGTAGAAACAGTTGATCATCATCGCAAGCAGCTCATTCATCCCTGAAAGCGGCATTGTACTGTCATGCATAGAATTCACAGACCCTGTGGAAATAACTGTAGTTGCGATACTCCAATAACCAGATGAAGCACTTCCGAAGCGTATTTCTTTGCCTTCCATTGCTCCCAGACTGTTGTCTGTTCCCATTTGTGTAATCAGAGGATTTCCTCCTGTTTCATTCACAACATTCGGAATGGTAAGAGCAAGAAAACCGACTGTCATTACGGTAAAGATCACCCATGAAAGCTTTCTTTTCTTCAGATAAAAACCCAGTGCAAATACCAATGCAAAAGGAATGATCATTTGAGTGACCATCTCTGTCATATTGGTTATATAATTAGGATTTTCAAGCGGATGTGCTGAGTTGGCTCCAAAAAACCCACCTCCATTAGTGCCTAAATGTTTAATGGCAACAAATGCAGATACAGGACCTCTGGAAACATCAGCCTTCTGACCTTCCAAAGTAATCATATGATCCTTTCCTTCAAAAGTCATCGGACTTCCATTGATAGAAAGAATGAAAGCTACAATTATACTTATTGGAACCAGAATTCTGATCATTGATTTTGTGAAAAAATCGTAGAAATTCCCTAATTCTGTGCTTGTTTTTTCTTTAAAAGCTTTGAAAAGAACCGCCATTGCCGCCATCCCTGTTGCTGCTGTTACAAACTGTAAAAACATCAGATAAAGCTGGCTCAGATAGCTTACTCCCGTTTCTCCCGAATAATGCTGTAAATTACAATTGACTAAAAACGAAATAGTTGTATTAAAAGCCAGATCGGGTGACATATTCGGATTTCCATCAGGATTTAAAGGAAGCCAGGCCTGGTTCATTAAAAGAAGAAAACCAATGATAAACCAGATCAGATTGATCGCCAGCATGGCATACATATTCTGTTTCCAATTCATCTGACGGGAAGGATTGATTCCCGATATTTTATAAATTAACTTTTCAATGGGTTCAAAAACCGGATCAAGGAAAGTTTTTTTGTATCCATAAACATTAGCTATGTATTTACCTAAAAATATTCCGATAACTAACGTGACAGCAAACATTGCTATAATGCCTAAAATTTCTGTATTCATGACCAATTAAAATTTTTCAGGTTTAATTAAAACATAACAGATATACACAAAGGCAAGTATTGAGAGGAAAAATAAACTCCACATAATTTATATTCTATCAAAAAATTCAACTGATTTATATAAAAGCCAAAACAACACTGCAAAAAGCAGAATTAAACTTATAAGCATCATATCTTAATCATTATGGTTAAAAGAGTCAGTAATACATACGATACAATCAGCAGACTAAAAGTTGAATGCTCCCGTTTTTTAAACGTTTTTCTTGAAATTGTCATTTTAAAATATTTTATTCAGAGACTATATGCCAAAAGAAAGTCCATTCTGAAAAACAATCGAGTAAAAATCTATATATCAATACATTAACCTAAATAACCAAACTATATAAAAACAGAAAAGCCTATCAAAATGATAGGCTCTTTATTAAAATGATAAAAGATTTATTTCAATCCATATTCTTCAAGCTTTCTGTACAGCGTAGCAATACCGATCTCTAGTAAACGGGCAGCTTCTGCTTTATTTCCTTTTGTGTACTGTAATACTTTTTGGATATGTATTTTTTCCAGTGAACGAATGCTTAGTGAATCACTTTCCGGAACTGCTTTCTCGGAATAATGAGGAAGGCTTTCAGCATCAAGAATATTGTTATCCATTAAAATCAAACTCCGCTCTACAGCGTTTCTCAACTCACGAATATTTCCTTTCCATTCATTTACTTCTAGCGCTTTATAATAGTCCGGACTCACCTGAACAGAGGACAAGTGAAGTTTATGAGAAAAAAGATCAATAAAGTTCTTCGCAAGTACTTTCAGATCTTCTTTTCTATTGCGCAGAGACGGAAGACTGATTTCAAATACATTCAATCTGAAATAGAGATCTTCTCTGAAGTTTCCCTGCTTTATTTCAACCTCCAGATCTCTGTTGGTAGCCGCAATCAATCTAAAATCAGACTTTGAAACTTTCGTCTCACCCATTTTGATAAATTCCCTGGTTTCCAGAACTCTGAGCAGCTTAGCCTGAAGTTCTATCGGCATCTCACCAATTTCGTCCAGAAATAATGTCCCTCCATTTGCTTCTTCAATCAACCCTTTTTTATCCTTTATCGCCCCTGTAAAAGCCCCCTGTTTATGGCCAAAAAGCTCACTTTCCAAAATCTCTTTACTAAATGCTGAACAGTTGATTGCCACAAAGCTGTTTTTATTTCTGTCACTTCCTTCATGAATAGCACTGGCAAAGACTTCCTTACCCGTTCCTGTTTCTCCTGTAAGAAGCACAGCAGCATTCGTTAAAGCCACTTTTTCTGCTAATTTCTTAGCCTGCAGAATTAAAGGTGATTTACCCAGGATCTGATCAAAACCTTTCGTAACAACCTGCTGGACCATTCTAGATTTATTATCCTTTACCTTTTCAAGGGCTTTATACACCAATGGTATAATTTTCTCATTATCATCTCCTTTCACCAGATAATCGTAAGCGCCATTCTTCATGGCTTGTACTGCATCCGTGATATTTCCAAATGCAGTCATTAGAATAATTTCCAGCTGAGGATATTTGCTTTTAATAGACTTTATCAGTTCTACTCCAAAAGCATCAGGCAGACGGACATCGCTTAAAACAACATCAAAATCATATTGCTCCAGCATTGTCATCGCTGAACGTGCTGTAGAAGCTTCTTTTACATTAAAATTTTCTTGGGAGAGGATCATTCCCAGTAACTTAAGGAGTTTGATCTCATCATCGATGATCAGAATGTTTCCTGACATTATAATTATTTTTGGAAAACTAATACAAACTTATTGAATTTATTCGAGTAAAACTGGTTTCTACAAGGAAATAGTTTAGTGAACAACTGGTGATATTTTTGGAGCCTTCTCCCGCTATCCATTCATACTCCTCACGCCAGGCTGCCCTACGCTGCATCCCACTGGCTCTCCCAGGCATGCTGCGGGGTAACCATTACTATCGGGGCTAGGAAGAAGTCTAATTATGAATTATAAGTTATGAATGATGAGTTGTGTAGCTCTGGGTTCTGGTATGAACTGTGGATGAGAAATGATAAGTTCTAAATCGAACTAATATCTCTTTTTCCGATTATGTCATTCCGTAGGAATCAAGGCTTATTTATTAGAATCTTAAGAGTTCAAAGGAATACTATAGATGTTTTAATATTTAAGTGATTGATAAATTGATAATCTTAGATCTACTTAATTATAAAATTTAAAAGGTATTGTATAGACTCCTACGGAGTGGAATATGTATCAATGATGTATATCTATTGCTCATTACTTATCTTTTAGGGTTGTGCTTGTTTGGGTGTTTGGGTATAACGCAAAAAAAATCCTTTATCATAAGATAAAGGATTTTTTAAAAATAAAATAAAAACTGGCGGCGGCCTACTCTCCCGCTTTCGCAGTACCATCGGCGCTGGTGGGCTTAACTTCTGTGTTCGGAATGGGAACAGGTGAGCCCCACCGCTAAAACCACCCTAAAGAAGGTATATAAGGCTGCACGGTATAGATAAAAGGATACAGGTTTTACCTGCTTCCCAATAGCTACCATCTGCTACCTGGTTATTTTCGATAAAAACTTTCACAAAGAGGTAACCTTGCTGCACTTTCGTGCGCCATATTAGGCTATAAATCTACGGGTAATTAGTACTACTCGGCTATGACATTACTGTCTTTACACCTGTAGCCTATCAACGTCGTCATCTCCAACGACCCTTAAAAGATGTCTCATCTTGAGGCGAGTTTCGCACTTATATGCTTTCAGTGCTTATCTCTTCCAAACGTAGCTACTCAGCAGTGCACCTGGCGGTACAACTGATACACCAGAGGTTTGTTCAATTCGGTCCTCTCGTACTAGAATCAAGCCCTCTCAAACATCTAACGCCCGCAATAGATAGAGACCGAACTGTCTCACGACGTTCTGAACCCAGCTCGCGTGCCACTTTAATGGGCGAACAGCCCAACCCTTGGGACCTTCTCCAGCCCCAGGATGTGACGAGCCGACATCGAGGTGCCGAACCTCCCCGTCGATGTGAGCTCTTGGGGGAGACTAGCCTGTTATCCCCGGAGTACCTTTTATCCTATGAGCGATGGCCCTTCCATACGGAACCACCGGATCACTATGTCCTGCTTTCGCACCTGATCGACTTGTAGGTCTCACAGTCAAGCACCCTTATGCCATTACACTCTACGCACGGTTACCAAGCGTGCTGAGGGTACCTTTGAAAGCCTCCGTTACTCTTTTGGAGGCGACCACCCCAGTCAAACTACCCACCACGCAATGTCCTTCCCTTAAGAAGTTAGGCTCCAAGTAAGTAAAGGGTGGTATTTCAACGTTGGCTCCACCTACACTAGCGTGCAAGCTTCAAAGCCTCCCACCTATCCTACACATTACTTACTCAAAGTCAATACGAAGTTATAGTAAAGGTTCACAGGGTCTTTTCGTCCCATTGCGGGTAATCGGCATCTTCACCGATACTACAATTTCACAGAGCTCATGGTTGAGACAGTGCCCAGATCGTTACACCATTCGTGCAGGTCGGAACTTACCCGACAAGGAATTTCGCTACCTTAGGACCGTTATAGTTACGGCCGCCGTTTACTGGGGCTTCAGTCAATGCCTTCGGTTTAACCCTAAGCACCTTCCTTAACCTTCCAGCACCGGGCAGGTGTCAGACCCTATACTGCATCTTTCGATTTTGCAGAGTCCTGTGTTTTTGATAAACAGTCGCCTGGGCCTCTTTACTGCGGCCACCATTGCTGATGGCGTCTCTTCTCCCGAAGTTACGAGACTATTTTGCCTAGTTCCTTAACCATGATTCACTCTAGCACCTTAGGATTCTCTCCTCGACTACCTGTGTCGGTTTTGGTACGGGTTGCTTCACTTCGGCTTTTCTTGGAAGCACTTTCCCTACAGCAGCTTCGCCCGAAGGCTAGGCCTTGACTATTCCGTCAGTCTCCAGTAAGTACGGCACTCCGTCCCCTTTTTAGTGTGAGCAAGTATGGGAATATTAACCCATTGTCCATCCACTACCCCTTTCGGGTTCGCGTTAGGTCCCGACTAACCCTCAGCTGATTAGCATGGCTGAGGAAACCTTAGTCTTTCGGTGAGCGGGTTTCTCGCCCGCTTTATCGTTACTTATGCCTACATTTTCTTTTCTATCCGCTCCACAATACCTCACAGTACTGCTTCAGCGCAAATAGAATGCTCTCCTACCAGATGTACATAAAGTACAAATCCATAGCTTCGGTAATATGTTTATGCCCGATTATTATCCATGCCGGACCGCTCGACTAGTGAGCTGTTACGCACTCTTTAAATGAATGGCTGCTTCCAAGCCAACATCCTAGCTGTCAATGCAGTCCAACCGCGTTGTTTCAACTTAACATATATTTTGGGACCTTAGCTGTTGGTCTGGGTTCTTTCCCTCTCGGACATGGACCTTAGCACCCATGCCCTCACTGCCGTAGAACATTTATTAGCATTCGGAGTTTGTCAGGAATTGGTAGGCGATGAAACCCCCGCATCCAATCAGTAGCTCTACCTCTAATAAACTTATATACGACGCTGCACCTAAATGCATTTCGGAGAGTACGAGCTATCTCCCAGTTTGATTGGCCTTTCACCCCTACCCACAGGTCATCCGAAGACTTTTCAACGTCAACCGGTTCGGTCCTCCACTCTGTGTTACCAGAGCTTCAACCTGCCCATGGGTAGATCACAAGGTTTCGCGTCTAATCCTACTAACTATACGCCCTATTCAGACTCGCTTTCGCTCCGGCTCCGGTACTTAATACCTTAACCTCGCTAGTAAAATTAACTCGTAGGCTCATTATGCAAAAGGCACGCCGTCACAGCTTAATGCTGCTCCGACCGCTTGTAGGCGTACGGTTTCAGGTTCTATTTCACCCTTCTATTCGAAGTGCTTTTCACCTTTCCTTCACAGTACTTGTTCACTATCGGTCTTTCAGGAGTATTTAGCCTTGGAGGATGGTCCCCCCATATTCAGACAGGATTTCACGTGTCCCGCCCTACTCATTTATCACTCAAATATGCCTTTCATATACGGGGCTATCACCCTCTACGGCTGTTCTTTCCAGAACATTCTATTAAACATATATCAGCTTTTGGGCTAATCCGCTTTCGCTCGCCACTACTTACGGAATCTCTTCGATTTCTTTTCCTCCGGGTACTTAGATGTTTCAGTTCTCCGGGTTTGCTCCTCTTACGAGGTGACTGGTCTTCAACCAGCCGGGTTGCCCCATTCGGACATCTGCGGATCAATTCGTGTGTGCCAATCCCCGCAGCTTTTCGCAGCTTACCACGTCCTTCGTCGCCTCTGAAAGCCTAGGCATCCGCCATACGCCCTTAACGATTTCTTTCCTAATAATTATATTAGTTCAGTATTTTTTGATAAATTTAATTTATCGATATTTTTATAAACTCGGCACTCGAAAGTGCTCGGTTATCTCTTTGTGATGTCTTTACCGTTAATGTCAATGATCTTAAATTCTTTTTGTACAACTGATGAACAGATATTGTTTTTGGCTCTATCCGTAACTTTTAAATCAGTCTTCCAAAACTGTGGAGAATAAGGGAGTCGAACCCTTGACCTCCTGCGTGCAAGGCAGGCGCTCTAGCCAGCTGAGCTAATTCCCCCTCTAGTTGCTGTTGGCTATTTGCTTCTGGCTTCTGGCATTTTTGCCATCAGCTATAAGCTATTTGCCAGCCGCTTTAATTAGTAGTCTCGGGCAGGCTCGAACTGCCGACCTCTACATTATCAGTGTAGCGCTCTAACCAGCTGAGCTACGAGACTTTATATGAGTTATGGGGATGAGTAAGTAAGTTATACTTTTCCTCTTCTTCATTTCTCAATCTCTTTCCCTATACTAATTTCTAGTGGGTGTTGTATTTTTTATATAACCAACCAAACAAAAAACTAAAGCTTTACTTTGAAGTAAGTGCATGGTACATTTAAGTACCTTTGTTTTTTTATCGTCTTACGACGCTCTAAAATGAGATGTTCCAGCCGCACCTTCCGGTACGGCTACCTTGTTACGACTTAGCCCTAGTTACCTGTTTTACCCTAGGCAGCTCCTTTTACGGTCACCGACTTCAGGTACCCCAGACTTCCATGGCTTGACGGGCGGTGTGTACAAGGCCCGGGAACGTATTCACCGCGCCATGGCTGATGCGCGATTACTAGCGATTCCAGCTTCATAGAGTCGAGTTGCAGACTCCAATCCGAACTGAGACCAGCTTTCGAGATTTGCATCACGTCACCGTGTAGCTGCCCTCTGTACTGGCCATTGTATTACGTGTGTGGCCCAAGGCGTAAGGGCCGTGATGATTTGACGTCATCCCCACCTTCCTCTCTACTTGCGTAGGCAGTCTCACTAGAGTCCCCAACTTAATGATGGCAACTAGTGACAGGGGTTGCGCTCGTTGCAGGACTTAACCTAACACCTCACGGCACGAGCTGACGACAACCATGCAGCACCTTGAAAAATGTCCGAAGAAAAGTCTATTTCTAAACCTGTCATTTCCCATTTAAGCCTTGGTAAGGTTCCTCGCGTATCATCGAATTAAACCACATAATCCACCGCTTGTGCGGGCCCCCGTCAATTCCTTTGAGTTTCATTCTTGCGAACGTACTCCCCAGGTGGCTAACTTATCACTTTCGCTTAGTCTCTGATTCCGAAAAACCAAAAACGAGTTAGCATCGTTTACGGCGTGGACTACCAGGGTATCTAATCCTGTTCGCTCCCCACGCTTTCGTCCATCAGCGTCAGTTGTTGCTTAGTAACCTGCCTTCGCAATTGGTGTTCTAAGTAATATCTATGCATTTCACCGCTACACTACTTATTCCAGCTACTTCAACAACACTCAAGACCTGCAGTATCAATGGCAGTTTCACAGTTAAGCTGTGAGATTTCACCACTGACTTACAGATCCGCCTACGGACCCTTTAAACCCAATAAATCCGGATAACGCTTGCACCCTCCGTATTACCGCGGCTGCTGGCACGGAGTTAGCCGGTGCTTATTCGTATAGTACCTTCAGCTACCCTCACGAGGGTAGGTTTATCCCTATACAAAAGAAGTTTACAACCCATAGGGCCGTCGTCCTTCACGCGGGATGGCTGGATCAGGCTCTCACCCATTGTCCAATATTCCTCACTGCTGCCTCCCGTAGGAGTCTGGTCCGTGTCTCAGTACCAGTGTGGGGGATCACCCTCTCAGGCCCCCTAAAGATCGTTGACTTGGTGAGCCGTTACCTCACCAACTATCTAATCTTGCGCGTGCCCATCTCTATCCACCGGAGTTTTCAATTTAAAATGATGCCATTCTAAATATTATGGGGTATTAATCTCCCTTTCGAAAGGCTATCCCCCAGATAAAGGCAGGTTGCACACGTGTTCCGCACCCGTACGCCGCTCTCTCATTTCCGAAGAAACAATACCGCTCGGCTTGCATGTGTTAGGCCTCCCGCTAGCGTTCATCCTGAGCCAGGATCAAACTCTCCATTGTATGTTTGTCTGACTCACTCAAAGTTTTTTTACGCTTTAGTTTTTCCTTACTTGGTTGTTATATTGTATGTCAATGATCTTTATATCTTTCGCTTTGTAACGAAGCACTCTCTTCTGTCAGTGGCGCTCCGTATTTGCGAGTGCAAAAGTAAAACTTTATTTCTTAATGACCAAATGTTTTGAAAGAAAATTTTAAAGTTTTTTAAGTAACCTTAATCCCTCTCCTAAACCTCAATCACTCTACTCCTGCGCTCCCTTTATTTGGGACTGCAAAGATACAAACTCTTTTTAAACTCGCAACTTTTTTTGATAAAAAAATTAAAGTTTTTTGTCTGCCTCTTAATCCCTCTCCTAAACCTCAATCACTCTACTCCTGCGCTCCCTTTATTTGGGACTGCAAAGATACAAACTCTTTTTAAACTCGCAACTTTTTTTGATAAAAAAATTAAAGTTTTTTGTCTGCCTCTTGTTGAAGTATCATAATGTCTATGCTTATCTAAAAGCTCTCCTGCGCTACTGTATTACTCTCGTTTTTCAGTGGGGCAAAGATAACAACTTATTGCAACGCAAAACAACTTTATTTAACATAAATTTTACACACCCGTAATATTTAACCCTAATACACTGGAACGCAGAGAGAAAAATTTTAAACATTTGTTTGGGAGATTCAAGGGAGCGCTTTGAGGGAGAAGAAATCATGAGTAATGGGGTAATGAAAGATACATTCTATTATATATATATAAGATAAAGGGAAGGTTGGGGGAAAGGTGCAAGGGGAAGCTTTTATAAAACAGGCTCCCTTCGTCTACGCTCAGGATAATAGTGCGTTCTTATGGAATGAGTACTGGTTAACCACAGATCACGCAGATTTGCACAGATGATGATGTATATTTAGTATAGGGTATTTCGGGGGAATTCATAATTCATCATTAACCTCCCCCTAGCCCTGATAGAAATGGGTACCCCGCAGCATGCGTTGGAGAGCAGGCGGATTTGAGAATCGCACAGCCCGGGCGTGAGGAGTATGAATGGATAGCAGGAAATAGCTCCTGAAAAAGATCATCTGTATAATAATGGATATTAAAGCGTATACTATTATATATTATATAGTATGAAAGATATTCTATAAAAATAAATTACCAGTAGCAGCCTTTATTTCCTTTCTACAATGGGTATTTCATTCTTATGATTTACCTTTTCAACTACAACAATAGATGTAATAGTGATAAAAAGCAGCTAACATTTTTTTTGATTTCATACATTTGTAGTGCATTCCGGATTCTAAGGAGTGAAATGAGTTTTATATGACAGACAGAAAATATAAGGAAACGGTTCATACTGATAAAAACCACTACGAATATATTACGATAACACATGACGAAAATAACGTCAGAATTTATACTTTGAAAAATGGGTTGAAAGTTTTTCTTGCTCAAAATTTTGATGCTCCTAGGATACAGACTTTTATTCCTGTAAGAACCGGAAGCAATAATGATCCGTCTGATAATACAGGACTGGCCCATTATCTTGAGCATATGATGTTTAAAGGGACTTCACAAATCGGGACTCAAAACTGGGAAAAGGAAGAAGTACTTCTGGACCAGATCTCAGCGCTGTATGAAGAGCATAAAGCAGAACAGGATCCTGAAAAGAAAAAGGAGATCTATAAAAAAATTGATGAAGTTTCTCAGGAAGCCAGTCAATATGCTATTGCCAATGAATATGACAAAGCCATTTCTTCTTTGGGAGCTACCGGAACGAATGCACATACCTGGTTTGATGAAACAGTATATAAGAACAATATCCCGAACAACGAACTTGAAAAGTGGCTGAAAATAGAAAAAGAAAGATTTTCTGAGATTGTACTTCGTCTTTTTCATACGGAACTGGAATCTGTATATGAAGAGTTCAACAGAGCTCAGGATAATGATACAAGACTTGTAAGCTATGAATTGATGGATGCTCTTTTCCCTACGCATCCTAACGGCCAACAGACAACACTTGGAAGAGCCGAGCATTTGAAAAACCCTTCTATGAAGGCTATTCACAAGTACTTTGATGAGTATTATGTTCCTAATAACTACGCTATGGTGCTGGTTGGTGATCTTGATTTTGAAGAGACCATTCAATTAGTTGATCAATATTTTGGCACCTTGCCTTATAAAGAGCTTCCGCAAAAGACACCGATTATTGAACAACCCATTACAGAAATTGTAACAAGAACAGTGAAAAGCCCTACTACTCCACGCACTCAGTTGGCATGGAGAACAGAAAGCTATGGAACAAGGGACGCTATGCTTGCAGATGTTGTTGCCAATATCCTCAGCAACAGGGGTGAAGCAGGATTACTGGATCTGCATATCAATCAGACTCAAAAAATGCTTTGGGCTCAGGCATTTTCTGTGGGGTTAAGACAATATGGATATTTTTCTATTGTAGCTGTACCTAAGGAAAACCAAACTCTTGAGGAAGCAAAGAACATGGTGCTGGAGGAAATTGAACTGATAAAGAAAGGCGATTTCCCAGACTGGATGCTGCCAGCAATCATTAATGATTTCAAAATTCAGAGAATGAAAGGCCTTGAAACAGCAGAAGGGCTTGCTACCACCCTGTACGATTCTTATATAAAAGGGATAACGTGGGAGCAGGAACTGAATGAGATGGATGAATATACTGCTTTTACGAAGGAAGATATAGTGAATTTTGCCAAGGATTTTTTCAAAGAAAATTATGTTGTTGTCAATAAAGAAAAAGGTGTCAATGACATGTTGATCAGAGTTGAAAATCCAGGTATTACTCCTGTTAAAATCAACAGAGATACTCAGTCTGAGTTTTTAAAAGAGATTTTAATGGATAAGACAGAGGATATTAAGCCGGAATTTATCGACTATCAGAAAGAAATTGCCACTGATCAGCTTAACGGAAAGAAATTAAGTTTTGTAAAGAACAACTATAATGATATTGCACAGCTTCATTTCATTTTTCCTTTTGGAAGTGACAATGACAGAGATTTGGGAATTTCCACTCAGTTGCTGCAATACCTGGGTACGGATACTCTTTCGCCTGAAGATTTAAAAAAGGAATTTTTCAAAATCGGAATCAGCAATGATTTCAAAACCACAAGTAATCAGTTGATCATTTCTCTAAGCGGATTGGAAGAAAATATAGAAAGGGGAATTGCTCTTCTGCAGCACTGGATGCATGATGTAAAACCAGACCAGGAAATCTATAATCAGTTTGTGGGAACTGTACTGGAAAACAGAGAGGCCATTAAGAAAGATAAAAACCGTATTATGACAGCGCTGACCAATTATACAAAATTGGGTGCTCACTCACGTTTTACGGATATTATTTCCCAAGAGGAACTTGAAGGCAGCGATTCTGAAGTTTTCACTGACAGAATAAAAAAGCTTTTCAAATATCCATATCAGGTATTCTTCTATGGTAAAAGCTTTGAAAATTTCAAGGGATATATTGGTCAGTATATAGAAACTGAGAGTCTTCAGATTCCGGAAGCTAAACAATATCCAGAGCCTGCCACCGGAGGAAATGTAAATTTCATCAATTATGATATGGTTCAGATGGAAATGAGCAAAATCGGAAAAGGAAATCTGGTGAATCCACTTCATTTTGGAAAGATCAATGTATTTAACGAATATTTTGGACGGGGATTATCATCAATTGTTTTCCAGGAAATCCGGGAAAGTAAGAGTCTTGCTTACTCTGCTTACGTTTCTTATGCAGCGAACTCGGAACTCAACCATCCGGATTATGTAACGACTTATATCGGAACTCAGCCTGACAAGCTTATGATTGCTGTGGATACGATGAATGAACTGATGAATGAACTTCCTGAAGTGCCTATTCAGTTTGAGAACGCCAGAAATGCTGCTCTGAAACAGATTGCCTCAACAAGGATTACCCGAAATAATATATTTTTCAATACATTAAGATTGAAGAAACTGAATATTTATCATGATTTCAGAAAAGATATTTACAACCAGATTCAGGATCTGAAATTTGAAGATATCAGACATTTTTATCAGACAGAAGTTAAATCCATAGATTTTAACACCGCCATTATCGGTAAAAAAGAAAATCTGAATATGGAAGCAGTCAATAAAATGGGAACATTTAAAGAAGTAAGTCTGAAAGATATTTTCGGACATTAAAAAACAAACCGCCCGATAATTCTATCGGGCGGTTTGTTTTTTATAAATGATCAATGATAATTGATCAGTGATCATTTATAATTCATAATTCTATTACGTCATCATGCAATCCCCGTCCCCGTCCTGATAATTGGGATTAAAATTATTGGGAAGTAATTCTAACAGCTGTTGATGAAACAGATATTCTCTTTTAAAATCACGGTCATAAATAGGGGAAAATACTTTCGATTGTTGTATTGTCTTGTTGAGGCTGGTCTGATAACTTGTAAATCCTTTTACTTTATTGGTAATTATGAAATAATTTAAAAACCTGACAACCTCAGCCAGATCAGAAGTTGAAAAAAGGTAGGGAATTTTAAGGTATCCGTCGCGGAGCTGCAACAGGAAACAAGCCTTGAGTTGATTATTCTGATCGAAAATCTTAATCCAAAAGTATGTAAATGTATCCGCAAAACTTGAAAAGAAATATTTCACGTCTCTTTTTCCTTCCAAAATCCATGGATAATCTATAAAAGTATTGATTTCATCTGCATTCCGTACCCCGGAAAATCCAGTCATAAAATCAGCACTTTCTTTGTCAATACGAGGAAGAACCTCATATTTGAAGTCCGGTTTCTGTACCGGTAAGTTCTTTATTGAGATTAATAAATTGGCGGCAGCATCCAGAGACTGAAAAAGCGGCTTCAAGGGTTGTGTTCCCGGTTTTTTTTCAGGAATCATTTTAGCAGCATCAGTTCTGAAGTAATATCTCTTCCCTTCTTTAGGAAAGACATATTCAAAAACACCCATAATATTATAGAGGGCTTCTGCTTCTTTGGTAAATTCTGTAATGGCAATTCTGCCTTCGTATTCTTCAAAAACCTTTTTCAGTAATGCTTTTGCAGGTCTTCTTTTTCTGTAATCAGGGTTTGCATATAAAGTGCTTAGCCAGGCATAGCGGATTTCCTTTCCATCAATCTCAAAGCAATCCGGGAAACACCCAACATATCCAATAAGTTTTTCTTCAAAGAATGCCAGAATAAGAAGGGTATCTTCCTCTGATGCTTTAGGATTGTGAATATGCGACAATGCACGATGTTTTGTAATAGGAAGAAAATCATACTGCAGAAATGCTCCGGATGATATAAAATCTTCCAGTTCTTTTCTGTTGAATGTTTTCAGCGCTATCATTTTCTCAGAATGGTATTTTTGTTAATCAGTCTTTTCAGTTTGAAGTAAGCCGTTTCTTTTTTCAGTATTTGTTCCCCGCTCTCACCCATTTCCATTGGAATTCTTTGAAAATTTTTCTTTACACTATCCAGTTTTACCCCTGCACATCCAAAACTACAATAGATTTCCTCATTTTTAAAGAGCTCATCAAAAAAGTTTTTCTGAACTTCAAAATCAGTAAACGGAAATGCAAAACTTTCGTAGAGGAAATCATTTTCTTTCAAATAAGCAAAAGTTTTATTCGTAGTTTCCATCTGTTCTTTCAAAGATAAATCTCCATATTTAGGGTGATCCCAGCTGTGAGAAGAGATTCCGAAACCTTTCCTTGTAAGTTCTTTTAGCTCTTCTGTACTTAAATAGGGTTTACATTCTTTTGAATAAGCATTAAAATCCACTTCAAGCTTTTCAGCAAGCCTTTCCAAAATATTTTTCCCCTGATAATTAACCTGTAAAATATTCTTTTGTAAAACACCTTTGTCTGCATGGCTGTCAAGAGAAAATATACGATAAACCTCGGGATTTATAGTTTTATTCTTCTCAACTGCATCTGCAAGAAGGCTGGCTTTGCATCTGAACATCATATCTTTATTATCAATAAAAGCAGGGTTTACGAAATTGCAGGCATAAATTCCCTTTCGTTCCAAAACCGGTGCTACTATATCATAAAATTCTCTGAAACCGTCATCAAAAGTAAGCAGGGCAATTTTTTTCTTAGATTTAAAATCCCCGGACATACACTCTTTAAACTCCTGCCAGTTGACAAACCGGAAATTCTTCGCAAGATGATCAAGATCTTCTTCAAACTGTTTTGTATTCTTATAACGGATCACATGTTTTATATGGGGAAGTTCTCTGTCGGAGACACTGTGATAAAGCGGCAAACAGTAATCCAGCGGAAAAGATTTCCCGATATTACCAGATTCGAAAGCTGCCAAAACATTGATGATCCTGTCTTTCATCTTATTTAAAATAAAAAAGAATCTATTCAAAACTCAGTTTAAATAGATTCTTAAAGGTATAACTTTTAAAAATTATTTTATAATCTTCATTTCATCAACAAGCCACTTTGAGTCAGCAAACTTCTCGATGATGAAAAGGATATATTTTGTATCTACCATGATGTTTCTGCTGAAACGTGGATCATAGTTGATATCACTCATTGTTCCTTCCCACTGTCTGTCAAAATTCAATCCTACAAGATTTCCGTTGGCATCAAGAGCAGGGCTTCCAGAGTTTCCTCCTGTTGTATGGTTTGTTGCAGTGAATCCTACAGGAACATCACCTGTTTTATCTTTATAGTTTCCGAAATCTTTTTTGTTGTAAAGATCAATCAGTTTCTTTGGAACATCAAATTCGTAATCTCCGGGAACATATTTTTCCATTACTCCTGCTAGGTGAGTCTGATATCCGTAAGAAACTGCATCTCTAGGTGTAGATCCTTTTACTTTACCGTACGTTACACGAAGCGTTGAATTCGCATCCGGGAAGAACTTTCTGTCTTTATCCGTCTGCATTTGCTGTGCCATGAACTTTTTCTGTAAAGCATCAATTTTTGCCTGCATTGAGGTATATTGCGGATCTGCAGTTTTCATATATGTTTCTTTCATAGAAACATACAGCTGATAAATAGGATCTTTCTTTAACGTTTTGATCAATTTATCCTGATTAGAAAACGCTTTATCAATATCTGCAGTTAATGTTCCTCCATTCACAGCAGTTCTTCCTGTGATGATAGAGTTTTTAGACATATCTTCTATTACAGGGATATTCGGGCTTTCATCTTTGTATTTGCTGAACCCTGTCGGTAAAAACTGTGGCGCTGTTTTATTAACGTATAAAGCCAATAATTTTGCGGTTACTTTAGCATCAAGCTCTGCACTGTAATCTTTGTAGAAAGAGGTTAATTTTGTTTTTAACTTTGTAAGTTCCTTTTCATCCATTCTACCCGCTTCTACAGAAGCTACGAAGTCATAATAATCACCAGCAAGCTTCAAAGTCTCAGCATTTCTTACCACTTCTGTAAAATAAGCATTGTTTAATGCATAAGGAGCCTGATCATTGTATAGTTTATTCAACTGATCCAATGTATTTTTGATCTCCGGATTTTTAGCCACCAAAGAACCTTCATACATTACTTTCTTTTCTACAGCATTAGATTTTTTCAATCCTTCTACTTCACCGATCCATTTTTTCCAGTAGTTCGCTACAGAAGCATATTTTGAAGCATATTTGATACGTGTTTCATTGTCAGCACGCATTTTTTCGTCTAGTGTTTTTAAAGCAACATCACGTACCGCAATTCTTGCAGGATCAATATCCTTCATGATTTTTTCTACTCCTACCGCAGGAAGATATTCTGTAGTTTTTCCAGGGAAACCGAATACAAAGGTAAAATCGTTTTCGTTTTTATCTTTTATAGAAACAGGTAAATAGTGTTTCGGAACGTAAGGAACATTATCTTTTGAATATTCCGCAGGTCTGTTGTTCTTATCTGCATAGATTCTGAACATAGAGAAATCTCCGGTATGTCTAGGCCAAACCCAGTTGTCTGTATCACTTCCGAATTTTCCGATGCTTTGAGGAGGAGCTCCCACAAGACGGATATCTTTATAAGTTTCGATGGTGTAAGCATAGTATTTGTTTCCATAATACATAGGCTTTACCATGATCGATTGGTAAGATTCAATTTTCTGAGAGTTTTTGTAAACCTCAATATTGTTGTTGATCCTTTTAGTAAGTTCCGGCTCCGTTAGGTTGTCTGTACCTTCTAAAATCTGATCAGTAACTTCTTTTATATCTACAATAAAATCTACTTTTACTCCCGGATTAGGAAGTTCTCCCTGTGTATTTTTTGCCCAGAATCCGTTTGAAAGAAGGTCATTCTGAACGGTAGAATGCGCCTGAATCTGACCGAAACCACAGTGATGATTGGTTAAAAGCAGTCCTTTAGGCGAAATAATTTCCGCAGTACATCCACCGTTAAACTGTACTACCGCATCCTTTATGCTTGGTTTCTGAGGGTTGAAAATATCTTTTGCAGAAATCTTCATTCCCAAATCCTTCATTTCCTTTTCATTCAGCTCAGTAGGAATCCACATTCCGCCATATTGTTGTGCAAATGCCATTGCAGCTGGCAAAAGAAATACAGATAAAAGTATCTTTTTTGTCATAATCAAAATTTTGCCCGAATTTACAAAGAAAAATAAGAATAGGCCTTATAAAACGCGCGGAAAAGTTGTTAAGAAGTAGTTTTTGTAAAATGTAAAAAATAAAATGTATTGATAACAGGGAAAGCAGAAAACTTATTTAGAAATCTATCAATTTAAACCCGGAACCATATACTGACAATTATCGGCCAACAACATTAAACATTAAACATTAAACATTAAACATTAAACATTAAACATTAAACATTAAACATTAAACTCTCCTCCCTCTGGCTTAGTTTTTGTTGATTGGAAGTAACTTTATTATTAAGAAACATACTTAAATCAATTATTATGATGAAAAGCAAAATGCTCATGTTGGGAATGGGAGCCGCTCTGTTCCTTGCCTCATGTTCTAAAAAAGAAGCAACTGAAACAACCGGTACAACCACAGATTCTGCAACAGCTGTTCAACAAGTTACTACAGACAGCATCACTAAAGCTACCCCTACAGCAGCTGGTGACACTTCTGAAAATGCATTGGATTGGGCTGGTACTTATGAAGCAACAATTCCTTGCGCTGACTGTCCGGGTATCAAGACTTCCTTAACATTGAATAATGATAAAACATTCAGTATTTCTGAAGAATATCTTGATAGAAATTCAAAAAATCAGGATAAAGGATCTTTCACATGGGATGCAACAGGAAGTATGATTACTTTAAAAGGAAAAACAGCAAACTATAAATATAAAGTTGGTGAAAATATGCTGTTCCAACTGGATATGGAAGGAAAAGAAATTGACGGCCCCAACAAGGATTTGTATATATTCAAGAAAAAATAAAAATAAAGGCTCAGGCCTTTATTTTTTTACTTTCATATCTTCTAAAACTGATAGGCTCTGATTTTTGGATCGTCTACCAGACGTGTGATTAATTCTTCATGACGGGTATTCTTTCCGGTAAGCCGCCAGATAACGGTTAAACTTTCCGGTGAATACTGCTGCTTAATCATCAGATATTTCAGGTGATGTTCTTTAAATATGTTTTCACAATATTTGATATCCGCAGAACCTGTCACAGCAATTTTATACTCCCTTACTTTATTATAATTATCAATGAAATTCTGAAGGTAAGTTAAAGCACTCAAAATAATCAATACCAAAGCGGTTCCCAGCAGGGAAATATAGACATATCCGGAACCTACCGCCATTCCAATTGAAGCTGTTGCCCAAATGGTGGTTGCAGTAGTAATACCTTCAATTTTATTGTCTCCTTTAAAAATCACTCCTGCTCCCAAAAATCCTATACCGGTAATGATATTGGCTGCAAGACGGTCCGGATTGGCCACACCTATTTTGATGGAAAGAATCGTAAACAGACAGGCTCCGAAACAGACCAGAATAAAGGTTCTGAGTCCGGCAGATTTATTACGGTATTCGCGTTCGGCACCAATGAACAGTCCTAAAATGACAGAAATAAGGATAAGCAGCAATTCATTTTTGACAGCGTAATGGTCCTGAAGAAAATCCATTTTTTATAATTTATAACCTAGAATAAAATTACAATAAAAAAATTATCTCCGGGGTTATCATTGAACTTTGTTTAGGGCAAGAAGATTTTATTTGACTGAAAACTTTCGTAATATTACAGATTAAATGTAAAAGGCAGGTAAAGGAGTTATGAAACCTACATTTTTTTCGACAAAGGAAGAATTCAGAAAGTGGCTTGAGAAGCACCACGAAGGGGAAAAAGAACTGTTGACAGGATTCTACAAAACCGGAAGTGGAAAACCTTCTATGAGCTGGTCTGAATCTGTAGATCAGGCTTTGTGCTTTGGCTGGATAGACGGCGTGAGAAAATCAATAGATCACGAAAGCTATTCTATCCGTTTTACGCCAAGAAAGTCTTCCAGTATCTGGAGCAATATCAATATAAAGAAAGTTGAAGCGCTCACCAAAGCAGGGCTGATGACTCCTGCAGGACAAAAAGCATTTGAACTCAGAAAAGAGAACAAATCCGGAATTTATTCCCATGAAAAAGCAGAAGTTGCTCTTGATCCTGTTTATCAAAAACAGTTTACGGATCATCAGGCTGCCTGGGAATTTTTTGAAAGCCAGGCTCCTTCTTATAAAAAGGTAATTATACACTGGATTATGAGTGCCAAGCAGGAAAAGACAAGGCTTTCACGGCTTGAAAAAGCTATTGATACAAGTAAACAATTAAAAAGATTAGAATAAAAAGATTATTATGGATAAAGAAATTTCACACTTCTGGTTGGGGTATTTCAAGAATGAAGAAGATTTTTATAGTTTCGTAGAAGAAGATGAAAATTATTATATAGAGGAAGAAACCGACGATCAGTATGTTTCAAAATTCGCAGAATCACAGAACATCAAATGGTTTGATGATGACTTCATAGAATATGGCTTTGAGGATGAAAGTCTTGGACTTTACGACAAGTTTGCAGAATATTCTTACGCTGACCAATGGATTCCAATCCTGGAAAGAAAACTGAATGAACTAAGTCTGGATACGCCTGTGAATGCCATCATTTTTGCAACAAGATTTGTGATTCCTAATCCGGTTTCTGTAGAGAATGACGATTATTCGCTGCATTATGTGGGTGAAATAGAATATGATATTTAAAACTGGGATTTTTCCCATTTATAACAAGTGACTTCATTTAGGTATGGAGTCACTTGTTGTTAATAAAAGAAATAGAAGTAATTTAGCATCTGATGAAATTATATTCTACCTTACAAATCGGAGATTATCATATCAACCACTGTGAAGACTATTTGCTTATTAAAAAGATCAATTCTGATAAAATAGTATGTGCTGTAATGGACGGCTGCTCTACAGCGATGGACAGTCATTTTGCTTCGGCACTTTTTGGAAAGCTTTTACGTAAAGTGATCATTGAAACAGGTTATAAATCTTTATATGAAAAAGATATTCAACGCAGTCTAGACGAAGATCTCAAAGAAATAGTTGAAGGCCTATTCAAAGAACTTGTATTTAGTAAAAATCATATGATGCTGGATGAAAAAGAGCTGTTAGCCACTCTTATCATCTTGGTTTATGACAAAGTAAAGGACGAAGGAATAATCTTAGCCATTGGTGACGGCGTTATTTGCGTCAATGGAAAGATAATGGAATTTGATCGTAATAATAAACCTGATTACCTTGCCTATCATCTTCATGAAAACTTTGAAGACTGGTATTCTAATCAATCTCAGAAAATAATTTTTAATGATCCGAATGATATTTCCATTGCGACTGATGGTATTTTGAGCTTTTCAAAAATTAAAAAAACAGATTCTGATGAAATGATCAATTTTGCAGAATATTTGATGATTGACCGCCAAAATAGTGATACTGAAGAAATGCTTAACAGAAAGCTTAAACAGCTGGAGCATCAGTATGGAGTAAAACCTACAGATGATTTGGCTATGATAAGAATGATAAAATAAATCATTTTTTGATTTCAATAATCTGATTACGGAAAGCCGTAAGTAACTTATAGTCATTCAAAATATTTTTGTATATCAAAAATTACAATCATGTCATTAATTAAATGTCCCAAATGTCAAAGTGAATTAAATAGTACTGATATCTTTTGTTCTCAATGCGGTTACTTTATCAAAAATGAGATTAAAGACACTTCAGAAAAAAAAATTTATAAAGCGCCACAAAAAAATAATAATGGATGTGGTATTGCTTTATTCATATTTATAGCATTTCTATTTATTGTATTTCTAATTAAAACCTGCTCTAAACCTGAAAACACATCTCGTTCTACAACCAACTCAGTATCAACTCATCCTTCCAAAGAAGATAGTATTAAGAATAAAGCACGAATCGATAGTATTGATAAACAACAAAAAATTGAGGAAGAGAAGTTTTTAAAAACAAAAGCAGGAAAAATCTATAAAAAACATTCCGAATGGTCTAAGGAAGATTGCATTAAAATCGCTGACCATCGAATTTGGATTGGTATGCATTACGATATGCTCGTATATATGAGGGGAAAACCTAATAATGTAAATACCTCAAATTATGGTGATGGGCAACATTATCAGGCATGCTGGCATGATTATGATCCATCATGTTTTTATTTTGATGAAAGTCAAATTATAACTTCTTATAATTAACATATTTACTAAAAAGGTGAGCTATTTCACTCACCTTTTGTTTCTTTTTAAAACTATAATTTAATTAAAAATTAATGAGCTTCCAGCCAATTGTCTCCTACTCCAATCTCTACTAACAATGGAACCTGTGTTTTTAAGGCATTTTCCATTTCAGTTTTGATGAGTTTTGAAGCGGCTTCAATTTCATCTGCCGGTGATTCAAATATCAATTCGTCATGTACCTGAAGCAGCATTTTTGTTTTTAACTGCTGTTCCATGATTTCTCTGTCTATTTTGATCATCGCAAGCTTTACAACGTCTGCGGCACTTCCCTGAACCGGTGCATTCACAGCATTCCTTTCTGCATGACCTCTTACTACAAAATTGTTGGAATTGATATCTTTCAAGTGACGCTTTCTTCCTAAAATAGTTTCCACATAGCCCATCTGACGTGCCTTATTCACCTGTTCCGCCATGTATTCTTTCAGTTTTGGATAGGTTTCAAAATACGCTTCGATCATCTGTTTGGCTTCTGTACGGGATAATCCAGTCTGCTCTGCCAATGCAAAAGCTCCCTGTCCGTAGATGATACCAAAGTTTACAGTCTTTGCCTGGCTTCTCTGGGTTTTGGAGACTTCTTCCAGAGGAATTTTAAAGAGTTTTGCTGCTGTGGAAGCATGAATATCTTCTCCGTCCTGGAATGCTTTGATCATATTATCTTCTCCTGAAATTTCAGCGATTAAACGAAGTTCAATCTGTGAATAATCGGCAGAAATAATCTTCTTCCCTTCTCCGGAAACAAAGGCTCCACGAATCTGCTGTCCTCTCAAAGTTCGGATCGGGATATTCTGCAGGTTTGGATTTACACTCGCCAGACGGCCTGTAGCAGCTGTCGTCTGTGAGAAATTGGTATGTACTCTGTTATCTTCTTTATCAATCTGCGAAGGCAGCGCATCTACATAGGTTGATTTTAATTTCTGATAGGTTCTGTATTCCAGAATATGCTTAATGATCTCATGTTTTGAACTTAATTTCTGAAGAACATCTTCTGAAGTTGCATATTGTCCTGTCTTTGTTTTTTTGGCTTTCGGATCCAGCTGCATTTTTTCAAACAGAATTTCTCCAAGCTGTTTGGGTGAGTTCATGTTGAATTCTTCCCCTGAAAGTTCAAAAATTGTAGTTTCTAACTGCTTCAGGTCATTTTCAAGATCTATACTTTCCTGTGCCAGCCATTTTTCATCTAGAGAAATACCTGCCAGTTCCATTTTTGCCAAGACTTCCATCAGAGGCATTTCAATATTATAGAAAAGCTCTTCCAGATTTTCTTTTTTCAATTGTGGTGCAAAAAGCTCATACAATTGGAAAGTGATGTCTGCATCTTCTGCTGCATAATCTGTCTGCGTTCTCAGATCTGCATCTCTGAAGCTGCCCTGTTTCTTACCTTTTTTCCCGATGATGGTTTCTATGGATACCGGTTTATAGTTCAGGTATACTTCTGAAAGATAATCCATACCATGTCTTCCGTCCGGATTCAACAGGTAATGGGCGATCATGGTATCAAACATTGCCCCTTTAACAGTAATGTCGTATTGTTTTAAAACTTTATAATCGTATTTCAGATTGTGAGCAATTTTCAGCAGGTCTTCCTTTTCAAAAAACGGCCTGAAAATCTCTAACGTCTGTAACACTTCGGCTCTGTCTTCAGAAAGCGGAATATAATAGGCAAGCCCTTTTTTATAAGAGAAACTCATTCCCACCAATTCTGCTTCCAGTTCGTTTAATGAAGTAGTTTCCGTATCAAAGCAAACAACCTTTTGCTTCAACAGATTATCAACTAATTTTTTCTGGGCTTTCGGATTGTCGATAAACTGATAAAGATGATCGTTCTGCTCAATAGTAGATTTTGTAGAAGTAGCCTGTTCCAGCTCTTCAAAATTGGCAAAAAGATCAAGCTGCATCACCTGTCCTTTCATTTCTGTACCAGCTGGAGTCTGCTTCACTTCCACTTCACTCACAACCACTGTTTCTGTTGGAGCAGATGCAAAAGCTCTGTAAAGGTTTTCGTAAAGTCTTCTGAATTCTATTTCATCAAAAACTTCTTTTACTTTTTCAAAATCCGGCGTTTCCAGATCGTATTGTTCCTGATGGAATTCTACAGGAGCATCACAGATAATGGTTGCTAATTTTTTAGATAAAATGCCACGTTCTGCAGAAGCTTCTACTTTCTCTTTCAGTTTTCCTTTCAGTTGATCAGTATTAGCTAATAAAGTTTCTATATTTCCGAATTCTTTAAGGAACTTCATCGCAGTTTTCTCTCCTACACCTTCCAGTCCGGGGATATTATCTACCGCATCTCCCATCATGGCAAGAAAATCGATAACCTGCTTAGGATCTTCAATCTCATATTTTGCCTTTACCTCATCAACGCCCAGAATTTCAATATCACCACCTTTTAAACCTGGCTTATAAATCTTAATTTTATCTGTAACCAGCTGTGCAAAATCCTTATCCGGCGTTACCATGAAAGTGGTGTACCCTTCTTTTTCTGCTTTGCACGCAATGGTACCTATTACATCATCCGCTTCATATCCTTCTACTCCCAGGCGTGGAATATGCATGGCTTCAAGAATTCTGTGGATGTATGGAACAGCAATTTTAATCGCCTCAGGAGTTTCGCTTCTGTTGGCTTTGTAATCTGAATAGTCATCAGTTCTTACACTAGCCTGTCCTACATCAAAAACTACTGCCAGGTGGGTAGGTTTTTCTCTTCTGATCAATTCGATCAAAGAATTGGTAAAACCAAAGATAGCAGAAGTATCCAGTCCTTTGCTGGTGAGTCTCGGATTCCTGATTAATGCGTAATATCCTCTGAAAATCATCGCATAGGCATCGATGAGAAACAGCCTTTTATCTTGTGTTGCGTCCATATTTTGAATAATGAACAAATATAAGAAAATAGGCGTAAAAGTTGGTAGTCCGGGGAAGGGATTCGGGGCTCAAATGATGAATAGTGAATCGTCAATTTGCTTCGCTCGTGATTTTTTTTTAGCGGTATTTACTTTTGAAGCAATATTCAGCATTTAGCAGGTAGAATTTGTCTGAACATTTTGCTTATTTTTTATATATGGTTATTAATTAGGTCATGGATAAAAAAGAGAAACAGTATACCAATGGTATACTGTTCCTTTTTTTTTACATTGTATTGGATTATTTACCTGGCCATAATCCAGCATATTGAGAAGTACCGTAGTCAATAGTTTCGGCACTTACTACAAAACTGATCAGCATACTGTTGCTGTCTACTGCATCGAAGTCTACTTCGTGCTGGATTACGTATCCATTCTCCCAATTCAAAGTAATTAATGTTCCTTCTTCGTGAGATTTGTTGAATGTAATTTCTCCTTTTGTAGGCTTGTATTTACCGTTTAACAAGCTTTCAAGGATGTCAGATTTTTCAGTAGCTTCTACTGTAACCTTGATTAATGCATTAGAAGGATCTGATGCTACACGTCCTGATACGTCTGTAGATCTTGATACACTGTAATTCATTTTTAACAGTTTCTGTCCTTCTCCTCCGTTGAATTTTAAAATTCCTCTTGAATTTCTTTCTGCCATGATTGTAAATTTTAATCGTTAGTAATAAATTGTTATTCAATAATTATATAACAAAGATAGCTCCCTGGGTTTTGAAAAAAAAGCATTTAAACAGAAATATGAAAAAGTGTAGTAGTTATACGATTTGGTGTAGTAGTTCTACGATTTCATGTCGTAATTCTACGACAAAAGATTTAAAATAAAACATAATATATTATAAATAAATACATTAAATATCATTGGGAAATAAGAAAATTTCACCAATTATTACACCAATAAGAGAAATAAAACGTTAAAAGGGTAACTTACAAGAATCAAAACTGTTTTATTTATTCACTATAAATTTGAATGGGTTGAGACTGGAAAGTATTTATTATTTTATTCCGTTTTTCATTAGCTTGAACTTATATAAAAAAACAGAACAGTAAACTCGATGAGTATACTGTTCTGTACCAATTTTATTTTTACTAAGATGATGAATAGGCTTAATTACTACCTGCTGAAGGCCATAGTCCAGCGTACTGAGAAGTACCGTAGTCAATGGTTTCAGCGCTGATTACGAAGCTGATCAGCATACTGTTGCTGTCTACTGCATCGAAGTCTACTTCGTGCTGGATTACGTATCCGTTTTCCCAGTTCAAAGTGATTAATGTTCCTTCTTCGTGAGACTTGTTGAATGTAATTTCTCCTTTTGTAGGCTTGTATTTACCGTTTAACAAGCTTTCAAGGATGTCAGATTTTTCAGTAGCTTCTACTGTTACTTTGATCAATGCGTTAGAAGGATCTGATGCTACACGTCCTGATACGTCTGTAGATCTGGATACACTGTAATTCATTTTTAACAGCTTTTGTCCTTCTCCTCCGTTGAATTTTAAGATTCCTCTTGAATTTCTTTCTGCCATGATTGTAAATTTTGATCGTTAATATTTTGTGATTCGGTGATTGTTTAGCAAAGATAGAGGCTCTTTATTGCTAAAAAAAACTTTTCAATATAAATCTGAGAAATTGTAGTAGTTCTACGATTTCTTGTCGTAATTCTACGACAATAGATTTAAAAAACACGCTCAAAACATCATCAGTAAAGGATTTCAACATATTGAAAAAGAACAATAAAAACAATAATTTTCCACCTAAGTGAGAAATATTAAGAATCCTTTAATATAAAATTAGCCTTTTTTAACAGATCAGTTATTGCATAAAAAAAACAACCAACTGAACGTTGATTGTTTTTTTATTTGTACTTGAGATTATTTACTGTTGAATACTTGCTCCTTCTTTGATGGAACGAACCAGTATTTTATTTTTTCTGAGCAGGAAATCCGGCATAAGGTCAACAGGAAGATAGAAAGGGCTTTCTCCTTTTCTCTGCAGTTCTTCTACAATACCAGGATTCCACGTAAGGATTTTATCCATGTCTACGTTAAGCTCATCAGCGACAACTTTCAGATTGAATCCGGCGTTGATTTCCGTTTCTGAAAGCGCAGCGGTCATCTCTCTTCTGTTTCCGTCCTCAAAGAAAATTTTGTTGATTCTTGAAGAATTATAGTTACTTAAAACACTCTGAAGTTCTCCTGTAGCATAGCATGCATTGAGGTATTTCTTCACATGGTTAATAGTTTCTCCGGGAAGGTATTTAGAGAATTCGTGATATTGAGAGGAGCCTGCAGCTTCCATCGCTTTGGCAATATTGCCTTCACCGCAGTTATAAGCTGCCACAACGGTTACCCAATTGTTATATTTTTTATAAAGGTTTCCTAATGAGATAACAGCTGTTTTCGTACTTTTATAGACATCGGTACGATTTTGTTCCGTAAGCCCATATTGGTTGGCATGTGCAGTCATCAACTGCCATATACCTACTGCTCCGGCTCCGGAAGTGATATTTCTGTCGAAATGGGACTCTATCAGGGCCAGGTTTCTCAAATGCTTGGGAAGCCCTTTCTGAAGAAGTAACTGTTCAATAAATTCTACAAGATCTTTATTGGCATTAATGATGCCTTTATATTTTCTCACACTGCTTTCTGAAGTATCTGAAGCAGCAAGAAACTGCCCATTTACACTTATAACAGTTCCTAATAATAGTAAGCCTGTAAAAATATTTCTGACAATGGTTTTCATTTTATTTGTATTTATAAGCGAAAAGGTAAATATACTTTTTTTGCCTTTTCGCTTCCTAATTAATCTACTTTCCAGCTTGGTTTTTCTTCGTCATTATTCCAATCAACATGAATGGTCTGGCCGGATTTTACTTCTTCTCTAACAATCATTTTAGAGATCGGTCTTGCAAGCTGTGCACGGATTACTCCTGAGATCTGTCTTGCTCCATACTTGCTGCTGAATCCGCCTAATGCCAGATTTCTTACTGCATCATCACTAATCTTTAAGGTTATTCCCAATCTCGTAAGTGAGGTATGAAGTGATTTCAGCTGAATATTGAAGATTCTTTCTGCAATAGATTCTGTGATCGGTGCAAAAGGAATGATCTCGGTGATTCTTGCTAAAAACTCAGGTCTGAATCGTCCTGAATTGGACATAATCTGCATCAATGAAGATGATTCCGGAATTTTTCCTTCTTCAAACTGTTTTACAATTTCTTCGCTTCCGATATTGGAGGTAAAAAGGATCAATGCATTGCTGAAATCTCCTTCTTTACCCAGTTTATCGTGTACTTTTCCTTCGTCCATAATCTGAAGGAATACGTCAAAAACTGAATGATGGGCTTTTTCAATTTCGTCAAATAAAACAACGGTATAGGGCTGTTGTCTGATTTTATTGACAAGCATACCTCCTTCTTCATATCCTACATATCCCGGAGGCGCTCCGTACAATAAGGCTGCGGAATGTTCTTCTTTAAATTCTGACATATCAAAACGCACCATTGCCTTTTCATCATTGAAAAGTAATTCTGCCATAGATTTTGCCAGCTCTGTTTTACCGGTTCCGGTAGGTCCCAGAAGGAAGAATGATCCAATGGGCTGCCCGGGTTTATTCAACCCGCTTCGGTTTTCAACAATAGCATCGGAAAGGATTTTTAATGCATGATCCTGCCCTACGACTCTGTTCAGAAGAAGTGATTCCATATTCAGGAGTTTTTCTTTTTCCTGAGCCTGGATCTTTCCAATTGGAATATTGGTTTTAGCAGCCATTACAGCGGCAAGTTCAAGTCTGTCTACTTTTTCTCTTTTCTTCGCAGCATGCTGTAGAAGTTCGGCATAGGTATCTTCAATAATCTGCTGAATCTGATCTACCGGCATAGAGTTGTCAATGGCAGGCTGCTCACTCAGCGATCCCCAAAGGATCGGGCTTATTTTATCTCTTAATAAGTTGTAAGTCCAGATCAACTCGTCTGCTTTATCTTTGCTGTCTGCATATTCTTCATTTAAAATAACATCATAGCTTTCTTTCCAGCTGCTGAGTTCTTTTTCTGACAATTCATCAAGCATTTTGATGGCTGCCATTGTTCTGTCTAATAAGTCAATAGCAGCATCGGGTAATTTTTTACCTTTTGCATATCTTTTAGCCAAACGTACACATTCCGGAATTGCGGTTTTTTCGACTTCAATACCATGATGCTTTTTGTAACCTTCAAGCAGTACATCAATCATTTTTACGCAGGTTTTTTCATCCGGCTCATGTACTGTTAATACCTCAAAACGACGATTGAAAGCTTGTTCCGGCTCTATAATTTTTCTGTATTCTTCCTGTGTTGTAGCTCCAATTACGGTGATTTCCCCTCTGGCAAGCTCAGGTTTCAAAAGGTTGGCAACGTTTCCGATGCTTCCTTTGGGGTCTAAAAGGGTATGAATCTCATCAATGAAAAGAATGGCTTTTTCAATTTTCTTACATTCATTGATTACTTTTTTCAGACGGTCTTCAATTTCTCCTTTATAAGAAGTTCCGGCTAGTAATGCTCCCGTGTCCAGTTCTAAAAGAGTTCCGTTTTTAAGCATTTCAGGAACGTTTCCTTTGATAATCTCAGTAGCAAATCCTTCTACCAATGCTGTTTTCCCTACTCCCGGTTCCCCTATAATGATTACATTGGGTTTGCTTCTTCGGCAAAGGATTTCCACCAGCATTCTTAGTTCTTTATCTCTACCAATGATATTTTCAATTTCTCCTTTTCTCGCCTGTGCCGTTCTGTCTACGCAGTAACTTTTAATGGAAGGAAAAGAAGAGTCTGAATAGTCTGAACCATTTGAAAACAATGAAGAGAAATCACCATCTTCTGAAACGGTAAACGGTGTATCTTTTCTATAAAGATTGAATATCTCATGTTCTCTCAACGGAAGTGATTTGAGCTGTTGAAGTGAGAAAACAACCTGTGGTTTTACAATTGCTGTCAAAATACAGATGGGAGTAATCTCATCTAATCCTAATTTTAAACGGATATCATCTGCCTCTTCGATAAGGGTATCTATCGCATCATCCTGACCTACTTCATCGGGAAGATGATTTGTTTTAGGGTATTCTTCAATGCGGACATCTGCCCATTCATAGAAATAGCCGGGATCTTTATCTATACTTTTCAGAAATTCATTAAGTCCGATATCCTTATGCATTAAAGCCTGCAGAATATGCGGGCCTCCATAGGTTCCATTATAATTTTCCTTCGCTATCGACTGAGCAATGTGAAATAGTTGCTTTACGGTTTCGTTGGTTACTAGTACTCCCATTTATAATTTTCTTATATTAATATATTTGCGTTCTGTTTTACTATGCAGATTTGATGGTATTGATCTGTATTTTTCATCCCTGTCTGTCAGAGAATGAAAAGTTCTTCTTTTGTGTAGCTAAAATTAATTATTTTATTCTAAACGAGATAAAGATAGTTAATTCTTCAATTAGAGAAGTAACAACGGTGTTTTTTTGTTTTTAAACCAGATTCTGATGGTTGAATTTTATAACAAATTAGCCTTCTAAGCCTTCTTTTTTCTTTTATATATTCAAAAAATATAATAAAATCAAACTGATCCATTGAAGTCCGATGTAGATATAGAATAACATCGCCGATGGTTCTGCCAGTTCATGTAGTTTTTCAATCAATGTAGTTTTGATAATTTCTGAAAAGTCTGCATTATCATCACCCAGGTTCAGTTCATCGAACTTTATTTTATTTAAAGCATAGCCTAAAATTCGTTTGAGTATTTTGTTTTCGGAACTATTTTTAAACTCATTTAAGAGTTTAACTTTAGCAATTGCAAAATCAGCACTTGTACGGATTACCGTTGGCTGTTTTGCTTTAAAAATCCCAATTACTTTATCTATAAACGGAATTACAATTGTTTTGGAATGATCCTGAAGGAGTTTGCTGATCACTACAGACATCGCGTATTTTGTAGCAAAAACAACAGTAAAAAATGGAGCAATAATAGTCAATACATAAAAAACACTTGCTGAAACCGGTTTAGCTTTTATGGTTGTTATTAAAAATGCAACAGCTCCGGTATGTCCCAATGATGGACCTAAACGATCAGATAAAATATAAATTCCCAATATCAGGGTAACAATGGTAGAAATAAGGCCTATTGCATAAATTTTAAATATACTTAGGATGAATGCTGCGGATAGTTTGGAAAAATATTTCAGGTGATCCGTGATTTTATTCATTAGGGTTTGAGGTTATTTAGTTTAAGGTGCTTTTACAAAAAGCAGGTTTTGTATTGATCATTTTTAATAATCAGACATGATTTAAAACCGCTGTAAGATATTCATTTTTAGAGAAACTTAATAATAAAATACTTGCACTTCTGAGCTGTTTTTTTTGGTATTGCTAATTTCTTTCTGAGTTATCCTTCCGTTATTATCCAGTATAAACTTAATTTTTTCCGAATCGGCAAGTTCTTTATTTACTTCTGTTTTTCCATTTTTAAACTTGTTGGAAAAATTGTAGGTATTGATTTCAGTATGAATTGCACCTGTCTCATATTGATACTTTTTATCAATTTCTGACAGTGGTGTTTCAGATCCTTCTTTAAATTTCTTCCAGGCTAATGCTTTTTGTTGTTCTACAGATATTGGGGTCCATTTTTTATCTGCAAGAACTGAAGCATTTACAATATTATATTCATACTTGTTCTCTCCCGTAATCTGATCTTTAGTATAGGTGTAAGTTGTCTTCGTAAAATGATTTACCCATTTTTTTGCATCTCCTTTATCTGAAATCCCGTAATATTCAACAATATTCATAAGGGTATCACTTGCAGGATCGTACTGAAATTCAACAACATGATTTTCATTTTCACTGTATTTTCTTACGATTTTTCCTTTACTGTCATATTGATAGCGCAAAGTATAAGTTTCATCTTTTACCACTTTACCGTTAGGTGCTATTACTTTTTCTTTTATATTTTCTACTAGAATATTATCATTTTTATCATAAGAAAATTCTCTTACTGACTGTATATCTCTGGTATTCTTCTTTTGAGAAATTAGCCTCCCGTTTTCATCATATATATTCTCCAACAAGATTTTATCAATCATTTTATCTTCAGCTATCCGCAATAACTGACCATACTTATTGTAGTGATACAGATATTTGTTTTTGGCATCCGGAAGATTTTTTTCGATACTTTTAACGAGCCCAAGCTCATTAAATTCTATAAGTGTAAAGAAATCACCTCCTGCCGTTCCGCTTCTTCCAATAGGGTATTTATAAAAAGTAGAATACTTTTTGGGTAAAAAATATTTGAAATGATTAATCTCCAGCAGATCATCCGTATTCAGAAACATTGAATGCTTTATATCAAAAACATGCGATTTCAGGTCAACTTTCGCATACCTTTCATGCAGTCTGCCGGGTAGGTAAAACAATACCATATCTCCATTTTTCTCATAAGCACTCTTCTGGCTGGGGTACAATTCTTTGGTGCTGAACTTTTCAACCTCTTTATTATATTCCTGCATATTTTGACTATTTGAATGACAACTTATTACTATGCCAATAAAAACTAACATCTTAAAGATGATGGATTTCTTATTTTTCAGTTTCATTTTTTTTCAATTTATCTATTGCTTTCATATCATCCGAGTCTTTATGATCCTATCCCATTGCCACTTCCAAAAAGTGATCAATACATCTCTATAAATATAATCCATTACATTTTCTGTTTTTATATTTAAAAAGAATTATTGCGGATATACTCTCTTGTATCTCAAATGAATAATTTAATGCAATAGTATGCATGTCTTATGAGTTGTTTCTACTATCAAATAGTGATTTTGAATAGATATAATCTCCTATTAAACTTTTATTAATCAATAATTACGGATTATAAAAAGGTACTGTTTTTTTCTGAAGTTCTTTCCCTGTTTCCCCATCTAATATGATTTCCACAATTGTATCACCTGCAGTCTGATGAGAAATCCGCCATACTTTTTTGCCTTCAAAATCCTGTTTTAATACTCTTGTCTGATAACCTGAATCATGATAACCTTTCGGCAGATTAATTTTATTCTTTTCGCAGTATGCAATAATATCTGCAGGTTTGAAACCGTAACCTTCATCTGTATTTTCTTCTTTAATAAGCTTACCAGATTTATCAAAATAATATAATATTCCTATGGGAGAGCCCATGTTAAATGACAATGATTTATTTTTTATGTACCCATTTTTATAATAGAATTTATCTGATTTATAAAAAGAATTCTCATAGTAAATACTTAATCCATATCCATCTTTAGAAGCAGAAAAGATTTCTTTTCTTCCTTCTGGAGTTTCAATACATCTGTCATCATCTTTTTTCTTAGAGTTCTGTATAGTAATCTTTTCAAATTCATTACTAATTTTTGGAATCATTGTTTTTTGTAATCCCTGAGATTGAAATTGAGTAAAAAGGCCCAACCCAGCTAATATTATTATTTTATTCATAATATTCTTTTTGTAGATTGATTGTTTTTCCATTGCCAATAATACAGTGTGATATGCTAATGACATTCAAAATGTAATTCCCACTGTTGGTTCATAACTAAAAAATCAATTGTTTATAAATTCTGACTCTCTTCTTGAAATTACTTTACCGGAAATACCATCCAAAATTATATTTTCAACACGATTCGACTTCTTTAACCATTCTATTTCCCAAATAGGTTTTTCATTTTCTATTCTTCTTGAAATTATAGTATGAAAACCTGTACTTTGTAATACCGGACCTTTTGTAACGGGAATAGCTTCTTTTTCAGAGAATTTTAAAATATCTTCAAATGTATATTTGTAAGGCTTATCATAATCAAACTCTTTAATCAACTTTCCATTTTCATCAAACTCATACCAGATTCCTTTCTGGAAAGGAGCTCCCCAAGGTACATTAAACATAATACCCTTATGTTTTATATTTCCATTTGGATAATATGATTTAGACAGCATAAAATAAGAACCTTTATATGATTCAGTATAATATTTACCAGAGTTTGCCATACTCATTTCAATATAATTTCCATTGGGCAGAAACTCTGTTACCACATCAGTTTCTTTTTTTGTTGATTTACTAAATTTGTCTATATCAAACTTTTCAAATTTGTTATCTATTATAGGAATTATCATATTTCTTTTTTGAGATTTACATGAAAAAAGTATCAATAAGCTGAATAATAAAAATATTTTTTTCATAATTATTTGGTATTTGTATTAGCTATCACCCATTGCCATTTCCAAAGATTATAACGTGTTTCGGGAATGTGATGAGAATAATCCATAATATTTTCTGTTTTAGCATATTCATAAGTAAACTGTGCTTTTGCATCGGCTTCTGAATTAGTAAAACTGTGAGGTAATGCAAAACTATGAAGAAATTCGTGAGCTGCTGTTTGATTATTTTTTGTTGGAAATAGTACCACAAACCTGCCATTACTATATCCATTGAGCGCAATTACATGATTAGAAGCATCTACAAATCCCCCGCTTTCTCCGAGATAGATAGCAATGTAATGATTATCATATTTTGTTTCAGAAATTTTATTATTTTTCAACTGTGTTTTCAATTTATCGTATATATAATTTTGAAGAGTAACAAACCCCGATGGAGCATTACTTGATGGTTGATAATAAGCAGCAATTTTACCTCCAATGACATATTTACCACCTGCTTTAAAATGGGAATCTGTAGATACGTCAATAGTTTCAGTTTCTACATCTGCCTCTATCAACGCCTGACGTAAATAATTTTCAAATAATTCTTTCTGTCCAGCAGAATTTCCCGTTTTTGAAGGAGCTCCAGCTGTGAGCTCAGGGGTCTTTAATTCAATAATTAAAAACTTAGTTTTTTTCCTTTTGGCAGCATGATTAGCCCAAACCTTTAATCTCCCGGCGACTTCGGAGGTTTCAATGCCTGTATTGTCTTTTTTTACTGCGATAACTTCTATAACCTGATCATTTGAAAATTCCTCCAAGCATTCTATGGTTACAAAATCTTTAAGATTGTGTTTCCCTTTGGTTTTAGGAGAAATTTCCATAGGAGAAATTTTAAAAAACTTATTTTCTTTAAATTTCAAAGCGTCCGGTTCTTCATCTACTTCAATATTAAGACTTAAAACAGCTTTGGTATTTTTAAAGTTAGAGGCAACAAGCTGATTTGTTTTACTATCTTTGATTTGGGACGGGTAAAGTGATAACCAGGAACAATAATAATTTTCAAGAGTTCCATCTGCTTTTTTCTTCCATGGAATACTGTAAACCCCATATATTTGCTTAAGTTTAGAATATAAGACAGGTTCCTTTTTAAAGTTCCCATCATATTCATTGATATTTCTTTCCAATGTAGTATAAGTAGCATCCGTATATTGCTTTGCTATTATATCTTCATAATTAACATCACCAAAATTGGAGGTCTCCCCCAATCTCATCCAGTCAAAACCATAATCTTCTCCCTGCCAACCATTTTTACTGCGAAAGTGAACAATACATTTTGCTTTTATTTCAGAAGGAGGAGGATCGCTTGGCGTATTATGGCTCACCCCTTTAGCATTACCCTTTTCAGAAATCCATTTCATGGCACGTGAAATAATACTCTCTTGAGAATACATGTTATGATCTTCTTGAGAGATTTTGGTATAAGTGCCTTTTACGATTCTCGTTCTGCTCATAATTAATATGCTTTGGATCTCTCTCCGCTATTATTCTGTACTTCCTGCTGAGCGTGTTTATTGATAGAGGCATTGGAAGTAATGTTAATTTCCTTTTCTGAAATTTCATTTCTTTCCTTCTTTGTTTCGCTGTGTACATCTCCTTCAATAATCTCAGTAAGTTTACCCGTAATGAATGTACTTACATTTCCTATGACCGAAGTAAGTTTCATAGCGCCTACAGTCTCAGTATTATTCAATCCGATACTATCAGACTTATTCATTCCCACTGTCGTAGTCATATTCTCCCCTACATTGATGTTCATATTCTTACAGTTCAGGGTCATTGTTTCCGGTGCCGTAATGTTAATATTGCTTCCGGTAGTATCCAGATGAATCTCATTACCGCTTTTATCTGTAATAATGATGCTTTCATCTTCTGTGAAAACGATTCTGTGTCCGCTTCTCGTCTGAATAGACTTTACACGGTTGTCTGCACCACCTCCAAGGCCTATTCCACCGTGAAACATTCCTCCCATGACAAAAGGTCTGTCGGGGTGACTGTGAACGAAATTAACCATCACCTGATCTCCTATTTCAGGAATCGCTACATACCCTCGGTTTTGAGTAATCTGATCTGTTCCCCCGGCATCAGGACTCATTACTCTTACAAAATGAGTGGTATCATTCATCTGCCAGTCAAATCTCACCTGAACTCTTCCCTGCCCTTCCGGATCAGTATTTGAGATTACGGTTGCGATCTGTGGCTGTGCAGCGGGCACATTAAATTCCGGTTTGGGTAAAAAACCTGTATCTGCAGCAATAGATTCAAAAGTTCCTGAATAATGTCCGATGGTATCAATTTCATGAACAACCTCTGTTACCATCACTTTGGTAAAATAGGATGTTTCATTACTGTCCGGTTTTCTCATGTGAATATCCACAATACATCCAGGATGTAAAAACGGAACTGTTGTAGATCCGGAAACGGAAAATACATTTACCGCTTCGCTTCCTGAAGTGCTTCTTTGGGAATGTTCTACATCCAGATGGGTTGTAGCTTTAATAGGTGCAATCTGAAGCGCCGGAGTTTTGTATATTTTATCATTATGACCGTATGCTGTACGGGCAAGATCGCCCATATGACTTACAGGAGTTTCCCCGGAAGTCAGTTTTTCGTTTTTGCTGCTGTTGTAGCCGTAGTATTGAGGTTTTGTATGAACAGCTTTTAACTCTACTTTTACATGATCTGCATTGCTGCCATAGAGCAGTTTGATAGGTTTATTCTGTGGAGGAAGTTTTCCAAAATGCAGTACCTCTCCATCATAATAGAATTGTTCCCCATAAGCTTCAGCCATTCTTGCCAGATAATTGTAATGGGTTTCATTGTACTGGCTGCTGTAAATGATCTGAGAATAATCATTTGTATCAATTCTTATATCAAACCGTTCTTTATCAATTCCCTGTTTGATTACTTCTTCAGCAATAATTCCCATGTTAACGGGTTGTCCGCCGCCAAAACTCTGGATATGCGGAGCTCCATCCAGTAAAATTGTCGGGCTGTATCCGGAAATTACAATATTTCCAAGACTCATTTTTTCCTGGCTGAATCCCACTTTGGTAATGATGCCTACAAAATTTCTTTCGGGACTTTTCTCAATATCTTTGTAAGAAATAACAGCAGTAAGACGTTTTCCCAAAAATTTATTAGCTTCTTCAAGGGTGTGGCTCTGCCTGTCTCCCAATGCGTCATGGGCAAGGGTAAGACTGAATTCGTGGTGGTGGCTAGCTTTTTGTTTAAGAGTGAAATGTTTGTAGTACTTAATAATTTTACCTTCCACAACCAGTGATAATTTAACCAGCCGATTGATTCCTGCATGATGATTCTCGGATATTCCGTCTGCATTTTGTGACGGACGGAAGGAAGATCCTTTTGTCTTTGATTCGGTTTTCATATGCTTGTGTTTGTGTTTTGTATTAAAGATAACACTATTTTATATAACAGACACTATATAAATAGGTTATGAAGTAATATTTCCTGGTATAAGTTTTTCATTCAGGCAAAAAAAGACCGCCTTAAATAGGGACAGTCTTTTTTCTTATGAATGTTGATAATGTGTGTAAATTTTAGCTTGACGGCCATAGTCCAGCGTACTGAGAAGTACCATAGTCAATGGTTTCTGCACTGATTACAAAGCTGATAAGCATGCTATTGCTGTCTATTGCATCAAAATCAACCTGGTGTTGAATTACATATCCGTTCTGCCAGTTCAAAGTAATCAATGTTCCTTCTTCGTGAGATTTATTGAATGTAATCTCTCCCACTGTAGGTTTGTATTTACCATTTAATAAACTTTCAAGAATATCAGATTTTTCAGTAGCCTCTACTGTGACTTTGATCAGTGCATTAGAAGGATCTGATGCTACACGTCCTGATACGTCTGTAGATCTGGATACGCTGTAATTCATTTTTAACAACTTCTGTCCTTCACCGTTGTTGAATTTTAAGATTCCTCTTGAATTTCTTTCGGCCATGATTAGTAAATTTTAATCGTTAGTAATATTTTGTGATTCAGTGATTGTTTAGCAAATATAGAGGCTCTTTTTCGCTAAAAAAAACTTTTCAATATAAATCTGAGAAATTGTAGTAGTTCTACGATTTCTTGTCGTAATTCTACGACAATAGATTTAAACACTACATCGCAACACCCACCCATACAGCATTTTAAATTAAATCCCATTTTTAAGATAAAAAACAGTTTTGCACTATAAAGAGAAATAATTGAGAAATTACTGGTAAATAATGGATGACCAATTCGCTTTGCTGTGAGTTTTGGATTCAAAATTCAAGGTTTAAGGTTTAAGGTTAATACACTTCAACTTTTCGCTTCCGGTTTTTGAACACAAAAAAAGCAGAAGTATGTACTCCTGCTTTTTGATATTATAAAAATGAATTTCTTAATGCTTTGTATATTCCGGTTGTTCCGTCGGAATTCTTGAAGGGGTAAAGTATTCATTAAGCCAGTAGAAAGTCTGCCCGTTCTGCTGAATCTTTACAGCTGGGTTATTTCTGTTGGCAAGCATTCTGTCTGCTAAATTTTTGTAGTGATAGAAATAATTTTTCACGGTCTCACCAGGTACGACCTTTGATTTTTTCCAACCTTTAAGTTTGTACTTAGCCATCAGTTCTTCTTCAGAAAGATCAAATCCTGTACTCATTCCAATAGCATAAGACATTGGCTGCTCATAAAGAGCTCCTTTATCCAGGAATTTTATAGTCGGGTTATATTTCTTCAGCAGCTTCACATATTCTTTCACTGCTCTTGCCTGATTAAAGTCTGGACGGTCTGCCTTAGTATTCCTGTATACTTCCGTATAGAAAGCTTTTAAGTTGTCATATTCCGATTCAGAAATAAGAATTCCTTTTTCTATTCCAGGAGTATAATCTTTCAGATCTTTTGGAATGTATCCTTTTACAAGGAATGGACTTCCGTAGTTGATCAGCTGTGCCGCAATTCCTGCAGATACCGGATTGGTAAGACCCGGATACAGATATTTATATTTTACGTCAACATCTGTTTTTCCTGCTCCCACTGATGAATGGAAATATTCATTAAGTGATTTATCAATATTCTGGTTATCTAAAGTAACCTGTGAAATAAGACTGTCAACAGATTTTTTCAGGAATCCGGGAGTTGTAATATCACCTTTTTTAGGGAAGATAACAAATCCCTGAGACATACTCTGTTTAGGGTAAGCCAGTGAGAAGAATCCCGCATCACCTTCTACCAGGCTGAAGTTATTCTTAGTAAGAACATCATACTGATTGATGATCTTTTGTTTTTTAAGTTCAGCAATATTTTTGGCTGTATTGGTAACAACATTTTCAGCCATCAATACAAAATCGTTATAGGTATCAGATGATCTTGCACTTGTCTGGAACATGATCAGTCTTGCCTGAGCCTGAGTAAGTGAACTGATCACACTGTACATATTTCCGCTTTGGTTGGCAGAAGTTCCTACAGTAACTACAATATTGGTTTCATCAGATACGTTTGAAAGAAGGTTTCCTGCTGCAGTAAGAGCTTCTCCTACCGGCTGATACCCGTTATTGCTTGCGCAGTTCATCTCATTCGTTTTCTGATCAATAAACGCTGTCATTTTGCTGTAGTCTGCACTTAAGTTTGATACAGAAATATTTTCCCCACAAGGATTATTTTTATATAAAACCACTCCATATTTAACATTGCTAAAATAAGATGGTTTTTCAAATCTAAGCTGAAGATCCTGCAATAATGATTTTACAATAGGTGCATAAGGTGCATTTCCTGCGCTTACGTCCAATGCAAAAACAATATTAATATTTTTATCTCTTTCTGTGATCTCTCTGTAACGGTCAAAATAAATAGGTTCACCCAATACGTTTGATACAAAGTTCTTGCTGTAATCTAAGATATTGGTAAAATATTTTGTTTTTGAATCCGGAGTTGGAGCCTGTTCCAATGGAAGGTTTACAGGAAAGATATTCTCAAGCTGCGTTCTTTTGTTAACATCTGTAAGAAGAACTGCTTTTTTATTTTCAGCATCTGATCCTGATCCTCCAGGATATCCTTCATAGATTCCTAATGTAGAATCGTTGATCCCTGTTGTGTTTTTCAGTTTAATTGCAGAACGCTCTCCCCAGCTGGAAATCACGTTAGAACTTACCCATCCGTAAAGTCCTTTGCCGATACTGTCTATATCAATTGAAGGTTTTTTACCTACTAAAAATCGTTTGTTGTTTTCAGCCTGTTTGTAGACATATACAATTTGTCCGTTTGGAATCTTTACATTGGCTGTTTCAATAAGGCTTGGTGAATTGAACACCATAATAGAGTCATTCTTATAGTACCTTTCGGCATTTTTGATAACTTCGCTGTTACTTGGCACTACGGCTACTCTTACAGGATACCCTGTTTTTTCACTTTTTAAAGCGTTATTCCAAAGAAGAAGGTCAGATTCCGGAATCCATCCATATGTTTTGATGGATTTTGACGAAACTTTTTTCATTAAAGCATCCGGAACATATTCCGCTACTTTTACCATTCCGTCTCTATGTTTTAAAACCATTAAAGGTTCAAGGAATTTTACTTCTTTGTAAGATTTCTCATCATCTTTATCCAGATAAGCTGTATTTCTCGATCTGTCTGAAATAACGATCCATGGCGCTGATTTTTTAGGATACCCGTTAACGACAGGGGAAGCATCCACCTGTCCATACTGTGACGGCTCCGGGGTTTTCTTTGACGGCAGTTTTACCTGGCAACTCGTCAATAATACTGATAACCCTATATAATATGCTGCTAGAGGAAATTTATTTTTCATCCTATTTTATCTTTAATGATTGGCGCATCCGTAAAACCGGATGATATTATTTGCTTTGGTTGATTTCTACTTTAGTTACACACTCCTGCTTATCATCCAGGTTCACTTTCACAGTCTGAATCACTGTGTTTTTGTCAAACTGAAGACCGGCACAATACATGTAGAAGTTGTTCACTTTACTGTCATTTACCTTTACTACTGTGTTTTCATTGTTACACAGATAGGTTCTCAACAGGTAATTGTAATGCATATTGAAACTGTTTCCATTCGCAATCTGCTGCAGGTGATATTTAAAATCACTATCTACCTTTGCGTAAGAATCTTCTACTGAAACTTCTTCTTCTGCAAGAGCATCATAAGCCGGAAGGATCTTAATATGGTGATAGATAGGCTCCTGAGATTCTTCAGTGTACAGCGTTACCACATAATCTCCGGGTTTTTTGTAAGAATAGATTGTAAACTTATCTTTAGAATCTGTATTTCCTGTTTCTCCGAATTTCCAGGCAAACACTTTTGCATCAGAAATGGCACGGAAAGATACGCTTTCATTTTGCATAGCCTGAGCTACAGCCTCAATGGTCGTTGCATTTTTTGCTGTATCTTTTGCTTTCTGAACGCCTCTTGCGCTTACCATTACAGGGAAAGATTTCGTATACTTATTGTCAACGATCAAACTCACCTGATAGTACCCCGGTTTATTATAGAAGTGAATCCCACTGTTTTTATCTGAAGTTGTACCGTCTCCGAAATTCCATCTTTTGGTTTTCGCAAACTGGGTCTTATCTTCGAATAAAAGTGTGTCTCCTACCGCCAGTGAAGACGGATAAACTACCCCAACAATATCATCGGCTGAATGGATGACTTTTTTCTGCAGCCATAGGGCAACCAATGCTGCGATGAGCAAAGTTGCAACAACACCGATAATAATGTTTTTCTTGTTCTTTTGAAAATAATTCATAGTTAGTAATTGTGATGTGTTTTATGTAAAGTTCCTGGTATTTATTACTTATTGTACTCTTGCTTTCAGATCCTGCTCACGCTGATAAAGCTTATTTTGCTTATCCTTAAATCCGATTCTGCATTCATCCACCTGCTTTTGAAAGATTTTAATGTCTTCTGAAGTAGTTGAAATAACTTTTTTGTCATCATAGTACATTTTATAGAATTTTGCAATCTGAGGATAAGCATCTTTTCTGATATCAATAACATCGGTACTGTTAAAATAGCTGTTAATGTCATTAACCCCTAATTGAATATTATTTTCTATAAATGGTTGAGGACCGTCATCGGTAAGCTTCGTGATCATCGTATAGGTACTGTCCATGATAGGAATAACAATTTTTTGATGACGCTCAAATTCGGCTTTCTGTTCAAGATTCTGAATTCCTCTTACATCTTCATCAGAAAATGGAGATACAAAACCTTTTAAAAAGATGACTCCCAAAAATAACATGGCAGTCACAAGCATCAGTATTAAATAAAAAAACTGATAATGCCTTTCTTTCTTTGATAATGTGATTTGTCCTTGCATATCTTTATTTTTTATCTTCTTCTTTTACTTCCTGTGAAATTTCTTGTAGGGTCTTTTCTAAGCTCGTTATTGGTTACTTTTATTTTACCCATACATTCATCCAGATCCCTTAGAACTGTTTTTTTCTTATACTCTACCTCAATGATCTTGGCCTTTAAGGTCATCATAGGCACAATCTGCTTCATCAGTATAGCATAATGCTTAAAGCTCTGCGCACTGTCTTTGCCCATAATATTTTTGGCATCTCTCACGTTATCCATAATACTGGTTCTAAGGAATACCTCATTCTCCACCTTATTAATACTAAGCTGGTTCATTTTGTCATAAATATCATCAATGTGATCTTTCAGAACGTCACTTCGAAGCATCAGTTCTTTATAGGCTTCAGCATCCCGGCTGATCCCCTCACGTTGTATATCATAACTCTTAAAGAAGAGAAATAAACACGTAAAAGTTACAACTGACAAAACAACAAAAGACAGAATAAACTTCCAAATGCCTATTCTTACGTCAGATTTGTTTAATTTTTTTTCCCTGTTAGAAGACATAATTTGCGATTTGTTTGGCCTGTGAAAATATAAAAAAAAAAATTCATGCACAATACGTAGTTTCCCCAGACCTGTTTCGTGAAAACCCTGATTAAATTAATATTAATTTTCACTTTGATAAGTTTTTCATAAATTAGACCTCTAAATTTTAAATATCATTCGCCAAATCGATATTAAGAATGAGTAAAATATTATCTAATACCGTACGTTTTTCTATTGCTGACAGTGATTTTTATTTTAAAAAAATAATGATCAAAACACTCATGGAGAATCCTTTCTATATGCTTCTGAATGACTGTAACAATGGGCACGAGCTGGTAAACAGAATCTACAGAAGACAGGAGGATGTGTTCATCATTGAGCTATTTATGCCCGTATTAAGCGGAATTGAAGCCATTAAATACATCCGAAAAAACAACACAGAAACTCCTATTATCACCTATTCCGGTACTTACCAGGAAGATATGGCTGAAATTCTTTCAAAAATCCCTAATATCTATTATTGTCAGAAAAAAAGCACCATTATAAAGGATATTATTAAAGGAAGTATTGCTACTGAAGACTTTGATTATCAAACCTATTCCAAGGAATGGGAGCAGCAGCCCCTTGCCGTACAGGAATACATGGACAGGCAGAAAAAGGGCCAGGAAGAGCTTTCTCCGGCTGAAATACAGTTGATGAGATTCTGCTATGAGGGATTCAGCAATAAAGAAATTGCAGAAAAACTTAACCTAAGCACAAGAACTATTGACACTTATATCAACCGGCTTACAGAAAAACTGGGACTGAAAACCAAGCTTCATCTTATACGTTTCTGCGTAGAAAACGGATATTACAATTCCAGTTTATAAAAAATTCTGATTTCAAATTTAAAATTTAAAATTCCGGATATCTGGTGGAGACTGAGGAGGGTTCACAAATACTTAATATAAAGTAAGAAAACCCTGCAGAACCTTTTGCTGCCGGCATTTATTAAATTTTGTTCATTATTTTTTTTGTACCTTTATCCCGCTAGATTATTTTATTGTTAAATTGTTACAATCCTGCCTTAATATAGCATATACATTAAAAGCTCAACGATTTGAATAAAAATATTTTGCCACTAATTTGCTAGTATTCAATTTTTTTAACTAAATTTGCACACCTAAAATTTAAAATTAAAATAAGGAAATGACAAAGGCAGAATTGGTAAACACCATCTCAAATAAGTTGGGAACAGAAAAGAATGAAACACAGAAAGTTGTAGAAGCTTTTATGCAGGAGATCAGAACTTCTATGTATAATGGGGATAATGTTTATCTAAGAGGTTTTGGATCTTTTATCATTAAAACAAGAGCTGCTAAAACAGGAAGAAATATTTCTAAAAACACTGCAATTGAGATTCCTGCTCATAACATTCCTGCTTTCAAACCTTCAAAATCTTTTGTTGAGAAAGTAAAAACTAAAGTTGCAGTAAAATAAGAACATTAACTGAATATTAACTAGTTACTAAAAAATTAAAATTATGCCAAGCGGAAAGAAAAGAAAAAGACACAAGGTTGCGACTCACAAAAGAAAGAAAAGAAGAAGAGCAAACAGACATAAGAAAAAATAATCTCCTCTTCTCGAGATTTACAATATAATAATATAGTTGGTGGATTTAAATTCTTAAAGTTCACTAACTATATTTTTGTTTGCAACTATAAGATTCCGCGGAAAGCAGATGGTTTCAAATATTATTTTAATAAACATATAATGGTTTTCATTCAAAATCCTTATATTTAATAGATGAATTAATCTAGAAAACATCCACTTCCTATAATCTTAACAATTTTATCTTATTAAAAAATGAAGAAAGAACTAATAGTTTCGCATGAAGATGATCTTACAAAGATTGCATTACTGGAAGACGGAAGACTATGTGAACTTCATGAGCAAGAGGACAAAAGCGATTTTATAGTTGGAGATCTGTTTATAGGAAAAGTAAAAAAACTGGCACCCAATCTGAATGCAGCATTCGTCAATATCGGATATGACAAGGATGCATTTCTGCACTATCAGGATCTGGGGCCTCAGTATCTTACATACAAAAAGTTTTTAAAAGATACTATTTCTAAAAAACAAAGCACTTCAAGCTTAAAGAATTTCGAGATACAACCCGAAATAGACAAAAATGGAACGGTAGATAAAGTGATCGTCAAAGACGATATAGTTCTTCTGCAAATCACTAAGGAGCCAATTTCTACAAAAGGCCCAAGAATCTCTACCCAAATCTCTCTGACAGGACGCTTTCTGGTTCTGATCCCTTTCGACAATAAAGTTTCTATTTCTAAAAAGATCAGAAGTTTTGAAGAAAAGGAAAGACTGAGAACCCTTATCGACAGTATCAAACCTGAAGGTTTCGGAGTTATCATCAGAACAGTAGCCGAAGGAAAAAAAGTAGCGGATCTTCATAATGATATGAACCAGCTGGTTCAGAAATGGGAAAGCACTTTTAAAAACATCCAGAAAAATAAAGTTCCATCCAAAGTTTTAAGCGAAGAAGACAAAGCTTCAGCTATTTTAAGAGACAATTTTAATCAGGATTTCGTAAATATCATCTGCGATGATGAGCAAATGGTAAGCGAAATGACAAATTATGTAGAAGTAATTGCCCCTGAAAAGAAAAATATTGTCCAGTTTTATGATTCCCATATTCCTCTTCTGGAATATTACAATGTTGAAAAACAGCTTAAACAGAGCTTCGGAAAACACGTTAACATTCCAAGTTCCAAAGGAGCCTATCTTGTTATTGAACACACAGAAGCACTTCACGTCGTTGACGTCAACTCCGGCAACAATATTACTACCGGAGCCGCTGTCAATAAAGAACATGCACTGAAAGTGAACAAAATGGCCGCTACTGAAATCGCAAGACAACTTCGCCTCCGCGATATGGGAGGTATCATCGTTATTGATTTCATAGACATGCCAAATTCTGATCACAGAAGAGATCTTTACGAGCATCTGAAAGAGGAAATGAAGCGCGACAAAGCACGCCACAAAATCCTTCCTCCTAGTAAATTTGGTCTGATCCAGATCACCAGACAAAGAAACCGTCCGGAAAAGCAGATCGACACCAAAGAAGAAAACCCGAACAAAGACGGAGAAATTGTAGCTCCTATTGTTATCGTTGAAAGAATGGGTGAAACCTTAAGAAACATCCTGCAGAAAGAAAAAGGAAAAATCTATCTGCATGTACACCCGTTTGTGGAAGCCTACCTTACAAAAGGCATTAAAAGTATCCAGATGAAATGGTTTATCAAATACAAAAAATGGGTAACCATCGTTCCAAGAGATTCTTTTAAATATTTAGAATACAAAATCTACAATGCTAAAAAAGAAGAATTAATAGAATTCTCTAATTAAGACAAAATTCAACCTCTGGTTTTTACCGGAGGTTTTTTTTATTACTTTTGTCAGACATAAAAACTCAAACAAATAATGAAAAAAATTTTATTACTGGCTATTCTGGTGATTCAGAATATCTCTGCCCAGATTGTGTCTAAAGACAATCTTTTTGCTTCAAATGGTATCTATTCTACCCCCAACTATGATGCCTGGTCTAAAATGGTTCAAAATTCAGACGGAAACATTTATTTTACTTATACCAAGAATAATGGAATGACTCCCTCACCCTCTTTTTTATCAAAGCTAACCGCCACTGGTACAATTGATACCACTTTCGGAAACAGCGGTGAAATTCAACTACCTTACACTTCCTATGACAGTCAGCTGAAAATGCAGCAGGATGGCAAACTTTTAATTCAAGCATTTACGTCTGATGCAAATATCAACTACTCAGTGGTTATCAGAATACTTCCAAACGGACAATTAGACAATACCTTTGGCGTTAACGGAATCGCAAAAATTGCTGATATCAATCCTGATCTGAATGTTCGGGGATACGGACTTGTCCTTCAGAATAACAAAATAATCGTTTACGGACAGAAAACAATTATTCCCTTACAAGATCCTACAGGGATTATATGCAGACTGAATGAAAACGGAAGCCTGGATACCACATTTGGAATGAATGGCTTTATCAATAATTTTTCAAACTTTAACTTAGTCGCTTTAGACAACCAATCCAATATTATCGGTTTTGGATACAACAAGGCAGATCCTACAGGTTCGGCATATGTGGGTGCTGTGGCAAAATACAACGCAGATGGACAGCTTATTACAGGTTTTGGAAACACAGGTATTGTCAATCTAACTTTCAATCCAGGATATATACAATCTGCAATCCTTGACAGCAATAACAATATTATTTTTTCAAGCTTTGATCCGAACGCAGCCGGAAGTCTTAACAAAATTAATGCAAACGGAACTTTTGACCCATCATTTACAGCTAATTTCAATTCTTCCTTTTCCTCTTTGAATGATATTTTGAGTATCGTTGAAAAAAATGGCTACTACTACATCGGAGGAATGAATTATGCCCAGAACGGAGGTGAATTTTTCATTTCAAAAATTGCTCAAAACGGACAAATAGATCCTGTTTTCAATTATTTTGTGGAAACAGACCCAAACCTGACAACAGTTGGAGATATGATCATTAACGACAACAATATCATTGCTAACGGAAGCGGCTATATCGTAAAATACCTTCTTAATAGTATGACATTGGCAACCACTAATCCGGGCAAATCTTCTTCTGCAGTTGCCATTGAAAACCCCGTAAGCCAAAACCTCATCTTCACATCAAAGGATAGAGTGACTAAAATAGAAATTTTCTCCGTTGGCGGGCAGGTAATAAAAACAATAAAAGACTCTCACTCTTCTGTTTCAGACTTATCCAAAGGGATCTATACCGCAAAGGTAACTTTCGAGAATGGTAATACGACCAGTAGAAAGCTCATCAAAAATTAATAAAAATTCATATTTTATTTTTAAAAAAAGTATTTGCTTAATTTTAGCAGATACTTTTTTTATTTCAATTCAAAATGGAAAAACATCATCGTTACAAAATCACCGTCCAATGGACAGGCAATCAGGGAACCGGAACCAGTGGATATAGAGATTACGAAAGAAGCCATACTATTTCTGCAGAAAACAAAATTATTATCGAGGGTTCATCAGATCCTGCTTTCCGTGGTGACAGAACAAAACATAATCCGGAAGAGATGCTTCTATCCTCACTTTCTTCCTGCCATATGTTGTGGTATCTTCATTTCTGTTCCGAGGCTGGCATTATTGTGACAGATTACACCGATGAAGCAACAGGTATAATGGCAGAAACAGCCAACGGAAGCGGATATTTTACAGAAGTAACCTTACATCCTGCAGTAACCGTTGCAGAAGAATCTATGAAGGAAAAAGCAGAACAGCTTCATCATAAAGCCAATGAATATTGTTTCATTGCCAACTCGGTTAATTTTCCGGTAAAGCATATCCCTACCACGTTAGTTATATGATACCACATTTGAAAACAAACTTTAAAAACAACGATAAACAATACGTTTTAACAGTAATAACTCTAAAAAACTCCACAAAAAGAGAATTATTTATTAAATAATTAATAAAAACAACATTTAACCACTAATAAAAACAACATAAATTAAAATTATTTATCAATTTTGTTTAAAATATAAAGTTTTTTTCATATTTTTATATAAACAAAACAAACCATGATGAAACCAAAATTGACCATTTTTGATGAGCCCATGCTTTATACCGAGGGATTATCAAGACTGCTTACACAAAGCAAAATTTTTAGCACAATTGACATTTGTAATTCTTTAGAAACCCTCTCCAAACACTTAAAAAAAGAGCCATCGGAAATGCTTGTCATGAGTTCCAACATGCTCATGCTTACAGAAATCTGCAAGTTGGTAGAAAACATTATTTCTGAACATAAAAACACCAAAATCATTGTCATAGGAAGCTCTTATGACGTGATAGATATGCGGAAGCTTTTCAACAAAGGCATCAAAGGTTATCTGGACAAGAACTGCACTTATGATGAGTTCCTGAAATCCATTAATGTTTTACTCCTCAATGAGATCTATATCTGTGATCATGCAAAGGAAAAAATGATGAATTTCATCAGCAGTGAGCAGGGAAAACAAAATCCCCACATCAAAGAACCCCTCACCCGCCGTGAAATGGAAATCCTGAAACTGATCTGCGACGGATGCAGCAGTAAAGATATCTCTGAAAAACTTTTTATCAGTATCAATACGGTAGAAACACACCGAAAAAGAATTCTTTTGAAACTGAATGCGAAAAACTCAGTCGGAATTGTAAAATATGCTATTGAGAATCATATTATCGACTGAAATTCTCCCATGAAAAACTCAAAAAAATTCCAAACTTTACAGTCTGGAATTTTTTTATGCCTAATCCATTTTTATTCTAGAATCAGGGCGTAACTTATTATTAATCCTTATTCATTGTAAAACCAGAAGTGAGACATAGAGATCAGAAATTGAGCTATGAAAAAGCTTATATAACTTTAACTTATTATTTATGTGCAAACAACCCAAATCTCTAATCTCTGGCTCACAACTTGGAACTTTAAACTTTAAAACCCTGGACTTTTAATATCATGAGTTAATTTGTTTTGCAAAACCAATCATTGAATCATAAAAAGTAGCGAAACAAGATTAAACTTTGAATTTAAAAACCTTGAAGCTTATTCATAATCCGGCATCTCCCCGTTGCTGAAAAGCGCTGTTCGGGTAAGATCCGTCATACTGCTGTTAAGATCAATGGCCATTACATTTCTTTGCGAAATATTATCATTGGAAGTATTCATAAAAATGATCTGTGCATTATTCGGTGAGAATCTTGGGTCAAGATCATTGGTTCCCATCACTTTTTCGCTTTCAGCAGAAATATCACTTATAACATCTGTGACAAGATTATAGATGAAAATATGTGAATCCAGCTGTCGGTAATTTCCACTTCCGTCCAGATATCCTGAGACATCACGGGTAAAGAGAAGAAGCTGTCCGTCTACGGAGAAATTCAGTCCACCACTGGCTCCCGGGGAACCGGACAATACAGTTTTAAGAACAGTTCCCGTCATATCTATAACATAAACTTTGGTATTATAGCCGTTATAATCGTTGGTTTTCAAAGCTATTTTACTACCATCATAACTCCAGTCGCATTCGGATATCATACTTCCGTCAGGAGTGGTATACACCAGACTCAGACCGCTGCCGTCTTTATTGATCCTGTACAGTTTGTTGAAATTAGAATAAATAAGCTCCTTACCGTTTGTACTCCATGCAAAATCCATTTCATAATTATTAAAACCTGCTACAGCTACTGTTGTTACTTTAAAAGGATTGGAACCGTCAGGATTGGCTGTATAAATATGAGTACTTCCGCCTTCTGTACGAAGGAAAGCAATGAGACCTGCATTGTTGTTCTTACGTGGCCGCCAGCTGTTGTAGGAAGAATTGGTAAACTGGAAATTACTTCCCTGATCATCACTGGAGATGATCACAAAATTCCCATTCTGTTTTTGGGTATAATGATACCTGTTGGCCGGTACCGTATTGGTAGTAAATTTACTGATAGAGCTTAAAACTGGCTGGTGAATGCCGTCCGAAACAGACACCTGCCAGAAGTAACTTACACCAAACTTCAGATTTGAAAGCGTATAATGATTCGCTGTCAAATCATTAACCTGAATCACATTAGTGTCAAGATTATTTTTAATTGCCAAACTGTATTTTAAAACATCCGCTGTATCCGGATCTGTTGCGCTCCAGGTTAATTCGACGCTCAAAGGTTGATTTACTGCGTTATCTATCGGACTTAGCAACTGTGGTGTAGCGGGAGGAGAATTCAATGATGTATCATCATCCATCTCAAAAACTGCTGTTACCACTTGATTTTGATTCTGTATATTGACAGACTGAAAGCTGGTAATATATCCCGAAAGCTCTGCTTTTACAGAATAATTGCCTACCGGCATGCCTGCGATTTCAAAAGAGCCGTCTGTACCAGTGAAAACCGTCTGTGTTGTAGGATTGGTAAAAATCTTCACATTGGAAAGCGGCACATTACTGCCTCTTTTTACAACTTTTCCTTTTAGTGTTCCTGTTTGAGCCTGTTCTACAAGGTCTTCATTGCATGAAAACAGACAAAAAGCAAAGATGAATATGCTGAGTATTTTAATTAAAGTTTTCATAATTCGTGTTTTTATTTGTTTCCGAAGTAAAAATTGATTCCTATACCAAAGCGTAAAGCCTGATCTTTCCTTTTCCCATTCACAAGGCCTTCCCAGTCATCTTTGAATCCCAGGTCATATTGAGCCGAAGCTCTCAGTGAAACATTCCGGCTGATCATATATTCCAGCCCTCCTCCGAACTGTGTTTTATATTGAGGTTTATATTTTGAATACATAGCTCCGGCTCCACCGTAAATGTATGGGCTGAATCTGTATTTAGGAAAAAGCACATATTCCAGATTCACTTCGGGACCGAAATAGTTTCTTTTCACAATATTTGAATTTTCCAGCGTAAAATAACTGCCATTCAATTCTATATTCAGGTAGGGAGTAAGGAAATATTTGAATCCTATTTTACCTCCAACATTCATTTTAGGGCCTACATAATCATCTTTCACTTTCTGCCCTTCAACATTGGCAAATACAGAAACTTTCTGTCTGTAGTTCTCCGGATATTTGCCGCCTACTGCTCTTCCGTCATTTTGCTCCTGCTCTCTGTTATATTCATTGATTAAAGTCTGGTATCCTCCATTGGGATCCACTGCTTTCCCCCAGATTTTATCTCTTATTCCTTCTACAATAAGAGATTTTACAGCTTTTTCAATAGCCTCTGTCACAGCAAGCTGAACGGGCTCATTCTGGGTGAGTCCTACCTCAGCTTCAAGGAGTCTTTCCGTATCAATATATCTGAAAAAACTTCCGTTGACGTTGGTTGAAAGAATGGTTTTAGAGGTATAAACTGTTTTAAGAATTTCTCCATTAAGAGTAGAGACAGCACGAAGGTAAATAGTAATTCTGTCCTGGCGGTATTGTGTGGAAGCACCGATTCCGAAATACCTCGCTCCAAGCCCTCCGGTGAGAATATTGCTGTCATAGGAGATTACGCCCCCTTCAAGAAGAATTCCGGCATATAAAAGAGGAGGAAGTGCCTGACTGTTTTTATCTGCATCCTTTATATATTCCTGTCGTGTGGAACGGATGATTTGTCTTTCATTGAGAAGATTGGCAATATTTTCCCTTTCAATAGGGATAAACCAATGGCTGTCTTCCAGTGCTTTGATAAGAATGGTGGTGGTTCCCTGAGGGACTGCCGTGCTCCAGTTGTTTCCGTTTTCGGAAGGTTTATACTGGCCGGTCTGGTCCCGGAATTTGTAGACCCCAATTACAATTTTTTCTTTGGGAAGGGGAAGGTTTTTCAGTTCTGCGGTAGAGGAAGTAACCTCACCCATTGTTGGTTTTTCGGGATCCGAAGGTAAACCAAATATTGAGCTACAAGCCTGCAGAATGCATAGCAGGAAACTACAGAAAAAGATTCTGGTGTAAGTGTAGGTTGTCATGGTAAGTTTATTTTTAGTTATTCCTATTTCGGAATTACGATCTCGGACTGATCGCCATTACTGGTATCCAAAATATTGATTAAAAGTCCCTGATTAGTATTGGTAATCTGTAAGTAAAGCGATCCGAAAAGATAATTTCCGGGCTTTATATTTCCATCACCAAACTGTTCATCAAACAGTTTTCTTGAAAGCTCACTGAGAATCTGTCTGTTGAGACTCTGGGTAAAGCTGTCAAGAGAATTTACACGATCCAGCAGATCGCTGAAATCATTTTTTTCGTCAAATTGGTTTTGTGCATTGGCAGAGCTTAAAAGCCACTGATAATTAAACGTGTCTCCTCCAAAAGCCGGATTGACCGGTTTGTAGACGAGCTGCTGAGATTTTCCGTAGAAAATACCTGCAATAAAGGTCAAAATAATGATAAAGGTTTTCATGGCGGACATTTTTAGTAGATAAATTCATTTTTAATAAGGTTTTTCTTAGCGTTAAATTCTTTGATATATTTTAAGCTGTAGACCAGCTGCTCTTTTAAATAATCTTCTGCAGGATTGGTCATAAAACTGTAAATAATCTTATCCTCAATCCGAATATTAATCTGGCCGCTTGTTCCGCGAAGGGGAAGTTCTGTAATCGTAATAGCACTGCTACTTTTATCCGGAAGCTGACTGTATTGCATATAAAAAAGATCATAAAAATCTTTTCCAACCTTGGTTTTGGTTTCATCAATGGTCAATCCTCTCAGCTCATAAGCAGCATCTTCTTCTACCTTTGCTGTTTTCTTTTTAAAAAGATCACCGTTAAGCTCCAGACTGTCTTTGGCGACCAGCTTTTGTGTTTCTTCATCCCTGATATAAAGGAAGGCTTTCAAGGCATCTTTTGATTCAAGATTGACACTGATTTCCGATAATATTTTAACTTCATTGGGATTCACAGAAAATTTACCACTCTGCTGATTGTTTGAAAAGTTCCCGCCATTTCCTTTTTTAATAGAAACTAAAAGGTAATTCAATTCCTTATAAACGGTGGTATTGTTCATTACAATTGCTTTCAGTATAATCTGATTTTCAAGGAGGCTGCTCTCTATTCTTGCATTTATTTTTTTATCTTCCTGCCCATAAGTCCATACAGACAGGAAGCTAAAAAATGTGCTCAGGCTAAGGGAATATAAAAGTTTCATCATTTGTATTTTAATAGTTTCTCATGAAAACTGTTTTATTGTCTCCCTTTACATTGATCTGAACTCCATCCGAAATACTGTTGCTTCCCGTGACATCAATAATATTATTGTTTCCTTGTGCAGTAATGGCAGCTTTAGATTCTTTATCTGTAAATGAATTGATAAAATAAAGTGTATTAAAGTCTCCCAGTTGTTTTACAACAATATTAGTTCTGGCATTAAGAGAAAGCTCGGCATTGTTATAATCACCCATCTGAATGATATTAGTACCGTATGAAATCTGATCAATCTGCTGCCTGGCTATAAGATTAAAGATTGTATTGCTGTTGATCTTATCCCAGTCTATTTCCTGTGCCTGTAATGGCAATAATATGAAAAGAGCAAAAACACTCCATCTTAAAGTAAACATGGCCTCTATGTATTAAAGATACTGACGAAAACCGAAGAAAACCGGAGGTAAAAAAGGAGAAACCCTGTAGTTTCTCCTTTACAATTTCTAAGATTTACAGTATATGTTATAGGGCTTAATTGGATTGATTCACAATCATTGAGTTTCCGTTACCCATCTGAGTTCCTACATGAATATGGCCATCACCACTCTGAGCTACCCAGGTGAAGTTACCATTACCCATCTGAAGGTCAATAGCTGTGTTGGAATCTCCTACCTGGAACTGATAAAGCTGGTTGGCATTACCGATCTGTAATCCAGCAGAGGTATTATCATCTCCTACCTGAACTGAAGCGGCAATATTACCTGTTCCTGCTTGTACGTGAGTAGCACTGTTATCATTACCATCCTGATATTGAACAAGGATATTGTTGGCTCCTACCTGAAGTCCGCTGGCATCATTTCTTCTTCCCAGCTGAACCTGATAAGCTTCATTACCGCTACCTAACTGAATAGCTGAAGCATCATTTCTTCTTCCGTCCTGATATTGAACGACAGAGTTCCCTAATCCTACCTGTACCGAAGAAGCATCATTTCTTCTTCCTATCTGAGTTTGTTCTGTAGAGTTAAGAACTCCAAGCTGCCATGTTGAAGCAGAGTTTCTGTTTCCCATCTGCATTACTTCATTTGAGTTTCCAATACCCACCTGATCTACATCTATTGAGTTTCTGTTTCCTATACTTTGTGCAGTATTAACGTTCAAAATACCTACCTGATCAATGTCTGCAGTATTACGATTCCCTGTCTGTGTCAAAGAGTTGATGTTCAAAAGACCAGTCTGATCCACAGTAGCAACATTTAAGTTTCCTGTTTGGGTAGTTACATCAATATTGAATTGTGCAAATCCGAAACTCATGGCGAATAGTGTAAATACACCTGTAAGTAAATTTTTCATCTTAGTAAAAATTAATTGGTTAATAGTAAGGCAAAGGTAGCCTCTGAGCCAAGATGAAAAACCACCATCAAAGTGTAAATTTCAAAAGTCACTGTTTATAGTTGTAAGGGTCACTATTTGCCGTTGTACGGGTGTCATTGTTTTCAGTTACGGAAAAATACGGGAGTTATTTCAACAACTGTAAGCAGCTCATTCAGTGGTGAATATTAAATTTTCTACGGCCACGATTTTCACTCATTTTTCAAAATTCATCATGAGTAGTAAAACTTCACAGTGCCGGGTGTTAAAATCTTTACCACCCCACAATAATTCACCTTTCATTGGTGAAGCAAAATTCACAATTACTCATCTTTTCATTCTAATACAACATAGGTTAATTAATGTTAAGGCCCTTATTTCTTCAAGATATATTGTTAAATTTGAGGTATGGAAAATTTTGGAAAAGATTTATTACGAAAAATAAAAAGTGTAGAGCTTCCTGGTGAACACGCCCATGGAGTTTTCTCACCTCCCTCCCGCCCCGTTTTTACTTATGATGAAGTATTGGCAAAGAATCCCAAATTTGCCGCGGTCAACATCCTTCTGTATCTGAAAGACAATGAATGGTATTTTCCATTGATTCAAAGAACGATTAACGAACACGACAGACACAGCGGGCAGATTTCACTGCCTGGAGGAAAGCGTGAGGAGATGGACAGAGATTTTGCGGAAACTGCAGTTCGGGAAACTTCCGAAGAAATTGGAATAGACAAACATTATGTAAGGATCATCAGAGAAATGTCTCCTATTTATATTCCACCGAGCAATTTTTATGTATATCCCTATATTTCTTATACTAAAAAGAATCCCGCCTTCGTTCTTCAGCAGACGGAAGCTGTGGAAACCATAGAATTTCCCATCACTTCCTTTCTAAACCTGTCTGGTACCCCCGAAATCATGGCACTGCCTAATGCAAACGGATATGAGGTTCCTGTTATCAATTTCAACGGATACATTATCTGGGGTGCTACAGCGATGATATTAAGTGAATTCAGCCAGTTGCTGAAAAAAATGTAACTTTGCACTACCGTGTTTAATTGAGAGATGGCGAAGAAAAATATTTTCACCGATGCATTCGGAACACCTTATTTTTTGAAAAGGTTTATTATTTTTATTTTAGGAGTTGTATCATACAGAAGATTCAACGGCTTTAATAAGTTAAAGATAACCGGAACAGAACACCTTGTGGATCTTCCGGATTCTAACGTACTTTTTGTATCCAACCATCAGACCTATTTTGCAGATGTGGCAGCAATGTACCATGCTTTCTGTGCTGTAAATAACGGATATTTAAACACGATAAAAAACCCGATCTACCTATTGAACCCTAAGATCGATTTTTACTATGTAGCAGCAGAGGAAACCATGAATAAAGGTATTCTTCCCAAAATTTTCAAAATTGCGGGTGCTGTAACAGTAAAAAGAACATGGAGAGCTGAAGGGAAAAATGTCAACAGAATGGTAGATATGAGTGAGGTAGACAACATTATGAAAGCATTGGACAATGGCTGGGTAGCGACTTTCCCTCAAGGAACTACTTCCGCTTTTGCACAGGGACGAAGAGGAACTGCCAAATTGGTGAAAAATCAGCGTCCTATTGTAATTCCAATCAAAATAAACGGATTCAGAAGAGCTTTTGATAAAAAAGGACTCCGCGTAAAGGTAACCGGTGTAAAACCTACGATGGAATTCAAAGCTCCTTTGGATATTGATTATGATAATGAAAAAGCACCGGAAATTTTATTGAAAATCATGACTGCCATTGAGCAGACAGAAGATTTCAACTTATTACACAGTTATGATGAAGAACTTAAAGCTAAAAAATTAGAACAAAAGGACTCAAATAATTAAAGTAATGACAAAAATTATGAACAAAATACTTGGAATCTTATTTGCAATCATAGTATTAGTTTCATGCAACAGCCAGAAGGTATATTCGGATTTTGATATCAGCTATTCGAAAAGTGGAGGCTATGCTCCTGTATATGAAAACATGCTTATAAAAGGGAATAATGTACACTACTCTTTTGAAGGGCAGGGTAAAAAATATAAACAGGATTTTAAAATTTCTGATGAAGATTTAAAAAAACTGGATCAGGTTCTTTCTCAGAACAATTTCAGAAGAATACAGGAAGACCGCAAAAAACTGTACGATAATATTTCAACTTCCATCAACATCAAGAAAGGTCCAAATGAAGGGAGTAAATCGGATGCCAGCATGATTATTCCGAATTACCAGACCAACTGGAACAACATTCTTGAAGTTTTCCAGCAGATCATTAATACTAATGTTAAAAAACAGTAAATACAATTGAAAACCCACTTCATTGCCATTGGCGGAAGCGCCATGCATAATCTTGCGATTGCATTAAAAGACAAAGGATATCAGGTGACAGGTTCTGATGATGCTATTTTTGAGCCTTCAAAATCCCGCCTGGAAAAGAAAGGAATTCTGCCTCAGGAAATGGGATGGTTCCCGGAAAAGATCACTCCGGATATTGATGCTGTTATTCTTGGGATGCATGCCCACCAGGATAATCCTGAGCTGGCAAGAGCAAAAGAACTGGGTCTGAAAATATATTCTTATCCTGAATTCCTTTACGAACAGTCAAAAAATAAAACAAGAGTTGTCATTGCCGGATCACATGGTAAAACAACCATTACTTCAATGATCCTTCATGTTTTGAATTTCCACCAGAAAGATGTGGATTTCATGGTAGGCGCTCAGCTTGAAGGTTTCGACTGTATGGTAAAACTGACTCAGGATAATGATTTCATGGTTCTGGAAGGTGATGAATACCTTTCTTCTCCTATCGACCTTCGTTCTAAATTTTTACTGTATCAGCCGAATATCGCTTTGATGAGTGGCATTGCATGGGATCATATCAATGTTTTCAAAACATTTGATGATTATATTGATCAGTTCAGAAAGTTTGTAGCAAGCATTACACCAGGTGGAGTTCTGGTATACAATGAAGAGGATCCGGAAGTAGTGAAAGTAGTGGAAAATGCAGAAAACTATTTCAGAAAAATCCCTTACAACACTCCTGAATATGAAATCAATAATGGTAAAGTGTATTTAAAAACTGAAATGGGAGATGTTCCGCTTTCTGTTTTTGGAGCCCACAACCTGTTGAATATGGAAGGAGCAAGACATATCTGCCGACAGCTTGGTATTATGGATGAAGACTTCTATGAGGCTATTATGAGCTTCAAAGGAGCATCCAAACGTCTTGAAAAAGTAGAAAGAGAAGATAAAGGAATACTTTATAAAGATTTCGCTCATGCACCAAGCAAGGTGAAGGCAGCTGTAAAAGCATTTACGGAGCAATTCAAAAATGATAAGAAATATGGATTTCTGGAGCTTCACACTTATTCCAGCTTAAATCCGGCCTTCCTTGAGCAGTATGATCATGCAATGGACGGCTTGAATGAAGCCATCGTTTTCTACTCTGAAGATGCTTTGAAGATCAAGAGAATGGAGCCTATATCTCCAGAATTTATCAAAGAAAAATTCAAGAATGAAAATTTAAAGGTTTTCACGAATGCTGAAGATCTTCATGCCTATTGGAATACATTGGATAAAACGGATGGTGTTTATTTAATGATGAGTTCCGGAAATTTTGGCGGTCTTGATTTAACAAAATAAATAAAAAAGCTTCAGCATATGATCTGAAGCTTTTTTATTAAGCATTATTTCTAGTTATTCAATCTTTTGTTGTTGACCAGCTCAATACTTTTGATAGATCCTACCGGTGAAATTTTTATCGTTTTGTTTCCTTTTGCCAGATAGATATAATACATACTGTTTGATCCTATCAGATGAACCAGATCAGAACTATCATCACTATAGTTTAATTTATAATCATATTTAAGTCTGTTCTCCTTTATTCTTTTCGTTAATGTCATCCCTTCTCCCATGCCTATTCCTACAAAGAAAGACAATAACATCATGGCCAGAAATCTTACAAACATATTGGTAAAATGATTCTCAATAGCCTCTTTACTCATATTTTCATGTTCTTTAAGAGAAGCCATTTTCAGTGCCCATTTTTTATTCTTATTACTTTGCTTTGATAAATAGGACGGAAAGGCAAATGAAGATACAACGATAACAAGCAGGGCAATCAGTATTACTGGATGAGCAGTTAAGGTAGCAATCGGACTTATTAAAATATCCATTATTGTTGAATATTTCAGAATATTAATGCCTATCTGATAGTAGAAGACACTCTCTTTAAGTATTCCCATTACAACAAGAAATAAGTATCCGAACGGGAGTGATTTTTGAATTCCTTCTGAAAATTTCATTTTTATTTTCGCTGATTTTAGTTTTTATATTTCACGAAAATAGAAAATTAACAGCAAATTGAAAACATATTGATCTATCTTTCACATTCTGTGATCAGATTTCTCAAAATTTCTTCTGTGGAAAGTTCACTATACTGATGAATAGACTGTCCAACCCAGATTCCAACAAATTCCGGATTTTGCAAAGATTTTGCAGCTTTACGCAGTGCATTGGTCAGCTTGTTCTGATAAGGATATGGTAAAATATATTCTGAATTTTCAACCGTTTCTATAAACTGATTTTTCACTCCTCTGGCATATCTTCCGGAAAAGCTTTTTGTTAAAACAATCTCTTCTTCCCGTACTTTTTTCAGTCTTTCTTTTTCAAAAGGCTGCAAAGCACTTTCCTGAGAAGCCAGCAGAAGATTTCCAACCTGGAATCCCTGAGCTCCTAAATCTTTAACAGCCTGTAGTGTTCTTGCTCCATAGATTCCCCCTGCATAGATCAAAGGAACATTTACATGATCATACACCTGTGACAGCAAAGATAAACCTCCGATCTGCGGAATGTGCTCCGCCTCAAAACTTCCCCTGTGGCCTCCCGCCTCTATTCCCTGAACACAGATGATATCAATACCTGATTTTTCAAGCTGCAAAGCTTCATTCACAGAAGTACAGGTTCCGATAAGGGTAATTTCGTTTTCTTTTAATTTCTGAATACTCTGATCATCCAGATTTCCGAATGTAAAACTCAAGATCTTACAATTTTCTTCGATGATGATATCCACCTGCTCATGATAAGGATGTATACTGATCGTCTCAAGTTCCGGAAGTTCTACCTCAATATTATTTTGTTTCGCCAGCTGCTCAAGGAACTGCTTCGTTTTGATAAACTTTTCTTTTAAAGCGTCGGTCACTTCAGGAATGTGATGTACAAATATATTGGCTGCAAAAAGTTTATCAGTCAGTTTTTTCGTTTCCCTGATCAATTCAACAGACTGATCCGCAGAAAGATCTGCCAGCGCCAGTGATCCCAGACAACCTGCTTTTGCAGCAGCTGCCACCATCTGTACCGTACTTACTCCAAACATCGGAGCCTGAATTACAGGGTATTGTATCCCTAGTTTTCTACTGATTGTATCCGGCCAAAACATAAGAATTATTTTTATTAAAATTTACGAAGAAAGTGACAATGAAAGTCATTCAATACCATGATATTCCTCAGTGAATTTAAAGTTCAACGTTTAAAGTTTAAGGGTTAGGGTTATTGAAAAACGTCTATTGCACATTGTGCAAGGCAAAATTTATTTTGCTTTCCTCAGTCCTTTATAGTGTAATTTTGATACTGGATCAAGCTTTTCTGTAGCGTAAGAAAATGTAACAGCAGACATTGTTTTAGCATAAGTAGTGAGAAAATCATGTAGTTTCTCCTGGTCTTTTTTTCCAGCCTCTCTGATCCAGCTTCCTACTGCTTTATTCACCAGTTCATTAGGATCATGAATAAGGATTTCTGCAAGGGCAAAAGTATCTTTTACATCATTTTTCCTGATAAACGCATGAGTGCTTACAATGGCTGTTCTCCTTTCCCACGGACTGTCGGAACAAGCAAGCTTATACAAGATATCTCTAGGCTTGTCAAAAAGATATTCTCCAATAATATTTCTGGCCGCCCTGTCTACAAAATCCCAGTTATTCAAACGGTCATGGCGATTCAGGTACAGATCAAAAAGGTCTTTTTTCTGATCTTCAGTCGTTTTTTTATTTCTGGCCTGGAAATCCATGATACTCACTGCCCCCATTCTTACTTCATAAAAATCGCTGTCAAGGAGTTTATTGACCTCATCCAAAGGCATAGCAGAAAACTCTTTAGCCATAGTAAAGACATCTCCGAATTTCACTCCGAAACTCTTTGTAATCCCATCATTTCCTTTGAAAAACTTCTCTACTTTATCGAGTTCTTTTTCATTCCTGAATAACGAGAGTGTTTGTATGAATTCCTGTGCAGTCATGGGTTATTATTCATTTAAAATCCCGCAGGTTTCACAATAACTCAGATTCCTGATCTGTGTTCATGAAACCTGCGGGAATTATTCATTTGTCAATCTGAAGATTAAATATCCGCTACGGAATTCAGCATTTTTTGCTCCCATTCAGGATCTTTAGGATCAAAGAATAATCTTTTCCCTGTATCCAGAGAACGGACAACATTCATTTCATCTTCTGTAAGTTCAAAATCAAATACATTAAAGTTTTCTTCAATTCTTGATGGTGTCACAGATTTTGGAATCACTACAAATCCTTCCTGAAGATGCCATCTCAGAATTACCTGAGCTACGGTTTTACCATATTTTTCAGCAATTGCTTTCAGATCAGGATTACTTAAAAGCTGGGCATTCCCATTTCCAAGCGGACTCCATGGCTGTGTTATGATATTATTTTCTCTGTCATATACCTGCAATTCTTTTTGCTGGAATACCGGGTGCAGTTCAATTTGGTTGATTACCGGCAACACGGTTGAATTGGCTTTTAATTCTTCCAGTTTCTCAATCGTAAAATTACATACTCCTATAGCTTTGATCTTTCCTTCCTTGTATAATTCTTCCAAAGCTTTCCAGGTTCCTAAAAAGTCTCCATAAGGCCAGTGGATAAGGTACATATCAAGATAATCCATCTGCAGTCTGTCTAATGTTCTCTGAAAAGCACTTTTAGCTTTTTCATACCCATGATCCTGAACCCATACTTTTGATGTGATAAATAATGCTTCTCTGCCTACTCCGCTATTTTTTACCCCGGCACCTACAGCCGTTTCATTCTGATAAATAGCAGCCGTATCAATCATTCTATATCCGCTCTGAATAGCTTTTATTACTGCATTCTCACATTCTTTCAGGTCTTCCATCTGCCATACTCCAAAGCCTAAAGCAGGAATATCCACTCCGTTATTTAAGGTTACCACAGGCTGTCCTGTATAGGTTTTCTTTTGCATAAGTCTTTATTTAATTATTAATATAAAGTGATAAACAAATTTGCAACAAAATTTTGAAAATCCCACCTACCAATTTTACTGTTTCTATTAAAAAATGGCTATGTAATGAGGTAATTCCAGCTTTCAGTTACTGATTTTTTTTTCTGATTTCTGGTTTCTAATTTACGGTCCAGCTGGCATTCCAACACTATTTTCTTTATTTTTGTTTAAATTTAAAAAATCATGTCACAAAATATCAGACTGGCTGCTGCAGAAGATTATCCAAGAATTATGGAAATCTGGGAATCGGCTGTAAAAGCAACTCACGATTTTCTTGCTGAAAAAGATTTCAATTATTTTAAAGAAGCCATTCCAAGAGATTATCTTCCTAACCTGGAAGTTTATTTAATCACTGAAGATAATGAAGCTAAAGGATTTGCCTCTGTAGCAGAAGGCAACCTCGAAATGCTTTTTATTCATAATGACACGCGTGGAAAAGGCTACGGAAAAACGCTTTATCAATTCATGAAAGAGAAAACCGGATTGACCAAAGTGGATGTGAATGAACAAAATCTTCAAGCCATCGGGTTTTATGAAAAAATGGGTTTCAAAAAAATCGGAAGATCTGAGAAAGACGGTTCAGGAAAAGACTATCCACTTATTCATATGAGTCTGTAAATGGAAGATTTTACTTTTAATCTATTAAATTCTGATTCGGAAATTCCTTATCATCTCTTGCTGCTGGCAGATGAAACCAAGGAGGCGATCAATCAATATATTTTCAATTCTGACATCTATCTTCTGAATAATGGTACTGAAAATATTGCTGTGATGGCACTGTACAAGAAGAGCAATAGTGAACTGGAAATTAAAAACGTCGCAGTGACTGAAAGTTGCCGAAGTAAGGGCATCGGAGGAATCCTGATGGATAAAGCAAAAGAAATTGCAAAAGAAAATCATTATAAAACACTGACTGTCGGAACATCGGATACCGGTTTCCAACAGATCAGATTTTATGAGAAAAACGGATTCATCAAAAATGGAGTTCTGAAAGATTTCTTTATTAAAAATTATCCAGATCCTATTTATGAAAACGGTTTACAGATGAAAGATATGATTTTACTAGTTCATCACCTTACGGAATAAACCTTTAATATGTTCAATTTCAGTTTGATAATTGGTTTTCTTACGGCATCCGAAGTACAATGTATTTTCAAATTTCTTCTTTCCTTCCCAGATTAACTGAACTTCACCGCTTTCGATATCGCTTCTGCATAGAAAATCGGGAACAACAGCTAATCCTGTTCCTCCTTTCAGACAACGGATGATGGAATTCATATTGGGAACAATATAATTGGGACGGAAATTGGGTTTATGACCAAAATTCAATATCCAGAACTGGAAAAGGTGTTCCATATCTCCGGTGGTTCCGTACCATTTTTCATTCTTCAGCCATCCTTCAATCTGCTCTGCATCTTTTGTTTTTAACATTTTATTGAAAGCAGCTTTATCCACATCTTTCCCTCCTACAAGAACGATCTGCTCGGAAGAAAATGCTTCATGCTCGATATTGGGTGAAGATCCTTTTTTCGGCGTAATGATAAGATCAAGAATTCCTTTGTCCAGCTGATCCAGCATTTCCGGATATTCTCCAAAACTGATAATCAGATTAAAAGGCAATGAAGAAACATACTGTTCCAAAGTAGTCTGAAACGTTTCAAAACACATTCCCACACTAATGGTAGGGGTATGTTTTTCTGTAGATTTCTGGAAGTTTTTTTCTACATCTTCCAGTTTGGTAATAGGTTCAGCAACGGCATTAAACAATACTTTCCCGCGTTCTGTAGGAATCATTTTTCTACCGGTCCTGTCGAATAGTTTGTATCCTACATAAGCTTCCAATGAGCTTAAATGCAGACTCACTCCCGGCTGTGATATGAATAAAGCATCAGCAGCACCCGTCAATGTCCCGGTTTTATATATCGCCTTAAAAGTACGATACCATTCTAAATTGACCATGATTTATTTATTAATATTCTGATGCAAATTTACAAAATAATTATAATATTAATACATTTTCATTCTTCAGAAATGAGGCATAATAATCAGGAATCCCGCTTTCCCATATCTGACGGACTGTTTCATCAATCGGATATGGTAATTGTACAATTTCAGGGGTGATTTTTTCTTCGTCTAAAGTCAGCACCAAATAGGAAGCCAGTCTGTTTTCTTCTTTAGAACGTCCTACAGAGCCACAATTAACAGCCCAGGTATTATTTTCAAACTGTTTTTTAAATGATAAATGGGTATGTCCCATCACCACAATATCAGCTCGGGAATCTTTTAGCATATTCTCAAAAACCTCATCATTTTCTGATTCATAAAGATAAGTATCATTACTTTCAAGACTGGAATGAACCAATTGAATATTCCAATGCTTTTCCCCTACTTTATAATTTAATTTTAAATGAAAAGGCAGCTCTGATAAAAACGTTTTATTCTCTTCTGTAATATGTTTTTTAGAATGATCGATTGCTATGAATCTGGCATTCGTCTCTTCTTCCGAATGCTTGGACAAAGGAACAACAGGAATATCAAAAGCAATTCTTTCATCATGATTTCCCATCAGGCAGGGAATGTTCAGGTTTCTTATTTTTTCTATCACTTCATTTCCCCAGGGTGCAAAATCCACCAGATCTCCTAAGCATAACTTCTGCCTGATTCCTCTCTGCTCAATATCTTTCAACACTACTTCCAGGGCAGGAAGATTTCCATGCACATCACTAAAAACCGCTATCTGTATCATTGTCCTTCAATTTGTTAAACAAATTTACATGACAGAAAGGAATTTCAGTTCAGATATGATATGACATTTTACCATTAGTGCCGTCAATGGTCAATTTTTGCTGCGCAAAGTCAATGGTGAATTGGCATACTCATAAAAATTCACAAGTGAAGCGGGTTGACTATTCACCATTCACTCTCGACCTTCAACTTAAACCAAAAATCCTGAACCAATTCAACTATAATTTTAATAATACTTTACTATAATTTATATTATTTTTATTATACAAACATCCATCCTAACTTTGCAGAGTAAAATTTAAACAATCATAAAAAAATGAAAAAAGTACTAATCATCAACGGAGGACAGAATTTCGGACATTCCGGAGGAAAATATAATCAGACTATTGCAGAAAATACATTAGCAGCCCTTAAAGAATTTGATAATGTAGAAGTGAAGATCACCAATGTAAGTGAAAATTATGATAAACATGAAGAAGTGCAAAAGTTTGTCTGGGCAGATTACATTATTTACCATACTCCAATCTGGTGGTTTCAGCTTCCGAACGGATTAAAAAGATATATTGATGAAGTTTTCACAGCAGGTCATGCAAAAGGAATTTATATGAGTGATGGAAGAAAGGCTGAGAATCCTGAAATCAACTATGGTACGGGAGGAATGCTTGGTGGCAGAAAATATATGCTGACTACCAGCTGGAACGCTCCTGCAACAGCTTTTACACTTCCCGGAGAATTTTTCAGTGAAACAAGTGTAGATGATGGACCATTATTTGGTTTCCATAGAATGAATGCCTTTGTTTCGCTGGAGAAAATGGAAAGTTTTCACTTCCATGATGTGGAGAAAAATGCTAATATAGAGCGTGATATGAAGCTTTACAGAGAACATGTAAGAAATGTATTTGAAAAAGAATTAAAACCAGAATTAGTATCATGAAAAAAATATTGATAACAGGTATTACCGGCTATATAGGAGGTACTATCGCTAAAAAACTGCTTGACAGAAATTATGAAGTAACCGGATTAGTTCGTAACGAAGCTCATGTACAGGAACTGGAATCGTTGGGCATCAAAACCATTATTGGGAATATCCACAATGAAGATTTAATAAAAACAGCCGTTGCCGGCGTTGATGCAGTAATCCATAATGCTGATTCTGCGGATGATGCTTATGCTGTGGATAATTTTATCAAAGCAATGGAAGGAAGCCATAAAACATTCATATTTACTTCCGGATCTGCTATTTTCGGAGGTAAAGAAAATGGTAAAAGAAGTGATTTTGTGTATACTGAAGATTTCCCTCTGACTCCAAGACTGGAAATGGCATCAAGGGTTCTCATTAACAATTATGTTCTTCAGTCCGTTCAAAAAGGGATAAGAAGTATCGTTATTGTTCCTACTATGGTTTATGGAGAAGGTCTTGGTATAAAAAAAGACAGTATCCAGATTCCGGCTTTGGTTAATTTTTCTCAGAAAAAAGGCCACGGTGTTTATTTTGGAGAAGGTGAAAATATCTGGTCCAACTTACATATTGAAGATTTGGCAGATCTTTATGTACTGGCCTTGGAGAAAGCGAAAGAAGGCTCTATCTATTATGCAGAAAATGGTGCTTCATCTTTAAAAAACATTGCCGGAGTTATCAGTAAAAAATACAACCTGGAACCAGCCCAATCTTTAAGTATACAGGACGCTGTTGACAATTTCGGTCCTGCAGGCGGCTACTTCGGCTTTGCATCCAACAGCAGATGTAATGCAGACAAAGCCAGAACAGAACTGGAATGGAAACCTATCTATAACTCAATTGAAAATTTTATTTAATATGAAAATTCATCTTACAGCAATTATAAAAGCCAAAGAAGAACATCAGCCAGAGGTATTGGAAGTTCTTCAGAATATGGTAAAAGAGACAAGAAAAGAAGAACCATGTGAGCTTTACAGCCTCCATCAGGGAATTGAAGACAAAAACGAATTTGTTTTCTATGAAATCTGGAAAAGTAAAGAGGGACTGGATCAGCACAATCAACAGCCTTATATTCAGGCTTTCGGGGCATTGGTAGATGAAAAGCTTCAGGAAAAACCACAGATTTATATTACCAATATCATTTAATAATGAAAAAATTAGCGTTTTTAATGCTGGCGATCTTCACGATAGGATTCGCTCAGGCACAAACTAAAAAATCAAAAAATATGAAAAAGAAAATCTTATTCGTCGTAACCAGCCACGATAAAAAAGGCAGTACTGGTGAAGATACAGGATATTATCTGGGTGAAGTTTCTCATCCATGGGAAGTTCTTCACAATGCAGGATATGAAATTGACTTTGTAAGTCCGAAAGGCGGAACTCCTCCGGTAGACGGATTCGATTTGAAAGATCCTGTAAACAAAGAATTCTGGGAAAACAAGGAGTACAAGAACAAAATTGACCATTCTATGACACCCTCTCAGGTAAACCCGAAAGAGTATTCAACCATCTTTTATGCAGGAGGACATGGAGCCATGTGGGATTTTGCAGACAATAAAGACCTGGCAGATATCGCTTCAAAAATCTACGAAAACGGAGGTATTGTGGCAGGAGTATGTCATGGTCCGGCAGGATTGGTAAATATCAAACTGAATAACGGGAAATATCTTGTAGACGGAAAAAAAATCAATGCTTTCACTAACGAAGAGGAAGCTGAAGTAAAATTAACAGATGTAGTTCCTTTCCTATTAGAAAACAAGCTGAAAGAAAGAGGAGCACAATTTGAAAAATCAGGGCTTTGGCAGAACCATGTAGTTGCAGATCAAAGAGTGATCACAGGACAGAATCCTCAATCTGCAAAGAGAGTTGGAGAAGCTATTTTAAAAGAATTAAATAAATAAATAAATAAATAGCAAATAATTTTACCACAAAAGTCACAAAAGTTTTAAATACTTAAGTAAATAAAGTTATGATACAGGCTGTTGATAAGAACACTTAAGTTTTTGAAAATCTCCGATTTTCACGAATACTACAATTGAAACATCGAGAATTCCCCTCCACTGGAGGGGTGGCGAAAATTCAAAGAATTTTTGACGGGGTGGTTTACATATAACAATTTTAAAACAAAATGGAATACAGAAAATTAGGAAATACAGATCTAGAATTATCAGCAATCACACACGGAGCTTTTGCTATCGGAGGAAATATGTGGGGAGGAAATGAAAAGCAGGACTCTATCAACTCTATACATGCATCATTGGATCATGGAGTAACTTCTATCGACACGGCACCTTTCTACGGTTTCGGATTGAGTGAAGAAATGATTGGTGAAGCAATCAAAGGAAAAGACCGTTCAAAAATTCAGCTTTTAACAAAATTCGGATTGGTCTGGGACGGAAGCAATAACGGAAAAGGAGAATTTTTCTTTGATGCTGAAGACGAAGGAAAAGTAATTCCCGTATATAAATTAGCTTCCAAAGAAAACATCATCAAAGAAGTTGAGGAAAGCTTACAAAGATTAGGGACAGATTATATTGACCTTTTACAGCTTCACTGGCCGGACAGCACCACTCCTATCGGTGAGACAATGGAAGCTATGGAATTATTAATCCAGCAGGGAAAAATCCGTACTGCAGGGGTAAGCAACTATAGTGTAGCTCAAATGAAAGAAGCTAACAGAACTTTAAAGCTTGCCAGCAACCAGGTTTCTTACAGTATGCTGAACCGTGCCATTGAAAACGACCTTGTTCCCTATTCTTTGGAAAACAATTCAGGAATTATCGTATACAGCCCAATGGAAAGAGGTCTTTTAACCGGTAAATATTTTAAAGAAACCCAATTAAAAGATAACGACCACAGAAACGGATATTTCTCGCAGTTTGATTTGAATAAAGTGAAAACTTTCTTAGAAAAAATTGAACCTATTGCGCAGGAAAAAGGTGCCAGCCTTTCTCAACTGGTATTAAGATGGACTACACTGCAGCCGGCAATTACAGTAGTACTGGCAGGAGCAAGAAACGCACAACAAGCCATCGAAAATGCAAAAGCTATGTCTATTGACCTTTCTCAGGAAGAATTGAACATCATCAATTCAGCTTTGAGCGAAATTTAATACAAAAGCTGGAAGATAGAAGTTATTGATGCCGGATAACCAATAGATTGGTTTACAATTTAACTTCAATTGTCATTCCGACGAAGGAGAAATCTCTTTGTCACATGCAGAAAAACGCAATAAAAGCCTACTGATTATCAATACACTAATAAAACTTCCCTCTTCCAGCTTCCAACTTCTTCCCTTTAACTCTCATACCTCATAAAAATGAAAAATAATCTGATTAAAATATTCGGGTTAGCAACCCTATTGACTCTTAACAGCATTACATTCAATGCTCAGACACTTGTCAATCCGGAAGATAAATCATGGTTTCCTTCTTCTTACGGAGCGCAGGACGAAATAGGAGCTGCTAATTTATTGACTCCTGAAGTTGTAAAACAGGCTCTGGGACTGGTAAAACAGGGTAAAACCTTAGCTCTTGCAGTTCCTATTGACAAAAAACTTCCGGCTTTCAGACACAGAAGCTTCAATTTATATAATATCCAGCCCGGAGAACAGGGTGGAAAAAGCATAGGTCCCAATAAATTTACATTCAATGATGAGCTTGTAAACGGATGGACCGGAGTGGGAACCCAGCTGAACGGTATCGGACACATCGGTATTGACAATATTTACTACAACGGAAATAAAGCAACAGACTTTGTGACTGTGGAAGGCGTAAAAAAACTGGGAGTTGAAAAAGTCCCTCCTTTCGTAACCCGTGGTGTAGTCCTTGATATGACCGCTCATTATGGAAAATCAATAGTACCCGGAGGAACAGAATTTACGGTAGAAGATATCAAATCTGTTTTAAAGAAACAGGGCCTTACCCTGAGAAAAGGTGATATCATTCTTTTCAATACCGGATGGCTTGAATTGATCGGTAAAAACAATCAACAATTCTTAGAAACTGAACCGGGAATCGGAATGGATGCTGCAAAATGGCTTGCCGATCAGGGAATCGTAGCTTTTGGTGGTGACACCTGGGCTTCTGAAGTCTATCCTAATCCGAAAAGTAAAGAAGAATTTCCCATCAACCAGTTTATGCTGGCTAAAAAGGGAATTTATAATCTGGAACTGATCGACAGCCGACCTTTAGTGAAGCAAAAAGTCTGGGAATTTTTATTCGTATTGGGACAGCCTTTATACGTAGGCTCTACTCAGGTGAATGTGAATCCTGTGGCTATTTATTAATTTCTTTAAAAAACAGAGTAACAAAGTAATTCCGGTTAAAAAAATAAAGCTAACCTTAGAATTTATTTTTAGAATTAATACCACAGCCCTATTACATTGTTGCTTTGAATCTTACAGAAAACGGCCTTTCAAAATTGAAAGGCCGTTTTTATAAAAAGTAAACATCCGTAAATTATGCAGGCTTCATGAGCATCCATCTTCCTGCTTCATTACTTCATTATTTTGCAACCGGAAGATGCGTGCTTATTGCAATTCTGTTCCATGCATTGATGGTTACAATCGCCATAATAATCTGAGAAATCTGGCTGTCATCAAAGAATGATTTCGCCTTTTGGAACGTTTCTTCTGTTAATCCATTTTGGCTAATCAGTGTAATTTCCTCTGTCATCTTCAAAAGCACCTGCTCTTCTTCTGTGAAAAATTCTTTTGCCTCCGTCCATCCGTTTAGAATGAAGATTCTCTGAGGTGTTTCACCATATTTAATGGCATCTTTTGTGTGCATATCAAGGCAAAAAGCACATTTATTAATCTGTGAAGCCCTGATTTTAATTAATTCTTTCTGAATGTGAGTTAAAGAAGTTGTCTGTAAATATCCTTCTAATCCCATCATCGCTTTGTAAGCTGCTGAATCTACTGTTGCAATATTTAATCTTGCGCTCATTATATTATTTTTTTTTGGTTAATTGATCTATACTTAAAGAATATTGCTGCTGAACCGCCAATAAAAGAGCTGCGGCACTTCCTACCCATACAGAATAGTTGAGTGGAGCTTTAGGTCCTGAAGCAATGGTCATGGATATGGCAAAAACCAACAGCAGAATACTGCTTCCATACGCTGCAATTCTGGTTTTAAACCCTGCAATCAGCATCAATGGAAATAGGATCTCAAAGAAAGTAGCGGCATACGCTGAGAACGTACTCATTGTTTCCGGAAGAAAAAATGTCAGCTGTCTTGTATATTCTTTAAAACTCTCCATATTTCCCCATGATGAATTTTCTTTACTCCACCATCCAAATCGGTCTGCCACTGCAGAAAGCATGGTTACAGCAAGAGCAAGTCTTAAAAATAACTGCGGAAATCGATTTTTGGTATCTGTCATTGTATTGGCTTTTAATAACATGACAAATTTCCGGCTTTTGATCCGTAAAAATCTTAAACTGGTTTAAGATCGTAACTTTGCCCTGATTTCACTTAAATATTCTGGGGTAAATCCTAAAAAGGAAGCAATTAAATATTGCGGAATTCTCTGTATAAACCAAGGATACAACGTGCTGAAATGTACATAATATTCTTCTTTCGTCATCTCATAAATATAACGGATTCTTTTTTCAGCGGCAGCATAAGCCGTTTGGTAGACCATTCTGAAATAACGTTCCATAACGGGATGCTTTTCCAGTAAAAGTTCCTGAGACTGAAAATCAATAACTAAAATTTTAGAATTCTCTACAGACTGAATATTAAAGTCTGACTTCATCTGTTTTTCAAAAGCAAAAGTATCAGACATCCACCAGTTTTCTATAGCAAATTCTGTGGTTTGTTCTACCCCTTTTTCGTTCACAAAAAACTTTCTCAGGCATCCTTCCACAACGAAATATTTAAATTTACAGATATCACCTTCCAGCATCAGATTTTCTTTCTTTTTCACTTTTAAAACCTGAAAAAAAGAAATGATAGAAGTAAACTCCTCGTCGGTGATCGTAATGAATTTATCTAAATGTGCCTTGAAAGTTTCCATTGTAATATTTAGTAATCAAACTTAACTTTATTTTTTTAGTTTTACAATTCCAAAAAACAATAAATCATGGACATCGTTGCAAAAATTTTGATCGCCTTAGTCGCAATAGAACATATCTACATTCTGTGGATGGAAATGTTTGCCTGGGAAACAAAAGGAAAAGAAGTCTTTAAAGCAGCTTTGCCTGCAGAAATGTTTAAACCTACCAAGGGACTAGCCGCCAATCAGGGGCTCTACAATGGTTTTCTGGCTGCCGGACTGATTTGGTCGTTTTTGATCAAAGATCCGCAATGGCAGACCAATGTGGCACTATTCTTTTTAGGATGTGTAGCGGTAGCTGGAATTTACGGAGCGATTTCTGCCACAAAAAAAATATTCTTTGTACAGGCACTACCCGCAATATTGGCAATTACTGCTGTTTTACTAAAGTAATTTTCATAGCTCATATTTGGAAAGATCACCTTCGAGATCTTTACCATATCAATACGCTCTTATCTTTAATGGTAAGAGAAAAATCACTCTACATATCACCTTCCATAACCAGACTTAAAACCAGCTTCTTACGTCCAAAAAAATCCATTTAATATAAAATTCGTAAATTTGCATCGTCATAAAAAATTGATATACAGGTTTTTTATGCTGATCTGCATTTTGATGAGATGTAGAAATTCAAGTTGTTCAGTACACATATCTGTAATTACCTCATCCGTAATTTAATTGTAGAATCTATGTAAGAGATTAACCTCTTTTTACATGCTACACTCTTTTTCTAGAGTATAATCTAATTGAAATATTTAAAAATAAACATAAGGCCCAATGGTCTGTATGCTCTTATTTTTTTGTTAAAAGCTTTTATCACTATAAGCTCTGCAAATTATTTTGCACTATCGTCATCAGCAGAACAACAAAGATTAAACTTATATAATGAATTGGTGTACAATTTTTTATATCATTTATTAATTCAAAAATTCTGAATATGGAAAAAAATGAAAACAGTAGAAAAGTAAAACTTAAAGTTGAAGATCTGACTATTATTTTTGGCAAAAACAAAGAAAAAGCACAGGAACTTTTAGACAAAGGCTTTTCCAAAAAAGAAATTCTTGAAAAAACAGGCTGCACCATAGGAATCAACAAAGCAAGTTTTGAAATCTATGAGGGAGAATTTTTTGTCATCATGGGATTGTCAGGAAGCGGAAAATCTACGCTGCTGCGCTGTCTTAACAGGCTGAATGAGCCTACCTCAGGAAAAGTATACATCAATGATGATGATATTACCGGCAAAAACAATAAAGAACTTCTGGAAGTAAGAAGAACGGAAATGAGTATGGTATTTCAGAAATTCGGATTACTTCCCCATCATACTATTTTAGACAATGCAGGTTTCGGCCTGGAAATCAGAGGAGAAGACAAAGCTTCCCGTGATGAAAAAGCACAGAAAGCCCTGGATATTGTAGGATTGAATGGTTTTGAAAACCAGTATCCTTCCCAACTTTCAGGAGGAATGCAGCAGAGAGTAGGTTTAGCAAGAGCATTGGCAAACGATCCTGAAGTTCTGCTTATGGATGAGGCTTTTTCTGCACTGGATCCTCTGATAAAATCTGAAATGCAGGATCAGATGCTTGAACTGCAGAATACATTGCAAAAAACCATTGTTTTCATTACCCACGATCTGGACGAGGCTATTAAAATCGGAGACCGTATCGTCATTATGAAAGATGGAGTCATAGAACAGATAGGAACTGCAGAAGATATTTTAACCAATCCTGCCAGCGACTATGTAAAAGCTTTCGTAGAGAAAGTAGACCGTAAAACAATTATCACTGCCAGATCTCTGATGTTTGATAAAGCTACCGTAGTACGTTTCAGAAAAGACGGTCCGGAAGGGGCATTAAGAAAAATGAGAGCCACCGGATTAGAAAACTTACCTGTAGTAGATTTTCAAAATAAATTTCTGGGCTTTGTAACCCTTAACGATGTTGTCCGAATTGCCAAAAGAAAAGAACCTACAGTGGAATCAATTATCAACAGCAATGTTCCTTCAGTCTATCCTGAAGTCACTGTAGAAGAAATGCTGCCGTTAATTTCCGGAAGTAAATCAGCCATCGCAGTAATTGATGAAGACAATAAATTTTTAGGTCTTGTCACTCAGTTATCTCTTGTCATAGAAGCGACCAAGTTTAACGAAGAAGAAATCATTGAATTAAAAGAAATCGCAAACAATCAATAAGATGAATAAAACTATAGATATAGGTCAATATGTAGAAACTGCTATCAATTGGCTCACAGAAAATGGAAAACCTGTATTTGATGTCATAAAACACGTTGGAAATGCCTCTATTATGGGGATTGAATGGGTTTTAACAAACACACCCTTTTATGTAATCATTCTCTTCTTTACACTGCTGGCACTATGGAAAGCAGGAAAAGGTATTGCTGTAGTAACCGCAGCCGGACTAAGTTTAATATTTTTAATGGGATTATGGAAAGAAACCATGGAAACACTAGCACTTATATTTGTTTCCACCATTACAGCTCTTATCCTTTCTATCCCTCTGGGAATTTTGGCAGCTAAAAATGCAATAGCAGCAAAGGTTATCCGTCCATTACTGGATTTAATGCAGACAATGCCGGCATTTGTGTATCTGATTCCTGCTGTACTGTTTTTCAGCATTGGTAAGGTTCCAGGAGCTTTTGCAACCATTATTTTTGCGATGCCGCCTGCCGTAAGATTAACAACACTGGGAATTGAAGCTGTTCCGAAAGACATTGTGGAAGCCGCCAGAGCTTTTGGAGCCACCAACCGACAGATACTGTTTAAAGTAGAGCTTCCTTTAGCCATGAAAACAATTTTAACCGGGATCAATCAAACCATACTTTTATCCTTATCCATGGTGGTTATCGCAGGAATGATTGCCGCAGGAGGCTTAGGAGAAAAAGTATTGGAAGGAATTAATAATCTGGATATCGGATTAGGATTTGAAAGTGGATTATCCGTTGTGATTTTAGCCATTATCCTCGACCGTATTACCCAGGGATTTGTAAAGAAAAAACAATAAGATGAAACAATTAAAATATCTGTTTTTTCCCGTTTTAATGTTGGTATTTGCTGCATTATATTCGTGTGAAAATATAAAAAACTCCAAATACATTACCATAGGAATGGTAGATGGCTGGGCAGAAGATGTTGCCATGACGCACGTTACTAAAGCTATTTTAGATCAGCAGGGCTATCATGTCATTATTCAAAAAGCTTCAACAGATATGATTCTGGCTTCTATGAATAATGAAGATACAGACCTTTTCATGGGGGTCTGGCTTCCTTACACTCACGCTAAAAAACTTGCTAAATTCCCGGGATTAACTCATCTTGGCACCAATTACAACAACGGCCGTATAGGATTGGTCGTTCCGGAATATGTTCCTGTTAACTCTATTGAAGAACTCAATCAGCATAAGGAGGAATTCAGTCACAGAATCATTGGAATTGAAAAAGGAGCTGGACTAACAACCGGAACAGATAAAGCAATTATCGATTATAAACTGGATTATCAGCAGATCAACTCCTCTACCATTGCCATGATCACCGAATTACAAAATGCCATACAACGTAAACAATGGATTGTGGTAACAGGATGGCAGCCCCACTGGATGTTTGGTAAAATGAAGCTTAAGTTTCTTGATGATCCCAAAAAGATATTCGGTGAAGCAGAACAGATTAAGACTTACTCCAGGAAAAGCTTTGGAAAAGACCATCCTGAACTCGTCAAATTCTTTTCCAGACTCCATTTTGATGATGAAAATATGTCTGATCTTCTAATGAAAATGGAACAGAGTAAAAATAAAGAAGCCACCGCCAAAGAATGGGTGAAAGACCACTCTGAGCTGGTACAGTCATGGCTAGATAAAAATTAATAAACAATTTGGTATTATTTAAAATCCTCAATCCTATACGGGTCTGAGGATTTTTTATTGAGATTTATAGTTCAGAAGAATTCATAGATTCTTTGATATTTTCCCGATGAAGCAATATGTGTTAGTAATCGCAAAGGCGCAAAGAAATTTAATAATATTCTGCTTTAAGGTGCAAGAAAAATCAAAGATTTTCAGCAAGGAATAACCTATAAAGTATTAGGAATATACAATTTTATCGCAGATAAAATCCTTGCGCCTTAAGGCATGTTTAAAGGAAAATCTTTGCGTCTTTGCGTTTTCCAATAACTCATAACTACCCCATTGATTCCTTGATCTTTTCTCTATGAAGTATTCCCCAGTTTACCAATGTTTCCGTCACCGGAAAAACAGACTTTCCATATTCGGTCACAGCATACGTTACAGTGATAGGTTTCGTATCCTGAATCGTTCTTGTGACCAGAAGGTTCGTTTCCAGTTCTTTTAATTCCTTGCTCAGCATTTTCGCAGAGATTCCTTCAATACTGCGTTCCAGCTTTTTAAAATGAATCATCTGATCCGGTCTGTTGGTAAGATACCGTAAGATCATAAGTTTCCATTTTCCTCCCAATACATCCAGACTGTCCCGCATCGCGAACAATTCTTCGGTACAGCTTGCTTCTCTTTCGATGCCGTTTTTAGTAATTTTTGCCATAATAGTTTCGTCAAGGTAACTAGTTACCATTAGTTAACTAGTAGCAAATATAAACTATTCCCTCTTTACATTTGTGTATCAAATCAGTAATATGAAATCGCATGATTTCTCAAATACAAATACTTACCTATGAAAGCAGTTATTTTGAATAAAAACGGAAATCTGGAAGATGGTTTTACCGAACAGCCTCAACCCAAGGACCATGAAGTTTTAATCCAGATTAAAGCCAGTGGTTTCAATCCTATTGATTACCAGATGCTGGAAAATGAGCTTGAACGAAAACTGATCAGTTCTCCTATATTAGGAAGAGAATTATCCGGAATCATTGTCAGCAAAGGTCCCGAGGTTACGCAATTCAATATCGGTGATGAAGTCTATTGTGGCAGCGGCTCTATGGGAAGCAACGGCACTTATGCAGAATATATTGCCGTTCCTGAAGCTATTGTTTCTTTTAAACCAAAAAATATCTCGTTTGAGCAGGCGGCTTCCATTCCTTCTGCAGGACTTACCTCTCTGCAAATCTTTAACCGCCTGAAATTAAACCCGGAGAATACACTCCTTATCACTGGCGCAGCCGGAGGCGTTGGTTCATTTTTAATCAAACTTTTATTAGCCCATAATATCCCACAGGTCATCGCAACTGTTGGTAGTGAAGAAAACAGGCAGATGCTTCTCAATTTAGGATTAAAAAGCCATCAGATCGTTAATTACAGAGATAAAAATCTTATTGAGAACATTTTAAAAGCCAATAACGATCAGCCCTTTGAGTTTGGAATTGATCTCGTTGGAAACTACATGTCTGAAGTGACGGCAGAAGTTTTAAAAATTAACGGAACTTATGTGGATGTGACCGCCTTAGTCACTAAAGATGCTCATGAAACATTGTTCAACAAAGGAACTTTGATTATGAATATCTCCAATTATACTTATGGAATGATTAAAAAATATGAATATTATAAAAACAGTTTACTTGAAATAAAAAAGCTCATTGAGAACGAAACAATTCTTCCGCCACAACATAAAGTAATTGGTAATCTTTCTCTGGATACTGTTCTGCAGGCACACTCTATTTTAAAAAATAATCAGACCCAAGGTCATAAACTCATCATGAAACATTAATCTATGAACACAATACCAAGACGAATCGTAACAGGAATTAAAAACGGGAAATCTATTATTATAGAAGACCAGCAGGTAGAAAACGCAGTAGAACATTTTCCGGGATTGATCATTTCTGATGTATGGAATACCCGGAAAACACCGGCAAGCCTGGACTTTGAAAACAGAATTCCGAATACCGGATTTCCACAAACTCCCAAAAACGGTACTTACTTTCGATATGTAGTGATTCCTCCTGATAAAGATTTAGGGGTTGAATGGAAAAAGAATGAACCTCATCCGATGATGCACCAAACTCCCACATTGGATTATATCATTATCCTTTCCGGTGAACTCTACCTCATCATGGAAGAAGGTGAAACGCTTTTGAAACCGGGAGACATCGTCATTCAAAGAAGCACCAATCACGCGTGGAGCAACCGTTCTGATGAACCGTGTATTCAGCTCGCTGTGTTGATAGATGCGGAAGGGGAGAATTAAAAGATTTAATTATTTAAAAATTTAAAGATTGGGATAGCTCTCACGAATTTTAAAAGTTCAACAAGCTTAAAAATCTGTATAATCTGTGAGAAATAAACAGAAAATCTTTAAAGTTGGACAAACGCAAAGGCACAAAGAAAATAAATAATAACTGTTTTTAAGCGCAAGAAAATCAAAGATTTTCAACAAGGAATGATCTATAAAGTATTAGGAATATACAATTTATCGCAGATAAAATCCTTGCGCCTTAAAACATAAGAGAAGAAAAAACTTTGCGCCTTTGCGTTTTCCAACAAAAATCCCCCAATTTACAAAGAAGAAATCTCCAACAGCTTCTGCTTCATTTTTTCAGGTGTCATCTGTCCTTCCTGATAATATACCAGATTCTGATGCTTATCCAGAAACACCCATAAAGGATAAACAGGCTGATTTTTATTCTTAGACAAAGCCAGCGCCAACTCATGAATTCCGGAGTTTCCATTCTGCAGATACTCAAACTCCTGATTCTGAAAATGAATTTTCTCCTTCGTCTTTTCTGCCTCGAAATTGACAAAATAAAAATGATCATTGATCATATTAACCAGCTCTTTATCTTTACTCAAACGATAAGATTCAATTTTACAGACGGCACACCAATCCGTATAAAGGTGAATGACAACCGGCTTTGGATTTTCCTTCTGCTGGGCCTCAAGATCAGAAAAAGTGCCTGTCTTCATCTGAGACAGATAAAAACAGGGCACTAACATTAAAAATAAAGTTATTTTTTTCATTTTAAAGTATATTTTACTCCCAGAAAACCTCTGATACGCTGCATGGGAGCATAGCCGTATGCCGTGTCAAAAGTATAATGATTAGGATTGTTGATAGGATCATCAACATGTTTATCAAATGGATCAAAAGGTCTCATCAAAGGATCTTTAGGAGTAAAGTTGAATAAATTTTTAATTCCGCAGTATACTTCAAATCCTGATTTGAAACTCTTTGATACCTGAATATTGGCCAAAGAATAGAATGGTGAATATTCAGGGCGATAATCATTCTGCAGAACAGGAAGCCTCATCGGTCCGTAAAACTGTCCTGTAAAATCTATGGTCAGGTTACTTGGGAACTTATATGTCAGATTATATGTTCCACTCCACTTTGGAGCATGCAGCTGTTGTGTTTTTTGATTTTCATTATCAAATTTCTGGTACACATCAAGATAAGTTACTCCAAGATTGACACTTAGCGGAAACTGAAATGCAAAATCCACATTCAAAGAAGCTCCTCTTGAAATTCCGTATCCGTGAAGATTATCATAAATAATTTTATTAGGATCAGAATCAAAATCACCCACGATTTTATTGCTGAAATAAGTATAGAATGCAGAAGCATCAAGATTTACCATTCGGTTTCCTACAGGAATTTTCCATATATAATTCAGGTTTCCGTTCACCGATCTTTCCGGTTTAAGATCAGATTTTACCACCACTTCGCGGGAACCCGTCAATGCTGCATGATCTTCAGTAAATAAATTCACCACTCTGAAGCCCGTTCCAAAATTGAAACGCAGGGTATGATACGGATTGGGTGAAAACTTCCATGCTAATCTCGGTGAATGTACGGAATGATGCACTTTATCATAATCATATCGGTATCCCAGCAACAAGGTATTTTTATCATTAATTTCCCATTGATCCTGGACAAAAGCTCCCCAGATCGGAGATTTCATCGGCGCATTGGTGATTCCGTCTGAGGCTAATGTTCCCGGGGTATTGTCATCATAAAAAGTTCTTTTAAAAGTAAGTCCGGCCGTGATATCATGCTTTCCGAAGCTTCTGTCCCAATACGTCTGCACAAAAGCTACTTTTTGTGTGGCATTGAAAGGATTTGATCCGTAAAATGAGTTCTGGTCATGATAGTTGTAGGAAAACTGAGTTACAATATGCTCTTTCATAGGCCATTCATACAAACCGAAAATTTCCGCTCTATTGGTATAAATACTTTCTCCATATACCTGATCACTGCCACGGTAAGATTTATTCCATTGCATTTCTCCCCCGAAACGGTCTTCATACAGATATCTCATCGCAAAACTTGCCTGTCTGTTTTCCTTTCTTTTAAAATTCCATTTGTTGAAAACCGAAATCCTGCTCTGTAGAGTAGCGTCTGTGAAATTATCTTTATTCTGGTCTATTCTTTCCTGAAAACTGAAATAATTCAAACTTAATAATGAAGCGGCATTCTTTCCTACATTGAACTTAGTTGAAATATCCAGATTATTCTCACTCCAGGTACTCGTCATCATATCTACACTTAACTTAGGAGCGGTCAAAGCATTTTTAGTAATAATATTAATTACTCCTCCCATCGCTTCTGAACCGTAAATGGATGATGCAGGACCTTTTACCACCTCTATTCTATCCACCAGACTATTCGGGATTCCACTCAAGCCATATACCGTAGAAAGTGAGCTTACAATAGGCATCCCGTCAATCAGAATCATCGTGTAAGGTCCTTCCAGTCCGTTGATATGGATATCTCCTGTATTACACACAGAACAATTCAGCTGAGGTTTTACTCCATTTACCATAGCAATGGCTTCAAAAATACTGGGAGTCGGATTTTTCTGAAAGAACTTCTGGCTGTAGATTTCTACTGCCACAGGACTTTTTGATCTGCTCATCGGTTTTATGGTTCCGGTAACCACTACATCTTCGATGTTACTTGTTTTGATTTCCCTCTTCATAACTTTTGCAGAATCCAGATTTTTATTGGGCTGCAAACTTAAGCTGTCTGTCTCCTGCGCAAAACAATAGGTTGATAAAAAAGTGATAGAAAATAATATTCGCTTCATGAAATTAAAATTGTTAGACAAATCTAACAATTATTTTTTAAATACAAAACTCTTGAAGAAAAATAATAGGTTGAGACAATTCATGAAAAATGATTAAATTTGAGAAACTACATAAGAAAGTAAAATGAGATATCATCTAGCGGGAAATATCCCACCAAAAAGACATACGATCTTTAAGTCACCGGAAGATAAATTTTACTATGAACAGCTCTTTGGTACAGAAGGCTTTCATGGTATTTCTTCTCTGTTATATCATATCCACCGTCCTACACAGATCAAATCTATCGGTGAGCCGAAAGATGTCACTCCAAAAATTGCCGTGGAAAAAAACATCGCTCCGAGAATGTTTAAGGGAATGAATGTCACTCCTGAAGACGATTTTATGGACAGCCGAAAAATCCTTTTAATGAACAATGATCTGAAGATGGGATTGGCTAAGCCAAGAAAATCGATGGATTATTTCTACAAAAATGCGGAATGTGATGAACTTTTATATGTTCATCAGGGAACCGGAATTTTAAAAACTTTTGTGGGAGATCTTGAATTCGTTACCGGAGATTATCTTATTATTCCGAGAGGAACGATCTATCAGGTAGAGCTGAAGTCTGATGATACTGTATTTTTTGTATTGGAGAGCCACTCTCCTATTTATACTCCGAAAAGATACAGAAATGAATTCGGACAGCTTTTGGAACATTCTCCATTCTGCGAAAGAGATATGATTGCTCCTGCTTTCAAAGAACCTATTGACGAGAAAGGAGAATTCCTGATTAAAGTAAAAAAAGAAAACCAGATTACAGATTTCATCTACGCAACACACCCGTTTGATGTAGTAGGCTGGGACGGATATTTTTATCCTTATAAATTCAATATTAAAAACTTCGAGCCTATTACCGGAAGAATTCACCAACCGCCACCGGTTCACCAGAATTTTGAGGGACACAATTTCGTAGTGTGTTCATTCTGTGCAAGAATGTATGATTACCATCCACAGGCTATTCCGGCACCTTACAATCATTCCAATATTGATTCTGATGAGGTATTGTTCTATACAGAAGGTGACTTTATGAGCCGTAATCACATTGATCTGATGGACTTTACCCTTCACCCGGGAGGAATTGTACACGGACCTCACCCAGGTGCGATGGAAAGAAGTATCGGTAAAAAATTCACAGAGGAATATGCGGTAATGGTAGATCCGTTCCGTCCTTTAAAAATTACCGAAGAAGCTTTAAAAGTAGAAGATCCTTCTTATAAAACTTCATGGTTAGAATAAAACAATAAAAATTATAACAGCTTTAAATTTTACTATCAACCACAAAATCTAAACACTAAAGGTTATAAGTGAATCTTTAGTGTTTATAAAGAACACTAAAGTTTTGAAAATCGAAGATTTTCTTCTGATGTATACTTTATGTAACATTCTTATTACCTTTATCAGTGATCTAAAATACTCAAAAATAAACTTTTGTGACTTTTGTGGTTAAAAATTCTAATAGATTTATTCAACAGTAAAAAAGTCTATCAGGTTCATATCAAAAAGTATTACTGAATACATACAAAAGACGCTTTAAATCCTTTATTTAAAGCGTCTTTTTTCGTAAATTTGTGAGGTATGGTTAACATATTAGCCATCATTATTTTTCATGACGCATCCTAAGTAATGGTGGTTTAAAACAAAATCAATATTACATGTTAGAAAGAATCAGATTAGAAAGTCTACACCAAAAAGTAACCACGGCAGAAAATGCTGTAAAAATTATTAAAGACGGCATGACCATTGGGTCCAGCGGCTTTACAAAAGCAGGTGACAGCAAAGCAATTTTGCCTGCACTGGCAGAACGAGGAAAAACAGAAGACTTTAAAGTCACTTTGATGACCGGAGCTTCACTAGGCCACGGTACTGACGGAAAACTGGCAGAAGCCAATGTGCTAAAGAAAAGAATGCCTTTCCAGGTAGATCCTGTCTTAAGAAACAAAATAAACAACGGTGAAATTCTCTTCATCGATCAGCATTTGAGTGAAAGTGCTGAACTTCTTCACACCAAAAATCTTCAGAGCATAGATGTAGCCATTATTGAAGCGGCTTATATAGAAAGAGACGGAAGTATTGTTCCTACAACTTCTGTAGGTAATTCCGTGACTTTTGCTGCTTTGGCTAAAAAAGTCATCATTGAAATCAATACGGAAGTTCCGGAAGAAGTTTATGGAATTCATGACATCTACCAGGCAGAAGATTATCCTTACAGAAATGTTATTCCTATTGTCGCTCCATGGAACAAAATCGGGAGAAAAAGTATTCCTGTTGATCCTGAAAAAATTGAAGCCATTGTGTTTACCAATCGTAAAGACAGTCCGGCAGATATTGCGGAGCCGGATGAAAAGACAACAGCTATCGCCAAACATCTTCTTGCTTTTTTTGAAAATGAAGTTCTTTTGGGACGCCTTACAGACAGATTACTTCCTCTTCAGGCAGGTATCGGTAAAGTAGCGAATGCCGTTCTTACAGGATTCAAAGACAGTAATTTTTATGACCTGACCATGTTTTCCGAAGTGCTTCAGGACAGTACATTTGATCTGATAGATTCCGGGAAATTGAGTTTTGCTTCAGCATCATCCATTACTGTTTCTCAGGAATGCTATGAAAGAGTGTTAGGAAACCTGTCAAAATATAAAGACAAATTCGTTTTAAGACCTCAGAATATTTCCAATACTCCCGGACTGATCAGAAGATTGGGAGTAATTGCTATCAACACTGCTATTGAGTTTGATATCTATGGAAACGTAAACTCTACCCATATCGGAGGAACAAAAATCATGAATGGAATCGGAGGTTCCGGAGACTTTGCAAGAAATGCCTATTTAAGTATTTTCGTGACTCAGGCTGCTTCAAAAGGCAATAATATTTCTCACGTTCTTCCGATGGTCTCTCATACGGATCATACAGAACATGATGTAGATATTCTGGTAACAGATGTGGGATTAGCTGACTTAAGAGGATTAGCACCGAGAGAAAGAGCACAGAAAATCATAGACAATTGTGTTCATCCGGAATATAAAGAAGAACTGCAATCCTATTTCGACAGAGCATGTGAAAGAGGCGGACACACCCCTCATTTGTTGGAAGAATCATTCAGTTGGCATCTGCGATTCTCTGAAACCGGAAGTATGAAACAGAAAACAGCTGTTGAAACTGCCAATTAAGATTTTAAACAAAATAATAAATGATATAAAAGGACTGAATGCCAATGCATTTGGTCCTTTATCTTTTAAATTGCATCTGGTTTATTTATATGACAAAAGTCTGTGCAATATCCTTAAACTATTTATATGAATATAAAATTATAAAGGTTATCTTTGAAAGAATAGAAGTGTTTTATGTAATAAATAATGCTCTCATAATGCTCTCAACCTCCTTTGAAAAAAGATTAAATATGAATAATTACATCAGTGCAGAAGAAGCAATATATACGATAAAAAGTGGAAACCGGGTATTTTTTCACGGCAGTGCATGTACTCCCAATTACCTGATTGATGAGCTGGCAAGACAGGCTGGCCGGCTACAAAATGTAGAAATGGTCTCCATTACCCAGCAAGGAAATGTGGAAATTGCAAAACCGGAATACAAAGACAGTTTTTTCATCAATTCGTTATTTGTTTCCACTCCTGTGCGTGATGCCGTAAATTCTGACAGAGGAGACTTTGTGCCTGTCTTTCTAAGTGAAATTCCTATTTTATTCAGAAAAAATATTCTGCCTCTTGATGTAGCCATTGTTACGGTTTCTCCTCCGGACAGACATGGTTTCTGTACGCTGGGAACTTCTGTAGATATTGCAAGAGCGGCTGTAGATACCGCAAAAATCATTGTTGCTATTGTCAATCCCAGGATGCCAAGAACCCACGGAGACGGGATGATCCACATCAGCAGAATTCATAAACTGGTTTGGCATGAAGAGGAACTTCCAACCGTAGATTATGGTTCAAAAGTAGGTCCTGAAGAAATGCTTGTCGGAAAAAATGTGGCTGAACTCATTGAAGACAGATCTACCCTTCAGATGGGTATAGGAACCATTCCTGATGCTGTTTTGAAATGCCTTACCAACCATAAAGATCTGGGAATTCATACCGAAATGCTGAGTGATGGTGTTATTGACTTGATTCAGGATGATGTGATCAACAATAAATATAAAGGATACAACGATAATAAAACCATTACAAGCTTTTGCTTCGGAACCAGAAAACTGTATGATTATGTAGATGACAATACTGTATTTGCTTTCAGAGATGTAAGCGAAGTAAACTTTCCGATCAATATCATGAGAAACAAAAAAATGGTTGCCATCAATTCCGCCATTGAAATAGATCTGACGGGACAGGTATGCGCCGATTCTATCGGAACAATGCAATACAGTGGAATTGGAGGACAAATGGACTTTATGCGCGGTGCCGCATTAAGTGATGACGGAAAACCTATCATAGCCATTACCGCTAGAACGAAAAAAGGAATTTCCAGAATCGTTCCTTTTCTTAAACAAGGAGCTGGTGTAGTAACCACAAGAGGACATATCCATTACGTTGTTACTGAATACGGAACGGCTTACCTGTATGGGAAAAACCTTCGCCAGAGAGCACAGGAACTCATCAGCATTGCCCATCCGGACGATAGAGAAATGCTGGAGAGAGCAGCCTTTGATAGATTTAAACACTGATAATCAAATAAAAAGGATTTCCAAATTGTTTTTTTTATTTAAAATCTCAAAACATATTTTGAAACCACATCTGCAGAATCATAAAAAAGCGCTAATCTTTTGGCAGTATTTTTGATAAAACTCACTCAAAAACAAGGAAATTGAAAACTATATATAATTCGATACGAGAAGAAGTTGTAAAGCATTCTAAAGTAAGGAATTCTGTTTTGGGGAATGTGAATGAATGGAAGAGAAGCCATTATATTATTCTTTCCGAAATTATTAAAGATGAACTCTCTGAGGCTGAAGAACTGAAGGGGGGAAAAAAATTTGAAATTGGAAATACCATTTCACATGTTACCCTTCAGCGTTTTTTTGAAAATGATTACCAGGATAAAACCCATAATGATCTCAGGTTTCTTAAAACATTAGATAAAATCTGTATTTTCTTAGGCTACAAAGACCTTAATGATTATATACTATCTGTAAGACATAAGAAACAGGATCATGAGGAATCTGATAACCGGTCAAATCTTACGCAGATGGTTTATGATTACTGTGCTGCTGCTTTTGAATTTTACAAGCTGTTTCCCATTCACAATACTGAACTGTTAAAAGATCTAGTATTTGATGATTCCCCGTTTCTGGAAAGAGCGTCACAATTCAGTAAAGAACTGTGTGATAAGGATTTTCATCTGGTTACTAAAAACAACCGGTCCAATTATGAAGTTTTTGATATTCACATCGTTACAGATGAGCCGGACAAAAAAATACTGGAGTCTCAGGAATTCTGGAACCTTCTTTTCAAAGTGGGAGAAACGGGAGAAGAGCATTTTGTCAACCAGCTGAGTACCCAGATCTACTTCATCCGGAAGATAAATAATACCTGGAAGATATGGGATAATTATAATCCTGATGCCGGAATGCTAAACAGAAAGATTGAAACAATATAAAAAGAAAGCCGTAGAGAATCTCTACGGCTTTCATGTTTCGAAATATTTTTTTCACTTGTCTTTTGTATTACAAATGTAAGTAGCCGATTTCAAACGTAAGAAACTTAAATATACTTAAGTAAACTCTTCTTTAACTTTATGTTAAATATATTCAATGAATCCAAGGGAATATTTTCGCAATGTCTAAGTTTTTTGTAATTTGCATACCAATAAAATAAAAGTAAAAGAGAAAATATGTCAACACTTACATTTGCCGAGAAAATAGCTCAAGCAGAAAATTTCTTACCGATCAACGGTACAGATTACATTGAGTTTTATGTAGGAAATGCAAAACAGGCTGCCCATTATTACAAAACCGCTTTCGGTTTTCAGTCTGTAGCTTATGCGGGTCCTGAAACAGGAGTAAGAGACCGTGCATCTTATGTGCTTCAACAAGGAAAAATCAGATTGGTACTAACAACAGGACTTAAGTCTGACTCTCTTATCAGCGAACACGTAAAAAAACATGGTGACGGAGTAAAAATTTTGGCACTTTGGGTAGACGACGCTTATGCAGCTTTCGAAGAAACAACTAAAAGAGGTGGTAAACCTTATTTAGAGCCTGTAACTTTAACTGATGAGCATGGTGAGGTAAGAATGTCCGGTATCTACACGTATGGAGAAACCGTTCACATGTTTGTAGAAAGAAAAAATTACAACGGAGCTTTCATGCCTGGATATGAAAAGTGGGAAAGTAACTATAAGCCTGAAGAAGCAGGTTTATTGTATGTAGACCACTGCGTAGGAAATGTTGACTGGAACAGAATGATCCCAACAGTAGAATGGTATGAAAAGGTAATGGGATTTGTAAACATTCTTTCTTTTGACGACAAGCAGATCAATACAGAATATTCTGCATTGATGTCTAAAGTAATGTCCAACGGAAATGGATTTGCAAAATTCCCTATCAACGAACCTGCAGAGGGTAAAAAGAAATCTCAGGTAGAAGAATATCTTGATTTCTACGAAGGAGAAGGCGTACAGCACATCGCGGTTGCTACGAAAGATATCATCCATACCGTAACTGAATTGAAAAAACGTGGTGTAGAGTTTCTTTCTGCTCCACCGGAAGCTTATTACGATATGGTTCCTGAAAGAGTAGGTCATATTGATGAAGATCTTAAAAAACTTCAGGATTTAGGTATACTTATTGATCATGATGAAGAAGGGTACTTATTGCAGATCTTTACCAAGCCTGTAGAAGACCGTCCTACTCTATTCTTCGAAATTATTGAAAGACACGGTGCACAGAGTTTTGGTGCCGGAAATTTCAAAGCTTTATTCGAAGCATTAGAAAGAGAGCAGGAAAGAAGAGGTAATCTTTAACTTTACATTAAAAATATAGGTTTTGTCAGGATTCAGTATTCTGGCAAAACTTTTTTATAAAACACAGTATATGAGAAAACTTTTAATCGGGATTTCCCTTTTAGGAACTTTAGGGCTTAAAGCACAATACGGTTCTTTGAATGAAATCCTTAACCGACTTGAACAAAGAAAAGGCATCAATCAGCATCTTGAAAATGTAAATATTGATAACAAAAAATTCGTTTTTATTAAAGATGAGGCTGATCATACGGAACGGGACTTTATTATTATCAAAGGGAACAATGCCACTTATGTAGAAGTTTTCGATGATAAAGCTACAGGAGAAAGCAGTTCTAATGTTTTCACCGGCGATATCATCAGGAAAAAAAATATTATTTCTTTAAGAGCAGATATGCTTGAAAATAAAAAAATCCCAATGCCTGTTACGAAAACGTTATTGTTGACTCAGCAGGATAATATTCTATATCTCATCGATGTCAATACCAGAGACAGGTGGATAGATGAAGCATCTTACTCAAAAAAGGCAAAATAAATATTCTTTGGAAACACTCAGCAATATTTTAATCTAACTAAAATCTAAACTTATGAAATCATTTGTAGACTATTCCTCAAACTCGGATTTTTCTATACACAATATTCCTTTCGGAGTCGCAGTTTTTAACAAAGAATATATCGGATGCTGTACAAGAATCGGAGATCAGGTAATTGATCTTGCTACCTTGTATGATCTTGGTTATTTTGAAGATATTGAAGGATTAGACGACAATGTTTTTGAAGCTTACACCATCAACGAATTTATCGAACTGGGTAAACCAATTACCAATGCTGTTCGTACCAAAATTCAAACATTATTACAGGAAGGATCAACATTATCAAAAGATCAGAAAACAATAGAAGAAGCCTTCTACGACCTTGATAAAGTAAAAATGATGATGCCTGTTCACATCCCGAACTACACTGATTTTTACAGCAGTATCGAACATGCTACCAACGTAGGAAAAATGTTCCGTGATCCGGCAAACGCTTTATTACCTAACTGGAAACATTTACCAGTAGGTTATCATGGAAGAGCATCTTCAATTGTAGTATCCGGAACAGAAATCAACCGTCCAAAAGGACAAATGAAACCTGCTGATGCAGATACCCCTGTTTTCGGACCATGTAAACAATTGGATTTTGAATTGGAAATGGCTTTCATCATCAATAAAAATACAGAGATGGGAGAAAGTATTTCAACGAAAGAAGCAGAAGATGCCATCTTCGGAATGGTTGTTTTCAACGACTGGTCTGCAAGAGATATTCAATCTTGGGAATATGTTCCTCTAGGGCCATTCCTTGCGAAAAACTTTGGTTCTTCTATTTCTCCATGGGTAGTTACTCTTGAAGCTTTGGAGCCATTCAGAACAGCTTCTCCAGTACAGGATCCTGAAGTTTTAGAATATTTAAAATTTGAAGGAGATCAAAACTATGACATCAACCTTGAAGTCTATATTCAACCAGAAAACGGAGAACAAAACCTGATCTCCGAAAGCAACTATAAACACATGTACTGGAATATGAACCAGCAGCTGGCCCATCACACAGTAAACGGATGTAATGTAGAAGTGGGAGATCTATATGCCAGCGGTACCATTTCAGGAAGCGATCCAAAATCATTCGGTTCTATGCTTGAATTGACCTGGAGAGGACAAAATCCTTTATCATTAAGCAATGGTGAAGAAAGAAAATTCATTGAAGATAATGATACCGTTACAATGAAGGCTTGGGCTGAAAAAGATGGCGTGAGAGTAGGTTTCGGGGAAGTTTCCGGTAAAATTATTCCAACACGTTAATATAAAAATTAATCATTAATTGCTTCGACTTCGCTCAGCATGACATCGCTAGAAATATGCTGTAAAACAGTTAGTATTAGAAATATCATGCTGAGCAGAGTCGAAGCATCTTTTTAATATCATTTGAATACTTAATTTAACTTAAGTGTTACAACAAAAATATGAAAACAGTAATCCCTTCCGAGATAACTTCCGTACAATTACAGACCATCATGCAGACGGCTGTTTCACCGCGCCCGATTGCTTTGGCATCTACTGTGGATAAAGATGGTACCATCAATTTATCTCCGTTCAGTTTTTTTAATATGTTCAGCACAGTTCCTCCGATTTTGATTTTTTCACCATCGAGAAGAGTTCGTGATAATACAACCAAACATACGCTGGAAAATGTTCTTGAAGTACCGGAAGTAGTCATTGGAACAGTGAATTTTCCTATTGTACAGCAGATCTCATTAGCTTCTACAGAGTATGAAACCGGAGTCAATGAGTTTATAAAATCCGGACTTACCATGAAAGAGGCTGATCTTGTACAGCCTAAACTGATTGAAGAATGCCCTGTCAACTTTGAATGTAAAGTTTTAGAGGTAAAGCCATTGGGAGATCAGGGCGGTGCCGGAAATCTTGTGATCTGTGAAGTTCAGAAAATTCACATCAGAGAAGAATACCTGAATGAAACCGGAAATCTGGATCAGAAAAAACTGGATATGGTAGCCCGTTTAGGCAGTAACTGGTATTCCAGAAGTAATGAGAACAGCCTTTTTGAAGTTCCAAAACCTTTGGTAACAAAAGGAATCGGTTTTGATCTGTTGCCTGATTCTATTAAGTACAGTAAAGTATTTACTGGGAATGACCTTGGAATGCTTGCCAATACAGAAGTATTACCTGCAGGTGACTTCCATGCGGATGAAAATATTCACCTTAATGCCCAGAAACTGCTTCTGGAAAGTAAAATTGAAGAAGCATGGACCATTTTGACCATTAAATAAAAGAAAAAAGCCTGAAATTTCAGGCTTTTTTTATTTAAAGAGGAAGTTAGAATCCGGAGGTTCATAAGGTTATGAATAACTTTTATCTCAGTTAATAACCTTTTGGAAAATAGTTCTATTTTGATTTCAATAGATATCGAATGCCATTAGCAACTCCCAGCTTCTATCTTCCCACTTCCCTTCTTATATTTTATTTTGTTTTCAATGTTTCGGAAATCGTTATTTTCCCTTTTTCAGCAAAGTCTGTTACCTTTCCGTTTTTATCAATAGAAATATTCAGATTATCATTCTTGGCATCATAGTAAATATGTGTTGCATATGCCGGACAGTCGTGCTGCTTACATCCTGACAGTTTATAAATTCCGTTTTCTGATGTAATAGGACTTTCTACATTAAAATTCTTCACCATCTCATCATATTGAGTTCCTGCAAGTTTTTTCAGTCTTTCAGTGATGCTTTTATCTTCAAACAACTTGATATCATGAGGATATTTACCCACATTTTTAGTGATACTATTGTCCGGAGCCGGAGCAGAAGGAGGTGGTGATGCTACAGAATCATTTTTTGTAATGACAGAATCTTTAGACATTACTGTAGCCAAAGTATCTGTGCTTGCTGAAGATTCTGTCTTTGCTTCTTTTTTACACGAAATAACACATAATGAGAGCGCGAATGCGCCTGCAATAACTTTTTTCATAATTATACTGATATGGTGGTTAATTTATAATAACGTAGTTTTAACCGTTTTATTTCAATTTTTCTTTGATAAAATCAATACATTTTTCGGTTACAGTATTCAGATCTTTGGGTAAATCTGTTTCTGTCCAGGGCTCTTTTGCTCCGAAAGTATGATTAGCATTTTCAATCAGGAAAAGTTCAGAATTCGGATGAAGAATATGAAGATGCTCTGCTTGTTTTACCTCTACAGCTTCATCATCCGTTCCATGAATAATCAGCATATGAGCTTTTGCCATCTCCGTTGCCCGTTCTACATCAAAACGGTGAACATTCTGCTCATAGTTCTCATAAAACTGATAATAGTGGGGCATTTCCTGCTTGGTACGCCCGTTCAGAGCATAATAAACTCCGTCCTTCTTCCAGTTTTCAAAAGCTTCTCCTGTGGGAAAGCGGTCTAAAGTATCCACACTGGCCAGAGTAATCAGACCATTGATTCTTTCATCTTCAAAAGTTTTAATGATAGAAATTCCTCCTCCCCTGCTGTGACCTATCAGAATGATCTTTTCTTCATCCACACGAGGATCTTTACTAAAGTGATCAATCACCACTCCAAGGTCAGAAAGCTCTTTAGAATAATTATTATGGCCAAAAGCTTCAAGGTCTCCAAAGTTATACGGATCATCCGGTGTAGTTCCATTATGGGAAAAATTAAACTTCACGAAGAAAAAACCTGCTTCAGCAAACTTTTCCGCCATAAGATTCCACGATCCCCAATCTTTATAACCTTTATATCCATGAACAAACAGTACCAACGGAAGCTTTTTTCCAATGTCTTTATAAAAAATATCAGCAAGAAAACCTTTTGTTTCTTTATTTTCTAAATATATATTCTTTTCACTAATCAAATTCATAAAATAAATGGGGTTTATTTAATATTATTTATATTTATGGGATTAATTTAAATTGAAATTTATGAAAAAAACTCTACTTCTTTTACTTTTAATTACTTTTTCTTTTATCCTCAGCCAGACAACCAAAAGGGTGTTCTTTATCGGAAACAGTTATACTTACGTTAATGATTTGCCTAACCTCATCCAAAGTATTGCTGCTTCTAACGGCGATGTACTGGAGCATCACAGCCATACACCTGGCGGGTCAACGCTGCAGGATCATTCCAACAATCCGGATGTGATTTCAACCATCAACCAGGGAAACTGGGATTATGTCGCATTACAGGAACAGAGCCAGCTTCCGTCATTTCCGGATTCTCAGGTTCAAAATCAGGTATATCCTTATGCTCTTCAGCTTTCCAATTTGATTAAAACATCAAATCCCTGTGGAAATGTAATCTTCTATATGACCTGGGGCCGTAAAAACGGTGATGCTGCGAATTGTCCGGGACTTCCCGCTGTCTGTACCTATCAGGGAATGGATACTCAGATTTATAACCGCTATATGGAAATGGCAACAACCAACGAAGGTATTGTTTCCCCTGTAGGTAAAGTCTGGAGAACGATCAGGGAGCAAAACCCGGCTATTGAATTGTATGATCAGGATGAATCACATCCGAGTTATATTGGGTCTATGGCTGCTGCGTATACATTTTACACTATTTTATTCAAGAAAGATCCTGCACAGATCCCTTTTAATGGAAATCTTAGTCCGGCACAGGCACAGCTAATCAAGGATATCGTTAAAACAGAGGTTTACAATCAGCCTGTAAAATGGTTTGTAACGAATAATGATGTTCACAGCAGATTCACCTATCAGCTTACCGGAGCAGGAACGGTTCAGTTTACCAATACAACACAGAATGCAGCTGCCTATTCATGGGATTTTGGTGACGGTACAACCTCAACTCTGGAAAATCCGGTACATACCTACCCTGCAGGAGGAACTTATACCGTAAAGCTGACAACAGCTGCCTGCGGAGCCACTACCACCAAAACAAAACTGATTGTGGTAAGTACCTTAAATACAGCAGAAACAGCTATTCAGGATCCTGTTCAGATTTATCCTAACCCTACTCAACATCATATTACCATTACTTCTAAAAAGAGAATTGAAATACTTTCACTTACCGATGCTTCCGGAAGAATTGTTCATTGTCATTTGAGTAAAACAGATTCAGGATATATTCTGCCACTTCAGCATTTGAGCAGTGGAGTTTATTTTTTACAGTATAAAGCTGATGAAAAGGAATTCACTAAAAAGATTATAAAAAAATAAGCTTATTTTTGCTTCATGCAGAATTTAAGAACTGTAACCGTGACGCGTTACATTCTGCCATTGAGAGAAGGAGGATCTCTTCCTGCTCTGGCAGAAGCTGATGATGATTTCAAATATGTATTAAAATTCCGTGGTGCAGGCCATGGGGTAAAAATGCTTATCTCTGAACTTTTGGGTGGAAAGATTACCGAAGCATTGGGACTAAAAATTCCTGAACTGGTTTTTATCAATGTTGATGCCGATTTCGGAAGAACGGAAGCCGATGAGGAAATACAGGATCTCCTAAAATTTTCTGAAGGTCTGAACCTTGGTCTGCACTATCTTTCCGGTTCTATCACTTATGATCCGGGAGTAAGTGTTGATCCCCTTCTGGCTTCAAAAATAGTATGGCTTGATGCCTTTATTACTAACATTGACCGTACTTTTAGGAATACAAATATGCTGATGTGGAATAAAGAGCTTTGGATCATCGATAATGGTGCTTCATTCTACTTCCACCATTCATGGCAGAATTTTGATACAGCAGCAAAAACGCCTTTCAAATATGTGAAAGACCATGTACTTCTTCCTAAGGCAAAAATGCTTGATGAAGCAGATCAATTTGCCCATGAAGTACTGAATGATATACTTTTCAGGGAGATTGTCAATACAATTCCTGAGGACTGGCTGCACTGGAATGATGCTGATGAAACGCCTGAAGAAATTCGTGAGATCTATTTTCAGTTTCTGAAAACCAGATTAGAAAATTCTCAAATCTTTATAAACGAAGCTAAAAATGCAAGAGGATAAAATATATGAATATGCGGTAATACGCTTGGTACCTAAAGTTGAAAGAGAAGAATTTTTCAATATCGGACTGGTTATGTTTTCCAAAAGGGAAAAATTCATCAGGGTAGAATTCTATTTATGTCCTGATAAATTTAAACTCATGCACAGTAAACTGGACTATGAAGATATTATCCAGAATCTTGAAAGTTTTCAGAAAATTGCCAATGGTGATAAAGACGGCGGTCCTATTGCACTGCTTGATATTCCTGAGCGTTTCCGCTGGCTGACAGCTGTAAGAAGTGCTGTGGTGCAGACTTCCCGACCTCATCCGGGAAAATCCAAAGATCTAAACAGTACTTTTGGTAAACTTTTTGAGGAGTTAGTAAAATAACACATCCTTAAAAATTTATTATGAATTTATCGATAAACAACATATCAATCTGCAGGTTTTTCACAAACCTGTTTTTTGTTTTATTCTTAGGTTTTTCTAATTTATTTTTTTCCCAGAACTTGTCACAAGTACAGGTTAAAACACCTCCTGTAAAAAGTACAGTACTTCCTAAGATAGCCCATCTGTCTGAGGATATTGTGTATAAAACCAATAAAAAAGGGAATCCTCTTGCTCTGGATTTATATATTCCTAAAAATGTTGCCACTGAAAAAATACCTGTACTGATCTATGTTCATGGAGGCGGATGGATTGAAGGCGATAAAGTAGTTCATGCAGACAATTATCTGGAAAACACTGTTGAAAAGTTAATGGCAAAGCAATATGCCGTGATCAGCATTAATTATACGCTGCTGAATGATAGTACTCATTTTCCACTGCCTCTGGAAGATACCAAAGATGCTATCAGGTGGGTAAGAAAAAATGCAGATAAATATCATTTCGATACCAATAATATAGGTCTGTTTGGGGCTTCAGCCGGAGCTCACCTTTCCCTGATGGCGGCTTATACTCCCGACAATACTTATCTGGGAAGTCCGGAACTTTCGTCTTATTCTGCCAAAGTAAATTATGTAATTGATCATTATGGTCCTGCTGATCTTAATAAGCTTTTCCATACAAGACTAGGAACAATTCCGGTAGGAATGATCGGGTTGATGTCAAAAAAGATTGTCGGTTTACAGGAAAATCTGGTAAAAGGAATTTCCGGGTATGATATCAGAAAAGATCAGGATAGAGCCATCGATTATCTGAATACCTTATCTCCAGTTAATTTTGTTTCGGAAGGAGTTCCAACTTTAATTGTTCAGGGCAATAATGACAAAATTGTTCCTTTAAACCAATCTAAAAAACTTCACAGAAAATTAAACAGAGCCAAAATACAAAACGCTCTTATCATTGTTGATGGCGGAGTACATGGTTTTGGAACAACTGATAAAGCTTATCTGGACAAAATTACTGATGAAATGGTGGATTTTGTTCTTTCACAAAAGAAGTAATATACATTCATCTATTCAATTACAATTCAAATAACTATAAATCAATATAATAAAATACATTACAACAACAAATTTGCTAGATTGATATACATATTGATATTTTTTCATTGAGAATTAATTACCTTGGCTATTGTTTAAATTATTAACAACAAAAACACCAATCAATTAATTATTTATCAATAAAAATAAGCAATATGGAATCTTTAAACAATATCAATGCGCTTACTCTCATATTTGTATCTGTTCTTATTTTTGCGATAGCTTACCGTTTCTATGGTATTTTTATTGCCAATAAAGTTCTCAGGCTTAACGACCAAAATATGACTCCTGCTGTAGAATTTGCAGATGGTAAAGATTATGTCGCTACGAATAAAAATGTACTTTTCGGACATCATTTTGCTGCAATCGCTGCTGCAGGGCCATTAGTAGGACCTGTTCTTGCCGCTCAGTTCGGATATCTTCCGGGCGCATTATGGATTCTGATTGGATGTGTATTGGGAGGCGGAGTTCATGATATGGTTGTACTCTTTGCTTCTGTGAGACACAAAGGTCAAAGTCTTGCGACTATCGCTTCTAAAGAAATCGGAAAAGCAACCGGAACCGTAGCTGGTTTTGCAATTCTATTTATCCTGATTCTTACGCTGGCGGGTTTATCGCTGGCTTGTATAAATGCAATGCATGAAGCTTCATGGTCTCTTTTTACAGTAATCATCACAATGCCTATCGCCATCATCATGGGACTGATTATGCGTTATAAAAAGAACAGTGTTTTGTTTGCAAGTATTTTAGGCGGTATCCTTTTGATTGCCGGAATCATCGGAGGACATAGTCTGATGCAGAACCCTACCATGAACAATTTATTTTCCTGGGATATTAAAACAATTTCTATCGCGATTCCTTTGTATGGCTTTATTGCTTCTGTATTGCCGGTATGGCTGCTTTTGGTTCCAAGAGATTATCTTTCCACTTATTTAAAGATAGGAACTATTATCATGCTGGCTATCGGGGTCATTGTGATTCATCCTACCATACAGATGCCAGCAATCACTGCTTTTGTAAATGGTGGAGGGCCTATTATTGGCGGACCTGTACTTCCTTTTATTTTTATCGTGATTGCCTGTGGAGCAATTTCTGGTTTCCATGCTGTGATTGCTACGGGAACAACTCCTAAAATGCTTAATAAGGAAAGAGAAATTCTTTTTGTAGGATATGGAGCAATGCTTGTGGAAGGTTTTGTAGCATTGATGGCACTTATTGCGGCATGTACACTGATGCCGGGTGATTATTTTGCGATCAACACCCCTAAGGAAGCTTATGATTCTTTTCTTGCAACACATCCTTCACTACATGGTGTAGACATAGATTATTATTCACAAAAAATAGGGATTGACCTGTATGGAAGAACCGGAGGTGCTGTATCTCTGGCTGTAGGAATGGCCCATATCTTCAACAAAATCCCTTATATGGATCAGCTGACGGCCTACTGGTATAATTTTGCGATTATGTTTGAAGCTGTATTTATTCTTACTGCTATTGATGCAGGGACAAGAGTGGGACGTTTCTTCTTACAGGAAATGCTGGGTTCTGTAGTTCCAAAATTCAATGATAAAAACTGGATTCCGGGAATTATTATCAGCAGTCTTCTTTTCACTTTTGCCTGGGGATATCTTGTGTATACCGGAAACGTAAACAGCATCTGGCCATTATTCGGAATCAGTAATCAGCTGTTGGCTGCCTGCGGACTTATCGTCTGTACAACAATGCTGATCAGGATGAACAGGGGAAAATATGCTTTATGCTCAGCTATTCCCGGAGTTTTCATGGCCGGAATTACATTCTGGGCCGGGTATATCCAGGTGACCGCCATTTATATTCCCAAAGGACAGTACTTACTGGCTGCACTAGCAGCAACAGCCATGATTCTTATGCTTATTGTATTTATAGGGGCTTTCCGAAAATGGTATCAATTGCTTCAGATCAACAAAACAGTAATGGATCATTATGGAGAACCTGTGAAGGAACTTGTGGAAAGATAAATTCATATGATCATAAATAAAAAAACAGTTCAGAAATTCTGAACTGTTTTTTTTTATAGAAGTTCCTTAATCTGATAAAAATGCAGAATATATACATTAAAACCATTAAGAAGGATTTAAGTTAAGATGAATCATTCTGATTTTTAAGCTTAAAGCGAAGCTTATCTTAATACTCTCAATATCTTAATACAATCTTAATGTTTCAAAATATAAAACTTTAAACAATTTCATAAGTCATAAGTAAGATCTGCTATTGAACTTAAAAATTGAAATTAAGTCTCGCGAAAACATATCTACCATTTTGTCCAAACTGTGAAGTAGAACGTGAATAGATAAACTGGTCATTATTGGTAGAAGCAGTAAGGTTTTTTGTTGGATAAATATCAAACAAATTGTTCACCCCCAAAGTCAACCCTACGTTTTTAGTAAACTGGTAAGCAGCAGATATATCGGTAATGATCTTATCTCCGATCGGTTGGTGTTCATTAAAATCTATGATTCCGTCTCCGTTCACATCAATAATATCAGCACCTGTTACTTTTCCAAAATAAGTATTTCTCAGATAGAACGTAGCATCCTTCCATGAAAGGGTGTGCGAAAGACTGGCTTTCACTCTAGGCACAGCTTCTTCCAGATACACTCTTGATTTTTCAGAAAAATATACTTTCTCAAGCTGTGGTGACTGTAAAAGTCCTGCAGAATGGATATCTCCTACCTGTTTGGTCTTATTAAGGTTAATAGCAAAGTTATTATCGAGTTTTATACCTGAAAATCTTACATTATGTGAAATCACTACATCCAACCCTTTTGTTTCCGTATCAATTGCATTGGTAAAGAACTGAGCACCGTTCACATTTAATTTATCATACTCTTTTTGTGCATCTGAAGGCACATCTTTTCTTAAGAACTGGTCCGTAAGGATGATACGGTTGTCGATTCTTGTGAAATATCCGTCTGCTGTAAAGCTAAGCCCTGCTGAAGGAATTTTGTAGGTAAATCCTACACTTGCTGATTTGGAAGTTTCCTGCTTCAGTTTTGGCATACTTAGCAATCCTGCCAGCTGGGAATCATTACTGAAAGTTCCTACTTCCAAAAGTTGATTATTCGTAAACAATGTAGAAGTTACATTATAATAAATCTGGTGGATAGACGGAGCTCTGAATCCTGTAGATCCTGCAAATCTCACATTGAAATTAGGCGCTATTTTGATTCTTGAAGCTAATTTATAATTGAATGTCGATCCGAAATCAGAATAATTTTCATATCTCGCAGCAGCGTCTACCAATAACCAGTTGGTGAAGTTAAATTCTACATCTGCATAAGCTGCCACCGACTGTCTGTTTTTATCCACAGCATTCTCAGGTTTAAATCCATTGAATACCTGTGATCCTCCCGGCAGAGGCAGTCCAAAAAAGTCCGTAGCTCTCTGGCTTGGATCTCCGTTCCAGATATTTCCAAATTGATCATATGTCTGATACGAAGCTTCTTCACCTTGGGTAATTTTAAAATTCTCATAGCGGTGCTCAGCTCCGAAAGCGACATTGATCCCTTCCCATACATCGTATTTTTTAGAGAAATCTAAATTGATTGTGTTTTGGGAAAATCTCAGCCCTCCTGCATTAAATTCTCTTGGCGAAGCAAAACGTAAGGAGGTATTTCCGGTGTTTTGAATATTATAGGTAAATGAATTCTGCCCGTATGTATTACTGAAATCAATATTCCAGCCGTCCCATTTCCCTTTGATTCCTGCAGCCAGGGAAATATCCTGGATATCCGTTCCAATCTGTGGAAGATAACCATTAGGATACAATCCTGTAAAAGTTCTGTTTTCAGTTGGTCTTCTGTAGAATCCTCCGGAAGTTCCGTGTCTTATGCTGTAACCACCAAAAGTATACACTTTCCAATTGTCACTTACTGGGATTTCGGCATTCACAAAAAGCTGATGATTATTAAGCTTCGACTGCCCTACCTGCATATTAAAATCCTTCCTTTCCTGCCCTCTGTACGCCAATTCCTGATCCGTAAAGTAATTAAGCTGATCTCTGGTAAAATTTCCTGATTTCAAAATACTTTGTAATGCAGAAATGGTATTGGCTCCCTGGATTGAATTTTGCAGCTCCTGAGAAAAGTAGTTTACATTTTGTGCATACTGATGTACATAATTTACAATCTGCTGTGAATTGGGTGTATTCCCAATATTCGTAAAAAGAGAAGAAAGATTAACTCCGTCATTTAGTGCACGTTGTTCAATGGCATTATAAGCATTGTAAATAGGGCCACTTTCTGTTCCGGCTCTATAGGTTGGATTTCTGAACTGTGAAGACCAAGTGATATTGAAGAAACCTCCTTTGGTTCCTATTTTATTACCATAGTTCAGATCCAGCTGAATATTCTGTCCGTCAAAATCGCCGGTATGATCATTAGTTGTTGGTGTTAAATTTCCTCCATAGCTTATTTGTCCTGCCAGTTTTCCTGTATCTCTTTTCAAGTCAAGATTAATTACTCCGGCAATGGCATCAGATCCATATTGTGCTGCAGCTCCGTCTCTTAATACTTCTATTCTGTTTAATGCAAAAGACGGAATGGCATTTAAATCCGTTCCTACGGTACCTCTTCCGGGTGTTCCGTTTACATTCACCAATGCTGAAGTGTGTCTTCTTTTTCCGTTAACCAAAACCAATACCTGGTCCGGTCCCAAACCTCTCAGCTGAGCAGGATCCAAATGATCTGTTCCGTCTGAGTTAGTCTGAATCGTAGAAGTAAATGATGGTGCTACTGCATTCAGGATTTGTCCAATATTTGTTTGTGGGAGAATGATTGAAGATTCTTTCACATTGAATACATCTACAGGAACCGGGCTGTCTGTTTTAGATCTGGCTCCAGCTCTTGATCCCAGCACCACTACTTCTTCTACATTATTGGTTTTTATACTGTCTTTATTTGTTTTGATGCTGTCTTTTTCCTGTCCGTAAGTATATACTCCAAGAAAAAATAAAACAGAGGCCGAAAGAATAGTTTTTTTATTTCTCATATAGTTTAATTTGATTGAACATTTATGTTTTTACAAGCTGCAAATGTAAAATATATTTATTAGTCTACAAAATCAATAGACTTTGTTTTTATAAAAAATGGTTATCGTTTCTTTCTATCCCTATTTAAAGTTAAGATAAATTAAGGAAACATTCATAAAAACATTGCTTTATAGATGGTTAAATTCAAAATAGATAGAGAAATATATTACCGTTTAAACGCTATAACCGCAAAGGAAAATTTACAGCTTATTATTCTTATGTTCGCAAAGGCACTTCGTTCAGCAGAGAAATTGTCTTCAATAAGTGGAACGTCATTGCGAACGAAAAATAAATACATCTGAATGAACACATTGCGAACTTTGTGTTTAAAATAGGTAATCTAAACGCTATGACCGCAAAGGAAAATTTACAGCTTATTATTCTTATGTTCACAAAAGCACTTCGTTCAGCAGAGAAATTTCTCTTTGCTAAGTGGAACGCCTTTGCGAACGAAAAAAATAGACAAAGTGCAATAGTTACATTGCGGGCTTTGCATTTAAAAATAAAATAAAACGGATCCAAAAATTGAACCCGTTTTATTTATATTGTATTGTTCTGAAATTAAATCTTAGTCAGTTTTGCATATTTCAGAATCAGGTTTTTCTCTCCTTCATGGATGAAAATAACTTTTGCTTTGATATTCTGAGGATCCGTTCCATCCAAGAAGCTAACTTCTCCAATTCCAAAACGGTCGTGTCTCACCTTATCTCCTACTTCAATATCCTGAGAAGAAGCTCCACTTGGGTTGATAATTTTAGCTGTACTTACAGGTTTCAGTTTTCTTACTTCCTGAGCAGGTTTTGAGGCATCACCTCTATCGAGAGTCTTCTTTTCAACCTTTTTGAAAGATTTCATGTCAGAAGGATGTTCATCAAAAATATTGGATCTTACCCCTGAATTATTGATAAATCTTTTTTCCAAAGCAGGATTAAGGAATTCAATATATTCATCATCAATTTCACTTAAGAATCTTGAAGGTTCTGCATCTGTGATTTTCCCCCATTGAAAACGGGAAACAGCATATGAGAAAAAGACCTGTTTTTCAGCCCTTGTCAGTGCTACATAAAATAGTCTTCTCTCTTCCTCAAGGTCTTCTCTGGTGGCAGAGCTCATAAAGCTTGGGAACAGATTTTCTTCAAGTCCTACTAAGTGAACTACTGGAAACTCAAGTCCTTTTGAAAGGTGAATAGTCATCAATGAAACCATATCATCTTCCAGGTTCTTATCCTGAGTATCTGCTGAAAGGGCGATATTTTCAAGGAAATTGGAAAGACTCGGATCTCCGTCTTCCAGCTGCATCTGCTCTTCAATGAATCCCTGCATGGAGTTCATCAATTCCTGTACGTTTTCTACTCTGGAAATTCCTTCCGGAGTCTGATCATCTTTCAAAAACTTGATTAAGCCGCTTCGTTTTGCCACTTCCATAGCAACACTGTAAGCTGTTTCTGTTTTCAGCAATACCTGAAAAGCTTTTATCATAGACCAGAAGTCGTTCAACTTGTTCAAAACTCCGTTGTTCAGGCCCAATTGAGGTGCATACATCGGAAGATTTTCCAATACTTTTGAAACCGCAATATTATGAGCATCTGCAAAAACGATCAGTTTATTCTGTGTTGTTTCTCCAATTCCTCTTGCAGGATAGTTGATGATCCTCATCAATGCTTCAGAATCATTTTCATTGATCAGAAGTCGAAGATAACCAATAAGGTCTTTTACTTCTTTTCTTTGGTAGAAGGAAAGTCCTCCATACACTTTATATGGAATATTTTTACGTCTCAGTGCATCTTCAAAAGCACGTGTCTGAGAGTTGGTTCTGTATAAAATGGCAAAATCACTGTATTTTCTCTGGTCACGGTTACGGAGTTCCCAAATATTTCCGGCAACAAAATTCGCTTCATCAGCATCGGAAAGAGATCGGTATATTTTGATCTTATCCCCTTCTTCATTGTCACTGAATACATTTTTCTTAAACTGCTGTAAATTTTTTGCAATAACTACATTAGCCGCATTTACAATATTCTGTGTAGAACGGTAATTCTGTTCCAGAGATACTGTTTTAGCATCTGTATAATCTTTTTTAAAGTTTAAGATATTGTAAATGTTAGCTCCACGGAAAGAGTAAATGGATTGTGCATCATCCCCTACCACACAGATATTCTCAAATTTTGAAGCTAATGCTTTTACAATAAGATACTGAGAGTGGTTGGTATCCTGGTACTCATCCACCATGATATATCTGAACCTATCCTGATATTTTGCAAGCACTTCAGGAAAACGGGTCAGCAGCTCATTGGTTTTCAACAACAGGTCATCAAAATCCATGGATCCGTTTCTGAAACACTGATCTACATATTTCTGATAAATCTGTCCGATGAATTTCATATTAGCCTTTTCATCCGCCTCCATCAGTTCCGGGTTGTTGAAATAAGCTTTTACCGTAATCAGATTATTTTTATAGGTTGAGATTCTTGCCTGAACTTTTTTAGGTTTATAAAGATCTGCATCAATATTCATATCCTTCAGTACTTTTTTGATCACATTCAAGGCATCCTGCTGATCATAAATGGTAAAATTGGAAGGATATCCAAGATAATGAGCCTCAATTCTTAAAATTCTTGCAAAAACAGAGTGAAAAGTTCCCATCCAAAGACTTCTTGCATTACTGTCTCCTACTACTTTTGCAATACGGTCTTTCATTTCACGAGCCGCCTTATTGGTAAAGGTAAGCGCCAGGATATTGAAAGGGTCTATTCCATTATGTATTAAATGAGCAATACGCATGGTAAGTACACGCGTTTTCCCGGAACCTGCTCCGGCAAGCACCATCAAAGGTCCTTGTAAAGAGGTAACGGCTTCATATTGTGATTCATTGAGTCCTTTCAAATAGTCCATACAGCAAAAAAATTTTGGGAACACAAAATTAATGTATTCAGAGGAGAATTCAAACTTTCATGAGAAGTTAGAAATTGCAACACTCAAATTTTAATACTTAAAATATATATCAATAGTCAATTTTGCTTTAAAATGTGAGTGGCTCCTATTAAATATTCAAAATTAAACGCTAATGTCCGCAAGATTTATTAATCTTATATATTTTGTTCGCAAAGGCATTACATTTAGCAAAGATCTCGGGCAAGCATTGCTGAGTAAAACGCCATTGCCACCGATCTGAAGGTTATTTAAATATCTTAGTGGACTCTGCGTTAAAAATACTATTTGCAGGCAAAGTAAATCGATAATTAACATTATAAATTCCTACTTTTTAAACTTTTAATTTCTAAAAATTTTCTTATTACAACATATATTTCTATACATTTTGTAACATTTAATTCACTTTTCGTACTAATTGATAAACAATTTCTAAATTTTATGAAAAAGCGACTTCTTTCTGCTGCTGCCGTAGCTTTCTTCGGGCTAATGCTGAATGCACAGCAAATCAAATTCGAAGAGTATGACCTTCCCAATGGTCTTCACGTAATTCTTCATCAGGATAACTCGGCGCCGGTTGTAACAACAGGTGTAATGTACCATGTAGGTGCAAAGGATGAAGTAAAAGGCAGAACAGGTTTTGCTCACTTCTTTGAACACCTTTTATTTGAGGGAACTCCTAATATCAAAAGAGGAGACTGGTTCAAGATTGTTTCTTCCAACGGAGGACAGAACAATGCCAACACCACCAATGACAGAACGTATTACTATGAAACATTCCCTTCTAACAACGAACAGCTTGGACTTTGGATGGAAGCTGAAAGAATGCGTCACGCGGTAATCAATCAGGTAGGTGTAGATACACAGAGAGAGGTTGTAAAAGAAGAGAAAAGATTAAGAATGGACAACCAGCCTTATGGAAATCTTTTTACAACTATTCAGAAAAATTTATTTACCAATCACCCGTACAACTGGCCTACAATCGGCTCTATGGAAGATCTGAATTCTGCTAAACTAGAAGAATTCCAGGCGTTCTACAAGAAGTTTTACGTACCGAATAACGCCACTTTGGTTGTTGCAGGAGATATCAAACCTGAACAGACTAAAAAATGGATCGAAACCTATTATGGAGGAATTCCAAAAGGAACTTTATATCCAAAAGATTTCCCTAAAGATGCTCCTATCACTCAGGAAAAAGAAGTAACGGCAACAGACCCGAATATCCAGCTTCCTGCTTATGTTTTCGCGTACAGAACTCCGGCTAACAAAGAGAAAGATGCTTATGTTTTAGATATGCTTTCTTCTTATTTAAGTAATGGAAAATCTTCGGTTTTATATAAAAAATTAGTTGATCAGGACAAAAAAGCACTTCAGGTAGCTGCTTTTAACCAAGGGCTGGAAGATTACAGTATTTTCGCCTTCTTCGCGATCCCGATGGGACAGACTACAAAGCAGGCTTTACAAGCTGACATTGATGCTGAAATCAAAAATCTTCAGACTACATTAATCTCTGAAGATGATTATCAAAAACTTCAAAACCAGTACGAAAATCAGTTTGTAAATGCTAACTCAAGCATTCAGGGAATTGCTGCTTCATTGGCAACCAACCACGTATTGATGGGTGACACGAATTTGATCAATAAAGAAATCGACATTTACAGATCTATCACAAGACAGGATCTTCAAAATGCTGCTAAAAAGTATCTTAATTCCAACCAAAGAATAATCATTAACTACGTACCTGAGAAAAAGTAATCATTTCAACTTTTAAGGTTACAATATGATTATTAAAAATTAAATTTTTACAAATGAAAAAGCAATTAACATATATAGCTGCAGCGTTTTTCTTTACAGGAATGGTTTCAGCACAAAAAATAGATCTTAATGCAATGCCAAAGCCGGGACCTACTCCTGCGATTAACATTGCTAAGCCAAAAACTTTCCAGCTAAGCAACGGTCTTACAGTAATGGTAGTTGAGAACAACAAGCTGCCAAGAGTAAATGCAAGCCTTTCTATGGACAGACCTCCTTACAATGAAGGAGCTGTAACTGGGGTAAGCGGAATCATGGCTGAACAGTTTGAAAACGGAACTACGAATATCTCCAAAGATGATTTCAACAAAAAAGTGGACTACCTTGGGGCAAATCTTAATTTCTCTTCAGGAGGTGCTTCTGCCAACTCGCTTTCAAAATATTTCCCTGAAGTATTAGGCCTGATGGCTGATGCAATTATTAATCCTAAATTCTCTGCTGAGGAAATTCAAAACTCTAAAGAAAGAGCTATTGAAGGATTAAAATCTGAGGAAAAAAATGCTTCTTCTATCGCGGAAAGAGTTTCAAACGCTTTGATGTATGGAAAAAATACTTCAAGAGGTGAATTTGAAACTGTTGAATCGATTAACAAAATCCAGCTTGCTGATGTACAGAACATCTATAAAAAATACTACGCTCCGGACAATGCTTATTTAGTAATCGTTGGAGACGTAAAGTTTGACCAGGTAAAACCTTTGATCGAAAAGGCCTTCAATAGCTGGAAAAAAGCAAATACCCCTGTTGCACAATTAGAGCCAGCTTCTAATGTTGCGAAAACAGAAATTAATGTAGTGGATGTTCCTTCTGCGGTACAGTCTGTTGTTTCTCTAAACAACCTGAACACGTTGAAAATGAAAGATGCCAATTATTTCCCTGCAACAATTGCCAATTACATCCTTGGAGGTGGTGGTGAAGCAAGACTTTTCATGAACCTTAGAGAGAAGAACGGATTTACTTACGGTGCTTATTCAAGTATGGTAGCAAGCAAGTATTCTCCTGAATTTTCTGCAAGTGCGAGTGTAAGAAATGAGGTTACAGACAAAGCGGTTAAGGAATTCATGAATGAACTTAATGCTATTTCTACGGTAAAACCAGAAGAATTGGCAAATGCAAAAGCAAAGCTGAAAGGTTCTTTCATCATGTCCTTAGAGCAGCCTGCAACTATTGCAAGGTTTGCATTGAACCAAAAAGTTCAGGATTTACCAGCTGATTTCTACACCAATTACCTGAAATCTATCGATAAAGTAACAGCTGCAGATGTTTCAAATGCTGTCAAGACTACCATTTTACCAAACCAAAGCAGAATTTTCATTGCAGGTAAAGCATCTGATATTTCTGAAGGATTGGAAAAATTAGGTTACCCTGTAAAATATTTTGATAAGGATGCAAACCCTGTTTCAAAACCAACTGTACAAAAAGTAGATGCAAGTGTAACGGTTGCCTCTATTGCAGATAAATACATCAATGCTATCGGAGGAAAAGCTAATTTGGCTAAAATTACTTCATATACTACGAATGCTTCAATGTCTATGCAAGGACAAAACATCGATTTTAAAATCGTTAAAGCACAAGGCGGAAAGGAGCTGACAACTGTAACAGCAATGGGACAGGTTGTTCAGAAGCAGGTATTTGATGGGAAAACCGGTTATTCTATGCAGATGGGACAAAAAATTGACATCACACCGGAAGAAATTGCTGAAAAACAAAAGAACCCGGAGCTTTTTGAAGAATTAGGTTTTGCAAAATCTGCTGATTATAAATTAGGAGGAATTGAGAAAATCGGAGGTGAAGATTCTTATGCAATTAAAAGTGGGGATACAACGTATTACTACAGCGTTGCAACAGGATTAAAAACCGGAGAAACAAAAAAAGTAAAAGCTAAGGGCCAGGAAGTGACAATCCCTACAACATTCTCTAATTACAAAGATGTAGAAGGGGTAAAAATGCCATATACAATCTCTGTAAGCCAGATGGGAATGGATATGACCATGAATGTAAAGTCTTATGAAATAAATAAGGCTACTGATACTGATTTTAAATAATAACATCCAATTTTTATAGAAAAAACGGCAACAATTGTTGCCGTTTTTATTTTTATCAACATTTGGCGATATCTTTCTTTGTCATTCAGTAAAAAAAGATTAAATTTGCCCATTCAAAAAGATATCAGAATTAATGGATACTATATTTACACTATTGATGGTTCTTGTTATGGTTGCCAGCGTTTTATTGGTAATTATCGTTATGGCACAAAATCCAAAAGGAGGAGGCCTTTCCAGTACATTCGGAGGTGCATCATCTGCACAGTTTGGAGTACAGAGAACCAATGATTTCATGGAAAAAGCAACATGGACTCTAGGCGGAACTATCATCGTTCTTATCCTTTTAAGCGTTGTTATTACAGGAAAGCCGTCTCAGGTAGCTCCTACACAAAAACAACCAGTGAAGAAAGAAGCTCCTGCAAAACAGTCAGCTCCTGCTTCTTCTACAACAACTCCGGCACAAACTCCTGTAGCACCGGCAAAATAAGAAGAATACCATCTTATATAAAACAAAAGCAACTCCAATTGAGTTGCTTTTTTATTTTAACTTGATCTTTTCAATCTGATAGCGAAGTTTCAGCCCTGCCTTTAAAAATGAATATTGTACAGGCTTCGATTCTTTATAATATTTATCAATAAAGATCTGCATGGCTCCATAAAATCTCTTGAGATATACTTCATTCTTAATAGTGCTTTCTCCTTTGTGATGAAGAATAGAAACTTTACCATAATAGAAGTTTTTGTAACCGTTTCTTAAGAAAGTATAGCAAAGATCAATATCTTCTCCATACATAAAATAAGCTTCATCCAGCCCTCCTATTTTTTCGTAAACGTCTTTTTTAGCCAGTAAAAAAGCGCCTGTCATAACTTCTATTTCAGCAACCGCATTTTCCTCAATGTCGTTTCTGTAATAAGACTTGGAATTATTCTTTTTAAAATTTGTAAACAGCTTTTCAAAAGAGTTAAACATATCCGGAACAGAACGTTTACTTTCAGGAAGAAAATTACCTTCCGCATCATGCATCCTCACTCCCAGACATCCGAATGCAGGCTGAGAATCGGCAAAATCCAGAAGTTCCTTCATATAAAACCCTTCAAATTCTGTATCAGGATTCAAAAGTAAAATATATTCTCCTTTTGCTGTCTGAATCGCCCGGTTGTTCGCTTTTGAAAAACCTCCGTTTATTTCAGAAGATATAAAATGTACGCCAGGAAACTCGGGAATAAGATCTGTCCAGGAATTGTCTGTAGAAGCATTATCAATAACAATCACTTCATAGTTTATCTCCTGTATATATTTCTGAAGTGACAAGAGGCAGCTTCTGAGCAATTGTACAACATTATAATTAACGATAATAACAGACAGCTTCATATTAATCCTTTTCGTTATATGGCAGCCTGTTGATAATGGATCTTCCTAAAGAAATTTCATCAGCATATTCCAGTTCATCTCCTACTGAAATTCCTCTTGCAATGCTGGAGAAATTCACATTGAAACTTTTAAATTTCTTATAGATATAATACGCTGTTGTATCTCCTTCCATCGTGGCACTCAATGCGAAAATAAATTCCTTCACCTTTCCATCATTCAATTTCTTTTCAATACTTGGAATATTTAACTGCCCGGGTCCTACTCCTTCCATTGGAGAAATTTTTCCGCCCAGGATCAGATACTTGCCTGTATATTTTCCGGTATTCTCAATAGCAATTACATCCCGTACATCTTCAACGATACAGATCAGTTCACCATTTCTCTTTTCATTGCTGCATATTTCACAGATGTCAAAATCTGAAAAATTATGACATTCTTTACAATATTTTATTTCATTGACAAGGTTAATCAGGGAATTTCCAAGACTTACAGCTCTGGAATTGGGCTGCTTCAACAAATGCAGTGCTAATCTCAATGCGGTTTTTCTTCCAATCCCAGGCAGTCCCGAAATCTCGTCTACCGCCTTTGCCAATACTTTACTTGGATAATCCATAGGTACAAAAATAAGGATTAAAGTTGATAATTAATAGTGAATAGTCAATCGTCAGTTCGCTTCGCTTGTGAATTTTTATACAGTATAATAAATTTTTAACGCTGAGCGCGCTAAGATGTCTAAAGGTTAAAAAATGATCGCAAAGGCGCTTTACTCAGCAATAAGAAAACTTGTATCTCAGCTGAACGAAGTGCCTTTGTGAACAAAACATATAAAAAGAGTAAACAACCCTTGCGAACTCAGCGTTTAATTTTATTTTTCACAAAAATCACCTTATAAATTTCCGTCAACACAATGTCTCAATATGATATTTTAAATTTCACCCATACCTGAGAACTCTAAAAAAACCTTTATATTTGCGGCTTAAATTAAATATGAAAAAAATTAACTAACATGGTACTTAACAATCTTAACTATCCTCTGGATTTCAAATTCAAAATCACTACTTTAGCAAGTGACTTCAATATTACTGACAAAAACGGAAATTATGTAGCGTATGTGCGTCAGAAAATGTTCAAGTTGAAAGAAGATGTTATCGTTTTCAATGATGAGAGCAAGTCTAAGGAACTTTTCAGAATCAAAGCTAATAAATGGATAGATTTCAACGCTTCGTATTCTTTGAATGATCTTATTGACAATAAAAACTTCGGTAGACTGGCAAGAAAAGGAATGCGTTCTATCTGGAAAGCAAGTTACGATATTCTGGATGCCCAAGATCAGCCTAAGTTTAAAGTTCAGGAAGACAGTGCATGGGTGAGATTCTGGGACAGCTTTGTAGGAGAACTTCCTATCATCGGAATGTTCACAGGATATTTCCTTAATCCATCTTATACGGTGACTGGTATTGATGGGAAAGCTTATTTTAAACTTAAAAAAATGCCTTCATTCTTCGGAAGAAGATTCCAGCTGGACAGACTGATCGATATTGATGATGAAGAAGAAAGTTTAGTAATCCTTTCTTTATTAATGATGACACTTCTTGAAAGAGCAAGAGGGTAAGAAAAATAATAAAACCACAAACACATGAAATATTTAATCATTTTATTTTCCGCATTTCTATTGGTAGCTTGCAAAAAGGAAAAAGAAACGGTTTCAGGTTCTCCTTCTGCCGATTCTTTACCTATTGCAAAAGATTCTGCTTCAACAGGTACATCTTCTGGAAATATTCTGGTGGGAACCATTCCGTTTCCTAAAGAAATTAAAGAATGCTCCTGCTATTTTGCGATAAGCAAAACTGATTTTGAAAATGAAAGATACATCTACGCAGATGATGCCGGAAAAACTGCTTACATGATGCTGGATGGCAAAAGACTGGCTCTGAATCTCATCTCTTCAAGTGATATGGAGGTAGATGAACTGCTTACCAAAGAAATAGAAAATGATGATTACAAAATTTCCGTAAAAGGTAAAAAAATAAAAGGCGAAGAAGCTTTACTGTTTGAAGGGACTCTGACTATAGAGAAACCAGACGGAACTACATTTACGACTCCGATCTATGGAGAGTGTGGATGTTAATAAAAGCGAAATCATACAACAAAAATGCTTCTGTATCTCACGGAAGCATTTTTTATTTTGTAAATTTGAGAAAAATAAAATTCAATGGAATTATCTAATATAGAACCGCAGATTATCTGGAAAAATTTCTCCAAATTAAATGCTGTTCCAAGACCTTCAAAAAAGGAGGAAAAAGTAATAGCTTTTATCAAGGGATTTGGTGAAAATTTAGGACTGGAAACTACGGTAGATGAAGTAGGAAACGTTATTATTAAGAAACCTGCCACTGCTGGCATGGAAAACCGTAAATCTATCGTGCTTCAATCGCACCTTGATATGGTTTGCCAGAAAAATAACGATGTTAATTTCGATTTTGAAACAGAAGGAATCAAAATGGAGATTGACGGTGACTGGGTAAAGGCAAAAGGAACTACTTTAGGAGCTGATAATGGTTTAGGAGTAGCAACCATTATGTCTATTCTTGAAAGTTCAGATATTCCACATCCTGCATTGGAGGCTCTTTTCACTATTGATGAAGAGACTGGAATGACGGGTGCTTTAGGACTAAAGCCAGGGCAACTGACAGGACAAATTCTATTGAATCTTGATACTGAAGAGGATGATGAGATTGATATTGGCTGTGCAGGAGGTGTTGACGTAACTATCACTCAAAACTATGCTGCAGAAGCTCCAAAAGGACAAATTGTAAGACTTGAAGTAAAAGGTCTTCAGGGTGGACACTCCGGAATGGATATTCATAAAGGTTTCGGAAATGCCAATATTATTTTGGGTAGACTTCTTTACAGCGGTTTAGAAAATCAGAATATTGAATTGGTTTCTATCGACAGCGGAGGTCTGAGAAATGCAATTCCTAGAGAAGGTGTAGCTCTAATTTCTGTGAGAAATGCTCAGGAATTTATAGAAAACGTAACGATTCTTAAGAAAGATATTTTAGAAGAATTTGCGACTGTAGAGCCGGGAATTCAGATCAATATTGAGAACTCCACGTCTTCTGACAAAGCAATTTCAGAAGGAGATTCTAAAAAAGTAATCCTTACTCTAAAAGCTCTTCATAATGGAGTATACAGAATGAGTCCGGATGTGGCTGATCTTGTAGAAGCTTCCAATAACGTAGCAAGAGTAGAATTGAAAGTTGGAGAACTTAAGATTTTAAACCTTACAAGATCTTCTGTAGATTCTTCAAAATATTCAGTGGCAGAACAATTGAAATCTGTAGCAGAATTGGCTGGAATGAATGTTGAATTCAGCGGTTCGTACCCGGGATGGAAACCAAAACCAGGTTCAGAGATCGTACAGCTGATGGAGAAACTTTATACTGAGAAGTTCACTGAAAAACCTCATGTAGTAGCTTGCCATGCAGGTCTTGAATGTGGTATCATTGGAGCCAACTATCCTGAAATGGAAATGGTAAGCTTTGGACCAACGATCAGAGGGGCTCACTCTCCTGATGAAAAAGCGAACATTCCTTCAACTCAGAAATTCTGGAGTTTCCTGAAAGATATTTTAGCCAATATTCCTCAGAAATAGAACATTAAAATTACTATATTGAATATCCAAAGTCTTATGATTTTGGATATTTTTAGTTTTAATTGAAATAAAAATGCTTCGACAAGCTCAGCATGACACAGCTAAAAATTTATACCTAAAAAAAAGTTAGTATTAGAGATGTCATGCTGAGCTTGTCGAAGCATCCAAACCATAAAAAACCTTATACAATGAAAAGTATCACCGTATTCTGCGGCTCAAGTTTCGGCTCGCATGACATTTACAAAGAACAGGCATTTCTCCTTGGACAAACCTTGGCTAAACATGATATACAGCTTATTTATGGAGGTGCTGATGTTGGCTTGATGGGAACGATTGCCGACGGAGCATTGAGTGAAAATGGTAGCGTCATTGGAGTCCTTCCCCACTTTCTACAATCTAAAGAAATTGCTCACAAAAATCTGACCGAACTCATCATCGTGGAAACCATGCACGAAAGAAAAACCAAAATGAATGAACTTTGTGATGGTGTTATCGTTCTTCCCGGTGGTTACGGCACATTAGAAGAATTCTTTGAGATGATCACATGGGCACAGCTCGGGCTTCACAAAAAACCGATCGGAATTTTGAATATTGATGGTTTTTATGATGATCTGATTAAACTGGTTCAAACCATGGTGGATAAAGGGTTCTTGAAGCAGATAAACAGTGATATGCTGCTGATCAGCGACACTATAGATGACTTACTGGAAAAGATGAGAAATTATCAGGCTCCTACGGTTGGAAAGTGGATTTCTAAGGAAGAAGTTTAAATAATAAACTCTTTTAAAAACAAAAACCCGTCCGAAAAATTCGGACGGGTTTCTTATTAAGATTAAAAAATATTTTCTAAGGATAAGGAGCAATTTCCACTTCGAGCCCTTCCATTGCATCGGCAATATGTAGCTGGCATCCCAATCTGCTGTTTTCTTTCACATGGAAAGCTTCACCCAACATAGCATCTTCTTCATCTCCCATTGGTTCCAGACCAGGATCATTGATTACATATACCTGGCATGAAGCACACATCGCCATTCCTCCACATACACCAATAGTACCTTCTTCTGCCAATTCATAGGAACGGATAATTTCCATTAAGTTCATGGACATATCCGTAGGAGCTACGACATCATGGGTTACCCCTTCTCTGTCGGTAATTTTAATATTAACGTCTGACATAATTCTGCAAAATTAGTCAATTTTTTTCACAACTGCCTTCTCTGCTTCTTTACGGCTTCCGTCGAATCCGTCAACACCACTTACCGTTGTATATTTTAATACGAATTTTTTACCAGGATTCAGTCTGTTGTAAACACTCTGACACATCAAAGTAGCTTCGTGGAAACCACAAAGGATCAACTTCAGTTTTCCAGGATAGGTGTTGATATCTCCAATTGCATAGATTCCGTCAATGTTCGTCTGGTAATCTAAAGCGTTATTTACTACGATTGCATTCTTCTCGATATTTAATCCCCAGTTTCCGATCTCTCCTAGTTTTGGAGTCAATCCGAATAATGGAATAAAATAATCTGTTTCAATATCATAAGCTTCTTGACCGTCAACCTGTACCGTGATCGCTTCTACTTTTCCGTCACCTTTAATAGCTGTAACTTCTGCTGGAGTGATTAATTTAATCTTCCCTTGATTCTTCAGGTCCTGAACTTTTTCTACAGAATCCAAAGCGCCCCTGAATTCATTTCTTCTGTGAATCAATGTAACTTCGCTTGCAACATTTGACAAGAAAACACTCCAGTCAAGAGCAGAATCACCACCTCCGGCAATAACTACTTTTTTATTTCTGAAATGCTCAGGTTCTTTCACAAAGTACTCAAGGCCTTTTTCTTCGTAATCTGCAATATTATCCATCGTAGGTTTTCTAGGTTCAAAAGTACCTAAACCACCGGCAATGGCAATAGCTTTACATCTGTGAACAGTTCCTTTGTTGGTAATCACTTCAAACCATTCATCATCTACTTTAGTATAAGAAACAGCGGTTTCTCCCAAAGTGAATCCAGGCTGAAACTGCTTGATCTGTTCCATCAAATTATCAACCAATTCTCCAGCATTCACTGAAGGATAACCTGGAATATCGAAGATAGGTTTTTTAGGATACAGTTCTGCCAACTGCCCTCCCGGCTGTGGAAGCGCATCAATAATATGGCACTTCATTTTTAATAAACCAGCTTCAAAAACTGCAAAAAGTCCTGTAGGTCCCGCACCTATGATCAATATATCAGTGGTTATCATAATATTTAAGATAATTTAATTATACATGTAACTGCAAATTTACTAATTTTAATGCGAAGCATATTTAATTGATTCTAAATAAAAACCTGAGATTTGTCAAATATCTATCATTTAAGATTTTAAATTTGGCAATGTTTTTGTAAATGTCTTGTTATGAAGAAAATTTTAAACCTTTTTGCAGTATTTATATTCTTTTTAGGCTCAGCCCAGATTGATAACATCGCGGACGGAGAATCTATCACTCTCAGAATACATTACGGCTTCCTTAACGCAGGAACAGCGAACCTTACTACAAAACAGACCAATTACAAAGGGATTCCCCATCTGTATGTAAAAGGAACAGGACAGACTACCGGCGCCGTAAAAGCATTCTTCAAGGTGGAAGATTTATATGAAAGTTTCATCAATACCCAAACAGGATTACCAAGTTTCTACGTCAGAAATGTACGTGAAGGAAGCTATCGCCAGCATTTTGAAACGGTTTTTAATCACGATAATAATACATTAATTTTAACAGATAAAAAAACTCCTGCCAATGGCTCTAAGGTTCTAAAATCAGTAAAAGGGGTTCAGGATATGCTTTCATGTTTTTACTATTTAAGGAGTAAAGGCCCGGATGAATTGAAGGTGGGAACCATCATCAATATGAATGTATGGATTGATGACGAGATGTTTCCATTTCAGTTAAAAGTAACAGGAACAGAAAATTTAAAGACAAAATTCGGTACCATCAATTGTTTAAAGATTATTCCATCTGTAAAAAGCGGAAGAGTATTTAAAGAAAAAGAAGGCGTAACTATGTGGGTTTCCAATGATGCCAATCATATTCCGATGCTGTTGAAAGCCGAACTGGCAGTAGGTTCACTGAAAGCCAGTATTGATGATTACAAAAACGTAAAATATCCTTTAAAGTTCAGCAAATAACAATTGTAAGTTTTTAAAGATACAGCCTGTAAATTTTACAGGCTTTTTTTATTGCTGATGTAATATATCCTTAACACGGATTGTCTTAATAATAGAGGCAGATAAAAGAGCTGCAGCATGTCAATACTTCCATTGAGGTACCAAGCGGATCCGAACCGAAGTATAGATATAAGAGACAGACACGTGTAAATTTTTCAATAAGATCAGTTTTTAATTACGTTTTGTTTCTTAGGTCAGTAATTAAAAACAAAAAACCTCCGGAGCTCCGGAGGTTTGATTTTTTATAGTGTTTTGAACTGTTCGAGTGTTCTGATATCATTTTCAAAGAACATTCTGATGTCACTCATCTGGTAAAGAAGCATTGTAATTCTTTCAATTCCCATTCCGAATGCATATCCTGAATATTTCTCAGAATCGATATTCACATTTTTCAGTACGGCAGGGTCTACCATTCCACATCCCATGATCTCCAGCCATCCTGTTCCTTTTGTAATTCTGTAATCTGTTTCAGAGTTTAATCCCCAATACACATCAATTTCAGCACTCGGCTCAGTGAACGGGAAGAAAGAAGGTCTCATTCTGATCTTAGATTTTCCGAAAAGTTCAGTAGTAAAGAACTGGATTGTTTGCTTTAAATCTGCAAAACTTACATTCTCATCAATATATAATCCCTCAATCTGGTGGAAGATACAGTGAGAACGTGAAGAGATGGCTTCATTTCTGAAAACTCTTCCCGGAGATAAAATCCTGATTGGAGGCTGATTTTCTTCCATAAAACGAGTTTGTACAGAAGATGTATGTGTTCTCAAAAGAATATCAGGATTCTGCTCAATAAAGAATGTATCCTGCATATCTCTTGCCGGGTGATATTCCGGAAGATTAAGTGCCGTAAAGTTATGCCAGTCATCTTCAATCTCTGGTCCGTCTGCTACTGCAAAACCAATAGATTTAAAGATTTCAATAATTCTGTTTTTTACCAGATTAATTGGGTGTCTTGAACCCAATTCCAATGGAAATTCAGGTCTTGTAAGATCTTCTTTTTCTACGACAACAGAAGATTCAGAAGAATTTTTCAAATCTTCCAATTTTACAGCAACTGCCTGTTTCAAAGTATTGATCTTCTGTCCGAAATCTTTCTTCTGGTCGTTAGGAACTTCTTTTAATGTTTCGTAAAAATCATTAAGAACCCCTTTTTTACCGTTGTACTTGATTCGGAAGTTTTCGATATCTTCCCTAGAGGTAGCATTGAAGCCGTTTACTTCGATCAGTAGTTCTTCTATCTTTTCTATCATTATTTTACCCTTTCAAAATGTTTTGCAAAAATACGATTTTAAGTTGAATAATAAGTCCGTCAAAAAAAAATCTGCCTCTTTTTCGGGAGGCAGACTTCAATCACTTATTTCACTTAAATAAAAAAATTATTTCTTTTCTAAAGCTTTAACGTTGATCTGAAGAGTCACCTCGTCTTTAATCACACCGTTTTCAGCAGGAGCCTGGAACTTCACCCCAAACTCTTCTCTTTTGATATCCTTTGGTTCAGTAGCTACACTTACCACTCCGTCTTTTACAGAAACATTAGCCTTAAACTGAACGGATTTTGTAATTCCTTTAATTGTTAAATTACCATCCAAAAGAGTATTATAATCACCTTCTGTAGCCGGAGTAACTTTTGTAATTTCATAAGAAGCCGTTGGAAATTTTTCAACTTCAAAGAAATCGCCGCTCTTCAGGTGGCCATTTAATTTTCCCATATCTTCCGGACTGTCTTTCAAATCCACAGAAGTTAATGAGTTCATATCAGCAACGAATTTTCCGCTTTCCAGTTTTCCGTCTTTCACTGTCACATCTCCGCTTTCAAACCTGATTGTTCCAAAATGACTTGTATTCTCAGATTTAAAAACTTTATATCCCTTCCATTCAACTTTACTGTTTAGCGTATCCAAAGTGAACTGGCTACCTTCTTTGGTAGTCGTCACCTCATTACTCTCACTGGTAAGCGGTTTATCTTTTTTACAAGAAACCATTACAGCAGCAACGAATAAAGCAGGAATCGCTATCGAAAACAGTTTTTTTCTCATTTTTGATTTATTTTTATTAGTTCCGCTAATATAATAAAAAAAATTATGTTTTCATAAAAACCTTACATTTGTAATATGCTATTAGAAATAAACAATTTATTTTTCTCTCATAACAAAGAAAATCCCCTGTTTCAGAACCTTAATCTAAGGTTTGAAGAAAACAGAATTATAGCTCTTGCAGGAGAAAGCGGATGCGGAAAATCCACTCTTCTCAATCTTATTTATGGTCTTCTTGATTGGGAAAGTGGAGAAATTATTTTTAACGGAACAAAGCTTTTGGGACCGAAAGGAAATCTTGTTCCCGGGGAACCGGAAATGAAATTCGTAGCACAGAATTTTGATCTTATGCCTTATGCTACAGTTGCCGAAAACGTAGGAAAGTTTATTTCTAATATCAATTTAAAACAAAAAAAAGAAACCGTAACGGAACTTCTGGAAGTGGTGGGTCTTCAGGAATTTGCGAACGTACTTCCCAAATATTTAAGTGGTGGACAACAGCAGAGAGTGGCCATTGCCAGAGCATTGTCTGTACTTCCAAAGCTCCTGATTTTAGACGAACCATTCAGTAATCTGGATTTTCCGAGAAAAATTGAGCTTCGAGAAAGACTTTTCAGATATGTAAAGCAGCATGGAGTTTCTTTAATTATCTCTACTCACGAACTTCAGGAGATTATGCCGTGGCTGGATCAGATTGTTATTCTTCAGGACGGAAGACTAATTCAGAATGACAGTCCGGAAGAGACCTACAGACACCCTTACAACTCTTATGTTGCAAAATTATTCGGAGAAGTGAATATTTTCAGTGAAAACGAGGCTGAAGACTTCCAGCTTCCCAAATTCTCTTATTATCCCAAAGAAATCAAAATTACAGAATCCGGCCTCGAAGCCGAAGTTCTGGAAAGCAGATTTGCAGGAAACTATTATTGGAATAAGCTAAGAACAAAGGAAAAAGAACTTGTAGTTTATACAGATGAGAGCATATCAGGATCTATAAATATTTCATTTATTTAAAGACAAAAAGGCAGGGCTATTATTATATACGGGACATTTTCCCTTTTCTCTGTGTTTTACATAACTTATACATTTACTTACACTTATCTATAAAAAAAATACAAACATAAGAATTGGTTATTCAAACTTTTTCTTACATTTGTACTTCCAAAGCTTAAGGAAATTTTTGGTTATTTCTCTTTCTGCCTTCCAGACGGACATTAGCAATCTTGCAATTAAGTCTTAGAAAGATTACACTGTCCAATTTTTTCCTTTTCTTATTTTTAAGACATAAGAAAACAGTAATTTCTTATGCTTTCTTTACAAACTCTGATTTAAGAGCCATTGCCCCGAAACCATCAATTTTGCAGTCAATATTATGATCACTTCCTGGTCTTAAACGGATATTTTTCACTTTGGTTCCTGCTTTTACCGGTTTTGGAGCTCCTTTTACAGGAAGATCTTTTACTACAACTACAGAATCTCCATCCTGAAGTTCGTTTCCATTTGAATCTAATATTTTTCCTTCGTTAGCTGCTTCAGTAGCCGCTTCTGCAGGATCCCATTCGTGGAAACACTGGGAACAGACCATCATATTATCGCTCGGATAGGTAAACTCAGAGCTGCATTTCGGACAAAGTACTGTATCACTCATATTTTTAATTTTTTGCAAAGGTAGAGCTTTTTGGAGGTTGAAGTCAAGTGCAGTATAATTACTGTTGAAAAGTCAAACTAAACGCTATCGTTCGCAAAGCTTGATTAAAAATATTATACTTCGTTCGCAAAGTCACTTCGTTCAGCCAGAATATCAGTTTAATCATTGCTAAGTGAAACGCCTTTGCGATCCTTCTTAAAAAACTATAAGATTTCTTAGCGGTCTTTGCGTTAAAATTTATTTATACTTATAAAAATCTACAAGCTAAGCGGATTGACCATTCACTATCACCATCAGCCTGCCATTCTTAAACTCTCACATCCCAAATTCCAAACTCTCAATTAAAAGTCGTATTTTTGCAGATTCAAACAGCGAAGCAAACTTATGGAACTTATTCACAGAAACTTGGCAATCGGAATTCACGATGCCTTACAGGAGACATTTTTTGAGAAAAACAAATATGCAGATAAAGTTATTGAAAGACTTTTGAAAGCAAACAGAAAATGGGGAAGCCAGGACAGAGCTGTTGTTTCTGAAATTTTTTACAATATTATCCGTTGGAAAAAACGTCTTGAATATTATATGGGGGAAGGTGTAAAGCCCAACAACATTTACAAGCTTATCATCGCCTATTTACTTTGGAGTAAAACCAATTATAAAAAGTTTGAAGAATTTGACGGAATCAAAATTGCCGACATTCTTACCAAACTTAAAAAGAATACAGTTCCTACAAAAGCAATAGAGCATTCTATTCCTGAATGGCTTGCTGAAACTCTTGAAAAAGAACTTGGAGCTAAATGGGAAAGAGAAATGATTGCTTTGAATGAGCAGGCACCCACTGTTTTAAGAGCAAATTCTTTAAGAACAACAACAAAAGAACTTATTTCTGACCTTACTGATGAAGGTGTTGTTTCTTTTCCTATTAAAAATTATCCTGATGCTGTTCAGTTAGAAGAGAAGAAGAATGTTTTTCTTACCACAGCGTTTAAAGAAGGATTATTTGAAGTTCAGGATGCTTCTTCTCAAAAGATTGGTTATTTCCTTGATGTGCAGGAAGGACAAAGAGTGGTAGATGCATGTGCAGGTGCGGGAGGAAAAACACTTCACTTAGCAGCATTAATGAAAAACAAAGGCCAGATTATTGCCCTGGATATTTTCGAGTGGAAACTTGCCGAATTGAAGCGTCGTGCTAAAAGAGCTGGCGCCCACAATATTGAAACCCGTATGATTGCCGATAATAAAGTAATCAAACGTCTTCATGAAAAGGCTGACAGACTTCTGATTGATGCCCCATGTTCTGGTCTTGGAGTTTTAAAAAGAAATCCGGACAGTAAGTGGAAAATTGATCAGGACTTTATTGACAGAATTAAAAAAGAACAGCAGCAAATCCTTCAGGACTATTCTAAAATGCTTAAAAAAGGAGGAAAAATGGTATATGCAACATGTTCTATCCTTCCATCTGAAAACAATCTGCAGGTAGACGAATTCATCAAAAACAACCCCGGATTCAAAATGATTAAGGATGAAAAAGTAATGCCTAGCGAGGGTTATGACGGATTCTATATGGCTTTGATTGAGAGAATTTCTTAATCCAAACCCAATAACAATATATAAAACTACTCTATTTTTTGGAGTAGTTTTTTTTTATTTAAAAATCTTTCTAAAAAAATGTAACATTTTTTGTAACATTTAAAGCACATTGTCTACTAACTGTATAGATTAAACCGGTTTGATGCTCTGGAAACTTTAGAATAACTTTGCAGCAAACTCATTTTATTTATGCATACAAGAATTGTTTTCAATTTTCTAACCATCTTCTTATACTGTCTGTTTTCTGCACAGACCTATGAAATTCAGTATACCAGTTCATATAACGGAAAAACAAATACAGACCAGCCCTCTACTATCGTTTGGGTTAATGAGAAAGAAAATTTCATTCTCAACAGTACAATCAAAGAACAAAAAAGCAGCTTCCCTTATGAAATCACTAAGGTAGAAAAGCCAACAAACATTATTGTTTCATATGCTTTTTTAAAACCGGGATCTACTATTTCAACATCAGATACTGAGTCTGTGGGAAAGCAGGATTTTGAACTCACCAATGAAACTAAAAAGATTCTAGGCTACACTTGTAAAAAAGCAGTCACAAAGGTGAACTCAAACACCATTGAGATCTGGTACACGAATGATTTGAAGCTAAAGGGTGGGCCTTCTGTTTTAGGACAGAATTTAGGACTGGTTCTGGAAGTCGAAAGAAATAAAAACTCTTTAATTACAGCCAGTTCGATCAAAAAAATCAAGGATACAGGAATTGAAAATATAGTAAAGGGAAATATACAGACGACGGATCAGTTGGGGTATAAAGATTTGCTTTGGAAAAGCAGATTTACTACGCTGAATGTTTTTGAAAATGAAACCATCAATTTCTCTGATGCCTCAAAATCTGATGAACAGATAAAAAGATATGCCAACGGAACCATCATTCTTAAAAAAGTAAAATTCCCTGCGATTACAGAAGGAGAAAATATTTTTGTAGAACTGAAACAACAGTCGAACGGGGATGCCTATGACAGAACCGGAACAGTATTTTTCATCCCTCAGGATAAGGAAAAATCTTTTTTTGATGGATTGGAAAAAGGAGCAAAAACACTTCCTGTCTATGAAAATGGAAACGGAAAGCAATATTACGGGATAACAACTACCGATAACTATAGCCCTGCTACGGAAATGATGAGATTTTTTACCGCTTTTGGAATCCAGAAGTTCAATCATATTCAGCTTAAAGGAAAAAACTGGCAGACTATCAGTCCTTACCGGCAGGATATTACAGAGCTTAAGCCTGCATTATCAGGAAAAGAAATTTGGGTAGGTACATTTATTGGCAACTATGACAAAGGCGGACATAAAGTAAGCCTTGATATCACCATTCACAAGAGTGATCAGACAGTTAATAAAAACAATACAGCGATACCATTATTCAATACTTTAAATATTATGGAAATGGCCGGGCAGGACTACTCTACGATGTTCAATCAGGATAAAGGACTCCTTGTTAATTTCACTTTAAATAAAGATTTGAAAAATGCTCAGTTAAGATATACTACAACCGGACATGGAGGCTGGGAAAACGGAGATGAGTTTGTTCCTAAAGCCAATTCTATTTTCGTTGATGGAAATCCGGTATTTTCATTCGTCCCATGGAGAACAGACTGTGGTTCGTACCGTTTGTACAATCCGGCATCAGGAAATTTTCAGGACGGTCTTTCTTCATCAGACCTCAGCAGATCAAACTGGTGTCCGGGAACAGTTACCAATCCTAACTTCATTCCTCTTGGAGATTTGAAAGCCGGAAAACATACGATTCAGGTGAAAATTTCTCAGGGAGCTTCCGAAGGCACAAGTTTCAGCTCATGGAATGTTTCGGGAACGTTACTTGGGGTACAATAAAACAAAACCTTCTTGCATGAGAATTGCAAGAAGGTAAAAACACAAATGATGAAAAAAAATTATTTCGAGCCACAAAGTAAGGGTTAAAATTCATATAATTAATTACCATAGATTAATAAATATGTCATTTTTATTTTGTATGGAAAAACCATCAATTTCGGCTCAACGAAAAAAATTAATCAAAAACATGTTAATTTCAAAGAATAGTTAATACTTTTAACTTTAAATAATTAATTAATTAAAAATTTTCGCTTTTAAATATTTTTCATTTTTATTTATAAACATCCCTTCTACTTTTGTCACATAAATAATAGAAATTATGTGTGGAATTGTATGTTTATTTGATGCCAAACAGAAAACTGAAGTATTAAGACCTCAGGTGCTGGAAATGTCAAAAAAAATCCGTCACAGAGGACCGGATTGGAGCGGCGTTTTTCAGGACGAAAAAGTAATTTTCTCTCACGAAAGACTTGCCATTGTAGATCCTACCTCTGGAAAACAACCTTTATTTACAAAAGACGGAAAAGTAGTATTAGCCGTGAATGGTGAAATCTACAACCATAGAGAATTAAAAGAAGAATTTTCTGATTATGAGTTTCAGACTCAATCTGACTGCGAGGTAATCCTTGCTCTTTACAGAAAGTACGGAAAAGATTTCGTTGAAAAACTGAACGGGATTTTTGCCTTCGCATTATATGACACTGAAAACGACATCTACCTTATTGCCCGTGATCATATGGGAATATGCCCTCTTTATCAAGGTTGGGACAAAAACGGAAACTATTATGTAGCTTCTGAACTGAAAGCACTTGAAGGAGTATGTAAAAAAATTGAAACATTCTTACCGGGACATTTCGTTTACAGTCCGGACGGCGCTGAACTTCAGCAATGGTATACAAGAGACTGGGACAGTTTTGATCATGTGAAAGAAAACGAAACAGATATCACAAAATTAAGAAAGGGTCTTGAGGATGCTGTTCACAGACAACTGATGAGTGATGTTCCTTATGGTGTACTTCTTTCCGGAGGTTTGGATTCCTCAGTGATTTCAGCGATTACCGCAAAATTTGCCCGCCAGAGAGTTGAAAGTGGAGACACACAGGAAGCCTGGTATCCAAGACTTCACAGTTTTGCTGTAGGACTTGTAGGTTCTCCCGATCTGGCTGCTGCACAAACAGCTGCAAAACACATCGGATCTGTTCACCATGAAGTTAACTTTACCGTTCAGGAAGGGCTGGATGCTGTACGCGATGTAATTTATCACCTGGAAACTTATGATGTAACAACAATCAGGGCATCCACCCCGATGTATCTTCTGGCAAGAGTAATTAAGTCTATGGGAATAAAAATGGTGCTTTCAGGAGAAGGTTCTGATGAATTATTCGGTGGTTATTTATATTTCCACAAAGCTCCAAACGCAAAAGAATTCCACGATGAAACGGTAAGAAAATTAGGCAAACTTCACCTGTATGACTGCTTAAGAGCCAACAAAGCACTAATGAGCTGGGGAATTGAAGGCAGAGTTCCTTTTCTGGACAAAGAATTTATGGATATTGCCATGACTCTTAACCCAAAAGATAAAATGATCAATACGGCTGAAGGAAAAATCGAAAAATGGGTATTGAGAAAAGCCTTTGAAGATATGCTTCCTGATTCTATTGTCTGGAGACAGAAAGAACAGTTCTCAGATGGTGTAGGCTACTCATGGATCGATACCTTAAAAGAAGTTGCAGAAAAAGAAGTGACGGATGAAATGATGGCTAACGCAAGATTCAGATTCCCGCTAAACACTCCTCAAAACAAAGAAGAATACAGATACAGAACTATTTTTGAAGAACATTTTCCAAGTGAAACAGCAGCTGCTACCGTACCTTCTGTTCCATCTGTAGCCTGCTCCACTCCTATCGCTTTAGAATGGGATGAAGCATTCAAAAAAATGAATGATCCAAGCGGAAGAGCGGTGAAAGTACATGAAACTTCGTACTAGAGGGGTTGATTAGTGAATAGTCAATCGTCAATCCGCTGTGCTTGTCAATTTTGTTATGTGGTTCGGGTTGCGAGATTCGAGATTAAGAACCATCAATACAGAGGTATTTTCTGATCTACTGTTAATCATTCACCATTCATTTTGCGAAGCAAAAATTGACTATTGATATTTAATTTCATCGCTTCAAACACCTAACTTCCTCAGTTATAATTTATCAATCCTGTAGTAATACAGGATTTTCTTTTGAATTAACAATAACAATATGGCATAATTTAACTGACAATCCAAAATAATATCTAATAAATAATTATATTTGGAAAACGAAAATATCAATTATAAAAAAATGAGAAGAAACCTTACTGTTTTATTTGCCTTATTAGCCATAAGTTTTGCTTTTGGACAAGGAAAATATGGCAAATATCTGAATTCGAAGAAGCTTGCTTTGGCTTATAAGAGCGTGAAAGATCAAGATAAAGATGATTACTACCAGCAATTCTACTGGCTTGTAAAAGCAGAGCAGCTAAAAACGTATCCTCACCTTAAAGATATAAAACCTGTCGTTTTATATGAATTCGTAAAATATGTAAACCCTCAGAATCCAACAAAAAAATTGGATGCCAGAGGTAAAGAACTTAGAGCAACTGCAGAATTATCTTTAAATCAATATTTTAAAAATAAGAAATTTGAAAACAATTCTGTTTTGATGTACAATCTTGAAACCTATGTAGATCCTTCAAAAGGACAATACTACACAAAGGTTGATCCTGAGAAAATAAAGGAACTTGTACCGAAAGAATTATTTGCCTTCAACTCTTTCAACAGAAATATGGGAGAGGAAAAGACATATTATCTTTGGATTGACAAGAAAAAAGATGATTTGAATATTGTAGATATCATTCCTAGCGAAAAAGAAGACAAAGCTTTCTATGCAAGACTGAAACAATATCTTCCAAGCTATAAGTTTTCAAAATATGTTCCTAGTGTAAAAAAAGGAAACAAATCTGATAAGACAGATATCGAATATTATTACATCATGCCATTTGAGCAGAATACCGATAACATCGAATACAAAACAAAGGATTTCAAAACTTTCACTTTAAGCCAGTATAGAAAAGCCGGTGATGAATGGAAAGGAGTAGAAAAGCCTAGAAAATAAATCAAAAAGTCCTGTGAAATCTCACAGGACTTTTTTAATTTTATATGGATTTCTTTATCTAAAGATCAACCTGCTTAAAGCAAGCAGATTCTTCAAATAAAATAAGTCTGGACGTTTTTAACGGTTCAGCCTATACGAAATGACAGAAACAAGCACACCACAGACATCCATAAAGAAAATATTACCTTTGATTCTGGCTACCGCTATTTTTATGCAGATGCTGGATTCAACCATCCTGAATACTTCCCTGCCTTCTATTGCAAAAGATCTGCACGAATCTCCGCTTAATATGCAGAACGCCATTATCAGTTATGTTCTTACATTAGCTGTTTTCATGCCTGCCAGCGGATTTCTGGCAGACCGGTTCGGGACCAAAAAAGTATTTATTTTCTCGTTGGTACTGTTCAGCTTAGGTTCCTTGTTTTGTTCCTTGTCTCAGAATCTTACCCATTTGGTAATTTCAAGGGTCATCCAGGGAGTCGGAGGAAGTTTAATGACTCCTGTCGGAAAGCTGGCATTAATCAAAACATTTGATAAAAGTGAGCTCCTTAAAGCAATGAACTTTGCCATTATTCCGGCTCTTATTGGTCCTGTACTTGGTCCGTTAGTCGGAGGTTATATGGTAGATTACCTTTCATGGCACTGGATATTTCTGATCAATATCCCGATTGGTGTTTTAGGAATTCTTTTAGGATTAAAATTCATGCCCAATTACAAGTCGGATGATGTTGATTTTGATTTAAAAGGCTTTTTAATTTTTGCAGCGGCCTCCCTCCTGCTTTCCGTTTCACTGGAACTTTTTGGGGACATGCAGAATATCACTCCTGTTTTACTTGTATTCATTATGGGCTTCCTGTTTCTGTATTATTATTACAAACATGCTAAAAGAGGAGGAAATCCTATCTTCCCGTTAAACCTTTTTCAGGTGAGAACTTTTCGGGTAGGTATCGTGGGAAACCTGGCCACCAGATTAGGAATCAGTTCTGTTCCGTTATTGCTTCCCCTGATGATTCAGATTGCATATAAACAGTCAGCAGTAACTTCAGGCTGGATTATTGCTCCCATGGCTTTAACGGCAATCTTCGGGAAATCCTCAGTAATTAAAATTCTTGATAAATATGGCTATCGTCAGACTTTAATGATCAATACATTCATCATCGGAACGCTGATCTGCCTGCTCGCTATACCTGATATACATACTTCCTTATATTGGTTTATTCCCATTATCGCAGTATTAGGTTTTTTCAACTCTATACAGTTCACCTCTATGAATACCATTTCTATTGCTGACCTTCGGAATTTTCAGACCAGCAGCGGAAACTCTTTAATTTCAGTGAATCAACAGCTAGCTATCGGTTTCGGAATTGCATTCGGACTGATTGTTTTAAAGCTGTTTGAAAATACAGATCTTATTAATGGTGAAATTCACAATGCCTTTCGACTCACATTTCTCACGGTAGGAATATTGACAATTTTATCAGGATTTGTTTTCAGAAGGCTACACATTTCAGATGGAAAGAATATGAAGTCGAAGGAAGATTAAAGAATGAAACTTAAAATGGTAAATTTGAAACTTCACGCTGTACATTTTGCCTTTCTACGTTTCCTACGAACTTAACACAGATCAATGCTTTTCGCATATAACTATGGTAATTTTGTTAACATAATCAACAATGTGATGGCAACTAAAAAAATAGAAATCGTAGTATCTCCGAGACCTGCACACTTTGTAGGCGATGGATTCAGGGTTCATAATTTTATTCCGGGAGTATCCGGATTAGATATGAAAAGAATGGACCCGTTTATTATGCTTGATTACAATTCAAAATTTCATTTCAATGGTTCCGACAGACCAAGAGGAGTGGGAGTTCATCCGCACAGAGGTTTTGAAACAGTAACAATAGCGTATAGCGGAAAAGTAGAACACCATGACAGTGCTGGCGGCGGCGGTGTTATAGGAGAAGGTGACGTTCAGTGGATGACCGCAGCAAAAGGAGTTCTTCATAAAGAGTACCATGAAACAACATGGGCAAAAGAAGGAGGAATTTTTCAGATGGTTCAGCTTTGGGTAAATCTTCCGGCAAAAGATAAAATGAGCTGCCCGAAATATCAGGCTATCGAAAATTCTAAAATGGAAAGAGTAGATTTAGGTGAAAATGGTTTTGTAGAAATAATTGCCGGCGAATATGACGGTCATAAAGGTCCTGCAAGTACTTTCACACCGGTTCATATGATGAATGCCAAACTTAAAGCAGGTGGAAAAGCTGATTTTAATTTTCCGGCTCATTTCAATACTGCAGCTTTGGTTATTGAAGGAAACATTACCGTCAACGGTGAAGAAACCGTGAAGTCTGATCATTTTGCATTATTTAAAAATGAAGGTGAAACTTTCACTATTGAAGCAAAAGAAGATGCTGTTGTTTTAATTATCAGTGGTGAGCCTATTAATGAACCGATCTACCCTCATGGCCCTTTTGTAATGAATTCCAGAGAGGAAATCATGCAGGCTTTTGAGGATTTCAACACCGGGAAATTCGGATATCTTGAAGATTAAAAGAATTAAATTTATCTTAATCTTAGGTAATTCCTTTTTTATTAACTTTATATAATTGCAAACCTTATGGGTTTTGAAAACCTGTAAGGTTTAGCTATGATAACAAATAAGCTTTGCTCTATTACAGAAGCAGGCAATCCTTAATTCAAAAATTATGAAACCAGAATTTGAAAATATACCTCTTGTAAAAGCGGAAAAAAGATTTGAAATAGAATTCAACGGGCATTATGCATTTATAGATTACCGTGAGACAACACACCAGATTGCTTTGGTACACACTGAAGCAGATCCTGAACTGGCAGGAACAGGTGCAGCAGCAGCTGTGGTAGAGAAAACGCTCAATTATATCGAAGAAAGCGGGAAAAAGCTTCTTCCCTTCTGTCCTTACGTTTTCGCTTTTATCAAGAAACATTCTGAATGGAAACGTATCGTGGATGAGAAATTTGAAGGATATGACAAACTTTAAATTTCCTGTAAAACCTCTCAATCTATTTATTTAACATTAAAAAAAGTATCACATCATCATGTCAAATATTGGACTTATCATTGAAGAAAAAGCAGCAGATATCGGAAATTTTCTGGTAGGAAGGCTTCTGCCTTTCCGTGAGAAAAGAGCGGTTGGCCCTTTTGTTTTTATAGATCACATGGGACCTTCAGAATTGAAGGATTATCAGAACCTTGATGTTCCCCCTCATCCCCATATCGGATTATCTACATTAACGTATCTGCTGGAAGGTTCTATTTTCCACAGAGACAGTATTGGAAGTGCTCTTGAAATAAAACCGGGTGCTGTCAACTGGATGACTGCCGGAAAAGGAGTTGTACATTCGGAAAGAACCCCTGAATATTTAAGACACACCGATAAAAGACTTCATGGATTCCAGATCTGGGTGGGACTTCCGAAACATCTTGAACAGTCTGAGCCTACATTTCATCATATTGAAGCTGATGAGATTCCGGTGTGGGAAGAAGATGGTATTCAGTATAAACTAATTGCTGGTGAAGCATTTGGCAGAACATCTCCGGTTCCTGTACACAGCAAGTTATTTTTCATCGAAATAAAAACAAAAGAGGCTAAAAAAATAAGCATCGGAAAAGATCTTTACGGAGAAGCTGCAATGTATGTTCTGGATGGAACGGTTACCACAGAAGGAAATTCTTATGGTTCAAAACAGCTGATGATCGCTAAAGATACCAAGCTTTGCGAGTTTGATATGAGCGAAAACGGAACAGTTTATCTTTTCGGAGGTGAGCCATTCGATGAAGAACGTTTTATATTCTGGAATTTTGTTAACTCTGATAAGGAATTACTTGATCAGGCAAAAGTAAACTGGAATGACCAGAATCACGAAGCTTTTCCTTTGGTTCCGGGAGATGAAAATGAATACGTTCCGCTTCCAAAGGCTATTTTAAACAGAAAATAATTTCAGTTCAAACCATGAAAATATTAGCATTTGCCGGAAGTACGTCTTCCACTTCTATCAACAGGGAACTGGTAAAGTTTGTTCTGAAAGATTTTCAGGAAGATGAAATCAATTTGATCGACCTCAACAATTTCACTATGCCTGTATTCTCTGTAGACCTTGAAAAGAAAGGTTTTCCGGATGAAGCCCATCATTTTTTAAAAGTTATTGATGAATGTGATGTGATCATCTGCTCTCTTGCGGAACACAACCGTTCTTACAGCTCAGCTTTTAAAAATGTTTTTGACTGGTCTTCCAGAATTAATGTAAAAGTATTTCAGAATAAACCAATGTTTTTGATGAGCACTTCTCCGGGAGGCTATGGCGGAGGAAATGTAATGAATACGGCAAAAACATTTTTCCCACAGTTTGCAGCAGATATCAAGGAAACTTTTTCATTGCCTAAGTTTTATGAAAATTTTGATATGGAAAGCGGAGTCATCAATCCGGATATGCTGAATGATCTGAAAGGTAAAATACAAAACTTTAAAAATCAGGTTAAAACCAATGACTAAAGGAAGATTAGAGGCCTTCAGTGACGGTGTCCTTGCTATTATTATCACCATTATGGTACTTGAACTGAAAGTACCGGAAGGAAATAGCTGGGCCAGTCTCAAACCTCTCCTTCCTAAGTTCCTGGCTTATATTTTCAGTTTTATTTATGTAGGAATCTACTGGAACAATCATCATCACTTGTTTCAGACGGTAAAAAAAGTAAATGGCAGCATTCTTTGGGCCAATCTCCACCTGCTGTTCTGGCTTTCTCTGATGCCTGTTGCTACAGAATGGATCGGAACCACCGGTTTTGCTAAAAATCCTGTTGCAGTATACGGGATCGGACTCATTATGGCGGCAATTGCCTATACCATTATGGAGCATGTCATTATCCGGTGCGAAGGGGAAGATTCAAAGCTGAAAGAGGCCATCCATTCGAAATATAAAGAATATATCTCTATTATTTTTTATGTTCTTGGCATCGCTACTTCGTTTTTTTATCCTTATATTGCCATAGGTTTTTATTATCTAGTGGCTCTTATATGGCTGATTCCGGACAGAAGAATCGAAAAATCATTAAAAGAAAATTGATATGGAAACACACGAATATCCCAACGGTAACATCACCGTCATCTGGCAGCCTCAAAAGTGTATCCACTCGGCTGTATGCGTAAAATTGCTTCCCAAAGTCTACAATCCTAAAGAAAGACCCTGGATAAAAGCAGAGAATGCAAGCCCGGAAGAACTTAAAACACAGATAGACCAATGCCCTTCAGGCGCATTAAGTTATAAATTCAATACAGAAAAATAATGGCGGTAACGGTAAAAGCAAGTTTAGGAAAAACAAAATATTATACAGAAGTAACAGCCGGCGAAAATAAGATCATTACGGATGAACCGATTGATAAAGGCGGACAGAACAAAGGTTTTAACCCAATGGAAATTCTGGCTACGTCACTGGCAAGCTGTACAGCAGCTACCTTGAGAATGTATATTGAAAGAAAGGAATGGGACGTAGAAAACATCAATGTAGAAGTAGAGCTTGAAAATTTCCCATTAACAAAAAGAGCGGTTTTCAAAAGAGATATCAGCTTTGAAGGTATTCTGGATGATGAGCAGCTGAAAAGACTGCACACCATTGCTGATGCATGCCCAGTTCATAAAATATTAACCAACGACATAGAAATACTAACTAAATTCTCATAACATGATCGAAGTAAAACAAAACAACGACGAGAAACACGGAAGTTTTGAAGCTTTCATAGATGGAAGTAGCGCAGGAGTGATGACATATACCTGGGCGGGAGAAGAAAGATTTATTATAGACCACACCGAGGTGGAAGAAGCCTACAACGGAAAAGGTGTAGGTAAGGAAATGCTACTGGCTGCAGTGGATTTTGCCAGAAAAAATGGGAAAAAGATTATTCCCCTCTGCCCTTTTGCTAAGGCAAGTTTCCAGAAAAGTGAGGAACTTCAGGATGTTTTAGTGAATTAGCCACTGTTTTCCACCCTTACAATACAAACCTTTCAGAGTATTTCTGGAAGGTTTTTTATTTTATGCAAATTACAGACTGTAAAGCAAATTAATAATCACAATTTGTTCTAAAACTAACAGTATTTTAAATTCATGATTCACGACTGATCTTTTTTATATATTTGCTAAAATTTAAAAATCAAGCATGAATTCAGGAACTATCCTTTTGCTATTTGTTTTCATCTATTTTATCGGCCTTTTGGTGATTTCTTATTTCACCAGCCGGAATTCTGATAACCAGTCATTTTTTATCGGTAATAAAAAGAGTAAATGGTGGCTCGTTGCATTCGGAATGATAGGAACCAGCTTAAGCGGAGTTACTTTTATTTCCGTTCCGGGAACTGTAGGAAAAATGACCGGCTCCGAATATATTTACGGAGGTTTTGAGTACTATATGATGGTCATCGGATTTTTCATCGGATATTTTATCGTTGCAGCCATATTGCTTCCGCTTTATTATAAGATGAACCTCACCTCTATTTATACCTATCTGGGGAAAAGATTCAATGTAGAAGCTCATAAAATAGGTTCTATCTTCTTTATTATTTCAAGAGCAATTGGTGCTACGGCAAGATTATATCTGGTCGTCAATGTTTTACAGATATTCTTACTGGAAGGACTGGGAGTTCCATTTTGGGTAACTTCTCTTATTCTTTTGCTGATGGTCCTTCTGTACACTTTTGAAGGAGGTGTAAAGACAATTGTCATTACGGATACCCTGCAGACTTCTTTTATGATCATCAGCCTTGTAGCATGTATCGTTTATATTTTATCAAATCTGAATTTATCATTTGGGGAAGCATATACTATTCTGGAACAGAAAAACTACACCCATTTCATCAATTTTGATCCTAATTCCAAAACCTTTTTCCTGAAAACAATTTTAGGCGGAATTTTTATTACGATTGCAATGACTGGGCTGGATCAGGAAATGATGCAGAAAAATATCTCTGTAGACAATCTTAAGAATTCAAAGAAAAACATGCTGACCTTTGCAGGAACACTTCTTATCGTGAACCTTGCATTTTTATTCCTGGGAGGACTGCTTTATCTTTTTGCATTACAGCACGGAGCAGAATATGGAACTCTGAACTCTGAAACAGTGACGAATATTTTCGGATTTAAAGATAGTGCCGGAAATATTAAAAATATAATGGGAGACGACCTTTTCCCGGCTTTATCACTTCAGGGGCATTTCCCAATGATGATTTCCGTTATTTTCATTATCGGATTGATCTCAGCGTTGTTCCCTTCTGCAGATGGTGCTTTAACGGCTGTAACCAGTTCGTATTGTGTAGATTTATTAAACCTTAATGAAGATAAAACCAAAACTGAAAAAGAAAAGAAACGTCTTCGTATGAAAGTGCATTTGATTTTCACCGTAGTTTTCTTTATTCTGATCATGGTTTTCAAATCATTGAATGACAAATCTATTGTTTACCTGATCATGGAAATTGCAGGATATACCTACGGACCGCTTTTAGGCCTTTTTGCTTTTGGAATTTTCACAAAGTTTCAGATCTCCAGAAAATATTCCATCCTTGCAGTAACTATTTTAGCACCTGTACTTACCTATTTGATCAATCTTGCTGTTACCACTTATACCGATTACAAAATTGGTGTGGAACTGATTGTTCTTAACGGACTGCTGACCTTTATCGGTCTTTGGCTGGTAAAAAACAAAAACTATTTAAAAGTCGTTTAATCTTTATAAAAATCTAAAAAGGCTGTCCTCAATTGAAGACAGCCTTTTTTATTTCAGTAAATGGATTCTTTATTCTTTAATCCACTTGATTGTTTTCTCTATATTCTTAGATTTAACTTTAATCAGATAGTCACCTTTCACCAACTGAGACAAATCAAAAGTACCTACTTTATCATGGTTCAATTTATTATTAGCCTGAGTGAATACTAATTTTCCGCTTACATCGTATACAGTCATATCATACACTTCATTTGAATTGGTAAATTTAATATTCAGAAGCCCTTTACTTGGATTAGGATATACCACGAATACATCTTTATTTGTAGCAATTTCATTCACACCCAGTGTTTGAGTGATGGTAAAATTAATAGGGTTAATATTATAAAATACATTCGTTTCTGCTGCCACCATAATTCTGGCCTGCGTGGTCGTTACATTAGGAATGGTAACGGTCTCGGAGCCATCATTTGCAGTGGAACCTAAAATAAGTGTTGGATACGTAAGACCTCCGTCTGTGGAAAGGAAAATATTTACAGTAGCACAATTTACAGGGAAAGCAGTTGTATTCGCTACATCCCATGTTATGGTCTGAGTAGAATTACCTGCCCAGTTTACCGCTGTAGTAGGTGCAGTTACATTGAACGGTCCTGAATTTCCATCAACAGTAATAATAGCATCATCATTCGTAACTCCTGCACAACCTGCATTATTATCTCTTACAGTCAGTCTGAACTCCATGGTTCTGGCATAGGCTGGTCTAACTTCTCCTTTGGATACCGTTCCATTGATCACGTCTGTAAGTTTCGGGAAATATCTGTAAGGAACGGTTACAGGCACATATGATCTGAATATAGCAGCATTCCCTGTTGGGGCATTCCAATCACTTGCTGGTCCTACATCATTCTGTTCCCAGCTGTAAGTAAGCGGATTATTGTCTATATCTGTAGCAGATCCCTCTAATCTGAACGGTGTACTCTTAGGGATGGTATAATCACCTCCGGCATTTACAGAAGGCGGAAAATTGTTAGAAGGAATGGTCACCTGACATGTTGTTGACTGAACTTTCGCTGTAATAGACTGGAATGATTTGGTATGGAAAGTAGGAATACTGTTAGAAGCCAAGTTATTTGTACTTCCGCAAATTCCGGCATATGCCATAATCGTAATTCCGCTTCCGGGCTCTACGGCATTGGCAGCACTTCGGTTTCCTCCTCCACAGCTTCCAGTGGTTGCATTAAAAGTATGCGGACCTCCAAACTGATGTCCTACTTCATGCGCTACATAATCAATATCGTAAGGGTCACCAACAGGGTTAGGGGAACCGGTAATTCCTCTTCCTTTATTGGTTGCATTGCAGATTACTCCTAATCCGGCTAATCCACCACCACCTGTACTGAAAGTATGTCCGATGTCATAATTAGTATTTCCTATCAGTAAATCAATCTGAGTCTGGCTTTCATTAATTAATGTTCCTGCAGCATTATTCCCGTTAAAAGGATCAGTAGCAGCATTTGTAAAAACAACATTTGTTTCATTATCCACCAATACCAGTCTTGAAGCAACTTCCTGCTCATAGACTCCATTTACTCTGTTTACTGATGTTACAATTGCTGAAAGTGTCTGTGCAATAGTAGGAGCAGCTGAACCAGTGGCTGCTACAGCATATTCTCCAGTACAAGCCACAGCCAATCTAAAAACTCTAATTTGAGTTCCTACGCTTGGGCTTACGGTTTTTTGAGCGTTTTTTTTTCCCAATGGAGAATCGTCCTCATCTTTTACTCCGCAGGATCTTGGATTTTTATCAATTAAGTCACTCTTTTTATAAATAATATAATTGTTAATATCCTGTTTTGCATAAGGATCAATGTAAGTATCCCCTGCTACCACAGATTTTATCTGCGCATGGAAACCAAGCTCAGTAAAATCAAGCTTTATAGTAGCATATTTATCATCAACTCCCTGTCCTGTAAAAGTAATGATCTGTGGAAACTGGCTGGCTAATCCAGGAGCCATTACCGAAGATTTCCAGATTTTGAATTTCGCTTTCGTACCGTCAGGCATTGGCAACACAATAATGGGTGCATTATCTTTACGGTCGCTGTCTTTCAATTCCGGAACGGAATTAAAATAACTTTTCATTCCAGCCACATCCAATGTATAGGTTAATGACTTTTCCGGTTGTACAGTCCTGTTTTTAGGATCTGCTTTGATGGACCTCTCACTGATCACGGTAAAAAAGTCCTGTGCTTTCCCTGAGGAAATAGATATAATAAATATCCCCAGATAAAATAATTGTTTAATTTTCATATATAATGGTTTGTAATTTTTATTAATTCAACTAATAATACCAAAAACTAAGAAATAATCAGTTAAAGGTTCATAAATCAAATAATATTGAATTATAAAAATAGTTAAATTTATCCAAATTTATATATGAAAATTTAAAAAAAGCATGTTTTTTTTGTACAAACAGCAACAATCTAGCTACCACAAAGCCTTCAACTTAAGAAGTAAATTTTCTTTGTTTAAATAACTAATTTTATAGACTTTTTCATTTTAATTATCTTTGATCCGAATGATATAAAGTCATTCAAAAATTCAACAAAATAAAAAGAAACAAAAATCAAAAAACTATGAAAAAAATTATCTCAATTTTAATGTTTGCATTCACATTCGGATGTATGAGTGCTCAGGAAAATTTTGAAGTGTCAACATTAAGAATCGGACCGTTTAAAGTCTTCATGCCCAAGGCTGAAGCTGAAAAACTTGCAGGAACAAAACTTACAAACTCTAATGGGGAGAAAAAAAATACAGTAAAGTATAATGGGGAGGCCATCCAGATTGATCTTTTTGACAATTATATTAACGAAGCCAATCCTAGTGTGCCTTCTATTACTTACATGACAACAACGAGTAAAAAATTTAAGACCAAAAGCGGAATTGGGGTTGGAAGCACCAGAGATGACCTTATCAATGCTTACAGAAATTATCCCAACTTCAGTGTACGCCCGGATTGGGATGACAATAGCAAACCTATTAAAGATTCCGGTTATTTTAATATTGAAGACAGCCAGGCAGGAACTCTATTAAGCTTTAAATTTATTAATAATATAGTAACCGAAATCTCTGTTTACCTCAATGAAGGCTGTTAAAAGCAGGAAAATATTCAAATTAATCAAAATCCGGGTTTTCATATCCGGATTTTTGCATTTCCATAAGCCGGTAAAAAATTGTAAATTCGCGTGCAAATAAATCAGACATAATGAGTAAAAGTATTGAAGAGCTAAAATCTCTTACTACACAGATCAGAAGAGACATTTTAAGAATGGTTCATGCTGTAAATTCAGGACACCCGGGCGGAAGTTTAGGTTGTACAGAATACTTCACAGCCCTTTATGGAAAGGTAATGAACTATAAACTTCCTTTCACAATGGAAGGCAAAAATGAAGATCATTTTTATCTATCAAACGGGCATATTTCTCCGGTATTCTACTCTACTTTAGCAAGATTTGGTTTCTTCCCTGTTGAAGAACTGAGTACTTTCAGAAAATTAGATTCAAGATTACAGGGACACCCTACTACTCATGAGGGACTTCCGGGAATTAGAATCGCTTCAGGTTCTCTTGGACAAGGACTTTCTGTAGCTCTTGGTGTAGCTCAAGGTAAAAAGTTAGATGGTGATCAGTCTCTTGTTTACACTCTTCACGGAGATGGTGAGCTTCAGGAAGGTCAAATCTGGGAAGCATTGATGTATGCTGCTGCTAAAAAAGTAGATAATATCATCTCTACTATAGACTACAATGGTCGTCAGATTGATGGGGATACAGATGATGTATTAAGCTTAGGAAATCTTCATGCTAAACTTGAAGCATTCGGATGGATTGTTTTGGAAGAAAAGAACGGTAATGATCTTGAAGCTGTGATTGCAATCCTTGAGAAAGCAAAAACAGAAACCGGAAAAGGCAAGCCGGTAGCCATTCTTCTTCATACAGAAATGGGTTACGGGGTTGATTATATGATGGGATCTCATGCTTGGCATGGTAAAGCTCCTAATGATGAGCAGCTAGAAACAGCATTCAAGCAATTGTACCTAGAAGCTCCAGCTGATTACTAATATCTTAACATCTCGATTAATACAATAAAAATGAAATATACATATACAGAAAAAAAGGACACTCGTTCAGGATTCGGAGCAGGATTGGCAGAACTGGCGGACAAAAATCCTAATGTAGTAGCACTTTGTGCAGACCTTATCGGTTCTTTGAAAATGGAGAAATTCATTGAAAAAGCTCCGGAAAGATTCTTCCAGATAGGGATTGCAGAAGCGAACATGATGGGGATTGCTGCAGGTCTTAGCATTACAGGAAAAATTCCATTTACAGGAACTTTTGCTAACTTCTCTACTTCAAGAGTATATGATCAGATCCGTCAGTCTATCGCTTATTCTAACAAAAATGTAAAAATCTGTGCATCTCACGCAGGTCTTACTTTAGGAGAAGATGGAGCTACCCACCAGGTTCTTGAAGATATTGGTATGATGAAAATGCTTCCTGGAATGACGGTTATCAATACTTGTGACTACAACCAGACTAAAGCGGCTACCCTGGCGATTGCAGATTTTGAAGGTCCTGTATATTTAAGATTCGGAAGACCGGTAGTTCCTGTTTTCATTCCGGAAGATATGCCTTTCGAAATTGGAAAAGGAATTATGCTTCAGGAAGGTACTGATGTAACGATTGTTGCAACAGGACACCTTGTTTGGGAATCTCTTGTAGCGGCTGACGAGCTTGAAAAAGAAGGTATTTCTTGTGAGGTCATCAACATCCACACAATTAAGCCTCTTGATGAAGAGATCATTCTAAAATCTGTTGAAAAAACAGGTAAAATTGTAACGGCTGAGGAGCACAACTACCTTGGTGGTTTAGGAGAATCTGTTGCAGGTATGCTTGCAAGAAAAAGGCCTACAAGACAGGAGTTTGTAGCGGTAAATGACACTTTCGGAGAGTCTGCAACACCTGCAGAATTGATGAAGAAGTACAAAATTGATGCTGCTGCAGTGAAAGAAGCTGTAAAGAGAATTTTAGCTTAAGATAAGCTATTTTTATATAGACAAACCCCGGCTGTTTCCTTGAAACAGCCGGGGTTTTTATTAGATATTTGTAAAAAGTTGATTGTTGTAGTGCATATAACCACCCGTCAAAAATCCTTTGAATTTTGTCACCCCTGCAAAGGAGAAGAATGGTTATATTCCTTTTTCATAGTATTAGTTTTTATCCTTCATTATTGTTCTGATTGATGATTTAGGGGAACTCCAGCAACGATCAAAACAGGAAATAAGATTTTTTCTACATACTCATCTTCTCTTTTGTCTGAAGCTTTTGAACCAGAAAAGTAATTGCTGATTCTGTAGTTTTTCACAAACTGATTTCTCTTTTTCCCTATTGAATAATAATAGCCTCCTCTTTCATCATTGACAAAATAGGTCATTTCATCAAAATTCATGAGCTTTTTGGAAAGTAAAAGTTTTCTGTAAATACACTTCTCTGATTTATCAAAAATATATTTCACCGGAACCCTGAAAAATAAGTCAAACAGGAAGTAAACCATGTAAATTATCCACAAACCCAATGCAATTTTGAACTGGTCACCGGACATTTTATCCATAAAAAAGTATATGATCAAAGGAAGAGCAATAACACCCAAAGCCAACCACCATACCAAAACACGCAGGAAATTGTAGTTGGGCATAAAGCTTATTTCACTTCCGTTTTCCTGAAACTTATAGCGGTCTCGGATATCCATTCTCTGGATTATTAATGTTCATAATATCCTCCGTTTCATTTACCATCTTCTGTATTCCTCTTTGTGTAAGAGCCTGGCCTATGGTAAGCTGCTTTTCTTTACCATTAACTTCAAAATAAACAGACAGCATCACATTGGTAGTGATAAAACCCATGTATTTTGTTGCCAGCACATGAAAGTTTCTGAAATTCTCTATCGGATAGGTTCTGGCCGGAACAAAAATGGTATGTTTTCCTGTAATCGTCATGCGATCCATATCAATGATGAATTTCTTGGTGAAAAAATTAATCAGAATAAGTGCTACCACAGCAATGATAACGTAGCTAAGAGTCCTTACGCTGTTAAAGAGCAATCCTGCCACAATCAGAAAGATAATGCAAAGTACTGTTATAAATACCGGCTGGTTCTTAAAGATATACTGATTACCCTCCTGTTTATAAAATTTGTAGTTGTTCATAATTAATATAATTATTGTTTATAATTTGATTTGTTTTTAATGTTCTGAAAAGGTTTTATTGTAGGACAGTTATTCATAACGCAGTGCTATTTCATCCTCATTAATGGTTTTCAGGGTATTCAGATCTGTTCTGAAATAGGTATCATGAATTGAGAAATAGGCATTTGTTTTTACGCCGGTCTGTTCTGATGCTCCTTTCCAGACATCAAAAAACCACTGTTCAAATAACCTGTATTTTTCATCATTATATTCATCCAGAATCTCATCAAAATCATCACCTTCATAATTGTCCTCAAAATCTGAAGCTTTCTGCCATATCTTCTGTGGAATCAAGCCGCTCCATTTTTCATTTCCATTATCCTTGTTATTCTTTTTGGTTGGCAAAAACATGATTTCTGTTGCAATTTCTCCCTTATGGTCTACGCCCCAGAATACAATATTCAGATAGTCAAATTCATATTCAAAATAAAAAGCTTTGATATGAGCCTGCGTATTTCCGTTCAGATAATTGATACTTTCACCTTTCAGCAAATGAATAAGGTCTTCGGTAAACTTTCCACTGATTCCTGCCAGATAGTTCTTAAATTCAATATTGAGGTTTTCAAGATCTTCCATAGATTGAGGTTTCATTTAAATTTTAACGGTCGATTTTCCTTCCTACCCATTTCTCCAGCTGCGAGAACATTTCATCAATAGACAAAACTTTCAGATCTGGATGGTTCTTCAGCCATTGCGAATGAAGCTCTGTTAAGTTTTCATCCAGACTGTAAAAAGAATCATTTTTCAAAATATCTCTCGTTTTGTTAGGTCCGAAATATTCACTTTCCAGGAACTCTTTCTTTTCTCCTTCTTCCATATTTTCTACTTTTGAAGACTGTTCCAGAAATAGTTCCCAATGTTTTTGGGCACCTATTTTCTTTAAACCTTCTTCAATAATCCTGTTTAGTTCTGGTGACCATCCGGAATTCCAGACAAACTGAGAAAAATTTCCATTTTTATACTGACTGACATAATAGTCGACATAGTAACTGGTTATTGAATCTTCATGCATATTTTCTTCTCCAACTCCTTCTTCGTGTAAAAGATTGACAACAGAAATATTGGAATTGATGACATCATAAGGATCACTGCTGTTAAAAGAGGCTTCTGAGACAATTATTTTATCGGGCTTCATATGTATATATTTAAAGTGTTTTTTTAATTTGTCATACTTTTAATTGCCCCAGGTAGCCATCCAGTTAAGATATTCACTTTTATATTCATTATCATTAAGTCTGACGATAATATTTTTCAGTTCCTCCTCTTCAAACTCATAATCTGAGACCGTGAAAATCAGGAAAATATCTTTGCCTGTTATCTTTGTGAAAAAATTCTCATTTCTAAGCTTCTCCAGCACTTCAATGCAGATGGAATATAACTTAGTCTGAAAACCTTCAAACCATTGATCATCGTCGTCATGATTATCCAGTTCTTCTCTCAGTTGAGTACAGATATCACCAAATTCTTTTTCCGCTCCCTCCATTTCATAAGTCCATTCTGCCGGTTCATATTTATAATAAAGAGCATCATCTTCATCTGCCATTTCCATAACTTTCATTGTATTGACAGCAGGACATACCGTCATTGCGCCTTCATCACTGTACAGTGCAAAACTGTAAACTCCCTCTGCCCCATGCTTTTCATACACTTCTAAAAAAGCCTTCCTGGCAGCATTTTCTATCTGCTGTTTTAAAATTTCAAAATCCATACGTCTTTTCTTTTTTAAAATGGGCGGTAAAATTACCTTTATCTTATCAAATCAGCACATTATATTCTTTAGAAGGCTGTTCAATTTCATGATTATAGCTATCTGTTTTTATTATACAGGAACAATCCGGGAATCAAAATAGCTGCCCCAATCAGCAAAGGAACCAATTCTCCATATTTAAACAACCAGAAAGCTTCTCTGATGATCCTATTTTCCGAGTATCATATGTATATACCTTACTTTTATATTTAAACCACATAAACTTTTCACCACGGTGTTAAAAAATTTCATTTTTATGACTCAATATTGTCTATCTGAATTAATTTATCTGAAACCAATGCTTTTTCTGTGAAAATTCACAAAAAAAGCACATCATTTTTGAGCAGAAAATCAGTACTTTTTTATAAAAACATGCTTTGTAACATACAAATTTCTTTCAAAATAAAAGAATTATCGTGTGATTTCTAATGTTAAATTCATTCATTCCGCCGTATTGTACAATAGAATATATTACTGCATAATATCCTATACTATTCCTAAGCTTTCTTTACATTATCGGACTTCACTTTATACTTTTCAATATTTGGAATATTTCACTAAATCCTCTGACATATACAGAATTTGCACATGAATATGTGTACACAAAATAAACAACTCATTTACATGTTTTATCCCATTGAAGTGAACTGAATATTGATAGATTTGAAAACATCAACGTTGACGGAAGACATTCTACATTTTTGCATTGTATGTGTACAGTACATGAAAACATGTGAATTATTCACCCCAAATGTCAGGGTTTACATGACATAAATAATTTACACAACACAACAAAAAATTATCAACATGAAAAAGTTAATCGGTATGAAGAGTAATTTCTCTTCTTTGGAAAACAAAAAAATGAAAAGTCTACAATCTATCAAAGGTAGTGGAGACACTGCAATCAACTATGTTTCTACAAACAAAGGAGAAGTGTATGATAAAGAAACCTGGGTAGACCACAAGCTTTCGTCAACTTTAGACGTCGGATAAAATTTATCTGCAATATATCATACATTGTAAGGGAGGAGTTATTTCCTCCCTTTACAAAGAAAAAAAATCTTAATTGACTTTATAAAACGGATTATAATGAAACGAAATTTGATTTTGAGATATATAGGACCCTTACTCATCATTAGTTTTATATTCTTTTCCTGTAAAAGCAAAAACAACAATTATATTGTGTATTACAACAGGGTAAATGAAATTGACAGCATCTATAGAATCGCCAATCAGCCAGAAGAGGCAATAAAACAATACCGGAAATTATTCAAAAAATATAGTCCGAGAAATCAGGACCGTATTGAAGAGTATGAGACGTACATTAAACTGGCTGATCAATATCAAAAAGATTTCGGAGGAAAGAAAGGTCTTTACAAGCTTATCCCTTTGATTGCTCCTTATGAAGGGTCTGAGAAAAGTTACTTCGGTCTGTTCCAAAAATACGGTATAGACAGCACTGAAGTGAGACAAAGAATTGCAGACTGGAAAAAAGGTTTAAATAAAAGGTTAGTAGATTCTTTCAGTATTGCTTTCATCCGTGATCAAGCAGAAGGACGAAGAAATCCACAGCTTATGAAAAAAAATGACAGAATAAATGCACAACTGTTGAAATGGACCTTTGAAAATTATGGTTATCCTTCTATACAGAAAATAGGACTTATTGGAAATGATGGGGTTTTTATGCCCATGCATCCCTTGTTCAGCCATATGATAGAATCAAAAGAGTATCCGTTTTTTAAAATGAAAATGTTTGAATATGTAAAATCCGGAGAATGTATACCAAGGGATTACGCTAATATGGTAGACAGACATGATCTCCAGATCAAAAAAGAAGAGATGCCTTACGGCTCCTATCCAAGTTATAGATCTGTCATTGATACTGTAAAAGTAAACCGTATCAGAAAAAACATTGGATTGCCAGCTCTAAGACGTTCTTCCAAAGCCAAAAATAAATTGTGAGATGATTCTTATTATTTCCAACAACAATGAAAGAACCACCATTGTGATCATAAAATGGCTCCTTGCTATGAAAAAGAAATTTATCCGCATCCATGAGGATGAAATTTTTGAAATTAAAACGGAAAATAAAAAGATCTTTTTAGAAAGCAACAGAAGTTCCTTTTTTTTGGATGAGATTACCAGCGTATGGTATAGAAGAGGCCGATTGAATATCAAACGTCTGCGGTATGACAATACCTCTGTGAATGCCCATATGAATGAAGTACAGCATTGGCTTGAAGATTATGTAAGAACAAAACTGGAATCCAGGAAACATATCAGTAAAGAGAGTAACAGTGATATTAATAAGTTATTAGTATTGGAAGAGGCTATAAAAGTAGGATTAGAAGTTCCGAAATATTTTTTGGCCGATAATACAGATCAGGTTTCTTTGAACACAACCATTGTAAAAACGATTGGAGGAAACCCTATATTGGATGATATTGATACGGATTTAAACGGCATTATGTATACTTCAACTGTACATAAGCGGGAAAAAATGAAGTTTTTCACTACATTCTTCCAACATAAAATTGATAAAGAATTTGAAATCAGAACATTTTATCTTAATGGAAAGTGCTACTCAATGGCTATTTTTTCTCAAAATGACGAGCAGACTAAAACAGATTTCAGAAAATATAATTTAGAAAAACCAAACAGAAATATCCCTTACCTACTTAGTGTTGACATTGAGGAAAAAATTCATCTACTGATGCAGACATTAGACCTTAATTGTGGATCATTGGATTTCATCAAAGGAAAAGATGGTAAATTTTATTTTTTAGAAGTCAATACAATTGGGCAGTTTCTGGGATTATCTCATACCTGTAACTATTCGTTGGACAAAGAAATTGCTGATTACCTATGAAAATTAAAGTTAAAGAAAAAAACAAGCTTCCACTTACTTTCAAACATGTTGAATCCTTCAATGATCAGAAGCTTAAAAAACCAAACGATATTATTTATGTTTTAGATTGTGAAAAGTACCAAACCAATTTCTATATCAGAGAAAGACCTATAAAATCACTTGTAAGGCTATTATGAAGCTATTATATTTTTTCTTTATTGTTATGGTATCTGTATTTCTAAAAGCACAAAGTTCAAGCTTCATGTATCAATTAAATTACAGAGCTGATTCAGATATTTTAAAAGTGAAAAAAATATTTTTTACCTAGATATTAAAAATAAAGAATCTTTGTTTCGATCAGATAAATTTCGTGAATCTGATTCATTAAGAGCAAAAAGAGGTTGGGGAAACGGATTTGATATGGAATATAACCACAAACAACTTTATGTTTATAAGAAAAATGGAAATAATGAAATTCTAAAGTATGTATTTGTTCCTTTAATTTATAGCACATATGCTATTCCTATTAATGAAGAATTTCATTGGGAAATTATTGACGAAAAAAAGAAAATTGGGAATTATAATTGTCAAAAAGCAAAAGTAGAATATGGGGGAAGAAACTGGACTCCATGGTTTACAAACGAAATTCCTTTACAGCAAGGTCCATATGTCTTTTATGGTCTTCCAGGATTGATTATAAAAATTTCTGATGAAAAATTGGATTATGATTTTGAGCTCATTCAGATAAGAGACTTCAAATGGAAAGAGCTTTATACAGATAAATTTCAAAAGAAAATTACCTGGGAAGACTTCAAAAAACTTCAAAAAATTTTTTACAATGAGCCGCTATCCATGTTCAATAAATCTGAAATAACATCTTACGACGAAAGTGGAAATAAGATAAGAACCAATTTTAAAGAAATGACAGGAAATATTCAAAAACGAATTTGGGAGAAAAATAATCCTATTGAGATAAATCATAAAGTAGAATATAAATAGGTTTAAATGATACTAATTATCTCAGAGAATTGTGTACAAGTAGTGAAATAGCCATTGTAACAGGAAAAAAACAGATTCAATACATAAAGACTATTTTTTTAAATCAAGGTAATAAAAACAGGTAATTTATTTTATAAAATTTAAGAAATGAAATATTCTAATTTAAAAACACAAAGCCCCAATATTAATTTTAAGCCTACCATTTACCTGATTCTCTGTCTATTTCTTTGTGCCTGCAAAAATCGAAATTATATTTTATATTATAATAAAGTAAACGAAATTGACAGTATATACAGAATGGCTAAACAACCTGAAAAAGCCATAAAAAATTATACAAACCATTATTTAGAAAATACCGCCCTCTCAATCAAGAACGTCATGAAGAATATGAAACTTATATAAGGCTCTCTGATCAGCATCATACAAAATTTGGAGGAAAAAAAAGTCTGTACAAACTTATTCCTTTGATAGCTCCTTATTGGGAGTATAAAAAACAAGATCCAAAATTGATTAAGCTGTATAAAAAATATGGAATAGACAGTTTGGAAATGGAGCTGAAAGTTGCACAGTGGAAAAAAAGACTTAATCAAAAGCTTGTAGACTCTTTTACTGTTGCATCTATGCGTGATCAGAACAGCCGAAGAGATCTAAATTATCAGGAAATTACTAAAAATGATAAAAAGAATGCTGAGCTTCTAAAATGGATGTTTAAAAATTATGGATTTCCAAGTATGCAAAAAATAGGTTTATTAAGTGGTGACTTTTTTATGCCGTCAGGACCTATACTGCTTCATATGGCAGATTATGATGAATACTACCCTTATTTTAAAACTAAAATATTAGAATATGTAAAATCTGGTGAATGCCCACCTCGTGATTATGCTGCGATGATTGACAGAAATAATCTGCATCATAAAGTTCCTTACACTTATGGAGTTTATCAGGGATATGAAAATATAAAAGATTCATCAATAGTAAATGATAACCGAAAAGGCATTGGTCTTCCAAGTTTAACGTACCGAAACAAATTAGCAAAAGATTTAGCCGATAGTTTAAAAACCAAATGATAATGATTTTCTCAAATAATAATGACAGAACAACGATTGAAGTTATGTGTTATCTCACTTCAATGAATAAAGACTTTACTCATATTCATGAAAATGAAGTTTTTGAAATTAAAATAAACTAATTTTTTTCCCATATAATTTATTAATTCATGAACTATTTCAACCTATTCAGCAACATTCTGATCACCAAAGGAGCAACCCGGATACTGATCTCAGATCTACAGAGAAATGTTTCAGAATTGTATCCGTTAGAATTCTATGGAATCATAGAAGAACTTAAAAACCAATCTATTGATGGGATATTGAAAGATTATGAAGAAGATTCCAGAGCAATTGTCCATGAATATATCAATCTCCTGCTGGAAAAAGAATATGGATTTGTTACTGAAAACGATTGGGACAGAAATTTCCCTCCTCTTTCTTATGAATATCATGAACCCAGTGATATAACAAATCTCTTTATTGAAATGGAAGATATTGAGATCGTAAAAAAAATAAAACCTTCTATAGAAAACCTTGGAATTAAACATTTGGTTATTTACAGTTTAAAACCATTAACAATAAATGAATTTATAGAAATTGATGATGTATTTAAAACCTCTGTGCTTTCGGGAATAGAAATATTCTCTCCGTTTCATAAGGAAACCAATCTATCTTTTATACAGGCTCTTCAAAAAAATACAGTCAGAATATATAGTCTCATTTTCTACAATTGTTCGAAACCTCCTTTCAAAGCTAAAGATGAATATAGATTCTCGCTGAATTTCCTGAAAGATGACCTGAAAATATCTGTCTGTGGAAAAGTGGAACTGAAGTATTTCAATACCAACCTTCCAAAAGTACTGGAAGCGATAAACCACAATTCCTGCCTGTATAAAAAGATAGGCATTGACCGAAACGGCACCATTAAAAACTGCCCGCTGATGGTTGAAAGCTTTGGAAACATTCGTAATAACAGTATTGAAGTGGCTATAACCCAGCCCGATTTCAAAAAATACTGGGATCTGACCAAAGACAATATAGAAATCTGTAAGGACTGTGAGTTCCGTTATGTCTGCACAGACTGCAGGGCGTATACCGAAAATGCAGAAAAAAGCAAAGAAGGTCTGAATGTATCAAAACCTTTAAAATGTGGCTATAATCCCTATACGGGAGATTGGGAAGATTGGACAAAAAATCCTTTGAAGCAAAAAATTTTTCATTCGTTAGAACTCAGATAGCATTTCTCATCCCCTTATATTATATATATTCAAAAACGGCTTTTAAATTCCATTTAAAAGCCGTTTGTTATTTTTATTATAAAGTGATTATATTCCTATTTGAAAAACTTCCATTTCGGGATAATGGCAAGCATTCCGAATCCTGTAAACAGAAAAAGGTTGGTAACATCTGTATACAGGAATGTAGACAGGTAATAATTGTGCATAAAGAAGTGCATTACCAGTAAAGCCGGGAACATGAAGATTCCTATTTTTCTGTAGAAGAACATCAGTACCAGCCCAATCATCATCAACACATCAATTGAAAAAATAACATAGAAATACCACCTTGGGATCTCCAGGTATTCATGCTGCAGATATTCATCCACATCTATTCCAAGCCCCATTATGGTAAACAACATTAAGGCTGCAAATGCCAGTACAAATCCCCATCCTTTCTTCGGGTCTTCGTCAAAATAACTGTATTCTTCCATACCTACAAAAATAAAGAACTTATGAGAGATTTCATAAGTTCTTTTATAATTATTCGTTTAAAATTTGACTTATATAGAGATCGCGTTGATCAATCTATTTTTGTCACTTAAGAATTCTTCCATAGAAATCATACTTTCAGTTCTCATTACGTCCTGAATGTCATCTATCTGATAAATAATTCTTTTAGCATCATCTGTATTCTTAGCTCTTACTTTACAGAAAATATTATATTTTCCTGAAATAACGCTAGCTTCAATGACGTTAGGTAAAGTTGACAATTCTTTCAATACTTCCTGAGTACGGTTTGATTTTGTCAAAAGGATCCCTATGAAAGCTGTAAAGTGATAATCCAGCTTACCATAATCGATATTAAGAGATGATCCCAAAATAATACCTGCATCTTCCATCTTTTTCACTCTTACGTGAATTGTTCCAGCAGAAACATCCATCTGCTTTGCAATTTCAGTAAAAGGCATTCTTGTGTTTTCTACTAAGAAATCAAGAATTTTCTTGTCTATTTCGTCCAGTTGATAGTTCATATTAGTTAAATTACAATTTCTTTAAAAAATCTATGTATTTTTTGCAAATTTACGAAAAATAATTTAACTAAAAAATATATATCAAATATTAACAATAATTAACACAGATGATAAAAATCATTAAAATATTCTAATTATTTACCATTTGATTTTATAGAATCTGTTTTTATTTCACCTTTTGCATCTGAAGTTTTTTTGTCTTTTTTCTTCTTTTTAAACAAAGAATTGAAGCTTTTACTCCACACGACCCCTCCTCCATAGGCTTGATTTGCAGAACCGTTTGTACTCACCATTCCGATGTTCGTAGGCTTGGAATAAGCGCGTATAACCAACGTTCCGTCGTTCTTTTTAGATAAATCATACTCTACAGAGCCTTCTGTAGACAAATAGTTATTTTGGGCACCATCTGTTTTCGATAGTGGAATACCCAGACCTGTTTTTATATTCACTCTTGGGGAAAGGGCTACACTCAATCCCGCATTTGCTCTGTCTCCAAAGTTTGAGTTCTGGTCACCTTTTACATAATTAAGGTCAATCTGGAATTCATTACTCATCGTATTAAGTACAGATCCCAATTGTTTCAGAAGCATATTATATCCGGAAGACTCTGCAACATTTCCCACATTCACATCTACCCCGCCAGAGTTTGAAACGTTGAAAGTACTCAACAGCAGGACAGATCCGAACTGAAGAACCTTCTCCCCTTCCTGACTCATTTTAGCAGCCAGCGTTTCCCTCACCTGGCTGGAAACATCCATAGCAGTTACGTTAAGGTCAATATTAGGGTCTACCAACGACTGGGTAATGTGAGCCTGCAGCAAAATACTTATAGGCTGTAGTTTTCCCATACTAAGATACTCCCCGGCATTAGAAACCATTCTTATATAGTTGGCATTAATGTCTAATGCAGGCTTCATGGCATCACCATCCCATCTGATACTACTGTTCCTTTCTATCTGGAAAGTTTTATTAAGAATTGCCTTAGAGACAAATGTTCCGTTATCTACTTTATAAGTACCGCTCATGGCGATATTCCCTTGTCTGTTCATGTGGAACCTCAACGGATCTGCAGAACCTTTTACTGTAATATTTCCTACATCATCTCCTACCAGCACATTTACAGTAGTTCCTTTATCTACGGCCAGATTGAAATCAATATTCATATTGGCTCCTGTTTTTTTCTTTTCTTCCAGTGTAATCAGACCGTCTTTTCCTTCTTTCAGGAATCTCAGCATCTTGAATTCTTCAACATTGGATGTAGAACTGGAATTAAAGGTAAAGGTACTTCCGTTAAGCGCCTTCATATTAGGAGTTGTAATACTTAATCCTGAAACAGGTCCGTCTACATAAAGATCTCCCTGTCCGTAAACTCTTCCCCAGAAAAGGTCAAAATCTTTTTGTGTTGTATTTAGCATGAGAAGGTTATCAGCTCTCATTACGAGAGATACCCCCATTGAAGAAAGGGTCTCAAACTGAATCGCCCCGGAAATATTCCCTTTGGAATTGGTTCTTCCATCGTGTACCTCAATATTGTTGAGAATGGCCAGCCCTTTGGTCAGCTGAATGACAGTATCATCAAATGCATAATCTACCCCGGTAAACAAAAGCTTTAGTCCAAAATCTTTTAAAGCAATATCACCGTTATAATCCAGATTATTAAGCTTTCCGTTAATTTTAAGATCCCCGGTAGCTTTACCACGAAGGTTTCCAAAAACAGTCTGCACAAACTGTTGTGTAAATGACAGGTCAAAATCACGCATTTCAGCCGTAAGGTCAATAATCGGAGAAGAGGTGTTATTATTAACAGTTCCTGTAAGATTAAGGCTGTTATTTCCAAGGACTCCTGCAGAATGAACTTTCACATCAATATCATAAACATTCAGTGAGAAACCATTGGTAGCAGAAATAGAGATATCTCCCATATCGTTGCCATTCATCTTAATATTATCAATGTTAAGATCTACCAGTGGCTGCAGGGTACTTTTATCCATTTTGATCTTGACACTTCCGTTGGCAAGACCTTTTATATCCATGGTATTTCCTCCGGACTGCATTTCCAGAAGCTTTTCTACAGCAAATTCATTGATATCGGCATCTACATAAAAATCTTTTGCTGATTTAAATTGCGCTTCTTTAATAAACAAAGCACTTTTATCGGAATACACCCTTAGGTTCCTGATATCAAAATCTCCGGTATTCCTTCTATAGGTAATGGAGTGATTCAGTTCCGGACTTGTATCTATAGCCCAGGTCACTTCATTGAATTTCACTTCGGTAGGCTCAAATCTGAATACATAATCTCCCGCCGCATCCGTAGACTGATCTACATTAATAGCATATTCTTTAAGCTTTTCATTAATTTCATCATCAGGACTTCCATGCTTAAATACGGTAGCTAAATGAAGGGTATTTCCATTCTCATTATTCCCTTTAAGCTCAAAATCTTTGATTACATTTTTATTATAAACTACTCTATTGATCTTTGCATACAATTGCTGGTTAAGGTCGGCTGTATTAATTCTGACTTTAACACTGTCTACCATTGCACTGTCTCTGTTGAGATTCTTTCTGTCGTGAACCTTATAATCAGGGCTGGAAGATGCCAGTGCCTTATCAGCATCGGTAATTTCTTCCTCTTTTGTCATAACATATTTCAAAGAAGCGGCATCCAGATTCAGAATCAGGTTGTTTGAATTTCCATCATATTCTCCTTCCACTATAGCTCCCTGCGGTAGTTTAAGTTCCGGTAAAAAATAATTGACCAATCCTTGCTGAACATCAAATTTCAGTGCAAAATTCTGCCCACGGTATAATTTTCTCGGTGGTGGCCCTACCAATATCTTTCCAACTCCGTTTTCTACCATTCCTGCAAGATCAGCCAGGCTGTATCTTCCCGATATCTTCCCTGTAGCAGCTCCCGGAGCATCTACATCAATCACACGGCCTCCTGCTTCTACAAAAGTTTTTAATTTAGCATTCGGAATATTATATTTTTGAGTTGCCGTAGCAAAGTTCAGATTATTGGCATTAACATCCAGCGTAAGATCATTAATGGAAGACATTGCCATCTTTCCTTCAACCTGACCGCTTACCACCTGGCTGCCAGGCTTATTGGTAAAATAGTTCATATTCAGGTAAGTGACATCCGCGTTGACATCCATAGCCACTCTTGAAGTACTGAAATCTATTAATCCTTTGATCGTAGCTTTTGCCTGTTCATCATTAACGGTAATAAGTCCGTTGTATTTTTTATGATCCAATAATCCATCCAGATACAGATTATTGATCGTTTTATCCATAATTTCAACGCTTGCAATCTGAGATTTAGTCGTCAGACGCATGGTATTGACATCAAAGCTTTGTCCGTTAAGATCGAATTTACCGGAGATTAAACCTACCGTTTTATTCTTTGTAATGACAGAAGTATTAAGGTCTTTCACATCAAGATAACCGGAATATTTAGGCATTGCAGTACTGTAACCGGATAAGGTAAGTTTGGAAATTTTAGCCTGCCCTATTCCTGTCATTAAATTCCCGCTATCCACATAGATCTGATCCGGATTTACTCTTGCTGTCCCGTTGTATTTCAATTTTCCAAAATCATCAGCAAAATTCTTCATCTTTTTGGAGATAAAAGAAGGCATCATTGCTTTTAGATCCTTGTAAGTAAAATCTGCAGAAAGATCTTTTGTTTCAATGGCAAAATGTCCTTTCAGCAGGTTATCAACCTTCATTGTTTTGGTTGCAATGTTGACATCAGGATTTCTGATCAGGAAATTCTCCAGATGAAATTTATTTAAGGGTCCCGTCATTGTCCCTGAAAGGTTGAACGGTTTGATATTATCCCAGTTCGTCACAAAATAGCTGATATCATAACCACTGATCTGACTTCCCTGTTGAATGTTCATATCCCATCGTACCCTGTCAGCAAAATCTGACCACGATCCATCATGAAGATTAAATTTAATATCTCCCTGAAGTAATGTATGGTCGGTATTCAGCGTAAGATCTTTTAATGACAAAAATTGTTTCGTTAAAGACAGTTCTGTTGAAAAAGTATCCACAATATGAGATTTCCCCCATCTTGAGGTCACAAAGGACATATTATTGATCAATGCCGAAACATTTGGTCCGTTCACTTTTACGTTCGGTGCTTTTAAGTTGAATTTTTTTGCTGTTAGCCATTTCCCCTGTTCTCCGGGAGAGTTTTCATTGATGATGGAAACTTCAGAATCAATAATCTGTACTCTGGAATTCAGCTGAAAAGGGGGTTTGTTCGGATTTCTTTTCTTACCATCATCAAAGAGTTCTGTAAATCTGACAAAATTGGATATACTATCTCCTTTATAGGTAATTACTCTTACTTCGGCATTAACGAGAGTCAGAGAATTGAAGCTTAAAGAATTGCTTTTTCCTGAAATAGCATTCACAGCCAAAGATATCCAGTCCGAATCTGCACGGAATTCACGGGCTTTAATAAAATCAAACCCTTTATAGTCTTTTACTTTTAAACCTTTGATTGTTACATCTCCAAAGTAGTTAACATCCACACTTTCTGTAGAAAACCCTGATTTGAAATCTTTATTTACGATTTGAAGAGCCTGATCTGCCGCCCATTGCTTCGTTACCGGAAGGTTGATGATAACCAATATACCTCCTATTACAAATAAGCCAAGCCAAAAGAGAATCAAGAGAAGCTTTCCCCACCAGGTATAGCTGGTAACATCTTTCATGGCCTGTTTCCCAAACTCTTCAGCCGTTTCCACAGGATGATGTATGGCATCTGAAGCCAGCTCAGATGCTTCTTTTACTGTCTCCCGAACTTTTTCTTCTACATTTTCGACAGTTTTCTGTACCTGATCCCCTAGGTTTTCAGCTACCGATTTTTTATTCTCATTCTCGTTATTATTCTCTAACTTTGCCATTATTATGAGCGACTCTATAATTTTAGGTATTGAATCGTCCTGCGACGACACCTCAGCAGCTATCATCAAGGGAAATTCTATTCTTTCAAACATTGCCGCAAACCAGGCCATCCATAAAGAATATGGTGGTGTTGTCCCTGAACTGGCTTCACGGGCCCATCAGCAAAATATTATCCCCGTTGTTGAAAAATCTTTTTCTAAAGCAAATATACAACAAAATGCTATCTCTGCTATAGGATTTACTCGCGGACCGGGACTTTTAGGATCTCTTCTTGTAGGAACATCATTTGCTAAGTCTTTGGCTATGAGCCTGAATGTACCTTTAATTGAAGTAAATCATCTTCAAGCCCACATTCTGGCCCATTTCATCGAAGATGCAAATCCTGTGCCGCCTACTTTTCCATTCTTATGTCTTACGGTAAGTGGCGGACACACCATGATTGTACTGGTAAAAGACTATTTCGATATGGAAATTATCGGAAAAACCATTGATGATGCCGCAGGAGAAGCTTTTGATAAAATCGGAAAGATTTTTGATCTTGACTACCCTGCCGGACCTATCATTGACAGACTTGCCAAAGAAGGGAATCCTGATGCGTTTAAATTCAACAAACCGAAGCTGGAAAACTACGATTATTCTTTCAGCGGTATTAAAACTTCGGTACTGTATTTTATTCAGAAAGAAGTCAGAAAAAATCCGGATTTCATTAAGGAAAACCTAAATGATCTGTGTGCATCTGTACAGAAATCTATCATTGAGATTCTGATGAATAAACTTGAAAAAGCAGCCCAGGATCTCAACGTCAATAAAGTTGCTATTGCAGGTGGTGTATCTGCCAACTCTGCGCTGAGAAAAGCAATGGAAGACAACAAAGAAAAACTGGACTGGAGTATCTACATCCCCAAGTTTGAATATACCACAGATAATGCTGCGATGATTGCCATGGTAGCGAAACTGAAGTTTGAGAGAGGTGAATTTACAGATTTGAGAACTTCGGCAACAGCAAAATACGATTTATGAAAATACTCTTAGAAGAAAAAATACTGGGAACGCATTCTAAAAAGAATTCAAAATATTATTGGGTATTAGAAACAGTTACAGGAAAAAATGAAGATGCAGAACATGCCTTAGATTACTTTCCATCAAGTTCTGAGACAGGATATATTCAGGATATAAAAGAGGAAATTATAAAAAAAATAAACTCTGAGCATCTTTTCAGTTTTCCTTATACTCCAAAAGAAGGAGATTATTTATCAATCAAAAATAATTTAAGAAAACAGGAATATTTAAATCTGATTTTTATTAACAATATCTGGATTGAAGAAATATACATGTGTTCTTACCGTGAATGTGATACAGATATCTACACAACTATAAAAACAGGAGTTGCCTTCTTAACTCAGGATATATGAAACTATTTTACGGTGAAATAACGGATCACGGGGTCATCATCAATGATGAAGAACAGCAGCATATTGTGAAAGTACTTCGTATGAGAGATGGTGAAGACATTCATGTGACGGATGGAAAAGGAAAGCTGGCTTCAGGAAAACTGGTTATAGAAGGTAAAAAAGCAGGTATTGAGGTATCTGAAATCAAAGAAAGCCTGCCGGAATTCACTCCTAAACTTCATATTGCTATTGCTCCTACCAAGAATATCGACAGAATTGAATTCTTTGTGGAAAAGGCTGTAGAAATGGGTATTTCTGAGATCAGTATTATTGTAACGGAGAAAACCGAACGTAAAAATATTAATATTGATAAAATCAGAAAACAGGCTGTTGCTGCATCAAAACAGAGTCTGAGATTTCATTTTCCGGTCATCAATGACACTGTAAAACTGACGGACTTCTTGAAAAATACTGATCCTGACCATACGTTTGTAGCACACTGTCATGAAAATTTAGAAAGAATTGATCTTAAAAATATTCCTCAACTGAAACAGCTTACATTTTTAATAGGTCCTGAAGGTGATTTTTCTGAAAAGGAAATTGCATTTCTGGCAGACAATAAAGTAAAAGCTGTATCACTCGGAAATCAAAGGCTTAGAACAGAAACAGCAGGTGTTTTTGTCGCCGCATGGAATTATTATAATATGATATAGATAACAAAAAGAGAAGGTTCATGAGCCTTCTCTTTTTTATTTTTGAATGACTTATTTCCAGTCAATATTATTTTCTCTCAGATATTTTTCAAAGATCTGTTGTCCGCTTCTTATTGAATTTACTGTCCAAAGGATTTTCATCCTTAAAAGTTTTTCTTCGTTTAATTTATAATCAATATCAGATTTGATCAGCTTCTGTTTCAATTCATACATACAGATTGAAGCTGCTACGGAAACATTGAAGCTCCTTGTAAAACCATACATCGGGATAGCCAGCGTTTCATCCGCAAAGTCTAAAATCTCCTGGGAAACTCCTTCCATTTCAGTTCCGAAAACTAAAGCAATCGGTTCTGTAATTTCATATTCAGGCAGCATTTTAGCATTATTTTCTAATGAAACCACCACAATTTTATATCCTCTGTCTTTAATACTCTGAAAAGATTCCATATTTCGGGGAAGCTTTTCTACCTCAACCCAGGTATCTGCGCCCTTTGTGACCCGAAGATTGGGTTCAAAACTATACTCTTCCTGTAAAGCGACTACCTTATGAAAGCCGCAAGCCTCCACAGAACGTACAATTGCAGCTGCATTTCTAAACTGATAGACATCTTCTACAACCGGAAGCACAAAGTCTGAACTTTCCTGCGAAAAATGTTCAATTTTTGCCAGTCTTTCTTCGGTTAAAAACTGTTTTAAATATTCATAAGTCTGCGATAAATCACTCATCTGCATTTAGTTATTTTTTCCAATAGCCCAATGTAACGCCTACGATTGCCATCTTATTTTTATAAAATTTTGATATAAGCGTTTCATTCATTTTCAAATCTTTGCAAATTAACGTAATTTTGACCTATGAACCCTAATCGGGCTCCAATTCTTAATTAAAAATAGTACATGAAGCGAAAAGTCCTGCTTATCTATACCGGTGGAACCATCGGAATGGAAAAAGATTATGAAACCGGAAGTCTCCGTGCCTTTGATTTTGGTAATATATTTGAAAAGATGCCCGAAATGAGGCTCATGGAATGCGAAGTCTTCGTTCATCCTTTCGCCAAACCACTGGACTCATCGGATATGGGACCCGAAGAATGGAGAGTGATTGCTAATTATATTCACAAAAATTATAACGACTACGATGGTTTCCTCATTCTTCATGGAACAGATACTATGTCTTATACAGCATCTGCATTAAGTTTCATGCTAAAAGGGTTAAGAAAACCTGTAATCATGACCGGTTCACAGCTTCCTATTGGTGATCTGAGGACAGATGCCAAGGAAAATCTTCTGACCAGTCTTTATTATGCCAGTCTTTACGAGAACGATGAAGCGGTTATTCAGGAGGTTGCCATTTATTTTGAGTACAAATTATTAAGAGGAAACAGAACGTTGAAATATTCTGCTGAATATTTTGATGCCTATGCAAGTCCGAATTACCCTATTCTGGGACAATCCGGAGTTCACCTGAATATTATTAAAGATAATTTATTCCGTTGTGACCCGAAAGTAGAATTTCATGTGGATGAACATATTTCCGAAGATATTTTATTCTGGAGAATTTTTCCGGGAATGCACCTGAGTCATTTCAGAGAAATCCCTAAAATGAAGGTTCTTATTCTTCAGGTTTTCGGTTCAGGAACCATTTTCAGCAGTGCAAAAACTCAGGAAACGCTTCAGGAAATCAGAAATAACGGAACGGAAATCGTAGTGGTAAGCCAGTGTATTTCAGGAGGTATCTCATTCGGAAAGTATGAGAACAGCAATATTTTCTCCAGAATCGGAGCAATCAGCGGCAGGGATATGACTGCAGAAACGGCCATTACCAAAGCAATGCACCTTATTGATAACCCAAGCTACTCCGGAAGCTTTGCTGATAATTTCACCAGAAGCCTTTGTGGAGAAATTACGGATTAATTGCAGGAATAATTTGGATATTAAAGAAATTACACTATTTTTGCAATCTCAAAAAGAGAGGTGTCCGAGTGGTTGAAGGAGCTACCCTGGAAAGGTAGTATACGGGTAACTGTATCGAGGGTTCGAATCCCTTCCTCTCTGCAAGAAAATTAAAGCCTGTGCTAATGAAGCACAGGCTTATTTTTTGGTCAGAATTCTTGGTTCATATTCAATTCTCTACTTCATAAGTATTTATACTCAAGTTCATAATTAGTTATTTATACTATACAATATCATTTCTGTTCTTCATTACTTTGAGGTACAATCTAATCAACTAAAAACCAAATCAATATGACATCAACAAGTGTAAATGCAAATTCTTCCGGCCAGGTAGTACTTGGAAACGGAGCACAGTTTTGGGTATATCTTTCACCTCAAAATGACACTGCCAGAATGATATCCACATGGCGGGTAACATTTTCACAGGGAAATTGGAGCGATACCATTTCCAGTGAAAATCCGACCAAGCAAATTCAGACTCCTAATCTTTCAGGGATCTTTGAGATTAAGGTAGAATTACTAAGCGGATCTACCGGCACATGGCGTCAGATTCCGCCTCAGAATGGAAGCCACAATGAGATAGGCTGTAATTCTAACTGTGCATCCATGGTAGGTATTGTAGCTGACAGCACCAATCCTCCTACCGGATCGATCAATGCTCATTTCTGGACAACCTGGGATGCAATGTGTAAAGCAGGATAGGATCATAAAAATAAGTTCCATAATTTTTAAATCGCCGCAATATTGAATGTTGCGGCGATTTTGATATTGCGCGCACATATAGCTTTTCCACAAGTTATCAACATTTTATCCACAATTGATCTTGTATAAAAAAGCATTGAATGTTTTATTCCCAATTCTATCCTAAATCAGGTGTTTATTTTGTCATGTTTTTAAACAGTATTAAAAGATTTTGAATAAACATTCTATGAACAAAGCTTATAATTTTGCGATCACGAAGTATTTTCTCTGCGTTTCAACGGTATTTTTTTTCATCTTATGGTTTCGCAGTCATCTAAAATTAACAGTAAAACAGCTATCCATCATGTTGAACACAAAGAAAATTTTTGCAGGATTATTTTTATTAGGATGTATAGGAACACCTATAAAAGCACAGATCAGCCCACCGGGATTAGGTGATGCCAATAATGCATTCTGGGGCGCCTTTGGAGTGAAACGACAGCTGGATTCTCTGGGAAAGAAACAGGCGTTGAGTTATATTGCCATCGGAAGAAAAAGCAGTCCAGATAATCATAATTTATTTTCAAAACAGGCTATTATTGTCTTAAATCACGAAGTGTATCATTCTTTTGCACCTCATCAGCAGTACAGCTATGCAATCAGCTACCGCCGACAGCCTCAATATGAAAGCACAGCTCCTTATGATAAAGAAAATACGGAACAGGAATTCAGAATTTACGGAAGATATGCATACACTTTTGACCTTGGAAAGAAATGGAAACTAAAAAATACAGTGCGGCAGGAATTCAGGAAATTTTTTGATGCAGGTTTTCATAAAGTAGAGGAAGACTTTCAGTTCAGAACCCGTATCAAGAGTCAATTAACCTATAATTTATCTCCTAAAAACAATCAAAAGCTGGCATTGAGTGCAGAAGCCTTATTTTCAATCAGCCATCTCAATGAACCTGATTCTCAATGGGGTTCTTTCGGGTATCGTGAAATGCGTATTGCAGCTTACTATATGTTCACAATCCCTAATTCGCCTTTTACCGTAGATATAGGATATATGGATGACCTGATCAGAGACAGCAGAAGCATTCATCATGGAGGGGTTCATTATCTGGCTGCAGACCTGATCTGGAATATTCCTTACAGAAAGAGATAGCAAAAAATAATTTTACACATTATATACAACAAAATCCCAGTCATCACTGACCGGGATTTTTGTTTGAAACATAAGTTTCCCTGCAATATAATTAAGTATGAATGTTTGGTGTAAAATCTTAGTTGCACAAAGTCAGGAATTGGCGGCTCAATTGTACATTGAATTTGGCTTCAGCTCTTGACCGGGCATAAATAGTTTGTTTAAAAGCATGTACTGTCTTCAGTTTCTGATCTATGAATTCTGCAATCTGCACAACAGAAAAAAGGAAGTCTCTGTATACCGCCATATTAACCGTCTGGCCATAATACGGAAGATAAGCTTTTAAAAAAGGAATTGCTTTCTGATGACGGTTGTAGCTGATACAATACCCTACTCCTTCCATGGATGTAATAATAGCGTAGTTATTGATATAATCCTGAATATTTTTGGTACCGTCCAGAGTTTGGGCATTTTTTGAACAAAACTTATTGATCTTATCCAGAATATGCTGAGCATATTCCATCATGGAAATATTTTTAAATTCAAAAACCTGATTCATCCCATTGGCTGGTAAAGCTCCGTTTTCACAATCAGTGCAGAAAGAAATCCCGATTTTTTCATGATAAGGAAAAAAGCAGTCTTTGACTTCAATGGAAGCATCCGGCTTTAACATGTCATCTCCAAAATTGTAATAGACATACGGACTATAAAGTTCCGCAAGAGCGTTCAGATAATCTGTTTCGCTGGTATTATGATATTCTTCAAACCATTTTTCAAGGTTATCATAATAATTATGTTCAAAGTCGTTAAAGTTTAAGTAAAATGGCAATTCCATAGCTCTGTAATTTTGATATGACAAAGCTATATCCGTAATGCGACAAAACTTGACGCAATATATTTTTTGTAAAAAAGATTTGAAAGATTATTAAGTCTATAGTCAATTTTTGCTTCGCAAAGTCAATGGTGAATCATTATTAACACTAAGGTTCGCAAGGTTTGTTGAGTAACGTTTTATATTTTGTTAGCAAAGACACTTCGTTCAGCTAGGATAGCTGCTTTATCATTGCTGAGTGAAGCGCCTTTGCGATCGTTTTTAAACATTAAAATATCTTAGCGAACTTTGTGTTAAAATTGATTTACACGAATTAAAATTCACAAGCGCAGAGAATTGACCATTCACCATTCATCATTGATATCTACTTATCATAATTCTTCATCACATACTCAAAGTAATGAATCATTTTCAGGTAGTTTTCGATACTGAGGTATTCATTGGTGCTATGGATACTCTGCTGTTCCGCACTGTTGATCTTGATCGGCATGAATCTGTATACATTTTTGCTCACAATCTCATATTTTCCGGCATCTGTTCCTGCCATGGTAAGATATGGAGTGACAATCGCTCCGGGATGAATTTCCTTGACTCCGGCTTCTATCATTTTAAAAGCTTTCGTATTGGTTGGAGAAATCGCGGAAGCTTCTCTTGTATTGTCAATTTCTTCTACCTCAACATCGAAACCTTCGGTTGCTTTAGCAATATGATCCCTTACATCCTTCACTGAATTTCCGGGAAGTAATCTGAAATTCACCACAAATTCCACTTCAGGAGAAAGTACGTTGGTACCGTCACTACCTTTCATCATTGTCAGGGCTGTGGTTGTTCTTACCAATGCGTTGGTTGTATTATTTTTGGTGAGCTGTGAAATCAAAACAGGTTTTAAAAGCCATTGATTGGCCAGTGCCATTCTTGTTGTAAAAGGCATTTCACCTCCTATATTATTAAAAAACTCTTTGATTAATGGTGTGATAACAGGCTTCATCTGATCATCTTCCAAACGCTGCATAATAACAGCTGCTTTCCCGATAGCACTTTCCATTGGAGGCATAGAAGAATGTCCGCCCAATCCTTTTACTTTGATTTTTGCAGAAAGAAAGCCTTTTTCCGCACATCCCACGACAGCAACATCAGTATCAATTCCTGCAACATTTCCTTTTCTCATGATCAATCCGCCCTCGTCGTAAACAGCATCGAACTTCAATCCTTTTTTCTTAAAATAATCAGCAATCTGAATCGCTCCTTTTTGTCCGCCTACTTCTTCATCAAAACCAAAAGCAAGATAAATATCGCGTTGTGGAATCTGTTTATTTTTAATCATAGAATTCATAGATTCCATTAAAGAAAACAACATTCCTTTCATATCTATTGCACCTCTTCCATAGATCCTTCCGTTGGCTACAGCTCCAGAAAAAGGGGCAAAATCCCAGTCTTCCGCTACTTTTGCAACAGGTTCTGCCGGTTTATCATCCGGACGGAATATATTTTCTTCATTATTCTTTATATTGGCATCTCCCGGCGGAACAACATCCATGTGGGAAAGAAATAAAATGGGTTCCAAGGCAGGATTGCTTCCTTTAAGTCTGAACACCAACCCATATTGGTTTACTTCAACATTTTCTGTGTTCTGATAGACTAATGGATAGGATATTTTTAAATAGGTTTTGAACTGATCAAACGGGGCATAATTGAATTCACCTAAACTTCCTGTAGAAACGGTTGGAACCTTTATTCCTCCTGAAAGTCTCATCACTGCAGAGTCATTTTTTACAGGCTTCCATCCCTCACCTGCTCCGATATCATTTTTCTTAAACGGATAGGTATAAGTTTTAATCAATACTACAGCGGCCAGAATGACAACGATTCCCAGAAGGATTAAAAGAACTTTTTTCATAGCAGATCAGTTTTGTGGTGTGGTTTGATCCCATAAATATAGCAAAGTATTTATTGTTTAACAATTTAAAACCGGGCTTTTTCAATCGCTGACTCTCTTGAATACTCCTTTTTAAAATTTTAAACTGATAAAAAGTACATGCATCTGTCCCCATTGTGAACATCAGATCGTCATAAGAACAAAAAATAAAGTATGAAGAATATTCTGCACATTATCTCCAGCGCGAGAGGAGATTTATCTTATAGCAACAGATTGAGTTCCCTCATTCTGGAAAAGCTTTTACAACAGCATACTATCAATAAAGTCATTGTACGGAATTTGATTAAAGATGTACCACCATATGCAGATGAAGTGTCAATTCATGAGTTTTATAAACATCCTGCATTATATGATGAACAAAGCAAAAAGCTTCTCTCCTATGCCAATATCATTGTGGAGGAAGTGCGTGAGGCTGATATTATTGTCATTGGAACTCCTGTTTTTAATCTTGGAATCTCCACTCCTTTGAAGGCATGGCTGGATCAGCTGATCCGGGCGGGAGTGACTTATGTTTTTGATGAACAATGGAATCGTGTGGGACAGTTTAAAGGTAAAAAAGTGTATCTGGCTATTGCTTCCGGCGGAAGAAATACTGAGGGAACTCCGGATTATATTTCTGATTATCTCAAAGATGTTTTCAGAAGTTATACGGGAATTACAGATGTCGAAACGTACCGCATAGAAGGAACTATGGAGCATGGGTTTACAGCAGATTATGAAAGTATTCTGAAAGATTTTTAATGCTTCTTAAGGCTATATTTTATGGTAAAACGCAAAGTTTTTAATTATTAATCCTGAATTTAAGAGAGCTAAGAAGGAATCAAACATGTTGATTGGATGAAGCTTTGTGATTAAATAATACTTATTGTTTTGTTTTTAACGCAAGGGCGCAAAGGTTTTGCATTATGATGCATATTTAAGGCGCAAGAAAATCAAAGATTTTCAGCAAAGAAATTATAATAAAATCTTGCGCCTAAAAAATACTTTTTTATCGAAATTGGTGTCTTTGTAATTTACAAATCACACAAGAATAATCTGTGCTTAATTCAGGATTCCGTTCATTTCGGTTAGAATGATAGGTTTTCCATCAGTGATTACAATGGTGTGTTCGTGCTGAGCCATATAACCGCCTTTGTTGCCTACCATGGTCCATCCGTCTTTTAATTCTACAGCAAGATTGGAAGAGGTGGAAATAAAAGTTTCAATAGCCACCACAGAGTTTTTCTTAAAACGTCTGGTGTCATAACGGTTTTTGTAGTTCAGTAATTCATCAGGCTGTTCATGTAAGCTTCTTCCTACTCCATGGCCACCAAGGTTCTTAATGACCTTAAGACCTCTTTTCTTTGCTTCTGTTTCCATTAAATGACCTATGTCTGCTATTTTCACACCACCTTTTATGTTATCAATAGCCTTTCTCAAAATATCTTTGGATGCTTCCACCAATTTCTGATGTCCATGAATATCTTTTCCAATGACAAAAGAGCCACCGTTATCAGCCCAATATCCGCCCAGTTCAGCAGAAACGTCAATATTGATCAGATCACCTTCTTCCAAAATCCTCTGATCAGTCGGAATACCATGGCAGAATTCATTGTCCACGCTGATGCAAGTCCAGCCTGGGAATCCATACGTCAGGTAAGGAGCTGATTTTGCTCCGAAGCTTACCAGTATTTTGGCTCCGTATTCATCAAGATCTTTTGTAGTCATGCCGGGTTTAGCATAATCCATCATCTTTTTCAGCGTATAAGCAACGGCTTCACTTACTTTTTGCATTCCGGTCATCTGATCTTCGTTGGTGATTGACATAGTTTTGTTTGTTATTGAGAACTACAAAGTTAGGAAATTAAAATATTCTGATACCATTTGTTTTAATTCCTAAAACTCGTGTATTGAAAAATGATATTATCAGGTACTTTCCCCCCTTCACTACCCCTCTACCCCCTTAGGTAAGGGGGTATACCCAGTTATACAAGGGGCTAGAGGGTGTTCATTAACGGTCTCCAGCCACTTTGATAAGTGGGTAAAGTGACTTATAGGACGGTCTGGAGACCGTTAAAGAAGTAGTTCGAGGCTGTTCCGAAGGGGCTCGAGATAGTTTACAGAATGGTTATAGCAAATTAATGATGTATATGAAGAGGCTTACTATAGTAGTTGAAGGCATTTCTGAAGTGGCTGGAGACAGTTTATAAACTAGTTCCCGGCATTTTAAAAGGTATCACAGGAATATTTTACCGGATATTAAATGGATGAAAAATTGCCTGATAGATAAGAAGCTTGAGGTATAAAGCTCATGGGAAAAGAATAAAACCACTGCTTGTACAGTGGTTTTATTCTTTTATTTGAGGACGAACGCTGACATTCACGCCAGCGGAGAATCATATATTGATTCTGAATTCATGATTTTATTATCATTCGTCATCTTCTAAATTTTCATACTTATAATCTGTTAAGATTAATATTCCAAAATATTTCCATTCAAATTCGTCTTGATAGTCTATTTTTAGAATGAGAGTTTTTTTTGTTTTTTGAAGGACCTCAATGGATTTAATCACTTGAATATGTGATGGATATATACCGTATGGTGAGGAAGCAATGAAATTTTTATCGTCTTCTTTGGTTAAATTAAATTCATGGAAAATTCCTAATTTTATTTTTTCTTGTGCCCTAAAATTTCCCGATTTAAAACAGATTATATTTTGAAAAGACTTACTTTCTTTATCATATTTAGATAAACTTTCTTCATCAGAATTATATTTTAAATATTCATATTTCATCATCGAGGTGTCTTGTTTAAAATAATCAAAAATTCCCAAGTCTACTTTTTTATTATTCAATAATCCAGATTTATAACTTATTATAATTGGTTTATAAAATTCCAAGATTTGAGCTTTCATTTTATTTGTAAAACAAACTGTAAAGATTACGTATAAGAATATTTTTAATTTGTTTCTTTTTTTCATTTTTTTTCTTTTTTCTTTTCCTGTTCTCTAACTTTTAAAAGTTGATTTGTAATTATATCCGATGGGGAACCTATAGCTCGTGGGGCTATGAGTTTGAATGAATCAGCACCATATTTTACGTGATCGGCATCGGCATCACCAGTTGAGTCTTCTATATGGGATTTTATTTCATGATAAATACTTTCTGCTAAATCATAATTACTATAACTTACGCTTTTTTGATTTCCATCATCATCAGTGTTTGTCACAGTATATCTTTCAGCACTACTATCTTTAAAATAATTTTCATTTAAAGCTACCAAATGAATTTTTTTATCTCCTGATTGAGATACATCTAGATTATCAAAAACTGATGCATTTTTATATACTTCAGGAATTTTTATTTTGCCATCTTTTACAAATCCCATAGAGCCAACATCATCTAATGTTGTTGCAACAGTTTTAGAATTAGAACCAAAATTTTTAGAGTTTATATAAATATCTTCCGTTTTACTTGTACCATACTTATCCCATAACCTTCTTCCTTCAGGAGTTTTATATAAAACTTCTTTTGAAGCCTTAAAAGAACCGTTTGCTGTCATAATAATAATGTCTTTTCCCTGTTTTCCATCTGGATCAATAAACCTCAATGGGTTGTTAAAAGCATAAGCATAGGTAGACCAACGTCTGGAAGTTTCCGCTAATGGGTCAATAACACCCCACCTTCCTAAGTCACTCATATACATCCTTGCCCCATAATCATACATGCCGGTCTCCTGCAACTCCTTCCCGTTGTACTTATAATTCTTATAACTTCCCGGTCCATAGAATGCGTTTCCAGTCTTCAGGTGATTCATCCCAAATGGGTAATAATCATTAGCATCTGTGATTTCAAGAGCACCTGTGCTGTTTCTGCCGAAACTTATTCTCACATTCCCAAAGTGATCCTTGTACTGGTAAATATAACGGTTTTCTTAAAATAAAATAACAAAACCATTGCTAGCAATGGTTTTGTTATTATCAAATCAAAGAGTTTGATTTAGTCAGACGATGTAGATTCAGATGAATTTATATTGTTTATAAAATCATCATTAAAAGGATTTGAAGATACATCCCTATAAATAATATCTAAATAATATATTATTTCAGGATACTCATAATTAAAATTGATCCGAATTAATTGTAAAGCTACATTTCTATGAACATTGTGTTCCATGAAAGTACTAACAATTTCTTCCAAAGTAATATTCTGTTTTTTTTTAATTTCTTCTATAAATTGAAAATTTTTCATTATTCTATATTAAATTTTTTTGATGTTTGAACTCTACCTGTCGCTTTACCCGTTGCTCTTTCGCCATAATAACTTACTGTTTTATATCCCTGGCCCTTATTTTTCACCCAACCTTCTATTGCTGATTTATAATCTTTTATACCTACTTTCCCAGCATACTTTGCATGAGATGCTTCTAATTCTTGTCCACCATAAAAGACCTCAGTAGGCATTATATCAACTTTTATATTCACATGAGTTCCTTCTGGCTCTAAGTTTGCAACTATTGTCATTTCTGGTGTATCAGCTTTCCCTTCAAATGAAAATAACCCAAAAAGATCGCCACTTTCCTCAACAGTATAAGACAATTGTGAAATATTTTTAGTTTCCCCTGTACTTGCTTCAACTGCACTTGCGACTTTGGTGGCTCTTCCATAACCACCAAACATATTATAACCACCACCACCAAAATCCAGCATTTCTTCCCGCTTGCTATTCCCAATTAAGCGGAAGATCCTATCTGTTTTGGTTTCCCCTTCATTATAAAAAGGACTCCCTTGCCATTGACGATATGAATTTAGACCTCCATACTTATCATTATTAGTTTTAGAACTATATTCATTTCTAAGACCATTCTTAATACCATTCCATAGTCTACTGAAAAAATCTCCGACTTTCCTCCTTCCTACAAGAACAATTTCTTCTATATCCTGTGTTCGGACAGTTTTTCCATCGCTTCCATCACCGGGTCCTCCCGGAGCTCTCCCGTCAGGATCAATAAACATAATAGGATTATTAAAAACATAATTATAAGGAGACCATCTTCTCATCTTTTCAGCTAAAGGGTCAACAACGCCCCATCTTCCTAGGTCAGGCATATAGAATCTCGCTCCGTAATCATACATACCACTTTCTTGAAGCTCCTTCCCGTTGTACTTGTAGTTCTTATAACTTCCAGATCCATAGAACGCGTTTCCGGTCTTCAGGTGATTCATCCCAAATGGGTAATAATCATTAGCATCTGTAATTTCAAGGGCACCTGCGCTGTTTCTTGCAAAACTTATCCTTGCATTTCCCAAATGATCTTTATATTGGTAAATATACTGATCTTTTACGTAATCATAAAACCCTTCTGCTGTAGGAAAGAACATGAGCTGGGGAGTCTTAACTGTGGTTATTCCTAAAGGAGTATTTAATTGCTGGTTCTCTGCAGTGACAATTCCACTTTCTACACTGTAAGCCTGCTGTTCATAAGCATATTTCAACTTTTCGGAGATCATACGAAGTTCTTCAATACCACCGCCTCCATTGTTATCGGATTCACTGTGATAATATTGAAATCCATCAAGGTAATCTGTGATATCGGTCACGGTATAACAGTTGATAATTCCGCATTCCCCTTTGGGAATCTTTTTTTGGACCTTAACTCCATCTGCTCTGTACAGGTAATTATGCAATCCCGAAAGCCCCAAAGTCCCATACTCTATTCTATTGGGTAAGTTCAGATGATTGTAAGTGATTTTGGTGATGTTTTTATCCGGCATCTGCCACATGTTTCCATTAAGGTCATACTGGATAGTACCACCTCCGCCTTCATATCCTGAAGGATTATTCTTGTAGTCTTTAATCACAGATACCTGATTGGTCAGATTATTGGATCCGTAAATATATTCCAATTCATCAATGACAGTAGCGGTTGTATTACTTCCTTCCAAAGCAGCAGTACGGTAAAGGCTTTTTATATTCCCATTCAGGTCATACGCTAAGGATTCTGTATGTTCTTTACTGTAAGGGTTCACAGGATTTTGATAATATCCTGCTGACAGTCTGTTCAATGCATCATAGGCATACCCATATCTTTTAGGTGCTATAGGAGGGTTCGCTCCTATAGATTCCACAGCTCTCCAATCTACTTCTGCAATATTGCCATTATACTTTGGCTTTACATTTTTCCCTAAAAATAATGCAGGGTCAGGATTCTCTATTCCATTCACCTGATTGTATTTGATTTTGTAAGAAAATAGTTTTCCTCCTAAATCAGGAACTGACATCTGTGCTTTATTAATATCGGTCAGCCAACCTCTTATGTTATAAGCATAATCAATACTCTGCAGATTATTCCCAACTTTTTTGTTGGTAAGCTGAGCCAGTTCATTATAACTGTTTTCTGTAAGAATCTGTACCGGCTTATCATCTACCTGATGTTTATGCACCAGTAATCTGTTCTGATGATCATATTCAAAACCCTCTGTGATCGTAACTCCAGGTTCATTCACTAATCTCTTATGAAGAGTAACCGTTTTCTTTGGAATTCCGGTAAAATCCAACTCAGATTCTGTTCTGGTATAGCCTCCTAAATGATTGACGGAATGAGTTCCAATAACCCTCCCCTTTTGATCGTAATAATTATAGTTCTTTGTCCAGTTATCATCTTCAATATTTTTCACAAAACTCATCACTGGAAGTCCTTTTGTACTTCTTCCATCCGCTGTAGGCGTCCCGGAAAGTACAGGTTCTCCCTGAATAGCTGAAGGGAAAGCAGGATTAAAGCTGTATGCAGGATAGTTATCATAATAATTAACACTTAAGACCTGAGTAACACCGGTAGGAGTTGAAAGCTTAGTATAATTTACAGACATGCCGTTTAAGGTAAATCCAGCTGTAGCAGTCCTGGTTTCATATAAATTAGCATTGATATTAACACTATTTTGCATTGATGCCCTGCTGGCAGGATTATTTGTGATTCCCGTGTAAACGATTCTTCCAAACTGATCATATTTAGTAAAGAGCCATTGCCCTTTTCCTTTAAGGACTGTATCCTGAGTCAGGATAAGCTGGTCAGCTTTATTATACACCATATACTCCCAGCCTTTACCAGGAAGTTTCTTTTCTACCAAACGGTTTCTCCCGTCATATCTATACTGGTAACATAAATCATTAAGCACAGTATTGGGATCTGCTTCTACAGAAGCTTTGGGAGGGATCACATAAGCCAGTTGATTATAATCATTGTAAACATAATAGGTATCTGCATTTTCTGAAACACTGATGACCTTTCTTACCAATACAACCTGGCCCTGACCGTTTTTAAACTCAATAGTTTGGTTTGAGTCTTCATCCGTTACTGTATTTTTATACAACTGGGCATCTGCATACATTCCACTATTAACGATATCTGACTCTGTAGCATTATTTACCCACTTTGTAGGAGCATTAAACTTTTTCACCTTATCTGCTGTAGAATTGGCTTCATACCCGAACTTTACGGTTTTCCCGTTCCAGTCATTACCTATTTGTTTTTGTTCGAGAACTCTGTTTAAAGGTGAATTTTCAATAATTTTTTCTGAATATATTTTTTCTGAACCATAGGGCGTACTACTTAAATTACTTAAAGGATCAGGAATAATGGCTCCATTCAAAGTGCTTCCCTGAGGAATGGGAAGGTATTCCTGGACCTGTCTTCCGAACTGGTCATATTTAATGGGAGTAACTACATCTTTCCCTAAGGGTGAAGCCTTAACATTGACAACCTGTTTTGGCCTTCCCAACCCGTCAAAATACTGAACTGTTTCTGAAGATTTTGTAGGCGAGGTGCCATTATAATCAAGATACATTTTGGATTGAATATAGTTTTCTGTCGGGCTCAATTGTGCCAGCACTTTACCTGTAATAAACAAAATGTTTATCAGAATTATTATTTTTTTCATCAGTTTTTAGTTTTTATCATATTCAAAAACAAAAGAAGCTCCTTTACCAGCAATTGCCATTCCGCCATGATTAGGACCAGGATCAGTTACACTTGGAGTTAAAACAATACTTCCGTTTGTATTTATTGTGACTTTCCATAAAGTATGTGTACCATATTCCATAACATTATTGATGACTTTTGTGGAATTGGGCCTACAAGAAGCTGGAATACTTGCCATTGTACTATTATACCAGGAGGTATTGTTTGGAGCAATTATACTCAAATTTGCTTTAAAATGCCCCGAACTTGGTTGGGTTACAAAAGAACTAGCTCCAAGCGTAATCCCGTTCTGTGACATTATATCACATCCAATATAAGTACATGGACTGTTGTTGGCTTCATTTTGACCATTAGTATTGATATCATCCATTGCTTTTTGATCAGCATCTTCCTGGCTAATATCAGAAGAGTATTTTTTTGCAGGCACTACATAGAAATAGGTATTTGATACTGCATCTGCAGAACAATTTTTTGTGAATACTTTACTTTTTTCTACATTATAAAAGCATGGCACAGCATTAGCCTGATTTTGTCCATTAGTATTGATTTCATCTAACGCTTTTTGATCTGCGTCTGCCTGGCTTATATCAGAAGAATATTTTTTTGCAGGTACAATATAAGTATAGCTTGCAATACCTCCTGGTGGACAGTTCTTAGTGAAAGTTTGGCTTTTTTCTGTATTAAAATATAAACAGACAGAATTTGTGTTGGCTACATTCTGCCCATTAGCGTTGATATCATCCAGAGCCTTCTGATCTGCATCCCATGGAGCTATTTCAGACGTATATGTTTTAGCAGGAACTACATAAGTGTAAGGATTAGCAAAAGTTCCAACTGTACAGTTATTCTTGGTGAAGTTTTGTTTCTGTTCTGCATTATAATAATATAAATCGTATGTAAATGTAAAATTAACAAGTGAAGAAGGGGTATATGCAGCTGTTTCGTATAAAAACTTCAACATGACATCCCCATTAGGTTCAACAGAAATAGACCACACTCTGTTTCTACTTGTGATTTCTCCATATCGTTTTACAGCAGGTACGCAGCTTCCAGTAATTTTTCCAACTTTTACACCTTGTAATAAAAGATTTTTTATCACAATATCATCGTCTATAAATATGCCATCAAAAGTCAACTGAACGGTAACAGAAGAAATTTTAGACACACCTACAGACCAATAAGGGACGGCATCTGAAGAGCTAAAAGTACAAGTAGCGGCTACGCAATTACCATATAAATTTGCTTGCGATTGTCCATTATTCTTTAAATCAGCTAAAGCTTGTAGATTGGCATCATCTTTACTGATCGTAGAACTGTATTTTTTCTCTGGAACGATATATAAATAGCGTTCACCAACTAAGCCACTAGTACAATTTTTTTTAATAAAGTAGTTTGATACTTCATCATTATAGAACAGCCCACTGACAGGTTGTTTAAATTTATATTTATATTCTTTTAGTACCTGATTATCTGCTGAAATAATTTTATCAAGTCTATTAGTATTAGCATTGTACTTATATATTTCTCTGATTCCATTAGCAGGAGTAATACTACTAACTCCTATTAACGGATTATGAGTGTAAGTGGTTATTTGATAGTTGGTCAAATATTGATTTTTTCTAAAATCATTCAAAGCATTATTGAAAGTTTGTTCCGTTAAATCATCCACATCTGCAACAGATTTAGTTTGCAAATCGGTTATGATATTAGACATCCCAGATATTGCTAATAACGAATTATAGTCAAGACCTTCTATTTTCGCTAGAGGCAGGGTTTGATCATATCCCCATATAATACTTGTAATGGTTCCTGATTTTGTATGATATTGCAAAAGATTTCCTTTTGTATCATATTGGTCATATATAATCTCACTTTCTGATGTTTCAGAAGAACTATCAATGGTATTTAGTAGTATAGATTGCGTCTGTTTAGGTAAAAGTTTAGTATGTCCATTCCAGTTTGTACTATAACTTAGTTTTGTTTTAGCGAGTGGAATATTGTTTTTATAAATTGTTGTTTCCAAAGGAATACCTAACATGTTTTTCTGAATAAGATCTGCAGAGCCCGAAATATCATTAGCATATTTATAAGCCGTTTTTGATTTTGTCTGATCTGCAAAAATAGATTCTTCTGATTTTAAGTTATTGGTTATGTTAGTATCATAGTTATAATCAGTTTTTGTACTTATTATATTTCCATTTAGAAAATCTGTGGTCGTTGTAGAAGTCAGACGTTGTTGATTAAGATTGATCTTATAATATCGATTGTATACAAGATGCTCAAAAGCTCCCCAGGTTACAAATTGATCCTTATTTTGCAATTTGATAATACTGTATTGATTTTCAACTTTTTTAACTGGGATTCCTTGCTCCCCCATATAGTTCGTCTTTAGCAGTTTTCCTCTGTAATAACCATAATCTACATACTCAAGTGTTAAATTTTTATAACTATCCTCAACATCTGGAGTAACATAAGCTTTTTTAATATCTTTATCTGGCATTCCATCAGGAATACTCTCTAAATCTGAAAAATAATTTTTTTTATAGAGTTTATTATTGACCCATTCATTTACCTGTGAATAATTAACAGGATTATTAGTATATGTATTAGGATTTATGCTATTTATGGATTCATGTGGCCTTGTAATATCAAGAACAGGATTAAGAAACATATATATCTGAGGGTGATCCAAATAAACATAGGTAAAGAAAGAGTTATTAATACCACTGCTTTTAGCTGAAAGCGAACCGTTATCAGCATCCCTGTCATAAGTAAAATCGCGGATATTTTGTTCTTTTCCATCAAAATCGATTATTTTTTTTATCCTTGCGCCTCCAACAATACCTGTTTGGTTTCTCATATACTGTAAGTAATGAGAATTTATATCCCTCCAGATTGTTTTTGAATAGGTATGAGGTTCATAATAGAAAGAAGAATATCCCCCTGTAGGATATTCAACTTTTCTCAACAACCCTACGTCACATAATTCAGGATTTGGATTCCTTTGATCCCCAACAATATCAGAGCTCAATAAAGAATTATTAAATACATAGTCAGGAGTAAGTTGGTTATTTTCTGATTTACCATTCCAATATCCCCAAAAATCAATACCAAAAGTAGCATGGTCGGGCAGATTGGAAGTTTTATAATAGTCAAATGAATATTTTTTATCACCATCCACTAGAGATGAAAGGAAAAAATAATCTTTTATCCTATTATAGCTAAAGTTAATAGCTTTTATTTCTTTATTTTGATTATTAAATACAGATACTTTATTTAATTTGAAAGATTTATATCCATAAGCATATGGAGCACCATAATTATTAATATAGGAAGTATAAGCGGGAAACTCCGTATAATCAAATGTAATAGTTGCCACATTATCAATGGTTATTTTCGCAGGGAATACCTTCTTAACCAAATTCATACTGGCCCCACCTTTAAAATTACCTTCGGGTCCCATATAATAGTTGGTCTGGGTCTTACCAGGTCTTATATCACGTCCACCAGATACATAAAAGTTCAGGTCAAAAAAACTCTGGTTTAATCCGTTAAGAGAATTTTCACTATAATCTTTAGGAGGAAAATAATTGCCGTGACAAAACCTAGTCCAATTAGAACCATATTTCTTGTTTTCAATAACAACATTAAGACCATTGACATATTCAATTTTGGATAAATACCACGACATTATTTTCATATTATAGGGTATGTATACTGGAGTTTGATTTAGAATTCCTAAATCATAGGAAACTTCTAGATTATCAGTATCACCTCCAAAATAATATTTATTTCCTTTTCCATCAGTAATAATAATTTGAGAGGGATCAGGCTTACAAAAATTATTGGGGTCATTTTGAATAGTAATTCCAGATATGTCTATTTTTAGATTAGTATCATTGGATACTGCTACAGGCTTTAGATCAATACCAATATAAAAATAACCAGAAATTCCCATGAAATTAAAATTAAATTTATCGGGTTCTAGCTCATAGAATTTTCCTATTTTCTGTTCTGGACTTAAATACGGGAAATAAGTATATGGTGGACTTGTTTGCAACATGCAACGAGGATATTGGTCATCGAAAATATTCTGATTTGTTAGTCCTAGAGACTCGACTGTTCTTGCACCTGAAAGATATCCACCGCCTGTGTGATCCCCTTCTGTAAATGGACTGTGTTTAACATCATCAGGAACATTGTTAATGGTTCTGGTAATTGCTCCCCCATAACTTAGAAACCAGTCATGCCCAACATAGTTTGATTGCTTAGCAGGAATAAACCCTGAGGAATTATATGCTAAATTAAGGGCAAAACTTTCTCCAGTTCCTGGTATTTCTGTGCTGTATAGTGGAACACCAACATCAACACTGCCTGAATAGAGATTCACGGGTATGTTTCCAAACCTCTCCATTTCGTAGGTTTGTGGTGATTTTATATCAATAGGCTTTGGAACATATTGTGATGTCTGTTCTTGAGCATTAAATAATGACACAAAGAATATACTTATTAGTACTAATTTTCTCATAATTTGATTAACTTCGCGTTAGCAGTTCTATTTTCATTTGTTTTTATAGTCACCAGATAAGCCCCCTGAATCAAAGCCTGGGTGTTAATCTTAGTCACTCTGTTCTTGGTTTTAATACTCTGAAGCTGTCTTCCAGACATATCATACAAGAGAATATCAGCATCTTTAAAATCAAAGCCGATTTCTACGTAAGCATAATCTGAAACAGGGTTTGGATAGATTTTGATGTCGTATTTTTCAATTAACTGATCAACCTGCTTGTCTCCCAGTTTCACGATCTTCCAGTTTTCTTTACCCAATTCTTCTGCACTTGTTCCAGCCAGAACAATTGAACCGTCTCTGTTGAGCTTCAGATCAGACAGTCTTTCTTCCTTCTTTCTGGATTCTCCTTTTACATGTTTTCTCCACTGTTCATTGCCATTATGATCAAGATAGAGCATCCAGAAAGTTTCATCATCAGTCTGAATTCTTCCTTCAGCCTGAGTATAGCCCCCTAGTAAAATTCCTTTGGAAGACTTGTCATCTGCTGCATGAAGAACACTCATACTCATCAAAATATCACGGTTTTTGAAATTAAAGGATTTCTGCCACTGTTCATCACCTCTTTCATTTAAAGAAATCAGCCAAAGGTCTGTCCCTTCTTCTATTCCTACCATTTTGTTTCCTGACCTTTCTGATCTGGATTCTCCACCAATGATGAAGCCAGTTGATGTTAATGCCAATGTTCTGATATGATCATCTCCTTTCCCTCCAAAATTCTTTTCCCATTCTACTTTTCCATTTTTGTCCAGCTTAACGATCCAGTAGTCGCCCTCGCCAAAGTTTTCAGTTTGTTTCGAGTTTCGGGATACGGAATTCGAGTTTTGAATGTTTGACACAGAACCCGCATCTCGCATTCCGGAACCCTTTTCAGATCCCGAAACACGAACCTCAGAACTCCTGGAATAAATTCCCAATAAAGCTCCTCCATCCTTCGTTGGAATCATCTTTTCCACTTCGTCTAAGCCTTTCCCACCTAAGATTAATTGGGAAAGTTCTTTTCCATCTTTATCAAGTCTTGTGATCCAAACGTCTTTGGAACCGTAACCTTTTGCAGCGTTCTGTACATTGCCTGCAACAAAAAATCCTAAATCTGTAGTTTGAATCACAGATCTTGCTTCTTCATCGGAAGAGCTTCCTAAGGTTTTTTGCCACAATTCATCGCCAAATTCATTGATTCTGATCAGCCAGATATCTGATCCTCCTTTGGAATTGTCTTTTTTATCCAATCCTTTTCCTGAATAAGACGTTCCGGCTAATAGAAATCCACCATCCTGTGTGGTAACAGTTGCTGATAAATAATCATGGTTGGAGCCTGAGAAGTATTTCTCCCAGACATCATTTCCTTGCTGGTTCAACTTTACAAGGTGAAAATCGTAACCATTATTTTGCTTACTGCCTGAAGCTTGCTGCTTATCGCTTTGGATAGAGCTTCCCGTAATAAGATACTGCTGATCGATAGTTGTAGTAACCTGGCTAAGAAAATCCTGGGTAGAGGATTTGATATCTTTCTGCCACACTACTTCCTGAGCAGAGATACCCAAGACCGTGCATAAGGTGAATGCACCGATATAGAATTTTTTCATTCCAATGTTGTTTTCTGAGTTAGTAATTAGTTCTTAAAACTTCGCGAATTTAACACTTTTTAAGACATGAAAATTATTTTAATGTGGTATGCTGTAAATCATACTATTTATTATTAAATCCTCTTTATTTATATTGAAATTCATTTTATTCTGGTGTAAAATTATCTCCGGATAACGACAAAACTTGTCGTATTAAAAACAAAAAAGGGCCAACTCAAAAGAATTGACCCCTTCCAAAAAACATTAACTGTTTATTGATAGAATTATGATGTTTTATTTCCAGCCTCCACCTAAACTTTTATAGATGTCAACGACTGTGCTGAGCTGTTTCTGTTTTGCCTCAATAAGTTCCATTTTAGCATCCAGCGCATCTCTTTGGTTCAAAAGAACTTCAAGATAATCTGCTCTGGAATTACGGAATAGCTGATTGGCAATATCAATAGACTGATCCAGGGCTTTGGTCTCCTGAGATTTCAATTGATAATACTGATCTATATTTTTAACTTTCGACATCAGATTGGCAACATCCAGATAAGCGTTCAAAATGGTTTTGTCATATTCGTACAATGCCTGAACCTGTTTTGCATCTGCTGTCTGAAAATTAGCTTTTATCGCACTTTTATTAATCAATGGTCCTGCTAATTCACCTGCCAGATTGTAAGCAATGGATTCAGGTAATTTAACAAGATAGGATGGTTTGAAAGCCTCGAGTCCTAATGTCGCAGAAATTTCCAGAGAGGGATAAAACTCTTTTCTTGCTGCTTCTACATCCAGCTTTGAAGCCTTTAATTCCAATTCTGCCTGCTTGATATCAGGACGGTTTGCCAGCAATTGTGACGGAATTCCCGTATAAACCGTTGGAGGAATCGTAGACATAAAATTCTCCTTTGTTCTAACAATCGGTTGTGGATATCTTCCTAACAAAGCATTAATTCCGTTTTCCTTCTCCGTGATCTGCTGACGGATTGTATATTCTGCAGCTTTGGATTTCGCCAATTCTGCTTCAAATTTCTTCACCGCCAGTTCCGTTGCTGCAGCAGCTTCCTTCTGAATTTTGGAAATTTCCAATGCTCTTTGCTGAAGCTTGATGTACTGCTGTATAATATCTAACTGATTATCAAGAGCCAGCAATTCATAGTAATTATCAGCAACTTCTTCAATAAGATTAGACAAAACAAAGTTTTTACCCTCCACAGTAGAAAGATAATGGGCCACTGCAGATTCTTTTTCGGTTCTGAGTTTTTTCCAGATATCAATCTCCCAGCTTGCATTTAATCCCGCTTCAAAATTTCCCAGCGGATCCGGCATTTCCTTTCCAGGTTCAATTTCTGTAGTAGCATCACCAGCTCCTTCACTGGTATATCGGCCAGCTTTTTTCAATCCTGCTCCTATTCCTGCTGAAACAGTTGGGGTAAGCCTACCTTTTTTAGCTAAAACACCACTTTTAGCAATTTCAATCTCCTGAAGAGTGATTAATAGTTCCTGATTATTTTTTAAAGCTGTTTCAATCAGGGTTACCAGGTTTGGATCTGTAAAGAACTGTCTCCATGGAGTTGTTCCGCTATTGTTATTTGCATCCTGCTGTTCTTCCTGATTAAAATTCTGAGGAATATTGTCTTTTACCTCGTCTTTTATGACAGTCGCCATTGGCGCCTTACAACTTGCAAGAACAAGTGATAAGGCAATGGCTGTGATTATATTTTTAGTCTTCAAATTTTCCATCATGTTCATAAGGTTCGGTTTGTTCTGTTAAAGGATTTTCTTCTTCATATTTTGCCAATCTGGACTTATCTGCAATAGTTCCGAAGATGTAATATAATCCTGGGATAATCATCAATCCGAAAATAGTTCCGATCAACATTCCTCCTGCCGCTGCAGTACCAATTGTCCTGTTACCGATTGCTCCCGGACCTGTTGCAATAACCAATGGAATCAATCCGGCAACGAATGCAAATGATGTCATCAGAATCGGACGGAAACGAATTGCGGCTCCTTCAATAGCTGCCTTTGCCACAGAAATTCCTTCTTCTGCTTTTTTCTGTACAGCAAATTCTACAATCAACACTGCATTTTTCCCTAAGAGTCCGATAAGCATAACCATTGCTACCTGTGCGTAAATATTGTTTTCCAGCCCTAAAAGTTTTAAACATAAAAATGCTCCGAAAATACCTGTAGGAAGTGATAAGATCACCGGTAACGGAAGAATAAAGCTTTCATACTGAGCAGCAAGGATAAGATAAACAAATCCTAAACACACAAGGAAGATAAATACCGCTTCATTTCCACGGCTTACTTCATCTTTGGAAATACCCGCCCAGTCGATACCGAAACCTCTTGGAAGTGTTTTATCTGCCACTTCCTGAATAGCCTTAATCGCCTGTCCGCTACTGTATCCAGGTGCCGGAGTTCCACTCACCTCTGCAGAGTTATACATATTATGTCTTGTGATCTCAGACAGTCCGTATACTTTTTCCAATCTCATGAAGTCTGAGTAGGGAACCATCTGATCTTTATCATTTTTAACATACAGTTTCAACAGATCCGTTGGTAAAGCACGGTATTGAGGTCCTGCCTGAACAATTACCTTATAAGGTCTGTCGAAACGGATGAAACTCGTCTCATAGTTGGACCCAATCAATGTAGATAGGTTATCCATCGCTTTTTCAATGGTTACTCCTTTTTGTTCTGCAAGATCATTATCAATCTTAAGCATATATTGTGGAAAACTCGCGGAATAGAATGTAAATGCCGATCCAAGTTCCGGACGTTTCTTCAGTTCTTTCACAAAGTCATTACTCACCTGTTCCATTTTATGATAGTCTCCGCTTCCTGCTTTATCGAGTAAACGAAGTTCAAACCCTCCGGCAGCTCCATATCCCGGAACGGAAGGCGGTTGGAAGAATTCAATATTGGCTCCCGGAATATTCTTGGCTTTTTCTTCCAGCTTTTCAATGATTTCTGCAGCAGATTCTTTACGGTCCTCCCAGCTTTTAAGGTTGATCAGACAGGTTCCGGAGTTGGATCCGGTACCTTCGGTCAAAATTTCATATCCTGCAAGAGAAGAAACAGACTGTACACCGTCAATATCTTCAGATTCTCTAAGAAGTTCTTTGGCAATCTGATTGGTTCTTTCCAACGTAGATCCCGGTGGAGTCTGAATAATTGCATAGATCATTCCCTGGTCTTCAGCCGGAATAAATCCAGATGGCAAAGAGTTGCTGAGGAAATATGTACAGGCACAAAATGCTAACAGTAACGGTAATGTAATTGTTTTCTTTGTCACTGTTTTATTCAGCATCTTCTCATATCTTCCAGCTCCTTTTGTAAATACATTATTGAATTTATCAAGGAATATGGTAACCGGAGTTTTCTTTTTAGGTTTTCCGTGGTTATTTCTTAAGATCAACGCACACAAAGCCGGTGTTAAAGTAAGTGCTACAACTCCTGATAAAATAATGGATGAGGCCATTGTAATAGAGAACTGACGGTAGAATACTCCAACCGGTCCTGACATAAATGCAATCGGAATAAATACAGATGCCATTACCAACGTAATTGCGATAATTGCTCCACTGATCTCGTGCATTGCTTCTTCTGTTGCCTTCAATGGAGAAAGATGTTTTTCTTCCATCTTGGCGTGAACGGCTTCAATTACCACAATCGCATCATCTACTACAACCCCGATCGCCATTACCAGGGCAAAGAGCGAAATCATATTCAGGGTAATTCCAAAAGCGGACATCACCGCAAATGTTCCTACCAATGAAACAGGAACAGCCAGTGCCGGAATCAAAGTTGAACGCCAGTCTCCAAGGAATAGGAATACCACAATAGCAACCAAAATAAAGGCTTCAAACAAAGTATGAATTACTTTTTCCATAGAGGCATCCAGGAATCTGGAAACATCATAACTGATGTCATAATGCATGCCTTTAGGGAAATTATTTTTTTCAAGATCCTTCATCAATGCTTTTACGTTTTTGATAACGTCGCTTGCATTAGATCCGTAGGATTGTTTTACTGTAATTGCCGCAGATGGTTTTCCGTTCAATGTGGAATAAATATCATACATGGAACTTCCGAATTCTATATCTGCAACATCTTTCAGTCTTACAGACTCACCGTCCGGCTTTGCTTTTAGAATAATGTTTCCATAATCTTTTTCGTTGTTGAAACGACCCGAATATTTTAATATATATTCGAATGACTGAGAGCGTTTTCCGGAACTTTCTCCCGTTTTACCCGGAGAAGCTTCCAAACTCTGCTCATTCAGAGATTCCATTACTTCATCAGCTGAAATATTATAAGCCGTTAATCGATCAGGTTTAAGCCAGATACGCATTGCATATTCACGGGTTCCCAGGATATCGGCAAAACCAACACCGCTTACCCTTCTCAATTCAGACATTACATTGATATCTGCATAGTTGAAAAGGAATTTCTGGTCAGCTTTAGGATCATCACTGTACAGGTTAATATACATCAACATGTTAGGTTCCTCACGAGTGATCTTTACCCCTTCACGTACTACGAGAGGCGGCAGTTTGTTCACTACTGAAGATACACGGTTCTGAACATTTACCGCAGCTACGTTGGGATCTGTCCCCAGATCAAATACAAGCTGAATGGAAGCTTCCCCGTCATTTCCGGCATCCGAGGTCATATATTTCATACCTGGAACTCCGTTTAACCCTCTTTCTAAAGGGATAACTACGGATTTAATCAACAATTCGTTGTTAGCTCCGGGATATTCTGCGGTAATATTTACTTTAGGCGGAGAAATGGATGGGAACTGCGTCACAGGAAGTTTTACCAATGACAATATCCCCATAAATACAATAATCAATGAGATTACTATAGACAGAACTGGTCTGCGAATGAATTTCTTAAACATACTACTTCATTTTAGAGACCACTACTCTGCTTTTAATTTCAATGATTGAAGAACTTTCTTAGGATCCTGGAATTTTGTTTTCACCTTTTGATCATCCTTCACTTTCTGAACTCCTTCCAAAAGGATCTGATCTCCTTTTGATATTCCTGAACCTACTACATAAAGATCCGGAAGTTCATAAGCAATTTTGATATTTCGGGATTTAGCGACTCCGTTTTTATCAATAACAAATACGTATTTCTGATCCTGAATCTCATAAGTAGCTTTCTGTGGAATAATTAATGCATTGTGAACAGGCATTGTCATCCGGATCTTTCCTGTTTCTCCATTTCTCAAAAGCTTATCAGGATTGGGGAACTTGGCTCGGAAAGCAATATTACCTGTTTCATTATCAAATTCTCCTTCAATAGTCTGGATCTCTCCTTTCTGCGAATAGGTTTCTCCGTTCGCTGTGATCAGGGATACCTGATTGCTTCCTCTGTCTGCAGCGTGAGTCTGATAGCTTAAATATTCCGGCTCAGAAACGTTAAAATAAGTATAGATACTTGTGTTATCTGACAATGAAGTCAACAAATCACCTTCATCTACCAGGCTTCCCAGTTTCAAAGGAATTCTGTTGATAACACCAGAGAACGGCGCTTTGATATCAGTAAATGAAAGATGGATCTGAGCCAGTTTCATTTCTGCATTGGCAGCATCCAGCTTGGCTTTTGCCATTGCTTTTTCATTTTTAGAAACAATATTGTTTCCTGCTAATGTACTTGCATTTTTCAGTTCGATAGAAGCTTGTTCTACCTCTGCTTTTGCTTTTAATAATTCTGCCTGATACAGTTTAGGCATGATTCGGAATAATGTCTGTCCCGCCTGCACGTATTGTCCTTCATCTACAAAGATTTTTTCCAGGAAACCTTTTTCCTGAGCTCTTACTTCAATGTTTTTTACGGATTGAATCTGAGCAACATATTCTTTGTTGATTACAGTATCCATTACTACAGGGGACGTCACCGGAAATACGGTAACTTCTTCTTTTTCTTCTTTTTTCTTATTGCAGCCAACCGCCAACAGAAGGACACTCAGCGCAATTCCCGAAGCAACTCTCTTTATCATAATTCTAGAGTTTATATAAATCGTTAATGTTTTGATAGAAATAAAACGGTAATAAAAGAGGTACGATGTGATGATTACCAGCATACACAACGCAAAGTATTTCTACCTGAAATCAGGCAGAAAAAGAATAGATTGAGAAAATTTTAAATTCTAATAGAACGGATCAGAATGAATCTTTTGGCTGTAAGACCGAAGACAAAGCCATGAATATCCGGTCTAAACCGTTTATCGCTTTTTAATCCAAAAATATAAACCAGGCTGAAAACTCCTGCAAAAACAACAATAGCCTGCCATACGTCAGATAACTGGAAATCATTTTCAGCAAGTTCTAATGTGGAGTTGTCTACAGTATCAGCCATCTGCTGAACAGAGAGTTTTTCAAAAGTCTGGTTAAGACGGTTGGCTCTTTTCGGTATATGATGAGAAACATGACCGGAATAGTCATTTCGAAGCGTTTTAACGTCGAGCCTACTTTCTACTACAAAGAGCAGAAAAAGACCAGTTAAAAAGTATACTATAAAGTTTCTCATTTTGAAGTGGCAAATGTACACCCAGATTATGATATTATCATCATGGATTAACAAAATTTAACTATCCTTTAAATTACCTGAATCTAAAAATATAATAAACATTAAACATTTCTTTATTCAAGGGTAATTCGAGCAATTCTGACATCTCATCTGTGCAAGTTTCAATTTTCAAAAATCAAGCCATTTTTTTTGAATTAAGGAAATTTTAATTTTTAAGTTGTTACTTTTTTGAACATTTTAATGGCCTGGAACTCTATTTTAAAAATTTCCATAATCAAACCTAAACTTTATCATGATTACTAATTATTAACATTTACTTATTGTTACTCTCTTCTTTTTGAATTATTTTTGCCGAAAATTTACACAACAAATGAAAAAAAATACATTATACTATTGAAAATAAGTCCTTTAAAATTCCCGAATTAACAACGATGATCCTCAATTTCCTACAATAACTATTACTTTCTGTTTCGTGAATAATGTTTCAAAAAACAGTGAGTTAAATTAGAAAAAATCTTAACTCTCTGTTAGTTTATGAAAATTTAACACATATTTATTAAAAATATTTGTAAATTTATAAGGCATTAACATCATAATTCATGAAACACTTTAAAATCACTTATCACTATGAAAAAATTATTACCACCAATCCTTCTGGGATTGACCATTCTTTCCCTAACAGCGTGTAAACATCCCGGAAAAGAAGCTGAAACCATTACCGCTGCTGCACCCGAAAACACAGACGAAATTTTCAAAGATGTGTATGTTGACAGCTATGGAGAAAAGATAGAAGTAACGATCAACAACACTAAAAATACCGCAACTATACATTTAAACGGTAAAACTTTTGACCTTAAAAAAAGTGATGCTTTACCTGAGTATACAGCCTCCAATGAAGAGTATCAATATTCTGATATTAAGGGAAATATAACTTTTCTTAAAAAGAATGTAGACATGGTTCTGTTCCATCTTAAACAGGCAAAAAAAGAGTCTGGCCCCGCAAAAATGGCATCGTATTAGCATAAGGAATAGCATTCATCTTAAAAAAATAAGCATTATGAAAAGTTTATATTACTATTTATCGGCACTTGTTATTGCAACATTTCTTGTTGTTTCATGTAAAACACAAAACGCACAAAAAACGACTCCTGATATTACTGGAAAAACATGGAAACTGACAGAGCTTAACGGGAAACCGATTGATCTTAAAAATCCTAAAAACAATCCTTATTTCAAACTTGATATGAATGGAATGAGATATGAAGGCCACGCCGGATGTAACGGATTAGGAGGAACTTTCGAGATCAAACCTGAAATCATGAGAATAAAATTCAATCAGGGAATGTCTACTATGATGGCTTGTGAAGATCTGGATATTGAAAACCAGTTTACAAAAGCTATCCTTGCTGCGGATAATTACTCTGTAAATGGAAATACGCTTACTTTAAACAAGGCAAGAATGGCTCCTTTAGCTAAATTTGTTCTTCAATAATCGTATTTCACTTAAATAAAAAAAATAAAGACGCTTCATTTCTGAGGCGTCTTTTTTATGTATTAGACTCTATTTCTTTTTGTTGTAAATAAAATAGCAGATCAGAAGGCTGATATTGACCAGAACAGCAAATCCATTGGATAAAATAATAGGCATTTCATCTTTTTTTATCCCATACCAGACCCACAGCGAAAGTCCTGAAATAAGAACAAGAAGCATGACCAGAGAAATATCTTCTACATTCTTTTCTCTGATCACCTTTACAAGCTGCGGAATCATTGAAACAGAAGTAAGAAAACCGGCAATGATACCTAATATATTTTCGTCCATATATTTTATAGTTTTGAATCTTTACACTAAGATATGCTATTGAAACCTCTTTGAAGAAACTTCTTCGTGCAATGGGGTACCCTGTTCAATAAAATGGAACAGATCCCGTGAAAAATAGCATCCATTCAGAATACCACGTGCACCCATTCCATTAAAAACATACAAGTTATGCAATGTTTCATGTCTTCCAATGATTGGCCTTCTGTCTTTTACAGTAGGACGGAAGCCAAAATGTACTTCTTCCACTTCAAAATCATAGGGATAAAATTCAGAAAGCCCATTGACTAATTGAGTGACCGCTGAGTCATCGATATGGTGATGAAGCTGATCTCTGTCGTAGGTTCCACCATAAAAATACAGCCCGTTTCCGGTTGGAAATAAGAAATGTTTCTTTTTAATGGTGACATTTTCCTGAATCGGTTGGGAAAGTTTTACTTTTATATGATGTCCTTTGTTGGGAATCACTGCTATTTCAGAAAAGTATGGATTATCTTTCACTCCCATTCCTTCACAGAAAATGATATTTTTGAAAGAAAAATCTTTATAAACCGATTCAGAAGGGTTCAATTGAGTATAATCGAATCTTTCTTTTACTAAATGATCATTTTTTTCCAAATAACTGAATAGACCACTAAAAAAACCATTAACATTAAGCCTGGCAGACTGATTCACCTTTCCCGTCTGAAAATCGTTTTTTACCCCATTTAAGCGATCAAAATTTCTATCAAGAAAAGCTGATAATTCTTCATTTCCTGATTTCTTTAACCAAAGATTCTGTTCATTCTCATCATGAAAAATTCTATGTATGGGAGCATTGATCAGGTAGTTTTCTCCGGTATAAGATTCTATTTCTTTAAGACTGCCTTTAAGAAAGTCTATTTGCTCCTGTGCTTTCCAGAATGTGGTAAATTTTTTAAGAACAACAGGATTGATAATTCCGGCTGAAACCTGTGAAGCACTTTTTCTTCCTTCAGAAAAGATCACAAAGGACTTATTGTTCTTAATTAGCTGATGAGCCAGAAAAAGTCCTGCATATCCGTCTCCTACAATAATATAATCTACATTTTTCATATGAGAAATTTCATTTATTTAAAGGTCATATATAACCGCCTATATCATTGATTATTGATTAGCAATAAGCAAAGGGCGATTTCATAATAAAAAAAACCTGAGTAAAAATACTCAGGTTTTCTATAAATATCAAGTGAAATCTAGTAATTCCACATATCATTTTCCATGTCAAGAATCTGCGATTTGATTCTATCGCTTTCTTCCAGCTGTTCATCAGCATTTTTAGGAATATAGTCTTTGATAGTACCATCTCCTAAGCCGCTTGAAGACTTATAGATAATAGAAGAGAATCTTCTTGCATTGATGATATCATCAAAAGATAGATCGGCAGAAGAATTTTTTCTATTGAAAACATAATTGTTTGCTAAAATATCACGAGCGCTTGGATAATAGATCCAGAATAAGTCGATCAATTCATCGGCACCAGCTAAAGGCTGACCGTCAGGACCAATTCTTCCAACAGATGTAGGATCTGGCCCCATAGCTGCGATACCTAGAGGTCTGTATTTCATTTGACCGTCTCTCTTATCGATAAACCACATACCCATCACTTTAAGAACTTTTACTTTATCAGTTGTAGTTCTGATGATATCTGTTAATCTTTTTTTCTCGTCTTCTGTAAGTGTTCTTCCAGAGTTAAGAATATCGATCGCTTCTTCGTCAAGTCTTATACTTTCCAGTCTTTTCTGAATGGCTTCAGGTGTAAGTCTAGTCACAAAGTTTTCGTCATCATACACTTCCTTAATGTCACCTTTAAGAGCTCCATCAAGTAATAATTGATATAAAGATCTTGTAGAGCTAGAAAGAAGACCATCCGGATTGTCATAATAGAATGGCTGGTTGATCTTATCATTCATATCAATGATTTCCCAAACAAACATACTCTTGTAAATATCTTTGTCATCAACGAAACCATATTCAAGAGGCTTTACTTTATTGCTGATAACAGTATCCCCTGCTTTTCTCATAGATTCAGATCTCATTTGTCTAAATTCTTCGGGAGAAGCAGCATTCAGAATAGTCTGGGAAAATGCAAATCCCGAAACTAAAACTAAAAGGGTGCTAATATATTTTTTCATAATATGATTTTACAAATTAACCTTATTGTACATTAATAATTACAGGTGAAATTTCCTTAAGTCTCTGGTTACCCAATCCTGTAGCCGTAGCCTGAATATCATAGATCTGAACTACATCACCAGGTCTAAGATTTCTAAGCATACCTTCTGCTCCTGTTAGTGAACTACCTTGAATCAGAGTACCTGCTTTTCCTGGAAGCTTGATAATGAAGCTATTTACAGTGAATGAAACAGGGAAGTCAAAATCAGGTAAAGTAGCGGATACAATCTGGTTAGGGATAGAACCTGCCGGCATAAAGTTTACAGCCTTACCTCTGATCTGACCCTGAGGTCTAGGAATATTCTTAATTCTGTACTCAAATACTTGAGAAACTGTCTTACCATATGGATCTGTTCCTGATAATGTTAACTTAACTACATTTCCTGTAGTAGGCGTTACATCCCATTTACCTGGACCTTTACCTTTTACAGTAGCTCCCGCAGCAGATAATGAAAGTTTGGAATTGTCAGCACCTAAGATTGATCCTGAAACAGGGTTCTCAAGTCCTCTATACATTACATTCATTTTATCAGCAGAAAGCAATAGTCCTTTTTCAAGTTTTACTTCTCTAGGTCCTGCGATTACATTATAAGTATGCGTCCAAGGGAAAGATTGTGGCTTACCTGTAGCATCTGTCAATGTAATTGTACCTCCTAATTTATGTTCACCAATTCCAGAACCTGAAATTTGTGTAATACCTTTACCATTTTCTACTTTGCTTACACCAGAGATGCTGATTTTATTGCTGTTAGAATAAGTTCCTAACATTACTTTTACTTCAGCTTGTTTTCCTGCCTGGATATCAACCGGACCTGAAACGATAGGTTCGTAGCTTGAGAATTTGATATTCGCATCTACTTTTTCCTGAAGTAATAGTGCCAATGCATCAGACTGAACGTTTCTGGCATCATTTTGGATAATCTCCAAATTAGATATTGCAGCAATTAGCGGCTGATGATAAAATTTATTCTGGAACCAAGTCTTTTCATTTGGAGAAGTCCCTTTAGGATACTCCGCAATAAGAGACTTGTTAGCTCTTGCCACTAAATCCTGTAACTGGCCATTGCTTCCAAAAGTAGCATTGATATAGTTTCTTACATCATCAATTTTAGCTTTCAGATCTAATGCATTCTTTGATGGAGTATTTTCATCTCCTTCTTTGAAGAAATATTCAGTAGTTGCTTCATTGTTGTTAAGTGCAGCAAAGTTTTCACTTACGTCAATATCTTTTCCGTCCTTATCTTTATCGTGAAACTCAGATTGTTTTTTTAACAAATCTTTGATATCCTGAGAAGATTTTACCAACGCATCAATTTTGATTTTCAGCACTTTGTACTGAGCCCAAGGCTGAGCGTAAGTATCCGGAACCTGCTGAGCTTTAGCTTCCAGCGTTCTTTCAAAGATCTTCTCGTTCTTTTTTTCTGTTAAAGTTCTGGTTTCATTCAATGCTCTGGTAGAGTCATAGTATGATCTGATGATTTCTGCATCAATATTTAGGGCCATCATCGCGATGAACACCAAATACATCAGGTTGATCATCTTCTGACGAGGGGTCTGTTTTCCTTGTGCCATTCTCTTTTCTTTGTTTTTTTGATTAAATAGTTAAATTTAGAAATGGTTAGGAATTAAGACTTCATAGCAGTTAACATACCACCATAAACTCTATTTAAGTTATTAAGATTAGAAGTTAAACCTTGTAGCTCTTGATTGAATTTCTCAGAGTGTTCTGCAGATTTCTGCATATCTGCTACATATTTGTTAGCAAATTCTGATTGTTTTTTACCGCTTTCAAGTTGCATTGCATAAAGAGCGTTCATGCTTTCCATATGCTGAGCAGCTTTATTTAATTGGTCATTATATTTATGAGTAGAAGCAGATACGTCAACAGTTTGATTGATCTGATCAACAGAGTTTGAAAATTTATCAATTCCTGTTCTTAATCTTTCAAATAATTGAACATCTAATCTAGCATCCTCAAGCATTTTGTCCAATTTGGTAGAAAGAGAATTTTCTAATTCTGCAAATTGAGCTGCAGCATTGTTATTTCTAGAAGATACATTAGAGTGTAATGGATTTGGGTTAGCATGCTTATCTAATAATTCAGGATAAACATTTTCCCAAGCATAAGACTCTTCAGATTTTGGAGGGTCAAATGCAAAAATGATAAAGATAATCGCCTCAGTAATAAGTCCCACGGTAAGAGCGATGTTACCGTTAATTGGTCCCAAGGTAATGTGAGTAATTTTAAGCCAAGCTCCAAGAATTACAATTGCAGCACCGAATGAATAAAAGAAATTCATCCAAGCATCTTTAGTCTTAAACATATTGAGTTAGTTTTTTTAATGTTAAATAAAATTGTTATTGAAAAATTGTCTGATTAATTTCTGTTAACTCTTCTTGGCTTAACAGCTGCTTCAGGAATATCCTGTACAGTTCTAAATCCGATATAGCTTCTTGCGGAATCTTTTCTTTCCCAATCTCTAGCACCTGTCATTAGTGCATATCCTATATCTTTCCAAGATCCACCTCTTACAGATTTCTTCGTATCTTTTTTATCCTTAGTAGAAGGATTTAATGTAGAAGTGAACCCAGCTGATGAATTGTTAAACGAAGATAATGTCCACTCAGAAACGTTTCCAGCCATATCAAATAACCCAAACCCATTTTTCTTAAATTTCTTAACTGGAGCTGTATATGTATAAGTACCTTTTTTCTCATCTTCCATGTAGTTACCTCTCTTCGGTTTGAAGTTAGCAAGGTAACAACCTCTGTCATCCATTAAATATGGACCACCCCAAGGGTAAGTAGCATTTTGCATTCCCCCTCTTGCAGCATATTCCCATTCAGTCTCTGTTGGAAGACGGAACACTAATGGTTTTTGTTTTTTTCTTTTTAAACTTTCGTTGTAATCAGATTTCAATTTAGATCTAAAGTTACAATAAGCCCTTGCCTGATCCCAGGTTACCCCAACAACAGGATAGTCTTTGTAAGCCTTGTGCCAGAAATACTGTTCAAACAATGGCTCATTGTAAGCAAAGTGGAAATCTTTTACCCAAACTGTAGTATCAGGATAGATCGCGATACTTTCGCTTTTCAGGTAATTAGCTCCTCTTTCGTTATCTGCAACAGCGGCATCCATATCTCCCCAACGGTAAGTATATTTAAGCTTGCTTACATCTAAAATTCTTTCGTTTCCAATTCTGGAAGAAGAAGGCAGATACAGAGATTCTAAAACTTCTGCGTATTCTACATCCGGATATTTTGTTGTGCTCCAGTGCAAAGGGATTTTCCAATCTAACCTTTTGCTGGCATCATAACTTCCGTCTTCCCGGCCACCCTGGCCCTCCATATATTCTTGATAAGGTGTTAAATTTTCTTCTTTTTTAGCAAGATATGCGTAATCTCCTATTGCAGCTCCTTTACGTCCGCCTTCATCACCACCTTCTCCGGCAGCTTCGGCAAGTAAAGTTCTCGCAATAGAGTCTCTTACATAGTTGATAAATACTCTGTACTCCGAGTTGGTAGTTTCTGCTTCATCCATGAAGAAAGAAGAAACAGTAACAGTCTTCAATGCTGCTTTTTCAGGAGTATTTGTTGGATCCTGGTCTGCTAAACCAGCAACAAATGAACCTGCAGGAATTGCGACCATTCCGTATGGTCTTTCCGCAACAAATGATTTAGTTTTTTCTCTTGGTATCAATTCTCCTTTTGTTCCTGGCTTCCCCACAGAAGAGCTGCCACCACCTGAACAAGATACCGATGCTACCGACGCAGACAATAATAAAAGAAATATCCTTTTCATGTTAATTTTTATAATTAAGCCGTAAATATATAATTTTTTTAAGAAACTTTTAAGATTTTTTTTGAAATAACGGAAGAAATCTAAATTTATTTTATTTACAACAACTTTTTATTCCACGGTAACAGATTTTGCAAGGTTTCTCGGTTGATCTACGTTTGCCCCTCTATATACTGCAATATAATAAGCAAGCAGTTGCAGAGGTACGGAAGCAACGATTGGTGAGAAACATTCTGAAGTTTCAGGGATTTCAATAACATAATCTGCCATTTCACTCACCTGACGGTCTCCTTTATTCACTACAGCGATAATTTTACCTTTTCTCGCTTTAATTTCCTGAACATTACTTACAATCTTATCATAGTGACCTTTTTTAGGTGCTATAATTACAATTGGCATATTTTCATCGATCAGGGCAATTGGACCGTGCTTCATTTCTGCAGCCGGGTATCCTTCTGCATGGATGTAAGAAATTTCTTTTAATTTTAATGCTCCCTCAAGGGCAGCCGGATAATTGTATCCTCTTCCTAAATAAAGGAAGTTTGTAGCTTTCACAAAGTCTTTTGCAATATTTTGAGTCAGCTCGTGGGTCGTATTCAGCACATCTTCAATTTTCTTAGGGATGGCATCAAGCTCAGCAATTAAGCTCATAAATTCAGCGTTTCCTAAGTTTCCGTTGTGTTTTCCTAATTTAAATGCAATTAAAGTAAGAATAGTAAGCTGTGCAGTAAATGCTTTTGTAGAAGCAACCCCAATTTCAGGACCGGCATGTGTATATGAACCAGCATCTGTAATTCTTGCAATTGAAGAATCTACAACATTACATATACCATATATAAATGCACCTTTTTCTTTTGCCAGTTTTAAAGCAGCCATCGTATCAGCTGTTTCTCCAGACTGAGAAATTGCGATCACCACATCTTTATCAGTAATGATTGGATTTCTATATCTGAATTCTGATGCATATTCTACTTCAACAGGAATTCTTGCATATTCTTCTATCAGATATTCTCCGATAAGACCTGCATGCCATGAAGTTCCACAAGCAATAATGATGATTCTGTTGGCATTTTTGAATCTCTCCACATGATCCCAGATACCAGCCATTTTGATAACTCCTTCATCTAAAAGAAGTCTTCCCCTCATTGTATCGTGTACAGATTTAGGCTGTTCAAAGATTTCTTTAAGCATGAAATGCTCGTATCCACCTTTTTCGATCTGCTCCAGGCTCATCTTAAGCTCCTGAATTTCCGGCTCAATTTTAGAGTTTTCATTGATGGTTCTGATATCTACTCCATTTTCAAGAGAGATTGTTGCCATATGTCCTTCTTCAAGATAAATAGCTTCTTTCGTAAATTCTACGAAAGGAGAAGCATCAGATGCAATAAAGTATTCTTTATCTCCGATTCCAATTGCCAGAGGAGAACCTAATCTTCCCACTACCAATACTCCTGGATAATCTTCGTGAAGTACAGTAATTGCATACGCTCCATATACTTCATTCAATGCATATCTTACTGCAGTCGGGAAATCAGTTTCAGGATTAATATCCATAAAATACTGAAAAAGGTTTACCAATACTTCTGTATCAGTTTCTGATTTGAAAGTAAACCCTTTTTCCGTAAGCATTGTTTTAATGGTATCATAGTTTTCGATAATACCATTATGTACAACTGCAATTTTTCCATTGTTTGACAAGTGCGGATGGGAGTTTCTGTCGCTTGGAACTCCGTGGGTTGCCCAACGGGTATGTCCCATTCCAATTTTAAACTTCCCTTTTAATTCTTTCGAAATATTCACCAAATCCTCAACTTTACCTTTTGTTTTTTCTACTTCCAGCTTGTTACCTGGACTTTCTAAAACAATTCCGGCACTGTCATACCCTCTATATTCTAATCTTCTAAGACCATTAATTACAATTTCGTAAGCGTCTTGAAAACCTGTATATCCTACTATTCCGCACATATTATATTTTGTCTAGTGTATTTTGTATTTATTGTATTTATTTTTTTGTAGCGTAAGTCACCATCAGCTGGATTCTTTTTGGATTGGTATTCGTTTTATCTATACCTGTCAAAATAACTCTGTTCATATCAAATGCTCTAGTTGTATTACGAACTCCTAAAAGGGTTCCTGTAGCATTTGTTGCAAATGTTCCAGCACTGATTACTAATGGTTTATTCTCAATTAACTTCCCATCACTATCTTTTACTCCTTCAACAAGATCCTTGATTGTTTTTGTTACTACAATATCATAGTAATCTTTATCCTTGTTGTAATTATATAACCCAAGTCCTGTTGATAAGTCTGATGTATATGCTAGCTTTGAGAAATCAATAGTACCATTACTATTTAATGTATTGGTTAGAATTGAAAATCTACGATCTTCTGTTGAGTTCGTATTCTTCCAGCTTAAAGGATCTACATATACTCTTATCTTAGCACTTAAAATACCTGCTTTCTTTTCAACATAGATCTTCTTAAGGTCTGCAATTGTCTCATCCTTAATTTTCATAACTACAGAAGGACCACCCATTCCCTGAATATAAAGCTTTTCATCACCTTCGTTAGAGTTGCTTGCCGCTAAAGCATTAGCGACAGGAGTTCCGGCGTTGTTGTATTCATACAGTCCGATATGAGCATTAGAACCTCCTAGGTTGAAAACAAGATTTGTTTGTGGTCTTGTTGTTGTTCCGTTTTCTGTTTTATCATATTTATAATACATAATAAGCTGCAGGTCATTCGGAGAGAACTGGTAAAGGTATTTATCTGTTTCATCTACAGAAATTTTTATTCCTTTAAAATATCTGATAAAGTTAGCAGCATCCTGAAGTTCAGGTTTTCCTTTTTTATCAAGGATATGAGTCTGGAAAAAGTTTGTATTGCTAAGCTTCATTCTGAATCCCAGGTTTCCTGTAAATACAACTGAGTTGTCAGATTTTTTAGTAATAGACAGGGAGTTAATGTTACCATCAAACACTCCTGATCCTAATAACTCACCAGTGCTTATACTCGTACCCGCATTGGAACGTTTGAACTTATCATCATTTGAATCTAAGAACGTAGTCACTTCGTGTACATTGATTTTCATTGATTTTGAACCACCGCCTATTTTACCGTATTTACGAACAGGGTAAGTTTTCTTCTCAATTGAAACAGCTGTAGCCACTCCATCTACTGGAAAATCACTTTTCTCAAATGTATTTGTTTTTAATGAATCGCTTTCAAAGAAATAGGTATTCGCTGCAGTATTCGCTGGTGGTCTCACTACAAGAACAACAGAGTCTACTTTTGGATTGGCACCATTAAAATCATAATTATCTACCGGCATTCTCAGCTGAGTAACGTAAGATGCTCTCTGCATTCCAAACTGGCTTTCAGTAAAAGCTCCAAGAACACCAACATATGAAGCCGCACCTGATTCATTCACTCCGCTGATTAATCTGGCAGCATCACTTCTAATTGAATCATTGTTGCTATAATTGTATGCGATAACTGGATATGCAATTTCATTACCCTGTGCTGCATCATCATTGAACAACTGTTCACCAAGAGAATCTGGATCCGGTTCACAGTTATAAAGGATTGTACTTCCGAAAATCGCCAATAAAAGCATGGCGAAGGTCCTTTTAAGATTATGAGTCATTAAAAATGTGTTTTTAATAAAGTTGATTTATAGAATCTATGTCAAGATATTCCGACTTCTCAGTAGAGGTTTCATTGAAAGCCTTATCCAGGTCTTCATCCAGAAACTCGTCACCTTTCACAACAGCATTTACATAGTTCATACTTTCGATAACAAAACTTTTAATTGTTGGGTTATCTAACGCTTTTAATCCTGAAATATTATCAAACTGTAGTTTTTCGTCGATCTTTTTATCCAGGTCTGCATCTTTCTCATTGTAAAGAGAAAGTACAATTTTTGCGTCTTTGAAATAAGTATCTGATTCGTAATAAGTTTTAAGATAAATTGGAACAAAAGAAGCCATCCATCCATTCAAATGAATTACATCAGGTACCCAATTTAATTTCTTAATGGTTTCAATAACTCCTCTGGCAAAGAAAATAGCTCTTTCGTCATTGTCTTCGAAAGGAGTTCCTTCATCGTCAAAATAGTATTGTTTTCTTTTGAAGTATTCTTCGTTATCAATAAAGTAAACCTGAAGTCTTTCCCCCGGAAGAGACGCTACTTTAATGATAAGAGGCTGGTCCAGGTCATTGATAATAATATTCATTCCTGAAAGACGGATCACCTCATGAAGTTGGAATTTTCTCTCACTTATTTGTCCAAATCTTGGCATAAAAACTCTTACATCATTGCCTTCTTGGTGCATCTTAAGTGCCATTTTGTTTACCACTGCAGCCATATTGGTATCTTCCTGATATGGATACATCTCTGTAGTAATGTACAGTATTTTTTGATTCGGCATAAACTTTCTATCTAATTTTTGTAAAAATGCTTTAATGTGCAAAATTACAAAAAAACATCCAACATTATTTTAATTAACATTTTTTTACGAAAATTCCCTTTTCCAAATTATTAAAAGTGCATATTATTATACGATATTTTTAGTATTTTTGAAATAGCATTAAAATAAACTATGGAAGTTATAAAAAACAGGAAAGTCCTTCAGGATTTTATTGAAAGACAGAAAGAAATGGGGAAAAGAATTGGCTTTGCACCTACTATGGGCGCTTTACATAAAGGCCATCTTTCTCTGTATGAAGAGGCAAGAAAAGAAAATGACCTTGTTATTTCTTCAATTTTTGTAAATCCAACCCAGTTCAACAATTCTGAAGATCTTGAAAAATACCCAAGGGATGTTAACAGAGATATTCTTATTCTTCAAACTTCAGGTCTTGTAGATGCCGTTTACATCCCTGAGGTAGCAGATATCTACCCTGAAAAAACTGAAAGCCAGCGTTATGATTTCGATGGATTAGAAAATGAGATGGAAGGAAAATCCAGACCAGGACATTTTGATGGTGTAGGAACTGTTGTAGAAGAGCTTTTCAGACAGATACAGCCTGACAATGCTTATTTTGGAGAAAAGGACTTTCAGCAGCTTGCTATTATTAAAAAGATGGTAGATAAAAAGCATCTTTCCGTTAAAATATCAGGAGTTCCCATCTACAGAGCAGAAAACGGATTGGCATTAAGCTCAAGAAACCAGAGACTTCATGAAGACCGAAAAGAAGCTTCTAAAGTCATTTATGAGACTTTACAAAAAGTAAACGATTGGTTCAGAACCGTTACAATACCGGAAATAAAGGAAAGGGTAACAGATATTTTCGACAACCAACAGGGAATGAAGCTGGAATACTTCCTGATTGCCGATGAAAACACTCTGCAGGAAACTGACTTCTTCTATAAAGACAGAAAATTCAGAGCCTTTATTGTAGTAGTTGTGGATGGTGTAAGATTAATTGACAATATGCATTTAGATTAATATTATACAAGAACGCATACTTTTTATAAGATATAAACTCTGATGGCAACGTCAGAGTTTTTTTGATCTATTGTAATAAAAACCAATCAACCCAATCATTACAGGAGAGAGGAATAACACCACTGTGAACAGCAGAGTTACAATCTCTTGAACACTATTATTTTTGACTAAAAGCAATAGTAAACAAAAGAATTCAAAGCCCATCACAGCTCCTCCTCCTATGATATAACCATATGATCTGGTATCTTTAAATTTTATTTTCTCTTTATTGGATTTGATGTGAGCAACAATAACATGATATAAAAAGATTAAAAAGAATACTGCTGCGGACAATAATCCGGCAACTATCATCCATGCTAATTCCTCATCAATTATATTAATATCACTCATATTTTATGATCATTAGATTGAATACAAAAAAATCAAAGGCCTCCTGAAGGAAGCCTTTGAAACACCAAATCACAAAATATTAATATGAAAAAAATTTACTTTTCAGTAAACTTGTGACCCGGCTGGGATTCGAACCCAGGACCCATACATTAAAAGTGTATTGCTCTACCAGCTGAGCTACCGAGTCGGCCACAATTAAAATGAAATAAATTTCAATATTAATTATAAATTTTTCTTTGCAGTGCCTGCGACTGGACTCGAACCAGCACATCCTTAGGAAACCACCCCCTCAAGATGGCGTGTCTACCAATTTCACCACGCAGGCAATAAAATTACAAGTTCAGTAATTTTTATTGCTTGTGACCCGGCTGGGATTCGAACCCAGGACCCATACATTAAAAGTGTATTGCTCTACCAGCTGAGCTACCGAGTCGGTCACTTACTCATCAAGTTTTCATTTAAGTAATGTCCCTTGTTTTAAGTGGTGCAAAGATATGACTTTTTTCTTTATCTCAAAACTTTTTCGCAAATTTGTTTAAAAAAAATTCATGGTAATTTCATTGATTGGATACATGGGAAGTGGCAAATCTCACATTTCCAAAATATTAAGCGAAAAAATCGATTTTAAACTGATTGATCTCGATAAAGAGATTTCCAGAAGAAATAAATTAACCATCCCGGAAATTTTTGAAAAGAAGGGTGAGATTTACTTTAGAAAGCTGGAAAGAGAGGCCCTGGAAGAGATATTGGCTTCGGAAGAAAATGTAGTTTTAAGTCTTGGCGGAGGGACTCCTGTGTATTACAATAATATGGAGATCATCAATCATAACTCTAAAAGTGTTTTCTTAAGAAGTTCTGTGGGAACATTGGTTGAAAGGCTTTCAAAACAGAAAGAAAAAAGACCGTTGATTGCCAATATATCTGATGAAGACCTCCCTGAATTCATCGCTAAACATTTATTTGAAAGAAATCAGTTTTACAGTAAAGCACAATTCACTGTAGGTACAGATTCCAGAGAACCGGAAGATATTGTCAACGAAATAATAGAAAAGCTCTATCTCTAGAGCTTTTTTATTTTTTATGTTAATCTTCGTTTTCCTCTCCATTATCTGTCTCTCCAAAGAAATCATCCCAGTCTGTAAAGTCTGAAGCGATGTCGTTACCTACATAATCATCCATTTCCCTTCTGTCTTTCTTCGTAGGTCTTCCTTCTCCTTTATTTCTGTAATAGTCTTGTGACATCTTACGAAGTTTCAACAGTTCATATTGTTCTTTGTCGGTCACATCCTGGATATGGAGAGGCACCAATTTAGCCCCTATTCTGCTTTTAGGAAGCTGAATTACCTTTATTTTATAATCAATTTGATTTTTACGGATTTTAATAGTATCTCCTTCTTTTACCTCTTTAGATGACTTTACGGAAGACGTTCCTATAGAAACTCTATTCTTTTTAATCTCCTCTGCTGCAATATTTCTCGTCTTATAAAAACGAATGCTCCATAAAAATTTATCTATTCTCATAATTTTTTATACTTTTGCCGTTATATTATTTGTAAAGTAATTAAAGTTTTTTGAAATGAAAAAAATATTTTTATATATCCTTGCAGGATCTTTGTGTTTTTCTGCTTGTAAAAAAGATGATACGACAGAACCTTATGTAGAGCCGGAAGACGTTGCAACACAAAACACGTATGATGATCAAGCCATTAAGAAATTCATGGATGAGAATTATCTGGATGCGCAGGGTAATATAAAAACTTTCAGTTCAACAGATACTGCGGATGACAATGAAAAGAAACTATCTGAGTTGTCTCCTATAACACTTCCTTCCGGAACTATTTATATCATGAGAAGTGGAGCCCAGCCTTCACCAGCTGATGGAAAAACCATTGAAAGTACAGATATTATCAAAATCATGGGAAGAGTATACTCCTATCTGGCAGTTAATTCTGATGGAAATACTTCATTTCAAGCAAAAGCTGCTTTTTTAAATACCATTGACGGAACTGGTATCCCTGTTATTGACCCTATGTTTTATTACACAAAGAAATCAATATTAGACCCTGTTACTACCCCTGATGCTGCAAAAAAAGCAAGTTATTATCAAATCCCTGGTTTCAGAGAAGCTTTACAAAAGTTCAAAGCATTCAATAATCCTTCTAGTGAGGCTCCTTATAACTTACAGGGAGTGATTATCGTTCCTTCAAGAGCTGCTTTTGCCAGAAACCCCCATTATCCGTACTTGAATACTTCTTACAGAAACAAATCTTTTGTATTCAACTTTCAGATTTATGGAAGGGAGGACAGACCAAGTGGTGAGAAACAAACATCAGAACAACAACAATAAAAGTAATCACATAATAAAAAAACACCGTCTCAATAGCGGTGTTTTTTTATGTAATATTTTACGATCATCTTGCCTTCTGCTTCACATTTCCTAAGATATCCGGGAAATAAAGATCTGCAAGGTGGTCAAATTCATCTCCTCTCATAAACATGGTAGCATCTACTTCTTCGTAAGAACTTCTTCCTGCTGCGGCAATCAGTTCATTGCAAGTATGAAGGGTGTTTTTATGGAAATGATATACTCTTTCTGCCTTATCTGTCACATCAAGTCCTTTGATAAGCATTTTATCTTGTGTAGCGACTCCCGTAGGACAGTTGTTTGTATTACATCTCAATGCCTGAATACATCCCAGAGAGAACATAAATCCTCTTGCATTGTTACACATATCAGCCCCCATCGAAATTGCTCTCAGAATATCCAGACTGGTAAGAACTTTTCCGCTGGCAATTACTCTTAGTTTGTGTCTTACATTATAGTTATTAAGTGTTCTGTTGACAAATATCAAAGCTGGTTCCAATGGCATACCTACTCCATCCGAGAATTCTGGCGGAGCAGCTCCAGTTCCTCCTTCCGCTCCGTCAATGGTAATAAAGTCCGGATAAATTTTCAGAACATTCATTTGAACGCAGATATCTTCAAATTCTTTGGTATCACCGATACAAAGCTTAAATCCTACAGGTTTTCCTCCTGAAAGTTCTCTCAACTGCTGTACAAACCTTAGCAATCCGGCTGCATCAGAGAATGAGGTATGCGATGGTGGCGAAATAACGGTCATTCCTGGTGTTACGTGACGAATCGCTGCAATTTCCGGAGTATTTTTTACACCTGGAAGAACTCCTCCATGTCCTGGTTTTGCCCCTTGTGATAATTTAATTTCCACCATTTTAACATTAGGAAGTGTCGCATATTTTTCAAAAAGCTCCGGATTGAACTTTCCTTCTTCATCACGACATCCAAAATATCCTGTTCCGATCTGCCAGCATAAGTCACCTCCTTCCATATGGTGGGGTGAAATTCCTCCTTCTCCTGTATTGTGATAAAAATTTCCTTTTTTGGCCCCTCTGTTCAGGGAGATCTGAGCTCTGTCACTCAATGCTCCGAAACTCATGGCTGAGATATTAAATAATGAGGCGTGGTAAGGCTGTGTACATTGTTCTCCTCCTACCCATACTCTCGGAAGCTCTTCTGACGGTGATTTTGCATAAATAGAATGCTTGATCCCTTCATATTTTCTGTGATTAACCTCCAGCTGTGTACCAAAAGCCACGGTATCACTTAAATTTTTTGCACGTCTGTATACTGCAGAACGCTGATTTCTTGGAAACGGTTTCCCGTCTGTCTCCCTCTCAATAAAATATTGCTGCATTTCAGGTGAAATACTCTCGAAAAAATACCTGAAGTATCCCAATACAGGAAAGTTCCTCAAAATAGCATGTTTTGACTGGTAAGCATTGTATACACCTAATGCATAAATTGCGGATAACAGTGTTGGTATCCAATAATGCGCTCTGATCAGCAGTGCTATAATCCATATAGCAGCTACTAATACAATTCCCCAAGATAAAAACTTATCTCTCATGAATGTAGTATTTAAAGTTTAAAAATAAATTTAGTGGAAATTTTGCAAAGAGCCTATGCTTTTGCTAAAAAATTTTGGTAGGAAGATTGCACTGAAACCGTGCCATCTGACAGGATTTTTTCTAAATTTAGAAATTCGATTTTGTTTACTGAGGCAGGGTCAAAGTCTTTTTGAACTCTCACATAGTTTTCTGTGAAGCCAAACATTTTCCCGTCTTTATTTTCGTGCTCCCAAAGAACAGGAAGCGATTTTCCAAGTTGTGTCTGATAGAATGCCATTTTCTTCTTTTCAGATAGAATTCTAAGCATTTTATTTCTTTTTTTTCTTTCAGCTATTGGAACAACACCTTCCATTGCAGCGGCTTCCGTATTTTCTCTTTCTGAATAGGTAAATACGTGAAGGTAAGTGATAGGAAGCTCATTAAGGAAATTATAGGTTTCCATAAATATCTCCTCTGTTTCTCCCGGAAATCCTACAATAACATCTACACCAATAGCCGCATCAGGCATTACCTCGCGGATCTTGTTTACTCTGTCATTATACAGTTTTGTCAGGTAACGGCGTTTCATCTTTTTCAAGAGATCATCGCTTCCGGACTGTAATGGGATATGAAAATGAGGAACAAAGCTTTTACTTTTAGAAACCAGCTCAATACTTTCATCTTTCAGAAGGTTGGGTTCAATAGAAGATATACGGATTCTTTCAATCCCTTCTACCTTATCCAGTTCTGAAATAAGATCAAGGAAAGTATGCTCGTGTCTTTTATTTCCGAATTCACCTTTACCATAATCACCGATATTCACCCCTGTAAGAACAATTTCTTTGATGTCTTTTGCAGCAATTTCTGTGGCATTTCTGAGAACATTTTCGATAGTATCAGAACGTGAAATTCCTCTTGCTAACGGGATCGTACAATAGGTACATTTATAGTCACAGCCATCCTGAACTTTCAGAAAAGCCCTGGTTCTGTCACCAATAGAATAACTTCCGATAAAGAAGTCTGTTTCTTCAATTTCACATGAGTGAACTATTCCTTCACTTTCGGATTTCTCTAAATCATCAAGATAGCTAAGAATATTGAATTTTTCTTTTGCTCCTAAAACGAGATCAACCCCTTCAATTTGTGAAATTTCTTCAGGTTTCAATTGTGCATAGCATCCAACAATAACTACCAGTCCTTCCGGATTGGCTTTCATTGCTCTTTTTACGTGCATTTTACACTCACGGTCAGCATTTTCTGTCACGGAACATGTATTGATAACATATACATTCGCTTTATCATCAAAACTTACCTTATCATAACCAGCATCTGTTAATTGACGGGCAATAGTAGATGTTTCTGCAAAGTTTAATTTGCAGCCAAGTGTATGAAACGCGGCAGTTCTATGAAAAGTAGACATTTGTTACTCCTGAATTTTATGGGTGCAAAGATAGTAATTTTAATAAGAATCCAAGATTGATTCAATCTATTGTTTATATTCATCCCTTACTTCAGGGCTGTTTTGAAAGCAGACGGGTGACGAATTGGCATCCGGTTCATTATTTAAAAACTTGCCTTTCATTTCTGTATTAAATTCCTGAGAACGGTTTCTGGCAATAGTCAGTGTATTCCAATCTTCATTTTTTATCATCTTAGCGATATAAACAATCTGGCCGATATGATAAGGATAGTGAGCCAGCTGGCGGAGAACAGCATCAATAACAGGGTGAGCTTCCCCTCTGATATAAGTTGTTGAATACATATTATCATCATTTATCTTTTCTAGAGCATCAAAAAAACATTCCCAGCCTTTTTCCCAAAAATCCAGTACCTGCTCTTTAGTCGTAAATGTATTGACAAATTCTCCATCACGATTACGCCAGGATTTTTCTCCATCTTCAGTCAGAAAATTAGTCCATCTTGAAAGCATATTTCCTGCAATATGCTTCACAATGACGGCAATAGAATTACTTTCATCATTATGCTGCCAGAACATCTGTTCATCAGTAAGCTGACCAAATGTTTTATCTCCCAGGGATTTATAATATTCAAAACGTTTTACAAACAGGTCTTTCATTTTTTCTATTTTGATAACTAATTTAAAAACTTTTAAAAATAAAAACCACTTCAAACGAAGTGGTTTTATCTATGCTTTATATTTATTGTTATTCCCTGTTTTTCACCAATACCCAACCTGTAAATTTGATTGCTGTATTATTTTTATCATTTTCATTCCATGTGATAGAATACCAGTAAGTTCCGGTAGGCACTCTTCTTCCGCCCTGTGTACCATCCCATTTATAGCCATTTGATTTATCTGCCTGGAAGATTTTGTTTCCATAGCGGTCAAAAATATTCATGATCAGGTTTTGCTTGCTGCCTAATGCTGAATAATCAATCACATCATTCACGCCATCTGCATTCGGGGTTATCACGTTAACCAAATTTGGTACAACCACTCCTATTTCTATGGGATCACAATCGTAAGCGTCTTTTACGTATACTTTATGATCTCCTCTTGAAAGATTATTAAAAACATTGGAGTCCTGCCAAATGATATTGTCTATTGAATATTTATATGCCGGATTTCCTCCTGTTACGGACACCGTAATTGTATTATTAGAAATATCAATTCCGGAAACAACCGGCTGCTCGGAAGGAAGTACTTTTACTGTTTGTGTAGCAATACATTCTCCGGTTTTAAGTTTTACCCAATATACTCCAATTCCTGCTTTGATCGTTTGAGTAGTGGCTCCTGTGCTCCATTCGTAGCTTTTGAATCCTGCACCCGCATCCAGCGTGGTCTGATCTTCTGCACAAATAGTTACATCTTTAAGAGTAGCAGAATATACCGGCGCAATAACGACTAAGGTAATTCTGGCTACTGCATAACATCCCTGAGCATTGGAAACTCTTACATATACAAATCCATTTGGAGCAATATAATTATTAGCATTCAAAATCTCATTAGTCTGATTGACAGCATCCGTCATTGAAGGATAGTATTTTTTTGTAGGATTCGTCTGACCCGTTACCGAAGCATTTACAAGATTGAAAGATGCTGTGGAAGGATTGCCTTCGATGAAACATGATCTTAATGTCACTTCATTCACAACAACTACCGGATAAAACTTCAATGTGATCTGCGCGACTGCTGTACAGCCAAATTCAGAGATGACTTTTACATAAACAACCCCTTCTGCAGATACAAATGCCATGGGAGTTGTAATTTCATTGATACCGGCATTGAGATCCGCCATCGTGTGATAATATTTCTTAGTGACATTTGGGTTTCCAATAACATCTGCTGTGGTTAAATCAAATAAAGCTGTACCCGCATTATTATTGTTACATTCGGTTAATGTTACATTCTTAACTGTAATAGAACCGTCTTTGAATTTAAATGTCCCAACCTGTTTACATTTATTAAGCGGATTGGTGGCATTGGTTGGATCGGTATAATTGATACTGTAATAGTAAACAGTAGTTGTATTTACTGTGATTGGAGCTGTAATAGGATTATTCCCTGTTAAAGCATCATTCTGACTCAGATGGTAACTTACATTAAAGTTTTGATTTCCATTAAGAATTCCTGCAGACAATGTAGAAAAATCAAACAGAGCTGTACTTGAGCATATTACCACTTCTCTCGGATCGGCAGGGTTGGCCGCCGGAATTCCAGGAGGGTTAAACGGCTGCGTCTGGATATTAGGATCTGTAAACGGTGAAGCCAGTGTGGCAGTTCCGCCCCATGTCAAAGAAAACGGAGCAGTTGTAGAACTGGTGCTGCTTACCCAGTTGTCAATAAACAAATAATACGTTTGCCCTGGTAAAACATCCATATATCTGCAATAAGGAGTCAGAGAACCTCCGGCAGCACTTAAAAGAGTACTTGTCATATTTAATCCTGTAGCAGGACCGGGCCCGATAACTGTTGCAGCATTACAACGTATTGGTGAGCCTAAGCTTCCACAGGTTACATTAGGGCCAAAAATAGCCCAGTCATAATCGGCATCCGGATTATTCGGAACAAGATCAAAAGTAAGGGTACCTCCAGTAGCAATCGTAATTTTATACCAAATGGAATTATGCTCTCCGGTAAAGTCTATACAACTTCCCGAGTTGACCAATTCTTTTATATTACCATATCCTGTAGGACTGTAAGTGATATTTGAGTTTCCGCAGACGGACAATGCAGTGGCACAATCTGCCTGAGAATAATAAGTATGAGAGATGCACAGAAGTATGAAAAGTAAAAGTTTTCTCATAGATTACATGTTTTTATGGTTCATTAGTTATACATCGTATTGATATTCAACGTACACCAAATATACCCATATTTTAATTACAAACAATAAAATCTAAATAATTTTAAACTATTTCAAATCAAAACAGCAAATAATTTAAAATAGTTCATACAATTTCAAATTAAAGCACGAAATAACCAATGTGTAAATAAACAAAATTTTATTTTATACTTGTAATATTCCCGCACAGATTTTCGAGATGGAATATCTTATGGAAAGGACTCTTTACTTCCGTCAAATGTTCTTTATCCTGGATAAAGGTATATCTTGAAGCAATAGAATTCATATCTGAAACAATTACCAGCCAGCATTCATCCACTGAGGTATCGTAGTAAGGAAATTTTTCATTTTTCTTTTCAATGAGTTCCAGGATTTTTTCCGAGCAGAGTTCATCAAAAAGGTTCATGTTATATTCATGAGTGATAAAGACATTTCTCCGGTGAAAAGATTTTCTTATGCTTTTTACACAACCCATGGCTTTATTTTTCTTGATGCTTTTATAGATATTAATAATATTTTCCTGCTGTGCTTCAAGATGATCAAATTTAGTTTCCTGGTGGAATTCTAAAAAATAAACACCACGATATTTCGTAGTGTCTTCCTGTTCTAATAATATTTCTGCCTGACGGAACATTTTATTCAAAGTACTTTCCACTTTTTTCATTTCCAGATGATTGATTACTTCAGTCAGTTCTATTCCAATTTTTTTGTCGTTTAGCTTTGCGATAAAGTCTGGGCTCTCGCAGGTAAGGTTTTCAAATTTCACTTCGGGGAAGTGATGCATAAAAGAATTGAGAAGTAGAATCTCGGATTTCTTTCTGTATTTTTCACGGTCATGAAGCGGAGATTCGTCTATGGTACGGTGATACTTCTCTATGGGCTTTTTTTTCAAATGCCTGTTCAGATAATATAAACTTAGATTCTTTATCAGATCTTCCTCAGAAAACGTCTTTTTCATGTGTGATTTTTTTATTTAATTAAGAACACATGCTGCCATGGGCTTTCATCGTTAAAAGTTTTTGATAATCAAAATTTTACACACTTAAAGGTAAGTAAAAAAACAATTCAACACTTCGTTTTAAAATTAATTTATCTGTTAATTAATGTAAAGTTTATTTTCATAATTAATACCTTTGTCTTTTTCTAACACAAACGCACATTTATGGATTTTAGGAATTTCAGAATACCCTACAATATCAATCCTCAATATTCAAAAAAAACCGCCTATTTTTCGATGGAATTTGCTCTTGAGCAAGTACTTAAAATATATTCGGGAGGACTTGGCTTTCTGGCAGGATCTCATATGAGAAGTGCCTACAATCTTAAGCAGGACCTTATAGGAATCGGTATTCTTTGGAAGTTTGGTTATTATGACCAGGCGAGAAATCATGATCAGACTTTACAGCCTGTATGGACGAGAAAAATGTACAGCTTTCTGGAAGATACCGGAATAAAATTTCAAATCGAAATCCACAGTGCTCCGGTTTGGGTAAAAGTATGGTACCTTGATCCTGAAACGTTCAATACGGCACCAATGTTTTTTCTTTCCACAGATGTTCCGGAAAATGACCACGTTTCCAAAACGATCTGTCACAAATTATATGATGCCAATGAATCTACCAAGCTTGCCCAATATATTTTATTAGGAAAAGGAGGAGCCAAGCTATTGGATGAATTGAATATTGAAAGAGATGTTTACCATCTTAATGAAGCTCACGGACTTCCGGCAGCCTTTTACCTGTTGAAAAAATATAACGGAGACCTCAGTAAAGTTAAGGAAAAACTGGTTTTCACGACCCATACACCTGAAGAGGCAGGAAATGAAAAACATAGTTTCAGATTATGTTATGATATGTCCTATTTCTCCGGTTACAGCATGGAAGAAGTAAAAAAGATTGAAGGCTCCAATGATGACCGTTTCAATCATTCCCTTTGTGCATTGAGGATGGCCAGAATTGCCAACGGAGTTTCCCAGCTTCATGGTGTGGTTTCCAGAGCCATGTGGAATAAATATTCTGACATCTGTGAAATTACGTCTATCACTAACGCACAGGAATTTAAATATTGGTCTGATAAACCTTTATACAACGCCAAAGACGAAAATGATGCAACTGTTTTTGACTACCGTAAAAAGTATTTAAAGAAAAAGCTGTTCAGTATTGTTGCAGATCAAACAGGAAATTTATTCAACCCTAATATCTTTACCATTGTCTGGGCAAGAAGATTTGCAGGCTATAAAAGAGCAGAACTTCTTTTACATGATAAAGAAAGATTCTATAGGCTTCTGAACAACCCGAAATATCCGGTACAAATCATCTGGGCAGGAAAACCTTATCCAATGGACTATTCCGCCATTTCCACATTCAATACTTTGGTGGAGGAAAGTAAAAATCATAAAAGTATAGCTGTTCTTACGGGATATGAACTTTCCTTAAGTAAATCTTTAAAACAAGGTTCGGATCTATGGCTTAATAATCCCAGAGTTCCAAGGGAAGCTTCAGGAACTTCCGGTATGACAGCAGCCATGAACGGCTCAGTGAATTTATCCACTGATGACGGCTGGATCCCGGAATTTGCCAGACACAGAGAAAACTCTTTCGTTGTTCCGAAAGCAGATTATCTGAATATGAGCATCTATGAACAGGACAACTATGATTTAAACAAATTATATGAAATTCTTGAAAACGAGATTCTTCCAACCTATTATGATCATCCTGATGAATGGAGAAAAATCCAGCACAATGCAATGAATGATGTGAAAGATCATTTCAACAGCGACAGGATGGCAGATGAATATTATAGAGTGCTTTATAATGAAACGAAATAGAGAAAATACGAATTCTCAGTTTTATATCTCATAAAAATGCCTGGAAAAATTTCCGGGCATTTCTTTATAGGTTTATTTACTATTTTTCTTTGCAGGCACTTTAAGACCCTTTTCTTTCGCTTCAGAAATGCCGATGGCTACGGCTTGCTTTCTGCTTGTCACTTTCTTTCCGGAAGAAGATTTCAGTTTTCCTTCTTTGAATTCGTGCATCACTTTTCCTACTTTGTCCTGAGCTTTTTCTGAATATTTAGTCTTGCTCATGATCATATTTTTTTAAGATTTTGGCAGGGATACCCCTAATTCATAAACGCAGGCATGTTTCAAATACTTTGAACGCTCTCTCGATGTTACCGATTCAAAATGATCATTTTTGATTACAATGATCGGATCTTCCGCATTTTCAATTTCAAAATTGGCAAAATATCTTTCATCGGGTGGTGATTGCTGTTGTCTTGCTTTAATTTTTTGCAATTCATCCGCATATTTTCTGAATCCCGGATCGGAGGAATGAATAAATTTGTATTCATCGCCTGCATACACATGGTAATGCATTTTTTTCTCTATCAACCCTGCTTCATCAGTAATTTCGGGATTATCATTTCCGTCTCTAAACACTACTTCTACCAATTTTCCTCCTTTTTTATGTGCGCATTCTTCGGCGTCATTAAAACTGGAAAAACCTGTATAAACAATCTGGTCGTTTAATACATAACGGTTCAGTTTCTGGTTATATGCATTCGTTTCCATAATTATCATTTGATTTGATTTATAGTTATTATATATTCAATTTTTTTGCCAAATTGCCTTTTTTAAAAATTTCATTTCTGAATATTTATTATTATTTTAAAGCTGAAAACTAAAAATATTTAACCCTGAAAAATTTCAAGACTACAATTAAAGGAAGCAAATGGAAGTTCTTTCTGCGCTCCTGAAGGACATTATCCTCCAGAAACAGAATATCCGGGACGATGCATGAAGCTTATAAAATCGGGACTTGATATCTTGATTTTGTATTTTATATGGTTATATAAGTAAGAATTATTAAATTTGGAATCATTAAAATTAGAAATGAAAAAGCTCCTATTAACTCTTACTGTTGCTGCTGTATTCCAAAATGTGTCAGCACAGGAAATTACTTTAGATAAAATATATTCAGGATATTACCGTGGAAAAGGGATCGCAGGAATCACATCCATGAAAAACGGTGAAAATTATCTTGTGATTGAACCATCAGGAATTGCAAAATATTCTTATAAAACGTCACAGAAAGAAGGAAATCTTGTGGACGGAAAGTTTGAAAGCTATATTTTTTCTGATGATGAGTCTAAAATCCTTTTACAGGTAGGCAGCCAGCCTATTTACAGACATTCTTTCCTTGGAAAATTTGATGTAAAAGATTTAAAATCCGGAAAAGTAACCAGCCTGAATGAGGGAAAAACAGTTCAGGAGCCTACATTTTCACCTGATGCGACAAAAGTGGCCTTCATTTCTGATAATAATTTATTCTATCAGGACCTTGCTTCAGGAAAAATCACACAGATTACTACTGATGGTAAAAAGAATTCCATACTGAATGGTTTGGCAGATTGGGTTTATGAAGAGGAATTCGGACATGCAAGACAGTATGAATGGACCAGGAATTCTGATGCCATTGTATTTGTAAAATCTGACGAAGGGCAAGTACCTGAAATCTATATTCCTATCTACGGAAAAAGCCTGTATCCAGCTGAAATGCGTTATAAATATCCAAAAGCAGGTGAGAAAAACTCTGTGGTTTCCGCACAGCTGTACCGTCTTGACAATGGAAAAACAATGCAGCTGAACTTAGGTTCTTTCAAGAATTATTACATCCCGAATGTATTTCAGACTGCAAAACCGGATGAAATTGTTTTAATTACTTCTGAGAGAATTCAGAATGCTTCAGATATTTTAAAAGTAAATACCAAAACAGGGGCAGTTCAGAAATTATTTACTGAAACTGATGATAAATGGATTGATACAGACAGCCCTACTCTGGAGTTCCTTGAGGATGATTCTTTCCTTTGGGCTTCTGAAAGAGATGGAAACCGCCACCTTTACTGGTATGACAAAGATGGTAAGCTTAAAAAACAAATCACAAAAGGAAACTGGGAGGTAACTGATTATTATGGATTCAATCCAAAATCGAAAGAAATTTACGTTCAGACTACCGAGAAAGGAAGTATCAATAAGATTGTTTCCAAAGTAAATATTGAAAACGGAAAATCTCAGCTGATCTCCAATGCTGAAGGAAACAACTCTGCCAATTTCAGCAAAAACTATAATTACTTCATTGAAACCTCTTCTACAGCAGCAAAACCTTACACTTATGTTTTAAAAGACGGGAACGGAAAAGCGGTAAAAGAACTTCAGAACAACAATGATCAGTTACAGAAATTAAAAACGGATAATTTTGTTGAAAAAGAGTTCATCACCATTCCAAATGCTGTAGGCGATCAGATGAATGCATGGATCATGAAGCCTAAAAACTTTGATCCGAATAAAAAGTATCCTTTATTTATGTTCCAGTATTCCGGACCGGGATCTCAGCAGGTTGCCAATTCATGGGATAATGGAAATGCAATGTGGTTCAACCACCTTGTACAAAAAGGCTATATTGTAGCTTGTGTAGACGGTCGTGGAACTGGTTACAAGGGAGCAAAATATAAGAAAGTAACCTATATGAATTTAGGGAAATATGAAATTGAAGATCAGATCACGGCGGCAAAGTGGTTTGGAAGCCAATCTTATGTTGATAAAAGCAGAATCGGAATGTTCGGATGGAGCTTCGGTGGTTATATGACCAGCTTAGCAATGACCAAAGGTGCAGATGTTTTCAAAATGGGAATTGCCGTAGCACCGGTAACCAACTGGAGATATTACGACTCTGTATACACGGAAAGATTTATGAGAACTCCTCAGGAAAACCCTGATGGATATGATAAAAACTCTCCTACAGAATATGCAAATCTGTTAAAAGGTAAATTCCTTCTGATTCACGGAACTGCTGATGACAATGTTCACTTCCAGAACTCTATGGAATTCTCTGAAGCATTGATTCAAAACAAAAAACAGTTTGATTTCATGGCTTACCCGGATAAAAACCACGGGATCTATGGTGGACAGACAAGACCTCAGCTGTATCAGAAAATGACAGATTTCATTTTGAATAATTTATAAACAATACATTATAACTAATAAAAACCCCCTTCAAACTTTTGAAGGGGGTTTTTATTAAGGATATTTTACAGCTTTATCTAACTCTATTGGATTATTGAAAGATTTTATTTTTTTTCTTTCGTTAGCTTCAGCTGGTTTCAACTGTTCTTTGGTGAGAATGGTTCCGTCTTCAAGTTGCAACTTCTTTCCTTCAGGTAAGACAAGTCTTCCATTCATTATATATTTAAAAGGACTATCATACAATTCTAACTTCAATTTATCCAGTTTAACCTGATTAACAGGAATTGCTCTGGAAATAGAGTTTTCTAATGAAACCTGTTTATAATCCTCTGTAATTTTTTCGCTTTTTATGATCTTGAAATGATAATCTTCCTTTGTGTCATACAAGTCTACAATGAGCCCTGGTAATCCATTAAATTTATAGGGGCCATAAGGAATAGGAATATCTTTAGAAAACCATGCTACCCAACTTCTTCCTCCAAATTGTGTTGTTGCCTTTTGAAGGTGAAGTTCATCAGCTATCTTGATACTATCTGTAATTTTCCAGTTCTGTTCCGCCTTTTCATCTATTTTATAAAAATTCACATCTCCTATATATTCATAGTTTTGGTATTCATTATTATCATTTTTTTTAATCAGAAATGAAGTCTGTTTATACCCTTTAAATCCATATTGATTTTTAGTCGCAAATATTGAATCATTGATATAGTATATTCTATTATAATATTTCATTTCATCTTTAGAAATATCCAGATTAAAATTTTCTTTAATAAGATTTTTTGAGGTGGAATCTTTCTTAGATACAACATCATATACAAATCTGTTGCTTTGAGCAAAACAGGTGAATGTTCCCAATAATAAAAATAATAGCTTTTTCATAGTTTAATTTACTCAATCATTTCAGATAAGAAATATTCTAAATCTGCTCTGTCATATTCGATAGGGTATTGATAACCATTGATAAAAATATCCGGTGTGAAATTAATATCATTTATCTTTCTCCATTTTTTCTGATTATTTAAGGTCGCAATGACATTTTCTTGATTTTTAAATAAATGAGAATACTTATTATTCCATTTATCTATTCCATTTTTATCTGTTCTTATCTTATACCACTCTTCCAAAGCTACAAAAAATGTGGTTTTATCTTCCGAATTTTCATAAATGCTGGCCATATTTATGTAGGTGGAACGTAATTCTTCAGAAAAATTATCCAGATCTGCATCCAATACAAGGCGAACATGAATTTTATTACCGTAATTATTTATTATTCTCATAAATGTCGGGTAGAATTCTTTACAATATTTACAAGAAGGATTCGTCACTAAAGTTAATGTTAAATTAGAATCCGAAGTTCCAAAATTAAAAGAACTTAAAAAATCGTCATTAAGAGCTTTCTTTTGAATTGAAAGATTATTTCTGAAAAATGTATAGTTCTTTTTAAACCTTGAACTTTTTACAATCTCTTCTTTCAATTTATTGTTCCAATTAATTTTTTCCTTTAAATAAAGAAGAAACAAAGCAGAAGCCAAGACAAACAAACCATATAAAACGATAGAAAATGGATTGATCTTTACAAATTGATTTGGTAAAAAGTATAAAAGAGCCAGCTGGGCATAAACACAAAGTATGATACCAATACAAACCGGACACAGCTTTTTAATAATAATGATCTGATAGTACAATGAAACAAATGAAACGGGTATAAACAAATAGAATATATACTTATATACAAAATAGTAAAAACTCAGATCTTTGTATATCGCTAAAACTATAAAACTAATAATTTGAGAGAAAAAGAACAATAAAGAGATTTCAGATATATCCAAAAACTTCCATTTCTTATAATTAAATACATAATCACAGTCAGTTTTTAACATCTTATTCTGACATACCCCTAAAGGTATAATTGTTCCTTTACCATGCGTTTTTTTATAGGCTTCATAAGAAAGGAAAATTCCTAAAAATGAAAGTGATAAAAATGCGATTCCCGCATAAAAGAAAGAAAAGTCTAATAATAAAACAGACAATACTAGAGTTCCCAATAAAAGGCTACTCCATAAGAAAAGATTATTTTTCTTCTTTTCATTGTAAAAACTCTCTGACTTGTCAACTAATAAAACAACATTAGAAGTTGAAATATCATATTTTTTTTTCTCTTCTAATGTAAAATTTCCTTCATTGATTGAAAGAAAGTTTTTAGGCAGCAGCTCAACATCTTCTTCATCTATTTCAAAAATTGAACAATCAATATTAAAAAAATGAAGTGTATCGGAAAAAGACAGAATATTAGGAAATTCCGGATGTCCATTTAACTGGTATTCAAACTCAGTCTTATCAATATGGATATCGACAAGATTTAAATAGCTTGTTAATATATTAATATTTTTCTTCATAAATACTTAAAAATAATCAGCAATGAAATTTCATTGCTGATTACGATTTTAATTTTAGTTACAACATCCTCCTCCGCATCTTGCACTACCATCTCCAGCACAACCAGCTTGTACACATCCGCACTCTACTTCTCCACCACCGATTCCGATAATAGTTCCTCCTCCGTTTCCTATTTTCCCTCCTTTAAGTGATCTTAATTCATTTCTGGATAGACTTGCTTTCTTCATTTTCAAAGAATTGTTTTTCATAATGTTTTAATTAAATATTCTGTGTCATTATTGACTTTTCAAAACTATAAATTAAAATCTCTAGTAAGAGAAATAGATCAGGTATTTTTTTGGCAAATTTCTTGCAAAACATGTACATGTTTTGCATATTTGCAATAGACATTAAGAATCATGAAGCAAGAAAAACTAAAAAACCTACGAAAACTCAAAGGCATCTCTCAAGAGAAGATGGCAAAAATTTTATCTACTGATCCTTCAAATTATTCCCGGAAAGAACGGGGCGAGGTCAGAATACATGAAGATGAATGGAAGAAAATAGCTGAATCTCTCAGTGTTTCTATTTCTGATATTAAAGAAGAGGAAGAAATGGTGTTCAGTAATAAAAATTCCACATTCAAAGACTCTGCTCAATATCAGTACATCCAAAATTTCAATTATTCAATCATTGAAAATTTACAGGACTACATTGATTTTCTAAAACAAAAGATTTGTGAATTAAATGAAGAAAATCAAATACTAAAATCTCAAAATGATTTTAGCTCATAGAATCTTCTATATATAATATAATCATTCATGAATAATCACCCTCCCTTTCAATTTTCTTGAAAGGGATTTTATATTTATTTCATTAATCATTTAGGCAAGTATTATTTATTTTATCAATTAAAATTAAAAACTTATTTTTGGGAAATTTGAAAATTGAATATATGAAGACTAAACATCCTAAAGGCCTGCCCTTCCTCTTTTTTACGGAGATGTGGGAACGTTTCGGGTATTACCTGATTCTTGGAATCTTTGTGCTGTATGTTATTGAGCCTACCGGTATGAAAGGGGGCCTTGGACTGCCTGACAAAACTGCTGATGATATTTTCGGAACTTATATTGCCTTAACTTATCTGACTCCTTTCATTGGTGGATTCCTGGCAGACAGAGTTTTAGGATATATTAAATCTATTTATCTGGGAGGCTTTTTAATGGCTGCCGGATATATAGGAATGGGAGTGTTTAAAGATTTGCCTCTGTTTTATGCTTCACTGGCATTAATTATTATTGGAAATGGTTTCTTTAAACCTACTATCTCAACGCTATTAGGAAACCTTTATTCTGAGGAACCTTATAAAGCTAATAAAGACTCCGGATATAATATTTTCTATATGGGAATCAATATTGGAGCATTTATCTGTAACATTATTGCGGCATTTATGCGTAATAAATTTGGCTGGGGTGAGGCTTTTATTACTGCCGGAGTGGGAATGCTTATTGGTATGGTGATTTTTACCATCGGAAGAAAGCATTATATCCATGCTGCACAGATGAAACCCGTACAGGAAGGAGATACCAAGCTTTCGGAAATTATGCTTAAAGTATTTGTTCCTGCTATTATTGCCGGAGCAATAGGTTGGTTTATTCCTAACAATATTTTTGGAAGTGACAGTACAGATGCCTTTATTTTTGCATGTGTACCTGTAATCTACTTCTATGCATCTCTTTACTTTAAAGCTAAACCAGATGAAAAAGCTTCTATCGGAGCATTACTTTCTGTATTCCTGATCAGTATGTTCTTCTGGGCTGTTTTCAAACAGAATGGTACAGCTTTAACGAGATGGGCGAATTATTATACGGACAGAAGTGTTCCTGCTTCTCTTGAAAAACCATTGGAAGGTATTTATATGGTGGAAGGCAAGAGCTATGAAAACAAAGAAACTCCGGTTTATGACAATCAGTTCAGATCTCAAAAGGATGACAAAGGAGAAACTAAGAAAGAAACAGGCAAAGATGTTTATTTTAAAAACATTTCTTCTGAACAGCGTGTTGCCCTTGAGAAAAACCCTGAAAACAAAGTATATTTATACAATACAGAATTATTCCAGTCTATCAATCCATTCTGGGTTATTGCTCTGACTCCAGTGATCGTTGGATTCTGGGCATTATTGAGAAGAAAAGGAAAAGAACCCCTGACTCCTACCAAGATTGTTTTAGGATTATTTATTTCAGGACTTTCCTGTCTGGTAATGGTTTTAGCAGTAATGGCCGGAGATAACGGAGCTGTAAAAGTATCTCCTCTATGGCTTGTTGCCAGCTATGGAGTAATTACCATCGGGGAATTATGTTTGTCTCCAATGGGACTTTCATTTGTTTCAAAACTTTCCCCTGCAAGGATCACCGCATTGATGATGGGAGGATTCTTCCTTGCCAACTCTGTGGGAAATAAGCTTTCCGGAATCCTGGCAAGTACGTGGTATAATTACGAAAACAAGACGAATTACTTCCTTGTCAACTTCGGTTTGTTAATATTTGCTACACTTTTAGGTCTTTCTATGTTAAAAAGACTGAACAAAATTATGAAAGAAAAAGGACATTAATCCTTGATATTATAACGATTAGCAAGCTGCGGAATAGTTCCGCAGCTTTTTTATTTAAAAATAAAATTAAAACCTTGCCAAAAACCCAAAATAAACTATATTTGTCAGTCTTAACAAAAATTAACAATAGAAATGGATAATATTGAAGCATTGAGTCCGAAACCGGATGAATTTGTAGAGAATAAGAATTCCAGGCATCCTAAAGGATTATGGGTTCTTTTCGGAACAGAAATGTGGGAGCGTTTCAACTTTTATGGGATGAGAGCACTTTTGACGCTCTTCATGGTAAATTCCTTATTAATAAAAGAAGCTGATGCGGCGATCATCTATGGTGGATTTCTAGCTTTATGTTATTTAACACCTCTTTTAGGAGGGTTTATTGCTGATAAGTATATCGGAAACAGATTTGCAATCATTATTGGTGGATCATTAATGGCTATTGGCCAGTTTCTATTATTCATCAGTGCCTCTACCTTCTCCGCAGATCTGGGTAGTTCCAAAATGATCATGTGGTTAGCTTTATTCGTTATTATTTTTGGTAACGGATTCTTCAAACCGAACATTTCCTCAATGGTAGGAAGTCTTTATCCAAAACAGGAAAAGTCTAAACTGGATTCAGCTTTCACTATTTTCTATATGGGGATCAACATTGGAGCATTCTTAGGTCAGTTTATCTGTCCATACGTAGGAGACGTAAAAGATGCTGCGACTGGAGTAAGAGATATCTTTGCTTTCAAATGGGGATTCTTAGCTGCTTCTATTGCAATGATAATCGGAACAATAACATTCTTTATCCTTAAAAATAAATATGTAGTAACCCCTGAAGGAAGACCTATCGGAGGATTGCCTAAAAACAATACAAGTGCAGACTTTGAAGAAGGAGAAACGCAGACTGCTAAATTCTCAGGAATGTCTTTAGGTATTACTGGAATTATATTTGTGATTTTATTCTTTGCTTTCCGATATCTTCTTGTAGGAGAATTTGGCTTTAAAGCAGTAGAAATGGGTCAATTGATCAAAGGAATTATTTATCCATTCATCTATGCAGCCGGTATTTCCTTAGCATTCCTGATCATGAGTTCTGCTGAAAACAAAATTGAAAGACAGAGAATCTGGGTAATCTATATCGTATCATTCTTTATTATTTTCTTCTGGGCTGCATTCGAACAGGCAGGTTCTTCTTTAACATTTATCGCAGATAACCAAACAGACAGAAACATTTTCGGTTGGAATATGCCACCTTCAATGGTTCAGATCTTTAACGGAATTTTCGTAGTTCTATTGGCAGTTCCTTTCAGTTTGTGTTGGGATAAGCTAAGAGCAAAAGGAAAAGAACCGGTATCTCCATTCAAGCAAGCAATGGGATTAGCGTTAATAGCTCTTTCTTATTTTATCATTGCACACAATGTAAAAGATCTTGGAAACTCAGGATTATTAGCAATCAAATGGTTAATGCTACTCTATTTCATCCAGACTTGTGGTGAGCTTTGTCTTTCTCCGATTGGTTTATCATTGGTTGGTAAACTGGCTCCAAAAAGATTTGCCTCATTATTATATGGTGTTTTCTTTATCTCTAATGCTGCAGGATACGCTTTGGCAGGTTCATTAGGAGCTCTTATCCCTGCAACAGGTGATAAATTTACAAAAGCACAGGAAATAGGAGTTAACCTACAGGATGTTTTGGATAAAAAAGTAACCTTAACAGCTGACCAGGTAGCTGCCTTTGATAAAGCTCAGTTACCATTACACAACCCTACTTTTGTAGGATTTGAGATTCACAACTTATTCGAATTCTTCATGGTATTCGTAGTACTTTGTGGTATTGCTTCTGTAATCTTAGGTTTAATTTCACCTATCTTAAAGAAAATGATGCACGGTGTAAACTAAGTGTATTAACAAAATATGAATAAAACCTCTGCTAAGTCAGAGGTTTTTTTTATTTTCGTACGATGGAAATTTCCGAAGATTTTTTATTCCAATCCGTAAAGGAGATCATTAAGCAGTCGCGCGAAAAAGTTTTTCGGATAGCGAATTCTACTTTACTGCTCACCTACTGGAAAATCGGAAAACTTATTGTGGAAGATGAGCAACAGGGAAAAGAACGTGCAGAATACGGAAAATATACGCTCAAAAAGCTTTCTCAAAAGTTTACTTTAGAATTTGGAAAAGGCTTTGACTACACCAACCTATCTAATATGCGGAAGTTTTACACAGCATTTCCAATTGTTGACACATTGTCTCAACAATTGAGCTGGTCTCATTACAGATTACTCTCAAGCCAAGATAATAAAGATAAAAGATACTATTATCTGAATGAGTCAGTACAAAATAACTGGAATGTAAGGGATTTGATAACCCAACTATCGGAATTCTACTATGCTCAGAAAAGGATGAGACCATTGTAAAGTATTCCGTTCTAAATGATAAAAACAATTCATTCGCCAGCAAATACCTGCTGTACCTCCCAAAAGAAGAAGAATTAAAACAAATTATTGACCAGGACAGAATCCGTTTTGAACTGGATCAGAAAGATAAAAACCCTTAATTAGAACTTAATCATATATCATTATGAGCTTAACTTTAGATGAAATACAAGATTTCAAAGGAAAATATCCCAGACAGATCTGGAGCCTTTTTTTCTCTGAAATGTGGGAACGTTTCTGTTTCTACGGAATGCGTGGAATGCTGGTCTTCTTTATGATCTCACAGCTTAATTTCCATGAAAAGGAAGCCAACCTTCAATATGGCGCCACTCAGGCTTTCGTATATGCCTTTACTTTTATAGGAGGTCTTTTTGCCGATAAAATTTTAGGATTCAGAAAATCCCTCTTCTGGGGAGGTCTCCTGATGATTGTAGGAAGTTTAATTCTTGCTACAGATCCTCATAAATTCTTTTTCCTCGGAATAGCATTCACCGTAGTGGGTACAGGTTTCTTTAAACCTAATATTTCATCCATGGTGGGACAACTTTATAAACCTAATGATTCAAGGGCTGATGCAGGCTTTTCGCTTTTCTATGCAGGAATTAATCTTGGGGCATTATTAGGTGGTTATTTGTGTATTGCCATTGGTAAAGGAGAATTCCTAAGTAATATTATTGCAGAAGAAATGAGATGGCATATTGCTTTCGGACTGGCTTCGATCGTAATGGTGATAAGTTTAATTAATTTTGTATTTACACAAAGAACATTGGGCACTATTGGTCTACAGCCGGGACATCCTTTAGCAGAAGAAAAAACAGCTCCTATACCAAAATGGAAAGAATACGGAGTATATGTATTGTCACTGGTTTTTGTACCCATTATTATGATCATGGTTGCTCAGACAGAATATACAGATTATTTCATGTGGACCATTGGGCCATTAACCTTAATTTATCTATTCTATGAAATGTCCAAAGTAACAGCTTCAGAACGTAAAAAATTATGGGCAGCTCTGGTTTTCATTATTTTCTCCATCATATTCTGGGGAATTTACGAACAAAGTGGAGGCTCTTTAAGTATTTTTGCAGCTAAGAACCTGAACAAGGATCTTTTCGGATTAGACCCTAATGGTGTGAATAACTCTGGAGGAGCTTTCTTTATTATTTTCCTTGCTCCAATTATCGGACTTCTTTGGATTTGGCTGAATAAGAGAAAAATTGAACCTAATACCATTATTAAATTCGGATTAGGATTTATTTTCCTGGGATTAGGATATTATGCCCTATTTGCTACCCGATTGTTCGCAGACCTTCAGGGAATTACTTCATTGAATTTCTTTACCCTGGCATTATTAATCATTACTCTTGGTGAACTATGCCTCTCTCCTATCGGATTATCTATTATGACCAAACTGTCTACCAAGAATCTGCAGGGGATGATGATGGGAATGTGGTTTCTTGCTTCTGCGTATGGACAGTATGTTGCAGGGATTATCGGAGCCAGTCTTGCTACGGCAAAAGAAGGTTCCACCAACTATGATGAATTGATCACTTATACTGATGGATATAAACAATTAGGATTATATGCAATAATTGCCGGAGTGGTATTAATTTTGATATCTCCGTACGTGAAAAAATTAATGCAGGATGTAAAATAAAAAGAATAAGTAATTATGCTTATTTTTAACTAAATATCACAATATGAAGAAATTTTTAAGCATAATTCTCTTAGTTTTATTAAATTTCAGTTTTGCCCAGGTAAAGTGGATGACCATTGAGGAAGCTTTAAAAGCCCAAAAGGAAAATCCTAAAAAAATACTGATTGATTTTTATGCAGACTGGTGCGGCCCATGTAAAATAATGGACAAAAAAACTTACGGACATCCTGTAATTGCTCAGAATCTGAACGAGAATTATTATCCTGTAAAGTTTAATGCAGAAGAAAAAAAGAGTATTGATATCTTCGGAAGAACATTTTCAAACCCTAATACCGAGCACAGAAAAGGAAAAAATTCACTGCATGAGTTTACACAGTATATGAATGTAGGTGCTGTTCCAAGCACCGTATTTCTGGATGAGCATGGAGATCCTATCACCATTCTTCAGGGAGAATTATCAGCCAAAGAACTGGAACCCTACCTGGAACTGATCTCAAAAGATTTGTTCAAAAAGATTAAAACCAGAGAACAATGGGAAGATTACCAGAAAAAGTTTAAATCTAAAATCAAAGATTAATATAGAGATCCGGATTTTCGGATTTAATTTTAAAAATTCACCATACAGACTTCCAATTTTTTGGAAGTCTTTTTAATTTTACCGAAATTCGAACCTTTATTTCTTTTGTCAAAAAATAAGGATCAAAAAATTCAAAAACCCGCATCCTGAAATCTGAAAAATGAATCTCGAAACCTCCATAGAATACGTAAAAGGCATAGGCCCGGAAAGAGCCAAACTTATTAAAAGTGTATTGGGCCTGACTACTGTTGAAGATATGCTGAACTTCTACCCTATCCGCTATCTGGATAAAAGTAAAATTTATACCGTTTCTCAGCTTCGGGAAGAAAGCAGCCAGGAAATACAATTGAGGGGAAGAATCACTCATGTTCAGGAAATCCAGACTGGGAAGACTAAAAGATTATCTGCGAAATTCAATGATGAAACAGGCAGCATGGATCTGGTATGGTTCCAGTATTCAAAATGGCTGAAAGAACAGCTTCCTATTAACAAGGAGGTTTATATTTTTGGGAAAATCAATGTTTTCAACCGCCAGTTTTCTATGCCGCATCCGGAAATAGAAGCTGAAGAAAGTAAAGAAGGAGATACAAGACTTAAACCTATTTATCCGAGTTCAGAAAAACTAACTAAAAGAGGATTAAGTCAAAGATTTTTTCAGAATGCATTGAAAAATATCTGCAAAGAAATTCCGGGTCTTATTGAAGAGAATTTTCCGGAATACCTCATGAAAACCTTTAAATTCATGTCCAGACAGCATGCTTTTCTGAATGTTCATTTTCCGAAAGATAAAGAGCATTTTGATAAGGCTGATTACAGGTTGAAATTTGAAGAATCATTCTTTTTTCAATTAGGATATGGCTTAAAAAAGCTTCACCATAAAACACAGGCTCATGGCAACCCTTTCCCAATTATTGGGGATCATTTTAACGATTTCTACGAAAACCACCTTCCTTTTGAGCTTACCAATGCACAGAAAAGGGTATTAAAGGAAATCCGTATTGATATGAAAAGGCCGATTCAGATGAACAGGCTTTTACAGGGTGATGTAGGATCAGGGAAAACGATGGTGGCATTGTTAACCATGCTTATTGCTATGGACAATGGTTTTCAGAGTTGCTTGATGGCTCCAACAGAAATTCTTGCCCAGCAGCATTATAATGGTATCAAGGAACTGTTAGAAAAAACCGGAATCAACATCCGTATTCTGACCGGTTCTACCAAAGCAGCGGAAAGGAGAATTATCCATGAAGAATTGGAAAATGGTACACTTTCAATCCTGGTAGGAACCCATGCAGTTTTAGAAGATAAGGTTAAATTCAAAAATCTGGGATTAGCAATTATTGATGAACAGCATAGGTTTGGAGTTGCTCAGCGTGCTAAACTTTGGGCCAAAAACAAAATTCCGCCTCATATTCTGGTGATGACCGCTACTCCTATTCCGAGAACACTTGCGATGAGTTTTTACTCAGATCTGGATGTTTCTGTGATTGATGAAATGCCTGTAGGAAGAAAACCTATCATTACGGCTCACAGACGTGAAAAAGACAGACTATATGTTTATAATTTCTGTAAAGATGAGATTAAAAAAGGCCGGCAGGTCTATTTTGTATATCCGCTTATTGAAGAATCTGAAACCTTAGATTACAAAAATCTGGTGGAAGGTTTGGAACATGTCATGGATTATTTCTCAGAATACAACGTGACCATGCTTCATGGGAAAATGAAACCGGACGAAAAAGACGCGGCAATGGCTTATTTTGCTTCGGGAAAAGCTGAAATTATGGTGGCAACTACAGTAATTGAAGTTGGAGTAAATGTCCCTAATGCTTCCGTAATGGTTATTGAAAGTTCAGAAAGATTCGGACTTTCACAGCTTCATCAATTAAGAGGTCGTGTAGGAAGAGGTGCTGAACAGAGTTACTGTATCCTGATGACATCAGACAAATTGTCGAAGGAAAGCAGAACGCGTATTAAGACAATGACTGAAACCAATGACGGCTTTAAAATTTCTGAAGTGGATATGCAGCTTCGTGGTCCGGGAGATATTCTGGGTACCCAGCAAAGTGGTGTGGTTGATTTTAAGAGATTGGACCTGATTAATGATTCGGCGATCATTAAAACAACAAAAAATACGGTAGAAAAAATTCTGGAAGCGGATCCGATGCTGTCCAGACCTGATAATCTGATCATTAAAAACTATTATATCAGATACTACAAAGGAAAAAACAAGTGGAGTAAAATTTCATAAAAAAACCGCAGAAAATACTTCCTGCGGCCCCCTTATAAAACTGTTATTTAGAAGAAATTACTTTTGATATATTCAAAAATTTATTTAATAGTTAAGGCTTAATATTTTGTGATGTGGTGTGGTGTGAAAATATCTATATAACAATATATATTTAGATAAGCTAAAACCTTAACTATTAAAATAAATTATGAAAAACAAAATGAATTATTTTTTTCCAACTTGCTTATTATAAAAACTAACTGAGTTTCGCTGGAGATGAGGGAATGAAACGAATAAAAATACCTCCAACTACTTTTGAGTTTTCATGATTGTACCGTTTTGTTTAAAGATCTTCTATGCTTTAAAATTGGAAAATTAGTATAATCCATTTTGTTAACTAACATCGTGATTTATATAATTTTTGTTTTTAGAAACAATTACTTCTCATTCATCTGTATCTTCTACTATATAATGAAATTTGTGTCTCAGATTACTTTTACAAATGTCAGTATATTAATTCAGATCCTTTTTATATTATTTTAAGTATTAGTTATAAAATTTTCACTTATTTGTGAATAGTATGCATCAAATACGATTAATACTTTCTTAATACAAAATTAAAAATCCCTTTATTCATCATACTTTTAGAATAAAATGATCTTTATTCAATCCTGAAGTGTGATACTGCCAATTGATTGTAATAATTTCTGTAAGTACTTTTTTAAGACTCTCAAAAGACTCAGGTTTTTTCATGAAAATATTGGCCCCTTTTACAAAAATATCTTCAATTTCATTTTCCGAAATAGGTTCAGAAAAAATGGTCGTTACCATATTATTGAATTTTGAATTCGCTCCAATTTCTTCCAGGCATTCCAAGCTGTCTTTTCCAGGGATCGTGTATTTTATGAAAACAATTTCCGGAACTACGGCATCATCATTATTCAGATATAACATCATATCTTTTCCGTTACAGAAGCATTGAACTTTTATAGAGATTTTCAACTCTTTCAAAATATTTTTAAAAAAAATCAAGGTGTTTTCATCGTTATCTGCTACTATTACGTTCAGAAATTCTTTATTCATACTGCATTTTAGGGTTTATTACCGTGCTTTGAGCTCTTCTTCGTTTTCCAATAATCTTTTGAAACTGGGAGGGAGTGATTCCCGTTGTATTTTTAAACTGGGTGCTCAAATGCGCCACACTGGAGTAATTCAGCTTATGGGCTATTTCTGTAAGGCTTTGTTTATTTCTTATGATCAGGGCTTTCGCGTGCTCTATCTTTTGCAGAATAATAAAATTCTCAATAGATGTATAAGCAACTTCGGAAAATAGGTTGGAAAGATAACCATAGCTGTGATTCAGTTTTTCAGCAATATATATGGATGCTTTTACCGGTATAATCTCATCAGAAAAGACCAGTTCTACGATAGCATCTTTTATTTTCTGTACCAACGCAGTCTTTTGACTTTCTATGATTTCTATACCATAATCTTCAAGATTTTTCTTAAAAAGACTGTGTTGTTCTTGTGTAAGGGGCTCATAAAATTCCACTTCACCGAAGTTCAGCAACCTGTACTTCAGCCCGTGTTCTTTAAGTTTTTCGTCCAATACCTTCTTGCAAAGGGCATTGAAATCAAATTTAACATACATTTTCATCCTAGTATATATAAGCCAGTTTTATTTAGTAAATATAATAATTTATTTCATTTAAAAGTGAAATAGCTGCAAATTTTTTATTTTTACCAAATAGACGCAAAAACTCCTGTATTTAAGAATACAGGAATTTAAACACTAAGGATGAAAAAAATATACTGATAAAAAGCTGTGTCAGCTCAAAACCAAGCATATGAATGTATTGTTATAAGTGATTTGGTTCTGAAGCAAAGATCATTCAAAATAAGAAGTCACTTGTTATAGAATTACAGGATAAAGTTACAAAATTTTAAGTCAATGATAAGTGAATTAGAAATTCCATCATGTAATCATCCATTACAAATCCGTTCCCTATATCGAAAATACCTTCCCCATAAACCCTGTATCCTTGAGACTCATAGAAGCTTCGGGCAGCATTATTTTTATTCACATTCAAAATAATTCTTTCATTTCCGTTTTCAGAAACTTTTTCATGCAGAAACTGAAGTGCTTTTTTGCCGAATCCTTTACCCTTACTCTCCGGAACAAGATAAATACGGTGCAGCTTGGTTGTTTTATCTTCATAATGATGTTCATATCCGATAAAACCTTCGTAAGAGTCATTATTTTCATCCTGAATGAGATAATAATGGTAATTAGGATTCTGAAGGTGGTTCAGAATTTCTGTTTCAGAATACATTTCGGAAAGCATAAATTCCATTTGTTCTTTTGAAAGAATGTCTGCATAGGCATTTTCCCACGATCTTCGTGCCAGATCTTGAATTAAAGGGACATCCACGGCTGTTGCCTGTCTTAATTTCATGATTTATTGTATTATTATGATTAAAAAAAGTGAAAAGCCTAAACTTTTCACCCTTATATTTTTCAATAATGAAATGCTGAATTTTAAAGTGATATTAAAATTCAATTCCTTATTAAATGTTTGCCATTTCAGCTTTAATTTTTGCATGAAGACCTTCTGAAGCAGCAACCAGAGGAAGTCTTAAGAAGTTTTTAATGATTCCCTTTTCAGCCAGTATTACTTTAATACCGCAAGGGTTACCTTCTGCAAAAATCAAACGGGTAATATCTACCAGCTTATTGTGAATTGCATAAGCTTCTTTCACTTTTCCTTCAAAAGCTAGCTGTACCATGGTAGAGAATTCTTTAGGGTATGCCTGCCCGATTACGGAAATCACACCATCTCCTCCTGCCAGTGTTACGGGTAAAGTATATTCATCATCTCCGGAAACCAATGAAAATCCTTCTGGTTTCTTTCTCAGAATATCAAAATACTGTAAAATATTAGGTGAAGCCTCCTTAATCAGGAATAAATTAGGAAATTCCTTTGCAAGACGAAGGGTAGTATCTGCTTCTACGTTCTGACCGGTTCTTGAAGGAACATTATAAATAATAATATTCTTCCCTGTGGAAGCTAAAGCTTTATAATGCTGATAAAGACCTTCCTGGTTCGGTTTATTGTAATAAGGAGATACTGAAAGTACTGCTTCAAATGCAGAAAGATCTGCTTCTTCAATCTGTTTCTTAACGTCAAGAGTATCGTTGCCGCCAATTCCCAAAACTAAAGGAAGACGTTTATTATTCACCTTAATGATATGCTCAATTACCTGTTTCTTCTCCTCTGCAGAAAGCGTTGCGGCTTCTGCCGTAGTACCCAATACTACCAAATAATTGGTTCCGTTTTCGATATTGTATTCAACCAGTTTTGTTAAACTATCAAAGTCAACGGATAAATCTTCATTAAAGGGCGTTACCAATGCAACACCTACTCCTTTTAAAATGCTCATCTGTTAGAATTATTTTTGTCAAATTTAATAATTTACAGTAAGAATTTACAATAAATAATAATGTTTTATTATACATATAGTTATATTTGCATATACTAAAAGATATTATGAAAAATAAATTCTTGTTAATAGGAATTGCCCTGGTAACCCTTACAGCATGCAAAACAGCTTCTACGCTGCAACTTGCGGATGTAAAGACCCAGAAAAATATTTCTATTAATAATGAGCTAAAAAATGATGAGGAGTTTGCAAAATTTATTGAGCCTTATAAGCAAAAACTGGATAAAGAAATGAACCAGAAGATCTCACACACGAATGCGGATCTTACAAAGCAGGGCGACAACAGCAATCTGGGCAATCTTTTAGCTGACTATACGTTTGAAGGAGGTAATGAATGGATAAAAACTCATCTTAAGCAGAATGTAGATGCTGCATTGATCAATATCGGAGGAATCCGTACCACTATCGGAAAGGGTGATATTTTACTTAAAAATGTATTTGAAGTAATGCCTTTCGAAAATGAGGTGGTTATTGTGAAAATGAAAGGAGCCGATTTACAGGGACTTTTTGAGTATTATGCAAAAACGCAGGTCAACAATCCTGTTTCTCATTTATATATTGAGACCAATAACGGACAGGTAATCAAATCCCTGATCAACGGAAAAGCAGTAGATCCGGCTAAAGACTATTATATTGCTACTTCAGACTATCTTGCACTGGGAGGAGACAACATGAAATTCTTTGCAAAAGGAGAATCAATCTCAACAGGAATTAAAATGAGAGATCTGTTTATTGATTATTTTAAGAAGGCTCCTGAAGTGGTAGTAAATTCAGATGTTCGTTTAAATTTTATCGGGAAGAAGTAATGGATAGAAAAAGTTTTTTAAAAGCAATAGGAGGCGGATCTTTGGCAATGGCTTTAGCTCCCAATATGATGATGGCGGAAGAGTTGAAAATTCTTGATTTAAAATCCGCAAATAAACTGACTATTCTTCATACCAATGACCAGCATAGCAGAATAGAACCTTTCGATGCAAGCTATACAAAAAATCCTAATCAGGGAGGTTTTGCAAGAAGGGCAAACTTAATTCAGCAGATCAGAAATCAGGAAAGCAATGTACTGCTTCTTGATTCAGGAGATATTTTCCAGGGAACTCCTTACTTCAATTTCTTCGGAGGAGAACTGGAGTTTAAATTAATGTCCATGATGAAATATGATGCCTCTACCATGGGAAATCATGATTTTGATAATGGCCTTGATGGATTTTTAAAAGTACTTCCCAATGCGAAGTTTCCTTTTATCTGTTCCAATTATGATTTTAAAAATACGATTCTTGACGGGAAAACTTCTCCGTATAAGATCTTCAACAAGAATGGAATTAAAGTAGGAATTTTCGGAGTGGGAATTCAACTGGACGGCCTTGTAGGTAAAAAACAGTATGGAGAAACCGTTTATTCCAATCCCATTGACGTAGCACAGCATTATTCAAATTATCTGAAAAAAGAGCAGAAATGTGACCTGGTAATTTGTCTTTCACACATCGGTTATGATTATAAAGATGAACCGAATAAAATAAGTGATAAAATTTTAGCGGCCAATACAGAGAATATTGATATTATCCTGGGCGGCCATACTCATACATTTTTACCGGAACCTCAATCTTATACCAACAGACAGGGCAAAAACGTACTTGTCAATCAGGTAGGATGGGCAGGTCTTCTTTTGGGTAGAATAGATTTTTATTTTGATACAAACAAAAACGTACAGCATATTTCCTGGAACAATCAGGCAATAGACAGCAGCATAACCGCATAATATGAAAAAACTCTCTATAATTTCTCTTGGTATTTTAGCATCCCTGCAGTTTACAAAAGCGCAGGTCATTTCATCGAAAAAATGGGCTGATGTATTTTCCTATAACAAAGTCTTAGCTATGAAAGAAGACAATGGGAAAATCATTGCAGCTACAGAAAACGGAATATTCTATTATACAATATCAACAGGAGAAATTACGAAGTTATCCAAGGCCAATGGCCTTCATAATATTGGAATAACAGCCTTCGATTACAACCCACAGACTAAAACAGGACTTATTGGGTATGAAAACGGCTCCATGGATGTTATCACTCCACAGGAAATCAAATATATTGTTGATATTCCTATTGCTACCGGCTATAACGGAAATAAAAAAATCAATCATATTTCCATTACCGGAAATCAGGCTGTCATTTCTGTAGGCTATGGACTTTCCATATTTAATCTGAACAATAAAGAATTCGGAGATTCTGCGTTTTTCCTGACTGGCGGGGTGTATGAAGCAAGTAATGAAGCAACCATATTCGGGAATAAGGTATACTCTGTAACCAATACAGGATTGAAGAGCCATCAGTTGAATACTACCTTCCCGGTATATTCTACATGGACAACGGAAGCTCCCGGAGCATTCAAGCATATAGATTCAGAATCTGAGCTTGTATATTCATCAGCTACAGCGGCCTATTTTTACAACAACGGCACTCCGACTCAGCTTCCTACGAACTTTGATAATATCCGTGATATCGTTGTTACATCTAATAATATTATAGTTACTGACAACAGAGTGTATACCTACGGAATAAACGGGGTATCACAAAATGCGGTAAGCCTTGGAGAAGAATGCAACACTGCAATAACAGCTGGTGGAAAAATTTTTGGAGGAACCGTATTATCAGGGATCAAGGATGAAAGTAATAATACTTTCAAACCATCAGGCCCTTACTACAATTTTGCCTATAATATTAATCTTTTCGATAATAATCAGCTTCTGGTTTCCTCTGGTGCCAGAGCAAATAATTACAACCACCCGTCCATTATTCCACAAGAACCGGGATTTTATTATTTCAACGGTACGGATTGGATTTATCCTTCTTTTTTCAATAAAAGTAATCCAAATCGTCCAGTCTTTGTCAACGTATTGGATGCTATTATAAGTCCTTATAACAGTAATGAAGTTCTCTTTACTAACTATACAATGCTGGATAATGGGGTTTACAGAATGAAATATAATGCCACAAGCAAAGATTTTGATCTGGTAAAGTATTATAATCTCGGTGCACAGCCTTACTACAGACGTCCGGTAGGATTGACTACAGATACTCAGAACAATCTTTTTGTTTCCTTCGGATTTAATGACGGAAACCCTTCCATGGGAATCTATGATAAAGCCGCTGATGATTTTATCATCAAGAAAATAGTTCTTGCCAGTGATGGTATACAAAAGGCCGTTTTCCATGAAAATATGCTGTGGACTCCGCTACCGAGATCTAATAACTTTTGGGTATATGACTATAAAAATGCAACCAACCTTTCCGATGATACAGATTATATTCTGGGTTCTTCTAATGGATTTAATAGTTCAGGAGGAATCTTATCTGTAGCATTTGATAAGTCCGGAGATGCATGGATCGGTACAGACGGAGGTTTAAGGATTATGCCTAATGCTGCATCTGAGATAAAAAATCCACAGCCGGAAGTAGAACCTATAGTCATAGAACAAAACGGGCTGGGTGAAGAGCTTTTCAGGGAATCAGCTATTCTTCAGATCGCAGTAGACGAAGGAAATTACAAATGGGTTTCCATTGATGGTGGTGGTGTATATTACCTTTCTGCTGACGGCCAGAAAACAATAAAACATTTTACTAAAGAAAATTCACCTCTTCCTACAAACAGTGTTACAGATATAAAAGTTGATAAGAAAACCGGGAAAGTATATTTTGTAACATATAATGGTATTGTAACATATCAGGGTGATGTTGCTGATGTAACTTCCAATTTCGGTGATGTTGTAGTATATCCTAACCCTGTTGTATATTCTAATTTTAAAGGAAAAGTTACCCTTAAGGGTCTTGCAGAAAAAACGAATATAAGAATTGTAGATGCAGCAGGAAATGTTGTACACTCTGCAGTAGCAAGAGGAGGTTATTATGAATGGGATCTTAATAATCAGAAAGGGGTAAGAGTAGCATCAGGAATGTACTTTGTCCTGATGACCAATGAAGATGGGTCAGATAAAGCTACAGCCAAAATAGGAGTAGTCAATTAATTAATGAATTCACAAAACGGTTTTTTACTTTCGTTTATAAAATATGGAGAAAATGATGCTGTATTGCATTGTTTTACTGAAGAAGAGGGTTTTCAAAGCTATTTTCTGAAAGGAATTTATGCTAAAAAGAACAAAAAGAAAGCCCTGCTGCTGCCCCTGAGCCATCTGAATTTTTCAATACAACCTCTCCGTGGCAATGGTATACCAACTGTTTCAAAGTTTGAACTGGTAAAAAATAATGACATTTATACAGATATAAAAGTCAATACCGTTATTTTCTTTATTTCAGATTTCCTGAGTCATATCCTTAAATATGAGGATAAAAATATTCCTATCTATACCGGCATAAATCATTTTATCAATGAACTAACGAACAGGAATTATCAGGCACATCTGCTCTTTTTACTGGCTGTTTTAAAAATTCAGGGAGTTGCTCCACTGTTGGGTGACGGTAAGTTTTTAGATCCGGAAACCGGAACTTTTTCCTTAGGAATCTGTCATCAGCAATTCAATGAAGAAATTTCTACATTATGGAAAGAAGCACTTTGTGCTGAAAATCTATATGCTACAAAAATCCACTCTTCATTAAGAAAAGATTTTCTGGACAGCCTTCTGATATATTATCATTATCATATCACAGACTTCAAAACACCTGCCTCATTGGAAATTATCCAGCAGATATTTGAATAGGCCGATGGGTAGTATTGTTTTATGATTCTTTTGTTTTTTCAATATCTGCAGGCATTTCAGTTTCAGATTCGGCAATTTCTTTTTTGGAGAATCTTGGCTGTAAGATCTTGGCAATAAGTCCCGTCCAGCCTGTCTGGTGGGAAGCTCCTACTCCACGTCCGTTGTCCCCATGAAAATATTCGTAGAACAGGATATAATCTTTAAAGTCCGGATCCGTCTGAAATCTTTCATACTGCCCGTGGACAGGTCTTTTCCCTTTTTCATCCTTTAAAAAAATCTTTGCAAGCCGTTTGTTTAAAGCATCCGCTATCTGATCAAGGTTTAAATAGTTTCCACTCCCTGTAGGATATTCCACTAAAAAATCGGGACTATAGTAGAAGAAAAAGCGCTGAAGACTATCGATAATCAAAAAATTAATAGGAAACCACACCGGACCGCGCCAATTGCTGTTCCCTCCGAAAAGCCCGCTGTCACTTTCTGCGGGAGTATATTTCACACTATAATCCGTTTCATTCAGTGTTAAAGTATAAGGATTATTTTCATACTCTTTTGATAACGCTCTTACTCCATAATCACTTAAAAATTCATCCGGATTCAGCATTCTGTTTAATAATCTTTTCAAACGGTGTCCGCGAAGCAAAGACAAAAGGTGTTTGGAATCCTGGCCTTTGACTTCCCACCTTGAAACCAGAGAAGCCAGTTCCGGTTTATTTTCCAGTACCCATTTCATTCTTTTCTTAAAATTAGGCAGGTTTTCAATCATTTCATCATCTATAACCTCAACGGCAAACATCGGGATCAATCCTACAATGGTTCTTAATCTTAAATACATATGCGTTCCGTCATTAGAAGCTATGGCATCATAGAAAAACTCATCTTGTTCATCCCACAAACTGAATTCTTCCTCACCCATATTATCCAGTGAATTGGCAATCGCCAGGAAATGTTCAAAAAACTTCATCGCCATTTCTTCATACACATTATTGTAAAGAGCCAGTTCCAAAGCAATCCGCATCATATTCAGGGCAAACATGGCCATCCAGCTCGTCCCGTCCGACTGTTCCAGCTGCTCTCCGTTTGGCAAAACAGCATTCCGATCGAAAACGCCAATATTATCAAGTCCTAAGAAACCTCCTTCAAATATGTTATTGCCATTGGTATCCTTTTTATTGACCCACCATGTAAAGTTCATTAACAGTTTCTGAAAAGCACTTTCCAGAAATTCCAGGTCAGGTTTGTTATTTAAATATTCATCAATTTTAAATACTCTGAAAACGGCCCAGGCATGTACCGGAGGATTCACGTCACTCAAGTTCCATTCGTAGGCCGGAAGCTGTCCGTTTGGATGCATATACCATTCAAACAGGAAAAGTTTCAGCTGATGCTTTGCAAAATCAGGATCTATCAAGGAAAAGCTGATGGTATGAAATGCAAGATCCCAGGTGGCATACCACGGATATTCCCATTTATCCGGCATGGAAATAATATGTTCGTTATTAAGATGCTTCCAGTCGTAATTTCTTATTTTTTTCCGCGACTGTGGAGGAGGCATTTCAGCAGGATCACCTTTCAGCCATTTTTCAACATTGTAGTGGTAAAACATTTTATTCCACAGCATCCCTGCAAAAGCCTGTCTTTGTACCAGCCTCTCATCTTCCGAAGCAATTCCTTTCTGGATTTCAGCATAAAATTCATCTGCTTCTTTCTGTCTTTGATTAAAAACAGTATCAAAATCACCGAACGGCTCTCGTAAGTCCTTATCCGATATTCTGAATTCAAATATTCTGGATTCCCCAGCTTTGAAATCTTCATCAATAAAAAAAGAAGCTTTGGTTCCTACATTCTTCGGGTTCACAGATTGAGAGTTACCTGTCATTACAAAATTATTGATCCCGTCTTTGCAGAACTTAAATTCATTTTGCGACTGGTAAAGTCTTTCATTATTGGTTTCATTATTACAAAACAGTGTTTTTAAGGATTGTTTTGCATATACATTTTTGATGTCAATATCCTGATGATTTACTTCAATCCGGTCTGCATCTTCAGCATACAATTTTGGTTGATAGTCATCATAGCCCCACTTCCAGGTGTTTCTGAACCAAACCGTAGGCAATATTACAAGGGATGCTTCTTTTTCAGATTTGTTGACAACCGTTAGTCTGACTAGAATATCATTCTGACTTTCTTTTGCATATTCAATAAAAATGTCAAAGTATTCATTGTTATCAAAAATTCCGGTATCAATCAATTCATATTCCGTTTCATCCTTACTTCTTGAAGCATTTGTTTTTATGAGATCTTCATAGGGAAAAATAGTATGGGGATATTTATACAGCATTTTCATATAAGAATGGGTAGGTGTAGAATCCAGGTAATAAAAATATTCCTTTACATCTTCACCGTGATTTCCCTGTCCGTTGGTCAATCCAAAGAACCTTTCTTTCACCATTTTATCTTTTTTATTCCAGAATCCGACAGAGAATACAAGCTTCTGAAGGTCATCACAGATTCCGCATATGCCTTCCTCACCCCAACGGTATGTTTTGGCTTCCGCAGTATCATGACTGGTATAATTCCAGGCATCTCCGTTTTCACTGTAATCTTCACGAACAAGCCCCCATTCCCGGTTACTTACATAAGGACCCCATTTTTTCCATGAAATATCTGAAATTCTCTGTTTTTCTGACATAAGCGATAATTATGAGTAATGAATAATAAGCAATGAGTCATATCTGATCTCGTTTGAAGCTATGAGAACAACCTCAAAACTATAAACTTTAAACCTTGAACTTCTTAACCTCCTGTAGAAAAACTCTCAAACGTAGTCATTCCACCATCAACGAAGATGCTGGTTCCGGTAATATAATCAGCAAGATCACTGGCCAGAAAAGCGGCTAAATTTCCAATATCCTGAGGCTGTCCGATTCTGTTATAAGGAATAAGGGTAAGAAGAGAATTCAGTGCTTCAGGAGTATTCCAGGCATTTTGATTAATAGGAGTCTGAATAGCTCCCGGGCAAATAGAATTGACCCTGATTTTATCTGCACCATATTCCTGAGCAAGAGTTTGCATCAACATTCTGATGGCTCCTTTGCTTGATGCGTAGTTGGCATGTCCGGCCCACGGAATAATTTCGTGTACAGAACTGATATGAATAATCTTCCCACATGCAATGGAACGTGAAGGGTCTATTCCCCGCCTTAGAAACTCTTTAATGGCTTCTCTGGCACATAGAAACTGTCCCGTAAGATTGACCCCTATGACAGCATTCCACTGATCGATGTTCATTTCGGTGAATTTCGCATCTTTTTGAATACCCGCATTATTCACCAGAATATCTACAGTTTGAAATTCAGAAACAACATCCTGAAACATTTTGACCACCTGATCTTCTTTGGATACATCACATGCATAGGTTACTCCTTTTCCTCCGGCATCAGTGATTTCTTTCAAAACAGCTTTGGCTTCTTCTGCAGACCTTTCCGAAGAATGGTTGACAATGATTGTCGCTCCTGCTGCAGCTAATGATTTTGCAATTCCTGAACCTATTCCGCTGGAGGCACCTGTAACCACAGCTACCTGATTTTGAAGTGATATTTCCATGTTTTGTAATTTGATGTTACTCAAAGTTATGGAAAGATATCAGCAGATAAAAAATTATGATTTTAAAATTTTATTAAAGTTTTTTGTACATCAGATATTGAGGACCGCTTCTTCCTATTCTGGTTTTACCGTCAAAAATATATCCTGACTGAAGATAAATATGGTATGCGGAATCATTTTTCTGATTTACTGCCAGTACAATTTCGTTACAATCTCCAAAGTGGGTTTTTACAAAATTTCCTACTTCCAGCATAGCCATTTTTCCTATTCCTTTCCCCTGCATCTGAGGATTTACAGATAAAGAACGCAGTAAAACTGATGTTTTATCATCGGTAAGTTCAAATTTATCTTTCCCGAAATCAAGTACAAAAAACCCGACAGGCAGCTCATTTTCAAATATCGTTATCGGAAATGCGTCGTCATCATCCCGTTCGTTGATACTTTGCAAAGCCTGTTGAGCTGTCGCAGTAAATTGCATCTGGTTTTCATCCAAAGCATAACTGACTCCGGAAAGATCTTCTGGTTTAAAGAATTCTAAATGTATCATAGTCTTAATGATGGTAAATATCTTCATACATTACTCCCGCACGGATTTCCACAGGAAGTTTATTCTCCTCAGGAACAACAGGGCAATTGTAATCGTAAGCATTATAGGCACAAAAAGGATGATAGGACTGATTGAAATCAAGCACAATCGTATTTCGTTTCGGTATCTTTAAATCCATATATTTTCCTCCTCCATAGGTTTCTTTTTCATTGGTAGCATCACGAAACGGAAGAAAAAGATAGTCTTTATATTTATCTTGCTTGATTAAAGCCAGGCTTTGATATAAGGTAACCGTATAGGGTTTATCATCCAGCATAAATGTAGCTTTTCCATATTCCTGATACGTCTTTGTTTTTCCTGAAGAAGTAGGAAGTTCAAAGGGTTTAGTATCTTTTGATTTAACAAATTTTGCGGTTACTCTGTATTTAGCATCAAAAGGAAAGAAAGGGTGACCTTTAAAGTTTTTAAAGTTATCTCCCCTTAATGGAGTCTCTTTCGGATTCAGATATTCAGCATTGAGTTCTTTCTGAAATTTCTGAACATCTTTCTCTTCCTTTGAAACTGTTTTCTGAGAAAAAGCCCATAATGGAAGGAGTAAAAAGAGTACTATATATTTTTTCATGTATGTAAAATTATAACCAAAACTATGAATTTTCGGAACAACAAAAGTTAAAATTCTGATAAAAAAACATAATCTGTTTTAAATAAAATAAGCACCAGCTGATCTAGCATACTTTTTGGAAAGCAAAGCTCATGGACAGAAAAAATTTCATCAGGACCAGTGCATTGGCTATATCAGGTTTCTATTTTCTTCAATCTGAATTGTTCCGGGCTGCGGAAAGAAAAAACAGCCAGATAAAAGAAAATACTGATGTTCCTATTGTGATCATTGGCAGCGGGTACGGAGGAGCTGTATCTGCATTACGTCTTTGTGAAGCCGGGAAAAAAGTAGTGATGCTTGAAATGGGTCTTAACTGGGAGAAAGCAGGAATTCCGTTTTCCAATCTGCTGAAACCCGGGAAAAGTTCAGCCTGGCTGAAAAAGAAAAGCATTGCCCCTTTCATGAATATTTTTTCTCTGACTCCTTTTACCGGGATATTGGACCGTCTGGATTTTGAACATATCAATATCTGGGTAGGAAGAGGCGTTGGCGGAGGTTCTCTGGTGAATGGCGGAATGGCTGTTACTCCCAAAGAAAGTTATTTCAAAGAAGTTTTTCCTGATCTTGATCCTGAAAGGTTTTACAATCATTATTTTCCTCTGGTACGGGAAGAACTCAAAGTAAATGTGATTGATGAACAGTTTCTGAAAGACTGCCCATATTATAAATTCACACGGGTAGGTGAAGAAGAGGCTCATAAAGCGGGTTTTAAAACCATGAGAGTTCCGAATGTGTATGATTTTAAGTATATGGAAAAAGAGTTCCGGAATGAAGTCCCCCGTTCTGCTCTTAATACCGAAGTGATCTATGGCAACAATTATGGGAAAAACAGTTTGGATAAAACCTATCTCAGAAAAGCACTGGAAACCGGCAATTTGGAAATCCTCGACCTTCATCATGTCCAAACGATACAACTTAATGATGATAAAAGCTATACATTAAATGTCCGCCAGATTGATACATCAGGTATCCTGGCTGCTGACAAAGTTTTCCACTGTAAAAAGCTGATTCTTTCTGCAGGAACAATGGGAACTTTACAGCTTCTGTTACAATCTCATGCAGAAAATAATTTCCCCCTCCATGAAAAGGTCGGAAAAAAATGGGGAAACAATGGGAATTTTATGACCGGAAGAAACTGGGTACAACCTTTGTCTGGCGGTACAGGAGCCAAGCAATCTACTATTCCGGTAGGTGGAATTGACAACTGGGAAGATCCGGAACATCCGTTTTTCACAGAAATTGCCCCCTTACCGATGGGAATGGATGTTGCTACCGCTTTATATCTGCTGATCAACAGAGTCGATAAAAAAGGAGAAGTTGCATACAATAAAGCCAGCCAATCCCTGACTTTGAACTGGGACGAAAGCAATACCGTCAAAATGAAAGAAAATGCCCAATATTTTATCCGGAAAATGAATAAAGCCAATGGCGGAACGAGAAGCCACCTGCTTTTCAATAATGGTTTTGGAGCTGATATCTGTTATCATCCGCTTGGAGGATGTGTTTTGGGTGAAGCTACCAACGAATTTGGAAAATTAAAAAATCATGAAAACCTGTATGTTCTGGATGGATCACTAATTCCCGGAACCATTGGTGTCAATCCGTTTGTAACCATTACTGCCATTGCAGAATACTGTATTGAAAACCTCATCAAACAAAATGAATTTGCCTGAAATCAGGGCATTGATTGTATTTCTGTAAGATAATTGCGGATATCATCTTCCAGTTTTACCGGATAGATAAAATGAAGTTTTCCTGCCAGAGAAGTTCCCAGTTCATGTACCAGATCGGCACAGGCAAGCAAAGCTTTCCAGTTTTCTTCAATATCATTTCCTGAGAATGTAGCTTCCACTTTATTCCATAATTCCGGGGATAAATATTGTTTGAAAAGTCTTCCATGCTTATTGGTCGTAATATTATTCCAGTTATGATTCGCGGCAATATACCATTCAATCAAAGGAACAAGATAATCAGTACGCAGGACATTTTCAGACATAAATTTGGCATAAAAAATATCACCGCGTTTAAGGCATTTTGCCACATACGTTGTATCCCACCAAAAATCATTGAACAGCTGTTGAAATTCTTTTTCCGTAGGCTTATGGATCATGACAGACTGATAGGTTGGAGGTTTCAGGTTTTTAGTCAGATTATCTTTATCCAGTAAAACTTTATACCCTACATCCCAATCTTCGGGAAGATTTTCTTCATTGATTTCTTTACTAAATTCTGACACCTGATACAGCTTAAAATCAACCTTCACATGGTCTTTATACAAAACCATTTTCATGGCATGTTTTCCCTCAAAAACACTGTCAGCTTCTTCAATCATAGAAATAGGTTCACCAAAAAGCCTGATCCATTCATTTCCTGATTCATAAGATGCCCTGTTTTCAAAAACAAGTTCTACATCCAGATCACTTAAATCATCTACGGGAGCATAAGGGTTTACCAATGAACTGGTCAGAAGAACAGCACGGATATCGGGATTGTTTTCAGCCCAATGAATAATCTGTTTCAGTTTTTCTTCCCTTATTTTCATCTTTATTAGGATTCTGAGATTTTTACCCGATACACATCGGAAGAATTTCTTTTGATTGATTCTACAAAAAAGCCGCCTTCTTCAGGAATTACTTCTTTTAAATCAAAACTTTTACAATCTTTCGGAAGCCCGGAAAAGATCAACGTAAACCAAAAATCTTTCATAAAAGGAACCGCTGTCCAATAGGGAGAAATTGAAATATTTTCCGCATGAATCAATTTGCTTCTATGCTCAGACTGGTTGTCAAAAAGATAGGTCGAGTGCCAGATTCTGATCAGGTTTCCTAAAAACGGTGACGCCGGAAAACAACAATGTACGATCACCTGTTTTTCCTCTTCCGTTTTTGCCTTAAGAGATTCCAGGATTTCCTTTGCAATAACAGGTTTTACAATTACTTCTTCCACCTTTTATAAATAATGAGTGATGAACAATGGGTAGCAGTGTCTACTCCCATTGTTCATTACTGATGTTAATATTCTAATTCTAATTTTTCTTTTGTATAATTTCTCACCTCATTGGTCAGGTCAGGATTTTCAGCCAGTTTTTGTCCATAAGAAGGAACCATTTCAAGCAGTTTTCCTTTCCATTCGCCATGTAATTTTTCCGGGAAACATTTTTCCAGTACATTCAACATGGCATATACTGCTGTAGACGCACCTGGTGAAGCTCCCAGCAGAGAAGCAATGGTCCCGCTCTTATTCACAACTACTTCAGTTCCGAATTCCAGTTTCCCCCCTTCTTTTTCATCTTTTTTGATGACCTGAACTCTCTGACCTGCTACTTTCAATTCCCAGTCATCTTCTTTGGCATCCTTAACGAATTCTCTTAAATGCTGCATTCTTTGAGATTTCGTCATTGCAACTTGCTGGATCAGGTATTTCGTCAGAGGAATATTATGCCACCATGCTCCAAAAAGGGATTTCAGATTTTTGGTGTTTACACTTTCAGGAAGGTCAAGATAGCTTCCTTCTCTCAGGAATTTGGTGGAGAACCCTGCAAAAGGTCCGAAAAGAAGAGCTTTCTTACCATCAATAATTCTAAGATCAAGGTGTGGAACAGACATTGGAGGAGCATCTACTGTAGCCTGAGTATATACTTTAGCCTGGTGCTTTTCCACCAATTCCTGGTTATGGCTTACCAACCACTGTCCGGAAACCGGGAAACCTCCGTAACCTTCACTTTCTTTAATATCTGAACTGTCTAATAACGGAAGTGCATACCCTCCGGCACCAATGAAAACAAAGTCTGCCACCACTTCCTGTTTGTGGCTGTTGATTCTGTCTTTCACCTTCATTTCCCACTTTCCGTCTTCTCTTGCATCAATATCTTTCACTTCGTGGTATAAGAAAACCTCAACATTGGAATCTTCCAGAAGATGTCTTCCCATTTTTCTTGTCAGTGTTCCGAAGTTCACATCCGTCCCCATATCCATCTTCGTTGCAGCCATTACTTCAGACTGATTTCTTTTGCTCATTACCAAAGGAATCCACTCTCTCAGTTTCTCATGATCTTTAGAAAATTCCATTCCTGAGAAAAGAACAGATTCGGCCATTTTATCGTGGCGTTTTTTAAGATATTCAGCATCTTTTTCTCCGAATACCAGACTCATATGCGGGCAGGAATTGATAAATTCTTTGGGCTCATGAATATAGCCTTTGGTGAGCAGATAGGCCCAGAATTGTTTTGAAATTTCAAACTGTTCTGCAATGCTCTCTGCTTTGGAGATATCAATAGACCCGTCTGGTTTTTCCGGGGTATAATTTAGCTCACAAAATGCGGAGTGCCCTGTTCCGGCGTTGTTCCATGCTGCTGTACTTTCTTTGGCAAATCTTCCAAGTCTTTCAAAGATTGCAATTTCAAGATTTGGATCAAATTCATGAAGCAGCGTTGCTAAAGTGGCGCTCATGATTCCGCCGCCTATCAGTACAACGTCATATTTAGGTTTCGGTGTTCTGCTTGTAAGCGATTGTGACATAATTTAAAATTTTACTTCAAATTTCGTGAAAAGTTTTAAAAACTGGACCGCGTTTAACGATTTTAACACGTTATTTTTTACAGCAAAAACACTTCTTGAGTACGCAACAAAAAGCTATGGAAAATTTCAATAAAACATCATTGAAATGATTGATAATATCAGATCATTATAATCTCTTGGATCATCAAAATGAACAAAAAAACTTAAGCATTGAAATACTTAAGTTTTTTTGTTCATTTTATGTTACAAACAAGGTTTTAGCAATAAAGCCTTGTTATTTTAATTCAATTTTGCAGTCAGTTTTTTAAACTGTTTTTCAGCATTTTTACCTTCATAAAGAATAGCGTAAACAGTATCTATAATTGGAAGTTTAAGATTTTTCTGTTTTGCTGTTTTATAAATAGAATCTGCTGCATAGTATCCTTCCGCCACCATATTCATAGACTGAATGGCAGATCTCACGGTATATCCTTTTCCGATAAGATTCCCCAGGTTTCTGTTTCTTGAGAAAAGTGAATAAGCAGTCACCAGAAGGTCACCCAGATAAGCACTTTCATTCACATCTCTTGGTGCTTCATAGATGGCTTCCAGGAATGTTTCCATTTCACGGATTGCATTTGAAACAAAAACAGCCGTGAAGTTATCTCCATATCCTAAACCACTTGCGATTCCTGCTCCGATTGCAAAAATATTTTTAAGAATCGCACTGTATTCATTTCCTAAAATATCTTTACTTGTTTGTACTTTGATAAAATCTGAACTGAAAATACCTTCAAGTTTTTCAGCCGTTTCATCTTCTACTGTCGCAATGGTAAGATAAGAAAGTCTTTCCATCGCTACCTCTTCTGCATGACAAGGCCCTGCAATAACCGCCTGATTTCTGAACCCGATTTTAAATTCATCACGCAGATAATGCGCTACCACATCATTTACTTTAGGAATAATCCCTTTAATTGCAGAGATAAAGATCTTATCTGAATAATCACAGGTCATCTTGTCCAGTGTATCAGACAGGTAGATGGACGGAGTTGCCAGCACAATAACGTCACAGGCAGAAACCAGTTCATTGATATCTGTTGTTAATTTTAAGCTTTTCAGATTAAAGTGGGCAGCTGTAAGATAAGTCGGGTTATGTCCGCGGAGCTCAATGGCTCCTTTTACAAATTCACTTCTTACACACCAGTGTACAACCTTACAGTTTTCAACAAGCATTTTTACGATAGCGGTTGCAAAACTTCCGCTCCCTACAACTCCTACAGAAATATCCTTTTTATTCTTTTTTGGATTCGAAGATTCTGAAATAATTTTCTTTTTAGCCATAATTGGAATGTGAACTGCAAAGATATTAAAACAAAGACGTAACAAAGGCTTTGAAACTATGATAAACGCCATTTTCTGAAAAAATTAACACTTCAACACAATTAAACAGCTAATTAACCGTTAAATACAGAAAAAACTGAATTTTAATTAAAAATAACCCACAAAGCTTATTTTTAATTAAATTTGCAGCTTCAAAACCGTTTTAAATTTATTAAGAGAAGAAATATGAAAAAATTTCTAAGCAGCAAGAAGAACGTAAACATTCTCCTGGGAGGACTTTTACTAGTAGTTTTTGCACAAGGTGTCTTCATTGCGAAGCTCTTTTCTGAAAGAGACGACAAAACCTACGAAGTCAATCTTGTAAAAATAAACACTGAAAAAGACAGTGTAGATTATCTAAAAATGAAAACTGATCTTACGCTCGTAGATCAGACAGTGGCTCAACTCAACTCTTTCCTGAAGTCCAAAGACATTACCAACGAAAAACTGATGATGCTCAACCAGGACAGTATTTCAAATTCTATTTATCTTTCCAAACAGGCAAACCGATACAGCCAATATCTGATGGATCTTCAGAAAAAGCTGATGCAGGTTCCGTTGGGTATGCCTACAGACGGGTATATTTCCTCTAATTTTGGAGTGAGAAAAAATCCGATTCCATTCAAAACTGTTTTTGCGTCGGTAAAAACAAGTGTTGCAACGGAAGCAAAACCGGCAGTAGCTGCAGCTCCAAAGCCTGAAGTAAAAGCTGAACCTGTTGAGAAAATTATAGAACTTACAGACAGCTATGGAAATAAAAGGGAAGTAAAAGTAATGGTTACTCCAAAAGCAGCTCCTGTAGCGTCAGCATCAGCTCCTTCTACAACAAAAGCTGTGGCAGGAACTACAACAACTAAAACTGCTGCTGAAAAAAACAACCCGCCTGCAGAAGCTGACCAGATGCAGTTCCACAAAGGACTGGACATTGCCGTTGCCTATGGTTCTGATGTAAGAGCTGCCGCTGCTGGAACAATTATTTTTTCCGGACAGAGAGGGGGCTATGGAAACTGTGTGATTGTTTCTCACGGAAATGGATTGGCTACACTCTACGGACACTTATCACAGCTTGTATCTAAAGTAAATGATAAAGTAAAGGTAGGTCAGGTAATTGCTAAATCCGGAAATTCAGGACGTTCTACAGGTCCTCATCTTCATTATGAAGTCCACAAAAACAATACTCCGATTAATCCGAAATTGTTTATGAATCTATAAAAAGAAAGGCTGCTCAGTATGAACAGCCTTTTTTATTTTGATATTACCCAGGTTCCGGATACGTTATGCGTATTTTATTCTTTATGGAAATTCAATGTTCAGCATTTTTTTAGTCTTTCTGTCAAATGCTACATTGATAAACGGGAAAACCTTATCTCTTTTGCTTACTTCTCTTATTAAGATCATCTGTCCCAGATTGGGATTATCCAGAAATTCAAATCCCTGAAACTGTATTTCTGTAATTGGGCCTAATTCAGAATCCATTCTTGAAATTGTTTCTTTGACTACTTCTTTTTTAGGCTTAAATTTTGGCTCAAACATTTCAAGAATTCCTTTATCATCTTTATTAATCAAAAATGAATTGATCTTATCAATTTCCGGGTATATATCTTTTACTTCCTGCAGTTCTTTTCGAGTGAATGATTTTGTAAAACTGGCTCCGTCTGATAAAAGTAATTTTGTTTTGATGACATCATATTCTCCAGGCTTTTGATTCTGAAAAACTATAAATGCAATATTGGCAGCATTGGATACAGCTCTTTGAGGCTGGCTATTGATCAGTTTACTGTCTTTAATCTCCACTTCAAAAAAATCACCGGATTTTCCATTCAGTGTTTGTACTCCTTTCATCGTTTCAACATAGCCTCCGTAAAACTTAAGAACTTCATTAACAGATTTTTTATCTTCGGAGGTTGTCGCCAGTTTACCACAGTTGAATAAAAACAGCAATAACAGAAAAGGCAGAATTTTAATTAATTTCATTGGTTATTATTTGATTTTAAAAATAAATTACAGATTCTCTTCTCTTTTTAAAGAAGGTTTTCTGCTAATCAAATATAACAAAAAGTACATGTAAAATTTACATGTACTTTTGATTCTTATCATTACTTCAAAATCTTAAGCGTTCCTTTCGGATGGGTAAATGTACCATCAGGACCTGCAATATTTGAATACACTATATTTTGATTATAATCCTGAATATGGGTTACGTTGAAGCCAAGATGTGGCTCATACCAATACACCATAAAAACATTCTTCGCTACTTCTACAGCCGTATATTCTACAGTATCTGTACTGTTTTTTGAACTTCCGGCTGTTCCTGTAAACGTCATTGTTTTGTTATCTTTAAAATCAAGAAGGAATTTCACCGCTCCAAAATCAACTTCCACTTTATTCCTGATTGCCGGATAAGGTAATTTCAGATCCCAAGCCATTTCGCCAAAAAAAACTTTTGCTCCCATTCCCAGCTCATCTTTTCCATGAAGATCAGGATATTTTTTAACCATAAAATCTACAACAGCAGAAGATGTTTTGTTTTCAGTGACTGCTTGTTTATAGTTTTCCAAATAGCTTTTCACAAAATCAAGAGATTTTGGAGTGGTAGAAAGTTCTGCAAAATGAGAAGGAACAACCTGCTCCGGCTTCAATGCTTTCATTGCATCAATCTGTCCTATCCATTGATCAATTGCTTTCACATTTTGTGTATCTGCCATCCAAAGGTGTGAGCCTATGGAAACCGAAATACCACCCGCAATGGTTTTGATGGAAGGAATCCAAAGAAAACTATGTGCCGGATCTTCCGGGTTTTGTCTGATTTCAATTTTGTTTCCTTCAAGATCAGGAATTGAAACAGCTGCTTCAGGAACAATAATTTCTGATGGAGCATCTGCTTTCAACTGTGGTTTCCATACTCCCATTTTATCATCTTTTGAAGCTGATATCAAATAGGCTGTCTGAGCTGTTGAGATAATCTTTGCATTAGGAAAAGCTTTTTTGATGACATCCAACCCGAAATAAAAATCAGGGTCGCTGTGAGAGATAAAAACTGTTTTCAGGTTCTTTCCTGTTGCTTTTATTTCTTTCACAAGCTGCTCTGCATATTGCTTCTGAAATTGAGCATCAACAAGTATGGCATCTTTATCTCCATAAATAATGGTGGAAGTAATCGGGAAAATAGCTTTGGTTCCCGGATTATACACTTTTACTTTAAGGTTTCCGGCAAATATGCTGATAAATCCCAATAGCGTTAATATCGACAATAATTTCTTTTGTATCATTTCTGTTCTTTTATGTATTAATATGCAGCTGTAAAACGTTCTCTGATATGGTTGTTCTGTTCCAGTTCATCTACCAAAACTACGGCTACATCTTCTACAGACAGACGGCTTCTTCCGTTTTCATCAAATACCGGAGTTTCTAATGATGTTCTGTATTTTCCTGTTCTTTCTCCTACATTTGCCGGGTTCATTTCTACTGCAGGGCTGAAGAATGTCCAATCCAGCGTGTTGTTTTCTTTGATTTTGTTCAGATAATCTCTTGCTGCTGTAGCACCTGGCTTGTAAGCATCCGGAAAATCAGGTGTGTCTACGATTTGTATATTATCCGGAGTATAAAGGCTACCTGCTCCCCCTACTACGATAAGTCTTTTTACCCCGGACTGTTCTACTGCTTTTTGAATATTCTCAGAACCATTCAAAAAATCGTTATAAAGATTAGGATTCGTCCATCCTGCGTTGAAAGTACTGATGACAGCGTCGCTTCCTTTTAGTGCTTCAGCCAAGTCATCTACATTGTTTACATCAACGCTTTTTGCTGTTACATTTGCCTGTGATTTTACCTTAGATGCATCTCTTACCAATGCTTCTACAGCATATCCTCTGTCTGCTAATTCTGCTACTACGTGTGCACCTACAAATCCTGTTGCACCGATTACTGCTACTTTTTTCATAATGTTTATTTTTAAATTAAATTGTAATAAATTTTGTTACATTTAAGGTTAAAAAATTTTTACTCGAACTGGTCAGCGAATTCCTGTAATGACTTGTCTCCTAAAAACTTTACTACCAAATGATCTGTTTCTTCAAATAATGTATTTAAATGAACGTTAATTTCCTTTCCAACACTGCAGGCCGGATTAGGATTCTGATTTTTTTTACCCAATACTTCTGTATTTTTTACTGCTTTATAGATCTCCGAAATGGTGATCAGTTCTGCATTTTTGCCAAGCTGACTTCCTCCTTCTTTCCCTTGTCTGCTAATCATCAGACCTGCTTCTCTTAATACGCTGATCTCCTTTCGGATAATCACCGGATTCACATTGATACTACCGGCGATCCACTCGGAAGTAAGCCACTCCTGAGGGCTCTTCGCCAATAATGTCATGATATGTATTGCCGTAGCAAATCTTGTATTGTTCATTGTAATTACATTGCAAAGGTAAACATTTTTTCAAATGTAACAAATTTCATTACAGTTAATTTTTTCTTAAAGGATTAATTTATCCAGATCAAGCAGTAGATAATTGATATTCTGATTGATGGTACGGGTGGCTGACTGCATCTGATTGAGCATGGCAGCACGGTTATTGAGATCATCTGCTCTGTAAAATCCTCCATCGCTGAAGATCACAGACCTATCCGCAGCTTCTTTTACATCATCAAACTGATAATGAAGCCATCTCAACTTCATATTTCCTATGATAGAGTATTCTTCTTTGTTGGAAAATTTTTTCTCAGTATACATATACCAAATGAAAGGTGGGAAGTTTGGGGATTCCAGTTTTTCTTTCCAGATATCCCTCAAAAGATTTCTCTGGTGGATAAATTCTACTTTTTTTCCCTTGGGATTAAGGGTTGCCAAACCAAACCCTGCTCCTAAAATACCTCCTCCGATACCAATTGCATTATCCCAGCCGTCACTTTTTACAATTCCACCCGCAATGGATGAAGCTGCTCCGGCAATGATAGAATATAAAATCAGTTTGTTATTTCTGGAGGCATTCAGATTATCTACATAGCTTCCAATCTGAGCCACTCTTTCTCCTTCACAGTCAAATTCTGCAGCTACAGCATCCAGCTCTGTTAAAGCAATGGTAATTCTGCTGTTGATTTTGGTTTTAAGCTGCAATATTTTCACCTGTGAGGTGAGGGAAGAATCTTTTTTAAGTTCGATGATTTTGTGTACATCATCAAGGTTTCCCAATGCATTTAAAATTAACACACTCTGATCGGTAAACATTCCGCTGAGTTCTTTATTGGCAGTTAGAATAGAATCCGAATTATAAGACGGAAGCTTATTATTGTAATTGTATTTAAAAGGTGCCTTACAGTAGCTGTCCTTAAGGGTAAGAATATTCTGCTGGATTGCCTGGTTCTTTTTGGAAACACACGACACCAGTAAGCTAACCATAGCAATAAGGTAGAAGAGTTTTTTCATTCAGTCATATTTTTGTGTTGCCTGACGTATTGTAAAATAAATTTCTTCATTTTCACAATTCATCTATACGAATATAACACAAATAAAAAAATTTACCTGAAATCAGGTAAATTTTTTTATTTTTAAGAAGGATTATTTAATATCCAGTAATTCAACTTCAAAAACAAGCGTACTGTTTGGTCCGATTTCTTTGCTGATCTCCTGATCTCCATAAGCTAAATGCGGTGGAATGATCAATCTCCATTTGCTTCCAACCGGCATCAGCTGAAGTGCCTCTGTCCACCCTGAGATCACTCTGTTTAAAGGGAAAGATGCAGGTGTACCTCTTTTTACTGAGCTATCGAATACTTTACCGGAAATAGTGGTTCCGTGATAGTGACATTTTACAGTAGATTTAGGACCTGGTTTTGGACCGTCTCCTTCTGTAATGATCTCATACTGTAAACCGCTTGGTAATTGCACAACGCTTTCTCTCTTACCATACTCTTCCATATATTCTTTACCCTCTTTCAGGTTCTTTTCTGCCAATTCTTTTTTACGTTTAAATAACATATCTGCTACTCCCATATTATAATTTTTTACAAAGATAAGGCTTTTTTAGGCTTGGAAGAGGGAAGCATGAGGAAGGAAGATTAAAAATCCTGAGTATTTCCACATCAAACAATACGTTTTAATTTATTCTTATTTAAAACAATTTTACACTAATAATCAATAAGTTAAATAGCGTATTGATCGAAATTCAGCAATCATATTATCTTACATCTCTTTATTTAAAAGCATCTTTTCAACAAAGTTCAAATAATTGTAATACTTACTTAACACAGATTTCGAAACTTGGCGTTATAATTGGATTTTAAAAACTAAATGCCAAATCCATTAAAATATAATAAGAAGTTTGATGAACTGAATGAGGAGGAAAAAAAGCTTCTTGAAATCAATAAAAAAACAATTGCTGATTTTGTTGAGCAGTCCTCTTCCATCAGTGACGTCAATTATGCAACCCGAAACGCCCATGCTAAAACATATGCCGTAGCAAAGGGAACGTTCTGGATTGAACCTGATATCCCGGAATCACTGCATCCTTTTTTTGATAAGGAAAAATTCGATCTGACTATACGATTTTCCAATGCTCAGTTGAAAATTAAGAATTCAAAAAAAGATATTCCGGCGTATGGCTTTGCTGTACAAATCAAGGATGAGAACAGTGGATTACTTGCCAACTATCCATTGGTGAATTTTCCTTTGTTCCCTGTCAGTTCTGTTTCTACTTTTCTGAAATTGTTTACAGCAATTAATCGGGTTTATATGAAGCAATGGAGCAGTTTATTTTCTATGTTTGTTCAGCTGATCAAAACACTGCCCTCTTTATTGACAGGCGATATGCTTCGTAATATGCTTATGCTTATTGGGAAAAGAAATGATTTTATCCTGTCCTTTGATTATTATTCTGTAGGAGCTTACCGACTGGGAGATCAGATCATTAAAATAAAGTTAAGTCCTCAATCTGTTGATAAAAATACAGGCAGGAAGCAGAAGATCAAAGATTCTTTGACAAACTATCTTCAAACTCATGATTTCACTGCAGATGTTATGATACAGATTTGTTATGATTTAAAAGATCAACCGGTCAACAAACTGAATGTTGAATGGAAAAATTCTCCATTTATTAAAATTGGTGAAGTCAGAATCAACAAAGATTCCTTATTGGATTCACGCAATTGCACGAATGAGCTTCTTTCATTCAATCCTTTTGAAAGTAAAATGTTCTTCCAGCCCGTAGGGAAAATACAGAAACTGCGTGATGAGGCTTATAAAATTTCTTTGCAAACGCGAAGAAAGATTAACAAACTGCTGCATGGGAAAAACAGTTAAAATAATGATGAGTTATAAATTTTTGAATGCAAAACAAAGATTTTATCTAAAAAAGAGCATTTCTTGGAAGTGTCATTCTGAACGAAATGAAAGGTAGTGAAGAATCTCACATCATTGTCTATCATTAAGATTCTTCCTTCGTCAGAATGACAAAAACCAAATAATTTGAGTTTTGAGATAATTTCTTATTATTTTATCTGAACTTTCGATCTTCTTCGTTGATAGCCAAATCATTGATACTTGCATATCTTTTCGCCATCAGCCCATTTTCATCAAACTCCCAGTTCTCGTTTCCATACGCCCTGAACCAGTTTCCATCTTTGGCCTGATATTCATATTCAAAGCGAACCGCAATGCGATTATCCGTGTGTGCCCAATATTCTTTTTTAAGCTTATAATGAAGTTCTTTATCCCATTTCTTTTGAAGAAATGCTACAATCTCTTCTCTACCATTCACAAAGGTATCTCTGTTTCTCCATTCGCTGTTGCTGGTGTATGCTTTAGAAACTTTTTCAGGATTCTGACTGTTCCAGGCATCTTCAGCCAATTGAATTTTTTCCAATGCCGTTTCAAGAGTGAAAGGTGGAAGCGGGTGTTTTTGTTCCATGATTTATTGTATTAAATTGGTGACTATTTTTTTTGATTTTTCAATTAATTCATTGGATTTGAAAAGCTGGCTTTCTATGATACTGCTCTCAAAAAGCATATAAACATGGTCGGATAGTTCATCATCATCTATCAATTCTGAAAAATAGTTTCTGAGATCAGCTTTATGGGACTGAATGACACTCAGAATTTTAATATTATCCATTGGGATTTCTGATAAAATATTCAGGAAACTGCATCCCCGAAAGTTTTCCTTTTCATTCATATAGACCAGAAAATCGAAAGCTTTGGTAGTTTTAGATTTTGAATCTTGTTCTTTTGCTAAGAAGTTATGGAGTTCATTGAACCAATATTCATGTCTTACCTTCAGAAATTCTACACAAAGGTCTTCTTTGGATTTAAAATACTGATAAAAGCTTGCCTTGGCAACTTCTGCTTCTGAAATAATCTGATTGATTCCGGTAGAATTATAGCCTTGTCTTGCGAACAATTGAAATGTGGTTTCTATAATTCTTTCTCTTGGGGATTTCATATGCTTTTCTTTTCTGGAACAAATGTATGAAAAAAAACAACATACAGACCAGTCTGTCTATTTTTATTTTTTAAATATTTCTTTTATTTTGTTGGAAACGCAAAGGCGCTAAAGTTTTTATAAGAATGTGTCAAGGCGCAAAGATTTTATCTTCGATAAAATTGAATACCGCTAATAATATGGCTTTGAATAATGTGAATAATTAATATAAGTAATTATCCTTGCTGAAAATCTTTGATTTTCTTGCGTCTTAAAAAGCATCATAATTTTTATCTTCTTTGCGCCTTTGCGTTCTTCCAACAAAAAAGCCTCCAGAATTGAATTCCGGAGGCTTTTTATATATTTTTAAATAAAATTATTTTTCTTCTAATTCTTCTTTCTTCTCTTCTTCTTTTTCAGGGAAGATGATGGATAAAAGAACAGAGATCACTAATACTCCTCCTACAATTCCTAAAGAAACCGGAGACGTAATATGAATCCATGGTGCAATAAGCATTTTAACTCCAATAAAGGAAAGGATAATCGCCAATCCATAAGGAAGTTTGCTGAACATGTGGATAAAGTTCGCTAACAGGAAATATAATGATCTTAATCCTAAAATCGCAAAGATATTCGATGTATAAAGGATGAAAGGGTCATTAGAAATCGCAAAAATAGCCGGAATAGAGTCTACCGCGAAAAGAACGTCAGTAAATTCGATAACCCCTACTACCACTAAAAGAGGAGTTGCCATTTTGATTCCGTTCTGAATGGTGAAGAATTTATCTCCGTCATAGTTGTCAGAAACTTTCCAGAAACTCTTGATCAGTCTTGCTCCTGCTGTATTGCTGTAATCTTCGTCGTCATCGTCGCCACCGTCGCCCCATGATTTGATACCCGCATACACAAGAAATAATCCGAACAGTGCCATAACGATATTGATTTGTACAGCTTTACCAAAAATATTCATTTCAGGAAGATAAGTCAGATTGATCAATCCTACTCCTGCAAAGATGAATATAGCCCTGAAGATCAATGCACCGATGATTCCCCAGAAAAGAACCTTGTGATGAAGGTATTTCGGAACTTTGAAGAAACCGAAAACAAGGATAAATACAAATAAATTATCTACAGACAAGGCTTTTTCAATCCAATAGGCGGCCTGATACTGTGTAAATTTTTCTATTGCCAAAGCATGGCTTTCAGGGCTTCCATCGGTATTGAATACCCAATACACCACTCCTGAAAAAACCATTGAAAGCGAAATCCACACGATAGACCATATGGTAGCTTCTTTGGAAGAGACTTCATGACTTTTTTTATTAAATACCCCTAAGTCCAGGAGCAGCATGATAACGACTGTTATTGCAAATCCCCACACCAGACCTGGGTGCAGTTCTAAAATACTTTGATGTTCCACGTGAGTTATGTTATTATATGATAAAAGCAATAGATGTACAGAGTACAAATATTGCTATTTTATTTATCTTTTGATTTACAATTGATTATAGATAATTCATCTGTACCGTCTGGATCGTCTGCTCCAGCTTTTTGTCTGCTGTAGGATCTCCGATAGCGTTGAATTTCCATTCTCCGTTTCTCTTATAGAAAACACCCATTACCATGGCAACATGTCCGTTGAAAGAAGCATCATTTGCAATATCATATTTTGCAAACACTTCTCTCACATTGGTAGGTGTTCCTTCATAAATACGGATAGAAGCAAAAGGAATTGTTCCGAAGTCCTGGCCTCTATAGCTGTTCAGTACCAGTGCTACGTGCTCTACATTCGGCTCCAGTTGGCTGAAATCTACTGTGATCACCTCGTTATCCAATCCGTCATCTCCGTTTACGTCACCGGTAAGATCATCTCCGCTGTGTTTTACAGATCCGTTTCTGGATTTAAGATTTCCAAAATAGATTACTTCAGTAACGTTTTTGTTTGAATCATATAAAATACAGCTTCCGTCTAAGTCTACTGCTTCTTTTTTAGTTCCAAAAAATCCTTTCTTTTCAATTGCTCCCCAGTTGATTCCTACACAAGCTTGGGAAAGCTCAGCTCCATTTTCTTTTTTAAGGTTAATTCTCTGACCTTTTTGTAAGTTGATAGCCATCTTTTTATGTTTAGTTGTTATTTACATTTTGCAAAAAAGCGAATCTTCTTTGCTTTTCAAATTTCGTCTTAGTTATTATTTAAATTCAAATTAAGCATTGCCCGCAGAATATTTGTTTCTTCGTCAAAATCAAATATTTTGCTCATAATATCTATATTTTCCAGGTTTTTGATATAATCTTTCAAAACACCTTCCACTTCTGCCGGTAAAGTACGTTTTCTTTCGCTCATACTATGTTCCAGCTGTTCATTTTTGCTTCTCAACTGATCAATAATGGAACTCTGATTAGATTGATTTTCAGAAATATCCAGCTTGTCCAGTTCTTTGTCAAAAAGATACAATTTCTTTTCGTCAACACTGAAAATAAAATGATCATCAGACTGAAAGATTTTGAAAAGTTCATAATCATGGGTTCCTATGAGGTAACCACATACAAAACGGACTTTAAACCCTTGTATATTAAGCCTTCCCAACAGTTTTCTTTCAATGGAGTAATCTTTATACTGATATGCGGGAAATGAATCGGATTTCAGCAGTATTTCATCTGCTTCCGCTCTATAAAATTCCTGAGCATATTTTTTATGAAAGTATAATACATTATCCCAATTGGCCGTAAAACTATCTTCCGTAAGATCTTTATACAAAGTTTTCAGATGCTGGGAAAATACACCGCTGTACATTTTCCTGTCGGTCTGAAAGCTATCTACCCGTCTTTCTTCAAAACCTGAAATATATTTACTGTTGATGTTAATTTCATTGATGACCGCCAGCATATCATTTTCCTTCTGCTTTTTAATTTTAGTCAGAAGCTCTATGAGACTATCTGTATACTGCAGGTGAAAAAGTTCCAGTTTATTGTAATCTAAAGCTGTATTTTCCTGAAACAGATTGTGGATAATATCTGTTTTGATATAGATTGATATGATATCAATATGTTCAAAAAAATTAGCAAGAAGCTTAAGCTTTGTTAATCTTCTTTTGCTTTGCGACAATATGGTTGCTGCATCATCCCCCACCTTAGTATTCTATAAATTAACCTCTGACATTCGCTTTAAGTTCATGCTCCAATGTCTGAAGATCCTGATCCAGTTTTCTTCTGTTATCTGCTCCCTGTTTCTGGATTTGTTTCACTTCATTCAATGTATTGATAAGCATTGATGTTGTTTCTTTTAATGTTTCCACAGATACGATAGTCTGCTCGTTCGCTCTGGCAACATTCACAGAATTCTGTCCAAGACGTTCCGCATTCTTTCTTAAGATCTCTTCTGTAGTAGAAGACACTTTCTGCTGGATCTCAATATTCTGCTGCTGTCTGTACATCGCCACAGCAAGTGAAAGCTGGTTTTTCCATACAGGAAGTGTAGTGGTAAGAATAGTCTGTGCTTTTTCAGCAATAGAAACGTTGTTATTCTGTACGAGCCTGATCTGTGGAAGCGACTGCATCATGATCACACGCACCACCTTAAGATCAGCCATTCTTCTGTCTAATCGTGCGATAAAATCTCTTTTATCTGCAATCTGATAATCCTGAAAATTCTGAGGGGCAGTTTCCATCTGAGCAAGTTCTACTGCAGCTCTTTCCATTCTTAGATTTCCTGCAATCACAAGATCTTCAATCTGCTTGATAGAATTCACATTGCTTTCAAAGATAGTCTGAAGTACAGCATTATCTTTTGTGGAAGTAATGATTCCTGCGTTTACTTTATAAGAGATCTGCTCAATATTATTGATGATCTTATCATATTTTGTAAACAAGTTCTCTACCTGAGTTATTACCTTTTTCATGAATGGTAATTTACTTAGGAAACTTTTCACTTTATTTCCATTAAGCTCTTCAACATCCACATAATTAAGCTCTACCAAAAGATCATTGATAAGCCCTCCTACTTCACCTGAGTTGGATCTTCTTACGTTTCCTAAGAAGCTGTCACTCTGGTTGGTTAATGTTTTCTGAAGTTCCGCCCCAAAATTCACGATGGAACCAGGATTAGCTTCATCAATAGAGTTCGCCAGAACTTCATATTTCTGACGTTCTTCTGACTGCAGCTGCGTCAGATTTACATTTCCTTCTCTGTCTACAAGAACCGCCGGCGCTGCGTTTTGGACAGGCTGAGCCGGTGTTGGCGGAACCATTGGAGTAGGTTCAAAGGTTTTAAGAGGTTCTATTGATCCTAGTGGATCTATGGGTTGATTTTCCTTATTGTCCATGATTACTTCTGATAAATTGATACAAATTTGTCAAGGCCATCTCTTTGTCCTGCACCTACAGCCTCAAATTTCCATTCTCCGTTTCTGTTGTAGATTCTTCCGAATTCTACAGCGGTTTCGATTGAGAAATCTTCGTCTAATTCATATTTTAAGATCTCTTCATTCGTATCTGTATTGAAAATTCTGATGAAAGAATTTCTTACCTGTCCAAAATTTTGTTTCCTTGAATCTGCTTCGTGAATGGTTACCACTACTGTAATTTCTTTGATCGCATCATCAATTTTTGTAAGATCAATTTTGATCTGCTCATCATCACCTGACCCTTCTCCTGTAAGATTATCTCCTGTGTGAATTACAGATTTGTCCGGAGACTCAAGGTTGTTATAGAAAATAAAGTGGTTATCTGAAACTAATTTTTTGTCGTCCCCCAGCAAAAATAAAGATGCATCAAGGTCGAATCCTGTTCCTGTAGAAGTATTATTGATATCCCATCCTAAACCTACAGTAAATTTAGGTGCGTTAATATTTTCTCTTTGTCCTTTTTGTAAGTTAATAGCCATAATATAATTCCGTTTGTGTTAAAGTATTGATGTTATTTTCGTATTCTTTTATTAAATGATAATTGTTGCTGATAGCCAGCTCCAAAAGCAGATCCATCTGTTCTTTTTTTACTTTAGACGTAAGATAATCAAAATTACTTGAATCCAGGCCTAAAATATATTTTACAATCCTTGTATTGAACTGAAAACTTTCTTTGTTCATCACTTCTGCAACATGTTTTACATTTTTCACGGCATAGTAATTGAAAAAGTTTTCAATTTTAGGATCAAGGTCAAAATTCATCAGTTCAGCGTAATACATGAATATAAAGTCTGCTTCTACACTATATTCATTCAGAATTCTGTTGACTGTATATTCATGGCTTCCCGTGATTTTTATATCGTCTATAAAAATACAAAGTTTTCCTCTCAAAAAATCCTTATCAATATAATAAGTATCATTTGCGATCAGATTTTTCCGATCTTCAAAATTCAGATTCCCATAATCTGTAATATAAGTGTGATTACGATTGATCTTAGATAAAATACTCGACTTCTTTCCTTTCTGAAACAGATAAAAATCCAGATGTTTCTTAAAGTAAAAGCATAAAAAGTTGGAAGCTGTAGGAATCGCCATATATGGGCTTGGCAGCACTACAATCTCTTTATCAGTATTAAAAAGCTCCTCATTTTCAGAAATAAATCCGTCGAATAATTCTCTTGCAAATTTTTCAGCATACGACTTATCGCCATACTTGAAATAGCTGTATTCCGCAGGTGAGAAAGTAAACTCATCCGCCGAATGAATGTGGTGTAAGCTGTATCTTTTATTCATGTTTATTTTTAGTGTTTAAGTAAGTGTGCACTGAAACCAAAGTCTTTTGCTCCCTGATAATCTGCTACCAGATTGTCTCCGATATGCAGGATCTGATGCAGCGGCAAATCCTGATCCTTGATGTTATTTTTCACTTCCTGGAAAATGAGCGGATTCGGTTTGGAACAGTTAATTTCATCAGAATAGATATGAAAATCTATGTACTGATCCAGCTTTTCATGGATCAGAAATTTCCTCATGGTTTTTCCCTTGATGAACCCTGTGTTGCTCAGAATATTAATAGTCTTCCCCTGATTTTTGATATCCTCAAAAAAATTGTGAATATTTTCAAAAATCACAACTGGCCTGTATTCCAGAAACAATTCTTCACTTTTGCTATAAAACTCATTAAGCTTTTCTTTAGTCAAAAGTTTTACATCTACATCCAGAGAACCAAGAATCATCAGATAAATCTCAAAAGTGTCTATATTCCCTCCTGTCACTTCATTAATGGTATTGCAAAGATCATCATAATATTTTACGGTTTTCGCAACTTCATTCATCGGTTTTTCTACATTGAAAAATGAGGAGAACAGCTCAACTCTTTTTGTTTTAAATTCAGGATGAGATTTTATTAAAGTGAGCCACAGGTCAAAGGAAAAATGACAGTGTTTATGGATGTCGATATCTGTTTTCAATAGGTTTTAAGTTAAAAGTTTTTATTAGCTTCTTGAAAAAGATTTAAATTTTTTTAATCATCAACAAGTGTTTATAATACTATTCTTCCCAAAGATAAAATATTTATCATAAAAGCATTACGTTCGATATATGTTTTAAGATATTTTTATGAAATTTCACAATTTTGACAGATTCACAGAAGATGATTGACGAAGTGTTTAATATCAATCCACAAAAAAATATTTTCAAAAATTCTTTGGAAATCAAAAAAAAATTATAATTTCGCAACCGATTAACAATCAACAATGTCAACAAAAATGATAAATATTATAACGTTAAGCAATCCTGTCAGAGCTGTGTTCTTTGGCAGCACTGAATATTTATCTGAATAGTCTATAGATCTTTTATACCCAAAAATATATTGAAGACCTATCTATTCGGATAGGTCTTTTTTGCTGCCCTATTTTCAGACTTTAACAATTCAAAAAACTTCTGTTATTTGTTAAGATCTCTGAAAATTTCTCTTTGATACAAAATACAAAAAATGTTTTACCGGCTTTATGAGACCGGAGTGTATTTTGTGCTCATTTTTTTCAGACCCTTTTCAAAATACAGATCTAAAAATCAACAACTTAAATCAAACAAAATGAAATACAATACACGAAATATAGGGATCATAGCACATGTAGATGCGGGAAAAACAACTTTATCGGAACGAATTCTTTATTACACAGGACTCATTCATAAAATCGGTAATGTAGATGATGGAAATACCACCATGGATAAAGATATTCAGGAAAGAAACAGAGGGATTACGATTTCTTCTGCTGCAATTTCTACCCAATGGAAAAAAGATAATAATGTGTACAATATCAACCTTATTGACACTCCGGGACACATTGATTTTGCGGTGGAAGTGGAACGTTCTCTAAGGGTTCTGGATAGCGTTGTTGCCGTTTTCTGTGCCTCTTCCGGTGTTCAGCCACAAACTGAGAATGTTTGGTTTCAGGCAGAAAAACACGGAATCTCCAAAGTTTGTTTCATCAATAAAATGGACAGAGTTGGGGCAGACTTTTTTGCGGTTCTCAATGATATAAGAAACAAACTGAATGCTGTTCCTATGGCTCTTCAGATTCCGATTGGAGCTGAAGTACATTTTGAAGGCGTTATTGATCTTATCAAAATGAAAGCTTTATACTGGGCCGATGAAAACGGAGAAACCATTGTGGAAAAAGAAATCCCTGACAATTCTATTGCTGAGGCAGATGAGTACAGAACAACCTTACTGGAAACGCTTGCAGAATACGATGAGACTTTCTTTGAAATCTTTATGGATAATGAACAAAACATCACCGTTGAAATGATTTCGGAAGCTATACAAAGAGTCTGCAGATCCGGATCGGCTGTTCTCGTTTTATGTGGTTCTGCTTTTAAAAATAAAGGAATCCAGCCTCTACTTGATGCTGTCGTAACTTATCTTCCGGCTCCTGATCAGCTTGCTGACCTGCAGGGAAAAGACCCTCACACACAGGAAATGATAACATTGGAAAGAAATGAAGCTGCTGCTTTTTCAGGGCTTGTTTTCAAAGTATTGATTGATAAACATATGGGAAGGCTGGCTATGCTTCGTGTATATTCCGGAACAATAAAATCAGGGGATACTTTATTGAATGTAAGAACGGGTGAAACCTTCAGGATTTCAAGAATCTTACAAATGCAGTCGGATAAAACGTTATCGTTGGAAGAAGCTAAAGCAGGAGATATTGTTGCTTTAACCGGAATAAAGGATGCCAAAACCGGAGATTCTTTATCTTCTTCGGATAAACCGATATTATTGGAAGCGATTACAATTCCAACTCCTGTTATCAGGATAGCTATTGAACCGAAAACCAATGGCGACGAGAAATCTTTTGGCTTGGTACTGGCAAAAATCCAGGAGGAAGATCCTTCTTTGGTGGTTGAAAGAGACGCTCAAACCGGAGAAACTTTATTAAGTGGATTAGGAGAGCTTCACCTTGAGGTCACTTTGGAAAAGATCCGTCTGAATCATGGTATTGAAATTAATCGGGGAAAACCTAAAGTTTCTTACCGTGAGATCTTAACGGAAACCAAAGTTCACAGAGAAAAGCTTTCCAAACAAAACGGAGGAAGTGGTCAGTTTGCTGACATCAGCTTTGAAATTGGACCAGGAAATGATCATGAACATAGATTGGAATTTATCAATATGATCAAAGGAGGAGTTATTCCCACTGAATTTATTCCTTCTGTTGAAAAAGGATTCAGAGAAGCTATGGAAAACGGACCTTTAAAGGGATATCCTCTGGAAAACATGAAGGTCACTCTTCTGGATGGTTCTTTCCACGCTCAGGATTCTGCTGCATTTGATTTTGAAATTGCCGCAAGAGAAGGATTCAAAGCGGCAGCAAAAGGATGTAATCCCAAACTGATGGAACCTATCATGCAGGTAGAGATTCAAAGTATTGAGGAATACACGGGTGCTGTCACTGCGGATATCAACAGAAGAAGAGGAATTATCACTTCTATTGATGAAAAATCAGGAAGAAAGATTTTTGCAGCAGAAGTTCCGTTAGCTTCAACTTTCGGATATATTTCTGATCTGAGAACATTGACGAGCGGAAGAGCTTCCATCAGCATGAGATTATCACACTATGCTTTAGTGCCTGATTTTATCGCGAATACATTAATCACCTAAACAAGCAAGGACTGTAGATTTTTCTTACAGTCCTTGTCTTGTTTGTGAATGATCAATTGTCAATCCGCTGCGCTTGTCAATTTTTTATACTACAACAATTCACTATTCATTTGTGAAGCAAAATTCTCTATTGATTCCTGCCCTATTTTTCCGGCATCACTTTATAAGTTGGATCTTCCTGAATATTCACTTCCACTACTGCTTCGGCATTTTTCAATATTTTCCGGCAGTCTTCACTGAGATGCCTTAAGTGTAATGTTTTATTTTGTTCTTTATAACGGTTAGATAGCTTACCTAACGCTTCTATCGCACTCATATCCACAATACGGCTTTCTTTAAAATCAACAATCACTTGCTCTGGATCATTCATTGGATCAAATTTATCTGTAAATGCTGTCACTGAACCAAAAAACAAAGGTCCATATATTTCGTAGTATTTAACTCCGTTTTCATCTACATGCTTTCTTGCCCTGATTCTTTTGGCATTATCCCAGGCAAAAACCAATGCTGAGATGATAACACCAATTAAAACAGCTAAAGCCAGGTTATGTAAAATCACAGTAATTAAAGCTACAGTAACCCCAACAAAAATATCTGATTTCGGCATTTTATTAACAATCCTGATCGATACCCATTGAAAAGTACTGATTGCTACCATCATCATGACTCCTACCAAAGCAGCCATGGGAATTTTTTCAATGACAGGTGCTCCACACAAAATGATTATTAAAATAAGAAGCGATGCTATTATTCCTGACAATCTCGCTCTTGAACCTGCATTAAGATTGACCAAAGTCTGCGCTACCATTGCACAACCACCCATTCCACCAAAGAAACCGTTGGTAATATTGGCTAATCCCTGTGCTACGGATTCTTTATTTGCACTTCCTTTCGTATTTGTGATTTCATCCACCATGGATAATGTCAGAAGAGATTCGATAAGACCTACTCCGGCCATAATTAAAGCATATGGAAAAATAATTTGTAAAGTTTCCAGAGAAAAAGGAATCTGCGGAATGTGAAAACCAGGAAGGTTTCCACTGATATGAGCAATATCTGCTACTGTTTTGGTTGGAATATCAAATCCAAGAACTACAGCAAAGACAATAATAATGGCTACAAGAGAGGCAGGAACTGCTTTCGTTATCTTTGGAAAAAAGTAGACTACGGCGATCGTCAAGACAGTTAAACCAGCCATTATATACAAAGACATTCCCTGCAGCCAGTTTACAGCTCCACTGCTGTCTGTAGTTTTGAACTGTTCCACCTGCGCCATAAAGATAATAATGGCCAATCCGTTCAGGAATCCATACATAACCGGTTGTGGAATCAGTCTCACAAATTTCCCCAATTTAAATACACCTACGAGCATTTGAAGTATTCCGGCCAGTGCTACAGTAGCAAAAAGATATTCTATGCCATGAGACTTTATGAGAGCAATCAATACAACAATGGTTGCACCAGCTCCTCCGGAAACCATTCCCGGTCTTCCTCCCAAAACAGCTGTTACCAGTCCCATCATAAAAGCGGCGTAAAGCCCTGTAAGCGGGGACAAACCGGCAAGGATAGCAAATGAAAGAGATTCGGGAATCATCGTCATCGCTACCGTAAAACCGGCCAGCAGTTCATTTTTATAATTTATTTTCTTCGAAAAGTCGAATAAGCCTATAGTATTTTTCATTGATTTGCAAAGGTATGGACTGTCCCTATGGTATACAATTTTTCTTTTTATCATTTTTCTATGGTGAAACCTATGACATGTAAGCAATTCACACATTAGTTCTTATAATATGTTAATTTTAATTAAAATAAGCATATAAAGTATGATTTTTACATTTCTATCTCTTTTTACATCTTATTTTTGTTTACATTTGAAACCGAATAAGCAATTATTTGGTACTAATTAAAGAATTCAACGCGTAAAAAGCTGTATATCAATTTATCTACAGCTTCAACTCATAGAATTGTATAAAAACCTTAATAGGTCATATATTATTTACACAAATGGCAGGAAGAGAAGTTTGAAGGAGAAGAAGAGAAAACCCATTGAAAATAAAGAATATATCCCAAGTACATTAAGGTGACTCCTACCCACCTGTTTTTAAGTTATTTGGTAAGTTACATATCCGTTTTTTAAGACTCATCATCTTATTAAACGCAATTTAACATTCTTACATCATAATTTCTATTTCTTAACAATTTCAAACTGAAGTGAATCATTTCCCAACACATAAGATAATATATAAAACCTATTTTCGTTTTTTTGATACATAAGTTTAAACAAAAGAATAATATTCAATAAAATGTTATATAAAGAAATCCATATTGGAAAGTTTATTAAGGAAAGGGTAGATGAAAATGAAATAACAATAGAAAGGATATGTAAATTTTTAGGTAAAGATGAAGGAGCAATCGAGGTAATGTATGACAGCAAATCGATGGATACGGATCTTCTTCTAAGATGGAGCAAATTATTGGAATATGATTTTTTCAGACTTTACAGCTCACATTTAATTTTATATGCACCTCCTTCTGCCATCAACAAAAACCAGCAGAAGTCCGAAAAAACGCCTTATTTCAGGAAAAACATTTACACTCAGGAAATCAAAGATTTTATTATGAAAAGAATTCTTTCCGGTGAAATGACCCAAAATGAAGTCATTAAAGAATATTCTATTCCGAAAAGCACTCTTCACAGATGGCTTCAGAAGAGCGATAATGTAAACGGATAAACAGATAAGACATGCGCCCCAATTACAAAAAAATTTATCAGGATATGCTCAGGATGGAATATCCTGAAAAGCTGAAAGACCCAAAAATCAAAGAACTTCTTGAAAAACTGAATACCAGTGAGGATGTTCTGAAGTTCAATGAAAAACTGTTCAAACAGTCCAGAGAAAATCAAAAACTTAAAACCTATGACAGGCAGACTATGTTAAAACTGCTTCAGTATCAGAAAAAGCATGGTCATTCAACAAGCTATATGTCGAGAAAATATAAGATAAGCAGAACTACTCTTTCAAAATGGAAACTCATGTTTGAAGAAGAGCTTGATACAATGAAAAGTGCCGGTAAATAATTTACCGGCATTTTTTAAAGGTAATGATAAGGAAAAAACCGGACTTTCGTTTGCCGGAGTCGAACCGGATAACCTTGCCGGAGTGACCGGCTTCGCTATTCCTCCCTTAATTGCGTTACGATGAATTTTTTCCTAACGACACTTCATAATAGTAATATAAAGAAGCAGGAAGTGGGGAGAAGAAAGAGGGTAAAGTCTGAAAATCGATCTGACTTTATAGAAAATTATATACAAAGAGATCTTTCAACGTCCCACTTCCGGCTTCTGATTTATGAAAACAAGGCAACAACCGAATAATGCAGTCGTGCTCTAACCAACTGAGCTACTCTTCCTATGTACATCGTGTTTTTTTGTTGTGGAAGAGGCGGGACTCGAACCCGCGACCCCGTCGTGATGAGCGAAGTAGCATTTTTCTACGGCACTTGTTTGTTTTAAAATAAAAGAGGCAAGACTCGAAAAGACTTATACAAGATCACTTTCATGACCTTCTGGAGTCGAACCAAATTAAACCGAAGTAGGCCTTTTCTACGGCACTCTTTTATGTAAATCAAGGTAATGTTTTTCAGAATCTTCCGTGCATTTGCTCTACCTGCTGAGCTACCTCTCCTTTTCGAGGGAAAAGGCAGGATTCGAACCTGCGACCCAATGTTTATTCAATCTCGAAGTATGATTCTAAGACGACACTTGATTTTTATTTTAGTAAGGTAATTAAATCAAACAGAGCCTTATACGGGGTGTTACCATTTCTACTATCTGCGATTGCAGAACAGGATTCGAACCTGTATTACCACCCCTAAAGAAGTAACTCTGTTTTACGACACTTGCTTTCTATGTTTATTCATAGTTATTCGTTTTCTTTTTACAAAATTATATTGTCACTGCGCATTCCATTTACGCACTTATTTTTTATTTAAATTTTGTTCGTTTTGCCTTGAAGTTCAAGACCTGGAAACTCCGGCTAAAAATAATCTCTACTCTCTAAAAATTCTAAACTTGCGCGAATTTACCATTAGTTCTTCGTTTCCTTTACTGTGTCGCGCTTCAAACAATAGAATTTTCTTAACGTTCGCAAAGTTTATTTTTTTAACGCCTCCGTTTCCTATGTCACATTTCCATAACTGTCATCGCTGGAAATTTCGCCCTTTTTATTATTATTTTTTCATGAGTGTGATTTAAATAAAAGAAGCCAGGTTCAAAAAAGACTGATATAAGATCATTTACATTCTGGAGTCGAACCAACTTATACCGAAGTAAGTATTCTCTACGGCACTCTTTTATATAATCAGGGCAAAACGGCGGAATCTTTTCTTTTTCTTCTACTCTATCTTTTGAGCTACATTCCGTTTACAACAGGTATGGCAGGAATTGAACCTACATCTGAAGACTTAACTCGAAGTATGATTCCAAAACGGCACCTGATTTTAATTTTTCCATTGAGTTTTTCTATATTTCTTCCAGTTTCGCTGGAATTTTGTATACTTTGCATTCACCACCTCATAACCGTGTGGGAAACAGTATGAACAACCCATATCATCTCCGTGCATAATTCTTGAAATCTGTACACCGGAAATTTTCTTCGGAAAGTCAATCAATCCATATTCATTGAATCCGAATTTTTGTCTTACCACTTTAATTTTTTTCATAAGTATTGAGTATTAACCTCAATACAGTGCTTCTTTCAGATTTGGTTTATGATGAATCATGGTTATTATTTTTTTCTTTTGCAAATTTAGATAGCTACTGCGTATTCTTTTTACGTAGTTATGTTTTTATTAAAAACCAAGCAAGTTAATAATAAGAGTAATTGATGTTCAATTGAAAGTTGACGATGAAACTCTTATCAACGGCATTGGTCAGCTACCGGGCAATCTCGTGAAAGACTCTATCAGTTTTGGAATCGAAGGATGTCTTTCTAACGGCACCGATAGTATTAACACTGCAAAATTATATTGCATGTACGCAATCTTTTTACGTAGTATATTTTTTATTTAAATTCTGTTCGTTTTGCCTTGATGCAAAAGAACCAAAAATTCAAGACTTGGAAACTTCTGCTAAAAATAACCTCAACTCTATAAAAATTCTAAACTCGTACGGATTTACAACTGATTTATTATGTTATTTTTTAAAAGCAGTGCCAACTACAGCACTACTTTTTGAATCATTTTCACTGCAGATTTCTTGTCTTCCAAAGCATTCAGCACATCGAAAATTTTGTCTGACCAACCTGCAATAAGGTATACATCATTCTTTCTGACATCAAGTGGCTGTTGACCATAACCTGCCAGGTCAAAAATATACAGTTTTGCATGAGGAGCGATGGCTTTATATCTATTCCAAAGGTCTTCAAAAGAGTTTCTACTTCCAATGCTGTTCCACATCTGAGTATCGGTAAAAAGCATTACTTTATCTACCTGTTCTTTTCTTTCGATCAGATCTTCGATGACCAGATAACCATTGGTAGAATAGCCTACTTCACCTTCTCGTTTATAAAATGCGTCTACATTTCTTAAAATACCGTTTTTAGGCATTGGAATTCTTAACCAACGGTCACCAAAGATACCTGTTACCACATTTTTACATTGTGACTGCAAGATCATAGACATCAGCAAACCGATATCATACAGCAAAATTTTACTTTTATTGGAAACTGCTTTCTGCATAGAACCGGATACATCCGCAGCGATAACTACCGAAGTATCAAAACCAAAGCCTTTGATATTTTTAGCACTTACTACCACAGCATCTTCCAATGCCTCCAATACTGAAGCCAAATAAGGAGAATCTATAGTCTTTAATTCTCTGTAGGCCGCCAGAAATCGGAATGGGAGCTGCTTTGAATTGGATACTGCTCTTTCATCAGAAAGATATCTGCAGACTTTATTCATGGCATCAGATGATACTCCGGCTTCCAGGATATTCCTCAGGTTTCTCATGGTTGCCATATAGCCCAATTTGTTGCTGAAGATCAGTTCTTCCCATTTGTTTTTGAAAGCCAGTTTTCTTTCTGTATCATCTGCAAATTTCGTCTGCCCCAAAACAGAAAGTTCAACTTCCCATGTATAAGGGGTTTCCAATGTATTATTGGCAATTTTATTGAAAACAGATTGTTGATTTTCATCTTTAGCTTTCGGATGAACCAGAAAGAGTGCGTCTTTCAGAGTTACTTCTGCTTTCCTATTGTATTTTGCAAACTGATATTCATCGAATTTATTAAATGATTTTACCAAACCTTTCTGAATCTGCTTTGACAGTCTGTTCAGTTTTTTGGTATCTGTTCTTTTATTTGCAAGCTGGTAGTACGCCAGTAATTCTGTAATTTCATCTGCTCTCTGTACTACTTTATCTACCGTTTTACTTACCAGATCCGTACCGGAAGCCTGCTTCGCCAGTTCGGTAGTCAATACCAATGGAATGGAACGGAGATACATATCTTTTCTTGCATACACCGCCAGTTTAGCTACAAATTCGGGATCATTTTTTTTGATCAGAGACTGGATTCTTTTCAATCTGTCATTTCCTTTTTCATAGTTGGTATCTGAAAGTCCTGTTGTAACAACAGCACTATACAATTCTTCGGCAGGTGTCATCGCATATGCTTTTTCACCTTCGTAGTTCAATACTACTTTAGTTTCTTTTTTAAAAAAATTAAATTTCATGGTTACTGTTTTTGGTTAAACATTGGAAAGATTGGTACTTCCTCTCTGATTTCTGATGCAAAGTAAAAACAGTATTGCGCAACCTTTTTGCGTAGAAAATTTTTCTTTGTTTTTTTTCTTTAATTGGGGATTAGATCTAATACATTGAATATTTTTAAAAAATTCATGCAGATTTTTAAATTTTGGCTGAAGCCGGATGAATGAGTTGCTTGTAAGGCGGGTTAAAGCCCACCTCTATTGAATTGATTTTGAAAACAGATAGTGATATTTACCAACAACCTAATCTCTAATCCCTAATTATAAAATCCTTCTATCATTCATTTTCATTAAAAAAATCATCTCTGATCTGTTTTTCAGAAAGGGTTTTCTAGCTTTGCCATTAAAATTAAGCTATGATTAAGGGAATATATGAAACTCATGTCCAGGTGAGCAATCTGGAAAATGCGATACAGTTTTATACAGAAGTGCTAGGATTGAAACTGGGTCACAGGGATGAAACCAGACCTATTGCTTTTTTATGGGTTGGAGAAGAGAAAGAATTTATGTTGGGATTGTGGGAGCAGAAGGAGAATCTTCAGACCAGACATTTTGCCTTTTCCAGCAGTAAGGAAGATATTTTAAACTATTCAGTGGAGTTTTTAGAAAATAAAGATTTAAAGCCCTACAATTTCTTAAAAAATGGAAGTGTTGAACCAATGGTATTTGCATGGATGCCGGCACTGGCTATTTATTTCAATGATCCGGATGGAAACCAGCTTGAGTTTATCTCTATTCTTGAAGGAGAAAGTAAACCGGAATTGGGGGTACTTAGCTATGAGGAATGGATGAGACAGGTAAAAGATTGAGATGAAAATACCTGTCAGCTACTGAAATAACGCACAGGCACAAGAAATCAAAGTTATGAGGGGATACAAAATTTTTGTGTCCTTGCTACTGTCAACAAGATAATAAAATCAGATAGGAGAACTTTTTAACTGTTTACCAGTTTCTTCACTGCCAACACGTGTTTACAGGGACCTCTTTCTCCCTGATACTTACTAAACCATTCGCAGGTACAGCGTTCTTTTTCTTCTTCAATGATTACTGTATGGTGCACACCGGTTCCTTCTACTCTGGCTTCTGTTCTTTCTTTGTTGTTATTTAAAATTTCTACTTTTCCGCATTCTATCAACTTTTCGGCATTTTTTATACGGGGGTTGAGGCCAATAATACGGCTCAATTTAAAAGGAAGTCTGCGGTAGAAAAATTCATGATCATCAAGGTCATAGCCCAGTAATCCCATTGCAGCAAGTCTTCCTGTAACATTATCAGCTTTACTGAAACTCAGATTTTCCTTCAGAGCAAACATGGAGGGATTAAAAGATTGATTGGCATAGGCATACTTATCCAAAGCATCAATCCACTCATCAGAGACTTCAGAAATCAGGCTTTCCAATACAGCACCTTCTCCTGAGAAACCTCTCCAGCACTCTCTTGACAAAGAAAAGCAGAATCTGATATGTCCCATATAAAGCTGCCATGTTGTAGACTGCATATTAGAATGTGGAAAAACCTGCATAGAATCAATATAAGGAAGCAGAGGCTCTAAAAGACGAAGCCTGTGAAGCCCGCCTATACAAACAGCATCTGCAGATTTTACCGGAGAAAAAAAGGGTTTATTTCCTCTCACAATCAGATAATAATCGGACTTTATAGTTCCTTTCGGCATTCCCCGGAACAGCTGCTGTGTCTGGATTTTATTAAAAGCATATCGTTTTTCAGATTCTGATAAATAAACCTGAACCGTTCCCAGTCCTTTAATCCATTTTGATGGCAAAGGGACTTTTCTTTCTATTACTTTTTCTTCTTCTTTATACAGAGCCACTTCTTTTTCACCTACGGAAAGCATAATTTTTTCATTCGGGCGGATACTTCCCAGGGCTGTTATCATAGGCTGGTTAAAATCTACATTTGTAGTTCCGTTTTCCAGAAATTCTCCTTCCAAACCATCAGGCAGTATATCAACTCTTGCGTAGACTCCGGCACAGTGAGAAAAACCTTCAAAGCGTAATTTTTGATTTCCGGCTGTTACTATTGGATCTTTGAGAAGTCCCATCTGAAACGGAGACAGATTAAAACTGGATTTCACAATATTGGAAAGTGCAATCAGGCAGCGTGCTAAAATAAAAGGCTGCCTGACATTCCCCCAGAAAAAACATGGGACATCGGTATTTTTATGGACCTCACTGTATTTAGCGAGAAAAAGTTCTTCAAGCACATCTTTCCTTACTAAAGAGGATGTTCCTGAGTAGTTGTAAATAAGCGTACCCTCCATAATCTATTTTTTCAGAAGAAGACTGCAGATTTTTTTCAGACTTGAATTTTCTTTCCAGCTATCCAGTTTCCCGATTATCTCCCTATTGGCTTCTGAGTGATTCAAGGCCAATACTTCATGGTAGATCTCCAGAATCTTTTTCAGATTGGTAACCGGCGTTTCCATTTGAAGCAATATATTGGAAATCAATTCTTCCAGAGCAATATTATGGTTCTTACTTACATTCAGCATATGATGCTGTATAAGATCTGTCAATCTTTTAACAGGAGCCCATTCCAGCTTTTCATGGAGACCGATTACTCTTCCTAACCATGCATTATCCATCGTTTGGGAAGAAACGTGTTCCAGCCAAATTTCAGCTGCTGTACCACGGATCGTTTTATCGCTGTCCAGGAAAATAGTTCCTAAGAACAAATACCCGATTTCATCCAAAGGTTTTTTGATCTGATAAAGCGCATTCGCAGTATTCAAAACCAGGCTTCTTTCATAAACTTCGGCAATTCCTGAAAAGAAAAGGCAGTGCTTGATTACTTTTGCCAAAGCATTTGCCGGAGTATTCGGAAAGCACAGCATCAAAGCAGGGATTTCGGTAAGTTCTTTCTGTTCGGCAATGAAATATTCCACGAATAAAGGGTCTTTCCTTTTTACAAGATGATATTTGGGAAGAACAATTTTCAGCTCTACAGGATAATATGAGTTTTTCTTATTATCGATGGTTTTCCATTTGTAGACCCCTGAAAAGAATTCTACAGGAATATCATCATATCCAAAACTGCTGAATTCTTCAAACACAGTTTCCGGTGAACGGGTAATTCCCGCAGTCATCCACCATGAAGGGTGTTCAAATTTTCCTTCCGGTCTAGCATTTTTGCCAAAGAAGAAAAGTAACAGTTCTTTATATTCTCCCTTTAATCTTTTTTCAGCTTCTATCACAGCTTCTGAAGTATTGTCTAAAGCACAACGCTGCAATGCCAGCTGAATATCAAGATGATGAGGTACGATATTATTATTCTGATAGCTCTCTAATCTTTCCACCAGTGTAACAGGGGAAATCCAGCATGGAGCATGGGTAACCGGGAACAATAGCGGGATTTTATCTCCTGACTTTATTTTTTCATACGCATAAATAGCAAGCTCTTTAAACGCGATTCTGGCGGGGCAATCTGCTCCTACATTTTCAATCGGTCCCAATTTTTTCTGATAATTGGAGTAAGATTCTCTTTCGGCTTCCTCATCTTTGGTTTTATGGTAAATTTTTTCCAGGTTTTTAAGCTGAATCGGATATTTTTCCAGTAAATCCAAACCATAGTTAATAATAGCATTGCATAGTAAAACATTCAGATAGGGAACTTCCCATTTCGCAATTGTTTTACAGGCTTTCAAAAATACGGGTTCTATTAATTTCACAGACTCAGCATTTACATCACCGGCAAAACGGATAAATCCAGCCAAAGCAATATCACAATGATGACTGTACGGATCATCCATGGCCACAGGAAGATAAAACATCAGGTCTTCAAAGTTCTCAAGTACTTTCACCGCATTTTCTTCTGGAGTCAGAGATAGTTTTTCTGAAGCTATTGCCTCAAGCTCTGGTTGTGTTTCTTCAATATATTTTATAAGAAGAGGACGCACATTAGTCAGTATATTATCCGAATAGTGTGAAAGAGCTTCTATCATATTTTCTGAAGCCGGAATATATTTAAGGATAATTTTCGCAGCTTTTGACTGTACTCCATCATCTTTGCTGACAAATGCTGTACTTAGAGCCATTCCCAGCATTTCAGGATCTATTTTCTTTCTCTGAAATATTTTTTCGGTCAGTACCAGACTGGAAACAACCACTGTTTTTACTTCCGAGCTCAGCAGATTCGGAAGGTAATGGGAAAACTCATCATTCTTAAAATCAGGAACTCCCACAATTTTTTTCAAATGTGATAATATGGTATTCACAGCTTTTGACTGTGAGGAGGCCAACCCTGCAAGCAATTCATCCTGCAGCTCAGAAAGTTCTTCTTCAGTTGGTTTTAATGATGTAAATGCATCCATAAACCAGCCCGTGACATTTTTATTAAAATTTCTGTTGGAAGCCAGAAGGCATTCTTTTAAAAATCTTTTTCTTTCAATCTTTTTTTCTGTGATCAGTTTCTGAACGATAGGAAACCATTCTTTACGGAAAGGTAAAGATTTGGAAGGATATTCACATAAGTACCAAAAGTGGGTATTAAGGGTTTCGGGATGACGGTCCAGTTCAGCCGGATAATTACTCAGATGATGTCCCAGCAATTCCGGTTTGGGCTGTACATAGCCTTTTTCTGTCCATCCTAAAATATCTTTATAGTTAAACGCTGTAAATTCAGCTTCTACGGATTCATTGATAAAGTCTGAAAACCATTCTGGGCAGCCCCACTCCAGAATCTGTTCGGTCTGTTCTGCATTACGGAAAAGACTCCAGTAGTTTTTACCGAAATTCTTTTTATCCATACAGACAAATGAAGCAATATCAATAATGGAATGTTGGCTTACAGATCCTGCCGTGTGGTAGGAGTTTTTAGTCATTACAATTTTACTGATTTCCCTGTCCATTTTCTTTATAGAGGGCACCAGGGTTTTCCTTTCTTCAATACTAAGTTCTTTTAGAAAAGGGATAATCTCATGTATCTTTTCCTCATTAAGGATCTCATAAAGTCTTTCTTTCATGCGCTTCTAATTTGATGTATAAATTTGTTTCAGGTTATTCATTTTTTCCATTCTTCCAGCAGTCCGATAATTGTCTTGGTCTGGTTCTGCTTTACCAGTTCATAACAAAAATTGGAGAGCTTTTAACATTAAAAATTGATTTCTCAACAGCTGAAAGAATGGGGATCAGCAGTTTTCTGAAAGCTATATTTCGATTGGTAATCAGGTTGATAAGTTTTAAAAACTTTTCTGTAAGTATCTTTACTATTGTCCATTCAAAACTGACCTTTTTACCGATTGATATTTCTAATCTCTGTTTCTTAAAATCATCCGAAACTGTATTGTTTAATAAGGCTTCAAAAGCCGTACCAGAGAGTGTTTCGTATTTATTAAACAGTCCCAAAGAGAGGAATAAATAATGCATCTGCAGAGAAGATGAATTCAGCTTCATCCAAACATCCGGAAACGCCATTCCTTCCTTGGTATTATATTGATATACAGCACTTGATAAAATTTCATTGCTTTTCATTGAAAAAAAAGAATCTGAAAAACAAAGTCTCTTATATAAAATTTTAAACAGGCCATTATGATAAACACAACGATAAGAATTGAATAAATTGTTCAAAAAAGAGGTATTTTCAAGAAGGTGATTTTCAAAGAATTCGTCGACAAAATAAGCCGGTATTACAACATATCCGGATTTGTCATTGTACTCATTTCCCGCTTTGCAGCAAATCAAAGAAGCCAATACACAAATTGTATTGCGGCTCAGTTTTTTATTATTATATTTTTTTAAAAGAACAGCAACTTCTTTTTTACCTTTTGGTGTAAGCTTTTTAAGAAAAGGAGTAATTTCCTTTATTTTATAGTTTAATTTTTTTATCTCAAAAACACCATCAATAAGCATAAATTCATTCTTATCAGCTAAAATATAAAAAAATGACTGGCAGACAGTAAATTATCCCATTAAAGTGAATTTTTTAACAAAATATTAAGTTAATAAAACAACTGATACCATCACTTTGACAACATAAAAACAATTCCCTGTTTAAAGATATATTAATAAAAAAGTGTCTAAAGACTCTCTACTTTGATATTTACACATTGTTTAGTGTCTTAATTTTAGAATTTATAATACCTTGTGATGAAACCATTATATTGCACAGATACGTTAATTTTATTTAAAATATCAAAATCAGGATGATAATTCATTAAATTTTATACACTTACAAAATAAAAAAAGACTATCTCATGCTTTGAGACAGTCTTCATTTTTAAATTGATCTGTTGTAACTTCAGATTATTTAATAATTCTTCAGACACCAATGCAGAATCTTTGCAATGTTTTTGGCATCATCCACTCCTCTGTGGTGTGTACCTTCTAAAGTCATACCCAATTCACCCAAAGCCCTGTTCATCCCAACACTTTTCCTGATGGTAGGATGAGTTTGTCCGAATAATGTTTTCACATTGATATGGTCATCACTCATAGGATAATCTGTATAGAACCTTCTTGCCTGGTTCTGAAGCATATTCAGATCGTAGTTTCCGTAGCTCGCCCATGTAAGTTCTTCTGAATCATATTCTGCTCTCAGAATATCGAATGCATCATCCAGCATGATTCCTTCATCATCCAGCATATTTTGGGTAAGAGTAGTAAGTTCCGTACAGAACGGACTTACTTTTGAGTATTGGGGCTTTATTAAAATCCCTTCATTTTTGGAGATCTTACCGGTCTTTGCATTCATGATGCATACCCCAATTTCGATGATCTCGCTTTCCTGACCTCTTGGCGGGTAGTTTTCCCAACATGTTGCTTCAAGGTCTACTATTAATATGTTTTCTGTTGTTTTCACTTGTTTAAAATTTAATTGTTAAAGGATGGAAGAGGGAAGTTTTACAGCATGTGATTTACTTCCAGCTCCCAGCTTCAGTCATCCATCCTAATTATTTACAGAATCTTACTTAAAATTCTGGCTGTATTGTAAGCATCATCTGCTCCACTGTGATGGGTGCCTTCAAAGTCCATATTCAGATAGCTCAAGGCTCTTTTAAGCCCTATTTGTTTGTGCAGTCTGAAATGTCTTCTGAATTCATGCATCACATTCATATAGTTTTCTGAAAAAGGGTTTGTTATTCCAAGCCAGTCACACTGTTCTATGATCTGTTCTCCATCAAAGTTTCCGTATCCTGCCCATGTAAGTGGCGCAGAACGGTATTGATCTCTGATCATTTCGCAGGCTTCTTCAAAATAAATTCCTTTTTCTTCTATCAATTGAGGAGTAATTCCGGTCAGTTTTGTACAGAATCTGTTGATTTCTGATCTTTCAGGAATTACATAAATGCTTTGTTTTTGGGAAATTGCTTTTGATGTTAAGTTTAATTTGCAAATCCCTATTTCTATAATATCGACTTTCTGCCCGATGGGAATTCTGTCGTTTTCCCAGCACGTAGCTTCCAGATCAATAATTATGATCTCATTGGTTGTTTTCATGTTATTGTAAAATGTACAATGCAAAAAGTAAAATGTATGATGAAGGCTGTTCAATACGCAATGAAATATTATTTTCATTTTTCCTTCCATCAAATCATTACTTATTACTTGTAATTAATTTCTTGGAGCAAATGGTGGTGTCCACTTTTTCCTTTTCATCAATTCTTTGACTTCTTCGTAGGAAACCGGGTAAAAATCGTGGCAGTCTACTCCTACGTCAAAGCTGAGTGCCATCTCATCATCCGGCAATGTCCCGTGTGAATGGCCGTATAACTGCCAGACACCGCGGTGTGAGCCATTCCAGGTACGCATAGCATAGTGGAAAAGAATAATTTTCTGTTTTCCGTTGCTGTTATCTGCTTCATCAATTTTCAGTTCGTGATAATCTCTGATGGAAGCAAACCGCTTGGGATATGTGAGAGCAGCACCTTCGTGATTACCTTTGATGAGATGGATATTACCATTCAATCTATCTAAAATCTCTTTTGTAAAATCTGGTTTCCCAAGGCTCATATCTCCTAAATGGTAGACTGTATCACCGGGTTGAATTTTTTTGTTCCATCTTTTAATGAGTTCTTCATTCATATGATCCAGAGATTCAAAAGGTCTTTCTGAAAATTTTATAATATTTTCATGACCAAAATGATGGTCAGCTGTAAAAAATATATTGGGTTTCATTTTTTTTTTAATTGTTTTTAACTACAACATTCCCACTGTCATTCCAAATACAGTCTGAGAGTCTGTGGAAAAGTGAATAATCTATCTTCATTTTGAAAGAGATTCTTCCTTCGTCAGAATGCCAACTACACGTATATGCAATCTGTGGATTTTATAGTTTTTGTTTAATAAATATTTTTAATTAATTCTTACGAAATGCTTTATAAAAAGCAGTTTCAATTTCTTCCTGATCACGCTCCGTATATCTTCTTGAAAAGTGAATCGGGGCTGCATCTTTCACCTGGCATTCATTCATTATTTTTCCTGATGCAGAAGCAAAACTATGGTAATTGATCTTTGCAAATTCCTGATCTGTATCTTTATAAAAGCTTTCAATATACACGAGATCTGCTCCTCCAAATACAGTTCTTATTTTTTCGTAATTGTTTTCTTCTGCCGCATGATCCATGATGACACCAAGCTTGTATCCGGTATTTCGGGTTAACAAATGAAAGAGATCTGCTGCGTTATAAACAGTTCCTTCAATTTCAATTTCTTTGTCTCCATCATTATTTCCAAAAGCGGTCTTCAACTCGCTGATCCACTTTCCCTTTCTAAAGCCGGAAATATTTTCATTAAATCTTACCGAATCTTTTTCTTTAAACAGATAAGCGATGGAATCTGTTTTGTGATCCAGAATAGCAAAATCAACGTTTACATATTCGTCTTCAAAAAGGAAATCTTGGGTATTAATTAGTTCCACATTCCAATGTGGCGGATGAAGGGCGTAGATATTAATTTCATCTTTTGAAACAATCTCACGAATTTCATATGCAATTGCCTTTTCATCGATCAAATTCCAGGTGTAAGATTTTAACCTTGCTTCAACCTGCTGATGAATATTTTTTGGTCCACAGATCACCACTTTTTCTCCACTTCCGATCTGATACCTGAAAATTCCATCGAAATTTGAAAAATGATCAATATGGGTATGACTGATGAAGATGGCTGATGTAGACTGTACCTCTTTCACAGTCAATAAACTCGCTTCTCCACAATCACACAAATAGTACTTTCCTGAGTTAGGGACTTTGATCAATATACTCATGTCTTCTTTTAAAAGACTTTTTATTTCTGCCTGTAACATAGTTTTTTCTTTTTTTGAACCATAAAAAATATCCATAACGCCTGTCATTCTGAAAGAATCTAACCTCTATTTTTATCTATCGAGATTCCTATCGGAATGACAAACTAGCTGCTTAGTAAAAATCAAAGATTTTTGATACTTATCTTATTTTGATGGTTAAGTTTACACATAAAAAAGTTTCGGTAAAAAATTACCGAAACTACACTTTAAGAGTCATCAACTCTTCTTTTATAAAATCAATTGCTAAAGAATTCAATTTTTTATTGATCCTTTTCTGCTCGTCTTTTTCAATAGCTGTGAAAGCTGCCGGAAAGTCTTTTTGGAAATCCTCTAAAATATCCTGTGAAAAAAGACCAATTACCTTTCCTATCATTTTAGGTTGGAATTCGCCGATTTTGCTTACCACATTATTTAATCTGTTGGCTGTAGCATATTTTTGGATTTCTTCCCAGATCTCCTGAGCTTTATCACTGAAATGAACCTGTTTCTGAACAGTTTTACCTTCTTTTTTAACCATTTTGGACTTTTCGACCCACTTTTCATTCTTATTTTTCAGAATAATTCTTGCACCGTTTCCAAAGTATTTGGTTTTCAAAGTTTTTACAATGGTACCTTCACACATATTGTTCTCCAATTCAGGAAGTCCCAGCCAAGCTGGAATTTTTGAATTGAAAACATTGGGGAATTTCAAAGCGTCCTCAAGAGTTCCCTGGAACAAGATTTTAGCATAGAAAAATCCTGTCTCCTCAAAAATCTGATTGACAACGTCTGTATCCAAATAGGTAATTCCATTCAACTTGATATCGAAAGCGTAAAATTCGTTGTGAGGGGCATATTCAATACCTTTCTGTACCTTCACAGTATCTTTTACGGGTTCCACTTCATTATGTTTGTAGCCGCCACCGAACAATTCACCGTAGATCACTACAGTTTCTACATCCGGGTAAATCGTTTTCACTTTTTGAAACACTTCTATTACATTTTTTTTATAGCGTTCCAACATCTGATGTGCATTGAAAAATTTCTCATCTTTTTCGATGAAAGCAGTTCTCTTCGCAATTTTAATTTCCTTTCCATCGGTAAAGAAAGAGAAATTAGCTCCGTGAACTTTTTCCTGTACTATGAAAACCTCATCCCCAAAACCCTGCATTCTGATCTGTTCGATCACGCGGGCCTGGTAAGCATTTTCTATAGAGTTATATGTTTTGAAAATCATTTTGTTTTAGTTTTTAATCGTTTCTGATTCGTTTTTTTTCATCTGGGTAATATGCCTTTGGGCATGAAGTGACAGAAAATAAATATATTCATATACATTAATTTTCCCCAGTTCATTCACCGTCATTGTTGTTTTATACAAGAAACCTTCACCATTTTCCATTACTTCCAGATATTGTAAACACTGAAGATATTGCTGAGTAATCAGACTTCTGATTTCATCCAGATTCATTTCTCCTTTCGGTTCCATATGTTCCGGTCTTATCCATTCAAAAGCGCCATGTTCACCTACCGTGTCAAAGTTTTCCTTATTGAAACTGTAGTTTTTAATTTCAGATTCAAGGTCAAGATTCAAAGAATTTTTCATTGCTTTCTTGAAACCTTTTTCAATAAGGATTAGCAAGTAAAAATTCGTAAGATAAATATGTTCTAAAATCTGTTGAATCGTCCAACCTCCGTTTGAAGGTTGATAATTCAACGTTTTTTTATCTTTTTTAAACCATCTGTCCACGTCATCAAATGTGAGTTTCAGATGAGTTTTTATATCTTGAATATATCTAAAAATGTCCATTACAGTTTTTTAAAGTTTTTTAAAAGGCTAAGAATATTTTCCTTTCCTACAGGATTCATAGAATGACAATAGAATTTTGGAAGATCAAGATAATTATCCATACAATATTCTATCAGCCATTTGGCGCAGTCATATCCTGTTTTTTCGACAAATTCCTGAGAATCCGGCTCCAAATAGTGTTCATCTGCCAAGTCATGGTCAAAAGAAATCATTTCCGGAAGTCCTTTTTCCAAAATCCTGTTGACAAACTGTTCGTAATTCCGAACGATATTCCAGTCACTTCTGAGGAAAATCTCCTGTTTGGTATAATGATATGCCTCAACCGGATATCTTATATCATCCAGAAATAATAATCTTTTTGTCATTTCCATTGTTTCGTTAATTTATTAGAAGCTTGATACTTAAATATTATAATGCTAAAAACTTCCAGCTTCTGACTTCTTATCTGTTTAAACCATCATATCCGCACAATTGGAACTTGCGAAGGCAAAAGGTTTCGCTTTAAACACATATCCCATTCCCAGAATGTATCCCATTGCATCTTTTAATGCGACATTGGATTTAAAATCGGGGTCGGTATTAATGTCTGCGTGTACCTCCATTTCCACACCATAAGTATCCAACACAGAACAGATCGCGGATGCAATTTCAACGGATTTGTTGACCTCATTCAGCATTCGCTCCTTGATACTGATATTCTGTATTTCTCTTTCTTTTCTGATAAAGGTAAACGCTCCTTTTCCCTCACGAATAAATACTACTGCCGTAGCATAACTGATGGCATCTCCGTACACATGAGAGTCTGATCCTACACATACTTTCAGACGGTGTCCGTTTGCCTGTTCGCGGATGATGGCTTCTTCTACCAGCCGTGTGATAGAGTTGTGGAAAAATTTTCCGTTCATATTCTGCCATGTTTGTTGTTGCGTTTCCATTTTTTCTACATGTTTTAATTCATAAATGATTGTTGATAATTGATAAATGATCACTAGCTGTTATAATTTCTAACTTCTAGTTTCTAATTTCTATTTTTTGCACTCCGAACCGGACTCGAACCGATACCATCAGTTTTGGAGACTGAGATGCTGCCATTACACTATCAGAGTAAACGTTGTTAATTCATCAGGACTCGAACCTAAACTCCAAGAATCAAAATCTTGTGTGCTGTCTATTACACTATGAATCAGTATTTAAATTAATGAGTAATAAGTAATTGGTAATGAGTAATGCCAGAAATCAGTCAGGTATCAATGATTACTCATTGCTCATTACTTATCATTCATGTTTTTGTGGAACAGACAGGAATTGAACCTGTACCTCTAGTTTTTCAGACTAACGTGCAGGCCTTCTACACCACTCTTCCGGATTTAATAAATAATGAGTAATTTTCAGATTATAGCATTATTTAGTATTTATGTTTGGTACGGGAAGAGGGATTCGAACCCCCAAAAGCTTGATCCTAAGTCAAGAGTGTCTGCCATTCCACCATTCCCGTGGCATTTATATATAATGAGTAATTTTTGTACAGCTTATTACTTATTGCTCACTATTCATTGCTTATCATATTGTGTTTAGGTTTGAGAAAGCTCTGTCTGTTTATAAATTATGCCTGCTAGTATTTGTAAAGATCTTCTGCGCCTGACAAACCTTTCTCATTTCCTAATGTATTTTGTTTTTTTAAAAAGTAAAAGGCTGTCTATTTTTATTGACTAAAGATCTTCTGCTCTTGACAGACCTTTTCTCTTTTCTTCATTTTTTTTGTGAATGGTAACTGGCCAATTTTTAAAAAAATCTGAACTTTCATGGTATTATATCGATTCAATATTGACCAGCTATTCACATCCAGTACTCTATAAGGGAATCGAACCCTTATTTTCTGCTCGAAAGGCAGGCGTCCTCACCGTTAGACGAATAGAGCTTAACCCCACTGACCAGGAATCGAACCTAAACAACAAGAGTACATTTCCTGCATGCTGCCATTACATTATCAGTGGCTGGTGGAAGTAGTAGGATTCGAACCTACTCAGCAATGAAGCAACAGATTTACAGTCTGCCCCGACTCTCCAACTTCGGCGTACTTCCGGATTTCATGAGTAATTAATTCTTTGTGGAGTAAATAAAGTTTGTCATTATTTTTTTGTTTGATATAAGATCGTCTATGCTCGACAAACTTTTATTTTTTCTCCTGAACTAATCTCATTTTAGTTTATTGAGATGGTTATGGGATTCAAACCCACTCAGTTTACACAACGGTTTTGCAGACCGCCCCGACTCTTCCACTTCGGCGAACCATCAGATTAAAAAATAAAGTCTGTCTTAATTTGTTTGATATAAGAACTTCTGCGCTCGACAAACTTTATTTTTACCTAAAAATTTATAAATGATATCTTCAATTCTAACTGTCTTTGGAGAGATCAGAAAAAGTTTGTCAGTATTTTCTGTGTTTGGCGTAAAGATCTTCTGCTCTCGACAAACTTTTACTTTTTCTCCTGAAACAATTAACAATTAGTTACCTGCGATTTTGGAAAGATTCGAACTTTCAACTTCCGGTTTAACAGGCCGGTGCTCTACCATTGAGCTACAAAATCATTGTAATTCCGGAAGGACTCGAACCTTCAACCTTCGGTGTATCAGACCGATACTCTAACCACTTGAGCTACGAAATCATTTGTATTCCATAAGGGGATCGAACCCTTGTCGTTCGGTAGAAAGCCGAATGCACTTACCACTATGCTAATGGAACAAATTGTCTGGAAAGCAAGATTCGAACTTGCGACCTCCCGCGTCCAAGACGGGTAAACAACCACCGTTATCTTTCCAGTTTTGCAGATTCACTTTAAAATTCTTTTCCGAGAGACAGTCGGAACCGAAATCTTTTATGAATCTTTGCGGTCTATGCGAGAATCGAACTCGCAGTGCCCAAGAGACAGTCGGGCAGGTTAGCCATTACCTCAATAGACCTTTTTGTGATTCCGAGAGGATTGTTCATGAATTTCATACTTTACTTTATAGCATTCACGAATACTTTGTATTTCGAACCTCTAACCCTGGGTTTAGAAAACCCATGCTCTATCCGGTTGAGCTACGGAACCTTTATAGTAATCCCAGAAAGATTTGAACTTTCAACCCCCGGTTTAAAAGACCGGTGCTCTAACCATTTGAGCTATGAGATTGTTTTAATTTTGTGAATAGTCAATTTTCAATTCGCTTCGCTTGTCAATTTTTAATTTCACAAATCACATTTTTGTAATCCCAGAAGGAATCGAACCTTCAACCTTCGACGTATCAGGTCGATGCTATAACCATTTGAGCCATGGGATTTTATATTTTGGGTATCTCCGGGGATCGAACCCTGTTCTCCGGTTCCACAGACCGGCGCTTTACCAAATAAGCTAAAGAAACCATAAAAAAAAGCGCCTCTTTTCGGGAGGCGCTTCATATATTTTAACGTAAGAGATCATTAGCTGACCCACGTATATAAGCACCTTTTATCCACAATTCCACTTTCAAGAATACATGCAACACCTGCCGGATCCTGTCCGAATAGTCTTGAATATTGATTGAATATGTTGTGTAACTGTTTCATTTTATTTTGTTTGTTTTAAATTATTTTTAATTGAATCCTGAAAACCTGTTGCTTTCAATTTTCGGTTGCAAAGTAAATATGATTTTTTGGAATCTGCAAATAAATTTTTGATTTAAATTATTGATAATCAATTGATTATACTTAATTTTCAGAATAGAGAATTTCTGTCCGCAATATTTTGCAGATATCTTAATTACCTAAATGACTGTCTCTCACCGGGTTGCTTATCACTCTATTTTATCGTATTAAAGTTTCATTGTTTATTAAAAATTTTTCATGTTTATAGTTATTTTTTTTCATTCCAAATAATTTCTGACCTAAAAAACAAAAAACGCCTCGGTTTTCCGAGGCGTTTCTGTTGTATTTTGATTAATTTTTTACAAGTTTACAGTAAATAATTTCCAAAGTCAGCACATTTCGCCTCATTCCATATCATCTCATCATACCCGAATAATCCTTTTATAGAAGGACTTTCGCATAGTTCTGCATTGATATGTGCTCTTTGTATTGTCATAATTTTCTGGGGCAAAGATAAATCTTTTTTGGTATTATTTTTATAGTATTCACAATTTCTGGAAGGTTTTATATACGCAAAGGCGCAAAATAATATCAAAAAATTGTGCTTTAAGGCGCGAGGATTTTATCTCCGATAAAATTTAATACTGCTAATAATATTGTTCTATATAATACAACTAATTAATAAGCCACCCTTGCTGAAAATTTTCAATTTTCTCGCGCCTTAAAAATCATATATTAAATTTATAAAATATTTGCGTCTTTGCGATTTTCCAACAAAAACAGAATTGCTATGTCATCTTTTATTTCAAGAGTTTCTTATTTTTAGGGATCAATTACAATTGATTTGATGAAGCGGAGAATGTTTCTTTTTTTCAAAGAGAAACTTTTCTTTAATTTTTAAATTCTTCAATCTTTAAATATTTAATTCCTGAACATTTTATTTCTTCCTGTTTTAAACCTTGAAATATCTTTCAAAATGATGTCATCATCGGGATTAAAGAATTTCAGTTCATTGACAATTTCTGAACGCGTGGCTACTTTCTCTGCAATTATTTCATAGGCTATGTTTCTGGTTGCTGTATGCAATTTGGGATCTTTTTTGAATTCATATTTCAGAGCCTCCAGATAAGTGATCTTTTTGTGGGCCGGAGTTTTTTGATATAAATGCTGAATTTCAGATTCCAGTTTTTTAACATCAAAAATATTGGCAAAGTAGTTATTCAAACAATTGAATGCATCTTTATCTTCTTCCCAACCTTTCAGCAGTACTTTTTGTGCTTCTTCCGTTTTCTCCATTTTTTTGCGGTATACCAAAGAAGCTTTCACCATTTGATTATTGACGGTATAGTCATCTGCAACCATCTGATAATAGTTGTGGGCATTTTTAAGATCGTTGATCTCTTTATAGAGATCGCCTACTTTTTCTTTCTGCTCCATTTCTTTATAGAGGTCAATGGCTTTTTTGTATTGCTTTGCTTTTTCATAGCAGGTTGCAGCATCGGATTTGTTGTTCAGCTTTTTAAGATAGACTACGGCTGCTTCATTGTAGAATCCACCATTTTCCAGTGTTTTTGCACCTCTGTAATTATCCTGCAGCAAATTCATATAGACTCTGGCTGCTTTTTTATAATCGTTTTCAGCAATATATTTTTCAGCGAGTTCTTCGTATTTGCTTCGTATTCTGTCAAAAAGTGAATTTTCCAGATAGAAACTGCTGCTTCCTCCACCTTTTCTTCCTGCTGAATTTCTGTTGTTTTGTTCTTTATCTTTTAAAGAAGTGATCACGAGAAGGATAATAACGGCTACAATTAAGAAAATAGCCAATGTTCCTACTACACTCCAAAAGCTTTCATGAAATAACTGGGCAACGATTCCGATGACCTTAAATATAGCCAGCAATAGGAATGCTGCCATAAATTTGTCTATAAATTTCTGTTTATTCATCATCATCGGATTTTAAAATGGTTTTATCATCTCTGAACAATCGATAAAGGAGCAGCATCACACAGATTACGAGAACCCATACAAACCAATTGTAGCCAAACATTTTTACTAATGGATAAAATAAGTACACCAGCATCACCACAAGGATTGCTATTAAAATAAATTTTACCCATACAGGTACGTTATCACCACCAAGATTTAATGATTTATTTTTAAATAAAAACAAATACAATCCTACTCCTGCAATCATCAGGATCACCATATACATAATATCTGAAACCGGGGCTTTATTCTCCAATGGAGTTCCTTCCGTTCCCACTGCTTTCACTTTTGATTTGTCAATGGAGGCAGAAGAAGGGTCTACAATATCAAATGTACCGTAAAGTTTTCCCAAGGAATCAGCCATTAAAGCTTTTCTCTTTTTCAGAAGGAATTTTACGACTTCTCCGTTTACAGGTTTTCCTTTGGTATACTGCTTTAGAGAATCTGAAATTTTACGTTTCAGTTTTTCTGTATTTTGTTCAAGATGTTTTGTAATCTTTTGGGTATAAATGGTTTTAAGAGAATCTCTGCTTTGTTTTTCTTTATTCACAAGCTTTCCAATGTCTCTTCCTATTTCACTGACCTCTCTTCCGCCAGCTTTTTTATAATTCTCCTTGTCTTCTTTTGTTTTGGATTCTATGATCCCGGCATGAATAAGTTCTTTGGACAATTCTTTTCTCTCCTGATGATATATAGAATCTATCTTCAGATCAATTTCAGAAATTCCGGACTGGAAAGCAATCATATCAGAAGGTGCTTTTACAGCGTTGTTTGCAATTTTCCCGGAAGAGGCTGTATTTTCTTCCTGATCGGGATTATTTTTATCTGAAGGCAACGCAATCTTTAAGACGATAGCCACGATAATTACTGCCCAGAAAATTCTGCGTAAATTTCTTGTTCTTGCACTGTCGGTTTTACCTCCGGAACCTCCGCCAAATAATCCTTCCAGCCAGGTAAATTTGCCAAAGCCATCTCCTCTGGAAGTTCCCATAACATCCAGAGAAACGCCTAGATCTACTGCTCTTTCAGGATATTTTTCAATGTATTGTAAGTACTTTTCTATTTCTTTTTTATTCCCGGCCATTACTTTTTTAAGGTCAAACGGAAGGTTATTCATCCATTCTTCTTCGGTTTGCTTTGGCTGTAATGCTTCCATCACTTTTTCGTCATCAATTTCAACGGTATAGCTTTCTATTTTTTGAGGAATTGAAACTCCGTTCAGTGGTTTTCTGATGCTTTCGTCTATAATACCGGGCTGTTGAATTAATGAAATCCATTCGATTTCCTCAGATAGTTTTACCAGGCCGAATTCGGGATGCATAATCAGAAAACGGGAATCAAGCTGCGCCCAGTCTTCCGGATTTATTTTGGGATAAAAAGTAGTATTTTCAGGAATGAAAAGCCTGTTATCTACACACTGAAAGTAAGCATTTCTGCCTATTTCCTGCGGAGCATTGTCAGTAAAAACAAGGAAACAACCATACAGTACATTGGGATTGTCTGCAGGAATTGCATAAGATCTTATCTGGTTTACATTAATTCCAAGCATTTCCATTTCCTGAAGCCATACCACAGGTGAAGAGCCTCTGATCAAAAGCCCCGTTTTGGGATAATTATTTTTCGGGAAAGGTTTTATTCTAAGCTCCATAATCCAAAATCTGTTCTATAAACGGTTTCAAAAACCTGTCGCACATATCGTCCATTGTTCTTACTTTCAACAGGGCATGTTCCGGAAGATAATATTCTGATCCGCCAAATTCAGTATAGGTTGCCAAAGAGAGGAATCCATGAGATGTGGAAGGAAGGAAAAATTCTTCAATACTCTTATTGCTGCTCCGGAAAGTCAGCATTCCCCGTGAATCTGTAATAATTTCGCTTCCGTCGGGGAATGTAAATTTATTTTTATTCTGCTCAGCAAAAATTTTAATCTCGTACTTATTTTTGGAAAAATCCAGTGTGTTTTCTGAAGCACTGTACAATTCATGTCCGGAAATAACCAGATTTTCATATTGATTGATTCCTATTTTGTTGAAATTATTGATAATCTTCAATCCGCTTCCCTTCAGTTTGGCAACTTCCGCTTCGGCCTTTATATTATTTTTTTCAAATTCTTTATCTTTTCCGGTAATAGGTTCCACAGAAATATTTCCATCTCTGTTTATTTTATAGTGGGTAGAATTGTCCGGGTGATGCAGATAAAAACTCCGCCCAAAATAAATCAGTTTGTAGGACTCCGGAATATTCATTCCTGTAAGATTCTGCTCAGAATATTCTCTTGTATTCAGATTAAGCTTTGATATTAATTTTTGATCAGACTGATACTGGCACAGAATAAAGTGCTGCTGTTTGTCTTTTGCAAGGGCAAACTGTCCTTTTGGTTTTATGGAAATATTATCAAACAACACTTCACAGCCATGATGTGTTTTATAGTAATCATAGGAATGTTTGTCGTAATAATTATCAGAAAGATAAGTCTTCAATAATTGCTTTTTTGAACTCAAAATAAAAAATTCTCCTTCATATAAAAACTTAGCGATCTTATTAACAGGGGTTGGGAATAAAATCGGATAATTTTGTGGAAGATCGGTTTTCTTTCCATTGAAGTTCTGAACAGACCGTTTTTGCTGTGGCGGATTGGCCCATAGTTCCTGCAATGGAAGTTTTATTTTCTGAATATGTTTTCTGGCTCCTTTATGATGTTTATAAAAATTAATTTCCCCATCTGATGTTGTAGTCACCAGAAACTTTAGTCTGTCTCTATTCTGAAGAACTACTCGCTGAACTTTTTCATCCTCCATATTCTCCTGATGGGTAATGAAGAAAACTTCAATATCTTTTTCAGTATGTTCCTGGTTAAAAAAACTTTCCAATGCTTCTGACACTTCCAAAACCGGACTTACCTGATTGAGGTTTTCCACCACTTCTTCCACTTTGTTAAGCGCAATCGGAACTCCTGCCTGTCCTAAAGCAAAAACTTTACATTCAGAATGGGCTTTCGGATGTTTGATAACAGCAATTGCAGAGGCAAAAGCCAAAACTTTTGGAGTTCCCCAGTTTCTGAGGGAAGTATCTATCAGGATAATTCTTTCAAAAATATTTTCTTCAGGCGGAATCTCTCTTTGAATATAAAGAGCTTCATTATTGGCTACCCGATTCATGAATATATCATCTTCATTGGCAAACTCAGAAAGAAGCATCCTGTGAAAATCACCTTTGTTGGTCATATCAGAAATTCCTCCGATAGGCTGTTCTCCGGGAGAAAGGTGGCGCATCGGAATTTTCAGACCACTCCATATTCTTTTGATGAGACTTCCTACCTGAAATGTCTTTGGTTCTTCAATTAATTCTTTGATAAAATCTTTATCAGTATCCGTCGTTGTTTCTTCTTTTATGACCTCATCATCCAGTTCAGGTTCTTCAACCAGTCCCTTCATCGCATCAATGATGGATTGTACTGTAGGAAACTTTTCGTTCAGATTCAATGCGCTTAAATCTTTGTTTAAAACAGATGGACCAGCATGTTGTTTTTCTGCACTGGAAACAAGCTCATGCGGCCGCTTATAATAGATTCTTATATTTGCTTCAGCATTTACTGAAGATATTCTGTTGTGGCCATTGCTGAATAAAGTCTGCAGCAATACAATTCTGTTTTGCTTCTGCTTATAAACATTAGGAAGTGATTGTATTTTTTCAAGAAATTGAATTTCTTTTTCTGCATTGAAATCAAAATTTCCAATGCTGTAAAACTCAGCGGTGCGTCTCAAAGGGCCGGCAAAATCAATATAACCATCCTGCATCGCATATAAAACCATAAGCAGGGCTCCAAACGGAGGCCATCCCTGTGGTTGAAGTTCTTTGAGAATCTCCATCACATAGGGCCTGTACGCTATCGCTCCCACTCCCGGTACCGAGAGGAGATTGTTGTCATGATACCCGGAATCACCAGGAACATCTTCATCAGTTTTCCATTCCCAAAAGTAATTTTCGTAGGACTGGAAATAGGCCTTTAATTCCATTCTTTTGATTTTTCTGTAAGACGGAATGAGCTTACGGACAATGGGCGGAAATCTATTTCTTTTATTAAAAGGTAATTTCCATTTTCATCCCAAAGTAACCATCCTTCCAGATCTTTATTATATTTCTGCTGTAAAATTGTGCTTAGGTTTTTAAATTCAAAATCCAACCCGGCCGGCAATAAATGCCTGTCTTTTATCCAATATGTTTTTCCGGGAAAGCTTAATAATGGAATCCCTATAAACAGGGCTTTATCTCCTAAAATAGTCCATTTTATTTTTTCTAGTTTAAACCTAGGTAATGCAGCGATACTTTCTTTAATATCAGTAATATTACTCAGTAAAGCAATCACCGGCTGCTCTTCATTGCTTTCTTTTACTCTTACCTGAACCTGTTCATGAATTCCAAAATAGTTTTGATTGGAAGGCGGAAAAGTAAGCTGCAATGCCTTGTCTATAGGTATCCAAAGCAATGCTGTCCTCATTTTTTTACTTGGAACCAAAGCCTCTTTCCTGAATAAAAGACCCTCCCGAAGTTCATACAGGATAAAGTCCGGTAACTGTTGTATTTCCGGAGCTTCTACCTGTTCGTCAGTAAAGCCTTTCAGCCAGATTGTTTCTTCATCCACTGCGATCTGAACATTTTTCCAGTCTCTGATAGAGCCCAGAAAGTCTTCATCAGCACGGGGAAGTTCTGCCCAGAATTCTTTTAAACGCTTTGAAGGATTTTCTGCCATAAGCTTTCAATTTCTTGCTGGATATACTGTTTCTGTTCCGGATTTCTGATCCAGTCGCAACGGGTCTGCAGATATCTCAGTTTATCTTTTATTACATTCTGTTCTTCAAAGCTCAGCATTCCGCCATTCCATTTTTCTACAAGAATTGTCACATCTTTCATGACTTCCTCAGGATTGGGTGTTTTGTTGTGCATAGCCTGTGGATGGGAATCTGGGTGCTCGTCTTTTTCTATGGTTCTGTTGATAATTCCTTCCAGAATTTCAATCTGTTCTTCTGTATCCCAGATATGCTTCAACACCCAAAGGTCAGAAAGCACCGCTTCTTTTCTTCCGCAGATCAGGGCACTTGCGGCAATCAGGTTCTGAAGCTTTACGGCTCTACGGTCTGAAATAGCAATTCCTGTATTTCTAAGACTCATAATGGTATTCAGATATACTTCATAAATGGGTTTAAGGTCTATTGTCCGGCATAGGCTCTGGAGCTGCCTGATCTCATCGGCATAAATCTCGGGAACTTCAGTTTCTTCTTGGTTTTCCAGTTTTCTTCCGGCTAAAAGTACCTGTTGTAATAGTTCAGGATTTACATAATCTACATTAATTCTTACCAGAAAACGGTCAAATAATGCATTCAATGCTTCATCTTCCGGAAGAACGTTACTTGCTCCTACAAACATCAGTGCAGGTAAGTGTTTTGTTTCTTTTCCTCTTTTAAAAATCTTCTCGTTAAGTGCCATCAAAAGGGAATTCAGAATAGCAGAGTTCGCATTAAAAATCTCATCCAGGAAGACCATGGAAGCTTCTGGCATCATTCCTTCTGTATTGGTTAGAAGTTCTCCTTCTTTCAGTTTTCTGATATCAAAAGGGCCGAAGATTTCGTTTGGTTCTGTAAAGCGGGTTAATAAATATTCAAAGTTTTTCCCGTCTTTCACTGTTTTTGCCAATGTTCTGACAATAGCTGATTTTGCTGTTCCCGGAGGACCGTACAAAAAGGCATTTTCTCTTGCCAAAAGGCATATTCCCAACAGATCTACGACATCATTTTTGCCTACAAAAGTTTCTTTTACGTAGTTAAGAACTGTATTGAGCTGATTTATATTCTGATTCATTGATTTAAAAAATTAAAATTTCCACCATTTTTTCTTTTGAGGTTTCTCTTCATCTTTACTTTCCGCCTGTTCATTTCTTTTACTGAATGAAAAAGCAAGTCTCTGATAAGGATCTTTGATGTCAAAGTATAATAGAGTTCCATCATCGAGTGTTAGCGCATCCATGATCTTATCTCCATCCTTGACCAGATTTTGTGATACATCCTGTTTATTGAGATGATGTCTGATCAAATCTCTTTCATCCGAAATTCTTGTAATAATATAGGGAGAATATTTAGTTCCGTCTCCTGTTTTTTCAAGACATTCAAAAATAATCTGAGCGATTGTCATTTCAATATTCTTTCCTTTTTCATCGCCCAGTTCCTTGTACGCAAAACATTTATAAATATGTGCTCTCGGACTTAATAGAATATTGACATTTACATATGGTATAACCTCTTCAAATTTTCCTTCATTGAGTAAATTCTGGATGTTTTCAATATCTTCGGAATAAGGATCATATTCAGGATCATTGATCACCAGTTCACGGCACTTCAGGAAGGTTTCTTTTGTGGGGTCAGTTAAAAATTCAAATACTTTCTCATACGTTTTCATTGTGGTCTTCGGTTATCGTTTTTAGTTCCCGCCAGAATGCATCTTTGTATATTCCGAATTCGGCAGTTATTAGTTTATTAATGAACGGAATTTCCGCCAGTTTATAATCTTTTTTCTCAACAATTCTTTCCAGATATAATTTTCTGTAAGTTTTGTCCTTCAATTCTTCCTTCCAATTTACATTTTTAAGATCGAGATCGTACCCTATTCCTGAATAGTGAAACTGTGTCAGAATATCTTCCAGCATGGCAATCAAAGGATCTTCCGGATCTACAGAGTTTAAAGCAACAATGACCTGTGGTAGAAACCTCAGTGATAAGTCTGCGGATAAGGTAGAAGAAACGTCCCGGCTTCCTTTAAATGCGGGAATAAGATTTACAATATTTTTCTCTGTATTTTCTCTGATCAGATAAAGCTGTGCGCTGTGATAGAGAATTTTTGCGGCCCAGACGGCAGTTTCCTTGTTACAAGTAAGTTGGTCGGATAGAAACTCCTGTCTTTCTTTTTCAAATTCTGTTTCAAAATAATCTCCTGCTTCCACCTCTTCCTGAGGGGAAATTTGCTGTAAGCTTGAGAAAAGCGTAATACATTCTTCCTTACGAAGCAAAAAGATCGTGTCTAAAAACGGTGACTTGGTTTCCATGATCTAACAAAAATAAAATTATTTCGTTGAGAATAAAATTTTTGAGGAGAAGATTCGTGTTAAATATGGAATTAAAGGGTGGGAAAACGCAAAGGCGCAAAAGATGATAAATGTTATACTGTTTTAATGCGCAAGAAAATCTGAGATTTTCAGCATAGATACTTCGCAGTGATTTGCTTTATTAGAATTACAATTCTTCGTATTGAATTTTATCGGAAATAAAATCTTTTGCCTTTGCGTTTTCCAACCTATATGAGATTGCTTCGTCGCTGAAGCTCCTCGCAATGACGGATTAGGCTACGATTTCAATGATATTTTTTTCCGGGTCAAGGATTACGCTTTCATAATATCCATCTCCGGTGGTACGAGGTTCTCCGGCTACTTCATATCCATCTTTTCTCAATGTTTCTGTAAGTTCATCTACTTTTTGTTTACTATCCACAGAGAATGCAAGATGAATGATTCCATACTGTTGAGCTTCATAAGATTTTTCGCTTTCTTTAATATCCGGTCTGGTCATGATTTCAAGACGGCAGCCATTCTCAAAGCTTAAAAAGTAAGACTGAAAATTTTTGACAGGATTATGGTATTTTTCATTGGAAACGGCTCCGAAATATTTCTGGTAAAATGCTCTGGATTTTTCAAGATCTTTAGCCCAAATGGCAATATGCTCTATTTTCATTTCTAAAAATTTTATTGTTTTATCACTGCAAAACTAGCCTGACTGATTTCACCACACCTGCTCCGTATTATTCTTTTATTGCTTTGTATTTACCAGATTACGTTTTGAATTATATAAAAGACTCCATATATAATATTATTTAAGGTATTTATTGATAACATCTTATATATTCTGTTGATATAAGATGGCTTCATTGTTTCCATTATCGTAATCATGGAGACAATCTAAAAGTTATTATCTTTGCTCATTCAAAATAACATTATGAGTATTCACATCAGTGCAAAAAAAGGAGAAATTGCTAAAGTAGTATTGCAGCCGGGGGATCCGCTTCGTGCACAGTATATTGCTGAAAATTATTTAGAAAATGCTAAACTGGTAAGCAAAACCAGAGGAATTTTTTATTATACAGGTCTTTATAAAGGCAAAGAGATCACTGTAGGAGCCAGTGGAATGGGTTTCCCAAGTATCGGAATCTATTCTTTTGAGCTGTATACAGAATATGAAGTAGATACGATCATCAGAATCGGGACTTGTGGTGCTTACAATACAGATCTTAAACTTTTTGATATTTTAAATATTGATAAAGCAGCCAGCGAAAGTACTTATGCCAAATATGCATGGGGAATTGAAGATGAAATCCTTTCTCACCAGGGGAATATCTTTACTACCATCAATGAAACAGCTAAAGATTTATCTTTAAATGCTAAAGCAATCAATATCCACAGTAGTGATATTTTCTACAGAAAAGATCCTGCGACTCCGGAAATTGCTACAAAATATAACTGTCCTGCAGTAGAAATGGAAGCCTTCGGTTTATTTGCCAATGCTCAACACTTAGGAAAAAATGCAGCGACTATTCTTACAGTAACGGATATCATTCCGACACACGAAAAAATCTCTGCTGACGAAAGAGAAAAAGCTTTGAATCCAATGATGGAACTGGCTTTGGAATCAGCAATAAAGAATTTGTAAGAAAAGACAATTTTGCTTATAAAAAAAGAGCTTTACTTTATCAGTAGAGCTCTTTTTTATAGTCTGAAAAAATTTCTGGCCGTTTCTGTGGTCTCGTCTGCGACTTCGGAAATGCTTATCTTCTTCAGATGGGCAATCGTTTGTGCTACATAAGGTAAAAAAGAGGGTTCATTGCGCCTGTTCTGCATTCTGGGCATATTTTTCGGAAGCATAAAAGGAGCATCTGTCTCAATCATCATCCTGTCGAGAGGAACATATTTTATAACATCTTCCAGGTGTTTAAATCTTTTTTCATCACTGACTGCGCCTGTGAATCCTAAATAAAATCCTTTTTCCAGATAGAGCTTCGCTTCATCCAATGTCCCCGTAAAGCAATGTACAACAGCTTCAGGTAATTGGGAAAGATATTCATCTGTGATCTCATTAAACCTTTTAAACGCTGATCTTTCATGAAGAAAAAGGGGTTTATTCACATCTATAGCAAGTTCCAGCTGGGCTTTGTAACATTTTTCCTGAATGGGTCTCGGAGAAAAATCACGGTCAAAATCCAATCCGCACTCTCCTACTGAAATCACATGATCTTGTTTTAATAATTTCCTGAGTTCCCCGATACTTTCGCCGTTAAAAGATTGGGCATCGTGAGGATGAATTCCCGCTGTCGAAAATAGAATTTCCGGATATTCTTCTACAATCTCAGCAGATTCTTTGCTTCCTCTTACGCTGGTTCCTGTAAGAATCATATGTTCTACACCATCGTCCAACGCGCGGTTGATAATTTCTTCGTGTTCATTATAGAACTGTTTATTGGTCAGATTAATGCCAATATCAATGTATGTGTTCATTGTTTTTAATTTTTATTATACACTATTTTCTTAGGGAGATAAGCGTGATTCGAACACGCAACCATTCTGTACAGGAATTATTTTTCCATTTAAACTATTATCTCCAATTTACTTTGGGAGTACAGCTTCTCATTGTAAACTGTGTACTTTTGTGAAACGGACGGGAATCGAACACGCAACCTCCGTTGAGCTACCGTTTCAATAGTTGGGAGATAAGCAGGAATCGAACCTGCAACTCATTTTAGCAAAATGTATTTTTCCATTATTACTATTATCTCCGTATGGATTTTACCAGGGATTAACTTTATAATTTTTCAATAAAACTCCACTCAGGTAATTCCCTTTTATTCCTTCTATGACAGGATGCAGAATTCTCGCTGCACCATCCACTGAATCCAGCGGCGGAATGTATCCCATCTCAAACTGTTTCTTTCTAAGACTTTCCTTAGCTCCTGTAGAAATCCATCCTACGTCTACGGCACTCATATAGATCTGATCATTTTCAAATTCTTTTGCAGACGTCAGAGTCATCATATTCAAAGCTGCTTTTGTCATATTGGTATGCGGGTGAAAAACCGTTTTATTCTCGTAGCTGAAAATTCCTTCTGATGAAGTAACATTAATGATAAATTTCTCTTTAAACGCAGAGTTTTTCATCATTGGCTTCAGTTCTTTGATCAGAAAATAAGGAGCTATATGATTGATGAGGTTTACCTCTACCAGTTCATACATAGAAACTTCCTCCAAAGTAGAATTCCAGCTAGTTTTTTCTCTGTTATCCACCGGTTGTCCAAAACGGGTAAGCGCAATCTGAGTTTCTTCATTATGGGCATATTCCAGTTTTGCTGTTTCACTTGAAATTTCCGTCTGATTAGGAATCAGGGTTTGAATATCTTTAAATTCTATCAGTTTTTCTTTCTCACGTTTTATAATCGGAAGATAGTATTCATCAGGATATTTTATGGTTTGAGCTGCATTATTGATCAGAATATCCAGTGTATCAAAATTAAATTTATAGAAGTCTATAAAATCCTGAATCGCCTTCAGATTTCTTAAATCCAGACCATAGATCCATAGTCTGTCTTTCCAGTTATCATAATCTGCCTCCTGCTGCATCAATTCCATTGCCAGTGCCGGAAAACGGGTTGTCAAAAACAAATTGGCCCCATTTCTCAACATCTTCAATGCGGTGGCAAAACCTACCTTCACTCTTCCTCCTGTCAGAATTACGTTTCTTCCTGTAAGATCTGCCGTTTCAAAACGTTTTTCATAGTTTTCTGTGGCACAAACAGGGCATAATCTGGAATAAAAAGAGTGCGCATATTGATAGCTCTCGTTACAACAGTAACAGTTTTTCGGAATCTGAAGTTTTGTGAGCTGTACTTCTTCTTTTTCATTATCATAATAAGCAGAAATTCCCGCCAAAGCCTTCTGCATCAATACAGAGTTGGAATTTACAGCCAGATCATGAAACTTCATCTCAGAGTAGTTTTCATAACGGCTTTGTTTTTTGGCGTTCTTATGAATCTTAGTAATCAGTCCTGAAAATATTTTGTTATCAGGGTTCATGAAAGGATCTTCCTTCAGAGCATTCAAAACCTTGAGACATGTTTCCCATTCTTCGGCTGAAAATTGTTGATCTGATTTGTTCATAGCTTCCGTTTTATATCTGCAAAACTAGAAGTATAATGCGCAATGTTTTTACGCAGTTAAAAGAGGATGAAAAATAGTTTTTATTTTTCCACAGATTTCGCAGATGACACAGATGTTTATGTTGTATTTATTCGTTGATAAATTTTTCGAGAAACCCAATTAATTTTGTTCCTCCATGACTCCAACGGATGCCGTGGCCTTCTTTTTCCCTGATTTCAAAAACCAGTTTATGTTTGTAATGAAAAAAAACATTCCACCAGGTTCTGTTGTCAAGGATATCATGAATTTTCGTCATTACTTTCTCCTGTTTCTGCTGATTGCTTCCTTTGATTTCGCCCCAGAAATCATCATCCATTCTTCCGATATGTTTTTCCCAGGCTCTCTGTGCAATGGTAATTTCACTATTGAAAGGTTCCTGACAAGCATTGATCAGTATTGTATTTAAAGATGGGATCGCACTTTCATCGCGGATGCTTGCGGAGGTTAATCTTTGGCCTAAAATATTCAGCCAATGTTCAAACGAAATTGCTTCCAGAAGTTTTGTTTTCACCTCATCTGCATCATTACTTTCAAGAATATCAATGAATTTTTCAAAGCTTTCTTTTCTGTTAATGATTATTTCTTCATTAAAATAAGGCAGGTGAAGTTCTAAAATATTTTCCTTAAACTTATGAATATTTTTCTCCAGAGTTTCCAGATGTTCTTCTGCTAAAATAGCTTTATACTTGCTTTTCCATGTTTCTGAAAACAGAGAAATATAAGGTTGAAACAGATTCATATTTACTTCGTTTTGATGAGATTAACAGAAAGGCTTTCTTCTGTGATCAAATATCCAATCAAATTAAACCATTCTTTACAGTGATCCAGAATCCAGGCATCTGAAGAAATAACGATTTCTGAACTTTCCGCCAGGAATTTATCGGGATTGTACTGCAGATCACCCTCCCAATTGAGCTGATGCTGTTCTGCAAATTCAAGAATAATCTGTTTTATTCTTCCGCTGTTAGAAACCGGTTTGTCAAAAATCCATACCAGTTTCTGAATCTTATTTTTTTGGTGAAAAGCAGCCACCAATTCCACTGCTCTCTGGGTTTGATTAACTCTTTTATAGGTTCCATGAACACCGGAAAGATCACGGATGCAGCCATCCAGTCCTTCGAAAATATAAGCTTCGGAAAGCAGACTTTCCAGCAGGATCAGGACATTAAAACCGTCAAGGTAAACCGTTTTTCCTTTTAAATCTAAAGCTTCCACGTGTTTCAACCTTCTGTTGTAAAGTTGTAAATCTGATGCTGAAGCTCCCCGCAAAGCTTGTATCTGACGGGTTTTCAATCTATATCTGTTTCCAACCAGTTCAGAAGCTGCTTTTTCCGGGTACTCTCTGGTGAGAAGATACCGCATATCCTCAACAGCCAATTTTAGTTTACTGATCTGCTTCTCTGAACCGAACAGGGGATCATCACCCGTATTTTTTCCGCGGTTTCTGTTACTCATACTCAAAAATAGAATTTTTGATGAATTTTTATGGTAAGAAATATATTTTTATTCGGGATATTAAAACCACCCCGTCAAAATTCTTTGAATTTTCGCCACCCCTCCAAAAGAGGGGAATTATGCCGATTCAAAAGTCCTATTTTGACATCAATATGGAGATTATTAAATAGAAATACATGTGAATACCACTTTCTTTCATTCTATTTCCTGATCTGTTATGTTTTCTACAACAAAAGAGATATTTTGTACAAAGTTTTGATATTCATTAGGAATAAGTTTGCAAAGACTTAAAAAATACCCTTATGAATACACTGAAAAAATTATGTTATCTGTCTGCAGCTGTGCTGTTATCAGCATCTTTCACTGCATGTTCAAGTGATGATAATGAGATTATTATTGAACAGCAGACTCCCTCACAGGTACTATCATCTACTCCATGGGAAACTACCGGAGCTAAGGATAAAAGTGGAAATAGTGTAGCACTTACAGACGCCAGTGTTGCCGGATATGTAGGTTTTGCTTATTTCAAAACAGACGGAAAGTTTGCTATTTACAATCTTACGGATGTGCTGAGATCAATGGGAACATGGTCTGTAGATGCACAGGGAAAAACAAGAACTATTGCCGCATTGAACCCGGATGGGACGACTATTTTCACCCGTGATGTTGAAATTCTTGTTTTAAACAGAAATGAATTTACGTACAGAATCCGTCCTAACTCCAGCGATCCGTCTGTATATTATGACATCATCCATACGAGAACTTCTCATGCAGAACCAACTAATGGACAGCTTACATTAGCTTCCACGCCATGGGAAACGACTGGTGCTAAGGATAAAAGCGGAAATAATGTTGCATTAAATGATGCCAGTGTTGCCGGATATGTAGGATATTCTTACTTCAAAGCTAACGGAACTTTTAAAATTTTCGGATTAAATGATGTATTGAGATCTGAAGGTACATGGTCTATTTCTCCGGATGGGAAGAAGAGAACGCTTACCACGCCTACTTTTACACGTGTTGTGGATATTCTGCTTCTGAATGAAACTACATTTACGTACAGAATTACCCCAGATGTAGCTAATCCATCTGTATTTTACGATATTATTCATACTAAGGTCAACCATAAGGAGCCTTTGTAGTGATTATTTTTTTGATAAGAAGGAAGAAACCTGCTCAGTAATGGGCAGGTTTCTTATTTTAAAATGAGAAAGAATATTACATATAATCTTCCCACCATTTTTTCCAGGAGATTGTTCCCAACTGATCTAAATTTACTTTTTCTCCGATCATAGGAAGTGTAATCGGTATATTGTTTTCTTCTGCATGTTTTGAGGCCAGTTCCAAAGGTTCATACCAAATGTGCTGTGCCAGCTTAAATTTGGAATTATGGACAGGAATGAAGTTTTTAGCTTTCAATTCTTTAATTTCTGTGATAAGCTGATCCGGCAACGTGTGAATATATGGCCATTTTTCGTTGTACTGTCCGTTTTCCATGATGGCCAGATCAAACGGTCCGTATTTGTCTCCAATTTCTGTAAAATGATTTCCATAACCGCTGTCACCACCCAAAAACAATTTTTTCGTAGGTGTTTTTAAAACAAAAGAAGTCCAGAGTGAAATATTACGGTTCAGCAATCTTCCGGAAAAGTGTCTTGCCGGAGTGAGCGTGATTCTAAAACCTTCTGCAATGTCTATGCTTTCCCACCAGTTTTTTTCGATGATTTTGTCAAAACTCCAGCCCCAGTATTCAAAATGCTGACCCGTACCCAAACCACAAATGACTTTTCCTACTTTATTCTTTAAATCCTGAACGGTTGTATAATCGAGATGATCCCAATGGTCATGGGAAATAAGCAGAAAGTCAATATCCGGCATATGTTCCGGCTTGTAATAATCAGCTCCCTGAAAAGCTTTTATGGAACCCGGCATTGGGGAAGCATTTCCACTGAAAACGGGATCTATCAGAAATTTTTTACCATCTACCTGTATGAAATAGGAACTGTGCCCGAACCATATCAAAACATTTTCTTCGGGTTGAAGGTTCTCTAGATCCGTTACTACAAATGGAAGTGCAGTTTTGGGTGAAGTATTTTCCACTTTACATAGGGTGTGGAAAAGTACTTTGGTCATGCTTTCTCCTTCTAATAAGGAAGGTGTTGTCAATATATTCTGAAACCTCCCATTAAGATAATTGGGAAGTGTATTGAAATATTCTTTTCTTTTTTCATCGGGAAACTGCCCGAGCTGCTTTTTTAAATTCATTCCCTTATTTTTTACATTCTGAGCCTTTCTTCTTCAAGGTCCAGTCTTGTTAGATAATGTCTTATATATTCTTCGTCAATATTCGGGTTGCGTCTGTTTTCTTCCCGAAGCCAGATTCTTTGCTGTTCAAGGGTTTCAAAATAAATGGCTTTCGCTTCTTCAGATAGCTTATGAATAGAGTCTTCTTTATCTTCCTGTTCCCAGCGGTCCATCAGTTTGCTAAAATATTCATTTTCGCTTCTTCTTTCTTTATAATTTTCATCCAGATACCTGAAGGCTACCTTGCGCATTTCTCTTCTTAAGAAATGTTCAGATTCTTCCTCAGACAAATATCCTCCTCCGGCATCAGATAAATTGAGTTTTTTGATTAAAGCAGGTAAGGTAAGTCCCTGGATAATCAAAGTGGCAAGAATTACAATGAAAGTAATGAAGAGAATAAGATCACGATGTGGGAAAGGCTGTCCGTTTTCCATCACTACAGGAATAGATAACGCTGCTGCAAGAGAAACTACCCCGCGCATTCCCGTCCAGCCCATCAATAATGGAGCTTTCATTCCGGGGTTTCTATCGGCTACATTAATAAAATTCTTCATAATCAATGTTACGAAAACGGCACCAAAAGAAGAAAGCAAACGCACAATAATCAGTACCGCTGTAATCAACAATCCGTAACCGACAGCATCAGACAGACTTATTCCTTCTTTGCTTAAACCTACCATAATTTCCGGCAGATCCAGTCCTATGAGTAAGAATACAATTCCGTTGATCAGAAATACAAAACTTTCCCAGACATTGGAACCTCTTAATCTGGATTGTGAAGTTCTGAAAATCTCATGTCTTCTTACGGAAAGAAATAATCCACCACTTACTACTGCAAGTACTCCTGAAGAGTGAACTTCTTCTGCAGCAATGTACATCACATAGGGAGCAACCAGACTTAGTATAGCATCCATATTGACATCAGTAGGGAATATCTTTTCAATTTCAAGAAATACAAAAGCCAATACAACTCCTATTCCCAACCCTCCGAAAACCATCCATCCAAAGCTAATGGCTGCATCCTGCCATATAAACTGCCCTGTAGCCACCGCCAACATTGCAAACCTGAAGATGATTAGTGAGGAGGCATCATTGAACAAACTTTCACCCTCGAGAACAGTAGATAGATTTTTAGGAACTTTTACAAATTTTAAAATGGCTCCGGCACTTACCGCATCCGGTGGTGATACTATTCCACCCAACACAAAACCTAATGCCAGTGAAAAGCCGGGAATATATGAGTTCGCTACAAAAGCAACAGTGATTGCTGTAAGGAAAACTACAATGAATGCAAAACTGGTAATGATCCGCCTCATTTTCCATATTTCCTTCCAGGATACGGCAAAGGCTGCTTCGTATAAAAGCGGAGGCAGGAAAATAATAAAAATCAGTTCAGGATCTATTTTTAACACCGGCAATCCAGGGATAAAACTAATAAGAAGTCCGGCAATAACCAGTATGATAGGATAGGCTACTTTCAATCGATTGGCCAGCATAATGGCCCCGATAATGACAAGGACCAATCCTAAATAATAAATAAAATTTTCCACCATTGCTTTTTCAATTAATTTTAAATCAAGTCTCTGTTATCGAATAACAAAATTTAAAAGAAAAATAAATATAAGCATAAGATTTTGAGAAGTGAAAATAAATTTAATCGGCTGTAAAATTCTTACCGGATGATTCTTAGTGTAAATAAATCTGATCTTTAGAAAGCCATTTAACCAGTCCCAGCATAATACATCCCAATATTGAACCTAACAGGATCAATACAGCTAAAGTCTTCGCAAACGCTGTCCCATACTTTTTTTTATCGAATGTAAAATCTACTGGATTGATATTATATGCAGTATAAACAGAAGGATTGATGCGCAGGTCTGGTCTGAAATAAATGATTCCCTGAATATATCTTCTCCGCAAAGCTCTGAGATTTACAATATAGCAGCTGTAACCTGCATCCACTCCATCAAAATCTACCTCTGTTACAGAGCCATTGTGTTTTACTTTTAATACATAGATTTTATTTCGGGGGCTAAGATCTACATCATATTCATCGGCAAGGTGATATTTTTCCAGATTATGGTAAAGAATATGATCTGTCGTTCCATTTTTTCTTTCATAATGAACTCCTTTATCATCAACCACAATCCTTTTAACTACTCTTTTTGTGACCGTCTTCTGATAAAGAATAAAACGATATAAACCAAAACCTAAGGCCGGATAGTACAATATTGATACTATAACAAGCATTACAATATTTTTACAAATAATAACCGGTAATACTAATAACACTAAAAACATCACCAATAATAAAAGTACAGCCAATGTTCTGGTTAACCAGGTCATGAACCACCATGGCTTAGAGACTAACGGCAAAAAATCTTTTCTTACATCCTCTTGCATCTGTTCAAGATACGAAAAAAGTTAATAATATAAAAGAGCCACGGTGGCACACCGTGACTCTTTCTACCAAATTGAAAATAAGATATAATTAAATTGAAACTATGAGATTGTATATGTTTTTTCTGTCGTTGTATTGTACGTATCGGAAATGACGTTATCTACAAATCTCCATTCTGCCACGGAACTTCCGGTAGTAAATTTCACATGCAGATACCCTCTTTTATAGAGATTGGCATAATCAAGATCATCAATCAGTAATGAAAATGCCTGAGCCAGTTCTATTGCTTTTGCAGGATCAGATGTGATTCCCAGATATCCTTCTAATCCCGGAGAAGAAACAGAGCTGCAAGCCAGTTCGGTTCCGATAAATTTTCCCTGAGCATCGGTTAATTTTCCTAACCATGCATTATGGGTATCTCCTGCCAATACCACTACATTTTTTCCTGCAAGAACGGAATACAGCTGTTCTCTTTCCATGAAATATCCATCCCAGGCATCTAAATTATAGGGTAAAGTAGTTGTGATTCTGGCAATATCCTGAGGAGTCAATGTCGGATCCTGCTGTTGGTATCTTGTCTTAAGAATAATTAATTGAGTGATCGTATTCTGAAGTGCCTGCATGGTAGCCGGCTGTGCGCTTCCGTGTTGTGCTATTTCTGCCAAAATCTGATTCAGTAACATCAGAAGTTCTGCCGGAACCATCATTTTAGTCATTAAAATCTGCTGTCCAAGTACTTTCCATTTTGCAGTATCTCCATTGATCTGGGAACTCAGCCATGACATCTGTTCGCTTCCGATCAGTTTTCTACTGGTACTCAGGAAATCTGTTTTAAACTGTACCTGATTAAAATTCCCCGTACTATCAAGATAATCGGAATATTCCATCTGCTTATCCCTTGCGATTACCCTTGTATCCATCATATAAAGGGAAACGATATTTCCGAAATTGAAGCTTCTGTAAATTCTCATATCTTTCCCGGTTTTAAGAGGAATATATTCGCTGTACGCCTGAAAAGCAGCCATTTTTCTTGCTTGAAAATCTCCTTCATTAGGCTGATGATTTTCTGCCCCTGTTTTATAGGTATCATTGGCAAACTCGTGATCGTCCCAAACACAGATGAATGGTTTCTTCTGGTGAAGAAGCTGAAGATTTTTATCACCTCTGTACTGCCTGTATCGTTCTCTGTAATCACTGAGGTTAAGAATTTCCTTAGCCGGCTGATGAACCCTTCCTAGCTGATTGGTATAAGGATTTGTTCCATATTGCCCCGGGGCATATTCGTAGATGTAATCTCCAAGGTGTACCACTACGTCAGCTTCAGACTTTGCAATCGCTCCATATACATTGAAAAGTCCTGCAGGAAAGTTTGAACAGGATACCACTGCCATTTTCACTTCGTTTACAGCATCTGATTTCGAAGGTAGAGTAAGGGTTTCCCCTGTTACACTCACTTCTTTCGTTTTGATATTATAGAATCTGTAGTAATATTTGGTATTGGAAGAGATATTCTGTACATCCACCGCTACCGTAAAGTCATTGACTACTGTTGCATTGGCCTGACCTCTTCTTACCACTTCTGAAAAGTTGCTGTTTTTACTGATCTCCCATGTAATTTCCGCATCAGTTCCCTTAGAATACCTTGTCCAAATGATAATACCTGTTGCACTTGGATCAAAGCTTGCTACTCCGGATTCAAAGCCTCCGTTTTTAAGATCGTCAGGAGCATTTCCATTTTCAGTAAAATCGTCGCTGCAGCTTTCAATCAAAGGAGCAATAAAAATTCCTCCGGCTGCTAATAGTGAATTTTTAAGAAATCTTCTTCTGTTGAATTGGTTGTTGTTTTCCATCATTACTTTTTTTGCAAAGCAACGGTATCTGTAGAAGAAGGCTGTTAACTGAGTTTTAACTATCCTTTATCGTTTTTTAAACAAATGTTTAATGTTATGCATAGGAAATTTAAAGCTGTAAAATATCTCTTTTCAGAAAAGAAAAATAGAATTTGTTCAAATATTTTCTAAAGCTGTTCTGCTGTTTATTACATTCACGATACTAATAACTATGATAAAATTGCATGACAAAAAAAATTGTTCTTTCACTATTTCTTCTAGTCATAGGATATTTTTTCTATACCCCAATGATAATATCCTTAGCAGCTATAAAAGATCCAGAATCTATTAATTTTAAACCCGATCAAATATTTAAATTAAAGGATATTCCTGAATTAAAAAATTCTCAAAATGTAGTTGTATATATTGTCTTAGCCCATGAAGACAGAAAAAATATAGATTCCACAATCCCGAAATGGAGAGTTTTACAATCTAGTAATTCATCATTAATAGAAAATCTGCTTAATTGTGAATTCAAATATAACAGTGCGGATGTTTCAACAATACAAAGTAAGATGTATGTCTACTCAAACAATACATTAGTTTTTGAAAGTGAGATTTCCCTCGATAAAAACCCAGGACTTCAAAATAAAGTCACAGGCTGGGCAACTCCTGTTGATCATAATAAATTTCTAAATATTATAAGTCAATTTGACAGGTATAATCTCCCGGTTTTGATTATTAAATAAACATTTTAAGAATAAAAAAACCGCTCACATGACGTAAGCGGTTGATTTTCTGTGGTCCCACCTGGGCTCGAACCAGGGACCACCTGATTATGAGTCAGGTGCTCTAACCAACTGAGCTATAGGACCTCAAAACTTGGTTAAATTTTGTGTTTGCAAAAATAGTAAAATTTCTTTCACTACAAAATTTTTTATTGCTTTTCTTGGCAAAGTTCTACCAGTACGCCGTTTGTAGACTTTGGATGCAGGAAGACAACTAATTTATTATCAGCACCTTCTTTGGGTTCTTCGGAGATAAACTGAAATCCTTCTTTTTTCAGTCTTTTCACTTCTTCCAGAATATTTTCAACCCCAAATGCCAGATGATGGATGCCTTCGCCCTTTTTATCGATAAATTTTGAGATCGGACTTTCAGGATTACTGGCTTCCAACAGCTCAATTTTACTTTCTCCTGTTTCATAGAAAGAAGTTACAACCCCTTCCCTTTCTACGGATTCTTTTTTATAGGATTCTTTTCCCAATAATTTGGCAAAAAGCTCATCAGAAACTCCTAAAGACTTTACGGCAATACCAATATGTTCTAGCTTCATAAATACTAATAAATATAATTAAATCGTAAATTTGATACTCCAGTTGAATTTCAAAGTATCAATTCAAACAAAAGTACTAAATTTGCAGAAATTATGGAAAGTAACAGACAAAGAAAAGTAGCACAGATTATTCAGGAAGACTTCGCAGAGCTTTTCCGCAAACAGGCTTCAGAAAGCAAACAGAGTATTTTAGTATCTGTTTCAGATGTAAAAGTAACTGCTGACTTAGGAATTGCTAAGATTTATTTAAGCATTTTCCCACAGGAATTCCGTACCGCTGTGATGAAGGAGATTGAAGAAAACAAAGCTCAATACAGAAACTTCATCGGACAGAAAATGTCAAAACAGGTACGTATCATTCCCCAGCTTAACTTCTATCTTGACACCGCTCTGGATGATGTTGAAAAACTGGAAAGAGAATTAAGAGGTGAAGGCGACAATCCTGTTTTATAAATCTTGAAGAATATTGCATTTTACATAGCATCCAGATACCTTTTAGCTAAAAAAGGCAGTACCGCGGTTACGTTTATTACGTGGCTGTCTGTGGGTGCCATGACGGTTGCTGTGACTGCAATGTTCGTCATTATTTCTGTTTTTTCAGGTCTTGAGGATCTGAATAAAGACCTTATTTCCAATCTTCATGCTGACCTTACTTTAAAAAGCGTTTCCGGAAAAACTATTAAGAATCTGGATACCGTCAATAAAGTATTAGGCACCCATAAAGAAGTGAGCAGCTTCTCCCGTGTTATTGAAGAAAAAGTATACATCAGCTTCAACGGAAAAGGAGATATTGCTTATTTAAGAGGCGTTGATTCTGCTTACGTCAAAGTAAACCCGATCAATAAAGATGTTTTCTACGGAACTTATCCGAGCTTCAAATATTCCAATGAAGTATTGATGGAAAACAGTCTGGATAACAGACTTTCAATTCCTGTGGATTCTTCCAACCATTATGCGACAGTCTTTATGCCCAAACCGGGAACAGGGATTATCAATAAAGAAGAAGACATCTATAACAAAAGAGATATTTCAGTAACCGGTGTTTTCCCTGGAAAAGATCAGCTGGACAATTATATTATCTCTCCTATTGAGCTTGCGGAAGAGTTACTTAACCTTCCCAAAAAGTCAGCATACCAGATTGTCATTAAACTAAAAAATCCAGAAAATGCAGATGCTGTAAAACAAAGCCTGCTTTCTTCTCTCGGCAAAAATATTGAGATCAAAACCAAGGAAGAAGAAAATGCTGCTTTCTGGAAAATGATCAACACCGAAAAACTTTTTATCTACCTGATTTTTGCCCTGGTTATCTTCATTACCACCTTTAATCTTGCCGGAGCAATCATTATCCTTCAGCTTGATAAAAAAGAACAGGCAAAATCACTTATTTCACTAGGCTTTCCTTTAAGCCATTTGAGATTAACCTATTTCTACACCGGTCTCCTGATTGTTGTTTCGGGGGTGATTACCGGATTGATTCTTGGAACAGCACTTTGCTACTTCCAGCTTTACACAGGATTCTTCAGAGCTAATGAAGTTCTGCCGTTCCCGGTAAAAATTGTAGGAAAAAATTATCTTATTGTAGCCCTTACAGCTTCCTTGTTCGGAATCACTATTTCATGGTTTTTCTCAAAAATCAGCAAAGAATATATTACTAAAAACTAATCTACTAAGTTTATATATTACATTAAGTTAATATACTTCGGTTTCATTTTTTTGTACCTTTACGCCCCAATTTTAAATAAATGAAACGAATTTTATCTTTTTTACTGTTAAGTATAACATTTATCGGCGGTTTTGCACAAGCTCCCGCAGGATATTATAATCAACCAGCAGGATTAACAGGTGCAGCTCTTAAAACAGCTCTTAAAAATATTATCACCAATGGACATGTTGATCATGGATATGGCGGTTTATGGACAGGCTATGCCACTACAGACCGTGATTATTTTTATGAAAATGACGGAACTATTCTTGATATTTATTCTGAAAATCCAAATGGACCGGATCAGTATAATTTCATCCTGGGAACCAATCAATGCGGATCTAACGGCTATGCTAATGAAGGTGACTGCTACAACAGAGAGCACGTAATACCTCAGAGTTTATTCAACAGTGCTTCTCCTATGGTCGCTGATATTCATTTTATCCGTGCTACCGATGGAAAAGTAAACGGAATGAGATCCAACTACCCTTTCGGAGTTGTTGGTGCTACTTCTTTCATCTCTAAAAACGGATCAAAACTAGGTACATCCGTATCACCAGGATACTCAGGTACTGTATTTGAGCCTATTGATGCTTTCAAAGGAGATATTGCCAGAATGTTCCTTTATTTTGTGACAAGATACGAAGACAAACTTTCTAATTTCACTACCGGTGATATGCTTGGAAACACGGCATTCCCGGGACTACAGCCTTGGGCATTGAATCAATATTTAGCATGGAATGCAATGGATCCTGTATCTGCGGAAGAAATTGCAAGAAACAATGCTTCTTATACTTATCAGGGAAACAGAAACCCTTTCATTGATCACCCTGAATATGTTACTCAAATCTGGGGATCTCCGGTAATTGATAACCAAGCACCTACAGCAGCAACTAACGTTGTTGCCAACAATCCAACTTCAAACTCTATTGCTGTAAGCTGGACAGCCGCTACAGATAATGTAGGAGTAACTTCTTATCAGGTTTACGCTAACGGTGCATTAAAAGCTAATGTTTCCGGTACAACAACATCTACTGTCGTATCAGGATTAGCTCCACTTACTCAATATACTTTCTATGTAATTGCTAAAGATGCTTTCGGAAACTCATCTCCACAAAGTACAACAGCTATAGAAACTACTCTTGACACGCCTGCAGGAGGTGGAAGCTGTGGAACAGAAGATTTTGAAATGATCACCGGTGCAGCGAATACTTATCTGACAGCCAACTGGACGAACAACGGAATTTCATGGACTGCTACAGACGCAAGAGTTGACCAGACCATTAATAATAAAGCCATTACCATCAGAAACGGTACTTTAACAAGTTCAACACTTTCAAGCGGAATCCAGAATTTAACTTTAACAACACAGTTAAAATTCTCAGGAAGTGCAGGATATTTCAATGTTTTTGTAAACGATGTTAATGTAGGAACTATTCCTTACAGTACTGTTGTCACTACAACTACCATTAACAATATCAACGTAAGCGGAAACGTTGTCATTAAGCTGACCAATTCTTCTACTTCCAACAGAGTTGCTCTGGATGACCTTAGCTGGGCATGTTTCGGTACATTAGGAACTGCTGAAACTCAAAAAAGCAAATCAGAATTCACTATCTACCCTAACCCGGTAAAAAACAATGAATTATTTGTAAAAGGAGAAAATCTTAGCAAAATTTCAAAAGCCGATATCTATGACCTTTCCGGAAAATTAATTGAAACAATCGTTAATCCTTTCAAACATTCAAATAAAATTAACCTTAAAGGTGTTGTAAAAGGAACTTACATCCTGAAAACAGATAATTTCTCTACTAAATTTATCGTAGATTAATTCTTAAAAAATATTTCAAACCAAGGCCGGATTTATCCGGTCTTTTTTTTATTTTTGATATATGGATTCCAATAAAAAATTAGGATTGATAGGAAAAAATATTTCCTATTCTTTTTCTAAAAAATTCTTCGAAAATAAGTTCCAAAAGCTCATGCTAAAGAACTTCTCCTATGATATTTTTGATCTGAACGAAATCAATGAAGTGGAAAACCTTTTTGCTTCTCCGGACCTTTTAGGATTCAATGTTACCATTCCCTACAAAGAAAAAATCATTGATTATCTTGATGAATTAAGCGATGAAGCGGAGAAAATAGGTGCCGTAAACTGCGTTCTTATCCAGGATGGCAAAAAAACAGGTTATAATACGGATGCTTACGGATTTGAAAAAACTCTTCTTTTACACAAAACCCCTTCACAGGACAAAGCACTGATCTTAGGAAACGGCGGTGCTGCAAAAGCTGTAAAATATGCTTTAGATAAACAAAATATTCCTTCTGTAACTATTTCCAGAAGGACGGAAATCAATTTTGAAAACCTTGATAAAGAAACCGTTGCGGAACACAAAATAATCATTCAGTGTACCCCGGTAGGCACTTTCCCGAACGTTACAGACTGCCTGAATTTTCCTTTTGACGGGCTTTCTTCTGAACACCTGATCATCGATCTGATTTACAATCCCAACTACACTCAATTCATCATCAATGCCTCTGAAAAAGGAGCAAAGACAGTGAATGGATATTATATGCTTGAACAGCAAGCAGAAAAAGCTTGGGAAATTTGGAATTTTCAAAAAAAATAACATAAATTAGTGCTTTAATTGGCCTTAAAGCTATATTTAAAGGATATAAACGCCACTCACATAAAAGATTTGCTATGACTACAGAAAACAATCTTTCTGAAAACGAAGAAAAGAACAATCCTAACGAAGTATCTCAGGAAACATCAGAAAACACAGTTTCTCATGATGCAAACCGACATGAAGAGGATGCAGAGCACCTGGAAGAACATGAAGAGGTAGAAATTTCCCTTACTGATGCTTTAAAGGAAATGGAAAAAATCATCAACACTCCCAACGCCGGTGAGAATTTCAAAAGATTCAACCTGTTGAGAGAAAAAGCAAGTCACTATATCCATGATGAAGTGGAAGATAAAAAGCACGAATATGTAGAAGCCGGAAATCCTGCTGAAAATTTCAGCTATGAACATCCTTCTCAGAATAAATATTCTGCATTGGTTAATATTTTCAGGGAAAAACATGACAGCTTCCAGAAAGGACAGGAAGAAGAGCAGAAGAAAAACCTTGAACACCGTCAAAGCATTATCGAAAGACTTAAAAATCTATATACCAGTTCTGAACCGGGAATCAATCTTTTTAAATCCATCCGTGAAATTAAAGAAGAATGGTCAAAAGCCGGACAGGTTGCAAAATCTGAATTCAAAATTCTTAACAACAACTACTTCCACCACCTGAACCAATTTTATCAGATGCTGGATCTGAATAAAGAATTTCTGGAGCAGGAATACAGCCACAATCTGGAAAAGAGAGAACATATTATTGCCCGTGCCAAAGAGCTGGAAAATGAACCGGTGATCCAAAAGGCTTTAAATGAACTTCAGTATCTTCATAAGCTTTGGAAGGAAGAAGCTGAGCCTGTTGCAGAGGAATTCCGTGAAAAAACATGGGAAGAATTCAAAGAAATTTCTAACAAAATTCACGAGAGAAAATCTGAGCTTTCTGCTTCTATTGAAAAGGAACAGACCGTAAATCTTGAAAAGAAAAACGAAATCATCGCTGAAATCAAGAAACTGTCTGAGCCATCAGAAACTCCTAATCACAACTACTGGCAAAATGCCATCAAAAGAGTTGAAGATCTGCGTTCTGAATTCTTAAAAACCGGAAGCGTTCCAAGAAAATTATCCAATCAAAACTGGAATGATTTCAAAACAACGCTGAGAGGTTTTAATACAACGAAAAATAACTATTACAAATCGTTGAAAGGTTCACAGCAAGCGAATCTTGAAGAGAAATTAAAACTGATCCAGACGGCACAGGACAATATGAACAATGAAGAATGGGATATTTCAGTTCCATTATTCAAAAAACTACAGGAAGACTGGAAAAAAGTAGGCCACGTTCCAAAGAGCATGACCAACAAAATCTGGGATGAATTCCGTGATGCATGTAATGCGTTCTTCAATAACTACAGAGAGAAAAGCAATACTTCCACCGACAACTGGAAAGAAAATTATAAAAACAAAAAAGTGCTTCTTGATGAATTGAAATTGGTTTCCAATGAAGAAGGTAGTATCGAAAAAATTGAGCAGATCAAAACATCATGGAACAACATCGGTAAAGTTCCGAGAGATAAAATTTCAATCAACTCTGAATTCAACAAGACATTAAGAGAGAAATTGAAAATAAACAAAATCAACGAACTTGAACTGAAAGAAGAAGGTCTATCTGAAAACCAGCTTACTGACAAAGCAAGAAAGATCAAAAACCAGATTTCTGATCTTGAAGGTGAAATTGTAAAACTGGAAAACAACCTTTCTTTCTTCAACAAACCATCAAGGGAAAATCCTCTTTTAAGAGATACTTACAACACCATTGATGAGAAAAAAGCTCATCTGGAAACATTAAAGCAGAATCTCCACAGCATCATCAGCGGAGATTAACAGATAACAAAATAAATAAAGGCGGAGCAAAGCAATTTGTCTTCGCTTTTTCTTTTTATAAATATGAACAACGACGAACTGTATATCAAAAGATGTATTGAGCTGGCTCAGAAAGCTCTTGGCAGCACCTATCCCAACCCTCTTGTAGGAAGTGTAATCGTACACAACGGAGAGATCATTGGTGAAGGCTACCATCATAAAGCTGGAGAAAACCATGCTGAGATCAACGCCATCAACTCTGTTAAAAATAAAGATCTTATTCCGGAATCTACCATCTATGTATCCCTGGAGCCCTGTGCACACTACGGAAAAACTCCACCTTGTGCTTTAAAGATTAAAGAATTAGGATTTAAAAAAGTGGTTATTGGTGCGATGGATTCTCATGATAAAGTCAATGGTAAAGGAAAGAAAATTATCCTGGATGCTGGAATTGAAGCCGTTTCAGGAATTCTTGAACAAGAATGTATTGAACTTAATAAAAGGTTTTTCACTTACCATGAAAAGAAAAGACCTTACATTATCCTAAAATGGGCAGAATCCGGTGATGGCTTTTTGGATAAAGACTTTAAACCAACAGCTGTTTCCAACACCTTGGTGAATCAGTTTGTTCATCAGTTAAGAGCTGACGAACATGCTATTCTGGTAGGCACCCAAACTGCCTTAAACGACAACCCAAGTCTTACTGTAAGGAATGTGGAAGGAACAAACCCGGTAAGAATTCTGATCGATTTTGATTTAAAAGTTCCGTCCAATTTCAACATTTATAATAATGAAGCAAGGACATTGGTTTTAAATTCAGTAAAAGAAGACACCGAAGGATCTATTCAATTTATTAAAATCAACAGGAATAATTTCCTGCCTGAACTTATGGAAGCATTGTATAAAGAACAGATACAGTCTGTGATTATAGAAGGGGGCCGTTTTACGCTACAGCAGTTCATCAATGCTGGTCTTTGGGACGAAGCCATTGTCATCAAAAATGAAAATCTGAACCTTGAAAACGGGACAAAAGCACCTGAATTCAATCATACACCCACTGCAATTGAAAATTTCAGAGACAATACAGTTTCTTTCTTCAGACTAAAATAAAAGCACTTTATCACCATCGAATGAAATAATTTCTTTACATTAGTTACACAAAAAAATTACTATGAAAAATTTAAAGAAAGTTTCAAGACAGAGTTTAAAGAAAGTAAACGGAGGAAACGCTCCTGAATGCTGCTCATTCTATCCGTCTTCATTACAGCATTGCTGTGCAACGCCTTCAAGTATGAGCTGCCCACCGCCTTGGGCAGATGGAACATTCCAATGCTAATATTGTTAAATTATATCAATTAATCCAACAAAAATATTATCATGAATAACCTGAAAAAAGTATCCAGAGCCAGTATGAAAACCATTAAAGGAGGGGTTTTTGTAACATGTATACTCCCTAATGGACAACCTACAAGATGCAGAGACAAATGCCCTCAGGATTTTTGCGGTCCAACAAGTTATATGTGTCTGATTCCAATGGACCTTTGTGGAGATGTGATGTAACAGTATAATTTTACATTCAAAAATATATAAGCCGTCAAATTCTGACGGCTTAATTTATGATCATGATGCAGAATACTAAAGCATTTAATATTTTTGCATAATTAAAGCCGGAATACACAATGACGTTTGAATACAAAACCATAGAAAAACCCATAGAAAATACTCTTTTAAAGGAAAAAGGAAGCAAGTTTATAGGATTTGCGTTCCCGGTAACCAATGAAAAGGAATTGAAGAATGCGCTGGAAAAAATAAGGGAAGAACATCCGAAAGCTACTCACCACTGTTATGCTTTCAGAATGGGATTAAATGGTGATAACTACCGTGCCAATGATGATGGCGAGCCTTCCGGAAGTGCCGGATTACCTATTTACAATCAGCTGCTGGCAAATGAGGTCACCAATATTCTCGTAATTGTAGTCCGTTATTATGGAGGAACCAAACTAGGGGTTTCGGGATTGGTAAAAGCTTATAAGGAATCTGCAAAGATTACATTGGAAGAAGCTAAAATCATTACCCGTGAACTGGAAACGGAAATAGAGATTCTGTTTAATTTTAATCAGCAGAATACAATATTCACTCTGCTTTCAAAATTTGATGCCAAGGTTTTGAATTTTGACGCCAACGAAAACTGTATTCTTACTGCCTCACTGAAGCTTGCACAAAAAGAAAACATCTCGAAAAAACTCTCCGAGATGCAATATGTTTCATTTGAATTTAATGATTAATCCCTTCTTCCACCAAGAAGTAATGATCCCCAGTAAAGAAGTTGTGCCAGAGATCCTAAGGCTGCTACCACATAAGTTCTTGCTGCCCATTTCAGGCTGTCCTGCACTCCTACAAATTCCTCTGCAGTTACAGTTCCTGTATCTTTAAGCCATTTCATAGCTCTGTTACTTGCATCATACTCCACAGGAAGTGTTACAAAAGCAAAAAGTGTTGTCACAGCAAACATAGCAACTCCAATGGCAAGAACTGTTGTATTTCCATTGGGATTTTCCATCGTTCTTGATGCTGCCATTACCGCGATACCCGCTATAAGGACAAATTGCATCAGATTGGAACTTATATTAACAATAGGAACCAGTTTTGAACGTAAATTCAACATAGAATATCCTACGGCATGCTGTACTGCGTGTCCGCATTCATGAGCTGCTACTGCGGCTGCGGCTGCGTTTCTCTGCATGTAAACCCCTTCAGAAAGGTTCACTGTTTTATCTGCCGGATTATAGTGGTCCGTCAACTGCCCGGGAACAGATATTACCTGAACATCATTGATCCCGTTATCCCTCAACATTTTTTCCGCTACTTCTTTCCCCGAAAGGCCGTTTCGAAGGTGCACATTGGAATAATATTCAAATTTTGATTTCAACCTGGAAGAAACCCACCAGCTCACCAACATTGAAATACCAATAATGATATAATAACCCGCCATTTTATATAGATTTTGTGTTTAATTTTTATCCATAATGATGTAAAAACTGTGCCAAAGTATAAGATATTATTATTTATATTTGTCCTTAAATTACCATCAAAAGTTATGTCTAAGGTTTCAATTATTGAAGTAAAAACAGCCGGTCAACTAAAGCAATTCGTAAAATTTCCGATGGATCTGTACAAAAATAATCCGTACTATGTTCCATCCTTTATCAAAGACGAAATAAAAATATGGGATGCAAATGAAAATCCGGCATTCCTCTATTCCGAATCCAAGCAATTTCTGGCTGTAAAAAACAGTAAAGTAGTGGGAAGAATCGCAGTAATTATAAACCACAAGGAGGAAAAAGAATTAGACATCAAAAAAGTACGCTTTGGCTGGATAGATTTCATTGATGACACTGAGGTTTCTAAAGCATTGATTCAGACTGCCATTGATTATGCCAAAGAACATAACATCAATAAGATTGAAGGGCCTATGGGATTCACCAATCTTGACAAAGCCGGTATGCTGACAATGGGATTTGATAAACTGGCAACAATGATTGGAATTTACAATCATGCCTATTACCCTAAACATCTTGAAAATCTTGGATTAACCAAAGAAAAAGAATGGGTAGAATATGAGATGAATTTCCCGAAAATACTTCCTGAAAAAGTAGAAAAATTCAGTGGACTGATTGCTCAGAAATACAAACTCAGCGTTCTTAAATTCAAATCAAAGGAAGAAATCCTCCCGTATGTAGAACCTATGTTTAAGCTGCTGGATGAAACTTATAAGCATCTTTCTACTTATACTCCAATTTCTGAGGAACAGATCAAAACATACAAAGAGAAATATTTCCCGTTCATTGATAAAAATTATGTGATCTGCGTAGTGGATGAAAATCAGCAGCTGGTTTCTTTCGCGATTACGATGCCTTCTTATTCTAAAGCTTTACAAAAGTCAAAAGGAAAATTATTTCCTTTCGGATGGTGGCATTTCCTACAAGCAGGCAAAAAGAATGACAGAGCCAATTTTTACCTTATCGGGATTCACCCTGAATATCAAAGACGTGGCGTAACGGCAATTATCTTCAAAGAAATTTTTGTACGATTTACCAGTATGGGAATCAATTTCGCAGAAACTAATCCTGAACTTGAAGAAAATAAAAGTGTGCAGCTCCTATGGCAGGATTATAATCCGGTAAACCATAAGAGAAGAAGAACCTATTCAATGGAAGTGAATAAATGATACTGTATTTATAGAATGTAAAAAGTACTTTAAACTCTAAACTTTGAACTTTATGAAACCACAACTTATCATTTTCGCTATTTTAATTGCCGGATTTATCAGTTATAACTTCTTTTTTCAATCGCAGGATGATAGGACGAATACCGTCATCAATATCCTTTTTGCCAGTATTCTTTTTGGATACATCTCTTTTATGGCATATTCTGTTCTAAGAAAAATGAAGAAATAAAATATAAAGCCAATTTTTATTAAATCTGCATTTCATTCAGTTAAAATATATCCAATACGTAGGATGAGCTATATTTTTGGGGAGCTGCTACAAAAAAAGGGGAAAAACACATTAAGAAAAACAATCACCAAAAGCTAATTTTTATTGATTCTAAATTACCGATTTAACTCATTTTCATACGACATTTAAGCTGATAAATTTCATGCTTTCTTGTTTATTCGCTAAATTTGCAAATTGAGATAATAATGCAAAAATGAATTTACCTGAAAGTTATATTCCAATCCTTATCCAGGCTGGTGTAGCAGTAGGATTTGTAGCTGTTTCTTTGCTTGGGGCACATTTCTTGGGACCACAGCAGAAAAAAGGAAACTCTGTAAAAAACCAAAGCTGGGAATGTGGAGTTCCTGCAGAAGGAAATGCTAGAACACCGTTTTCTATCAAGTACTTCCTGACCGCGGTATTGTTCGTACTATTCGATATTGAAATCGTATTCTTTTATCCTTACGCAGTAAACTTTAGAGAATTCGGCATGGAGGGATTCCTTGCTGTACTTACGTTCGTTGCGATATTCTTCGTAGCGTTTTTCTATGTTTGGAAACGCGGTGCGCTGGATTGGGATAAATAAATTTTAACATTAAAAGATTGAATTTATTTAAGTAATTTAAAGATTGTGAAGGTCTTATTTTTTAATCTTTAAATATTTTAATCTTTAAATATTTTAATCTTTAAATATTTACTAAAAATGTCAGATAAAAAACCAGTAATAAGAACAGATGCACCTGCTCCCGAAGGATATGAAGGAGAAGGGTTTTTCGCAACAAAACTGAGCAGTGTAATCGGGATGGCAAGAAAGTTTTCACTTTGGCCGTTACCTTTTGCTACCTCTTGTTGCGGTATTGAGTTTATGGCTACCCTAAACCCAACGTATGATGCGTCAAGATTTGGTATGGAAAGAAACTCTTTCTCTCCAAGACAAGCAGATATGCTGATGGTTTGTGGAACTATATCAAAGAAATTAGGACCAGTCCTGAAAGAAGTTTATACCCAGATGGCAGAGCCGAAATGGGTAGTAGCAGTTGGAGCTTGTGCTTCCAGCGGTGGTATTTTTGATACATATTCTGTACTTCAGGGGATCGATAAGATTATTCCGGTGGATGTTTATGTTCCTGGATGCCCTCCAAGACCTGAACAGATCATTGAAGGAGTAATGCAGGTACAGGCTCTTGCAGAAAGTGAAAGCATCAGAAGAAGAGATATGCCTGAATATCAGAAATTATTAGATTCTTACAACATAAGCAACTAAACGGAAATGACGAACGAATTTGTATTAGAAGCAATCACAAGAGAATTTCCGGAATCTGTCATTTCAAGCTCAGAACCTTACGGAATGCTGACGATTGAGGTGAAGAAAGAAGATAGTAAGAAAATCATTCACTACCTTAAAGATTCGTCTTTGGAATTTAATTTCCTTACGGATATCTGTGGTATTCATTACCCTGAATTCCCTGAAAAGGAAATAGGCGTTGTATACCATTTGCATAATATGATGGCCAATTTCAGATTACGTCTGAAAATATTCATGTCCAGAGAAAATATCGAAGTAGATTCTCTTACTGAGCTCTATGCCGGAGCTAACTGGATGGAAAGAGAAACATATGATTTCTATGGGATTAAATTTAAAGGACACCCGGATCTTAGACCTATTTTGAATATGGAAGATCTTGGATACCACCCAATGTTGAAAGAATATCGCCTTGAAGACGGTACGAGAACCGATAAGGACGATAATATGTTCGGAAGATAAAAAATATAAATGATTACTGATGGTTGATTCATTATCAATTATCCTTTATCAATTATCAATTATATATTATGAAAGATAACTCATTATCTAATATACTAAACCAGTACGAAAGTAAGGAACAGATTGACGGACAATTGTATACCCTCAATTTAGGACCTACCCACCCTGCTACTCACGGGATTTTCCAGAATATCTTAACGATGGACGGGGAGAGAATTCTTCACGCTGAGCAAACGGTAGGATACATCCACAGAGCATTTGAGAAAATTTCTGAAAGAAGAAACTACTCTCAGATCACTACCCTTACTGACCGTATGAATTACTGTTCTGCACCCATCAACAACTTAGGTTGGCACATGACAGTAGAGAAACTGATTGGCGTTGAAGTTCCAAAACGTGTAGACTATATGCGTGTTATCTTAATGGAATTAGCAAGAATCGGTGACCACCTGATCTGTAACGGAGTAACCGGAATGGACTCAGGAGCGATTACAGGGCTTACTTACATGTTCATCGAAAGAGAGCGTATTTATGATATGTACGAGCAGATCTGTGGAGCAAGGATGACAACCAATATGGGAAGAATCGGAGGTTTTGAAAGAGATTTCACGCCTAAGTTTCATGAGTTATTACAGGATTTCTTAAAGACTTTCCCGGCAAGATTCAAAGAATTCGGTACTTTATTAGAAAGAAACAGAATTTTTATGGACAGAACCATCGGTACAGGAGCTATTTCTGCCGAAAGAGCATTAAGCTATGGTTTCACAGGTCCAAATTTACGTGCAGCAGGAGTAGATTATGATGTAAGAGTTGCACAGCCTTATTCTTCCTATGAAGATTTCGACTTCATTATTCCTGTAGGAACTTCAGGAGATACTTACGACCGTTTCATGGTTCGTCAACAGGAAATCTGGGAATCATTAAAAATCATCAAACAAGCATACGAAAATCTTCCGGAAGGACCATTCCACGCGGATGTTCCTGACTTCTATCTTCCTGAAAAGGCAGATGTATATCAGAAAATGGAAGCATTGATCTACCATTTTAAAATTGTAATGGGAGAAACTGATGTACCGAAAGGAGAAGTTTACCACGCTGTAGAAGGTGGAAACGGAGAATTAGGATTTTATCTTGTAAGTGATGGAGGAAGAAGCCCTTACAGACTTCACTTCAGAAGACCATGTTTCATCTACTATCAGGCATATCCTGAAATGATTACAGGTTCTGTAATTTCAGATGCCATTGTAACGATGTGTAGTATGAATATTATTGCGGGAGAATTAGACGCATAACTGGAATTATAAATTTTGAATTATAAATTATAAATTGATTTTAGACCGTTATTCATTTAGAATTTAAAATCTAAAATCTAAAATTTCAAAAATGAGCGAAACAATAGCTTTTAAACCGGAAAGTTTAGCACAGGTACATAAAATTATCGCAAGATATCCTGAAGGAAGACAAAAATCAGCTCTTCTTCCTGTACTTCACTTAGCACAGAAAGAATTCGGAGGATGGTTAGATGTTCCTGTGATGGATTATGTTGCCGAACTATTAAGTATCCAGCCGATTGAAGTATATGAGGTGGCTACTTTCTATACCATGTTTAATATGAAGCCGGTAGGTAAATATGTTTTGGAAGTTTGCAGAACAGGGCCTTGTATGGTTTGTGGAAGTGAAAAAATCCTTGACCATATCAGAACAAAACTGAATATTAAGGATGGAGAAACTACTGAAGACGGTATGTTTACATTAAAGCCTGCTGAATGTCTTGGAGCATGCGGATATGCACCAATGCTGCAGTTAGGAAAATTCTTTCATGAAAATTTAACAATAGAGAAAGTAGACGAAATCCTTGAACTTTGCAGACAGGGACAACTTGCTTTAGACTAATAAAGATTTTGAATCCCGGATTTAAAATCAGTTAATTTTTAAAATAATTATAAAAAGCTAACGGCCACAAACCAATAGCTAAAAGCATAATAAACAATGAGTAAAAAACTTTTACTTAAAGACGCACATATAGAAGGTATTCGCTACTTTGAAACGTACCGTAAACAGGGAGGTTATACAGCAGCTGAAAAAGCCTTGAAGATGACTCCTGACGAAATTCTTGAAGAAGTAAAAGCTTCAGGATTAAGAGGACGTGGTGGAGCTGGATTCCCAACAGGAATGAAATGGAGCTTTTTGGCAAAGCCTGAAGGCGTTCCAAGACACCTTGTTGTCAATGCGGATGAATCTGAGCCTGGAACATTCAAGGACAGATATCTGATGGAGTTCCTTCCTCATTTATTGATCGAGGGAATGCTAATTTCTTCTTACTGTTTAGGTTCTAATGTTTCTTATATCTACATCCGTGGAGAATATTCATGGATTCCTGATATCCTTGAAGAAGCTATTGAAGAAGCCAAAGCAGCAGGATTTTTAGGTAAAAACATCCTGGGAACAGGTTTCGATTGTGAAATTTATGTTCAGAGAGGTGGTGGAGCATACATCTGTGGTGAAGAAACTGCATTGCTTGAATCCCTTGAAGGAAAAAGAGGTAACCCAAGATTAAAACCGCCATTCCCGGCTGTAAAAGGACTTTGGGAAAGACCAACAGTAGTAAATAACGTTGAATCTATTGCAGCAATTGTTCCAATCATTGATATAACAGGTGCTGAGTATGCTAAAATCGGAGTGGGAAGATCTACAGGTACGAAATTAATTTCTGCTTGTGGAAACATCAACAAACCGGGGGTATACGAAATCGATATGACTATTACCGTAGAAGAATTCATCTATTCTGATGAATATTGCGGCGGTATTAAAGACGGAAAAAAATTAAAGGCTTGTATTCCCGGCGGAAGTTCTGTTCCTATCGTTCCTGCTAATTTGTTGCTGAGAACAGTGAATGGAGAGCCAAGATATATGAACTATGAATCATTGGCAGATGGTGGTTTCGCTACCGGAACAATGATGGGTTCAGGAGGTTTCATCGTATTGGATGAAGACCAGTGTATTGTAGACCACACGATGACTTTAGCAAGATTCTACAATCACGAAAGCTGCGGACAATGTACTCCTTGCCGTGAAGGAACGGGATGGATGTACAAGATTTTAAAGAAAATCGAGAAAGGAGAAGGAAAGATGGAGGATATCGATCTACTTTGGGATATCCAGAGAAAAATCGAAGGAAACACGATTTGCCCATTGGGTGATGCAGCAGCTTGGCCGGTTGCAGCAGCAATCCGTCATTTCAGAGATGAATTTGAGTGGCATGTGAAAAACCCAGAATTGTCTCAGACACAAAATTATGGATTAGCACATTATGCAGATCCTATTCCGGCTGTTGAAAAGAATGCATAGGTAAAATGAAAAAATTATTGGTTGTCGGCTTAATGATGTCGAATTTTGTATTTGCACAGAATAAGAAAACAGATACTGCAAGTTATAACAGATCCGTTGAAGAGGATTTGTCATATGTAGCGAGTGAGAAACAGCAAATTAAAGCTGAAAAAAAAGAAAAGCCATTACCATTAAGCAAAAAAGGTCAGGTTTTCGTATTTTATGGATGGAACAGAGCGGCTTATAGCAATTCTGATATTCATTTTACCGGAAACGGATACGATTTTCAACTGAATAATGTAAGGGCACAAGACAGACCTACAAAATTTGGAATTGTCTATTTTGATCCAAGCTGGTTTACTGTAACACAGTATAATTTCAGAATAGGATATTTTATTAAAGACAATTTAGCGCTGGTACTTGGGATAGACCATATGAAATATGTAATGGACCAGAACCAGACTGTGGGCTTCAAAGGACATATTTCAGATCCTGAATATGCAGCAATGGTTCAAAACGGACAGGTAAATCTTGCAGATGAGAAGTTCCTTACTTTCGAACATACAGATGGACTTAATTATGAAAACTTAGGTCTTGAGAAATACAAAAACCTTGTTCATAAGAAGAATATAGATTTAGTATGGTCTTATGGAGCTGGAATCGGATTTATGTTTCCGAAAAGTAATGTAAAACTTTTTGGAAATGAAAGAAGTGACCGTTTTCACGTTGCAGGTATGGGAACCGATATCAGATCCAGTCTTAACTTAGTTTTCTGGAAAAACTGGATGCTGAGACTAGAAGGAAAAGCAGGTTATATTAATATGTGGGATATTAAAACTACATTGAATAACAAACCTGATAAAGCACGCCAGGACTTTGTTTTCGGACAGGTTCTAGGAGGAATTGGATATACATTTAATACTAAGAAATATAAATAACAAAGCCTATTGCTTAACGCATAAAGCTTAAAGCATATCATATGAGCGAAGAAGTTAAAAAATTCAAAATAACTATAGACGGACAGACTACTGAAGTGATGCCTGGTACTTCCATTCTGGAAGCAGCAAGACAAATCGGTGGAAAATCTGTACCTCCCGCTATGTGCTACTACAGCAAGCTAGAGACCAGTGGAGGGAGATGTAGAACATGTCTTGTAGAAGTTTCTAAAGGGTCTGAAGCAGATCCTCGTCCTATGCCGAAATTGGTAGCAAGCTGCAGAACGAATGTAATGGATGGGATGGAAGTAAAAAACCTTACTTCTGAGAAAGCTCAGGAGGGAAGAAAAGCGGTTACCGAGTTCTTATTGGTAAACCACCCGCTGGACTGCCCTATCTGTGACCAGGCAGGAGAATGTCATCTTCAGGACTTAGGATATGAGCATGGTGTAGACAGTACAAGAACAGAATTTGAAAGAAATACTTACGAAGCTGATGATCTTGGACCGAACATCAAATTGAATATGAACCGTTGTATTCTTTGTGCAAGATGTGTATTGACAGCAAACCAGCTTACAGAAACAAGAGAACACGGTATTCTTTTCAGAGGAGATCACGCTGAAATTTCAACCTATTTAAATAAAGCTTTAGACAATGACTTCATCGGAAATGTTATCGACGTTTGTCCGGTAGGAGCATTAACAGACAGAACAGCTCGTTTTGCAAGCAGAGTATGGTTTACAAAACCAATGAACGCTTCTTGTAAATGTGATAAGTGTTCAGGAAAAGCTGTAGTATGGATGAAAGGTGACGAAATCGTAAGAGTAACTGCAAGAAAAGACCAATGGGGTGAAGTGGAAGAATTCATCTGTGATACATGCCGTTTCGAAAGAAAAGCATTATCAGACTGGAACATCGAAGGTCCTAGACATATCGACAGACACTCTGTAATTTCATTGAACCACTACGAAAAACCTAAGGATGAGCTAAGAGTTTTAGACAATCCTATGGCTAAAGAAATCAGTGAAAAAGACGAAAAATAAAATAGTTGGATCTAGAAGCCGGAAGCTGGAAGTTTTAATAATAAACCTACAATCCACTTTTAACTTCAATCGTTTTAAAAAATATAAAAAATTTGGTAATGTGATGAAGAGTTGATGCCGCGAGGTGATAAACTTCCAGCTTCCAGCTCCCATCTTCAAACATTTAAAATAAAAAATGGATTTACTTACATTTAAACTTATACTTGTACTAGCACTTTTCCTGCTATCACTGACGATTGCAGCCTACTCTACCTGGGCAGAAAGAAAAGTAGCCTCTATCATGCAGGATAGAATTGGTCCCAACAGAGCCGGACCTTTCGGATTACTGCAGCCTCTTGCTGATGGTGGAAAGTTTTTCTTCAAAGAAGACTTTACGCCGGCCAATGCAGAAAGATTCCTTTTCGTATTAGGACCTGCTTTGGTAATGTTTATTTCATTGATTACAGGAGCTGTTATTCCTTGGGGTAAAAGTTTAAATATTGCAGGTACTTCTTTTGATCTTCAGGTAGCTAACATTGATGTTGGTGTACTTTTCATCATCGGAATGGCTTCAATTGGGGTTTACGGAATTATGATCGGAGGTTGGGCTTCAAACAACAAATATTCATTACTAGGTGCTATCCGTGCTTCTTCTCAGATGATTTCTTACGAATTGGCAATGGGATTAGCACTTCTTTCTATCATTATGATGACAGGAAGTTTAGACTTAAAAGAAATCACAGAAAGCCAGACTGCTGGGAAATTATGGGGTGTAATTCCTTGGGTTTCCGGGTTGAACTGGAATATTTTCTACCAGCCGATCGCTTTCCTTGTTTTCTTCGTAGCAGCATTGGCTGAAACCAACAGACACCCATTCGATTTACCTGAGTGTGAATCTGAATTGGTAACAGGATACTCTACAGAATACTCTTCCATGAAATTAGGTTTATATATGTTCGGGGAATATGTGAACATGTTTATCTCTAACGCTTTCATGGTAGTTCTTTTCTTCGGAGGTTACAACTATCCTGGTATTGAATGGGTAACTCAGAACTGGGGTGAGAACACTGCAGGAATCTTAAGTATCGTAGCATTCTTAACGAAGACTGTAATCGGAATTCTGATCTTCATGTGGATCAGATGGACACTTCCAAGATTCAGATACGACCAGTTAATGCACTTGGGATGGAAAACATTAATCCCGATGGCATTGGTAAACCTATTAATTACAGGAGCTGTAATTTTAGCATTTGCAAACTAAGAAAATTTGAAAATGAGCTGATTTGAAAATTTGATTATGAAATCAAAGCTTTATCTTTAGCCTATCATATTCAATAATCAATATTAAATAATTAAGATAACAGACAAGATTAGTCTAAAATCTGGTGTCTAACATCTAATATCTATAATTAAATGAAACTTACAAACAGATCAAAAGTTGTTTCCAATAAAGAAATGACCCTTGCTGAAAAAATCTACCTTCCTGCTATCTTTACAGGGATGGGGATTACATTTAAGCATGCTGTAAGAACCGTGATAAAGGGTGCTCCCGCAGTATATTCGTATCCGGAAGTACAGAAGCCAAGAACAACCATCTGGAGAGGCCAGCACGTTCTGAAAAGAGACGAAGAAGGCAGAGAAAGATGTACAGCTTGCGGACTTTGTGCGGTAGCTTGTCCTGCAGAAGCCATTACGATGACTGCTGCTGAAAGAACAAAAGAGGAAAAAGGTCTTTACAGAGAAGAAAAGTACGCTTCAGTATATGAAATTAATATGCTAAGATGTATTTTCTGCGGAATGTGTGAAGAAGCCTGTCCTAAATCTGCCATCTATCTTACTGATAGACTAGTAGATGTGGAAACGAACAGAGGTTCTTTCATTTACGGAAAAGATAAACTAGTTGAAAAAATAAATGAAAGGATTGATATCACGACAAGACAATCCGAGAAACAAAAAAATGCGGTAAAATAATGGATCAGTTTTTATTTTTCTTGGTGGCGTTTTTAGCAGTGGCAAGTGCAGTTTATTTTGTATTTGCAAGAAATCCTCTCTATGCTATTTTGTCATTGATTGTTACAATGTTTTCAATTGCAGGAATGTACATTCTTTTAAATGCACAGTTCCTGGCAATTATCCAGATTATAGTGTACGCAGGTGCCATCATGGTACTTTTCCTTTACATCCTGATGATGCTTAATCTTAATAAAGGAGACGAAAGTAAGAAGAACAATACTTTAAAGTTTGTTGGAGTTTTTACAGCAGGTCTTCTTTTAGTAGGTGTACTAGGAGTTTTCAGAGGTGTACAGGACAAACACATTGTTGTTGAAAATGTAGACAGAGGTATTGGTCTTACAAAAAATCTGGGTAGACTTTTGTTTAATGAATATGTTTTACCGTTTGAGCTTGCTTCCATCCTAATTTTGGCAGGTATTGTAGGCGCGGTATTAATCGGTAAAAAAGATTTATAAAATTATGGGAGAAGTAAATACATTTATACAAAGCATCCCTTTGGACTACTTCATCATTCTTTCATCAGTATTGTTCTGTTTGGGAGTAATGGGAGTATTGCTTAGAAAAAATGCTATTGTGATTCTGGGCTGTGTAGAGCTTATGCTGAATTCTGTAAACCTTTTATTGGCAGCTTTTTCAGCGTATAAAGGCAACGGCGACGGACAGCTTTTAGTTTTCTTCATTATGGTTGTGGCTGCTGCTGAAGTAGCAGTAGGTCTGGCAATTATTGCTATGCTGTATAGAAATACCCGTTCTGTAGATGTGAGTATATTTAATAAATTAAGAGGATAAGAATGGAGAATCTAGTATATGCAATAGTACTTTTACCACTTTTAGGGTTTCTTATTAACGGTTTATTCGGGAAAAATCTTCCAAAAATATTGGTTGGATCTTTGGCTACGGCAATGGTTTTCGGATCATTCTGTATCGCTGTAAGTCTTTTTATGAATTTCAATTCTGAAAGCCAGCCTGTAATCGTAAAAGCTTTTGAATGGTTTAGAGTCAATGGAGTTCAAATCAATTTTGGATTCCAGATTGATCAGCTTTCTTTAATGATGGTGATGATCATTACGGGTATCGGTTCACTGATCCACTTATACTCTATCGGATATATGAGTCATGACAAAGGATTCTATAAGTTCTTTACTTATCTGAACCTTTTCATCTTTTCCATGTTACTTTTGGTAATGGGAAGCAACTACCTTATCTTATTCATCGGATGGGAAGGTGTAGGTCTTTGTTCTTACCTGTTGATCGGATTCTGGTACACTAACGAAGAATACGGTAAAGCAGCAAGAAAAGCTTTCATTATGAACAGAATTGGTGACCTTGCGTTATTGATTGGTATTTTCATGATTGCTTCTCAGACCAATGCTGTAGATTATCTTTCTGTAGCAGAAAACGCTTCAAAATTTGAATTGGACGGAACAGTGATTATCTTTATCACAGCGAGTTTATTCATCGGTGCTACCGGTAAATCTGCTCAGGTTCCATTATATACATGGTTACCGGATGCGATGGCCGGGCCTACTCCTGTATCAGCGTTGATCCACGCGGCAACGATGGTAACGGCAGGGATCTATTTGGTAGTAAGATCAAACTTCTTATTTACTTTGGCACCTACAGTACAGGGAGGAATTTTATTCATCGGATTCTTAACGGCTGCTTTGGCAGGATTCTATGCACTTCGTCAGAACGACATCAAAAAAGTATTAGCTTACTCTACCGTTTCACAGCTTGGATTTATGTTCATTGCTTTAGGTCTAGGAGCGTATACAACAGCGATGTTCCACGTAATGACACACGCATTCTTTAAGGCTTTATTATTCCTGGGTGCAGGTTCTGTAATCCATGCAATGAGCAACGAACAGGATATGCGTTTCATGGGAGGTCTTAAAAAATATATTCCTCTTACCCACGCTACATTCCTTATCGGAACATTAGCCATCTCAGGTTTCCCTTTACTATCAGGGATGATCTCTAAAGACGAAATTTTAGTCGCAGCTTTCGCTAAAAACCCTCTTTACTGGGTAATATTATTTGCATTAGCGGCAATGACTGCAACCTATATGTTCAGACTGTATTATTTGACATTCCACGGAGAGTTCAGAGGTACTGAAGAGCAGAAACACCACTTACATGAAAGCCCGTCAAATATGACATTACCATTGATCGTATTGGCTATTCTTTCTGTAATCGGAGGTTTCATCAATCTGCCACACTTCATCGGTCACGGACATTATGCCAAACTGATGGAATGGTTAAAGCCAGTTCTTACGGAACAAAGCTACAGCCAGATGGAAGCTACTCTTTCAGGAGTAGATTTCAATACTGAAATGATCTTATTAGCAGCAACAATCCTTATGTTCTTCTCTGTATGGTTTATCGTTAGAAACACCTACGTGAAGAAGAAAAAAATGGCTGTTGCAGAAGAAAGCTATACCGGATGGGAAAAGCTTTCTGCTAAAAAATTATACGTTGACGAACTTTACAACGCATTGATTGTAAAAACTGTTGAAGGATTAGGACGCGGAGGAAAGATGTTTGATAAGGGTATCTTAGACCGTTTTGTAAACTTTGTAGGTGATGGTGCTGAAGACAGCGGAAAAGCTATGAAGCGTGTTCAAAACGGAAATGTAGAGACGTATATTCTTATCATGTCTTTAGCTGTGGGAATTATATTAATTGTTAACTTTTTATTACAATAATAATGTCTTGTTTATTATTAACATTATTACTATTACCTCTAGTAGGTTCGGGATTAGTTTTTGCGTGGAAGAGTAATTCCAGCAAATATTTGGCACTGGGAATTGCATTGGTACAAATGCTTCTTACATTTTATATACTTTCGGATTTCGATTTTACTCCGACGGTAGATAGTGTATTGCAGCATGAGATCAATTATCCTTGGTCACAATTTATGAAGAGTTCTCTTCACTTCGGTATCGATGGGATGAGTATGCTTCTTTTATTATTGACCAATATTCTGGCTCCAATTATTATTTTATCATCTTTCAACGAAAATGTAAACTACAGAAATACATTCTACGGATTGATTCTGCTGATGCAGTTCGGGCTTGTAGGAGTGTTCACTTCTTTAGACGGATTGCTGTTCTACATTTTCTGGGAAGTAACTTTGATTCCAATTTGGTTCATTGCCGGACTTTGGGGACAAGAGAATAAGAGGTTCGAATTCACTACGAAATTCTTCGTATATACATTCGTTGGATCATTATTTATGTTAGCCGGATTGATCTATGTGTACAACCACTCAGCATCATTCGCTTTAACAGATCTATACAATGCACAACTGAACGAAGTACAACAGACTGTGGTATTCTGGTTTATTTTCTTTGCATTTGCAGTGAAATTACCGGTATTCCCTTTCCATACATGGCAGCCTGATACCTATACCTACTCTCCTACTCAAGGATCAATGTTGTTATCAGGGATCATGCTTAAAATGGCAGTATATGGTGTATTGCGTTATTTACTTCCAATCACTCCGCTTCCGATAGCAGGAATTTCAGGGCAGATTGTGATCATTCTTGCAATTGTAGGTATTGTTCACGGAGCATTGATTGCCATTATCCAGACGGACATGAAGAGAATCATTGCGTATTCATCTTTCTCTCACGTAGGATTGATGGTGGCAGGGATCTTCGCTTCTGCAGTAGTTACGCTAAGAGGAACTTTCAATGTAGAAGGAACTGAAGGAGCATTGGTACAGACTTTCGCTCACGGTATCAACGTGGTAGGATTATTCTACTGTTGTGATATTTTATACAAGAGATTTAAATCAAGAGACATCAGACAAATGGGTGGTTTAGCTAAAGTAGCGCCTAAGTTTGCTGTATTGTTCTTGATCATTATATTAGGTTCAATGGGAGTTCCATTAACTAATGGATTCATTGGAGAATTTATTTTGTTGAAATCTGTTTATGATTTTAATGGGACAGCAGCAGTAATTGCTGGTCTTACGGTAATTCTTTGTGCGGTGTATTTATTGAGATTCTACGGAAAAGCAATGTTTGGAGAAGGAGATGAAGCCGTTTTAAGTACAGCAAAAGATTTGTCAGGAGTAGAATTTTCTGTATTGGCAAGTTTAGCGGTTTTTGTGATCTTACTAGGTATTTTCCCACAACCGGTAATCGACATGGTGAGTAGTTCAGTGAAGTTTATCTACATGGCGATGGCTAACTAAAAAATTAAAAGATTTAAAAATTAAAAAATTAAGAGATTAGAGAGCATAAAGATAAAAGACGAAGAGATTAGGGATGGGAACTTTTGAACCCGGAACTTTAAACTCAAAACCTTAAACTTTAAACTTCAGATCTCGCACCTCAAATCTATATTATGAGTGTTTTAATTATTGTTTTCCTAACGGCAGTTATTGCGTTATTTTCAGGAGTTTTTGAACAAGGAAAATTCGCAAGATACATTGGGATTTTGGGATTAATCATCGCATTGTACGTAAGTTTTATGCCGGAATGTTCGTTCTTCGACCATTACAAGCATATGTATGAGTACAGTGGCAATACCGCATTATTCACTAAAATATCAATCGTAACAACATTATTATTATTCTTTCTGGGAGGTTTTGCGTTCAGCAACCATAGAAGCCACCAGTCAGAATTATATGCATTGATGCTATTTGCATTATGTGGAGGGATCATCCTTTTCGGATACCAGAACCTGGTAACGATGTTCTTAGGAATTGAGATCCTTTCTATTCCATTATATGTAATGGCTGGAGCTAACAAAACTGATCTTAGATCCAATGAAGCTTCTATTAAATATTTCCTTATGGGTGCATTTGCAACAGGTTTCTTACTGTTCGGGATTGCGTTCATCTATGGAAGTGCAGGAAGTTTTGATCTGTACAAGATTCATGATTTTGGAGTAGCTAATTCAGGGAATGTAATGTTTATCCTAGGAGTATTACTTATTCTTTGTGCATTGGCATTCAAGGTAGCTTTAGCACCTTTCCACATGTGGAGTCCTGATGTATATGCAGGCTCTCCTTCACTGATCACAGCTTTCATGGCGAGTGTGGTAAAAATCTCAGGATTCTTTGCCCTATTCAGATTGATGACGCTTGGTTTCACTGGAGTGACTCATGAGTGGATCAACGTTTTAGGAGTATTCTTAATCATTACATTACTTTTAGCAAACGTTATGGGTCTTGCTCAGACAAATGCAAAAAGAATGCTGGCATACTCTTCAGTATCTCATGCAGGATATATCGGATTGGTATTCTTCGGAATGACAAGCCTTTCTACTTATAACTTAGCATTCTATTTATTTGCTTATTCTTTATCTACAGTAGGAGTTTTCATGTGTCTGATCTGGGTAGAGAAATTAAAAAGAGAAACTTCTTTCGGAGCATTTAAAGGATTGGCGAAAACAGAACCTTTATTAGCAACAGCAGCAGCAATCTCTATGCTTTCAATGGCAGGGGTTCCGTTAACAGCTGGGTTTATGGGTAAATTTGCTTTATTCTCCCAGGCTATGAACGGTGCAGCTTTCTTAGTATTGGTAGCGGTATTGGGTTCTGCCTTGTCTATTGCTTACTATTTAAGGCTGATCATCGCAATGTTCTTCTTTAAAGAATCTACATTCAAATCATCAGAAAAAGTAACACTTACTTACAATATCATTGCAGTAATAATAATTGTTTTAATTATTATCCTTGGGGTTTTCCCGGATCTATTTGCAAGAATGTTCGGATTATAAAATCTGAATTATACAATATAAAAAAGCACAGCTATTCAGTTGTGCTTTTTTATTATAAAACAGTGGTCATATCCGGATAAAAACAAAAGCTTATATTTGAAAAAACAAAACCAGGAAACTCCGCATACTTTTAACTTTTACCTCTGTCAAATTTATCCTCCCTCTTTTAATTGAATATGAAAAACATTTTTTGCATCATATTTTTTGCGCTATTATCAATCAGCGGTTACTCTCAAAATAGTAAAGATTATAATTTCGGATTTGAATCAAGAACAGGAAATAATCCGTTACCCGACGGCTGGTTCAGCAGGGGAAACAACAAGGTAAAAATAGAATCAATCCTATCTCATTCAGGGAAAAATCTGTAAGCGTTCAATCTGACACGACAGAACGTACAGGAGGAATCGCATACATTCTTGTCAACAGCTACCGAGGAAAAGAAGTAACGCTGGCAGGCTATATCAAAACAGAAAATGTGGAAAACTCTGCAGGCTTGTTTATAACTTTTGAAGATCAACAGGAAATTCAACTTGAATCTAAAAACGTAAAAACAGAAAACATTCAAGGGGCAGCAGATTGGAAAAAATATACAATCAACGTTGTAATTCCTAAAGACACAGATAAAATTATAATTGGAGGATTCCTTAAAGGGAAAGGAAAAGTCTGGTTTGACAGTTTTAAACTTTATATAGATGGAAAAAATGTTGGAGACTTATCCTCCCAGAATCTCTCCCAATCACCTGATGAATTCTTTCTGGATTCTCAGTTCAGAATAGACAGTCTCAATAACCAACAAATCAATAATCTGTATCAGCTTGGAAAAAACTGGGGATATCTGAAGTATCACAGTTCAGAAGTATCAATTACTTTTTCCCCTACAAAGACATCATAGGAAAGAATTGGGACAGTGTTTTAAAAAACTATATTCCAAAGCTAGTCCATACCAAGGATGAACTTCCTATTTATAAAGAATTTGATCAGAATATCGGTTATATTTATCCTGCTGTTATCACGAAAGATGAGATCCAGACGGTCATGAAAAAATTTATGAATAAAAAAGGAATTATCATTGATCTCCGATGCTATCCTAAAGAATTTTCAACCTCCATAATTTCTGATTATTTTTTTCCTACCTCCAAAGAATTTGCAAAATTTACAGCAACATCATTGCAGCATCTGGGAAAATTTGAGATGAGCGGAAACGCAAAAATTGGAAAAGCAAACAGCAATTATTACAAAGGTAAAATAGCTATTTTAGTGGATGAAACCATACAAAGTGCATCAGAATTTCTTACGTTGGTTTTACGAACAGCTCTCAAATCTGCTGTAATTGGTTCACAAACAGCCGGCACAGACGGAGATCTTTGTGAGATACCTCTTCCAGGCGGAATAATGACCGCCATAAGTGGATTGGGAATATATTACCCGAATGGAAAAGGTACCCAGAGAACAGGTATTTCTATTGATATTCAGGTCAAACCAACCTTACAGTCGATCCGTAAAGGAGATGATCCTCTTATTCAAAAAGCTATAACGTTTATTAATAGGTAATATAAATTATGAGAAGAGGTAACCCTTACTTACGACGTCATTACAGTAGTTGTCATTACTTTGATTATCATTCTGGAAATCTTCCCTGATTTCTTTGCGAATATGTTCGGATTGTAAACAATTTATAAGGAATCAATATAAAACCTTCCAGCTGACTCTGGAAGGTTTTATTTATTTGGTACCTATATCTTTATTGTATGCAAAACATGCATTTTAACTATCCAATACATTAACTATTTCAATATATTTCAAAAAAATTACTATGCTACGCATTGTAAAAAAAATTAAGCAATGAACACTAAAAATATAAAAATTATCAATTATATATTTTTATTTCATTTACATTTAAAATAAAATAACAATTATTAAATTTCAATAAAAATATTGTATTAAAAAAAGTTAAAACAAAACATAAAAAACAATACTACAATCAATACATTTGTTTTGAATTTACAACAAAATACAATTAAAAAACTTGAAATGATGAAGATCAACAACAATGCCGCTGCCGCATTTCTATTATGCTCAATAGGCTTGGCACAAGCACAGGAAAAAGATTCAGTAACCGCGAAAAAGCTGGACGAAGTAGTGATGGTCGGCACCAGAACTGCTCCAAGATCGAGTATCTCCACTCCTCTACCTATTGATAATATAGATGCAGCTATCATTCAATCGTCCGGCCATAGTTCTGTAGGACAAGCACTACAGTACAGGATTCCATCCTTTAATTCTACCAGCGCCGCAGTGCAGGATGCTACTTCATTGCTGGATCCTTTTGAAATCAGGAATATGGGATCATCAAGAACATTAGTTTTGATTAATGGAAAAAGAAAGAATCAGTCTTCTCTCATCTTCACTCAGAATACAATTGGAAAAGGAGAAACGGGAGCTGATTTATCATCTATTCCGTCTATTGCCATCAAAAAAATAGAAATCCTGAGAGACGGAGCTTCTGCCCAATATGGTTCTGACGCAATTGCCGGAGTTATCAATATCATATTAAAAGATAAAATAAACTTTACAGAAGCCAGTGCAAATCTGGGGCTGTACTCAAAAGGAGACGGCTTTTCTCAAAATTTTAATTTGATCACTGGCTCTACATTTAAGAACGGAGGCTTTCTTACATTTTCCACCAATCTCCAGAATAATGATTATGCCTACAGAAACGGAAAGGTAAATGCTTACTGGGATGCACAAACATTTGGAGCCAGTCAAAGTGATGTGGATGCTTATTTAGCCAAATATCCTGATGCTCAAAATAAAAATGCATACCCCAAAAAGAACAGCATAAGTTTTTTGATAAATACTTCCATACCGGTATCTGACCGCTCCAGCCTGTATGCAAATGCTTCATTTGCCACCAAAAAGGTAAGCAGTTTTGCCAATCACAGAACACCTTATTGGGTAAATCCCGCCAATGTTCTGAATTCACCCGACGGCTTTACGCCTACATTTATTGGAGACCTTACCGATTACGGAGCCACACTGGGATACAAAACCAAAACAGAAAGCGAATGGAATATAGACCTGAGCGCAACTTTTGGGGGAAATAAAATTTTATATACAGTAGGAAATACCTTTAATGCAGCATTAGGAGCATCCAGTCCTATTAATTTTAGGCCCGGTGGTTTCAGATTTAATAATATTATCGGGAATATTGATGTTTCCAAAAGATTATCAGAACATATTGCATTGGCATTCGGTTCTGAAGCAAGAAAAGAGGAATATGAAATCTACACTGGAGATCCTGCTTCTTATTATCAAACAGGATCCATTTCTTTTCCGGGATCATCACCAGAAAATTCCGGAATTTTTTCAAGGTATAATATTGGCGTCTATGCAGATGCAGCCTTTGATATTTCCGAGGCCACAACATTTAATGCCACTGCACGTTTTGAAAATTACAGCGATTTTGGAAACTCATTGGTTTGGAAACTCAGTGCAAGACAAAACATCATGGGAAAAAAACTGATCGCCAGAGGATCTGTTTCTACAGGGTTCCGCGCTCCTACTCTTCAACAGGTATATCTTTCTACTATTCAGAATGTTTTTGCTAACGGTAATATCGTTACAGAGGGTCTGTTTAATAATGTAGGTAAAGAAGCTAAAGCAGTAGGAATCCCCAATTTAGATGCTGAAAAATCCCTTAATTTTACCTTAGGACTGGGAATCCAGCCCAATAAAAATTTTTCTATTACCATCGACGGATATCTGATCAATGTGTATGACAGAATCTTACTAAGCTCCAGAATGAGTGATAAAACTACAATTTTAGATCCTTTAAACAATATAGGAATTACCAATGTGAACGCCGCAAGTTTTTTCATCAATGGTGTAGACACAAGAACTATAGGTCTGGACCTTGTCGCCAATTATAGAAATATAGATCTGGCCAAAGGCAAACTTGCCTTTAATCTTGCCCTGAATATGAATCATTCTAAAATAACGGAGAATTCAGACAAGCTGAACGGGCTTAACCTTTCTGCTCCTTTTAACAGAACCGAGGAAGCATTAGCCACCACTTCCAGACCAGCTTTAAAAGCTGTTCTCGGTATAGATTATACCATTCAAAAATGGAATATATCACTCAACAATACTTTGTTTGGAAAAGCTACTTATGCGAACAGCGGTATGCCGGGAGCTAATCTGGCCTGGAATGATCCTAATGCCGAATCACAATCCTATCTGGGATTCAGACCAAGAATTACTACGGATATTACCATCAACTACAATATCAACAGCAAAAATACCATTAACTTCGGTATTCTGAATGTCTTTAATGTTCTGCCTAAATGGGAACTGCGGAATCTACCGGCAAATACAGCGTATGATGAAGTTTATAATACCGTTACCTTCAACGGAAGATATCAGCAGTCCAGCTATGATGCCCAGCATTTCAGCATTTTTGGAACACAGTTTATAATGGGATATAATATTAAATTCTAACATTCATATATTTTTAAATACTAAAGTTGTCCTGAATAATTAGGACAACTTTTTTCAAATTCTAAAAAAACATCTATCTGCGCTTTCTAAATGACTCAAAATAAAAACATTTACAGAAACCTAAACAAAAAAGAAGGGAATCATCATTTATACCCATTCAAAACACATTTGTAAATAGTGTTTTTTTCATAACTTTACTTTAAATTTCAGCTCTTGGCTAATCTCTATAAAAAAGACTCTCCTTTTCAGGTTTATATATCATTCAAAAAATATTTGGATGTTCTGGAACATATCCGGTATAATGACAGATTAGAGTATAGAGTCAACTATGCAGAATCATTGATCGAGAGCACCAGAAATTATAAAGAGCTTAGAGAAGGTTTTCAGGACACCGCTTTTCTCGAACAGCATGAAGACCTCATCAGACTGCTTCTTGCAGATCTTTTCCCAACAGGTCTTACCAGAAATGAAATAAAAGCAGCGAGTATTCCTCTTTCCAATATCACATTCAATTATACCGAAAGGTTTAAAGATATTCTTAAAGATGCCGGACAAGACTTTGAAATAGAGCTCAGAAACATTACAGACAATGAGTTCTATGTATTCTGCTGCTGCCTGATTCTTCAGAGCTACTTCAAAAAAGATATTAAAAGCACTATTCCGTTCTATTATGATATTCCCAATAAACAGGGAATCATGAAACATTATAAGATTACGGTCAATTCAGATTTTACCGAAATTATCCCCACAGAAGATGCTAAAATCCCATCTGATGATGTGCTGGATATGCTTTTGGAAAACCTGGATGATTTTAAGTTGTGGAAAAAGTATTTCCCTTCAGAATCATGGATATTAAAAGGTTTCACTATCATTTCATTAGTAGACTGTACCTCGGAAGTGGCACTTTCTGATCTGAAATCAAGCATGATAGAGATTGATCCTGAAAATTTGAATCCTAATGAAAATCTGACTGAAATTTTCAAATCCTATTTTGATGTTTCGGAATTGAGTTTCGGGCTGATGACTTTTAATAAAAAAGAACAGAAACTGGATAAACTCCCAATTTATGAGAGTCTTCTTACAAATCATATTCTGGATTTCTGGATTAATGCTTTTGATGAAGATACCCGTAAGAGTACATTTAATAATTTAAATCATAATTCAAAGCCTGTAGTTGTTTCCAATGTAAACAACCTGGAGGAAAGTGTAAAACAACTCCCTTCCTTCAGTATTTTAAAGGACAATAATGTCAACAGTTTCATGGTAATTCCTATCATGAAAGACGGTGAACTCCTTGCGATTATGGAGTTTACCTCTCCTATTGCCGGAAGTTTTAATGGTTTAAAACTTAAAAAACTGGAGTTTTTCACTGATATGGTTCTTTTCTCTCTGAACAGATTCTACTTTGAGAAAAACTATCAGATAGAAGCTATTATCCAGCGTGAATATACAACCATCCACGACAGTGTGGTGTGGAAATTCAGAAATGAAGCCGAAAAATATTTCACCGCATCGCTCGGTAAGAAAATATACACCTTAAAGCAGATTGCTTTCAAAAACCTTACTCCGCTGTTTGGTGTTTCGGATATCCGTTCTTCTTCGGAAAAGCGTTATAACCTGATGCTTCAGGATCTTAATCAGCAGATTGAATGGTTGAATGAGATTTTTATACTCACCAATTCCGATTCAGAAAAATTTTTGCTGGCACTGGATGTATTTGAAAATGAACTCAACAATGAGATCAAAGCTGATACAGAACAACGCTTTCAACGATTATTAAGGGAAGAAATTCATCCTTTTTTACAAGGGAAGCTGGAAATAAGAACCTCAAGGGAAATAAAGGCGAAGATCAAAGACTATTTTTCACACATCTTTACGCCAACTGACCTTTTTTATCACCACAGAAAAAATCTGGATGATTCTATCACTCTGGTGAACCGAAAACTGGCAGATATGCTGGACGAAACTCAGATAAAAGCACAGGAAATTTTCCCACACTACTATGAAAGATTTAAGTCTGATGGTGTAGAGCATAACCTTTACATTGGCACCACCATCGCACCTGAGCTTCATTATACTTCAAAAGTTGTTCACAAACTGAGATACTGGCAGCTGAAAACTATCTGTAAAATGGAACTTGAATTTCACTCATTCAAAAAATATCTTCCCGTACAGCTGGATATCGCCTCACTGATCTTTGTCTATAATGAAAAAATAGACATCCGTTTCAGAATGGATGAAAAACGTTTTGATGTAGACGGAGCTTACAATTCCTATTACGAAATTATCAAAAAACGCTTGGATAAAGCCCATGTGAAAGATTCTTCAGAACGCATCACCGCTCCTGGAAAGATCACCATCGTCTATTTCGGAATGGAAAATCAGAAAGAATACCTCGACTACATTTCCAAACTCCAGAAGAAAGGAGTACTACAAAATGATATAGAATTCTTAAGGGTTGAAGATCTTCAGGGAATTACAGGATTGCTGGCACTGAGAGTTTCTTTTACACTTCCACAGGAATAGAAGTTATTTAATCTATAAAGTAAGTATCCGGCTTCTTCAATTCACCTTGAGGAATTCCCGCCTGTTCAAAAATAGAAAATTCAATCGTACGGCAGATACTGTTCAGCGCAAGGTCATTTTCTTCCTCACCAAAAGGCTCACCAATCTCCTGAATAATGGCATCAAGAGCAATAAAGGTATAACTGATTAACAGAACAATCATAGGCATCATCCACCCCAGGGAATCTACCAGTCCGAAAGGAAGCCAGAAGCAGTACAGATATACAGTACGATGCAGAAGAACACTGTAAGCAAAGGGTAACGGAGTATTGTAAATTCTCTCACAACCACCGGAAATATTAGAAAACTGATTCAACTGATGATCCATGGCAGTCATTACAATGGTATCAATATTTCCTTTTTTATTCTGTTCGTTCAGCCAGTCTGCAATAAATCCCAGAATAATACTTGGAATAAATTTTTTATCCTTCACCTCTTCCAGTTGTTCAGGAGAAAGAAGCCCTTCAAGATGTTCTGTTCCGGATTTATCTCTCAGTTGAAAATTCAGCGACCAGGAAAATGCGGAGATAAGCTTAATGATTTTCTCTTTTTCATCTTTAGCTTCGGGAGAAGAATCGTTCACTAACGATAAAATCTGTCTCGTCAAAGATCTGGTTTCAATAACAAGAAGTCCCCAAAGCTTCCGCCCTTCCCAGAAACGATCATAGCTCGCAGAATTACAGAACCCCATAAATATAGCAAGAGCCAGCCCTATCAATGTAAAAATCGTAGGATTCAGATGTACTTTATAATCAAAGATTCTTCCTTTGAAAATATAGATAGCCAGGGAAAACAGCGTGATAATGCTTAGCTGAACAACAATTTTCTTTAATACAGAGCCTCTCCATATAAATAACATTTTCAGCCAATTTGTACGCTGTCTTACTATCATTTGTGTATTTGTTGTTTAATTAAAGACTAAGAAATGCTACTCCAAAAGACAGAACAGAAATAATAATCCCCGCCATAAAGACCTTATAAGTGATAGATAAAAGCTTATATTTCCGATCAAGAACCTTTCCAAGATAATACAGGTCTTTTACCATAGAATCATAAATATAATCTCTGTCTTTGATCAGATCTTTCATGGCATTGTGGTAATCATCAAATTGCATTTGGTGAAAATTTCCAAAGAAAAGCAGATTTACTTTTCTATTGATAATATCGTTAGCAGTGAAGGTTGTTTTGGTAACATTAGGTTTGGTAGATAATATCGCAAAAACAATCGTTAGCACACTAGATAGCAACAAAATGAAACTCGGAAGGATCAGATGGGCATTCTTTGGGGTATCCAGCTTGGGAACCAGTACAGAAAGACAAACCGAAATAATCACGGCATTTACAGATAAAAGGATATTGGCTTTGCTGTCTGCAATATCACTCAGTCTTGTGTGGTTATTAAGCGTTACTCTGAACAACGTATCTACACTTCTGTCAGATTTTTCTTTATCCTTTTTACCTTCTGAATTTTCCTTCTCCTTTTTTTCCTCTTTCTTCTCTTCTTCTTTTTCCAGCTTCTTTTCGATCTTTTTAATGTTCTTCTTTTTTAGAGGTTCCCAGTTTTCTTTTGCATAATCTGTATAAAAAGTATGCTTATTTTTCAGCATATCCAGATTTCCGGCATTCCATTCTTCATTAGAGAAACATCTTACATTCGTCAGCTCCCATTCTTTTCTCAAAGCATCAGAAATATCGTTATAATCATGACCTGCAAAATGACTGAAATCCGCATCTTTTACAATTTTTTCCAGTAAATTCTGAGGTTCATAATGTATTTTCGTAGCCAGAATCAGTTTTTCAACATCCGCGATATAATTTTCTGGATAATTTTCCTCCTGTAAAAAGGCTTTCATTACTTCCACACTCCTCTCTTCATGGTTCAGTGCACATTCTATATACCCGGTATCATGAAACCATAATGCTACGAGTACTTTCTCCTGATCCTCTTGAGAGACAGGAGTATTTTTCATGATTTCCTCAGCCTTATTGACCGTATAGGCAGTATGGATAAAATTATGATAAAAATATACTGAAGATAACTTATCTTTGAATAAGATTTCAACATAATTTTTAGCTTTTTGTAGAATGCTCATTCCTGAAATTTTGTTAATGTAAATTTATGAATTTATCCTTTAAAACTCATCTAAAAAATACTTCTATTGTTCTTCGAACTGTAATGTCCGCAGGAGCCCTTTATTCCTGTGCTACATATAACGTACAAAAGGGCAAAAACTTATTTGAAGTAAAAGATTCTGAGATAAAATCCGAGAATGATTTTAAACTTTTTCTGATTGGAGATGCAGGAAACGCAGATGAACCTCATGCACAAAAAACACTGAGTTTACTGAAAAGCAAACTGGATTCTGCCGACAGCAACTCTATGCTGATCTTTTTGGGAGATAATATCTATCCTAACGGGATGCCTAAAGAAACAGATAAAGAATATGCTTCAGCTAAAGATAAACTGGAAAATCAGCTTGCCATAACGAAGAATTTCAAAGGTAAAACATTTGTAATTCCCGGAAATCACGATTGGTATAACGGACTGGAAGGATTGAACGCTCAGGAAGGACTGGTAAAAAAATACCTCGACGACAAAAAAGCTTTTCTGCCTAAAAACGGATGTCCTATTGATGATATCAACGTTTCTAAAGACATTAAGCTCATAGCTGTTGATACAGAATGGGTTATTGCCAACTGGGACAATTACCCGGGAATCAATAAAAACTGTAATATCAAAACCCGCGAGGATTTTTTCACAGAATTTAAAGATCTGATCATTAAAAATCAGGGTAAAAAAATCATTGTTGCTTTACACCACCCTATTATCAGCAGTGGGACCCATGCAGGTTTTAATTCTGCAAAATCCCATCTTTTTCCTTTAAAAAGTAAGATTCCTGTTCCCGGTGTTGCAAGTATAATCAATATTTTAAGAAGTTCTTCAGGAGCCAGTCCTGAAGATATCAATAACCAGCATTATGCTGATCTGGCCAACAGATTGAAAAGCATCGTTCAGGATAAGGAAAATATTATTTTCGTTTCCGGGCATGATCATAATCTACAGTACCACGAAGACGGAAACCTTAGACAAATCATCAGTGGAGCAGGTTCCAAAACAGACCCGTCTACCATTATAGAAAAAACTGATTTTTCTTACGGAGGAAGTGGTTTTGCTGTTTTAAATTTCAGAAAAGATGAAAGTACAGATGTTGAATATTTTTCTACAAAAGATGCACAGCTTCAAAAACTGACTCATATTTCAGTAATTTCCAAGCCGGATGTATTTATCAATAATTTTCCCAATTCTTTTCCGCAGACATTTTCCTCAACCATCTACCCGGTACAGCTTACTCAAAAAAGAAAATTTTACCGCTGGCTTTGGGGAGATCATTACAGATATTATTATGGAATTCCGATTGAAGCTCCAACTGCCAATCTTTCAGAATTAAACGGCGGATATATCCCTTTCAGAGAAGGTGGAGGAAACCAGTCCAACAGCTTGCGACTGAAATCAGCGGACGGACAGGAATTTGTGATGCGTGGAGTGAAAAAAAGCGCCATCCGTTTTCTCAACAATATGGCTTTCACAAAAAGTACATTGGGTGAAGAGCTCACCGATACTTTCCCTGAAAAATTCTTGTTGGATTTTTATACGACCAATCACCCATTTACTCCGTTTACGATTGGAAATATGTCAGAGAAACTGAATATTTTGCACAGTAATCCAAAACTCTATTATATTCCTAAACAACAAGCTTTAGGGAGATATAACGAGAATTATGGAGATGAAATGTACATGATTGAAGAACGTTTTTCTTCTGACCCTAAAACATTGGCTTATCTCGGTAATGCAAAAGATATCGTTTCCACGGATGATGTATTGAAGAACCTCAGCAAAAGCAATAAATATTCTGTCGACCGAGAATCTTACATCAGAGCCAGATTATTTGACATGCTTATTGGTGACTGGGACAGACACTCGGATCAGTGGAAATGGGCAGAATATGAAGCGGGTGACAAAGTAGTGTATAAGCCTATCCCTAAAGACAGAGATCAGGCATTCAGCAAATATGACGGAGCTGCATTTAAGCTTATTATGAATGTTCCGGCAATTCGCCATATGAAAACCTTTACTGAAGATATCAGCAGTGTCAAGTGGCTTGCTATGGAACCCTACCCGATGGATCTGGTCTTTTTAAAAGGAGCTGATCAGACAGAATGGGAGACTCAGGCAAAATATATTCAGGAACATCTTACTGATGCGGATATTGATGATGCTTTCCATAATCTTCCGAAAGAGGTACAGGACAATACCATTGCTGAAATTCAGAGAAAGCTGAAAGTAAGAAAAACAAAACTTCAGAGCTACGCTGCTCAGTATTATGATGTATTACAGAAAAAAGTATCTCTGGCAGGAACTGTAAATCCTGATAAGTTTGTCATCACCAAAAACGGACATTCAGTACTTGTACAGCAATATAAACTGGGCAAGAACAAAGATCAGAATGAGCTGGTTTTTGAAAAGACCTATCATGATTCAAAAACAAAAGAATTGTGGATCTACGGACTTGAAGATGATGATATCTATGAAGTGGCAGGAACCGGAAACCCTAAAATGAACATCCGGCTGATTGGTGGATATAATCATGATACTTATAATGTTGCTGATGGAAGAAAAGTGAAGATTTATGATTTTAAATCTCAGAAGAATACTTATAACGCTGGCAATGCAACCAAAAACATCACTGATGATTATGACATCAACAGCTATAATTATAAACACCCGAAATACAATTCCTTTGCAGGATATCCAAACCTGGACTATAACCCGGATGACGGTGTCATTGTAGGCGTTCTGGCCAATTATACAGTCAATAACTTCATCCGTGATCCTTATACCCAAAGACATAGCTTAAAAGCTAATTTTTATACTGCTACTGCAGGATTCAGCCTTACCTATAAAGGAGTATTTAAAAAGGCTATCTCAGGTTGGGATTTCAATCTGGATGCATTTTATACGACTCCAAGGTTTTCTCAAAACTTCTTTGGCCTTTCCAATGAAAGTGAATATGATAAGGAAGATACAGAAAGAGAATACAACAGAGCCAGAATTTCAAAATTCAACTTTGCACCTTCTATCTCTCAGAAAAGCTGGATGAATCTGAGTCATCAGTTTCAATTAACCTTTGAAGATAATAAAGTCCAGAGAAAGGCTGACCGCTTCATCAACCAGTCACCGGACGTAAGACCAGGTGTATTTAACAGCCAACAGTTTGTAGGAGCCAATTATACATTTGGCTATAAAAATGCAGATAATACAGCATTCCCTACTCTTGGACTGGAATTTATGCTTAATGCCGATTGGAAAGCAACTCTTTCCGACTTTAATAAAAACTTCCTGACTGTAAAAGGAAAGCTTGCCATTGATCATAGAATTGATAAGAAAGGAAAATTTGTTTTTGCCAATTCCAGTAACGTAATGTGGATCAATAATAACAATTTTGAATTCTATCAGGCGGCTGCAATTGGAGGTAACAATGGGATGAGGGCTTTCAGAAACGAAAGATTCTCAGGAAGATCATATTTTACCAATAATTCAGAGATACGATGGGATTTCGGGAGAGTAAGAAACAATATTATTCCTGCGAATATGGGAATTCTTATCGGATATGATATCGGCCGTGTATGGAATGACAGTGAAAATTCCAGAAAATGGCACCAATCTGCCGGTGCCGGTGTATGGCTGAGCATTGTAGAAATGATGTCTGCAAGACTGAATTATTTCTATGGTTCAGATGGTGGAAGACTTTCCGCAGGGATAGGAATGAAATTTTAAATAATCAAATTTTCATCATCAGTATTACAATTTTAAGACAGATACAAAACATTCTTTAAAACCTATTAAAACTAATTACAGTTGAATATTCAAAAAAAATCCAATTTTAATTAAATTTAATAATCCTAATTTTCAGCTTACATTTTTCATTAATAAAACAAATATGGCTTTTAAATAAAAGCCATATTTTCAGCTATATAGGTCAACACCACACATAGCTTTATATGTTTATCAATTCTTTAAAAAACAGACATTTTAAAAACATTTTATATTTGTAGCAATAAAAAAATCAACAAATGATGAAAAAGAAGCTATTGTATATGGCATTATTTACCCTGTTTATACATTTAAATGCACAGATAGGGATTAAAACATCAACACCTCAACATACTTTACATGTCAACGGTTCACTACAGGTTGTTAAAGACCTGAATGTAGGCGGCGATGACAGAACTAAAGGTAATTCAGGAAACAAAGGTGAGGTCCTAATGTCAAACGGAGCCGGAAATACTCCGGTATGGAAAACAATTGAATCTGAAAATTTCTTAAAAGTTGTGTATGTAGGGAACAAAACAGATATCAGCCCATCCAGCGGCAGTTATACAGGAACACACTCTACTCCAATCACCATTCATGAAAGTTATTCACAAACCTACGTCTTCAATGTGAGTAATAAGATTGATACAGCTTATTTAACTTATAACTCAGCAACAGGACTTTTCACAGTGGTAAAACCCGGGTTTTATAATATTGTTCCTTATGCAACCTATGATCTTAATCTAAATCCGTCAGGACAAACTGCAGGAACAGCAAATTCTTATATCCAAAAGGTTACGCCGGCACTTACAACGCTTGCAGGCATATCTACAGGCCATGGAGAACGCACTACAGGATTGAACCATAATCTTTCATCCATTAACTTTTTCAATACAGGAGAAACCTTCAGAATACGCTGCCGATATACTCAGGATTTTAGGCTATCAAGTGGAAATATCCATATCTCTTACCTTACTCCATAAGACGTAAAAATGTCAATCACTTCAATACATTCATATATTCAAAAACCCCACAGATTTCTCTGTGGGGTTTTATTTGATTTTTTATAGTATTGGAAAGAATAATAATACCTGTCCGTTAGCATCGTATTTATAGTTCCATATTTTTGTTGTTGTCTTTGGAGGAATATTGCCATTAGCCGGATTTAAATTTTCCGTGACAGATACTTTTTTTCTGAAATTATTAGCAGATAAGCTTTTCTCATACAACTCATTATTCAGCAGATAAAGTTTTTTAAATGGATTTGCAGCGTTATCAAAATCAGAATATGTAATCGTAGTTAACTTATTATCTATTCCACTTATTTTTTCTATGACCTCACTTTTAGTAAGGTTATTATTGCTATAATAATAGGTTGTGAAATATTCATAACCACCAGGACCTTCAAATTTCCAATAAATCTTTTTTAATTTATCCTGTTCATAAGTATAAGTTTTGGTGTCAGCTACAGAACCAGGGCCGGTTACATTATTTACATAATAATGTTCCTGTTTTACAGGCTTGTTATTATCCATGGTAAAACGATATTCCTGATAGCCTTGAAAATTTGCTCCTTCCAATTCACTTAAGATTACTTTATTATTACTGTAAGACAGTGTAGTAATCTTATCGGCAAAAAACATATCCTCCATTTGCATAAATATTTTATAAAACCTTCCTTTAACATTCGTTAAATTTCCATTTTCATAAGTAAATTCATAAAATTCTTTAGGATTAGGTGTTCCGATACCATCTACCCCATTAACATAAGCTTTTTCAGTCTGTATAACCGGAGGCGGCGGTGGAGTATCCGCTGGGGTATCATCACTGCTGCTGCATGAGAACAGGCTTAATGCAAGTGAAATGTAAAACAATTTTTTCATGGTTAATTAGTTAGTATATTTATTATAAAAATATAAAATTTAGTTTAAAGAAAACGTATATACATTCCCCCCTTCATTTTTCCCTTTCTCGTCTGCAATCATAACTGTTTTATCATCAAGAAAAACAATGGCTTCTTTCTGGGAATTATGATTCAATGAAATTTTCTGAATTTTTGCACCACTGAAATCGTTGGCCGTAAAGCCTGTAAGAACGTGTACATTTTTATGCGTCAGCAATACAATTTTATCTTTTGTACTGTTGATCGTAGCTGAAGTAATGGCTGCATCATTATAACCACCCTGAAGTTTTAGTTTTCCGATTAATTTTGCTTCAAAATCACCTTCTTTATTGGGCACCTGGAATACAAGGAAAGTTCCGTCAAAACCCTTACTTCTGTTTTTTGTGAATAAGTAGAAGCTACCATCCATTTCTACAAAAGCTTCACAATCGTACAACAGGTTTGATTTTTTGGGTGGAAATTCCGTTTGACCCTGATAATGAAATTTTGTGGTTTGAACAACTTTTGTTGTTGTCTGTGTACTGATGGTAAGATCAGTTTTTAAAATAGCAAGATCGGTACGGTTATTATCATTGTTACCAAAATCTCCGATATAAATATTTCCCTGAGCATCTGATATAATGTCTTCCCAATCTGTATTTTCTGTATTTTCTACAGGTACTTTTGCCAACATTTCACCTTTATCATTGATGCCGTATACTGCATTTTTATTCCCTCTGTCTTCTATCACCCAAATGGTCTTCTTATCTTTTGATAAAGCAATTCCGGAGACTTCCTTCAACTTCTTAGGTAGGGAAAACTGGACTTTCAATTCATCCTCGTTAGTGGGAGAATTCTGAGCTTTTGGATTACAGCTCAATAGAAGCAAAGCAGGTAAAATAAGAAAACGTAACATATTTATTTTTATTTTTTTAATTGAATGTAAGAAGCATTAATTGTTCCAATAAAGAGCTATGAAAGTTTTTTTGCCTTTTCCCACAGAACATCCATTTCTTCAAGAGACATATCTGCCAATTTTAAATCCTGTTCCTCAGCAAGTCCTTCCATTTTTTGAAATCTTGAAATAAACTTAAGATTGGTTCTTTCCAAAGCAGAATCGGGATTAATTCCTGAAATTCTTGCATAATTGATCAGTGAGAAAAATACATCCCCAAGTTCCTGTTCCTTTTTATTGAGATCAGTCTCAGCATGAAACTCCTGAATCTCTTCATCTACTTTTTTCCAGGCATCTTCAGCATCATGGAATTCAAAACCGATTCCTTTTACCTTATCCTGGATTCTGTAAGCTTTTACCAAACTCGGCAAACTTTTCGGTACTCCACCCAAAATAGATTTATTTCCTTCTTTTAGTTTTAATTTTTCCCAGTTCTGTTTCACCTCTTCCTCATCTTTCACTTCAACATCTCCATAGATATGAGGATGGCGGAAAATCAGCTTTTCATTAAGGGAATTGATCACATCTGCTATATCAAAACTTTCTTTTTCTGAACCAATTTTAGCATAAAAAACCAGGTGAAGCAGAACATCTCCCAGCTCTTTTTTTATTTCCTGCAGATCATTCTGTAAGATAGCATCTGAAAGTTCATAGGTTTCTTCAAGGGTAAGATGACGAAGTGACTCTAAAGTCTGTTTCTGGTCCCACGGACATTTTTCACGCAGATCATCCATGATATCCAGTAATCTTCCGAAGGCCTCTAGTTTCTCCTGTTTCGCATTCATAAGTAATGAAAAATTCAATCTTGTACAAATGTAAGGGATATTTTGGGTCTGTGGTAGTGGTTTGGAGTGAAAGTTAAGAGTTTGTGGATATGGAATGCAAGAGGTTACAGGTTTAGGGTTTAATGTTTAATGTTTAATGTTTAAAGATACAGACGAAATTTGAACTTAGCAGAAAATTCACTAATCCCTATTATCTGTCATCTGCTACATCATAAAAAAACAAAAAGTCTTGTCAGAAATTTCCTGACAAGACTTTGTATTTTTAATTCAAATTGAATGAATTATCCTTGTTTTCTGTGCGTACTTTTTGGAGCTGATTTTGCAGCTGAAGTAGCTTTTACTTTTGGTGCAGCAGGTTTTTCTGCTTTTGGAGCTTTTTTAGCTTCTTTTTCAATGTTTAATTCTTCTGCAGGCTCTCCATCCAAAGTTTCAGGCTCTGCCTTTACAAAACTTTCAGGAGTAATATATCCCGCTTTATGAAGAACATTGTACCACTGAGCCAATTTCTTGATATCAGAAGCATATACTCTTTCTGTATCATAGTTAGGTAAAGAAGACACCATAAATTCTTTTAAATCTGCATCAGAAGATTTGTGAGAAATTGTTTCTTTATAATCATTGTTTTTAGCAATATTTTCAAAAACTTCGAACAAAGGAACTTCTTTTTCAAATGTAAACATGGCAATATTATCCAACAAACTTACCTGGCTTGAGTTTCCAATACTTACTTTTTTCTTAGTGGTAACATCTTCAATGATGAATCCGTTTCTTAATTGAGAAACTAATTTGTAAAGTCCTGGCTTTCCAGAAATTGAAATTATTTTTTCTAACAGCATAATTTTATTTTTTGTAAATTCTGCAATCAGCTCTAAGCTTTTTGCTTTATATTATTTCTTTTATCCTTGTTTAAATTATTTTGGAAATCTCATTTTGTAACCAATGCTTACGTCACCCTGAGAGATTTTTGTCAGTTTACCTTTTACCAGTTTCTTTTTCAGAGCACTCAGGTGATCAGTAAACAGTACCCCTTCAATGTGGTCATATTCATGCTGAATTACGCGGGCTCTAATATCGGAAAAAGTTTCTGTATGTTTCACAAAATTTTCGTCATAATATTCAATAACGATTGTCCCTTTTCTTTTTACATCTTCTCTTATATCCGGAATAGAAAGACAGCCTTCATTAAACTTCCATTCTTCACCTGATTCTTCAAGAATTCTGGCATTAATGAATACTTTTTTGAACTCTGCCAACTCATCTTTAATATCTTCATAATCCTCATCTTCAGCAAGAGGAGTCACATCTATTATAAATACACGGATATCCAAACCGATCTGAGGCGCTGCAAGACCTATGCCATTTGCGCTGTACATCGTTTCAAACATGTTATCTATCAATTCTTGTAATTCGGGATAATCTTTGTCTATATCTTTTCCCACTTTTCTCAAAACAGGATCCCCAAAAGCTCTTATCGGTAAAATCATCTTAATTTTTGTTCTAAAAAATTCTGCAATATGATGGTTGCACTTACTTTATCTATTAATCCTTTTTCCTGCCTCTTTTTTTTGTTTTTTCCACTTTGAGAAATAAAAAACGAAGCCATTTTGGAAGTAAACCTTTCATCAAAACGATGGACCGCAATATCCGAAAATTCTTTTTTAAATTCTTCAATGAATTTTAAAATATCAGTTTCGATTTCCGAAACGTTTCCTTTCAAATCTATGGGAAGCCCAATTACCACTTCATCTACCTTATTTTCATTGAAATATTTTTTCAAAAATTCCATTAAAAAACGGTTCTCTACAGTCTCCAGCCCACTGGCTATAATCTGCATATCATCTGTTGCAGCGATACCACAACGAGCCTTTCCGTAGTCAATTGCAAGGATTTGTCCCATAAGTCTGCAAATTTAGTAAAATTTACTGATTTTATTCATAACGCAGTTTTTTTATATAAATCATGTTTTATTCCATTATTTTTTTTATAATTTTAATCTTCCAAAAAACAATTATATGAAGAAACTCATCCTCGTAAGACATGCAAAAAGCGACTGGCCGGAGGAAACGGAGGACTTTGACAGACCATTGGCAGACAAAGGTTTGACAGACGCTATGCACATGTCCAGATTCCTTAAAAACAATAATATTTCCATCGATCACTTTGTGTCAAGCCCCGCGGTGCGTGCACTGAATACGTGTAAAATTTTTAATCAGGCTTATCAACTTAACTGTTCTACTGATGAAAAATTGTACAATCCTTCGGAAAGAAGTTTTGAATCTGTAATTTATGACCTGGATGACACCCTGAATTCAGTTGCTTTTTTCTCTCACAATAATGGAATTTCAAATTTTGCCAATTCCATTTCTGAAGATATTTTTCATTTTCCCACATGCGGAGTCGCTGGTTTTGAAGTAGACTGTGAATCGTGGTCAGAATTTGACGGTGCCAAAAAGAAACTTCTGTTCTTTTATGAACCAGGGAAAATATAACGTTACATCTCTCTTTTTTTATGCAGCTCTATTCATCTTTCTTTTTTCATGTCAGAAACAGAAGAAATCTTATTTTGAATCGACTGCACTGAATGATATAAAACTCCCGGCTTCTCCAAAACCCGGAAGCTGGCGGTATAACCATGATGAGCATTTCCAGACATTTGAAGATTTTCAGAAATTAAAAAAAATAAAACCTGAACCTGGAAAAAATACTATTTATCTTCAACCCATTGGAACTTTTGATGAACTTCAGAAAAGAGAAATAGCACTCACCAAAGAATATTTAAAAATATATTTCCAGCTGGAAATAAAAATCCTTCCCGTTTTACCCAATACGATCTTTCCTGAAAAAGTCAAAAGAATTTCAAAGGAAGGACACGAACAAGTTCTGGCAGGTTATGTACTGGACAGCATTCTGATCAAAAGAAAACCTAAAGATGCTGTAGTACTGATGGGAATTACAGAGAAAGATCTTTTCCCGAAACCAGAATGGAATTACGTTTTTGGGCTGGCTTCTTATGAAGAAGGTGTAGGGGTAACCTCTATGTACAGATTTGCAAATGGTCATTTAACCGATTCCAATTTCAATGAAACTTTTTTAAGATTAATAAAGATCAGTTCCCACGAGATCGGGCATATGTTCGGAATCAGCCATTGTCTGAATGCCAACTGTGTGATGAATGGAACCAATTCACTTACAGAAACAGATTATCACCTTGCAAGAGCTTGCTCATTGTGTCAAAGGAAACTGAATTCAAGCATTCATTATGACAATAAGAAAAGACTTCTTGAACTAAAAAATTTCTTTGAAAAACAACACCTTAATACAGAGCTTACTTTAGCAAATCAGGATCTGAATCTTGTACAGTAAACTACCATTCCTTTTACAGACTTCATATTCCCCTCCTCTGGAGGGGTGGCAAAAAAATTATTTTTTGACGGGGTGGTTAAGTTTTGGCTACATTGTATATAAGAAAAACGGGCTTTAGCCTGTTCCTATTGAATTATATAAGTTCTAATTTTCAATTATTATTAAAATTAGTGTCATCCGTGAATATATTAGTGGTATTCGTGGTTAACAAACAAAAAAGAACGAACCAAAGCCCGATCTTTTGAATATTTTTCTATGTTTTTATCTTTTATTTTTTCTTCAAATCCAGATCATCAAAATCAAAACTGAAATCTGTCACATCAGAAATCGCTTTTAATTTTGCAGATTCTGCCTTTCCGTTTTCATCATAACTGAAAATAATATAAGCATCTGCATCATAGCTTCTGTCATCCCATTTGATAATAAAAGAATTGTTAGAATAAGGAAGCAATTCTCCTTTTAATCTTGGAGAGTTTTTGCATGAAATTCTGTAAGTATTTCCCTGTTGCGCAATTTCCACATCACCAAACCATACGTCATTATAAGTTCCTGTAAACTGCTCTGCTTTTGGCTGAAAAGATTTCTCTTTTTTAAATGTTTCTGATTTTACAAAAGCATCTTTCTTTTGTTTATTAAAATCTGCTTCCATCTTAGACATTCTGTCCCCATATGTTTTCAGCCAGTTTCTGTCTGCTACGCCAAGATAAGAATCTTTCACAGTATTAGTAATGGTATTGAAAGCAGCTCCGGACTGCTGGTTCGTCAATACTACAATGCCCAGCTTCATATCCGGAATTAAAGTAAACTGGGTAACAGTTCCGATTAATCCACCGGTATGCTGTACCTGCTTATGTCCTTTAACATCGCTCAGGAACCAGCCTAAACCATATCCGTAGAAGCTTGTATCATATGGATTTTTTGCCGCTACTCTATCAGGGATCTGAAGATTCCACAGCTGCTGAGCATTTTTATCTGAAACTAATTTTTTCCCATCCTTGGTGGTGAAATTATTCAACAGACATTCTGCCCAAACTGTCATATCCTTAATATTACTCATAATTCCCCCTGCGGCATTTGCTGTTTCGTTCCAGTCGTGGGGAACGGCAATTGCTTTTCCGTCTACAGGAGCATGTGCATCAATTTTATTCGTTACAGACTTTGCTCTGTTATAGCTCCCAAAGCTTGAAGTCATCCCTACAGGTTTCATGATTCTCTGTTCGATAAATTCTGCCCAGCTTAATCCTGAAACTCTGTGAATTACTTCTCCGGCAACAATAAACATGATGTTATTGTAATCTAATTTTGTTCTGAAAGGATTCTCAGGTTTCAGGTATCTCACATTATGAACAATATCATTCACCGTTAAGTTCCCTCCTTCCGGAAAAAACATAAGATCTCCCTGTCCAAGGCCCAATCCGGCTCTGTGCGTAATAAGATCTTTTATCGTTACATTTTGAGAAACGTAAGGATCATACATTTGAAACTCAGGAATATATTTTGAAACTTTATCATCCCAGTTCAGTTTTCCTTCATCTGCTAAGATTGCTAATGCTGTACATGTAAAACCTTTAGAATTGGAAGCAATTCCCACCAATGTATTATCATCCATAGGCTGTTTGCTCGTAAGAGAACGTACTCCAAAACCTTTGGAATAAATCATTTTTCCATCTTTTACAATTCCCACGGACATTCCAGGCACATCAAAGGTTTTCAGGGTATTTTGGATCAGCTCGTCCAGTTTTTTTTCTTCAACCTGCGCATTGGCCAGTCCTACGGTCAAAAGAAAAATGAAAAAAGAAAGTTTCTGTTTCATTGTTTATTTTAATTTTCCCAAATTTACTAAATATTAAGTGATGCTAATTTTAGCATGGTTAAAAGTTTACATATTTTACTGATAAACCCGTTGTATTCATGAAAAAGACTATTTGTATCTGTATTTTCTCTCTTTTCGCAGTCAGTGGTATCAAAGCCCAGAACAGAACTTCCAATCCTTTACTTTTACAAACCTGGAATCTCAGTAAAATGGATACTTATATTTATACCTACGAAAAGCAGGATGGTTTTGAGGCAAGAAGAGAAGGAATCAGATTTCAGAAAAATGGAAAAGTCACAGGAAACCTGATTAAATCTTCATTAAGATATGATACTCTGGAAGAACCGGTTACTAAAAATGAAAAACCAGACCGTTACATCGGGAGCTGGAAAAAAGCCTCAGATTCTACAGTAACTTTAGTATTTCCTTCCAATACGAATATGACCGGTACTTTTGTTATTTCAAAGCTTACGGAAAATCAACTGAAACTAAAAAAGGTTTTCAGTGCGGATATAGAAAAGAAACTGGATTCTATCCGAAGAACAAAAAATATTACTGACTGATATCCTTACATTATTCTCTGAAAGGAATCAGATCTTATAAGTTTATTAAAGCTTCTTATATTTGCAGTCTTAAAAAAAAATCAAAAAATGGCAGTAAACAGATTATTGACTTTCTTCTTCCTGATGATAAGCTGTAATTTATATTTTTCTCAGGACGTCACCATCAAAGATGATAAAGTTTTATTAGATGGAAAGCAGATTCTGAAAGCTGAAAAAATTAATGTGGCCCAGTATTCATTTTTTTCTATGAAGAATGATGAAGAGATTCTTCTTTACCAATATATGGACAATGAAACACCAAGCTATGTAAGTGATGATTATTTTATCCTGAATTTTCTGCCTGAAAAAACAAAAGTAGAATCAACAGATATAGCCAAAATTGCCAATTTTATGAATTCTAAAAAAGGAATGGAAAAACTGGTAAAATGGTTATTAAAAGAACGAGTAATCAATCATGACGGAGAACTGAATCCTGAACGTGTAGCGATATTCAAAGATAAATACCACGAAAATATTACAGAAAGAACCCTTAGATAATGACAAAGATCCTTCTCCTTTCCGACTCGCATTCTTATATTGATGACCGGATCCTGGAATACGCTTCTCAGGCTGACGAAGTATGGCATTGTGGAGATTTTGGAAATCTTGACGTCATTGAGCAGCTGGAAAAGATAAAACCTCTGAAAGGAGTGTACGGCAACATTGATGATGCTAAAATCCAGGCTGAATTTCCGGAGGTCAACCGTTTCTTTTGTGAAAAGCTGGAGGTTTTGATGATTCATATCGGAGGTTATCCCGGAAAATATACTCCACTTACTAAAAAAGAAATAGCAGAAAAAGCGCCTAAATTATTTATCTCGGGACATTCGCATATTTTGAAAGCGATGTATGATGAGAAAAACAACCTGCTGCATCTTAATCCCGGTGCCTGTGGAAAACAGGGCTGGCATAAAGTAAGGACGATGATGCGCTTTGTGGTAGACGGTGAGGAAATCAAAGATCTGGAAATTATTGAACTTGGACCGAGAGTTTGAGTGTTTAAGTGTAGAGGAGTTTGATTTCATACATTTTACTTTCTACCTTTGTACAATAATTGGTTCAGACAAGTCTTAAAAATATGAAAATCGGCGACAAGGTTTCGGTAGTAGATGAAGATTTAAACGGAGTGGTAACTTCCGTGAAGGGAAATATTGTCGTTTTTAAAGATGAATATGGCTTTACCCACCAATATCCTAAAGAAAAACTGGTTCCTAAGGATTCTGATCTTTATGAAAATATCAGAGTAATAAGAAAAGCAGAACCTAAAAAAATCATTTCTAAGAAACATCAGAAAAATCATTTGGTTTTAGACCTTCATTTTCATAATTTGGTAAAGAATCCCAATGACTATGACAGCTTTGAAAGATTGTTTATACAAAAGGAAAAACTGATTGAAGTGATCGGGTTTTGCAGAAAGAACAACCTGAAGAGACTGGAAATTGTTCATGGCATTGGTGACGGGACTTTGCAGAGGATGGTTTGGGATGTATTGGAAAGCCAGGTCAATATTGATTTTTATAATAAGGAAATACTTCACCATCAATCGGGTGCGGTAATGGTAGAATTTCACTAAATTTGCAGCAATTGAAATATGAACGTACTTAATTTACTTTTTACCAAAGACGGATTGATCTGCCAGATTGTTAAAAACAAAAACATTCTGGAGGAAAAATCTTATTTCGTTACTGAAGAGACCCCAGCCAATCTTATTGAGCAAAAGCTGGACGAAGTTCTTATTAAGCAGCGCTATGATGAGATCCAGGTGATTTCAGCATTTAATCATTTTACTCTGATGCCTGAAGGTTTTTCTGAGCATGAGGCCGGATTTGATCTTATAGCCTTCAATGCTCCTGCAGATAAAGAACGGGAAGAACTGATGCTTTCTATCAACAAAAAATTCAATATCCAGTTTTATTATACTTTCCCGAAAAATTATTATAAAAAAATAAAAGAGCTTGCGATACCGGTTCATTTTAATTTCTCCGGAGAAAAGTTTCTAAGTTCAATTAATAATAAAACCAACAAGGAAATTCATATCAATCTTTATCATAACCAATGTGAGTTTTTTGCGATTGACAATAAAAAAATAATCCTTTATAATAACCTTGATGTCAACTCAGAAGTAGATTTCCTTTACTTCATTATGTTCACATTGAGTAAGATAGGTTTTGGAATCAATGAAACCAGCTTTTATGCTTATGGAGAAACTACGGAAAATGAAACATTCATTTCCGAACTTCAGAAATTTGTTAAAAATCTGAAAATTGTTTTTGACAATATTCCAAACAAGAATTTTATACTTAACTAGGTTGCAGGCCGCAGGGAATAGGGTTAAAGCCCAAACACAACCACCTGCCACCTATAATCTATTACCTAAACCCTAACAACAATATGTTCAGAATAATATCAGGCAAATGGAAAGCCAAAAAAATTGCCGCCCCTAAAAACTTTGATGTAAGGCCTACCACCGATTTTGCGAAAGAGGCTTTATTCAGCATTCTGGAAAACAAATACGATATGCAGTCGATCTCCGTGCTTGATCTTTTTGCAGGAATTGGCTCTATTACCTTTGAATTTGCTTCCAGAGGATGCCAAAGTGTTACCTCTGTAGAAATGAATCCAAAGCATACGGCATTTATCAACACTACCGCTTCTGAGCTTGACATGGCACTTCAGATCAATGTACAGAGAGGTGATGTATTTGACTGGCTTAAAAAATTCAGAAATAAAAAATCTTTTGAGATTGTTTTCTCTGATGCTCCTTTTGAAATGGAAGAAAAGAAGTATTATGAATTGATTTCTCTGGTTTTAAACAATAAATACCTGAAAGAAAACGGAGTTCTCATCGTGGAGCACCAAAGCCGTATGAAGCTTGAACATCCCAACCTAATAGATACCCGAAAATACGGAAACGTGAGTTTCAGTTTTTTTGAACCGAATAAAGAAGATAATCAGGAACTTTAATTCCTGATTATTTTTTTTGATCTTTCCGGAGCTGTTTTTCCCCAGTCTGTAATTGCTTCCAATACGGGAAGAAGAGTCCTTCCAAAATCTGTCAAGGTATATTCAACCATTAACGGAGGTTTTTCTGTAAACACTTTTCTGTCAATAATATCATCTTCCTCCAGCTGCTTAAGCTGAAGGCTGAGTGTCCTTTCCGTAATGGTAGGGATTATTTTTCTTAGTTCATTATATCTTTTAGCACCATCAATCAGGTGAAATAAAATCACAGCCTTCCATTTTCCGCCTATAAACCTCATGGTTACACTGGTGCAGCATGGGTATGCTTTATCATCTATTGTATACATTTTTATACTATCCTTTTTTACCGTTATTGCAAAGTTAATAAACTTAAATTAATTTTGTAACTATAAAAATGATAGTATAAAATTATGAACTTTTTAGACAAAATGAAAAACAGGTATACTGTAAAAAAGTATAACCCACAGGGAAAAATCAGTGAAGAACAGATCGCAATTTTACAAGAGATTTTACATCTCAGTCCCTCATCTATTAACAGCCAGCCATGGAATTTTATCTTTATAAAAGATCCTGAAATCAAGAAACAACTGGCAGACAAATCCTATTTTAATAAGGAAAAAATTCTGGACAGCAGCCATATAATCGTTTTCCAGGCTCTTAAAAATCCGGAAGATTTTGAAAAGCAGATCGAAGGTGTCCTTCCGGAAGGATCTGTTGCTTATTACAATAACTTTGTAAAGTCTAAAGGAGAAGATGGAATTAAATCCTGGCTAAAACACCAGGTTTACTTATCACTAGGTGTCTTGCTTTCTGCCTGTGCCGATATGGAAATCGACTCAACTCCAATGGAAGGAATTGAACCCGAAGGATATGATGCTATCCTGAATAATGAAAAATACGAAACATTGTTCGCAGTCGCTATCGGGGAAAGAGATGAAACAGACACCAATCAGCCTAAATTTAATCCAAAAACCAGACTGAAAGCTGAAAAGGTAATTGTAGAAGCTTAATTTTCTTTACCAATATATACTAAAAAAGCCTGCTTCAATATGAGGCAGGCTTTAATTTATAATACTTTCAATTCTAAATCTATTGTTTTCCCAAAGAACTTCTTAGAGATCTTTTCAAAATTCTTGGTAAGATCGGAAAGGTAGAAGTGATAATTCGGTTTGGGGTTATTATCATTTAAAAGGTTGTACTTATCCAAAATAATCTTCAGATGGTTCGCTACAATATTCGGAGAGTCAATAACACGGACTCTGTTTCCATAATACTGTTTGATTTCATCAATTAGAAGAGGATAATGGGTACAGCCCAAAATAAGTGTTTCAATATTCTTTAATTTACTATTACTTAAATAATTATAAATAATAGCATGAGTGATCGGATGGTTTTTAAATCCTTCTTCAATAGCAGGAACCAGCAATGGCGTTGCCAATTCATCCACTTTGATCCATTTATTATGCTTTCGAATACTCTTTTTGTAAAGTCCGGAATTCACAGTAGCTTTGGTCGCAATAACTCCTACATTATTGTGGATTTCATAAGATACTTTTTCTGCTACGGGATTGATAACGTCTATAACAGGAACTTTTCCTGCAACAGACTGCATCACTTCATTTAAAGCATTAGCTGTTGCCGTATTACAGGCAATTACAATCGCTTTACAGTTCTGCTGCAGCAAAAAATTGGTGATCTTTGTAGAATATTCAATGATTGCTTCCTTGGATTTTTCTCCGTAAGGAAGATGCTTTGTATCTCCAAAGTAAATCAGATCTTCATTAGGCAGAAGTCTTTTGATTTCTTTGGCAACGGTAAGGCCTCCCACCCCGCTGTCGAAAATTCCGATAGGCTGGCTTGGTGAAAGATGTGAATAATCTTGTTTTTTAGTTTTCAAATGAACTGAAATTTTATACAAAAATAGTGAATTTTATGGCATATCTGTATACATACAAACATTATACAATAAACAAATCTGAAGCAATTCCGTCTGCCATAAACCAATGTTTCTCAGGAATTTTTAAATGGTCATTCTCAATAATTAAAATACCTTCTTCTATTTTCGTTTTAATTTCAGTCTGAAAATGTTCCAGTAATCTATCTGAAAATTTATTTTTTAAACTCGCAAGATCTACCCCCCAGATCGTACGCAGGCCAATCATGATCATTTCATTGAACTGATCTTCCTTAGAAAGAATTTCTTCCTCTTTGGCCAACAGTTTATCATTAAGCTTTTTAATGTATTGCTGATTATTAGCTACATTCCAGCTTCTGACATCAAATCCGTTATAAGAATGTGCCGAAGGTCCTATTCCCAGATATTCCTGATATTTCCAATAGGAAGAATTGTGACGGGAGTAGAATCCAGGCTTGGCAAAATTGGAAACTTCATAATGTTCAAAGCCATTATCTTTTAAAAAGTCAGACAGATAATAGAATTCTCTGTTCTGTTCTTCTTCTTTTGGACTTTTCACCTTTCCTTTTGAAATCCAGTTTTCCAAAGCTGTTTTGGGCTCTACTGTCAAAGCATAGGACGAAATATGAGGAACTTCCAATGCAATTGTTTTATTCAGATTTTCTTTCCAGATCTCAAGATTGGAGGTTGGTGAACCGTAGATCAAATCAATACTCAGGTTTTCAAAGCCAAAATCCTGTGCCCGTTTGATAGAACCTTCTGCCTCGGAAGCAGTATGGGCCCTGTTCATTAATTTTAAATCTTCTTCAAAAAAACTTTGAGTACCAATAGACAGTCTGTTCACTGGTGTTTCGGCTAATTGTTTTAAAAAACTTTTATCCAGATCATCCGGATTGGCTTCCAGAGTAATTTCAATATCTTTTTCAAAACTGAAATACCGTAACGCTTCATCAATTAAGGAATTGATTTCATCTACGGATAGAATAGAGGGTGTTCCTCCGCCAAAATAAAGGGATTTCAGCGTTCTGTTCTGTAATTCATCTTTTCTGAGCAGCATTTCGGTTTTCATTGCACGAAGCATTTCATCTTTGAAATTCAGGGATGTTGAAAAATGAAAGTTACAATAACTACATTTTTGTTTACAGAACGGAATGTGAATATATATCATAAAAAAAGCTCTGAAATTTTTCAGAGCTCAAATTTATTTAAATTAAATTAATTAGTATCTAAATCCTCTAGCATTAATAAAGTTGTCAAAGTTATAACCCAGACCAATCATGAAGCTGTTTCCACCATAGCTTTGGATATCAGATATTCCAAGGTTATAAGTTGCTCCGATCATGAATTTGTTGAATCTCACTTTTACAATTGGAGAGATACTCAGGTTCTGATTGTCAAATCTGTTCTGAACCGTTCTGTAGCTTACCCCGAAAGAGAATGCGTTGATATCATTAGAGAATGTAGCCATAAGGTTCCAGTCTATCATTCTCGTTGAGTTTGTATTAAGGTTGATTAATGCTGATGGTGCTATTGTAATATTATCAGCAATGTTCCAGTTATATCCTAAGTTTAAGAAGAATTTAATTGGAGAAGGCTCGTAGTTGTTTACGATAGAAGCATCATTACTTAATGCAATATCATTTACGGAAACACCCCCGAATAGCCCTCTATAGGTAGCAGCCAAACCGAAGTTTGCATACACCATGAAGATATTACTTTCTTCACCTCTCAATAACGGGTCGCCTCCTTCTTCAGTATTAATTTTAGAATAATCAAAGTTCATGTTATAGAAGTTAACACTTGTACCGAAAGAGAACTGGTCTTTTCTGTCTCCTTCACTACTTAGAGGAATAAAATATGAAGCACCAGCTGTAATCCCTCCTGCAGAAATAGGTCCGTTGCTATCTCTGAACACAGAAATACCAGCACCTACTCTATCAAAGATATTCGCATTAATCCCGATTGACTGAACATTCGGAGAATTGTTGAACTTTGAAAATTGTTGTTGATAATTGGCGTTGAGCTGTACGTAATCTGTTTTTCCGTATTGAGCTGGGTTGAACAGGAACTCACCATCCAAAAGATATTGCTGATAGTATGGTAGTGATTCTTGTGCTTTGTATGCATTTGACAAAAGAGCTAAACATACGATAGCATATAGTTTTCTCATAACAAATCTTGATTTCAATTCAACAAATATAAAAAAATTCTCAATATATTTTTAGTTTTCTAAATAATTTCTCCATTTTTTTACGGCATCCGCCATATCTTTGGGCATTGGGCTCTCAAAATATAATTCCTTTTTAGTCGTTGGGTGTATAAATCCGAGGGTATGGGCATGAAGGGCATGTCTTGGCAAAATTTCAAAAACATTTTTAATGAATTGCTTATATTTTGGGAGATTTATCCCTCTTAGAGGCGTATGTCCTTCATATCTTTCGTCATTAAACAAAGTATGCCCGATATGTTTGAAATGCGCCCTGATCTGATGGGTTCTTCCCGTTTCAAGTTTACATTCTACCCATGTCATGTATTTGAATCTTTCAAGGACTTTATAATGGGTTACTGCGTGTTTTCCATGGCTGCCATCTTCATAGACAGACATCTGCATTCTGTTTTTAGGATGTCTTCCGATATGGCCTCTGATTGTACCTTCTTCATCCTGAGGATTCCCCCACACAAAAGCCCAGTACAGTCTTTTGGTAGTTCTGTTGAAGAATTGTTTTGCCAGAAAGCTCAATGCATACTCATTCTTGGCAATCACCAGCAGTCCAGAGGTATCTTTATCAATCCTGTGAACAAGCCCTACTCTGTCAAGATCAGACTTTACTCCATTCTTTTCAAAATGGAAAGCCAGCGCATTCACCAATGTTCCGTCCCAGTTTCCGAATCCCGGGTGTACAACCATTCCTGCTTCCTTATCTACTACCACAAGGTCATCATCTTCATAAATGATATTTACAGGGATATCCTGCGGAACAATGACATTCTCTCTTGGAGGATGGGTAAGCAGCACCGAAATCTGATCTCCCGGTTTCACACGGTAATTCTGTTTTACAGGAGTTCCGTTCACCACTACATTTCCGGCTCTGCAGGTCTGTGAAATTTTATTCCTTGAAGAATTCTGCCTATGGATCAAAAGGAACTTATCAATTCTTAATGGTTCCTGTTTACTGTCAACAGTGATATTAAGATGTTCATACAATCCTTTATTTTCCTCGTCAATATCGATGTTTTCAATACTGTTGGAATCTAATAATTCTTCATCTAAAAAATCGTCGTTATCTTCTGACATTGTTTTACTTTTTTTACACAAAAGGCCTCAACATTTTGCAGTTGAAGCCTGTATTTTTGATATTAATCTGATTTTATTCTACGACTACCTTCTTAGCTTTCGGCTTTTGAGCAGGCTGTTGTGTCGTTGTTGAAGCAGCCGGTTTAGCTGTATGTCCTGTAGCAGGAGCAGCAGTAGAAGTTTTAGGCTTCTCAGTTGCTGAAGTGACAGGTTTAGAAGTCGTTGTCTGTGTCTTAGGTGTCTCATTTTTTGGCACTTCAGGCTTTGGAGTTTCTCTTCTAGGTACCGGAGCAGGCACTACAGGAGCATCATAACTTGGTTCATTATGTACTTCTTCATATCGTACCGGAGGAAGTGAAGTATCTACCTTCATACGGTAAATAGAATTCAGCTGCTCTATTTTCGCTCTTAACTCTGCCGGAGTTTTCTTACTGGCCCAAAGGTCAATCTGCATTCCCTGATCACGAACATCTCCTGAAGCAGGATCCTGATAATAAATAATATCCGATTCGTCTTTGCTTCCATCTTCATGCTCTACCAGTCCAACTTCAAACATACTTTTGGTAATGACAGCTCTCGCTTCTTTTACCGTAAGTCCTACTACATTTGGAATGGAAATGTTTCTCATAGGTCCTGAACCTACTACTACATCAATAATGGAGAATCTAGGTAAACGAGCACCCGGATTTACCGCATTTCCTTTATATAAAATTCTTAAAAGGGCATCCTTCTGAATACTCGGTTCATAAATGGTATCTCCAATCTTAAGACCCACCTGATCCAGTCTCTGGAATGCAAGCCCTGAATATTTATTGATAACATCCGGAACGGCAATCGGAGCCCATGTTCTCGGGTTTACTGTAAGGTGTACTGTTCTTCCGTCCTTTACACGGGAACCCGGTGCAGGATAAACCTGAAGAACCTGGAATGGTCTGAATTTAGGATTATAGTTGGCACTATCTACTTCATATTCCAATCCTGTATCATCTAAAATTTTAACAGCGTCATGTATAGATTTATTTACAATATTAGGAACAGGTATTTCCTGACCATGATTTGTATGGTGTTCCAACCAGCGAAATGTGAGCCATACCAACCCTGCAAAAACACCGATGGCTATTACTAAATTCAGTAAAACTTTCCAATTGAAAAGTGATTTAAGCATACTTAAAAATACTTTAATTATAACCGCAAATATAGCTAATAATTTTAGAATGGACTTTTTATTTAACACAATTCATTTTTGATCTTAAAATTTGCGGATTTCCCATATTGCATTGCATAAAATGTTTAAATTTGCCTTAATTGATACTATATGGTTATGAACAAAAAAAGTGTTGCCGTAGTAATGGGAGGCTATTCTGATGAATATGTCGTTTCTTTAAAAAGCGGACAATTGATTTATGATTCTTTAGACAGAAATCTCTATGATGTATATAAGGTAGTAGTCCTTAAAGATGAATGGTATTTTTTAGGAGAAAATGATAAAAAATACGAGATCAACAGAGGTGATTTTTCTGTAACTTTAGATAATGGGGAAACCTTAAAATTTGATGCCTGCTTCAATATCATCCACGGGACTCCGGGAGAAAACGGAATTCTTCAGGCATACTGGGATGCAATAGGTCAAAAATATACCGGATGTGATTTTTACCAGAGTGCTCTTACATTCAATAAGAAAGATACTCTTGCCGTATTATCAAAGTATGGAGTTCCTTCCGCGAAAAGCATCTATTTAAGAAAAGGTGAAGAAATCAATGTAGATAAGATTGTATCAGAATTGAATCTTCCGCTATTTGTAAAACCTAACCAGTCCGGATCTTCTCTGGGAATCACTAAAGTAAAAGAAAAATCTGAACTGATTGCCGCTACTGAAATCGCATTCAAAGAAGATAATGAAATCCTGATTGAAAGTTTCTTGGATGGAATGGAAGTTTCTGTAGGAGTTATTGATTTTAAAGGAGAAACCATTGTTCTGGGAATTACAGAAATTGTTCCTACCAACGAGTTTTTCGATTATGAAGCAAAATATGAAGGTGCTTCTGAAGAAATTACACCAGCAAGAATTGATGATGAAACCACAAAAAGAGTGGAAGAAATCGCTAAAAGAGCATACAATTCATTAGGAATGAGTGGTTTTTCAAGAAGCGAATATATTTTAATGAATGGAATTCCTTATATGCTTGAAATGAATACCAATCCGGGATTCTCTCCTGCAAGTATTCTCCCACAACAGGCAAAACACTATGGAATTTCCATTATGGATCTTTGCGGAAATGAAGTTGAAAAAGCTTTAAATAAATAAAAAAAGTTAGAAATTAAATGCTAGAAGCTAATTCAAAGTCTATAGCAGATAATTCACTAATCAAAATCATAACTCGTACAACATGAAAATTGCTGTTTTCCCAGGGTCATTTGACCCGATTACACTAGGACATTACGATATTATAGAAAGAGCGGCCCCATTATTTGATAAATTAATCATTGCCATAGGGCAGAATTCTCAGAAGAAATACATGTTCCCTCTTGAAAAAAGAATGGAATTTATCCAGAACTCCGTAGCAGAATTTCCCAATGTGGAAGTAGATTCGTTTGAAGGGTTAACGGTAGACTACTGTTTTGAAAAAAATGCTCAATACATTATCAGAGGGTTAAGAAATCCTGCCGATTTTGAGTTTGAAAAAGCAATTGCTCATACCAACAGAACATTAGCCCACAAAAAACTGGAAACTGTATTCTTACTGACCTCCTCAGGAAAATCTTTCATCAGCAGCAGCATCGTAAGGGAAATTATCACCCACGGCGGCGAATATGAGCTGATGGTTCCGGATTCGGTAAGAGTGGAGAAATAAACACAACAATATTTGATAAGCGATAAATGATAATTGATACAATGGCCAAGAATTTGCTTAAGCAAAAAATCATTCATCAATTATCATTTACCATTTATAATAGATATGCACGAACAGTTCAATTTTGCTATAGAAGTCCTGGGGACCATTGCTTTTTCCATGTCTGGAAGTTTTGCAGCCATGCAGAAACGGCTTGATCCGTTCGGAGTGCTTATTATTGCATTTGTAACTTCTGTGGGAGGCGGAACTGTAAGAGATCTTTTACTTGATATTCCTGTATTCTGGATGCATGATATCCTGATGTGTACCCTTATCCTGGTGACCAGTATTTTCTCCATGATATTCAAATCTCTTGAGAAAAACTTTAAAGTAACTTTATTTATTTTCGACAGCTTTGGTCTTGGGTTATTTACCATTATCGGAGTTCAGAAAGGTTTAAATGCAGGTATACATCCTATGATCTGTATTGCATTAGGAACCATAACAGGTTGTTTCGGAGGGATTATCCGGGATATATTGCTCAACAGGATACCATTGATTTTCAGAAAGGAGATTTATGCTACCGCATGTATCGTGGGAGGAGCAGCATTTCTGCTGATGACCAAGTATACTCCACTCTCCTATACTTTTATACAGGTTTTCACCATTATCCTGATTGTTGCGATCCGAACTTTTGCTGTAAAATATCATTGGCAAATGCCTAAATTTTATGGTTATGATCAGAATTCGGAAATGTAAAACATATTTTTACCCATAAAAAAAGCACCTGAAACAGGTGCTTTTTATTTTTATATTTTCTAGCTAGAAGAATTTCCCTCTATTTCTCATATTAGGGTTGTGCATATGCTTCTGCATGGTTGGCATTTTCAGCTGATCTTTCATCATTTTGATCTGATCAGTCATCATTCCAGCACTGTCTAATCTTTTAGCTTCTTCCAATAGCTTCTGCCCTTCCTGCTTTCTTCCTTTAGAAATAGCGGCTGCTGCAAGATTTAAAGTAGCCATTGCTCTGTCATGTTTCATATTCAAACCATATTCCAAAGCTTTCTTCATGAAAGGCTCTACTTTTGCAGGGTGATCCTGAGCTTGTGTTAATCCTAATAAATAGTGAAAATATCCATATTGAGTTTTATGAAGCTGTCCTTTATAATCAGTTATTTTTGACAGCCACTCGCCGGCTTTTTCCATATTCTGTTTTCTCAGTTGCCAGAATGCCAACAGGATATATTCATTTTTAAAGAATAATAAGATCGGGGATGCCGCTAAAAGAAAAACAACAATACCCCATCCAAGATTTCTTGTGAAAATCATCAGATAAAGTCCTGCCAGGATAAGAACTGCTGCTATTGCAATTTTTATGTATTTATTCATTATTAAATTTTAGAAGTGCAAAGATAATAAATTTAAGGCTTAAAGTTCAAAAAGTCAATTGTGAATGGTCAATTCGCTGCGCTTGTTAATTTTTGTAAATGTGAAAATTCACGATTCACTGTGCGAAGCAAAAATTCACGATTCATTTATGCTTCTTTTTTTATTTTTTCAAACGTCTGGAAACAGAAATCATAGCTATTCTTTTCATCTTTCTCATGACAGATTTCGTTTGTTTTTTTCCAGATCTTCGGATCTATCTTCGGAAAGAATGTATCAGCTTCAAGATCTGCCTTCACCAAAGTAACTTCAAGCCTGTCTACAACCTCCATAGTCTGTTCATAGATATTTCCTCCACCAATAACGAAAACTTCTTCATCAATCTTTTTAGCAAACTTCAATGCTTCCTTTATACTTCCTACAATAAGGATTCCTTCCTCAAACCAGTCTTTCTTTCTTGACACAACAATATTGGTACGGTTCGGAAGAGGTTTCCCAATACTTTCATATGTTTTTCTTCCCATTATAATCGGATGCCCTGAAGTAATATCTTTAAAATGTTTTAAATCTTTAGGAAGATGCCAAAGCAACTGATTATCAAAACCAATTTCATTTTTCTCTCCCATTGCCACCACTATTGTTGTCATTCAAATAATTTTTTACAAAATTAGCACATAATTTGTATATTTGGTTAGCACAAAAAATTTAAAAAAATAAACTATGAAAAATAAAGGATGTCTGGGCGCTGGAACAATTGGTATCGCCCTCCTTATCATTGTTGCTGTTCTATTCTTTTGGGGAAAAAGCGGATATAATAATTTCGTAACCAAAGAACAGACGGTCAACACAAAATGGTCAAACGTAGAAACTGTGTATCAGAAAAGAGCGAACCTTATTCCTAACCTGGAAAGAACGGTAAAATCGTATTCAAAATTTGAGCAGGAAACTTTAACGCAGGTTGTAGAAGCACGTTCTAAAGCTACTTCTATCAACATTGACCCTACAAACATGACTGAGGCTGATATTGCTAAATTTCAGGCAGCACAGGGTGAGCTATCAGGAGCATTGAGCCGATTGATGGCTGTAGTAGAGTCGTATCCTAACTTAAAAGCAGACCAGCAGTATATCAACTTCCAAAGAGAATATACCGCTATTGAAAACAGCATCAGAACAGAAACTGTTTATTACAACGAAGCTGCACAGGATTACAACACTTCTATCAAGACTTTCCCAAATAATATTTTGGCGAATTTCACCAACTTTAAAGAAAAACCTTATTTCAAAGCTGAAGCAGGAGCTCAGAAAGCCCCTGAAGTATTCAAATAAATAATGGGTAATTTCCTAACAAATCAACAGATCGCTTCCCTAGTGGAAGCGATTCAGTCTGCGGAAGATCATTCTACAGGAGAGATCCGGGTACATATTGATTCCAATACAGATAATCGGGATGCTAAAACAGCATTTGAGGTTTTCAAAAAACTCGATATGGACAAAACCGCTGAAAGGAATGCTGTTCTTTTCCATGTCAATTTCGAACAAAAATATCTGACCATCATTGGAGATATCGGAATCCACGAAAAGGTAAAACAATCTTACTGGGATCATCTTCACGACTATATTACTGCTGAATTTGCCAAAGGACATTATTACCAGGCTCTGAAAAGTGCCATCCTGGAAACAGGACTTGAACTCAAAAAATATTTTCCTGTTGAAGGAGAAAATCCAAACCAACTCTCAAATGAAATTACGTTCTCTTAAAATAGTATTTTCATTTTTATTGCTTTGCTTTTACACTTTTGTATCAGCACAATACATTATTCCTGAAAAACCGGCCGTTCTTTATCCTGTTTTTGATGAAGCCAATCTGCTTTCTCAACAGGAAAAAGATGCCCTGAATAATAAGCTGATCAAGTTTGCAGATACTACCTCAACGGAAATTGAAGTAGTGATCATACGCTCTACCAAAGGAGAAGATGTCAACTTTCTGGCAACCATGTTTGGGCAGAAATGGAAAATCGGAAAAAAAGGAGTAGATAACGGCGTCGTTTTCCTTATTGCAACAGAAGACAGAACAATGTCTATCCAACAGGGACGTGCCGTAGAACAATACCTTACCGCATCAGTAGCAGGACAGATCTTAGATTATATTGTAACACCCAACTTCAAAAAGGGTCTTTGGTATGAAGGGATCAATGGAGGAACCTCAGCCATTATGGAGGCTGTTCAGGGCAAATTCAAACCTGTAGCAATAACGGCTCCTTCCGGTAATGGAAGCGCTTTTAAAGTTCTTATTATCGCTTTTATTATTTTCATCATTATTGCTATACTTTTCGGTAACAGAGGAGGCGGACGTGGTGGAAATAATGACGATGACGATGATGTGATCATTACAAGAAAAGGACGCAGAAATTATCCAGGTGGTTTCTTCCCATTCCCTGGCAGTTTTGGAGGTGGCAGCTTTGGTGGAGGAAGTTCCGGCGGCGGTGGCGGCGGATTTGGAGGCTTCGGCGGTGGCGGAAGTTTCGGAGGCGGTGGTGCATCCGGCGGATGGTAAATCAGTCAATCATTTTCAAAATATATAAACAGATCAGGTCATCACGACCTGATTTTTTATTTAAAAACCGAAAATATCATCAATTCTTTACCTTTTCTTAATGTTAAATTGATTTTTTCATATTAAAAAATTAACAAAACCACATAAAAACTATCTTTTATTTAATATTTTTTCGCTATATTTACTGAAAACAGGATTATGAAGAAGACGCTGGTAGTATTTGCACACCCTTATCTGGAGCACTCCAATTCGAATGTAGAGCTCATCAATTTCTACGTTCGCCACCAGCATTATACCCTAAGAGATCTTTATGAAGAATATCCTGATTTTCATATTGCAGCCTTCAGAGAAAGAAAACGCCTTAAAAATTATGAACGCTTTGTCTTCCAGTTTCCTTTAATATGGTTTGGAATGCCTCCTCTTCTCAGATTATGGATTGATGAAGTTTTCGACAGAGACTGGCTTAAAGAAGGCGAACACAATCCTCTGGAAGGAAAAGAAGTCTATATTCTGATAACCACCGGGGGAAAAGAAAGATCTTTCAGCAAAACCGGCACTTATCAATATACAATCGATGAGTTGATCAGCGGACTCATTGTTTCCTTAAAAGTTTTCAAAGCAGATATCAAACATATCAAGATCGTATACGAAGCCAATAAGCTGTCTAAAAAAGAAATTATCCTGCATAAAAAAGAATTTACAGAACTCCTCAATCAATAATTTATGGAATCCAGCTTAGCGATGAACACATTAATTTTCCTGGGTGTAGCCATTATCATGGTTCCATTGGCCAGGAAATTAGGGTTGAGTTCTGTAATCGGTTATATTTTAGGAGGAATCATTATCGGTCCATATGTACTCAGGCTTACAGGAAAAAATGTGGATGACATCATGCATGCCAGCGAATTTGGAGTCATTATGCTTTTATTCCTGGTAGGTTTGGAACTGGAGCCGCGGAAATTCTGGGAAATGCGAAAAAAAATAATGGGACTGGGACTTTCTCAGATGGCACTTACTATTTTATTGCTTTTTTTAGTGTTCATCAGTGTAGGCTGGAGAGTAGATAAAGCAATTACCATTGCCATGTGTTTTGCATTATCTTCTACGGCAATTGTTCTGCAGACTTTACAGGAAAAAAACAATCTCAAGACCACAGCTGGAGAAGCCTCATTCTCTACCTTACTTTTTCAGGATATTTCTGTGATTCCTATTCTGGCAATACTCCCTCTTGTAGCTAATTATAAAGCCAAGCATCATGATAATGAAATTCAGATTCTGATCCAAAAGCTGCCGGAATGGCTGCAGGCCAGTACTGTAATTTTTGGAGTAGCTCTGCTTATTTTATTGGGCAGATATGTCTTTGTTCCTTTTTTACGCTATGTTTCAAAATCGGGAATGACAGAACTGCTGACTGCCTCCTCCCTGTTCCTGGTTATTGGTGTTTCCGAATTGATGGTTGTCATCGGACTTTCTCCCGCATTGGGTGCTTTCCTTGCCGGGGTAATGCTTGCCAACAGTGAGTTTCGTCATGAGCTGGAAGCGCAGATCAATCCTTTCAAAGGACTGCTGTTAGCCGTTTTCTTCGTTAGCGTTGGATCAACCATTAACTTTAATATTATCCAGAAAGACCCTTTATTTATCTTCAGTACTGTATTTGCTGTGCTGGCTGTAAAATTTGTTGTTTTATACACTATTGGAAAGTTTTTCAGGATAGATACTCCTCAAAGTTTTTTTTATGCATTTGCACTATCCCAGGTGGGAGAATTTGCATTTGTACTCCTCAATTATGCCTCAGATCTTTATCTGTTAGGTCCTGAAATGAACGCTCAAATGATGGCTGTTACTGCAATTACCATGTGTATTACTCCCATTCTTTTGATCATTAATGACAAGTTTATTACTCCGAAATTCATTAAAGAAATTCCCGAAGAAGAAAATGATTACAACATTCTCGACAATGATATAATTCAAAAGAAAATTATCATTGTAGGTTTTGGACATTTCGGAAGTACTGTGGGACGTCTTTTAAAGGCTAATAAAATATCAGCTACTGTTTTGGACCGTGATTCTGATCGTGTAAAACTGCTCAGAAGTTATGGTTTTAAAGTATATTATGGTGACGCTACCAGAATACCCATTTTACGGGCTGCCGGAATTGAAGATGCTGAAATTTTGGTTTTATGTCTGGATGATCCGGATGATAATAAATTCATTGCAGAACTTGTCCGTGAGCATTATCCTAGTGTTAAAATTTTTGTGCGGGCAAAAAACAGAATTGACGCCTATGAATATCTTAACAGTGGAGTCAATCATATTTACCGTGAAACATTAGGAACAGCCGTTGATATGGCCGTTGATGTACTTCATGAAACAGGAATGAGAAAATATGCAGCGAGACGTATGGGGCAAAGGTTTATGGCTATTGATAAGGCATCCATCAGAAAACTTGCCAAAATGAAGGAAAATGATGATGACATTACGCTGTTTACTACAAAAGAAATCCTCCAGCGAGAGGAGGAATTATTAGCTTACGACAATCTTAATTTTGATAATAAAAATTGGGAAGGATCCTCATCCACCGATGAAGAAGATGAGGATGAATCCCAGAATTAGTTTATTGGATGCTTACGCTGCCACCGCTGCTTTCATCCTTAATCACATTCTTAAGCTCGCCTTTTTTAGAAATATCCACACTTCCACCGGATGAAGCACCTGCCTTCACACTGGAAACAGCACTGATATGAATACTTGCCCCACTGGATGCATCTGCTTCTACATCATCAACGATAACTCCTTTAGCAGAAACACTACTGCCTGAAGATGCACTGATATCCGCTTTTTTTGCTTTTCCTGAAATATCAAGAGTAGATCCTGATGAAGATTCAATATCAAGGTTAACAGCCCATATTTTACCATCATAGCTGCTGCTGCTGCTTATGTTAATATCCATATCGTTAGCTTCCAGATCTCCGGAAATACTGCCTGCACTTGATGCTTCAACATCTGTTTTCTCCTGGGTAAATTTATCTTTTATGATAATTCTTGCAGCTGAATCAGCAAGAAGTTTATTAAAGTCTTTTGTATAAATTTTAGCAGTCACTTTGCTGATATTCATCACTCTGATACCAGGTTTATAATGAATGTGCAGCTTTCCGCCATCATTATCTACAAGAATTTCATTGATGATACTTTGAGGTGCTGAGATTTCTACTTTTTCTGTTTCAGATTTTATGATTTCAGCTTCTATCGCCTGGGAAACCTGAATTTCATCAAAATCTCCGTTAAATTCTTTATGCTGTATCGGACCACTTTCTTTGTTCACGACTTTCTCTACCCAGTTACTTCTGTCATCATCTCTATCTCTGTTTCTGTTCTCATGTTTATCATTACATGAGGCTAATGCCGCTAAGGCTGAAAAAATAAATAAAGTCTTTGTTTTCATGCTTATTTCTTTTGTCGATTATTTTTGTTGATTTCTTTAATTAAATAACAACTAATTTATAAAAAATATTACATTACATTTAAAAATACTGCAATTACCTGCAATCCAGATTTTTTCAGAAAGAACTTGATGTGCCCTGAAATGCCTAACGTATTCATTTTAAAATCACTCACAAAACGGCTTCAGTAAATACCTCTGCCAAAATTGATCCTATGATACAAGTTTTTAATATCTTTATGCTTTAATAACAACTATATTTATGAAGAATATTTCATCGGTATTATTAATTTCTGCCTTGGCGTTCAATCAATCTTGTACTACAATGAAACAGACCGATATTCAACAGGAGCTACCCGCACCTGATCCCTCTTTATCTTCTAATCCTTTTATGAAGAAAAGCAAGCTTCAATACGAAGCTCCGGAGTTTGACAAAATCAAAAATGAGCACTTCAAACCTGCTTTTGAATATGGTTTGAAGCAGCATGAAGCTGAAATTGTAAAAATTGCCAACAATCCGGCTGCTCCTACTTTTGAAAATACAATCGTTGCATTGGAAAAAAGTGGTGAAGTATTGAGAAGAGCACAAATTGTATTCTCAAATCTTACAGGTGCAAATACTAACCCTACTTTGCAGGCTTTAGACGAAGAATATGCACCTATTTTTGCAGCCCATTCTGATAAACTGTACCTGAATGAAAATCTTTATAAAAGAATACAGTCCATCAAAGAAGATGGTCTAGATTCTGAAAGCAAAAGACTGGTACAATATTATAAGCAGAATTTTGAAATTGCAGGGGCAAATCTTTCTGCAGCTGATAAAGAAAAGCTAAAACAGCTCAATCAGGAACTGGCTTCTCTTTCTACACAATATTCTAATAAATTATTGGAAGCAAGAAAGCAGGGAGGTGTATTTTTCTCTGATGCAAAAGAACTGGACGGACTTTCTGCTGATGAAATTGCAGCGGCAGCAGCTGATGCAAAAACGGCAGGACAGCCTGGAAAATATCTTCTGGCTTTACAAAATACAACACAGCAGCCCCTTTTACAAAATTTAAAAAACAGAACTACCAGAGAAAAGCTGTTCAAAGCTTCATGGACTAGAGCTGAAAAAGGAGATGCTAACGATACAAGATCAACAATTGAAAAACTTGCTAAACTGAGATTGAAAAAAGCTCAGATTTTAGGCAAGAAAAACTTTGCTGAATGGAAACTTCAGGACCAGATGGCAAAAACACCTGAAGCTGCTACTAATTTGATGAACCAGATTGCTACTCCCGCAGTGGAAACAGCAAGACGTGAAGCAAAAGATATTCAGGATCTTATTGATCAGCAAAAAGGAGGCTTCAAAGTAGAGCCTTGGGATTGGAATTTCTATGCTGAACAGGTAAGAAAAGCTAAGTTTGATCTTGATGAAAGTGAAATAAAACCTTACTTTGAAATCACAACGGTTCTTGAAAAAGGAGTTTTCTTCGCTGCTGAAAAATTCTACGGACTGACTTTCAAAAAGAGAACAGATCTTCCGGTTTATCACCCTGATGTAGTAACCTACGAAGTTTTTGATCATGATGGAAAATCTATCGCCATCTACTATCTGGATTTCTACACAAGAGATTCTAAAAACGGTGGAGCTTGGATGAGTAATTTTGTTGAACAGTCTTATTTATTAGGAACAAAACCTGTAATCGTTAACTGTTATAACTATCAGAAACCGGCTCCGGGAAAACCTTCATTAATCAGTTATGATGATGTTTCAACGATCTTCCATGAATTTGGTCACTCTATTCACGGAATGTTTGCAAGCCAGAAATACCCTTCTCTTTCAGGAACAAATGTACCAAGAGACTTTGTAGAATTCCCTTCTCAGATCAATGAGCACTGGGCTTTAGATCCTGTGGTTCTGAAGAATTATGCTGTACATTATGAGACTAAGCAACCTATTCCACAGGCTTTGGTAGACAAAATCAAAAAGGCATCTACTTTTAATCAGGGATACATGACTACTGAATTGGTTTCTGCTGCTGAACTTGATATGGATTGGCATACAGTAAGCAACGACAGCCAGTTTATTCCTGTTTTAGATTTTGAAAAGCAGTCTTTGGCCAGCCATGGATTCAATTTGGCAACGGTTCCGCCAAGATACCATACTCCTTATTTTGCACACATCTGGGGAGGTGGATATTCTGCAGGATACTATGCTTATTTATGGTCTGAAACGTTGGATAATGATGCATGGGAATGGATCAGTAAAAACGGTGGGTTAACCAGAGAAAATGGTGACCGATTCAGAAAATATATTCTTTCCGTAGGAAATTCTGTAGATCTGAATCAGGCATTCAGAGACTTTACAGGACACGATCCGGATATCAAACCATTATTAAGAAACAGAGGATTTATAAAATAATCTATGATACTCAATACAGGTATAAAAGTATTGTCCTCATTAATCATTCTGACTTGCTTTTCATTAAAAAACAAAGGATTTGAAAGCAGGTCAGAATCTTTATTTCAAAAACAATCTGATACAACAATCTCTAAGGAATTAGAGGAATACATTAAAGAAGAGAGAAAGTATCTGGATTCACAATGTATTGCTGAAACCGCAAGAGCACAAGCAGACATTAAAAAAGGCAAGCTTGTTTATTTTCATTACTTCGGAATGGTAGAAAGCTACAGAAGCAATGCTGAAATGGATGTTCTTTTGAAACAAAAGAATATCGATGTTGGAAGTGCCCTGTACTACTGCACGGTTCCTCTGGAGCTTCAAAATTGTTATGAAGATGCAATGTCAAAGGAAATTGACAGAAAGTTTGGCCCAAAGTTCATCGATTCTTTGAGACATATCGCAGACGTGCAATATGTTAAAAAAAACATTGACAAAGTCTATGATTTTGAAGAATGTGATACCATTTCAAGGTATCCGGGCAGCAAATCTTACGGAGACTTTTTTAAAGATTATGAAAAAGACTTTTGGAAAAATGTGCACTATCCCGATGAATTTGAATACCGGCAAGACAAAGACTTTTATTCTTCTATTTCTGCGAAATTTACCCTACACAAAAACGGAACGGTCTCAGATATAGATATTGATCTTACCTTCCAAAATAAAAAAAATTATAAGTACTCATCCTACTTTATCAACGAAATAAAAAAGTTTATAAAAAAAACAAAATGGGTTCCTGCCAAAACTATGGGAATAACAGTAAACAGCAGGGTTCCTCTCACATTATTTTTTAAATAACCATGAAAAAAATCATTACGGCAACATTATTAGTTGTCTTTGGGGCAATGTATGCTCAAAAAGGCCATGCAAAACCACAAGCCAATAAAATAGATCCCCAACTTGTGGGTCTGTGGAAAGGAAGCGAGAAAGACCAGCAGGTAGAAGGTATGGAAAAGCGCTGGGTAATGGAAAGAAAAGCAGACGGCACTTTTATGCTTATTTTCACCGCTATCCAGAATTGCGACGTCAGACAAGTTATCGAAAGAGGGCAATGGTGGATTGAAAAAGGAGAATTTCATGAACTTCATTTTAACTCAGGGAAAACGGATATTTATACATACAAGGTTTTAGATCCATCCCATGTAAAATTTAATTCAAAAGAGCAGGCTCTGGATATGGCCACTGAAAATTACAGCTTTGTAGATACTAAAATTGACGAAGACAATCAGTAAAAGATAACGGGAAGCATTCTTTAAGAGTGCTTCTTTTTATTTATAATTCATTTCTATTGATATTCATTATTTTTGCAGTTCAACATTTAAAATACACTATATGGACTGTCCCTGCTGTTCAGGAAAATCATACGAAGAATGCTGCAAGCCTTATCATACCGGAAAAAAACATGCTCCTACTGCCGAAGCTCTGATGCGTTCAAGGTTCTCTGCTTTTGCCATCCCGAATGGTGAATATCTGATGGAGACTACCCTTCCGGGAAAAAGAAAATACCACAATAAGAAAGATCTTCAGGAATGGGGAGAAATCAACCAATGGACAAAACTGGAAATCATCCGTACTCCTGCTTTAAACCAGGTAGAGTTTAAGGCTTATTATACAGACCAGAACGGACATCCACAGCTTCATCATGAGTTTTCGCTTTTTCAGAAAATGCACGAACACTGGTATTATGTTTCAGGAGAATTTTTGGATGAGTGATAGAGCCTGATTTGTTGGTAACAATTTAATGTAGAATAATTCTTTGCGTATAGAATCCCCAATATTACGCACCAATAATAAAAATCCCCACAGATAGTTTTGTGGGGATTTTTTTATCTTTTATCCAAAAAATATTGGATAAATATTCATAAAATGTCCGAAAAAACCGGACATTTATATTATTTTTTAGTGAGCTTCGTTTCCGTCAATTCCGTGAGCATGACCATGAGTCAATTCTTCTTCTGTTGCTGGACGTGTGTTCAAAATTTCTACGTCGAAATCTAACACTTTTCCTGCCATTGGGTGGTTAAGGTCTGCTACTACAGCTTCTGGTGTTACTTCTACCACAAAAGCCTGGAAATTATTCCCTTGGTTATCAGACAAAGGTAAAATAGCTCCGATAGGTGGAGTTCCTGATTCTTTAAACATCTCAATCGGCAATTGAGCGATAGCGTCTGGCTGTCTTTCACCATAAGCTTCTTCAGGCTGAATAACAAAAGCAGCTTTATCACCAGCTTTTAAACCTAAGATATTTTCTTCAAACTTTGGAATCATCATTCCTACACCGTACAAAAATGTAAGTGGATTTTCTGCTGTTGTTTCTTCTACAAGAACTTTAGTTCCGTCCGCTTCGATAGTGTGAAGGATGTAACGTACAGCTACAACGTGATTGTTTTCAATTGTCATATTTTTTCTTTTTTTCGTGATTTCGTTTCACGATTAATGTTACAAATATACTATTTTTTGAAATGATTCAATGAGCCTGGAAGCCAGGAGATGGAAGAAGGAAACTATGAAAAGCATAAAGAAAATATATCTTCCTTTTACTTTATATTAATTCCATAATAGCTTCAATAACTTCCAGCCTTTATTTTTTTCTGGTCTCATCTCTTTTTTTCTGTCTCAGCATAAAAAGATACAGACTTTCCACTTTTGTTCTTGCCCAAGGTGTTTTCCTTAGAAACTTCAGAGACGAATTGATGCTTGGGTTATCTGTAAAACATTTAATATTGATCTGCTCACCCAATTTCTCAAATCCTTTGTAGTACTCTACCAGTTCTTCAAGAATAGCATCAAGCCTTTTTCCATGTAAAGGATCTTTTGATTTTTCTTCCATAACGCAGTAAAATTAAAACATTTTATCAGACCTGGCCACTAAAATTGTTTAAACTCTTAATCTTTAGTATTTTTGATGAAGCTATTTCTTACCCATAAAAATTATTCGTTACCAACCAATATGAGCAAAAACAACGAAGCAAACAGGAAAAAAAATAAAAAGCAAATTGATCAAAAAAAACGGAAAATACAAAATGCAGAAGCAGAAAGGAAAACACGTTTAAAGCAAATCCGGGAAGACTTCAAAGCAAAAGAATCTGATAATCAACTATAAAAATGGTTTATTACTCAACTTACTTTAAACAATAATAAATTTATGAAAATTCTGCATACCGCCGACTGGCATTTGGGAAAAAGACTGGACCGCTTTTCACGGATGGAAGAGCAAATCCTGGTAATGGAAGAGATTATAGGCATTGCCGATGAGGAACACGCAGATCTTATTCTTGTTGCCGGTGACCTTTTTGATAATTTTAATCCAGGTGTAGAAGCCATTGAGCTTTTTTATAAAACCCTGAAACGTTTATCTTTAAATGGAAAACGTCCTGTGATTGCTATTTCCGGAAATCATGATTCTCCCAGCCTAATCAATGCTCCAGATCCTCTGGCTCGTGAATGCGGAATTATTTTAATAGGACATCCTAAAGCCGAGATTACACTTTTTAGTACGGAATATTTCAAAGTTTCAAATTCTAAGGCAGGTTTTATAGAATTGAAAATCGGAGGAATAGATTTTCCTGTAAGAATTCTTCATACTCCTTTCGCAAATGAAATCCGGTTAAAGGAATATTTTGGTGAAAATAAAGAGGAAGAAATTAATAAAGTGCTTTCAGAAACATGGAAAAACCTTGCAGATCAGTTTTGTGATGATTCTGGAGTCAATATTCTGACCGCTCATTTATATATAAATAAAAGAGGTGCAGAAATTCTGGAAGAACCGGAAGGAGAAAAACCTATTAAAATCGGAAATGCAGATCTGATTTTTTCGGACAGTATTCCTGAGCAGATTCAGTATACGGCACTGGGCCATCTCCATGGGTTTCAGAATATCGGAACGAAAGAGAAACCTGTGATTTATTCATCTTCTCCCCTTTGTTACAGCTTCAGTGAAGCCGGGCAGAAAAAGTATGTTTCCATTATTGATGCTGAGCCGGGAAAAACAGTGTCTTACGAGAAAAAAATACTGAAAAGCGGAAGAATTTTAGTCAGAAAAACATTTACTTCCATTGAAGATACTGTTCAATGGCTGGAAGAAAATCCCAATACATTTATAGAACTTACCCTTGAGAGTGAGACATTTTTAACAGCTGATGAAAGAAGATTAATTTATCAGTCTCATAACGGGATTGTTCACCTTATTCCAAAAGTCAAAAACCGGGAGCTTGATGAAGAGCAGAGCCACGAAATCAATTTAAATCAGAATATTGATATATTATTTAAAGATTATTTTAAATCCAAAAACGGCGGGCAGGAAGCCAATGAAGAACTGATGAATTTGTTTAACGAAATTTTAAATGCATAAGCCATGATCCCTGTTCAACTAACTATCGAAGGACTTTACTCGTACCAGGAGCGCCAGACCATTGATTTCAGAAACCTTACTGAAGCGGGACTTTTTGGTATTTTCGGGGCGGTGGGTTCTGGAAAATCATCGGTTCTTGAAGCCATTTCATTTGTCTTGTACGGAGAAACGGAACGTCTGAACATGCGTGATAAAAGAGCTTATAACATGATGAATTTAAAATCAAGCAGCTCTTATATAGAATTTGATTTTATAAATTATGAGAATAAGCTTTTCCGTGCTACCCGTGACTTTAAGAGAAATTCCAAAAAATTTGAAGAAGTAAAGCCTAATGCAGTTACTTTCTATGAAAATAGTAATGGCAAATGGATTCCTCTGGATCACTCTAATGCAGAAATAATCATTGGGTTAAGCTATTCCAATTTTAAGCGAACCATCATTATTCCGCAGGGACAGTTCAAAGAATTCCTTGAACTGGGTGCTGCAGAAAGAACAAATATGATGAAGGAGATCTTCAATCTTCAAAAATTTGACCTTCAGAACAATGTTTCTGCACTTCATGTAAAAAACAGATCTGAACTGGATCAGCTTGAAGGTCAGTTAAAAGGTTTTGAAGAAATCAATGAAGAGAAGATCAAAGTTCAGAAAGAACAGCTGACTGAAGAACAGAAACTACTTTCGGAATCCAATGAAAAACTGGAAAAGATTTCCAACACTTATCAACAGCTGAAAAACTTAAAAAGCGATTTTGACAGTTTACAGCAGAATAAGGAAAAATTCAGCAGACTCTCTGAAGAGAAACCTCAGATGGATGCGCTGGAAGCGCAAGCGGAATTATATGACCATATTTTCAGACTCTTCAATCCATTGATTATTGAGAAAAATAAGCTTTCAAAAGAGATTTCGGAGAAGCGGAACGAGAGAGAAGAACAAATTAAAGCATGGCAGGAAACTGAAAAGGCTTTTATCGTTATAAAAGAACAACTTTCCATTCTTGAGCCGCAGTTCAAAGCTTTGGAACAATCCAAAATTCAAGAAAATGATATGAACCTTATCCTTCAGGTTCTGAAGTTTACTGAGGAAATCAAAATTCTGAATGAAAGAACCCAGAAAGGTTCCGAAAAAGTAAAAGAAGTAGATCTCAATAAGGAGAAGATTCAAAAGAAGATTGATGAACTTTCTTCACAGGTGAAACTATTGAAGGAACAAAAAGTGGATTCCGCATTGTTATCTGAAGTGGGAAATTGGTTTATTCAACAAAAAAATTTTAAAAAATCACTTCAGGAACAAACCGAAAAGATTGAGAAACATCAAAAACAGATCGGAGAAATTGCAGAAGAATTAAAACCTTTTGCTTACAACGAAAATTATAAAGAAGACTTCAGAATCAGAAAAGAAGCCTTAGAAACTAAGAAAAAGGAACTTTCTCAGAAACTGGATCATCTCAAAATACAAAAAGAGCTTTCCCGTTTTGCCAGTGAGCTTCATGATGGGGAAAACTGTCCTCTTTGTGGTTCTAAGGAACATCCGCATATTGTGGAATTTCATGATGTGAATGCTGAACTGCAGGAAATTCAGGAGAAAATAACATCCGTAGAACAGGAAACAGCTGGTCTTCAAAAGCAGGAAGCAGAAATTGATAAAATTCTGGACCGAAAAAAAATCTTTGAGGAACAACTTTTTTCAGAACAGAAAATTATCCTGCAGATTCAGAAAGATATTGAAAATCATATTCTGAATTTCTCATGGAAGCCTTTTTCCCCGGATCAGGAAGAAGAGTTTGATAAAAAACGTTCAGACTCATTTACTTTAGAAAAAAAGATTGAGGAAACGGAGCGAAGCATTGCTTTGGAAAGAGAAAATCTGGAAAAAGAAACCAAAACGCTGGAAAAGTATAAGAGTGCCCTCGAGGCTTTCCGTTTGGAAGAAGTTTCAAAACAGGAGCAGATCAATATCAGCCGTTCCGGGCTTAAAATTCTTGACTGGAATAGGTATGCTCAAAAGGAAAAAGCTGAGATTGAAGACGCTTATCAAAAGTTGGTACAATCTAACAGGGAAACCGAAGAAAATTACCAAAAGGCATTACAGCAGGAAAAGATTCTCTCTCCGAAACTGGCAGAGCAAAAAGCCATTGTCAACCAATCTGAAAAACAGATCACAGAACTCGAGAAGGAAATTTTCGGTAATGAAGAAGCTATCGTTAAAGCTTTGGCAGCTCAAAATTTTACAGAGTTCAAAGAAGTTGAAAATATTTTACTTCAGGAAATCAATATTCAACTGGTGAGAACAAAAGTTCAGAACTTTAAAGTTGATTTTGAAGCTTTAAAGAAATTCATCGGAGAACTGGAATTAAAACTGAAGGGACTGTCATTCGATAATGAACAGTTTTCTCTGGCCGAGCAACAGTTCGGTGAAGCGCAAAGTGAACAGAAAAAAATAAGTGATTCTGTAGTAACAAAAACTGCAGAAATAGACCGACTGGAAAAAGAATTCGTAAAAAAAGAAGACCTTTTGAAAGAACTGGCAAAACTTCAGAAACGTTCAGAGAATTTAAAAATAATGATGAACCTGTTTAAAGGAGCAGGTTTTGTACAATATGTTTCATCTATTTATCTGAGACAACTTTGTGATCATGCGAATGTGCGTTTCCACAGAATGACCAGAAACCAGCTGAGTCTGCAGCTTAATGAAAATAACGATTTCGAGATCATCGATTACCTCAACGAAGGGAAAAGCAGAAGCGTAAAAACGCTGTCGGGAGGGCAGGCATTTCAGGTCTCTTTAAGTCTGGCTCTGGCACTGGCAGAAAGCGTTCAGGCCAATGCACAGGCAGATAAAAATTTCTTCTTTATTGATGAAGGCTTTGGAACTCAGGATACAGAATCTGTGAATATTGTATTTGAAACCCTCACCAATCTGATGAAAGAAAACAGGATTGTAGGAATTATTTCGCACGTTGAAGAGCTGAAAGAGAAAATTCCTACAGCTCTCAATATCATTAAAGACGAGGAAAGAGGAAGTCTGATTGAGATTGTATAATTAATCTTTAAATCTCAAAAGAAATTATACGAAGGATGTCTTGAACATTTATGCATGAAGAATCAATACAGCCTTCACAGATTTGTTTAGGATCTCGTCTACAGTACTACCGGAAAACAATCGGTAAATAATATTGTGATTGTGTTTTACAAGACATAAAATATCTGTTTTATTGGTTTCTATGAAATCAATAATTCCGCTTGATGGTTTATCATCCTCAACGTAATGAAAAGTGATTTCCACAGAAGAAAGCTGGTCTTTTAATTTCTTCTCCCCATTTTCTATGGCTTTTGCAGATGTATCTTTGTCCGAAATATGAAGTACTTCCAATTTTTTAGGATCGGAAACTTTAAGGATCTGGTTCAATGCCTTTACATCCCTTACAGATAGTTTTGTGGTTTTATAATCTGCAGCCAGCGTGATAACAGGTGTTGGATGAAGCATACTTTCCGCAGGAACGATTAATGTAGGAATCCGCATTTTGCTAATGGCTAAACTGGCATTGCTTCCTATAATTCCCTTAATGCCCGTAGCTCCTGTCATTCCCATGACTAAAAACGATACATCATTATATTCTATGTATTTGGTAATAACATTTCTTAAAAAGCCAACATCACAAACGGTTTTTACCGGAATGTCTTTATATACATCATTATTACAGAAAGTTTCTGTCCATTCTTTCAAAGCGGATCTTTTTCTTGCATAGTAATCTTCAATAAAAATGGCGTTGTATGTACTATTATTGATACCTTCCGTAGGATGAATGGCATTCAGTACCGTTACTTTCATCTTTAAAGTTTTGGCGAGGGAGAGCGCATACAACAGCGCATTACCTGCGTTATTGGAAAAGTCTGAGGCAACTAATATTTGTTTCATTTTTTTTCGGTTTTAATAATAATCACTGAACTAAAAATCTGCCACTAAATAAACAGATGGAAACATATAAATAACAGTAAAGATAATACAATAGAAACCGGTAAAGTAAGTACCCAGGCAAGACCGATACTTTTTAATGTAGCCGGATTAAGGTTACTTTTACCACCGGAAGCTACCATAGACCCTGCTATACCACTTGACAAAACATGCGTTGTACTTACCGGTAATCCCAGCAATGTACTTATACCGATAGTAGATGCGGCAACAATTTCGCTGGATGCACCCTGAGCATAGTTCAAATGTTCATTTCCTATTTTCTCACCAATAGTTACAGCAATTCTCTTCCAGCCTATGGTAGTTCCCAGCCCGAGAGATACTGAGATAATAATAATTACCCATAGGGGAGCAAATTCGGTTAATTTTTTAAGTTCAGAAATCTGGCTGGTAAGTATTGCTCTGCTGGATTCGTCAATAGCTATGGTTTTATTTTCATTCAGCTTTTTTAGAGAATCAACAAGGTTGTCTATCTGTTTCCGGAATTTATAAGTAGCGGCTTTGTCTTTTTCATTTTTATGGATCAGATTTTCTTTTACATTTTCAACAGCCAGATTCAATGTCTTAAATTCTGCTGTATTTCGAGTATTCCGGGCAGCTGTTGCCTGTAATGTACGTTCCGTTGTGTTCAGGATAGAAATAATCTTATCATTAGGAATATCATGATTAACTGCAAATTGGGCAGGCATGAAAGCAATCAGGATCAGCATAAAAAGTCCTACACCCTTTTGTCCGTCATTACTGCCGTGAAAAAAGCTTACTAAAGTACAGGTTGTTATTAAAATGGCTCTGATCACCAAAGGAGGTTTGTCATTAGCTCCGGTTGGAATATGAAAAAGCGTTTTATAACGGATTACATATTTAAAAAACCACATCAGCAAAACAGCTAAACAAAATCCTACTATAGGGGATAAAATAAGTGACATCCCAATTTCTTCTGCTTTATGCCAGTTCACTCCTCCGCCATAACACCAGGTAAATCCTAAGCCGGCACCAATTAAAGCACCAATCAGGGTATGAGAACTGGAGCATGGTATTCCAAAATACCAGGTTCCCAGATTCCAGATGATTGAAGCCAGTAGAACAGCAAGAACCAAAGAGGCTCCCACAGCAATTGGCAGCGTTATGAGCGTATCCATAGGTACCAATTTTAAGATTCCCATCGCAACAGCAATTCCCCCTGTAAAAACTCCCAGAAAGTTCCAAAAGCCTGACCAAGGGATTGCGATAACGGGCTTAAGAGCTTTGGTATAAATTACAGTAGCCACAGCATTGGCGGTATCATGAAAACCGTTTACAAACTCAAAAGCCACTACAGCTACAAGACACAGGATGAAAATAATGACAAGACCTGTACTGAGATCCGGATCCACTGAAAAAAATAGAATATTGTTTAAAAGCATGGTTTTTTGTTTAGATTTTGGAATAACTGGATCAACAGAGCATCCAGAATATTGAGAAATGAAACCATCAGAAAGGGATAATAAGAACGATATCCTGAATAGCAATGGATTTTAGAATATCCAAAAAACCTTTTGAACAAACTGGCTGTGGAAATAAACAGTTTGCCACCAATACAATACAAAGTTTGTATCATACGGATTATAGACAGGTCAATCATTAATAGCTACCGCTTTGTTTCATCACTGTAAAGAAATGAAGTTTAAAAGATTACGATGTTAATAAATGATTAACAGTTTATTATATTTAAAAAATAAGATTCTTTGCAATATAAAACAAAGTAAAAAGGAGACCTTTTCTGGTCTCCTTTTTTTATATCTCTAAACTTCCTTGTTATAATCCTTGTATAACAGGCTTCACTTCATTCCCAAACAATTCAATAGACTTCATCATCACCTCATGAGCAGGATCTCCCACATCCATATGTCCGATAAATCTTGTAATTCCGAAAATCTCTTTCATATAAGCGATTTTGTCTGCTACTTCTGCCGGGCTTCCGATAAATAAAGCGCCGTCTTTGCTTCTTCCGCCATCATACTGTGCTTTTGTGTAAGGGGCCCAACCTCTGGAAGCCCCTATTCTATCCATCTGAGATTTATAATTATGGAAATACCCGTCCACTGCTTTTTGATCATCACTCACAAAAGTATGTGAATGAACGGCAATCTGCATTTTTGAAACATCATGTCCCGCTTTCTGGTATTCCTGTTTATAGAATTCGATCAGATTTCTAAACTGAATCGGCATTCCTCCAATAATGGCTACCACTAAAGGCATTCCCAATTGTGCTGCACTTAAAACAGACTGCGGAGTTCCTCCTACAGCTCTCCAGATTGAAAGTTTTCCATCATTCTTTGCTCTTGGATACACGGTTTGATTATTCATAGGAGCACGAAGTTTCCCAGACCAGCTTACATTTTCCTCAGAATTGATTTTCAGTAATAATTCTAACTTTTCATCAAATAGCTGTTCATAGTCATCCAAAGAATAGCCATACAACGGAAATGACTCAATGAAACTTCCCCGGCCCACAAATATTTCGGCTCTTCCGTCTGAAATCAGATCCAGTGTTGAAAAGTCTTCATATACTTTTACCGGCTCCGAAGAACTCAAAACAGTAACTCCACTGGCTAGTTTTATATTTTTTGTAATGCTTGCTGCAGCTGCCAATACTATTTCCGGTGAGGAAACAGCATAATCCGGACGGTGATGTTCTCCCATTGCAAAAACATCAATTTCCACCTCATCCATCAATTTTACCTGATCCAATATTTCACGGATCTTAATTCCTGCATCTCTATATTTTCCGGTTGACTGGTCAAATGCCAGATCACCGAACATTCCTATTCCTAATTCCATATTGTTGATTTTAGTGATACAAAAATACCACTATGAAAAATCAAAAACATTGATGTTTGGTAAGATCGAAAAGTTGTTGTTTTTTCAAACACAAATAACACTAATTTTCCACCAATAACACAACATTGTCATTGCGAGCAAAGCGAAGCAATCTCAATTAAGCATAATACAACAATGTTAAGGTAATGTTCAAAAAAATCCAGCCTAAAACTAGACTGGATTTTTTTATTATTTCTTCAGATATAAATCAAAATAATCTGTAATCTTCTGCATCAGATGAACTCTGTCTTTCCCGATCACATTATGCGGATGCCCCGGATATGTAAAGTAATCTAACTGAACTCCGTTATCAACAGCAGATTTGATGAATTTTATAGAATGCTGCCATACTACTACATCATCCTGTGCCCCGTGAATCATCAGTAGTTTTCCTTTCAGATTCTGAACTTTATCCAAAAGATTAGCAGCTGCATATCCCTGTGGATTTTCCTGTGGAGTATCCATATATCTTTCTCCGTACATGATCTCATACATGCTCCAGTCGATTACCGGTCCTCCAGCTACTCCTACTTTGAATACATCCGGCTTACGAAGCATGAAGCTTGTTGTCATAAATCCTCCAAAACTCCATCCATGGATTCCCATTTTATCTCCGTTTACATAAGGAAGAGACTTTAAGTACTCTACTCCCTTCATCTGGTCGTTCATTTCTGTAGTTCCCAGGTTTCTGAATACAGCCTGCTCAAACTTCATTCCACGGTTGGAAGAACCTCTTCCGTCCATGGTGAAAATAATATATCCGTTCTGAGCCATATATTCATACCAAAGGTTTCCGGAAGCCGGGAAGCTGTTTGTGATCAACTGTAAGTGCGGTCCGTTATACAGATAAACAATGGCAGGATATTTTTTATTCGGATCAAAATTTGTTGGAAGGATGATTTTCCCATACAAAGGAGTTCCGTCATCTGCTTTTAGCTCTACATTTTTAATTTCCGGTCTCTGATAATTCTTTAACGGATTTTCAGAAGTAAGGATATTGGTAGCTTTTAAATTAGAAGTATTGATAATATTGGCAACTCTTGGTGAATTGGCATTGCTGTAAGCATCATACAGATAATTTCCATCATTGCTCAAAGTTCCGGCATGCATTCCTTCCGCACTGTCTAGTTTCTGCATTTTGAAATTAGTCCAGTTGATTCTATATAAATGTCTTTCTAAAGGAGTTTCTTTTGTGGAAGTGAAATAGATTTCCTTTTTCTTTTCATTGAATCCTAAGATATCCGTTACCAGCCAGTCACCTTTTGTGATTTGTGCTACCAGTCCTTTTTCTAAACTATAGTGGAACAAATGATTGTATCCTGTTCTCTGACTCTGCCAGATAAAGTCTGTATTGGAATTCGGGAAGAAAGTAAGTGGATGCTGCGGCTCGACATATTTGCTGTCTGTTTCTTCAAATAATGTTTTTACCAATTCTCCGGTTGCAGCATCATACTGATTCATTTTCATATGATTCTGACCTCTGTTCAGAACTCCTACGAAAATATACTTTGAATCCGGACTCCATGTAACGGCTGTTAAATATTGATCTTTTTCTTCCTCAACTTTTAAGAAAGTCGTAGCTTGAGTTTTAATATTGAAAACACCTAATGTTACCTGATGAGAAGTCTGACCAGCCATTGGGTATTTGATATTGTGATTCACAGCTGGCGTTACAGACCAATCAATGATTGGGTAATCAGCAACCATACTTTGATCCATTTTATAAAATGCTACACTCTCAGAATTGGGAGCAGGAAAAATTCCTGTATCAATTCCGAATTCATTTCTATGAACAGCTTGCCCGCTGATAATATTTTCATTGGTTTCATTGGTTACAGCAATGGTTTTTCCATTTCTGTTTACAAATAAATTATTCTTTGCTGTGAAGGCAAAAGTCTGGCCGTCACCAAACATTTTCACATTCGCGGCATCCTGATCTACAGCAGCTGTACTTTTTACTTTCCAGTCATTTCCTGATTTTTCAATCCATGACATTTTACCGCCTGTTGTAAAATATCCATTGAAATTTCCTGTAAATTTGATTGCTGGAACTGCCTTCAGTTTATCATTGGATAAGTTTCTATTCAGTTGGCTCAACGAGATCAGAGTATCCTGCTTGTTGGTTTTCAAATCTGTAATCAAATAACCACCTTTCACTGCCTGGATGTATGATTTTCCGTCTGCAGCCCATGAAAACTGGGAAATATTTTTCACTGCAAGGTTTGTTCTCATCCCATTTACAGCCTCTGCCATAGTAAATTTCTGGGTCTGGGCAAATGCTGAACTGCCTAAAACCAGCATCAATAAAGAAAAATTATGTAATTTCATTGTATAAAATTGAATCCATCAAAAATAAGAAATAAAAATCATCCGTTAAGAAATGTTAAATTAAAACATTCATAAATTAGAATTCATGCTTTCAAAGAAATTATTTCTTAACTTAATAGTAGAATTTTTATAGGTATTAAAATAGGTCAATCGTGAATTGTCAATACGCTCCGCTTGTCAATTTTTAAATTTTGGAACAGCTATAGTCATTCACCATTCACTTGCGAAGCAAAATTGACTACTGATGTAGAAAAATGCATTTCTTATCCTATATCAATGACTTGTATAGGTATCCTATCCTAAATTTGCATCATTATAACAAACAAAAAATACAAAATACAATGGCAACAAAATGGATCTTAGACCCTACGCATAGTGAAATTACTTTCAAAGTAAAACACATGATGATCTCTAATGTAAAAGGAAGCTTCAGAACCTTCACCGCTGAAATTGAATCTGAAGATGAGTTCTTTGCAAATGCAAAAACTACAGCTACAATTCAAACAGATTCTGTATTCACAAACAATACAGACAGAGACAATCACTTAAAGTCTGCAGAGTTCTTCAACGCTGAAGTACATCCTACAATCACTTTTGAATCTCAGGCGTTAAACAATTCTATCGTTGGAAATCTTACCATCAACGGAATTACAAAACCTGTAGATCTTGACGTAGATTTCGGAGGAATCAATGTAGACCCATGGGGAAATACAAAAGCAGGTTTCTCTTTTGAAGGAAAAATCAGCAGAAAAGACTTCGGATTAAACTGGAATGCAGCTCTTGAAGCAGGAGGTGTAATGGTAAGTGATGATGTAAAAATAGCTGGTGAATTACAGTTTGTAAAACAGGTTTAATAAATAACATATATTATAAAAGGTTCAGGGATTTTTCTAAAAGCCTTGAACCTTTTATTTTTTTATAATCTTCAATATTTATGAACCTCAATGATCTTCAAAACATAAGCGACGGTTTTAAAAGCACACAGACAATGCCTGTTTTATTTCTTGGGCACGGCTCACCAATGAATGCCATTGAAGAGAATCAATTTGTGCAGGGTTTCAGAAAAGCTGCCTCAGAAATTCCAACACCTAATGCAATTCTTTGTATTTCTGCTCATTGGTATACAGCCGGAACTTTTGTAACCGCTATGGATATGCCGAAAACCATCCATGACTTTTATGGGTTTCCAAAAGCTCTTTTTGATGTGCAGTATCCTGCCCCGGGAAGTCCGGAATTAGCAAAGGAAACAGCAGAGCTCCTTCTCCCTGTTGATGTGGAAGAGGATCATAGCTGGGGACTGGATCATGGTGCATGGTCCGTCATTAAGCATATGTATCCTGATGCAGATATTCCTGTGATTCAGCTGAGTATTGATCATACAAAACCTCCGCAGTATCATTATGATCTTGCGAAAAGACTCAATAAGCTTCGTAAAAAAGGTATTCTGATCATCGGAAGTGGAAATATCGTTCATAACCTCCGCCTCATCGACTGGAAAAATATTAATACAGTAGGTGCCGGCTGGGACTGGGCAATAGAAGCCAGAGAAAAAACCAACAACTGGCTTCTTGACGGTAATTTTCAAAATATTATTGATTATCAGAAACAAGGAACTTTCTTACAGTATGCTGTTCCTACCCCTGATCATTATCTTCCTTTATTATATACTTTGGGGCTTAAAGATCAGTCTGAAGAGCTTACTTTATTCAACGATGAGCTTATCGGAGGCTCTCTGAGTATGACGAGTGTAAGGATTGGATAATCATAATCGGATATTAAAAATAAAAAAGGAAATACCTCAGCTGAGATATTTCCTTTTCTTTTATAAAGGTAGTATTATTTACTGTACTGCTTTTAATACATTGATGTTTCCGTAGCCATAGCTTGAATTAACATTTGGATAGTAGGTTGCAGACTGTCTCATCTTGTTAAGCACCTGATCTCTTGTCCATGATGGATTTTTAGCCCAGACTAAAGCTGCAATTCCCGCTGTAGCTGCTGTAGCTACTGAAGAACCACCTACATAATCTGCCTGCCCGTTGTAATAACTCAAAACAGGAACAGTATTTCCTGAAGGTCTTTCCATCTGGAAAGTAAAGTCGATCTGACTTCCAGAGTGGCAAACATCACATTTCTGATTGGAAGTATTCTCTTTTACTCCTGTTATCGCCTGGGTTTCTGACATTGATGCAGGGAAAATCACCCCCACAAAACTGGTAAAGCTGGTAGAAGTTCCTCCGGCACAGAAGATTAGTTTTCCTTTAGAATAAGCATATTTAACACCATCTTCAATTTTCCCGACAGAGAAAATATGTCCCATAGACATTGAAATGATTTTTACACTGGTGTTATTACCCAATTCTGTAAAAGCCGTTTTTACAGCAGTCTGCTCGCTGGATGTTTCCAAAACAACATTTTCTGCGGCTCTGTAAGCGATCAGATTGGCATTGTAAGCTACTCCTACCGGCAGTCCTGCATTATTTCTTGGAGCTGTCATTACGGAAGCCATTTTTGTTCCGTGTCCGCACTGATCTCCGGATCCATCTGAGTTATATACTCCCAATTTACTGATTGTTCTTCCTGAAGAAGCACCATTATTAAAGCTTGCTCCCAATAAAGTTTGCTCCGGAGAAACTCCTGTATCAATAAGTCCGATGGTAACACCTGCTCCTGTACTGTAGCTCCATGCTTCAGGAATGTTGTGTTTTGTGAAAGCCCAAGGAATTTTTGCGCTTGGTGTTGTAGATGTGTAGTCTGCTGTACTTAATGTTGATGATGAAAAACCACATCCTGATGAACCGCTTCCAGAGGATTTTGCAGCTGCATTATATTGAGCCTCAAATTCAAAATAATGATAATCTGCCGGCTCTACGTATCGGATGTTTTTCATTTGTCGAAGAGCAGTAATGGTTTCTTCTTTTTCAATCACAACATCCATCTGATTAAGATATTGATCTGAAAGAAGAAGGAAATTTCTTTCCTCTTTTCCTTCATATTTTTTGATGACAGAAAGGACCTCATTTTCCATTTCACTGTTGTTTGGGGATTTACTTCTGTCAAAGTCATCCTTAGAAGCTCCAAAACCTATGGATACCATTTTGTTCCCACGGAAAATAGCACTCCATACGAAATGATGGGATTCATTCTTCCAATTGAAAGCACCATCCGTTTTAATAGCCTGATTGATCCGTTCATTGATCTGTTTTGCCGTCAGTGGATCTTTCTGAGTCATTTCTGTTTTTACATTTTCGTTCTGAAGTTCTTCTCTGGAACACGAGTTTAAGGCAAAAAATATTGCCAGTAGGAATACAGTTTTTTTCATATGTTATAATTTTGGTTGGTTCCACAATATAACACTTTGACGGGAATTAAAAACTTAAAAAAAATGAATTTACCATTACATGAATATTAAATTACAATTCTTTCTCGTAACAGACACTTTGCTCTATTCCAATGTATTGTCCGTAGTTGGGTATTCTGTAAAAACCGTTTTTTTCGTACACTGAGATAGCACTTTTAAGATCCTGGGACGTTTCTAAAACGGCTTTTTCAAAATTCAATTCTGCTGCCCAGTTTTCCAGCTCTTTTACAATGGCTGAGCCTAGTCCTTTTTTTCTGAATTCCGGATCGGTAAACATTCTTTTTATTTCTACTGTATCTTCGGAAAATGGTTTGAATGCCCCGCAAGCTGCCGGAATATCATCTATGTAAACTACTACACAGTTTTTGATAGTATCGATTTTATTATACTGACTGAAGAAATCATCATTTTCTCCATTATGTTCTGCTAAAGTAGCGTCAAGAGATTTTACTAATTTTTGAAAGTCTGGATTTGTAGAATCTGTTCTGAGTATGTGCATTTTATTTGATTAAAAGATTCAAAAAATTTAATAATTAAGACATTTATGAAAACAAAAAAGCTCCCTTTCGGAAGCTTTTATTATATTTTAGATTAGTTAACAACAAATTTTCTTTCGTTAATTAATTCCGCTATTGCCAGCATATCTTTACCGATCAGCCTGTCATCTTCAAGTTTAGCAACTTTGGAACGAAGAACTGTATAGTTTTCTTCAATCACTTTAGCGCATTTTGCGGGTCTTCTGAATTCAAGCCCCTGAGCAGCAAACATCAGCTCTACTGACAGAATATTCACAAGATTTCCAAGAACCTGATTGAATTTTCTTCCTGAGATACTTCCCATAGAAACATGATCTTCCTGACCTAAGCTTGTAGGAATAGAGTCTGCCGATGCCGGGAAACATAATGTTTTATTTTCTGTAACCAAAGCAGCTGAAGTATACTGAGGAATCATAAATCCTGAGTTTAATCCTGAGCTTTCCGTCAATAATCTTGGCAGTCCGTACTTTCCTTCTAATAATAAATAACTTCTTCTGTCAGAAATATTTCCTAATTCTGCAGCCGCCAGGGTAGCATAGTCTAAAGGCAGAGCCATCAGCTGTCCGTGGAAGTTCCCTCCAGAAATAGATTCTTCAGCACTTAATACAATCGGATTGTCTGTTACGGAATTCAATTCTGTCTCCGTCATACTTCTAAGGTGCTCAAAAGCATTTCTGCTGGCTCCGTGAACCTGTGGTACACATCTCATGGAATAAGGATCCTGAACTCTCTCACAATCTTCGTGAGCTTTCATATTTTCTGATCCTTTTAAGAATTTAAGCATTCTTGCCGCTACTTTTTTACTGCCTTCAAAAGGTCTGATCTCGTGAAGCTCTTTTTTGAATGGGCTCGCAGAACCTCTGTATGCTTCAATACTCATTGCAGCAGTCATATCTGCAAGATCTAATAAGTATTCGAATTTTTCAAGTCCTTTGATCGCATGGGCAAGGATAAACTGTGTCCCGTTGATCAGTCCTAATCCTTCTTTTGGTCCTAAAGCCAATGCTTCAAGATCATGTTTATTCAGCACTTCCATGGTCTCAGAAACCTGATCTCCTTCCCAAACCTGTCCTAAACCAAGCAATGGCAGCACCAGATGGGCCAAAGGAGCAAGATCTCCCGAAGCTCCTACAGATCCCTGTTCAGGAACCACCGGGATGATATCTTTTTCCAGCATCAGAATCATTCTTTCAATAACTTCAAGAGAAACTCCTGAAAATCCTTTTGAAAGGGCATGAACTTTAGCAATCATCATGATCTTGGAAAGTTCTTTGTCAATCGGTTTTCCTACTCCTACTGCATGGGAGATGATCAGATTATATTGTAACTGAGCTGTTTCGTCTGCTGATATTTTAGTATCACATAAGGGTCCGAACCCGGTATTGATTCCATACACACATCTGTCAGACTCTACTATTTTCTGTACGTTTTTCTGTGATTTTAAGATTTGTTCTTTTGCGGCTTTATTAAGCTTGGCTTTATTTGGCTTTTTACAGATTTCCAGAACATCATGGAAAGTAAAAACATCTACTCCGTATATCATTTCTAAAAAATTTTCTTAAAATTACGCATTTAACAATAATTGGAAAAGCTAAATTTCAATCTTCTATATTTTTATATAAACAAGGGAATTATTTTACTATTTTTAGCCCAAAATTAAAAACAATAATACATGAGACTGAAAACTCTGCTCCTTGCTTTATGTGTAGCAAGCACAACAGCTTTCGCCCAGAAAGTAAAATATTCTAAAGAGGACATCAAAAAAATGGAAACTTACCTTTTCAATGAAGGTTTTAATGCTCCATCGCCTAAGAAAACTTCTACAATTATCTTAAAAGACGGAACTACATACAAAGGTTTCTGTAATAAGATTGAAACCAAAAAAGGGCAGATCTACGAAGTAGCTATCAAAGACAGTGTAACAAAAAAGAATACTACATTTAATGCTGATCAGATCAACGAGATGTATGTATATCCGAGCAATGCAGAAAAGATTGCTAAAGTGGCCAAATATATGGGAAACATCAGAAATTTTGGCACTAAGAAGCTGACTAAAAACACCAACAACGACAGAATTTATTTTGTAAACCAGACTGTTTCCTTAAAGAACAAAAAAGATGATAAGGAATTCCTGATGCAGGTAATCAATCCTGGTTTTGATGATATTATTTCAGTATATCACGATCCCAGGGCTAAAGAAACAACAGGTTTTTCTGTAATGGGCTCTCCACAACTTGGAGGCGGGGTTATCAAATCTTATTATGTAAAGAAAGGAGATAAAGTGATGTGGCTTCACAAAGATGATTTCGAAGACAATTATGATTTCCTTTTTGGAGACAATCAGGACTTTATGAAAAAGTATCCTAAAAACTCAGTGGAATGGGATTACTTCAGTTTTCTTATAAGTGAATATACTGCAATAACAAACGGATAAAATAATTTGACCTTATAAAAAACCTGTAGATCCATCTGCAGGTTTTTCTTTTTTAAATAGGGAAAGTTTCCTTAATTTTGTTACATGAATCCTTCTTTAGAACTACAGCTCAAAACCTTACCATCCGAACCCGGCGTTTATCGTTATTATGATAAAAATGAACAGCTTTTGTATGTGGGGAAAGCTAAAAATCTTAAAAAGAGGGTTCTCTCCTATTTCAACAAAAACCTTTCCGGATACAGGATCAAAATAATGGTCGGTAAAATCCAACGATTGGAAACGACAATTGTAAACAGTGAGTATGATGCACTTTTATTGGAGAATAATCTGATCAAGGAACATCAGCCGTTTTATAATGTCATGCTGAAAGATGACAAAACCTATCCGTGGATATGCATCAAGAATGAAGATTTCCCAAGAATTTTTCTAACCAGAAATGTAATTAAAGATGGATCCGAATATTATGGTCCTTATGCAAAAGTGCGTCCTGCAAAGATCTTACTGGATACCATCAAGCATATTTACAAGCTCAGAACCTGCAATCTGAATCTTTCTCCGGCCAAGATTTCGGAAGGAAAATATAAAGTCTGCCTGGAATATCATATCAAAAACTGTGAAGGCCCGTGTGAAGATCTTGAAAGCAAGGAAGAATATGATGAAAAGATAGATGCCATCCGTGGAATAATCAAAGGGGATTTCCGCAAAGCTAAAGATTATCTGGTCAATCAAATGATGAAACTGGCTTCCAACCTTCAATTTGAACAGGCTCAGATCATTAAGGAAAGACTGGATATCCTGGAAGATTACCAGGCTAAGAATACGATAGTTAATCCTAATATTGATGATGTAGATGTCTTCGGAATGACCAGTGATGAAACGGCAGCATATGTCAATTTCTTTAAAATCAGAAATGGAAATATCATTCAGAGTTTTACTACTGAGATCAAAAAGATTCTTGAAGAAACAGATGAAGATATTATGGAAGAAGCATTGATCGAGATCCGTCAGAAGTTTTCTTCTGATTCCAAAGAAGTGCTGCTACCATTTCATTTGTCTGTAGAAATTCCTAATGTAAAACTGATTGTTCCTAAGGTTGGAGATAAAAAAAGAATTGTAGAGCTTTCTGAAAAGAATGCTAAAGAATATCGTCTGGAAAAACTGAAACAGGTTCAGATTGTAGATCCTGAAAGGCATACCAACAGAATCATGGCTGAAATGCAGAAACTTCTCAGAATGCCGGTTGAGCCGAGACATATTGAAGGTTTTGATAACTCAAATATTCAGGGAACAAATCCTGTCTCAGCATGTGTTGTTTTCAAAGACGGCAGACCGAGTAAAGCAGATTACAGAATTTTCCATCCTAAAACAGTGGAAGGGCCTAACGATTTTGCGACTATGGAAGAAGTGATCTACCGCCGTTACAAAAGGATGCTTGATGAAGGTGAAGATCTTCCCCAGCTGATTCTGATAGACGGAGGAAAAGGGCAGCTGTCTTCTGCAGTAAAGAGCCTTAGATTGTTGGGACTTTACGGAAAGATTACCATTGTAGGTATTGCCAAAAGACTGGAAGAGATTTTCTTTCCTGAAGACCCTATTCCTTTATATCTGGATAAAAAATCCGAGACTTTAAAAATTCTACAGCGTGTACGTGATGAAGCTCACCGATTTGGGGTAAAGCATCACAGAACCAGAAGGAAAAATTCTACTATTAAATCTGAACTGGAAGAAATTTCCGGTGTTGGAGAAAAAACTATTGAACTACTTCTGTCTAAACTGAAGTCTGTAAAACGTATCAAAGAAGCTAATCTGGAAACTCTGGAAGAGATTTTAGGGAAAAGTAAAGCTAAAGTAATTTGGGAGTTTTTTAATGCCAATTGATAAACTCTGGTACAGACAGTTAAATTTTCACAACTAAAAGGCCGTTTTCATAGCATTTCACCATCATTTCCTATTTCATCAAAAAGGGACAAAAGCCCAATATTTTGTTGAATACAACAGAAATACTACAATGAAAAACAGAAATAAATAAATATTTTATTTAAAAATGGTATTATATGTATTTTTTTCATAAATTAGTATTATCAACTAACAACGATAATATTATGAAATTTTTTCTCTTTTTATAAATTTTTCTACATTTTCATTACCATTATAGATGATGACTTATCTCTCGTATTTGTATAGTATATGTTTTTTGTAGAAAGCCCAAACACAAACCTTTTCAAACTTTCGAAAAAATGAAAAACACATCAGCATATATATTATAAAAGGCTCTTTTTTTAAGAGCCTTTTATGTTTATTATTTTCAGATTATTTTGCCACAAAAACTTCTTTGGAATATCTTCCGTCAGCCTGTGGAATATCTATCACAATACTTCCATTTTCAAAATATCCAAGTGTCGTATTTCCATCAGCCAGCTTTACAATGAAAACTGAGTTCTTAGAAGTGGTTTTAAAAGCTGCAAATGGAACAGAGCTGCCAGACTTTGCTAGGATAAACTGATTAGGATCAATCTGTATTTTTTGAAGATCAAGTTTCCCATTGGAGTAGCTATTCGCTTCAGGAGTAGTCGTAGATGCAACAGATACGGCAGGTTCAGGAGATGTATTCTGACCTTTAGTAGATGCGGGTAAGAATGCAACAGGATTTGAAAGCGGGATTTTTATTAAAGCTTCTTTTATTGCATCCTGTAATCCTTCTTCATATTCTTTGATTTTTGACCCTCCTTTTGATTCCAGTATTAAATTATTATTACAATCCTTAAACTGTACTATTACTTTATTTTTAAATAAATTTTTATCATTAATAACATCAGCATTCACCACATTACAGAAATTACTTTTAGCTTCTGCAGGCCAGTTATCTTTAATTACCGGAAGTACTATATACTTTTTCCCTGCCAAAGCTTTGATGAAAAAGTTTTTTAAACCATAATCTTCCTTAAACGTTTCAAATTTTTCAGGAACTGAAACATATTTGTAGTCTGAAACTTTTTGTGCAAAAACCATTGTTGAACTCACAGCCAACATCAATATTGATAACTTTTTCATTTTCTATAATTTTAATCGTTTCTGAATGCTCCCATATCCAGTTTCAATGAGAAGAAATTGGAATAGAAGTTAGATCCACCTATCCCCGAATTTGTAATCGCATAATCCAGTGTAAGCCCTCTGTATCTTATTCCAAGACCTGCACTTGGCTGGAAAGAAACTTTTCTCTTAAGATCTTCTATATCTGTAATGGACTGGAATCTGTTGATCCCCAATCTCACAAAAATCATTTTCTGATACCCTAGTTCAGCTCCGGCATAAGGGCTGATACTTGCAAAATCTGTGGAAATTAATGAAGCGGTTTTAGCAAAATCCACATTTATCCCTGCTTCTGGCAATACATATACACTGCTATTGATTTCAAATAATTTACTGGCACCTACATTCAGCTTAGGCATTGTAAGTTCCAGTTTATCTTTCGGTGCCGGGTTGAATTCTTCTCCGTTAACAACGGTTGAAAGTTCTTTCTGATTGATACTCCAGAAGTTTACGGTAGTAGTAATATCTCTTACCATACCTCCAAACTTCCATCCGTTATCTGCTTTATAAATAGCACCCACATCAAAACCAAAACCATAACCACTTGCAAATTTACCTACGTTACGGTAGACAATTTTAGCATTTACCCCAACATCCAATTTTGGATTTCCTCCGGGTCTGAAGGCATAAGAAAGGATAGCAGCGTAATCGGATTGAGAGAATTTAGTAATTTTATCATAATCAATATTCCCTTCTGAGTCAATCATTTGGGTAGTATTCAGAATATTGTCTACCCCAAGTCTTACCACTGAAACACCAAAAACACCTTCTTCAAGTACTTTCGCATATGCCAGATAGTCGTATTTTGCGATAGACTCAAAGTATTCTGCGTGCATGGCTGCACCCTGCCAGTCTCTTTCAACTGACATCAAACCTGCAGGGTTCCACATAGGAGAATATACATCATCCTGATTGGTAATTACTGCCCCACCCATTGCAAGACCTCTTGCTCCGGCTCCGATATTTAAGAATTCATTGGAATATTTCCTGATAATCTGAGATTGAGACAGCCCAAACAGCAGTGAAAATGCAAGTAAAAGATATTTTTTCATCATATAAATTTGATGCTTAGTTTAAGTTTTTAGTTTTTCTGGCTTTAATTAATCCATTGACAATAATAGCCAGTATCATAACTCCTGAAGCAATATAAAATATAGGGCTCATATGTTCTGATTCCCCAAAGATAAAAAAAGCTAGTATAATTCCGTAGACAGGTTCTAAATTAACTGTTAAAATTAAAGTGAAAGGTGATATATACTTCATTAAATTCACCGATTCTAACATAGGAAAAGCAGTGAAAACACTAGCTAACAAGCATATTAACGCCAAATCCCGGTAGTTTATTTCATTCATCTGAAAAATTTGCCCGGAAAGCAAATAAAATATCATTAAAATGAACCAACCACAGAAAATTTCATAAAAAATAATGTTTCCTGAGCTCGTTTTACCAAACATTTTACCATTAAAAACAGAAAAAATAGTCCCGAATACAGCACAAAAGATTCCATAAATAATACCTTCTTTAAAATGAAATTCCGTTTTAAAGATCAATAGTATACAGGCAACAATGACTGTTCCCATAATGACTTCAGAGATATCAATTTTTCTTTTAAAAATAATAGGCTCCAGGATAGAGGCAAAAAGTGTAGATAAGGAAAGACAGCTTAATGCAATAGAAACATTGGAGACTTTAATAGAATAAAAAAAGCAATACCAATGAAGCGCCATAGCAAAACCTATTGCTGCCAGCTGAAAAAATATTTTCCTGGAAACTTTTATACTGTCCTTTTTAAAAACTCTGATGAATACAAAAAGAAAAATGGAAGCAAAGAGCATTCTGTAAAATACCAGAATCTGTGCATTGGCATGAATCAATTTTCCCAAAATTGCGGTGAATCCCCACAAAAATACAATTAAGTGCAACCTGAAAAGCGCCAATTTATGCATAACCTATCTCCTTTGAATTTTTAACGTGCAAATTTACAAATACGCTTTTATAAATCTTACAAAAAATATAAATTTACATTAATAAAAAGACGATAAATAAAGTTTTTAATAGTTTTTTACCTAATACAGCACCTTTTCTATTCATTTAGTAAAAAGATCAAAATTACAATATGATATTAAGTCCAAATATTGAAATCAAAACAAAACGTCTAACCTTGAAGCCTGTTAAAGACTTATATATAGATGATATTTTAGAACATTTTACAAATGATGTTACCAGATACATGCCTTTTAATCCACAAGGTAACAGACAGGATATAATTACCTTCGTTAATGAATCCAAAAGAACTATGTCGCAAAACACAGATCTGGTAATGGCTGCCCTGGACTCTGATGGTGATTTTACAGGATGTTGCGGTATCCATAATATAACAGAAGAATCTGTTGAGCTTGGCCTATGGTTAAAAAAAAGTTCTCAGGGAAAAGGATTGGGAACTGAAATCATAACAGCCCTCATAGAATTCCTGGAAAAGAATTTCACTTTCAAGTATATTTTATATCCTGTAGATGAAGAAAATATAGCCAGCAGAAAAATTCCGGAAAAATTAGGCTTTATTCCTGCTAAAAAATATAAAAAAACCAAGAATCATCTTATCGACCTGAATATTGTAGAATATAGAAAGTATTACTAGCTATCGCACAAACAGCAATAAAAAAAACCCTGAAAATTTGTTAAACTTTCAGGGCCTTCAAATAATAAACTATTAAAAAAATAAACTAGGAACTTAGAGTATTTTGCAGAGAATATCACCTCTGTTACTCTACTGTAAAGTTAGAAAAAATATAAATTATTTAAAAATATTTTTTAGTTAAAAATTTCACAATTTACTAGAAACCAAAGTATTAAACAACTGTTTTACTTCCTATTTGTATTCCTCATAAAAATAGTATCTTTAAGCGTAAAAAATTAAAAATTTTATGGACATTGAATTCAATAAACGAGAAGATCAAAACAGATTAAAATTATCTGAAATAAATCGCTTACTCACTGAGATCAAAAAAGGTGGTGGTGAGAAGAGGCTTCAAAAGCTTCGTGATGAAGGAAAAATGACAGCAAGAGAAAGAGTAGATTATCTTCTCGATAAAGATTCAGATTCCATAGAAATAGGAGCATTTGCAGGATACGAAATGTATAAGGAGCATGGAGGATGTCCTAGCGGCGGGGTTGTAGTGGTGATTGGCTACGTTTCCGGAAGACAATGTATCATCGTTGCCAATGACGCTTCTGTAAAAGCCGGTGCATGGTTTCCTATCACAGGAAAGAAAAACCTGAGAGCACAGGAAATTGCTATGGAAAACAAACTTCCAATCATCTATCTGGTAGATTCTGCAGGTGTTTATCTGCCTATGCAGGATGAGATCTTCCCGGATAAAGAACATTTTGGGAGAATTTTCAGAAATAATGCTAAAATGAGTTCTATGGGAATCATCCAGATCTCTGCCGTAATGGGAAGTTGTGTAGCCGGAGGAGCTTATCTTCCTATTATGAGTGATGAAGCCATGATTGTAGATAAAACAGGCTCTATTTTCCTTGCCGGAAGCTACCTGGTAAAGGCCGCTATCGGAGAAAGTATTGACAATGAAACATTGGGCGGTGCTACTACTCACTGCTCTATTTCAGGAGTGACAGATTATAAAGCTAAAGATGATAAAGATGCTTTGAACAGAATCAAAAACATCATGAAGTCTATCGGAACTACTGAAAAAGCAGGTTTTGACAGAATAGAAAGCTTCCCACCTAAAGAAAATCCTGAAAATATCTTCGGAATTATGCCGGTTTCAAGAGCTGAGCAATACGATACTTACGAAATTATTAAATGTATTGTAGACAACTCCGAATACGAAGAATATAAACCCGATTACGGTAAAAGTATTATCTGCGCAACAGCCAGAGTTGATGGCTGGTCTGTAGGTATTGTAGCCAATCAGAGAAAGCTTGTTAAGAGTGGTAAAGGAGAAATGCAGTTTGGTGGAGTGATCTACTCAGATTCTGCAGATAAGGCTACACGATTCATTGCTAACTGTAATCAAAGAAAAATACCTTTAATCTTCTTACAGGATGTTACCGGATTTATGGTAGGCTCGAAGTCTGAACATGGAGGTATCATTAAAGACGGAGCCAAAATGGTAAATGCTGTTTCCAATTCTGTAGTTCCTAAATTTACCATCATTACAGGGAATTCTTATGGAGCAGGAAACTATGCTATGTGTGGTAAAGCTTACGATCCTAGACTTATTGTTGCATGGCCTTGGGCTGATCTGGCTGTAATGGGAGGTACACAGGCTGCAAAAGTACTTGCTCAGATCCAAGAATCTACATTAAAGAAACAAGGAAAAGAAATTACCGAAGAAGAGCACAACGAAATTCTGGATACAATTTCAAAAAGATATCAGAAGCAAACCGAATCTACCTATGCAGCAGCAAGATTATGGACAGATGCCATCATCAACCCTGCAGATACAAGAAAATGGATTTCTATGGGAATTGAAGCGGCTAATCACGCTCCCATTACTGAGAAATTCAACTTAGGAGTAATTCAAGTCTGATCATAATATATTTATAAAATAAACACGGCTATTTCAGTTTGAGATAGCCGTGTTTTTACTTATATCTTTAAATTATAGGAAATTATTAGTTTCCATATTCTTCTTTACAAAATTCTATAGGGCCGCCCAGCCTCATACAGCATTGATATTTGCTCAAACAGATTCCATTAGGCCATCCCGGAGGATAACACATTCCAAATGCCGGATCATCCGGGCAACCAGGGCCTCCGCTTCCTTTAAGTGATTTTAAACTCTCTCTAGAAATCTTTACCAGATTTTTCATAGTTATTTAGTTTTGATAATTCCTACTCTATTATAGCTTTTCGGATTACGCTTTTCTAATATACTATTTTTTCAACATATGGTGAAATTTAATAAGAATTTTTTCATCTTCAATTTAAAGTATTCTTAAGTAAGATTTATATATACTATAAAATAGGATTGATGAGGAAATACTTTAACAAATTTCAGAAGCCTTCTCCCACTATCCATTCATACTCCTCGCGCCAGGCTGCCCTGCGCTGCATCCCATTGGCTCTCCCAGGCATGCTGCGGGGTAACCATTACTATCGGGGCTAGGGAGGAAGCTAATTATGAATTATAAGTTATGAATGATGAGTTGTGTGGCTCTGGGTTCTGCGTATGAACTGTGGGATGAGAAATGAGGAGTTCTAAATCGTACTAATACCCCTGTTCCAATAATGTCATTCCGTAGGAATCCAAGTATTAAAGTCTAAAGGATTCAAAGGATAAATTACAGAATTTAAAATGTCTTGTATAGACTCCTGGGGAGTGGAGTATAGGTTATCAATGATAAACGGTAAATGATCCATGGTCTTGGATAACAGTAGGGACAGTCAATCATTATTGATTGTTTATTACTCATTATTTATGAGTTGGGTATAGTGCTGGGTATAACGCAAAAAAAAATCCTTTATCATATGATAAAGGATTTTTTAAAAATAAAATAAAAACTGGCGGCGGCCTACTCTCCCGCTTTCGCAGTACCATCGGCGCTGGTGGGCTTAACTTCTGTGTTCGGAATGGGAACAGGTGAGCCCCACCGCTAAAACCACCCTAAAGAAGGTATATAAGGCTGCACGGTATAGATAAAAGGATACAGGTTTTACCTGCTTCCCAATAGCTACCATCTGCTACCTGGTTATTTTCGATAAAAACTTTCACAAAGAGGTAACCTTGCTGCACTTTCGTGCGCCATATTAGGCTATAAATCTACGGGTAATTAGTACTACTCGGCTATGACATTACTGTCTTTACACCTGTAGCCTATCAACGTCGTCATCTCCAACGACCCTTAAAAGATGTCTCATCTTGAGGCGAGTTTCGCACTTATATGCTTTCAGTGCTTATCTCTTCCAAACGTAGCTACTCAGCAGTGCACCTGGCGGTACAACTGATACACCAGAGGTTTGTTCAATTCGGTCCTCTCGTACTAGAATCAAGCCCTCTCAAACATCTAACGCCCGCAATAGATAGAGACCGAACTGTCTCACGACGTTCTGAACCCAGCTCGCGTGCCACTTTAATGGGCGAACAGCCCAACCCTTGGGACCTTCTCCAGCCCCAGGATGTGACGAGCCGACATCGAGGTGCCGAACCTCCCCGTCGATGTGAGCTCTTGGGGGAGACTAGCCTGTTATCCCCGGAGTACCTTTTATCCTATGAGCGATGGCCCTTCCATACGGAACCACCGGATCACTATGTCCTGCTTTCGCACCTGATCGACTTGTAGGTCTCACAGTCAAGCACCCTTATGCCATTACACTCTACGCACGGTTACCAAGCGTGCTGAGGGTACCTTTGAAAGCCTCCGTTACTCTTTTGGAGGCGACCACCCCAGTCAAACTACCCACCACGCAATGTCCTTCCCTTAAGAAGTTAGGCTCCAAGTAAGTAAAGGGTGGTATTTCAACGTTGGCTCCACCTACACTAGCGTGCAAGCTTCAAAGCCTCCCACCTATCCTACACATTACTTACTCAAAGTCAATACGAAGTTATAGTAAAGGTTCACAGGGTCTTTTCGTCCCATTGCGGGTAATCGGCATCTTCACCGATACTACAATTTCACAGAGCTCATGGTTGAGACAGTGCCCAGATCGTTACACCATTCGTGCAGGTCGGAACTTACCCGACAAGGAATTTCGCTACCTTAGGACCGTTATAGTTACGGCCGCCGTTTACTGGGGCTTCAGTCAATGCCTTCGGTTTAACCCTAAGCACCTTCCTTAACCTTCCAGCACCGGGCAGGTGTCAGACCCTATACTGCATCTTTCGATTTTGCAGAGTCCTGTGTTTTTGATAAACAGTCGCCTGGGCCTCTTTACTGCGGCCACCATTGCTGATGGCGTCTCTTCTCCCGAAGTTACGAGACTATTTTGCCTAGTTCCTTAACCATGATTCACTCTAGCACCTTAGGATTCTCTCCTCGACTACCTGTGTCGGTTTTGGTACGGGTTGCTTCACTTCGGCTTTTCTTGGAAGCACTTTCCCTACAGCAGCTTCGCCCGAAGGCTAGGCCTTGACTATTCCGTCAGTCTCCAGTAAGTACGGCACTCCGTCCCCTTTTTAGTGTGAGCAAGTATGGGAATATTAACCCATTGTCCATCCACTACCCCTTTCGGGTTCGCGTTAGGTCCCGACTAACCCTCAGCTGATTAGCATGGCTGAGGAAACCTTAGTCTTTCGGTGAGCGGGTTTCTCGCCCGCTTTATCGTTACTTATGCCTACATTTTCTTTTCTATCCGCTCCACAATACCTCACAGTACTGCTTCAGCGCAAATAGAATGCTCTCCTACCAGATGTACATAAAGTACAAATCCATAGCTTCGGTAATATGTTTATGCCCGATTATTATCCATGCCGGACCGCTCGACTAGTGAGCTGTTACGCACTCTTTAAATGAATGGCTGCTTCCAAGCCAACATCCTAGCTGTCAATGCAGTCCAACCGCGTTGTTTCAACTTAACATATATTTTGGGACCTTAGCTGTTGGTCTGGGTTCTTTCCCTCTCGGACATGGACCTTAGCACCCATGCCCTCACTGCCGTAGAACATTTATTAGCATTCGGAGTTTGTCAGGAATTGGTAGGCGATGAAACCCCCGCATCCAATCAGTAGCTCTACCTCTAATAAACTTATATACGACGCTGCACCTAAATGCATTTCGGAGAGTACGAGCTATCTCCCAGTTTGATTGGCCTTTCACCCCTACCCACAGGTCATCCGAAGACTTTTCAACGTCAACCGGTTCGGTCCTCCACTCTGTGTTACCAGAGCTTCAACCTGCCCATGGGTAGATCACAAGGTTTCGCGTCTAATCCTACTAACTATACGCCCTATTCAGACTCGCTTTCGCTCCGGCTCCGGTACTTAATACCTTAACCTCGCTAGTAAAATTAACTCGTAGGCTCATTATGCAAAAGGCACGCCGTCACAGCTTAATGCTGCTCCGACCGCTTGTAGGCGTACGGTTTCAGGTTCTATTTCACCCTTCTATTCGAAGTGCTTTTCACCTTTCCTTCACAGTACTTGTTCACTATCGGTCTTTCAGGAGTATTTAGCCTTGGAGGATGGTCCCCCCATATTCAGACAGGATTTCACGTGTCCCGCCCTACTCATTTATCACTCAAATATGCCTTTCATATACGGGGCTATCACCCTCTACGGCTGTTCTTTCCAGAACATTCTATTAAACATATATCAGCTTTTGGGCTAATCCGCTTTCGCTCGCCACTACTTACGGAATCTCTTCGATTTCTTTTCCTCCGGGTACTTAGATGTTTCAGTTCTCCGGGTTTGCTCCTCTTACGAGGTGACTGGTCTTCAACCAGCCGGGTTGCCCCATTCGGACATCTGCGGATCAATTCGTGTGTGCCAATCCCCGCAGCTTTTCGCAGCTTACCACGTCCTTCGTCGCCTCTGAAAGCCTAGGCATCCGCCATACGCCCTTAACGATTTCTTTCCTAATAATTATATTAGTTCAGTATTTTTTGATAAATTTAATTTATCGATATTTTTATAAACTCGGCACTCGAAAGTGCTCGGTTATCTCTTTGTGATGTCTTTACCGTTAATGTCAATGATCTTAAATTCTTTTTGTACAACTGATGAACAGATATTGTTTTTGGCTCTATCCGTAACTTTTAAATCAGTCTTCCAAAACTGTGGAGAATAAGGGAGTCGAACCCTTGACCTCCTGCGTGCAAGGCAGGCGCTCTAGCCAGCTGAGCTAATTCCCCCTCTAGTTGCTGTTGGCTATTTGCTTCTGGCTTCTGGCATTTTTGCCATCAGCTATAAGCTATTTGCCAGCCGCTTTAATTAGTAGTCTCGGGCAGGCTCGAACTGCCGACCTCTACATTATCAGTGTAGCGCTCTAACCAGCTGAGCTACGAGACTTTATATGAGTTATGGGGATGAGTAAGTAAGTTATACTTTTCCTCTTCTTCATTTCTCAATCTCTTTCCCTATACTAATTTCTAGTGGGTGTTGTATTTTTTATATAACCAACCAAACAAAAAACTAAAGCTTTACTTTGAAGTAAGTGCATGGTACATTTAAGTACCTTTGTTTTTTTATCGTCTTACGACGCTCTAAAATGAGATGTTCCAGCCGCACCTTCCGGTACGGCTACCTTGTTACGACTTAGCCCTAGTTACCTGTTTTACCCTAGGCAGCTCCTTTTACGGTCACCGACTTCAGGTACCCCAGACTTCCATGGCTTGACGGGCGGTGTGTACAAGGCCCGGGAACGTATTCACCGCGCCATGGCTGATGCGCGATTACTAGCGATTCCAGCTTCATAGAGTCGAGTTGCAGACTCCAATCCGAACTGAGACCAGCTTTCGAGATTTGCATCACGTCACCGTGTAGCTGCCCTCTGTACTGGCCATTGTATTACGTGTGTGGCCCAAGGCGTAAGGGCCGTGATGATTTGACGTCATCCCCACCTTCCTCTCTACTTGCGTAGGCAGTCTCACTAGAGTCCCCAACTTAATGATGGCAACTAGTGACAGGGGTTGCGCTCGTTGCAGGACTTAACCTAACACCTCACGGCACGAGCTGACGACAACCATGCAGCACCTTGAAAAATGTCCGAAGAAAAGTCTATTTCTAAACCTGTCATTTCCCATTTAAGCCTTGGTAAGGTTCCTCGCGTATCATCGAATTAAACCACATAATCCACCGCTTGTGCGGGCCCCCGTCAATTCCTTTGAGTTTCATTCTTGCGAACGTACTCCCCAGGTGGCTAACTTATCACTTTCGCTTAGTCTCTGATTCCGAAAAACCAAAAACGAGTTAGCATCGTTTACGGCGTGGACTACCAGGGTATCTAATCCTGTTCGCTCCCCACGCTTTCGTCCATCAGCGTCAGTTGTTGCTTAGTAACCTGCCTTCGCAATTGGTGTTCTAAGTAATATCTATGCATTTCACCGCTACACTACTTATTCCAGCTACTTCAACAACACTCAAGACCTGCAGTATCAATGGCAGTTTCACAGTTAAGCTGTGAGATTTCACCACTGACTTACAGATCCGCCTACGGACCCTTTAAACCCAATAAATCCGGATAACGCTTGCACCCTCCGTATTACCGCGGCTGCTGGCACGGAGTTAGCCGGTGCTTATTCGTATAGTACCTTCAGCTACCCTCACGAGGGTAGGTTTATCCCTATACAAAAGAAGTTTACAACCCATAGGGCCGTCGTCCTTCACGCGGGATGGCTGGATCAGGCTCTCACCCATTGTCCAATATTCCTCACTGCTGCCTCCCGTAGGAGTCTGGTCCGTGTCTCAGTACCAGTGTGGGGGATCACCCTCTCAGGCCCCCTAAAGATCGTTGACTTGGTGAGCCGTTACCTCACCAACTATCTAATCTTGCGCGTGCCCATCTCTATCCACCGGAGTTTTCAATTTAAAATGATGCCATTCTAAATATTATGGGGTATTAATCTCCCTTTCGAAAGGCTATCCCCCAGATAAAGGCAGGTTGCACACGTGTTCCGCACCCGTACGCCGCTCTCTCATTTCCGAAGAAACAATACCGCTCGGCTTGCATGTGTTAGGCCTCCCGCTAGCGTTCATCCTGAGCCAGGATCAAACTCTCCATTGTATGTTTGTCTGACTCACTCAAAGTTTTTTTACGCTTTAGTTTTTCCTTACTTGGTTGTTATATTGTATGTCAATGATCTTTATATCTTTCGCTTTGTAACGAAGCACTCTCTTCTGTCAGTGGCGCTCCGTATTTGCGAGTGCAAAAGTAAAACTTTATTTCTTAATGACCAAATGTTTTGAAAGAAAATTTTAAAGTTTTTTAAGTAACCTTAATCCCTCTCCTAAACCTCAATCACTCTACTCCTGCGCTCCCTTTATTTGGGACTGCAAAGATACAAACTCTTTTTAAACTCGCAACTTTTTTTGATAAAAAAATTAAAGTTTTTTGTCTGCCTCTTGTTGAAGTATCATAATGTCTATGCTTATCTAAAAGCTCTCCTGCGCTACTGTATTACTCTCGTTTTTCAGTGGGGCAAAGATAACAACTTATTGCAACGCAAAACAACTTTATTTAACATAAATTTTACACACCCGTAATATTTAACCCTAATACACTGGAACGCAGAGAGAAAAATTTTAAACATTTGTTTGGGAGATTCAAGGGAGCGCTTTGAGGGAGAAGAAATCATGAGTAATGGGGTAATGAAAGATACATTCTATTATATATATATAAGATAAAGGGAAGGTTGGGGGAAAGGTGCAAGGGGAAGCTTTTATAAAACAGGCTCCCTTCGTCTACGCTCAGGATAATAGTGCGTTCTTATGGAATGAGTACTGGTTAACCACAGATCACGCATTTGCACAGATGATGATGTATATTTAGTATAGGGTATTTCGGGGGAATTCATAATTCATAATTTATAATTCATCATTAACCTCACCCCTAGCCCTGATAGAAATGGGTACCCCGCAGCTTGCCTTTGAGAGGGATAGGATTGGATGTGGGAAAGCACGGGCGCGAGGAGTATGAATGGATAGCAGGAAATAGCTCCTGATTAAGTTTGATAGTTGGAAGGGGTAAGAGTTTGAGAAAACCTTACTGTTCCTGTATAGGGGAAAAAGTTTGGAAAGGAATGCTGCTCTTTTCTAAGAGTAAAGTTAAAAGAAGCGTTTGATTAATATCTTATATATATAGTATCCCAATAGACATCCTATGGTATCTGCTACGATATCCAATGTTTCCATAGATCTACCTAGTCCCATTTCTTCCTGCAGAATTTCGGTAAGGAATGCATAGATAAGAATGATCTGAAAAAAGTATGAGAATTTTATTTTGGGAAATGCAGCAATGAAAGAAAAACCTAAGGCTGCGAATATACTTAGATGTAAAATTTTGTCAATCCCACTGAACATAAACCAATATTCATGGTTCTCTTCTCCGGGTTTGAGAAGCATATAAGTAAGAAATGCCCAATAAATGGGCAATATCTTACTAAATATTTTTGAAATCTTATCCAATGATAGCTTTGTAATCATCTGCAGAAAGTAACTCAGACTGATCTGCCCCATCAGCAATTTCCAATTTGATAATCCATCCGTCTCCATAAGGATCTGTATTCAACAGTTCAGGCTGAGATTCCAATTCTGAATTGAACTCAATAACCTTTCCAGCGATAGGTAAGAATAGATCTGAAACAGTTTTTACCGCTTCTACACTTCCGAAAACATCTCCTCCATTAAGGTCATCATCTACAGTATCTATGTCTACATATACGATGTCTCCAAGTTCTCCCTGAGCGAAGTCTGTAATACCGATTGTAGCAACGTTACCTTCAATCTTGATCCATTCGTGATCTTTGGTGTACTTTAATTCTGATGGTGTGTTCATTTTTTAATTTTTATTTTGTACAAATGTATTCAAAAATATAGTAGCTTCAAATATTGGATATAAAAAAAGTCCTTCAAAACTGAAGGACTTTTAAGTTTATATCATTTTTAGAATCCGCCTCCGGAATCTCCGAATGTAAATGTGGCAGAAATACCTGCTCTCACTGTAGACAGCGGGAAAGCTGTGGAGATCTTATACTTTGAGGTCATCTGTTCATAGAATACTCTCAGGTTCAGGTTTTCGGAAACGTTATAGTCTGCGGAAAGTTTGATGTTCATCAGTCTTTGTCCTCCTGTTACCTGAGCATCATTCAACAGAATATTCATAATAGAAGTCTTGCTGTCTCTTAATGAAATATCTCCTCTGATGTTAAGGTCACTTCCTTTCCCTCTTGTTCCTCTTCCTCTGATATTGGCTGTTCCCAATCTGAAGTTTCTAACAATATATCCAAGTCTTACTACATATTCTGTATTGGCATCTTCAGTAAGCGTTTGGTTTACCAGTCCCAATACCATCATTCTTGTTTTGTTGTACTGTATCCCGAACTGCATATTGTTTCTCATGGTAACATCTATCCCAATAAGCGGTGAGAAAGATTCTACATATCCTACCTGTGCAAATGTATACGGATTGATCTTGTCACCATCGTTTTTGATTACATTTCCTGCATTATCTACTGTCTGGTAGTATCCATCCGGGTTACCATGATAATCTACATTGCTTTGGATACCTGTTGCTGTATATGTCGCTGTATAACCATGTAAAATATCAAACTTGGTGAACTGTCCACTGATTATAGGAATATTTTTTAATCCTGAATACGTAATTCTCCAGTTTGGTAACGGGAATCCTGCTTTTTTAGGATTGGTCATTGGTGTTGCAGATTTTCCTTCCATAGCTGCTCTAAAGGCTGGGATCAATACATAGGCATTTCCAATACTATAATGCTTCGCAAATCCATTGTTGTCCAATACCGCTCCCGGGCCGCCCAACTGTTGTGAAAGGGCTCTTGCATTTTCTCTGATAGCCTGATAAACTGCCTGTCCATCTTTAAATGATGTGCTAAGAAGTACTGCAGAGTTGGAATAGGTTATCATTTCGCTGGCAAATGTAAAGTCAGGATCTGAAACTCCATTATTAATATAGTTAAATCCTGTATGTGAGAAGTTACTGTTAAAAGTATGCAGCACATTAAGATCAACTCTTAAATCGTTCATCGGCATCATCTGCAAGTCTGCCCTCAATTCTTTGGTGGACATTCTTACATATGGATCTGTCATATAATTGGAACCACTCACCCATCCGTTTTCCATCACTGTTCTTCTGATATCCGCCTGTGATCCTAAAAGGAATCCTAGAGTTGGACCTCCCAGTGTCTGTCCAGATCCATACCAGTTTGGAGCTGATATTAATCCCGGAAGCACTGTTCCATTTGTTTCATTATAACTTACGTTCAACTGTTTGAAAGAAGTAAGGAAGAATGCTGCACTTTGAAGTGGAGTAAGCTTATTTTTAAATTTATATTTCTTATATCTATATCTGTTCTTTTCCCACTGTTTCGTATACACATTGTTCAGAGAGTCCATTTCTTGTCTGCGCTTCTGAAGTTTGGCATTTATATTTTTGAAATAATTAAACTGGCCAAAGAACTTCGGAAGATCTGCTGAAGCTGTTGCCTGAATAACATTGGTATTCTGACCAACAGATCCTAAACTTGCAGTCTGGTTCGTATTAGGATCTACAAATCCAGTTAATGAAGTAGATCTCGCCGCCCAGTTATAGGTAAATCCATATCCTACTTCTGCATCAATGAAATCAAGATAAGGCAGATACTGGAATGGTAGTTTATAGTTCAGCTGTGCTCTGTGGTTATACAATACCGGTCTTCCGGCTCTGAACACATTCCCGAAGATCGATTTGTTATCCATTGAATTTACATCCAGATTGTCATTAAGCGTTCTGGTTGCTGAATTGATTTCCAGTTTTAATGATTTCGTGAAATTGAATCCTAATCCATACTGCCATCCGAAGAAGAAGTTTCTGTTTCTGATCGCATCAAAATTACTATTCATATCCCCATTAAGAATTGCTTCTACATTTCTGAACTCAAGTTCATTGTAGTTTCTGTCGATTTCAGTTCTGAAAGATATTCTCGTAGGAATCGGATTAAAATTGAATTCTTTCACCCATCTTAAATACTTCGTAGACTTTGCCGTATCACTGATCATTTTATTGAAAGGTTTGATTACCCACGGTTTAAATGTGTAGTTATAATCAACATATCCTCTCAGGTATTGTCTGTAATTTCTCTTGGTATAAATATCTCTGAAGTAGTCATCATTATAAACAGCCGTTACCGAAACGTTTTCGATGTCATAAAACTTAGGCTTTTTATTTGGATTTACTCTTTCCTTGTGCATATTCACGACTCCTATACTTCTCTGCTGAGTATAGGTTCTCGCTACTTTTTTCAATTGATCCTTGTTTGGTGCCTTATTGAACTCTACGTCGGTATCCAGAGGATTATATTTTGGATCTTCAATCGTCTGTGAGTAAGAATAGTTTAAAGGAATTTTCACCCCTGTTTTTTCAGGAAGGAATTTATCTACATTGATAGCGGTATTAATACTGAATGCCGATTGAGTAGACTGAGTTCTTTCCGCAGGTTTTGAATCTATATTTCCGAAACCAACAGATGTATAGGATGCATTGGCATTAACTGTTGCCAAATCTCCCATATTAAAATTTAAGCTGGCGTTTCCTGCATATCCTCCGTCATTCTCAATTTCAGAAAGACGGATTTCGTTTACCCATAAAACTCTTGTTATTCCAGCTCCTCCTCTTGCATCAGCATTCCTTACTCCAATCATAATGGTAGTAATGTTTCCTAAGCTTGGTCTTCCTTTGATGTAAATATTCTTGAATGGTTCCTGATAGGTTGGATCCATTGTTCTATTTGTAATAGGAACTCCTGATTTGTCTCTTCTTATTTTAGCATCTACAAAATTCTGAACATCAAGATTGACTTCATTTTCCAACGGCCAGATTTCCATAGGAGCAGTTGCCGTAGTAGGAGTCATGTTTAAAGACGATTCATACTCGTAATAGTTATCAGTAGCATCACTTCCAAAACGGATAAAGAATTTGGTTTTCTCATCCATTCCTATTACTCTGTTCAGAGGATCATGAGCATGTACAAATAGCTTCAACTTTTTGTATCTTCTCATATCCAGTGTAGTATTTTTGAATACTCCCCTTGCTTCTGTTTTAAGATCAGTTACTTTCATGTAAAGTGAAGCTTCATTTTGTCTTTGCGCTCCGGCATTACCACTTAATACCTGTCTGTCAATTCCCGGAGGCAATACATATGGAGGCTGGTTCAGTGCATTTTCTTCAATATTTACACTACCTACTTCAAAATTTGGATCTGTCACAGTACCTACTCCTTCGTCTGAACCTGGGATATTTGTGCTGGCAATGTTACTAGTATACTTTCTCCAGTCTGATCTTACAAGATCCATTGTTCCGAATCTTAAAGTAGAGGTTTGGTCAAATCCAGCAAGCATTAATCTTGCAAATCTTACATTATTTAATACAGATGGATCTGCAGTTCCTTCAGCTTTATCATAATTAGCAACAGGAATTCTGAACAAGTACCATTTCACATCTGCAGACTGCCCGTTCTGGAAGCTTGCTTTTACTGTTTTTACATCTACAATATTGTTTCCTCCCAATGCTAAGCTTGGCTGATCCAGCTTGATCACATACTGATTATAGTTTTCAGTCTGGTCAAGGTTATAATCTTTATTAATATCTTCTGCATCCGGAGTTTGTGAAGCTACATTCAGAGAGTTTGCTTCTGAGTTTCCTTCCGGGTTTCTGAAATATTTGTATCTCTCCACAACTGAAGCGGCCTGGCTTCCGGTAAATTTATCAGAAAGATAGAATACGAAGTCATCCACTGCTGGGTCAGCAATATTGGTTACCGGGTTTACAAAAGTATTTCCGAATCTCATTGCTTCCTGATCAGAAGTAAGACCATCATATCCGGCATCCTGCACTCGTCTGTCATCTCCTTCCGTAGAGAATGCATATAAGATTGGTGGTTGTTTTGGCTGTGTTCCCCAGTTTGAATTCGTAGTAGAAGATGGTGTTCCAGGAGTTGGAAGCCCATTTTCATACTGCATTTTTCCATCCTTCAGAACATCTTCGGAAACGTTTCCTAAGTGAAGTAAAAGTTTTGGATCAGTACCCAATGTTTTACCATCTGCATAGGGATCCATCATCCAGAATTCCACGTATTCAATGTTTGAAGTAACAAAGTTCGGAACACTGATTGATCTCATAATCCCCGCCCATCTGCTTTGTGCCTGTTCTGTAACTGGGTTTACGTTATAAGGTCCTTTTTCTTTAGGGAAATAAGAGATATCAAATGTATTGGTGAAAGTTTGTTCTCCCGCTACGAAATCTCTGTTGTTATAAATCTCGGAATATTGTACTCTTCTGGAAGCGTGGTTGGATACAGACTGCGGTGTAATTCCTGAAGGTGCTTTCCCTCCAACACCCCAGAATCTAGGGTCAATATTATACCATGTTAATAATCCTCTTCCATATCCGCTTGTTAAGTCATCATTGCCAGGTATTGTGTTAAATGGCGGCAATTTATTTTTTTCGGGTTTTGAAGCTAAGCTCCATGCTGCCGGTTCTTTTAATGATATCTTGGAAGTTGTCTGTTCAAAATCGTCAATATAAGATTGGTTATTGGTTCCCTTATTTAATCCAGGAATCAAATATGCTGCTTCCATCTTAAAGTTTAAGTTAGATGGAGCTTCGGTTTTTACCATTGGAAGTTTATTGGTAAGTCTTGTCAGATAAGGAGCCTGATTATTGTACATCAAGTTGATCCCTGCCATGGTATTATTTACCGCTTCCTGTCCGAAGTTTACTTTTTGGGTAAGTGGAGACTCTGAATAATTGATCACGGTCCCTCCCAAGATAAAATTCTCACTGAATCTTCTTTCTAAATTTAATCCTAAGAATCTTTTTCTTTGGGTATTAAATGTTAATTGATTTTCTAACGAGATATTGATCGCCTGTCCGGACTGTTTTACATTTTCATTAATGATAGTAACGGTCCCAAGCATATAGTCTACGGTATAGTCTACTCCTTCTGTAAGCTGTACTCCGTTTGCGGCAACTTTTACTGATCCCTGAGGAACGTTTACTGCGCCTAACGAAATACCCTGTCCCTGAACTCCTTTATAACGACCTTCCAATGTATATCTCTGTGCAAGGTTACTGGAGAGCGCTTCTTGTTTTTGCTTGGTATAAAGATCCTGGAAAACGTATTGAGGATTAAAAGTTCCTCCTAAAACCTTTTGCATATAGTTACCAAAAGGCTGTACTTTCGTGAAGATTACTCTTCCGGTTTCCGGTCTGATGGTAATCCCGTTGACAAAATCAAAAATACCATCTCCTTTGCTTCCGTCTTTATTATTCTGAATGTCTCCATTCATATTAAGACGATCCCAGTTAAATAATTTCAGTAAGTTCTGATCTTTTACAGGAGTATCCGGAAGATAGTTTACCTTACCTCCCGTTTTTGGGTCTCTGTAATATGCATTAAGAATAAATCCATCTTGTGCTACCTGTCCTGCATCTATTGAATAGATATTCTTCATCATCAGGTCCCACATCGGAGACTGAGTATTCACTTTATTGTTTACTCTCAATACTTTAGTAACCAATACAGGACTTTCTTCAGAAAATTCCCCTACTTTGTATACTTTATTACTTCCGTTAACGGTAAAAGAGTATGAAACTGCTAAAAGCTGCTGATCATTAAGCTTTTGATTTAGTGATATATATCCTAGTTGCGGCTGAAAGGTAAACTCATTACTATTCAGCTTTCTTGCTTTTGTATTGTATATGAACTGTTCTCCATTATCATAGGGAATAGGATCTGCCCCAAGCACTTGTCCCTGAAAAAGAGTACCATAGTTTTTTCCTGCTTCTCTGCTTCCGGCTACTGTGGATACAGCATCATATAAACCATTCAGAGAGTTATCCGGTAAAGTAACTCCGCCAGGACCTTCTCCAAGGTCTCTGATCCCGATTATACTTTTCTGATAAGCCAGGTTACTGTTTCCCTGATCCAATACCCAAACTTCCAATCTGGTAATATTGATCGTTGAGTTGATCTGTGGATAATTAAGTAAGGCATCATCATACTTGTTCAGGAAATAATGTCCTAAAAAGTAGTGCTGGTTTTCCTCATAGTCAATAGCGTTGACTTTAAAGTTATTCATAACACCACCACCCTGTACTACAATATTACGGGCTTCACCCTGTTGTTGGGAAAGGACAACGGTTCCAAATGTTTTTCCTAACTGAAATTCTGTTTTCACCCCGAACAGTGATTGTGAACCACGAATCAAACTGGTTGAAAGCGGCATATTTACGTTACCAAATTCAACTCTTTTGATAATCTTATCTTCTCCTCCTTCGTTGGGTTTATCAACATTTCCAAGACCTTTGCTCTGAAGATCTTTCCAGCTTCCTTTTGCCTGCCAAACAAGGTTCATTCTGTTTTCAAAAGCAAAACCACTCTGGGTATCATAATTAGCCTTTAGCTGAAGGTTTTCTCCTACTTTACCCAATAATCCCAGCTGAATTCTCTGATCAATATCAAAGGTGAAACTTGTCCTGTTTTGTGGCAGGATCATCGGGTTATCTATTTTTTGGTAAAGTCCGGCAAAATCCAGAGATGCATACCCTGAAGGGATGATTTCAATTTTATTACCTCCGAAAATAGTTTCAAAAAGCCTGTTATTAATCAACAATGAAGGGATAAGCCCCTTCTTCCTTGCATCTGATCTGTCTCTTCTGAAAAGAAGGTTATATTTATCAGATTTTTCCTTGTAATAGGCCTTAGTCTGAGTTGCAAGCATATATTCTTTATACTCTTGCGGAGACATTGCTGTAGGAGGACCCGTTATGGTATTTCCAATTTTAGGATACACATAGTACATCCCGGTTTTTATATCGTAATAGGCTTCGTACCTCGTAGGGTCGGCCACTTCATATTGTTTTCGTATAATCGCCGTGTCTTTTTGTACCTGCGCAAAAGTGCTGACAGACATAAACAGGAACGACAGGAACAAAAATATGTTAAGATGCTTACTATTCGCCACCAAATGTTAAATGTTTTTTAAGATTTGTTTAACCAATTCTTCTACCGAGATACTTGGATTTTGTTTTATAATTCTATCCGCAATCTTCTCGCTTGCACGTTTAGGAATCCCTAAAACTTCTAATGCAGATAACGATTCTTCCTTAATTTTATTATCTACCATCACAGAAATGTTCGCGTTTGGATCACTGTATTTCTGTACTTTATCTTTAAGATCTACGATAATTCTTTCAGCAGTTTTTGCACCGATTCCTTTTGCTTTTTGAATCAGCGCGCTGTTTCCGGAAAGTATTGCAGAAGCGATCTCATCAAGGCTTAATGTTGACAGCAGAATCAATGCTGAAACAGCACCCACTCCATTAACGCTTATTAACAGATTGAACATTTCTTTTTCTGAACGTGTGTTAAATCCAAAGAGAAGATGAGCATCTTCGCGGATGATCTGCTGGATAAATAAGAAAGTCTGCTGATTCAAAACCAGCATCTGTGAGGTCATCAAACTGATTCCCACGTAGTAACCAACTCCTTGTACATTGATGACCGCGTAGGTAGGCGTAAGTTCTTGAACGTTACCTTGTAAAGAAAATATCATTATTAATTTTTAAAACTCCCAAATATAGCAATTTAAACTAATTAATGTTTTCATTTAACGTGCGAATGATTTTTAACTTAATTTTCAAATAAGAATTCAATGAATTAACATAAAAGCAAAAGACTCCAAAATATGGAGTCTTTTATTATCTCAACACGGTTTAAAGTGTCATTTTTTAATAAGAAAATCTAATTAGAGGTTAGTGATTACTAATTACGATTTAATTTTTAGATTGATTTCTTTTCTCTCCTTTGAGCATCAAGAACAGCAATCGTAGCAAGGTTTACAATTTCGTCTACGCTTGAACGCATTTGAAGAACGTGTACCGGCTGCTTTAATCCCATTAAGATAGGTCCTATAACCTGCGCTACTTTCATCCCTCTTATAATTTTGTAAGAAAGATTAGCACTTTCCAGGTTAGGGAAGATGAAGGTATTCGCTGGTGTTGTTCCTAATTTTGAGAATGGATAATCGCTCAGGTGATCTGCATTCATTGCAAAATCCGGCTGAATCTCACCATCTACAATCATTTTAGGGTATTTCTCATGAAGGATGCTCACTGCTTTAGCCACTTTCTTGGAAGTTTCAGAAATAGCAGCAAAGTTTTCAAACCCAAGCATCGCAATTCTTGGTTCAATCGCAAAAGATTTTACTGTAAACTCTGCCATTTTAGCAATATTCACAAGATCTTCTGAGGTAGGATTCTGATTGATGGAAGTATCTGCGAAGAAAATAGGTTTCTTTTCAGACAGGATCATCATCATTGCCGCTACTTTATCTACTCCTTTATCTTTTTCAATAACTTCTAAAACAGGACGTAAAACTGAAGTATAGTTTTTAGAGAATCCTACGATAAGACCATCGGTATCACCATGTTTCAGCATAAGAGGTCCGAAATAATCTCTCTGACGCACATATCTCTTCGCTTTGTACTCGTTCATTCCTTTTCTCTGACGAAGTTTCCAAAGGGTTTCTCTGTATTTTTTTCTGTTTTCTTTCTGATCGTCATCACTTGGATCAATGATTGGAACATCCAGCGTAATTCCGTAACGCTCCATCTGCTCCTTGATGTATTTTTTATCTCCCAGAAGACTTGGAAAAGCAATTCCTTCTTCATAAAGGATTTGAGCTGCCTTCAATACGTTATATTCTTCAGCATTTCCAAGGGTGATTCTTTTCGGATTGGATTTAGCACGGCTCTGCATCATTCTTACCAATCTCTCATCTCTTCCCATTCTGTCTAAAAGCTGGTGCTCATATTCTTCAAAATCCGTAATGGTTTTTCTGGCAACACCACTTTCGATCGCTGCTTTCGCTACGGCACTTGATACTTTTGTGATCAGTCTGTTATCGAACGGCTTTGGAATGAAGTAGTCTCTTCCGAACTGCAGGTTCTGAACATTGTATGCTAAAATTACAGCTTCCGGTACCGGTTCTTTTGCTAAATCAGCAATCGCATGTACGGCAGCCAGTTTCATTTCTTCATTAATTCCTGTAGACTGTACATCCAATGCTCCACGGAAGATATAAGGGAATCCTAATACATTGTTTACCTGGTTAGGATAATCACTTCTTCCTGTTGCCAGGATTACATCTTTACGAGTTTCAATAGCAAGATCATAAGCAATTTCAGGATCAGGGTTAGCTAAAGCGAATACGATAGGATTTTCGTTCATGCTCAACAGCATTTCCGGAGTCATTACGTTTCCTTTTGATAATCCGACAAAAACATCAGAGCCTTTTACAGCATCTTCTAATGTTTCAATATCTGTCTGAGCGATGAAATCTAGTTTTTCAGGGGTAAGGTTTTCTCTTTTATGGTTGATAACCCCCTTACTGTCACACATCAGGACATTTTCTTTTTTCAATCCTAATGAGATATAAAGCTTGGTACATGCAATAGCTGCCGCACCTGCTCCATTGACTACCATTTTCACTTTATCAATATCTTTATTCGCAATCTGCAAAGAATTGATCAATGCTGCTGCAGAGATAATTGCAGTTCCGTGCTGGTCATCGTGCATCAAAGGAATATTCAATTCCTCTTTCAGTTTTTGTTCTATATAAAAAGCTTCAGGAGCTTTAATATCTTCCAGGTTAATCCCTCCGAAAGTAGGAGCGATACCTTTTACGATTTCAATAAATTTATCCGGATCTTTTTCATCGATCTCAATATCAAAAACGTTGATATCTGCAAAGATCTTGAACAAAAGTCCTTTCCCTTCCATTACCGGCTTTGAAGCTTCAGCACCGATATCTCCCAGTCCAAGTACGGCAGTACCGTTAGAAATTACTGCTACCAGGTTTCCTTTTCCTGTATAATCATACACAGTTTCAGGCTTATCATGAATTTCCATACAAGGAACAGCTACTCCCGGAGAATAAGCCAATGACAAATCTCTTTGAGAAGAGTGTGGCTTTGATGGAATAACTTCAATTTTTCCTTTGGGTTCTGCTTTATGATAATCCAGCGCGGCCTGGCTGAAGTTCTTTTCGTCACGATTGTTGTTACTTGACATAAAATTTTGTTTTTTGTTAAAGTATATATTTAATGTGGTAATCTACTAAGCTTTCTATTGGTTTCTGCACAACATGTCCCACATTTAAATTAAGTTCTGTAGCTACAGAACGTAGTATATTTTCATAATAATAAGCGATAGATCCGATAAAATTGATTTCAACGTCTTTAGCTTCTTCATAGGGGATTACCTGGTATTCAAAAAAGTTTTTCATTTCTTCAAAAACCATATCCCTGAAATAAGGATGCTCTTTTCTTTCGATCACAAATTTGGTAAAGTCTGCCAAATAAGCATTTGGTCTTGTCGTATGATACATATTTTGCAATGCATCCTCTACGGTAAGCAGATAGTTGGCTTCAAATTCGGCACGAAGGTCTGAAGGTAGTTTTTTCATGAAATATCTGCGCAGCAATTGTTTTCCTATAGCACTGCCACTTCCTTCATCTCCAATAATAAATCCTAATGAAGGTAATTCTATCTTTACATTTTCACCGTCGAAATAACAAGAATTTGATCCTGTGCCAAGAATGCACACGATAGCAGGTTTTCCGCTGTATGCTGCATAGGCTGCAGCCATCAGATCTTCCTTCACAATAAATTCTGCTTTTACAAAAACCTTCTTCAGCTCTTCCTCTATGGTTTCGCAGTTTTTTTTGACACCACATCCGGAACCATAAAAAAAGACTTTGGTAATTGAATTTTTAACCGATACCAGATTGCTATTTTTCTGTATCTCAGGAGCGATAAGTTCTCTGTTGATAAAATTCGGATTGAAACCGATTGTTTCTGTTTTCAGAAAAACTTTCTTAAAGTCATCAAGTATTACCCAATCCGATTTAGTAGAACCACTATCTACAATAGCAACCATATTTTAGATTTTAATTTAAGGGTGCTAAATTATGAATTTATCTTCAATTAGCGTTTATAAACAACCTGGAAGCTGTCTAAAATCATTAATGTTTAATCTGTGTCTTTTTTTCGTTGAACTGCAATAGCCAATCTTCTATTTCATCTTCCAGATAGGAAGTCTGTAATACCATTGCATTGATAAAATCATCAGGCACTGGTTCTCCTTTGGAGTTTTCAAGATTCCACAATTCATCTGACATATTTTCATATTCTGAATACACTCTTTTGAAGCGGGAATTTTCTTTCTCAAGAGCTTCAATATTTTTCTGTTGAAGCTGGAATTTTCTGTATTTGTTTTGACTTTTCATACAAATATTATTAATAATTGGGTCATAAAATGTAGGGGTATATGCTCTTAATCGTGCACTACAAGATAGAAAAAACCATCAACACAAGAAGTTGAAAATGAATTTATTATCAGGTCATTATTACATCATTCTGAATATTAAAATTAGAAATAATTTTAATTAAAAAAAATATTTTAACAACTTTTTTCAGTGTTTAACATATAGTTATAAATTTGCATACTCATATTGTGAAGCTTTGACATTATTGGCATTCTAAAACGGTTATTAACAGCCGGGATACAGTAAAGCCTTTATATTCTGAGATATAAATCATTTCAGTCTTATACAATATGTATTTATATATTTAGTTTTTATATTCATTACATGAAAGAAATACTCTTACGCCAGAAACAGGTTCTGTTCTTCATCATTGCAGGAGGACTGAGTGCGATTGTAGAAATAGGCAGCTTTAAGATTTTCAGTACCTATCTTCCGCATTTCTTTGCAAAAGAAATCAACTTCCATGGTATACATTATCCTTTAAGCAACATTTTTTCTACGAGCTGCGGGATTATTACCAATTATTTCCTGAGTATCTGGTTTGTATTTGAAAGAGGAAAACACTCAAAGAAAAAAGAGTTTGTTTATTTTATGGTGGTTTCTTTCTTTTCAACGTTACTCAGCCTAGGTTTTTTCCAGGTCTTTTACAGTTTCATATTTAAAGATAATATCAATTTATTTTTTTATACCTTGAGCCCGGAAATGATCAGCAAAATTGCAGCAATATTGCTGGTTTCCATTCTGAATTATTCGATAAAAAAGAAAGTAATTTTTAACGGTTAGGCTGTGACAAAAATTTTAAATTATCTCTGGAGATTCTGGCTGTTGCTGTTAGCATTTTTCCTGACAGTTATTATTGGAATTCCTGTCTATATTTTATCCTTTAACAAAAAGCATTATAAATACGGCTATAAACTTGTCAGGATCTGGTGTTTCGGAATGTTTTACGGAATGGGTTTCCGGTATGATCTCATTAAACTTTCGGAACAGGAAAAAGACAAAAGTATTCCTTATGTTTTTATCTCCAATCATACATCCATCATGGATATTATGCTTACCTGCATTATGTTTCCAAACCATCCGATATGTTTTGTAGGGAAGAAAGAACTGGTAAAGATTCCTATTTTCGGAACCATTTATAGAAGGATATGTGTAATGGTAGACAGAACGAGCGCAAAAAGCCGTGCGGATGTATACCGAAGATGTGCTGAAAAGATGGAAGAAGGCAACAGTATTGCCATTTTTCCTGAAGGCGGCGTACCGGACGATACTTCTATAATCCTGGATGACTTTAAGGACGGAGCATTTATACTGTCCTCAAAACATAACTCTCCTATCGCTGTTTATACCTTTATCGGACTCAAGGAAATGTTCCCTTTTGAAAACTCAAAAGGCTATCCTGGAAGAGTAAAGGTGTATTTCAATGGTATCATTGAGCCTACCAATTCGCCAAAAGACTTAAAGGCAGAGGCTTACGAAGAAATAAAAAAAACTTTAATCAGGTATTCCGTTGAAAGGAAATAGTTATATTTGTTTGTGAAATCTATAATAAATATGTCAAATTATTCTAAACAAACCAATTGGGCCCAATTCATTCCATTGGTTACTGTATTCTTCTTTTGGGGATTTGTAGCAGCCAGTAATGATATTCTGATCCCCGTTTTTCAAAAAGCCTTCAATCTATCTCAAACTGAAAGTATGCTGGTACAGATATGCTTTTATGTAGCGTATACTGTAGGTTCTTTAATTTATATGATCATATCAAAGAGTCTGAAACAGGATTTGATCAATAAAATCGGGTATAAAAACGGCCTTATTGTGGGGCTTCTTATTTCAGCAATGGGAACCCTGTTGTTTTACCCGGCTGCCAATATGCATTCTTTCCCTTTAATGATCTCCGGATTATTTATTGTAGGTTTAGGCTTCTCTCTTCAACAGATTGTTGCCAATCCACTTGCTATTGAAGTAGGTCCTACAGAAACAGGATCACAGAGATTGACAATGGCTGGGGGAATCAATAACTTAGGAACTACAATAGGACCGCTTATTGTTGCATTTGCTATTTTTGGTTCTGCAAGCGCAGGCAATACGGAAGCAAGTATAGAAAGTGTAAAAACTCCCTATCTGATATTAGGAGCAGCTTTTGCTCTTGTGGCTTTAATGCTTAAATTCTCTTCTCTTCCTGCTGTAACTCCAACGAATACTGAAAACACAGATGATTCAACTCCGGGTGAGCACAGAAAGTCAGCATTTCAATATCCTCAATTGGTAATGGGAATGATCGCGATCTTCGTGTATGTAGGGGTAGAAGTTTCCACAGCCAGTAATCTTCCGGCTTATATGGAAAAAAACTTAGGCTTTGAAACAAAAGATGTGGCCCCTTACATCTCTTTATACTGGGCATCATTGATGATCGGCCGTTGGACAGGTGCTGTAGAAGCATTTGATGTGAATGCCGGATTCAAAAAAATCTTAAGGTTCTTAGCTCCTTATCTTGCATTTGGTGTATTTTTACTTGTAAATGCTATTGCAAAACATGACCTGTCTCCATTCTATGTATATGGATTCATTATTATTGCCATGATTATTTGTGATATCTTAAGTAAAGGAAACCCGGCAAGAATGCTTTTAATCTTCTCTTTGGCTGGGATTACCGCTTTACTGATAGGAATGTTCACTAAAGGAATGGTATCTGTCTATGCATTTACCAGTGTAGGTCTTTTCTGCTCTACTTTATGGCCATGTATATTCGCATTGGCGATTAACGGGCTTGGAAAACATACCAATCAAGGATCAGGATTACTTATTATGATGATTATGGGTGGAGGTATTGTAAGCATTATACAGGGATATATTGCAGATATTACGAATATTCATTTCAGTTATATCGTAGGGGTTATTTGTTTTGCTTATCTTGCATTCTATGCGATCCGTGTGAGTGGGATTCTAAAAGCCCAGGGCATTGATCTTGATAAAGTATCTAAAGGCAATGGTCATTAATATAACGAAAACAATATATAAAAAGAAAAGGTTTTGGGCAGGTGTATTACTTGCCCAATTTCTTTTGTTTTATGTTTGCTCAAAATCCAGAGTGATGATCTCGTTTTTTGAAAGCTTTTTTGAACTTCAAAAAGGAACCCATCAGGCATTGTTCAGCTGGATTCCATTTTCTACAGGAGACCTTATTTATATCATATTAGGTGCTTTCCTTTTGTATTATTGCATCATGCTATTCAGAAAGCAGCGAAGACATGATTCTATGCTCAGAACTCTGATCATCATCAATATTTTTTATTTTATCTATCAGATCTTTTGGGGAATGCTGTATTTCCAGACTCCTATCATCAAGAAGCTTTCAAGCCAGAAAGAACCTGATGTGGAAAAGGCTAAAAAACTGGCTCTCTCTTACCTTGAAAAATGTAAACTGACCAGGCAATCTGTCCGGGAAGACAGCAAAGGAGTATTTATCATTACAAACCTTAATTCTATACAACAGGAAATTCTGCATCAACAGGCAAAATTACCTTCTTATATTTCAAATAAAAGGGCGACTCAGATTTTGGATATTAAACCCAGTTTATTCAAAAATATAATGAGTTTTACAGGTATTTTGGGATATTACAATCCCTTTACTGCTGAAGCTCAATATAACGCTGAATTACCTTCCACATTTATTCCCTTCACAACGGCGCATGAAAGTTCCCATCAGCTGGGTTTTGCCAGAGAACAGGAGGCTAATTTTGTGGGGTATTTAATAGGTATTCATTCCAGTAATCCTGAGTTGAGATACAGCACTGAGTTTTTCACTTTAAAAAGCCTTTTAAGGTTCATTGTGGAGGAAGATCCGGAGTTCGTCAAGAATGTTCTACATCAATATTCTTCTGCAATGAAAAGAGACCGTATGTATGAGAAGAATTTTGTACTCAGTCATCAGGGCTGGCTGGATGATTTTTTTGGATACGCCAATAATCTCTTCCTGAAAAGCAATCAGCAGGAAGGTTCTGTCACCTATTCTTACTTTATAGATCTTCTCTTAAACTATGAAAAATAAATAAAAAAAAGAATCGTATCAGGCGATACGATTCTAAAAACACAAATGATGAAAAAAAATTTATTACCTTGACTTGTTCCCTCATTCAAGGCGATGTAAAAGTACGACATATTTTATAAATACAAAAACATTTACATCCTTTTTTAAAACTTTATGAAAACTTTATGATTTTTTAAGTTTTTTTGAGTTTACACCACATTCTGACAAATCGCAATCAACACCAGTATTCGATATGAAAAACATCGTTTAAACCCGTACAGCCTATTAAATTACCATAGAATCAAACATTTGTTTAAATAAAAAACATTCGGTTTTTACCCTGTTTTCGTCATTTTAAAAAAAGGAGTTATCCACCGTATTTTATATATATTTCTACTATTTATATCGTAAAAATGTCAAGATTTTGATCAAAAATAATAGCCTTTATTATTCCAATTTATTCCATTGCTTTCCGCATGAAATTGAATGTAAACTATAACCCTGAAAACTTTTAAACAACCGCCTGCGAAACCGCATCTTACGTCTTAAAACCAATTCATTTGAAAAATTTCGTATTCTAAGCCAAAACTCCTGCTTTATCTAATAATACTATGAATAAATTCTACACTAAGCAGCAATAAAATCATATAATTTTATTAGAATATCCTAAATTTGAAACCCATATTTTGTGAAATAAAATATTGAAAGTCAAATCTAATCTACCAATAGCCGTTTATATCTCACTAATAAAAGAAAAAAATTTTTGTATATTTAAAACATCTGTGTATTTTAGATAAAAATATTAACATGATTTTTGACAAACTAATTAACCACCTAAAACTCGATAAACAGGAATTCATTTTCCAGTTCAATTCACATCCCAATTATCCATCTGCATTGGCTTTCAGTGACACGCTTAACTTTATGGGGGTGAAAAATGATGCTTATGAACTAGACAAAGAATATTGGGACGAACTTCCGGAAGAATTTATTGCTATTGTTGAAAATTCATTTTCTCTTGTAAAAAAGTCAGGAAGCAATTATTCAGTATACTCAGAAAAAGCAAAAACCTTCGGTAAAGAAGAACTTTATACCAAATCAACTGATTTTGTACTGTTATTTGAAAAGACCGAAAATGCAGAAAATAAACTGGCCTTCAATTTCAAGCCGGTACTTTATTTAATTTTTGCAGCTGTTCTCGCTTATTCATTTATAAGCCAAACCATTTATGAAGCCTTATTCAATCTTCTCTCTCTGGCTGGAGTATATATTTCACTTGAAATCTTCAATCAGAAATTCGGGAATACATCTACCGTAATCGGAAGTATATGTGGTGGAGGTGCTGCTGCCAGCCAGACAGTCAACTCATGTGATAAAATTATTAAGCAGGATAAGACCAGTATTTTAGGGTTAAAATTTGCAGACTTTTCCCTGATCTATTTTGCAGGACTTACCGTGCTGGGATTATTTTTACCGGCTACAGCTTATATTGTAAAAGGATTCACCTTTGTTTCTATCCTTGCAATAGGGTATTCTCTATACATTCAGGCTTTTGTAGAAAAAACGTTTTGTAGAGTATGTCTTTTGATTATTTCAATACTTGCAGCACAAATAGTAGTAAGCAGTTTATTTTTCGAGAATATGTCTTTCAGTGTGGGAACACTTTTATTGACGGTCATTTTATGGGCTCTGGTATTCTCTGCCGTTATTTATTTCAATACTCTTCTTGAACAAAAAGAAGCGCTACAAAAATCTAATGCGAAAAACCTTAGATTCAAAAGAAATTATGAGCTGTTCAAAAACCAGATGGAGCAGAATCCAAAAATCGAATTCCAGAATACCGAAACTTTTGCTGTCGGAAAAAGAGATGCGAAACTTCGTATTTCTATTGTATCCAATCCATATTGCGGTTTCTGTAAGGATGCTCATAAATTGGCAGAAGGCCTTTTGGAAAAATACCCTGATACGATCTCTTTACAGATGAGATTCAATTACAGTCCCGAAAGAGCTCCTGAAAAATACACACAGCTTATTTCAGACTTAACTCATATCTACCATAACAAGCCTGAAAAAGAGTTCCTACATGCTGTAGAAGAATGGTTTGAAACTAAGGACGAAAGTAAAATCAATGCTCTTTCCGGAGGAAATGTAACATCGGAAAACCTGAATCCACTAGTAGAGATGTCTACCGAAAACAGTAACGCAGGATTAAACTTCACCCCGATTTTTATCATCAACGGATATCAATTCCCTGACAAGTATGATCGTGAAGATATTTTATTCTTTATTGATGAATTAATAGAAGATGATGAGATTTAGTAAATAAATATCATTCATCTGAAAATTTCACTATCTTAGGAAAAACAAAAATAACATCTGATAAGATGTAAAAGAGCAGAAAAACAGTGACAAATGGGACTATTTCCGGTTTACCATTTCATTGAATTATAATTGAATTAAAGTAAATGTCGTCACCCGCTGACGGCATTTTATAATGAGTAGTAGTTTTGAAAAAAAAGTTTCCTTTTTATAAGCAACCAGATACCAAAGACTGCGGTCCTACATGTCTCAGGATCGTAAGTAAGTATTATGGTAAAAGTATATCTCTGCAGCAGATTCGCAGCCTTTCCGAAACAACACGTGAAGGAAGCAGCCTTCTTGGGCTAAGCGATGCGGCAGAAAACCTCGGATTCCGGTCTATGGGAGTCCAGATAGATTTCAATACCCTTACAGAAGAGGTTTCTTTTCCTTGTATAGCACACTGGAATAAAAACCATTTTGTGGTTGTATACAAGATTGACAAAAATAATAAAGTATATATTTCAGATCCCAGTTATGGACTTATTACGTATACAAGAGAAGAGTTTATCAAATCCTGGATCGGAGAAAATGCAAACGAAAATACAGAAGAAGGAATTGTTCTGATTCTTGAAACAACACCAGCATTTTTTCAGACAGAATTTGATGCTGAAGAAAGTAAAGCTAGCTTTACGTTTCTTTCCAAGTATCTCCTTAAATATAAAAGACTTGTAATCCAGCTGGCCATAGGGCTTCTGGGAGGAAGTTTATTATCCCTGATATTCCCGTTTCTTACCCAAAGTATTGTAGACGTTGGAATCCAGAACCAGGATATTAATTTTATCTATGTCGTTTTACTTGCACAGATTATGCTATTTCTTGGAAGAATGGGAATTGAAACCATACGAAGCTGGATTCTTCTCCATCTTTCGGCGAGAATTAATATTTCCATCATCTCCGATTTCTTTATCAAGCTTATGAGACTTCCAATAAGTTTCTTTGATACGAGAATGACCGGAGATATCATGCAGCGAATAAATGACCACCACAGAATCGAGCAGCTGCTTACAAGTTCATCGTTAAACACTCTCTTCTCACTGGTAAACCTTATCATCTTCAGTATTGTTTTACTGTTTTATGATTACAGATTATTCATTGTTTACCTTGTTGGAGCGATATTGTATATTGGCTGGATCAGTTTCTTCCTGAAAAAGAGAAAGGAACTTGATTACAAAAGGTTCTCTCAGGTCTCTCAGGAACAAAGTAAAGTGATTGAGCTTATCAACGGTATGCAGGAGATTAAAATGCATAATGCAGAAAAACAGAAACGATGGGACTGGGAATTTCTTCAGGTAAAACTGTTTAAAATCAGAATAAAATCACTTTCATTAGAACAATGGCAGTCTGTTGGAGGAAATTTTATCAACCAGATGAAAGATATACTGGTAAGTTTCCTTTCTGCAAAGCTGGTTTTGAGCGGAAATCTTACTTTAGGGATGATGCTTTCTGTACAATATATTATCGGACAGTTGAACAGCCCTCTTCTTCAGCTTATCGACTTTATCAAGCAGACTCAGGATGCTAAGATTTCCCTTGAAAGATTAGGGGAAATTCATGATAAAGATGATGAGGAGGATAAAAATGAGCAGTATGTTACAGATGTTCCAAAGAAAGACATCGAGATCAAAGATATGTCATTCCGTTATATTGGTTCTGATGTTCCGGTTTTTGAAAATTTAAGTCTTACGATCCCTTATCAGCAGACTACAGCTATTGTGGGAGCCAGTGGAAGTGGAAAAACAACCCTGTTGAAGCTGTTAATGAAGTTTTATGATCCTGACCAGGGTGAAATCAGAATCGGAAGCACCAATATGAAGAATATCTCCCCAAGATACTGGAGAGATCATTGCGGAGTGGTAATGCAGGAAGGCTATGTATTCAACGATACTATTGCCAATAACATTGCTGTAGGTGAAGATCATATTGACAAACAAAAACTGAGACGTGCTGTAGAAATAGCCAATATCAAGGAATTCATTGAAAGCCTTCCGTTAAGTTACAATACGAAAATAGGAAATGAAGGTGTTGGGGTCAGCGGCGGTCAGAAACAGAGACTCTTCATTGCAAGAGCTGTTTACAAATCTCCTGAATATATCTTGTTTGATGAAGCAACATCAGCATTGGATGCCAATAATGAGAAAGTAATTATGGAAAACCTTGAGCAGTTTTTCAAAGGGAAAACAGCAGTGGTTATTGCCCACAGACTTTCCACGGTAAGACATGCGGATAAAATCATTGTACTGGATCAGGGGAAAGTTGTGGAAGAAGGCAGCCATGCAGATCTTGTAGATTTGAGGGGAGAATATTACAGACTTGTAAGAAACCAGCTTGAATTAGGAAGCTAGCCAAAATATAGCGGAACCGAAAAGCTTATAGAGTAGGAAAAACAAAAACTAATTTTAATCATGAAAAATCTAAAAAAACTTTCGAGAAAAGAACTGACATTTGTCAGCGGAGGTGTAGTTATTCCGGACAACAATTGCTGTGGTTCCTGGTGTCTTGGCAGCTGGATGCCATGCCATCTCCATCACATTGCATGTCCACCGGATGCTGATACTTCACCACCATCGTGGTATGACGGGAATTGCCCATTTGGTTAAATTATATTCCCCCTGAAATATTGGGGGAAATTTTATCTTAGAAAAATGAAAGAAGACGTTTTAGACAATATTGAACTCCGCTCAGAAAGCGTACAGGATATTCTTACCCAGCCCCCGCATTGGATGATACGCTGGGGAAATACTGTTATATTTATTATTCTCCTGCTGATTCTCTTGATGAGTTACATCATAAAATATCCGGAATTTGTACCGGCTCCTATTATTGTAACTTCGCAGAATCCTCCAGAGAAGATTGAAGCAAGGACAAGTTCCAAAATTGAAAAAATATTCATAAAAGACCATCAGCAAGTTAAAAAGAATGATGTTCTGATGGTAATGCAGTCAGCAGCCAACTATAAGGATATTTTAGAGTTGAAAAAACTGGTAGATTCCATTACTCCTGATAATTTATATAGCTTCCCTCTTGCTCAGGCTTCAAGGTTCAAGTTGGGAGAATTACAGGGTGAATACAATAGTTTTGCAAAAGCATTTCAGGATGAAGCCCTTTTTACAAGATTACAGCCTTATGCTCCGGAAAACCTGGCAGCCAATCAGAGTATTTCTGAATACCGCATACGAATTGCTACCTTAAAACAACAGAAAAACCTGGAATCAATAAAATATGATCTGACTAAGAAAAACTTCAACAGGTCTCAGGAACTTTTCAATCAAGGAGTTATTTCTGCTATGGAACTTGAAAATGAAAAGATCAAATATCTTCAGGCCCAGCAAAATCTTGAAAATCTTAAAATCTCCATATCACAAATGGATGAAGGGGTTTCCAATCTTAATAAAACTAAAAGCGGAACGGCCATTAACACAGAAAAAGACAGAATTACATACTCTTCACAAACTTTACAGCTTCTTGAGCAACTGAGAAAATCATTGAAACAATGGGAACTGAATTATCTTGTTATATCATCTACAGATGGTGTTGCCAGTTTCCAGCAGTTTTTTGGTGAAAATCAGTTTGTAAAATCGGGTGAACCTATTCTTTCTATTCTTCCTAAAAATAAAGAGCAGTTGGTAGGCAGAATGTCTGTTCCTACCGTAAACTCAGGAAAGATCATTCCGGGCGAAAAAGTATTGATTAAACTAGATAACTATCGATTCCAGGAATATGGTATCATCGAAGGAAAAGTACAGAATATCTCTCTTATTCCTGATGATAAAGGAAATTATTATGTAGATGTTATTTTGCCAAAAGGATTAAAAACAAGTTACAACAAAACGCTTACATTCGATAAAGAACTTAGGGGCAGTGCAGAGATCGTAACACAAGATCTTCGATTGATTGAAAGATTCTTCTATCAAATCAGAAAGCTGCTTGGATATCAGGTCTGATAAAGAACTTAGATAAAAAAATAAAAGCCGTTTTGCAGATTGTAAAACGGCTTTTTTTATTATAGTACTTCAGATTAGCTCCATTTAAAGTAATGTACATAAAATCCAAAGTAGTATAGTTCATTCATTACGGGCTTTATTCTGCGAAGGGAGGTTTCGATCGTACATCAATAGATCAATCAAAAAAAGCCGGTAAGAAAGCGAATACAGGGAAAACAATGATCTCCTGTTTTAAAACATTCCAATAAAAGAATATGATAAGATCGAAAACTGGATAGTTCCCTTAATTTTCTATTGAAAGACGATAATTTTAAAAAATGAAAAAATTGGGGAGAAATAAAAAGATAAATTTGCAGTTATTCTAAAAAATAAAACCGCAATCATTGATTTAATGATTGCGGTTTTTTGTAGCGAAGACGGGAATTGAACCCGTGACCTCAGGGTTATGAATCCTGCGCTCTAACCAACTGAGCTACCTCGCCTTTTTGGTGGTGCAAATATAGAAAATATTTCTTTACCTCCAAAATTATTTTAACTTAAAATATTCCAAAACATCACCAACATGATCTGGTTTGTTGATAATCTTATTGTTAGCATCTAAAATAAAATACGTCGGAGTTGCATGAATATTGTACATATCCGTGTAACTGCTGTTCCACCCTCTCAATTCGGAGTCATTCACCCAAGGAAATGCAGCAATCTTTTTAGTATAAGAATTTTTGTCAACATCTAAAGAAAACCCTACAACCTGAATATTTTTTGATTTCAGATCATTATATTTTTCCAGAAGTTTCGGAAGTTCACTTTCGCAGTGTGAGCATGTGGATGACCAAAACACAATAACCTTTTTATCAGCCTTTATATCATATAATGACTTCGCAGTAGTATTTACTGGTGCCTGGAACTTATAGTTAGGGAAAGCAGCTCCCATTTCAATGTTGGCATTCGATTTCAGTGTAGATGCAAGTCTGTCAGTGATGGTACACTTAAGATTTTTGGCAAGTGACAAATATTTGCTCTTGTACTCATCCATCTCATACACATCAAAAATATCGATCAGTTCTGATAAAACAGTCTGCCCTCTTGGAGTTTCCACTTTTAATCGGTCTAAGAGTTTATCAACAGAAGCAGCAACATTGGTATTTCCTCCGGAGTTCAGATAAGATACTAACACTGGTCTTAGTAATGAGGAAGTCTCCAGCATATCATTTGACTTGTCCAGAAAGTTGATTATTTCCTCCTGATCTACTTTTTTGGTGGCATCTTGTGAAGGGGAAATAAATTTACTGTAATTCGTGTTATAATAGGTAATAAATGGATGTTGAGCGGCATCAATAGAGCTGGAAGTACCGGAAAGTCTGTCGATCTCTGTTTTCAGTGCTTTTCCAAAGTCTGTATTATCTTTATAATATTCTTTAATCTGTGCTAAAGCCGGCAAAATAAGCTCTTTCTTTTGTGAGCCTTCCTGCTGCTTACTCATCAGGTTGTTCGCTTCATCTAGATAGGTAACATCTTTAACTTTATTATTCTGGATATCCAGTTTAACATTGACATTTTTATTTTCTGAAATAAAGCTTACTGTATTATTAGAGCCCGGGAAATAGACTTTCATCATTCCCATATAACTGCTTGGGTATTTAAAAGTCCATGTACTATTCTTACTTTGTTCTTTGGTAACAATAATATCTTTCGAACCGTTTAATGTATATAGAATAGCGTCCTGATCTTTAAAGTCTGCCGGAGTTTGAATGGTAACTGTAAATTGAGCCTGCAGAGCAAATGCAGCCAAAACCGCAGATAGCGTATAAATCTTTTTCATAGAGTAAAAATAAAAAAACTCTCTGATTAATCAGAGAGTTTAATATTATTTTAATAAAATTTTATGCTTTTACGCTTTTGTACTTTTTTGTAAAGTAAACAATAAATACAATTGCTACAATACCAAGTATATATACGTACATATCAATAGGCGCTGGTGCTCCGGTACCATTTCCTCCATTTCCACTTCCTGTTGGAGCTGGTTGTGGTTGTGGTGGGGCTGCATTTGCTAAAGTTATAGCAAAAAGAAAAAGAGCTAATACTAGTTTATTAATAGTTTTCATGTGGTTTATTTTAAGATTTTAGTGTTAACAGTTTCTCCCTTATCAGAAACGATTTTTACAACATATGAATTTTTAACTGAGCCATCAAGCTCGATTACAAAATCTCTGGATGCATCAACCGCTTTTTTAGAGATTACTAGTTTACCGCTCATATCATAAACTTGAATATCTGCTTTTTTCCATTTTGGATCAAATCTTACAATGTAATTTGTAATAGATGGATCATACACTACAAGTGTTCTTGATGCAGTAGTATTGTTTTTATCTACTGCTAAAGTAATATTACTTGGTTCTCCATAATACAAATTAGCTTCTTCATTTGTCACCGCTATAACATCTCCTTGTTTAGCTTCTATTAAGTTTCCGTTTTCGGCTTTATAATAGAACCCAAGTCCTGAAGATAACTGGTGTGCACCAGCTGGGATTAGCACTGCATTTTCTCTGATCTCGAATTTATAAGATTTCACCTGATCCAGATAGTAGTTAACTAACTTAACATTTTTCCCCTGGAAGTTACTCTCATTAGCTTCGTTAATATATAACCAATAGTTAGTATAATTATTATCATACCCACCATTCAATGATTCTTCAAAAGTACCGATGATATTTTTACCCGCTGAAGACTGAACTGAAGTTGCGGCAGAAATCTGGTGCCCTGTTGTTAATGATGGAGAAACAACATAGTATGTTCTGGAAAGTTCTTTTCCATTAGCATCAAGACCGATTACACCAAGCTGTTTTACAGTATTGGTTATATTCTTGCCAGTGCCAGCCATTCTAGCTGCTGTTACATCATAATTGATACCTGCTGTTCTTGCAGTAGATTTGAATCTTCTCAGTGTATTAAAATTTAAAGTCTGAGCCGTATTGTCTCTTAACTTTATTTTAAATGACTGCATAGGTTTGATTACAAGTAAATCTACGTCACCAATAGCTGGAGCTACTCCGTCACCTGTAGGTAAGAAAGTAACTACCTTAGCAGATGTAGCATAAGTAGAACCACTTGGAAGAGTCACAATTGTACCTGGGTCATATTCAATACCCCAGATATTTTTCACAGCATTTCCATCAGATCCTGTAACACTTTCAGTATATCCAATGTTAGCTAAATCTAAATTGGTAAGGAAAGGGTTTCCGAATTGGTAAAAATTTTGGCCGAATGTTCCAGACCATGCATTCGTAGTAAACTCAAAACTATCATCAAGATAAGTATTGTACTTCTCATTGTATTGGTTTAGAGCGTTACCGTTAGTTCCGAACACAACATTAGAGGCTCCCACATTAGACTTCCCTGCGTTCTGTAATGTTACAGCACCCGCATATGGCGCATATGGTTTCCCGTTAATATTGAATACGGTTCCTGATGCAGGAGCGCTTGGATTCCAGTCATTATTTTTAACCTTTAGCATATAATAACCTGAAGCATCCCAAGTAGTTGAGGTAGGAGCTAGATTCAACGTGGTAATAGAAACAGCATTCGCATTATCCCACTTAAGAATTGGATTGTCATATCTTCCGGTATTGAAAGTTTTACCAACTTCAGTAGATAATGAATTGTAAGCTTTACCAGAGAAAGGCAAAGCAACTTGCTGGAAATAATTACCTGTACCGTTACTTGTAGTTCTGTATTCTTTGGTAACAATACCTGAAATGTTGGATTGGGATAATCCGTCAATGTACAGCTGACCATACGTGGAAGTAGCAAAAGAAGCAGGAGTATTAAGTCTTAAGATGATATTTCCACCGTCAGTCTTATCAGCACCGCCAGCATCAATTGTCTTAAAACTATCCGTAGCAGATCCTACAACCATGATATTTCCATGTACGTCCAAAAGACCATTACCTTTTGTCTGTACACCTCCACCGCTATAAACTAGGGTGCCTTCGCTCACATACATATTAGCATTAGTGTCAACATGACATAGTATCTGCGCCTGAACAGAGTAACTAATTGCTAAAAGACCTATAGCAAATAAACTTTTTCTCATTGTATAAATTATTTGTGTGTTAATACAATCTTCACCCGCAAAGGTATTATTATTTTTCTTAAAAAAAAAATATTTTATCTATTAATCAAAACATTATCTTCCGTCAAGGTGATCTCTTTGTCCTCTCCTATTGAAAACATATAGTCTTCTAGAACTTTTTCGGTAGTACCTCTCAACCCTCTTGCGCCTAATCCTTTTTCAATAGTTTCCTCTACGATTCTTTCAATTGCACCATCTGTTATTACCAAATCTGTACCATCCATCTTAAAAAGTTCCACAAATTGATTCACAATTGAATTTTTTGGCTCTTTCATAATTCTTACCAAGGTCTCTTTCGTGAGTTTATCGAGGTAAGTGATGATTGGAAATCTTCCTAAAAGTTCCGGAATTAATCCGAAAGTACGAAGATCAATTGCATTAATATTTGTTAATATATATTCGTCTTCACCGGTTTTATTGATTTTCTCAGAACTGAACCCTATTGCCTGCTTGTTCATTCTTCTTTCAATAATCTCTTTAATTCCGTCAAAAGCACCACCGGCAATAAACAGGATATTCTGAGTATTGACCTGGATATATTTCTGATCTGGATGTTTTCTACCTCCCTGCGGCGGAACATTGACGATACTTCCTTCCAGCAGTTTCAATAATCCCTGCTGTACTCCTTCTCCGGAAACGTCTCTTGTAATACTCGGGTTGTCTGATTTTCTTGCGATCTTATCAATCTCATCGATAAAGACAATTCCTTTTTCTGCTTTTTCCACATCATAATCTGCGACCATCAGAAGTCTGGACAGAATACTTTCAACATCCTCTCCTACATATCCTGCTTCCGTTAAAATAGTGGCATCTACAATACAGAAAGGAACATTCAGTTCTCTGGCGATAGTTTTTGCCAAAAGAGTTTTACCTGTTCCCGTTTCACCTATCATGATGATATTTGACTTTTCAAGTTCCACTTCTCTGTTTTCGTCCTGAGCGTGGAGTAATCTCTTATAATGATTATATACAGCAATAGAAAGCTGTTTTTTTGCCTGATCCTGCCCGATCACATACTGATCAAGAAATTCTTTGATCTCTTTTGGCTTTTTAAGTTCAGCCATACTGTCGGCAGGTGAATATCCTGTTTTGGATGCACCATCTTTTACAATAGCGTGCGCCTGCTCTATACAATTTTCACAAATAAAACCATTCTGGCCAGAAATCAGCATCTGTACTTCATTTCTTTTTCTGCCACAGAAAGAACATTGGTTTGAGTTCATATGATATAATAATATGTATATGTTAAAGAAAATCGTAAAAAATTACTTTTTTACGATTTTCTGATTGTTAAGAATTAATAATTGAGTGTTGAATCTCTGTATATTCTTCGTTCGTTAATTTTAATCTTTCATTTCTAAAATTCATGTCTTCCACCTTGTTTAAAGGAATCAGATGGATGTGTGCATGAGGAACTTCAAGTCCTACCACCGCTACTCCTACTCTTACACATGGAATTGCAGTTTTGATCTTCTTGGCTACCTCTTGAGCAAATCCCCAAAGGTTTTTGTATTCTTCACTTTCAAGATCAAAAATCAAATCCACTTCTTTTTTCGGAACTACTAAAGTATGTCCTTTCACCAAAGGCATTGCATCTAAGAACGCAATAAAGTTTTCATTTTCTGCAATCTTATAGGAGGGAATCTCGCCATTGATGATCTTTGTGAATATAGTGCTCATTTTATCAGAAGTTAGGGGTAGATATTAGAAGTTTAGAAATAGAAACTGTATCAGACTATAAAGAAATGTCTAATACTTCAAAAGACAGTTTGTTTCCGTTTGGTAAAGTAATTTCGGCAGTTTCGCCCACAGCTTTTCCCAACAGACCTTTTGCAATAGGAGTGTTTACAGAAATTCTTCCTGTCTTCAGGTCACTTTCGTTATCCGGTACCAATGTAAATACCTGCTCTTGCTTGGTAGCATTATTTTTAAGTTTCACTGTTGTTAAGATGGAAACTTTTGAAGTATCTAATTGGCTTTCGTCTATAATTTTAGAAGTAGAGATAACGTCTTTCAGCTTAGAAATTCTCATTTCAAGCATCCCCTGAGCCTCTTTAGCTGCATCGTACTCTGCATTTTCTGACAAATCACCTTTGTCCCTTGCTTCCGCGATCTGCTGAGTGATTTTTGGTCTCTCTACAGTTTCCAACTGTTCCAGCTCAGCTTTCATTTTCTCTAGGCCCTCCTTAGTTACATAGCTTGCCATAATTTTCAAAATTTAGTTTTAGTATAAAAAAATAATCCGACATTTGCCGGACAATGTTTTCGTGTTGTAATCGTTTTATTTTTACAAATATATAAAAATTTAAATTGAAATGAAAAAAACTTTTTCAATCTTATCCATTTTCAGTATATTGATTTTCAGTAACTTAACTATAATCTCTTGTGGAAGCAGAGAAGATACTGTGAACTGTTTCCCCAATACTCCCATTAATGTATCCCTTAATCTAAACCTGCCTGCCTACTATGCTTTGAACAATATTAACGGCTGGATTTATGTGAATGAACAGCAGTCCGGAACAAGAGGACTGATTATTGTCCGAACTGCAAATGGATTTAAGGTATACGACAGAAATGCTCCTCACATATGTCCTGATAATAATACAACCCTTGAGGTAAAGGATAATATCGCTATTATCTGCCCGCAGGACAACACAAGATGGATCTTAAGTACGGGGCAGCCAGAAGCTGGAGCTAAAACATCTCTGCCGCCTAAAACCTACCCTTCCAACTATGATGCTCCAAGCAAAACTTTAAATGTTTATTATTAGAATACAAAATGAAGATCGTTATACAGAGAGTCTCTGAAGCCAGTGTAAAAGTAGACGGAAAAATTGTTGGTGAAATCGGAAAAGGATTAATGCTGCTGGTAGGTGTGGATGAAAATGATGAAAAAACAGATGCAGACTGGCTTGTACAGAAGGTTTTAAACCTAAGAATCTTTGGAGATGAAGAGGGTAAACTTAATCTTTCTGTCAAAGATATTTCAGGAGAAATCCTTTGCATCAGCCAATTTACATTGATTGCAGATTACAAAAAAGGCAATCGCCCGTCTTTCATAAAAGCAGCAAAACCTGATAAAGCTATACCTCTTTTTGATTATTTTAAAGAAGAAATAGCGCAATCCGGATTAAAGATGGAAAGTGGAATCTTCGGAGCGGACATGAAGGTTTCTCTGGTCAACGATGGACCTGTCACGATCGTAATGGATTCGGTTACCAAAGGCTAAATGACAGAAATGAGTAACAAAAATATAGTCATTGCTTATCTTGCAGTGACTTTAATTTTCCTGTTTGGAATAGTATTAAGCCTGAACAACTATAGCTTCGCCGGATATTACGTTGATAAAATCATTAACTGGCTCTGGCTGTTGATGACCATTTTTATCATTATCAGGTTTTGGAATAAAAAAGTGATTAAAGTATATTTTGGTCTTTTAATCTCAGGAATCGTTCTCAGCATTTTACCTATGATGATTCCCTTTTTTGGCATCCTCCATTATTTTTCAACTATAGGCTGTGACCAGCGAATTCACCTGAATGATACTTACAGAATGGAAAGAGGACGTCCGGGAGCACTTTACAAACCGCTTATTACGATTTACAAGAAAGAAGGAATCTTTGAAAAACAAATCTCAAGAATTCCTTATTCAAGCATTATAGAAAAAATAGTATGGTCTTCTAATGAGACTTATTTAGATGATAAAAGCCTGCCGATCCAGAAAGCAAAACTCATCAATGTCAATCAGGACAGTATGGGTATTCAGTACCGGATCATGAATAAGCAGAAAGTAATTTACCATAAGAACACATTAAACTGGTTTGATGATTTTTAAAAATTAAACCTACATACCTCAACACAACCATTCAGTGATCCTGGATGGTTTTTTGTAATCATAGAAGGTCTATTTTCCCAACCCCACAGGTTTCAAAAGCGGTGAAGTTTATCATAAAAAATTGATAAGAGTCTTTATACAAAGGAGAAATAAAAAAACAAAAAATAAATTCACAAAAATGTGATTTGTTTTTATTTTATTATTATTTTTGGGATAAATCAAAACTGATTTACAACCATTTAACAAAATCGTATGAAAACAAAAATCAACCTTTTCGCATTGTTTGCGTTCTGCTCTTCCCTATCTTTTGGTCAGGAAAGCCAGCCCAAACTTAATCAGGATCAAAATTCAATCATCTATGTATGCTTTTCAAAAGGCATCAATTCAGAAAAAACTGCATTCAGCAGAAATGCTGATCTGGAGAGATTTTCAAGAGAAAATAACATTTCATTTAAGTACGATCTGGATTTTACAGACCGCAAACTTTATGAAATGGCCAGAAGCAGCAAAGCAATTGGAAACTCCTCAGAATCTGTAGAAAAGCTGAAAAGAATTTATAAGGCTGATCTGCCTCTTCAAAACGAAGAAACTACTCAAAAAATCATTCACAGTCTTGAAAGATTCCCTGAAATAGAATATGTATCTGTGATGAGTGCGGCTCCTATTGAACCTCCTTTGGTAAATGCTTTTGTAGCCACACCTGATCTGGAAAGTATTCAGACTTATCTGAATGACAATCCGGGAATCAATGCAAAATATGCTTGGTCAAGAGGAATCACCGGACAGAATATTCGTGTAAGGGATGTTGAATATGGTTTTTACAAAACTCATGAGATGCTTACCAACCAAAATTCTATACAGCTTGAACCGGGATATTCTCCGAATGCAGGATTAGCTAATAATAACTACCGTGACCACGGAACTGCAGTGGTGAGTATTTTAGGTTCAATAAAAGATAACATTGGGCTTACGGGTGCTGCCTACAGTACTTCTGAAATAAAAGGATATATGGAATGGACCACTGTGGGATACAACAGAGCTTCCGCTGTGAGCAGATCTATTAATGCTTCCCAGTCAGGCGACATTATTTTATATGAAATGCAGACAGGAGGAAAAGACGGCCAGTATTGTCCTGCAGAGTATGACAAAGTAATCTGGGATCTTACGAAAGCAGCTACCGATTCAGGAATTATTATCATTGCCGCTGCAGGTAACGGAAATCAGAATCTGGATGATCCGTTTTATGCAACTTATCTTGCCAGAGGAAATAGCGGTGCTATCATTGTAGGAGCAGGGTCTCCCAATACCACCCATTCAAAATTAAGCTTCAGTACTTATGGAAACAGAGTGGATGTTCAGGGCTGGGGAAGCAGTGTTCTTGCTGCAGGCTATGGTTCTTATGCCAAATATGATAATGATAACAACAGGACTTATAATTATTTTAGTGGGACAAGTTCTGCAACCCCTGTAGTATCTTCTGCAGCTATTTTAATTCAGTCTTTCTATCGTCAGACTACAGGTCAGAACCTGACACCCTCTGCGATGAAAAACCTCTTGATTTCTACAGGAATTCCTCAGGGAGGAACTGTAACCGGTCAGAAAATCGGACCTCTTCCTAATGTAAAAAATGCGATACTGCAATTGGAAAGTAAATTTGCTACCCCTGTAAAAACATTGTCTCCGCTGGAGGTTAAAATCTACCCTAATCCATCCAGCAGTACTCTTGCTATTCAAAGTACAGAAAACAAAAAGCTGGATTTTGAAATCATCAATCTTCAGGGGCGTACAGTGATCAAAAGTGCTGTTTTGCCTAATGAAAAAATTGATATTTCACAACTGCCAATGGGTCAATATATCATCAATATTAATGAAGGCCAAAGAAGGGTTGTTGAGAAATTCACAAAACTATAATAAGATTTTTTATACATTTTACTTCACATTAAACCCTCTTTCAGAATACTGAAAGAGGGTTTTTATTATCAATTTTTATCCGGTTATTTCGCAGGAACGCTGCTGAAATTCAGGGCTACTTTAATGTTCATGTCTGAAGAGGTTTGATTCTTCAGTTCATAGACTGTTCTTACTGTCAATCCTGAGCTTTTTACAATTTCATCCAGAAATCCTGTATCATTCAGATCCAAATTTAAGCTGGAAGAGTTGGTCGATATATTGGAACGTGAAGCAATCAATCTTTCTCCTGTTCCGTTGGATGAAACATATATTTTAACCGTTTTGAATGCACTCAGATTTCCTCCTGAAGGGGAAGCCACAGAAATTTTGGCGTCTGAAATTCTTACGTCTTTAATCTTTGCATTGTTATTTCCTCCAAACCATGTCTGTACATTGGTAGCTGTTGCAGTGGAAGAAACTTCTTTATCTGCAGGAACACCTGTAGAAATTAAAACATTCGTTGTGTAGGGAAATGTATTCTGAACCAGCGACTGTACGGTTCCGCAACTTACGAGTACAGCTGAAGCGGCCATTGCTGTTAGAACTATATTTTTCATAATTTTAAATTTTTAAACTTCATAGTTTAGTTTGCAGAAATTGTACCAAATTGATTTGGTCTTACTCCACACTTATGGTAAAACTTCCCTTGGTATTTCCGGAAGCCATATTACTTTTCCCGATAATCAGCCATACTTCGCCTTTTCCCGGAGTATCATAAGTGATTTCTCTTCCGAAAGGTCCATCGTAGTCTCCATTAGGAAGTTTGATCTGATTGAAACGGATATTGAAATCTTTCTCTTTGGTTGAAATTTTTGCTTTGATATTCGGGCGGTCGTAATGGGTCAGTTTTAAAACCAATTCCTGATCATCTTTTTTAAATTCTTCTCCCAATGTAAAAGGAAGCTGGGTAGCATCCGCAGTTCTTATGATCTGCCTTTCTTTTTCAGTTCTCATTACACCTTTACGCAAAACTTCTTTGGTAGCGGGAGCATTGTTAATAATTGAATCTCTTTTTCTCAATGCTGCAGAATCTGCTTTTACAACGGAATCCGGCATTTCTGTTACGATTGTAGAATCCTTGTCCTTAACTGCTGTCACGGCAGGTTCTTTTTTACATGAAATAATAATCAATGGAATCAACAATAAGCTTTTTTTCATAATAATTAAGTTTAAGAATGTACCAACATATCATTCTGGTGAGCTCTATTAAATGCTAAAACTGTTCCAATCCTACTCTACTAAATTATTTTCCGGCTTCAATTCTCTTTCGTTATTTGTTTCAACCCATTTAAATGTAAAATACATAAAATTGAGCATAATTCCCATCAAAACAGTAACACCCCATGTCTTGGTATATTCCAGCGGATAAATAAACCGTACTATAATATCAGAGAACAGACCAAAAGGATTATTGAGCACATCCCAGCTGTTCCATCTCAGAAATCTTCCCAAATAAACTCCAAAACTGCTCATGAAAAGAAAGAATATAATCACCCCATTGATACTGCTTCTCTTACCATAAGCAGAAAGGATTTTTTCAATATCATTAAGACTTATAAAACCACAGATCAGACCCGTCCACGCATAGGAAAGAATGACAATCAGATCATACCATATCGGTATTGAATTTCTCGCCCTCAGATGAAAGAGGTCTGTGAGAATATAGGGTGAATTGGGGAAGAACAAAATCCAGACGACAATAATAAAGATCAGTGATATTTTACTTTTGATATTAAAAGCAAGGATAAAAGAGCTTAGTAATAAAGGAATCCATGCCAGAAAAAGATTCCAGTTGAGAAACAAAAACACCTTTGTATCACTTATATAATATCTGAAGGCAGAGAGACTGAAACAGAATACAGTCATCAATATCAGCAGCATATTGATTTTAAACCTTGAAGAGGCAACGAGCTTTTTCATGATCGGCTATTGAATGGTTTGATAGTAAATAATCTTTGAAAGGAATGTTTTGGAGGTTTCTTTTTTCACTTTCGCCTGCAAGGTCTTTTTAAGTTTCTGATCATTTTTTTCTTCTGCATACCTCAACAGGGCTTTTTCGCTGAAATTGATAGAAGTTAAATGGTAGTTGACTGCAAAATCTTTTCTTTTCATATTCTGTGAAGTAATGAAGCCTCCCCAATTGAAGTAACTGCATACTAAAATGGTTCCATAGAAATACCAAACCATTGTATTGACAAGGAATATGTTTCTTTTCTTCTTTTGAATTTTAATAAAGGTCAAAGCAAGACCCACTATTGATAAAAGCAGGAAAGCAAAAACGCCCAGTCTTTTATAAGTGAATGCATAATTCACGATGTACTCATAATTTTTAACAGCGGCTGACACGACAAGGATAACATTGAGGAAAATCCAGATTTTGGCTAAGATTTTTAATAATCCTGCTTTCGGATCAAAATTAAATCCTGATTTAAAATAAAACATGATAACCAGAATAGCCATTATGATAGACATAATTACCGCATTCACTCTTTCATGGGTTTCTTCTGAAAGCTGAACGGGTGTTTTTACGGCTTCATAAAACTGTTCATAATTGTAAGTAATAATAAAAAAGACCAGTAAAATATTCAGCATAACAAAAGAGATAACTCCGCTCATTCTTTCGGCACTGAGATCGAGAAAGGAATAGGTAGCCTTCGGTATCCGGGAATCTTTTTGAAACTCATTATCCAAAAAGTGGTTGTTTTTGTAGATGAGTTTTTCCACAGCGTAGTTCCAGTAATTGAAGGCAATAAAAAAACCCAATACAAAGAGACAGAATACCTGCCACAGATTAATATCCAGTTCATAATCTGTGAAAAGGGCAGCAAAATGATCACTTCCAGCGGAATAAATTCCAAAGAAAACGGAAACCAGCACCAGCGGAATGACAATGAAAGCGAATGTCTTTTGCCACAATCCGGGAACATTCTTTTTGGGAAGCCATTCATCAAAACTGAAAAAACGGCAGAATGAAGTGCAGCAATTCACAATAAAAACCGGAATCAAAAAGAGAATTTTCAGCCTTCTGTTCTTTGATTTATATCCCAGCAAAAGCAGCGAACTGACCACCGCAATAAAGGAAGGGAAATCTCCATACCACGCAAATGCAATACTGGATAAAATGCTTGTTGCAAAAAGAATATACAGGGTTCTTGTTTTATTTTTCTCCGGAATCTTAAACAGGGTTAATACGGCATAAATGATTCCCAGAATTCCAAGGTTCAGTCCCATATCCTGATCGTAGAAGACAATGACAAACAGGATGGCGGTAAGAAATATATAGTGATGTGTTTTCATGATATTTAAAGATTGAAAAATTAAAAGATTAAAAGAGTTAGATTTTGAGAACCTCATCGAGCCAGCTAAACTGCGTCAATATATAGAGATACAAGACTGTTATCGGAATATTGACAAGTAAAAGTAAAACTGAATTGCCGGATGCTTTCTGATCTGAAACATCAGTAAGATAGATAATAAGCTCATGCAGAAGAATAAACATATTAATCACAGCGGTTACCAGTACATAATAAAAGCCAAGCTCAATAAAAAATTCTGCTCTTAGCAACCAAAATGCAGCCAGTAGAAGCGTTCCCAACAGAAAAGAAATGATGAATGATCTTTTCCCAAGCGGGCTGAATTTTATTTTCCTCATGGTAATTCGTTTTAATGAAGAACAACAGTTTCTTTCTGTTGAATAAAATCCATTACGTGTTCATACTTCTGGTTCAACAATCCTTCAAAATCCCAGTGATAAAAGGCGCGCATATTCTGTCCCTTTCTATAGGCCCTGATATAAATTTTCACATATTCAGGCAGAATAATTGTTCCTAATACGATTGCGGCCAAAAGATGTGCATTGAGCTTACCATTTCCTAACAACAGGTACTGCATGGCTATTTCATCTTCAAAGTTGGTCCCACAACCGGTGATCAGGTGGTGTACATCATGGTTTTCCATTTTGGGGATCATTGAAAAGCCGTGTTTTCTGTAAAATTCACCAAGTTTTCTTCCCAGGGAATCTTCCTGAAATTCCAACAGCTGTTTTTCATTGAACTGCCATTGTCTTTTTTTCTTTTTAAAGTATTTTCTGTATAATTTTTGAGTTTTGTCGTACACAAAAAGCAAAAACTGAATGCGTATTTTTTTCATAGTGTATTTATTTTAATGCAGACTATTAAGCCCTATGGCTGTATAAAGAATTGCAATGGGTATATTGATCAAAAGAATTCCAATAGCTTTCAGACATTCATTCAATCTTGATCTGTATACTAAGCCATAGATCAACAGACCTAGTATTGCCAGTAAGTTCAAATATGTTCCAAAAATTAGCAGCATATATCCTCCTATTGCAAATTCTTCCATCTTTGTTGTCAGGTATCCAATAAGACACATGCTCCCCAACACCACAAACACTGCAAACAGAGACTTACCGAGGTATAGAATTTCCTGGCCTTTTACCATTTTTTGATTTATTATTTCTGAATCTTTCATCATTTTTTTTAATAAGTAATCCAACCAATTAATTTCCGGCAAACGGACTTCCAAAAATGCCTACAGCAAGCTCCACCCAGATCAACGCAAGAGCCAGCAGAATGAAAATGCAGATCAAAACTTTCTGACTTTGTTTTTTAATTTTATTTCTGACCATGTTGATCAAAAAAGCTGTTGTAAAGAGTAATGCTCCTGCTATGAGAAAATCTGAAGCTGACCAGTTTACTTCTTTAGAAAGTAAATTTCCCAACAATGGAATACACAGTAAAACCAATGGAAGGGCATAAATTGTGACTGTTTTTTGTTTTTGTGTTATCATTTTATTAAAATTTAAATTATAAAGTACTTTGTAATTCAAAGTTAATTTTCAAAAAAATATAGGACTATCGTCCCAATAATTTTTCAAGAGCATCCAAATGTTCGGTAAATGCTTGTCTTCCACTCTGTGTAACACGATAAGAGGTTTTGGGCTTCTTCCCGACAAATTCTTTTTTTACTTCAATATATCCTGCTTTCTCCAACGCATTGCTGTGACTGGCAAGATTTCCATCTGTAATTTCCAATAAAGCCTTCATTTCTGAAAAATCAACCCAGTCGTTGACCATAAGAACGGACATGATGCCCAGTCTTACACGGCTTTCGAATTCTTTATTGAGTTGATTTATTTTGATCATAATTTTTAATTTTTATTGGGGAAAGCATTGATTTCCGATCGCTCCTCCTCCGTATTGAAAAGCTAAATTTCTGTTTACCAATACATATTCACAACCATCATTATATTTACTTCGGTCAGTCTTTATTTTTTGAAAAATATTAAAAGAAAACATTCCCAAGCCACTTCTTTTAAAACCTATTTTTAAAGGTTCTCCATCTTCTACAGAAATACAGTTTGCTTTATCTAATTTATTTTTCAATACTGCAACCTGGCTTTCGTTCCATCCTACTAAGCCTTTAAGCTTTTCTGTAAATAAAACATTAGAATTTAGATTCCAGTCTTGATAAATCACATTGGACGAATCTTTAGATGTTATCCTTAATCTTTCAAATATTTTATCATTTTTAAATTCTATATCTACAGAATAATTTTTAGGTTTGATTTTGTTATAATAATTTATCAGATCTTTAATTTCAGTTTCTTTTGAATAATATTCATCCTTTAATTCAGTTACCGAATAACTTTTATCAAAACTTCCAAAGGCACAACCAATCATTAAAACCGTTACAATAGAACCCATCAAAAATACTCCTCCAATTACAGAAAAAATTATCAGTAGATATTTGAAAAAACTATTCACTTGATTACTTATACTTCTTATGCATAATCAATCCATAAACAATATGCAAAACTCCGAAACCAATAGCCCAGAATACTAATCCCCAGCCTAGGATAAATAAAGAAATAAGTCCTAAGACAATCTCAAAATACCCCAGATATTTCACATCCGTTAATGTATATCGTTCTGCGGCCACCAGAGCCAATCCATAAAAAATCAGAGTAGCCGGAGCTATGAAAACAAAAAGATGATGATAAAGAAGCGCAAGACAAAAAACGCCTCCTGCCACTAAAGGAACTGCAAAGGTAATCAAAAGCCGTTTTGTAGTAACATCCCAGATCTTCACCCCTTTCTTTTTGCTTTTATTGGCGGTAAAAATATAACCACTAAGGATCGCAACAACCAGAATTATGATGCCAATCAGCACAAGCTCTTTCACCAAAGCCGGACCGAGAATATTTCTGTCTCCATCAAAATAGCTGATTCCTTCCCTCTGAAAAACAAAATACACATATATAGCCCCAATAATTGCCGTTAATCCGGCAACAACTCCGGATAACCCACTTAAAGAAATGAATCTGGAAGACCGCTCCATCATGGAACGGATATGGGATAAGTCTTCGTGATAGTTTTTTGTTTCCATAAAAAGAACTTTGAATTACAAAGTTATAATTTATTTTGAATCTGCCAATTAATTATTTTAAATTTTATTAATCTTTTTTTCATATCCCATTTCGGCAATTCTTAACTTTAAGAAAATATAATTTAATTGACTTACTATGTCAGAAATACCAATAGACTGTCCGCAGGTACAATTGGAGGAAAATATCCCTCTGAGTGATGAGGAAGTAAAAAAAATTGAAGAAGAGCAAAGAAAACTAGCCCGCATAATGCCTGCCATCCTGGGTGGCTGTTCACTTTTTGGAATCCTGGTGAACCCTGAAGATTATTCTCAATATAAGACCTGAACAAAAGCCGTTGTTATTTATTTAAAGTACAGCAAAACAGCCCTTTCTATCAGGAAATTGTGATGACTCTGCAGCAACTGACATTCGTTTTAACAAAAAGAAAACCCCGCCAAAAGCGAGGTTCTCAGAATATATTAAAATTTGTTGTTTTTATAGTGGGTTTTGAACAATCAATGGATTTGCATTGATCTCAGTTCTTGGAATCAGGAATTCCCAACGTAAATCTGTATTGGCAACTGTCATAACGTTATTAGTAACCACAGAAGAATGGTTCGCTCCTGTTCTATCTAAACCTTGATTAAGTCTTTTCAGATCCAGGAATCTGAAACCTTCACCCCATAGTTCAATCCTTCTAGTGTTAAGTACTTCTGTAAGATACGCAGCTCCTGTAGCTGAAGTCCCTACATAATTATTAACATCAGGATCAGTAAATCTTCTTTTACCTAATGTATTCAATGCTACTTTTGATCCTGCCTCGTCACCTAATTTTGCTAAAGCCTCTGCTTCTATGAGATACATTTCAGCAGCCCTCATATAAGGTACATCAACTCTGCTGTCGGCCTGACTTGCAGCTATAAATTTCTGACTTGTATACGGAAATTTAGAATATGTTGAAGGCAAAGCAAGAGCTGTGTGTGCTCCTGTCGGATCAAAATTATCAATTCTAACATCTTTTTTATTGAGAAACATCTGGTATAACTTACTATTAATCGCTTTTGGAGCCTGGCGAATATTGGTTGAGTTAAAGTTTCTTGACATATATGCCCCAAAATTCGAAAATGTATCTCCCTGATCTGCTATGATTGTAGCTCCCCACATCCACTCACTGTTTCCTGCCAGATTGTTGAATCCAGCAGTATAAGCCGTCTTATCCATCAAATCGAATCCTGCACGAGCAGACTGAGCAGCCGTTACAGCAGCAGCGTAATTCCCCTGTGTCAATGCAATTCTGGCTCTTAATCCTAAAACCACTTTGTCATTGAAATGCGATTTTGTAGCTCTGGTAACTCCTGCAAGTCTCGTCGCTGCTTCATTAAGATCTTTGTTGATCTGGGTATACACCTCTTCAACTGTATTCCTTGCTAAAGGTATTTCATTCGCCACTAGCCTTATTGGAACCCCAAGTTGAGTATTGTTAGCACCCGGCACATATCTTTTACCATAAATCTGAACCAGCATATAATAACAGAAAGCTCTGAAAGCATATGCTTCACCAATTGCTGTTTTAATAGTAGCAGCATCAGCAGCAGTTGGCGTAGGAACTGAAGGACCATTAGCAATAACTAAATTTGCATTTCTGATCAACGCATAGTAAAACTGGTAAGGGTAAAAATCATTGGACCCACTTTCATTCACCTGATCCTGCCATCTTACTGTTGATACATACCAGCCGTTTCCTGTAGATGGAAATACAAGATCATCAGCCAAGGCATCCATCATAATCATGATACCTCCCTGACCATTCTGGCCCTGACTATCATTTTGTCTTGAGTACATATCTCTATGCATCCCGTTTACAATCGCCATAAGGTTCGCTGCACTTGAGTAAGCCGCTTCTTCAGAGGCTGCAGTCGTAGGATCTGTTTCAAGATAATCACTTTCACATGAAACCATTCCTGTAAAGACTGAAAGAACAACAGCCCATTTTATATATTGTTTTTTGATATTTTTCATTACTTAATTATTTAAAATGACACATTAAACCCTATCGTTACCACTCTCGCCGGAGTATATCTGTTTGATGCAGTACCGTTGGCTGCCTGAGCTGGCTCCAATCCTTTTCTGGCTGTTTTACTCCATAAATTTTCACCAGAAACAAGAATTCTTAATCCTGATACTCCAAGTTGAGATAAAGTTTCCGGAGCAAAGCTATAACTTAATGTAGCCTGTCTCAATGTTATAAAATCTGAGCTCACCAGCCATCTTGAAGAATTACCGGCATTTGAACTTGTATATGTTGACGAGTTCAATGCAGGCACATCTGTAATCTGCCCCGGAGTAGTCCATCTATCCAGAATATCTGTACTTAAAGCTCCTCCTTGTGAGTAAGCAGACATTAATGCCGCATAATTAGAGTCATAGGTTTTTCCGCCTAACTGATAAGTAAACATTGCCGACAATGACCACTGCTTATAAGTAATCGCTGTTCCAAAACTTCCAAACAAATCAGGAATTGCAGTTCCGGAATAATCATACTTTGCTTTATTAAAATTGGTGGTAACTTTTTGGCCATTCACCGTTCTGATATCAGCCGCTGTTGTATTAGCAAATGCATCAGCAACCAGGAATAAAGGTGAACCATCCGCCGGATCTACTCCATACCACTGTCTTAACCAATAATCATATATTGAGTGTCCTACAGAAACTTTCTTCGTTCCATTGATGATTTCCGTGATCCCATCAGTAAGTTCTGTAACCTGGTTTTTAAGTGTTGATGCATTCGCATTGATATTCCATGTGAAATTTTGAGTTTTAATAACGTCCGCATTAATACTGAATTCAAATCCACGGTTATACATTGTTCCCACATTTCTACTGATCGTATTATCCGGAACACCTGCAGAAACTGGAAGAGGAACGGGGAAGATCAAATCTTCAGTAACTCTGTTATAGTATTCTACAGATCCTGTAATTCTGTTATTTAAAAATCCAAAATCAATCCCTACATCAGTTTGCTTATTAGCTTCCCAGGTTATGGTAGGATCTGCTAAGAAACCAAATAAGATTCCAGGTTCCTGAGCATTATTATACCCTAAGGTATAAGTACTTTTGTACATATAATAACTGTCTGTTCTGTCGTTTCCAACTTCACCATATGAACCTCTCAATTTCAGTTCACTGACAAGGTTAGAATTACTTAAGAACTCTTCTCCTTTTATTCTCCATCCTGCACCAACAGACCAGAATGAATCCCATCTTACATCTTTGGCAAATCTGGATGAGCCATCCCAACGGATAGATCCTGAAAGTAAATATTTTGATTTGTAATCATAATTCAATCTTGAAAACACCCCTTCTTTTCTATAATTGTCTGTACGGGAAGTAAGTGTTGCAGGCGTTACAAAGTTGATCAACTCATCATTATCGTCAACAATCTGGCCTTTTTTATATCCGTACAGATATTCATACATGAATTTATAGCTTTCATGTCCTAAAAGGAATTCAAAATTATGATCGTTGAATTTTCTTTTATAGTTTAAGAGCTGATTCCAGGTAAAAGTCTGCTCCGTAAAGCTATACTTCTCTGCTGAACCTCCCGGAGCTGCATCTCCGATAATTTTATTTCCATAGGTACTTCTTCTGTTATTTCTGATGTCGTACCCTACATTGGTAGATAAAGTAAGATACGGATCTACTTTGATTTCAGCATAGGCTCTGGAAATGATGTAGTAATTTTTAGAAAGATCTTTATTTAAAAGCGTTTCCTGAATTACGTTTCTTCCCGCCGCTGCATCAGCACCTCTGGCACTTCCCGGATCATATACGATGTTCCCTGCACTGTCATAAAGGGTTGCAAATGTATTAGGATCATGAGCATAAGGACTGTAAATAGGCCCCATCGTTCTTGTCCATCTGTATGGGTTGATATAAGCGGAATTATTATCCACACCTTCCACGGAATTGTTTCCATTAGAAGATACTCCACTGATACTTGTTCCTAATTTCAACCAGCTTTTAACTTGTGAATCTACTTTCAATCTTGCTGTAAATCTTTCAAAATCTGATTTGATAAGATATCCTGTTTCATTGGTATATCCTACTGAAGAAAAGTATGTCGTTGTATTACTCCCTCCACTGTAATTCAACTCATAATTCTGTCTGAAACCCGTATTCATCAAAGGTTTCTGCCAGTCTAAATCTGTATATTTAAGTTTAGCATCAGGATTTAAAACACCATTGACTACTAACTGATTATCAGGGACATTAAAAACATTGGTTTTCAAAACTCCGGAAATCAACTGTGCTGTAGCATAAGCATTCGCATCAGTTATAGTCGTACCAGGTATTGAGGTCATTCTGCCATTTCTTATTGACTCCCAGATAAGCGGATAATATTGATAAACATTTATTCTGTCATATTCCGGGATTGATCTTCCTACCGCTCCGGTACTCATACTAAAGTTGAAAGCATCTTTTCCTTTTCTACCTGATTTTGTGGTAATCAAAACAACTCCATTAGCGGCTGCAGAACCATACAACGAGGTAGAGGCAGCATCTTTCAGGATATTGAATGAAGCAATATCATTGGGATTGATAGCAGCAAGAGAACCGGTATATATAGTCCCATCTACTACATATAAAGGATTTGTTGTAATACCATAAGAACCTATTCCACGGATTTGAATACTTGGCGAACTTCCCGGCTGTCCTGTACCGGTACTTACTTTAACCCCGGCACTCGCTCCGTCTAAAGCTTGTCCGATACTCGTTATGGGCCGGTCTGCAAATTGTTTAGCTTTTACTTCGGTATTGGAACCTACCATAGTTTCCCTTTTCTGGCTTCCATAAGCTACCACAACGATCTCATCAATCTTAGTATCCTGCGGTATTGTGTCACGTTTTGTTTTTTGAGCCTCCACCAGATGTCCCCCTACAAAGAACAGCACAGCAGTACTCAATATTAATTTCATTTTCATATTTAACATATTTTAACAGTATGAAAGCAAATATATACAATAAAAACTATTGAAAACGCAAAGAAAATGATATTTTAATTAATTAAATTTAATCAATTTAAAATTTTAATCAAAATTTGACTATTTATTAAAAAAATATGTTAAAATTGAGTTAAATAAGTTTATTAAAAAGAAGAAAATGTCGTAAAATAAGTTAAAAACACATCAAATAGAAACCAAAATAACGATTTAATTAACAAAAGAATATTAAAACACCCAAATAATTAAACCAAATCAATTCTACAAATACTAAAGAATAACTTTTGAATAATGCAATATTGAAATACAAAAGACATAAAAAAATCCGGCGAAACAAATGTTTCGCCGGATCATGTATAGATTAGAATCTTATTATTTTTTTTAATAAAGAAGAAATTTATTTCGCTCTCAACTTTTCTTTAATAGACTGAATATTTTTCTTGGCTGAATCTTCCAGGATAAGACTTGCGCTCATATGAATTCTCGCCGGCATCAATTCGTTGAAGTGGTCTGTTCCCTCCCATGACACTTTTTTAATTAATGCTAAAGCTTCACTGTTTCTTGACGCTAAAGTCTGTAAAAAATTCTCCAGTTTCTCATCCATCTCCTGAATAGAATCTGATACGGAATGATAGACATTATGCTGCTCAGCCCATTCAGCAGATCTGAAGTCTGCATCAATAGCCATCGCAGAGAATTGTGACTTTCCGATCTTTCTCTCTACATAAGGTCCTATTACAAAAGGTCCTATTCCAAGATTGATCTCAGTAAGTGCTAAAGCCGAATCTTTCGTTGCAAAACAATAATCTGCTCCACAAGCAATTCCAACTCCTCCGCCAGTTGTTTTTCCCTGAACTCTTACTACTACGATTTTTCCGCAGTTTCTCATAGCATTCAACACTTTTGCAAAACCACCAAAGAATTGTGTGGAAGCTTCCAGTTCTTCAATAGCTAAAAGCTCATCAAAACTTGCTCCTGCGCAGAAAGCTTTTTCACCTGCACTTTTTACTAAAATAGCTTTCACCTCATCTTTCGCTCCCTCTTCAAGAATGGTTTCTGCCAGTTTTTCTAAAATAGCTCCCGGAAGAGAATTGCTTTTGGGTGTTCCGAAACTGATCTCAGCAATATTATTTTTAATTTCTGATGCTACAAATTCGCTCATTTTTATTTTTATTGGATTCTTACAAAAATACGAAATACAGCTCTTTCAGAGAAACTTAAAGATAATAATTTCTATTATAGATATACCATTTATAAGATTCCCCTTACGTAGAAATACGGAATCTATAATTTGGTATTTTCTACTCTAGCACTCCCTTCTTATTAATCGTTCCTTTGGCTTAGAATAATAACCAAAGGCGGAATCTGAAAAGCCCATAACAGAGTAAGAAATTTAAAACTAAATATCATTATTATGGAAGAGTACATTGGAATTGTAAAATTATTTGCAGGAAATTTCGCACCTAGAGGCTGGATGTTTTGCGACGGAAGCTTAATAAGCATTTCAAGAAATTCAGCCCTATTCTCTATTTTAGGAACAACTTACGGAGGAGATGGTATCAGTACTTTTGCGTTACCTAACTTAAAAGGGCGTATGGCCTTAGGAGCAGGAAATGTAAACGCCAACCAGTTCTATCCTTTGGGAGTGGTATCCGGTACTACACAGAATACTCTTTTAACCTCAAATCTTCCTAGCATCGCAGGTGGATTCCAATTGAAAGTAGCTAATAAGAATGCCAACTCATCAACACCTACTGCTACATCATCTATTGCGATCTCAGGAACACAGGTGGGAAGAGATTTCAACGTGGTATCCAGCTTTGTAAATGATTCTAATCCTGATACCGTGATTAACGGACAAAGCATTGCCTTTATAGGACAAAATTTACCGGTGAATAATATGCCTCCTTATCTGGGTTTAAATTATATCATCTGCGTTGAAGGCATTTACCCTCCAAGAGATTAATATTCACAATAACCTAATATTTAAAACAAAAAAAATCATGAAAAGCACTACTTTTTTAACAATTTGTAGTCTGCTCATTTCAATTATCACATTCGGGCAGACCAGTACAGAACAATTTGAAACGGAATCGCACGGAAGTACAAGCTTCACCGACAATGGAGTCATTTTCAATATCATTTCACATGTAAGTGTTTTCGATATTCAAGGAAATTACCCAGGTACAGGCTGGAATGGAACAGCTAATGACAACAGATACATTGACAATTCCAACGATACCCAGTCTCCTCCCTCTTTCAGTATTAAAACAACTTCTAATTTATTTAAAGTAAACCGATTCTGGATGTATCTTTCTGCGTTGAACCTCGATCTCAATGTAGCAGGAACACTAACTGTAACCGGAAAACTCAGCGGAGTCACAAAATTTACCCAAACAAAAACCAGCGGATTTGCGACAAGTTTAGGGAGTACGAACGGATACACCCTGATTGACCTAACTAATTTAAATGGACAAAATTACTCAAACATTGTGATTGATGAGCTGCAGATCACTGCGAACGGATTATACCGATATGTAGCCATTGATGCTTTCACCTGGGTAAAAGACAGCAATCTGGTATTGGGTACTTCGGAAGCTAAAAGCATTAAAAAAGACTTGACTGTTTATCCTAACCCAACCAACGGACCTATTTCTATCACAACAGAAAAAGCCAGTGAAGCTAAAATCTACAGTCTGGATGGTAAAACGCTGAAAACAGTACAAACTCAGAAGGGAAATAATGAAATCAATATTTCAGAGCTTCCAAAAGGAGTTTATATTATCAAAACAGCAACAGAATCAACCAAAGTTATTAAAAACTAAATTCAGAAAATTTTATATAGTTCCATATCCCATAAAGATTCTAATTCATGAATGACAAAACCCTTAATGTTTTATTAAGGGTTTTGTTTTTTCAATGCCAGAATATATTTGTCTATATACAGCTGTTTTTCTTTCGATTTATACTGCTGAATATATCTGGGATGTTCAAGAACAGTCAAGGTATCAAACAGTTTTGCTTCTTTGTTTAGTGTTAAAATAAAGTCAGCATTTTTTTTACCCAGAACAAATACCTCTGACGTATCGAGACTAAGACTGATATGTTTCTTCAAAGATTCGATCATAAAGTCTTTTACAGCTTCAAACAGCTTTTTATCATCATAGTAATTGGCATTAAGCCATCCGTTTTTTGTTTTTCTCACGATGGCCAGCGGAAATGGAGAATTGATATAAATGTCTTTGTAAAAAAGATCTACACCTCCATACTCTTCAATCATATCATACATGAAAACAGAAGAAACTTCATGGGTATGGGCTGATTTCATTTTTATTCCACAAATACTTTCAAGTCTTTTGGTATCTGTAAACGGAACTCCGGTTACCCCTGCTCCATGACGGCTGGGATTGATTCCGATCATAAATTTTCGCTGAGTGGAATCATTATAATACTTGTGATAAAACTTTTGCATCACCGTTAATGTTTCAGGATTATCCAGATAGGGATTCAAAACTTCAAAACCTTCAGGAAGGCTTCCTTTATAACTAAGGTTTTCATTGAATTCAATGATGTGGTCTGCAAAAGTTTTGTTCATATTTAGTTTTTAAGAAAAACAAAATTGTCAGGTTCACTCTCATCTTCATCCTCATCCTCATCACTTAAAGCCAACTCAATATCAATAAACTGAATGTATAAACCACAGATTTCTTCATTGTCATCATAAGCAAAGTAAACGGGATAGCTACCATCGCCAAAACCACTTGCAAACATCGGAATCTGATAACTGGTACCCGGGACCGTCCAATTGATCCAGTCACCTGCTTCCCTCTGATTATTGGGATGTTCTTTATAGCTTTGTGAGAAAAGCTCAGCGAAATAATCATCATAAACATTGTCGACAGCTATTCCATCTACAAATTTATCTACAAAAGGAAGTACTTCTTTATCAGTAATACACCCCAAACCTGCATCTACTCCGAAACCAAAAAAAATCATCTTCGGTTACCCCCTCCAATTCTTCAATCCCGACTAATGCTTCTCTGTAAATAACAGGCTTTTCTTTGGTAAATTCAACCTTTACAACAGCATACCTGTCCCCCCAATCTTCAGATTTTACCACGGCAATAGTCACAGGAAAATTCCCCTTCGGAGTCTGAATAAAATAAGGTGACTGATTTGCATTTAAAGAAACCAAAGGATCTCTTACTACCACTTTTCCGGAAGGAAGAGAAACATTTCCAATTTCCATCGTCTCTAATTTCTTTCCCAGAATTTTATCAGAAGTAAAATACGCTTCCAGATCTGTAGGACAAACCAGAATATTTTTCACTTCTTCCCATTTTTGTATCCAGTTTTCGTTCATTATTTTTTATTTTATGAATTGATTTCAGGTTTGAAAGTAATGAATAAATCTAAGTGCATCAAACAGGAAAGATGTTTTAACAAAAGATTATAAAATAAAGCCGCAAATCACGAGGAATTGCAGCTTTATGTATTGTTTTAAGTTAAAAAAAATCTAAGAATCGGCACATATATAACATGCTCTGGCAATATCAGGCCATCTTCCAGGAAGGCAGCAGCTTCCGGGAGGACAAGGATTAAGGACACAAGACCAGTTTGGCCCGGATCCTTTAAGAGATCTCAACTCATGTCTTGAAAGTTTTTTTAAGTTTTTCATAGTGGTCAGTTTTGATGTTTTCTCCTACTCTATATGCTTTTCGGATTTCGCCTATTAAAGTTAGGTATTTTTAAGCAAAAAAAATATAACTAACTGAAATAATGAACATCCTCCTCTATATAAAATAAGCCTATCAATATTCTAAAGGTTTGTAGTTTCTAAAAATTTTATAAAAATCATCATCCTTTCCTTTGAATAGTTTTTCTTCAATAATTTTAAACTTGCCTGTAGAATCTTTTTCTTCCACCACTATTTTATCAGAAACATCTACTCGTGCAAATTCATCCAGAGAATCTTTTTTAATTTTTAGAAATGCGGTTGTGGTAGAGCCTGTTAAAATTACAGAATTGATACAATTTAGTTTTGAATTAAAACTTAGGTTTGGATAATTATCTGAATTTTTGATGTGGATAAAATCTTTATTTTTCGGTTCATATAAAAATAAGGTCATTACAATATTTCCTCCTCTTCCAGCTATTCCGCTTTGGTAAGTCATATCATTGAAGCCATCATTATTAAAGTCACTTATCTGAACGTCTAAACCGGTTACTCCATCTTTGATAAATTTAAAACTGTTCTTTAATTCCCAGGTATGAAATATTGAACCTTTAGTTTCCACCCAGATATCTTTTAGATCATAAAAATTCAAGGTAACAAACACATCACCATTCTTGACATGCCGGAATTTTTCAATCTCGACTTTGGTTTTACCCTTCCGTCCAACATTCAGGCTATCAACAAATTTTTCTTCAGAAAAATAACCTTTTTTATCAGGTTTCGGATTTCCAGAACAGGAAAAAAAGAGTAAAAGTAAAAAAGAACAAAAGACAATAGAAATGTTTAAAGGTTTCATGATTAAAAAAATATTCCTGAATTTATATATTTCCGGTCATATTTGAAATAAAAATCCCTTTCAATTACTGAAAGGGATTTTAAATTTATATTTTCCTGAGTTAAATCAATCCAAACTGCTGGAAGTGGTGCGTAAAATGCTTTTTGTGCATCAGTTCCCACATTTCTTTATTCAGTTTTCCGAATACATAATTCATGTGTTCTGCCTGTGGATTTTCTTTGTAATAGATCACAAATTTCTTCAGGTTATCCATGAATGATTGTTTTGCGGCTTCCAGATTTCTGTGTGTTGGTTCCGGAAGTGAGCCATCCTTCGGAAGGAAAGGAGCTGTAAATTCTTTTGGCATTGCTCTATGATTGTAAAGAGAATCCTGCCATTTTTCAAGATTTTCCTCCGGGGTGAAACATTTCTCTGCTTCAGGTTCACCAAAACTTACCAGAAGAGCCTGTTCAAGATGTTCTATCATTTGCTGTGGAGACATTTTTCCCCAAAGCGCAGGAGTGCTTTCTGTTAATCCATTCAACATTTTCTGAACATTTTTCACATTCAGATCAATGAAAGGAGATTGTTTTGCAACCAATGTCAAAATTGTTGCTACACAAACCACCTCATCTCTTTGGTTCACCACTTCAACCAGCCATTTTACAACACCGGAAGGAATGTTTCTTCCTTTTACTCCTCTGTTGATTTTTTCTTTTGCTGTTAAATAAACAGTGATCGTATCTCCAGCATATACAGGTTTGAAGAAACTACATTCTTCTAATCCGTAATTGGCAATAACAGGTCCTTTTTTACCTGAAACGAATAATCCTGCCGCTGCTGAAAGGATGAAATATCCGTGAGCTACCGTCTTATCAAAGATGGTTCCTGATAAACTCGTTGCATCAGTATGGGCATAGAAATGATCCCACGAAACATTGGAAAAGTTAACAATATCTGCATCGGTAACAGTTCTTCCTGCAGTTTCCAAAGAATCTCCTACTTCCACTTCTTCAAAATACTTTTGGAAAGGATGTTTGTCTGAGAATTTTTTCTCTGCTCCCTGCTGGTAGATCTTGGTAATTGCTTTCAGTACATCCGGTGATCCCTGAATAGCTGTTTTCTGTAAGAAGAAATGAAGACCGCTTAGTCCGCCCATTTCCTCACCACCTCCAGCTCTACCAGGACCTCCGTGCATTAATGTAGGAAGTGGAGAACCGTGGCCTGTACTTTCTTTGGCGTTATCCCTGTTCAGCACAAAGATTCTTCCGTGTTGGGAGGCCATTTTCCAAGAGGTTTCTGCGATAAAATTCTCGTCATGAGAAATGATTGAACCTACCAAACTTCCTTTTCCTCTTTTTGCCAACGCAGCTGCTTCTTCAGCATCTTTATACGGCATCAATGTAGATACCGGCCCGAAAGCTTCTACATCGTGAGAGATATTTTTTTCAAAAGGCTTGTCGTTCAGGAATAGTTTCGGGCTCATAAATGCACCGTTTTCATAATTGGCATCTACCAGCTCGTGTTTTCCGTCATAGACAAGTTCTGTTTCTGATTTTAAAATATTTACTTTTCTCAGAACTTCTTCGTACTGCTGTCTTCCCACCAAAGATCCCATTTTGGTTTCTCTGCTTAATGGGTTTCCGATTTTAGTCTGATCCAAAGCTTTAGACAAAGCATTCTGAACGTCACCGATTAAATGTTCCGGAACGATAATTCTTCTGATCGCTGTACATTTCTGTCCTGCTTTTGTGGTCATTTCGTTACGAACCTCTTTGATGAATAAGTCAAATTCCGGAGTTCCCGGTTTTGCTTCCAATCCAAGGATAGAACAGTTCAGGGAATCTGCTTCCATATTGAAACGGACTGCATTTCCTGCAATAGAAGGAAGAGATTTTAATTTTCTACCTGTATGGGCAGAACCTGTAAATAATACAGAGTCTCCATCCTGTACATAATCCAAAATATTTCCTGGTTCTCCACAAACTAACTGAACAGCTCCTTCAGGTAATACTCCACTTTCAATCATATCTTGAAATACCGCATTGGTAAGATAAGATCCGAAAGGAGATGGCTTCACAATAGAAGGAACACCTGCCAATAAGGAAGTAGAAAGCTTTTCCAGCATTCCCCATACCGGAAAGTTATAGGCATTGATTTGTACAGAAACACCTTCACTAGGTGTTAAAATATGAGTTCCCAAGAAAGTTCCGTTAGCTGAAATTTTCTGAGTATCTCCATCTACCCAAAATGATGTATTGGGAAGCATTCTTTTTGCCAATCCGGAATAGGTAAAGAAAGTTCCGAAACCTCCTTCAATATCCACCCATGAATCTACATGTGTAGCTCCTGTTTTATATGATAAGTCGTAATATTTTTTCTTTCTTTCCAGCAGGTAAAGTGCTACTTTTTTCAACATTTCACCACGGTCGTAGAAAGTCATTGAAGAAAGGTTTTTGTATCCTACTGTTCTTCCATAGTCAAGAGCCTGTTCAAAATTAAGCCCTTCTGTGTCGGAAACAGCTACCTGTTCTCCTGTAACGGCATTGTACAAAGGCATTCCGTTTCCGGTACCTTCTACCCATTCTCCGTAGATATAGTTTTTTAACTTTTCCATAAAATATTTAATTTATCAATGTAATGGTGTAATAATTTACCAGTGAGATGCTTCGACTACGCTCAGCATGACAAGTGTGACTATTACAGCTTACATTGTCATATTATTAGATTTATTATTTATTTCGGTTCCTGATACGGAAACATTTTCACTAATCCTTCATATAAACTTCTGTGAAGAATAGTTGCATGATTGTCTGTTTCCATCATTTTATATTCTACCGTCCAGTTTTTCTTTCCTGCCTTTTTTAAAACGTCATAGAAAGCTTCGGCATCTTTTACCATCACCGGATGCTCTCCTTTTCCTACAGAAACATAAATGAATTTCTTCGTATCCGGAGATTTTGAAAGTAATTGTGGAGCTTGTTTTAAAAGGCTTTCGTCATCCCACCACAAACTTGGGCTAATGATAAAGTAGTTGTTGAACATTTCCGGTTTTTTCAAAAGGATTTCTGTGGCCAAAAGCCCTCCTAAAGATTGACCGAAAAGGTATTTGTCTGTAGTTTTGAACTGACTTTCCACATAAGGTTTTAATTCTTTTTCAAGGAATGCTATAAACTTATCAGAATGTCCTGTTGTAGGATAGTCTTTCTGCAAGTCTTTTAAATCCGTATGAAAAGTAAAATCCCTTTTTCTGTCTACATTAGCAACTCCTACCACGATGGTTTCCGGCATGGAATACATCTGATTAAAGAATTGTACTAATCCTGTCACGTGAATAAAATCTTCATTCATACTTCCATCCAACAGATAGATCACCGGGTATGATTTTGTTTTATCATAGCCTTGTGGAAGATAAATATTCAACGTTCTGTCTTCATTTAACGTTTTGGACTTGATCGTCCTCACTTCTCCGATTGTAAGCGGTTTTGTTGTAACAGTCTGTGCTGATACCACACCATTCATCGCCAACACCATGCTGCATATAAGTGCAATTTTTTTAATCATATTTAATTTTAAATGGTCATTATTTTATATCATCCCAAATGCTGTAATCAACAATTTTCGTTGGAATCTGCTGAACATATTCAGTAAAAGGCTCACAAGGCAGAATAGCTTCTTTTCCTTCTCTTGCCAACTCCTGATAAAGTTTTGTTCCTTCTGTTTTCCAGTGTATCATTTCGTCGGAAACGTCACGGATAATTTTTGCAGGGCTTCCAACGATCAGTTTCCTTGGTTCACATCTGAAATTAGCCGGTACAAAAGCCAATGCTCCCACGATACTCTCATCACCGATATAGGCTTTGTCCATCACAACGGAATTCATTCCAATCAGACAATTTTTTCCAATGTGACCAGAATGAATAATTGCTCCATGTCCGATATGGGCAGACTCTTCTAAAATGGTTTCTATATTCGGGAAAACATGAAGGGTACAATTTTCCTGTACGTTGGCTCCATCTTTAATGATAATTTTTCCCCAGTCGCCACGGATCACCGCATTGGGACCAATATATACTTCTTCTCCTATTTCTACGTTCCCGATAATGACTGCCTGCGGATGAATGTAAGCAGATGGTTTTATAATGGGACGAATCCCATGGTATGAGTAGATGTTCATATTTGTTAGAGATCAGATAGTAGATTTCAGATGTCAGACATTTTTCCTGACTCTATATCTTTTATCTTTTTTAATTGATTACACTTTTTCGATTACCATTGCATATCCCTGTCCGACACCGATACAAAGGGTACACAAAGCATATTTTTTATCCTGCTTCTGAAGCTCTATTGCGGCAGAACCTACAATTCTGGCTCCGGAAACTCCCAGTGGGTGGCCAATCGCAATAGCACCTCCGTTCGGGTTTATTCTTGAATCATCATCTTTCAACCCTAAGCTTCTGGTTACAGCCAGCGCCTGTGCAGCAAATGCTTCGTTGAGCTCGATGATATCCATATCTTCAAGAGAAAGATTTAATCTTTTCAATACTTTTTGAGCTGCTTCTACAGGACCAATTCCCATAATTCTTGGTTCAACACCTGCTACGGAAGATCCCAGAATTTTTGCTTTTGGTTTTAAACCATATTTTTTAACGGCTTCTTCGCTTGCTAGAATCAAAGCAGCGGCTCCGTCATTCATTCCTGAAGCGTTACCAGCAGTTACCGTTCCTTCTTTTCTGAAAGCCGGACGAAGTTTTGTCAGCCCTTCCATAGAAGACGTCGGCTTGATAAATTCATCTTTTTCGAAAACAACAGGATCCCCTTTTCTCTGAGGAATTTCAACTTTTACAATTTCTTCTGCAAGCCTTCCGCTTTCCTGAGCTTTCGTTGCTTTCTGCTGAGACCAAAGGGCAAATTTATCCTGATCTTCTCTGCTGATCTGGTGGATATCTGCTAAGTTTTCAGCAGTTTCTCCCATTCCGTCAACTCCGTACAATTCTTTCATTTTAGGGTTGATGAAACGCCATCCGAAAGTGGTATCAAACATCTGGCTGTCTCTTCCGAAAGCAGCACTTGGTTTTGACATCACATAAGGAGAACGCGTCATATGCTCGACTCCTCCTGCAATATAAATTTCCCCTTCTCCTGCAGCAATGGAGCGGAATGCATTTGCTACAGCAGACATTCCGGAAGCACATAGTCTGTTAACAGTCTCTCCTCCGATTTTATAAGGAAGACCAGCCAGTAAAAGTCCCATTCTTGCAACGTTTCTGTTATCTTCTCCCGCCTGATTGGCACATCCGAAAATAACGTCTTCAATTTCCCCTACAGGAACTTCAGGATTTCTAGCAACCACTTCTTTGATCACAATAGCTGCCAGATCATCTGCTCTTACTTCTGATAATCCTCCCTGCAGTTTTGAGATGGGAGTTCTGACATAGTCTATGATGTATACGTTGTTCATAATTTTACTTTGAAAATAGGATAATGGATAATTTGAAAATTATACGCTATCTTTTTTATTTATTTGTTTTTATTTCTTAGTTCTAAAACCTGTTTTAAAGTATAGGGTTCATATTTGAAGTCCTTCCCATACATTCTTTGGACGCTTTCTTCAAAGGTGGAATCAAACCCTGCTTCTTTTCTTCTTTTATTTACATTTTTAAGATCTTTGACTGGCCATACAAAATTGACAAAGATTTGTTTTCCGTCTTTATCTTTTGTCATTTCACCTTTTCCCTGCGTTCCATAGATCTGTTCTTTGTCCTCCTGCATCAGATATCTATCTTCCATCATGGCAACCCATGTGAACGGAATTTCTTTCTTTTTCCCAGCTTCCTTAATGAGAGGCAGATATTTTCCAATTTTGGTTGAATGCTGAATTACATACCAAGCTGCCTGATTCGTAGGTTCTCCAACCAGTGTTTTTCCGGGATAACCATATTGAGCAATAATACTTTCAATTTTCTTTATATTCAGGCTATCATGTTCTGCCACCAGCTGCCAGCTTTTCTTTTTGAACTCTTCCTTGTCAATATTCAGATCTTTCAGCAGCTGTTCTTTTTTCTCCGGAGTTATCTCGGTATCAAAAAGCATTCTGTATCCCTGATCCACTTTCATGATGCCATCAAGTTCTTTTTTTAAAGTTTCATTTACTTTCTGCTGAGCATTGATCAAAAGGGTTGAAATCCCGAAAAACAATGTAATTATTTTTCTCATTTTGTTTAATTTGGTGTCTGGTTTTAGTTTTTATAAATCAGTTACTTTCTTCCCGATTTTGTAGACCGTTCCTACAAATTTTGCAACCAGCTCCTGATTTTGATTGGTAATCTGAATGTCATAAACGGCTGTTTTTCTCGTGTCATTCACCAACACACTTTCTGCTCTGAAAACATCACCTTCTTTTCCTGCTTTGGTAAAATTGATGATACAGTTCAGTGCTACAGCAGCATCTCCGGTATTGTTGGATGAAAATGCCAGTGCAGAGTCTGCAAAAGCAAAGGTAACGCCGCCATGAACAGTTTTAAGCCCGTTAATCATGTCTTTTTTGATGGGCATTTCTATTAAACAGTAATTTTCTTTTACTTCAATCATCTTGATATTCATCCATTGGGAAAAATAATCCTGATTGAACATATAATCTGCTACTTGTCTTGGATTCATTTCTGTTAATTATATGTTTGTTATTTCTTCATACAGCTCATCGGATAATCTGTCATAAACACCCATCGTTTTACCCAGAATGATTTGCTCATATGTAAGATTTTCTGAGTCTGATGTATTTTCAGAGGGATATGATTCGTTTAAATCAATTCCATTTTCAATAGCTAATCTTTTAATCAGCTCCTTATATTTTTCATTAAACTTTCCTAACAGCTCAAGCCTTTCCTCAGCATTTACAGAGGAGGCTTCCTGAGTTAAGTATTGTTTCTCAATTAAAAGCCTGGTTTCTAGCTCAGCTCTGAATTCTTCTATATTCATGAAAATAATTATATTTTCTTTTTATTTCATTAAACATCTTTTGCTGGCATCTTTTAAATAACGTTTACCATCTTTATCGAATCCCCAGACATTGGATATCTCTCTTAATAGAAACAAATCATAATCTCTTTTGTGAATTTTGATTTTGTTTAATCTTCTCAGTTTCCGATTAGCATTTCTTTTATTTTCCTTTTCTGTCACAGCAGTTGTAATTCCTGTTATGGGCGTTTTTCTCCTTGACCTACTCATAATAAAAGTTATTAATCTTTACAATTTTCTCAGTAAAGGACTTTGTCTGTATCTCTCTTCCTGATATTCTTCGTAAAGGCTCTGTAAGGTTTCAGAGATTTTTGTATATCCGATTTCTTTGCCCCAGCCTAATAATCCTTTTGGATAGTTTACTCCCTTCTGCATTGCCAGTTCTATATCTTCGTCATTAGCAACGCCTAATCTTTTGGCTTCAACCGCTTCGTTGATCAGCATGGAAATGATTCTTAAAAAGATCTGCTGATATAAAGAATCATCTTTCTGAGCAAGAGGTTTTTCTGCTCCTTCGCTATAATCGTAGAAACCTTTTCCTGTTTTTCTGCCATGAAGTTTTGCTTCAGACATTCTTTGCTGAAGTAATGATGGTTTATATTTCGGATCGTAGAAATAATCTTTATAGACCGTTGTTGTTACGGCAAAGTTTACATCTACTCCGATAAGATCCATTAATTCAAAAGGTCCCATTTTGAAGTTCCCCAGTGTTTTCATTGCGTCATCCACCTGTTCCGGTGTAGCGATATTTTCTTCAACAATTCTCAGCCCTTCCCCATAGTAAGGTCTGGCAATTCTGTTGACTATGAACCCTGGAATATCTTTCGCAATAACAGGAGTCTTCCCCCATTCTTTCATGAGGTTGTATATTTTTTCTGCTAATGTATTTTCTGTTAATAAGGATGGAATAACTTCCACTAAAGGCATCAACGGAGCCGGATTGAAAAAGTGAATTCCGATGAAACGCTCCGGTTTCTTTAGTTCTGCACCAAGAGAGGTGATAGAAATAGATGAGGTATTGGAACTGAGTATACAACTTTCTGAAACATAGTTTTCAAGTTCTGTAAACACTTTGGTTTTAATGTCTTTGTTTTCAATAATCGCTTCAATCACCAAATCAGAATCTTTTAAATCCTGCAGTGCCTCACCTTTTACGATATTGTTTCTGATTTCTGCTGCTTTTTCCTGAGAGATTTTACCTTTCTCAGCCAGCTTTTGAAGGGTCTTTTCTAAACCAGAAAGCGCTTTATCAATTTGCGGAGCATTAGCGTCGAATAAAACTACTTTGCAGCCTGCTGTTGCAGCCACCTGAGCAATTCCTACACCCATGGTTCCTGCCCCAATAATTCCAATATTCATTTTTATTTGTACAATGTATTAATGTAAAATGTATTCATGTAAATCGTTTTAAAAATCATTAATACACTTTACATGAATACATTAATACGAAATTTATCTTCCTTTATAATTAGGTTTTCTTTTCTGTAAAAAGGCATTTACTCCTTCAATGAAGTCTTCTGTGCCTGCAGCTTCCTGCTGAAGATCTCCTTCCAGCTCAAGCTGTTCTTTCAAAGTATTGGTATAAGAATTGGCAAAAGCTTTTTTGGTAAGCTTAAGAGCAGCTGTAGGCATATTCGCCATTCTTTCAAGGATTTCCATAGATTTTGGAACGAATTCTTCTTCAGTGAAAACTTCAGCGACAAGACCATGAGTTTTAGATTCTTCTGCAGATAATTTTTTACCTGTAAATGCTAAATAATTGGCTAATTGTCTACCTAAAAGTTTCGGTAAGAAGTACGTTCCTCCTGTATCAGGAATTAAACCGATATTTGAAAATGCCTGAGCAAAATATGCTTTCTCATTCGCTAAAACGAAGTCAGAGATTAAAGCCAACATTGCTCCAGCTCCCACTGCAGGACCGTTTACTAAAGCGATAACCGGTTTTTTGCAACGGGTAACTTCTAACACTAAAGGGTTATAATAGTCTACCACAATTTTTCTAATGATGTCATGATCATGGTGTTCTTTACCTACCACAAAGGCTTCATCCAGATTCTGACCTGAGCAAAACGCTCTTCCCCTTCCGGAAATAGCAACACATCTTACCGTTTCGTCTTCACTGCATTCTTTAACAAAATCTCTAAGATCTGATAAAGCCGGCTTGGTAAGGGCGTTCATTGTTTCCGGTTGATTAAGATATGCGATTTTAAGCTTCCCGTCAAAATGCGTTTCAATATCAAGTTGTGTATACATAGTTTTTATTAATTTATTATTTAACGACGCACTAATTTAACAATATAAATTAATGTAACAGTCTAATAATTTGACAATCTAACAAATCCTTCGTTATGCTTTGCATAGGCGTAAATTTTATGCAGATTGGTTGATTACTCATCAATGACATTTAAAATAATCAAATGGCTCCAGACAGTCTAAGCATTGATAAGATGCCTTACACAAGGTAGATCCAAATCTGCTGATCTGTTTGGTATGCTCAGAACCACAGCGCGGACATTTTTTCGGTTTTCCGATGTGATGTTCGTCTGCTCCTTTTTCGGGAGGTGTGATTCCGTAGACACGGAGTTTTTCCCTCGCTTCATCCGTTAACCAATCTGTTGTCCAGATCGGAAACATCTTGGTCACTACTTTTGCATCCCAACCGTTTTCTTTCATCATTTTGATAATATCCTCCTCAATGGTAAACATAGCAGGACAGGCAGAATAAGTAGGCGTAATGATTACTTCACATGTATTTTCACCTGTGACCTGTGCATCTCTTACAATTCCTAATTCTACAATATCAATAACCGGAATTTCCGGATCGGGAATTGTTTTTAATAAATCTAAAAGCTGATTCATATTTTATTTTTTATCAGAATCAAGAATTACTTTCATTCTGTTCTGATAATCCAAATTATCTGTTATTCCGTTGTGAGACTGATTCTTTAATATAATCAAGCTGTCATCTTTTTTGAAATTATCTTTAAGTTTTAAAGATGCTTTATAATTAATAACCTCATCTTTATCACCATGAAAAATAACTACCGGCGACTTAACGTTTTTTAAATATTCACCAGTTTCAAAATTATATTTCAGTAGAAATTTCGGAAGAAATGAGAATTTCTGACTCATTTCATCTTCTATACTATAATAAGGTGCCTGTAAAATCAATAATCTTGCGTTATGCATTGATGCTAATTTTGCAGCCAGCCCTGTTCCTACAGAATATCCTAAAATAATAATTTTGTTCTCCGGATATTTTTTCAAAAGCTCTTTGTAAGCACTTTCAACATCCGAGAAAAGCTGATCTTTACTATTAATTTTATCTTCACTTTTTCCGTAGCCCCGATAATCAAGCATAAACGTATCATAATTCATACTGCGATATAACTGAGCTACTTCTCCCCAGCCATTTATTGATCCTCCATTTCCATGAAGATAAAAGATGACTCCTTTTGGGTTTTGAGCTTTAAACAGAACAGAGTTCAAATGCTTATTATCCTGTGTTTTGATTGTTATTTCTTCAAAATCACCCTCAAATTTAAATTTATAGTTTTCCGGTAATTTTTCAGGATAAAAAATAATTTTCTCCTGATAGAAATAGATTCCAACACATACTATCACATATGCTGCAAGAAAAAAAGCCAATATCCCCAGAAGCATCTTCTTCATGACTTATTACCAGGTACATCCAGGATACGCTCTCTGCATATACTGAAGCTCACAAAGAATAAATCCGAAATATTCTGTATGATATCCTGTTCTTGATTTAGGCTGCATGAAGGGGTTTTCAGGATATTCTAAACCGAAATCAGCAAAATCTTTCTTCGTAATGACAAGAAATTCTTCGTAAAGAGCATCTGCATTCGGAACGATGTTTAAAGCAATAAGATCATCTTCACCTTCTGTTTTGGCAAAAAGACCTTTTGTATATTCCCAGATATCTTCAATTGCTTTTACGACACGGAATTTACTTTTTTCTGTTCCCTGTGCGAAGATTTTCATCCAGGATGCAGCATGAGTATAATGATATCTTACTTCTTTTAATGATTTTTGTGCTATAGCCGAAAGTTCTTCATCTGCAGAGTTTGACAATGCCTCGTACATCAGTTTCTGATACACTGAAAAAACGTACACTTTCAGAATGGTCTGAGCATAATCTTCGTTTGGAAGTTCCGTCCAGTGTGCATTTACATATTCGTGTTCGTATCTTAAAAAGGCTAAATCGTCTTCACTTTTACCGTTATCTATTACTCTTGAAGCATAAACATAAAAGTTATTAGCCTGTCCTAGTTCATCCAGCGCAATGTTTGTCAATGCAATATCTTCCTCCAAATAAGGACCTTCACCACACCATGCAGACAAACGCTGTCCCATAATGAAACTGTCGTCTGCGAGTTTTAATAAATAATTATATAATGGGTTCATTGTTTAATCAATTTAAAGACGGATAGATGATAGATGGATAGAAAATAGACGAGTAAACCTTAAGGTCTTTTATCTATCTGTCTATTATCTCGAAAGTCTTATTACATATTTTTTACATCGTTTGGAATATCATAGAACGTCGGGTGACGGTATAGCTTGTCATCAGCCGGATCGAAGAATGCTTCTTTATCCACACCTTCCGAAGTCACAATATATTTGCTTGGAACTACCCAAACAGAAGTTCCTTCTTTTCTTCTTGTATAAACGTCTCTTGCATTCTGCAAAGCCATTTCTGCTGTTGGTGCCTGTACAATTCCAACGTGTTTGTGAGATAATCCCGGTTTAGTTTGAATAAACACTTCCCACATATCTAAATTTGCCATAGTCAAATTAATTTAACAATGTATCAATGTACCAGTTTAACAATGAGATGCTTCGACAAGCTCAGCATGACAATGATTGTTACATTTCTACATTGGTATATTGTTACATTATTATATTACTTCTTTTTGTTGTTTTTCCGCAAAAGCTACCGCTGCTTCTTTCACCCAAGAGTTTTCTCTTTGAGCTTTTCTCTTGGTTTCGATACGCTTTTTATTGCAAGGTCCGTTTCCTTTTAAGATTTCCATAAATTCATCCCAAGGAAGTTCTCCGAAATCATAATGTTGTCTTTCTTCATTCCATTTCAGGTCTTTATCCGGAACAGTCAATCCTAAGAATTCAGCCTGAGAAACAGTAACGTCGATAAATCTCTGACGAAGGTTATCATTACTTTCTCTTTTTACTCTGTAATTCATAGAGATCTTAGAGTTTGGCGAGCTGTCATCATTAGGTCCGAACATCATTAGAGCCGGCCACCAGAAACGGTTTAATGAAGCCTGAGCCATTTCTTTCTGCTGTTTGGTACCACGGCAAAGTGCCATTAGAATCTCATATCCCTGTCTTTGGTGGAAAGATTCTTCTTTACAGATTTTCACCATCGCTCTGGAATAAGGACCGTAAGAATTCCCCATCAGCATTACCTGATTCATAATGGCTGCACCATCTACCAGCCAGCCGATTGCACCGATATCCGCCCAGCTTAGCGTTGGATAATTAAAGATACTTGAGTACTTTGCTTTTCCTTCCAGCATATCATCATAAGTAGCGTCTCTATCAGCTCTGATAGTTCCGTTTCCTAACGTTTCTGTTGCAGAATAAAGGTATAAACCGTGGCCTGCCTCATCCTGAACTTTTGCTAAAAGAGCCATTTTTCTTCTCAATGAAGGAGCTCTGGAGATCCAGTTGGCTTCCGGCAGCATTCCTACAATTTCAGAATGGGCGTGCTGTGAAATCTGACGAACCAATAATTTTCTGTAATCATCGGGCATTACATCTTTTGGTTCTACTTTATTTTCGTCATGTACATATTGTACAAATTTTTCTAAGTCCATTTTTTTGTTTTTTGTACTAAAGTAAAATGTTGGTTGTACAATGTATTTTCGATATACGTTTTACATTATACGTTTTACATTTTACAAAAAATTAAACATCATAATTAAGCATCACCACATTCGTTGTCGGGTGACATTGACAGGTAAGAACGAAGCCTCTGGCTACTTCATCTTCGGTAAGCGCGTAGTTTTTCTCCATGAAAACTTCTCCTTCCAAAACTTCCGCTTTACACGTACAGCACACTCCTCCTTTACATGCAAAAGGTACAGGAAGATTGTCTTTCAATGCTTTATCTAAGATACTCTCTTTTTTAGAATTAAGGTGGAACGAATATTCATCATCATCAATAATTACCGTTACCATACTTTCAATATTGGCAATTGCCTTGAATTCATCACTCATTTCCTCCGTATTTTCTTCATCAGGAGCAGTGAAATATTCAAATAATACCTGGATAGCAGGTACTTTTTTATCTTTTTTCAGGTAGTCTGCAATCCCTTTAATCATTTCTGCAGGTCCGCAAATGAAATAGGTAGCTTCTCTTACATCAATATCTGTATATCTTTCAAATAACTGTTCCAATTTCTCGGAAGAAATTCTTCCTTCAAAAACAGGATCTTCATGTTTTTCACGGCTTACCAGGTAAATCACCTTCAGTCTGCCATTGAAATGTTCTACCAATCTGTCAATTTCCGCTTTCCTTAAAATATGATTCATACTTCTGTTGCTGTAAAACAGGTAAGCAGTACTGTTGGGTTCCTGATAAAGGCTTTCTTTAATATTGGATAAAACAGGAGTAATTCCGCTTCCTGCAGCCAAACCAACGTAAGTTTTTACGTTTGTAGGATGATAAGAGGTATTAAAACCACCCATCGGAGGCATTACTTCCAGGATTTCATCCATGTGAAGATGCTCATTGAAATAGCCTGATACTTTTCCGCCTTCAAGCAGCTTTACCAATACTTCCAGCGTATTGCTTTTCTCGCTCGGAGCATTACAGATAGAGTAAGAACGTCTTTCTTCATTTCCGTTGATCATCATTCGGAAATTCAGATACTGCCCTTGTTTGAACCTGAATTTATCTTTCAGTTCTTCAGGGATTTCTACCGCCACACTGACTGCTTCGGAAGTATCTTTCTGAACTTTAACTGTTTTAAGTTTATAAAATGAATTCATTATTTTTTAAGTATTCTATTAATTTTTCCACCTTCGCACTTTGGCAGGCTGTCCTGGGCATGAACTTTCACTTTCGTTGTGATTCCTACCCGTTTTTTTATTTCGTTTTCTATGTTTTTTCCAAAGTTCCCGACAAAATTAAAATAATCATCGGTATTTGCTTCTATTTTCTGCGTCTTTACCAGCTCATCGTCTATTTCAACATCAATATCCAAAGCGATACACATATGTTCCTTTTCGATAGGCGTTAGATAATAATTAGGCACTACTCCTTCCACATAAGAGAAAGCCTCTTCAATCTGGCTTGGATAGACATTTACACCTCTTACAATCAGCATATCATCTGCTCTTCCGACAATGGGTTTCATTTTCACCATCGTTCTTTTAGCATTTTCATCATAATAAAGGCTTGTGATATCATTGGTCCAGTAACGAAGAAGCGGCATTGCTTTTTTCGTTAACGTTGTAATCACCAACACCCCTTCTTCTCCAAAAGAAACCGGCTGTTTGGTAACCGGATCTAAAATTTCAGGGTAAAAATGATCTTCCCAGATATAAGAACCTCCTTTTTCCTCGAAATCCTCCATTGAAACTCCCGGGCCGATAATTTCGCTCAACCCATAGATATTGGTTGCATGAACCCCTAATTTTTCTTCAATATGACCTCTGATAATTTCCGTCCATGGTTCTGAGCCTAACACAGCATATTGAAGACTGATTTCATCTGCAGAAATTCCTCTTCTGGCAAATTCATCTGCAATAGTCAAAGCATATGATGGAGAGCAGCAAATCACTTCCGGCTTAAAATCTACAATCAGATCTACCTGTCTCGCCGTCATTCCTCCCGAAATAGGAAGAACACTCATCCCCAGTTTCTCTGCTCCGTAATGAAGCCCTAATCCTCCTGTGAAAATTCCATACCCATAAGCGTTGTGCAGCTGCATTCCCGGTTTCGCTCCTGCAGCATGTAAAGATCTGGCCACCACTTCACTGAAAAGGTCCACATCTTCTTTTGTATATCCTACCACCGTTGGCTTTCCTGTTGTTCCGCTTGAGCAATGAATACGCTGAAGCTCATTTTTAGGAACGGTAAATAAACCAAATGGGTAGTTATCTCTTAAATCCTGTTTGTAAGTAATAGGAAGTTTCCTGATATCTTCAATCGACCTTATATCCTGTGGAGATATTTGTAATTCATCAAATTTCTTTTTATAAAATTCCGACTTCTCCCCCAAATAGCTGATCAAACTCATCAACCGGTCGGATTGAAGCTGTCTCAACTGACCCAGCTCCAGATATTCAACTGAAAAATCCATAAAACTAACTAACATTTGTTAGGTGTAAATTTAAAAAGATTTTATAAGCTGGCAAAATTTTTATGACTTTTGTCATATTTTGAATGATTCTAAATAAGAAAAGTAACGCGGGATTTCTTTTCTTGTAAAAAGTATAATGTAAAATGTACTAATGATTTCTACTTGCGAAAGACTATATCTTCTGGTTTCCAAGTAATCCAAAAAGGATTTTCTCCCTGATTTCTTCAGTGATTTCATCAGTAGAATCACTGCTTCTTTTGAACCAGAAATAAGAATTGTTTAAAGTATGAAGAATAAATCTTGTTGTAAATGATGGTGATTTCAGTTCCCAGTTTTCTGCACTGTAGATCTCAGAAATGAGTTTTTCAACTTCCTGCTGATAATTTTTTCTTAACTCTACAAACTCGGGAAGCTTTTCTTCCAGATGTCTCCATTCATTAGAATAAATATGAGTGACATCACGGTTTTTAAGAACAACAGACAGATGCTTATCCAGTAACAGATTTAGTTTTTCTCTTGGAGTAATATCTGTATTTTTTACTTTCTGAAGCTCATCAAAAAACTCCTGAGCAATGCCAAAACAAATCCATTCCAGAATTTCTTCCTTTGAACGGATATGTGCGTACAGCGATGCTGCTTTGATATTGAGTTTCGTAGCCAGGTCTCTTACTGAGCTTCCCATATACCCTTTCTCTTTGAAAAGTTCTACTGCTACGTCTAATATTTTTCTCTGTTTTTCTTTTAGTTCCATCTGGTAAAATGCAAAAGTAATTATTCTGATTTAAACTGCTCCTTTTTTGATCATAAAAAGCACAAGGCTCTTCAACTTCAGTTTCATTGATTGGCTATTTTACCTGATTCTGACTATTTGTTCATGAATTTCAAAGAAATAATTACGAAATCGGAAATTTTGTCAAGTTAATTTTCCGTTAAAAATACAATATCCGGAAAATTTGTCCTATTTTTTTGTAAATTTAATAATTGAACAGTTTTTGCGATATAGTCATCGAATAAATGATTAAATAATTGATGACATTAAGAAACTGAGCCTTAAAATTTAGTTTCTTGATGTTTTTTAAAAACTAAACTTTGAACAAATCATTACCAAAAATATATAAAATATGAACTTGAACCAATATACAGTAAAATCACAGGAAGCCATCCAGGCAGCACAACAGATTGCTATGGAATTGGGCAACCAAAGTATCGAACCTCAACACCTCCTTGAAGGAATCTTCCAGGTAGATGAAAATATATCGCCTTTCTTACTTAAAAAATCTGAAGCAGATGCCAATTTAGTAAGAGAGCGTAACCGTGAAAATTTAGAAAAACTTCCAAAAGTACAGGGAGGAAACATTTACCTTTCACAATCTGCCAACAAAGTATTGCTGGATGCACCCAATATCGCTAAGAAAATGGGTGACGAATATGTAACGATTGAACATTTATGGCTATCTCTTTTGGAGACCAGCTCTGAAGTATCCAAGATGCTGAAAGATATGGGTGTAACCAAAAATCTGCTGGAAGGTGCTATCAAAGAATTAAGAAAAGGAAGTAAAGCAACTTCTGCTAGCTCAGAAGAAACATACCAGTCCTTAAATAAATATGCTAAAAACTTCAACGAGTTAGCGGCAGAAGGCAAACTGGACCCTGTAATCGGGCGTGATGAAGAAATCAGAAGGGTTTTACAGATCCTTTCCAGAAGAACAAAAAACAACCCAATCCTTATCGGGGAGCCGGGTGTAGGTAAAACAGCCATTGCCGAAGGAATTGCCCACAGAATTATCAACGGTGACGTTCCTGAAAATCTGATGGATAAAACATTATTCTCATTGGATATGGGAGCTTTGATCGCCGGAGCCAAATACAAAGGTGAGTTTGAGGAACGTCTGAAATCCGTTGTGAATGAAGTCACCAAAGCTGATGGACAGATTATACTTTTCATCGACGAAATCCACACATTGGTGGGTGCCGGCGGTGGTGAAGGAGCGATGGATGCTGCCAACATATTAAAACCTGCTTTGGCAAGAGGTGAATTGAGAGCAATTGGAGCAACTACTTTGAATGAGTACCAAAAGTATTTTGAAAAAGATAAAGCGCTGGAAAGACGTTTTCAGAAAGTAATGGTGGAAGAACCGGATACTGAATCTGCTATTTCCATCCTTCGTGGTATTAAAGATAAATATGAAGCTCACCATAAGGTAAGAATCAAAGATGAGGCAATTATTGCTGCTGTGGAAATGTCTCAAAGATATATTTCAGACCGTTTCTTACCGGATAAAGCGATCGACCTTATTGATGAAGCTTCTGCCAAACTGAGAATGGAAATCAATTCCAAGCCGGAAGAGCTGGACGTTCTTGACAGGAAACTGATGCAGCTGGAAATTGAATTGGCAGCCATTTCAAGGGAAGGCAACCAGACCAAAATTGATCATCTGAAAGAGGATATTGCTAAAATTTCCGAACAGAGAAATGAGATCAATGCGAAATGGCTGAAAGAAAAACAGAAAAGTGAAGATCTTACCCAGATCAAAAAAGATATTGAATCTCTGAAACATGAAGCAGAAAGAGCTTCCAGATCTGGAGATTATGCAAAAGTAGCGGAAATCCAATACGGAAAACTTCGTGAAAAGGAGGAAGAATTTACCAAGATGGAGCTTGAAATGCAAAACCATCAGAATGAACTGATCAAAGAAGAAGTTACTGCAGAAAATATCTCTGAAGTGATTGGCAAATGGACAGGTATTCCTGTAACTAAATTATTACAATCCGAAAGAGATAAATTATTAAACCTGGAATCTGAACTCCACCACAGAGTGGTTGGGCAGGATGAAGCGATTCAGGCAGTTGCTGATGCTATCAGAAGGAACAGAGCCGGATTGAGCGATGATAAAAAGCCTATCGGATCTTTCTTATTCCTGGGGACAACCGGAGTTGGTAAGACCGAGCTTGCAAAAGCATTGGCAGAATTCTTATTCGATGATGAAAACAATATGACGAGAATTGATATGAGTGAATATCAGGAACGTCACAGTGTTTCAAGATTGGTAGGAGCACCTCCGGGATATGTAGGATATGACGAAGGCGGACAATTGACTGAAGCGGTAAGAAGAAGACCCTATTCTGTAGTGCTTTTGGACGAGATCGAAAAAGCCCATCCGGATGTTTTCAATACCCTGCTTCAGGTTTTGGACGACGGACGTCTGACAGACAATAAGGGACGTGTGGTAAATTTCAAAAATTCAATCATCATTATGACCTCGAATTTAGGCTCACACCTTATTCAGGAGAATTTTGAGAATCTTACAGAGGAAAATCAGGATGAAATTGTGGACAAAACAAAAGATGAAGTTTTTGATCTTTTAAAACAAACCCTGCGTCCGGAATTCCTGAACAGAATTGATGAAATTGTACTGTTCCAGCCTTTAAGAAAAAAAGAAATCGGAAAAATCGTTCAGTATCAGTTGAGAGGATTTAATGAAATGTTATCGAAACGAAACATCATTATGACTTTCACTCAGGATGCTGTAGATTATCTGATGAATAAAGGTTATGATCCTGCTTTCGGGGCAAGACCATTGAAAAGAGTGATTCAGCAGGAGGTTCTGAACAAATTGTCTAAAGAGATTCTTGCCGGTAAAGTAAATGACGGAGACAGAATCACACTGGATTATTTTGTAGAAACCGGTTTGGTTTTCAGACCTACTGAACAATAAAATAGTTTTTTTCATATACATTATTTTTGTGGATAAGTGCTGTAGAGAAATCTGCAGCACTTATTTTTTTTCTCTACTTTTAAAAACTATTTTTTTTGCTGATGTATATAAAATTAATCACCTTATCATTTTTCTTGATCTCGCTTCCGGTCAACGCTCAGAATAAACTGACATCTCCATTTTCACTCACCGATTACCAGAATATGCGTACAGAATATCTTGATGCAATAAAACATAACCCTGATATTGTTCATGAAGGCAGATTCTATTATTCAAAAAGAAAACTGGATAGTGTAAATATCATAAAGCACGAGATCATAAGACAGGAATGGATCAGAAAAGGAGTTGATCCATCTGCAATTACCAAAGAAGTGCTTCAGAATGCAGAAAGTAACAGACAATATTATCTGCAATATGCCTACTTCACCAAGAACAGGAAAGGATATGATTTTTACTATTCTGATGATTCAAAACTGATTCTTTTCAATAATAAAGATTTAACAATAGAATATTCATTTGCAAAAGATACAGACAGTGAATATCTTCATAATAAAAAAATTGCTACAGCTAATCAATACTTCAACAGCAATGGACAACTGAAAAGAACCGATTCCTTCATTCTTCCGTCACAGGAAGGAGCTGAAAAAGAGATAACGGGACTTTCAAAAGAATATAATGTTATTGGAAAACTTTTGTTTGAAGCTGACTGGGAAAAAGACTTCAAACACAGCAAAGCCAAGGTGATTGCAGCCAGTGACCAATTAATACAACAATATATACTTAATAATATCAAAAGGAATAATGACGGGATAAGCGATATTCAGGCCAAAGAAATGACAGCAAATTATTTAAAATATGCCCAGAAAACCATTCAAAAATTTAAAAATGATGACAAGGTTTCTATATGGTTTGTAACCTATTGGACGGTAACCTCCCGAATAGAACTGAAAATCAATGACAAAACACTACAATTAATTGACATCCGCGACTTTAAAATGCAGGAATAGTCCACACCTTTGAAATAAAAAGTCTTTGGGATTCTTCTTAATAATTTTTTTCTGCCTAATAATTCAACATCTTTTTTTATCCTTGTTAAGTGAAATAATACTATATTTAGCTTACAAATCAATAACTAATACCAAAATCAGTATGAAAAAGCTAAAAAGAAACGAATTAAAGAAAATTGAAGGCGGAGTACTTCCATCAATGATATCATGTGATGAGTACTGGAACTGCCCTATCGGCCTATGTTGCACAGCAGGGTTAATCTGCAGGGATCCAAAACATTACGGATGTATTTAATATAAACGGAGATCTTCTCCGTTTTTTTATGGGATCAATCTGGCCTTTCTTTCTCCCAAAACTATTATACTTCACATACAATCCGTAAAAACACGGTAAAAATAACAGTATAATTCCCTGTTCGCGAATACATTTTCTAGCATATTTTTTCCGAGATTTGCATATTAATTGAATTTCATCCGTAAAATACTGCTAAGCTATGAATACAGAATCAAATAATCCGCTACAACCTGGAACAATGTCAAATAGTCTTATCCAGGCTCTGATTGACAATTACCGTCAAAATCATCTCAATGCTATTAATACCGCATTAGGAATAGATGACGCTCATTCCATTTGGTTTGACCTTCCGAAATTAAAAAGTTTTATTGCCAATATTGAAGCTGAAGCCGCCAAAGCAAACCCAGCTACATCTACGGAAGATTTAGGGATCAGATTTTATTATGCTACTTATCCGAAACAGGAAAACTGGTCTATTATGGAATCACACCCTGTTCCGATAGAATACGCAGGAAGGCACACTCTAGTAATGGTCCCAACATTAAAAAAAGCCGATGAAACAGGAGAACTTATTGATTATGATTTCAATCCTTTTCAAAGTGCAGAAGGAAAATCTTTTGCATTAGCCAACAAATCCAACAAAGTCACGGGAGAAGATGATGATACCAGTCTTGGAGAAAATAACGGAATACTTGTCCCGCCAAAAGCTCCTATCGGTCAGTCTTATTAATTGTAAATATATCATATTTAGAACTGTATGACAGAATTCCAGGAATTTGCACAAAAAAGTCTGCTTTGGGCTGAAGGACTTGCTGCAGTCATAGCAATTTTCCATTATAACCGTTTAAAAGAACAACATTGGAAACTTTTTGTGTTTTATCTGGTATTTATTTTTCTTGGGGAAGCTTATGGCAAGTGGGGAAGTTTTGTTCATTTTACCAAAGCTCAGTACTATAACTATCTTTTAATGCCAATCCAGTTTATATTTTTTTACTGGCTATATGCTGCGAAATCTTTAGGAAAGCCCAAGCTATTTTGGATAATATCCATTTTATATCTGCTTTCATTTATTCCCAATGAATTATATTTTTCCAAAAGTAAAATTGTATTTGCTTTCAACTATACTTTTGGCTGTCTTATTTTGATGCTTTTGGTAATCATGGAGTATTACAAACAAATTACTTCACAAGAGATTCTCAATTTCAATAAAAACAAAATGTTTTATATTAATCTTGGAATTACGCTATCATATATAGGAACATTACCCTTCATGGCATTTTTATCACTTCTGGTAAAATACAAGGAAATTTGGGATATCTATTTCAGTTATTTCCTGATCTCAGTTTCAGTGATGTATATCTTATTTGCAAGTTCATTTATATGGGGAAAACAGAACTCTTAATAGTTATAATTCTATTCAACATACTCTTTGTGATGTTTGTAACAGCTGTATTAATCTATATCCGAAGTTACAGACAGCGAAAAAGAGAATATCTGAATGAAATCGAGATGAAAAATGAACTTCATCAGAGAGAGCTTTTGTCTACCCAACTGGAGATCCAACAAGCCACCATGCAGCAGATCGGTCGGGAACTGCATGACAACATCGGTCAAAAACTGACACTGGTAAGTCTCTATGTACAGCAGATGCTTTATGAAAATAAGGTTCCTGAAGCAAACGAAAGAATTGATCAGGTATCTCAGATCATCAACCAGTCATTGCAAGATCTTAGAAGTTTGTCAAAAACACTGACTGATGACAACATCAACCAGAAGGAAATTGTAACTTTGATACAGGAGGAGGTAGACAATACCAATTCTTTCAAAAAGTGTCATGTAAGCTTTGAACATAATTTTAAGCAACTCGACTTAGGCTTTGTTCATAAAAATGTATTGCTCAGAATCACCCAGGAGTTTATTCAGAATAGTATAAAACATTCCGGTTGTAAAAATATTTTTATCACCCTCAATACCTCTGAAGATATCCTTTGGGAACTTAATATTCGTGATGACGGAACCGGATTTGATACTTCGCAGATTAAGTCCAACGGAATAGGTCTTACCAATATGAAAAACAGAGCAGAAATCATAGGAGCCAGTTTTCACATGGAAAGCCATGAAAATACGGGAACCCAACTCAATATTATCTTAAAAAAACAGTCATGAAGAAATCTATTGTAATTGTTGACGATCATATACTTATAGCTAAGGCTCTGGAAGGGATTATTGGAAATTTCAATGAATTTGAAGTAATCTATGTATGCGAAAACGGAAAAGACCTCATCCAAAAACTTGAAGAAGGCAATTCAATTCCTGATATTATTCTTTTAGACATCAGTATGCCGATTATGGATGGTTTTGAAACCGCTGCCTGGCTTACAAAAAATCACCCCGGTATTAAAATCATGGCGCTTAGTATGCAGGGAGATGACAACAGCGTGATTAAAATGATCAAAAGCGGTGCAAAAGGCTATCTACTAAAAAACACACACCCAAGAGATCTGGAAACAGCTCTTACCCGATTGAACAGTGATGGCTTCTTTTATCCGGACTGGGCATCAAAAATTATTTTCTCTAATCTTAATAAAGAATCAGAAACTGAAATTGCCGTAAGAATTTCTGACAGAGAAAAAGAATTTCTAAAGTACACCGTAACAGAACTCAGCTATAAGGAAATTGCAGACAGAATGTGCTGCAGCCCAAGAACAGTAGAAAGCTACCGCGATCAGCTTTGTGAAAAGCTGGATTTGAAAACCCGTGTTGGGCTCGCTGTTTTCGCTATTAAAAATGGCTTTGCAAACTAAACTTTAATCACGAGAAAATTCTTAAAAAAATAAATTTAAGCGAAATTTATTCTTTAAAAAAACACAAAACCATAAAATGCGCTAATAAACCATACGAAATTGATTAAAATTTAAAACATTCAATATAATTATAAATTAAAATCAATAAAACACAGTAATACATATTGATTTAATAAATAAATTTAAAAAACATTTGCATATCAATTTTAAATAATATATTTTCACATCCTCAACCTAAATGATTTTTGATATGAAAAAACTATTATTTGGAGCTCTTATGCTCAGTGTAATGTCTGCATGTAACAATGACAACATCACCAATCAAAATGAAAACACAACTGACGAAGCAGTAACTACAGCAGGCTTTGCTCAAAGAGGCTGTGCTTCTGAGGAAATCAGACAGGAAGCCTTGAAAAAAAGTCCTGAACTTCAGCAAAGATTTGCAGCATTAGAAACCAATACAGAAAAATTCGCCAATGATATAAAGTTTGGAAAAGTTCTAGCTGATGGTACTGTAGAAATTCCAGTTGTAATGAATGTCATCTACAAAACTACAGCTGAAAACGTTTCTGACGCAAGAATTGCTGAGCAAATTGCGGTATTAAATGCTGATTATTCCGGCACCAACAGTGATGCCAGCAAAATTCCAACCGAATTCCAAACTGTAAGTTCTGGTGACACGAAAGTAAAATTCAGACTGGTGAATACTGTTAGAAAATCTACTTCAAAAACCAGCTGGGCTACCAATGATGATATGAAAAAAGCCTCTAAAGGAGGAATTGACGCAACTAATCCTACTAATTATTTAAATTTATGGGTGGTAGGCAAAATGACCAGTCAGGGACGTACAATTCTCGGATATGCAACTTTCCCTGAATCTGCAGGTCTCTGGAATGACGGTGTTGTAATTGCTGCTCCATATTTTGGAAAAACCGGTGCATCTTCGCCTTTCAATCTGGGAAGAACAGCAACCCATGAAGTAGGACATTATTTAAACTTAAGACACATCTGGGGAGATGCTAATTGCGGAAATGACCTGGTAAGTGATACTCCTACACAAACTACAGCAAATTACGGAAAGCCTTCTTATCCTCTATACAATACTTGCAGCGGTGTACAAAGATCTGTAATGTTTATGAACTATATGGATTATGTAGATGACGCAGCTATGTTCATGTTCTCATCAGGGCAAAAAACAAGAATGCAGTCTGTAGTGGCCTCTTCAGGAGCAAGATCCGGGTTGAGAGTATATTAATTAAAACATCTTTTTTACTTATATTTTAAAATCTATCCCACAAAACGGGATAGATTTTTTTGTACCCATCTTCTAGATTAAAATTCAGAAATACGATTCTATGTAGTAGCTCAGGCAATTTATTCACATAAAAAGCCTGAAATAAGCTTAAGTTATTTCTTTAAAAACAAATAATTCAGTAAAAAAAACAAAATAATGGAAGAAACATATGGCTTTAATTATGTTTTTTAAGATATTTCCATGGACAAATTTTTAAAGAATAATATCCTACAAATTATGTAGAATATAAAATTATTTACACTTAAAAAACACACTTAAGCGTGAAATATAAAACAAATTAATTAAATTAATTAAAATTCAATAAAAGTTAAATTAAGTTACAATAAACGCAACTAAAATAACCATTGAATAAACATTTATCAAATATTTTACAAAATAATTTGCATATCAATTTCAAATAATATAATTTCACAACCTCAACCAAATTATATTATAACGATATGAAAAAATTCTTATTCGGAGCTCTGGTTCTGGGCTTTATGTCGGCATGTAACACTGACAACTTAAGTAATCAAAATGAAGCGCCCCTGGATCAGGAAACCTCCGCTCCAAGTGCTCTTAAAAGAAGCTGTCCTTCAGAAGGAATAAGACAGGCAATGCTTCTGAAAAATCCTGCGCTAAAGCAAAAAATGGCTGACATTGAGTTCAGTACTGAAAGATTTACTGAAAACCTTAAATTGGGAAAAGTTCTTGCAGATGGAACTGTTGAGATTCCGGTGGTTTTTAATGTAATTTACAACACTTCCGCTCAAAATGTTTCCGATGCAAGAATCGCTGAACAAATTGCTGTACTGAATGCTGATTATGGTGCTACCAATTCTGACATCAATAAAATTCCTTCGGCATTTCAGCCTTCAGCGGCAGGAGATGTAAAAATCCGATTCAAATTAGTTGCTACCAATCGTAAACAAAGTACAAAAACAGGCTGGAGATCTGATCTTGAACAAATGAAAAAGGCAAGCACAGGTGGTATTGATGCTACTGATGTGACTAAAAACATGAATATATGGGTTGTGAATTCAATACTTGACGAAAATAACCAACCAGGAACTTTAGGATATGCTTATTACCCGGAAAATGCAGGACAATGGTATGACGGTCTTGTAATAGGTTATCAGTATATAGGAAAAACCGGTGCTTCCGCTCCGTTCAACTTAGGAAGAACAGTAACTCATGAAGTAGGACACTACCTAAATCTACCACACCTTTGGGGATCATCCGATACAGGCTGCCAAACAGATTACTCTAATGACACTCCCATATCTCCTGGCCCTAACTACGGAAACCCTACTTATCCTTTAAACAGAATTTGTGGAGGAGTAAGCCGCTCTCAGATGTTTATGAACTATATGGATTATGTAGACGACAAATCTATGGTAATGTTCTCTGCTAATCAAAAAACAAGAATGCAGGCTGTAGTAGCAGCATCCGGACCAAGATCTGGTTTAAGATAATCAACTCCATAGTTTAAATATTATAAAAACATTAAAATAGTCTATCTCAATTTTTGAGATAGATTTTTTTAATATTTTTACGTGACTTAAATTTCAGCACCACTACGATGAAAAAACTAGCATTAGCATTAGGAATACTATTGCACTTATCCTGTATTAAGGCACAGGATACTCTCCAATCCCGAAATCTCAGGGAAGATCTTACATTAATTAATTCCGGCTATGCCATTCAGGAGAAGACACCTTTTTTCAAAAAGGAATGGGTGAAAAAATCAGTGGCTCCTGCCCTTCTTTTTACAGCTGCGGCTGCTACATGGGGAGAAAAGGAGAATATCCGCGAGGTAAGAAACCGATATCTTCCTAACTTCAAAGTGAAATTTGATGATTATCTTCAGTACGCTCCGGCTGCAACTGTTTACGGATTAAAACTGGCAGGCGTAAAGGGCCGGAATAATATTGGAAGAGCAACTTTATCTTATGGTACAAGTTTAGTCATCATGGCTATTTTAGTCAATTCTATTAAATATACCGCAAAAGTTGAACGCCCGGACGGATCCAAAAATAATTCTTTTCCATCAGGGCATGCTGCAATGGCTTTTACCAATGCAAGTTTTCTGCACAAAGAATATGGTATGGTAAACCCAGCCTACAGTATTGCAGGGTATGGTTCTGCCGCTATTACAGGACTTGGTCGAAATTTAAATAACAGACATTGGGTTCCGGATATTCTTGCGGGAGCTGGTATCGGAATTATATCAACAGAACTCGGGTATTTTTTTATTGATAAAATTTACAAGAATAAAGGGGATAATATAAGCATCTTATCAAGAATACAGGGAAATGATTATCCTTCTTTTCTTGCTTTGAAAATGGGTACAGCACTCGGGACAACCAACTTCCTGAAGGAATCTGAACTGGATGACAAAAAACAAATCGGGTTTGAAGGCGGATTGGAAGGCGCTTATTTCTTTTCAAAAAAATGGGGTGTAGGTGCAGATGTAACCTTCAGCAGCTTTCCTATTAAATCTCAAAGAATAACCTTTGATGATGGGCAGGATTTTGGAGACCATGAAATCAAAACCCAATCCATGGGCTTTCTGTCTGCGGGTATCGGACCTTATTATTCCCATGAGTTTTCGGATAAATGGCAGCTTATGCTGAAAGCAACCGGAGGATATGCTGCAACTGCCAGTGGACAAGTATTTGTAAAAGGAGATAATATAGATGCTCCTAATCATGAACTTCAGATAGCCAGATACAAACCTAAACCTGCTTTCCGCTGGAATACGGGAGCCTCTATGACCTATAAATTCAATCCTGGACTCGGTCTTACTTTTTATACGGATTATAATATGATCAATTCCACCATCCGTTATCATTTCAGCGATGAAATTAAGGAAGGTGATGAGTTGGATCAGGAACTTAACAACCTGATTGCTAAAGAAAAAATCAGTTATATTACATTAGGATTAAGATTAACTGCTTACTTTTAGAATACAAAAGCCTCCAGAATCTGAAGGCTTTCATTTTTATAAGTTTTTACGGTTGTCGTCCGGTGTATAGTCCATAAACAGATCTCCATCAAGCTGTACAGATCTCACTTTTTTCTTAATGGGGATTACAAGATCGGTCATCTTTTGATTTTTCTCCCAAATAGAGGGTGAGAAATGAAGCTTCTCTGTGGTTCCGTCCTCATAAGACAATATTGCATCAAATGGAATAGCAAATCCACCTACGTTGGTAACGTTTATGGTGAGCATATCATTCATTTGAGAGGCTTCTGCTACTTTTAAATCAATATAATTATTGGTATAAAACCAATTATGGAAGAACCAGTTCAGATTTTTCCCTGAACCTGTATTCATAGAGTTGAAATAATCCCATGGAACCGGATGCTTTCCATTCCAGTTGTCCATATAATGATGTAATGCCTTCTTGAACAGTTCATCTCCTAAATAATCTTTCAGAGCCAGATAAGATAATGATGCTTTCACATAGGAATTGTTTCCATATCCCGCTCCACTTACCTGCGTACTCATCGTAATCACCGGCTGATCCTGTTCTGAAGATGGATCATTGATCCATTTTTTAACACGGAAATTTTTATAAAATTCCTTAGCTGCAGCTTCTCCGTTTTCATCAATTCCTATAAGGTATTCCAATGTGGTCGCCCATCCTTCGTCCATAAAGGCATATCTTGTTTCGTTGATTCCCATATAAAAAGGGAAATAGGTATGAGCAATTTCGTGATCTGCTGTCAGCCTTGCATCCTTAAGATCATCAGGAATACTGGTATCGTTGATCATCATAGGATATTCCATATCTGCATAACCTTGAATAGCAGTCATTACGTTATAAGGATATTCTACTCCCGGCCAGTTTTTAGAGAACCAATCAAGATTATAACGCATCCAGTCTACATAGTGCTCAAAATCCTTTGCCCCATTTTTATATCCTGCCTGAACACTTGCTCTTTTTGATTTCAACTGAACACTTGCTGCATCCCACACATAATGGTTGCTCATTGCAAAACAGAAATCTGTGATGTGACTGGCTTTAAACTTCCAGACATTCCATTTATTCGGTTTGGTTACTTTACCAGACTTCATTTCCTGCTCTGTCGCAATGTGCATTACTTTATCGCTTTTTAATGAAGCTTTGTATCTTTTTAAATATTCCGGCTGAAGTACGGCTTCCGGATTCAGGAAATCTCCTGTTGCCCAGACTACAAAATTCTTGGGTGCGGTGATGGCAAAACTATAGTCGTTGAAGTCGTTATAAAACTCCTGTCTGTCTGAATGTGGAAGCATATCCCATCCGTTATAATCATCATACACGGAAATTCTTGGAAAAGAATAGGCTACATAGAATGTTTCAGGATCTATCTGTCCTTCTCTTCCACTCTGTACTGAAAGCGGATATTCCCATTCAATTTTTACTTCAGCTTTTGATTTAGATTTTAAAGCTGTTTTTAATTTTACTTTTTCAACGGTACTCCAGTCGTCACTGTTGACATCATATTTTTCACCGTTTACAATGAAAGATTTGATCTTAAGCCCTGAAGATAGAAAATCTTTAGACACAAATCCTGATCTTGGCGACTGCGGTTTATGAAGGTTATTCACAAAACGTATGGCCAGTTCAGTCAGGCTATCCGGGCTATTGTTTGTATAGAGAATTGTTTCTTTTCCGGAAACTATTTTTGTATTGGCGTCCACCCTCACATCCACATTGTAGGCTCCTTTATTCTGCCAATAGTTTTTACCTGGTGCTCCGGAGATATCACGGGTCCCTTTTTCATATGCTTTTTTGATATTCCTCGGCATATAGAGTTCCTGTGCAGACAATTGCAGTAAGGAAACGACCATCAGCATTCCGGAAAAAATTTTCTTCATAATGACCTTTTTAAAGATAGGTGTCAAAAATAGCAAAAATGTAACATCAGTAGGTTATTTCTTTTATAATAATATCTTATTGTAATGATGTTTATATCATATTATTCTACAGCCTATCTTGTTCGGCAGTTTTCTTTATTGTTTTTGCATTTTTCACAGACTGATTTCCAAAGTTGAATTTCAGTGAAAAGGAGATGCCTTGAGCATCCGTATAATCGAGGAAATAATTATCCTGATTTGCGTATTTTGTACTGACTTTCTGACCTGTTGTTCTGAAAATATCAGTGAATATAAGACTTGCTTCCAGTTTTTTATTCAGGAACTTTCTGTTCATTACAAAATATGCCGACCACGCCGCAGAAATTCTAAAAGTCCCTTGTATTCCTGGAGAATAGTAGCGGTGTCCCATTTCCATCTTCCAATCGTTGTTTTTATCAAGGGTAAAACTTGTTGAAATATTGGAGACCCAGTTCCAGACTTTATTTTTATACAGCAATCCGTCTGTACCTTTGAAATAATTTTCATTGTGTTCAAGATTTTCAGACATAATGATATTCCACCATGGTTTGACCTGAAAGTTTTTGTACAGACTCAATCCGAAAGCTTCTCCTTTTTCAATATTCGTGAAGTAATAAATGAGGCTGTTGGTACCGGGTTCCTGATATGAAATTTCCATAGACGGATACATTTCTTTTCGGTAATACAGATCCAGATTCCAGTCTTTCCAGGAATAGGTAAGATTGAGATTATGGGTGATTGTTGCTTTTAACTTCGGATCTCCCTGATAGTATGAAAACAGATTGTAATAAGATTTCGCAGGATTCAACCATGAATAGGAAGGTCTGCTGATCCTTTTCCCATAAGAGAAACCGAATTCCTGTTTATTTTCTGTGGTATATTGTGCGTAAAAAGTGGGGAAGAATTTCCAGTAATTGCTTTTATTCAATTCATAAGGTTCAGAGACCACGCCTTCAAGATCTGTCATTTCTGCACGAAGCCCTCCTTTGAAATTCCATTTTCCAATGTTATAGGCTAGTGAAGAATACAGGGCAAAATTATGTTCTTTATAATCAAAGATACTGCTCTTTTCCGGGCGGTATTGCAGTACTCCATTTTCATTATCAGAGAAATCAAGTTGACTGTTGGTCTTTACAAAACTATATTTTGCTCCGGATTCCAGCTCCAGTTTATCATTTTTCCACTGATAATCGAATTGTGTGGAATACAGCTGAACATCCGCTTTATTCTTTGTAAGGAAATTATCTTCTTTTGGAGGCTGGCCTGCAAAGTTCAGACTGGTGATTACATTCTGGTATTTATCGGCGTTGTTTCCGGTAAAATAATTGATCCACGAAAGACTGCTTTTCTTATTCAGCTTCCGGTCTATCTGAAAACTTACAGAGTTATTAATGGAACGTGAGCGGTGATCGTTGATCGTGGTATAATTAGATTCTACGATATCCTGATTATTATAGATCAGTGTAGGAACATTGTAGGTTCCGAAGGATTTTGGAGAAAAATACCCTGAATAGTTGAGGCTTGCATTGGTCAAGCTGTCCAATTCATACTCCACATTAAAATTCAGGGTATTCTGGTTATAGTTTTTATCCTTCCTGTTCATCGTACTGACCCATCGGGTTTGGCTTTCCGGATAGTTCACATAGTCTGTTCCTTCCCGGTAGTATGTTCCCAGCCCTCTATAATAGCTTCCCATAATGGAAAGTTTATCTTTTTTATAATATTGGGAAAGACCAAAAACGCCTTTCGCATATTGTGTCTGCACATATTTGGATGAGAGAATTCCCCGGTAGCCCTCAATTTTATTCTTTTTCAGAACGATATTGAGAACTGCACTTCCTGAAGCTTCATATTTCGCAGGCGGATTAGTAATCACTTCTACAGATTTCACTTCATCTCCCTGTGTATTTTCCAGAAGGTTTTTCAGTTCATCTCCCGTCAGCATTACCTTTTTATCATTAATGGTCACCAAAATTCCGGTGCTTCCCTTTACTCCGAGCACCTCATTATTTACGGTGACACTCGGTGTATTTTTTAGAATTTCCCAGGCATTGAGTGATGAAATATTACTGTTTTCAACATTAAATTCCAGACGGTCTACTTTTCTTTTCACCAAAGGCTTACGCTTCGTCATTACAACGCCTTCTATTTCCTGAGATTCTTTTTTAAGGATAATATTCAGAGGTTCAAGTTTTGTCAGATCAAGTTTTTTCTCAAATAAAGAGTATCCCTGGTTTTTAACTACCAGTTTTACCTCCTGTTCTGCTATTCCCTCCAGTATAAATTTTCCGTTTTCATCAGTTTTTAATTCTTTAATTAATGTGTTTTGAGAATTATACAGCTCAACTTTTACCGACGAAAGCTTTTCATTTTCAGTATTCGTAACTATTCCTCCAGCTTTTTGTTTCTGGGCGAGAATCAAAACCGGAAAACACAGAAAAAAAAGAATTTTATACATGGCAATTTTTTATCCTAACAAAAACATTGTTCTGTTTTATGGCTACAAAAATCTGTATTGAAAGGGAGAATTTCGGTTAACGATGGGTTAATGATAGGTTAATGTCTTTTCTTTAAAATAACAAAACCTGAATTCGCAAATTCAGGTTTTAAAATCAATAGAGTATATTTTTTTATGGATAAGGAATGGCTTTATCCAGTTCAATCGGATTATAATATTTTTTGATGTCTATCTGCGTTTGTTTAGTCAAACCTGCAAACTCTTCTTTGCTTTTGATTTGCTGCCCATTAATGCGGACATTCCAGTCCGGCTGAAATTCGGTTCTCATTCTGGCATATGGATCATTGTAAAACTCCAGATTCAGTTTTACCCATTTTTTTAAGTCAATGGCAATAGGATCCAGTGAATAATGTTTTTCAAGAAAGCTTTTTGTATCGTATGTTTTTGGCAGATTTTTATTTCGGGAGAAAGAATATATAAAATCTTTCTTATCATCTTCCACATAGAGAACCAGTCCCGGCAATCCTCTGAATTTATAGGGGCCTTCAGGAATGTTGATATCCGGCGTAAACCACGCGGTCCAGTTTCTTCCTCCAAACACAGCAGTTGCTCTTTGTAAATTATAGTTATTGATCTTTTTAGTATCAGCCTCTATTTTCCACTGGATATTATCCTCTGTTTCAAAAACATAATAATAAGGCATCATCATGATCTGAACAAAGTTTTTATTTTTATTGGAATTTCTTTTTCGGATAATGGTTTGTCCGGACTGGCTGGTATGTTGAGAAGAAATTCCCCCGTGAAGAATATTCAGGGAATCGCTTACTAAAAATTCTAATTCATAAAATTTCACTTCCTCCGTATTGATATCCAGCACCATTTCTTCTTTATCATAACTTGTACCATTGGGTTCAAATCTGTATTGAAGTTCATATATAAAGCGGTAGGTTTGCGCATTAATCTGCATCCCAAGCATCAGAATAAGAAGAATAAGTGTCTTTTTCATTAAATGGTCATTAATTTTCTAAAATTACCAAAAACACATTAACCATCAGGTTAATAAAAGGTTAATGATAAAAATACTATTTCAGTAAAATGTTAAAGTTTTATCTTTGTTTCAATGATAGCCAAGAGTAAAATTCTGATTTCGGTTTTTGCCGCCCTGTTCCTCCTTTTACTGGGAATACAGGTTTACTTTATGTATAAAACCTATCAGGTAAAAGAGAGGGACATCTACAGATCCGTGAATGACGGGCTTACCAATTATACAGACGGTCTGGAAGACATTCAGGAAGCTAAAGAGAAAAATGACGACTCCCTTCAGGAAATCATTATACAATATCATAATAAGGAGATCAATAAAAAGGATTTTCTGAATTATTTTATAGAAAACAGAAAGTCTGCCAGAGAAAGACTGATCCATTATATTGACAGCCGCTACCAGAAAGACGGATATGAGATTTCTGCAAGAATCCGGTATCTTTCAATTGTTCATCTGCCAGACAGCACAAAAATAATTACAGAACCTATTGTTATTTTTGAGACACAGGATAAGCTTAAAAAGCCGCGTATTGCAAGTAACGGAAGTTGGGAAACTTCAACCACCAAAAGAGATGATTCGGATAAAGGTCAGGTTGAAAAAAGAAATACTTTTCTTGTCAAAACCCAGACAGATTTTGAGATTAAGAATATAAAGAGTATTGTTTTCAAAGAGCTTACTTTACTGATTATTTGCTGTGCTATACTTCTTTCCGGAGTCCTTCTGCTCTATATCTTCACGATCAGAAATCTGATCCAGCAGCAAAAGCAGGTAGAAGTTCTCCACACCATTGTGGATAACATTTCACATGAGTTTAAAACTCCGATCGCTACTTTAAAAATAGCTTCAAAAGCATTAAAAAAAGAATGGAATCCTGAAACACTTCCTCTTATCGACAGGCAGATTTCCCGGCTTGAAAGCCTGATGTTCCAGCTTCATAAGAATGAAATACCGGATGAGATGACAGCCATACAGCCTGAAGACTGGGATTTTTTCATTCAGGATCTTGCGGTTACTTATTCTGATATTGATTTTAAACTTGAAAATTCAGTTTCACAAAAGCTTCCCTATGATAAAAACCTGATGGAAACAGTCATTAAAAATCTTTGTGAAAACAGTGTCAAATATGGAGCATCTGTTGTGAAAATAAATATCCGTAACAGTTCTCAACAATTAGAAATCGAAGTTTCTGACAACGGTCACGGCATGGAAACAAAAGAGCTGAAGAACATTTTTGAAAAATTCTACAGAATACAGAATAACAATATTCATAATAGTAAAGGGCTTGGACTAGGACTTTATTTCGTGAAGAAAATTATTGCCAATTATGGCGGCAAAACAGAGGTATCCAGCCAGCTTAATTTGGGCAGTACTTTTAAAATATCAATTCCTTATGAAAACTAAAATTCTTCTGGCAGAAGACGATCCGGATTTCGGAATGATTCTTAAGCAATATCTTGAATTGGAAGATTTTGAAGTCAGCTGGTTTCAGAATCCTGAAGATGTAGTCCCCTTACTTCAGACTGATTTTCCTTTTCAGATAGGAATTCTGGATGTGATGATGCCCAATATAGACGGTTTCTCGCTGGCTAAAATGATCATCAAGGAAAAAAGTAATTTTCCATTGTTATTTTTAACGGCTAAAAATCAAAAAATAGACCGCCTTACCGGATTAAAAATAGGTGCTGACGATTATATCCCCAAACCCTGCGATCCTGAAGAACTTGTTCTGCGAATTAAAAATATTTTAAAGAGAACACTTCCGGCCGTTACGGAAAGTCAGATAAAAATCGGAGCATTTTCACTGGATACTACCAAACTTCTATTGTCACATCCTAACGGAAACAACCGGCTGACCATACGGGAACAAGAATTGCTGCTGTATCTTCTGAAGCATAATCGTACTATTATTACAAGAGATAATATTCTGGATAATCTCTGGGAAACGAATGATTACTTTACCGGGAGAAGTCTTGATGTATTCATCAGCAGACTCCGTAAATATTTCAACAGTGATCCTCAAATAAAAATCCAATCCCTGAGAGGAATTGGATTTGAAGTCGATTTTCCAACCAACTGATTTTTTATAGGGAAAGGTTCACAATCACCGGAAAATGGTCTGATGGATACAAAAGATTTTCTCTTCTGTCATTAATGTGTCGGTGAGATCTTATTTTGAAACCTTGTGTAAAAATATAATCAATTCTGTCTTTTGGAACTTCATTGACGTTGAAGCCAGTAAAAGTTCCTACCGGACCGTAATGTTTGGTTTCAGAATGGTAGAAAGTGTCTTTCATATTCTGTGAAAGAATTTTAATGGGTTCTGAATCATCTGTCAGGTTAAAGTCTCCGCTTAGGGCCACCGGAAGATTTTTTGGATTCAGTTCTTTTATTTTTTTCAGGATAAGTTCGGAAGATTTTACCCTTGCTACATTTCCTACATGATCGAAATGAAGATTCATCGCCAGGAATTCTTTCTTTGATTGTTTATCTTTAAATACAGCATAGGTACAGATTCTGTTCAATGCAGCATCCCAGCCTTTTGAGGGTTTTTCCGGAGTTTCAGATAACCAGAACGTTCCTGATTTTACAACTTCAAGTTTGTTCGTATCATAAAAAATAGCAGAAAATTCTCCTTTTTCTTTGCCATCATCTCTTCCTACTCCTATATAATTATAGTTTTTTAATCCTGTTTTAATATCTTTCATCTGTTCCGGAAGCGCTTCCTGTACTCCGAAATAATCAGGATGATAATAGGTCAGCAAATCTGCAACATCCTGCTTTCTTTTTGGCCAGGCATTGTCTTTATCAGACTCTACATTCAGTCTGATATTAAAACTCATTACGGTAAGGTCCTGTGAAAATCCTAATGCAAAAAACATCAGAAACACCATTGAAAATCTGAAATTCATATATTATTTTATCAGTAAGAGACAAAAATAAAACTTCTCCGCGACAGAAAAGCTTTATTGATGTGATTATATTGTTAAATTATCTTTTTCTTCTTCTATAGATATAAAATATTCCTGAAATCCGGACTCCGAAACCGGTAACGGGCTTTCAAGCTTTACAACGCCTATGGTTTTATAATGAGAGGCCAGTTTTATGCTTTTACTTTTGAGAAGAACTTCAAGCTTTTTAAAATTTATATCTTTCTTTAAAACTGCGAGATAAGTGATCATAAGTATACCTGTATTAAACCGTTTCCAATATCTCTGTATTTTATGCCTTCAATAGGCCTTGCTTTTTTTTCAATCAGTTCCCAGATCTCTTTTGCTGATTTATCCGGAAACTGTTCCATGTACAAAGCAGCAAGTCCAGAAACATGCGGCGCTGCCATGCTTGTACCACTCATGCTGTAATACAAATTATTTTTGTTCTTTGCGTTTTTAGGATAGGCACTTACAATATCTACTCCGGGAGCACAGACATTGATATTTCCTCCTGTGGAAGGATTGATTCCTGCGTTTGAAAATCTGGCGATCTTCATTTGACTGTCAATAGCTCCAACAGCCATAATTGATTTTGAATTAGCCGGCATTGAAACGGGTTGCGGAATCTGTGGCCTGCTGCTGTCATTTCCTGCGGCCGCTATAATAAGACAGCCATTCTCCAGCGCCCGTTCTCCGATGGTTTCAAATAAAACAGAAGGCTGGTCATCCAATTTCACCGGGGATGCCAGCGAAAGAGATAATATTCTGATTTTTTTCGTAATCGCCCAGTCTATAGCGTCTATTACACTGCTGGTAGTACCTCTTCCATTATCCGCGAGTACTTTTGCAATTTTCAGATTGCAGCCTCTGGCAATTCCATAACGGTTTCCATTATCACTTCTGATATTTCCTGTTGCTACTCCTGCGCAATGAGTACCATGTCCGTTGGGATCCCGGTTCCAGTCTTCACCGTCTATGAAAGATTTACCTTCAATTTCTTCAGAGGAGAAATCAGGATGGGAAGTTTCAAGTCCGGTATCCAGAATGCAGACATCAATACCTTTTCCTGTATAGTTGGCATTTCCCAGCCCAATAGCTTTTAATCCCCACTCCATTTCAACAAATGATTGTTGAGGTAAAGGTTTGCCAGTAATATATTTTTCAAGTTCTGAAATTTTTTCTGCGAGTCCGGCAGATTGTTTTTTAAGTTCATTAATCAACTGTAATTCATCTGCAGGAAAAAATTCTCTTTCCTTTTCGTAATAAATAATAGGATTTGATTCATTTTTTACAGCACTTTTCAACTGATCTTCATCCATATTTTCCACCACAAGAACTCCCAGGTTTTTGTAAAGCACTCCGTTATCCTGATCAATGATTTCATAGGAACGGTTTTCTTTGGAGAGAAACTCTGAAGAAGTAATATTCACTTCAAGCTCTTTCTCTATTTTCTTGAGTGCAGTTTTCTGTTGATCCTGCAGCAAAACGATATATCTTCCGGTTTTCATAATGATGTTTTTTAAATTAATTTCAGAAATACCTTTTCCAGAATAAGAAAAATATCCTCGGGAATAATGGTCAGTCTGAGCTTTTTATTAATTCCCGATATTGCTGTATTCTGCTCAACCAATGAAGTCCAGAAGCGTTCAATTTTGGGAATAGAATTCATTTCTTTCAGCTTTTCATCATCCAGAATACCGTTCTGATATAATGAGACAATGATTCCTGAGATAAGTTCTTCTGCATCGTCAAGCTTTTTATTTTCCTTAGTATATATTTCCATCAGAATATCATACATACTTTCCATTCCGTTGAATGAAAATCCTCCGAGAAGCTCTCGTCTTCCAGTCGCTATTTTTTCCATTTTAATAGGATTAAAACCTCTTTTAACGGTAGAAATCATATTCATAATCTTCAACACTTCAGATTCGTGGCTGGTGTTTCCTTTAGTACGGAAATATTCAAGAACCTCATTAAGGAATACGTCAAACCGGGCATCAAAGTCAAATGATTTTGACAGATACAAAGCCTGAACATCATTGAAATGTTCCAGAAGCTCCTTAATTTTCTGTACCGTAAAGTGAATAAGTTCCTGCATTACTCAAAAGTTATCTGTTCTATTTCATTACCGTCTTTATCTTTGTAGGACACAATCCTGATTCCTTCTTCCTCCATTTCCACATGAAGGTTGATGAATAGTTTATCTTTATCTTCCGCAGCGCTGGTATTGGGATCTATGTAGATGTTGTTCAGTTTTGCATTCACCAGCGTATATTTATTCAGCAGAATCTTTGAAAAAATCTCTTTCAATTCATCAGTTTCGTCTTCTGTTGTGCCATCTTGAGGCCGAAAGATTCCGGAATTAAGAAGCTGTACTTTGTGTCTGAGATCCAGCTTAAGAACTTCATTGGCAGGAAGCTTTCCAAATTTCTGATCATTTTTTTCCAGTTTACTGAACAGTGTTTTGAACTCTTCAGTCTGAATCTGTTTTAGGGTAATTTGAGGAATATTCATCCTTTTCTCCTTGTTCACCAGGCGAATTCTCTCATTCAGTTCTGTAACGAACTGATCCTGATTCAGTTTAAAATTATATTTGGGAGCTGAATCTATATCTGTAATTTTGATCGGAATATCCATCTTTACACTGGGCAGGGCATATCGTGGAACCTTAAAATATTTAAGATATTCATGACGGGCATATTCTTTTGCAATAAGAACAGCATTTTCGTCTGCCTTTTTACGAGCCTGAATTATCTCGTTGTTGAGATAATCCAGGTAATCTGATAGTTTTATCATCTTTCGTAAAATAAATTATTGTGAAAGAAGCCCAAGCACTTTTTCAAGTCCGGCAGGCATTTCGTCATTGGTTGCACGTACTTTTACCCCAAGAGAATATTCTTTTTCAACCTTGATACCTGTACTGGAAGTTCTTTTGTAAGATACATCCACTTTGAATTTTACAGGTCCCCATCCTCCGGATACTCCTGCGTTAATACCGAATTCGTCGCTTACGTCCTTCGTGTAAGTAGAATTAAGTTTAACATTAAAGTCTACTTCACAGGTTTCAATTCTAAAACTTGGAACATTCAGCAATGCAATAAACGGAACTGAAATCTCTACATCATTCGGAATCGTTTTAGGGTTGGTGGCACTTACTGGCTCATCTTCTTTAAAATCCGGATTCGGAATATTTTTTTTGTATTTGAATTCTGCCATTCTCAGTTTTTTAGCACTGGCAGCATTAGCAGGATCTGTAAGTTCAAACCCAACTTCATTGATGAAATTAACGGTAGCAATAGAGGCATTAGACTGTGCTTTTACGCACGCATCCAAAGGTCCGCCAATGATCGTAGCAAAGTCGATACTTCCCAATTCTGCTGCAAAATCTGCACTGGCAGCGTCTGAAGTTCTGAAAATCTCTTCATCAGCAGCCATTTTACCCGCAATAAGCTTCATGATTTCTGAAGAAACTCCGGAAAAGGATTTTTCCCACTTTTCATCATAATTCTTTTTGAAATCTTCTACGATACCTAACAGTTCTTTATTGGTCAATGCGCTTAATTCTGAAGTCTCGATTCCTGATACTTTTTCATAGACTGCCGGAGTAAGAACTTTTTCAACTCCTGACAAAAGGTCAATTAACTCACTTTTTGTTTTTTTGGCGTGGCTTGCTTCAAGCACCGATTTTAATGTTTCCATGTTGTTTTTGTTTTTGATTAATATTGTAGGACAAAATTATATTGCAGACCACTCAAACATTGCAGGAGAACACCTCTACTTACCCCGGAAAAACACCCTAAAAAAATAAAAGCCTGAACTTACGATGGTAAGCTCAGGCTTTTGTGACATATAGATTCATCGATATTTATCAGCAAAACATTCTATGCAGGTTTTTTGCTGTTGTTTTCCAGGTTGACATCAGGAACTACTGAATTCGGATCCAGCTTCACCTCATCTATTTCTTTTGTAGAATCTACTTTGAATGTCCATTCTTTATTTCTTTTCCAAACCTCAACAGGAATTTTCACTGTTTGTGCAGTTCCATCTTTGAATTTTAACTGTACCGTGGTAGGCATTGGCATTTGCCCAAGATTTTCAACAGTGATCTGAACTCCGTTCTTAAAGTCACCATTGATATATTTTACATTTTTAACGGCCTGATCAATTTTCCATTTATTAAAGAACCACCCTCTCCAGAACCAGTTCAGTTCTTCTCCGGAAACATTTTCCATGGTGTGGAAGAAGTCCCATGGTGTAGGATGTTTAAAAGCCCAACGGTCTATATATGTTCTGAATGCTTTATCAAATTTTTCAGGTCCGAGAATAGTTTCTCTTAAAACATCCAATCCTGTTCCCGGCTTATAGTAAGCCAAAGCACCGATACTTCTTTCTTTCATATTGTCCGGTCCTACCATTACAGGCTCCAGGCTGTCCGTCAGCAGATACATTCCTGATCTTGCCAGATTCGGTTTATTATAATACTCTCCTTTATTGAAAGCTTCAGTTGAAAGTCCATTAATGAATGTATTGAATCCTTCATCCATCCATGCAAACAGCCTTTCATTAGAGCCTACGATCATAGGAAACCAGTTGTGCCCGAACTCGTGATCTGTAACACCCCAAAGATCTTCTCCTTTGGAATCCATATGACAGAATACAATTCCCGGGTATTCCATTCCGCCTTCATTTCCTGCTACATTGGTAGCTGCCGGATATGTGTATTCATACCATTTTTTTGAATAATGTTCTATGGCAGCCTTTGTATATTCTGTAGATCTTCCCCAAGCTTTTTCACCAGCACTTTCTGCCGGATAAGCAGAAATAGCCAATGATTTTTTTCCACTAGGCAGATTGATTTTTGCAGCATCTAAAATAAATCCGGCAGAAGAAGCCCAGGCAAAATCTCTGGTCTGTGTTATTTTAAATTTCCATGTTTTTGTACCGGAAGATTTATTTTTACCGATTTCAGATTCAGGATGAATCATCACCGTTTTATCACTGTTTCTTGCCTCGTTCCATCTGTTGATCTCTTCTTTGCTGTAGACTTCTTTCTCATTCAGAAGTTCTCCGGATGCTACTACGTAATGATTGGCAGGAACCGTAATATTGGCTGTAATGTTCCCATATTCCAAATAAAACTCCGAAGCTCCAAGATATGGAAGCGTATTCCAGCCCATGACATCATCATACACACACATTCTCGGGTACCATTGTGCCATAGTAAAAATTTTACCGTTTTTGGTATCCTGTATTCCCATTCTGTCTGAACCATATTCGGGAGAGACAAAAGAATATTCAATTTCTATTTTGGCAACTCCTCCATTGGCTTTCAGTTCCTTTGGAAGATCAATCTGCATTCTGGTATCGGTAATGGTATATTTCACCTCTCTTTTTCCGTCAAGCTTTACTGATTTAATTTTATATCCGCCATTAAATTCTTCACCATGAGCTCCGTTTCTGCTTCCCGAAAGCGGAACTACACCGTTTCCTCTGGAATCTTTTGCAAACAGATTCTGATCCAGCTGCAGCCAAAGAAAACCTAATTTATCCGGGCTGTTGTTGGTATAGGTAATCTGCGCTGTACCGGTAATCTCTTTTTTATCTTCATTCAGGCTGACATTCAAATGATAATCTGCTGAATTCTGCCAATAAGCATGTCCCGGCTGTCCGCTTGCAGAACGTGTTGCTGTACCTGTCTGCGGATAGAAAAACGGCTTAAATGCCTCTACATAATCATATTTTGGGGTTTCCTGCGCATGTACAGAGCCTGAAAACAGGATAACTGCAACGGTGGAAACGAGGGTTGGAAGTTTAAAATTCATATGAAAAATATTATTTTACTGTATAGGTAAAAAAAACTCCCGGAATTGTTACACATCCGGGAGTTTTTTTAATATAAGTTTAATTTAATTTGATTTTTTTGCTTTAATCATGGCTTCTAAAGCATCCCACATTTCACGAGGAATTTCTTCAAGCATATTAAATTCTCCGGCTCCCTGAAGCCATTCTCCTCCATCAATGGTTACTACCTCACCATTCATATACGCTGAATAATCAGAAACCAGATAAGCAGCAAGATTGGCAAGCTCCTGGTGTTCTCCTACCCTTCTCAACGGAACTTTTTTCTTCATATCGAATTTCTCCTGAAGATCTCCCGGAAGAAGCCTGTCCCAAGCTCCTTTTGTAGGGAAGGGTCCCGGCGCAATAGCGTTGAAACGGATTCCGTATTTTGCCCATTCTACAGCCAGTGATCGGGTCATCGCCAAGACTCCTGCTTTTGCACAGGCAGATGGTACTACATAGGCAGAACCTGTCCATGCGTAAGTTGTTACGATATTTAATACAGTTCCCGGAGTTTTAGAATCTATCCAATGTTTTCCTACAGAAAGAGTACAGTTTTTTGTTCCTTTTAAAACAATATCCAGAATAGAATCAAAAGCGGAATGAGTCAGTTTTTCTGTTGGAGAGATAAAATTTCCGGCAGCGTTATTCAACAAAATATCAATCTTTCCGAATTCTTTCAGGGTAGCTTCTTTCATCGCTTCCACTTCATCCCAGTTTCTTACATCACACGCTACACAAAGTACTTTACCTCCTGTTTCATCTTCCAGTTCCTTAGCTGTTGTCTGTAGCTTCTCCAGATTTCTGGAAGTAATCACTACTTTGGCGCCCAGTTCAAGAAAGTATTTAGTCATCGCTTTTCCAAGACCGCTTCCGCCTCCTGTTACAATTGCTACTTTATCTTTTAGTGCACCTTCGCGCAGCATAGGTTGTGTATATAGACTCATAAATTATTTTTTCTTAAAAATAATAAATATTGAAATGCAATCCTTTAAAATAGATTGAGAAATAATGCTACAAATAATTATTCTTTAGATTATTTTAAAAACTAATCAAATATTTAAAAAGAAAATAGCCTGATAATTGTTATCAGGCTATTTTTTATTTGTTAAAACGATATATTAAGAAGCTACCACTCCTTTGAAAGAAAGTGTCTTAGGAGTTTTGCTGTCACTTGTAGTAACATTTACAGTCTTCATAAACGGACCTGCTGCCGCTGCGTTATAGCTAGCTTCTACAAATCCTTTTTTTCCTGGCTGGATAGGAGTTTTTGTATAATCAGCTGTAGTACATCCGCATGAAGGCGCTACATTCTGAATAATGATTGGTTTTGAACTTGTATTGGTAAATTCAAATCTGATCAATTTTGGTTTCCCCTGAGGAATATTTCCTACGTCTATAGATTCTGATTTCCATTTAATAGCATCAGCTACCATTTTTACAATGGATGGAGCGTCTGCAGTAAGTACATTAGCATAAAAAGGAGAGAATGCCAATACTGCCAAAAGAGCTGTAATTTTTAGTTTTTTCATGAGTATAAATTTTAATATTATTTTATTTCGATATAGCAAATGTAAAGCAGACCGTGATTACAACTTGTTAACCGCTGTCAAACATTTGTTAACGAGTTGTTAATAATAAAAGATAAATAGATAATTTTGGATAATATTGTTTCAGGAAATGAAAATAAAAAGACTCAATATTATAATAACGCTGGGATTTATTGCTATTATCGGAATTTTAATAGCACAGCTGATGTGGACCCGTCAGGCTTATAATCTTGAAGATAAAAAATTTAATCAGAAGGTCAATATTGCCTTAATGGAAGTTGCGGAAAAACTCTCCGGAGGAAAGACGTCCTATACTGAAAACCCTGTACAGAATATTGCGAATGACTATTATGTGGTAAATATTAACAATGAATTTCATCCTGTAGTGCTGGAGTATTATCTGAAGACAGAATTTACCCGTTTCCAGATCAATACAGATTATGTTTATGCCTTATACAACTGTCACAGTGACAAAATGGTGTACGGAAAGTACATGACGTCACACCAGGAAAGTCCCAGTAATAAAGTGATCAACTTTCCAAAGCACAAAAATCTGATTTATTATTTTTCGATACGTTTTCCTGATAAAACAACTTATCTGATCAGTTCATTAAGGTTCTGGTATCTTCTTACATTTGCCCTTATTATCATTCTTCTGGTGTATGTATATTCTATTTATACCATTATTCAGCAGAAGAAATTTTCGGAGTTGCAGCGTGACTTTATCAATAATATGACTCACGAGTTTAAAACGCCTCTATCTTCGATACTTTTAGCTTCAGAGGCACTCAATAAGCAGAATCTGGTGCAGGACAATTCCAAATTGCAGACCTATACATCCATCATTATCAACCAAAGTCATAAGCTTAACAATCATATTGAGAAAATACTGAATATTGCTAAAAATGATGCCGCAGGACTGTCATTAAAGCCCCAAAAAATTCTGTTGCTTCCCTTTATTCAGGAGATTGCAGATAGTATAGAGTACAAAAATAAAGATCTCAGCATCGAGATTGATATTGAAAACAGCACTTCAGTAATGGCCGATGAATTCCACTTTACCAACATTATTTATAACCTATTGGATAATTCCATCAAGTATTGTGAAACAAAGCCAGTGATTAAAATTTCAGCTTATAAAGATTCAAAAGGTTTATATTTAAAGTTTAAAGACAACGGAATGGGAATTCCCGCTAAAAATATTCCTCATATTTTTGAAAAATTTTATAGGGTACACACCAAAAGAAGTGAGGAAGTGAATGGTTTTGGATTGGGATTATTTTATGTAAAGAAAGTCGTTCAACAGCATCACTGGAAAATTTCTGTTGAGAATAATGAAGATAAAGGAATTACTACTACCCTGTTTTTTCCGTTTTCAAATAATCATGTGTAAGTATGGAGAAATCTAAAATTTTATATGCCGAAGATGACAAAACAATAGCTTTCCTGGTGGAAGACAGTCTTGAGAGTTATTATGACATCAGCTGTTACTCGGATGGTGAATCAGCATTGGAAGCATTTAACAGTCAGAATTTTGATATTTGCCTGCTGGATATTATGATGCCCGGCATGAACGGATTTGAAGTAGCCGAACATATCCGCAGTAAAAATTCTGAGATCCCTATTATTTTCATTTCTGCAAAAGCGTTAAAAGAAGACAGAATAAAAGGTCTTAAAATAGGTGCCGATGATTATCTGGTAAAGCCATTCAGTATTGAAGAACTGATGCTGAAAATTGAAGTTTTCCTGAAACGCACCAAGAAAACAGATACTTCCCCTCTAAAGTATAAAGTAGGAAGGTATGATTTTGATCCCAAAAACTATACGCTGCAAGGCATAGAAAACAGCATTACTCTTACCCAAAGAGAATCTGACCTTCTTTTGTATTTTATCTGTCACAAGAATCTGGTTGTCAAAAGGCAGGATATTCTGAAGGCAATCTGGGGTGATGATGACTATTTTATGGGGCGCAGCCTCGATGTATTTATTTCCCGGTTGCGAAAGGTGCTTGCCGAAGAACGGAATGTTTTAATAGAAAACCTGCATGGAATAGGTTTTCGTTTTTCTGAAAAAGAATAAATAGTACCTGAATTTATCTAAAACACAATAGAAAATGATGATTTTAATTAATTTTAAACTTTGAAAAATTGTCATTAATGAAAAATCACAGACCCATTGTTTTTCTTTCTCTATTATTTTTAAGTGCAAACTTTCATGCCCAAAAATTTGAAAAATTAATACAATACGTCAATCCGCTGATCGGCACTGAAAAAATGGGCCATACTTATCCCGGAGCTACAGTTCCCTTTGGTGCGGTACAGCTAAGCCCTGAAACAGATACTATATCTTATGAACTTAACGGAAAATATAATGGCGAGGTTTATAAATACTGCGCCGGCTACCGCTATGAAGATAAAACCATTGTAGGTTTCAGTTCCACCCACTTCAGTGGAACGGGACATTCCGATCTTGGAGATTTTCTGATCATGCCAATGGTAGGAAAGCTTCAACTGAATCCCGGAACAGCTTCCAATCCTGAAAGCGGCTATAGAAGCAGATTTTCTCACCAAAACGAAACAGCTGAAGCTGGATATTACAAAGTAAAACTGGATGATCACAATATTCTGGCAGAGCTGACAGCAACACCAAGAGTGGGAATCCACCGCTATACTTTCCCAAAGTCTGATCAGTCCCATATTATTCTGGATCTCATGGCAGGTATTTACAATTATGATGGAAAAAATGTATGGACATACGTGCGTGTAGAAAGCGGAAATACCATCACCGGATATCGCCAGACCAATGGCTGGGCAAGAACAAGAACGGTTTATTTTGCGATGAAGTTTTCAAAACCTTTTAAATCTTATGGTCAGAAAAACTACGATGAGAAGCAGGTTTATAAAGGGTTTTGGAGAAAATTTGACCAAAATCAGAATTTCCCTGAGATTGCGGGAAAGAACCTGAAGATGTTTTTCGATTTTGACACTAATGATAATGAAGCTATTGAAGTAAAGCTTGCCATTTCTCCTGTAAGTCAAACCAACGCTTTGGAAAACCTGGAAAAAGAAGCCGGAGGTATGAATTTCGATCAGGTTAAGGCTCAGACTCAAAGCAGCTGGAATAAGGAATTAAATAAAATTGTCATTAAAGGTTCTGATACGGAAAAAACGAATTTTTATACCGCGATGTATCACACCTTTATCAATCCAACGACTTACATGGATGTTAATGGAGAATATAAAGGTCTGGATCAGAACCTTCATAAAGCAGACGGCTTTACCAATTATACGACCTTCTCTTTATGGGATACTTACCGTACTCTTCATCCATTCTTTAATATTATTCAGCCCAAACGGAATAGTGATATGGTAAAATCTATGATGGCTCATTATAACCAGTTTTCTATGAAAATGCTGCCCATCTGGTCACATTATGCCAATGACAACTGGTGTATGAGTGGTTATCACAGTGTAAGTGTAGTGGCAGATGCTATTATTAAAGGAAATTATGAAGGAGATCCTGAAGAAGCATTAAAAGCATGTATAGAAACGGCTAACAAAAGAAATTATGAAGGAATCGGCCAATATATCGATCTTGGATATATTCCGGCTGAGAAAAGCGGAACTTCAGTTTCCAATACACTGGAATATGCTTATGATGACTGGGCTATTGCTCAATTGGCAAAACATTTAAACAAAACAGAAATTTACAATCAGTTTATCAAGCGATCTGAAAACTGGAAAAATAATTTTGACAAAACAATAGGATTTATGCGTCCGCGTCTGGCAGATGGAAGCTTTAAAAAAGATTTCGATGTGTTAAGCACTCATGGACAGGGCTTTATTGAAGGAAATTCATGGAACTACAGTTTCTTTGTTCCCCAAAATCCGGATGAGCTGATCACGATGATAGGTGGAAAGAAGAAATTTGCCTCAAAGCTGGATGAACTGTTCACGATGCATTTACCTGACGAATTCTTTGCAGACACTGAAGATATTACCCGGGAAGGAATCATTGGGGGATATGTTCACGGAAACGAACCCGCTCACCATGTCGCTTATTTTTATAACTGGGCAGGACAGCCATGGAAAGCACAGGCACAGATCCGCCGTATTTTGGAAATGCAGTATAAAGCTACACCAGATGGATTGGGCGGAAATGATGATGCGGGACAAATGAGTGCCTGGTATATTTTAAGTTCATTAGGCTTCTATCCTGTAGCACCCGGTTCAGAAGATTATTCAATAGGAAGTCCTGCGATTGCTGCTGCTGTACTGAATCTGGAAAACGGAAAAACTTTTGAAATTGAAGCTATTAATCAAAGTCCGAAAAATGTATATGTTCAAAAGGTTCTTTTGAATGGAAAAGAGATTAAAACCTTTACGCTGAAGCATTCTGAGATTATGAATGGTGGGAAGCTGACATTTTATATGGGCAGTAAGGCGAAAAAGTAAAAAATATATTCTCGCAGATCTGCGAGAGCTAAGAACAAGTTTTGGCTAAAGCCAATGGAAGATTTAAAATAAAAGAGCGGGCTAAAGCCCGCTCCTATTGAATTATCTTGACAATCTCAGGTTAATCTGAGACTATATTCCTCGGTTATATCTTATTAATCCCTAGCTTCAAAAAGCAATCTCTCTCCGAATTTTTCTTCTGCAATTTTACCATTATCATACACAAGATGTCCATTGACAAAAGTATGGGTAACCTTCGAGTGGAAGTTCATTCCTTCCAAAGGACTCCAACCGCATTTGTACAGTAAATTATCTTTAGAAACCGTCCAGTTTTCATTTAAATCAACTAAAACCAAATCTGCTTTATATCCTTCCTTCACAAAACCTCTTTTTTCAACTTTAAAAAGGATGGCAGGATTGTGAGACATCTTTTCAACGATTTTCTCAAGGGATATTTTACCGTTTTTATAGTTTTCCAGCATCACAACTAATGAATGTTGTACCAAAGGTGCTCCTGAAGGACATTTTGTATATACATTATTTTTTTCTTCTGCAGTATGTGGAGCGTGATCTGTAGCGATAACATCAATTCTGTCATCTAACAATGCTTCCCAAAGGGCATCTTTATCCTTTTGAGTTTTTACAGCCGGATTCCATTTGATAAGTCCGCCTTTTGTTTCATAATCCTCATTGGTAAAAGTCAGATGGTGAACACACACCTCAGCAGTGATCTTTTTATCTTTTAAAGAAATATCATTTCTGAAAAGTTCCATTTCCTTTGCTGTCGAAAGATGAAAAACATGAAGTCTCGCTCCTGTTTTTTCGGCAAGTTCAATAGCTTTGGAAGAAGATATATAACATGCTTCTTCGCTTCTGATCAAATGATGGAATTTTACAGGAATATCTTCACCATACTCATCCATGTATTTTTGAGTATTGGCTCTGATCGTAGCTTCATCTTCACAGTGAACAGCAATCAGCATTTGGGTATTGCTGAAAATATTTTCCAGTGTTTCCGGATTATCCACCAGCATATTTCCTGTAGATGAGCCTAAGAATAATTTGATTCCGGGAACATTTCTTGGATTTGTTTTCAAAACCTCCTCCAGATTATCATTGGTTCCTCCCATCATAAAACCATAGTTGGCATAAGCTTTTTGGGAAGCAATCTCATATTTATCTGCTAACAGTTCCTGGGTAACAGCATTCGGTACTGTATTGGGCTGATCGATAAAGCTGGTAACTCCACCGGCAATCGCCGCCCTTGATTCACTTTCAATATCTCCTTTATGAGTAAGTCCCGGATCACGGAAATGTACTTGATCATCGATTACTCCCGGAAGAAGATACTTTCCTGAACCATCAATGATCTGATCTGCTTCTTCAGAAATATCAGCAGCTATCCTGGAAATTAAGTCATTTTCTATTAGGATATCGCTTTCAAAGACTTTTCCTTCGTTGACGATATTTACGTTTTTTATAAGAACTTTCATTTCAATTTATTTCCCCGTAAAATTAAGATTTTATGTTTTAATTCACCCCAAAATCACCAAACGAATACTTAAAGTTTTACATTTGTAAAAAATTTCGACTTTGTATAAGAAACTATTAGGGCAGACAATCATCTATGGAGCGGGGGCTATAGCACCCAGAATTATTTTATTCATCCTGAATCCACTTTTGATTTATAAAATTCCCAATGAAGGTTTTGCGATTTTCACCCAGCTTTATGCGTGGATTTCTTTTGTTAATATCATTCTTTCTTTCGGTTTTGAAACGGCATATTTCCGTTTTTCAGCTGAAGAGGGTAATGAAAAAAGAACGTTCAATACTTCATTCTGGTTTTTGTTTTCAACGTCCACGGTTTTTCTTGCATTGTGCTATTTACTCAATCAGCCTATTGCAGATTATTTAGGGTATCATGATAATCCTGAATACATCAGATGGTTTGCTTTGATTGCATTTTTTGATAATTTATTGGTGATTCCGTTTGCATGGCTGCGTTTTCATAATAAACCCATCAAATACTCTGCTGTAAGAGTTGTTCAGGCTATATTTCAGGCTGTTTTTACAGCAGCATTATTCTTCTGGATTCCGGAAAACATATCCAAAAGTTTTGGGTTGGACCAAAATGTAGATTATCCGTTCTTCAGTAATTTGGCAGGAAGCGCTTTAGGAGTTTTATTACTCCTTCCTATTATATTAAAAGTAAGATTTCAGTTTGTGACCTCTTTGTTCGGGCGTATGATCAAATATTCCTTTCCGCTCATGCTGGCAGGTCTGGCTTTTATGGTCAATGAAAATTTTGATAAATCTATCCAGAGAAATCATATTTCAGACGAAGAAGCCGGTGCTTATGGTGGCTGCTATAAACTGGCTGTACTGATGACCTTGTTTGTCACAGCATACCGAATGGGTATTGAACCTTTCTTTTTTAAACAAATGGATAAAGGTGATGCCAAAAAGACTTATGCCAAAGTAGCAGAATACTTTTCCTTTTTTGCCTGTGCCGTAGCGTTAGGAATTATCGCCAATATATCCTGGCTGAAAGAAGTTTTCATTCCCAACAAATCTTATTGGATCGCTATAGACATCATCCCGATTATTGTTATTGCCAATCTCTGCTTCGGAATATATTATAACTTTTCCACCTGGTATAAAGTAACGGACAGAACCAGTGTAGGAACTGTTATTTCATGGCTTGGAGCAGGAATAAACATTGCCCTTAATCTTTTAGCCTTAACCTATTATCACAGCATGATCGGTTCTGCGTGGGCTACGTTTGGAGCCTATGTTATTATGATGATTGTATCTTATCTTCTGGGGCAGAAATATTATCCTATTCCTTACAGAATGAAGAAAATGTCCTTCTTCCTTATATTACTTGCGATCTTTAGTTTTATCATTGTAAAATATCTTAATTATAATATTCTAACAAGTAATGCCCTGTTTCTGATCTTCACCGGAATTTTGATTTATTCCGAAAAAGACTTGATTTTATCGAGAATCAGAAAAAATTAAACTTTGGTCTTTATTTTGATAGTAAACAAACCTATTCAAATATTAAAAAGATATAAATCATATACCAACAAAGGTTTTAATTATTATCTTTAACCAAATTATTAAAATAACTATAAAAAATTTTTTATATAATTTATGAAAATTATTGTTCCTATGGCTGGACGTGGTTCCAGATTACGTCCCCATACACTGACAGTTCCAAAACCGCTTATTCCTATTGCAGGAAAACCTATCGTACAGAGATTGGTGGAAGATATTGCTAAAGTTGCAGGAGAAAATATTGAAGAGGTAGCTTTTATCATCGGAGATTTTGGCCCTGAGATCGAAAGATCCCTTATTCAGATTGCTGAAAAGCTAGGAGCAAAAGGAAGCATATATTATCAGAACGATCCTCTTGGTACCGCTCATGCAATCAAATGTGCTGAGCAATCTATGCAGGGAGATATCGTTATTGCTTTTGCAGATACCCTTTTCCGTGCAGACTTCCAATTAGACAAAAATTCTGATGGAGTGATCTGGGTAAAAAGTGTAGAAGATCCATCTGCTTTCGGAGTTGTAAAATTAGACAATTACGGTTTCATCACAGATTTTGTTGAAAAACCGACTGTTTATGTTTCAGATCTTGCCATCATTGGTATTTATTATTTCAACAGTGCTGAAAAGCTGATGGAAGAGATCAACTATATCATGGACAATGATATTAAAAACGGAGGTGAATATCAATTGACAACAGCACTTGAAAACCTTAGATCTAAAGGAGCCAAATTTACCCTTGGAAAAGTAAACGACTGGATGGACTGTGGTAACAAAAATGCCACTGTAGAAACTAACAGCAAAATCCTTGAGTATGAAAGAGAGGAAATGATGAATCACCCTGCTTCTGCTGTGATTGAAAATTCTTTGATTATTCAGCCGTGCTTTATTGGTGAAAATGTAAAAATCTCCAATTCAAAAGTAGGACCTGGAGTTTCATTAGGAAACAATACAACGGTTGTTAATTCTAATATTGAAAACTCCCTGATTCAGGAAAACACCAGAATCAATCACGGAAATCTTTCTAATTCTATGATCGGTAACTCTGCACAATATTTCGGAGTGGCCAGAGAAATTTCTTTGGGAGACTATTCCGTGTTAGATTTTCTATCTAAATAAAAGAATAGAAATTATTTACTTAAACAAGATATCATCAAGCCACACAACATGTTTTGTGTGGTTTGGCGTTAATATTGCACCGTATTTTTTAATTAAAGATAAATACATGAAAAACTGGATTCCCCTTCTTTTATTGCTTCTTGTCTTATCATCCTGTAAGACCCGTACCAAAGTTCAAAATGATACAGATCAGACACGGGACAGTATTACTACAACAGTGGATAAAGACAATGGAAATCCAAAAGATGTAAACCAACCGGTGAGAGACAAACTCACTTTTTTCGAACATGTATTGATTCCACCCAAATTTGAGCAGATCAAGATTGACAGCAAAGTTCGGGTAGAAACGGGAAGCTATGTCCCTACCCTGGATGCTACTGTCTATATTGAAAATGACAAAAAGGTATGGATGAATCTCAGAGCTTTATTCATCAATGCGGCCAGAGGTATTGCGACTCCTGAAGGAATAAAAGGCCAGGATAAGATCAACAAAACCTATATAGATTCAGACTTTGATTATCTTAATAATTTACTGAACGTTAATTTCATTGATTATAAATCTTTGGAGAAAATCCTGTTAGGAAGAACTTTTGTCAAAATAAATGACAGACAATTTGATCTGACACAAAATGCACAAGGCTTCAAAATGGTTTCTAACATCAATCAGAAAATTACGACAGATGAAAAAAACAGGGAATATAAAATTGCACTTCAATACGACACTAATTACGATTTATTATCCGTCAATTTAAAAGATATTCTGTCTTCAGACGAACTTGATGTTTCCTATAGTGACTGGAATGAATATGAAGGAATCCGTCTTCCAAAAAATGTTAAAATAATTATAAAAGGCTCAAAATCTAGTCAGATCTTAATGGAAAATACGAAATTTGACTTTTCGAGGATGGAAACACCTTATTCTGTACCATCCAGTTATAAGAAAATTGAGATTAAATGATTAAAAAATTTAGCTTTTTAATAGGTGTTTTGATGTTTGGACTGCACCAGGGACAGCAGAACAAAGAACAGCTGCAGAAGCAGAATGCCGAACTTAAAAAACAAATTGCACAAATAAATTCCGATTTAGCCAAAACCAGAAGTGAATCTAAGCTTTCTGTAGCTTATCTTTCCAATGTGAACCAAAAATTGGTTTTAAGAGAGAAGGTATATAATAATACTCAGAAAGAAAAAAGATTCATTGAGGATGATATCTATTTACGTCAGCTGGAAATCAATCGTCAGAACAAAGAACTGGCTGTATTGAGAAAAAACTATGCTGAGGTTTTGGTGAATGCTTATAAAAATAAAGGTGTACAGAACAAAGTAACTTTTATTCTTTCTGCCAAAAATCTAGGAGAAGGTATACGTAGAGTACAGTACCTGAAACAATACTCAGATTATCAGGATAAAAAAGCAGCTGAAATTACCAATGCTGCCAACCTGATCAAGAAAACAATTGCACAAAGACAAAACTCTGTAAAAGAGAAAGCAAACCTTCTGGTAAACCAACAGAAGGATTTGGCGACGATCAATGCTGAAAGAGCTCAGAAAGAGCAGCTGGTAACTGATTTTAAGAAAAACGAATCCAAACTGACCGCTGAACTTAAGCAGAAGCAAGTTCAGTCCAAAGCATTGGAAGGACAGATCAGAGCTATTATTGCTGAAGAAATCAGAATTGCTAAAGCAGAGGAAGAAGCAAGAAGAAAAGCAGAAGCAGAAAAAATACGTTTGGCAAAAATAGCTGCCGAAAGAGAAAAAGCAAGAATTGAAGCGGAAGCCAAAGCAAGAGCCGAAGCCCTTGAAAGAGAAAGAAGACTTGCTGAAGCTGAAGCTAAAAGAGCTGCAGATCTGGCGGCAAAAAGAGCTGAAGAAGAAAGAAAGCGTAGTGAAGATGCTGCCAAGGCAGAAGCCAATGCAAGAGATGAGTCCAGAAGAATAGCCGCTAAAAAAGCTTCAGACGAAGCCAATGCAAGAGCTAAAGAAGCTGCTGATAAATTAACAGCTGCAAGAGCCGCAGAAGCTGCCCTTACGAAGAGAAAAGAAGAAGATAAAAAGGCTGCTGAAACAAAAGCAATGACAAGCTACGGAGTTTCCTCCGCTACCGGAAACAGCTTTGCAGACAATAGAGGAAGACTTGGATATCCTGCAGACAGAGCCGGACAAATCACCCACCGTTTCGGAAGACAGCAGCACCCGGTTTTCAAAAATATCTCTGAAGACAATACCGGTATTAAAATTTCTGTGCCTTCAGGTACACGTGCTAAATCTGTATTCCCGGGAACTGTATCTTCGGTTGTAGCAAGCAGTGATGGTACCAAGACCGTTATTATCAAACACGGAGGGTATTTTACTATTTATTCCAACTTATCCAATGCAAATGTTTCCAAAGGACAGCAGGTTTCATCAGGAACTGCAATAGGTACTATAGCCCAGGATTTTGATGGCGCTTATACTCTTGATTTCCAAGTATGGAATGGAAGTACACCAGTTGACCCATTAGGTTGGATTTCATATTAAAAAAAGTGTAACTTTGCAAAAATTTTAAGAGATGAATACACTAACAATACTTGCCTTATCTTGGCAACACATCCTTATCGTAGCAATACTTTTAGTATTACTTTTTGGAGGAAAGAAAATTCCGGAATTAATGAGAGGAGTAGGTTCAGGAATCAAAGAATTTAAAGATGCGGTAAAAGAAGAAGACAAGCCAGGTTCTGAAAAAAAACCAACTTCGAACGATAATAATTCTCCAAGCAACTAAAATTCCTTAGAATTAATGAAATTTACTGAGACTGCATGGAAAGTCTTCAATCAAGCTATTGAAGACTATCACGTGTCTGATGACGTTAACACTCTAATTAATAACCCGTTCGAAAAAGATACTTTGGAACGGATTTTGTATGCAAAGAACTGGATTGATACCGTTCAATGGCATCTGGAAGATATAATTAGAGATGAAAATATTGATCCGGCTGAAGCTCTTCAACTCAAGAGAACAATAGACGCTTCCAATCAGAAAAGAACTGATCTGGTAGAATATATTGACGGCTGGTTCCTTACTAAGTTTGAAAATATAACTCCTAAATCTGAAGCAAAAATAAATACAGAAACTCCCGCTTGGGCAGTAGACAGATTATCAATTCTTGCATTAAAGGTTTATCATATGTCGTTAGAAGCGAATAGAGAATCGGCTTCTGAAGAACACAGAAACAACTGCCAGGCTAAACTGGATGTTCTGCTTACTCAGAAAGAGGACCTGTCAACTTCTATTAATCAGTTGCTTGCTGATATTGAGAACGGTAACGTTAAGATGAAAGTATACAAACAAATGAAAATGTATAACGATGAAAGTCTTAACCCAATCCTTTATCAAAAAGGGCAACAGAAATGAAACGACTAATTTTTCTTGGAGTACTTATCATATTAACATCTTCCTGCGCAACGGAAAAGCTAAACCTTTCACCGTTGTCGAATAATTTTTATAGTGATACTAAAGGTTCTGATTCCGACAGAGGCTCAAAGAAGAATTTTAATATCAATATTAAAGAAAATGTAAATGCTTCTGAAATTTCAAATATGATCTCCACTTTTCCCAAGTTTAAAAACAATGGGTTGAACGATGAGGTTACCAGTTTGAAATACAGCCTTCAGAATTATTTATATGCTATTGATGCCAGTAATTCTGCCGGTAAAAGCAGAGCCCTTAAAAGCTTTGAAAAATCATACAAAAAAATTCAAAAGCTAAGACAAAATCTTGACAGAGATGACGATGAAGTTCTCAACAGATATCTGGTTCGTTTAAAAACCAATATCTCTGTTATTGAAGATGCTTTGCCAGGAAGTTAAAAACTAATTGAACAACTATCAATGATTAAAATTCAGGCGGAAGCCAATGTTCCCACAGAACACGGTACTTTCCGAATGATAGCTTTCTCCGAAAACGAAAACGACTGGATGCCTCATATGGCCATCGTGGCTGAAAATACAGATTTTTCAAAGCCTGTCAATGTTCGTTTCCATTCAGAATGTATTACCGGAGAAGTTTTCCATTCAAAAAAATGTGAATGCGGCCAACAATTGGATGCTGCAATGAAATATATCCATGAAAACGGTGGAATTATCATCTACCTTCGCCAGGAAGGAAGGAACATCGGGATCATCAACAAGCTGAAGGCATATTCCTTACAGGAAAAAGGTTTGGACACCGTACAGGCCAATCTTGAACTGGGACTTCCTGCAGATGACAGAAATTTTGGAGTAGCCATTGAAATCCTGAATCTGTTGGAAGTAAAAGACATCAACCTTCTGACCAACAATCCTGAAAAGGTAAGATATGTTGTAGACAGCAACATTCACCTTAATTCAAGAGTACCGCTACAGATTCCTGCGAACGAAATGAGCAAAGGATATCTGCAAACAAAAAAAGATTTCTTTGGACATCTTCTGGATGACAATGATAACTAAATAAAACAAAAGCTTCAGAATTTCTGAAGCTTTTTTATTTTACCTTACTACCTTGGGAAACTGTCATTATTCAGACCACAAATTTCACACGGAAAACACTCAAATAGGGCTTTAATTTAGCAACACCTGGCTTTCTTTCTATACTATCAATAATGCTCAAATTACAGCATCTTATAAAATCATTTCTAATCAGTCATTAACAAATCAAAAGCCCCGAGATTTCTCCCGGAGCTTTTTTAATTATAAAAAACTGAAAAGATATTCTAAATTATTTAGTCTTGATTTTAGACTCGTCAATATTGTAATATTTAATTACACTCTTGTAATCGTTGTAATCTACTACATTACCTTTAGCTGCTTTTGCTCCACCAGTACCCGTTCCATTAGCAGGAAGAATAAGTACTCTGAAATTTTTATTCTGATAATATGACGGATTAGCCGTTAAACTAAACGCAGCAGTAGAATTAATATTAATGGTAGCAGCAAATTTACTGAATTCATAAATATAATCTACAGCATCATTATTCGCATTACCTACATAACGGGTATATGGAAGAAGTTTCCAGATAGGAGAACCTCCGTCAGTTCCAACCTGCATATAAATAAGGACCATATCGGATTGTACTAATGGGCTGTTGAAATCATCAGTCCATCTGTACAGATTATCATCCACCTTAGTAAAACTAGGACTTATATCAAATGACTGGTTTATCGTATCATAATCTGTTCCCTGTACTACAGTATCATCACTATTATCACAACTGTAAGCTGTAAATCCAACAGCACCCAGGAATAAAAAGAGAAGTATTTTTTTCATTTCTTATTAAAGTTTAGTTATTATTTATATTGCGTATTCAAATCATATACCAAAAATCTCAAAAACTTTGTTTTCCTCATTTTTTTAATTGTATTTTTGTTCTTATTCAAAAAGTCATGAAGAAATTATTATATACTTCACTCTTTATTGTCGCATTGATAAGTCCTAAGGTGAACGCCCAATATCAGCCTAAAAATGCTTCTAAGGAAGATTTGAAAAAGGCTCAGCAATGGGTTGACAAAACTTATAAAAATCTTTCTCAGGATGAAAAACTAGGACAGCTTTTTATTGTGGCACTTTACACCAATAAAGGAGAAGACTATATCAGCCAGGTAAGAAACATTGTTGCCAATGATAAAATAGGCGGTCTGATCTTAATGCAGGACGATGCTGCAAGAGAAATCAATCTGGTCAATGAATTTCAGCAAAAATCTAAAGTTCCTTTGATGATCGGTATGGATGCAGAATGGGGATTGTATCAGAGAATAGCAACCGCTCACAAATTTCCTTGGGCAATGACATTGGGTGCAATCCAGGATAAAAACCTTGTGTATCAGATGGCCGCAAAAATTGCTGAGGATTGTCACAGAATGGGAATCAACTGGGATTTTGCTCCTGTAGTGGATGTTAACACCAACCCTAATAATCCAATCATCGGCAACAGAAGTTTTGGTTCTGAAGTAGATAATGTAATCAGCTCTGCCCTATCCTATTCTAATGGCCTTCAGGACAACAATATCTTAGCAGCTATTAAACATTTCCCTGGCCACGGAGATACCAGCACAGACTCACACCTTGACCTTCCAGTGGTTTCCCACTCAATGGAAAGGCTTAACACCATAGAACTGGCGCCGTTCAAAGCGTTGATGAATAAAGGAATCGGAGGAGTAATGGTTGCCCATTTATATGTTCCAAGCTTAGAATCAGGAAAAGGAATCCCTGCTTCCGTTTCTAAAAACATCATTACCGGATTGCTTAAAGATAAGCTGGGTTATAAAGGTTTAATCATTACCGATGCATTAAATATGGGTGCTGTAGCGAATAAATACAAGCCGGGAGAACTGGATGCTATGGCTTTTAAAGCTGGAAATGATATTATGCTTTTCTCACAAGGTGTTTCTGAAGGTAAAAAACTGATTCAAAAAGCTATTGATAAAGGAGAAATTCCTCAATCCAGAGTAGAAGAAAGTGTAAAAAAAATCTTATTGACTAAGTATTTCCTTGGCCTTACTCAATACACTCCAAAAAATCCGGAAAACATCAATGCTGATTTAAATAACAATTCTCATATCCAGCTGGTACAGAATCTTTATTCCAATGCACTGACTTTATTAAAGGATGAAAAGAAATTACTTCCTCTTACAGGAAAGCAGATTTACTATGTCCCTTTGGAAGAAGCCCCTTACCAGACTTTTTCCAACAGATTAGGTAATAACGTAATCATCAAAAAAGCAGGAGAAATAAATACGATTCCAGCAGGATCAACGGTCATTGTCGGATTCCATAAAGATAATTCAACAGCTTACAAACCTTATAAAGTTTCAGCAGAATCCAAGCAGGTTCTTTCTGAGCTTGCCAAAAATCAAAATGTAATTCTGAATGTATTCGGAAGTGCATACGCATTAAAGGATATTGACCTTTCAAAAGTTTCAACAGTTCTGGTTTCTTATGAAAACAATGATGATTCAATGAATGCCGCAGCTGATGCTTTAAACGGAAAAACAAAAATATGGGGGAAACTTCCTGTACTGGTTAATGATCAGCTGAAACCAGGAATGGGTATTGATCTTAATGTGGTTACCTCAGTAAATAATACAACATCAAAACAACAATAATCTAATGAAAATAGGCATACTTTGCTATCCAACATATGGAGGAAGCGGAATTGTAGCAACAGAATTAGGAATGTCTCTTGCCAATAAAGGATATGAAGTGCATTTCATCAGTTCTGCACTTCCTGCAAGATTAGACATTACCAACCCGAATATTTTCTTCCACAGGGTAAATGTTCAAACCTATCCGCTGTTCCAGTATCAGCCTTATGATATTGCGCTAAGCTCGATGATCTACAGGGTTGTTAATCTATATAAACTGGATCTTCTTCATGCACATTATGCCATTCCGTATGCGTATGCGGCTTTTACAGCAAAGCAAATGCTTCAGGAAGACAATAATGATATTCCACTGGTAACTACCCTGCACGGTACAGATATTACGCTTGTAGGCCAGCACCCGAGTTATAAGCATGCTGTAGAATTTTCAATCAACCAATCAGATGCTATTACCTCGGTTTCTGAAAGTCTGAAAAAAGATACCCTTCAGTTTTTCAACATCAAAAAGGAAATTCAGGTGATTACCAATTTTATTGACAATTCTGAATTTGATGACTGCTCTGAGTGTCAGAGAACACAATTTGCCAATCCTGATGAAAAGATCCTGATCCATGTATCCAACCTTCGTCCCGTAAAACGTGTGGACGAGGTACTTCAGATCTTTAAGAATGTGGAGAAAAAGGTAAAATCCAAACTGATCATCATTGGTGAAGGTCCCGATATGGAAAAAGTCAATCAGTTTTTAGAAGAAAACCCAGATCTTATTTCCAAAATCCGTCTTTTAGGAAAGGTAAATGATTTGTATAAAATCTTACAGCTTTCAGACGTATTTCTTCTTCCTTCCGAACAGGAAAGTTTCGGTCTGGCTGCTTTGGAAGCAATGGCCGCCTATACTCCGGTAATCAGTTCCAATGCAGGAGGAATTCCTGAGGTGAATATTCAGGGAGAAACAGGATATCTTGCTGAAATCGGAAATGTGGAGGCCATGAGCAACTACACCATCAAGCTGTTGAGCAATGATGAACTTTTAACCAAAATGAAGCAAAACGCGAAAGATCAGGCTATAAAATTCGATTTGAAAAACATTCTTCCTATCTATGAGAAAATGTATAGAACGACTATAGAAAACTTTAATAAGGAGCTGACGAAAGTATAATATTTCTATTATATTTATCGTCACACTTATGACGGAAAAACTACTTCAATATCTTTGGAACTATAAGGTTTTCAAAAATTTTGACTTCAAGGATATTGAAGGAAATTCCGTTGAAATCATCCATTTCGGAAAATGGAATAAAAATGCTGGCCCTGATTTTCTGAATGCTAAAATAAAAATCAACGGCTTACTTCTCGCAGGAAATATAGAACTGCATGTTCGTTCTTCAGACTGGATTTTCCACAATCATTCTCAAGATCCCAATTATCAGAACATCATTCTGCATGTTGTACTTCAGCATGACATAGAAATTAAAGAACTTACCGGAAAACATGTTCCAGCTCTGGAGCTGAAAAATCATATCGATGAAAATATCATCCAGAAATATGAAAAACTCATTAATGGAAATGAATTTATTCCCTGTGAAAATATCTTTAATCCAAAAAAAATACCGCTGAACTTCCACGAAGAGAATATTCTGAAAAAGCTGGATGAGAAATCCCTGGAACTTGAGCGGAATTTAATTCAGTATAAAAATAATTTTGAAGCCGTATTGTTTCACAGTTTCGCCTATTCATTTGGATTAAAAGTAAATGCTCATATTTTCCGGCAGATTGCCGAAAGTGTGGATTACAGTGTTATTAATAAAATCCGCCAGAATCCTCTTCAGCTTGAAGCTTTATTTTTCGGAATATCGGGATGGCTAGAGAATCCGCAGGATGGACAGATGAAAATATGGAAAAGGGAATTTGATTTCATTAAAGCCAAATTTTCGATTTCGGATCTGAAGTTTCATCCTAAGTTTTTACGGTTAAGACCACCCAATTTCCCTACAATCCGATGGTCTCAGATGGCAGACCTTTACAAACATCAGAATCTATTTTCAAAGATTATGGAAGCCAGAAATGCAGATCAGCTGTATACTATCTTTAAAGCTATAAAAGCCTCTGAATACTGGGATTTTCATTTTAATTTCGGAAATATTTCAAAGGTACAGCCTAAAACACTGAGCAAGGATTTCATTGATCTTCTGATTTTAAATACTGTTCTTCCTTTAAAGTACACTTATCACAAATACCATCGGGAAGAGATTGCAGATGAAATTATTGAACTGTACAAAACTGTTTCTGCTGAAAAAAACACGATCATTAATGGGTGGCAAAAGCTTGGACTAAACATTACCAATGCACTCGAAAGCCAAAGCCTGATCTATCATCATAAAAACTATTGTGAAGCAAAAAATTGTTTAGCCTGTGGCATTGGATTTAAACTTTTAAAAGAATAATTCTCTTTATAGATAACATCATACAAAAACCTTATCAAAAAAATTCCTTAACTTGCAGTATTGGATTTAAACTTTTAAATAACAATCTGGAAATGCTGAGTAATATCCGTCATAAAATGGAAAGAGAATGGTTTGGTGTACTGACAAGAACGGGGGCCAAACTGGGAATTCCTGTATCTAAATTGAGAATCTTCTTCATTTACTCGACTTTTGCCACAGCCGGTTTTTTCTTTCTGATCTATCTGGGATTGGCATTCACACTTTGGATTAAAGATATTTTCATCACCAGAAGACCTAGTGTCTTTGATTTATAAATTATGGAATTTTTACCGATCACTTCTGCTGAAGATCATAGAATTCAGGAAATCTATGCTTCTTACACCACTACTTTTCCTGTAGACGAACAAAGGGATAAAGAACAGTTTGAGGGTTTATTTTCAAACCCTTATGTAAAGTTCATGTCTGTTGTCCATGAGTCTGAAGCTATTGGCTACCTCATCTTGTGGGAGCTTAGCACTTTTGTTTTTGTAGAGCATTTTGAAGTATTTGAAGCATTCAGAAGTAAGAAACTGGGTTCTCATATCATCAATCATATCTCAGAAAACTATCCGGGGGTTATTTTAGAAATTGAACCTGCAGATTTGAGTGAAGATGCTGCAAGACGTTATTCTTTTTATCAGAGAAATAATTTCAGTCTGATTGACGATACTCATATTCAGCCAAGTTATGGTGAGGGGAAAAAGTCTTTGAATTTATGGCTGCTTGCTAATTACACTCCTGAAAATGTGGAGGAAACAAAAAAAGAAATTTACAATATTATTTATCACTAAAAATATAAAACGCCGGAATTGTTTTCCGGCGTTTATTGTTTTTTTAACCACAAAAGTTTTAAACAAGTTTTAGTTTACTTCGTACTCAAGTTTTATGGTAATACTGGCTTCTTTTTCTTTGGAAGAAGTATTGAAAGTTCCTCCATAGGAATAGTCTTCATTAGAATTGGGGGCTGTAATCTGGATTACTCCCATTGTTGCTTTCTTCAGATTTCCCAGGCTGCTTCCAGAATTCTCAGCAATTTTTTCAGCACGTTCTTTGGCATCTTTTGTCGCACTGGCAATCATTTCCTGTTTCACGGTAGCCAGTTTAGTGTAAAAATAGGCTGGTGAAGAAGAGGTGAATTCAATTCCGCGATTGATAATTTCCGTAATATTTCTGGATAGGTTTTCTATTTTTCCTACTTCTTTACTTTCAATAGAAACTTTTTGGGTAAGATTATAACCTGAGAATTCTCCCTGTACGTAATTTCCATTGGTATCATTATAACTTTTGAACTGTTTTTGGATATCTACGGAAGAAAATACAATCTCCTTCTGCTGTATACCTTTTGAAAGCAGATAGTCATTGATTACTTTTCTGTCTGTCGCCAACTCATCATAAGCCGATTTCAGATCAGCATTATTTTTGGAAAAACTTCCGGACCAGGTGATCAGGTCTGATGTAAACTGTTTGGTACCGAGGCCTGTTACGGAAATTGTATTTTCAGATTTGTTTCTGTTTTTAATGGCGTTTCCTAAAAATCCGAGCCCGATTATGAAACCCAGCGCGGCTATAGCTACTGCAAAAATATTTTTATTCATAAAACTTGTGAATTTGGGTTGTTGTTACACTGAAGATTGTATCAATTACCATTCCAATATTTTAAGATTTTTTTAACATTTCAAAGATAAAGATTGAAAATACAACTTATTCAGCATAGCTAGATATTTCTCTCTTCAACTACTTTTGGTTTTCTTTCAGTCTTACGATAAAAAGAGGTACTGTTTCTTCTAACCTCAGCATTACTCCTGAAAGATTTTTTGCTTTCACATAGGTTCGTACCTGAGGTTTTGCTAAAAATGAAAACTGAATAAATTCTGAAATTCTGTCAGCGGGGATTCCGGCTTTTACAAAATAATCATCATCTATCCTGTCCCGAATCCAGGCAACATGTTCCTGAAGATCATCATATCTATATTGTCTTTTCTGTCTTCTCGCTTTACCACTTATCAGATCATAAACTCCCTGAACATTCAGATTTCCTAAAAGTATCGGCAAAAGAACACTCTTCACTTCGGCTGGTTTTTCTCTCATTTTTCCAACCGGCTGTGGAAGCCCTACTGCATCTCTCACCTGTTCTCCTTTATCTACTTTTGCAACAATCCGTGAATCTGTTTCCAGATCTCCCGTTAGTTTTTTTACAATCTTCACTTCTCCTACATCTCTCGGAATCTGATAAAGAGTAATAAACAGCGGAGAATTAACACCATTGGTAAGAACTCTTCTGGATGTTCTGTTGAAGTCTTCTTTTACAAATCTCAGTTCATCATTCGGATTGGCTTCTATAGAGAACACCCCTTCTGAATCAGAATATACCTTTTTGTCGGAAGACATGTTGATAACAATCACTTTACTTAAGTTTTCTCCATTATCATCCACTACCCGTCCTGTTACGGTCTGCTGAGAAAAAATAAAAGTACTGCACAGAAGCATAAGGAAAAGAAGAAATTTTCTCAGCCCAAATGTTTCAATATTTTCAGTCATATACCCCAACTTTTATTATTCTTTAGTTCCCTCTAATTTATTCGTTTTGCTGTATTCCGCGAATGCTGTTTTAAGCTCATACTCTACAACACTTATCTGAAAATCCTTCCTGTATCTCTTTGCCAGTGAACGTGTTTTTTCTGCATACAGGAGGAAGGTATCTATCTGTTCCTCATCCATTCCGTATTTTTTCAGAAAATTCAGGTTGACCTGATTTTTTACTCTTTTAAGGAAATCCTGAGTTTCATTGTAATTCGCTTTGGTAATTTTAGGTTTTGTTGCTTTCTTTACCAATCCTGATACAGCATTAAATACGCCAAACAGGTTTACCTGCCCTACATTAAAATCATGTCCTGTAAAAGTTTTTGAAATGGTATTATTCGGTAAAGGCTGATTAAGCGGACTTTTCATATAATCCTCCATATCAGATTTTAACGACTGAAGCTTTCTAGATTCATTCAAATGCTGATTATCTTTCGCTAAATTTCCTGTAGGCTTATAGGTAATTTTCACTTCAGGAATCTGGATTTCCATTCTTTTGAGAATAATATTCAATGGAGAATTCATTTCTTCGCTGGTAATCTTTTTATCAACACGGTAGTATCCTTCTTTAACAAATCTGATCTCATCATTTTCTTTTGCTTCAATCTCAAATGTCCCGGACATATCACTTAACATACTTTTACCTTGTGAAATATTGACAATGAGTACAGGTGTTAAATCCAGTTCGTTCCCCGTGATCACTTTTCCTGATATCTTTTGCTGCGCCCATAATCCCGAAGTAATACAAAAAAGCGCAATAAACAGAATCTTTCCGATACATTTTATTTTCATCTATCTTTGAGTTTGTGGAGCACGGTAGGATGAAATTCTTGTCAGAACAAAACGTTGGAACCTGTTCAGATCTGCATCACTGCAAAATCCGTATTTCAGTATTTTTTTTCTCTCAAAACCACCTGCAAAAACATAATAAATAAAATGGTCTATCAGAGGTTTTTCGATCTTAAGATTGGTAAAATAATCATCTCCGAGACTCGCTCTGATGTATTTCATCAAATCTACGTCATCCCATTTGTTTTTCACTTTTCCTATAGAGAATCCCTGCCCTTTTGGCTGTACAAATTCCCCCGGCTTGGCTGCCAATATTCTCGGGTCAGATTTCTTAGCCATATATTGGTCCATATCTTTGAGTAGCTTTTCAACCTTTTTAGGCTTGTTGTAGAGCTTTGAATCTATTTTAAGATTGCCGGTAAGCCCCTGTTTCACTTCCACTTCAGGAATCTGAATGGTTTGGCGAACAAGGCTTATATTCATAGGAGATTGTATATTTTCCTGAGAAACATTCCTCGTGAGTCTTTCATATCCTGCTTTGATAAAACGTAATTCATCCCCTTGTCTTCCGGAAATCATAAAATGACCGTCTCTGTTGGAAACTACGATTTCATCAGTACGGATATTGATTACATTCACATCTTCCATTTCAGCACCATTTTCAGATGTAATTCTTCCGAATATATAACTTTGGGCATGGGTATGTATAAAAAAAATAAAGGATAGAAAAAAGAATAGTTTGAGTTTCACTGGCTGTTTTTTATAGAGCAAAGCTAAAATTATTTTTAATGTATACCATAAGTTTAACCACAGTTAACGCGTTTTAATATTTCTTTTTGATTTTTGCCTTCTAAACTGTTAAATAGCCTGATTAAATTGTTAAAGTTTCTTTTAAATTTTAGCTAACTTGCAGTCTCAATTCTCTCTTTACAATGCAAAATTCTTACACAGTCATCAATGCTTCTGCCGGATCCGGGAAAACATATGCTCTGGTACAAAGGCTATTGATGATCTGTCTCCGCTATCCTAATCAACAGCAGTCGATAAGGAATATTCTCGCTCTGACTTTTACGAATAAGGCCGCGAACGAGATGAAGGAAAGAATTTTATCATGGTTAGGAAATTTTTCCGCTAAAGACTATGCAGAGAATACAGATCTGAAAAATATCCAGAAAGCATTTGAAGAACAGGGATTGAAAATTACGATTGATGAGCTGCATCATCGTTCTGAGAAACTGCTGGATTACGTTCTCCACAATTATTCCACATTGAATATCGGAACTATTGACCGTTTTAATTCAAGGCTGGTAAGAAGCTTTTCTTATGAATTAGGACTGGCTAAAAATTTTAATCTTGAAATTGAAGCTGAACCCTTTTTGATAGAAGCCGTTGATAAGATGCTGGACCAGATTGGGGAGAATGAAACGATCTCCAATTCTTTCATGGACTATGTAGATTATAGTCTTGAAAACAATGAAAGAATTAATCTTAACAAAAACCTTTATGATTCGGCAAAAGAATTTGTAAAGGATATTCACTATGAGCATCTGAAAAGCAATAAGAGTTTTGACGATGCCAATTACGAGAATATAAAGAATACACTTCGTAAAGAAATTGTTCTCAACAAAAAACAGTCTGCAGAACTTGCAGCCAGTTCTATTGAATTATTCAAATCCAGAAATATTGATATTGAAGATTTTGCTCAGGGTAAAAACGGAATTGGAGGTTTCTTTACTAAAGTCATAGATTTTTACCAACAGAAAAGAACCGGATTTCCTTTTCCTACTACTCAGGAAGAGTCTGTCATCAATAATTACAGAAAGGGAGCATCTTCCAAGTCAAAGCATAAAGAGTCTGAGATTTTTGAGATTCTTGACTCACTTCTTGATAACAGAATGAAACTTATCCTTCTGTACATTGAAACCCAGAAGAAAGAAAAAGTTTTGTCGGCTCTTCTTCCCTTAAAGGTAAATAAGGACATTCAGGATGAGCTTCAAAAAATTGAAGAGGAAAATGATCTTGTTCTTCTTTCTAAATTTAATATTCTGATCAATGAAAATCTTAAAAATGAACCTTCTGCTTTTATTTATGAAAAGGTAGGATCACAGTTTCAGCATTATTTCTTTGATGAGTTTCAGGATACATCAGAATTGCAGTGGCAGAATTTTGTTCCGCTGAGAGATCACAGTGTTTCTACGGAATATACTTCATTTACTTTAGTGGGTGATCCCAAGCAGAGTATTTACAGATTCCGTGGTGGAGAGAGTAAACTGATGCTGGATATTATCAACAAAAAAGAATTCTCACCTAAGGAAGCTGATCTTCTTGTGTTAAAGGACAACTGGAGAAGTGCCAGAAATATTGTACAGTTCAACAATGAGCTGTACCGTTTCCATTCTGAAGGACTTTTGGAAGAACATAAGAATATTTTCGGAGAAGATGCCGAGCAAAGTCCAAAATCAAAGTTTGACGGGCGTGTAAAGGTGAACCTGATCGACAATCTTACGAATGAAGAGTTCTACAATGATACTTCAGAAAGAATGCGGAAAGATATTCAGGAATGTCTGGACAATGGCTTTAAGTTTTCTGACATCACTATTCTTTGTCGTGGAAATTTTGATATTTTCAGCTACTCTCAAAAACTGGGAAGTTTAAAAGTTAAATATCGCGGTGAGGAAACGAATATTAAAACGATTTCCGATAAAGGTCTTACACTGGAACTTTCCAATACATTAAAGGCTGTGATTGAATTTCTGCGATGGGAACTTAATCCTAAGAATAAACATTGCCTGATTATGATGATGTATCATCTGAATACATTGGGAAAAATTCATATGCCGGATTTCACTTTAGAAATGAAAGAAATTCTGGACATTGAAGGTCATGAAGAAATACTTCAGTTTATTAAGGAGAAATATTCACTGCAGCTTAAGCAGGATAATTTTCCAAGGTTTAATCTATATAACTTTATAGAATATTACATCAACGAATTTTCTGTTGAAAACAAAGAAACCGACTTTTTACTGAATTTCCTGGAAATGCTTTTCAACTTCACGCAGAATGCGGGTGCCAGTACGAAGGAATTTTTGAAATATTGGGATGAAGAAGCTTCTTCTTACACCATTCAGGCTTCGGAAAACATTGATGCCATTCAGATCATGACCATCCACAAGTCTAAGGGACTGGAGTTCCCAATTGTTTTTATTCCTATGATGAACAAAAACCGGGATAATGAATTTACCAACTGGTTTGATACAAATGAAAATGAAGCTTTAAAATCCGTGAACATCAATCAGTTTAATAAGAATCTGGAAGTTTATGATGAGGAAATTCTGTTTTTTAACAGTAAAAATGCTTATAAAAACATGATTGACAGGCTATGTCTGCAGTATGTTGCCACTACCAGACCCGTTGAGCAGCTGTTTTTCTATCTTCAGAAAGCCAATAAGACCTCTAATAATCTTGAGCTTCTTGAATTCCTTCAAACAAAAAATACTGAACAGTCTGATGAGTTTGATGTGTATGAAGTGAATCCTGAACTGCTGAAAAAATACTCGAAAGATAAAAGTTCATCTTTTAAAACGCAGAATATTCAGGATCTTAAGAATGTTAATGAAAAAAGTACATCTATCAAGATTGCGACACCGTCTAAAAACTATCAGGTACGAAATGAAAAGGTAAGGATCGGGCTATTTGTTCATGAGCTTTTATCAAAAATCAATACTGAAAAAGATATATCAAAGGTGCTGGAAGGCTATGCGCTGGAAGGCCAGATTACACTGGAGGAAAAAAATGAAATACAGCTTACATTAGAGGAGATCGTGAAGACTTATGCAGAATTCTTTGATGAAAAATGGGAAGTGATCAATGAGAAAGACATTATGATCTCTGAAAACGGGGAAAGTCATATCTTCAGGCCTGACCGTATTTTAAAAGGTGAGGAAGGTTATATCATTGTTGATTTTAAAACAGGTGAACAGAAAACCAAAGATGAGGCACAGGTAGAAGGCTATAAAAACATTCTTGAACGTCTGGGGAAAAAGGTTCTTAAAACTCAGATTATTTATCTTTAAATTTTCCTATTCAGATAAAAAAAATATAAAACCGCTATTCTATCGGATAGCGGTTTTATATTTTTAAGAAGTTTCGGTCTTAAGCTGTTGTAGCAGGAACAAATACTCTCTGAGACAATTCCTGGTCAAAAAGGTATAGTGCTGATGGATTATCACATACCATTTTGATTTTCGTTACGTACTGAGAAGCGCTGGCTTCTTCTTCTACCTGTTCGTTGATAAACCACTGCAGGAATGATGTTGTTGCAAAATCTCCTTCATCGTTTGCATTTTTTACAATATTGAAAATACTTTTAGTTACTATTTTCTCATGTGCCAATGCTTTCTCAAAAATATCCGTAGCATTTTCGAACTCATGTGGAGGTTTTGGAATTTCTCCGATGATAATTTCCCCGCCTACATCATTCAAATAATCAAACATTTTATCTGCGTGCATTAATTCTTCTTTACTCTGTACTCTGAAATAGTTGGCAATTCCATCCAGATCTTTTCCAGAAAACCATGCAGACATTGAAAGATAATATTGAGCGGCGTATTGTTCGTGGGCTATTTGTTCGTTAATTAATTTTGCAATTTTTTCGCTAACCATAAGTATTAAATTTATAGTCAAAAATAAGGAATAAAAGCCCGAAATCAAAGGTTTTAAAGAAAATTAATACAAAAAGGATGGAAAAACATCCATCCTTATCACATTAAAAAACTAAAATTACAGGCTGCTATTTTACATCAGCTGCTCCTGTATTCATCGGCTTTTTCATCATTTTTCTTTCTTTCATTGCCATCTTCATTTTTTCTGCTTTTGCTTTTCTGTCAGCCTGCCATTTATCATATTGCTCAGGGTTTAGAATTTTTTTCATGTCAGCATCCATCTGTGCTTTCTTGGCCATCATTTCCTGCATTTTAGCTTGTCTGTCTCCTTTATTTTTCTCGAACTCAGCTTTTCTTTCAGCATTTCTTTTGTCCTGAAGGGCTTTTACCTGCGCTACCTGAGATTGGTTCAGATTAAGGTCTTTTTGCATTTCTGCAAGACGTTCCTGTTGTTTCTGCTCCATTTTCTGCTTCATTTCAGCGCCTCTTGCCTGTCTGTCTTGTGGAGTTGTAGTCTGTTGTGCCATTGCAAAACTTCCCATTCCGATAAATGCTATTGCTAAAACTAATTTTTTCATCTTTTTAAAATTTAATTAATTGTTATGTTGTTATTATACCTTTTTGATTATTAATTAAAACAGAAGTTAAATTAACAAATTCATAAATAATGTTAAATTTTAATAAAAATAAATCAATAAATAAACAAAAAAAAGGACAGATTATAAAAACCTGCCCTTCACACCACTTAAATATAATATATGAAAATTAATTCTTTACTAAGCTGCCTCTAAAGCCTCCATTACCACGGTTAGAACTTTCAGATTTTTGTCTGGAGCCTCCTCCATTATTTCCTCTGAATCCGCCGTTATCTTCTCTTTTAGGAGCTTCTCTTCTCACTTCACTGTTTCCTCTGAAACCGCCTCCGTTATTACTTCTGAATCCTCCATTATTCTCAGCATTTCCTCGGGTTCCTCCACTGTTATTAGTTCTGAAACCTCCATTGTTGTCAGTATTTCCTCGGGTTCCTCCATTATCAGAATTTCCTCTGAATCCTCCGCTGTTATTAGTTCTGAAACCTGCGTTATTGTCAGCGTTTCCTCTATTCCCGTCATTGCTATTTCTAAAGCCGCCATTATTATCACGGAAGCCACCGGAGTTTTCGCTTCTCGTATTTCTGAAACCATTACCACCTCTGTTGTCTCTTCTGACAATATCAAAAGTAGGGTTATCCATTCTACGGAATCTTGATCTGTCTACTCTGTAAATATTGATATTGATATTTCTATATCTTGGCATTACAGTATATCTTGGTCCATAATATGATCTTCTGTAATTCTGGAAATATACAACCGGGCTGGAACCTCTGTAATAGTTATTTTGGAAAACAACAAATACTCTTGGTCCTAATATCCTTTCCATAGCATAAAATCTATCATAATACCATCTGTCCGGGTTATATCGGTAAAAATTATTCCATGCTGTAAAACTTGCATACAGATTATTAAGTCTCATGATCTGATCTACCTGCCAGCGGCTTAATCTGTTCTGTACGAAAAATCCGTTCCAGTCGATATTAATAATGCTTCCTCTGTAGTCGTTATAATAGCTTTGATAATAATCACTTGGATAATAGTCCTGAGGATAATTGTAATAATAATCGTCAGGGAAATAATTTCTGTCATCTTCATCGCTGTAATAGCCATCTCCATTCTGATAATAACCATCATCACCCCAACCATTGTTCGGATACTGCTGAGCTGACGTCAAAACGCCCAACCCAAAAGCTAATCCTAAAAATATTTTTTTCATCTCTATAGTCGTTAATTGGTTAATATATAGCAGAATATCTTAATTCTATCTTTTTGATACAAATAAAAAAAAGAAGTTAAATCATAAGATCAAACTTCTTTTAAAATATTTTTAACTAATTGATAATCAGGTGTTAAATTTACATTCTACCACTGTCTTTTATCCAAAAAGCAATCTTATCATTGAAAGATTCTTTCTTTTTAAGATCTTCCAGTTTTATATGCATTCTGTAACGCCAATAATGTGGGAAAACCGCAGGATTGTTGATTCTTTCATTATCAATATTTTTATTAGCGAGTTCTGCATCTGTTGCCAGAAATTCCTGAATCGGGAAAATAGCCAGCATAGCATCATTATATAAATGCTGCTTCATAATGATCTCAGCAAGATGAGGGTTCAAATCTGCAGGGGCTTTACCATACTGTATCAGCTGCTGGTTGAAATATTTTTGTGTAAGAGCAGGATCTTCTTTCCACCACTGTCTCAAGGTTGAGCTGTCGTGTGAAGATGCTGTCACTACATTCATATAGCTTGCATTCTTAGGATTATAGAAAGGAATATTTTCAGAAGGCATTCTCTGTACCTTCAAAGCAATGATAGCTAATTCGTCCATTACAACCGGTACACATGCAGGAACCATTCCCAGATCTTCACCGCAAATCAGCATTTTAGTGGCATTCAGGATAACGGGAAGTTTTTCCATTGCTTTTTCAGACCAAAGATGATCCTGTCTTCTGAAGAAATAATCGTGATACAGATCATAAATACTTTTTTGCTCCAGTTCAGGAAGATGTTTGTAAGATTCTGTATTGTACACATTGAACCTTGGGTGATAAACTGTTTTCCCGTTTCTCTCTTCTGTTAAAAACAAAACATTGGCACACAGAGAAATCAATTGTTCCTCAAGCGAGCCATATGATTTCTTCTTAAAGAAATTAACCAGTTTTCTCTGGGAATCAAATTCTTCTTTGAATACATAGGTTCCGTCTGCATTGCGGTCCATAAATTCAAGAGCTTTCCCACTATCTTTTCCAAAATAGTCCCATAAAATCTGATTGTTGATAAAAGGCTTACAATACCTATCAAAATTAAACGGAATCTGCCAGGCTTTAAATTCTTCCGCAACTATAGGAACAGCCGGATAAAAGTACCCTAAAATTCCTTGTACGGCAGAAACAGGCATTCTCCATATTCTGAAGAAACCAAGAATGTGGTCAATTCTCATCGCATCAAAATACTGTTCCAGCGCTTTGAACCTGTTTTTCCACCATCGGTAATCATCTGCTTTCATAGCTTCCCAATTGTAAGTCGGGAATTCCCAGTTCTGTCCAAGTTCTGTGAATTGGTCAGGAGGTGCTCCTGCCTGAAAATCCATCCCGAATAATTCCGGCTCTGTCCAGGCTTCTACGGAATATCTGTAAATTCCAATCGGAAGATCTCCCTTCAACGAAATTCCCAGGTTATGGGCATAGTCAACAGCATCCTTCAGCTGTACATGCAATTGATACTGTACCCAGGCATGAAGCATTGAGATATCATAATCTTTATTTTTCGTTGTGAAAAACTGTAAAATTTTTCCTGCAATATATTTTTTATGGGTTTTCCACTCGTTGAAATTGGGTGTCTTATATTTGTCCCTCAACACGCAGAATGTAGAATAGGGAACCAACCAATGTTCATTATCCTTGATGAATTTTTTGAAGTTTCTGTCTTTGTAGATTTTATCTTTCTCTGCATAGAAAACAGCAGTAAGATATTTCCATTTACCTTCGATCATTTTTTCATAATCAATCAGGTCCAAAGCATTTAACTTCTCTTTTTCAGTTAAATACAAATCAACTAATTCTTTCGGTAAAGAATAATCAAGCTTTTCTATAGAGATATATTGTGGATGTAGAGCATAGACAGATACTGCTGCATAAGGATAAGAATCCGTCCAGGAATAATTTGCTGTTGTATCATTGATCGGAAGAATCTGAATAATACCAAGATTCGTTTCTTTTGCCCAATCTGCTAATTTTTTAATATCCGCAAATTCTCCTACACCGAAACCGTCTTCACTTCTCAAAGAAAATACGGGAACTGCAACTCCGGCATCATGATACATCTGATATCCTTTGAATCTAAAATAATGATTGGAAACAATCTGCAGAACATCACTTAATAGATTAGCTAACGTAAATCTGTTCTCTCCTGTTTCTACATCAATGACTCTGTTCTCTTTGGTATCATAAATGCAATATTTGAATTGGATAAATTCATCTTCCGGAATTTCTACAGAAGCTTCCCACATTCCGAAATCTGTCTGATGCAGGGGAATAACTTTTTCATAACTCCAGTTTCCTAAGGATGCAGTGCTTCCAAAGAGTACAATTCTCCAATCCGGATTATAAATAGGCGCTTCTATTCTGAATAAATGAGTATGTTTTTTTAAAACCGTTATTTTTTCGGGAACAAAATCATGCAGCTTGTTGTAAAGGATTTTGTTGTTTAAATAGTTTTCAGGAAAATTTTTGTTATTCCATTCGTCAAAAACTATAAACTCCTTATAATTATGGGGAAAATTAAGATGATGCGAAACAAATTCCTCTCTTAATACATTGCCTTTTTCATTGACTACCCGGTATTGGTAAGAAATAGATTTTGAGAAATTGTCAACTTCACACTTCCACAAACCATTCTCAGCATAAAACATAGTATGGATATGTACTGCAGCTCCTTCTTCACCAATTACCAACTGCAAATTTTCTCCAGCTTTTACAATATATCCTACATTAAAGTATAGTTTCATCTATATTTTTTTATAAAAATACATTTTAATATCGAAAAATAAAACTTATTGAATATCAAATAATCATTAAAAAACCTTCTCAAATTGATTTGAGAAGGTCCTTATATTCTTAATTATATTTTGTAATTATCTTGTTACGAGAATCTTCTTATTGAATATTGCTTTTCCGGATTCATCAGTAATATTTACAATATAAGCTCCACTCACCAATCCTTTAAGATATACTTTCTCATCCAACGAAGCATCTTTTACAGAAAGATCCTGAGTCATCACATTTTTACCTGACATATCAAAGATATTCAGTTTAATATTACCTTTTATATTCTTATTAGCATGAACGTTGATATAATGCTCATCTACCTTTGTCGGATAAATATCCAGATTAGCTGCCACAGCATTGATACTGGAAGTTTTATCATTCACAAAATATTTACTTGCCAAATCATAAATATGCAGCCCTTGTTCTCCAGGAAGCTGCTTTGCCTGTAAAGTTGCAAGATCTACTTCATACAAGGAAGCTCCTTTAGCACTTGCAATTACCACTTTACCCTGAGCATTTACAGCGGATCCATTTACAGAATAATTATCCGGAATTCCGGTGATTTTACCAACAAACCTAGCTTTTAAATCTTTTGTCAGCACCTTGAAAACATTTCCTGAAGCTGCAAAAACATAGAAGTTATTATCTGCATCAGCAATCATATCTCCACCAAAACCAGTTTCCATAGCTGTAAATGAATTTCTACCGTTAGACGAATCATCCTTGATAATCCCAAGATCATTTACTACATATTGTCCACTTTTTTTACTAATTTCCAGAAACTGTGTTCCGGCATTATTCACAGCATAAATACTCCCATTATACCCTGTTGCCATTCTTGTAATATGAGAATTGATATCACATGATGATACTCTTGCAACAGTATTTTCTACCAACGTAATCTCTTTAGTCTGTGGATTTAAAACATAGATATTAGACGAAAACATAGGCATATACACCAGATTATTATTCGAAGAATCATAAGCCAGGGCAGCCAGAGTTATGGCTTGAGAATTACTGTAAGAGTTTTTATCTTCAGCTACAATACCTCTTCTAGTCTGCGAAAAAACTTTTGTTGAAGAATCGGCAGTAAAAACTTTCTCTCCGGAAGTTCCATTAGCTGCATCAATTGTGCGAAAATCATTGAAAGTAATACTCTGGGTCTCTTTTCCTGCAATCGCAAAGAAATCTTGCTGTGCTTGTGCATTCACACCAAATAACAGTAAAAATAGAGGGAATAAATGTTTTTTCATATTATATATTTTTAGATTCGTAATCATTTTGATATTACTAAGTTACACAATTTTCAAGTTAAAAAACAAAAATCCCGGATATTTGAATAAAGTTGATGATAAATTAATGAATACACAGCTATTATCAGTCATTTCTTCTTCCTGTTTAATCAGTTTGATAGGTGACTGTAATAGTTTAAATGCACTATAACAGATAAGTGAGGAGTAAGATCAGTGAGGTGAGAGGTGATAAGTGATAAGTTATAAGTTATAAATCATACTAATAGCCCTTTTTCCGATTATGTCATTCCGTAGGAATCCAAGTATTAAAGTCTAAAGGATTCAAAGGATAAATTACAGAATTTAAAATGTCTTGTATAGACTCCTGGGGAGTGGAGTATAGGTTATCAATGATAAACGGTAAATGATCCATGGTCTTGGATAACAGTAGGGACAGTCAATCATTATTGATTGTTTATTACTCATTCTTAATGAGTTGGGTATAGTGCTGGGTATAACGCAAAAAAAAATCCTTTATCATATGATAAAGGATTTTTTAAAAATAAAATAAAAACTGGCGGCGGCCTACTCTCCCGCTTTCGCAGTACCATCGGCGCTGGTGGGCTTAACTTCTGTGTTCGGAATGGGAACAGGTGAGCCCCACCGCTAAAACCACCCTAAAGAAGGTATATAAGGCTGCACGGTATAGATAAAAGGATACAGGTTTTACCTGCTTCCCAATAGCTACCATCTGCTACCTGGTTATTTTCGATAAAAACTTTCACAAAGAGGTAACCTTGCTGCACTTTCGTGCGCCATATTAGGCTATAAATCTACGGGTAATTAGTACTACTCGGCTATGACATTACTGTCTTTACACCTGTAGCCTATCAACGTCGTCATCTCCAACGACCCTTAAAAGATGTCTCATCTTGAGGCGAGTTTCGCACTTATATGCTTTCAGTGCTTATCTCTTCCAAACGTAGCTACTCAGCAGTGCACCTGGCGGTACAACTGATACACCAGAGGTTTGTTCAATTCGGTCCTCTCGTACTAGAATCAAGCCCTCTCAAACATCTAACGCCCGCAATAGATAGAGACCGAACTGTCTCACGACGTTCTGAACCCAGCTCGCGTGCCACTTTAATGGGCGAACAGCCCAACCCTTGGGACCTTCTCCAGCCCCAGGATGTGACGAGCCGACATCGAGGTGCCGAACCTCCCCGTCGATGTGAGCTCTTGGGGGAGACTAGCCTGTTATCCCCGGAGTACCTTTTATCCTATGAGCGATGGCCCTTCCATACGGAACCACCGGATCACTATGTCCTGCTTTCGCACCTGATCGACTTGTAGGTCTCACAGTCAAGCACCCTTATGCCATTACACTCTACGCACGGTTACCAAGCGTGCTGAGGGTACCTTTGAAAGCCTCCGTTACTCTTTTGGAGGCGACCACCCCAGTCAAACTACCCACCACGCAATGTCCTTCCCTTAAGAAGTTAGGCTCCAAGTAAGTAAAGGGTGGTATTTCAACGTTGGCTCCACCTACACTAGCGTGCAAGCTTCAAAGCCTCCCACCTATCCTACACATTACTTACTCAAAGTCAATACGAAGTTATAGTAAAGGTTCACAGGGTCTTTTCGTCCCATTGCGGGTAATCGGCATCTTCACCGATACTACAATTTCACAGAGCTCATGGTTGAGACAGTGCCCAGATCGTTACACCATTCGTGCAGGTCGGAACTTACCCGACAAGGAATTTCGCTACCTTAGGACCGTTATAGTTACGGCCGCCGTTTACTGGGGCTTCAGTCAATGCCTTCGGTTTAACCCTAAGCACCTTCCTTAACCTTCCAGCACCGGGCAGGTGTCAGACCCTATACTGCATCTTTCGATTTTGCAGAGTCCTGTGTTTTTGATAAACAGTCGCCTGGGCCTCTTTACTGCGGCCACCATTGCTGATGGCGTCTCTTCTCCCGAAGTTACGAGACTATTTTGCCTAGTTCCTTAACCATGATTCACTCTAGCACCTTAGGATTCTCTCCTCGACTACCTGTGTCGGTTTTGGTACGGGTTGCTTCACTTCGGCTTTTCTTGGAAGCACTTTCCCTACAGCAGCTTCGCCCGAAGGCTAGGCCTTGACTATTCCGTCAGTCTCCAGTAAGTACGGCACTCCGTCCCCTTTTTAGTGTGAGCAAGTATGGGAATATTAACCCATTGTCCATCCACTACCCCTTTCGGGTTCGCGTTAGGTCCCGACTAACCCTCAGCTGATTAGCATGGCTGAGGAAACCTTAGTCTTTCGGTGAGCGGGTTTCTCGCCCGCTTTATCGTTACTTATGCCTACATTTTCTTTTCTATCCGCTCCACAATACCTCACAGTACTGCTTCAGCGCAAATAGAATGCTCTCCTACCAGATGTACATAAAGTACAAATCCATAGCTTCGGTAATATGTTTATGCCCGATTATTATCCATGCCGGACCGCTCGACTAGTGAGCTGTTACGCACTCTTTAAATGAATGGCTGCTTCCAAGCCAACATCCTAGCTGTCAATGCAGTCCAACCGCGTTGTTTCAACTTAACATATATTTTGGGACCTTAGCTGTTGGTCTGGGTTCTTTCCCTCTCGGACATGGACCTTAGCACCCATGCCCTCACTGCCGTAGAACATTTATTAGCATTCGGAGTTTGTCAGGAATTGGTAGGCGATGAAACCCCCGCATCCAATCAGTAGCTCTACCTCTAATAAACTTATATACGACGCTGCACCTAAATGCATTTCGGAGAGTACGAGCTATCTCCCAGTTTGATTGGCCTTTCACCCCTACCCACAGGTCATCCGAAGACTTTTCAACGTCAACCGGTTCGGTCCTCCACTCTGTGTTACCAGAGCTTCAACCTGCCCATGGGTAGATCACAAGGTTTCGCGTCTAATCCTACTAACTATACGCCCTATTCAGACTCGCTTTCGCTCCGGCTCCGGTACTTAATACCTTAACCTCGCTAGTAAAATTAACTCGTAGGCTCATTATGCAAAAGGCACGCCGTCACAGCTTAATGCTGCTCCGACCGCTTGTAGGCGTACGGTTTCAGGTTCTATTTCACCCTTCTATTCGAAGTGCTTTTCACCTTTCCTTCACAGTACTTGTTCACTATCGGTCTTTCAGGAGTATTTAGCCTTGGAGGATGGTCCCCCCATATTCAGACAGGATTTCACGTGTCCCGCCCTACTCATTTATCACTCAAATATGCCTTTCATATACGGGGCTATCACCCTCTACGGCTGTTCTTTCCAGAACATTCTATTAAACATATATCAGCTTTTGGGCTAATCCGCTTTCGCTCGCCACTACTTACGGAATCTCTTCGATTTCTTTTCCTCCGGGTACTTAGATGTTTCAGTTCTCCGGGTTTGCTCCTCTTACGAGGTGACTGGTCTTCAACCAGCCGGGTTGCCCCATTCGGACATCTGCGGATCAATTCGTGTGTGCCAATCCCCGCAGCTTTTCGCAGCTTACCACGTCCTTCGTCGCCTCTGAAAGCCTAGGCATCCGCCATACGCCCTTAACGATTTCTTTCCTAATAATTATATTAGTTCAGTATTTTTTGATAAATTTAATTTATCGATATTTTTATAAACTCGGCACTCGAAAGTGCTCGGTTATCTCTTTGTGATGTCTTTACCGTTAATGTCAATGATCTTAAATTCTTTTTGTACAACTGATGAACAGATATTGTTTTTGGCTCTATCCGTAACTTTTAAATCAGTCTTCCAAAACTGTGGAGAATAAGGGAGTCGAACCCTTGACCTCCTGCGTGCAAGGCAGGCGCTCTAGCCAGCTGAGCTAATTCCCCCTCTAGTTGCTGTTGGCTATTTGCTTCTGGCTTCTGGCATTTTTGCCATCAGCTATAAGCTATTTGCCAGCCGCTTTAATTAGTAGTCTCGGGCAGGCTCGAACTGCCGACCTCTACATTATCAGTGTAGCGCTCTAACCAGCTGAGCTACGAGACTTTATATGAGTTATGGGGATGAGTAAGTAAGTTATACTTTTCCTCTTCTTCATTTCTCAATCTCTTTCCCTATACTAATTTCTAGTGGGTGTTGTATTTTTTATATAACCAACCAAACAAAAAACTAAAGCTTTACTTTGAAGTAAGTGCATGGTACATTTAAGTACCTTTGTTTTTTTATCGTCTTACGACGCTCTAAAATGAGATGTTCCAGCCGCACCTTCCGGTACGGCTACCTTGTTACGACTTAGCCCTAGTTACCTGTTTTACCCTAGGCAGCTCCTTTTACGGTCACCGACTTCAGGTACCCCAGACTTCCATGGCTTGACGGGCGGTGTGTACAAGGCCCGGGAACGTATTCACCGCGCCATGGCTGATGCGCGATTACTAGCGATTCCAGCTTCATAGAGTCGAGTTGCAGACTCCAATCCGAACTGAGACCAGCTTTCGAGATTTGCATCACGTCACCGTGTAGCTGCCCTCTGTACTGGCCATTGTATTACGTGTGTGGCCCAAGGCGTAAGGGCCGTGATGATTTGACGTCATCCCCACCTTCCTCTCTACTTGCGTAGGCAGTCTCACTAGAGTCCCCAACTTAATGATGGCAACTAGTGACAGGGGTTGCGCTCGTTGCAGGACTTAACCTAACACCTCACGGCACGAGCTGACGACAACCATGCAGCACCTTGAAAAATGTCCGAAGAAAAGTCTATTTCTAAACCTGTCATTTCCCATTTAAGCCTTGGTAAGGTTCCTCGCGTATCATCGAATTAAACCACATAATCCACCGCTTGTGCGGGCCCCCGTCAATTCCTTTGAGTTTCATTCTTGCGAACGTACTCCCCAGGTGGCTAACTTATCACTTTCGCTTAGTCTCTGATTCCGAAAAACCAAAAACGAGTTAGCATCGTTTACGGCGTGGACTACCAGGGTATCTAATCCTGTTCGCTCCCCACGCTTTCGTCCATCAGCGTCAGTTGTTGCTTAGTAACCTGCCTTCGCAATTGGTGTTCTAAGTAATATCTATGCATTTCACCGCTACACTACTTATTCCAGCTACTTCAACAACACTCAAGACCTGCAGTATCAATGGCAGTTTCACAGTTAAGCTGTGAGATTTCACCACTGACTTACAGATCCGCCTACGGACCCTTTAAACCCAATAAATCCGGATAACGCTTGCACCCTCCGTATTACCGCGGCTGCTGGCACGGAGTTAGCCGGTGCTTATTCGTATAGTACCTTCAGCTACCCTCACGAGGGTAGGTTTATCCCTATACAAAAGAAGTTTACAACCCATAGGGCCGTCGTCCTTCACGCGGGATGGCTGGATCAGGCTCTCACCCATTGTCCAATATTCCTCACTGCTGCCTCCCGTAGGAGTCTGGTCCGTGTCTCAGTACCAGTGTGGGGGATCACCCTCTCAGGCCCCCTAAAGATCGTTGACTTGGTGAGCCGTTACCTCACCAACTATCTAATCTTGCGCGTGCCCATCTCTATCCACCGGAGTTTTCAATTTAAAATGATGCCATTCTAAATATTATGGGGTATTAATCTCCCTTTCGAAAGGCTATCCCCCAGATAAAGGCAGGTTGCACACGTGTTCCGCACCCGTACGCCGCTCTCTCATTTCCGAAGAAACAATACCGCTCGGCTTGCATGTGTTAGGCCTCCCGCTAGCGTTCATCCTGAGCCAGGATCAAACTCTCCATTGTATGTTTGTCTGACTCACTCAAAGTTTTTTTACGCTTTAGTTTTTCCTTACTTGGTTGTTATATTGTATGTCAATGATCTTTATATCTTTCGCTTTGTAACGAAGCACTCTCTTCTGTCAGTGGCGCTCCGTATTTGCGAGTGCAAAAGTAAAACTTTATTTCTTAATGACCAAATGTTTTGAAAGAAAATTTTAAAGTTTTTTAAGTAACCTTAATCCCTCTCCTAAACCTCAATCACTCTACTCCTGCGCTCCCTTTATTTGGGACTGCAAAGATACAAACTCTTTTTAAACTCGCAACTTTTTTTGATAAAAAAATTAAAGTTTTTTGTCTGCCTCTTGTTGAAGTATCATAATGTCTATGCTTATCTAAAAGCTCTCCTGCGCTACTGTATTACTCTCGTTTTTCAGTGGGGCAAAGATAACAACTTATTGCAACGCAAAACAACTTTATTTAACATAAAAATACGAAAAGTGGATAACTATTTCCGTATACATATGTTATTCAGACGATTAATTACAATTTATACTTATCCACAATGAGTATTCAGAAATGAATATCATTAAAATACATATATAAGATTTAATTCTAATGCGTAAATCTCCAAAAGCAATTGCATTTATATGGGACATTTATCATAGCAATATACTTAATCCAGTGCCTCAAAGCGGACAAAAATTTTATAGAATATAATTTACATACTGGAAATGTATCAAACTATAAATTTATTTGGTTCTAAGATTCAAACATGAAATTAAATTGAAGGTAGATTATATAGATTCTAGAGTGTACAAGCAATACGGCACTTTATACTATGTACAAAATAAAGGCAAAGATTTATATAGTTTTGTAAGTTATGAATTATGAGTTGTGAGATTCTGGTATGAACTGTGGATGAGAAATGATAAGTTCTAAATCGAACTAATATCCCTTTTTCCGATTATGTCATTCCGTAGGAATCAAAGCTTATTTATTAGAATCTTCAGGTTTCTTATAATTCAGACGATTTGGATTGTTGAGACTCCTGCGGAGTGACAATTGGAGTGGGTGCTGTCCATCATAAGTGATAAGTAATCAATGATAATTGATGCATTATCTGTTACTGATTACTCATCAGTATATATATATTGATTTTCGGGATGGGGATGGGATAGCTATAACGCAAAAAAAAATCCTTCATCATAAGATAAAGGATTTTTTAAAAATAAAATAAAAACTGGCGGCGGCCTACTCTCCCGCTTTCGCAGTACCATCGGCGCTGGTGGGCTTAACTTCTGTGTTCGGAATGGGAACAGGTGAGCCCCACCGCTAAAACCACCCTAAAGAAGGTATATAAGGCTGCACGGTATAGGTAAAAGGATACAGGTTTTCCCTGCTTCCCAATAGCTACCATCTGCTACCTGGTTATTTTCGATAAAAACTTTCACAAAGAGGTAACCTTGCTGCACTTTCGTGCGCCATATTAGGCTATAAATCTACGGGTAATTAGTACTACTCGGCTATGACATTACTGTCTTTACACCTGTAGCCTATCAACGTCGTCATCTCCAACGACCCTTAAAAGATGTCTCATCTTGAGGCGAGTTTCGCACTTATATGCTTTCAGTGCTTATCTCTTCCAAACGTAGCTACTCAGCAGTGCACCTGGCGGTACAACTGATACACCAGAGGTTTGTTCAATTCGGTCCTCTCGTACTAGAATCAAGCCCTCTCAAACATCTAACGCCCGCAATAGATAGAGACCGAACTGTCTCACGACGTTCTGAACCCAGCTCGCGTGCCACTTTAATGGGCGAACAGCCCAACCCTTGGGACCTTCTCCAGCCCCAGGATGTGACGAGCCGACATCGAGGTGCCGAACCTCCCCGTCGATGTGAGCTCTTGGGGGAGACTAGCCTGTTATCCCCGGAGTACCTTTTATCCTATGAGCGATGGCCCTTCCATACGGAACCACCGGATCACTATGTCCTGCTTTCGCACCTGATCGACTTGTAGGTCTCACAGTCAAGCACCCTTATGCCATTACACTCTACGCACGGTTACCAAGCGTGCTGAGGGTACCTTTGAAAGCCTCCGTTACTCTTTTGGAGGCGACCACCCCAGTCAAACTACCCACCACGCAATGTCCTTCCCTTAAGAAGTTAGGCTCCAAGTAAGTAAAGGGTGGTATTTCAACGTTGGCTCCACCTACACTAGCGTGCAAGCTTCAAAGCCTCCCACCTATCCTACACATTACTTACTCAAAGTCAATACGAAGTTATAGTAAAGGTTCACAGGGTCTTTTCGTCCCATTGCGGGTAATCGGCATCTTCACCGATACTACAATTTCACAGAGCTCATGGTTGAGACAGTGCCCAGATCGTTACACCATTCGTGCAGGTCGGAACTTACCCGACAAGGAATTTCGCTACCTTAGGACCGTTATAGTTACGGCCGCCGTTTACTGGGGCTTCAGTCAATGCCTTCGGTTTAACCCTAAGCACCTTCCTTAACCTTCCAGCACCGGGCAGGTGTCAGACCCTATACTGCATCTTTCGATTTTGCAGAGTCCTGTGTTTTTGATAAACAGTCGCCTGGGCCTCTTTACTGCGGCCACCATTGCTGATGGCGTCTCTTCTCCCGAAGTTACGAGACTATTTTGCCTAGTTCCTTAACCATGATTCACTCTAGCACCTTAGGATTCTCTCCTCGACTACCTGTGTCGGTTTTGGTACGGGTTGCTTCACTTCGGCTTTTCTTGGAAGCACTTTCCCTACAGCAGCTTCGCCCGAAGGCTAGGCCTTGACTATTCCGTCAGTCTCCAGTAAGTACGGCACTCCGTCCCCTTTTTAGTGTGAGCAAGTATGGGAATATTAACCCATTGTCCATCCACTACCCCTTTCGGGTTCGCGTTAGGTCCCGACTAACCCTCAGCTGATTAGCATGGCTGAGGAAACCTTAGTCTTTCGGTGAGCGGGTTTCTCGCCCGCTTTATCGTTACTTATGCCTACATTTTCTTTTCTATCCGCTCCACAATACCTCACAGTACTGCTTCAGCGCAAATAGAATGCTCTCCTACCAGATGTACATAAAGTACAAATCCATAGCTTCGGTAATATGTTTATGCCCGATTATTATCCATGCCGGACCGCTCGACTAGTGAGCTGTTACGCACTCTTTAAATGAATGGCTGCTTCCAAGCCAACATCCTAGCTGTCAATGCAGTCCAACCGCGTTGTTTCAACTTAACATATATTTTGGGACCTTAGCTGTTGGTCTGGGTTCTTTCCCTCTCGGACATGGACCTTAGCACCCATGCCCTCACTGCCGTAGAACATTTATTAGCATTCGGAGTTTGTCAGGAATTGGTAGGCGATGAAACCCCCGCATCCAATCAGTAGCTCTACCTCTAATAAACTTATATACGACGCTGCACCTAAATGCATTTCGGAGAGTACGAGCTATCTCCCAGTTTGATTGGCCTTTCACCCCTACCCACAGGTCATCCGAAGACTTTTCAACGTCAACCGGTTCGGTCCTCCACTCTGTGTTACCAGAGCTTCAACCTGCCCATGGGTAGATCACAAGGTTTCGCGTCTAATCCTACTAACTATACGCCCTATTCAGACTCGCTTTCGCTCCGGCTCCGGTACTTAATACCTTAACCTCGCTAGTAAAATTAACTCGTAGGCTCATTATGCAAAAGGCACGCCGTCACAGCTTAATGCTGCTCCGACCGCTTGTAGGCGTACGGTTTCAGGTTCTATTTCACCCTTCTATTCGAAGTGCTTTTCACCTTTCCTTCACAGTACTTGTTCACTATCGGTCTTTCAGGAGTATTTAGCCTTGGAGGATGGTCCCCCCATATTCAGACAGGATTTCACGTGTCCCGCCCTACTCATTTATCACTCAAATATGCCTTTCATATACGGGGCTATCACCCTCTACGGCTGTTCTTTCCAGAACATTCTATTAAACATATATCAGCTTTTGGGCTAATCCGCTTTCGCTCGCCACTACTTACGGAATCTCTTCGATTTCTTTTCCTCCGGGTACTTAGATGTTTCAGTTCTCCGGGTTTGCTCCTCTTACGAGGTGACTGGTCTTCAACCAGCCGGGTTGCCCCATTCGGACATCTGCGGATCAATTCGTGTGTGCCAATCCCCGCAGCTTTTCGCAGCTTACCACGTCCTTCGTCGCCTCTGAAAGCCTAGGCATCCGCCATACGCCCTTAACGATTTCTTTCCTAATAATTATATTAGTTCAGTATTTTTTGATAAATTTAATTTATCGATATTTTTATAAACTCGGCACTCGAAAGTGCTCGGTTATCTCTTTGTGATGTCTTTACCGTTAATGTCAATGATCTTAAATTCTTTTTGTACAACTGATGAACAGATATTGTTTTTGGCTCTATCCGTAACTTTTAAATCAGTCTTCCAAAACTGTGGAGAATAAGGGAGTCGAACCCTTGACCTCCTGCGTGCAAGGCAGGCGCTCTAGCCAGCTGAGCTAATTCCCCCTCTAGTTGCTGTTGGCTATTTGCTTCTGGCTTCTGGCATTTTTGCCATCAGCTATAAGCTATTTGCCAGCCGCTTTAATTAGTAGTCTCGGGCAGGCTCGAACTGCCGACCTCTACATTATCAGTGTAGCGCTCTAACCAGCTGAGCTACGAGACTTTATATGAGTTATGGGGATGAGTAAGTAAGTTATACTTTTCCTCTTCTTCATTTCTCAATCTCTTTCCCTATACTAATTTCTAGTGGGTGTTGTATTTTTTATATAACCAACCAAACAAAAAACTAAAGCTTTACTTTGAAGTAAGTGCATGGTACATTTAAGTACCTTTGTTTTTTTATCGTCTTACGACGCTCTAAAATGAGATGTTCCAGCCGCACCTTCCGGTACGGCTACCTTGTTACGACTTAGCCCTAGTTACCTGTTTTACCCTAGGCAGCTCCTTTTACGGTCACCGACTTCAGGTACCCCAGACTTCCATGGCTTGACGGGCGGTGTGTACAAGGCCCGGGAACGTATTCACCGCGCCATGGCTGATGCGCGATTACTAGCGATTCCAGCTTCATAGAGTCGAGTTGCAGACTCCAATCCGAACTGAGACCAGCTTTCGAGATTTGCATCACGTCACCGTGTAGCTGCCCTCTGTACTGGCCATTGTATTACGTGTGTGGCCCAAGGCGTAAGGGCCGTGATGATTTGACGTCATCCCCACCTTCCTCTCTACTTGCGTAGGCAGTCTCACTAGAGTCCCCAACTTAATGATGGCAACTAGTGACAGGGGTTGCGCTCGTTGCAGGACTTAACCTAACACCTCACGGCACGAGCTGACGACAACCATGCAGCACCTTGAAAAATGTCCGAAGAAAAGTCTATTTCTAAACCTGTCATTTCCCATTTAAGCCTTGGTAAGGTTCCTCGCGTATCATCGAATTAAACCACATAATCCACCGCTTGTGCGGGCCCCCGTCAATTCCTTTGAGTTTCATTCTTGCGAACGTACTCCCCAGGTGGCTAACTTATCACTTTCGCTTAGTCTCTGATTCCGAAAAACCAAAAACGAGTTAGCATCGTTTACGGCGTGGACTACCAGGGTATCTAATCCTGTTCGCTCCCCACGCTTTCGTCCATCAGCGTCAGTTGTTGCTTAGTAACCTGCCTTCGCAATTGGTGTTCTAAGTAATATCTATGCATTTCACCGCTACACTACTTATTCCAGCTACTTCAACAACACTCAAGACCTGCAGTATCAATGGCAGTTTCACAGTTAAGCTGTGAGATTTCACCACTGACTTACAGATCCGCCTACGGACCCTTTAAACCCAATAAATCCGGATAACGCTTGCACCCTCCGTATTACCGCGGCTGCTGGCACGGAGTTAGCCGGTGCTTATTCGTATAGTACCTTCAGCTACCCTCACGAGGGTAGGTTTATCCCTATACAAAAGAAGTTTACAACCCATAGGGCCGTCGTCCTTCACGCGGGATGGCTGGATCAGGCTCTCACCCATTGTCCAATATTCCTCACTGCTGCCTCCCGTAGGAGTCTGGTCCGTGTCTCAGTACCAGTGTGGGGGATCACCCTCTCAGGCCCCCTAAAGATCGTTGACTTGGTGAGCCGTTACCTCACCAACTATCTAATCTTGCGCGTGCCCATCTCTATCCACCGGAGTTTTCAATTTAAAATGATGCCATTCTAAATATTATGGGGTATTAATCTCCCTTTCGAAAGGCTATCCCCCAGATAAAGGCAGGTTGCACACGTGTTCCGCACCCGTACGCCGCTCTCTCATTTCCGAAGAAACAATACCGCTCGGCTTGCATGTGTTAGGCCTCCCGCTAGCGTTCATCCTGAGCCAGGATCAAACTCTCCATTGTATGTTTGTCTGACTCACTCAAAGTTTTTTTACGCTTTAGTTTTTCCTTACTTGGTTGTTATATTGTATGTCAATGATCTTTATATCTTTCGCTTTGTAACGAAGCACTCTCTTCTGTCAGTGGCGCTCCGTATTTGCGAGTGCAAAAGTAAAACTTTATTTCTTAATGACCAAATGTTTTGAAAGAAAATTTTAAAGTTTTTTAAGTAACCTTAATCCCTCTCCTAAACCTCAATCACTCTACTCCTGCGCTCCCTTTATTTGGGACTGCAAAGATACAAACTCTTTTTAAACTCGCAACTTTTTTTGATAAAAAAATTAAAGTTTTTTGTCTGCCTCTTGTTGAAGTATCATAATGTCTATGCTTATCTAAAAGCTCTCCTGCGCTACTGTATTACTCTCGTTTTTCAGTGGGGCAAAGATAACAACTTATTGCAACGCAAAACAACTTTATTTAACATAAATTTTACACACCCGTAATATTTAACCCTAATACACTGGAACGCAGAGAGAAAAATTTTAAACATTTGTTTGGGAGATTCAAGGGAGCGCTTTGAGGGAGAAGAAATCATGAGTAATGGGGTAATGAAAGATACAGTCTATTATATATATATAAGATAAAGGGAAGGTTGGGGGAAAGGTGCAAGGGGAAGCTTTTATAAAACAGGCTCCCTTCGTCTACGCTCAGGATAATAGTGCGTTCTTATGGAATGAGTACTGGTTAACCACAGATCACGCATTTGCACAGATGATGATGTATATTTAGTATAGGGTATTTCGGGGGAATTCATAATTCATAATTTATAATTCATCATTAACCTCCCCCTAGCCCTGATAGAAATGGGTACCCCGCAGCATGCGTTGGAGAGCAGGCGGATTTGAGAATCGCACAGCCCGGGCGTGAGGAGTATGAATGCATAGCAGGAAATAGCTCCTGAAAAAGATCATCTGTATAATAATGGATAAGATATATTTTCCGAAATGGTTCCAAAAAAAACATTCCGTAAGAATCCTACGCGTGGGACTCCTACGGAATGTTTTATAAAATAAAGTTATATTTTTAGTTCAGAACGTATGATGTTCCATCTCTTCCGTCTTTTAATTCGATTCCTTCTGCAAGCAGTTTGTCTCTGATCTGATCTGAAAGGTCAAAATTCTTGGATTTTCTTGCCTGATTTCTCAGTTCAATTAAAACTTTTAAAGTTTGATCAAGTTTTTCATTGTTATTTTCTTCCACGGTCTGTAATCCCAGAACGTCAAAGATAAAGGCATTCAATGTTGACTTTAAATCTTCTAGATCTGCAGTTGAAATTGTTTCTTTACCATCGTTCAAGGCAAAGATGTATTTCACAGCTTCAAACAGGTGAGCAATCAGGATTGGTGAATTGAAATCATCAGTCAAAGCTTCATATGCTTTATCTTTCCATTCTTTCAGGCTGAAACCGGATTGTCTGGTATCATCAGGGGTAATTGAGTTCAATACTTTCACCGCTTCCATCAATCTGATGAATCCTTTTTCGCTGGCTATCATTGCGTCGTTTGAAATATCCAAAACACTTCTGTAGTGTGCCTGCAGGAAGCAGAAACGTACAATTGAAGGGTGGAAAGGTTTTTCAAAGAAGTCATTATCTCCTGTAACCAACTGCATCGGAAGGATATAGTTCCCTGTAGATTTGCTCATACGCTGAGAATTCATTGTCAACATATTGGCATGCATCCAATAGTTTACCGGTGCTGCATCATTACAAGCTTTTCCTTGTGCAATTTCACATTCGTGGTGAGGGAATTTAAGGTCCATTCCTCCTCCATGGATATCAAATGTTTCACCTAAATACTTCGTACTCATTGCAGTACATTCAAGGTGCCATCCTGGAAAACCTTCTCCCCAAGGGGAATTCCATCTCATAATGTGAGCCGGAGATGCTTTTTTCCACAATGCAAAATCCTGCGGGTTTTTCTTTTCTCCCTGTCCGTCAAGATCTCTGGTATTGGCGAAAAGTTCTTCTATATTACGTTTTGAAAGTTCGCCATAGTTCAATCCTCTTTTGTTGTATTCTAATACATCGAAGTATACTGAACCGTTGCTTTCGTAGGCAAATCCTTTTTCAATAAGTTTTTGAGTCAATTCGATCTGCTCCACAATATGTCCTGTAGCAGTAGGTTCGATATTGGGTGGCAAAAGATTGAACATATCCAATACTTTATGGAAATCAACTGTATATTTCTGTACAATTTCCATAGGCTCCAGCTTTTCAAGTCTGGTTTGCTTTACGAATCTGTCGTTATCTACATTCCCATCGTCAGTAAGGTGACCAGCATCTGTAATATTTCTTACATATCTTACTTTATACCCCAAATGCGTCAAGGTACGGTAGATAAAATCGAAGGAAAGGAAAGTTCTTACATTTCCTAAATGCACATTGCTGTATACTGTAGGTCCGCAGACATACATTCCGACATTTCCTTCTAAAATAGGTTTGAATATTTCTTTTTCCGCTGTAAGGGAGTTATATATTTTTAATTGCATTTATTTTTAAGTTAAAAGATTTAATGATTTTAAAGATTCAAAAATTAGTTAAAAATTACTTTTGTCACAACAAATAATTGTTGTGATAAAAATCTTATGTGAAACTTTTTTAAATTTTATCATAATTAAATCGCTTTTAAATGATGCTGCAGATGGTCTACATAATCATTAATAATAAACTCCAATGTAAAAACCTGAGGTTCTATTTTGGTTGTATCACAAGTTCTCTGTAATGCGTCATCGGGAATATTTTCAACTACATGAACAATCTGGTAGTTCAAAGACTTCCACAGATCAATAAGATCCGAAGTAGGAACATTCTGATAGTTCTGAGCTTTTACCCAGATATTCTGATCATATACGATATTCTCGTTCTCTTTATATTGGGTTACGACAAATCTACGGATATTTGTTAAAGCACTGTCACAAAGATGGCCTATAATTTCTTTTTTAGACCATTTTTCTTGAGAGCTTCTGTATGACCATTCTTCTTCAGGGATATTCTGAAATCTCTGAAGTTCGGCATCAATAATATTTTTAAGAATTTGGTAGTTCATTGATTAATAATCCAATTTTGCATGGCTTCCTACGTAATGCAGAAATTCCTGTCTTGTAATAGGGTTTGTTCTGAAAATACCACTCAATTCTGCAGTAATGGTAGAACTTGCCGTGTCTTTTATTCCTCTGCAGTTGACACAAAGGTGCTTTGCATCAATGATACACGCAACATCTTTTGTCCCCAAAGCTTCTTTTAAAGCATCTACAATCTGCATGGTAAGTCTTTCCTGAACCTGTGGTCTTTTCGCATAGTAATCAACAATTCTGTTTATTTTTGAAAGGCCGATTACTTCCCCATTGGAAATATAAGCAACATGGGCTCTTCCTATGATGGGTAAAAAGTGATGTTCGCAGAAAGAATATACGGTGATATCTTTTTCCACCAGCATCTGGCGGTATTTGTATTTATTGGAGAAAGTGGAAATCCCTGGTTTATTTTCAGGAAGAAGTCCTCCGAAAATCTCATTCACATACATTTTGGCAACACGTCTTGGAGAATCTTTCAGAGAATCATCTGTCATGTCCATTCCTAATGTTTCCATAATCTCGCCAAAAAGCTCAGTAATTTTTTCTATTTTTTCCTGTGGCGATTTATCAAAAGCATCTTTCCTTATAGGCGTATGTTCTTTTCCAGTGAAAATATCATCGTCGTTATCAGTAAAATCAACCATTTTTATTTAATTTGCAGCAAAAATACGGATAATATCTATTTCTCTATTTCAAATAAGGTGAAAAACATTATCTTTTATAGCCATTTCTGATTAAAAAGCCTATGATTATTGTCGAAGAAGTACAAAACCGACTCCATAAAAGGGAATTTCTGGAATTCCCGGCACAACTTTATCAACGTGACAAAAATTATATCCGCCCTTTAGATAAGTATATTGAGGAAATTTTTGAGCCTGAAAAGAATAAATTCTTTCAAAACGGCGAGTGTAAGAGATTTTTGTTTAAAAAGAATCACAAAACGGTTGGTAAAGTAGCTGTTTTCATTAACCATTGTTATGAGCAAAAGCAACCTACGGGAGGAATTGGTTTTTTTGACTGTATCAATGATCAGAATACCGCCAATTTTATTTTTGACCATTGTAAAAACTGGCTTCAGAAAAAAGGAATGGAAGCTATGGATGGTCCGATCAATTTTGGGGAGCGGGATAAATTCTGGGGGCTTTTGATTGATGGTTTTGCTGAGCCTTTGTTTGGAATGAATTATAACTTCCCTTACTACAAAGATCTTTTTGAAAATTATGGATTTCAGATCTATTTTAAGCAGCTTTGTTTTACCAGACCTGTTTTTGCTGAAGTTTCGCGAATCTTCACGATTGCCCATGAAAAAAACAGAAGAAATCCTGCCATTTCAGCTCAGCCTATGAAAAAGAATAATCTGGCGAAATTTGCAAAAGATTTTACTGAAGTTTATAATAAAGCATGGGCATCTCATGGAGAAGGAAAACATTTGGAAGAAGCAAAGGTTCTGAAAATGTTCAATGCGATGAAACCCATTATCAATGAGCATATCTCCTGGTTTGTATATGAAAATGAGAAACCGATTGCGATGTGGATCAATATTCCTGACCTTAACCAGTGGGCTAAATATTTGAATGGAAAGTTCGGAATTTTTGAAAAACTCAAGTTCTTATTTTTAAAACGATTTAAGAAAAATGAGAAAATGGTGGGGCTTGTTTTTGGTGTAGTTCCGGAATGGCAAAAGAAAGGTATTGACGGATATATGATTTGGGAAGGAACTCAACATTTGAGAAAACATACAGATTTTAAGATTACAGAACTACAGTGGATTGGTGATTTTAATCCTAAAATGATTAAGATTGCTGAAACTCTGGATACCACAGTAACGCGAAAGCTGGCTACTTACCGGTATCTGTTTGACAGGAATAAGGAGTTTGAGAGGCATGAAATTCTTTAGGGCAAGGAAGATGGAGGCTGGAAGAGAGAAGTTTATTAATTGTCATAACTTTTCCTGGATACTTGAGTTTAATTAACACAAAGTTTTTATTTGCGGCTGTTATATTTTTGAGGGAGCGAAAGTGGAATCAACTTCATTGATTCCTTCTAAGCCAGTGTATAATCCATTTTATTTTTAAGAGAAATTCTGTACAGGTTCTGATTAAAATAAAAACCCTGCCTTTTAAAGCAGGGTTCCTTCATTTTGGTACTTTTATTAGAATAGCTCACCGGCTACTTTTTTGATATTATCACTCTTCCCCATTGAGTAAAAGTGCAGAACAGGAACTCCAAAATCCAGCAATTCTTTGCATTGGGCAATCGCCCATTCTACTCCGATCTGCTTCACGGCTTCATTGTTTTTTGCATTTTCAACTTCATTGATCAGCTCTTCAGGAAGATCTATTTTGAATACCTGCGGCAGGATTTTCAAATGTTTTTTTGTGGCAATGGGTTTTATTCCCGGAATAATCGGAACTGTAATTCCAATTTCCCTTGCTTTCTGAACGAATTCTATATACTTTTTATTGTCAAAGAACATTTGGGTAACAATATAATCTGCTCCGGCATCTACTTTTTGTTTCAGCCACTTCAGATCATAATTCATGGAAGGTGCCTCCATATGTTTTTCCGGATATCCGGCAACACCGATGCAGAATTTATTCAATTCATCACATGCCTGTTCTTCGTTATGAAGGTATTTTCCTCTTCCCAGGTTATTGATCTGATCCACAAGATCCATGGCACTTGGATGTCCTCCCTGAGTAGGCTCAAAATACTGATGTCCTTTCATAGCATCTCCTCTTAGGGCCATTACATTATCTATCCCGAGGTACATACAGTCTACCAGAAGATATTCTGTCTCTTCTTTTGTAAAACCTCCGCAAAGAAGATGAGGAACCGTATCTACATTATATTTATGTTGAATAGCAGCACAAATCCCTAAGGTTCCCGGACGCATTCTCGTAATACGGCGTTCCATAAGTCCATTGCCTTTATCCAGATAGATATATTCTTCTCTGGATGTTGTAACATCAATGAAAGGCGGTTTGAATTCCATCAATGGATCTATATTCGTATAGAGGTCTTCAATCCCGATTCCTTTCTGTGGCGGAACAACTTCTAAGGAGAATAAAGTTTTTCCATTTGCATTTTTAATGTGTTCTGTTATCTTCATGTCAATGTTAATCTGCTAAATTTGGTGACAACCATTTTCTCGCTTCCTGGATACTGCAACCTCTTCTTGCTGCATAATCTTTAAGCTGGTCCTCTGTAATTTTTCCTAATCCGAAGTATTTGGCATGCGGGCTTCCGAAATAATATCCGGAAACAGATGCTGTCGGGAACATCGCCAGGCTTTCTGTAAGGAAAACACCTGTATTTTCTTCTACTTTTAAAAGATCCCAGATTGTTTTCTTTTCCAGGTGGTCTGGGCAAGCCGGATATCCCGGTGCCGGACGGATTCCTTTGTATTTTTCGGCAATCAATTCTTCGTTGCTTAAGCTTTCCTGATTGGCATATCCCCAATATTCTGTTCTTACTTTTTTGTGTAAGAATTCAGCATAGGCTTCTGCAAAACGATCTGCCAGGGCTTTTACCATAATGGAATTGTAATCATCATTGGCTTTTTCGTATTCACTGGACAATTCATCGGTTCCGAATCCGGTAGTTACACAGAATGCCCCCACATAATCGGTTTTTCCTGAGCTTTGAGGAGCGATGAAATCACTTAGTGCCAGATAATCTTTTCCTTTTGATCTTTGAGCCTGCTGTCTTAAGGTTAAAAACTTCGCCTGCTCATTGTTATTTTCATCAAAAATCAAGATATCATCAGATTCATTGGAATTGGCTTTAAAGATCCCGAAAATGGCTTTTGCTGTTAGAAGCTTTTCATCCAGAATTCTCTTTAGAATCACCTGAGCATCTTTGAATAATTCTTTCGCCTGAGCTCCTACCACCTCATCTTCCAGGATATTCGGGTATTTTCCGTGAAGATCCCAGCTTCTGAAAAACGGTGACCAGTCGATGAAAGGAAGAAGTTCCCTCAAATCCTGATTTTCGATAACTTTTATTCCTATCGTATTCGGAGTGAAAATCTCTTCATTCTCCCAATCAATTTTAAAATAATTCTCTCTTGCTTCCTGGATGGATACATAATCTTTATCCACCTGTCTGTTCAGGAACTTTTCTCTGAAGTCGGAATAGTCATTCTTTAAATCCGAAACATATTCTTTATTTCTGTCACCCAATAATGAACTTACTACGTTTACAGCTCTTGATGCATCATTCACGTGAACGACTGCATTTTTATATTTTAAATCAATTTTCACTGCGGTATGCGCCTTTGAAGTTGTAGCACCACCGATTAATAAAGGAAAATCTAAATTTTGTCTTTCTAATTCTGAGGCGATATACACCATTTCATCCAAACTTGGTGTAATCAATCCGCTTAATCCTATAACGTCTACTTTTTCTGCAATAGCCGTCTGAATAATTTTTTCAGCCGGAACCATTACTCCAAGGTCGACGATTTCATAGTTGTTACAACCCAAAACGACACTCACAATATTTTTACCAATATCATGAACGTCCCCTTTTACTGTTGCCATTAAGATCTTTCCGTTGGCAGGTTTTGCTCCATCTTTTTCAGCTTCAATGAAAGGTTGCAGATAAGCCACAGCTTTTTTCATTACCCTTGCAGACTTTACGACCTGAGGTAAGAACATTTTCCCGCTTCCGAATAAATCTCCTACTACTCCCATTCCGGTCATCAGATTAATTTCGATTACATGAAGTGGTCTTGCAGCTGACTGTCTTGCTTCTTCTACATCTTCTTCAATAAAACGGTCGATCCCTTTTACCAATGCATAGGTAATTCTTTCCTGTAATGGATTGTTTCTCCATTCTAAGTCTTCGGTTTTTTCTTTTTTGACTGATTTGTGTTTTTCTGAATAGTCAAGAAGTCTTTCTGTAGCATCTTCTCTTTTATCCAGGATTACATCTTCTACAAGCTCCAGTAATTCTTTATTGATTTCATCATAAACTTCCAGCATCGCCGGGTTTACAATACCAATGTTCATTCCTGCCTGGATGGCGTGATAAAGAAAAACAGAGTGCATTGCTTCTCTCACAGTATCATTTCCACGGAAAGAGAAGGAAACATTACTCACTCCCCCACTCACGGATGCATAAGGAAGATTTTGTCTTACCCAACGTGTAGCTTCAATAAAGTCGATGGCATTTCTTCTGTGCTCATCCATTCCCGTTGCCACAGGAAAGATATTTAAGTCAAAAATGATGTCTTCTGCCGGAAAACCAAGTTGATTGACAAGAATATCATAAGAACGTTTTGAAATTTCAATTCTTCGTTCAAAACTGTCAGCCTGCCCTACCTCATCAAATGCCATTACAATAACTGCTGCTCCATATCTTTTAATAGCTTTGGCATGTTTGATAAATTCTTCCTCGCCTTCTTTCAAACTGATAGAATTTACCACACATTTTCCCTGAGCTACCTGAAGACCTGCTTCAAGGATTTCCCACTTGGAAGAATCTACCATGATCGGGATTCTTGCGATATCCGGTTCGGAGGCAATTAAGTTCAGGAATTTGATCATGGATGCTTTTCCATCAATCAATCCATCATCAAAGTTGACATCCAGAATCTGGGCACCTCCTTCTACCTGATGGCGGGCAATATCTAATGCTTCGGAGAATTTCTCCTCTTTGATCAGTCTTAAAAACTTTTTGGAACCGGCAACGTTAGTCCTTTCACCAACATTGATGAAATTGCTCTCCGGTGTTATGATAAGAGGCTCGAGGCCTGATAATCTTAAATATTTCATTTTATTCTTCTAAAATATAGTAGGCATTATTGGCATTCTGTCTCAATAAATCCCTATGCTTGCTTAAAGCAGTCAACAATGGAAATCTTTTATATGCAAGATCATATTCTCTGGCAAATTCTTCAATCTCCTCTGTGATCTCGTTGTAATACATATAACTGTAGTTCGGAAACAGATGATGTGCTACATGGAAATTAAAATTCCCCAACATATTCCTTACCAGCCAGTTATTTTCTTTTAAATCATTGGTCACTTCAAACTGATGACGAAGCCAGCTAAATGGCAGACCATTTTCTTTATTTAATTTTGGAAAGGCATTATCAGGAAGCGGATGCAAAGGCAGTAAAACAAACAATGCAAAAATACTTGCTGAAATTACCTGTAAAAACCACGCTCCTAAAGCCAACCCTATTGATACTTTAAAGAACATCACAGGAACCACAATCTGATAAAAGAAATAGAACAGCTTATAGCTTATCATTTTTACTTTCTCCATAACCGGTATTCTCCCCTGAGTCTTTAAAATCACTCTTTCTTTGTCAAAGAAGTCTCTGAAGTCTCTTATAAACATCCAATTGAACAAATAGAATGGATATACTAAAAAGAAAAACTTATCCTGATACCTCTGTACTCCTTTTGCTTTGATCCACGGTACGATTAACAGCAATCCGCTCTGCTCGATATCCGTGTCCCATCCATCTACATTGGGATATGCATGATGGCTTGCGATATGTCTTTTTTTCCAGATATAGGAGTTGGCTCCTATAAAATCAAAAATGTGAAGAACCAGCCCGTTCAGTCTTTTACTTTTATATATGTTGTTATGGGCTGCCTCATGAATTAGGTTTAAATAAATCAAAACCAGAGAAATTCCCATTAAAACAAAACTCAGAATATACATCCAATGTTTTTCAGCATTCAAAACAGCAAGAAAATATAACCCTATATAGACCAGTGGCAGAATAACCGCTTTGATCTGAATGTAGATATCCCTGTTCTCAGAAATGGTTTCTACTCTTTGGTTTACTTTCTTTCTCAGCTCATTAAATAATCTGATATCCTCCGAATCTTTTAAGTAAATTGGCTTTTTCATTATATTTAACTTTGTGGTTTACATAAAGTTACTATTTATAATTAGCCTTCATTCTTGATTTTAATTAAAAAAATCTATCAAATCACACAAATTCCTTCAATTTCCTTGGCTGATATTGTTCTACCAAATCTGCAATCGCTTTTATATGCTCAGGCGTGGTTCCGCAGCAACCACCGATAATATTGATCAGTCCTTTTTCTACATATTCTTTAATTTGTCTTGCCATATCTTCAGGAGTTTCGTCATATTTTCCAAAAGCATTCGGTAAACCTGCATTCGGGTATGCTGAAATATAGAATTCTGAATTATGGGCCAGAGTTTCAAGATAAGGCGTCAGCTGATCTGCTCCCAATGCACAGTTGAAACCTACACTTAATAAATTCAGGTGGGAAACGGAGATCAGAAAAGCTTCTGCTGTTTGACCGCTCAGTGTTCTTCCTGAAGCATCGGTAATGGTTCCTGACACCATGATCGGAATTTTTATTCCTCTTTCATCCTGTAGTTCATCAATGGCAAACAAAGCTGCTTTTGCATTCAGGGTATCAAAGATGGTTTCTACCAAAAGAATATCTGAACCTCCGTCCAGCAAAGCTTCACACTGCTGCCTGTAAGCTACTCTCAATTCTTCAAAAGTGATGGCTCTGTATCCGGGATCATTAACGTCTGGACTTAAACTTGCCGTTCTGTTTGTTGGCCCGATAGATCCTGCTACGAATCTCGGTTTGTCCGGATTTTTCGCGGTATATTCGTCACAGGCTTTTCTTGCAATTTTTGCGGACTCATAGTTCAGTTCGTATACCAGCTCTTCCATGTGATAATCTGCCATCGCTATGGTAGTTCCCGAGAATGTATTGGTTTCAATGATATCAGCCCCTGCTTCCAGGTATTTCTTGTGAACTTCTTCAATCGCCTGAGGCTGTGTGAGAGAAAGAAGGTCATTATTTCCTTTTACCGGATGCTCCCAATCCTTGAAACGCTCTCCACGATAGTCATCTTCTTCAAACTTGTATCTCTGAAGCATTGTTCCCATAGCTCCGTCAAGAACCAGAATTCTCTTCTGAAGTTGAACATTGAGTGCTGAAAGCTGAGCGTCTTGTATATTATTTTTCATTTTCTATCAATTTGTAACAGTTTATAAATCCGCTGACCAGTTTTTTGCATAAGAGGATTTTTTTATTGATTATTTTAAAATCTTCTTTAGAAATATATTGTTGGTCTGAAGCCAAATGGAATTGAGTTTCCAGTTTATAAAGAGATTTCCCGGCAATCTGCAGAAACGGTAAAGTATCTTCGGGATTCTGCCTTCTACTTCCTTCCGTTATATTGAACGAAACTGAAGTTACCATTTTTCTTATCTGACCTGTTAAAGCCAATAATTCTTCTTTAGGAAAGTTGGCAGTCAGGATATAAGTTAGATTAACCAACTTTCTTCCCTCCATCCAAATTACTAATTCTGTGTATTCTCTATTCATTTGGTTTTTTATAAACTGTCAACGATTAACTAATCTAAAGCCTGTTTCAGATCTGCTATGATATCTTCTACATTTTCCAAACCTACCGAACAGCGAACCAATCCTGCCGTAATACCTACTTCATTTCTTTCCTCATCGGATAATTTAGAATGGGTTGTAGATGCCGGGTGGGTAACGATCGTTCTTGTATCACCTAAATTAGCAGACAGTGAGCACATTTGTATCTTATCTAAAAAGTTTCTTCCGCCTTCTATTCCTCCCTTTATTTCAAATGCTACGATATTTCCTCCAAGCTTCATTTGCTTTTTAGCGACTTCATAACTTGGATGGGATTTCAGAAATGGATATTTTACTAATTCTACGTTCGGATGACTTTCTAAAAACTCAGCTACTTTCAATGCATTCTCACAGTGCTTTTCTACACGGATCGCCAATGTTTCTAAACTTTTTGATAATACCCAGGCATTAAAAGGAGATAATGCAGGTCCTGTATTTCTTGCGAAAAGATAAATTTCTCTGATCAGGTCTTCTTTTCCTACTGCTATTCCTCCTAACACTCTTCCCTGTCCGTCAATCAATTTCGTCGCTGAATGTACAACAATATCTGCACCATATTTGATCGGCTGCTGAAGATAAGGTGTTGCAAAGCAGTTATCTACAATAAAAATAAGGTTGTGCTTTTTCGCAATCTGTCCGAAGAACTCAAGATCCAGAATTTCAATAGCCGGATTGGTAGGAGTTTCAAGATATAAGATCTTTGTATTGGGCTTGATATATTGTTCAACATTCTCAGCATCTCCTGCTTTGAAATAAGAGGTTTCAATATTCCATTTCGGGAAATACTTAGTAAATAAAGTATGCGTAGATCCGAAAACTGACTGGCAGCTCACGATATGATCTCCGGCATTCAATAAAGCAGCAAATGTAGAATAGATGGCAGCCATTCCTGTAGCAAACGCATATCCTGCTTCTGCACCTTCCATCTTAGCAATCTTATCTGTAAATTCTGTTACGTTTGGATTAGAGAAACGGCTGTATAAATTCTTTGGTTTTTCTTCTGCAAAGCTTGCTCTCATATCTTCCGCATCCTGAAATATAAAACTGGAAGTAAGGTATAATGGTGTAGAATGCTCGTCAAACTGACTTCTTTCAGTCTGGGTTCTTATTGCTGATGTTTCAAAATTTTCCATATAGTTTTAATTGATCAATTTTACATTGTAACCATCAGATTCTTCGCTATGCTCAGAATGACAATTGCCGTTATGGTTACACTGCCAAATTGATAGATGTTAGATTAAATATTATTTAGTTTCACTTACTCTTAAAATATCTCCGAATACTCCTCTGGCTGTTACCTGTGCACCTGCTCCTGCTCCCATGATAACGATAGGATTTTCACCATAGCTTTCTGTGTAAATTTCAAAGATTGAATCTGAACCTTTTAATTGTCCTAAAGCTGAAGTTGCCGGAACAGAAATCAATTTTACATCTAACTCACCTTTATCTTTCTGCAGATCACCATGCAAATCACCTACATATCTCAATACATGCCCAGGCGCCTGATTTTCTTTTATTTTCTGATACTCTTCGTCCAGTTCTTCAAGTCTTGAAAGAAATTCTGATTTTGAAACCTCAAGCAGACTTTCCGGAACCAGATTTTGAATATTGATATCTCCGAATTCATTAATTAAGTCTAATTCTCTCGCCAGAATCAATAATTTTCTTGCTACGTCATTTCCCGATAGGTCTTCTCTTGGATCCGGTTCTGTGTATCCTTTTTCCAAAGCTTCATTGATAATGGTTGAAAATTTATCGTCTCTTAAAGAAAAATTGTTGAAAACATAGCTTAATGTTCCGGAGAATACTCCTTTGATTCTGGTGATATTTTCTCCTGAAAGGTGTAATAATTTTATCGTATCAATTAATGGTAAACCTGCCCCCACATTGGTTTCATACAGATAACGTCTGTTGTTTTTATTCAACGTATATCTTAGTTTTCTGTATTCTTCAATCGGAAGGGTATTAAAAATCTTGTTTGAAGAAACCAGATCAAATCCGTTTTCTGCCAAAGCATGATAGTTTTTCACAAAATCCTTACTTGCCGTGTTATCAACAACGATAAGGTTCTCCAGCTGGTTTTCGTTGGAGAAATTAATCAGCTCCTGAACACTCGAAGGATGTTCTGCAGTCAAAACCTCATCGCTCCAATTCGCATCAAATCCTCTTTTGTTGAAAGCTATTTTCTTTGAATTGGCTACTGCAACAACTTTAAGATCTATTTTTTTACGTCTTTTTATTTCTTCTGAAGATTCCAATACCTGTTGTATCAGAGTTTTTCCTACATTTCCGTGACCTATAATTGCTAAATGAACTGTCTTTGGCTTTTTGAAAATTTCAGACTCGATGATATTTCTGGTTTTTTCATCCTGTGAAGAAGTTACTACGATGTTGACCCTGTTTTCTCCCGCAACCTGATTCAAAAGTAATGGGAAAACATTGTTTCTTGCCAGCTCAGCAAATACTTTATTGAAATCTTCTGCTACAAAACCGATCACAGAAACATTATTGATACTATAGATCTGAGAAACTTTTCCAGATTTTCTTTCTGCTTCAAACTCATCAATAAGACAAGCAACTGCTTTTTCTGCATCAATTTCCTGAACCAAGATAGAAATTCCGTTTTCTATGGCCTGTTGGGAAATTACTCCTACACTGATACGCGCTAAGGTAAGCGCTTTAAAAATTCGTCCGTCAATCCCGATTTCTCCCAGGAAATCTTCTCCTTCAAATTTGATGATTGATCTGTTCTTCAAAAATTTTATTTCGTTAGCATTTTTCATTACTTCTGTAAAATGTTTTTAATGATATTATTTAATTGTTGATATTCCATTAAGAAGGCATCATGCCCGTGTATAGATTGGATCTCGTGATAAGAAACATTCTTATTTTTCTCTTTTAAGTTTTCAAAACACATTCGGATTTCAGAAGCAGGAAAGAATAAGTCTGTATCTACGGAGATCATGTGCATTCGTGCCTGTATTTTATCCAGTGATGGTTCATCAGCATTAATATTCATTAAGAGATGATTCATCAGTTTGTACGCTTTTAAACTAAATCTTTCGTTTAGTGCATTACCATGATAAACCAACCAGTCTTCTGATTCCAGACATTGTTTGTCCTGGTTATATTGGTTTTGAAATCTGTCATTGAGCGACTGTGGTGTTCTATAACACAGCATGGCATGAATTCTTGCTTTCTGTAATGGTTCTTCTTTATCATTCAATAAAAATTTCTGAACCAGACATTGTGCATGAAGCCAGTCGTGTGTTCTGTAATCACAGGCAATAGGAATAAATATTTCTGCAAGATCCGGCTGCTTGGCAAGCATTTCCCAGGCAATTCCTCCTCCCAGAGAGCCCCCAATAATGGCGTATAGATTTTTGATATGTAAAGCTTCAAGCCCTTTTAGAAATATCGCAGCGATATCTGAAGGCGTGAAATCTTCATAGTCTTCAATTAAAAAATTGTCATAACCGTTTCCGGGTATATTGAAACACAGAACTGTATATTGATTGGTATCAACAATCTGATTTTCTCCTACCAATTGTTTCCACCAACCTTTTTCTCCGGATACATCTGAGTTTCCGGTAAGTGCATGATTGATTAAAACAATGGGTGCTGTAAACAGATCTTTCCCAAAAAGCTGATAGCTTAACGGGATATGGTATTCCTTTTGGGAATTGGTTTGATACGAAAGATTTATATAGTTTAATTCTGTTTTCAATTCTATTATATTTTAATACAAATACAATTGAAAATGCCACAGGAAATGGCTGAAAAGAACTTCAGTAAGTTATCTGTCCAAAATACTTTGGTAGAACGTAGCACCTTCTTTGCTTGCGCAAAGGGTTGCTAAGGTTTCATAGGGTCTAATCCCTCAACCTTTCTTGATAACATTTTCAATATTTGAATGAACGAATGATGCAAAGGTAGTTCTTTTCTTTTAATTTCAAAAAAAAAATATTTTAATATTTAAAAAAGCCCTTAAATACAAGTATTTCAAAACTATATTAATAATTGTTCAGATGAAAAAAATTGGAATTATTTTTCAAAAAAACTAACTTCGTATGGAAAAATGATGAGATATGACCGCCGAAAAAGAAAGATTACAAGATACTAAATGGAAAAACTGGGGACCTTATGTAAGCAACCGACAGTGGGGAAATGTACGTGAAGATTACAGCTCAAACGGGAATGCCTGGGATTTTACCAATCATAATAATGCTGAAAGCTATGCTTACCGCTGGGGAGAAGAAGGCATCGCCGGAATTTCTGATGTAAAGCAACTTTTCTGTTTTGCTTTTTCATTCTGGAACAAGAAAGATAAAATGGTAAAAGAACGATTCTTCGGATTGAGTAACCCTCAGGGAAATCATGGTGAAGACATCAAAGAAATCTTTTATTACCTGGACAATACGCCTACCCACAGCTATATGAAAATGGTGTATAAATATCCGATTAATGAATTTCCTTACGATGATCTTGTTATAGAAAACGGAAAACGAAGCAAAAAGGAACCGGAATATGAGATTTTCGATACCGGAATTTTTGATAACGATGAATATTTTGATATTTTCATTGAATACTGTAAAGCCGATCACAACGATATCTTAGCCAGAGTCACCGTTTGTAATCGAAGCCAGCATGAGGCTCCTATTCTGGTAGCTCCCACAATCTGGTTCAGAAACAACTGGAAATGGGGATACAATACTTATAAAGGAGAGGTTAATGCGTCTCATGACGGAAGTATTAATATTGGTCATGACAGCATTTCGATCAAAAAGCTATATTCCCGAAACTCAAATGCACAAAGTGTATTTTGTGATAATGAAACCAATACTTCCAAACTTTACGGAGCTCCCAAAGCAGAGAATACTTATTTCAAAGATGGAATCAATAATTTTATTATTCATCAGGGAGATACTGTAAATCCTGAAAAAAGAGGAACAAAAGCTTCTTTTCTTATTGATGAAATTATTGATGCTGGGGAATCAAAAGTTTTTGAGTTCAGGTTGTCTCCTGACGAAATGGATGAACCTTTTGACAGTTTTGATCATATTTTCAATATCCGTCAAGCTGAAGCCGAAGAGTTTTATAACGATATTCAGAATGATACAGTAAATGAAGATGAAAGAAATGTTCAGCGACAGGCTTTTGCAGGGCTTCTTTGGAATAAACAGTTCTATCATTACAATATCGGAAAATGGTTGAAAGGAGATCCCAATTTTGAGGCTCCAAGAAATTTCAACGAATATGTAAGAAATACAGAATGGAATCATCTTCATAATAAGGATATCATTTCCATGCCTGATAAATGGGAGTATCCATGGTATGCTACGTGGGATCTGGCATTTCACTGCGTCCCTTTCTCCATTATAGATGCGGAATTCTCCAAAGGACAGCTTTTATTACTTACCAAAGAATGGTACATGCATCCTAACGGACAGCTTCCTGCTTATGAATGGAACATGAGCGATGTAAACCCGCCTGTACATGCCTGGTCTTGCTTCCGTGTTTTTAAGATTGATGAAAAAAACAATGGAAAGCCGGATTTATTATTTTTAGAAAAAGTCTTTCAGAAGTTGTTGCTGAATTTTACATGGTGGGTCAACAGAAAGGATAAAAATGGTAAAAATATTTTCGGAGGCGGCTTCCTTGGTCTAGATAATATTGGTGCTTTTGACCGGAATATGGAACTAAAGGACGGTCAGCATCTTGAGCAGGCAGACGGAACAAGCTGGATGGCGATGTATGCATTGAATATGATGCGTATTGCGATGGAACTTGCCCAATATTATCAGGTATATGAGGATATGGCGATCAAGTTTTTTGAACATTATCTTTATATCGCTGAAGCTATGGAAAACCTGGGTGAAGGAACAAAAGGCTTGTGGAATGAAGAAGACGGATTCTTCTATGATGTATTGCAGCTTGGAAACGGAGACAGTGTTTCTTTGAAATTAAGAAGTATTGTCGGCTTAATTCCTTTATTCGCAGTAGAAATTGTGGATCACAGGCTGTTGGAAAAGATGCCTAATTTCAAAACCAGAATGGAATGGATCCTAAAAAATAAGCCGGAACTCACCAAGCTCGTTTCTCATTGGGATGAGGAGGGACAAGGCAGAAAACATCTGATGAGTATTTTACGTAAAAACAGATTAACAAAGGTTCTTACAAGAATGCTTGATGAAAAAGAATTTCTAAGCTCTTACGGAATCCGTGCTATGTCTAAAGTATACGAAGAAAATCCTTTTGTATTCTCTGTGCATGGAGCCGAAAATATGGTATACTATACTCCTGCAGAAAGTGACAGCCGAATGTTTGGTGGAAACAGCAACTGGCGTGGGCCGATCTGGTTTCCTATCAATTTCCTGATTGTTGAAAGCCTGCAGCGTTTTCATTATTATTATGGAAACAGTCTTAAGGTAGAATTTCCAACAGGAAGCGGCGATAAAAGAAATCTTGATGAAGTCGCTCAGAATATCAGCAAAAGGCTCTGTTCAATATTTTTAAAGGATGAACATGGGCAAAGGGCTTTCAACGGAGGCAATCCAAAATTCAATTACGATGAGCATTTCAGAGATTATATCACCTTCTTTGAATATTTTCATGGTGATAACGGCCGTGGTGTAGGGGCTTCTCACCAGACAGGATGGACTGCCACTGTGGCGAAACTGATAAAACCAAGACTTACCTTTTAATCAGCAATGAGTAATAAATAATAAAAAAGCCGGATGAGTCATCCGGCTTTTTCTATTTTTAAATAAGAGATTAAATTTTTTCTCCGTTTACATAGACTTCATATCCGATTTCTACATTCGGTTCTAACGTTTTTGATACGGAACAGTATTTTTCAAAAGAAAGTTCTGCTGCCTTTAATGCTTTTTTAGGATCAATTTCTCCTTCTAAAAGGAACTTAACATTAATGGATTTAAAAGGTTTTGCTTCATCTACCTGTACTCTTTCTCCTTCTACTTCTGCCTGAAAACTTTTGATATCCTGACGCTGCTTCTTTAAAATAGAAACCACATCAATTCCGCTGCAGCCCGCGACTGCCATCAGTACACTTTCCATTGGAGAAACGCCTTTTGCTCCCGGCTGGGAAGTATTATCCAGAAGAATAGAATTTCCTTGTGCATTTGTACATTCAAATAAAAAATCGTCGTTTATTCTGTTAAGTGTAATTTTCATTATTTATTGCTTATTGCTTTTGCAAAGTTATAAAATTCCTCTCGCTTTTATCTCAAGATATTTATTGATAACATCGATATTCAAATTTTCCGGAAGTGTATATACGGTATAGATTCCATATTTGCGAAGTTCCTGGATGATCAGTTTCTTTTCAAACTCAAATTTCTCAGCAATGATCTCATCATAGATTTCCTGCATATTTTCAGGATTTTTGTTGATCAGCGTCTGCAATTCTGAATTTTTGAAGAATACAACTACCAGCAAATGGTTTTTTGCGATTCCACGTAGATATTTCAGCTGTCGGTTCAGTCCGTCCAATGTTTCAAAGTTGGTAAAAAGCAGAATTAAGCTTCTTTGATTGATAGAATATTTTACATCCTGATACAGGCGGTTGAAATCACTTTCAAAGAAATCTGTTTTAATATTATAAAGCGCTTCAGAGATTTTTTTCAGCTGCCCGGATTTATTATCGGCTGCAATTTTATTTTCAGCTTTCTTGGAAAAGGTCATCATACCGGCTCTGTCTCCCTTTCTCAAAATAATATGAGAAAGTGCCATTGTTGCATTGATGGAATAATCCAGCAAGCTTAATCCATTGAAAGGCATTTTCATGGTTCTTCCTTTATCAATCAGCATAAAAATACGCTGTGATTTTTCATCCTGAAACTGGTTTACCATCAAACGGTTGGTCTTGGAAGTAGCTTTCCAGTTGATCGTTCTGATATCATCTCCGGGAACATATTCTTTGATCTGTTCAAATTCCATCGTGTGTCCCAGCTTTCTGACTCTTTTGATTCCACCTAATAGAAATTCACTTTGAATGGCCATCAGCTCATATTTTCTGAGATGAATAAAGGATGGATAAGATGGCAGCATAGCATCCTTCTGAAAAATAAATCTTTTTGAAATTAAACCTAATGGTGAAGATGCGTAAATATTCAAACCTCCGAAATGATATTCTCCTCTTTCCTTAGGTTCTAATGAATATTGAAAGAATGTATTCGCTCCTGAAGCGATCTGTTTTTCGATTAAAAAATCTCTTTTCTGAAACTGAAAAGGAATTTCATCAATAATCTTAGTGGATATGGTAAAGCTATAATTATTTTTGATGTCAATTTTTACAAAATTCTCATCTCCGTTAGACAGTTTTTCCGGTAAAATTCTTTGAACCTGCAGCGCATTCTTTTGGTTAAAAAGCAACAGGAAATCTACCATTGCAGCCAGAAAACAAATCAGAAGCACGATATGGGCTGCCCACATCAGCACCGGAAAGAAAAATGCCAGAACATACAGAATCCCCACTCCGATGAGTGCAAAAAAGAAACGTGTATTGATGTATAAGTTTTTCATTGGTTAGGGTATAGGGATTAGGATTTAGAAAAAAGGGATTAGGGATTATTGCCCTGTCACCTATTATCTAATAACCTATCTCGGAATCTCTATTCCTTCTAAAATCTGGCGGATAATTTCATCTGCAGTAAGACCTTCCATTTCTCTTTCGGGAGATACGATGACTCTGTGTCTTAAAACAGCATAGCTTGCTTCTTTGATATCTTCAGGAGTCACAAAATCTCTTCCTCTCAGCGCTGCAAATGCTTTTGATGCTGTAAGAAGTGCTAATGAAGCTCTCGGTGAAGCTCCCAGATATAAGAATTGGTTTTCTCTTGTATTGATGATAATCTTAGCAATATATTCCATCAGCTGACTTTCCACAATGATTTCTTTTACCAGATTCTGGTAGTTTTTCAGCTGTACAGCTGTGATCACGCGGTTTACGCCTTCTGTTTTATCTTCTTTTTTACTTTCGTGCTGATTTTTAATGATCGCGATTTCCTGCTCAAGATTAGGATATCCTACATTGATTTTGAATAAAAAACGATCCAGCTGGGCTTCCGGAAGTCTGTACGTTCCCTCATGTTCTATAGGGTTTTGTGTAGCGATAACAAGAAAAGGTTCTTCCAAAATATAACGGGTACCATCCATGGTGATCTGTCTTTCTTCCATTACTTCAAATAATGCAGATTGTGTTTTTGCCGGCGATCTGTTGATCTCATCAATCAGGATGAAGTTGGAGAAGATAGGTCCTTTTTTAAATTCAAATTCTGAATTTTTCACATTGAATATGGATGTCCCCAAGATATCGGAAGGCATAAGATCCGGAGTAAACTGAATTCTGCTGAAACCTACGTCAATGGTTTTGGCTAATAATTTTGCGGTGATTGTCTTCGCCACTCCCGGAACTCCTTCAATCAAAACATGACCGTTTGAAAGTAACGCTGCCAAAAGATGTTCAATCATCTTCTCCTGCCCTACAATTACTTTTCCGATCTCAGATTTTACTTTCTCCAGGCTTGCACGAAGTTCGATCATATCTATTCTCGAATGAAACTGCTCTTCCTGCTTATTAAGGTCTATAGAGCTTTGGTTTTCTATATTAGGGTTATCAAAGTTTTCCATAATAAATTTTAATTTGCCGATCTAACAATGGCTGTCAATGTAATAATCAAATCTCTTCCTGGAAAAGTCATTATTAGCATTGGTACTTGTTACATCATTATATTGTTGTATTATTTAAATATTTCATCAAGGAGCTTATTGATCCTTGTAAGGTCTTCCTTCATTACGCTGGCGTAAGGGTCCTGAGCTTTTTTTACAAGCGTTATCGCTTCATTGATCATCTCTATGGTTTTCCCGGTTTTCAGCTGTAATTTTTTTGCAAATTCTTCATCTAAATTCTGGGTATCTATCAACAGATCCATCCTCACTTTGTTCAGAAAATACTGTGCCTTCTTGGCCATCATATCATGAAAATCACCTTCCTGAAGATACAGATTTCCAATACTTTTCACAAAATCCAGAGAAGTATTCCTTAGTGGCTCTGTTACCGGTACTATTCTCTGTTTTCTTTTCGCATTAAAGAAAATAAAAAGGACAAGTCCACCCAAAAGCACCCACCAGGCATACTTTAAAGCCGGATTTGACAATACAAATCTCATGAAGAAGCGTGATGCTGAACTTTTGTTGGATACAAACCAAATGGTTTCTCTATCTGGCAGATATGAAAACACATCCTGTGCATATTTTACGTTCCCAGGTTTCAGAAGATAATAATTGGTCAGAAAAAGAGGTTCAGTATGAGCGTAAATATATCCTTTTCCAAATTTCACTTTGATAAAGTTGGCCTGATCGTTATTCTTTTTTTCCACAGTTTTCCCCAGAACTTCAACTTTAGGTTTAATGAATGAAAATCCTCTTCCTGACGGAAATTTATCCAGCTTAACAAAATCATTCTGATATTTTTTGTCTGTAAGTTTCAGCACATTTTCCTCTTCAAAGGAGATTTCGGAATCATAATACCCGATACTGTCTGAAATTTCTTTCGGCATCCGAACCACCAGTAAAAATGCATCCGAACCTTCAGATACCTGAGTCAGGATTTTATTCCAGGACTCTTTGTCAAGATTATTTTCAATAACAATAATATTGTGAGGATCCTTTTTATGCTGACTGTAGTATTCGTAGGGAACCTGTTCAATCTTCTTCAGATTATTTTTAAACAGATCTTTAGCTTCATTATTAAAAACGAATAGTCCGAACGGAGACTTCTCATTAATGTCAAAATTCTTTCGCCAGTCTGTCGTTTCTTTTTTGTTAACTTCAAGCAATGCCAGAACAATCATCACAATGACGAAAATTACAGCATATGTTTTGAAAGTTTTATTCATGGTTACTATTGTTAAGGTTTAAATGCCTGATACTGATTTTTAAATTTCTGATAGCTTTCTTCTTCAATACTGAATTCTCCGTACCAGACATAATCAAAGATATAAGAAAGATTAGAGAAATCGTTTTTAAGATGGGGAGCTTTCAACTCTGCGGCATAATCTTTATTGGTTTTTTCCGGATTCCAGTTGATCAGCTTTTTATCACTCAGTTTTTTAAGAACAAACAGGAATTGGTAACGAACTGCTGACCGATAATCTCCCGCCATCTCAAATTTCGCGATACTTTCAGGAAAATTGATTTCATGGATATTCTCATGGAGTTCCTGAACGTTGATATCCAGTTTCTTATTCTTTTTACCAAAAATAAAATTCCCATCTTTCCCCATCAGATATTTAATAATGAAATAAAGCAGAAAACCTACAAGGATAATCGCAAACAGACGGATAAGAACAGTTGTAAATTCCCCCGACTTAGTCAATGTTGTTTCGCCAAAAATCCCCTGTATAATCTGATTGAGCTTCCGCATCAGTTTTTGAAAGAAAGATTCTCTTGGTTTTGATACTGAATAATCAAATTCACGTCCTTTATATCTTGACGGAATATTTTCTTTAAATGTTTTCGGATGAACCTCATTTTCTGACACTGGGTTTTTCATCAGCACAGAATCTGCACGCAGCATATTTCTGTAATGCCCGGTTGTATATAATGAATCTACCAGATCATCATCAGGATTATCGTCCTGAGCCTGAACCAGCCCAAGAGAGAGAAAAAGGAGTAAGAAAAGGAAAATTTTATTCATTGATTCCAATCGTGTCTATTTCTGCAAGTTCTACTTTCTGGTGAAAATCTGTTCTGCTGTCATAATACATCAATCCAGCATTCACATACATCAGGTTTGAAAGAAAAAATGAAATCAGCATTGAAACTCCATAGAATACAAAAAACAAAATTCCGGCAGTTCCGGTAAAAGGGTTCTGCTCAAAATTTCCGTCCGGTGCAGACGTAAGAAGCGATCCGTAAAAGAATATCATCGGAATAAATGTAAATACAGATGTTATCATGTAAATAATAATAAACATCACAAACGCAGATCCCCAATATTTCCAGAACGGAGATTTCTCACTGCCATTCGGGTAAGAAAACTGTGACCGTAAAGCATAGCTCAAACTTCCCCAGAAACCTCTGCCCGAATTAAAATAATCATACATCAGAAATGTAGTGAAATTAAATATCGCTGGGTAAAGCAGCAGTATCAAAAACAGTCCGATAATAATAAAAATGAGGATATAAGAAAATCCTACGACAAACAATACCATCGGAGTGACAATAAAAATCATTCCAAGGCACAGCTTAGCTATTCTCCCTGCATTGCTTTTAAAATCACTCAGAATTTCATCCGCTTTTATCTTTTCTGCACCTTCTGCAATTCTTTTTAAATAGAAAACAGGATACAGGTAATTGACAATCATCAGGACCATGAAAAGCAGAAAAGTCAGTAATCCTACTGTAATCAGCATACCGGCATTATCCGAAAAATACTGTTCAAAATAAGATGTTTCTCCCCCAAGGTTGGATGCGAATACCTGCGAAAAGAGTTCTTTATACCCGAAGATTGCAACGGTTACCATTAAGATCAAAAGCAAGCCATTGATCAGAATATAGTTCTTAAAATAATTCTTCCCATATATTTTGAAGAAATTAAAACTATCGCTGATAAAGTTTCCAAAATCTCTTTTTTTATATAATTGTATCATGAATGTGTTTATTAGTTTTTTTATAGACAACAGACGGATATACAAAATAGTAGAATCCTATAATTGCCAGTGAGCCAAAAATAATGATCAGGTTCAGAAACAAAGGCATTTTCAAAGCATGTCTTGTAACATAACCTTCTATAATTCCTGCACAAATTGTGAAAGGAACAGTACTTAAAAATATTTTAAATGAATCTTTAAATCCTTTTTTAAAAGAGTTAAACCTTGAAAACGTTCTCGGAAATAAAATAGATGCACCCAGAATCAGGCCACACATCGCTTCTACCACCATGGCAAAGATCTCAAAAACTCCATGAAGCCATATTCCTCTTGCACTCTCTTTCAATGCTCCATAATCATAGAAAAAATACTGGAAAGCACCCAGCATCACACTATTGGAAAGCAATGCGAATAATGTTCCCACTCCGCCTGCAATTCCGTAAATATACAGTTTCGCTCCTACCTGGATATTATTAAAAATAATCCCGATGGTACTTCCCCATGTACTGCCACTCTGATAAACTCCTACCGCATTATTATGCTTAATATTTTCAATGGTTTCATTTACGTAACCTTCACCCAGAATAATATTTACAAAATCTTTATCATAAATGGCAGAAAGTACTCCTATTGAAGTAAATAAAATGAAAAAGAGAAAAGCATACATCAGATATCTCCTGTACTGATACATCAGCAACGGAACTTCAGTTTTGAAAAAATAAACCAGCCTGTTCTCCTCTACCCTTTTTGTTTTATAGATCTTCTGAAAAATCTGGGCAGACAGATGGTTCAGGTAAACAGTAGTGTTACTTTTGGGATAATAGGTCTGGGCAAAAGAAAGATCATTGATCAGGTTAATATACAATGAAGACAGGTCATCAGGATTTTTTTTAATTTTCCCTTGAATAACCTGTTCTATTCCCAACCATTTTTCTTTATTTTGTTTAATGAAATAAACTTCTCTCATAATTGTTAAGGCTAAAATAATAAAAAATATGTCTCAAATTGCGATAAATACCTCACAAAATGTAAATATTAATTTTAATATTGCAGGCGTAGGAGAAAGGATGCTTGCCTTCATTATTGATCTTCTGATCAGGATCGCTTATGTGGTGATTATCCTGTATTTGTTCTTCAATATTTTCGACTTAGGATATTTATTAAACGGCCTTGATGAATGGTCTATAAGAGCTGTATATCTTATCCTTACTTTTCCTATTTACATTTATCCGCTTGTATTGGAAAGCTTAATGGAAGGCCAGACACCCGGCAAAAGGCTGATGAAAATCAAAGTGGTAAAGATTGACGGCTATCAGGCCAGTTTCGCCGATTATATGATCCGCTGGGTTTTCAGAATTGTTGATGTTTCATTTGCTGGAGTTATAGGACTTATCTCTATGATTGTTTCTAAAAACAACCAGCGTTTGGGAGATATTGCTTCGGGAACCGCTGTCATTTCTCTGAAAAACAATATCAATATCTCGCATACAATCCTGGAGAATATCCACCAAGATTACATTCCTTCTTTTCCACAAGTCATTGCTTTGAGCGATAATGATATGAGAATCATCAAAGATAATTATACCAAAGCGTTGAAAGTAGATGACCGCCAGATCATCAGTAAGCTGTCTGAGAAAATTAAAAGTATTCTAAAACTGGAAATAGACACTTCTAAAATGACGGAAAGACAGTTTATCAATGTGATTATTAAAGATTATAACTACTACACGGGAAAAGATAATTAATCAGGCCAATAGTGCAGGTTGCTCCGCAAGTGAATTGTCAATTTAAAAATATTGAGAATTTGATTGCGGAATTCATTACTTATTACTCATACCAGCAAGGTCGGTGCAATTTTTGTATCTTTAATCGTAAAGTTCAGCATTATGAAATTTGAAAACAATAAATCCGGAAACGGCGGAGTTCTTACCCTCAATAACGAAATAAAAGAAGTAGGCAGGCTTACCTATACTATTTTCCCTGAAGATCATAAATTCATTATCTCTTTTGTATTGGTACATCCCGAATTTGAAGGCCGAGGAATGGGAAAATTCTTAGTAGAAGAAGCCATCAAATTTGCCCGAGAAAACAACTGGAAAGTATATCCACACTGTTCCTATGCAAGATCTGTGATGATGAGAATGAGTGATGTGGACGATATTTTTTTAAAGAATTAAAACCTCATTGAGCAGAATATCTTCAATATCATCCGGGTAATCTACTTTCAGATGATGATCAGAAGCTACCCATTCCATAATTTCCTGAAGATTTAAAACCTTGGAATTGGGTATTCCCATTTTGTCAAGGGCACATGCATTACATTCCTGTTCATACTGATTGTGGATAGGAATAACAAATAGTTTTTTATCCATAAACAATGCTTCTGCAGGAGATTCAAAACCTGCGTTGCACAAAATTCCGTCACAGCCTTCAAAATACTTCAGGTATTGCATTTCATCAATAGGAAATACTTCCACATTTTTTACTTTAACCTGTACTTTGCTGTATTTTGAAAATACTTTCCATTCCACAGGAATTTTTCTTAAAACCTTGATGATATTTTCATCTGCAAAACTTGGAAGATATACAAGATAATATCCCTGTTTATAAGGATTAAGGTTTCTTATTTTTCTTCTGATCACAGGCTTTTTGATCTGAGGATGATAGTTTTCAAAATGAAATCCTATTTTCCTTTCACTGGGAACATAGTATTTTAAAATCATTTCTCCCAGAAAATCCTTTTTCTTTGGCTTTGGTGTTTCCGGAAAACTCATAGAAGCCTGATGGCTCAGTTCTATCATCGGAAGCTTTTTCAATTTGGAAGCCCAGCCCGTTAAAGGTTCATAATCATTAATTATTAAATCATATTGTGAGAGCTCCAATTCTCGTATTGTTTTGGCCGCTTCAAGGAATTTATTTTCTGTAAACGTTTTTCGGTAGGATAAACCGCCTGTTTTGTTATAAAGGAGGGAAATACCCTTATATTGGAAATTAATGTCAAAATCAGCCTTTAATTGCGATTGGTGTCCACTGATCAACGTATCAACGGATGCATATTTTTTGAGAATAGGAATAATTTCCTGTGCTCTGGCAATGTGACCGTTTCCAGTACCCTGGAATGCGTACAAAATCTTCATTTAGGAAAAGTTGGTTACAATTTTTAAAAGAGCAGAATTATCCATTTCCTGAATTTCTTCTACTTCATCATCTTTCAGCAAATGTTTATGCTCGTCATAATAAAAAATTGACCATTCTTTATTATTGTATTCCAAGGCAGAGAGATTTTCAATCCAATCCCCGGAATTCAAATAAGTACAGGATCCTTTTTTATTAACAACCTCACGGATCTGTGGCTGGTGGATATGTCCGCAAACTACATAATCATAATTATTGTCAATAGCCAGCTCAGAAGCTGTAAGTTCAAAATCACCAATATATTTTACCGCTTTTTTCACATTGTTTTTGATCTTTTTCGAAAATGAATATTTCTCTTTACCCATTTTTTCTAAGAACCAATTTACAACATTATTAATAATAATCAGGAGGTCGTAGCCTTTTCCGCCAAGTTTGGCGATCCATTTTGAGTGCTGGACGGATGCATCGAAAACATCACCGTGAAATATCCAGGTCTTTTTCTGATCAATATTCAGGCAGATTTTATTGCAGACTTTAAGTTTTCCAAGTTCAAAATCTGTGAACTTTCGAAACATTTCATCATGATTACCCGTGATATAATAGACATCTGTGTTCTTGGTTGCCAATGAAAGAATCTTTCTGATTACTTTCAAATGAGGTTTAGGGAAGTAAGACTTTTTAAACTGCCAGATATCAATAATATCACCGTTCAAAACTAAAGTTTTAGGCTGGATAGAATTGAGATATCTCAACAATTCTTTAGCCTTACATCCATAAGTTCCCAAATGAACATCCGATATAACAACTAATTCAACGTTTCTTTTCATAGTTTTGTACAAAGAAACTAATTGAACGTTAACTGTATATGAATGCTATATTATTTTTTATAAAGAGTCCATCAGCTCTTCTGTGATTTCCATATTGTGGTAAACGTTTTGAACGTCATCATCCTCTTCGAAACGCTCAAGCATTTTCATGTTAGCTTTGAACTGTTCTGCATTTACTTCTTTTGTATTGTTTGGAATTCTTTGAAGTTCTGCACTCTTCGCTTCAATACCAAGCTCATCTAATTTGTGAGATAAAGAACCGAAATCTTCAAAAGCAGTTGTGATCATTACTTCTTCTTCATCTTTTTCTACATCTTCTGCTCCGCCATCAATCATTTCCATTTCAAAATCATCCCAATCCATTTTGATCTGAGCCAAATCAAGCGTGAAAATTCCTTTTCTATCGAAAATAAATGCCAATTCACCATTTTTCCCGAGGTTACCATCAAACTTGTTAAAAATAGCTCTCACGTTCGCTACAGTTCTTGTTGTATTGTTTGTAGTACATTCTACAAAAAAAGCAACACCACCTTGCCCGTATCCTTCATACGTAATTTCTTCATAGTTCTCTGCATCGGCACCGCTTGCTTTCTTAATCGCACGTTCTACGTTGTCCTTAGGCATGTTTGCCCCTTTCGCATTCTGGATACATCTTCTCAAGGCCGGATTCGCTTCCGGATCTGTTCCACCAGCTTTTACAGCTAATGCGATGTCTTTACCTATTTTAGAGAATGTTTTGGCCATTTTATCCCATCTGGCCATTTTAGAAGCTTTTCTATATTCAAATGCTCTTCCCATTTTAATTTTTAAATTTCCAACAAAATTACTCAAAAGTCAACAAAAAAAAAATACCTCCAAAAAATTTGGAGGTATTCATTATTTAGAAAAATTAATTATTTTTTCTTTTTAGCTGCAGCTTTTTTCTTAGCTGGAGCTTTTTTAGCTTTTTTCACTACAGTCTTCTTCTCTACAACTTCTAGATCAGATTTCTTAAGTGCATCCCAAGCAGCACCGTTGATAGCCTCAACAACTACTTTTCTGTCAACAATTCTTTCAGCATCAGAAGCTTTTTCAGAAACAGTAGCGTCTCTTTCACCAACTCCTACAGATTTTAACTGATTACCACTAACACCTCTAGCTTCTAGAGCACCTACTACTGAAGCAGCTCTTTGTCTAGAAAGTTTCAAGTTGTATGCATCAGCACCTTTCTTATCTGTGTGACCAGTTACTAAGAAAGTACCATCGTTAGATTGCTTAATGATTGTTGCAGCTTGATCTAATTTACCGCTAGATTCAGGTCTGATTGTAGCTTTATTGAAATCAAATAAGATATCTTTAAGAGCACCCGTAGCTTCTTTAGCGATAACATCTTTTGGCTTAGGACATCCGTTGTATTCAGGAAGACCTGGAACAGTAGGACAAGCATCATCTTTATCTAAGATACCGTCACCGTCTGTATCTGGCCAAGGACAACCGTTGTTTTCAGCAGGACCTGCTACTGTAGGACAAGCGTCATCTTTGTCGATTACACCATCACCGTCAGTATCTGGCCAAGGGCATCCGTTGTTTTCAACTGGACCTGCCACTTCTGGACATTGATCGTCTTTATCTGGAACTCCGTCACCGTCAGTATCAGGACATCCTTGGAATTCTGGTAGACCTGGAGTATCTGGACAAAGATCATCTTTATCTAGGATGCCATCCTTATCTCTATCTCTGTTTCCGAATCTGAATAAGATAGAAGCAGAAGCTTGCCAGAAGTTAGCCACTGTAGAGTGGTCACCTGGAGTTGATACATAATCTCCTTGAACACCAAGACCGAAGTTCTTAGTTACCCAGAAGTTAGCACCAGCACCTGTAGCTACAGTAAAGTGGTTAGCTTTACCATTTTCGTTACCATCCTTACCATTAACAACGTTTTCGATTGGATTACCGTTAGCGTCAACAGATGTTCTAGGGAAAGTAAGAGCTGTATAGTCATGTCTTAAGTAGTTAGCACCAACTCTTAAATATGGATCAAACCAAGATTCTTCGTTCCATAAAAGACCTGCAGCGTGAGCCTGGAAACCAAGACCTGTCATTAGGAAAAATTCTTTCCCCATGTTAAATCTTTTGTTTTCAACATTCCCAACAGAAGTCTGCCAGTCAATTACTAAACCTTTACCAACATTTCTAGCAACTGTTAACTTAGATAATGGAGGAGTAATAGAGAAGTTGTTCACATTGAACATACTTTTCGTCAAATTGTTAGCAGAGAACGTATTACTGAAGTTACCTCTTGCTGCTACGTGGTTTTCTGCATGAGCACCAACTCCGATTAACCACGGATTGTTGGTAGTCTGTGCGAAAACAGTAGAGGCAACAGTAAGCGCCAATGCTGAAATTCCTAATTTTAGATTTTTCATAGAATTAAATGATTAAATAATTGATAATGCAAAATAAATATAATTTTTCTTTATATACAAAGTTTTTCAAATGATTTTTAACTTTTCTTTAATATTCTGTCCAGGTTCCGTTTGTTTTCTCTATCTTTTATCGCCTCCCTTTTATCGAAAAGTTTTTTCCCTCTACTCAGCGCTATCAGAACCTTTGCTTTACCTCGGTCAGTGATATATAATTTTAAAGGTATTATGGTGTTCCCAGCATCCTTTAACTTTTTTTCAAGTTTTTGTAATTCTTTTTTGTGCAAGAGCAATTTCCGTTCCCTTTTTGTTTTATGATTGTAAAAAGTTCCCAATTTATACTCATCAATCATCATGTTAATGATGTACAATTCCCCATCAATAAACTGACAGAAGGATTCTGTGATAGATGCTTTGGATGAACGTAAAGATTTTATTTCGGTACCCGTCAAAACCATTCCTGCTTCATATTCTTCAAGAATTTCATATTCAAAACGGGCTCTTCTATTTAATATACTAACTGTTTTCTCAATCTTCATCATTTTAAAATTTCGTTAATGAAATATATAAAAAATACCATACAATTAAAAACTTGACTATTATATTATTACAATATACCCAAATTCTTTTCGTATTTTTGCGCCAAATTTACAAAACTATATGTTAACAGTATCTAACTTATCTTTACAATTCGGGAAAAGAGTTCTTTTTGACGAGGTAAATATTATGTTTACCAAAGGAAACTGCTACGGGATCATCGGAGCAAACGGTGCGGGAAAGTCTACATTCCTTAAAATATTAACAGGAAAGCAGGATCCTACAACAGGACATGTATCTCTGGAACCAGGGAAAAGAATGTCAGTTTTGGAGCAGGATCACTTTGCTTATGATCAGTATACTGTTCTTGAAGCAGTTTTGAGAGGTAACAAGAAATTATTTGAGATAAAAGAGGAAATGGATGCGTTATACGCAAAAGAAGATTTCTCTGATGAAGACGGAATAAAAGCTGGTGAACTAGGTGTAATCTATGATGAAATGGGAGGTTGGACTGCAGAATCTGATGCACAGACAATGCTTTCAAACGTTGGAGTAAAAGATGATATGCATTGGCAGGTGATGAGCGAACTTGAGAACAAAGACAAAGTGAAGGTTCTTTTGGCTCAGGCTCTTTTCGGAAATCCGGATGTGTTGATTCTGGATGAACCTACCAATGACCTTGACATTGATACTATCTCATGGCTGGAAGATTTCCTTGCAGATTATGAAAATACAGTAATCGTTGTATCTCACGACCGTCACTTCTTAGATACGGTTTGTACGCACATCGGTGACTTGGATTATGCTAAACTTAACCTTTACACAGGTAACTACTCGTTCTGGTATCAGGCTTCTCAATTGGCAACAAGACAGAGAGCTCAAGCCAATAAGAAAGCTGAGGAAAAGAAAAAAGAACTTCAGGACTTCATTGCCAGATTCAGCTCAAACGTTGCTAAAGCAAAGCAGGCTACAGCAAGAAAGAAAATGATCGACAAATTAAACATTGACGATATTAAACCATCTTCAAGAAGATATCCAGCTATTATTTTCGAAATGGAAAGAGAAGTGGGAGATCAGATTTTAGATGTAAAAGGTCTTGAAAAAACAAAAGACGGAGAATTATTATTCTCAAACATTGATTTAAACCTTAAAAAAGGGGACAAAGTTGCTATTCTTTCAAAAAACTCTTTAGCTATCACAGAATTTTTCGAAATTTTAGCAGGAAATATTGAGGCAGACAAAGGAACTGTTGCTTGGGGAGTTACAACAAACCAATCTCAAATGCCTTTAGACAACACTAAATTCTTCCAGGAAGATATCAGCTTGGTTGATTGGTTGAGACAATTCACTAAAAATGATGAAGAGCGTCACGAAGAATTCATGAGAGGATTCCTTGGAAGAATGCTTTTCTCAGGTGATGAAGCTTTAAAATCTTGTAAAGTACTTTCAGGAGGTGAAAAAATGAGATGTATGTTCAGCAGAATGATGCTTCAGAAAGCAAACGTTCTTTTATTAGATGAACCTACCAACCACTTAGACCTTGAAAGTATTACCACTTTGAACAACTCTTTATCTAACTTCAAAGGAAATCTTTTACTGGCATCTCATGACCACGAAATGCTTTCAACAGTCTGTAACAGAATCATTGAACTGACTCCTAACGGAATCATCGACAGAGAAATGACTTATGACGAATACCTTGCTGATAAAAAGGTAAAAGAATTAAGAGAAAAAATGTATTCTTAATCGAACAACATTAAAATTTATATAAAAAAACCTCAAGGCAGTGCTTTGAGGTTTTTTGTTAGAAATATATAATCAATTATTTCGTAAGTTTTGCAGTAGGCAAAGTTACCGTTCCCGGGTCTTTCCACATCCCGTCTTTTTCTGCTCTCTTTTTAATAGACTCTGCCCTTTTATTACTGTCAGGATGAGAATTGAACATTTTCTCAAAATTACTTTGTGTACTTCCTTCTGAAAGCAGCGCTAATTTTTTGAAAGCCGTATAAGCTCCCACAACATCATATTTATTAGCTTTCATAAAGTCGTATGAGTAGGTATCTGCTTCTGATTCCTGTTTCTTACTGTGCGAAGCATCCAAAAATGCATTAGCCATCTTTCCTACCTGGCTCTCATTAAGAGTAGCTACTGCAGAAGAAGCTGATGATGCTGCATCTAATGCCGCTGCTTTCAGATAAGCAGATTTCATTGCATCTTTTGTATCCTGATTTTTCACGTGCCCTATTTCATGCCCGATAACGGCAAGCAATTCATTGTCTGTCATGATATCCATCAGAGAAGAGAACACACGTACGCTTCCGTCTGCACAGGCAAATGCATTGATATCTTTTACTTTATAAACTTTATAATTCAAATTCAGACCGTCCTGAGATTTGTGTTTTCCAAACAATTTGTTCAATCTCACGGTATACGGATCTTTAGGTCCTGCTACGGCATTATTTTTATCCATCCAGTCTACTGATTCTTTGGATAATTTAACCGCATCTTCGTTCGTAAATGTCAATGCTTTTGCACCATTTGAAACCATTCCGGCAGCTTTCCCGAGGTTGATTTTTTGTGCATTGATAGAATGCATAGCCCCTAATAAGATAAGGCATAGAGTAATTTTTTTCATAATCATTTAAAATTTGGAGCACGAAGATAGCCTTTTTTTAAACAATTATTAAATTAAAAGAGTAATCTCAATTTTTTTAATTTTAAAAGAAAAATGAAGACCATTTACCTTTTTACTATATTTTTCTTTTCTCTATTCACAGGGCAGGAAAAAACAAGATATAATATGCCTGATTATGAAGATGTAATGATGACCTCTACTACTTATAATCTACCCTTTAATGTCAACTTCACATCATCAACTTACCCCAAAAATTTAAAAAGGCTTGAGCAAAAAAGTAATGGAGAATACCTTAATATTTTAGAATATGATAAAAATGGAAATTTGATTTATAAATATTATCGACAATATGTAAGTGAAAACTGGAATGGAAAATACCTGACTATTATTGAAAGAAATATTTACAATGATAAAAACCAGCCGGTTAAAACCCTTATTCTGCACTCCAATACCGGAGCAAGTTTAAATGAATATCACTATGATTCTGCAGGAAATATAATCCTTGTGAACAGCACCGGAATAGCCATCACGGGCAACAATGAAAACCAATGGGAATATATTGAAAACTTACGAAGGACCGAAGATTTCGACAAGGATAAAAATATTCTGAAGCTGAATAATAAAAAGAATAAAAGTTCCTATGTTTTTGAATATGATTTTAATAAAAAACTAGTAAAAGCATTGTCTAAGGATCAGCCTTCGGATTATAATTATATTATATATCAATTTAATACCTCAAATCAGTTAATATCAAAGACTGTTTTTGATCAAGGTAAAATTTATTATAACAATTCTTATTTCATTGAGTATAAAGACAATAAAAAAATCACAAAAGAATATGACGAGGAAAAGAATTTAACTCAGACAACAGTGGAATATCCTGAAAATAAATTCACTCTTATTGAAACAGCAAATACTGAATATAAATTTGACCAGAAAAGAAAATACTTTGGAAAAACACTGATTTTTGATGATAGCTTTACTCAGGATAACAATGAAAAGACATTGGAAAAATTTGATTTGGATGAGTACAATGTTCTCGTAAAGATGGTTTCAGAAAAGAATGGAAAGATAGATTCTACTCTTATTTTCATCAACAAGTATGAGTTTTATTAAGCGATATCCTGCTCATTTTTAAAATCTAATTTGCTGATTTTTAAAGAGGCTTTTAGAACTTTTTTCCTTATTTTTGTGAAATGAGTCAAAAATGGATTTATAAGCCTGAACCCGATGAGGAAGTTGTGGACAGACTAAGTTCGTCACTTGGTTTTGGTACTTTTGAATCTAAAATCCTCGTTTTAAGAGGGATTGACAACTATCAAAAGGCCAGAGAATTCTTCAAACCGAACTTTAACGATATACATAATCCGTTTTTAATGGCAGATATGCAAAAAGCTGTAGAGCGTATTGCAACGGCTATTGAAAATGGTGAAAAAATATTGGTATATGGTGACTATGATGTGGATGGAACCACTGCAGTTGCTTTGATGTACCTTTATCTCAGTAAAATTGTTGAGAAAAAATATTTAGACTATTATATTCCGGACAGAAATTCTGAAGGATATGGAATTTCTACTGAAGGAATTGATTTTGCCAAAGAAAATGGTTTTTCATTGATCATCGCTCTGGATTGTGGAATAAAAGCACTTGATATGATCAGCTATGCCAGTAACCTGGATATAGATTTTATTATCTGCGACCATCACCTTCCGGGTGAAGAAATTCCTGATGCTGCGGCTGTACTTGACCCTAAAAGAAATGACTGCCGATATCCCTTCAAAGAACTTTCAGGATGCGGTGTTGGCTTTAAACTTTGCCAGGGATTAAATACAATCTATAAATTACCAGAAGCAGAATTATTTGAACTGACTGATCTTCTGGCTATTTCTATTGCAGCTGATATTGTTTCCATGACAGGAGAAAACAGAGTACTGGCTAAAATGGGACTAAAAATTCTTAGAAAGACCAGAAATCTGGGACTAAGACTGTTGATTCCTGAGGATAAACTTTCTCATTTTGAAATTTCCAATATTGTTTTTGAAATAGCTCCTAAAATAAATGCAGCCGGAAGGATCTCTCATGGCAAAGCGGCCGTAGAACTTATGGTTTCCGACAATCTGAAACATGCCAATCAGATTGTGAGTGATATCATGAACCTTAACGATGAACGAAGAGAACTGGATATGAATTCCACTCTTTCGGCATTAAACCAAATTATAGAGTCTCAGCAAGAAACAAAACATACAACAATCGTTTATCATCCTGAATGGAATAAAGGAGTGATTGGTATTGTAGCTTCCAGGCTTATTGAAACTTATTATAAACCCACACTGGTATTTACTGATGGTAACAATGGGGAAATGGTAGCTTCTGCGAGATCTGTTTCTGATTTTGATGTGCATGAAGCTCTTGATATGTGTTCGGAATATTTCCTTAAGTTTGGAGGCCATCACGCAGCTGCCGGACTTTCTATGGAAAAAGACAAATTTGATGCTTTCAAGGAAAGGTTTGAAAAAATTGTTTCTGAAAAAATCAAAGACCATCAAAAAGAACCTTCCATTGCCATTGATACTGAAATTACAATTGATGAAATCAACAGAGAGTTTATCAATTTTCACAGAAAACTGGCTCCATTTGGACCTCACAATATGAAACCTATTTTTACATTGACGGATCAGAAACTGTCTGGTTATGTAAAAACAATGGGAAAAGATAATAACCACCTGAAGTTTTATATCAAGCAGGAATCCACAGGACGAAACATTGAATGTGTAGGCTTCAAACTAGGACCATTTGTTGAAGATTTTAAAAATAAAAATTTCGACCTTGCTTTTACCCTTGAAGAAAACCACTGGAAAGGCAACGTCACTCATTATCTAAATATTAAGGATGTGAAGTTTAGGGATTGAGAATAGGGATTAGGATTTAGCAATAAGGGAATAGGGAAATGCATATGGGAAATTATAAGGAATTAATCGTCTGGCAAAAATCTGTAGATCTCGTTACAGAAATCTATACAGTAACAACAGCTTTTCCAAAAGAAGAACTGTATGGGCTTACAAGTCAGATCCGCAGATCCTCAATTTCAATTCCATCTAATATTGCTGAAGGTCACTCCAGAAGATCTACTAGTGACTATCTTCAGTTTTTGAAAATTGCAAGAGGCAGCAGTGCTGAATTGGAAACCAATTGATTATTTCAAAAAATTTAAATTATTTGAATCCTGAAAATTTTCAAATTTTAATCGAAAAAACATCCGAAATATCAAAAATGCTGAATGTAGTAATTACAAAACTTCAAACTCCCTAAGACCTAATTCCTGCAACCTAACTCCTTGTAACAATGAAAAAAATCGGTTTATTTTTCGGATCATTTAATCCTATTCATATCGGACATCTTATTCTGGCGAATTATATTCTGGAAAATTCTGATATGGATGAGCTTTGGTTTGTAGTGAGCCCACAAAATCCGTTTAAAGACAAAAAGTCTTTACTGAAAGATCATAACAGACTCGATATGGTACAGCTTGCGGTAAAGCACTATCCGAATATGAGAGCTTCTAATGTAGAATTTTCTCTTCCGATGCCAAGTTATACGATCGATACCCTTACTTACCTCCATGAGAAGTATCCTGAATATTCTTTCAGCCTGATTATGGGAGAAGATAACCTGAAGAGTCTTCACAAGTGGAAAAATTCTGATGTTCTGATCAAAAATCATCATATCATAGTTTATCCAAGAGTATTTGAAGGCGAAAAAGCAGATTCTGACTATTTACAGCATGAAAATATTTCTCTGATCAAGGCGCCGGTCATAGAACTTTCTGCCACTGAAATCCGTAATATGATTAAAGACGGCAAAAATGTAAGGCCGATGTTACCTCCTGAAGTTTTTGAATATTTGGATGGTAGCAGTTTTTATAAGTAATTTTGCAAATCAGAAATGAGAGGGTAAAAACTAAAAGCCAGAGAAAGACTCTTACCTTTTAACTCTCACCTCATAACTCAAGAAATGGACTTCATCGAAAAATTTTTCTCAAAATATTCTCAGGAAAAAATCATCAAATGGTTTAAACAGATATGTGTTGCAGAAGCTGTTTCATGTCTTTTACTGTACTGTGTTGCGATGATATGGATCCGATATGATGAAAATTTGTATTCCATTATCTTCATCAGCGTTATTGGCAGTTTACACGGATTATTTTTTACGCTTTACCTTTTACTCTGCCTTCCTGCAAGAAAAATTTATAATTGGGATGATGAAGATTTTGTTTTTGCCTTATTATCTGCATTCTTCCCTTTTGCAACGGTTTGGGTAGACAAAAAACTAGCCCGATTCGACAGAAAATAAATAATATAATAAAAAAAGGACCTTTTCGGTCCTTTTTATTTTGAATAGTATTACATATCCCGTTTTACATGTCCTGTTGCTGTAAAGGTATGATTACCGGAATTATCTGTAAAAGTTCCGTTAACTGTAAAATCAATGTAGTCTCCCAAAGCTCCAAAAGCAGTTATATCAACAACCAAATTCCCGTTATTTGATGTAATGGATCCCCCCGAAAACTCAAACATATAGTTATTGGTAAAACTTGCAGTAATTCCTGTCATATTGTTTTGAGTCATAAAGAAAGTTGGCCCAATTGGATTTGTTGAGATTATTCTTAATTGTTTGGCTGGCAGATTAGGTGATGTAGAAGTAAGACCTGTCCATTGCGCATTGAACGATCCTGACAAATTAATAATAGGTTGATTATCAATTTTATAACTCACAAATTCATTCACAGAGCTACAAGCCATGATATTCCCCAAATTCATAGTAGTAGATGTGGCAGTGAAAGTAACTTCATTAGTACTCAGAAAATTAACGTTATCAAATCCTTCATACCTAAACTGTGGATTTGCTGTGCATGAATACGTATTGAATATAAAACCTCCGTTATTATCTACCGGGACTGACATATACTGGAAATAATTTGTACTTACTGTTGGTTTCAATTCTACATAACCATCACTCACATTGGCATTGGCACATGTTTTCAGAACTCCCTGAATGGTATAGCTGGTAGATGTAGAAGGGTTTACAACAATATCAGAAATAGTCGTTATGACTCCTGTTGGAAAAGGGCCTACGTTCGATGCATAAATTACATTATTACAGACATCATAAACTTTTAAACTAAGAGTTTCACCTGCCGGAACAATTCCGGAAACCACCCCTGCATTATCCGTCATTCCGTAAGTCTCATACGTTTGAGAGCTTCTCTTTAAAGCTACCTTGGTATTAGGTAAAACCTGCCCTGCAGAGTTTTTTACAGTTACTTTCATGGTTGCCTGTTCAAACTGTGCATCATAATTCCACCAGGAAAAATGACTTACTGTTCCTACATAAGCATTTCCAATCTTTGTAGCAGAACCTTCTTCTTTCCACATTCCTGTATCTTCATTATAAGACCATAATGGAATTGTAGTCGGTGAACTGGAAGTTTGTGTGGCATCCACAGGAACAGTTATTTCTGCGGTATGTCCGTTTGCAAGCTGAAGGTTTTGTCCCGCAGTTCCTGTCAACTGTACATGCAGCATTCCAAATGTTTCCATTATTCTGGCATTACCTCCTGAATTGGTTGCCAAAAATGATCCAGGCATTAATTCATTAAGATATTGATTGGATGGTGCTAAATGAAAGACCCCAACACTCACATTTCCTGAATAGGCGTTTCCGTTTGCATCTTTGAAACTTCCGTCAAATTTCACTTTTGTTCCGTTTGGTAATGAAACTGTAGAGGTAGAACCCGTGGTAATTGTAGATGTCGTTGTTGCGGGAATCATCATGATATTCACCCTATTTATTCCGTTGGTAGGTACCAAAACCCTCGATGCATTTACATAGCCGGATTTTGTCACTTTTATATGGGCAAAATTTTCTTTTACCGAAGCATTTTTAAATGTAAAGAAACCTTTAAGATTGGTTGTAACTGTACTTGTTCCGATTGTAACCGTTGCTCCTGATACCGGAAGCCCGTTCGTATCAAGAACGACACCCTGAAAATTCTTTTGCGTCGTATTCCCAAAATTATAATTGGATGGAGGGTTTGTTGTGTCGTCCTCTATTTCTGAGAAAGTTTCATTTTTACATGAAAACATCAACACAAACAACAATAATAAGAGATAAAATTTTCGCATATGGTATTAATTTTTAGTTTTTACTAAATTAATAATAAAATGCAATCATTGTTATCTTTTCTGATTTCTCATTAAATATTTTTTAAAATTTCCATCAATTTCATATTGTCATGTAACAAAAATGAACTTCAAATTGTCTAATTAAGTAATAAAACCATTGAAACTCAAAATTGATATAAAATTTTAGTTACTGATAATCAAATACTTAAATAAAGTTTAAAAACATTTTAAGTACTTTGCATTGCATGATACTAAATTTATTATATATCTTTGTAATGTAAAATAACAAACCATACAAGCTATTAATTAAAAAATAATATCATGAAAACTCAAATTCTTATTGCAGCACTATTTTTCGGTGGACTTGTAACTGCCCAGCAGAAAAAAGACAGTTTGAAAGTAAATGCTATTGATGCAGTGAATATCAAGAAGCAGGTTTTCAAAAAACAAGGAGACCGTTTAGTTTACGATGTAGCTTCTTCATCTATTGCTAAGGGAACCAACACCTTTAATCTTTTGAAACAAACTCCAATGATTTCCAGCATTGATGGAAAAACACTGAAGATTTTGGGAAAAAATGATGCGGTGATCTACATCAACAATAAGAAAACAAATATGGATTCTGAGGCATTGATTGAAATGCTGAAATCTACTCCATCAGAGGATATCCAGAAAATTGAAGTGATTACAGTTCCGGGAAGTGAATTTCAGGTTGAATCCAAAGAAGGCGTAATCAATATTGTAATGAAAAAAAGCAAAAACAACGGTTATAACGGAACGTTGAAAATGCAGAATGAGCAGGCTTATTACAACAACCCTAATTCAGGAGCTTCTTTTAACTTCAGACAAGGAAAGTGGTCCGGTAACTCAAACTTCAGAACGGGAAGCTGGACAGACAGACAAAGATATACACTCTCTAACGGAGATCCTACATTCAAAAATGAATCATTTGGATTTAATGATGATCCCAATAAAAATTTTGGCGGAGGGTTTAATGTTGATTATGAGATCAATAAAAAGCATAGTCTTGGTTTCTCCTACAACATGAGATATAATAAAAGTTTCAATTCTGTATTGGATATTACCAACTGGCAAAATGGGGTTTTAAATAATAGAACGGTCAATAATGAAGATGCACAAACGAGAAATCATTCTTTCAATTTAAATTATGAAATGAAAACCGATTCTCTGGGAAGCAGACTTACCTCAAACATTTCTTACTTATGGTTCAACAGAGATAAAGTAAGTTTTAATGAAAGTTTTCCTTTAACTAATGATACCATCAACAAATATTCTGCACTTCATCAATCAGTACCTCAGATCATTAACAACTATGCAGCAAATATCGACTACCTGAAAAAAACGGCTAAAGGCGCAACATGGTTAATGGGAATCAGCTACAATCATACGAACACTGATAATGATACCAAACAAGACAAATTAATAGGTAGTGATTTTGTGATAGATCCTAAACAAACCAATCACTTCATTTATAAAGAAAATATTTTAGGTATTTACCTGAACTATGAACGTAAACTGACTGAGAAAATATCCGGAAAAATAGGAGCCCGATATGAAATGACAAGAAGTACCGGAGAAATTCTGGAAAAAACAGGGTTTGAAAGAAATTACAACAATCTTTTACCTTATCTGAATTTAAATTATGCCATCAATTCTGATCACAATCTGAGCTATACTTTCTCAAGCAGAATCCGAAGACCAAGATTCTGGGAACTCAATCCGTCCAGAACGTATTTCACTCCTACGAATTATACACAGAACAATCCATTTGTTCTTGCTTCAAAATTTTATAATCAGGAGCTGAACTATATGTACAAAAATGCATTTTATGCCAATCTTAGCTTTAATATGGTAGAAGATGCATCTGCCTCTGACATGCTTCCATTACAAGGGACTTTAACAACTCCAGAAAGGGATAAAAATGGAAATATAGTCTATGGTCCAGGCGGAAATATGATCATGCGAACAACTAGATTCCTAAGGTATATAAGAACCAATTACGGTAAAAACAGAGAGCTCGCTCTTACGCTGGGAATGAACAAGTCATGGTTCAAAGACATATGGACAACTAACTATTCTGTTAATTTGGGTTATGTTACCTACAAAGGCGGAGTATGGGAAGATCCAACGTCTCAGCTAGGTCAGTACGAATCCGAGTCACTGGATCCTTATATCATTGATGTAAAAAACTACAATATGTCTGTAACGATCAATAATATTATCAGACTTTCATCTAAAAAAGACTGGTTCTTAGGAGTTAATTACTTCTTTGCAAGCCAGACCGCTATGGAAGGAGGTATGATAGGAGCAAGACAAAGCTTTGATCTTAGTCTGAAAAAAATTGCAGGCGACTGGACCATTGTAGCGGAAGTAAGCGATTTATTTAACCAAAGCTTTTACAGCGTTAAAGGAGTACAGCCAAACGGAAAATATAACAATATAACCAACTTCAACTATCCAAGGCTCATGAGCATCGGGGTTACTTATAATTTCGGAAATCAGAAACTGAAAAAGGCAAGGGAAATGAAATCAGCTAATGATGCTGTAAAATCAAGAACCTAATCTGCACAACTTATATCACAAATCCACTCTTAAATAAAAACAAACATGAAACGTATAATTTTGTCAATGGCTATCGTATTCGGTACTTGTGCACTTGCACAGGAGAAGAAATCTGATACGGCAAAAACAAAAAATATAGAAGGAGTTACCATTACAAAACAGGTTTTCAAAAAGCAAAGTGACCGTTTTGTATATGATGTGGCAGCATCACCAGTAGCTAAAGGAAATACCACTTTTGACCTTCTGAAACAGACTCCTCTATTGTCTTCCACAGATGATAAAACATTAAAAATCGCAGGGAAAAATAATGCTCTGATCTATATCAACGGAAGAAAAAGCAATATGGACTCTGAGTCGCTGGCTCAGTTCCTGAAAAATACTCCGGCAGAAAACATCCAGAAAATTGAAGTGATTACTGTTCCTGGCAGTGAGTATCAGGTAGAATCATCGGATGGTATCATCAATATCGTTTTAAAGAAAAAAATGAGTGACGGTCTCAACGGAAATATGAGAATGTCTAATACAACCGGTAAATACAACGGAAGCCAGGCCAGTTTCTCTGCCAACTATCGAAAAGGTAAACTGGGAGTGAGCGCCAACCTAAGCGGTGGTGAAAATATAGAGGCACAAACCTACACTTTAAGAAACGGAACTGCCAAAACATCTAACGAATCTACGGGAGATATTGATGATCCGAACAAAAATATCGGAGGTTATCTGAATATTGACTATCAGCTGAACGATAAAAGCAACTTGGCTTTATCATGGAACACATGGGCTAATAAAAGTTATAATTCTACCGTAAATCTTTTCAATACCATTAAGACAGAAAACGGAACAAAATATACATGGTCCAAGAATAAAGAAGATGCAAGATCTTACAACAATTCCGTGAATTTAAATTATGAATTAAAGACCGATTCCTTAGGCAGTAAGCTTAATGTAAATGCGGCTTATCTTAATTATAAAAGATTCCAGTTTACAGACAACAGAACACATATGTCTGATGCGAATATGGGAGTTGGAAAAATGACTACACAGTTATTCCAGGATCTTCCACAGATCATTAATAACTTCTCCGGAATGGTAGATTATAATCAGAAATTTAAAAATGATCTGACTATTTCAATAGGGGGAAATTATAACAAAACCAAAACAGACAACGATTCTAAAAACATTACGTATTCTTTTAATCCCGCAGAAGTTCCGGATTCAAGACCGAACCACTTTATCTATGATGAAAATATTTATGGTGCTTATCTGACGATAGAAAAGAAATTATCGGATAAAATCTCTGGAAAAATCGGAGCGAGATATGAAATTACAAACAGTCTTGGAACCTCTGACAATGCCCCTACAGATGAACTTAAAAGGATTGAAAGAAATTATAACAACCTTCTTCCCTATTTGAGCTTCAACTATGCAATCAATGATAAAAACAATATTTCTTATTCCTTTTCAAGCAGAATGAGAAGACCGAGCTTCTGGGAAATCAATCCGGTAAGAAACATTCTGACAGATGATAATTATACTCAGAACAACCCTTTTGTAAAGGCTTCATCTACTTACAATCAGGAATTAACTTATATGTTTAAAAACTCATACTTCCTGATTTTAAACCATTCTTATATTCAGGATGCCATCACTCAGGTTCCGCTGCAGGGATATCCGGTATCTCCTGATGGTACGGTGGGTCCCAATCCTGTATTGAGATATATAAGAACCAATTTCGGAAATAAACAGGAAATGTCTGCAATGGTAGGGGTTCAGAAATCATTCTTCAAACAATACTGGACCACCAACTTCAATATTGGAGTTCAGCATAATATCAACAATGGAAGCCTTGATATGGATCCTACTACGGGAGATCGATTTAGGAATCAGAAGGGCGAAGATATTGTATACACCAACAAGACTAATTCTACCAGTCTTTTGATCCAGACCAACAACACGATCCGTCTTGATAAAAAGAAAACATGGTTCTTTGGAGTTAATTATTTCTTCGTAGACAAGCAGCAGATCGAACTTGGATTACTGAAAAGTTTAATGAGTTTAGACCTCAGCATCAAGAAAGTGTGGAACGAGTGGACCTTCGCAGTTAATGCCAATGATATTCTTAATACCAATATCGTTAAAATTGAAGACTTCCAGGAGAATGGAAATTATAATTACATCCACCAAAACCGTTACAACAGAAATGTGATGGTAAGCCTTACCTACAATTTCGGAAACCAGAAAGTGAAAAAAGTACGAGACATCGAAGGTGCATCAGATGCTATCAAAAGCAGAACAAGATAAAGAACTATCTTTCTTCATATTCAATTAATTATTCTTACAGTATCCGCTGATTCTTTTCAGCGGATTTTTTATATTTAATTGCTATGAAAAAAGATATACATATTATTTCGGTTTGCTTAATCCTGCTTTTTCTATGGATTGGCTGCAAGGAAAAAAAGATAGAACTGGGTAAAAATGCCAGCTTTGATAAAGAAGAAAATATTCATTATGGGAATAGCGATAAGCAGGTCATGGATCTTTATATTCCAAACAAAAAAACAAATACCAAAAAAGAAGTCTTCATCATTATCCATGGTGGAGGCTGGCGCAGTGGAAATAAGTCACAATTGACTTTCTTCACACTTTCTCTGATGCAGAGATTTCCTGATCATATTTTCGTCAACATGAATTATAGACTGGCTTCAGCAACTCAATTTGGACTTCCGAATCAGGCTGAGGATATTAGAAAAGTGACTGAGTTGCTAAAAAATAAACTGGGTTACCACCCCAACCTGATTTTATTAGGAAACAGTGCCGGCGGGCATTTGTCTATGTTATATGCCTATCAATTCGATATTGACAAAAAAGTAAAAGCTGTAATTAATATTGTTGGTCCTGCAGATCTATCAGATCCGGGTTTCAGAAATTATCAGGAATATTCTTTTGTGGAAAAAAGGCTTGTAGATCCCGCTGTACCGAAAAAGGGCACAACACGAATAGATTTTGCAAGTCCTGTAAAATGGATAAGAGAAAACTCCCCTCCTACCTTATCTTATTATGGAAATTCGGATCATGTCATACCTTCTACTCAGGAAAAAATCTTAGATTCAGTTTTAAATAAAAATCATGTTATCCATGAGTCTTATCCATTCAATGGTGGACATCTGGATTGGGATAAACAGCCTAATGATGAATTTCTTATCAATAAAATTGAAGCTTTTCTTAAAAGACTAACAAAAAAATAACACGTTCTGATACTTCAAAACGTGTTATTCTTTTATCTATTAATGGTATTTATTCAGATTTTGCAACGGCTGTTCTTTCTGAAACCCCATTGGCATTGAAAGCTTCAATCTGGAAATAATAAGCATCTGTTCTGTCTGCTCCTGTAAAGAAATATTCATTCTTTCCGTATACCATAATGCTTCCATACAATTTATCAGGAGACTTCCCGAAATAGATTACATAGCCGTCTGCATCAGGATTCTGCTGCCACTTCATCCAGATACTTCTTCTTTCACCATATTTCTTGGGATCAGCTCTTAAAGGTACAAATCCCTCAACTTTTGAAGGCTGTTTCCCTGCTCCTTTTCCAAATACCCTGAAACCGCTCAGTGCAAATTTCCCTGTAGGCATTTTCAGATTTTCCATTTTAAGGAAACGGGCTTTTACAGGCTGCTCCAGCTCTACATAATCGTGAGGAACATCTTTTGTATTTTTGCTTTTATCTACAATTACACTCCACTTCTTGCCGTCATTGGATCCATAGATCTTGTACTGGTGCATTTTTCCTAAGGTTTTCCCCATAAACTCTGCATCCTGGTCAGCATAATTGATCTGAATGGCATTGATAGCAGAGACCTCACCAAGATCTGTCTGGAACCATTCTCCAGAATTTCCGGTCTTGGCACTCCAATAGGTTTTGATATCTTCATCTACAGCATTATTCGGCTGATATCCACCTAAAGTAGATGAAACCTGAACCGGTTTATTATAATTCAACAGCATCCATCCGGCAAAAAGACCTTTTGTAAAATCTTTTCCCTGTGCATATTGCGGAAGGTATGTGGGGTAATCACCATAAGCTGTATTACAGTACATTACATCATCTTTATCAAAACCTGCCGGCCAAATTCCCAGTCTTCTTTCAAAATTATTTTTAGTGGAGATAAAGATGGTTGAAATGTGCCACCAGTTTTTATAATTGTCTTCAAAAGTAGCTCCGTGACCTGCTCCTCTGGCAAAACCTCCCGGTTTATAGGAAAACGGATTATGCTGTTGGTATTCGAAGCCTTCCAAAGGATTTTTGCTTACGTATACTCCATCAGAATATCCGCTGAATTCTGTTGCCGGAGCACCATACTGCATATAATATTTTCCGTTGTGCTTTGTCATCCATGCTCCTTCCACAAAAGGCTGAAGAAAAACATTATCATTATACTCCCCGAAACGTTCCCAGCCGTGGTCTTCTGGTTTTAATTTAATAATCGGTTTTACAAAACCTTCAGACTGAAGGTTTTTCACTTTCACTTCTGTTCCCAGCAATGGCCATTCATTACTTGAACCCCAGTACAGATAGAGTTTATTTTTATCTTCATCATAGTGGAATGCCGGATCCCACGCTCCTACTTTTAAGGTATCTACAGCAATTTTCCAATCATCTTTTGTAGGATTTGTACTTTTCCAGATCGGAAAATCCTGCTCCCAGGTAGAACCATAAACGTACAAAGTGTCTTTCATAGCCCAAACTGCCGGAGCATTAAGATCATGAGTGTATTTATTGTCTCTGAGAAATTTCCTTTTTACAAACTTCCAGTCCAGCATATCGTCACTGTACCAATATCCTTCCTGATTCGTAGAAAAAAGAAACAGTTTATTCTTAAAATTAACAATCACCGGATCTGCCGTAGCACGGTGTTTTCCCTGTTTAGAAAAAACTTCGAAAGGAGTATAACCATAATCAATATTGATAGGATTACAGAAAGTCTTCTGCTGTGCTCCTGCAATGATTCCGAGAAAAATTGCTAATAACAGAAAGTATTGTCTCATTTTTAGATTTTAAAGATTACCGCAAAGTTAGCTAACTTTTTTTGGTTTTCTCCAAATAAAGCCGTCCAGGAGATAATGAGTAAGCTGAGGCACTACTAATAACGGAACCAGAAACTGAAACCATTTCTCCGAGATCATCACATTCATGGAAAAATGCTCGTTCCAGACCAGCGTTTCCCACAAAAATTCTTCAACAAAGGCAAATCCCAAAAGAACTCCTATAAATAAAAATACTCCGGAAAAAGATTTAAAAATCTGTATTCCATTCAACGTACTATTTTCCTTTTGCTGTATTTCCCGGATATAAATCAATGCGATATAAGGAATCCCGTGGGAAATCACATTCAGAAAAGTAAAAAGAAGATCATTGTTGAAGTACACGATTCCGAAATACCAGGAAAGGAAAGTTCCGGCAATCAGTGCAGTTTTGGGGATATTAATTCTTTTGGTTTTAAGAGCTTCAAAAACAGTTTTAGCAATCCAAATAATCAGAATTGTAAAATATATGACCATGATTAAATGAGTATAATCCGGGAGATTTTTAAGCCAGTCAAACTCATTATTGACAAACCATGTAAAGGCACGTGGTGTCATGAACCAATATAACATGGGATAGATTGTTGCGGAATAAACAGCTACCTCATCTATTTTTTTGCTCCAGTTATTCGGTTCAAAACGCGCATAGATTCTCATAAACCCGTATTGCTGGCGTATAAAATGGAAAACTGCAACCAAAGCCAATACCGACCAGAAGGTCAGATTCCCGAATTGAAACAGAATAACACCCAAAATCCAGCTTATAGCAGGAATTCCGAGATAAAGTAATTTATTTTTCTGGATCTCACCTTTTACAAAATAGGTCTTGAACAAGGTAGAATAGACGTGGGCTACATCCACAAAAACAATCAGAAAGAGCCATGTGTAAAAAGAATACTGATTTTCCAGCCCCTGAATCTGTTGCTGAAAAAGAAAAATAATCAGCAATACCAGGAAAGGTGGTGATAAAATAAACCACCAGTCTGTTTTGGCATTATGTATCCAGGGTTGTTTCATATAGTAATTTTATATCATTTTTTCTGCAGTCCGGATTCCCTGATAAAAGGCTTCTTCAAAAATAGATATTCCTGAAAGATCGGAATGGGCAAAGAAAATTTTATCTTCAATAGGTTCTTTTGCTGTTCTGGTTTCTTCTCCAAAAATCTGGTTGGGAACCGGCGCGATCATCGCATGCCCTATTTTATGAAACTGCATTTCCAGAACAAAGTCTTCTATCAGAGGGTGTGCTTTCTTCAGATCATTTAAAACTAAATCTTTCAGTTCGGCGTCTTTCATGGCATACAATTTTTTTCTTGCTTTTCTGCAGTCCCCGGTTGAAAAACTTTTGTAATGGGTAATCACCTTTTCACCCATAATCTGGTTAAGATTCTGATGCTGATCAAAGATATAACCCAATCCAGAAGATCCATAGATTACATTATCCCAGGCCAGTTCTTCATCTCCTCCGAATTCATTCCTCAGGGTAATTGTTGTTAAAAGCCAGGGAACATAGTTGAAAGAAGCCGCTTTTTGATGATTGAAAATTCTTTCGTTTACAAACTGTGGTGATGCAAACAGCACTTTATCAGCAATGATTTTTTTTGTTTTTTTCTGGGTATTGTCAAAACTCAGGACCTCAACTTTACCATTGAGCGTTACATCAAAGACAAGATTACCGGACATCTGTTTTCCTTCAGTATATTTTGAGAAATGTTTTGCCAGCCTTGCATTGCCTTCCGGCCATGTGAAAACCTGATCTTTATATTGAGTACTCCAGTTATTCTTTCTTCCAGCGAAATAATGAATTCCGGCCCATGCTGAAACATAATCTATCCCTAATCCGAAATCGTCTCTGCAGGAATAATCAAGAAGCCAAAGAAGTTCTTCGGAGTGATAATTATTTTCTTTGAGCCAGTCTTTGAAAATGAGCTTTTCAAGGTTTACAGCCTCATCTTTTCTGCTTGAATCATGTACCGGAATAGCAAACCAATATTTCCCCTGTGCATCTTTCTTTACACGAAACTCATCCATCAGCTTGAAAAAGCGGTTAAGTTCCTGCTGGGTTTCTGTTGAAATTCCTCTTTGGGGAACAATATCATTCTGCCAGGAGTTTTTATAAAACAGTCTTTCCTGTTGTGGAAAAGTCATTTGGTATTCATCAAGAATGGGCTCTCCGTTCTCTTCCGTTCCAAGACAGATTCCACATTCTTTCAGAAACTCGATGATTTCTGTATTCTCTTTGTTTGGCAATGGTAAATAGTGAGCACCTAAAGGAAATTTTGAAAATGAATTCTGTCCGTTGGAAGAGTTTCCACCGAGATGATTTTCCATTTCAAGGAGAAGGTAATCATTTTCATTATTCAGATTAAAAAAACGGCATGCCGAAAGTCCGGAAATTCCACCACCCACAATAAGATATTTGGTGTGGATAACTTCTGAAAACTGTGGAAAATCTTTTGCCCACAGCCGATGTCCGAGAACATGATTAGTACCCGTAATCCTCAGGAGCAGTGACTTCACCTTCTTTCCGCAATATTGCAAAAAGGGAAGCATAAGGCTACCTAAAAATATAGTTTTAAGAAAATCCTTTCTACTGTACTTTCCCCCACTCTTCATCGAAATAACGAACTAGTATCTGGTTATCCAGACGGTTAACTTCTACTTCTTTCACTTTCATATCTTTACTGAAATAAGACATCTGTGAAAAGTTGTAATCATAAAATTTTAAACCGGGAAGCTTTCTGTAGATTCTGTTGTTGACAGGTTCAAACGAAGCCATAGAAAATCCCCATTCTCCAAAAGACGGAACATAAGTATGATACGCCGCTGTGAAAGGAAAAATCTGATTGATCGTTTTTTCTATACACCAGAATGATTTGGGAGCAAAATACGGAGAAGTGGTCTGAACTACAATTTTAGTGTCCAAAGTCGTCAGTTTCTCCAGTTCTTTATAAAACTGCAGGGAATAGAGTTTCCCTAAGCTGTAATTGGAGGGATCCGGAAAGTCTATGATGATGACATCAAACTTTTTTTTGTTCTCTTTTACCCAAATGTAGGCGTCTTTATTGATTACTTCTACTTTAGGATTGGAAAAAGAACTTTGATTCAGCTTTCGCATGGTTTCATTGATCTTAAAAAACTGTGTCATTTCTCCATCCAGATCTACAAGCGTTATTTTTTTAACGTCTTTGTATTTTAATACTTCTCTTGCTGCAAAACCATCACCTCCTCCAAGAATCAAAACGTTATCAATGTTTTTTGCCATAGACATCGCCGGATGCACTAAAGCTTCATGATAACGGTATTCATCGGTGGAAGAAAACTGTAAGTTATTATTTAAATACAGACGGAATTCGTGAGTATTTCTGGTGAGAACAATCCTTTGGTAGGGAGAACTTTTGGTATAAACCACATTTTCACCATATAATTTTTCTTCAGAATAAGACAAAATAGTATCAGAAAAAATAAAAAGTCCTACTAATATAATGAATGCTGAAATTGATTTTACTTTTAATGAAAGCGGCTTTGACAATTCCCTTTTAAGATAATAGCACAGGAATATAGCGATCGAAATATTAATGAGCCCAAAAAACAAAGGGGTTTTTACAATTCCCAGTTTCGGAATCAAAACCAATGGAAATAGAATGGATGCCAGCAAAGCTCCGATATAATCGAATGCAAAGACATTTGAAACTAAATCTTTAAACTGCACCCTGTCTTTCAGAATATTCATCAAAAGTGGAATTTCCACTCCAACGAGGCATCCTGTGAAGAAGACAAAGAGATAGAGAACGCTCTCAAAATGTGCCAGTGTATTAAACAAAGTAAAGAGCACCACAGAGCTGACTCCGCCCACGATTCCAACCAGAATCTCAATCTCAATAAATTTATCGATCAGATTTCCTTTGATGAATTTCGCAAAATAGGAACCTACTCCCATTGAAAATAGGTACACCCCGATAATGAAAGAAAACTGCTTTACAGAGTCTCCTAAAAGATAGCTCGCCAGGGCTCCGGCCACCAATTCATAAATCAATCCACATGTAGCAATGACGAATACTGAAAACAATAAAAGCAGCTCAAGAGGAATCCTCTTCTTATCCATGAATTGCGGCGCTTATAATCATTGAAATTCCTATGATAAATGCTCCGAAGACAATAGCCAGTGCTATATTTTTGTTCTGAGCGATCTCATGCCATGTTTTTTCCGGAGTAAGTTTTTCAATAATGAAATAACACACCAGCAAAATAGCGATTCCTAAAAATGAGTAAAGAACCGAGTTGAATATTGGTAATAAATTGATGTTGTCCATAGTTTTATATTTTTATTTGTGATAGTATCTGTAGAATCCTACTCTGGAATGACTTCTTGTGGTTCCATCGCGGTATGTTTCCGTTTTGGCACAGTCGCAGACCTGATTTCCCTGATAAGTAAGATATACGAACCATGTCAGGAAAAAGCTCCCAATCAGGCAGAGTATCCAGTTTTGTCTTATATAGTTTAAAATATTAGTCATCATGATGCAGAATAAGGTGAGTTTGAACTGTTCTTCCATTTATTCACATTAAAGAAATGCTTTCCTATCCACATCGCTACAAACAAAGCGGCCATTATGAATATAATAAATCCGAAGTTCCAGAATGAAACGGGAAGCCAGGTTGCTTTGAGCTGTACATAGGTATTGCTTGAAATGGGATCTGTAGTGAGTTTAGGTGCTTCAACATTAATCAGGGAGTCCAGCTTTTGAGTCCCGAAAGACGTTTTAGTAAGTCTGGCTACTTCCGAAGTATCTTTTTCCAGTATCTTTCCATCTGTAAAAGATGTGGTTTGCCCGCTCAACAGGTCAGTAATCTCTATAATTCCCGATTTATCCCGTGATAACGTTACCTTTGAATCCGGAGACATAAGACCGGAAAAGGCAGGTAAAGAGCCATCCTTCTCTGCAGAAATAAGAAAGTGATACTGCCCGGAGCTTACTCCACAAAGATTAAAATCTTCGGACTGACTTCCTTCTGACCAGCTTTCCCCATCTTCGTAACCATGATACTGTTCGATATCTTTGGAGGTATAGATAATTTCATTGGTTTTTTCATTCACAAGACTCAGCTGAATATTTGCCCAGGAATTATCAACCCCTGAAAATGCATTTACCTTTAATGGTGCCGAACCTCCTGAAAGGGTAAAACTACTGCTCACCATTTCTTTATCCCGTACATCTGTAAAGTTGATGGTCTGCGCAAAAACGGTTTCGTTAGTTCTTGATGTATAAACATAGAGCTGAAACAGACATATCAATAATGCTGCTATACAGAAAATGTTTATAGCCTGTTTGATATCAAAATAATAAGGCTGAACAATTCCTACTCCTGTATAATAGGGCATATGTGCTATTTTAAAAGCTTTTTTAACATCATGTTTTGAAATGTGAACTCCATAAAAATACTGGCTTTTCTTGCTGGTCTTTTCCTGAGAGATCATACGGGTTCCGTTGACATATTCTTTGTAAGTGGCAAGACTAAAATCCACGTGTTCTTCAAAAAAACCGGCTGCAGCTTCAACACTGCACTGAGAGTTTTCGTACCAGCGATAGGTTCGTCCTAGATAGGTTGGTAATTTCGAATTTTTACCTTTAAAATCATCGGGATGCATAGGAATCAGGAAAACCCAATGTCCGTCACTTTCACTCAGGAAAGCATCATTTCCTTTGCTGTCTTTTAGATAATATTCGCGCCAGAAAATATTGTTGCCATATCTTTTGACAATAATAGCAACGACTGTATATTCTTCACCTCCGATTTTTCCTTTTTGGCCAACATCCAACACAACGTTTTCCGTTGGGACTTTCAAATGTTTGATTTGTTTGTTTCCAGCTACATCAATAAGATGAGAACAGGTTTGACAAACATATTCTTCAACAGGAAAGGTGAGATCTAATTTATTTTCTGATTCGCATGCTGGGCAGACATAGTGCATTGTTATCTGTAAATTTTGTGTTTTTGAATGGTATTAGCTTTAAAATACTGAACCACTTCATCTGCAATCTGCTCTACTTTTGTGGTATTGTCCTGTGTATAATTACAAAGGAAAACATCGAAAGTAAGCTGTTTAAATTCCGGCCACGTGTGGATACAAAGGTGAGACTCTTTAAGGATCACTGCAGAAGTAAAACTATCATTCTCAAAAATATGATTGGTTACTCCTACAATTTCCACCTCTTTGGTTTTCAGAATCTCTTCTGTAAATGTGAGAAAACCTTTGCTGTCTAATAACAAATCTTCTGACTCTGTTTCCAAAGTCAGAAGAATATGTAAACCTTTACTTGATAATGGGTTCAATTAATTTTTTCGTAAATATATTATTTTTTTGGAAGAAAAACCTCAGCAAGCATACATCTTGCGCTTCCTCCTCCATTTACTTCAATGGTATTCAGGTCAGAATAGATAATTTCGCAGTATTTTTCAATAGCGACTACCTGATCTGCAGCTAAAGATTGATAAGCAGTCTGGCTCATCACCAGAAATTTCTCACCGTTTTTGTTCTGAACCTGAAGCATATTTCCTGCAAATTGCTGCATCTGCTCTTCTGAAATTTCGATGATTTCTTTTCCGGAACCTTTAATAGTTTCAACTACTTTTTCTCTTTCCAGCTCATCATCAATACAGTCCAGGCAGATTACGACAAACTTATCCGCTACACACATCATTACATTAGTGTGATAGATAGGAAGTCTTTCTGTTCCTACCGTCTGGAATGAATGGAAAACAACCGGAGTGAACCTGAATTTTGCACAGAATTCTCTGAACAGTTTTTCATCCAGCCTCAAAGAAACGGAACCGTAAGCAATTTTATTATCGTGATCGAAAATCATACTTCCCGTTCCTTCCAGGAAATGCCCCTGAGTTTCAGGAAAAGACCAGTCATCAATTTCAGCAACTTCAAAGCCTTGATCTTTGATGCTTTCAATAATATCTTCTCTTCTTTCTACTCTTCTGTTGGAAGCGAACATCGGATATAAAACCACTTTCCCGTCTTTATGGAAACTCACCCAGTTGTTCGGGAAAATAGAATCCGGAGTATGAGGATCCAATGTATCTTTTATGGTGATCACATTGATTCCTTTTCCTCTCAGCTTTCCGACAAAGGTGTTGAACTCAGCCAAAGCTTTCGACTGGATATCAGAACCCGTCTGCTCTACCTGAAAGTAATTGTTTTTCGCTGTCTCAGCGTTGTAACCGAATGCAATCGGTTCTATCATTAATACTGTATCTGTTGTTTGCATTTTTTTTGATTAAAAGATTGAAAAATTAAAAAGATTGAAAGATTAAAAACTCTCTCACTTTCAAACACTAAAACTCTCCTACCTGATTATTCTCTCACAAGCGGCATTGTGGAGCATCTCAACAAACCGCCCATTTTAGAGATTTCTCTATAAGGGATTTCTTCAACGGTCATTCCCCACACGTTTCTCAAATGGTCATTCATTCTGGTGAATGCTTTGTCTGAAACTACTATATCAGGAGCAATAGAGAAAATATTCGGGAACATTTCAAACATTTCTTCATCATTGATATGGAAGCAGTTTTCTTCTCCGAAAATGTCGATAATCAAGCGGTAGTCGCTTTCGTCCACGAATCCGTTTTTATAAATGATACATTTGTCTTCTCCTACCGGATTAAATGTACAATCCAGATGCAGAATTCCTTCAAACGGAACTTTATCATTTTTCTTCAGCTCCAGGTCGATGATTCTTTTCTTTGGAAAATATTCTTTTAAGATTTCAATGGCATACTCATTTGTTCTTGCCGTCTTATAGTTTCTGTAATCTTCGCTGAAGCAGGTTCCGATAAAAATAAAATCATTCCATACGATAACATCTCCTCCTTCAATATGTGCTGTTTCCGGAAGGTTGATAATCTTTCTCCATGCTACTTTCTCAAAAACGCTTTTGTATGCTTCCTGCTCGTCTGCTCTGTCTGCAATCACATTGGAAATGATCATCTTGTCATCAATCACAAAGGCTACATCTCTTGAGAAGACCTGGTTGTAATCTTTGATGATACTTGGACGCAGTACTTCAACGTCATACTTTTTTAAAACCGCTTCAAAAGCGTTCATTTCATTGATAATATCCTCTTCTTTAGGATACATGTTGTGTTCGATTGAGTAATATGACTTTGCGTCATAACTTTCCTCTAGTGTGGGAACTGCCCCCAGTGAATTAGGCTGGCCTAGAACTACTGACTTCAGCCTACCCGTTTCGTTTTTAATGTTTAGTCTCATAAAGATTTATGCAATACTACAAATATAAGTAAAGGTCTCTACCTATAAAACTTTTGGATTATTTTATGTATTAAATTTGATCTCCAAAATCAACACCCTTCAACAAAATTTCCTTGTCTGCACAGCCAACTGTAGTGAATAGCTCCAAAAACATCTACAACTTACTATTTTCCATCTACATAAGAACAAAAAAACAGATAATTCTATTATTTAATTTCCTATATTAGTGATATAATTTTCGCGAAATTATATCTCATAAAACTTAACTATTAACACCAAAAATCAAAGTTATGAACAAGAACAATCCGGTGCTGAAAAACGCACAAAAATTAGGAAGAGAACAACAGAAATCCGTAATGGGAGGTGCGCCAATCTCAACAGGCAGAAGATGCTGTGAGTGGGATGATACAGGAAAATGTTATATCTGGACTTGTGACAGATGCCAATGTCCATAATAAAAACGAAAGCCTGCTTTTTCAAGCAGGCTTTCTTATCTCGCTCTGTTTTCTTCTTCTGTTCTCTGGGTTTCTTTTACCTGATATTTTGAACTTCCCATAGTATAACTGAGTGAAAATACCAATCTGCTGCTATCCCACCAATGGGTAAAACGATTATCCATGATCTGTTTATGACGAAATTCTAATCGTTGATCATAAGAATCAAGGAGATTATTAAACCCGATTTTAGTGTTCAGTTTATTATCAAACCATGACTTTTGAACTGATACATCTATGGTATACCTTGGTTTGATAATGTAAAGACTGTTCCCCGTTTTAGATTCATAATTAGCAAATACATTCACAGTAAATCCTTTTGGAAGGGAAAATACCTGATTGAGCCTCACTTCATAATTGTAGATTTTCAATGCAAAGACCTCATCCAGATAAGGTCTGAATTCATCATTATAATATCCTGTGATCTGACTGGTAACATTCCACCATTTTGTAATTCTGATTGGAAAGCTGGTTTCCAAGACAGCAAAGTTCCGGTAAGGAAGATTTGTTCCCAGATATTCTAATACATTCGTTTCCGGATTGTACAGGGGATAACGTGTCATCACATCTTTTTCTTTTCCAACGGTAAAGCTTGTGATCCAGTTTTTATAACGGTAGGTTGCTTTGATCTGGTTTGTAAAAGAAGGAAGCAGATAAGGGTTTCCTATCCAGTAATTTAGCGGACTAAAATAAAACCGGAACGGATTGAGCTGAGAGAAGACCGGTCTTGTTATTTTCCTGCTGTAAGAAAGGGAAAGTTCGCTGGACTTGTTAAAAGTATAATTTGCACTTAATGATGGCAGCCATTTCAGATAGTTTCTTGCAACAACGGAATCCACAGTAACTGCATTGGAAATACTGTTTGTATTTTCAAATCTCAGGCCTGCATTGATCTGTAAGCTTCCTATTTTCTGTCTGTATGCCAGATAACCTGCCCATATTTTTTCTTTATATAAAAACACATTACTTCTTGCAGGATCAAAGACAAAATGGTTTCCGGCAGACAGTGTATCATACCTGATATTGTTTTGGGTGTCTGAATTGATATATTTAACTCCCGCTTCAACATCTGCATGATCAATTTTCTGCGAAACATCTATCTGGGCAGTATAGATAGTAATTTTATTAATCAAGTCAGACTTCCAGTAAGACAGAAGATTTACTGTGGTCTGATCTCTATTGATAAAATCATCATTCTGTTTATTTTTAACTGAAAGATAGTTTCCTAAAAAACCGAATTTAAAACCTCTATTTTGAAAAGAATAATCGGTGGTAATTCCATAATTATTTTGTGAATAACGGGTAGGACTTTCACTGGCGGTATTCAATATTGTCTGGGTTTCATTTTTATCGGTAGTAAAAAGTGATCCGTTTCGTGAACGGTCATTATTCCTGAAATTACCTCTCAGATTGATCCCTAGTCTGTTTTTATCATTCAGTCTGAAATCGGCTCCCGTCTGAATATTGTACATCTTTCCAAAATCTTCCTGATAGGTATGGGTGCGCATCATATTTGTATTTGCCAGTCGCTGCAAAGCCTGATAACGATAGGTTGAAATACCTTCATTATAACCTGCCTGAAGACTGTATGTCACTTTCCCCGTATGATAAGATGTATTGAATGCATTTTCCCTGTAGTTGAATTTATTAATATACACATTACCATTATAGCTTGCTTTCCAGCCGAGTCCGGTATTCTTTTTTAATTTAATATCAATAATCCCTTTAAATTCGGCATCATATTTTGAAGACGGATTGGTATTCACTTCTACAGATTCTACCATATCCGGGGATAAAGACCGCAAATAAGCCTGCAGTTCCTGATTACTCATCACAACAGGTTTTCCATCAATAAGAACAGCCGGAGCAATTCTTCCGCCAATAAAAATTCCGTCTTCCTGATCCACTGTTACACCAGGTGTTTTTCTTAAAACATCAAGAAGATGCATAGACGTTTTAAAGTCTCTGTTTCCGGCAACAGAAACAACGAGGTTCCCATCACTCAATTTCATCTTTCGTGGAGCGGATTGAAGAATGATTTCTGAAATAGTCGTGGTGGAAGATTTTGCCTGAGCCAGAGAATCCGGAACTTTTCTTTTTACAATTTCCTGCGCTTTTCCAAAAATTGAGAGAAATAGCATGAATAACAAGAGCCACAATTTGATTATCATAGATTTTAAATTTTATGAAATCAAAAGTATCAGCTTGTTGTAAAAATGCGGTTTTGAAATTGAAATTCCGCAGTACTGAATTATAAATTTGAACTCTGAAACCTAGGCTCAGCAAGGATTTGAGATTGTTTATACAAAAGAGGAGTTGTATTTTTAATTTTCTTAAAGGTTGAAAAGAAAGTGGACTTAGAATTAAATCCTACTTCATACCCGATCTCCTCAATTTTTAAATAAGACCCGTTTTCTATTTTTTCACAGGCTTCATTGATCCTGTATTCATTGATACAGGTAGAAAAACTTTTCCCCAAATTATCATTCAACAATTGGGACAGTTGATGAGTAGACATATTCATTCTTGAAGACAGGTCGCTCAATTTTAAATTCGGATTTTTATAGAGTTCTTCTGTATCCATTAATCTCTCTAATCTTGATACAAAACTATCTACTTGTTCTCCGGAAATCTTTTTATTGGAATACTTTTCTGTTTCTTTTACCGGAAGCTGCTGATATTTCTTGTTAAATAAAATCAAAAAATTGGCATACAGCACAAATGAAAACACGAGACTTCCTCCTGCACAGTATATCTGTACCCAGCCCGTTGATAGCAGCTGATAGCTAAGAAATATAATCACATTGCTGACCAGAATCGGAAGTACAAAGTTATTCGGACTTTTAGGGTGCTGCTTAAGCAAAATATAATACTGATAGACTGTAAGAAATATAAATACAGACCAAACGGTATAGATAAAAGTACCAAAATAGTTATCCCACGTAATGGGAAACACTAAATACAATAAACCAACAATTCCTAAAATAAGAGTTAATATCCCAAACCATTTCTGACAGTCCTTCCAATCAAACTGATCCTGCTGGAAGGAAGATTTCACATAATAATATAAAGCTGGTCCGGTAAAAAATAAGGCTGACAGCCCTAAATGCGCGATAATTCTGGGTAAATCAGGATAAAAATAAAAGCATACAGAAATCATTACTCTTGAGCTTAGCATTAAGAGAAGAATTCCAAGGAAAAAATCCGGAGGGTATTTCAGTTTTTTAACAAACAGCAGATAGAAGCCCAGCAGAAGTCCGTTGAATGCTCCTACTGCGCTGAAGAAAAATAACATCTGTTCTCCAAAAGTCATTGGGTATTAATTTTTTACAGTAGTAAATTTAATCAATTTATTATATTATATTTTGTAAAAATTAAAAATATCTTTCTCTTTTTTAGGATTCTTTTTCCAGCCTTTTCAGGATCAGTGTCCGTAAGCGCTCATCATGGTCATCCCCCCATTTCCCTAGTGTGGCAATAACCGGAATCAATGTCTGTCCAAATTCTGTAAGCCTGTATTCTACTTTTGGAGGTACAACGGGATAAATCTTCTTTGTGACAAGTTCATGCTCTTCCAGTTCTTTTAACTGAACATTCAATACTCTGCGGGAAGCATCTGGAATTTTCCGCTGCAATTCACTGGGTCTTTGAAATCCTTCATTAATAAACCATAGTAAACGGATTTTCCATTTGCCATAGAGCACCTCAGCAATCAGATCAAGCCCGCAGTTCAGATTGGGTGGGATTTTTCTTTCGTACATAAAACAAATGTAACACAATGAGGTGAGATCACAATAGGGGATTAATTTATCACTATGTGATTCGTAAGACCGTACTTGTAAGAGCCTGTTATACTCCTGAAATTTGTACAAAAAAGAAATCATGACAGAATCATTTAATTTCAACAATGAATTATCAGGTAAGATTGCTTTGGTAACGGGTGGGACAAAAGGAACCGGAAAAGCTATTGCTGAAAGATTACTAACCGCCGGTGCCACTGTAATTATTACTGCAAGAAATCAGTCTGAAGAGATGAATAATCAGCTTCATTTTATTTCAGGAGATCTGAGTAAGGCAAAAGACACGGAAAAACTGGTAATAGAAGTGTTATCTACTTTTGGTAAGCTTGATATTTTAATTAATACATTGGGTGGCTCAGAAACGCCTGGTGGCGGCTTCTCTGTTCTGAATGATGAAGACTGGGAAAATACAATTCAGACCAATTTGTTGGCACCCGTTCGTTTAGACAGAGGATTTCTTCCGCAAATGTTGGAACGAAGGGAAGGTGTGATCATTCATATTGCGTCCATTCAGGGAAGACTGCCTTTATTTGATTCCACATTACCCTATGCTGCTGCCAAGGCCGGACTGATCAATTACAGCAAAGGTTTATCAAAAGAAGTTTCCCCGAAGGGAGTCCGTGTACTTACTGTTTCTCCAGGCTGGATCATGACTTCATCTGCCATCCGAATGATGGAGCGTATTGCTAAAAGTTCAGAAACTTCAATAGAAGAGGCAACTCAAAGTGTCATGGATGCGTTGGGTGGAATTCCGATCGGTAAGCCTGCCCAGCCAGAAGATATTGCAGAATTTGTTGGTTTTTTAGTTTCTCCACGGGCACAATATTTAACAGGAACCGAATATGTAATAGATGGTGGTACTATTCCTACAGTTTAATCATTTAAAAATAACAATATGAACTTACCTAACATTTTACAGGAATTTTTAAAGGCACAGAAGCTCTTTGACAGTACAACTTTTTCCAATTGTTTTTCTGAACAGGCATCCGTATTTGATGAAGGAAAAATATACACGGGAAAAGAGGAAATAAAGCAATGGAATGAAAAATCTAATCATGAATACAAAACCTTGTTTGAAGTAAAAGATTTTTCGGAGAAGGATAATACAACTGTTTTAAGAATCAAAATTTCCGGCTCTTTCAGTGGTAGTCCGGTAGTGCTGAATTTTCATTTCCGGTTGAAAGACCATCTTATTATGGCGTTAGCTATTACTGAATAAGTTGTAAAAAAAAGAATCCCAAAGTTTGCTTTGGGATTCTTTTATGGTATAAGCAAATATTATCTGCTTGCGATGTCAATGTAGTTTCTTTCCTGAGCACCTTGGTAAACCTGTCTTGGTCTTCCGATTGGGTCTCCTTTCAATCTCATTTCTTTCCACTGAGAAATCCATCCTGGAAGTCTTCCTAATGCAAACATTACTGTAAACATCTCTGTAGGAATTCCTAACGCTCTGTAGATGATTCCTGAATAGAAATCTACGTTTGGATATAGTTTTCTTTCAATGAAGTACTCATCTTCAAGTGCTACTCTTTCTAACTGCATTGCAATGTCAAGAGCTTTATCCTGAATACCAAGTGCAGTAAGGATATCGTCAGCAGCTTTCTTGATGATTTTCGCTCTTGGGTCGAAGTTTTTGTAAACTCTGTGTCCGAATCCCATTAGACGGAAGCTATCACCCTTATCTTTAGCTTTAGCAACATATTTAGATACGTCACCACCATCTTTTTCAATAAGTTCAAGCATTTCGATTACCGCCTGGTTAGCTCCACCGTGAAGTGGTCCCCAAAGTGCAGATACCCCAGCAGAGATAGAAGCGAAAAGACCTGTGTGAGCAGAACCTACCATTCTCACTGTAGAAGTAGAACAGTTTTGTTCGTGGTCTGCGTGAAGGATTAATAATTTATCTAAAGCATTTACAACTACCGGATCGATTTCGAAATCAGCGTTTGGTAATCTGAATGCCATTTTGTAGAAGTTCTCTACATAGTTTAGGTTGTTATCACCGTGGTTTAATGGTAAACCTTGAGTTTTTCTGTAAGTCCAAGCACAAAGGTGAGAGAACTTAGCGATCATCAGCTCAGCAGCATGATCCATTTCTTCTTTAGAATTTACGTTAACGGCTTTCGGGTTGAAAGCTGTTAAAGCAGAAGTCATAGAAGATAAAACTCCCATAGGGTGAGCAGAACGAGGAAAAACATCAATGATTTTTTTCATTTCGTCTGCGATGAAGTTATATTTTTTAATATTGTTGTCGAATGAAGTAAATTGATCCTGAGTAGGTAATTCTCCATGTAATAAAAGATACATTACTTCTGTGAAGTTAGATTTCTCAGCAATCTGCTCGATTGGATAACCTCTGTAGAACAATTCTCCTTTATCTCCGTCTAAGTAAGTGATGTCGCTAATAGTAGCTCCTGTATTTTTGTAACCTAAATCCAGAGTGATCAAACCTGTCTGGTCTCTTAATTTTGAAATATCAATCCCTCTGTCTCCGATAGTACTATCCACGATAGGATATTCATATGAATTACCGTCGTAATTCAATATTACTTTGTTGTCTGACATTATTTATTTATTTTTTTTAAATATACCACTTTCCATAAAATACGGCAAACTAAAAATTTCGCTTGCCGTGATTTATAAATTCGATTAATTATCTTTTGATTTTAAAAGCTTCCAATCCTGGGAAAATTGCAGTTTCACCTAAAGCTTCTTCAATTCTCAATAATTGATTGTATTTAGCCATTCTGTCTGATCTTGAAGCTGAACCTGTTTTGATCTGTCCACAGTTCATTGCTACCGCTAAATCAGCAATTGTAGAATCTTCAGTTTCTCCTGATCTGTGAGACATTACTGAAGTGAACTTGTTGTTCTGAGCCATTTGTACAGCAGCCATTGTTTCAGAAAGAGAACCGATTTGGTTTACTTTTACAAGGATAGAGTTCGCAATATTTTCTTTTACTCCTCTGGATAGTCTTTCTACGTTGGTTACGAATAAATCATCACCTACAAGCTGTACTCTGTCACCGATTTTATCAGTTAACATTTTCCAACCCTCCCAGTCATTTTCCTGCATACCGTCTTCAATGGAAATGATTGGGTATTTTGCAGCCAGTTCAGCTAAGTAAGAAACCTGCTCGCTGCTTGAAAACTGAGCTGCGTCCTGAGTCTGGAATTTTCTGTAATCATAAATTCCGTCTTTGTAGAATTCAGAAGCCGCACAGTCAAGTGCTAACATAATGTCGTCACCTGGCTTATAGCCTGCTTTTTCAATTGCCTGAAGCAATGTATCCAAAGCATCTTCAGTTCCTTTGAAAGTAGGAGCAAAACCACCTTCGTCACCTACCGCAGTAGATAAACCTCTTGAATGAAGAATAGATTTCAGATTGTGGAAAATTTCAGTTCCTTTTCTCAATGCATGAGAGAAAGAATCTGCTTTTACCGGCATGATCATGAATTCCTGGAATGCGATAGGAGCATCTGAGTGAGATCCACCATTTATTACATTCATCATTGGAACAGGAAGCGTGTTTGCATTCACTCCACCTACATATTTATAAAGTGGCATTCCCAATTCTGCAGCAGCAGCTCTTGCTACGGCCAAAGAAACACCAAGAATAGCATTAGCACCAAGATTTCCTTTGTTAGCCGTTCCGTCAAGATCAATCATAATCTGATCGATATAATTTTGTTCGAAAACCGGCTGTCCAACTAAATTCTCTGCAATTACTTCTTTTACATTTTCAACAGCTTTCAGAACTCCTTTCCCTTGATATTCTGAACCACCGTCACGTAATTCTACCGCTTCGTGTTCTCCTGTAGATGCTCCTGAAGGTACAGCAGCACGGCCCATTGCCCCGCTTTCTGTAAATACATCTACTTCAATGGTAGGGTTACCTCTGGAATCTAAAATCTGTCTTGCTTCTATATAAGAAATTGCACTCATTTTTTATTTTTTTTAGTTTAGACAAATTTAATCAAAATTTAACTTTTAGGGGTATTTCGAGGGATTTTTTTGATATAAATCCAAGTTAAATTTTAGTTAATTTATATTATGATAATTCTACAATTTATTTGTGAAGAATTGCCGATTTAAAATAGGGAAAGAATGATAAAAAAACTCACCTTTTAAAATTGTAAAGATGAGTTTTTCATTATGTAATTATTATACTATTCTTTTTTCATTGCATCAAAATTGAAACTGACATTTAAGAAACCAAAAAGATTATTGTTTTTAATATCATATTTTAAAATCAATGGAACCCAAAGGTTTTTTAAAATTCTTATTCTTAAATCTGCATTGGCTAAGAACTTGTCATTTTTTTCATCTGTCATTATTCCTGAAACAATTCTTTTATATTCAAAATTAGGTTTAAGTTCCACGATAGATCTCTCTTTAGTTTCCCAAATCGAAATATTCAATCCTAACTGTGATGAAAATTCTTTTCGTTTTATAACCGATGTCGTGATACTGTCTTTTGCTTTAAACTGATTTCGGAAGTCTATTTCCAACTTACTTCCCTTCTTAGATTTCAATCCTTGCAGATAAACCAAATTGGCATCAAACTCGTCTAAAAACTTAGAATCCTTTTGAAAATTACTATGAAATCCTACAGTTAATAAAGGTCTCCTTTTTACTCTTCCCAATTCATTTTGAAAAGTATCTAAAAATTGTTTAGCTTCTACTCCATCTTGCTCTTCCAGCAATATCTTTTTAAAATCCTCCGGCAGATTATCTATGGGCAGGTAATATTGTTTTTCAATAGAAGCTTTTGCTAATTTCTCAATTTTTTGGTAGTTTTCAGAAGTTGCTACGTTTCTATATTTTTGTAAAGCAAAAATTAAAGCGGAACTTAGCTTGGCAAAATATTTACCGGATTCATACTCTTCTCTGGCTAAACTGGCTATGGTTGTATCTCTTTTATTAATGATCGCCCAATCAAAGCCATAATTAAATCCCTTAAATTTATAATCATTATCAAGGTTCAGTCCTATTTGTATCTGAAAATTCCTATAAAAGGTTTCTCGTTTACTTGTATAATTATAGTCAATTAATAAAGTACTATCAACTTTTGATCTCAATGAAAAAATGTTTGCTTTAAATTGAAAAGATTTGTTTTCACTTGTTAATCCTTTAAAAGAAGCCTGCATATAATCAGTCAATACATCTTTCCAGTTTCCTGATTTTGTTTCTTCAATTTTATTATAAAAACTTTCTGATTTTAAATCTTTTTTTGCAAAACCTCCATTTTGGGCACAAACCAATAATGCATTAAAAAGAAATAGAATAATCCCTAATTTATATATAAGTGTTTTCATGATCCTTTTTTATTATTTACTTTAAAATGATACGTTAACAAATACCCATTCCCTTTTCTATTTGCAGGATTTAAATCAGAATCTTCACTAAGGGTAATATCTCCATCGATTTTTATTCTTGTATTTCTTTCCGTTGATAAAGGATTCGATCCAATTATATAAAGATCATATTCTGCATCTTCATTCAACTCAAATTCCTCAGAAAAAGTTCCGTTTTCTGTTTTTTCAAAAAGAGGAACTGTGCTTCCTTTTTTAAAAATTTTATAAATAATTCCTAAAATTGAAGCTCCACCCGTTACTGTAATATTCAATGTTATAGTTTTCATAATGTCTAGTTTTTTAAGTTGTTTATTTTCTCGGTGTAGGAGATAGAAGACCCGCTAAGGCGCCTATGGCTCCTGATGAAATGGTAGCAAAGATTGTCACCAGTTGATTGTCTTTGGGCTGTCCGTTACTCCATGCGGAAATAAGAATAAGCCCTGCAATGATGGCAATCACTGCTAACCCGAGCATAATCACTATAATTCTATAAATCCAAAAATCTGTTCCTCTGGGATTTCTAATTTCCACATCCCTTATAGCCTCTATAGGATTATTTTTAAATTTCTCCTGAAGATCACTGTTGTTTTTTAAAGCAGCTTCTAAATCTCCAATACTGTCATTAATAAGAGTTTTCATGGCTTTTGGTTTTTATATATCAAATTTCCCTCTAAAAAACACACCAATCAATTACACAAAGGGGTAATTTTCATACACTTATTTTAAAAACCAGACATGTTCCAGGGTTTTCAGATAAAATATTACATTCACCGGATAATTCATTCATTCTTCTTTTCATATTCCGGAGGCCATTTCCTTTTGGCTGATCATCCGGAATTCCAGTTCCATTATCTGAAATTTTCATTGAAAAGCAATTTTTTTCCTGTGAAAATGAAAGTTTCAATACATCTGCATGGCTGTGCTTGTATACATTATTCACCGCTTCTTTTAAACAGAGGAAAAGATTACGCCTCATTTCTGTGGAAACAGGGGTTTCAGCAATGATATCATTACATTCTGAATGCAATACTATTTTTGTTTTCTTTAAAAAATTTCCGGTATACAGTATTGCATAATCAATAAAACTGCCTAGTGTGTCATTCCCTGAATTCAGACTCCAAAGCATTTCTCTCATAGAGATATTCATTTCTTCAGAAGTTTTCAGAAGTTCATCAATATCACTTTGCAGATCACCATCTTCTGCTTTCTGTTTTAAAAACTCTGCCTGAAGTTTCAATGCGGAAATCCCTGCTCCGAGATCATCATGCATATCGTGGGAAATACGTTCCCGCTCCTGTTCCAAAATTTTTTGTTTTTCGAGTTCTTTCTGAAGGAGCTGGTTTTGGTGTTCGGCTTCTTTGAGTTGCTGTTCTTTCAGATACAGAAGCTGTTTTCTATTGTACATTAATACGACGAAAATTGTAAAAGCAGCCAAGAGCACAACTAAAAGTAATGCGATTAAAAAAATAAGTTTTATTTCTGAAGGTAAAGACTTCATTTTTTATCCATTGAGTTATATTTATGTAAAGCAATATAAAATAAACCACCGCATACAATATTGATTACATTTAATATTTGTTTCAGCAGCTTTAGAAATGGCTTATCAATTTCATTCAGCAGATACATGGGAATAATTCTGAAAAGAAAAAAACAACTCCATAAAAGTATTGAGGTTGAGATCCAAAAGACAGGATCATCTGTAATTTTCGATTTATTAATATTGTTTAATTTATAACTGCACCAATATAATACCTGTAATATATTGATAACACAATATGTGACAGCAATATTCAAATTATATTTATCAACATAAAAAAGCTCAATATTCAATAGTATTACTATTACAATGATGGTAGATATCGTAAGAGCTATTTTCTTGTTTTTAATATGTCGAAAATAAAAAATGATAAAATAGAAAGTATTGAAAAGATTCAGATAATTATACTGAATTGATCTGGTTGAAATAATATTAATTTCTGAAAAAAAATCTACAACAAAATTTACGACCAGATACAACAAAAAATAGTCTTGAGAGGATAATTTTCTTCCTCTCAAAACTATTAGACCTTTTATTAAAACAATAAAAGAAATTATATAGTAAGCTGTAATAAGCATCTTATGGCTCTAAACTTCCCTGATCGTAATATGGAAAATCTGCGCTAAGTAATTGTTTATTATTATCTGATGGCATGGTTGCAAGATATATTGACTGTTTCCCACTTCCAAAACTTACCGTCTTTTTTCTTCCAATACATGGTATGAAGTCAAGTCTAGAAATATTTTTTTTAAGGCAACCTTCCAAATACATGTGTATTCTATCAATGTACTGTTTTACAAGAATCAACTCATAACGTATACAGTTTGCTACATAAGCGTCATTGGATACGTTAGTGAGGATTCTCCCTAAATCTGTATTATCAAAGCGTCTCAAATGGTTTTCATCTACCTCATAATATCTATCCAGGTTAAAAACAAAATAATGTTTATCCAGTTTGGTTGTATCTGATGCCTCATGGAAGGAAAGGCTTGCATATAAATATCCTTCTATACTTTTCAGTGATGATTGATTTTCAGGCATGATTCTGGAAAATTCACTAATTTCATTCTCTGGAAGTTGTCTAAAAGAGATCTTCATTATTGTATACCCCTCATTCAAATGGTCTCTTACAAGGGTTTCAAATAAATTAAAATCTATGTACAATTCTTGAGTAATATCAGGAGCCCGCTGTTCAAACAATTCTCTGTTCTTTATAAATTCTTCATCTCCTATAGGATGTGTTACGAAAAATTCCACACCATTCTTTGTAATATAATCCTTTATCCATTGCTCACGTTCTGTAAACTCCTTCATTTCATAGAAATCCTTAATTGCTCCTGCCTTTTGCTTAGCAATAATCTCAGCTTCCAAAGCACATTTAAAATCATGCAATTCTTTTTCCATTGTTTCTTAGTTTTTTGATTGGTTAAATTTATTAATAGCCTCCACTTTATTGTTTACGTGAAGTTTTCTGTAGATATTTCCGACATGTTTTTTTACTGTATCAATGCTGATACATTTTTTGTCTGCGATCTCTTTATAAAGAAGTCCCTCCGAAAGAAGGTCAAGAATTTCTTTTTCACGCACTGTAAGTTCATCGAAGCCTTTAATTTCGGGAAGTTTTCGTTCAAAATGTCTGAGAACTCTTCGGGCAATGGAAAAACTCATAGGAGCTCCACCCTGATATACATCCCGGATTGAAGAAAGGATTTTATCCATACTTTCTCCTTTTACAAGATAGCCCATCGCACCAGCTTTTAAAGAATTAAAAATCTTCTCATCATCATCAAAGCTGGTACACATGATAAATTGTGTATTGGGCATGTCTTTTCGCAGTTTTTCTATGATTTCAATTCCCAGCATATCTTGTAACTGGATATCCATCATCACTACGTCCGGGGAAATAGCGGGGAGGTTTTGCATGGCATCATTTCCATCAAAAAACTGAGCAATTACCTTCATATCCTGTTGGTAATTGATGACTTTCTTCAACGCATTGTTGTAGTTTTTTTCGTCCTCTACTATGGCGATGGAAATGCTCATGACTTTGTTTCTTTGTAGCAAATTTCAACAGAAAACAAATTGAAATCAATTACACCTTTGTGTAATATTGATTTTGGAGTTTGTAATTATGGTTAAGTTTTTTTAGCTCTATTAAATTTAATCAATTTCTCATTTAAAAACCAATATTAATATAACTATTTCATAATGAATTAAAACACAAGTCACAAAGTCGTAATAAAACCTTTAAAACAGAGAATTATTCCACAAGACAATCAAGTATAGGATGATCAATGCTGCTTACTGTATTATGAGATTCAATTTGTTCGAAGATTTGAATCAGATTCCTGCCTTTCTTCAACCAAACTCCAGGAATGTAAAGAGTCAGCTGCGGCCCTACTTTACTCCAGTATCTTCCTGCATTTTTTCCGTTGATAAAAACAATTCCTTTTCCAAAATATCTCATGTCAAGAAAAGTATCTCCTGTCTCATCAAGTGTAAATTCAGCTTCCTGAATTACGGGTGAGTGAGCTGCAATCTCTTTTTGTTTAAAAGTATGTTTGGGAAAAGTATCGAAAGGCATTGGAAGCATTTCCCAGTTTCCGGAGACTTCAGTTCCGTTGATTTTTACTGGACTGATAATGCCTTTTAAATTATGGACAATCTCTGCTCCATAATTGATCCTACCCATATTTTCAACCAGAATTTCCAATCGGTCTCCTGGTTTAATTTCAATATCAAGATCATATTTTTTGTTCACCCTGTTCAATTCTCCTTTCCATCTGCCATTGATGTATATGTTGGCATAATCACGTAATCCTTTTATCTCTAATTTTCCTTTCGTATCATTATCAAATTTTCTTCTGTAGAGAACATATCCGTTTCCGATATTCAAATCTTCAAATGTAAGCGGTTTATCACTCACAACAGGTTTCTGACGATCAGTAAGATCAAAGAGGCAATTTATTTTTGAAAATTTAATAGTGGGAATAGTGATGACTTTCATTGGCCTTGGAACATCAGGAAGCTTATTCTGATGTATTTTTTGGAAAACTTCTCTCAGCGCATTATATTTTGGAGTAGCCCATCCTGCTTCACTGATGGGAGCATCATAATCATAGCTTGTAAGATCCGGCTGGATATCATGATCCCTATCGTAATTTGCACCGCTGGTAAATCCAAAGTTGGTTCCGCCATGAATCATATAATAATTAAAAGAAATTCCATTTTTTATATACAGCTCTGTTTGCTTTACCACTTCTTCTGTAGAAACCTTAGCAAAAGGTTCTGCCCAATGATCAAGCCATCCGGGGTAGTATTCGGCAACCATGTAAGGCCCCTGTCCTCCATTATATTCATTGATGCTTTTCTTTAAAATATCAATATCACCTTCCCCGTTTGCTGTTGGTATCGCTCCTTCAATAGAACCACCTTTAAAAAGTGAGCTTCCATCTGAAGTAAATAACGGAACCGAAACTCCGCTGTTCAAAAGCATTTCTTTTATCTTGTGGCTGTATTTTCTATGCTCTTCGAGAGGAATATCTTTTCTTTGGGCAACATAGGAACCAAACTCATTTTCAGCCTGAACCATAATCACCGGACCACCATTATTGATCTGCATGGGTACTATTTGTTTTGCCAGCTGATTAATATATTTCCGGCATTCTTCCAGAAAAGCTTTATTATCTCTTCTTATCTCAAGATCTTTATATTTTTGCAGCCACCAAGGATATCCACCAAATTCCCATTCCGCACAAACGTAGGGTCCCGGTCGAATAATAACATACAAACCGACTTCTTGTGCTGTTTTTATAAACTTCTTCAAATCTTTTTCACCCGAAAAATTCCATTTTCCTGTAGCCTCTTCATGATAATTCCAAAAAACATAAGTGGTAACCGTATTCAAACCCATTGCTTTCATCATCTCCAGCCGGTGCTTCCAGTATTCTGACGGAACCCTCGGATAGTGCATCTCCCCGGAATACACTGTGAACGGTTTCCTATTTAAGATGAAATGTCCATCCTTAATTTCAAAATTTCCTTTTTGTGAAAACATAGTATTAAAGGATAAAAAGAAAAGAATTATGTATAAATAATGACTAAAATTTCTCATATTGTAAGGCATGATTTTTGTAAAATTAAAATATAAAAATCATATTGAATATCAAATAATATAATCATGAAAAAAAGTCTTTTAGCACTAGGTGCTGTACTTACATTAACAGCTATCGGCTGCAAAAAAAATGAGAGTGGAAATAAAAGTGTTATCAAAACAGACAGCTCAACAACTGTAGTTACAGATAACAATGGAAAAATAGATTCGTTAACACAAAGTTCTTCTACAGTAGATGTAAACGGACAGAAAATTGAAAAAACAGATTTTGTTTATAAAGCTACAGACGGAACATTAGTGAAAGTAGTATTCAAAAACGATCCGAAAGAAAGTACAGTAGCCATTACCAGCAACAAGAAAACATTTACATTACCTAAGACAGAAACCAAGGGTGGTGAAACAATTTACAAGAAAGATGATATGACAGCAAGGGTAAAAGGAGACAGCCTTCACCTTGAACAGGGTAATAATCTTATTGAATTGAAAAGAACAAAGATCTAAAATAGCAATGTCCCTCAATATAGAGGGACATTTTATTCTAAGTAATGAAAATAAAAAAACCATCCGGAATCCGGATGGTTTTTTTTATATATCTGAATGAATATTATTCTTCAGTTTTTTCTTCAGTAGTATCAGCTTTAGCTTCTTCTACTTTTTCTTCTACTACAGGAGCATCAGCAACTACTGCTTCAGCTTTTTTTGTAGTAGCAGTTGATCTTCTGCTTCTTCTTGTAGCTTTTTTCTCTTCAGCATTAGGGTTGTAAAGCTCGTTGAAATCTACTAATTCGATAAGAGCCATATCAGCAGCATCACCTGGTCTGAAACCTGTCTTAATGATTCTTGTATAACCACCGTTTCTTTCAGCGATTTTAGGAGCTACAGTTCTGAATAATTCAGCAACCGCAAATTTATTTTGAAGATAAGAGAATACTATTCTTCTGTTGTGTGTAGTATCTTCTTTTGCTTTTGTTAATAGAGGCTCAACATATACTCTTAAAGCTTTAGCTTTAGCTACAGTAGTGTTGATTCTTTTATGCTCAATTAGAGAACAAGCCATATTAGAAAGTAAAGCACTTCTGTGAGAAGCTGTTCTTCCTAAGTGATTGAATTTTTTACCGTGTCTCATTATTAATTATTTATCAGCGTCTAACTTATATTTTGCAACGTCGAAACCGAAGTTAAGACCTTTTGAATGCACTAATTCTTCTAGTTCTGTCAAAGATTTTTTACCAAAATTTCTGAATTTCATCAAATCAGACTTACTGTAAGAAACTAATTCTCCAAGAGTTTCTACTTCAGCTGCTTTTAGACAGTTAAGGGCTCTTACAGAAAGATCCATATCTGCTAATTTAGACTTAAGAAGTTGTCTTGTGTGAAGTGTTTCTTCATCGTACTGGATAGATGCTTTTACAGCTTCAGTTTCAAGCGTGATTCTCTCATCAGAGAATAGCATGAAGTGATAAATTAATATCTTAGAAGCTTCTGTTAAAGCATTTTGAGGGCTGATAGACCCATCAGTTTCTATATCTAATACAAGTTTTTCGTAGTCTGTTTTTTGCTCTACACGATAATTTTCAATGCTATATTGTACTTTCTTGATCGGCGTAAAAATAGAGTCGATAGCAATAGTTCCTACAGGAGCATTGTTTGACTTATTTTGTTCAGAAGGCACATACCCTCTGCCTTTTTCAATATTGAAAGTAATTTCGAAAGTTACATCACTGTTTAGGTTGCAAATCACTAAATCTGGGTTTAAAACCTCAAATCCATTGATAGACTTTCCTAAATCACCAGCAGTAATAACCGTCTGACCTGAAACTTTAGCAACAACCTGCTCGTTAGCCTGGCCTTCTGCTGCAGCTTTTAATCTTACCTGCTTAAGGTTAAGAATAATTTCGGTAACATCTTCGATTACTCCTGGAATAGTTGAAAATTCGTGCTCTACACCTTCTATTTTGATAGATGAAATAGCGTATCCTTCCAGAGAAGAAAGCAACACTCTTCTCAAAGCATTACCGATTGTAAGCCCGAAACCTGGTTCTAAAGGTCTGAATTCGAATTGACCTTTAAATTCATCAGAGTTAAGTAAAATTACTTTATCGGGTTTTATGAATTGTAAAATTGCCATATTATTGGGTTGAGCAAAAATTTGATTAAAAAATTATTTAGAGTAAAGTTCCACGATAAGGTTCTCCTTAATGTCCTCCGGAATTTGGATTCTTTCAGGAGCAGAAATGAAAGTACCTTCTTTCTTCTCATCGTTGAATTGTAACCACTCATAGTTTGACTTAGAAGCCAATGCATTGGTAACAACCTCAAGAGACTTAGACTTTTCTCTTACAGTGATTACATCACCAGCTTTTACCAAGTAAGAAGGGATATTAAGAATTTCTCCGTTCACAGTGATGTGTCTGTGAGAAACTAATTGTCTTGCACCAGATCTAGTTTTAGCAAAACCTAATCTGTACACTACGTTATCCAATCTTGATTCACAAAGTTGTAATAGAACTTCCCCTGTTACTCCTTTGCTTCTGTGTGCTTTTTCAAATAAGTTAGCAAACTGTCTTTCTAAAATACCGTAAGTATATTTAGCTTTTTGTTTTTCAGCTAACTGAACTGCATATTCTGATTTTTTAGCACCTCTTCTTTTGTTAGGACCGTGTTGTCCTGGCGGTTGGTTTTTTCTTTTTTCGAAGTTTTTATCATCTCCGTAGATTGCAGCACCAAACTTTCTAGCAATCTTAGTTTTAGGTCCAATATATCTTGCCATAATGGGTAAATTCTAAAAATTAAACTCTTCTTCTTTTTGGTGGTCTACATCCATTGTGCGGCATTGGAGTCACATCAATGATTTCGCTAACTTCAATTCCTGAATTGTGAATAGATCTGATTGCAGATTCTCTACCTGCACCTGGACCTTTCACAAACACCTTTACTCTTCTTAATCCAGCTTCATGAGCTACAGCAGAGCAATTTTCAGCTGCCATTTGAGCAGCAAAAGGAGTGTTCTTTTTAGAACCTCTGAATCCCATTTTACCGGCAGATGCCCAAGAGATAACCTCTCCACTTTTATTTGTTAAAGAAATGATGATGTTATTGAAAGAAGCTTGAATATGTGCTTCACCAATAGCTTCAACTTTTACTTTTCTTTTTTTAACTACTTTACTTTGTTTTGCCATAATTCCTAACGATTATTTACTTGCCTTTTTCTTGTTAGCAACTGTTTTTCTCTTTCCTTTACGGGTTCTAGAGTTGTTTTTCGTTCTCTGGCCTCTTAAAGGTAATCCTAGTCTGTGACGTATTCCTCGTTGGCATCCTATGTCCATCAATCTCTTGATGTTCAATTGCACTTCAGATCTTAATTCTCCTTCTACTTTAACGTTTTCAGAGATATATGTTCTGATTGCAGCCAATTCATCGTCATTCCATTCGTTGACTTTCTTGTCTTCGCTGATACCGGCAGCTTTAAGGATTTCGGAAGAAGTATTTCTTCCTACTCCATAGATGTAAGTTAAACCGATAACACCTCTTTTGTTTTTTGGTAAATCAATACCTGCAATTCTCGCCATAATTTAATGTTAGCCTTGTCTTTGTTTAAATTTTGGGTTCTTCTTGTTGATTACGAATAGTACACCTTTTCTGCGTACGATTTTGCAATCAGCGCTTCTTTTTTTAATTGATGCTCTTACTTTCATTTTGATAGTATTTATTTTTTACAAATGCCAAATGGAAAGTGTATTCCATTTGGCTAATTGTTTTAATATCTAAATGTGATCCTCCCTTTTGTTAAATCGTAGGGAGACATTTCTAGTTTTACCTTATCACCAGGTAAAAGTTTAATATAGTGCATTCGCATTTTACCTGAAATATGAGCGATAAGAATATGCCCATTTTCAAGTTCTACACGGAACTGAGCGTTCGAAAGTGCTTCCGTTATAACGCCGTCTTGTTCAATATGTTTTTGTTTTGCCATAAATTAATATCCAGTCGTTCTAGACAGTTTAGACTGCATTAAGCCATCATAGTGATGATTCAGCAGATATGTATTAATCTGTTGAACGGTATCTAAAATTACACCTACCATAATTAATAGTGACGTTCCACCGAAAAATAAGGCAAACGCATCTGTCTGAACAAAGCTTCCATGCACAATTGCCGGAAGGACTGCAAAGATAGATAAAAAAATTGCACCTGGCAAGGTAATTTTTGATAAAATATCATCTAAGTAATCTGCTGTCTCTTTCCCTGGTCTTACTTTCGGTACTAAACCTCCATTTCTCTTCAAATCATCAGCCATTTGGTTCACCGGAATTGTAATTGCAGTATAGAAAAACGAGAAGATAATAATTAATAGCGCAAACAATACATTGTACTGCCAGCTAAAAACATTCTTGAAACCTGCAAGAAAAGTGTTAGACTCATCGAATTTTGTTAATAATCCTGGTACGAACATCAATGCCTGAGCAAAGATAATCGGCATTACACCAGCAGCATTTACTTTCAACGGAATCCATTGTCTTGCGCCCTGCATAAGATTTTTGTTTACACCTCCTCTTGCTTGAGCTCTGCTTACATACTGAATTGGAATTTTTCTAACAGCCACAGATAAAATCACGGCTAAAAGAACAACTACCATCCAGAATAATACTTCAATAAGGATCATGATAGATCCCATTCCTCCTTTTCCGTTCTGCACGGCCATCTCCTGTACGAATGCTTCAGGTAATCTTGAAAGGATTCCCACCATAATAAGGATGGAAATACCATTTCCGATTCCTTTGTCGGTAATCTTTTCACCTAACCACATTGCGAATACTGAACCAGCAACCAAGATAACAATACTTGGCAACCAGAACATGATAGAATTTGGCTCTACAAAATATGCAGATTGGAACTGAGCATACGGTAAGAATAATTGAGTAATAGAAGTTAAATAAGAAGGTGCCTGTACCAGACAAACTCCAATTGTTAACCATCTTGTAATTTGGTTCAATGTATTTCTACCTGACTCTCCATCTTTCTGAAGCTTCTGAAGATAAGGAATAGCCATTCCCATCAACTGAACAATAATAGAAGCAGAAATATAAGGCATGATACCCAACGCCATTACGGAAGCGTGGCTGAAAGCTCCCCCCGTAAACGACGAAAGCAAGCCAAGGAGACCTGCTCCTTGCTTGTTACCGCCTTGATTTTTATAATGCTCTAAGAGATCTCCCACCTCTGCAAGGTTAATTGCAGGAAGTGAGATATAAGATGCGAATCTATACACAAGGATAATACCTAACGTAAAGAGAATTTTATCTCTTAACTCCTTTAGGCTCCATATATTTTTAAGTGTTTGTATAAATTCTTTCATTAGTAAGTATTATAAGGTAATTGCTTTTCCACCTGCTTTAGCAATAAGCTCTTCAGCAGACTTAGTGAATTTGTCAGCAGAGATTGAAACCGCAGATTTCAATTCTCCTCTACCCATAATTTTCACTAATTCGTTTTTAGAAACTATCCCGTTTTCTACTAAAACTTCTTTCGTGATATCTCCAGTGATGGATTTGTTCTCGATTAAAGTTTGAATAGTATCAAGGTTAATTCCTCTAAACTCTTTTCTATTTACGTTTTTGAATCCGAATTTAGGTAATCTTCTTTGTAAAGGCATCTGTCCACCTTCGAAACCGATTTTCTGAGAATAACCAGCTCTAGCTTTCTGACCTTTGTGTCCTTTTGTTGAAGTACCTCCTTTTCCACTACCTTGACCTCTACCAATTCTTTTTGAGTTGAAAGTAGATCCTGCAGCAGGTTGTATATTGTTTAAATTCATTTTAATTCTCTTTTATAAAATTATTTTTGAACTTCAAGTAAGTGGCTTACTGCAGCTACCATTCCTAAGATAGAAGGAGTAGCTTCATGTTCTACAACTTGGTGAAGTTTTTTTAATCCTAATGCTTCAAGCGTTCTCTTTTGGGTTTTTGTTCTACCAATAGCGCTTCTTACTTGCTTTACTTTAATTGTTGCCATTGTTTTAATATTAACCGTTAAACACTTTACTTAGAGAAATTCCTCTCATTCTTGCGATCTCTTCAGGTCTTCTGATATCCAATAACGCTTTGAAAGTAGCTTTCACCACGTTGTGAGGGTTAGAAGATCCTTTAGATTTTGAAAGGATATCGTGAATACCAGCAGATTCCAATACTGCTCTTACCGCACCACCGGCGATAAGTCCTGTACCGTGAGAAGCAGGTCTTAAGAAGATATCTGCACCACCGTATCTAGCAGTAGTTTGGTGAGGAATAGTATGGTTCATTACAGGAACTTTCACAAGATTTTTCTTAGCATCTTCAACTGCTTTAGCAATTGCAGAAGCAACCTCTTTAGATTTTCCTAAACCAAAACCGATAATACCTTCTTCATTACCTACTACAACAATAGCAGAAAATCCGAAAGCTCTACCCCCTTTAGTTACTTTTGTTACTCTGTTAACAGCTACGAGACGATCTTTTAATTCTAATCCTCCCGGTTTTACTCTTTCTATATTATCTAGTCCTAACATATTTTCCGAAATTTAATGATTAGAATTTAAGTCCACCTTCTCTCGCACCATCAGCTAGAGCTTTTACTCTACCGTGATATACGAAACCGTTTCTGTCAAATACAATACTTTCGATTCCTGCAGCGATAGCTTTAGCAGCGATAGCTTTACCAACAGCAGCAGAAATTTCAGTCTTAGTACCTTTAGCGTCTACACCTTTTTCTCTAGAAGAAGCTGATGCTAAAGTTTTACCATTTTTATCGTCGATTAACTGAGCGTAAATTTCCTTATTACTTTTATATACAGATAATCTTGGCAATTCAGAAGATCCAGAGATTTTCCCTCTTACTCTTCTTTTGATTCTTATTCTTTTTTCTAATTTACTTAATGCCATAATACTTATAATTTATTAAGCAGATTTACCAGCTTTACGTCTAACAATTTCTCCTACGAATCTTACACCTTTTCCTTTGTATGGCTCAGGCTTTCTGAAAGAACGGATCTTTGCAGTAACCATTCCTAGAAGTTGTTTGTCGTGAGACGCTAAAGTAATAATTGGGTTTTTACCTTTTTCAGTCAATGTATCAACTTTTACTTCACTTGGAAGTTCTAATACGATACCGTGAGAGAATCCTAAAGCTAACTCAAGTTTTTGACCTGCGTGAGAAGCTCTGTATCCTACCCCTACTAGTTCTAGTTTCTTTTCGAAACCTTCATTTACACCAACAATCATGTTGGCGATTAACGCTCTGTATAAACCGTGAAGCGCTTTGTGTTGCTTAGAATCAGATGGTCTGTTTACATTAAGCTCACCATCTTTTTGTTCTAAAGTAATTCCTGCCGTAAGCTCCTGAGAAAGTTCTCCTTTTGCTCCTTTTACAGTTACTACACCGTTGTTTTCAGTGACTGTAACTCCAGCTGGAATTGTTATAATTGCTTTACCAATTCTTGACATTTTCCTCTGATTAAAAATTAATAAACATAGCAGATTACTTCACCGCCTACTTTCTCTTCTCTAGCTTTCTTGTCAGTCATTACTCCTTTAGAAGTAGAGATGATAGAAATACCCAAACCGTTTAGTACTCTTGGAAGTTCAGTAGAACCTTTGTACTGTCTCAAACCTGGTCTTGAAGCTCTTTGAATAGACTTAATAGCAGGTTTGTTAGTTTGCTTATCGTACTTTAAAGCGATTTTGATCACTCCTTGAACAGCGTTATCTTCAAACTTGAAGTTTAAGATATACCCTTGATCAAATAGGATCTTAGTAATCTCCTTTTTGATTTTCGATGCAGGAATTTCCACCACTTTGTGGCCTGCGCTTTGTGCGTTCCTTACTCTTGTTAGGAAATCTGAAATTGGATCTGTTACCATTTTTCTTTTATAAATTATTGGTTAAAGACAATCAGTATTGAAAAGACTTGAAGAGAAAAATATCAGACTTCAGAGAACTTCAGTCTGATATTATTGTTCTTTAGTATCCTGACAACTTAATTGTCCCGATTTTTAATTAGTAATTATTACCAACTAGCTTTTCTTACACCTGGGATAAGACCGTTGTTTGCCATTTCTCTGAAAGTTACTCTGGAAATACCAAACGTTCTCATGTACCCTCTTGGTCTACCTGTTAGTTTACATCTGTTGTGCAATCTTACAGGAGAAGCATTTTTAGGCAATTTTTGAAGTCCTTCGTAATCACCAGCTTCTTTAAGAGCTTGTCTTTTAGCAGCGTATTTAGCAACTAGTGCTTCTCTTTTGCGCTCACGCGCTTTCATTGATTCTTTAGCCATTTCTTAGTTCTTTTTAAATGGTAAACCGAAGTGAGTTAATAATGCTTTAGCTTCTTTATCTGTTTTCGCAGTAGTTACGAAAGTGATGTCCATCCCTTGGATTTTTTTCACTTTGTCAATTACGATTTCAGGGAAGATAATTTGCTCAGTAATACCTAAGTTGTAGTTACCTCTACCATCGAACCCATCTGCTTTGATACCAGAGAAATCTCTGATACGTGGTAAAGCAGAAGCAGTAAGTCTGTCTAAGAACTCATACATTCTGTGAGCTCTCAATGTTACTTTCGCTCCTACAGGCATTCCTTTTCTTAGTTTGAATGCAGCTTCATCTTTCTTAGAGATTGTACCTACAGCTTTCTGTCCTGTAATGTTTGTTAGTTCTTCTACAGCATAATCAATAATTTTCTTATCTGCAGTAGCATCTCCTAAACCTTGCGATATAACGATTTTCTCTAATCTAGGTACTTGCATGATAGACTTGTACCCAAATTCTTCCATCATTGCAGGAACAATTTGCTCTTTGTATATTTTTTTGGGTCTTGCTATAAATTCCATGTTAATTCAAATTATAAAGTTTCACCCGTTTTTTTGTTAACTCTCACTTTCTTATCTCCTTCGATTTTGTAACCGATTTTGATAGCTTTTCCGTCTTTACCAACTAAAGCTACGTTTGAGATATGAATAGAAGCTTCCTTTTCAGTAATTCCTCCTTGAGGATTTGAAGCTGAAGGCTTAACGTGTTTTTTAACGATGTTAAGTCCTGCAACGATTACTCTAGGGTCTTTTCCTTCTTTCTTAATCACTTCAATAACTTCACCAGTCTTACCTTTGATATCTTTCTTACCAGTAGTAATGATTACGTTATCTCCTCTTTTTATTTTTAACTTTGACATTTCTTTTAAAAATTTTTAAAATTAAAGTACTTCAGGAGCTAATGAAATGATTTTCATATATTCTTTGTCTCTCAACTCACGAGCAACTGGTCCGAAAACACGCGTTCCTCTCATTTCTCCCGCTGCGTTTAGTAATACACAAGCATTGTCGTCGAATTTGATGTATGAACCATCTTTTCTTCTTACTGCTTTTTTAGTTCTTACTACTACAGCTTTAGATACCTGACCTTTTTTAGCATTTCCTGATGGTGTAGAATCCTTGATAGTAACAACGATTTTATCACCAACTGAAGCATATCTTCTTCTGGTTCCTCCCAGAACTCTAATAACTAGTACTTCTTTAGCACCTGTGTTATCAGCAACTTTTAATCTTGATTCTGTTTGTAACATTATTACTTAGCTTTTTCAATGATTCTTACTAATCTCCATCTCTTGCTCTTGCTCATAGGTCTAGTTTCTTGGATCAAAACTGTATCACCTTCTGTGCATTCGTTGTTCTCGTCGTGTGCAGTATATTTTTTCGTTTTCAAAACGAATTTACCGTACATCGGGTGCTTTACTCTTGTAGTTTCACTAACAACAATAGTTTTTTCCATTTTATTGCTGGAAACCACTCCGATTCTTTCTTTTCTTAAATTTCTATCCATTGTAAAATGAAATTATTGTTTGTTAGTTAACTCAGTGTTTAGTCTTGCGATTGTTTTTCTCAAATCTCTGATTTGAATCGGGTTTTCAATTGGGCTGATGGCATGAGCTAATTTCAATTTAGAATATTGAGCTTTTGCTTCAGTTAATTGAGCTTGAATATCACCCGCGCTTAAATTTTTAATATCAGCATTTTTCATTGTATTCAAAGATTATAGAGGTTTAACAAAATCGTTAGCAACGATGAATCTAGTAACTACTGGTAATTTTTGTGCAGCAAGCCTTAAAGCTTCCTTAGCGATTTCGTAAGGTACACCTCCGATTTCGAACATAATTTTACCTGGTTTTACTACAGCTACCCAATATTCAACAGCACCCTTACCTTTACCCATACGTACTTCCGCTGGTTTCTTAGTAATTGGCTTATCTGGGAAGATTTTGATCCATAGTTGACCTTCTCTCTTCATATATCTTGTCGCAGCAATACGAGCTGCTTCAATCTGTCTTGCAGTGATCCAAGCTCCTTCCGTTGCTTTGATCCCAAAAGTTCCGTAAGCAAGTTGACTACCTCTCTGGGCATTCCCCTTCATCTTCATCTTGTGAACTCTACGGAATTTGGTTCTTTTTGGTTGTAACATAATTTCTAAATTTTAGATTTTAGATTTTAGATTTTAGATTTTTTTTAATTTTAAAAAAGTAACGGTAATTTAAAATTCAAAATTTCTAATCTAAAATTTTAATTATTATTGTTATTGTTGTTGTTTTTTCTAGGTCTTCTGTTGTCTCTGTCTCCACCTCTGTTTCCTCTGTCTGACTGACCTCCTTTTTTCTGTTGTCCCACTAGTGGAGAAAGTTCTCTTTTACCGTAAACTTCACCTTTCATGATCCAAACTTTTACACCTAGTCTACCGTAAGTAGTGTGAGCTTCTGCCCAGTGGTAATCAATATCAGCTCTGAAAGTTGACAATGGAATTCTTCCGTCTTTGAAAGATTCTGATCTTGCCATTTCAGCTCCGTTCAATCTACCAGAGATTTGAACTTTGATACCTTCAGCACCCATTCTCATAGTACTTGCCATTGCCATTTTAACAGCTCTTCTGTAAGAAATTCTGTTTTCAATTTGCTTAGAAATACTATCAGCAACTAATACAGCATCTAATTCAGGTCTTTTGATTTCGAAAATGTTGATTTGAATATCCTTACCAGTAAGTTTCTTCAATTCTTCTTTCAATTTATCAACTTCCTGACCTCCTTTACCGATGATAAGTCCCGGTCTAGCAGTAGTAATTGTAACTGTTACTAATTTTAGTGTTCTTTCAATATAAATTTTTGAAATACCACCTTTAGATAATCTAGCCTCAAGGTATCTTCTGATTTTGTAGTCTTCAGCGATTCTGTCTCCATAATCTTTTCCACCAAACCAGTTAGAATCCCAACCTCTGATGATACCTAATCTATTACCAATTGGATTTGTCTTCTGTCCCATACCTTGATTAATTTTCTTTTTTACCTAAGATTAATGTAATGTGGTTTGATCTTTTTCTGATTCTATACCCTCTACCTTGTGGAGCTGGTCTTAGTCTCTTCAATTGTCTTGCACTGTCTACAAAAATTTCTTTAACGATAAGATTAGCTTCTTCAATATCAGCACCTTCGTTTTTAGTTTGCCAGTTAGCCATTGCAGAAAGCAATACTTTTTCTAACTTGTTAGATGCGTCTTTTTTAGAATATTTTAGAATGTATAAAGCTTTGTCTACCTGTTCTCCTCTAATGATATCAGCTACTAATCTCATTTTTCTTGGAGAAGATGGGCAATCATTGTGTATTGCTTTTACTACATCTTGGTTTGTCAATTTACGTGCTAATGCACTTTCTCTTTTTCTTGATCCCATGATTATCTGCTTCCTTTGTTTTTGTTACCACCATGACCTCTGAAAGATCTTGTTGGAGAAAATTCGCCTAGCTTGTGACCAACCATGTTTTCTGTAACATAAACAGGGATAAAAGATTTCCCGTTGTGTACTGCAATAGTTTGTCCTACGAAGTCTGGAGAGATCATTGATGCTCTAGACCAAGTTTTGATAACTGTCTTCTTACCAGACTCTATATTTGTCTGAACCTTCTTATCTAAAGTATGATGAATGAATGGTCCTTTTTTAAGTGATCTTGCCATAATTATTTACGTTTAGATATGATATGACGGTTAGACGCTTTATTTTTCTTTCTGGTTTTGTACCCTTTAGCAGGCATACCGTTTCTAGATCTTGGGTGACCTCCTGAAGAACGTCCTTCACCACCTCCCATTGGGTGATCTACAGGGTTCATTACAACAGCTCTTGTTCTAGGTCTTCTACCTAACCATCTGCTTCTACCAGCCTTACCTGATACAGTTAATTGGTGATCTGAGTTGGAAACTGAACCAATCATTGCCATACATTCAGTAAGGATCATTCTTGATTCTCCTGAAGGCAACTTGATGATTGCATATTTACCGTCTCTAGAAGTTAATTGAGCTGAAGAACCAGCACTTCTTGCTAAAATAGCACCTTGTCCAGGTTTCATTTCAACACAAGAGATTACAGTACCCAATGGAATGTTTTTCAATTTCATTGCGTTACCTACGTTTGGTTCAACGCTTTCTCCTGATACTACCTTCTGATCAACTTTGATACCGTTTGGAGCGATGATATATCTCTTCTCTCCATCAGCATACTCTAATAAAGCGATAAATGCAGTTCTGTTTGGATCATACTCTACAGTTTTTACAGTTGCTTCAACGTTTGCTTTGTTTCTTTTGAAGTCAATAATTCTGTATTTCTTTTTGTGTCCACCTCCGGTGTAACGCATGGTCATTTTACCAGTTTGGTTACGTCCACCTGACTTACTAATACCAACTGTTAGAGATTTCTCTGGTTTGTTGGTAGTAATTTCTTCAAAATTGTTTACAATTCTGAATCTCTGTCCCGGGGTGATAGGTTTTAATTTTCTAACAGACATTACTATTATTTATAATTAATAATTAATTTACAGCAAAAATATCGATAACCTCACCTTCAGCAAGTTTGATTACCGCTTTTTTCAATTTGTTTGTCTTTCCTACTTGAAGACCTTTTTTAGTGTACTTTGAAGAAACCTTCGGAGCATAAATCATTGTATTAACGTCTGCTACTTTTACACCGTAAGCTGCTTCAACAGCTTTTTTAATCTGGATTTTATTCGCCTTAGGTTCAACTAAGAAAGAATAAGAACCTCTTAAATCTGTAAGGTAATTAGCCTTTTCTGAAATAACTGGTTTAATAATAATAGGCATGACTTATTTCTTTAAATTTTCCTGGAATTTTTCAACTGCACCTTCGAAGAAAATAATCTCACCTGCATTTACTAAATCGTAAGAACTGATCTCGTTGAAGTTCATTACTTTAGTTTTAGGCAAGTTTCTTGAAGATAAATACACATTCTTGTTAGCTTCAGGAAGAACGAATAAAGATTTTTTACCGTTAAGTTCCAATGCATTTAATACATTGATGAAATCTTTAGTCTTAGGAGCACCAAAGCTCAAATCTTCTAAAACTTTAATGCTGTTGTCTCTCATTTTCTGAGATAAAACAGATTTCTTAGCTAATCTCTTAAGAGCTTTGTTCAATTTGAATCTGTAATCTCTTGGCTTAGGTCCGAATACTCTACCTCCACCTCTGAAAGTTGGAGATTTAATATCACCATATCTAGCAGATCCTGATCCTTTTTGCTTCTTAAGCTTTTTAGTAGAAGCAGTAATTTCGCTTCTTTCTTTTGCTTTATGAGTTCCTTGTCTTTGTGCAGCAAGGTACTGTTTAACTTCTAAGTAAACCGCGTGCTGATTTGGCTCAATTCCGAATACTGTTTCGTCTAGAGTTACTTTTCTTCCGGTCTCTTTTCCTGATGTATTTAATACTACTAGTTCCATTTTCTGATAATTACATAAGAATTTTTAGCTCCCGGAACAGCACCTTTTACTACTAAAAGATTTTGTTCTTGATCAACTTTTAACACTTGAAGGTTTTGAACAGTTACCTGCTCACCTCCCATTCTTCCAGCCATTCTCATCCCTTTGAATACTCTTGAAGGGTCTGAACCAGCACCGATAGAACCTGGAGCTCTAAGTCTGTTGTGCTGACCATGAGTTGCCTGCATTACACCTCCAAATCCGTGTCTTTTAACAACACCCTGGAAACCTTTACCTTTTGAAGTTCCTGTTACGTCAACATATTCACCTTCCGTGAATAGATCAACTTTTACTTCTTCTCCTACTTTTACTTCATCAACGAATTCTCTGTAGAATTCTACTAATTTAGCTTTAGGAGCAGAACCAGCCTTTTTAAAATGGCCAGCTAACGCTTTACCAACGTTCTTCTCACTCTTGTCATCGAAACCTAATTGAACAGCTTTATAACCGTCTTTTTCTATGGTTCTGACCTGTAAAACCGAGCATGGACCTGCCTGAATAACCGTACAAGGAATGTTTTTTCCTTCTTCGTTAAACAAAGACGTCATACCGATTTTTTTACCAATAATACCTGACATTGTTTATATTATAATAAAATTTATCCTTTATTTATCCCCATTTTTTGGAAGTCTGAAGTAATTTCTACTTTTGATATAGGCATACTACGCTCCTAAAATGAGTGTGCAAATTTATGAATAATTTTATAACTGACAAATATTTCGAGTAAAATATTTTGATTTTTAATCGATTAGGTAATTTTGAAAAAAATTAGAACAACTTTCTCAAAGATTTATTTTGATTTAAAAAAAAGAAATTAAAATGAAGACCTTATTGAGCAACAACTGTCACCCCAACTTCTTCCAGCCCAGCCCTGTCTTCAGCAGAAATACCATTATCAGTAATCAGATAATCCACCTGATCCAAAGCGGCAATCTTACCAAATCCTTTCTTATTCAGTTTGGAAGAATCCGCAAGAATTACAGTTTGATCTGCGCACTCCATCATAATCTGGTTCAGATGGGCTTCTGCAGCATTGGAAGTACTGATTCCGAATTCCGGATCAATACCATCAACTCCAAGAAAGAGTTTATTACATGAAAACTGTTTAAGAATGCCTTCGGAAATAGAACCCACTATAGAAGTAGAGCTTTTTCGTACTTCACCCCCCAGCTGTATAATATTAATATTAGGATTATTGCAAAGTTCAATTGCCACTCTCAAAGAAGATGTGAGTACCGTAAGCGGACCAAAATTCATCAGCATCCTGGCAAGATAATGCATGGTTGTTCCAGATGCTAAAATAATACAGTCGTTTTCCTGAATCAACAATAAAGCCGCTCTGGCAATAGCCTGCTTCGCCTCTACATTGATACTTTCTTTCTCTACAACATTTTTTTCATAAGCATACCTCATCTGCTTACTTGCCCCTCCATGATTTCTGAAAAGAAGCCCCAGACTTTCGAGATAGTTCAAATCCTTTCGGATCGTAACTGAAGAAACATTGAGTTTTTCACACAGATCCTGAACAAGAACATGTCCTTTTTCATCAAGCTCTTTCAATATTTCATCCTGTCTTGGTATTAGCTTTTCCATTTTATTCGTTTCATCAAAAATACCGTTTTTTTTTCACTTTTTAAAATTTCGTTTATTTTCTTTTTGCTTTCATTTTTAATTTATATATTTGAAAACGAAACATAAACGAAACATTTATGAAACGAAACGAAGAACTAAGTAAGTTAACCAATGTAAAAGAATGGGACTTTATTGTCATAGGAGGAGGAGCCAGTGGTTTAGGTTCAGCATTAGACGCAGTAAGCAGGGGATTCAAAACTTTATTGATTGAATCTCATGATTTTGCAAAAGCAACATCCAGCAGAAGTACCAAATTGGTACACGGCGGAGTAAGATATCTTGCCCAGGGAGATGTCGGATTGGTAAAAGAAGCATTAAAGGAAAGAGGACTTTTAGCAAAAAATGCAGCACATATCGTAAAAAATCAGTCTTTCATTATTCCAAATTACACATGGTGGGGAGGAATATACTATAAAATAGGACTGTCCATTTATGATTTCCTTGCCGGAAAACTGAGTCTGGGTAAAACGAAATACATCAGCAAATCAAAAACTGTTGAAAAGCTTCCAACTATTGAACAAAAGCACTTGATGAGTGGGGTTGTTTACCAGGACGGACAATTTGACGATGCCAGACTTGCGATTAACCTTACCCAAACCATCATTGAAAAAGGCGGAAGTGCAGTCAATTATGTAAAAGTTATTAATCTTCTAAAAGATGCTTCCGATAAAGTAATTGGTGTCGTTGCAGAAGACCAGTTTTCTAAGCAGCAATATCAGATTCATGGTAAGGGGGTCATCAACGCAACTGGTGTCTTTACGAATGACATCCTTAATATGAACAATCCTAAGCATGGTAAACTTGTAGTACCAAGCCAGGGAATTCACCTTGTATTAGATAAGTCCTTCCTGAAAAGTGATGATGCGATCATGATTCCTAAAACTTCAGACGGCAGGGTTTTATTTGTTGTTCCATGGCATGACAGAGCCTTAGTAGGAACTACAGACACTCTTTTAAAAGATGAAAGCTTTGAACCCCGCGCACTGGAAGAAGAAATTAGCTTTGTTTTAAATACTGCCAGACAATATTTAGCTAAAAAACCGACTCGTGAAGACGTAAAATCAGTTTTCGCCGGACTTCGTCCTCTTGCCGCTCCTAAAGACGGAAGCAAAAGCACAAAAGAAGTTTCCCGAAGCCATAAAGTTATTACTTCAGAAACAGGATTGGTTTCTATCATCGGAGGAAAATGGACTACCTACCGTAAAATGGCAGAAGATACCGTAGATGAAGCAATGAAAGTTCACAAGTTGGGAAATAGCCCATCTAAAACCGAACATCTTTCCATCCATGGAAATGTGAAACCAGAACAGGTAGACAGAACGAATCACCTGTACGTTTACGGATCTGATATTCCTTCTATAAAAGCACTGCAGGAAAGCAATCCCCGATATGCTCAAAAGATTCACCCAGATCATCCTTTTACTGTCGCAGAAATCGTATGGGCTGTAAGAACGGAGATGGCAGAAACTATTGAGGACATCCTGGCAAGAAGAGTTCGTTTACTGTTCCTTGACGCAAGAGCCGCTATAGACAGTGCTCATAACATAGCAAGAATTATTGCTGAGGAAAAAGGATATTCTGAAGAATGGGCCCAGCAGCAGGAAAATGAATTTATTGAATTAGCAAGAGGGTATTTATTAACACCTTATTCACCTAAAGTTATCAACCTAAATTAGCATTATATACATGAATGAAAAACTAATTCTCGCTCTAGACCAGGGGACAACGTCCTCCAGAGCGATTCTCTTCAACCACAGTGGAGAAATCAAATATGTATCGCAAAAAGATTTCGAACAGATATTTCCTACCCCGGGCTGGGTAGAGCACGATCCGAATGAAATATGGTCTTCACAGATCTCCGTAGCAGCAGAAGTTATAGCAAAAGCCGGAATCTCCGGTCTGGAAGTTGCCGCTATCGGTATTACAAATCAACGTGAAACAACCATAGTATGGGATAAAGAAACCGGTGACCCCATCTACAATGCTATTGTATGGCAGGACCGCAGAACCTCAAAATACTGTGATGAACTGAAAGAACAAGGTCATGCGGAAATGGTCAAAGAAAAAACAGGACTTGTTCTGGATGCTTACTTTTCAGCGACTAAACTAAAATGGATTCTCGATAATACAGAAGGAGCAAGACAAAAGGCTGAAGAAGGAAAATTATGTTTCGGAACCGTTGACACCTGGCTTGTCTGGAAACTTACCCGCGGAAAAATGTTTATCACGGACGTTTCCAATGCCAGCAGAACAATGCTTCTGAATATTCATACTCTAGAATGGGATAATGATTTATTAGAATTATTCAACATTCCGAAAGCTATTCTTCCTGAAGTAAAACAAAGCAGTGAAGTATATGGTGAAACGGCCACTACTCTGTTCTCTACTAAAATCCCGATTGCCGGAATTGCGGGTGATCAGCAGGCTGCTTTATTCGGGCAGATGTGTACCACTCCGGGAATGGTAAAAAACACGTACGGAACAGGCTGTTTCTTATTGATGAATACAGGAGCTGAAGCGGTTTCTTCTAAAAACAATCTTCTTACAACAGTAGCCTGGAAAATCAATGGAGAAGTGAACTATGCATTAGAAGGAAGTGTATTTGTAGGAGGTGCAGCCATTCAATGGTTAAGAGACGGTCTTAAAATCATTCATTCTTCAGATCAGGTGAACGAACTGGCTGCTTCGGTAGAAGATAATGGCGGTGTATATTTCGTTCCTGCATTAACGGGTCTTGGCGCTCCTTATTGGGATCAATATGCCCGTGGAACGATTGTAGGAATCACCCGTGGTACTACCGATGCCCATATCGCAAGAGCTACATTGGAAGGAATTGCATTTCAGGTTTATGAAATTGTAAAAGCTATGGAAGCTGATTCAGGAAGAGAGAGTCTTGAGCTAAGAGTAGACGGAGGCGCATCAGCGAGTGATCTTTTGATGCAGATACAGTCTGATTTATTTGCGGTTAAAATAACACGTCCAAAAACCTTGGAAACTACAGCACTAGGCGCAGCCTATCTTGCCGGTCTTGCAGTAGGATACTGGAAAAGTATAGACGAAATCCAGGAACAATGGATTGTAGACAAGGACTTCTACCCTCAACTGGACAGAGAACAAGTGGATAAAATGACCCACTTCTGGAAGAAAGCTGTAAAAAGTGCTCAAAGCTGGATAGAAGATTAATTCACTCACAAAAAAAAACTTATATGACCCCATTTATCGCAGAAGTTATCGGGACGATGCTTCTTATATTGTTAGGCAACGGCGTTGTAGCCAATGTTGTCTTAAAAGATACGAAAGGAAATAATTCCGGGTGGATCGTTATTACTACCGCATGGGCATTGGCCGTTTTTGTGGGAGTAACCGTTGCAGGGCCAATAAGTGGTGCCCATCTGAATCCAGCTGTAACCATTGGACTGGCCATTGCAGGAAAATTTTCCTGGGATCTCGTTCCGTCTTATATCGCAGCTCAAATGATTGGAGGAATGCTGGGTGCATTTTTGGTGTGGTTGTTCCACAAAGATCATTTTGCGATCACGGAAGATGAAGGAGCTAAACTAGCCTGCTTCAGTACTGGTCCGGCTATCAGAAAAACATCCTCTAACCTGATTAGTGAAATTATCGGAACATTTGTACTGGTATTCTGTGTTTTTTATTTTGCAGGCCCCAGCATTTCTTTACAGGCAGATCCAACCGCTAAAGTTGGACTAGGCTCTATTGGGGCCATTCCTGTTACATTTGTGGTGTGGGCAATTGGTTTATCGCTAGGAGGAACAACAGGATATGCCATAAACCCGGCAAGAGACCTTGCCCCAAGAATCATGCATGCCATCTTACCTGTAAAAGGGAGCAGTGATTGGGGATATGCCTGGATTCCTGTTATAGGCCCAATTACAGGGGCTGTTATCGCAGCAGTTATATATGGATTTTTAAAATAAACAAATGATGAAAAAAATCTTAAAGGGAATCTTTCTTCTTGCTATGGGCACAGGAAGGTTATTTTCACAGGAAAATAGTGAAACCAAGGAAACCAAAGAAGGGAGACTTGATTTTACGGCCAACATTCAGAACAATCACTTATGGAGAGGGCTTATTATTACAGACAAGCCTGTTGTGATGGGAAATATTTCCTATGCTCTGGATGCGGAGAAGAAATGGAAAGTGGGAATTTGGGGAGCTTCTGCATTAGCGGACGATAAGGACAATACCCATTATAAAGAGATCAACTACTATGTTCAGTATTCTGACGGTCGTTTTTATATTGGATTATGGGATCTTTATAACTCCAGAAATATCAACACTGCAGTGGCTGCCGATGATATCTTCAGCTATTCACAGAGAAGAACCGCCCATATTATTGATTTAAGAACAAATTATACTTTCGGGCCTTCTTTTCCAATCAATATTGAAGCTGACATTATGCTGTATGGAGGAGCCAATGCAGGAGAAGTCATTTTGGAAGCTGACGGAAGTTATAAGAAAAACAGATATTCTACGTATGTTCAGGCAAGTTATCCTGTCATCAGTGGTCAGAAAGTAAACCTGGATGCTTTTGTAGGAGCCGGATTTGCCCTTAATGACAAAACCTTTTTGTATGGTAATGGCAAAAACAGCTTTGATATTGTAAATGTAGGGGTGAAAGCAGGGAAAGTGGTTAAGATCACAGATCACTACAGTCTTCCTGTATCCATGATGGCGATGTGGAATCCGTCTAACAAGTATGCAAGGATTCAGCTTGCAGCAACCGTTTTTTAATCTGAATTTAACTAAATTACAGAAAAGCCACTTCTTTTGAAGTGGTTTTTTGTGACGTCGTTCTTCCTAAGAAAGAGAATGATTAAAAGAATTTAAAATAGGGTGAAAATCCCACCAATAACCGGGTTTTTACGGAGAATATTTTACTTAAATATATTTACTTTTGAAAAAAAAAGAATGAAAAAGATTTTCAGTTTACTCATTCTGTGTATCAGTATTTTTACATTGGCTCAGCAAGTAAAGCTTCCTTTTACCGGACACAGAAGTTTTGATATCATGAAAGGATACAGCGGTACCGGTACTCCCCACTATTATCTGGATATAAAAGCAAATGGTGATGTTCATTTTGGATATGTTCAGGTGAATCAGGCAGACGGAAAAGAAACAACAGAGGAAATCAATGCCGGAAAATATGCTTCAAATAAAGTCATGAAAGTAGTTTTCAAAGAATATGACGAGACATTTTTGATGAAATTCGACAAAGACAAGATTTATCTTACCGATGAAAGGGGAAATATTCTACATCTTGATGGATGCTGTTCTTCCAGAGAGAGCATTGATAAAGAAACCTGTAAGTGTGAAAGTGAACTTTACAAGTAGTAAAATAGTATATATAGAGAGTCGCTCCATCCGGGGCGGCTTTCTTGTTGTGAAAAGCAATCCCATCAGATTAATCACCGGGATTTTACGGTTTATACTTTGTTTAAATATCTTTATTTTTGAAGAAACATATAGCTACAATGAATTGTGGCTTCAAGAGTGATTTGTATCAATGAGACATTTTAAAATTCTATTCGTATTTCTTCTCTTTCTTGTAGTATCATGCAATAAGAGAGAAAATTATCCTTACACATTCTATTACTGGAAAACCCATCTGAAACTGGATCACGAAGAAAAGAAAACATTAGATCAGGCAACCGTTCCTTACTTGTACACCAGATTTTTTGATGTAGATAAAGTGAACGGAAAATTCCAACCGGTAGCTGTTATTACAAAAGACAAGAGTTTTCAGACGGATAAACAGATTGTTCCCACCGTTTTCATTACCAATCAGACTTTATTGGGTATTTCCACAGAAGAGGTAAGGTTTCTAGCGGAAAGTATTCATCTTTTGATTCTAAAGAAAACGGAAGAGTATCATCTGAGAACCAATAATGAAATTCAGATCGACTGTGACTGGACAGCCGGAACACGAAATGATTATTTTAAATTTCTGAAAGAACTCAAAAAGATCTCCGGAAAGGAAATTACCTGCACGCTTCGTCTTCACCAGGTAAAAGATAAAAAGCAGACCGGAATTCCTCCTGTAGAAAAAGTATATCTGATGTGCTACTCCACTTCATCACCACTGGAAAATTCTGACAAGAACTCGATTCTGGACATCAACATCCTAAAAAGCTATCTTTCAAAAATGGAAGACTACCCTATCAAAAAAATTGAAGTAGCCCTTCCTATCTATTCCTGGGGAATTGTCACCAATCATTTAGGTAAACATAAACTGATCAATGCTTTATCCAAAAGAGATCTTGAAAATTCAAATTTCAAAAAGATATCCGATCATGAAATTCAGGTTTTGAAGGACGGATTCTATTTTGGAAGTTATTTAAACAAAGGCTTCAAAATAAAAGCAGAAGAAATCTCTGAAGAACAGCTTGAAGAGGTTATCTCTTTTTTACAGAAAAAAATCCCGCATTTTAATATTATTTATTATCAATTAGATAGTAAATTTGTGTCAGATCGGAAATTTTAATCTCTCAGAGATAGAGGCACACATCTGTCAAGACCAAACCATAAACTATTACACAAAATTAAAAAAACACCACAAACCCTATGAAAAAGTATATTCTTTCACTTGCGGTTGTATCACTTTTCTATACAAAATCTGACGCCTGTGCGTGGTCAGATCCTGATTATGATTACTTCAACCTTTTTACGCAAAGCATTATTAAGGATAAAGCATACCTTCCTTTTCTGCACAACTATTCGAGCAGGTTCTACGGAGGATACAATCCATCATTGATTCCTGATGATAATATTGAAACATGGAAAAAGTTCTTTAACAATCAGCTTAGCTATACCGAAACTCAGAATCTGGTATATAAGATGAGTATGAACGACCTGAATGCCTTAAAGAATGGAAGCCCAGCAAATCCACTTCTACAAAAGCTAGGAACAGGATTCTACCAAAAATATAAGGAAGGTCTTGATTATTTGATTGAAGCCAAGTATCTGGAACCTTATATGAGCATCAATTATGTTGAAAGTGATAATTCATTTTATTATGACAGAGATGCCAACAGGAAAAATGCCACAGCTCTTGATTATAATAAAACCATTGCTGCGTTAACGTCTTTGTACAATGCGGCAAGAAACCCTGAGATCAAACAACGCTACGGATACCAGCTGGTGCGTCTGAATCATTATACCAGAAACTATGATTCCGCAATGCAGGCTTTCAAAACCTACGTTGCTCCAATCAAACTGAAAGGAACGGTTTACTTCATGTCTCTGGACCAATTGGCAGGAGCACAGAGAGGATTGGAAATGAACAGCGATGCCAACTGGAATTTCTTTCAGGTATTCATGAACAGCAAAGACCGCAAGGAATCTGCATTTGTTTCTATGAAACTTTCTGATACGGCATCTTTCAGCAATATTATGAAAAGAGCCAATACTAATGAAGAAAAGAATATGGCTTATTTCCTTTTAGGGTATGAAGACTTCAACAATCCGATTCCTACCATGGAAAAGATGTATGAGATCAATCCTGATTCTGAGATCCTGAAGGTAATGGCCGCAAGAAGCATCAATGAACTGGAAAGAAGTTATCTCCCTACTTATTATTACACTTCAGACGCTGCCAATAGTCCGTATATACAAAGAGGAAAAGCTGACAACAATACTTCTTCAAAAGATGCTAAAGCCACTTCTACAACTGAAGTAAAGGAGGAGAAGATTTCTTTCTGGCAAAAAATTGTAAGGTTTTTTAAAAACCTGTTCGGAGGTTCAAAATCTAAAGAATCTGCTGATGGAAAGAAAACGGATCAAAGCGATGACGAATTGCTGGACAATCCAAACAGAATTCCATTCTACACCACTTCCGGCTATGGATATGATGATAAGATGAAGGACTATCTTGACGACCTTCAAAAATTCACTGACAAAACGAAAGAGAAGTCTAAGGACGAATATTGGCAGATCGCAGATGCTTATCTTAAATTCCTGAAAAAAGATTACAAAGGAAGTACAGAAATCCTGGAAGATATTAAAACAACGAATCCTGAATATCTGGAAGAGATCAAACGAATGAAAGTTCTGAATGACATTGTTTCCCAGCCAAGGATTGACGCCGCCTATGAGGATCACCTGATGAAAGATTATGCTGAATATTTCGTGGAGAAAAAGGTAGAGAAAGACACAGCCACTACAGATAATTTCGATTATTATGGTGAAGTACCTTCTACTGCAGATTTCCTAAAGGATGTTATGGCAAACCGTTATTTCCTTCAGGGAGAAGACGGAAAATCATTCCTGATGAACAATAAGCTTTCGGATCTTCAATACAATCCTAACTCTGGTCTTGTGAAGAGTGTGGAAGAGTTTTACAGAAAGCCAAATAAAACTCAGTTTGAGCAGCAAATCATTGCTAAAAATATGGATAGCGTAGGTAATATTGATGCTTTCTTCAATACCATTTACGGGGACAGAGCTATGAGACTTGCCGATTTTGAAAAGGCGAAGTCTTATTATGAAAAAGCAAAAAGCTTTGCCGGTATTCCAAGACAGAATTACGAATGGACAGAAAAGAATGGCCAAACGATCACTCCAAAACAATATACTTCTGCAGAGTATGATGGATTTAAAAATATATCAAATCTTGTATTCGGGCATAATGTTTGGGAAAGTTTCGGAAGTCCTGATGCAGAAAGTATGAAAACTGAGAGCTATACTGATTTTCCTTTCATTAAAACCAACATGGACAAACTTGAATTAGCTGATGTATTGATTCAGCTTAAAAAGATAGGAAACGGAACGGATGAAAAAGCCGCAAAAGCTAACCAGCTTATCGGAAATCTATTGTACAACACCTCTATTTTAGGATATTACCGCGAGTTGTTTGTAATGGATATTGACAACAGCAACGGAGGCAAATATGACTTCTGGAATACAGACAGAAAGAATCCTTACAAGTATTATTATAAGAACTTCCTGGACACTTCTTATATTGAACCTGATAATTTTGATCTGTCGATCAACTATTATCAAAAGGCACTTAAGCTTTCCAACAATAAAGAAGAAAAAGCAAGAATCTTATTCCAGATGGCAAGTGCCGAACAGGGTAAATATTATCAGTACGAAGCAAAAGCTCCAAAAGATTTTGATTATTCTGATCCGAAGTGGTCCGAAAAAGAAGACGCCCGCCAAAAGGAAATGGACAATCTTAAAAATCAGAAGTACAGAACCTATTTTGCTCAGTTAAAAACTCAGTATTCTGAGACCGAAGCTGCTAAAAGCCTGATGGGAAGCTGTAGTTATTTCAGCTATTTTATGAAACGATGATTCTAAAGAGAATGTATAGAAGTTTGTATAAAATGAAGATTACATATTTTAGATGGAGTTCAAGACAAGCTTATTATTTATCAGACAAAAAAAGGAATCATTTAGATTCCTTTTTTTGTTCTTGCTTCTGTAACCATTCTTCATGCTTCTCTCTGAAAAAATCGTGTTTATAGTTCTGGTTTCTCTTTGCGGCATCAATAGAATGAGACATATGAATATCAGTATCTTCCTTAGCAAACTGAGCCAGGTTCTCGTAATAAAGATGAAGCTGGTCAAGTTCTGCTTCCGTAAGATCTTCAATATCTACAATTCTGTTGCTTGCCTTTTCGTGAGCGGCTATAATTTCGTTCAGTTTGATCTGTATGGCTTTTGAATCTTTATTCTGGGCTTTCTGAATGAGGAAAACCATCAGAAAGGTAATGATCGTAGTTCCGGTATTGATTACCAGCTGCCAGGTTTCTGAATAGTTAAAAAAAGGACCTGTAACTGCCCATATTACTACGATAAGGAAGGCCCCGATAAAAGCAGATGGACTTCCGGTAAATTTTACAGCCCAGTTTGAAAATTGTTCAAAAAAATGATGACCTTTATGACTCATAGCTTCTGTTTTTATATACTAAATGTATAAAAATTAATCCGAAATCATGAAAAGGCTAAGAATATGAGGTATCTAAATATTTTGGGTTGTTTTTATTTCATTTTTCTGAATCTATGCCACCAGATCATAAACCCTGTCACCGGCAGCGAACAACCGATAAGAGAAACTATAAAGTAGAGAATAATACTTGGCAATCCCATGATTTCTCCCGTATGTAAAGGTTTTGCTAAAGATGTAAACTGTTTGTTCAAAGGTTTGTCAGAAAACAGTTCTTTTGTTTTGAAAACTCCCGTTTTATCAAATGTTACTTCGTCCGGGAACATCATTCCAAGGAAGTTTTCTCTGTTGGTTTTGATAACAACATACCGCGGATTTTCTTTATTGGGGAGCTCTATACTTGTAACAGCATTGTAAGGAAGATGACGGTCTGCCAGCTTTAAAATATTATCCACAGAAGCGGAAGTAGCGTCTTTCAGGTTTTTCTTTTCATCCTGTTTCTGAAGCATATCTTCCAGAAGTCCCCCGAAAGCATCATCTCCACTGTCTTTTTCTTTTGAAATATTATCTATTGACGATCCTCCCAGGCTTATGATGAGAGTATTCTTTACCCACGGATACGTCACATACAATCCGGTAACAGCAATAAAGAAAAGCATGAGAAATGTATAAAACCCCAGTGTATTGTGCAGATCATAATTGACCCTTTGAAATTTTGCTTTGAACATGACAGTGAGTCCCTGTTTCAAAAACTTCAGTTTCTTCGGGAGCCAAAGAATAAATCCTGAAATCAGCAGAATACAGAACATAAGAACTGAAGCTCCTACAATCTGTCTTCCTACATTTCCCATCATCAGATTTCTATGAAGATCCAGAACAACTTCAAAGAATCTACCGGAGTCAACATTGGGCTGTCCAAGAACTTCTCCTGTATATTGGTTGTAGTAAGTACTTTTATCCAAATTATTTTCACGGTAACCGACCACGTAACTTTTCCCTTTATCATCGGGAATCATCAGAGAAGTAAGTTCTTTACTATGTTTTAATAATTCCACCTGGATCAGATCAAGATTCATCGCTTTTTCTGAACCCGGACTTATGTAAACTTTATCTCTGTTGCTAAAATCGGTAATCTGATTTTTGAATGCATAGAGGCATCCGGTAAGACACATGATAAAAACAATACTGCTTGATAAAAGTCCCAGCCAGAGATGAATGATCCACATCAGGTATTTTGTAACCGATTCGTTTTTTCTTCTTTTCCTGTAAAGGCTTTTAAGTAATACTCTCATTATTTAACAGCAAAAACATTAAGACAGTTGTACCGTCTTAATGTTTTAAATTAAAATTGATATGAATAAATTAAAAAAAGTTAATACAAATTCGGGAAAGGAAGCATGAAGCTTTTGATGGAAGTTATTTAGTCTAAAAGATTACTGACCAAACTTTAATCTACATTCACCAAATTGAATACGTTTTCTTAAAAGTAGTAAGAACTTTTAGCCCAATATCATATCCATCTCCTTCTTCCTGCTTCCAGCCCTCACTGGTATCAATGTCGTTTATTTTCTTCCTTTGAACTGAACTTCTTTTACGATTTCTTCAAATTTAGTATAGTGTTCAGGACTTAGTGCTTTCTGAATAGCAGCTTTTCTCTGGGTATCAAATTTCTCCCAGTATTCTTTTGCCAGATCGTTGTTCCCATGATATACATCGTGCGCATCATTGAATGCTTTTTCAAAGGCATCATTCGCAGCATTTACTACTTTGAACTCTTCTTCGGAAAGCTGTGCTTCCGTTTTGATTCTTTCTAACAATACATTGTCATATCTTGGTCTTTTTCTGGAATTTTCATCTACAAACTTATTGAACTTTTCCATCTGAGGACCATCTAAAACGGTAGCCATTTCAATAGACTGCTGCGCTCTCAGTTCTTCATTCTTTATTCCTAAAGCTACGCGGTCCATATTACCACCCTGAGCTTTTGCTGCCTGAAAATTCTGCTCCTGAAGCTGCTGATATTTTGCAGTGATCTCGTTAAAGCTCTTTTCCTGTTCAGGAGTAAGTTTCACTTCTGTTTTAAACTGATTATAATCTATTCCTTTCTTTTTGTCTCCGGAACATGACACAGCTGCTGCGCCAAGAGCCAATGCTAAGAATATAGTTTTGATACTTTTCATAATGAATAATTTTGTTGATTAGAATTTATAGTTTACCTGTACAGCAAAGTTTCTTGGCTGAATCTGATCGATATATCCTCCTCTGAAATAAGAGCTGTATCCTACGCTATCAAAAATGTTATTAAAGAATACTCTTATTCCCATTCCATTTTTCAGTGTATATCCTGCCTGGGCATCTACGGTAGTATATTCCGGCATATCGAAAGGTTTGTCTCCAGGCTTCACACTGTTCAGGTGACCTGCTGTAAATGTTTTCTGAGTCCATTCGTCAACCGGTCTTTTTCCTACATAATAAATTCCCGCCCCTACATCAAGTCCTGATAAAGTACCTTTATTGAATTTATAATTCAGCCATCCGTTTGCAGTATGCTTAGGAGCGTTCATTGGTGCAGATCCGTTCATGTAAGCTGGGCTGTCCTGATACTGAGCATCCAGATATGCCCATCCGGACATTACCTGAAGGTTTGGCAGAATTCGTCCGATCAATTCTACTTCCACTCCTTTTCTTCTAAGGTTTCCTGCAAGACCATACATAGTTTGTTTGTCAATCACAACAGGGTTATAATTTTCGTCAAGAATAGTGAAAGAAAGATGATCTGTTTTAATATCAAATACCGTTACATTAAATCTTAAACGCTCATTAAACCAATCTGATTTAATACCAGCTTCCCATTGTTTAGTCATTGACGGGCCTACTCTTCCACCATCTAAAAGGAAATTATTAGAAGATCTTAAAGATGTGGTTGTAGTATACGATCCAAATACATTAACATTTGGAAGTGGAGAAACAATCAATCCGAAATTAGGGTTCCATGTATCTACAGATTCATTGGCAGAACCATTGAGCCTGCTGTAACGAAGTCCCAAATGAGCTTTTACATATTTTCCAATCGTCATCACATCCTGAGCCATTGCACCGATACTTGGTGTCAATACTGCGTTTGATCTTCCCAGATTTTTATAAATGACATTTACCGGAAGTTGGTTCGGGATATTTCCGTTCACTACGTCAACAATATCAAGTGGATTAGCCGCATAGGTTGTATTTCCGATTTTTGTATTACGTGCAGTAATTAAATTCCCGGGTGCAATTGAGTTTTTGTATGCTTCAAAGGTTGTAGAAGAGGTTTCTGTTTCTCTCCAGTCAAAACCAACCTGGAATGTGTGTTTAATAAATCCGGTCTTTATCTGCTCTCCAATGAAGTCTAACTGTAATACTTTGTTGATATCTTCTCCCTGTGATTTTCCTATAGTACGCTGTCTGATATTGTAGTTGGTTTCACCAGCAGGCAATGACACGGATGAAGCTTCAGAATCTGTATTACTTACGGAATTCACGAAAGCTGCTCTCACTTTTAATTTGTCCGTAATGTTACGTACGATTGTAGTCGCAAAGTTGTAGGCTTCAGTTTTTGAATAATCAGATGTATATCCTAAAAACTTTCCTTTTGGCATGTGATATAATGCTTCAATAGTTCCTGGAGCAAGGTTTATTGTTCCTCTGTCCGGTGTTCTTTTATCATGAAGATAATCCATTTCCACATTGATTAATGTTTTATCATCCGGACGGAAAGCGACAGATGGGTTTACATAAATCCTTTCTCCCTGTACATGGCTTCTGAATGAATTATTATTTTGGTACGCTCCATTGAACCTCAAAGCTACTTTTCCCTGAGGATCCAATACTCTTTGGAAGTCTACTGTAGGTCTGTAAAAATCCCAGCTTCCATAACGGAATCCTACATTAGTCTGATCAATAAACTGAGGTCTTTTTGTTACAACATTAATCACACCTCCTGCAGATCCCAAACCATTTCCTATTCCCTGACCAATAGCAGCAGATCCTTTGATAACCTGAATACTTTCTACACCCTGCATATCAGTGATCATCCCTGCGGTACGGAAATCTGAATCCAGCTGAACTCCGTTTTTCAGTACAGGAACTCCACGATATCCTCTGATTGACATACTTTCGTTTCCTCCGCCATAGCTTGAAAATAGGGTTACCCCCGGAACGTTTTTCGCAACATCAGTGACTGTAAGCGCTCCTAATTCTTCAATTGCTTTATGGGAAATCACAGAAATACTTTGAATCTGATCTCTGGTTTTCAATGGCAATCTGGTAATTGCGTCCAACCCTTGTGGTTGTTTCTTTTTTTCACCAAACAGTTCTACTTCTTCAATTTTCTTGTGTTTAACTGAATCATTTACTTTCTGCGCATTGGCCAGAACTCCACCCAATAGCAGCAGAGAAAAGGATACTACTTTATTCATCTGATAATTTTTGGCAAAATTATTATTTTTATTAATTCTAAATAAATAAACAAGAGTGACATATGTCACCTGAAAAAGAACTATTAATATCAGATCATTAATCCTTCGAAGGGACTCTTTAAAATCCCTAAACAGAACTACTCTATCGTTAAGGTTAATCTCCTTAACACTTTTTATGAGTATAGAAAGTATAATTCAAAAAAAACAGATTTGATAATGTATCCAATATGCTTTTCAGATCAATTCAAAAAAAAACCGCTCCTAAAAAGGAACGGTTTGTATAATCATTGCAAAGTATGCATTTATCACACTTTAATTTCAACGTCTACACCTGAAGGAAGTTCTAATTTCATTAGAGCATCAACAGTTTTAGAAGAAGAAGAGTAGATATCCATTAGTCTCTTGTGAGCTGATAATTGGAACTGCTCTCTTGCTTTTTTGTTTACGTGCGGAGATCTCAACACTGTGAAGATTCTCTTATTCGTTGGCAATGGAATTGGACCGTTTACAACAGCACCAGTAGCCTTTACCGTTTTTACGATTTTCTCAGCAGACTTGTCTACCAAGTTGTAATCGTAAGATTTTAGTTTTATTCTGATTCTTTGTGACATTTCTTTAATTTAAAAATTAACCTTTTGCTTTAGCTATGATTTCTTCAGCAACGTTTTGTGGAGTAGCTTGGTACTTCTCTAATTCCATAGAAGAAGTAGCTCTTCCTGATGAAAGTGTTCTTAGAGTAGTAACATATCCAAACATTTCAGAAAGTGGAACAGAACCCTTGATTACAACAGCACCGTTTTTCTCTTCCTGACCACTGATTGTACCTCTTCTTTTGTTAAGGTCACCAATGATGTTACCCATATATTCTTCCGGAGTTACAACTTCCAGTTTCATAATAGGCTCCATAATTACTGGCTTAGCAGCACGTCCCGCTTCTTTAAATCCTAATTTAGCAGCCATTTCAAATGAAAGAGCATCAGAATCCACCGCGTGGAAAGATCCGTCTTTAAGAACAACTTTAATACCTTCAACTTCGAAACCAGCCAAAGGACCGTTCTTCATTGCAGCTTTAAAGCCTTTTTCAATTGCAGGAACAAATTCTCTAGGAACGTTACCACCTTTGATCTCATTGATGAATTCTAAACCAATTTTACCTTCTTCAGCAGGTCCTAATTCAAATACAATATCAGCAAATTTACCTTTACCACCAGATTGTTTTTTGTAAACTTCTCTGTGTTGAGCAACTTTTGTTAAGTTTTCTTTGTATTCTACCTGAGGCTGTCCTTGGTTAACTTCAACTTTGAATTCTCTCTTCATACGGTCAACAATGATATCTAAGTGAAGCTCACCCATACCAGAGATAATCGTTTGTCCAGAAGCTTCGTCAGTTCTAACCGTAAACGTAGGATCTTCTTCAGCCAATTTAGCTAAAGCGTTACCCATTTTATCCTGGTCAGCTTTAGTTTTAGGCTCAACAGCGATACCAATTACCGGATCAGGGAAAACCATCGATTCAAGAACGATTGGGTTTTTCTCGTCACACATAGTATCACCAGTTTTGATAGATTTGAATCCTACCGCTGCACCAATATCACCAGCTTCAATATATTCTACTGGGTTTTGCTTGTTAGCGTGCATCTGATAGATTCTAGAGATTCTTTCTTTATCACCTGAACGAGTGTTCAAGATATAAGAACCTGCATCCAGTCTTCCAGAGTATGCTCTGAAGAATGCTAGTCTTCCCACAAACGGGTCAGTAGCAATCTTAAATGCTAATGCAGAGAAAGGCTCATCTACAGATGGTTTTCTTGTGATTTCAGCGTCAGTTCTTGGATCAGTACCTTTAATATCATCTTTATCCAATGGAGAAGGAAGGTATTTACATACCGCATCCAACATAAACTGTACTCCTTTATTCTTGAATGAAGAACCACAAGTCATTGGGATAATAGATAAATCGATAGTAGCTTTTCTAAGAGCTTCGTTGATTTCGTCTTCAGAGATTGAATCTGGATCTTCGAAGAATTTCTCCATCAAAGTCTCATCGTAGTCAGCAACAGCTTCTACTAATTTCTCTCTATATTCTAGAACTTCAGCTTTCATGTCTTCAGGGATTGGCACTACTTCGAAAGTAGCTCCTTGTCCTGCTTCATCCCAGATGATAGCTCTGTTTTTAATTAAGTCAACAACACCTTTGAAATCTTCTTCAGCACCGATTGGTAAAACGATTGGAACGGCGTTAGATCCTAACATATCTTTAACCTGGTTTACCACGTTAAGGAAGTCAGCACCTTGTCTGTCCATTTTGTTTACGAATCCCATTCTCGCAACTTTGTAGTTGTCAGCAAGTCTCCAGTTTGTTTCAGACTGAGGCTCTACTCCGTCTACTGCAGAGAATAAGAATACCAATCCATCCAATACTCTTAAAGATCTGTTTACTTCTACAGTGAAGTCAACGTGTCCCGGTGTATCAATGATGTTGAAGTGGTAAGGCTTAGTTTCAGGTAAAGCTTTTCCTTGATCCGTTGGAAAGTTCCAAGAACAAGTGGTAGCTGCAGAAGTAATAGTAATACCTCTTTCTGCTTCCTGCTCCATCCAGTCCATTGTAGAAGCACCATCGTGAACTTCACCAATTTTGTGGTTAACCCCTGTATAGAATAGAATTCTTTCTGTAGTGGTTGTCTTACCAGCATCAATGTGAGCGGCAATACCAATATTTCTTGTAAATTTAAGATCTCTTCCCATTTCAGATTAGAATTTGAAGTGTGAGAAAGCCTTGTTAGCTTCCGCCATTTTGTGAGTATCAGATTTCTTTTTGAAAGCTGCACCTTCTTCTCTAGAAGCTGCTACAACTTCATTAGCTAATTTCAAAGCCATAGACTTATCATTTCTAGCTTTAGAATATTTGATTAACCATTTCATTGCCATAGAAATTTTTCTATCAGCTCTGATTGGCATAGGGATTTGGAAGTTAGCTCCACCTACTCTTCTAGAACGTACTTCTACGTGAGGCATTACATTTGTAAGTGCATCTTTCCAGATTTCAAGTGCAGTTTTTTCGTTATCTCCTTTTTTAGTTTCTACGATCTCTAATGCATCATAGAAAATTTTGAATGCGATTGACTTCTTACCGTCAAGCATTAAGTTGTTTACGAATCTCGTTACCAATTGATCATTAAATTTCGGATCTGGTAACAACGGTCTTTTTTTCGCTTTTGTCTTTCTCATTGCTTTTGTACCTTATTTAATGATTATTTTTTCTTTCCTTTTGCAGGAGCAGCAGCTGCTTGTCCTGGTTTAGGTCTCTTAGCTCCGTACTTAGATCTTCTCTGAGTTCTTCCATTTACACCAGCTGTGTCTAATGCACCTCTTACGATGTGGTAACGTACTCCCGGTAGGTCTTTCACCCTTCCGCCTCTAACCAATACTATCGAGTGCTCCTGTAGATTATGTCCTTCGCCCGGGATATAGGCATTCACTTCTTTACCGTTAGAAAGTCTTACCCTTGCTACTTTTCTAAGTGCAGAGTTAGGTTTCTTAGGTGTAGTTGTATATACTCTCGTACATACACCACGTCTTTGTGGACAAGAATCAAGGGCAGCCGATTTGCTCTTCTTGGCAAGCGTGGCTCTTCCTTTTCTTACTAATTGTTGAATAGTAGGCATTTAATTGCTTTTTATTTTAGGGTGCAAAAATAGTAATATTTTTTTAATCTGCAAACACTTATATAAAAATTAAAATCAAATACTTACATCAGAAATTGAACATGTTTCTCCATGACAATCAGAGAACCATAATATACATAAGGAAAAGGAACAGAAAATATAAATTTCTCAGCTGAAAAAATGAGTATTAAATAATTATGAAATTTATGTTATAAAGATAACCATCACAATTCTTCATTTAAAACAAAACCCGGAACACCTCATCTGATGTATCCAAACTATTTTAAAAAACTTTCGTATAGTTATCATCTATTAATATTCAAGGGAGTTCGGCATGATATTTCGTAAATTTGGAGTATACAAAATGATAAACACATCTATCACCTTAATGGAGCTTACAGTATACTCAACTGAAACCGGTGATTGTATCTAATCTTAAAAAAATAAATATATACATATGAAAAATGCTAGTATCATTGGCCTTAAAGAAGCCGATTGTAAAAAAATCTCAGAAAAATTAAATGTACTGTTAGCCAATTATTCTGTATTTTATCAGAATACAAGAGGTTCTCACTGGAACATCAAAGGAGAACAGTTTTTTACCCTTCATCCAAAATTTGAGGAACTGTACAACAGTCTTGTTTTAAAGATTGATGAAATTGCAGAAAGAATCCTGACATTGGGAGCTACTCCTGCACACAATTACTCAGATTATCTAAAGGTATCAACCATTAAAGAAAGCAAAGAAGTAACTGATGGCATCAAAAGTGTTGAGCAGATTCTAAGTTCTTTCAAAGTAGTCATTGATCTGCAGAGAGAACTTTTAGATATTACGGATGAAGCAGGAGATGAAGGTACCAATTCGCAAATGAGCGATTATATTACTGAACAGGAGAAAGAAGTTTGGATGTACAATTCTTATCTTGGAAAATAACTCCATAAAATGTATTGAAATATTTCAAAAAAATCGCCTTACATTTAGGCGATTTTATTTTTTATTTTTATATTTGCGTTAAAATTACACATATTATGAACGACGTAAGACTGAACTCTATCCTAGATAATGATTTTTATAAAATAACCATGCAGAATGCAGTGGTAAAACTATTCCCAAGTTCTATTGTAAAATATGAATTTATCAACAGGGGAAAACACCACTTTCCGGAAGGATTTGATGTTGCGTTAAGGGAAGCCGTTAATAAAATGGCTGAACTGAAACTTACGAAAGACGAGAAAAAGTTCATGGCAAGAACATGTCCTTATATTGATCTTCCTTATCTGGATTTCCTGGAAGGATACCATTATGATCCTTCTGAAGTGAAAATACATCAGGAAGGAGGAGACCTTTCCGTTGTTGTAGAAGGGCTTTGGTACAGAACAATTCTCTGGGAAGTTCCTTTACTGGCCTTGATCAGTGAGCTGCATTATGAAATGAACCATATGGAAAGAGATTCCAATGAAGTGGTGATGAGCAAAACGATAGAAAAAGCAGACTCATTAGGCAGACTTGGAGTAACCTTTGCAGAATTTGGAACAAGAAGAAGACATTCTTATAAGGTACAGAACCTGGTGATGGAAGCATTAACTCAAAAAAGAGAATCAACTTTCATCGGAAGTTCAAACGTTCATTTTGCTATGAAGTATGGTGTAAAACCCATCGGAACGCATGCCCATGAATGGTTTATGTTCCATGCTGCTGAATATGGATTCAAAATGGCCAATGAAATGGCTTTGGAACATTGGGTAGATGTTTACAGAGGTGATCTTGGAGTTGCCTTGTCTGATACATATACCACAGATGTTTTCTTCCAGCAGTTTGACAAAAAATTCGCAAAACTTTTTGACGGTGTACGCCACGACAGCGGGGATGCATTAGAATTTGCAGATAAAACCATTGCCCATTATCAAAGAAATGGCATTAATCCTATGTTTAAATACATTATTTTTTCAGATGCATTAAATCTTGAAAAAGTAGAGGAAATCACCAATTACTGCAGAGGGAAAATTGGTATCTCATTCGGAATTGGGACCAACCTTACGAATGATGTTGGATTGAAACCAATGAACATCGTGATGAAGCTCATCGGTGTACAGGCTCCTAACAAAGAATGGATTCCAACAGTAAAGCTTTCTGATGAACATGGTAAATACACAGGCGATCCTAAGATGATTGAATTGGCTAAAGAGTTTTTAAGAATAAAAGATTAATATAACTTCATCAGAACTATTAGATATAACCTCGTAACCATCGAGGTTTTTTTGTATCATATCATTTTTGAAATTCAGCTCTCAGAAATCTTTAAGGTTTTTATTATATTTATCAAAATAAAACAAGATGAAATCAAGAACATTACTAACTGCATGCCTCCTCATATCAGCATTATCTTTTGCACAGGAAAAGAAAGCAGAAAAACTTAAGTACAATCAGGAATTGGCCACATCACTGGGAGCTGATAAATACGGGATGAAACCTTATACGATTGTCATGCTGACAACTGGCGATACTAAAATTGAAGACAAAGCCAAAATGAGCGAACTCATGAAAGGTCATATGGCCAATATCGGGAAACTGGCAGATGAGGGCAAAATTGTAGTTGCCGGTCCTTTCCTTGAAAAGAATAAAGAAAACTACCGTGGTATGTTTATCTTCAACACCAAGTCAAAGGAAGAAGCTGAGGAATGGGTAAAAACAGACCCTGCAGTTCAGGCTGGAGTTTTCAGTTATGAAATCTTTCCTTGGTATGGATCTGCTGCTCTACCATTGTATCTTAAACATCATGATGAAGTTTCAAAAGAAAACCCGTGATATTATCTTAAAAAGCACATTGAAAATCTTGAAGAATTAAATTTAAATTCACATTTTTGTAAAAAGACTGATTATTCAAAAGAAAAACATCGCACACTAAGAAAAAAAGAAAGGCTTTAGCAAAGAAGAAAGTGAGGATGTAAAAATCATTAAAGATGAGTGGAAAAAAATAACTATTTCAATACTTCTTCCAACAGAACCAGATATCACCAAACTCAAAAAAAATAATACCCATGAAAATAAGACTATTCGTTTTGCTGTTTTTAGCATCAACAAAACTACTCTTCGGGCAAACTGTTCCCAAAGAATACACCGATAAAGTAAAAACGGCTGAATCACTTTACCATGCCAAGGATTTCAAAAACTCTGCCAGCAACTATTCTGAAGCATTTAAATCTAACGGCTGGAAAGCATCTCTAAATGACAGGTACAATGCAGCATGCTCTTGGGCAATGGCATCAGGGCCAGACAGTGCATTTTCCCAACTTGAAAGGATTGCAGTAAAATTCAGTAATTATAACCATATAACAACGGATACAGACCTTAGCTCTTTACATAGTGATAAACGATGGAAGCCTCTCATCGAAAAAATCAAACAGAATCAGGAGAAAGCAGAAGCAAATTTGAATAAACCCTTGGTCGCAAAGCTTGGTGACATTTATAATGAAGACCAAAAGTACAGAAAACAAATCGATGGTATTGAAAAAAAATACGGTGGAAACTCAAAAGAAATGGACGAGCACTGGCAGCTTATCAATAAAAAAGATTCACTAAATCTTATTGAGGTAAAAGCCATTCTTGATAAATATGGCTGGGTGGGTCCTGATGTTGTGGGCGGACAGGGAAGCGTTACATTATTTCTTGTTATCCAACATGCAGATCAGGCAACACAGGAAAAGTATTTACCCATGATGAGAGATGCTGTAAAAAATGGTAAAGCACAAAGCAGCAGTTTGGCCCTTCTCGAAGACAGGGTGGCCCTGAGACAAGGTAAAAGACAAATTTATGGCAGCCAGATCGGACGTGATCCTGAAACACAAGTATATTATGTATCCCCACTAGAAGATCCTGAAAATGTAGATAAAAGACGCGCAGATGTTGGACTTCCTCCATTGGCTGAGTATATAAAGAATTGGCAAATGAAATGGGATCCTGAACAATATAAAAAAGACTTACCTAAACTGGAGGCAAAAACAAAGTACAAATAAACAGAAATAACATCACAATACTATTCATAGCTAGATTTCAAATCTAATTGACATTCTTCTATTTTAAACTTATTTGCCATTTTAGAAAAATCTAACCTTCATTTTAACATTTATCATAAATTAATTTACTATTTTAGTTTAATATTTTTAACCCTACTTATTTAATTATAAGAGTGTTAAGAATAAATTAATTTACTAAACAAAAAAAATTAAACCATGAAAAAGAACTTAACAAAACTTTTAAGAACAGATTTGAAAGATGTATTTGGAGGAACTCTTTATCCGGCAGAATGTCCCGGAGGATGCCACGGTGAAGGCATGATCAGATGTCCTGACGGCACCACCACAATGACGAATTTTATATGCATGGGAGGAACCTGTCAACCGGCAGCAATGTGCAAACCACTGGTTCTTGAACCTTTTCCGGATCCGATTATAATCACTCCATAATCTGAACAATAAATAAAAAGAGACTGTCACAAAGACAGTCTCTTTTTTACAATTATAATTTTAATTAAAAAATATCGCTACCGATTATATAGCCATTTGTACCATTTATTTTTTTAACCGCATTATTATTAAATCTATATTTATTATAAATACCAATATTTGGAATATATCTTAAGATATTACCTTCTCTCATATATATCTTATTGGTAAAATTATCCTGTTTAAGATCATTATCAGGTGTTAAATCAGCCCCACGTTCTACTGTTGACAAATTACTTGGACTCACAGTAGCGATTTCACCACTCGTAATATTAAATAATCCATAAAGTGTCATAGGGCTCTGGATATATCTCAGTTTATTTTCAAACATAAAAAATATCTGGTTGGTAGCAGGATTTCTAACAAAATTACCATTCACAAGATTTGCAGTATTTGTATAATCCAGCCTCACCTGATTATCAATTAAATATTGATCTATATAAGATTTTAATTGAGCTTTCTTCACAGGATCTTTAACCAATTCATAAAGAGGTATCAAACCATTACTCCCAAATTCTACCAACACAGCATTAGTTGGTGTGGAACTGTTCTGCCAGCTGGAAATATTAATTTTAGGATTTGCCTGGTCAAGGTTTAGCTCTCCCACCAAACTCTTCGATGGATCTCCCCCTCTGGTTTTAAAGGATAATTTTCTAGAAAAGTTTTTACTTGATTCTGAAGTATCTATGTCATTATCAACATTGGCATCAAAAATACTCTTTACTCCAACTTTAACTCCAACTCTGGCTGCTTTTTCACGGCTTTGATTAGTGGTTTCAGATTGAAACATAACATCTAACTTAGCCCCTGTATAAATATCAATTGCAACGTGGGTTCCATAATCGTTTACAATTTGCGCAGGGCTATTGGACTGTAAATCGCTAGAAAACTCCGGTGTCAAATAATCAGATAATAAGACAGGGGTAGCATTAAATCTAAATCTTCTTTGTTTAATTAAAAGATTATAACTACCATAAATATATTTAGCATCAAATTTATTAGTAGTAGTGTTGCTAACCGCAGAACTAAAAGTAACCGAAATAAGTTTTTTAAATAAAGAGAACCCAGCTGAAGCTCCCACTTTTGTAGAGACCATTTTTGAATAAGCTTCTGCGTTTTCCCCATATTCTTCAAGATATTCCTGAGAAAATACATTATCAGTGATCAATCTACCCGCCTGTTCATTTTTAAATCTCTCAATATCAATCACCTGATATCCTGACGAGTTAGAATTAGCATATTCCCCAGTGGCATTATAACCATACCCTAAGACATCATAGATACCATCACCAGCGCTTTTAGCGAAATTTCTCCCTGAATTTTTTTTTGAGTTTTCATTTAGGTTAGGATTTTCAAGCTCATCAGTAGAGCAAGAAGCTGCAAACAGTAATATAATACTGGCAAAAAAGAAACTTAGTTTTTTCATATTTTTATTTTAAGTCTGCAAACTTAATTCTTTGCATCCAAAGCCAGAATGATATAAATCATAAATAAGGGAATTAAATAAAACAATAGGTCAATTATACTGTAATAATGTATTTCTCGATATCTTTAAACAAAAAAACATCATGAAAACTATTGAGGAAGTTCTTAAAAAGCTGGATGAAATCATTATCTGGTGCAAGGAAAATAATAGCCCTGCAGGATATTTCGCCTGTACCTATCGAATCATGACCGCACAGGTTCTGAAAGGTATTCAACAGAAAAAATTTGAAGACAACCCCAGAATGACATTACTGGACCTTGCTTTTGCACAGAGATATCTTCAGGCATGGGAAAGCTACAGCAAAGGAGAAAAATGTACCAACTCATGGTATATTGCCTTTGAAGCCAGCAAGAATAAAAACCTGTTGATTCTACAGCATATATTTTTGGGAATGAATGCACACATCAATCTGGATCTTGGTATTTCTGCAGCTTCCATAATGCCTTACCGGAAGATAAATCCTTTGAAAAAAGATTTTGAAAATATTAATAATGTCATTGCTTCCATTAATCAGAATGTTCAGGACTCTTTAAACAAAATCTGTTATCCTGTAGATCTTATTGATAAACTATCCAATGGGAAAGATAATGCTGTACTTGATTTTGCCATTTCCAAAGCAAGAGATACTTCCTGGGCAACGGCAGTCATTGCATCCAACACTCCGAATTTCTTAAGAGTATCTGTGATCGGCATTGTAGATTATGCGGCGGCTAAAGTCGCTACACAAATCCTGAACCCGAAGATCCTCACTCCTTCCCTTTTAAAAGAATTTAAAAAATGTGAAAGCAGTGATGTGGTAAAAAATATTGAGATCTTAGAATCTACAAAGAATTCTTAACTAAAAAAGGCCGGGATCTTCCTCACGGATCCCGGCCTCATAATGAACAAAATAAAAGAAACTATATTGCTTCCTTATGCTTTTTACGATAGGCATAATGGAAAATAATTGGCAGTATTGTAAATGACAGCAGCATACAGACAATCAGTCCTCCAACAATCATAATGGCTAAAGGTTTCTGAATTTCGGAACCCATCCCGTTTGACATTGCTGCCGGAAGAAGTCCCATAGATCCCATCAGAGCGATCATTACTACCGGACGGATTCTGCTTTTCACTCCTTCTGCGATAGATTCTTTGAGAGACAACCTGTTTTGCAGATTTTCTTTCATCACGCCGATCAGAACGATACCATCTATGGTTGCTACTCCGAAAAGAATGATAAAACCAATTCCCGCTGAAATTCCGAAGATGGTTCCCGTAAACCAAAGGGATAAAAATCCTCCTATAAATGCAAATGCCAGTGTAATGGAAGAAATCAGCGTATCTTTTACGTTCCCAAAATTGAAATATAATAACATCAGAATAAGAACTAAAGAAATCGGTACTACCATTGCCAGCTGTTTTGCTGCTCTTTCTTTGCTTTCAAATTCTCCTGCCCAGGTCATTTTATGATTTTTCGGAAGTTTTACTTCTTTATCTACTTTAGCTTTGGCTTCTTTAATGGTACTTCCAAGGTCACGACCTTCAATATTGAATCCAACTCCGATATATCTGCTGTTTCCTTCACGGTAAATAAATGACGGTCCGGTATGATAATCAATTGTTGCAATTTCTTTCAACGGTACTTTCTTATTATCCTGAGTCGGGATGAGAATATTTCCCATTTTTTCCGGCGTATCCCTGTAATCTTTTTCAAACCTAAGCATTACGTCAAACATTCTTTCTTCTTCATAAAACTTGGTAGCGGCCTGTCCTCCGATTGTCATTTCAATCACGGCCTGCGCATCTGCTGTGGAAACTCCATATTTTGCCATTTTGGAATCATGAAGCTGTATTCTCAATTCCGGTAATCCAATATTTTTAAAAACATTGACATCAGATATTCCCGGAACTGTCCTGATGGAGTTAGCAACTTTATTGGCATAATTTTCAAGTTCAAAAAGATCATTCCCGAAAATCTTAATTACCAGCGGAGCTTTTACTCCTGCCACATATTCTTCCACATTATCCTGAATAGGCTGGCTGAATCCGAAATTGATTCCCGGATATTTTTCAAGGGAAACTCTCATTTCTTCAAGAAGTTCTTCTTTGGATATTTTTTTCTTCCATTCATTCTCCGGTTTTAGCTGAATATTAAATTCGATATTAAAGAAACCTGTGGGATCAGTACCATCGTTCGGGCGGCCTGTTTGGGTCATGACAAATTTCACTTCATCATATTTCATAAGAATTCCTTTCATCTCTTTCGTTAGCCGTACCGATTCATCCAGATTGACACTGTTTGGAAGCGTTGCTCTTACATAGATTGCGCCTTCATTCAGCTTGGGTAAAAATTCAGATCCATAATTGGAGAATCTCCATCCACAGACAGCAAGTAAAGCAACAAATCCAATGATGAATCCTTTTTTATAACGGTCGCTGAATTCGTAAATTCTATAGATATTCACTCTGAAGAATCTTGAGATAAAGTTTTCTTTCTCTTCAATATTTTTCGTTAACAAAAGCTTACACATTGCCGGAACATAAGTCAAGCTTAAAATCAAAGATCCCAATAATGCATATCCCAATGTAAATGCTAATGGAGAGAACATTTTTCCTTCCACTTTCTGGAAAGAGAAGATCGGCATCAGAGCAACAATAAGAATCAATAGGGCGAAGAAAATATAACTTGCTACACTTCCTGCACTTTTCTTAATAATACCAAGTTTTGAAATTTTATTGAATCTCTTCAGTCCTATCTTCTTAGCTTTAAGTTCGAGAGCAACAAAGACATGTTCAACAATGACGAGCGTTCCTTCCAGCAGAAGTCCGAAGTCCAAAGCTCCCATGGAAATCAGGTTGGCAGGCAATCCCTGAATTTTCAACATAATAATGGCAAATAAGAAAGCCAAAGGAATTACTGATGCTACAATAAAGGTTGTTCTCCAGTTGTAAAGGAATATAAATACGATGATAGAAACCAGAATAACTCCTTCAATAAGGTTTTTGGAAACGGTATGAACTGTCGTATTTACCAATTCTGTACGGTCAATGATCGGAACAATCTGAACATCACCGGGAAGTTCTCCCCCATTCAGTTCTTCTATCCTGTCTTTCAGTCTTGCAATAACTTCACTTGGGTTTTCACCTCTAAGCATGATCACAATTCCTTCTACAACATCATTTTCTTTGTTATATCCTACCTGACCTAATCTTGGCTTTGCTGAAATTTTCACTTCAGCCACATGCTTTACCAGAATGGGCGTAGATCCTTTTACTTCGATCTGAATATTCTCAATATCTTCTTTTTTCTCTAAAAGACCAATCCCCCGCACTACATAAGCCTGATCTCCTTTTGCCACTACATCTCCTCCTACATTAATATTACTCTTGGAAACCGCTTCATACACATCCAGGGGGGAAAGGTCATAATTGTGTAATTCCGTAGGATTAATTTTTATTTCATATGTTTTTTCTTCTCCACCAAAGCTTACCACATCAGCAACACCAGGAACTGCCAGTAATTCTCTTTCCACCACCCAGTCCTGAATGGCTGTCACTTCTTTGATGGGAAGTTTGCTTTTGATAATATATCTGTAAATTTCACCTGTAGCACCAGAGGGAGGTTCAATGCTGTATTCTGCTCCAGTGGGAAGCTCTACATTTCCGAGTTTATTGGAAGCATATTGCTGGGCATAAAAATCATTGACATGATCATCAAAAATAACCGTCACCACAGACAATCCAAATAAGGAAATAGAACGCACCGAAGTTTTGTTCGGAATCGCATTCATTTCTTTGGAAATAGGAAGTGTGACAAATTTTTCTATTTCTTCAGCACTTCTTCCAGGCCACTGGGTAATAACTCTTACTCTGGTATTGGTAACATCCGGAAATGCTTCAATAGGAGTATGCATATAGGAATAGATTCCTCCGGCCAGCAAAAGAAAAGTTCCCAAAAGAACAATCAATGAGTTTTTTAAAGAGAAGGATACAATATTCTGTACAAATTTTCGCATTACTTCGTGGAATTATTTAATTGGTTTTTCAGGTTTTCATAAATCAGCAGTCCGTTGGAAGCAATAATATTTTCACCTGGTTTTAAATTGCCTTCTACATAGATATACTGGCTATTGGAAGCAATCTCCGCAACCGGTCTTATTTCTAGCTCACAGTCTTTTTTGTAAACCACAACATAGCTTTGGTTATTATCAAAGATTAAAGCTTTCGCAGGAATAGCCAATGCACTTTTGTTTTGTGAATTCACTGGTAACACAACATCCGCAGACATTCCCGGTCTTAGCTTCATTCCATTATTATCCATAATGATTTTAGCCTTGAGTACCCTTTCGTTTTCATTGAAAACCTGAGAGATATTATCAATCTTTCCGGAGAAACTGTCGTCCGGATAAGCAAGAGTCTTTACCACTACCGGCTGATCTACATAAACATGTCTCATATTGGTTGCATACACGTTGGCCATTACCCACACTTTATCCAGATTCGAAATCGTAAAAAGCTGATCTCCTCCTGTTGTAACCGGCATTCCTTTGGAAACATTCTTTGAAATAACATATCCATCCGCAGGTGCTTTTATCTGAATGGTATTTCCTCCTGCGGAATAAAGCTGCATATTTTTCTGTGTCTTGGAAATATTGGATTGTAAGATGGCCACTTCTGATTTTGCTTCCTGTAAATCTTTCTGAGAAGCAATATCATCTTTATACATGGCCTCTACAGAAGACAGCTTTCTTTTCGCTACTGCAAGCTGAGCCTGTAATGTTTGGGTATCATCCTGCATTTCGTTGACAGCTGTACTTTTTATACTGGCCAGAGTTTGTCCTTTTTTTACATAATCTCCAAGGGAAAAATAAGTATCTATCACTACTCCGTCTACAAGACTTACAAAAGGAACCGTTTTATCCGAGTTACTCTCCACTTCTCCGGTGAGCGTAATACTTTCTTCTATAGGAAGCATTTCTGCTTTAACGAGTTTAATACCTTTTTTCAGCTCTTTACTGATGCAGTACCTTTTTTCAGCTTCTTTATTTTCTTCTTTTCCGGCACAGCCTGTAAAAATAATGAAGGCAGACAGGTAAGCCGCAGCAATGTATTTGGTAATATTTTTGTTCATATCTTATAAGTCTTGTCCTACAACATACTGCAGGTTTTCGTAGTATTGATTAAGTTCTTTTTTGGTATCCAGTATGATCATTTTGTTCCCTATGTAGGTATCCAGAAAATCCATATACTCCAACATGCTGATATTTCTCAGTCTGAAATTTTTCTCATGGCTTACCAGTAATCCATCCAATATGGATTCATAATTTTCATCGATCTCTTCTGAAACCTTTTGTGTACGGATATAGTTTCTAAAAACAGAGACAATTTCATTCTCTGATCTCAGCATATTCTTGCGGGTCTCAAGTTTACTTTTCTCAATTTCAAGCCTCGCTTCCTGAATATTCCCTTTGTTACGGTCGAAAATGGGCAGATCCATAGAAACACCCAATCCTATAAAGTCTTTCATAATATTTCCGCCACGGTCGTATCCAACAGAAACAGCAACATCCGGCGTTTTCATAGCATTTTGAATTTCGAGATTTTTGGCGGCGTGTTTCTCCTTATTTTTTGAAATCATGATGTCAGGACGGTTTTCTTTCGCTTTTTCCATCCATTGGGCCACCTCCAGTTCTGAAAGTTGCTTTTCAGGCATCACAAATGAATCTGAAATCACCAGATACGTTTGAGAAGGCAGCATCAATAAAGCCTTCAGCTCTACCTGCTGCTCTTCGATTTCCTGTTTTAATGAAATCAGTTTTTTCTTGAATTCAATTTCCTGTGCTTTCAGACGGACATATTCAGCTTTACTGATATTCCCAAGAGTTAATTGATTGTTATAGGATTTTGTTAATTTCTCAATAGAAGCAATCTGTCCCTGATAGATTTTCTGCTGTTCCTGATTGTAAAGAATTTCGGTGATGGTATTTCTGAGTGTTTTCTTAAGCTCACGCAACACTTCCTGCAGTTCGTACTTCTCTCCTTCCACTTCTATTTTCTGCAGTTCAATATTTTTCCGTCTTTTACCCGCAGTCTGAATCACCTGTTCTATCTCAGCAGAAATCTGAGTATTTTTTCCCCAGTTTCCGATAAGCGCAGGCTGTTCTTCAATATCATAGGTTCTCCATAGATTCACTTCGCTGATACTTAATTTGGGATTAGGCCAGTATTTAGCCTGAACAGCTCTTGCTTCGGCTTGTGAAATTTCAAGCTTCTGTGCAATAAGGTCGAGGTTTTTAGCCAGAAAAATAGTCTCAGCTTCCTTTCTTCCAATTTTCAGAGTATCTGAAATCTGTGCTGAAAAGAAACTGAAACAATGAATATAAAATAGTGTAAAAAATAGCTTCTTCAAGGTCTCTTATTTTAAGACTACAAAGCTATTTGTCTAATATTAGAGGGAATTTTAAACAGAATTAAAATACGGTTAGTTCAACATTAGAGTTTGATTAGAACTTTTCTAAAACACGGATAATTTCACAAATACCACGATTATGAGTGAGCGGGAAATATAAGAGTAACCGATGTACCTTTATTGACAACAGAATCAATTTTCATTGCAATATGATGGTGGTCGAAGATACTTTTCGAAAGGGATAAACCAATTCCACTGCCTTTTACGGTATCTACATTTCTACCTCTGTAGAAGGTCTCAGCTATTTTCATAAGATCATCTGACGGAATTCCTCTCCCTTCATCTCTTACCTCAATATATAACTGATTATTTTTCTCTGATAATACAACCACTACCGGTTTATCATAGGAATACTTGATTGCATTTTCAACGATATTATACAGTGCTAAATATAGTAGAGTTTCGTTTCCCGGAAATTCCAGCAAAGCAGGTTTTGCGACCTGAAGCTGTATTTTAATGGATGAATTGTTTTCTTTTCCTTTCGGTTCTAATTTCTCGTAGATTTTCCAGATCAGTTCATCCACTCTCATTTGTTGATGAGAGGCTTCAAGTTTGGTCATTCCGGACATCAGCAAAAGATTGTTGAGAATATTTTCAATCTCGTATACGTTTTCCAATGATTCTTTCGCTACTTCTCTATACTCTTCCGGAGTTCTGTCTTTTTGGGCAAAGACTTCCAGATTTCCGGAGATTGCAGCCAAAGGAGTTTTAAATTCGTGAGAAACGTAATTGATAAAGTTCTGCTGTAAGAGAACATTTTCCGAAATTCTACCAAATAGTTTATTATATGATTTTATAAGATCTTCAATCTCATCATTAGTATTCATAGAAGTAATTGCCGTAGAAATATTATTATAATCTACTTTATTAATACGCTCTACAACATTGGAAATAGGTTTATAAACCACTTTTGAAAGATACCGGCTCAGAAAATAAATTGCCAGCAAACCAATAACCAATACAGAAAGCATAATAATGGCAAGTCTCAATATCTGTGATTGAAAAGAATCGTTTGATGATTTTACAAAAACAACAAAGTCTCCCTGATTGTCCGGATAAAAAATCCCATAGTAGAATTGATTATCAGACATAAACTGTACTCCTTTATTATTCCGTACAGCCTGCAAATCGGAAAGCTTTATATTCTTATCGTTCACATTATGGCCAAAAGTAACTTCGTTATTCTGATTGTAGACCGCCACCCTGTTATTCTGGATAAGATGATTGTATTCTTTTTTTATTTGGGCATGTCTATCTTTTGGAAGCTCATCTTTTTCAAGATAATAAATGGCAGAAATAAGAGCTGTATTTCTAAGCTTTTCAAAATAAAAAATTTTAGTACTGTCATAATAGGCAAAAAATATCACCGCAGATGTAATGATAGAAACAATGCCAAATGAAAGGCTTGAAATAAGGGTAAATCTGTTTCTGAGAGTCATTTTCAGTCTTTGATCAAATATCCTGTTCCTTTTACTGTATGAATAATTTTTTGTTCTGTTTCATCAATCTTGTTACGGACATAGGAAATATAAACATCTACCACATTCGTTGTATTATCAAAATCAATTCCCCATACCTTATGTAAAATCTGGGTTCTGCTCAGCACCTTATTTTTATTCTCCATCAGGAAAGTAAAAAGCTTGTATTCTGTAGGCGAAAATTCTATTTCCTTATCGTTCTGCGTTACTTTGTGAAGATCTGTATCAATGACGATATTTCCACATGACAAATATTGATCTTCTTTCTGATAGCTTAGTTTATTCCTTCTGGTTAAAGCTTTAATTCTTGAAATCAGTTCTTCGAAATGAAAAGGTTTCGATAAATAATCATCAGCGCCCATATCCAGCATTTTGATCTTATCATCCGGGCTGTTCAATGCACTTAAAACAAGAATCGGAGTATAGTTTCCTTTAAATCTAATAATTTGTGTAAGCTGCATCCCATCCAATCCTGGAAGCATGATGTCCATTAAAATAAGATCAAAATCATAGGTATGAAGAAGTTCACGCGCTTTTTCCCCGGAATCTGCAAGAGTGAGATTGTACCCAGCCTCAGAAAGGCCTTTAATCAGGAAATTGCTGATTCTTTGATCATCTTCTACCAACAAAATATTCATAATTCTCTGAAATTTCCTATAAATATAGGTATTCTTATTAAGAAAGAAAGTGGGAAGAAAGAAGAGTGAAGTAATGAACATCTATCAAACAATAGCTAATCATTTTATTTCTCTTTAAAAATAGTAGAACAAACAACTATTATTGTCCATACAGCTTCCGGCCTTTTTTCATAATTTTGGAAGATGGAGATGATATACTTAATTATTGGGTTGATTGCCGGTGGTGTACTTGGCGCGGTTATATTATATTTTGCACTGAAATCGTCAATGGTTTCAAGAAGCTCTTATGACTCGCTGAACACCTTATCTATAAAAACGCAGTCTGATCTTGAAAATTCAAACCTGAAGATTCAGGAACTTCATCAGAATATCAGCAAAGAGAAAGAAGCCAATATGCAGCAACAGGATCTTCTGGATGACCTGAAAAATGAATTTTCTAAAATCTCCGCCGAATATTCTTCTTTAAACATTCAGTTCCAGGAATTAAAGCAAATCAATCAAAGACAGAATTCTCAGATAGAAACCCACATTCTTGAAAAGCAGACTCTTTTTGCTAAAAATTCTGAACTTTCTGCAAAAAATGAAGGTCTTCAACAATCGCTTGATACCCAGAAAGAAGAAATTATTAAGATCCAGGAAGACTCCAAACTTCAGTTTGAAAACCTTGCCAATAAAATTTTAGAAGAAAAGACAGAAAAGTTTACCACTTTAAATCAAAATAACTTAAAAAATATCCTTGAGCCTTTTCAGGAAAAAATTGCTGATTTAAAAAACAAAGTCAACGAAGCCTATGAAAAGGAAAATAAAGAACGCTTCTCCCTTGCTGAAAAAGTGAAAGAACTGGCAGAACTGAACCAGCAGATTTCCGAAGATGCCAAAAAACTGACCCGTGCACTGAAAGGGGAAAGTAAAACCCAGGGAAATTGGGGCGAAATGATTCTTGAAAGTATCCTTGAAAAATCTGGATTGGTAAAAGGAAGAGAATATTTTCTGGAACATGAATTACGGGATGAAGACAATAAAGCTTTATTCTCAGAATTCTCAGGAAAGAAAATGCGTCCTGATGCCGTTGTAAAATATCCGGATGAAAGAAATGTCATCATTGATTCTAAAGTATCTTTAACTGCTTTTACAGAATTGGTAGATGAAACCGACGCTGATGTTTACGCTATAAAACTTAGCCAACACCTTGGATCTATCAAAAACCATATCACACAGCTAAGCCAGAAAGCATATGATGATTACGGAAAATCACTGGATTTCGTGATGATGTTTATTCCTAGTGAACCCGCTTATATTGCAGCCATGCAGGCAGATCAGAACCTTTGGAACTATGCCTATGAAAGAAGAATTCTTTTGCTTAATCCAAGTAACTTGATTACTTCCCTTAAACTGATTGCTGATCTTTGGAAACGTGAATATCAAAACCGAAATTCCGTAGAAATTGCAGAACGCGGAGCCAGACTTTATGATAAATTTGTAGGTTTTGTGGATAATCTGGAAAAAGTAGGCAGAAACCTAGATCAGGCTAAAAATGTATACAATGATGCTTACAAACAGCTTCATACCGGAAATGACAACCTTGTGATTCAAACTCAAAAGCTGAAGTCATTAGGAATTAAAAATAAAAAAGATCTGCCTCAAAGTCTTATAGACAATAGTAACCTTATTGAACCATCAGAAAGCTAAATGATATGTTTTCGTTTGCATCATATCCTTACCCAAAATCCGAATCCTTCAAAGAAATTTTCGTTTCTTCTTTGGGAGCAGGAGTTTCTGTATACCTGTTTCTGATTATTTTTCAGCCTTTTGGTACAGAAAACTTTCTGCATCCCTACAAGTTTTTACTACTTTTCCCCTATTGCATTATTTTTGGAACAGCATTTTTTATTGCCAATCTTATGACTTCCCGTTTCAGCAACTGGAATATGGGGGCAGAGCTTTTAAAAATAATTTTCATTCTATTCGTTGGATCAATTCTATCCTACTTTTACAATTCATTATTTCTGAGCCATGTAAAACTTGATTTGGGCAATTATTTTTATATGTTCCTTTATTCTCTGGCCGTTGGCATTCCAATTTCTATCATATATATTTTATCGCGATATATCTATTTAAAGAATCTTCACGAAAATACAGCCCGGAATATTTCTCAACACCTTCCGGTTTCTATTCCGGAATTACAGCAAAATCTATTGAAAATATCCGCACAGAATTCAGAACTTATCATCAGCGAAAGCAATTTCCTATGCGTTCAGTCAATGGAAAACTATTGTACGTTTTACTTTTTAGAGAATAATATTTTAAAAAAAGTGTTGGTCAGAATCAGTTTATCCAGTGCTCTACAACAAATCGAAAACGGTTCTGTCAAAAAATGCCACCGTTCTTATATTGTCAATCTTACAAAGGTCAAAAATCTTAAAGGAAATGCTCAGGGATATAAATTAATTCTCCCGGAAATTGATTTTGAAATCCCTGTTTCAAGAAGTTTTATTCCTTCAATTATTCCTCAACTACAGCAGCAGAATCCATAAATCTTGTCATTCGTCACTATTCTTTGCTATTCATCACATTAGTTTGAAAGCATAGATTTAAAACCACATTTTTGCTCAAAATTTAACTAACATGAGTAAGAATATCCGCTTCTTTTTAATCTTTATTCTGGGATTTACAGCCTATTATTTCTTTGATGCTTTCTTTTTTAAAAGCATTCAGACATTTTCAAAAAACCTAAGCCACAGCAAAGCCGTAGCACATGTAACCGCTTATCTGATAACTTTAATTCCTTTGATCATCACTTTAAAAATTCTGTTACCCAAAAGAAATATTTTGGATCTTCTTTCTTTAAACAAACCCATTTTCAAAGGATTTACATTAGCTTTTACAGGAACTCTCCCCATGCTTATTGGATATATGATTCACTTTAAAGCAGTTAATAAAATATATTTTGAAACCCTGTTTATCAATACATTATCTTCAGCATTTTTTGAAGAAATCATATTCCGGGCTTTTCTTATAGGCACAATATACCGGTTTACCAGACTTGGTTTTTTATCATCAGCCTTATTCGGATCTTTACTGTTTGCACAGGTACATTTATACCAGAGCCAGAATATAACAGAGCTTATGGAAATATTCGCGATTACATTTCTTGGGTCTTTATTCTTTGCCTGGGTGTATTTTGAATCTGAATATAATCTATGGACAGCTATATTTCTGCATTTCCTGATGAATCTGTACTGGGAAATCTTTACTGTTTCGGAAAATGTTTCCGGTAATTTTTATGGAAATCTATATAAATTAGTTTCCATTGTTGCTATAACGGTCATTGTTATTTATGCAAAAAGAAAAAATAAACTCCCCTTTGAGATCACGTGGAAAAACCTTTTTATCAAAACCAGAGAAGTTCAATCATAAATTTTGCATAATTTTGCGGAATGTTGATAGAAAGTTTTCAAAACGAAAAAATAAAAAATGTCACTAAGCTCCTTACTGACAACAGGTTTCGTAAAAAATCAAAAGTTTTTGTAGTAGAGGGCCAGCAGGAAAATGAAAGAGCTATGCAGTATCATTTTGAACCACTGGAATTCTTTATCTGTGAAAATATCTTTAAAGGAAGCCTTCCAGAGGGAAAAATCCATCATGTAATTGAAAAATTATATGAAAAAATAGCTTACAGAGGAAGTTCAGAAGGAATTATCGGGATCTACCACGCAAAGGAAACTCCTCTTTCATCATTTGTTCCTAAAGAAAATTCTACGGTAATTATTGTTGAAGGAGTAGAAAAACCGGGAAACCTTGGCGCTATTTTAAGAAGTTGTGAAGCGTTTGGAGTAGATGCACTGATTGTTGCTGACGGGAAAACTGATTTCTACAATCCTAATGTGATCAGATCCAGTGTGGGCTGTCTTTTTGGAATGGAAGTATATCAGGCTGAAAATGAAGAAACATTGGAATTTCTGCAAAAAAACAGCTTCAATATTTATACTACCCTTATGGATGAAAGTGCTGAAGACCTTTATAAGAGAGATTTCAGACAACGTTCTGCCGTATTATTCGGTACTGAACATTCCGGATTGAGTGATTTCTGGATTGGAAAAGGAAAAAACACGCTGATTCCTATGGCCGGAAGTATTGATTCTTTAAATCTGAGTAATGCAGTAGCTATTACCTGCTATGAATCTTTAAAACAAAAGAAAGGATAAATACAGTCTGATAAAGCTGGGCTTTATTTTCAATGAGGTTGCTTCGCCTTGGGCTCGGCAAAGACTAAGCATAAAAAAACCGTCTCACTGAGTGAAACGGTTCTTTTATTGTTAAGCGTATGCTAGAATTATTTCTTAGCAGCGTCTTTTGCAGCATCTTTAGCAGCGTCAGCAGCACCTTTAGCAGCATCAGCAGCTCCTTTAGCAGCTTCTCCAGCTCCTTTAGCAGCATCTTTAGCAACTTCAGCACCAGCAGCAGTTGTAGCAGCAGCAGCATCTTTAGTAGCTTCTACAGCAGTAGTTGCAGCAGAATCAACAACTTTAGCAGCAGAGTCAGAAACTACAGCAGCAGAATCAGCTACAGTAGCAGCAGCAGAATCAGTTGTTCCTTCAGTAGAAGTAGCTTCAGTTTTTTTACAAGCAACTAGAGAGATTGCAGCGATAGCAGCTACGAATAATGACTTTTTCATAATAAATTAAATTTAATTTTGTTAATATTGTTTTATAAAATTTTCTTCTGTTCTGTTATTTGAACAAGACAAAGGTATAGCAGTTAGAAAATTTGTTTATGAAAAATAATTGTAATACCTTTGTAAAATAGTTTTACAAAAAAACATAGCTGATAATCAACAATTTAATTATTTTTTGAAAAATTGACAGATTTAGATCTATTACACTTTGAGCAGCTAAAAAAGGATGTTCAGGGTCAATACTTAAAAGAACATACCCCTTCGCAGGATGATATATCCAAGTGGAAGGGTATTGATATTATATATTTTCAGGAAGACCTGCGTAAAAAAGCGAAAGGGAACATCAGTGAAAAGTCATTTTACACCTATTTCAAAAGTTCACCGGTTACTAAATTACCAAGGATAGACATGCTCAATTTATTGAGTATTTATGCAGGTTACGACTCTTGGTATGAGTTCAAAAAGCTGCATCTTTTTGCGGGTGAATTGCTACAGGAAAATGAAAATTCTGAAGAAGAAGATCTTAGTGAACTTGAAAAAACAGTTTCTACAGCTCCTGATATTCCAAAAACTGAATTTCAGCCTAGAAAAACCGAAAACACCACCCAAGAAAACATTGATTTACAAAAATCAAATACTGATAACCAGCAAGTTAACCAAAATAACAATACCGCTCAGAAAATTGAAATTTCATCCGTTCCACCTAAGAAAAATTTCTTCAAAAAGAACGCCTGGGCATTCGTTACTTCCGTTTTAATTACGATCACCGGTCTTTTGGGATTTAAAGATGTTCTTTTTTCGAAAACTTATAAATATTGTTTTATCGATAAAGATAGAGGAGTTTCTGTAATCAACACTTTAGAAATAATGGTGGTGAAGGAAAACGAATCTCCATTGATGTATAAAATAAAACCTGGTGAGTGTTTTTATTATTCTACTAAGGATAAAAATTTAAAAATGCGTATCAGCGCTCCTTTCTACGAGCCTCTGGAAGTCAACAGAAACCTTGAGAATGCACCTGAAGAGGAAAAAATAGAACTAAAGCCGGACGATTACAAGATGGCCGTGTACTATTTCTCGATAAAAGACATCAAAGGAGGAAATCCGGATGAACAGGTTGCCCTTATCAAGCAGAAAAGAAATCAGCTGGAAAACCTGATCAGCAGCAATGCTGTAATTTATCAGGTATATGACAATGACACCTATGGAATAGAAAGACTGGATAAACAGAAATACATCACTCTGGTCACTACTCCTACAACTTCACTGAAAAATCTGAATGTAATAGAAATGAAAAAGGATAACAAAGGTAAAATTGTATCCATCAAATTTAAAATTGCTACCACAAATGAAAAGAATAAGTAATTTTTTAATTTTCACCGTACTTCTGACATTATTTATTGCTTGTAATAATAAAACCTCAGAGGTAAGCGACCTCGATAAGCTACGAAACAGCAACAATGAAAAGAGTTATCCTGCAGTACAGATGGACAGCATGCAGGCGATCAATTCTATTACCAAACAGAAAGTTCAGGAACTTTTTGACCTTTCTACTCTTTATCTGTCCGGAAACAGAAATACAGAAATAGATACCGTTATTTATTCACAAATGGAAAGTTATTTCCATAAACCGGATTCTTTGACATTTAAAAGATTACTGAAAGAACTGGATAGCATGAAAGTAAAAACAGCAAAGGTGAGCAACCTGAATGTTTATAAAGAATTCTATAAAAAAGACACACTGGACTATGCCAAGTTTAATGTGGAATATTTTGATAATAAAAACAGATCTCTGGGAAGCTTTGAAAAAAATGCACAATATATACTGCTGTCTACTTCCAAGCTCAAAAAAGAGTTTAAATTCTACTTTTTAGATTTCTATTCCCCACCGATTAAGAAAGACAGTACTTCAGTAGGAGTAATTAAATAGTCTACAGGAAGATCATTTTCCCAGACATCATCCACATATTCATCGGGGTCAAAGTAATTGACTCCGATTTTTTTGGTATATGCTGATATATGCTGGAATAATCCATCATAAAAACCTTTCCCATATCCTACTCTATTTCCATTTTTGTCACAGTACAGCAATGGTGTAATCACATATTGAAAATTATTTTCACCTGAATCTTCATTGGAAACAGGCTCCGAAATACCCCAGCTGTTGGTTTCAAAAACAGTATTTTCAAAGATTTCAATACTAATAAGCCTATCACCCACAATTTTAGGAACATAAACACGTATATTCTTCGCCAAAAAATACTGAATGAAGATTTGGGTATCAATTTCTTTTCTTGCAGGAATTGGGATGAAAACATGTACTTTTTCCCCTTCCTGAGGATTGAAGTGATCAATAAAATTTTCAAAAATCTTTTCAGATAACAAGAAAGCCTCATCAGAAGACAAGGCTTTTCTTTTTTGGGTATATTTTTTTCTAAGCTCAGCTTTTAGCATAATTATTAAGTTTTTAGAACTGAAATAATTTTTACCGGACAAGCTTTCACAGCTTTATCGTTTATTCCTGACTATGCGTTTTGCACAATTCTGTACAGTTTATCAGATAAACGAACTCTGAATGGAAGTTCGAAAGTGATCTGATCTCCAATTTTTGCTATTTCACAAGGACCTCCATTTGCATAAATTTCAGTAATAGTAATTTCCTGTTCTCCAGTTGTTGGACCTGAAATTAATACTTTATCTCCAACTGACAAATCTTTATGTTCAATTAAGAACTGTGCAATTTTTGATTTTGAGAAATAATGCTCTGCCTTTCCAATCAGTTCTTTTTTAACCGCAATTTTTTGGCGTATATTCTTTGTTTCTGCTTTTGCTAAAGGTTTATCAGATAAATCACCTGAATTTTTAAATTTCAAGGCATCAGACTTCCCTTTTCTGAATACTTTATTTCCAACCTGTAATCCTTTTCTTAGCTTCACCTGTTCGTCCCAAGACAGATGTATAGTATCCAGACATTCTGTAGAACAGCAGTTCTCCATTATTGCTTTACACTCATCACACTGGATAAACAGAAGGTGGCATGCATCATTAGCACAGTTGGTATGGTTATCACAAGGTTTTCCACACTGGTGGCACTGTGAAATAATATCATCTGTAATTCTTTCCCCTAAACGGTGGTCAAATACAAAGTTTTTACCTATAAATTTACTCTCTATTCCTTCTTCTTTAATCTGGCGGGTATACTCAATGATTCCTCCTTCCAATTGGTAGACATTTTTAAAGCCTTGATGTTTGAAGTAAGCACTTGCTTTTTCGCAACGGATACCTCCGGTACAGTACATCAAAAGGTTTTTATCTTCTTTAAAATCCTGTAACTGTTCATTGATAATCGGTAAGCTTTCTCTGAAGTTTTCCACATCCGGAGTAATAGCTCCTTCAAAGTGTCCTACTTCACTTTCATAGTGATTTCTGAAGTCTACAACGATTGTATTCGGATCTTCAAGTAAATTATTGAACTCCTGTGCTTTTAAGTGAATTCCTTTATTGGTAACATCAAAAGTTTCGTCGTTCAAACCGTCAGCAACAATTTTATTTCTAACCTTAATTGTCAATTTTAAAAAAGAATAGTTATCCTGATCAACAGCGACGTTCAAACGGATTCCTTTCATAAAATCATAAACTTCAAGCGTATTTCGAAAAGCCTCAAACTGATCTGCAGGAACACTCATCTGAGCATTAATTCCTTCTTTTGCTACATAAATACGGCCAAGTGCATCAAGGGCATTCCAGGCTATAAATAATTCGTCGCGAAATTTTTTGGGATCTTCAATTTTGGCATACGCATAGAAAGACAAAGTAAGACGGTCTTTACCGGCTTCATCAATAAGTTGAGCTCTTTCTTCTGCGCTTAAGGTGTTATACAGTTGCATGCTATAAACGTTTTAAGTGAGAATAAAATTTTTGCAAAGATAATCATTTTTGAATTAAGTATCTTTATGACACAAATCACAGGTAATGAATAATGAGCGGCCAGCATTGAATAATTAGTAATAAATAATGGAAAACAGAATGTATTTTACACCCTACAAACTGACATTTTTTCTTTAATATTTTTTTAAGTTTTGTTAACCTTGACATTAACAATTATGACATAAGACATAAAATGACATAATAGCCGTTAAATTTTAGTTAAAATTGAAACATAGCATACTAATTGCTTACTTATTTAACATTAAATTTGTTTACTCAAAAACATAAAATAGAAATTAATTAATAAACAAGAAAGATATACAATGAAGAGTACTTTAAAAAAACTATTACCATTTGCAGTAGTAGGAGTTATTTCCGGAGCTACTACCGTTGGAGCCATACAATATTTAGGACACAGCTCCAACAATGGAGATCAATCTTACTTCACAACGTCAGCACCTAACACCTCATTCGCAGGAATGAATACGGGGGCAGTAGGTGACGATTTTGTAAAGGCAGCCAAAACAACCGTTCCGGCTGTAGTTACCATCAAAAATTACCAAAGCAGAACAGCAAGCAGAGCTTCAGAACAAGACTTGTTCGACTTTTTCTTCGGAGACCCTTTCGGGGGAAGAGGCCAGGGCCAGCAGAGACAGAAGCAGCAACAGACCCCGGACAATATGCCATCAGGAATGGGTTCAGGTGTCATCATCTCTCCGGATGGGTACATCATCTCCAATAATCACGTGGTAGCAGGTGCCAATAAGCTGGAAGTAGTATTAAGCAATAAAAAATCATATATCGCAACTCTGGTAGGAACTGACCCAAATACGGATATCTCACTACTAAAGATTGAAGAAAAAGGTCTTCCTTACTTAAATTTTGCAAATTCTGATAATATTGACGTAGGACAATGGGTACTTGCAGTAGGAAATCCACTTGGATTAAATTCTACGGTAACAGCAGGTATTGTTTCTGCAAAAGGAAGAGGTATCGGAATTTTAGGAGGCCAGGGAAAAGCAACTAATCCTATTGAGAGTTTCATTCAAACGGATGCTGCAATCAACCCGGGTAACTCAGGAGGAGCTTTGGTGAATACTAACGGGGAGCTTATCGGAATCAACTCTGCGATCCAGTCTACTACAGGATATTATCAGGGATACGGATTTGCTGTTCCTTCTAACTTAGCCAGAAAAATTGTTGAGGATATCAAGAAATTCGGAATTGTACAGAGAGGATTCCTGGGCGTTCAGTCTCTGGACCTTTCCAATGACCAATTGGTAACTTCATACAACAAACAGTTTAAAACGAGTCTGAAAGTAGGTTCAGGAATTTATATTACAGGATTTGGTGACAATAGTGGTGCTGAAGATGCAGGATTGAAAAAAGGAGATATTATTACCAAAGTAGACAACTACGATATCACAGACTTTGCTGATCTTTCAATGTCAATCGGAAGCAAGCGTCCTGGTGATAAAGTTCAGGTAACCTATTCCAGAAATGGTAAAGACGGTACGGCTACTGTAACGCTTAGAGACCAGAAAGGAGGTACTTCCACGAGAACAAAAGCAGATCTTAGCGTAACTGAAAAAATCGGAGCTGAATTCCAAAGCATTGACGAAAGAACGAAAGCATATTACGGCTTAACTAGCGGAGTGATTGCTAAAAACGTTTTAGAAGGAAGCGAAATGGCCAAAGCAGGAATTGTAGACGGTTATATCATTACAGAAATCAATGGTAAACCTGTAAATTCACAGAAAGATGTGGAAAGTTTATTGAATAAGTTCACAGGAACTATACAAATAAAATATATGGACGACTACGGAAGAAATTACCAGAGAGGATTCAAAATGCCTTAATCAGAAGACAAAATTAGTTTTTCATATCAACAAAAAACGCTGCAGAGATCTGCAGCGTTTTTTATTATTTATTTAGGTTTATTCATTTTTTCAGCAATTCTTTTCTGCTTGTTCCGCTCATAAATAACTTCTACAATCTTACCTCCAATCCAGGAAAACGGAAAAAAAGTAAGGAAAATAGAGATCTTATAAAATGTAGGATGGTAAGGAAATATAATCACATCCAGCATAGCAATAAAGAGCATAATAAAACCAATCAGAATAGCATAAGCTACTTTAGCATATTTAACGATGATGGCTGTTGCAACGCCCCCAATAGTAGTTCCCAATCCGGAAATAAACAACAGGAAGCCAAAAAACGCCTGATCATCTTTCATACTGAAAAGAAACCTCTGCCAGTGCTCAAACGGAGCAAAAGCCTCAAAAGTAACCCATTGCGGAAAAACCCTTATACCAAGAGTAATAATAAGCCCTGCAATGCCAAGACCTACCAGAACCGCAATTGTATTTCTTATAAAATTCATTAATCCTGATGTGCGATCATAGAAATTTCGATATCCACATTTTTAGGCAGGCAAGAAACCTGTACTGTTTCACGGGCAGGATAGCTTTCTGAATCTAAGTAAGAAGCATAGATATCATTCATTACAGCAAAATCATCCATGCTCTTAAGGAAGATGGTAGCTTTTACAACGTTTTTGAAAGTCATTCCGGCTTCAGTAAGAATTGCCTCAAGGTTTTTCATTACCTGGTGTGTTTCTTTTTCAATTCCTTCTACCAATTTACCAGTTGCAGGATCTACAGGAATCTGTCCGGAGATATACAAAACTCCGTTTGCCATATTAGCTTGTGAATAAGGACCGATAGCTGCAGGTGCATTAACTGTGTTGATTATTTGTTTCATAGCGGATATTTATTTTTTTCTAAGGTCATATGCCATCACTTTTGCCAGTAAGAAAATCCTGTCAGCAGTGATTTCATTAGAGTTTATTTTGATTGCAAATATAAAATTTATATTCTCAAATGCCAATCTGATATTAGAAAGGTGCATTAGGCTGGGTAAAGCTTCTGTCTTTGTACTTCAGTGCGTCACTTAAGATATTGGCTTTTATACCAATAAAGAAGTCATACACTTTATACTGTCCGAAAGGCACCCAGTTGAAATTGATGGTAAAACTTCGCTGATCTCTTGAGAAACCAATTCTTGTATACGCCAATTCTTTTGTTACCATATCATAATGCGTACTTCCTGTAATATTCCAGAAAGGAGTCAACTTAAGGCTCCCGTCTAATCCTATGGACGCAATTTTGTTGGCAAATCTGCTCAGTCCTTTTGAGTAGGCATAATTAGCACTGATGTTTAAAGTCCATGCCTGATCAAAATGGGCGTAATGATCATCATCAAAATAATAATTTTCATTTCGGATCTCTCCTTTTGAAGAATATTTTTTAGCATAATCTGTTTTCTCTCCAAAAATCTCACTGCTTAAAGGATAAGATAACTGAACATTGAATCCCTGTACACTGAAGTGCCCGAACTGTTCTGTTCTTACCCCTGAATCCTGACCAGAAGAGAAATCTATTTTATAAGGCTCCAGCGCAAGACTGGTATTTACCGTAAGTTTATTATTGAAGAATGAAGACTGTCCGTTGATTGAGAATACAGACCAAGGGTGGTCATTAGCAGCGAAATTATAGCTTCCTGAAAGGTTTAAAGATTCAAATATCTTGATTTTTTTCACTCCTGTGGAATCACTCTTAGACTTTACTTTCATCTCGATATTGTTACCGATATTGAAACCTAAAGCACCCTGCATTCCACTTGACGGGCTTCCTATGATCCCTTTTTCGAAAATAGAATAAGGAGTCAACGCTCCGGTTGCATTGTAATAATTTTTATAATATCCGAAATTAGGACTTGAAAAATCCGGAGAATAGGTGAAGCTTACACTTGGAGTCATCATATGTCTTACTGCTTCTACTGCAGATCCTTTTTTAAATTTCATCATCCCGAAAAGGGTGGTCTGAAGACTGGCAGAAGTAGAGAATGTAGAATATCCTGTAAAGTTCTTATTGATCTCATCTACTGTTACATTCTTTACCGGATCATAGAATCTGTTCAATGTTTTTGTAGTCAATGCATTGTCGATATTCGCACTTAAACTGAAAGTGAAATATTTTGCCACTGTGGTATTGGTAGCCAATGCAATATTGTTTTTAAGACCTGTCTGCATTTTGTCCCACATTTCTTTTTTAAACAGTTCGTTCTCCTGAGTATTAACAAAATTGGTAAGGTTGAAACCTGTATTCACTGTAATATTTTCAAGAAGTCCCTGTCTTATTCCCGTTCTTGATTTAAACAGATAAAACTGGTTAATTGCTACGTTCATCTGTGGAAGACGAAGGTCTGCCAATCCTGTTGCAAAGTTTTGTGAATAAGAAGCCGTTCCTGTAATTGTTGCCGGAAGTTTCAGAAATCTTTTGGTAAGGGTTACCGTAGAGTTCTGCTGGGTATTCAATACATTCTGGTTGAAAATATAGTTGTTGTTAAGAGGATTATTATAAAACTTTGTACTTACGATATCCACAGAAGCACTGAATGTAAGAAAAGGATTGGCTTTAGAATCCTGGGAGTGCGTCCAGTTTATTCTATAAGTACTGTTCTTTGTATAATCATCTAAACCTTTAATACCTCTTACCATGGTTCCAACATCCGCTGTAAAGTTTCCGGAATAACGGTACTTCTTCTGATAATTTACCTGAGGCCGTAAATTCCAGCTTCCTTTGGTATAAATATCAGCAAGAATCTTCACGTCAAAGTGTTCCCCAATTGGCTGGTAATACCCTATTCCATTAAGGAAAAACCCTACATCTTCCCTTTCCCCGAAACTCGGAATCAGGATACCCGCTGCCCTTTTATCTGAAAACGGTAAAATAGCAAAAGGAAGGTAAAGAGGTGTAGGAACCTGCTCAATAAACATCTGGATAGGCCCGGTAACGATCTGGGATTTGGTTTTGGTTTTAATCAGCTTAATATTGTAAGCTCTCATAAAATAATCCGCGGCGGTATCTTTTTTCTTAATGAAATAATCATCCGTGGTATAATCCGCTTTTCTCATCGCGAATACGGAGTCGTTATATTTTTTGGTCTTCTGCGCTATAATTACCCCTTCACTTTCTTCTGTTCTTGCATTGAAAGCAATTGCCTGTTTGGTTTTTGTGTTATAGCTGAATTCGTTGGTTTCGTATTTTTTCCCGGCCTGTGTTGTAATTACAGGTTCAATAATTTTTCCTAAAGAATCTTGTTTTCCTCTGGCGTAGATCAGATTTTTATTATCATCTATGGAAATATAGTCTGCATCAATCTGCATATCCTGATACTTCACCTGCGCATTTTTGTTCAGAAAAGTCATCTTTTTAGGGACATCTCTTCTCTGATCATCAGCTTTTGTGCGAAGAACATCATCCAAAGTTTCTTTTTTTACAACTATGGTATCCTTTTTGGAAATAGTATCATTAACCGCATTTTTAGGCAATTTTTCAGGAGTTTTCTGTGCTAAAAAATTGTTAAAAATTAGGATAATTAAAATTTGTAATATATTTTTGAGGACGGTTTTGGCCAATTTTATTATATATAATTAAGGCCCAAAATTAATATAATTTTTATAACTGTAAGATGCACAAACAAAATTTTAAAATAATTTTATCATTTCTCCTTATCCTGACCAGCAACTTTATTTTCTCTCAGAAGAAGTTTACTATCGTTCTGGATGCGGGACACGGAGGAAGTGATCATGGGGCCAACAGGACCTATTCCGATATTGGAAGAGTCGCTGAAAAAGACATTACACTTGCCATTACGTTAAAAGTAGGCTCAATGTTAGAGAAAAACAGAGATTTCAAAGTTATATATACCCGTAAAATTGACGAGTATCCTTCTCTATCTGACAGAACCAATCTGGCCAACAGGAGCAAAGCAGATCTTTTTGTATCTATCCACTGTAATTCCTCCCAAAGACCTACAGCTTATGGTACAGAAACATATGTACAGGGACCTAACCAGAATAACGAAAATCTTGAGGTAGCCAAAAGGGAAAATGACGTGATCTTCCTGGATGAAAAAGATAAGCAGACCTTCGGATCTTATAATCCTGACTCTCCGGAGTCATTAATTGCCTTAAAACTTCAGCAGAACAAATATCTGGAGTCCAGTCTTCTTTTGGGAGGATTGGTAGAGGATAACTTTGTAAATAAAGACAAGCGTTCCTCAAGAGGTGTTTTCCAAAAGAACCTTCACGTTCTCCGTATGAATGCCATGCCATCTGTACTGATAGAAACAGGCTTCATCAACCATCCTGAGGAAAGCCATTATATTGCTTCGGATAAAGGGCAGACTGAAATTGCAGAAAGTATTTACAATGCTATTATTGATTATAAAAAAGCAGTTGACAGAAAATCGGGAGGTTCTATTGCAGTCAGAAAACCAGAGCCTGAAAAACCTGCAGAAGTTCCTTTGAAAAATGATTTCAGAATTCTACTCATGAGTTCTCCTACGAAATACAATGAAAATGATCCGGCTCTGAAAGGCCTGAACTATATTCTTACTCTTAAAGAAAACGGACAGTACAAGTATTACTATGCTGTAACCAATATGGCCTCTGTAAAAGATATTAATCTTAAAACAGCCAAGGATGCAGGTTTTAGAAATGCTTTTGCAGTAGGATTTATGCCTAATCAAAGGATTAATATGGGATACTACACCATAGAAGTATATTCGGGTGATAAACTGAATGGAAATTCTTACATTCTTCAGAACCTGAAAGATGTGGAAAGAGAGAAAGACAATGGCGTTTTTTATTACACTTATGGAAAAGTATACACGTTGGAAGATGCAGCAAAACTTCAAAAGGAGCTTGAAGCTAAAGGTATCAAAAACACGGTGATACAGAAAGTCTATAAATAATTAAAAAAAATAATTTTGAAGTTAAAAAGTTAATGATTACTTTTGCAACCTCAAAATTTGGCCTATTCGTCTAGTGGTCAGGACTCAAGATTTTCATTCTTGCAACAGGGGTTCGATTCCCCTATAGGCTACAAACTTATCAACCTTTAACGAATCCGTTAAAGGTTTTTTTATGGCTTATTTTATACTGTATTTTACTTTCAAAACCAGCTTGAATATTTTCTGAGAACTCTTTTTAAAATTAATATTCTCCAGATTTTTACAATGCTCTGACAAAATTTATTAGCAATTGCAATATTCTAACAACCTGAAAATTAATATCATTATAATATAGGGCTTTTACTTTTATCGTAAAAATTCATTCCATTTATGTTATATGTCACAAAAGCATTATATTTGCAAAAATTTTAGCCATGATTGGTCACCCAAATATGGCAGCACTGATGAAAAATAATATTGATAAATCATTGTTTGTAGTTTTCTACAGGCTACCAAATTTTATATCATGCCGGATTTAAAAATACAAGAAGCGAAATTGCTTTTTAAGAAAATCCACTCTAACCCAAAAAGTTACGATTTACAAATCAATGAAGACGGGATTACAGGCAGAGATGATAAAATCAGTTTCAGACTTTACAGGACTGGAGAGAGGGTTGCTTTTGAAGTAACAATTGATGGACTCACTTTCACCAACACCACTGGAGAATGGAACAATGCATTGATCATGCTGGGAAATACGATCAAAAAATTAGAAAAAGAACAAGAAAATTTAAAAATAGAACAAGCAATAAATAAACTAAGAAAGTACCTTTCAGAAGAAAATTAAAATTTTTGAAAATAAATTTGGTAGTTTTAAAAAAAGTTTATAGTTTTGCACTCACATTTAAACGATATGGCAAATCATAAATCAGCACTAAAGAGAATCAGACAAAACGAAACTAGAAGACTTCGTAACAGATATTACCACAAGACTGCTAGAACAGCTTTAAAAGCTTTAAGAAATGAAGAGAACAAAGCTGCTGCTACAGAACAACTGCCAAAAGTTATCGCTTTATTGGATAAATTAGCTAAGAAAAATATTATCCACAAGAACAAAGCGGCTAACTTGAAAAGCAAATTGACAAAGCACGTTAATAAATTAGCGTAAAAATATAGCTGGCCCGTTCGTCTATCGGTTAGGACCTCAGATTTTCATTCTGGTAAGAGGGGTTCGATTCCCCTACGGGCTACTTACATCTTATAAAACCACTGTAATAACGGTGGTTTTATAAAGATCACAGTAGAAAAGCTATATATAAAATAAATCTAACCGGCCCGTTCGTCTATCGGTTAGGACCTCAGATTTTCATTCTGGTAAGAGGGGTTCGATTCCCCTACGGGCTACAAGATTAAGAGTTGATACTTATAAAAACAAAAACTAACACATTATTTCGGTAATGGAAGATAGAGGGCCCGTTCGTCTATCGGTTAGGACCTCAGATTTTCATTCTGGTAAGAGGGGTTCGATTCCCCTACGGGCTACAAAAGGATTTTTTCGAAAGTCCTTTTTTTGTTTTATACATACATTCGGACCATCTTTACCCGGCAGTATCTTACTTATTTAATCACCGGATCTCCTAAATTACCACACTACCCTATCATTTTGGGAATCCTCCATTGAATTATACCCAACAAAAGATACTCTTCAATTTTTGCATCTTCCTCTTATACAATCCAAAGAATCAATAGTCTTTGTCATCCGATAACAAGACCATATTAAATTTCATTAAAAACATCACCAATAATGGAAATATTATTTTTTACTTGGTCTATTAATCCTTAAATTTGGCTAAAACTATTCACAATAAAAATAAATAACATGAAAATTAATTTACTTCTGGGAAACCGATTCTCTTTTAAGGCCGGATTAATGGCTTTATTTCTATTTTCAACCAGCACATTATCTTTTGCACAAAACAGAATTTATGCACACGCTCAAAGCTCAGGTGTATTTGGTGTAGCCTGCCTGGGATGTCACATCGAGAATCCTTTGAATGCAGTTGGGTATAACGAAGATGACTATTCAACAATGGTATTGGGAACAGCTTTGTTGGGTGGAATTCAACAAACACTGATTTTTCCTGACCTAAGATCAGACACAAGACTGGTTGTAGGAATTGGTACAGACAACATTCCATTATCTGTACAGTTATTAAGTGGAGTAACTCTTGAAACTATGAATGGAGGCACTTCTAATGAGGACCGCAGAACGATAGATGTAAGTCTTCTTAAACTGGGAGCAATACCAAACAGAGGAACAGTAGAATTCAAGCCGACAAAACCTTATGACGGAATAAGAATAGGCTTAACGGGAGGTGTACTGAGTCTTGGCGGCGGATTCCGAATTTATTATGCTTATCAGGATCCATTGATCAGCATTATGGCCCACAGTCAAAACGGACAGGTTACACTTGGAGGAAATGTTCCGGCAGAAGGCTCAGAAGTCACATTATTCAACACTTCTGGTAAAGAAGTATTTCGTTCTACATTACAATCAAACACTTTTGAACCGAGACAGCCTGAAGGAGTTTATATAATGAATGTGCAGACTAAAGAAGGAAAAACATATTCCAGAAAAATTTTAATTAAATAATAAAATAAGCGATATGATACATGCGGTAGACTTTTAACTACCGTATTTTTTTGCATTCATTTTCAGCGAAATACAAAAACAAATTATTAAGTAAAAATAAATTCATAATTATAAATATCAATAAATTATTAACAAATCACATAAATATGAAATAAAATAAGCAACATAATCATTTTATTTATAAATTTACACGAAACTAAAACCCAAAATTTTTCTACATATGAAAACTTATTTATTACTTGGCCAACGCACCATGAAAGCTGCAGTTTTGGCATCATTCCTATTTTTAACAAGCACAATGTCTTTTGCACAGATTGTGAAAACCTATGTAAGCAGCCAAACCAACCAGGTATTGGGAGTATGCTTAGGCTGCGGAGTATTGAATCCTCAAAATGCAGTAGGAAGTAACGAAACTGACTACTCTACTATCCAGGTTTCAGTAGGCCTTTTGGCGAGAACGGAACAGACATTGATCTTCCCAACGACCAATATCGCCAATAACACCAATAAGCTTGTCATTGGAATTGGTTCAAATGGTACTCCACTATCTGCTCAGGTATTGGGAGGTGTATCAATTGAGACATTCAATGGAGATGTTTCCAACAACGATCGCCAAAATCTTAGTACCAGCCTGCTCAACCTTGGAGCTGGAGACCCAAGCAAAGGTGAGATTGAACTTACCATGAACATTCCTTTTGACCGTATCAAAATCAATGTGAATTCAGGATTACTAAATATTGGTGGTGAGCTTAGAGTATACTATGGATATCAGTACAAAGATCCGTTCATCAATTTCATGGCTCACAGTCAGAATGGACAGTTTACTCTTGACAAAAATATTTCTACACAAGGTTCGGAGGTTAGTCTTACCAATACTTCAGGAAAAGAAGTATTCCGTTCCAAGCTAACATCAAATACATTTGAAACAAAGCAGCCACAAGGAGTATACATCATGAACCTTACTACGAAAGAAGGAAAAACTTACTCTAAAAAGGTAATCATCAAATAAAAGATCCACAACAGATCAAACCCGGCAGGCTTTTCAAGCTTGCCGGGTTTTTTATTAGGAATAATGTGTTACTATTTTTCATGATAAAAAAATCTCTATCACTTCATAAATAAACCCTGACCAAAACTGGCCAGGGTTATATTAACAAGATTTGCTATCTAAAATAGTATTAGTTTTTAATTACTTTTTGCTGATATACCGCTTTATCTGTAATGGCTTTCAAAATATAAATACCTTTTGGAAGCGCGCTTACATTGATTTGTCCGTTGTTCAGCTGCGCATTAAACATTCTTCCTGAAGCATCATACATAGAAACATTCTGGATTTTCTCCTGTGTTTTGATGGTAAGAATATCAGTAACCGGATTCGGATAAATACCAAATTCAAGTTTCTTAACCTCAGCAGTTGCCAAAGTTGAAGTAGTACTGTTTACTGTAAGCGTTTTTTCTACTAACTTACCATTTGAGTTAAACTTGATCACGATATCAGATGTACCTGCAACAAGTGGTGTTAAAACCAGCTCATCATTATCATTAATTACTGCAGAAACTGCTGTAGGATTACTGTTTGATTTGATAGACTTCACAACTGAAACAGTCATATTGTCTGCATCAGAAACTATTGATTTCAAATCAATCGCAGTAGTATTTCCTGCTGTAACCTGTGAAGGTAAAACGTTACTCACAACAGGAGCTGAGTTATTGGTAAATACCGTTAATGCCGGGAACCAATAGTAATCATTCAAAGTTTTTGTACTGATAAGAGCTCCGGCCATATTATAAGTATGGATCCAGTTTTTCTGATAGTGTGCTCCGTATCCGCTTTCTGTTGTGTTCAGAACAAGTTCACCGGTAACAGGATTTACACGAAGAGCCGCACCGTAAGGAATCTGCTTAAATTGTCCTGTCTGCCCTGGAATTGCGGCAAAGTTTTCGTTAAATGTTTTCGTTGTAACGTCAAATCTTACAATCTGTGTTCCTGAACTCCAGCTGCTGATTGAATTGATCCAGTATAAGGCATTTTCTTTATTACTTGCTGAAAATTTACCAGCATTCCATGCTCCCCAATCTCCAATATATTTCGTTGTTGGGATATTGTAAACCTGTGTGGCAAAAGTAGTGGGATTGATGCTGATCAGCTTCTGATCCTGAATTCCCCATACGCTTCCGTCTTTAGCCTGAGCAACAGAATAGAAACCTCCGGCAATGGTACTCACTACCGTATCTGTATTAGGATTAATTACTAAAATTCCTACTCCCTGCTTCACTGCGAATACATATTGTGAAGTACGGATCATATTTCCAATCTGTCCGCTGCCGCCAGTTCCGGCAATTAAAGAACCTACCTGTAAATTATCAATGTTGAAAAGAACAATTCCGGTAGAAGTACCAATATATCCTTTGTGCTCATTTACTCCTACAAATGACCTTCCATCACCGCCTCCAATGTTATTAAACCCGGCAATTTTCTGCATAGTCTGTGCATTAGCTACAACAAGTCTTCCTCCCGGAGTATATTGAGTATCTCCTCCATCGGCAGCCTGTTTTGATACAAAATAGAATTTGTCTCCATAGATGGTTCCATATTGTGTAGTTGCACCGAAAGCCTGGTTGTTGTTTGCATTACTGTACACACGGTAATTGATCTGACCGTTATTGTCAATAAAGTTCACAGAACCGTTGGTATGACCAAACCATTCTTCGTTCACCATGAAATATCCGTTGGTAAAGTTATTGGATGCTACATAAGGAGAAACAGGGGTAAGCGTAGATGAAATTGGGGTAGAATTAAAGCCTACGTTAAAGTTCCAGACATCCCATGAGCCGTTTTCTAATACACGTGAAGAAGCTCCTACGCTGGAATATCCGAAATCAGCATCTGCAGGGTTTTTTACCCAATAAGACCAATACCCGTTAACCGTCCATCCGGACTGCCAGTGATCGTTGGCAGCATCTACGATGGTATAACTGTCAAAATCATAAGCTGTTGTATTAACGAAACCATTCACCGGATATAACGGATAAGTGGCATTTCCGCTTTTGATCAGTGCATTGGTACCTTGACCGTTTATGTCAAAACCTATTCCTCCTACTGCTGACCCAAATTGTGTTCCCTGATACAGCAATGTGTAAAGTCTGTGATCTGCTTTAGCAATAGCTTTAAGCATATCTTCACCTGTAGCATTCCCGTCCCATTTGAATCCCCAAACCATAGCGTCAGGGTTTTTACTGTCGTTCCACTGCACTACAAAAGCAGCTTGGTTAGCTCCTGATCCTACCCAATACTGAATATCAGAAAAACTGATTGTGGTGGTATTAAGCTTGCTGATCCCCGAAATATCATTTCTGGGTACGCCCTGAACTTTTATCTGTGCATTTGATAGACATGCAAACAGAAAAAGCATCATAAAAAGGTAAAACTTTTTCATTTTTTATTAATTTAAATAGATTGAATTATTATTTGAAATGTAAATCGTAGGCTCCTGCCACTTCTGTAGAAACTTCTCCCAGCCAGCCAGCTTCCTGATTGACTCCTGTATATATTTTCATAAAATCTACCCCGGGAAGTTTCACATATTTTCCGTTTCTGTCTACAGCCCATGAAATATCAATATTGGAAGCTTCGTCATTATTCGGAGCATTATCAGCGTATCCGAAATCATATGACTTTCCTACCCAATACGATCCGTCACCATTCTGATCGTAAAAATTGTTTGCCAGTCTTGTTCCCGAAAAGCCGTAAGAACTATCGGTAAACCATAAAGGATAATAGCTTTGTGCATGGAACGTATTTTTTGTTTTAAAACCTTGATTCCCCAGATTATCATTCCACTTGATATATTCTACATCGGTCTGCCAGAATTCGGTTCCGGCTACAGGTGTTTTATTTTCATCAGGTTTATGGTACGTTATACTGTACTCTTTTACTGTTGCGTTTTTAAAATATTCGCTGCCTGCAATTTCATACCATTCATCATTATCAGGTTTTCCGTTTTTGTTTCTGTCGTAGGCTACCATAATAATTCCCGGCTCACATGATCCTGAACGTTGATCACTGGCATCATTTCCAAAGAATGCATTTCCTAACACTTTAAAATCCCTTCCGTTCAAATTCGGAATGGTATGATCAAAACCGAAAACCACATATCCGCCATATCCGCCCAGACTGATCATGGTAGAATTACCTCCCACCAACGATTCGTTTGCTTTCTGAAGCATATTTGCAGCGGTATTTCCAGGCATATATTCCGGAATTTCATTCATGAACTGTCCTACAGCAGGACGGAATTCCAATACTTTAGCAATATATTTACTGTAAGGTGTTTTCTCTTTGGTAACAATGATTTTAGAATGATAAACCTGTTCGTTTCCTTTGTTATTAATTTTTAAAGTCAGCGGATAAGCATCTGCTGTTGGGCTGATAAATTCAAGTTCTGAATTTTGAGAGATAATAGAATCATTGATACTCCACGTAACCGATCCTGAAGCATTGGTTGGAATACTCAAAACCTTTAAACGTTCAATGGAATAAGAATCATCAAGACCGTTAAAGGTAAACTCCTCTTCATCATCGTGCTTACAGGCTATTACACCTGCCAGGAAACATGATAAAACTCCGATTTTTAAATAAGTAAAGGTATTTCTCTTCATTTCTTAAAGTTTGGTTATTTGTATAAAAAGGTAAAGTGGGCAGGGATATTTCCGCCTTCTGTTTTCCATTTAAAATGTCCGTTTTTATCAAAGCAATAGACAAATCCCATAGAAACATAATTTCTGGCATCTGTCATATAGATATCTTCTGTGATTGGGTTTACAGCAATTCCGTAAGGTGTTTTAATCGCAGTTTCGTATTCTTTGTCAAAAATGCTGTTGGCAATAATTTGTTCTGTTTTTACATCAATGATCCCAAAGCTCTTCTTATAGCTGTGCGTGTTGTAATTGAATTCATTTCCGTAGAAATAGAGTTTATCATTAACGATTGTCATTTCACTCACTGCGAGGTGGAAATCTTTTTTAACAATTCCTGTTGCTGCATCTATAAGGTATAGGCTGGAAGGAACGTTATAATAATCTCCTCTTGAACTCACGTACAGATCACCGTAATTATCTTTTTTAATGTGGTGAAGATTAATCGCAACATTTAATTTTTGGATTTCAGTAAAAGTGTTCAGGTCTATTACAGAAACGGTATTGTCGTAATCAGGAGCTTTGTATCCTCCGGAATTGGCCACAAATAATTTATTCCCTACAATTTCCATTTCTTCCGGTTGATACCCTACTACCACTTCACGCTGGATGGAAAGAGAAACTGTATCAATTTCCACAATTTTTCCTTTGGGTGCTTTTGGATTAACCGCTACCGGACCTGCATAGCTGCTGGCATAAGCTTTCCCTCCTTTAAAGGTTAAATAACGGCAGTTCTGTAATGGAATAGAAGTAATACGTTTGGCTGTTTTGGCATCCAACACTTCAATCTTGTTGGAAACATTGACAACAATATACAGCTTGCTTCCGTAGATCTTAATATCATTTCCAACATCTCCCAGCTCTTTTACAACATTCGGATTAATCTCCGCGTAGATGTTCCTGTAATAGGTTCCTTTGGTATAATCAAAAAAGTCCAAGGTACATTTGTTGCTTCCCATATTTCCTTCATTCAGCATGTAGAAACCTTTGATTGCTGTATTTTCTGATGGAAGTCCCTCTACCACTTCCTGGCGGACAATAATATCATCCGTACGGCATGAACTAAGAAAAGCTAAGACAAGAAATAAAAAGTAAAAGTTTAGTTTTCTCATAAGGTAAAGTTTAGAATAAGTTTAAAGTTTCTGCCCGGCATCGGATAATTGATCACTACATCATAATATTGGTTGAAAATATTATTCATCTCAAGGCTTACTTTAAATTGATGATTCGCCCAGTTGAATTTTTTCTGAACAGACAGATCATGGGTATACCAAGGCTGTACATAATTGTATTGAATGTTGTCCTGGTTCACATCATACCTTTCTCCTACATACATCGCACTGTAATTGAAACTCCAGTCTTTATAGTCCGCCATCAGGGTGAAGGAGCCACTATGCCATGGTGTGTAAGGAATCTGATTTCGGTAGAATGTATCCTCCGGATCTGTCATATCTCTTGCACTTTGGTAAGTGTAGGAAAGCAAGGGTCTCAGTTTTACTTTTCCTAACTGCATTTCTGCCTGAACATTCACGTCAGCACCTATGATTTCAACCCGTCCAAGGTTCATCATCAGCCAGCGGAACATACTTCCGTTAGGGGCTGCAACAATCTTATCCTGTACTTTGTTGTAATAACCGTCTACTTTAGCATAAAAGGATGTAAAGAATCGGTTTTTATAATTCTTCTGATACGTAAATCCTACATCATACTGATTGGTAAATTCCGGCTTCAGGTAAGTATTTCCGATATTAGTGTAATACAGATCATTGAAGGTTGGCAGTCGGAAAATCCTTTTATAGAAAGCTCTTAAAGTAAGTTCAGGAATTATTTCAGGCTGGTAGCTCATAAATACAGCGGGGGTCCATTCTCTGCTGTCTCCGGGTCTTTTATTTTTTCTTACTTCTTCAAAAGTAAAAGTTCCTAAAAGGCTGCCCAGGATCTTGAATCTGTTCCACTGATACGTTGTTGCCAATGCAACCAATGTAGTGTAACGTGTAGGATAAGAAAAGTTATCCAGATTGGCATCCAGATTATTGTACTGAAAATCCCCGCTCAGACTGACATCCCAATTGGATGTGATAGAATAGATATTGGATGAGGAAAGATAGAGCTCTCGTTGGATATAGGTGTTATCGGTATGAATAATAGACTGTGAGCGAACAGTATCCATAAAATGAGTGTAATCGTAGGCAAACTTTGCTTTCAGCTGAGTTTCAAATCTGGGAAACAGTTTTTTCCGAAGATTGGCCTGCACGAAATAATTTTCATCAGAAAGTCTTGCTCCTCTTCCTCCAAAACGGCCATTCACAATAGGAGCCGGCATTCCACGGTCTGAAATATAACCATAGCCTCTTACATTCCAGCTTCCGTTATTTAAAGTTCCGTTTAACGAAGTTTCAAAACGTTTCGCTTTGATATCTGAGTCCTGCCTCTTTGCAATCGTATCATAAGCCTGCTGTCCATCAGGATATTTCTTGGCATACCGAAATCTGTAAATCCCATCACTTTGCAGAAATTCTCCACTGAAGCTGGCAGAAGTTCTGTCTGAAATTTTCTGTTCCAATCGGAATGACGGATTAAAAAGGTCTATGGAGGCACTTTTTGCTCTTATCACAAGATTGGTTTTCTTTATTCCTTTAAATACAGGCGTTTTAGGCTGTAAATAGATAGATCCCGAAGAACCGAAATCTTTTGCCGGCTGAAAAATCTCGCTTTTCTGCCCGTTATACAATGATATTTCTTCCAGATCATCCAAAGAATATCTTCCCAGATCTACCAGTCCGTTCTGTGCATTTCCCAGTTGAATTCCATCATAGAAAACGCCTACATGCTGACTTCCGAGGCTTCGGACATTAATGGTTTTCAATCCGCCAATCCCTCCATAGTCTTTGATCTGAACACCGGAAAAATACCGAAGAGCATCTGCTACAGAATGACTGTTCAGTCTTTCCAGCTGCTCGCCCTGCAGGGTTTGTGCCGGAAGAATTTCTTTGAAGTTTTTCTTGTAAAGGTTGATCCCTTTGATTGATTCTTCCTGAACACTGTCTTTTTTGGTTTGAGAAGACAAAAGATGAAATGTTAACACCAGTATTGTGAAAACAGCTTTATGAATTGCAGATATAGTTAATTTTGCCGCCATTAGCTCATTTAGGATAATGAAGACGCTAATGGATATAAGAATACAACGACAAAGCACAGCTGTCACTGCACAGAATCATTGATGTCCTAAGCTTTATTCCACGAAAGCGTCAAACGATTATTTTCTGGCAGGTCTTCTGACTTACTCCATTTTTGAAATCCTTCCCATTAAAAAACAGTGGATATATTCTTCAAAAATCTTGGTGCGGAGCTTACAGCAGCGGGTCTGTTCCGGATTTTCACCGGATTCCCTTTTAAGAGCTTTTTAGGGCTCACCAAATTTCGGCAAAGATAAAAAATTATTCCTAACCCCCAATTAAAATCATGATTCATAAACAATTAAAGCTCCCGAAGGAGCTTTAACATGATTAAAAAGGGGTTTTATTTAAATTCCGATATTCAGGAAAATACTAAATCTGGATTTTGCTTCAATATCACCACCAGCCAAATGGGTATACATAGGAAGCATGAGTTCACTTCCCAGGCTCAGTTTTTTATAAGAGGCTTCAAACCCAATCTTCCCATACAATGCACTTCCGGCTGTATTGGGCAGGGCTTCATCAAACTGCTTGTTCTGAGCATACACTTCTCCCTGCACTCCGGTTTTTACAGAAAAGATAGATTTTTCATTTCCTGCAACCTGATAAAATCCTGTTGCAGCGTAGTTCCACTGGTTTCCGAAATGGTAATTCTTCTTATTTTCCGTTTTGATTGTATAGTCTGTATTGACCAATACAGCTACTTTATTCTTTTGAAATTTATAATTCAAAGCCGCCTGATAATCCCAGCTTCCTGTTCCCAACTGAAAACTCGGATTGACTCCGGATGCTCCTTTTTCATCAAACTTTCCCAAAGGAATTTTCACGCCCAAACCTCCGCTCACGTGATGGAAATTATCTTTAGAGCTCATTAGCTGATAGATTCCCATCAGGTTCAGATCTCCGATTCCGTTGATTTTGATATCTCCCTGCATAGTCCTTTTTTCATGAAAATGAAATGGCAGACTTGCATATACACTTAGTTTTTTAGTCAATGGAATTTTTCCCCAAAGCTGTAAGGTATTAAAATACTGATCCTGTGTAAGATCTTTTACAAATAAATTTTCTTTTGCTTTGTAATGCTGTGCAAAATATTTGATTCCGATAAACTGTGGATTCAGCAAAGATTCAAAACCGGATGATCCGTTACCGGCCGCACAACCGCATGCATCACAGTCATCATCAAAATCGAATCTGCTAAAGGTATCCGGAGCGCTATAAACACTGTCTCTAATGGTATTTGCCTGATACTGATTAAACAGGATCAAACTTAGTATCAATATAATCTTCTTCATGTTTTCTATAAATTATTCTGCAAATTTTGGATTGGATATAAAACTTTTGTCGGACAATGTTTTCAGGAAAGCAATAATCGACTGTTTTTCCTGACTATTCATGGCTATTCCTGTATGACCATTCTTTTTCAGCTGAGGATCAAGATTCGCATTATCTTCCACCTGATCTGAATAGAAATTGAGTACAGCATCTAATGTGTAAAACCTTCCGTCATGCATATAAGGTGCTGTATATTCTACGTTTCTCAAACTTGGAACACGGAATTTCATCCAGTCTACCTGATTAAGAGTAACTCTGTAACGCCCTGCATCTTTGAACTCGGTGTTATAATACATTCCTGTATTACGGAAGCTTTCATCGGTAAATAATTCTCCGCTATGGCAAGAGGCACATTTCTGTCCGAACAAAGCCATTCCCTGAGATTCTGTAGAAGTAAACTGCTCTTTTCCCTGCCTGAACCTGTCATATTTTGAATCTGCAGAAATTAAAGAAGCCATAAACTGTGACAGTGCTTTTAGAATTCTTTCTCCGGTAATGGTTTCATCTCCGTACGCTTCCCTGAAAAGTTTTTTATATTTCTGATCATCTTTTATTTTTGAAATGGCTTCCGGTATAGAACTGTCCATCTCATTGACATCTGTAATAGGGCTTATCGGTTGTTCATTGAGGTTATGAATAACACCGTCCCACATATATCTTTTCAAAAAAGCCATATTCTGAATGGGTGGCGCATTTCTGATTCCTATTCTGTCATCCACACCATGGCTTACGGTATGTCCGTGATGGGTGAAAGCATTTTCCTGAATATGGCAGAAGCCGCATGAAATGGTATTGTTTCGGGAAAGTCTTCCTTCATAGAATAATTTTCGGCCCAGCTCTACTCCGTTTTTGGTTACCAGATTGATTGATTTATCGAAAGTCATTTCCGGAAAATAAGAAGGAAACTGCAGATTGTATGCTTCATCTTTTTCCAGTGGCTGAATCACCTCATCAGAACAGGAAATACAGCTCATAATCAATACAAGCAGAACCAACATCCTTTTAATAAGAAAATTAATCATTGTGAACGTGGTCTACTTTAAACATTTTGGTAAGGTTATTGGTAACGTCTACCAAATGCTGGTTTGAGCCCATCAACATATCATTAGTTGTAGTAAGGGTAAGCGCTTTATCTCCACTCAAAAACTGATTCAGATCCGCAAGAATATGGACAGAAGGACGAATTTGTCCCGTCACTCTTGCTGTTGTCGGAAGATCCAATGTGATTTCACGGTATAGGTCAGCCTGTTCATTAGCGGTAACATTTCCCATATTTCCTGTATGATTCATAAATTCCTTTGAAGGGGCATCATTTCCATATTTCCCTTCCAGTTTCACAAAAATATACCCGGCAGCCCATGACCACGTCAGCCCTTTCTGCTTGGCTTTTGTCCAGAATTCCGCTTGACCATCTTGTCCCAGTAAGTAGGCTTTCTGGCTGATTCCCAATCCGAATTTTATTTTCTTATAATTGTTTTTCGGAATACCATCCAGATTCAGGTATATAATTCCGGCTACCGCATCCGCCTGATCTACTATGAAAGCGCCTTTATCAGGATTGTTTTCATTGTATTTAAATTCATTTCCGTTTTCGTCTATCAGTGATATGTTACTAATGACATATTTTAAAGCCGAAAAATTGTGTTTTTGTCCTTGAGAAGAAGTCTGAACCGTCTGATTTAAAACAACATCTCCTACATTATTAAATCCGTTTTCAAATTTGATCTGAAGTTTTCCGGGTGTGGTATCCTGTGGATTTTCGGCATCCCTGCTACTTTCGCAGGCTGCAAAAGAGAATAAAGTAAAGGCAATAAAGAATAGTGATAAAAATTTATAGATTTTCATTGTTGATTTTTTAAGTTGAATACTAATTATGTAATGTGAAAACATTCTTTTTTACCACAAAAGGCACAAAAGTTCCTACACTTAAGTTTTTAAGTGATAGATTTTATGCACAATAAGAACACTTACACTTTTTTAAATCTTTGATTTTTAATTGATGTAAGCTTTGTGACTTTTGTGGTTGAATAGTGATGGTTTAACTTAAAAAACCGGTGGTTTGAAAATGTGAGTCAGAAACAGAAAAGAATATGCTGTTTCATAGATAAAGTTGAAATTGGAAAGTATAATTTTTCCAGTAATGATAACCTCTGTTATCTCAGGCAATGTATATATATCAAGAATTTTCTGTCCTGAGTTTTTTATTTTATTGAAAGGAGTAGACTCTGTCTCGTTATTGGCTTTTGCCAGCTCTTTGCTCAAGTAACACTTTCCATTGCAGTGAATTTCTGGCCTGGATTTATTCACACAGAGAACTTTAATGATATAATCATAATTTACAGCATACTCTACCACTGGCACCAAAGGTCTTAGCACCATATATAAAGTAAAAAGTATGCTGTAAAATAATTTCATCAGACTATTTCTTACTTAAAGCTTCGTCATATCTTCTGCTGATCTCTTTCCAGTTCGTCACGTTCCAGATAGCGGTAAGATAATCTGCTCTTTTGTTCTGATATTTTAAATAATAAGCATGTTCCCAGACATCAATTCCGAAAATAGGAGTTCCTTTTTCTTCTACCACATCCATCAAAGGGTTGTCCTGGTTAGGAGTAGAGGAAACAAACAATTTTCCATCTTTTCCTACAGAAAGCCAGGCCCATCCTGAACCGAAACGATCCGCTCCGGCTTTAGCCATTTTTTCTTTAAAAGCATCTATACTTCCGAAAGTTTCAGTGATGGCTTTTGCTAATTTTGCAGAAGGCTGTGTATTTTTTTGAGGGGTCAGAACAGTCCAGAACAGTTCATGGTTATAATGTCCTCCCGCATTATTTCTTACTGCAACAGGCAGTTTTGAAACATTGGAAAGAATCTGAAACAACGTTTCCTTTTCCTGTGGAGTTCCTGTAATTGCTTTATTCAGGTTAGCTACATATGCTGCCGCATGTTTTGAATAATGAATTTCCATAGTCTGGGCATCAATATTTCCTTCCAGAGCATTATAAGCGTATGGCAGAGGTGTCTGCTTAAACTGAGCCAGTGTAAACTGGGCCGCGAAAACTGCAGTTACAGCAGCTATTTTCAAAATCTTCATAACGTTTTTGTTTATGGTTGAACAATGTTTTTTTGCTAAGCTGGAAGATGGGAGATGGAGGCTGGAAGTAATTGGCATTAAAGTATAAATCCTTCAACTTCTATTTACTTCTATAGCTATCTAAAAACCGCTACAGCTTTACCGTCTGGAAGAACTTCCAGCTTCCAGCTTCGCGCTCCCATCTCCCTTATTTCAATAATTTCTTAATATCCTCAATCAGGATTTCTCTGTCAGGGTGATACTTTCCCGTCAGCAGAGGTGTTTTACCTTCCGGATCTCCATAATTTAATCCTGAATAATACAGAATCGGCATATTTTCTTTGTTATATCTGCATCTGATATTTCCATTCTGATCTACCAGGGCAATCATTCCGCTGTGGTTCAGGCTTTCTCCTTCATCTTCCTTGTCACCTACGTAGATATTAAATTTATCAGCAAGATCACCAATGTATGTACGGTCTCCTGTCAGGAAATGCCAGTTGGGAGATGTCGCCCCTATTCTTTTAGCATGTTCTTTTAAAGCTTCAGGGGTATCATTTTCCGGATCAATGCTGATGGAAATGATGCCGAAGTTGGGATCATTGACCTGGTTCTGAATAGCCTTCATATTGGTATTCATCACCGGACATATTGTAGGACATTTGCTGAAGAAAAACTCTACAAGATATACCTTACCCAACATATCTTTATTAGTGATTTTTTTGCTGTTCTGATCCGTCAGTTCAAAATCGGGAACTTTCATCACGGTATAAAGGTTCTTTTTAAAATACCCCATTCCTATCCCTATTCCCAGAAAAAGCAATGCAAATAATGCGATCGGTATGATTACCTTACTTTTATTATTGGTTTTTTTATTTTTGGGCATATTTCTCAGGGCTTTTTTTGAATTCATCCTTGCAGTAAACACTGCAAAAACCATACGTTTTATTTTTATATACTGCTGTATCTTTAAGAGATCCGGCAGTCTTCATGTGACAGATCGGATCTTCTTCATTTACGACCAGTACATTTTCTATTTTCTTTCCTGAAGAGTCCATATGGCTTGCATGCTTTACCTGAGGCGTTTCCTTGGCACACGACAGTATTGATATGGACAGCAGGGCAGTCATAATAATGAGAGATTTCATTTTAATGTTAAATTGAAATTAATAATGTTAAATAAAATTATGGCACAATGCATAAGTCTGAAAAAACACAGAATTCTTCAAAAAGAAATAGTGTATTCTAACAGCTTACAATTATTCATTTTAATTGTAGAATATATCTTTAATGACTTATTAATAAAAGTTTTAAGCACTTCTATTTCATCAACTAAAAACATAGTTTATAATAGAAATTAAGCCAACGGAGGATGGAATATCCTTGAAAAGTATTCTGAAGAGTGAGAATTAAAATAGCTTGAATCAGGAATTTCAGAAAGAGATTCCGAATTCAAAAGAGAAGAAAAAGAAAGGATATCATGAGAAATAAAAACATCTAATCCTGCAATCTTTATTGTTTGGGAGCTATTGGACTGTTTTTCTGTTTTTGACAGTTCTTTTTCCACGTAGCATTTTCCCTTACATGTTGATTGGGGTACGTTTCTGTTCTCACAAAGGTTTTTCACAATATAATCATAGTTCACAGCATAGTTTACCAATGGCAAAACGGGACGTACTGCAACGGTAAAAATGATAAATATGGAAATGAATAACCTCAATGTTTTAGTTCTCTGTTACAAATATACTACTTCAAAATTGTTTTATAATAGATTTATGATGAATGTCATTATGGTTGTTTACTGTTACCCATAAAAATTACAAAACTGTGCCTGTCACCGATATAATATTATCCCGAACTTTGATTGAAACTTTAGACCTAAACTAAAATTTAGTTCTTTATATTCAATTTAATCTTGTTGATAAAAGCTTTGCTGATGTTTTTGGCAGAGCTTTTTTATTTTGTTGAAATAATAAAGGCGCTAAAAATGTTTCCGAATACTTAATGTTTTTGAATAAGACATTCAATTAAGAAGTAAACTAGCTGAAAATCTTTGATTTTCTTGCGCCCTTAAAAATAACACAATTTTTATCTTCTTTGCACCTTTGCGTTTATCCAACAAAAAACCTATTTACCTTTCTAAATTAAGTTTTGATGTGATGTTGGAAACGCAAAGACGCAAGTTTTTTTTAAAATGCTTACTGTTTTAAGACGCGAAGATTTTATCTGCGATAAAATTTAAAACTGATAATAATGAGACTGATCATTAGATTCTTACAGAATGACAAACTATGGGTATCATTTTATACTAGTTGTAATTGTCAGTCATAGTTTATACGGAAAGCGAAGGCAGTCTCATTGTCACTCCATAGAAGTCTCAATAGCATAATATGGATTTCAATGGTATGATGTATAATTTAAAACAAAAGCCCTGCTGAAATTCAGCAGAGCCTTTATTGAATATAATTTAGTTGTGCTTATTATTTGCTTTTTAAAATTTCATCCTCTGAATTCTCACTGCATTTAAAATTGCCAGCAATGCGACTCCCACATCTGCAAAAACAGCTTCCCACATGGTTGCCAACCCTCCTGCTCCCAGGATAAGAACAACTGCTTTTACCGCGAAGGCAAGAATGATATTCTGCCAAACGATCTTTTTCGTTTGTTTCCCGATGTTGATTGCCATTGGAATTTTACTCGGTTTATCATCCTGAATCACGACATCAGCTGTTTCAATAGTGGCATCACTTCCTAAACCTCCCATCGCAATTCCCACATCACTTAAAGCAACTACAGGTGCGTCATTCACTCCGTCTCCTACGAAAGCTACCGTTTGGTTTTTAGCTTTGATTTCTTTAACCTTATTTACTTTATCTTCAGGCAGCAGATCTCCAAATGCATTGTCAATTCCCAGCTGATCTGCTACATATTTCACCACGGTTCCTTTATCACCGCTCAGCATCGTAGCTTTTACATTCATTTTATGCAGATTGTCTACGGTTTCTTTAGCATCTTCTTTTATGCTGTCAGCAATCGTGATATACCCTACGAACTTTTTGTCATAAGCTACTGCGATCACGGTGTAAACAATACTGGAGTGGTTGGTATCGTAACTGATACTGAATTTATCCATCAGCTTAAAATTCCCTACCAGAAGTTCTTTACCGTTAACAGTCGCTTTCAGTCCGTGACCGGCAATTTCTTCTACATTTTCTAAAGGAATGGCGTGATTGATATCTCCTACATAATTGTGAATAGCTGTTGCTACCGGATGGGTACTTTTACTTTCGAGGGCATTGACCATCTGAAGGATTTCTTCTTTGTTAAATTCAGGGTTCATGCTTACTTCCTGAACTTTGAATACACCTTCTGTCATCGTTCCTGTTTTATCCATCACGACATTCTGAATCTCTGCAATGCTGTCCAGGAAATTACTTCCTTTGAATAAAATTCCGTTTCGGCTTGCGGCTCCGATTCCTCCGAAATACCCTAACGGAATAGAGATTACCAATGCACAAGGACAAGAAATGACAAGGAAAATCAATGCTCTGTACAGCCAGTCTCTGAATTGATAATCGCTCACAAAGAAATAGGGCAGTAAAGAGATTCCTATGGCAAGAAATACTACAATAGGGGTATATACTTTAGCAAATTTTCTGATGAATAATTCGGTAGGAGCTTTCTGCGCTGTGGCATTCTGAACCAGTTCCAGAATTTTACTCAATTTACTGTCTTCATAGGCCGTATTTACTTTAACCAAAGCAATACTGTTCATGTTTATCATTCCGGCAAGAACGACTTCGCCTTTATTTTTGGTATCAGGTTTACTTTCTCCTGTTAAGGCCGCCGTGTTGAATGAAGCTGAATCTGAAAGCAGTTCTCCATCCAGAGCCAGTTTTTCACCGGGTTTCAGCTGAATAATATCTCCAATTTTAGCTTCTTTAGCTTTCATTGTTTTAGGCTGATTATTTTCCATCACGGTTACCTCATCAGGACGCTGATCCAATAGTGCTTTTATATTTCCTTTGGCTCTGGTCACTGCCATAGACTGAAATACTTCTCCTACGGCATAAAAGAGCATTACCGCTACTCCTTCCGGGTATTCTCCAATGACAAAAGCCCCAATGGTTGCAATGCTCATCAGAAAGAATTCTGAAAACACATCTCCTTTGATGATACTTTTATAGGCATCTTTCAATACAGGGAATCCTACGGGAATATAAGCCGCCAGGAACCATACCAAACGTACCCAGCCAGTAAACCATAAGGGTTTTATATAGTTATCAAAGGCAATTCCCAATAATAAGATCGCAAAGGATATAATTGCAGGAAGAAACATCTGAAAGACCGTCTGATCTGCGGAATCGTGAGAATGATCATGGCCATCGTGGTCATGTCCATCTCCTTCTGAATGGTTATGTTTGTGCCCTTTTGTATCGGGCTTTTCCGGGGTTGTACTACAGCATTTTTCCATAACTGATATTTTTATACAAATGTAAAGATGAGACTGATGCAATGCTATTGCAAACTTTCAAGACAGTTTTCGCAGATTCCTTTGGCAAAGAGTCGTATTTCATCAATCCTGAAATTGGTCTGTATGTTTTCAGGAAAGGAAATATCTTCTTTGCAGGTGGTTTGTTTGCATATTTTACAATAGAAATGCAGGTGCCAGTCTTTATGTGTTTTTTCATCGCAATCGTCTTCGCATAATTTGTATTTTGTGGTTGTATTTTCCTGAATGCTGTGAACAATTCCTTTTTCTTCAAAGGTTTTCAATGTTCTGTAGATGGTAATTCTGTCAGCATTGTCAAAATAATTTTCTATTTCAGAAAGGGATAAAGCCGCTTCCTGAGAGCTTAAAAAATCATATACCAAAATCCTCATACTGGTAGGTTTGGTATTTTTATCAATGAGTTTGTGTTCTATATCTTTTTTCATTGTAAGTTTTTAATTTTTTACAGATGGACTTCATTTTCTTCATAGCCTTCATCTTCTATCTGAAAAGTTGTATGACTGATTTTAAAGTTATTCACAGTAGTATCCGTCAATATTTTTAACAATTGATTCTGAGAATATGCTGCTTCTTTTACCACATGAGCACTCATAGCATTGACGCTTGATGTCAGTGACCATACATGCAGGTCATGAATATTTTTCACTCCCGGAGCTTGTTCCAGAGATTTACGAAGTTCATGAATATCCACTTCTTTAGGAGTTCCTTCAAGCAACACATTAATGGCTTCTTTCAACAGTCTCCATGTTCTTGGGAAGATCAGTAATCCAATTGCGGCTGAGATCAACGGATCGGCGTAGTACCAGCCTGTTGTGAGCATAATCACTCCTGCTATCATCACTCCTACAGAGGTCAGCATGTCTGAAAGTACTTCAAAATACGCGCCTTTCATATTTAAGCTGCTTTCTGAGTCTTTTCTCAGAATCATCATTCCGACAATATTGACGATTAATCCGATTCCTGCTACAATCAGCATGGATTTACTTTGTACTTCCGGCGGATCTTGAAACCGCTTGTAAGCTTCAAATAAAACATAGATCGAAATAGCCAGTAAAACCACCGCATTGATTACGGCTGCCAATATTTCTGTCCTGTAATACCCATATGTTCTTGAAGGATCTGCTTTTCTTTCTCCAATTTTGATGGCGATAAATGCCAGTAACAATCCTACAACGTCTGTCAGCATATGGGCTGCATCAGCCAATAACGCCAGACTGTTGGTAACAATTCCTCCTATTACCTCAGCAATGAGATAGGTTCCGCTAAGGCAGAGTACGATCAGGAGGTTCTTTTTATGTCTGCTTCCTGCAGAAACAATTTGTGTTGGTGTGCTTTCCATATGGTGTATGGTTTAATTACATTTCATAATAAGATGTATTTTCTTTTTTAGGGGGAACATTCTGCTCACCGATCATTTGCCTGATATTGATTTCTATGGTCTGCGCCAGGGAAGTCATCGGAGTGTCTACAGGACCATTTTCAAACGGATCCTGCATGATGATGGATGTTTTTTCAATAGCAATGAATGTCACCGGAACCAGGAAAGTAATGGCAATTTCTACCAACAGCTGTGAATCATCAAGTCCAAAGGGAAGAATTGCCGCAAAAACATAGATTAAAATATGAACTAAAACACTGTAAGAACGTGGAAAAACCGTATTCTTCAGTCTTTCACATTTCCCCATACTGTCGCAGAGCCTTGTGATGATATCATTCAGCTGCATCTGCTGAAAATCGGTCAATCCTTTGGAAGCTGCAATTTCTTTCAGCTGTCTGGAGTGTTCGTCCAGAATTGCATTGGGAATATTGGTTCCTTTGATCTGATGCTGATCCAAATATTGCTGAACTTTTTCAGAAAACGGCAGTTTTCTCAAAGATTCCCCAAGTGCATACGTCCAGGTAATTTGTCTTTCGGCAAAATCTTTTATTATTTTGTCATTTCCCACCGGCATAAACTGAATAATCAACCTTACAAAAGTCCGGGAATCGTTAACAATTGCCCCCCAAACAGTTCTGGCTTCCCACCATCTTTCATAGGACTGGGAAGTACGGAATGCCAGAAGCAATGATACAGCCGTTCCCAGCAAAGCAGGAATATTCAACGGCAGTGAGATCTTGCGAAACCATGGCAGTTCGTCCAAAAGGCCAATGGCTATGGCAAACATTCCGATAAACAGGATTTGGCTTTTTATTTCACGGATGAAATACCAGACTGATATTTTTTTGTTTAATAACATAATTGGGTTATTTATTAAAATTCGGTGAGGTTATCTTGAGTTTTCCCCAACCGTTTTCATTCAATAAAAATTACGTAAACAGCTCTAATTTAAGGATAAAAATCGATATTTTACTAGTTCCGGCTACTTTCATTAATGTTCGTGTTCTCCTGAATTAACCAGTTTGGCATTCACGAAAAATGCTCCTTTCACTACTATTTTTGCATTGTCAGGAATATTCCCCACCGGGGTTATCGCGGTATATCCCATATCAGATGTTCCTTTCACTATTTCTATTTTTTCAAAGTTTAAGGTTTTCGGATGTGGTTTGCCTTTTTCTTCATGCTCTTCTTCCGCTTTTTTATCGGTCTGAACAAATACAAAATATTTCCCGTCTGCTTCTACAATGGCTTCTGTAGGAACTGCCGGGGTTGTACTTTTATCAAGGCTTACAATTCCGGTGATATTCATTCCGTCAATCAGTCCGGATTTGTTTCCGATCACTTCGCAATGCATGGAAATAGTTTTACTTTCATTTTCAAAAGAAGATCCTATGCTGTAAATTCTTGCATCATATTCGGTTTCCGGATTGTTGGTCAGTTTAAAATGAACAATCTGCCCCACTCTCATTTTAGGAAGATCTTTTTCAAACACCTGAAGATCGAGATGGATGGAGCCGTTATCAATCACTGTAGCTACGGGAGAAGAGATATCTACATAGCTTCCGATCTGTGCTGTAATACTGCTGATCGTTCCACTGATAGGTGCTGTGATCACCAGACCGGATTTCATATTTCCATTGTTTACTTTTCCAGGGCTTATTCCCATCATCTGAAGCTGTTTCAACAGGGAAGCTCTTTTTGTTCTTAAGGTTTTCAGTTCTGCATCGGCACTCTGAAGGTTCTTCTTGGCTCCTGCATCATTATCAAAAAGCTCTCTTTGTCTTCTGTATTCCTGTTCTGCATAGGTTATTCTGCTGTTGGTAGTCAGATAATCTTCCTGAAGCTGGATATATTCCGGGTTGGCAATGGTTGCAATGACTTGTCCTTTTTTCACGATACTTCCTACCTGGATATTGATGGTTTTGATAATTCCTCCGTACAGGGAAGTGATGGTTGCTTTATTACTGTTCGGTACACTGAGCAAACCGTTGGCTTTTATCGTTGATGTCAGCTCTTTCATTTCTACGGTTCCCAAAGCCACTCCTACAGACCTCATCTGTTCTTCTGTGAGTGAGGCTATAGTTTGTCGAGCTTCTTCATGTGCCTGTTCTTTCTGTTCTGTTTTCTCAGGAGCTTTTTCTTCTGAAGCTTCTTTTTTTCCACAACTTGTCAGTAATAGTGAAATCAGGATAAGGGGTATGATATTATATTTGAGTTTCATATCTAAGAATGTATTTTGTCTGATACTGTATTTCAGCGCTTTTATATTATTTATTAATGATTGAATTAATAGTTACTACAGATTGATTCACCTGCTGGATAGATTCCAGATATTTCAGCTGAATGTTTGTAGCCGTCTGCAGGGCAAAAAGATATTCAACATAGGAGATCTCTCCTGTTTTATAGCCTAACTGGGCCGCTTTTACAATTTTCTCAGCATTTGGCAACGCCTGACTTATGTAATAATCATACTGCTGAATATCCTGCTGGTATTGACTGAACGCATTGTCCAACTGTGCGGAAAGTTGTTTCTGCCGCATTTTCGCATTAGTTTCTGCAACCTGTCTGTCATATTCCAGAGCCTGAATCCTAGCTTTTGTCGCTCCAAAAGTCAAAGGAATAGCCACTCCTACCGTTGCCGACTGAAAACGTTTCCCTGAGTTATAAAAATTCTCCTGCCCGTTGATGGTATGAAGACCAATCAAAGACTGGTTGGTATATCCTAAGCTGAAATCAGGGAGTCCAAGAGATTTTTCAACTTTCTTATTTTTCTCAGCAATTTCCATTTCCTGGTAAAAGGCTCTTACAGACGGATTGTTGGCTACCACTGCACTGTCGAGTACATTTTCTGCTTTTAAAGGAACATAATCTTTGTTAAACGGAACTTCAAGATTTTCTGACGTATTCATAAGGGTCTTTAAATTCTTATAGGCATTATTCAGAAAGACTTCATTTTGTCTGAGCAGCAGATCAATTTCTCCTTTTTGGGTTTCTGCAGTACTGATTTCTATCTTTTTGATATCACCCGCTTTGAATCTTACGGTTGCAATTCTGATGAATTCCTCATAATATTTGTCCAGCCTCGTCAACTGAGCTTTATTATACTGTAAATATTCAATCTGATAATAGTAAGTACGCACCTGTTTTACTAGTTCATTCGCTGTAATTTCCTTATCAATCTGTTTGCTTTTAATATTCTCATTGATTAAGTCTTTTCTTGCTTTAAAAAGTGTTGGAAAAGGAATACTCTGTGAGATTGCAAACGACTGGTCAAACTTTGGGCTATTATACTGTCCAAGCTGAGCTTCAAGGCTTAATTTCGGGAGTTCTTTTGCGGTTGCCCTTAAAGCTTCAGCAGACTTAATACTTAAGTCTTTTGACTGCAGGGTTAAATTATTATTCACTGCTTGCTCTACCGCCTGTTCTACAGAAATAGGTCTGGACTGTGCTTTAAAAGTCTGTCCCAGCATCATAAATCCTACAACAAGAACCGCCGTAAACATTCCCGTATTATTACTTTTTCTTTTCAAAATTTTCGTGTTAAAAATGATATACAGCATCGGTAAAACAAATAGTGTAAGGAATGTAGCTGTTACCAGACCACCAATCACTACAGTTGCCAAAGGTTTCTGTACTTCTGCTCCGGCTCCGGTGGAAATAGCCATCGGTAAAAATCCTAATGAGGCCACTGTAGCGGTCATTAATACAGGTCTTAATCTGGTTTTTGTTCCTTCAAATACTCTTTTCAGAATATCTGTTTCGCCTTCTTTTTCTAACTGGTTGAATGTTCCTATCAAAACAATTCCGTTCAATACTGCCACTCCAAAAAGGGCAATAAATCCAATTCCTGCACTGATACTGAATGGCATATCTCTTATTAAAAGGGCAAATACTCCACCAATAGCACTCATAGGAATCGCAGTAAAAATTAATGCAGCCTGTTTGAATGAGCGGAAAGTAAAATACAACAGCATAAAAATAAGAAGCAATGAAACCGGAACAGCGATCATCAGACGTTTGCTTGCTTCCTGAAGGTTTTCAAACTGTCCACCATAGGTAAAGTAATATCCGGAAGGCAGTTTCACTTTATCCAGTTTTGCCTGAATATCTTTCACTACACTTTCTACATCACGATCTTTTACATTAAATCCGATAACTATTCTACGTTTTCCTTGTTCACGACTGATCTGTGCCGGACCTAATTTATAACTGATGTTAGCCACTTGTGACAATGGAATCTGCGCTCCGGTGCTGGAGGTGATCATCAGGTTATTTACATCCGAAATATCGGTTCTGTGAAGGCTATCCAGACGGACTACGAGATCAAAACGTCTTTCATTTTCAAAAACCTGTCCGGCAGCTTTTCCTGCAAAGGCCGTACTTACGGCATTATTGACATCTTCGATATTCAATCCATAATTGGCGATTCTTGTTCTGTCATATTGAACATTAATCTGCGGAAGACCGCTCACTCTTTCAATCTGAGGCGCGGTAGCCCCATCTACTGTCTGAATAATTTTTCCCACCTTATCTGCATACACGGCTAATGAATCAAGATTCTCTCCGAAAATCTTTACAGCAACATCCTGTCTGATCCCTGTCATCAATTCATTGAAACGCATCTGGATAGGCTGGTTTTTCTCAAAGAATACACCCGGAATCGTTTCCAGTTTTTCACTAATCTCATCTGCCAGTTCGTCATAAGATTTCTTGGTTTTCCATTCACTTTGTGGTTTCAATACCACAATCATATCGGTTGCTTCAGGCGGCATCGGGTCTGTAGGAACCTCAGCAGAACCGGTTTTCCCGACCACCATTTTCACCTCATCAAACTGTTTGATAATTCTTGATGCCTGCATGGAGGTTTCTATACTCTGGCTCAATGAACTTCCCTGCGGTAAAATACAGTGAAATGCATAATCTCCTTCCTGCAGCTGAGGAATAAACTCACCACCCATATTTTTAAAAATAAAAGCAGAGATAAGAAAGACTACAGCCGTTGCTGAAACCATTGCATATTTCACTTTTATTGATTTCTGCAATAATGGCTGATAAATCTTTTGCAGGCTATTCATCATTTTATCAGAGAACGTTTCTTTATGAGATATTTTCTTAGATAAAAACAGGGCGCTCATCATTGGAATGTAGGTCAGGGATAAAATTAAAGCTCCTAAAATGGCAAATCCTACTGTTTTTGCCATTGGAGTAAACATTTTCCCTTCCACACCAGCCAAAGTAAGAATTGGGATGTATACGATAAGAATAATGATTTCCCCGAAGGCTGCACTGCTTCTGATCTTGGATGCGGAAAGAAATACTTCTTCATCCATCTCAGACTGCGTTAATGCACGGGCAGATTTCCTTACTCCTAAATGATGCAAAGTGGCTTCTACAATAATTACCGCACCATCCACAATCAAACCGAAATCTATTGCCCCAAGGCTCATCAGATTGGCACTTACTCCAAAAACATTCATCATTCCCAGCGCAAACAATAAGGAAAGCGGAATGGCAGAAGCCACGATAAGCCCTGCCCTAAGGTTTCCAAGGAAAATTACAAGTACGAAAATAACGATCAGTGCTCCTTCAACAAGATTTTTCTGTACAGTATTGATGGCTCTGTCTACAAGGTCTGTCCTGTCCAGAAACGGCTCTATAATAACATCATTGGGAAGAGATTTCTGAATGGTAGGAATTTTTGCTTTGATATTGTTTACGACTTCATTACTGTTCGCTCCTTTCAGCATCATCACTACTCCACCTACGGCATCTACTTTTCCGTCATAGGTTAATGCACCGTAACGAACGGCACTTCCTAAACGAACATCAGCGACATCTTTGATAAATATCGGAACGCTTCCAGTTTCATTTTTAACGGCTATGTTTTTGATATCTTCAAGGGAGGTTACTAACCCTATCCCACGGATAAAATAAGCATTGGGCTTTTTATCAATATAAGCTCCTCCTGTATTCTGATTGTTTTTTTCAAGCGCAGTAAATATTTCAGTAATACTTGTTCCCATTGCTTTTAAACGATTGGGATCAATAGCCACTTCATATTGTTTTAATTCTCCTCCAAAACTGTTGATTTCTGCAACGCCTGGTGTTCCGTTCAGCTGTCTTCGAACGATCCAGTCCTGCATGGTTCGGAGTTCTTTGGCATTGTATTTCTTTTCGCTTCCTTTTTTAGGGTGAAGAATATACTGATATACTTCCCCAAGACCTGTACTTACAGGAGCCAGCTCAGGAGTTCCTACTCCTTTTGGAATTTCTTCCACTGCATTTTTCAGCTGTTCATTAATGAGCTGTCTTGCAAAGTACACATCTACATTTTCTTTGAACACCACTGTAATCACAGAGAGCCCGAATCTTGAAATACTTCTTGTCTCCTGAATATCGGGAACATTGGCAATACTTTGCTCAATGGGAAAAGTAACCAGCTGTTCTACTTCCTGTCCCGCCAATGTAGGACATACGGTAATGATCTGCACCTGATTGTTGGTGATATCCGGCACAGCATCTATTGGCAATCTGGTGGCACTCCACGTTCCCCAGATGATCAGTACCAGAGTCATCAACCCAATGATCACCTTATTTTTAATACTGAATTTTATGATTTTATCTAACACGATTTTTAGGTAATTTTTATTGAAAATGAATGCACACAGCATAAAATACTGCAGCAAAAATATCCTGAAAACCTCTGCAATGGTATTGCAAAGTTTCAAGCACAGTTAAATATTAGAAAGCATAACTTTCTAAAAGTCAATAAAAATTAAATTTTAGGAGGCTGCCAGATAGGGTCGTAGATCTGGTAAGCAAAGTCATTTTTGTGAAATAAGATCTTCTTTGAAAAGTAAGCCGGAATCTGCTCAGGAATCTCCAATAAAGGATCCATTTTAAATGCTGAAACCGTCATCTGACAGCAGCTGCATGCACACAGTGGAGAACAGATATCTCCTTTTTCTGTAGAATGAACGCCGTGAATACTTAATGAGATCTTATTATCTCCTGAATTCAACGGATGGGACGTGTCTTCACATGGCATCAATGATAACGCCATGAAATAAAATGCAAGTATCCATCTTAAGAGGTTCATTGTTACAAAGGTAGAGATTTTTTCTGAAGTCGAGATCTATCTCTCATATAACTTGATCTGAAAAGCATAATTTTTACCTTCAAATTCATTTTTTATAAAGGATTCTAACTAAAAATATTCACCATATGAGCAATTACCATAATAAAAAAACAATAAAACGAAATATCCACTAAATAAAACACAAAATCAAATACTTTTTATTAAAAAATATTAATATTGAAAAATATCAACAAAACAACATTGATTTTTTTGTAAATTTGCAAATATCAAATAACTATTTTAGAAACAATAAAACTATTATTAAATACGACGTAATTTGTCGCTACCTGATTATAGTTTTACAAAAAAAATTAATTAATAATTATGAAAACACAATTATTTTCGATTGCACTGCTAGTGTCATCATTCACCTTTGCACAAAGTTGGAATCTTGCAGGAAATACAGGAACCAATTCATCCAACAACTTTATTGGGACTACAGATAACCAGCCATTAGTTTTGAAATCTAATAATATTGAAGGTCTTCGAATTAAGCCTAATGGGAATGTGGGAATAGGAATTACAAGTCCCGATGCTAGATTGCATATAGTTCAGGATAATATTAATGATCAAAATTTAGTCTTAGGAAAGTTTTCATCTATCGGAGCAACTGGAGGTACTGCAATAGTTCGTTTAGTATATAATAGTACTACTGCTAATCTGGAAGTCAATTCCACATACACAGGCAATGGATTCAGATATGGAACTTATGGTGATTTTAATATTGAAAATGAAACTTCACCAGGTTTTGGAGCAATTAATTTTATTACAAACAAAAAAGTACAAATGGCAATCTCACCCAATGGAAATGCCTCATTACAAGGTAAGTTTGAAGCCAAAGAAGTAAAAGTGACTCTAACTCCTACTGCTGATTTTGTATTTGAGGAAAAATACGATCTCCCAAAATTAGAAGAAGTTGAAAAACACATCAAAGAGAAAAAACACCTTCCTGAAATTGCTTCTGCTAAAGTAATGGAAAAAGAGGGTGTGAATGTGGGTGAATTCCAGATTAAACTATTACAAAAAATAGAAGAACTTACATTGTACTCAATTGATCAGAATAAACAAATAAAGAAACAGGCAGAACAGCTGAAACATCTTAAGGATGAAAATGAAGTTTTAAAAGCCCAATCTGCTAAAATTGAAAAGCTCGAGCAGCAGGTTCAGAAATTATTATCAACAGAAAAATAACCACAAATGAAAAGAAAATTACTCTCACTATCATCCCTGATGATAGGATTCTTCGGCTTTTCCCAAACCGAAGTTTATTTCAAATATGACGAAGCTGGAAATCAGAGATACAGAGGAATCGACGCTGCTGGTAAAAAGGCTGAAGAGATTGTTTCAAAAGAATCAAAAGTAACAGCCGTCACTAGACAAGCTCCTGTTATTGATGAGAAAACATTCTTGAAACAAATACGCCTTTACCCCGTTCCTGTCAACGACTATCTTACCATAGACTGGACAGAAAAAGTAGATGGATTAATAGAATCTGTTTCATTGTATCAACACAGTACCGTCCACTGGAAATTCCAACAACAGAATATCCCAGACTTAAACCGCCAGGTTAAGATCAATATGACGGGTTATGACTGGGGAGTGTATGTTGTGCGCTTTACCCTAAAAGACGGCAGAGTTTTCAGTAAAAACATTACCAAACGATAGATAACCATGAAACTTTGCGATAAGAAAATACAGATATTTTCATCATTCATACTGTCCTTATGTTCGGTATTGGGCTTTTCACAGACCATACTGTATCAGGCAGAGAGTACCTCAAGAACGGTTCAGGATCCACAAACAGTGGTGCTGGCGCCAGGATTTCGAGCGTCTTCCAGCTCATCAAATCCATTTATAGCTAAAATTGGTCCTGCAACGGAGAATCCGGGCGGTGGTACTGCCGATTCAAATGCAGGAGCAACTAATCCATCGGGGACAACTGTACCTGTTGGAAAGAGCTTTCATGATACCAGAGGGAATATTGAGGTGAATGGAACTGGACAATTGCAGTTTACTTTACCCATTTCTTTACCTCCAGGGGTGAAAAGTGTAGGACCACAATTCAATTTGGTATATACCAGTGGTACAGGCAATGGAATAGCAGGGTATGGTTGGAATATTTCAGGAATTACTTCTATTTCAAGATCGGGAAAAACAATTGATAAAGATGCAGAAGCTAAAGGTACTCAATTAGACTATTCAGATACTTATAGCTTTAATGGTCAAAGATTAATTTTAAAATCAGGAGAATACGGTAAGGATGGAGCAGAATATGTAACGGAAAAATACTCTAATATTAAAATAAAATCTATTGGATCGATTACCGGACAAGCTTGGCAAGGCCCCGAATATTGGGAAGTAATTTTTGAGGATGGATCTCAGGCCTGGTATGGAGCAACAGGCTCTGGACTCAGTAATGCCAGAACTCCTATTGAATATAATATTGTAAAATGGAAAGATATTAAAAGTAATTATATTACTTATGACTATTTACAAGCAGGAGTTTCTAATGTAGCCATTATTTCAAGCATTCAATGGGGAGGAAATGAGACTTTGAATAAATCTCATTTTAACAGAATAGATTTTACCTATATTGATAGAAGTCTAATAGAGGATTCTTACGCAGGAGGCATTCGTTTCCTACAAACTCAATTATTATCTGAAATTAAAGTCAATTCAAATGGAAATCCATTTAAACGATATGCAGTTAATTATCTAAAAAACGGAACGAATTATGAGATCGTTGATAAAATAACTGAGTATAATAGCGAGAACAATGCTGCCAATCCTGCCTCTTTTACCTATCCAACTCCTACACAGCCTGTTTTAGAATTTTCAGACAATAATTTAGAGAGTTTTGACAATGTAAAATTAACTGGAGACTTTAACGGTGATGGATATTTGGATTTCTCCCTGAATAGTGGTGTAGTGAAGCTTGGCGGCCTCAATAATACCTTTACTGATATTTCTACTGGTAAAACTTTTAATACAGAGGCTAAAGTTATTAACACATTGTTAGATGAAGAAGGACAGATTCATAATGGAAATGGGATAATTCAATATGAGAACGGCAAAGTATTAGGTTATATATTTAGAAATAATACTTTTGTTAAGGTATTTGAAAAGGCAATATCCCCAACTGTATGTACTGTATGCGATGCTACCTTGAATGAAGGTGATATTAACGGAGATGGGATCTCAGATATTTTCCTTAATTTAACAAGCTCTAGTTCAACCAATGGATTTACTGATAAATTTATCATAGACCTGAAAAATTCAACCAATCCTATCTCTACATATTCCCAAGAGAGGGGTTGGCATGAAAGTTTTTATACAAATCAAAAATATCTGGATATAGATCATGATGGAAAGGTTGATATTATCAACATATCCAATACTGATTACACTGTATTTGAGTTTATAAAAACATCTCCTAACCAGTATCTTAAAAAGATAAAATTCACAGGTAGTTTAGCTGAAACAAAAGCACAAGAATCTCCTGTGTTGTTTGGAGATTTCAATGGTGATGGAAACCTTGACTTTACAATCCCTACCACAGATACTCAGGAAAAAGATAACTGGAGGTTTTATATGGGCACAGGAAAAGGGTTTTCCAATATTTTAAAAACAGACTTTTTGAAATATAGAAAGCCCGATGACTATCAAAACAGCAACTATCCGACTTTTAATATTTACAGGAATTTTTACACCACATCAGATATTAATAGGGATGGCAAGTCTGATATTGTGCACATCAACTCTTTTAATAAAGCAGGGGTGGTAAATTCCAGCGGAGTTATACTTAAGAGATATTATGGGTATACTATTGCTGTTTATACTGCTAATGGAGCCACGACAAATGGCAGCCCTGATTTCTATACCAGTTATAATTATGGAGAAAATAATTATGTAACCGGTAATGGTGAATTTGCTTTATTCTCTCCAATTACTTCACAGGTAAAATCCAACAACAATTATTACGATATCTTATTGTTCTGGAAAGAAAGGATGCATAAACTTAAATCTCCATCACCTGTCGGAACATTATCTCTAGTACAAACTATTACCCAAGGTGACATCGTTACATCAGCAGATTATTTGGAGGTGATTCCCAATAATCCGGTACTTCCTAATTTCTATCAAAAAGTAAAAAAAGAATATTATCCTTATTTTTCTTTAAGCAGAGCAGACCAATCCTATGCTATAGCTCAGCTTAGACAGGAAGGAAGAAAACAAGACTTCCGTTACAGAGGAATAACAGGACATTTACAGGGCAAAGGAATGATGGGCTATCATCAGTCTGCCCGCAGCTCATGGTATGCTGATGGATTTGAAAATACTAAAATATGGTCAGGAGTAGAGATTGACCCTCTTTTTGATGGGGCCCCTGTAAAAGAATGGAGCATCAGAACGAATAATGAAAGTAATATTTTTCCTACAGATATTTCTGAGAACAATTCCCTGTTATTAAGCTTTAAATCCACTGTATATGAGGTTTATAAATTGCTAAACGGACAGGTGACAAACACTCCTGTTTCCGATGCCGATAAATCGAAAATTGTTACAGCTACCGTTCCAAAAAGCACTAAAACTAAGGATTTCCTCACTGGAGCAATAGCAAGCAGCTCTATTATTTATGGAGATTATTATCTTCCGAAACAGACAGTAACCAATGTAAATAATGGTTATGCTGTAACCACTTCTGATTTTGAATACATTCATAATATATCAGCAGCAGGTTCTGATTATTTTGCAGGACGTCCAAAAAGCAAAACAGAAACACTTCAAGTTTATGGTGACACAAAATCTTCCAAAGAAGAATACACCTATGAAAATAACCTGCTAAAAACATTAAAAACCTGGAATCGGGATAATACGGGATATTTGCTTGAAACATACAATTATGATGATTTTGGAAATATAACCCAGAAGACAATCAGTAATAGTGTGAACTCCCAAAGCCAAACAAATGGAACTCTGTATGATCCTAAGGGAATATTCGTTGTAAAGAAAACAGATCATTTAGGATTAGAAACCAATATTGAATATAATGATTGGGGACAGATAAAAAAACAAACTGATGCTTTAGGAAATACACTTGTTAACGTATACGATGGTTGGGGGACATTATCGACTTCTAAAACCAATATTGGAGGTACAACAACTTATCAGTATAACAGAGACAACAATTCTAACATCACTGTTACACAGTATAATCCGAATGGAGATATTTCAAAAAAATACACCAATAGATTAGGACAGCAATATAAAGTTTCTACCAAAGCATTTGGTCAGGGGCAATATATTTCTCAGGAAACTCAATATGATGTACTAGGAAGAAAGACCAAAGAGTCTGAGCCTTACTTTGAAGGGCAAACTGCCAATATGTGGAATACCATTGTTTATGATGATACGGTATTTCCTACTAAAGTCACGGCAGCCTCATTCAATGGCAAACAAATGGAGACCTCTATTTCTGGTTTAACAACAACTGTAAGGGAAATTAATGGCTATGGCAGAACGACTTCAAAAACTAATGATGTCTTAGGTAATACAGTCTCTTCTACAGACAAAGGTGGAAAAATTCAGTTTAGTTATAATGCAGCAGGTGAACAGATAAAAGCACAATATGCTGAAAACATGGTGTCTACTAAGTACGACTCCTGGGGTAGAAAATCAGAGTTTAATGATCCGTCCAATGGTATTTACAAATATGAATATGATGGGCTTGGCCAGCCGAAAAAAACAATCAGCCCAAAAGGGACCAAAGAATTTAATTATAATAATTTAGGCCAGCTTATTTCTCAGATAGAAATTTCAACGACAGACGGAGGACAGGCGACCAATAAAATAATTTCGTATTCATACGATAATAAAGGCAGAATTATTTCCAAATCAGGAACATCTAAAGGAAAGGCTTACAGCTCTAATGTGACATATGATCCACAGGGAAGACTCTTATCTTCATCCGAAAGCAGTAATGGTAAATATTTTATCCACAAAGGAATTACCTATGATGATAAAGCAAGAGTAAGCTCTTATGAAAAGCAGCTCTATTCTTCCGGTATCCTTACTAAAGTTCAAATTGAGAACGTTTACAGTGCTTGGAATGGTGAACTGTATCAGATTAAGGATAAGGTAACAGGTAAGATATTGTGGGAACTTAAAGAAACCAATGCCAAAGGACAGGTACTAAAAACTAAACTGGGAGCTGCAGATATCAATAATACCTATGGTACCAATGGTTTTCTGACAAACGTGAATCATTCCTCAGCAGTAAAACCAAGTATCCTGCAAATTTCTTATTCATTCGATGCTATAAAAAATGAATTGAAGAGTAGAACTACCGGAGGAGATTTTAACATTAATGAGTCTTTTGATTATGATGATAATAATCGTTTAGTCAACTGGACAAATCCTATAACCGGAATCAAACCAACAGCCAACAGAAATGTTTATGACATCAAAGGAAGAATTACCCAAAATGATCAGGTAGGAACAATCAAGTTTGAAAATGCTACTAAGATTTATCAGGCTACAGGCATGACCCTTAATGCTGCCGGAGAACAGAATTATAATAATGATTTAATACAAAGCATTACCTATAATGAGAACAATGACCCGGTATTCATTGACGGAATGAAAGGAGATGCAGTCTTCCAGTATGGCTTAACTTCAATGAGACAGAGAGTAACCTATGGAGGTAATTTCAATACCGATGGAGAAGGTAAGTTTACTAAATTTTACAGTGAAGATGGAAGCTATGAAGTAGTAAAAGATAATACAACCGGAAAAGAAAAGCACATTCTTTATATTGGCGGAACACCTTATGACTCAAATATTGTATATTTAAAAAACTTTACGGAGAGTAGTGGTTCTTATAAATTTTTGCATAAAGATTATATTGGAAGCATCTTAGCAATCAGTGATGAAGCTGGAAACAAATTAGAACAAAGGCACTTCGATGCCTGGGGTAATTTCACCCATCTTCAGATTGGAAACGAAGCTATTATCACCGATCAAAATGCCATCCTGAGCTTGTCGAAGGATCTGATAATAGATCGTGGTTATACCAGCCATGAGCATTTTGCAGAACTAGGAATCATCCACATGAATGGAAGGCTATATGATCCTTTATTAAGAAGATTCTTAAATGCAGATGAAAATATACAGGATAAATTCAATACCCAAAACTATAATAAGTATGGGTATGTACTGAATAATCCACTGATGTTTAATGACCCAAGTGGAGAGTTTGTATTTGCCATATTTGCAGCCTTACCTATTTTCTGGGGAACAGTAGCAACAGGAGCTATCATAGGAGCAGCAATAGGTGCCGCTTCTTATGCACTAAACGCAGCATTTTCTGGAAACTGGAGTTGGGGAGGTTTTGCGAAATCCATACTAGTAGGATCTATTACCGGAGCGGTCTCGGCAGGCTTAGGACAGGTTTTTAGCGCAGGTGGTTTCTGGTCTTCTATTGGCAATGGAGCTTTGGCAGGAGCTGGAACCGGCGGAGTAACATCATTAATTAACGGAGATAATTTTCTTGAGGGTGTTTTGAAAGGTGCTGTAATTGGTGGAGCGACAGCAGCAATTTCTTATACAATTGGTTTTTATTCAAAAACAGGAGGTAAACAAGCTGGAGCAAAATTCTGGAGTGGCAAAGCAGAGCTAGATTTATCAAAAGGTTTTGGAGCACATGGTGTTGATACTGAAGTTTTAAACAGTAAAATTCAAGCAAAATATGTTGGACAATATAGAGGTGTAAATGTTTATGAATCATCTGTTGGATTTGGTAACGGCGCTCAATCTGGAGGATTAACCTTACCACCAAATCAAATGGTTGTTGGCAAAGGAGCCTTTGCTTTAAAAGATATATTTGGAAAATCTGGAACCTATGATTTATTTACTCATGAATATGGACATGTATTACAAGCGAAAAAAGTTGGGGAGGCGGCTTTCTATGAAATAATAGCACCAAGTAGTATTTACAGTGCATCAAAAAACACATATTTAGGGCACAACCAATTTTGGACAGAAACCTGGGCAAATCAATTGTCTTATGATTATTTTACCAATAGAGGATTATCTTTTAATGTCTGGGAAAATTTAGCGAGTCCTCTTGCACAAAAATACATTGATATATTCACTAAATATCTATTAATAAAGGGAATACCGATTCCAACATCATGGAATACCAACCCATAATAAATGTAAAAATTATGAAACTTTTTTTATTAGCAATATGCCTTGTCGTTTTTTCTTGCACATCCAAAATTAAGGAAGGTGCAGAAATGACTATATACAATGAAACAAATTCTGATATTTTTATCATAGACAAATTTCATTTTGATAATACAGACCTTTCCAAACCCTTTGAGATATTTTCATATGGTTATGATAGTTCCAATACAAAAGAAATTAGACCTTACTTAAAGCCCGAATATGTTACGATGTATACAAACAAAACATTATTTTTTCCTTTAGGAGATTATGATAACAATAAGGTTTATAAGACTTTAATATTTTATTTTATTAAGAGAGAGAATCTGAGGAAAACCAAACAGGAAATACTCACCAATAAATTATATGACAGTATAGATATAAGCTTAAGCAAATTCCACAAGGAGGGTAACGATAATCATATGCATATAAAAGAAAACAAGGTTGAATTTAAAAATTATTAATAAAAAAGAGACTGTCTTTTAAGGCAGTCTCTTTTTTTAAGCAAAAAAGCCACCGCAAAAGCAGTGGCTAAAAATCAAATCTAATTATAAGTATGTCCTCTTATAAATTCGGGTTGTTTTCAGATTCTCTTTGTGGAATACTGAATAAATAATAATTACTGTTGGCTGTGAAAGCAGATTTATCCGGAAAATCAAGAACAGAATGTCCTTTACCGTCTACTATTTTCACGGTTCCGTCCGGTGTAGTAATCTGAACTTTTATCGGTTTACCATCAGCATCTACAAACGGTTTTCTTACCACCGTACCCTGCGTTCTGATAATATCTGAAAGGGAGAAGCCTTCTCCAAACAATTCTTTTCTTCTTTCAACCAGAACTGCTGCTACAACCTCATTCTGTGATAATGAACCATTATAAATATTGGCATTTCTGGCAGATTTCAACTGATTAAGAACGGCTACCGCCTGAGAGACATTTCCAGTTCTGGCTTCAGCTTCAGCTTCAATCAGATACATTTCAGCAGCTCTCATATAAACGATATCTGCAATAAGGGTTGGTTTAAATTTAAACTTAGCATACCTCAACAATCCTTCCCTTCCTTTTTGTCCATCCCATGAAAATAACTGAGATCTGATATCATTGGCATCAAAGAGATCTTTAAAATAAGGATCTGCCATAAAACTGTAATAATAACTTCCTGATGAAGACACATCCAGATAATGGAAGGCATAACTTGCATCAGACTGTTCCTGCGTTTGCCCGTGTCCCCAGATCCATTCTGCATTATTGATGTCATTAAAACCATCTTTGTATTTTTCAGGAGCCATCAACGGAAAACCTTCTCTTGCAATTTTTGCAGATGCTGAAGCCTTACTCCATTCCCCGGTATTCAGGTAAGTTCTTGCCAAAAGACCGTTCACTACAGCACGGTTGATCTTATCTTTGTTATTTCTCGTATAAGTTTTCAACAGGTTATCTGCCTCGGTAAGATCACTTTTAATCAAAGTATAAATTTCTTCAAGACTTGCTCTCTTCTTCCCTACTGTACTTGTTGTGGAAGGTTCAGTATAAATGGGAGCTGTCAAAGCTGACTTATCTTTCAGATAGCTGAACTGATAAAAGCTTGCCAGATTCAGATAACAGAAAGCACGCAATGCTTTAGCCTGACCTTTCACCTGATTCTTTTTCTCCTGACTGCCTTCCGTTCCATCAATTCTTGTAATCACATTATTCATATTATTGATGGTGGAATACAACATCGTCCAGATAAATAAAGGTCTGCTTGCTGTACTGTTTACCATTTCAGTAAATGCATAGGTTGAAGCAAAACCATATTTATTAGTCAATACAGCCACATCACTTCCCATCGCATCACTGGCTCTTAAAACTGTAGAATACCCAATATTGGCATACGTTGTTCCGTCGTTATTAAATTTTGCCCACGTACCGTTTACTACAGTTTCTGCACTTTCAGCTGTTTTGAAAACTTCTACACTGCTAGCCTGATCAGTTGGAGCGGTATCCAGTTCACTTTCACAGCTTGTCAGTGACAAAAATCCGATAACAGCAAATGATAGATATTTTAATTTTTTCATTGTTTCAATTTTAAAGGTTAAAGAGTTGCCTGAAGACCAAAAGTAATTGTTCTCATTGCCGGATATCTGTAATACGTTGTTCCGTCCAAAGCCTGTTCAGGATCCATCCCTTTATGTTTATAGAAGGTCAGAAGATTTTCTGCCTGGATATAAATTCTGAATTTCTTAAGTCCTATTTTCTCAAAATAATCCTCGGGAAGGGTATATCCTAAGCTTACATTTTTAAGTCTTGCATACGTTCCGGAGTAAAGGAATCTTGAAGAGGTTGAGGTCCAGTTATTCGTTGTTGTACTTAATCCAGGAACATCCGTATATGGATTTTCCGGAGTCCATCTGTTTAACATTTCAGCGCTCCATGCACGTCCTCCCGCACTTCCGTTATGCATAATGGAAGTATAATCCGTATCTAGAATTTTTCCTCCGATTTTGAATGTCAGTAATCCTGAAAAATCAAAATTCTTATAAGTAATACTTGTACTGATTCCTCCTGTCAGCTTAGGCAAAGCTGAACCTTGTAACAACTTTGTGGCTTTTGAATATTCCGAAGTCGTTCCTTCTACTGAATTTCCGCTGGCATCGGTAGCAACTGTTTTCCACAAAGGCTTTCCATTGCTTGGATCAACTCCAGCCCACTCCGGAATAAAGAAGTCGTATACCGAACCTCCTACTGTCAACAACTTAGTTCCTACCACAAGAGAACCTCCGGGTAATTTCGTTACCTTATTGTTTAAAGTACTCAGATTCACATCTACATTCCATTGGAAATTATCATTCTTAATGGGTGTTGTGAATAATGAAAATTCAAATCCTGTGTTCTGAATGGTTCCGATATTCGCCGGATAATCACTGATTCCCAATGATGGTGCTACAGGCATATTAAACAAAAGGTCCTGACTTTTTCTTTTAAAATATTCGATATTCCCTTTAATTCTGTTATTCAGAATTGCGAATTCCAATCCTACATTTAAATTAAGGTTGGTTTCCCATTTCACATTATTGGTAGACGTTTTTTCCAGTGTTGTTCCCGGTTCTCCACCAAGGCTGATAAATCTGTACAACTCCTGATAAGCATAATAAAGCGGCTGTCCGTTTGGTCTAAGCAGTTTATCATTTCCTTGTCCTCCATAGCTGGCACGCAATGTCAATTGATTGAAAACATTTAAACTTTTGACAAATTCTTCGTTTGAAATTTTCCATGAACCTCCTACTGACCAGAATCTTCCCCATCTGTTATCTTTTGCAAATCTCGATGAACTGTCTGCCCTTCCTGATGCAGATAAGAAATAGGTATTGTTGTAATCATACTCTACTTTTCCAAGGAAACTCAATAAACTCAATTTATTACTGTTTCCGCTGAAACTTCCCAGTAAAGAAGCGGCATCCGGCTCATAATAGTAAGGCAGTGAGAACTGACTTCTTGTTCCGGAGATTGTCTGATAATCATATTTATAAAATTCGTGCCCTGCTAATGCATTGACATGATGTTTTCCAAACTTTTTATCATACGTCAGAATATTACTTGTTGTATAAGAAAGCGTTCTGGTATTGGTTTTCGTCACCGATCCTCCAATCTCTGCGCCTTGCCCCAATAATGGATTTGAATAATAATGTCCGTTATAATTCACCAAATCCACAGAGAAGCTCGTCTTGAATTTTAACTCCGGCAAGAAAGTAAATTCCATAAATCCTTTCCCTGAAAAGTTGTCCTCTTTATTTTCGTTTTTGTCTAATGGTAAGGTTGCTGCGGCATTTTGATTCTGAAGCGCATTCGTGGGTCTGTATTTTCCAAAATCATAAATCGGGTTTCCATCAGCATCCAAAATATAAGTTCCGTCAGCATTTCTTTCATAATAAGGATAGAATGAAGGAATAAATCTTGCCGCATTGATGATGTTACTGGCCTTGGAATCCGAAGAAGTAGGTGCCTGCTGAATACTGTTTGTATAACTTAAGTTCACCCCAACATTCAGCCATTTTTTTACTTCAGAATTGATTTTCAATCGGGTATTATATCTTTTATATCCTGATTCAATTGCCATTCCTTTATCATCCAGATACCCCAGAGAGAAGAAATAATTACTTTTCTCACTTCCTCCGCTGATATCAAGATCCACCTGATTTCTTGAAGCCACTCTCTGCAAGATATCTCTCCAGTCATCATTCCAAAGTGGTGATGCGCCAGGTAATAGTTTTCCATCTGTACCTACCGGCTTTGGATAAGCTGTCCCATATGGATTAATCCCTAATGAAGAAACAAGGTTGTCTGTTGCCATCTGAGCTGCCTGCTGAGAAGAAACTTTCCCGGATTGATATCCATTTCTCAATGCTTCCCAGTAAAGTTGAAAATACTGATCTGTATTTACCTGCTCATAGTCTTTTACCGCTCTTCCGGAGAATCCCTGACTGATATTAAAATTAACTTTCGCTTCCCCTTTCTTACCTGATTTTGTAGTAATGATGATAATCCCATTTGCTCCTCTTGAACCATACAAAGCACTTGCTGTAGCATCTTTCAGAACACTTATAGATTCGATATCGCTGGGACTGATAGAGTTCAGATTTCCATCAAAAGGAATTCCATCCACTACATATAACGGATCGCTGGAAGCGCTTATTGAACCAATTCCTCTGATTCGGATCGTGGAAACCGCACCTGGCTGGCCTGATGCACTGGTAGTCTGAATCCCTGCAACCTGTCCTTCTAATGCTTTCGTAATATTCGTTACAGGTCTGTTATTGATTTTATCGCTGGAAATTGTAGCCACGGAACCGGTATAGCTGTTTCTTTTCGCTTTTCCGTAAGCTACCACTACTACTTCATCAATCTCTTTTTCATGAAGGCTATCTTTTTTCGGCTTGGAATTCTGTGCATTTACACTGGTAATTCCCAGAAAAAAAGCAGCAACCGGAGGTATCCAAGCTTTAGAATTAAATAAAGTTTTACTAGTCATAATCAATTTTATTTATCATATATTAAAATTTAGCCCTTTGCAGAAAAGTCAGCAAAGGGCATCGATAAATACGATAAACCAAATGCTTATTTTTCCTTAAAAGGCTGAACGTAACACCTTGCCCAATGGGTAGGTTGTTAAGACTTCACGGGGTCAGTTCCCTCCATCTTTCTTTATAAGCCGATCGAAATATGTTTGCAAAGCTAAAAACTTTTAGTCTACAAAACAAGTAGACTTATTTATTTTTCATGATAAATTTTTAATAATTAACATAAAATTTTAATAAAACTCATTACAATAAGGAGTTGTAGCCGTTACCATTTATTCAAACATGACAAATATCATTATTAATAATTCAATGGAACAAATATTTGAGGACATCTTAATTTTTGTATTATTAATTGAAAAAACTTTTTAATTTTATAGGATGAAAGTTTTGATTATAAATGGGCCTAATCTCAATCTTTTGGGCACGCGGGAACCGGAAATTTATGGAAATGTTTCCATGGAAAGTTATTTGGAAAATTTAAAATCCGAGTTTCAGTCTCATGAAATACAGTATTATCAGTCCAATATTGAGGGCGAGCTTATCAACAGACTTCAGGAGGATGATTTTGATGCAGTGGTAATTAACCCGGGAGCATTTACCCATTATTCTTATGCTATCGCTGATTGTTTAAAGAATATCCGCAAGCCAAAAGTAGAAGTACATATCAGCAATATATACAAAAGAGAAGAATTCCGCCAGAAATCTGTAACGGCAGCGAATACAGATGCTGTTTTATCCGGCTTTGGAATGGATGGGTACAGATTGGCTTTATTGAGCCTGAAGTAATTTTCAGTCTATATTTTCCCACAGATAGCACAGATTCTCACAGATAATTATGTATAAAAAGAGAATAATTTATGAAGATAAAGGATAAGATTTACTGTAAAAGCATTGGCATATATTCCGGGCAATTAACGAAGAGAAAATCTTATATCGTTGAAGAAATAAATGATGAAAATATAAGAATCTGGAATGACGAAGGAAAACTGAGATGGTATTCACAATTTTATTTTAGTGCAGACAATGATCCGGAAATAATTTCTATTAACATAGATGATCCAATAGAAAATATTGAATCTGATGCCATAGAAGTAACTATTACCTTTTCCAACAAAGCAAAATACTGGATGACTTTCACTACTCCAAAGTATTTAGATAAGATATTGGACGAAGAATCTTACTTTTCTTCAAAACATTTTATGATCATAAAACATTTAACTGAAGAATCAATCAAATCAACAGTCATAAAACTTGATGAACAGGATGAATTGATTGAAAGCTGTCAAAAATATTAATAAAAAAGCCTCATCTGTGATGAGGCTTTTTATATGTTATAGAGAACTATTAGATAGTCTGTTCCTGTAACTGAGGTCCTGAAGCAACTAATTTCTTACCTTCTTCAGTATCACAGTATTGCTCAAAGTTTTTGATATATCTTGAAGCAAGATCTTTTGCTTTTTCTTCCCAGTCTGAAGCGTTCTCATAAGTATCTCTAGGATCTAAAATACCTGTAGAAACGTTTGGTAATTCAGTAGGAATCTCAAGGTTCATGATTGGAACCTGAGTTTTAGGAGCATTATCAATAGAACCGTCAATGATTGCATCAATGATCGCTCTGGTATCTTTCAGAGAAATTCTGTTTCCGCTACCGTTCCATCCTGTGTTTACTAAATAAGCTTTAGCTCCGTGCTCCTGCATTTTACCGATCAATGTTTTAGAATACATTGTTGGGTGCAATGTAAGGAATGCTTCACCAAATGCAGGTGAGAAAGATGGCTGAGGCTCTGTGATTCCTCTTTCTGTTCCGGCCAATTTAGATGTATAACCGCAAAGGAAGTGGTATTGAGCCTGATCTTCATTTAAGATGGAAACCGGAGGAAGTACCCCGAATGCATCTGCAGAAAGATAAACAATCTTCTTAGCATGACCTGCTTTAGAAGGCAATACAATTTTGTTGATATGGTAAATTGGATAAGAAACCCTAGTATTTTCTGTGATAGATCCGTCAGTATAATCTGCTATTCCATTGTTCACTACAACGTTTTCAAGAAGTGCATCTCTCTTGATTGCTCTGAAAATATCCGGTTCTTTTTCTTCTGATAAATCAATTACTTTCGCGTAGCATCCTCCCTCATAGTTGAATACTCCGTTGTTATCCCATCCGTGCTCATCGTCACCGATAAGGTATCTTTTAGGATCTGCCGATAAAGTAGTTTTACCTGTTCCTGAAAGACCAAAGAATAAAGCAACATCACCTTTTTCTCCTACGTTTGCAGAACAGTGCATTGAAGCCATACCTTTTAATGGAAGGTAATAGTTCATCATGGCAAACATTCCTTTCTTCATTTCACCTCCATACCATGTACCTCCGATGATCTGTAGTTTTTCTGTAAGGTTGAACATGATAAAGTTCTCAGAGTTTAATCCCTGAGCTTCCCAGTTCGGGTTTGTTGTTTTTGATCCGTTGATTACTGTGAAATCCGGCTCACCAAAGTTTTCCAGTTCGTAGTGAGAAGGACGAATAAACATGTTTGTCACGAAATGTGCCTGCCATGCTACTTCAACAATAAATCTTACTTTAAGTCTTGTATCTGCATTTGTTCCACAAAAAGCATCTACTACATAAATCTTCTTAGCTTCAGAAAGCTGGTTCATCACTAGTTCCTTACAAGAACCGAAAATTTCTGCTGATGTAGGTAAATTTACTTTACCATCCCAGAAAATTGTATCTCTTGTAACATCATCCTGAACAATATATCTGTCTTTAGGTGAACGACCTGTGAAAATCCCTGTTTTTACTGATACCGCGCCAGATTCTGTAAGTTCAGCTTTCTCAAATCCCTGATTTTCAGAAGAAACTTCAGCCTGATATAATTCTTCATAAGAAGGATTGTACACTACTTCATAGTTTCCTTTAATCCCTAATTTCTCTAAATCCTGGATGATTTTAGTGTTTTTCATTTTACTTATATTTTCTATTTCTTTATTGACTTCAACAAAAATAATATTAATTATTTGTTAAAGGTGGTTTAAATATACTGATATAAGTCAGAATGACAAATAAAAAAACAGGATCGTAATGGTTTGATTATAAATCAATTATATTTTCCCATTCAAAAATAGTTGTAAAACCTTTCTCCCAAAAATAGTTCTTGTAGTCCCCAAATTTGGCACTCATTACAAAATCTCCCCCCCATGCGCCTAAACTTTTGACAAAAGAAGGGCAATCTGAGAATATTTTTTCTTTAACTGTGGATATTTCAAGAAAATCAGCAATTTTACGCTCATGAATCATCATTAATTCGGAAAATTTTTCCAATTCACTGCATAACATTATTTTTTTTGTGATATTTGAAAATTCTTCAATCAATTCAGGAGACTTCTTTTTTGATTTATAAAAGTTGATCCCTTCTCTGCTATCCTGCTTCTGATTTAAATGAATAAAAATCAGTTCATTTTTAAATGAAGGATTGAAATTTACCTTCTCATATTTAATCTCAGGTTTGCTTTGAAATAGAACTGCAGATTTTTCTTTTGCCACTGCAATATCATATCCGCTTCCTCCTAAACTAATTGCATTAAGATGAAAAGGATCAATCTCAGCCCATTCTGCAAGATTGTTCATCAAAGTAGAACTGCTACCAAGACCATAGTCTGCAGGAAACTGAAGATTAGTTTTTAAGTGGTAAGTAAGATTGAATTTGAATTTAGTATTAGAAAGCTGCTGAACATTCTTTAATGTTTTGACAATAAATTCAGCGCTTGATGGAATATTGGTTTCTAAGACCTGCCAGTTTTTATAATCAATGACCGCCTTCAACCATAATTTGTTTTGATGATAAGCCTCCCAAAGAATAAGTGACCTCTCATCTTCTTTTTCTTCAAAGAAAAACTCTTGTCCCAGCTTGGTAGGTACCGCTAAGACAAGAGCTCCGTCGATTGCGAAATATTCTGAAGTAAGCATAAGCTTGCCCGGTGAAAATATCGCGTTCATATATTTTTAGTTAGATTGCAGAAGCAGCATCTACTGATCCGTCAATTTTCTTGATCAGTCCCTGAAGGGTTTTTCCTGGTCCTACTTCTACGAAGTTGGATGCCCCATCTTTAATCATATTCTGAACAGACTGCGTCCATTTTACAGGACCGGTAAGCTGATCGATCAGGTTTTGTTTGATTTCGTCAGGATTCGTTACCGCTGTTGTAGTGATATTCTGATATACAGGAATAGTTGCTTTTCTGAATTTTGTTTTTTCGATAGCTGCTGCCAGTCTTTCTTGTGCAGGCTGCATCAATGGTGAATGGAAAGCTCCATTTACTGGTAGTAACAATGCTCTTTTAGCACCTGCTTCTTTCAGTTTTGCACAAGCTTCTTCTACTGCTGGTGTTTCTCCTGAGATCACCAATTGTCCCGGGCAGTTATAATTTGCAGGAACAACAATTCCACTGATTTGCGCACAGATTTCTTCAACCTTAGCATCATCTAATCCTAAAATAGCAGCCATAGAACTTGGATTGGCATCACAAGCAGCCTGCATAGCTTTTGCTCTTTCGGAAACTAATTTCAAACCGTCATCAAAGGATAGAACTCCGTTGGCAACCAATGCTGAAAACTCTCCTAAAGAGTGTCCTGCAACCATTTCAGCACCAAGACCGTTTACGGCTTTTAATGCTGCTACTGAATGTATAAATATTGAAGGCTGGGTAACCTCTGTTTTTTTTAGATCCGCGTCCGTTCCGTTAAACATAATGGAAAGAATGTCGAAACCTAAAATTTCATTGGCAGATTCCATCAGATCTTTAATATCTTTTCTAGAATCATACAATTCTTTTCCCATTCCTACGAACTGAGAACCCTGCCCTGGAAATACAAGTGCTTTCATGTATTAAATTAAATATTATGCAAATATAACTATAATGTTAACAATATTCTTTTAAAGAACAATAAATCATGTTAAGGTACCAGTCTGATTACTCTGTAACCCGTGTTTACATAAGCACCGTTAGCTTTAGATTTTACAAACTCAAATTTTGTAGCAAGCTGAGTCTGAACTTTATTCATCTGTTTAAAGATTTCACCTTTTTTATTCTCTCTGGTTAACATGTCATTGACAACATCAAAACCTACGATAGCATATTTTGGTGGAGTTTTACAGTATTTGCTTTTGTAAGCAGCCAGTATTTCTTTTTCAAAGGTACCGTCTGTATTGATCTTTCTATCCATCAGATAGACCAAACTAGCCTGGCTCAGCTCATCAACTTTTTTCTCAAAAGTTGGAGAATAGAACATACTGAACGCTTTCACGCCCTGTACTTCCTTAGAAATAGCAATAATTCTGTTGGCAAAAGCATCTCCTGCTGCATTATCATCATTAGCAAGAATAGCAATAACCGGTGCAGACTGACCTGTCATCATATTCTGATCAGGCTGAATATCCGCCGGAGAGTTGACAATAATGATATTAGGATTTTTCACAGCTTTTTCAAGCCCAGCTTTGATGTAATTGGCATTTTCTTTTTTGGCATCTGCCACTACATATATTTTCTGGTCAGAATAAATTCCTTTTACTTCTTCTACAATCTTATCAGCATACGTCTGATTGTTGGTTTCAACGATAATAAGATTATTATAGTTATATAATTCCGGAGTGTTGGCAAATGGTGCTACAATCGGGATTTTCTGATTTTTTGTAAAATCAAGAACATCAATTACATTAGATTTAAAGAAAGGTCCGATAATAAGATCTGTATTATCAGGGTTAATCTGTGTCAAAGAATTTTTGAATGATGCTTCATTTCCAGAATCTACTATTTTGACATCCAGTTTCTGTCCTCCTCTGGCATTCCTTTCAATAGCAAGCTTAGCTCCTGTTAAAAAGTCAAGTGCCATTGCTCTGTACTGCGTTTCGTTTGTGCTGTACCCGAATGGAAGCATTAGGATCACACTAAGGGCATCACCATTTTTCTTACTATATGCTGCATCCTGTTTTTTGATCTTTAAAACCATTCCGGTTTTCAACCCATGAGAAAGGTCCGGGTTAAGAGCAATAAGCTCATCTATAGAAACACCGAATTTATTCACGATGGAAAATACAGTATCTCCCTGCTGAACGGTATAGGTTACATAATCATCTCCTGCAACAACATTGGTAGAGGTAGTTGATTTTTCGTTCCCAGAATCCATTTTTGCTTTTGGATTTGCGGTCTCAGCAACACTATCAGTATGTGTGTTATTATTGGATGTTTTTATTTTAATGGTTTCACCAGGTTTAAGTCCTTTTTCTTCCAATCCTGGATTTAAAGCAAAAAGATCCTGCTGGCTGATTCCAAATTGTTTTGTAATTCTGTAATAATTATCTTTAGACTGAATCAAATAGGATTCTCCCTCTACAGAAGTAGTAACAACTGTAGGTGTAATCGTTGTTATTGTTTTTTCTACAGGAGCTTCAGCATGTTTTTCTACTGTCACAGCTTGTTGAGTACCACCATACTTTTTAATGCTTGCAAGAGGTAAGGTGATTTCATCTCCGATTTTCATGTGGGAATCCAGGTCAGGATTCAGTTTTCTCAAATCAGTTTCAGAAATTCTGTATTGTTTTGTGATGCCATAGATCGTTTGCTTTGGCTGCAAAACAATTTTACCCATGGAAGAAGTACTTGTATTTGAAGTTACTTTTTCTACTGGAGCTGTTTTTGTGACAACCGGAGTGGCTGCTTTCTCTGATTTTATAGTTAAAACATCTCCGATAGCCAGCTTGCCATCTTTATGTTTTGGGTTTAGCTTCAGCAATTCATCTACAGTCATTCCATACTTTTTGGCAATGTTGTAAGGATTATCACCTTGCACAACCGTATGTGATTTCTGGGCTGAAACTCCCAAAACCATACATAAACTGGATAGAATAAAAAACCTCTTTATCATATTCGATAATTATAATTTACAAAAATACTTCTTTAAAATTAAATGGCAACAATTATTAATTTGGAATCTTGAACCACCATTTCTTCCAAACAATTTTCAAGCCACGAATAACCATAATCTGAAAAGAATACACTAAAATTATAGACTCTCTCTTGCCATGTTTTAGCTGGATGAACATCTAAAAACAGATTTTCAAGTCTTTCCAGTAACTCATTTTGTTTTATTTTCTCAGCATGGAGCAGACGTTTTTTCATTCTTTTGAAAGACTTCAATTGTCTCACTTCTTCTGCCTTCACCATATTTCCAAATGACTTCTCAGTGGTTTCTGCCGAAGTTCTCAACGCTGAAAAACTGCTGATCAGCAACTCCTCTTTCTCGTTGAGTAATTGTAAAATCGGATTGTCTTTTAAAATTTTATGATTGGTGAGTACGGTAAAATTCTGGAAAAAGTCTTCTATTTTAAGATCCAGTTTCTCAATTTTCCCTAATGTTTTTTCTTTCAGGAAGAGCATCGAGTTTCTTGGAATAAGTATAGGGAACGGAATATTAATTTTTGAAAAATAATCTTTAAGTTCAAGCCAGTACATAATTTCAGCATTTCCTCCAATATAAGCCAGATTCGGTAATACATTTTCCTGATACACGGGACGCATTAAAGCATTGGGACTGAATTTTTCCGGATGATTTTCCAATTCAGCAAGTATTTCTTCTTCTGTAAACTGAATCGTTTTATCTACGATAATGTATTTCTGTCCGTTAAATTCAATTCTGTCTCTGGTTTCAGAAAAATAGAAAAGGTTTATTTCACGGGGATTTACCTGAACTTTCCCATATTTTTCCGTCAGAACATCTACTTTACTCTTAGATGTTTTCTGTAAACTGAAATGAAGAAGTTCATCTTTAAAGATCTCCTTCATCTGATTTTTAAGTTCTTTAGAATCTCCATCCAGAATCAAAAGTCCGAATTCTGAAAAAAGACGGTTGACAAGAATCTTAATCGCGTCCGTTAAAGTGTTTCCTGTTTTATAAGCTTCCTTCATCATTAAGATCAGCTCGGTTCCAAAAATGGAATCTTTGAATTCTTTTTCAAATTCAGAAATAAAATAGGTATCACTGATCTCAATTCTTCCTACCGGACCACCGGATTTCTCATTGGTCTCATAATAATTATTATCGGTTTTAAAATGATTGATCTCAGCAAAATCATGATCTTCTGAAGCCATCCAATATACCGGAACAAAATTAAAATCCGGAAAATTTTCTTTCAGATAGGTACATGTCTTTATGGTCTGCAGAATTTTATAAACAAAGAAAACAGGTCCCGAAAACAGGTTCAGCTGATGTCCCGTTGTAATAGTAAATGTATTGGGCAGTTTAAGATTCTCAAGATTTTCCTTCTGTTTTGAAGAAAGGGAAAGACTTGAAAGCTGGCCTTCAAATACCTCTGATAAAATTTCTCTCTTCCTTAATGAAAAAAAGTCTTTTTTCAAATGAATCTGTTGTTTAAAATGATCTAAAGAAAATGTATTATTTTCAAAACCCTCAATTTTCTGATTTAAAAAATCTTTTACCAATTGAGGAATGCTTTCTATATCGTTGAATGATATTTTATTTATTGTTTTCAACCTGTACAGTTTTTAGTTGAACAAATACCACACAATTCCGATGTTCAATCTGAAATCATATACCGGATAATGTGGAAATGCATATGCTTTGTTATTGGAAATAACAGTTCCTATCTGCTGACCTTCTATGAAAAAGAACATTTTTTTCACCTTCATATTGATATAGATATCGGCGATAGGCTGCCCTCCAATTGAAAATGAATCTGCTCTGGGAAGGATATATTCATTAAGAACAGGGAAATAATCTCTTGAAGCAAATTTAGAGAAGTAATAAACTTTAATACCTGCCTGAATTTCCGCTGCTTTTTTGAATGCCTGTGTCTGATAGAAGAAGTTGGCTCTACCAATAAAGCTTGGCATAGGAAGCAATTCTTTATTCGTTAAAGTATTTTGGAAATGCACTCTGGTATTCAGATGGAATTTGTTGAAACTGAATGTAGCATCACCTCCGATCTGAGAGATATTCACAGAATTATCACTTTGTTTCGGGCTTCCATTGCTGTCAAAATAAGTATAGTTATCTATTCTGAAATAATTGGCAAAAATCTCTGTTTTAAACCATTTCAAATTGATACTTCCCCCCACTTCCATTACAGACTGGTTCTTTGCATTTTCAAGATAATAATTGAAATTATTGTAAACAGAAGTATTCAATAAGTAATTGAATGATGGATAGGCACTTTGGAAATTTACTTTAGCATTAACGAAATAATCTTTAATAGGTTCGAACTTCAGATTATTGGTTGTTTTCAGGTAGCTTTTAAACTGGTTTCCGTTTGAAAATTCCAGGAATGAGTTCAATTGAATTTTATCCCAAAGTTTTACCTGTAGATTTCCTACAGCTCCGATTCTGTTTTCTTTAAGCTCACCAGGAAAAGGAACGCCATTAAGGGCAACAACATCTCTTATTCCCAATTTGATCATCTGATAACGCACACCAGCATCCAGTTTGAATTTTTCATTATTAAAAATCAAGCTAACTGTATTGCTGAAGTTTTCAGAATATTTTTTTGTGGTGAGTGGAAAGCCGTTAACCAACTCAGTAGGAGCATCATACCAATAAGGCTCCAAAGCTGTTTGATTATAGTAATATTTATTCCCCTGATGAGAAATAATATGTCTTATACTGAATGGAAATTTCCCGGAATTGAATGGGCTGAACTGATGACTCAGGTAGTATCTTCTGTAAGAAAACTGTGAGCTGCTTGATGCCAGGTTTACCTGAGCATTTTGTCTGTTGCTGTAATTACTGTCACCATTCATAAACAGATTATCTTCTGTAATACCTCCACTTTCCTGATTGTTTACATTCTGGTGAAGATAGTGAGCGAAAATTTCATAGTTTCCACTTTTTGAAGTATAATGACCTGAAAATAAGGTATTGTTATTTGCCGCTAATGAGTTTCTGTAAAGTCCCTGAGAGCGAAGTCCCATATATTCAAGAGCAAAATTGAATCTTTTCCCAATATTTTGAGTGTAAGTAGAGGTTAGCGCCGCCCCGTTTCGCATTGCATTATGGTATAAAAATGTAGCGGTAGGTGTTTTTACATCATAGTATTTCACATCATTTGCTCCAATAATCATATAAGATTTATTGGATGGCAGTAAGGAAAGATTCTGTTCATCATTCACCTCAAATACCAGAGGATTGAATCCCGATCCTATATTGGCAGTCTGTACTCTACCGAAGTTATCTTTATTATTTTGTTGTGAAAAGATGTAGGTTTTATCAAAAGTCATTACGGTATCAAAAACTTTCTTTTCAGAAAACTGAGTCTGATACTGGTAATCATTAATAGTAGGCTTAAAGATTTTCAGGGAATCTTTCTTCCCGGAATCTATCACAAGAGTGTCTTCTTTTTTGGGTTGAGGCTTGGTCTCAGCTTTATTAACGACCTGAGCCCTTGCTACAAAACTTAAAGAGAAGAGTATGAAAAGGATGTACTTCATTATTCATTATTGTACAGCAAAAATAAGAAATAAAAGGAAAGTAATAAGTAAAAGCAACTTACACTTTATTTGGAACTCGACTAATTTTTTCTAAAAACCCAGTAAACTAATTCACTTAACTCTTTATTTAGTTAATTTTAAACTTGCAATTGTTTTTATAAAATGACTTTAAATCAAGTCAAAAATACTCATTTTCTTAAAATTATTTTGTACATTCACAAACAAAACTAACCATTATTTTATGAAGACCGTTCCAATTTTGTTATTTTTATTCATCTGTTCAAATTATAATTCACAGACATTACTATCCCTATATGGTACTGGGCTTGTACCCAGTAATAACTCAGTAATAGGTAGTAAAAAATCTGACAAATTGACTTACGATGAAATAGAAGGAAGCGCCTATTTTGATAAGCAATTTTCAATGGCATCAGTATCTACGAGTTATGAAGATGTTTTAGTAAGATATAATATCTATAAGGACGAAGTAGAATTCAAGAAAAATGAAGAGATAATGGTCTTACCTAAAACGGATACCTTTTCAAAAATTGTATTTAAAAATTCAAAAAATGTACTCGTTTTGTTAGACTCAACAGGATATTATTTTGAGATTGTAAAAGGTAAATATGCTCTTTACAAAAAACTTAAAACAAAGTTTATAGATTTTGTTCCTGCACCTACACCTTATCAAGCAGATCAACCAGCGAAGTTTAGAAACATGGAACCGGCATATTATATTAAAACCAATGATCGGCTTATTGGAAATTTTAAATCAACAAAAGATTTAGCGTCTCAACTTCCAGATAAAAAAGATGTTTTGAACAGCTTTCTAAAATCAAATAAAATAAAAGTTGATAAAGAAGAAGATTTAATAAAATTAGTTAATTTTCTGAACCAACAGTAATATTATTTCCTACTTCTAAAAAAGAACTTTATAAATAGTTATACTAAAACAAAGACCAGCTGTTAAACAGCATGGTCTTTTTATTTTTTAATTTTGTAAAATCACACATCAAAAAATGAAGTAGATCATAAACAAATTCTCTATATCATCAGTTGTCTAATTTTGAGTCTTTAACTTTTTCTTCTATAGCATGTAAATACATCTTTTAAAAGCTATAAAAAAACAACCACTCCTAAGGAATGGTTGTTTTTTTTATTTCAGATGACTATAATATTTCTATAATCAAATATAAATATTAGTGGGGTTTAAAAATACATCTTGCAGTAAATGGATTACTAAATAATGATTGCCCTACTACAATATCTATAATTCCTGTATTTGGATCATATGTACCTGTACCACCTTTACCATATGACACATCACTTTTAAATGTAGCAGTCCTACAGTTGATAGTAATTACCCCTGGGTGAAGATATTGGTTATTGTAACTTGGATCTTCAGTAGCCCAAGCAACAAATGTTGGACCCCATGATGAATTAACTTTAAACTGATTATCTGTGCCTGCTACAGGAGTGAACACCTGCTGATGAGAAGGAGCATTATCTCCAAATGCGATAACATCTACATCATAAGTCAAAGGGAAGTTTGTTAATGGACAAGACATTTTAAAATTAACGACTACCTCCTGATTGAATATAGCATTACCAAGAGTACCCGATTTAAGTTTAAAAACAGCAACTTTTCCAGCCTCAGCTGCAGTTTCTGTTACTTTAATTTTAAAATCACCCAATATGCTTCCTGATTTTAGAACGTCAGTTCCCTCAACAATCGTGAAGTCAGTTCCTAAAACAGCAGTAGATTTACTAGCATCAAATACTAGCTCAACATTGTGATCTCCATCTACAGCTTTAAGAACACCATAAGTAACCAAATAATCAGCACTATTTTTATTCAGAACAACAAATGCCGTTTGTTCTGTTTTGTCAAACTCCAATAAAGAGTTTCCTTCATATGTCGGCTCATCGTCGTATTTACATGCCACTACTGTAAGGCCAAAAACAATTAAAACCGAAAGAAATTTAAATATATTTTTCATTTTCTATAACTTTGATAAAATTAATAACCAGGATTTTGAACAATAGACGGGTTACCTAATACTTCAGATTGTGGGATAGGAAATGTCCATCTGTAATCCGTAATACTTAAAGTAAGAGGTGTGCTTACAATATCATCTGTATGACTTCTATCAATGCTTATATCTGCTTTATTAGCTTTACCTAATCTTCTTAAGTCAACATACCTAAAGCCTTCAAAACAAAACTCAACTCGTCTCTCTTTTAATATATCACGGTAAGCTTCTTTTTGAGAGGAATAAGATAATGCAGGTGCTGTACCAGCAAATCTTCTTGCATCCCTTACTTTCTTAACATTCAGAGCTGCATCAGTTAAATTATTTTCTGCAACTGCAGCCTCAGCAAGGATTAAGTACATTTCAGAAAGTCTGAATATTTTCAAATCATTTCTAAGCGGTGTATTACCTTTACCCGGGTATTTATCGATAACCAAGACATCCGTAAATCTGTAGTCTGCATCTGTATCATATGTTGCACTAACTAAAGAAGTAGGATCAATAAATGCCCATCTTCTAACATCATAAGCAGGATCCATTAAATTAAATAAGTTCCGTCCCATATCTAATAAAGGAGAACCATTAAGATCCGTGGTATTAGTAGTAAAAAGATTTGCCACATTGCTCCAAGAGCCTGCTGAAGGTCTACTAAGTGCAAAAATAGTTTCTCCTTGAGCTGCATCTACCCACATTTTTCTATATGGGTTTGCAGTTGAAGCTGAATAGAAAGCTGAATTGAATGCAGTACTTCCCGGATTTGCAGGCATAGGGGTTGCTATAGTTAATGCTCCACCTGCATTAATAACAGCTTGTGCATACTGTTTTGCTAGTGTATACTTTTCTCTGTATGAATACATTCTAGCTCTAATAGCATTAATTAGATTATTTGTTACAAAAAAGTATGAATTTCCAGGTTTAAGATTCGTTTCAGCAAAATTTAGATCACTCTCAATCTTAGCATAAATTTCTCCATTAGTTACTCTTGGAAGTTGAGAATCAATTTCAGGAACTCCTTCTACCCAAATTACACCTAATGCACTATCATCAGCCATATTTGTAGTAAAATAAGATTCTAATCTTAAATACGCGAGTGCTCTCATAGTCCTTGCTTCAGCTAAAATAGAGTTATACTCTGCTTCTTCACCTGATTTTGGAGTTATCGTAGTGGCAGCTCTCAACAGCCTGTTAACACGGTTAATTGTAAGATAGCTGTTTACCCAAACGCCTGTTACCTGTGCAGTAGCACTATTTAAAATATATCTGTGCTCAGCAAAATACCAACCTGAGTTTCCTGGTGTAATACCTACTTCATCAGTAAATGCCGATGTTAATTGTATTTCATTGCCAGTGTCATATGAAGTATATATATTTCCATTTAAAAAAGATCTTAAATCGGAAACCCTTTGAAGTGCTACCTGTTCCGTCAATTCTCCATCTTGTACGATATCAATTGCATCCTTACAAGATGACAGAGAGAAAGCTATCGCAACACCATATATTAAATATTTGATTTTTTTCATTTTATAACTTTTTTTTAAAATTCAATATTTGCACCTAAACTCACTGTTTTCATATTTGGATAAACCGATAAAGAATATGCAAAATTTGGTTCTGGATCATATCCTCTCCATTTTGTCCATGTAAGTAAGTTTTCAGCTTGAACAAATACCTTCATACCTCTAACAAAGGTATTTTGAAGAACTGATTTTGGTAAACTATATCCAACGGAAAGATTCTTTAATCTTACGAATGATGCGTCTTTTAAAAATCTATCTGAATAATCAGCTAACTGAAGATTGGTTGCTGTTAAAGAAGGAATATCTCCGTTCAAGTTAGTAGGAGACCAGGCATTAAGCATATCTGCTGACTGGTTCCAAGTACCAATACTTGATGGATCATATAACCATGCCATCGCATTATCATATTTCCAAACATCTGCTTGATAGGTAAAGTGAGCATCAACAAAAACACCTTTATACTCAAAGTTGAAACCAAATCCTCCACTCCACACAGGGAACATATTCTTACCTGTAGCTCTTGCATCTGTTGTGTTATTAATAGTTTCAGTTGGATTACCATTAATATCTTCATAAAGAGCCTGCCCATTCGCGGGATTAACTCCTAAATAAGGGGCAAGAAACCACTGATCAATAGGCCCACCAACAACATTTCTATTTGTTCCGGCATTATCATCCTTAACTAAAGATAAAATCTTGTTCTTATTATAGGCAGTATTACCATATATTGAAAGTTTTGTACTCTCACTCTGAATAATGTTATATCTTAATAAGACTTCAATACCTCTGTTTTGAAGCTTACCATTATTACCTTTAATAGAAGTTGTTCCTGTAACCGCAGATAAGTTAATATCATTGTATAGATCTTTTGTTGTTTTATCATAAACATCAATATTACCTTCCAGTTTCCTATTCAGCATTCTGAAATCTAAACCAATGTTAGTCTGTGCAAGCCTTTCCCATTTTACATCAGGATTAGCAAATACTCCTACTCCTAAGGCCCCTGCGATATTATTATAACCAGTACCTGCTAAGTAAGTATCTCTAACAAGGTTAGTCCCCACTAGCATTGGGTTACTACCTGCAGATACAGCAATAATGTTTTGGTTACCTTGCTCACCATAAGAAACTCTTAATTTCAACATATCGAATATAGATCCTTGCATAAAGTTTTCTTTATCGATGTTCCATCTACCTGCAACTGACCAAAATGTAGCCCACTTGTTATCAGAAACAAATCTGTATGATCCATCTCTTCTCACCAATGCACTTACCCCATATTTACTATCATAGTCATAATCTACAGTTGCAAAATAAGCTAAAGCGCCTGCTTTAATTTTATTTGCTGAAGCAGTTGGTACATAATAAACAATAGGTGAACCACCACTTGGGTTAGCATAGTATACAGGGTCAACATAACCTGTCCCTGCTCCAAAGACCCAGTTTATAGGGTTCAAACCTGTTCTTCTTTGAGATGTACCGTTATAAATAATTTTAAGATAATCTAAATAAACACCTCCATTAATAGTATGTTTATCTCCAAAAGTTTTGTTAAAGTTTAAACTAGTAATAGCGTTATAGTTAAACTCTCTTGTTTTTGCAAAATCTTCAATACCACCAAATGGATTCGGATTTACAGTAGTATTCGCTGTAGATGCAGCTGTTGCTATCGCTAAATAGTTCCAAGGAGCTCTCGCAAAATTAGTTTCTTGATATTTATAATCTACCCCTGATTTATGGTTAAGTGTTAAATAATCAGTTAATTTATATCCTAAATTAATATTCGCAATAATACCTGTTTCGGTTCTTTCATTTGGCATTGAACCTTTTCTTAGTACATCTTCAAGAGAATAAATATTTTTTCCTCCATCAAAATTAGTCCCTATAGCATTATATAGTTGCTGTCCATTTTGATAAAGTCCGGATTGCAAATATGGTAATCCTGCATTAGCACCATGCAATGGGTTTTGAATAGAGTTGTTGCTTATATTAGCATTAGTTTCTTCATCAAGCTGATGTCTTTTTGAAAATGATAATGCAACTTGGGCTCCATAAGTAAATTTACCATTATCTGACTTACCATTTAAATTATTTCTAAAAGTAAATCTCTTAAAATCAGAAACATTAGATACAATACCTGTTTGATCAAAATATCCTAGGGATGAATATAAATTTACATTTTGTCCCCCTACTGTCATTGCTACGTCATGCTTTTGTGTAAAACCTGCATTAAAGAAAACTTTTCTCCAATCAGTATTCACTGCATAGCTGTTTATCTGTGCATCGGTAAGTGTAGCCCCTAATCCAGCACCTGCTCTTTTCTCTAATGTCAGCGCTTGCTGGGTATTAGACATGTTATAGTCTGTCTTTGGTAAAAAGCTCACTCCTGTAAATCCATTATATGAGAATCTCATTGGTGAGTTATACTTACCTCTTTTAGTATTAATAACAATCACCCCATTTGCAGCTCTGTTACCATAGATAGAAGTTGCAGCAGCATCTTTAAGAATAGAAGCAGATTCTATGTCACTATCATTTAAGTTTCTGTATTGGGTCGCATTAGAAATAATACCATCAATAACATATAATGGTTCAGATCCTGCGCTTAAAGACCCTACCCCTCTAATGATTACATCAATTTTCCCAGATCCAGGTTGACCTGATGTTGAGTTAATTGTCAAACCAGGCGCTTCACCTTGCAAAGAGTTCAAAAATGACGTTGTAGGACGATTTTCAAATTTTTCTGCAGTAACAGTTGTAGAAGCTGTTACGTCTTTTGCTTTTGTAGATACTTTACTATATCCAAGTACAACTACCTCTTCAATTTTTGTTTCTTTTGCCGCTTTTGGCTTAATAGTGTCGCTTGCCTTTTTTTGAGCAAACGCAGCCTGGCCTGTAAAAAACAGCACACCAGCTGTCAATACACGTAATTTAACATTCATATTAACAAATTTTAATATATTTAATGGGCAAATATGTTAATAAATATTAACATCCACAAATTAAACCACTGTTTAAACAGTGGTTTTTTTTAATATTTTATTTGAAAATAACGCAAATTAAATAGGATTCAATAATAATAGATGGTTTTTATTCAATAAAAAATAATTTTTTTACAGACCAAATTCATTTTAACAAATTATTAATAATTCAAAAAAAATTATTTAGAATCATTATAAATTAATTGAGTATAAAAAATAAAAAAACCACTTTATAAAAAAGTGGTTTTCACATATTTAGGATATATTTATTTCAGTTTCTTCTTAACAGCTACTTCTTCGTAAACTTCAAGAATATCTCCGATTTCGATATCATTATAACCTTTCAGGTTCAGACCACATTCGTAGCCTTTTGTGACTTCTTTAACATCGTCTTTGAAACGCTTCAAGCTTTCAAGTTCACCGTCAAATTTAACAATACCATCTCTTAACAGACGTACTTTCGATTGTCTTGTAACTTTTCCGGTAAGAACCATACATCCGGCAATTGAACCAACCTTAGAAATCTTGAATACCTCACGGATTTCAACATTACCAATTACCTGCTCCTGAATTTCCGGAGAAAGCATTCCTTCCATTGCTTCTTTTACCTCATCTATTGCTTTATAGATTACAGAGTATGTTCTGATTTCAATTTCCTCACGGTCTGCAAGCTCTTTGGCATTAGCACCTGCTCTTACATTAAATCCAATGATAATCGCATCTGATGCTGCTGCTAAATTGATATCAGATTCCGTAATCTGTCCTACACCTGAGTGAAGGATTTTTACGCTGATCTCCTCTGTTGACAATCTTTGTAACTGATCAGAAAGTGCTTCCACAGAACCATCCACGTCACCTTTAAGAATAATATTCAATTCTTTGAATTCTCCTAAAGCAATACGTCTACCTAATTCTTCAAGCGTTGTATGTTTTTTCGTTCTGATAGAAAGTTCTCTCTGAAGCTGTTCTCTCTTGTTGGCAATAGCCTTACCTTCACTTTCGTCAGCATATACACGGAATTTATCACCAGCAGTTGGCGCTCCATCTAAACCTAAGATTGTTGCAGGAATTGAAGGTCCAGCTTCATTAAGGTTTTTACCTCTTTCATCAAGTAACGCTTTTACTTTACCATGATTTTTACCAGCTACTACATAGTCTCCTACTCTTAATGTTCCGGTTTGTACTAACATGGTAGCAACATATCCTCTACCTTTATCTAAAGATGCTTCAATAACAACACCATTTGCAGAACGATCAGGATTCGCTTTTAGTTCAAGCATTTCAGCCTGTAATAAAACTTTTTCCAATAATACGTCTACATTATTACCAAACTTAGCTGAAATTTCCTGCGCCTGAACATTTCCACCCCATTCTTCAACTAAAACCGGAGGGTTTAAGCCTGAAAGCTGTTGACGAATGTTATCAGGGTTTGCATTTGGCTTATCAACTTTATTGATTGCAATAATCATTGGTACCTGTGCAGCCTGGGCGTGAGCAATTGCTTCTTTCGTTTGTGGCATTACATCATCATCAGCAGCAATTACAATAATTGCAATATCCGTGATTTGTGCACCTCTCGCTCTCATTGCTGTAAAGGCTTCGTGACCAGGAGTATCTAAGAATGTAATTCTCTGACCGTTTTCCAGTTTCACGTTATAAGCACCGATGTGCTGAGTAATACCTCCAGATTCACCTGCAATTACGTTAGTTTTTCTAACATAATCCAATAATGAAGTTTTACCGTGGTCAACGTGTCCCATTACAGTAACTACTGGCGCTCTTGATACTAAGCTTTCTTCACTGTCGATTTCATCTTCGCTGTCACTTTCTTCAAGGTCAGCATCCGAGAATTCAATTTTATAACCAAACTCATCTGCTACCAATAATAAAGTATCAGCTTCAAGTCTTTGGTTCATGGTAACCATTACACCTAGTGAGAAACAAGCAGAAATTACTTCAGTTGGAGAAACATTCATCAAACTTGCCAATTCACCTACAGTGATGAATTCTGTTACTTTAAGAGTTCTGTCTTGTGCCTCAAGCTCCTGCTGACGCTCATCCTGCTCTCTACGGAAAGTTCTTTTGTCTTTTCTGTGTTTTGCAGATTTAGATTTACCTCCTTTATTAGTAAGTTTTTCTAGTGTTTCTTTGATCTGGTTCTTAACTTGCTCGTCAGTCAGCTCAACTGGCATAACTCTTTGTCCAGGTCTATTGTTCTGGCCTCCTTTCTTGAAGCCACCACCACCTTGACCTTGAGGACGGTTTCCTCCACCTTGGTTGTTTCCAAAACGGTTTCCTCCTTGACCACCTTGACCTTGTGGACGGTTTCCTTGGCCACCTTGACCCTGACGGTTTCCACCTTGGCCACCCTGTCCACCATTGTTGTTATGCGGACGGTTTCCACCTTGGCCTTGACCACCTTGGTTGTTGTTATTATTTCCTGAGTTTTGATTATTCCCCTGACCTTGTTGGTTGTTTTGGCCACCAGGTTTTTCAATTCTCTTTCTTTTCTTTTTTGCTCCAGAACCTGGTTTTGGTGCAAATTGAGTCAAGTCGATCTTTTCTCCAACGATCTTAGGACCGTCAAGTTTCTGATATACTGTCTCAATTTTCTGAGGCTCCTGAGATTCAGGTTCAGCCTCAGCCGCTTTTGGAGTTTCCACTTTTTTCTCCTCCACAACAGCTGGTTTTGGAGTTTCTTTTACTGTTTCCACAGGTTTCACTTCTTCTTTTTTCTCCTCCATTTTTGGCTTGTCTTTTTTCACAGGTCTGTTTCTAGATTCTATTTGAGACAAATCAATCTTATCCAAAACTTTGAATTCCTGTTTTTCAGGAGCTGCTTTTACTTCCGGCTGTTCTTCTTTCACGATTTCTTCTTTCTTTTCTTCAACCGGTGTTGCAACAGGAGCCACAGGAGCTGCAGGAGCTTCCTCAACTTCAGGCTTCTTAGGTTCTAGATCTATTTTACCTAAAATTCTAGTTTCTGGTTTATTTGCTTTAGCTCTTATCACTTCAGGGGTTTTCTTCTCTTCAATTTCCAGTTTTTCTTCCGGAACTTTAGTGATCACCACCTCATGGGAAGCCTTTCGTTGTTCGCCGTCTTTAGCAAACTCAGCCTCCAATGCAGAATATGCCGATTCTTCCAATTGAGCGTTAGGATTGCTTTCAACTTCAATACCCTTTGATTGTAAAAACTCTACTAATCTGGACATCGAAATGTTGAATTCCTTAACCGCTTTATTTAATCTAATTTTTGGCATCTATATTATTTACTGTTTTTTAATTTTTAAAATTAAAGTATTTCCTTTTTACTGTTTATTAAAATTTATTTAAATCTTAATCTTCAAATTCTTCTCTCAAAATACGTTTTACCTCTTCGATTGTTTCTTCTTCAAGGTCTACCATATTTAAAAGACTTTCAGTTTCTTTATCTAATACTGATTTTGCAGTTGTAAGTCCTACTTTCTTAAACTCATCCAAAATCCACTGCTCGATATCGTCATTAAATTCTCTCAATTCAACATCGTCATCCTCGCTGGACTCTCTGTATACATCAATTTCATATCCTGACAACCAAGAAGCCAGTCTAATATTCTGTCCTTGTTTTCCAATTACTTTAGAAATCTCTTCAACAGGAGTATATACTAATGCATAGTTTTGATCCTCATTGATGTCAATTTTATTGACAGTAACATTTCCTAAAGCTCTCTTCACCAAAATTTCAGGGTTTTTAGACCACTGAATAACATCGATGTTCTCATTTCTCAACTCTCTTACAACCCCATGAATTCTGGATCCTTTAACACCTACACAGGCACCTACCGGATCAATTCTGTCATCATAAGCATCTACTGCAATCTTCGCCTTTTCACCAGGAATTCTTACTACCTTTTTCAGCATAATTGTTCCGTCCTGGATCTCAGGAATTTCCAGCTCTAATAATTTCTCAAGGAATTTAGGTGCAGTTCTGGAAATAATAATCTGTGGTTTAGAACCTTTAAAGTCTACTGTTTCAACAATAGCTCTGATATTCTCACCCTTTTTAAAGAAATCGGATGGGATCTGGTTTTCTTTTGGTAAAATAAATTCATTTCCTTCATCATCCAGCAAAATCACGTGCTTATGACGGATATGGTGGATTTCTCCTACAACTATTTCCCCAATTTTATCTCTAAACTGCTCGTACAGCATTGCATTATTGTGCTCCTGAAGTTTTGTAGCCAGAATCTGCTTAAGGGTAAGAATATTTCTTCTTCCCAACTGTGCAACAGGAATTTCCATTGTAAAGTCCTCACCTACTTCAAAGGTAGGATCAATCTTCTTTGCTTCAGAAATTTCAATTTCCAAATCATCATCTTCAGACATTTCGTCCTCTACAATTGTTTTATTTAAAAATATCTGAAAATCTCCTTTATCTGGGTTTACAATCACATCAAAATGATCATCCGAATCAAATCTTTTTCTCAAAAGAGTCTTCAGTGAATCTTCAATAATTGCCATAAGATCAATTTTACTGATCCCCTTTTCGTCTTTAAAATCACCAAAGGATTCAATCAACGCTATATTATCCATCTATTCTTTTTTCTTTTTAAAATTTAATTACTACTAATGCTTTCTTGATTTCGGAGTAAGGAATCTCCTTCTCCTCTTCTACATCTACTTTTCCTTTTCCGATATCTTTCGGCTTACGATAACGCAAAGTAAGCGTGATCTTTTCATCATCTACTTTTGACAATTCTCCTTCTATTTTGGAAGAATCTTCCAGCATTACCTCAATCTCTCTTCCAATGTTTTTACCGAACTGTCTTGGTGTGGATAATGGTTCGCTCAATCCCGCAGACATCACCTGAAGACTGAAGTCATGCTCTTCACGATCCATATTGAATTCTATTGCACGGCTTGCATCAAGGCAGTCCTGCAGCGAAACTCCGTTATCACCATCTAAAATCACTGTAATATCATCCCCTGCAGAAATTTTAAGATCAATAAGAAACAGATCTTTTCTGGTCTCAAGGAATTCATTTAACAATTCGTCAATTCTTTTTCTAAACTCCATATAATTTTATCTTGATTTACAGTACGAAAAAAGGCTTTCTTCCGAAGCCTTCCCATTTTTTCCCGTAAATCCATTGCAAATATACGCATTTTTTCCAAAAACACAAAATTATCTTAAGTATCAAGCAAATAGCGCCAGATCCATTTACAATAAATTAAAAGAATATGTCACAGGATTTTTATTACTTTTGTCTTTAGAATTTAAAAACAAACATTTTGAATATAACGATTGTAGGAACAGGTTATGTGGGGCTAGTTACAGGAACTACTCTGGCAGAACTTGGCAATTCAGTATACTGTGTTGATATTGATGAAAAAAAAGTAGAAGGTTTGAAAAACGGCATTGTTCCCATCTATGAGCCTAACCTTGAAGAGATGTTTTTAAGAAACATTCAGTCTGAAAGATTATTTTTCACCACCGATCTTAAAGAAGCCTTAGATAAAAGCGAAGTCATATATCTGGCATTACCAACTCCTCCGGGAGAAGACGGTTCTGCAGATTTATCTTATGTACTTCAGGTAGCCAACAACATTGGTGAGATGATGACAGAATACAAAGTTGTTGTCAATAAAAGTACTGTTCCCGTAGGAACAGCGGACAGGGTAAGAGAAACAATCGCTTCCAAAACAAACCTCCCTTTTGATGTAGTTTCAAATCCTGAATTTTTAAGAGAAGGTTTTGCCGTTGAAGACTCTATGAATCCCTCAAGAGTAGTTGTAGGTGCCAGCTCAGAAAAAGCAAAAGACATCATGTCTAAAATCTACCAGCCTTTTACCAATACGGGAATTCCAATCATCTTTATGGATGAGAAATCATCGGAGCTTACAAAATATGCTGCGAACTCATTTTTAGCCGTAAAGATTACCTTTATGAACGAAATTGCAAACTACTGCGAAAAAGTAGGTGCAGATGTAGATAAGGTAAGACTGGGAATGGGTAGTGATGACAGAATTGGGCATAGATTCTTATTCCCGGGAATCGGATATGGAGGAAGCTGTTTTCCTAAAGATGTAAAAGCTCTTATCAAATCCGGGAAACAGGAAGATTTTAATTTCCAGATCCTGGAAGCTACTGAAAATGTAAACACCACACAAAAAGTAATTTTAGTGTCTGAAATCGAAAAGTATTTCGGTGGTACTATAAAAGGAAAGAAAATTGCCATGTGGGGACTTGCCTTCAAAGCAAATACAGATGATATCAGAGAGGCTTCATCTTTAGACAACATTGCTCTTTTATTAGAAAAGGGCGCAGAGATTATAGCCTATGATGCTGTTGCTGAAAGCAATGTTCAGAAACTCCTTGGCAGCAAAATACAATATGCCAAAGGAATGTATGACGCATTGGAAGATGTTGATGCATTATTTATCGCCACAGAATGGCCAGAGTTTAAAAATCCTAATTTTGAGCTTATGGCTAAAAAAATGAAAAACAAAGTCATTTTCGACGGCAGAAATATGTACCCATTGGAAATCCCTGAACAAAACGGATTTCATTATAAAAGTATAGGAAGAAAGACCATCTCAAAATAAATAAATGAAAAACATTATCATTACAGGAGGTGCCGGATTCATCGGCTCCCATGTTGTAAGAGAATTTGTAAAAAACAATCCGGATACAAAGATCATCAATCTTGATGCCCTCACCTACGCCGGAAATCTTGAAAACTTAAAGGACATTGAAAATGAACCCAATTACGTTTTCGAAAAAGCAGACATCACAAACCCGGAAGAACTCAGAAAGGTTTTTGAAAAATATAATCCCGATGCTGTAGTACATTTGGCGGCAGAAAGTCATGTAGACAGAAGTATTACAGATCCAATGGCGTTTATTAACACCAATGTAAACGGAACAGCCAATCTTCTGAATCTTTGTAAAGAGTTCTGGACATTAAACCCTGACCACACCCATGGCAGATTCCCGGATGAAAAAAGAACCAACCTTTTCTACCATATTTCCACTGATGAAGTATATGGAAGTTTGGGTGAAACCGGATTCTTTTTAGAAACAACTTCATATGACCCTCAATCTCCATATTCTGCTTCAAAAGCAGCTTCTGATCATTTGGTAAGAGCTTATGGAAATACTTACGGAATGCCGTTCATCGTTTCTAATTGTTCAAACAATTATGGACCCAATCATTTTCCGGAAAAACTTATTCCTCTTTGCATCTCAAATATTATCAACGAAAGACCTCTTCCTATTTATGGTGATGGGAAATATACGAGAGACTGGTTATTTGTAATTGATCACGCCAAAGCAATTCATCAGATTTTCAATGAAGCAAAAACTGGTGAGACTTACAATATCGGAGGATTCAATGAGTGGCAGAATATTGATCTTGTAAAAGAACTGATCAAGCAAATGGATGCTAAACTAGAAAAACCGGAAGGCTATTCTGAAAAACTGATCACTTTTGTAAAGGACAGACCTGGCCATGACAAGCGCTATGCTATTGATGCCACGAAACTAAATAAGGACTTAGGCTGGAAACCTTCGGTAACTTTTGAAGAAGGGCTGGGAAAAACGATTGACTGGTATCTTGAAAATAAAGAATGGCTTGAAAATGTAACTTCAGGAAATTATCAGGATTACTACAACAAACAATACAGCTAAAGGTCTTAGCTATTGAAAGGACAATCCAGAAATAGCAAAATAAAATCAATTTATAACACAAAAGAAATAAGCGTAATACGCACCACCAAATGAAAGGAATAATATTAGCCGGAGGTTCCGGAACAAGACTTTACCCTCTAACCATTGCCGTAAGCAAGCAGCTGATGCCTGTTTATGACAAACCAATGATCTATTATCCGCTTTCCACACTTCTTTTAGCCGGAATCAAGGATATCCTAATCATTACTACCCCACACGACCAGGCCGGGTTTATCAAACTTTTGGGAGATGGTTCTCAAATTGGCTGTAATATAGAATATGTTGTACAGCCAAGCCCTGATGGTTTAGCGCAGGCATTTATTTTGGGAGACCAGTTTATCGGCAATGATTCTGCTGCACTGGTATTAGGTGATAATATTTTCTACGGTTCCGAAATGGGAACTTTACTGAAAAATAAAACCAACCCGAATGGAGGAGTTGTTTTTGCCTATCACGTTGCTGACCCCGAAAGATATGGGGTTGTAGAATTTGATAAAGATTTAAAGGCAGTTTCTATTGAAGAAAAACCTATAAATCCTAAGTCAAATTATGCAGTACCGGGTCTTTATTTTTATGATAACGATGTGGTAGAAATTGCTAAAAACATCAAGCCTTCTGCAAGAGGCGAGTTGGAAATTACTGATATCAACAACGTCTATTTAAAAAATGAAAAGCTTGAGGTTGCAGTTCTTGACAGAGGTACTGCATGGCTGGACACCGGAACTTTTGACTCTCTTCATGACGCTTCAGAATTTGTAAGTGTTATAGAAAAAAGACAAGGGTTTAAAATCGGCTGTATTGAAGAAATAGCGTTCAGGAATAAATTCATTAATGAAGAAAAACTGCTTGAAACTGCGGTAAAATATGGCAAAAGCGGCTATGGTGAATATCTGAAACAACTTATCGGGAAATAACAAAAATAATTTATAAAAATCATAGACTATTGGCTTTATGGCCAATAGTTTTTGTTCATACCATCAATTATCAATATATTAGTTGTTGATTTTTAGTTTTATTTATCATGAAAATTTATAAACGAAAAGATACGGTAAGAATTAATTATTATAAATTTGCAAAAACTTACACAGATGAATGAACCACAACAGAAGTGGACTGAGACGATTGGTGCAAATCATTCGTTATTTGACTTGAAGCTAAAAGAAGTCTGGAAATACAAAGATCTTGTCTATATGTTTGTAAAGAGAGATTTTATATCCAGTTTTAAGCAGACTATTTTAGGACCTATATGGTTTTTTATCAATCCCATTCTAACAACCATCGTATATCTGGTTATTTTTGGAAGAATTGCGAAACTCCCAACAGATGGAGCACCACCTCTTCTTTTTTATCTGGCCGGCGTTACTCTTTGGAATTATTTTTCTGCCTCTTTACTGGCTACATCCTCCACTTTTACAGGAAATGCCGGAATTTTCGGAAAAGTATATTTTCCAAGACTGGTTACCCCATTGTCAATCGTCATCTCTAACCTTATGAGGTTTGGAGTACAGTTTATTCTATTCATCCTTGCGTGGGCTTATTATTACTATAAAGGAGAAGCCCATCCTAACATCTGGATTCTTGCAACCCCTTTTCTTATATTCCTGATGGCTCTTTTTGCATTAGGTGTTGGAATGATATTTTCTTCACTCACTACGAAATATAAAGATTTGGCAATGCTATTAGGTTTTGGGGTAAGCTTGTATATGTATGCAACTCCAGTAATATATCCTGCCTCCTCATTACCAGGATTCTTCAAAAAATTAGCATATTACAACCCCTTAACCGGTATTTTTGAATGTTTTAAATACGCTTGGATCGGTGTTGGAGACTTTTCTCCCGCTATGCTGGGAATTAGTACTATTATTATTCTTATCCTTTTGATGATAGGAATTGTTGTATTCAATAAAGTTGAAAAAACCTTTATGGATACGGTGTAATTATTTCCTGTTTAAAAATTTAAATTAAAAAAACATGCTAGCTTTAAAAGCAGAAAACATATCTAAACAATACCGTCTGGGACAAGTCGGTACAGGAACATTGTCTCATGATCTCAACAGGTTCTGGTATAAAATAAGAGGAAAGGAAGATCCTTATTTGAAAATTGGAGAAACCAATGACAGAACAACCAAGGGAGACTCTGAATATGTATGGTCTCTCCGTGATATCGATTTTGAAATCGAAAAGGGAGATGCTGTAGGAATTATCGGAAGAAACGGTGCAGGAAAATCAACACTGTTAAAGGTTTTAAGTAAAGTTACAAAACCTACGACAGGTAAGATTTATACCAATGGAAGAATTGCTTCTCTATTGGAAGTAGGAACAGGATTTCATCCTGAAATGACAGGACGGGAAAATGTTTTTCTCAATGGTGCTATTTTAGGAATGACAAGGAAAGAAATCAAGAGAAAATTTGATGAAATTGTAGATTTTTCTGGTGTTGAGAGATATATTGATACTCCTGTTAAAAGATATTCTTCGGGAATGTATGTTCGCCTTGCGTTTGCTGTAGCAGCTCACTTAGAATCTGAGATTTTAATCGTTGACGAGGTTTTAGCAGTGGGTGATGCAGACTTTCAGAAAAAATGCCTTGGAAAGATGAATGATGTCACCAAAGGAGAAGGAAGAACCATCTTATTTGTAAGCCATAATATGACTGCAATAAAAGAGCTTTGTTCATCCGGAATTTTACTTCACCAAGGGCAGTTAACATATAGCGGAGGTATTTTAGATACCATTGCAGAATATCAGAAAAGCTCTGAGAAGCAATCAATTTACCTTCATGAAGGGCCGTTGGAAACAGCTTTAGGAAATGAAAATATCAAAATATTAGAATTTTCTGTTAAACCTACAAAAGGACAGTTTTTAGATATAGAATCAGGGATTAAAATCCTGCTTAGATTTTATAATTTCAAAGAAAATATCAATATTGATACAACTTTTGAGCTGAGAACATATGAAGAAGCGGTAGTTTTCCATACAGGGGCTCCCATTACTACTCAAAATGATTCTCAGAAAAAAGAATATGTTGTAGAATTCGAAATCCCACCACACTTACTCAATACGGGTAATTATTATTTCAAACTCATGTTTGGAGAAGATCAAAGAATCCCTCTTTTTGTAGCCAACGAAATAATAGGTTTTGAAGTTGAAAATGTAAAAATGGGTAAAAATATCAATGTATTACCCGGAATTATCAGACCTGATTTTAATTACATCGTAAAATAAATTATTTAATGGAAAAAGTTCAATATTTTGATTTAGAAAAAATAGGTGATTCTTCATTAGGCTTCATTACAGTCGCTGAAAATTTAAAAAATATACCTTTTGAAATTAAGCGTGTATACTGGACTTATTATACACCTCAGGATGTAATAAGAGGAGGTCATGCTCATAAAAATCTTGAACAATTAATATTCGCTGTTTCAGGTATTATAGAATTTAACACAGAAAATAAAGATGGACATAAAGAAAGTTTTGTTCTGAATAACCCATCTAAAGGTATATACATCCCCAAATTGGTATGGAGAGATATCAAGTTTTCACATAATGCAGTGCTTTTATGTTTAGCATCTCTGCCATATACTGAAGACGATTATATAAGGGATTACCACGAATTTCAAAAACTCATAGAATGATTAAAATATTAATTGCCGGTGCAGGCGGCGCTCCCTCTGAAGGAGTCATCAACTCACTTCTTCTAAGCTCGAAAAAGGAGAGAATAATTGGGATGGGCAGTGAGCCTACAGATCTGATACTCTCCAATGCACATGAAGTATCCTATATACCTTATGCCAATCAGCCAGATTATAAAGCGTCATTATTACAAATACTGAATCAGGAAAAACCTGATTTAATACATTTTCAAAATGATCTGGAGATTTATCATGCCTCCATAATCAGAGAAGACATTCATTCTACCGGCACTAAAACGTTTATGCCATCGCATGAAGTAATAGACACCTGTGTTCATAAATATAAAACCTATTTAAAATGCAGGGAAGCCGGTGTAACAGTTCCAGAAAACATCATGATCAATAATGAAGAAGATCTAAAAAAAGCGTTTTCAGATTTAGGAGATAAGGATGGAAACATATGGCTAAGAGCTTCATCTATTGGAGGAGGAGGTAAAGGCGCCCTGCCTACTAATGATTTTTCGTTTGCCAAAGGGTGGATTGACCGATATAACGGATGGGAAGACTTTGTCGCAGCAGAAATGCTTACTCCAGACACGGTAACATGGCTCTCCATTTGGCATGAAGGCGAATTGGTAGTCGCTCAGACAAGATTAAGAAAAGGATGGACTCATGGAAACAGAACTGTTTCCGGGGTTACAGGTGTTACAAAAGTAGGCCAAACCTACTCAGATCCTGAAATAGACAGAATATCAATAGCTACCATAAAGGCAGTTTCGGATAAGCCTCATGGCATTTTCGGGGTAGATATGGCTTATGACAAAAATGGAGTGCCTAATCCTACAGAAATCAATATTTCAAGATTCTTTACAACGGTATTATTTTTTACCGAAGCAGGATTAAACATGCCTGAGATATTTAAAGACATTGCTTTATATAATGAATTTCCCCAATTAAGTAAAAAAATAAATCCATTACAGGATGGGCTAATGTGGCTAAGGGGGATGGACACTCAACCCAAATTAATGACCGATATTCAGATACAGCAACGAATAAAAAATTTATAAATGTTACTTTTAACGGGAGCTTCGGGATTTATAGGAAAACATTTACTTCCGCTATTGATTGAAAAATACGGTAGGGATAATGTTGTGTGTCTAACTTCTCAACCTATATCAGAATGTAGATATTTGTTACACAACAACTATCAGTTCGAAAGCGATTTTTTTTTGAAAAATGGGTTTCAGTATATTGAAACAATAATTCATGCAGGAGCTTTCACCCCCAAAAAAGGAAGTGAAGCCAATAATATTCAATTATCCAATTCAAATATATTTAACACAGATAAACTATTAAGTGCTACTTTACCTCATATAAAAAAATTCATTTACCTTAGTACACTTGATGTCTATGATAATGAGAACATTATTTCTGAGAGTACTTTAGAAAAACCGGCTTCATTGTACGGCCATTCTAAGCTATATTCAGAAAAGATGGTGGAAAGTTGGGGAAAAGAGCATAATAAATCCGTTCAAATTTTAAGGATAGGCCATGTGTACGGTCCGGGAGAAGAGGCTTATCAGAAAATAATTCCTGCAACAATACATAATATTTTAGCAGAAAAGCCAATTCAGATCTGGGGCACAGGAGAAGAATTGCGCTCTTTTATTTATATTAAAGATATCGTTAAAGCTATTGTAGATTCTATTCAACTAAAAGATATAGGAGTTATAAACTTAGTCGGAAATCGTTCTATTTCTATCAATGATTTGGTAAATACAATAAAACTCATTTCTAACAAAGACGTAACAATAGAAAAAATACCTGCTGAAAAAAAAGGAAGAGACTTTGTATTCGACAGTTCAAAAATGAATGAATTTTTGCTACAAAAAGAAACCTCTCTTGAAGAAGGGCTAAAAGAAGAGTTTGAGTACATGAAAAAAAATAAAAAATAATATGAATATTTTTTTTGACCTTGATGGTACTTTAATTGATTCCCGGCCTAGGCTATACCACTTGTTTCAGTCATTAGTTCCCACTTCGGAATTGTCTTTTGATGAATATTGGACTTTAAAGCGGGGTAAAAAAAGTCATAAAGAAATTCTACTTTCTAAATTTAATTATTCCAGCGAGCAATACAGCGATTTTGAGAAAAAATGGATGTCGGAAATTGAATTAGAAAAATGGTTGAAATTAGATACTCCTTTTGAAGGAATAGTAGACTTACTCATAAACCTGTCTAAAAACTATACCCTGTTTGTTGTTACAGCCCGTCAGTCTGAAAGCATTGCTCTGGAACAGGTAAAATCATTCGGTTGGGAAAATATTTTCACGAAAGTTTTAGTAACCCAACAGCAACAGGAAAAACATGATTTAATTAAAAATGCAGTTCAGATAACTCCTGAAGACTGGTTTATTGGAGATACAGGAAAAGATATTCAAACAGGCAAATTATTAGGGATGAAAACAGCCGCCGTACTTTCCGGTTTTCTAAGTAAAGAAAGTTTACTCCCCTATCAGCCAGACATAATTATAAATACTGTTCTCGATTTAAAAATAGATAAAATTACAAATGGAAAATTATAAAAATAAAGTGCAGGATTCTGCACAATTCTATAACAGCTCTTTTCTTGATTTTGATTTTAAGTTAACAGAATTGAATTACTTAAGTTTAAAACCTTATTTTAAAGGAGAATCTGCTTTGGAATTAGGACCTGCCTTAGGACATATGACCAAATATCTGATTAATGACTTTTCATCTTTGGATTTGGTTGAAGGCTCTCAAGATTTATTAAATCAAATTCCTGATTATCCAAATATTACAAAACATAACTCCTATTTTGAAGAGTTTAAAACAGATAAAAAGTTTGATACTATAATAATGAGCCATGTCCTCGAACATATTGAAAATCCTGTTGAAGTTTTAAAAATTATATCTTCCTGGTTATCCGATAGTGGTGTATTTTTAATTTCAGTGCCTAACGCAAAGTCTATCCACAGATTAGCCGCAGTAGAGATGGGATTATTAAACAGCGAATATGAATTGAATCAAAGAGACCATGAATTAGGACACTATAGAGTATATGATTTGGATACTTTAAAAGATGACATTACAAAGGCCGGTTATAAAATAGTGGATGAGGGCGGCATTTTCTTTAAACCTGTTTCAAATGGGCAAATTGAAAATAATTGGAATGAAGCTATGATAGACGGATTTTATAAATTAGGAAAAAAATTTCCTCACCATTGCGCTGAAATATATGTGGCATGTTCAAAATAAAAAGAAATGATTAAGTTTTTAGATCTTCAAAAAGTAAATTTGAAATACCAACAGGAAATAGAAAACAAACTTCTGGAAGTGTTCAGAAGCGGATGGTATTTATTAGGAAACGAAATTAAAAATTTTGAAACCAATTTAGCCGGTTATATTGGTTCAGAATATGCAATAGGGGTAGCAAACGGACTGGATGCGCTTCGTCTTATTTTTCGGGCTTATATCGAACTGGGTTATATGAAACCCGGTGACGAAGTAATTGTCCCTTCCAATACCTATATTGCTTCCATTCTGGCTTTGTCAGACAATGGATTAGTTCCCGTTTTAGTAGAACCCGAGCTTAATACTTACAATATTGATATTTCAAAAATAGAAGAAAAGATTACTGATAAGACAAAAGCCATTTTAATAGTTCATCTTCAGGGCAGAATTGTTTTCTCAGAAAAACTGAAAAGTATTGCTGAAAAATATAAATTAAAAATTGTAGAAGACAATGCCCAGGCTATAGGTGCCGAATGGAATAACATTAAATCAGGAAATCTTGGAGACGCCGCAGGGTTCAGTTTTTATCCCGGAAAAAATCTGGGAGCTCTGGGAGACGCAGGAGCAGTCACAACAAATGACAAACAATTATCCGAAACGATCCGTGCTTTAGGAAATTATGGCTCAAACCAAAAATATATTAATATTTACAAAGGATTAAATTCCAGATTAGATGAACTTCAGGCAGCTGTTTTAGATGTTAAACTGAAATATATTGAAGATGAAAATGAAGCAAGAAGAAGAATTGCAAAATTATTTATCGAAGGAATAAAAAATTCCAAAATCATCCTTCCTGAAAACCCTTCAGATGAAAAAGAGCATGTATGGCATGTTTTTGTCATAAGAACAGAAAACCGTGATCTACTTCAAACCTATTTAACAGAAAAAGGTATTCAGACTATCATTCACTACCCTATTCCTCCCCATCAACAGGAAGCTTACAAAGAAATGAATGAACTTTCTTTTCCTATCAGTGAACTGATACATGAGGAAGTACTGAGCTTACCTATATCTTCTGTGTTAGAAGAGCATGAAGTGATAAACATCATTAATGCCTTAAATGAGTATTAATATGGAACAGCCTTTAGTTACAGTTATTGTCACAGCCTATAATCATTCCCAATATATCAAGGAGAATTTAGATAGCGTAAAAAAACAAACCTATAAAAACATTCAGCTTATTCTGGGTGATGATGTCTCGCCTGATAATTCCGTTGAAGTTTTTGAGCGTTGGCTAAATGATAATAGTTATTCTGCAGAAAAAAACTTCCATACCAAAAACACAGGTCTGGCAACAATGTTGAATGAATGTATTAAGCTTGCAAAAGGAAAATATATAAAAATCATTTCAGCAGATGATTACCTGCATCCTGAGTTCTTAGAAAAGACTGTTGCTAAAATTGAATCTTTAGGAAAAGAATATGCCATGATTCATACCAATACCAATATAATAGATGAAAACAGCCGTATTGGAGAAGATATAGCAGATTATGATGCATTAGGAGAAGTTGATCCCTATATTTTCAGAAAAGAACTGATAAAAAATAACAGAATTGCAGGTCTGACTACATTGATAAGAACAGAAGCAATTATTGAAACCGGCGAATATGATTCAATGTTTATTGCTGAAGATTATTATCGCTGGTTAAAAATAAATGAAAAGTATTTAATTGGTTACATCCCTGAAAAACTGGCATATTACAGATTACACCAGGAAAATATTTCAAAAATAAAAGCAGACAGAATTGAAATTGAAAACGTGATGCTTCAAATGATGTTTGATAAAGAAGGTGATCTAAAAAATAAAATAAATGGTATCACACAGAAATATTATTTTTCTGGAGAAAAACTGCCTTCACAATACACTGAAGCCTACAAGAAATACCCTTTCAATGTAAAAAGATTAAGTATTGCAATACAGTATAAAATTCCGGTTCCGTTGTATAAATTTTTAAATAAAATGATTTAAAAATGAATCCAAAAATTTCAATAATCGTCCCATGTTATAATCAGGCTCATTTTCTTGATGAATGCCTACAATCTGTGTTAGAACAGACGTTTCAGGATTGGGAATGCATCATTGTGAATGATGGATCACCGGATAACACAGAAAATATTGCAAAAAAATGGCTGGAAACAGACAGCCGTTTTCACTATCTCTATAAAGATAATGGTGGTTTATCGTCTGCCAGAAATGCAGGAATAAAAACGGCCAATGGAGAATGGCTGCTTCTCCTTGATTGCGATGATATAATAGAAAATAAAAAATTAGAAGCTCATTCTAGGTTTTTTAATCAAAATATTGATATCATTATTTCCGGATACCGATATTTTGAAAGCTCAGAAGGAGTCAACTATAAAAGGATTTTTGGAAGAAATAATTTTCTTCCGGAAGTATACTTAAATTTTGATGATACTACTGATATTAAGCAGCTTTTTAAGATTAAAAACCCTTTTGTAATATCTGCTCCGTTATATCATAAAGATATTTTCAAAACAATTGGTTTCTTTGATGAGCGTTTAAAGTCTTTAGAAGATTGGGAATTTAATCTCAGATGTGTTTTGAATGATTTTAAATTTCAGCATATTGGCTATGAAGGCAATACAAAAACGCTTATAAGACTTCATGACAGCAGTATGATGAGAGATACTGCAAAAATGAATCAAAACTATGAATTATTTCTTTCCATCTGTTATTCCAGTCCAAAATACGTGGAAACTTATGGCAAACCTGCCCCAAAAACAGAAAAACCTCAAGAAAAAAAAGGAAGAAAGCTGCTCAAATTATTGATTCCTCCTATTTTTATTGTATTAAAAAATAAGATCCTCTATCGAACGAAATAAGTTAATGATGAAAAAAATAAAGCCCCTTGCATTCTACCTCCCTCAATACCATCCTGTCCCTGAAAATGACGAATGGTGGGGAAAAGGTTTTACAGAATGGACGAATGTAGGAAAAGCCCAACCTTTATTTGAAGGACATGAACAGCCTATATACCCTGGAGATTTGGGATATTATGATCTGCGGGTTCCAGAAGTAAGAGAACAGCAGGCTCAGATGGCTAAAGACTATGGTGTACACGGATTTATCTACTATCATTACTGGTTTGGTAATGGCAAACAATTGTTGGAACGTGTTGCCAACGATGTGCTGAAATCAGGAAAACCAGATTTCCCTTTCTGCTTCTGCTGGGCCAATGAAACATGGTCAGGCATATGGCACGGATTATCAGAAAAAATTCTGGCTCAACAGGTTTACCCTAATGAACAGGACTTAATTGCCCATTTCGAATACCTTCTTCCTTTCTTCAAGGACGAGAGGTATATAAAAGTGGACAATAAACCTCTTTTGATTATCTACGATCCCAACCATTTGAATGATGGAGATCCTCATTATATTTCCAGATTCAGAGAGCTTGCAAAAGAAAACGGATTTGATGGCTTATATGTCATGGCATCCAATAAACTTCGTGATGATCTTGATTTTAAATCTATGGGATATGACAGTAAGATTTCCAATGCCTTTCAGAAAGCATGGGTACCTCATATTGACAAAAAAGAATACATCTCCCATTCTCAATATTATAAAAACAGAATAAAAGGATTAATCGGAATTAAGAAAAAAGAACAGCCTAAAGTCAGAATTCAGGACGCCCAGGCGGTAGTCAATGACTTAAAGTTTGAAGAAAGCAACGTTCCTACCTATCCATGTATCCTGCCTAATTGGGACAATACTCCAAGAAGTGGATACAGAGGCATTATACTTGCTAATAATTCTCCGGAAATATTTGAACAGCAGGTTGAAAAAGCCGCAACATATCTTGAGGATAAAAAAGATTATCCTGAACAGTTTTTAATTGTTAAATCCTGGAACGAATGGGCAGAAGGAAATATTCTGGAACCGGACAGAAAATATGGTTTCGGATATCTGAATGCATTAAAAAAAATCTTGAATAAACACAGTCGAAATGAGTAAATTCAGTATACTTATTGCCAATTATAACAATGGCCATTTTTTTGAAAAATGCTGCCAAAGCTTAGTTGCGCAGACTGAAACGGATTGGGAAGCTGTAATTCTGGATGACGGCTCTACCGATAACTCTCTAGAAGTTATAAAAAAAATCACAGGTGACGATTCCCGGTTTAAAATACACCAGAATGACCAAAACAGAGGAATTGGCTATACAAAAAAGAGATTAATAGGTCTTGCTGAAGCAGAAATATGCGGTTTTTTAGACCCAGATGACGCTTTGGCTCTTCATGCTCTGGAAATTGTTTTAAAAACACATTCCGAATATCCGGAAGCAGGCCTGGTATATTCAAATTTTGTACGATGTGATGAAAATCTTAATCCTCTGTCTGTTCATAAAGCCAAACAAATCACAGAACTGGATCAGTCTTACTTTAACTTCAATGCAGAGATTTCACATTTCGTCACATTCAAAAAGAAGATTTACGAGCAGACGTCTGGCATTGATTCTTTCTTAAAAATTGCTGAAGATAAAGACTGGTACATGAAAATGTGCGAAACAGCCCCTGTTAAATATATTGATGAGGATTTATACTTATACAGAATCCATGACAGTGGGATCTCTACGACCAAAAATGCAGAAAAAGCATTATTCTGGCACTGGGTTGCTATGATCAAAATGGCAGAAAGAAGAAACATAAGTATTGAAGATCTTTTTATTCAGAGCTATGTTCCGAAAAAGAAATATGACCAGGCCCTCAACCAATTGAATCATGTAAAAAATTCAAGATGGGCAAAATTGGGGAATACACTTGGACTTTTTAAAATCTTTAAAAAACTTTAAATCTATTGATGTTCTTAAAAGATTTAAAACTAACATCTTAATTAGAAAAGAAGCATATGATTATTGGTAGTGGAATTCTGGCAAATGCCGTAAAACTTTATGATAAAGAGGATGTTATTTTTTTTGCATCAGGGGTTTCCAATTCACTGGAAAAGAATCCTGCTGAATTTGAAAGAGAAATATCCCTTCTGAAATCAGTTATTAGCCAAAATCCGGATAAAAAGCTGATCTATTTTTCCACATGCAGTATTTATGATCCCAGTAAAACCGACAGCCCTTATGTAGTGCATAAACTTGCTATTGAAAAAATAATTGCAGAGCATTGCTTCAGCTTTATTATTTTCAGGGTAGGGAATGCTGTAGGCCGTGGAGGAAATCCCAATACGCTGATCAACTTTCTTAAAAATTCAATCTTATCTGAAAATAAGCTAACCATTTACAGCAATGCAAGAAGAATTCTGATTGGTACGGATGATATTGCATCATTTGTCGGGAAGTATATGCAGGACCTCAACAATGAGATCGTCAATCTTGCTTACCCTTACCAGTACTCATTACCGGAGATTTTATCTCAGCTGGAGAATCATCTTGCAAAAAATGCAGATTATGAAACTGTGAACGAAGGTTCCTTTTATAATATAGAGTTCAACAGCCTTACAGAAGATTTTTTCGAGGGTCTGTCTCCTGATGAATACCTTAAGAAACTCTATTCATCTTATTTATAAAAGACAATACATGGCCGCTCCCGAAAGATCCCATTCTGTACCGGAAAAAATAATTTTTGTACCTTCGACCAGAAAGCTTCAGATATTATTCAGGCCAAGAAAAAGCAATTAAAAAGTAGTGGTTTTTATGACCAACTGAAGAATAAAAAAACACATTAAACCTATTGAATAAAAAATGAAAATGAATCCCAAAATATCCGTAATTGTCCCCTGCTACAAACAGGCTCAGTTTTTAGATGAATGTCTGCAGTCTATAATGGATCAGACTTATGAAAATTGGGAATGTATCATTGTCAATGACGGATCGCCTGATAATACTGATGAAGTAGCTGATAAATGGGTAAAAAAGGACAGCCGTTTTAAGTATCTTTATAAAGAAAACGGAGGTCTGTCTTCTGCAAGAAATGCAGCACTGGAAATTGTTACCGGAGATTACATACAGTTTTTGGATTCGGATGATCTGATACACCGTGAAAAGTTTTCCAAAAGCCTTTCCGGAGACAAAGAATATCCGTTGATTGTAAGTCAGTACACCATCTACAGAAACCAAACCCATCTTCCTGGCTATAAAAATGTTGAGCAGAGTTTCCTGACCTTTGATGGAATTGTATACGATTGGGATCTTAAATTTTCCATCCCGATACACTGTGCCATGATAGGCAAAAAACTTCTGGAAGGTTTTCTTTTTGACACTACCCTTACCAGCTGTGAAGACTGGGTAATGTGGATTTATATCACCAAGGATCATCCTGATGCCCTTTTGATCAATGAAGCTCTTGCCCATTACCGAAAAGACGTCAACGATAATATGTCTGCCGATCCGATCAAAATCATGAAGCAGCGCCTTAAAATTCTACCAACCTTAAAAAAACTTTATGGTGAAGAGGTACACGACAAACTGGCCTACCATATCATAGAAGTTCGTACCACCCAGCTTATACAGCAAAGACGCGAATTTCAAAAAATGATTCCCCTGGCCGTAGTCGCAAAATATCTTTCTTTCAAAAGATTTTATTACAAGCTTTTCAGAAAAAAAGTAGATGGCTAAATTTGAAGTATAATAAACTTCGGACAACTATATTTCCATAAAAACTACACAAATGAGTGGGTACTGCCAAACAGATATACAGCAGAAACCCTTGTAAATTATATAACTTTAAATAAATTTATTTAGATGAGTCAATTTGTACACGTAATAATGACAAGATTCAATGTTCCTACAAAAGGCTGGAACGAAACACGTTCAGGATATAAACCGCTTACCGAAGAATGGCTAGATGACCGGTTCAAGTTATTCAGAACTTACGTGCTTCCTTCTTATAAAAATCAGACCAACCAAAACTACGTCTGGCTTACCTTTTTCGACACCAATACATCTGATAAGTTTAGAAAAATCATTAAAGAAATTGAAACAGAATACCCAACTTTCAAAGCGGTATTTGTAGAAGATTTTGATGTTATGAAAACGAAAGCTGTAGAAATAATTCCTCAGTTTTTCACTCCTGATACAAAATTTGTGATCACCAGCGAGCTGGATAATGATGACATGCTTCATCAGGATTATATAAAAACAGTTCAGGAACATTTCAAACCGGTTCATGACCTGGTAATAGATTTAAGAAGAGGATATCAGCTTACCATGCTGCCAGACCGTAAGGCGGTAGTAAATGTTTATAACGCTGTAGTAAACCCATTTGTAAGCTTAGCAGAAAGTGTAGACAACTTCAAAACGATGCTAAAGGAAAGAGCTCACAACAGCTATCGCCATTACCCGAATTTTTCTGTAGAAGACAGTAAAGAGATGTACATCCAGGTTATCCATCAGTACAACTTGATGAATGTAACCTTTAAACATAAGGCTGTTCCTGAAGTAGATTTTTCAGAATACGGAATGACAGAAGATACCAAATTTACCATAGACGGATTCAAGACGCTTCAGCATAATATTGCCAGAGTACCGTTTGTGATGGGCCTTATTTTGAAAAAGATATTTAAAAAATAAGATTCTTCCAGTCATGAAGCTTCACAACCTCCAGATATTAAGAGGGATTTCAGCCTTATTGGTATGCTGCTTTCATTTCCGTGAAACAATAAACCTGCCCGGGCTGAATCTTGGCGATATTCTCTTTAAAAAAGGAAGTATCGGTGTTCCCGTATTTTTTATTATCAGTGGGTTTATCATGGCTTTCACCACTCAAAAAATAAATTTCAGTAAAGATTCTTTTCAGCAGATCACTTTATTTTATAAAAGAAGGGTGATCAGAATTGTTCCGCTGTATTATCTTTTGACCTTTGCTGCAATGATACCCGGAGGCAGTTTTTTCCTCTATTTTCACGGAGCAGGACTTTATGAGCTTATCCATTCATTATTATTTCTTCCCACAAAGAAAGAATTTCCGGTCCTTTTCTTGGGCTGGTCTTTAAATTTTGAAATGTTCTTTTATCTCATATTTGGACTTTCATTATTCTTTAAAGAAAAAAGATATTACTTCATTGCAGGTTTTTTTATCCTTACTTCAATCCTGGGATATTTTATCCATTTTGAAAATCCGTATTTACGAATGGTAACCCATTCCCTGAACCTATATTTTGTTGTAGGAATTCTTTTTTCGCTTCTACTGAACAGATTTACAATTTCAAAGATCTGGGCAGCATTACTTTCTGTAACAGGAATCGTATTATTTATATTGGTGCTGCTTAGCATTATCCCTACAGATAATGATATGATAAAGCTGGCCATTATCTCCCTGTTCGTCTTTTCTTTCTTAACTTTTGATTATGTATTTCAGTTTAAAGGAAACAAAGCCTTTATTTTTCTGGGAGACATTTCCTATTCACTGTATCTGTCGCATCCTTTTGTAGAAATTGCTTTAAAAAGATTTAAAGTTGAAGGCTACCTCAGCTATCCTTTTTTTCTATTTAAGATTGCTATGGTCATTATAGTGGCATCACTTCTGTATTATTTTGTTGAGAAAAGAGTAACCAATTATTTAAAAATTAAATTAAAAGCATAATCCGATACAAATGAAAATTTCAGTAATTATTCCCGTTTACAATGCCGAAAAATATGTTTCACAGGCTGTAGATTCTGCGCTTCAGTTCGAAGAGGTATATGAAGTGGTATTGGTAGAGGACAAGTCTCCGGACAATGCATTGCAGGTATGTAAGGAACTCGCTGAAAAACATGATAGAGTAAAGCTTTTTCAGCATCCTGACAAAGGCAATCATGGAGCCGGTGCCAGCAGAAATTTAGGACTGGAAAAAGCGGAAGGAGATTTCATTGCTTTTCTGGATGCGGATGATTACTACCTTCCCAACCGTTTTGATGCAGAAAAAGAACTGTTTTCCAACAAAGATGTTGACGGAGTTTATGGTGCAATCGGGGTTCACTATTATTCGGAGAAAGCAAAAGAACAATATTACAAGGTCTTTGGGGACCGCCTTACTACAGTTTACAAGAAACATCCTCCAAGAGATGTATTTCCGGGACAGCTTAACATGATAGGAACTTTCGGGCTTTTCAGCATTGATGCATTGACTATCCGTAAAAGTTCTTTGAAAAACATGGAGTATTTCTTCAAAACACATTTAAAGCTTCATCAGGATACTGAATTTCTATTCAGACTCTCCTACTATCTGAGTTTATATCCGGGAATTCTTGATAAGGCAGTAGCGGTAAGAGGGGTTCACGAAAACAACAGAATTACCAAAATAGATTCCAGACAAGTTAAACCGGCCTCAACAAGAGTTATCTTGTGGAAGGAAGTCAACCATTGGGCAGAAAATGAAAATACCATTCCCAATGATATGAAGCTTCATATCAAAAGAGTCTACAGAAGTTTCCAAATTGCCAATGCTCCTCTTTTCAAAAAATGGGGAATGATAACGAAGTATCTGCTTACGGATTATAAAAGTATACGTTCAGGGCTCTATAATATTAATTTCAGGAACGATTTGTTCTAATAGTATAATTAAACTAAGTGTCTAGTTTAAAAACAGTGCTTTAATTTTATTGTTTGGAAAAATGTATCTTCCTTAAAAGATCACGCATTGGTTTTTCAATACACTGATAAAAAACTGCAGAACTGAACAGCATAACAATAATGTAAATCACAAATACAAGATCAATACTAAACGTGTATTCCTGCCATTTTAAAAACTCCCGGACAAGATAAAGAACAGGAATATGTGTGATATATATACCATAACTTATTTCTCCAAGATATTCCAGAGGCTTTAATGAAAAGAGCTTACTTATTCTTCCGTTATTCGCCGAAATAAGGAGAATTGCAGGCACAAAAAGTAAAGCCATCAAACCGTTGTGATAAAAAAGCGGAACAAACATCAGCGACACAAGGATCAGTAAAAAGACGGCAATCACCTGACGATCGTAATTTTTTTGCTTATAATTTCTCACGAAAAATATTCCCGCAAGATTTCCGATCAGAAATTCATTAAGATGCCAGAAAGGGAAATAATAAAGGAATTCATGACTTTTCGTATGTGGCCCCTCATACGCTCCATATACCGGATAAAGGTTTGAAAACACCTGAGTAATCAGCCACAGTCCAATAGCAAATACCCAGATCATTTTATTTTTTTTCGCGTAAAAATAATTATATAAAAACGGGAAAATCAGGTAAAAGAAAAACTCTACAGAGATAGACCATCCCGGAAAATTCAAAATCATGGCTTCTCCGGGTATCCAGCTCTGAATGCCTAATCCGTATAAAACCAGCTTATACCAATCAAACATTTCATATCTCGTCATGAAATACAGCAGAAGTCCCAGCATATAAAGCGGATAGATCCTGGCAAATCTGTTTTTATAAAACTCCAGATAATCAATCTTATCCTTTTTATGATAAGCAATGATCATAATAAACCCTGAAAGGATAAAGAAATAGCTTACCCCGACATTCGCTCTCAAAAAAAGATTGGAAATGTAATCTATCTTATATAAAAACAGATCTTTATTGAAATGGGAAATGACAATTGCCATAGCGGCAATAAACCTGGTAAATGTAATCTGACTTATCTTCACAGAACCGCAAAATGCTTTACTTTATCAAAATACAGCAAACTCAACACGGAGTACTGTTTTTATTACTATAAAGTGTTAATTTTAAGGCACAAAAATAAGATTTATTATTATAATTATGTAAAACAAATTATATTTGTAGGCTACAAATGTGAAAATAAATTTAGGTATGCTTTATGAAATTTTAGCAAAACTTCAACGGAAAAGCCAGATTTCTCTTCTCAAAAAACATCCTCATGTTTCTTTCAAGGGGATAAAGCTTGGGATCAGTGATCATTTTATTCTGCATGAAAATGTAAAGAAAGTGACAATTGGTAATGGGGTCAGTTTCAGAAATTATGTACATGTTCTTGTGCAGCAGAATGCCACTTTAGAAATCGGAAACAATTTTTTCATGAATAACTTCTGTTCCATCAACTGTCTGGACAGTATTTCAATAGGGGATAATACATTATTCGGAGAAAATGTAAAACTGTATGACCACAACCATGCCTATCAGACTCATCCGGATTTTAAACTGTCTCACGCTGAGTTCACCACAGCTCCCATCAAAATCGGAAGCAACTGCTGGCTCGGAAGCAATGTTACCATCCTAAAAGGGGTAACTATCGGAGACAACTGTATTATTGGAGCAGGATGTACAATTTACAAAGATGTTCCTCCCAATACAACCGTAATCAATCATCAGGAATTAATATTTAAGGAACATTAATGAAGTTTTCTATCCTTATAGCCCATTATAATAACGCTCATTTTTTCAAAGACTGTTTTGAAAGCATCCTTCAGCAGACGTATACAGACTGGGAAGCCATCATTCTGGATGACGCCTCCTCTGAAAGCGAGAAGAAAATGATCCGGGAAATGATTTCAAGTGATAAAAGGTTTAAATTTTTCGAAAATGAAAAAAATTCCGGTGTAGGTGTAACAAAAAGTAAACTGATTGAGCTGGCAGAAGGGGAAATCTGTGGATTTTTAGATCCTGATGATGCTATAAACCCAACAGCCATTCAAAAATGTATAGAGATCTTTCAGGCTAAAAAAAACACAGTCCTTACCTATTCCAGGTTTATGACCTGTGATCAGAATCTGAAACCAATTTCTCCGTTCAGATCTGCAATGCAGGTACCGAACGGTGATCCTTATTTTTTTAATTTCCCTATTCAGATCGCTCATTTTGTAACCTTCAGAAAGGCAGTATATGAACAGACAGAAAAAATGAATCCGGATTTGAAAATCGGGGAAGATCAGGATCTCTACCTTAAAATGTATGAAAAAGGAAAAGTTCAGTTCATTAATGACACCAACTACCTTTACAGAACTCATCAAGGGGGAATTTCCCAGAATGACAATAAAAAGAAATCCCATGAGTATTTTGCGCAGGTGATTTTCAATACCATGAAACGCAGAGGACTTACCACCATCAATGGCCAGAAAATTCCTGATCATTATCCAGGTGTAGATGAAATATTCAGTCTGCTGCAATATCAGCATAAACTTCCTTTCCGTATCAAGAAAAAAATAACAATTACTTTACAATCAATCTTCGGATAATGTTAGAAAAAAAAATAAAAATTTTGTTCAGACACCGCTCCATGGAAATGGGAGGTGTAGAAAAAGTACTGTTGGGACTTCTCAACAACCTGGATCCTGACAAATTTGAAATGACGGTATGCCTTACCCTTAACCAGGGCAAGTTGCGTGATGAACTTCCGAAACATATCAGAAAAATATATCTTACCGATGGAAAAGAGGATTTTTCCGACAACACTCTCTTACAGAAAGTTCAGCTTGTCAAAAGAAGGTTAAAGCTTCGTAAACTGAAAAACAACCCAGCGATTGCAGACCGGCTTATCAATGATACTTTTGATATAGAAATAGGGATGGATTACAGGGATTATGATGCTATTCTCAGTTCTACCCATACGAATTCAAAAAAAATCGGATGGTTTCACTCTGAAATCAATGTTCCTAAATTTCAACCTTTGGTTCCTGATATTTTAAAGAGTTTTCCTCAGTTTGATCATATGGTGTATTGCTCTCACAAAATAAAGGATATGATGCATCAGTATTATCCGGATCTCAGTTATCCGGCTGAGAGTGTTATTATCAATCCTATTCCTATCGAAGAAATAAAACGTAAGGCCGAAGAAAAGCTTGATACGTTCCCTGAAGGACCTGTTTTCGCTTCTATTGGAAGGCTTCATTCAAGAAAAGGATATCATAAGCTTATAGAAGCACATACAAGGCTTATCAACGAAGGATTTCATCACAGCATCATTGTCATTGGTGATGGTGACGAAATGAAGAACCTTAAGGCTCAGGTCGCAAAAAACAATGTTGAAAAGACATTTATTTTAGCCGGAAATCAGATGAATCCTTATCCATACATTAAAAAGGCGGACTACTTTATCCTTCCTTCAGAATCTGAAGCATGGCCTTTGGTAATTGCTGAAGCATTAATCCTTCAGAAGCCTATTATTGCAACAAATGTAGGTGATGTAGGGCTGATGATCAAAGACCGGGAAACCGGGTATCTCATCAGCTATGAGGTTGATGAAATGTATTCGGCAATGAAGACATTCTTTACAGATCCCGGCATTGTTCTCCATATCAGAGAAAATCTTAAAAATATTGAAAGTCAGTTCGACAATAAGAAAATATTTGACAGTGTAGAAAATATTATAGAAACGCTGTACAAAAAATAAGTTACTGTGCGGAATATCCTCCGTCAATAACAAGGTTGGTCCCTGTGACCCATCTTGAAGCATCGGACAATAGAAAAATACAAGCATTCGCTACATCTTTAGGATCACCTATTCCCAGCGGATGCTTTTTTATGATTTCTAATGAAGCTTCTTCACCAATATCCTCAAACATTTTTTCCAGAATCGGGGTATTCACCATCGCAGGGCTGATGCTGTTGACACGGATATTACTTCTGGAAAGTTCCATTGCCAACGAACGGGCTCCGGAAATCACAGCTCCCTTACTTGCAGAATAAGCAGCTTTCCCAGCCTCTCCTACCATTCCCGCAACGGAAGAAATAAATACAAAACTGGAAGTCTCGTCTTTATACTTTTTTAAAGACAGGATTTTAGCAATTTCAAGTCCGGCAATCACATTTACTGCAAATATATCGTGGTACAGCTGAGGATTGTGCTTTTTTAACGGCAGTGTTTTTTCTATACCGGCACAGTGTATAAATCCTGAAATTTTGCCTAAAGCTGAAACTTTATCTGCAATGATTCCTTCAAGGTTATCAGATTGGGTAATGTCTTCGGCAATGATCTCAACTTTTGTTTCAGAATTAAGCAGAGAAACGGTTTTCATCAGTTCGTTCTGGTTTCTTCCCACAAGAATCAGATCTGCACCGCTTTTACTACATTCTACAGAACAGCTTCTCCCGATCCCGGAAGAAGCGCCTGTAATGAGGATAATTTTATTTTTTAATGAGAAAGCATCCATTAATCTTCAAAATTTTCTTTTCCTATAACATTCATCAGATCTGAAACAGTTTCGATATCTTTAAAATGCTTGGTATCAATTTTCTTACTGAAATTTTCGTCTACAAAAGCAATAACAGAAAGTAAACTGATAGAATCATAGCTTTCCAAAGATTTTAAATTCGTTTCAGTGGTCAATGTTTCATCTTCCTCCAATTCTTCCTGTAGTTTTTCTAAAAAAACGGATGTTTTCATATTCTATAATTTTAAATGTTTGTTTTCTTAAATTTCCATAATGGTGGCTCCCCATGAATATCCTACGCCAAATCCTGCCATTAAAACTTTATCTCCTTCCTTCAGCATTCCTTTATCCATCATATTTTTAAGGGCAATAGGAATGGTTGCAGAAACGGTGTTTCCGGTTTTTTCCATATCAATATAGAACTTTTCAGCCGGTATTTTTGTTTTCTTTCTTAAATAATTCAGCATAAAAGAATTGGCCTGGTGAAAAACAAAATGGTCAATATCATCCATTGTCATTCCGTTTACTTCAAGGGTTTCTTTTACCAATCCCGGAATATTTTCAATGGTAAAATTAAAAATCTCAGGACCATTCATATAAATATTTTCAGGGCTGAATTCATGCTCGGGATTCAGTTCAAAGTCTTTTTTGAAAGCCCCTTTCTTCACGATAAGATTTTCAGCACCACTCCCGTCTGTTCCCAGACAGAACTGATAATCATTGCCCTCTGCTTTTTCAACAATTACGGAAGCGGAAGCGTCCCCGAATATACTTCGGTTTCCTTTATCATCAGCATGAATATGTTTGGTGTAGGTTTCTGAAGTAACCAAAAGAATGCTCTTTGCAATTCCTGCAGCAATCAATCCTTTCGCAAAAGCCAGCCCATACACAAACCCTGAACAGCCAAGATTAAAGTCTATCGCTCCGATATTTTTTCTAAGACCCAATCTGTCCTGCAAAATACAGGCCGTTGTAGGTAGAAAATACTCCGGACTTTGGGTACAGAACAAAATAAAATCTACTTTGTTCCGGTCATAATTTTCGAAGATTTTCTCTGAAGATTGTACAGCCATATCCAGCACCGTTTCGTTGTCTGAAGAAATATGACGTTGAGAAATACCTACTTTCTCCTTGATGCGTTCGGAACTCCATTCGGGGAACAATTTTTCAAGACCCTCGTTAGTTAACACCTGCTGAGGCAGATAATATTCTATTTTTGAAATTTTCATCATATTAATAAATTCTCTTTCTTTGCAAAAGTAACGAAAACAACTTTACACTTGTGATGATTTTTATATTCAGAATCCTATTAAAAATAGACGCTCTCTATCATTCTTTTTTGAATAGAGGCAGTCTTGAAGTGGCTAAATATAGAGGTATGAAGGTAGGAAAAAACTTTAATATGCCTGATAAAGTGTATTTTGGAACCGAACCTTACCTTATCGAAATTGGCGACAATGTGAATATTGCCGGAGACGTAAGATTTGTAAACCACGGCGGAACTACTACCCTGCTGAGAAGACTTCCCGGATATGAAGATGCAAGGATTCTTGGAAGAATAAAGATTGGAAACAACTGTACAATTGGTCTCAATGCTGTAATCATGCAGGATGTACAGATTGGCAACAACTGTATTCTGGGAGCCAACTCTGTATTGTCACAGTCTATGCCAGACAACACTGTTTTTATCGGAAACCCGGCACAGTTTCTGTGTACCATTGAAGATTATGGTGATATTGTCCTTAAAAACAATCCGGAATATCCCCGTGAATTGGAGAAGGACAGAAAAAAACTGGATGCCTATATCAAAGAAAATCTTCCTCACAAGTATAAAAAAGCAAGAAAAATTAAATAAATTTAATCTTGTAAAATCATAAAAGAAACAAATTGAAAAAGAAAAAACTCCTCATTCGTATAGGTTCATTACGTCATGGCGGTGCAGAAAAAGTATTAATCAACTTTTTGAAAAATCTTCCTTCCGATAAATATGAAGTAGATCTTCTGGTCAACCTCTATTCAGGGTTATATATTAAAGAGGTTCCGTCATGGGTGACTTTATACTATTTAACAAAAGGAGAAATGATAACGACTAACAGGCCGCAGGATATTCCTGTGAAAGCGTACAGGGTTCTTTATCAGAAAATGTTTCTTTGGTTTCCTTCTCTTCTTTATAAATTTATTTTAAAAAATAAAAAATACGATGTAGAGATTGCTGCCATCCATGCAATGCATCAGGAAATACTGTCAAGTCCTCAAAAGGATTCCAAAAAAATCATCTGGGTACAAAATGACATTTTCAATTTGAAAGAATACACTCCTGAAGTCATCAGACAGTTTTTTAAGTTTGACAGAATCCTTGTGATTTCCAACAAGCTGCAGGAAGGAATGCATAATTTGGCCAAAAATGAGGCTGAAAAGGCTTCTGTGATCAAGATTTTTAATCCAATTGATAAGAATGATACCTTAAGAAAGGCAGATATTGAGATCAATGATTATCCTTTCAACAGTGATCTTCCTACTTTTGTGACAGTGGGAACCGTATATCCTCAGAAAGGGTATGACAGATTGCTGAATGTTCATAAAAAACTGATCGATGAAGGATTAAAGCATCAGCTTTTGATCATTGGTGACGGCTATGATTTTGAAAAAACCCAGGATCAGCTCAATACACTGGGACTTCAGGATACTGCAAAAATGCTGGGCTTCAGCAGTAATCCGTACCCATATATGAAAAAGGCGGATTTCTATATTATGTCGTCAAGGCATGAAGGATTTCCAACCATCATAGCAGAAGCACTTATTCTCAACAAACCTATTTCTGCAACGGATATTTCCGGTATCAGAGATCTTCTGCAGGACGGAAAACTGGGCAATATTACTGCAAATTCCGAAGAGGGAATTTATGAAGGAATGAAAAAGTTTCTTACCGATAAAAATATAACTGAAGAATACAAAAAACAGATCTCAGCAACAGAGCTGCCGTTTGTACTGGAAAAATCTGTGGAACATCTTCAGAAAATAATTGATGAAGTATAAAAACATTAACAATGGCTGATTATTCTATCATTCAAAAAGACTTTTACCGGGAAAGCGGAAAGTGGCTTTCAACATTTCAGATCTGGAAAAAATGCATCAATCCCAATCTTCATTTTGTTTACATTTTGAGAAAGGCTCAGAAGTATCAGAAGAATCCTCTTTTGAATACTTTCTGGAGAATTGTATTAAGACATTATCAGATCAAATACGGATTTCAGATTTATCCTGAAACCCAGATCGGGGAAGGTTTTTATCTGGGGCACTGGGGAAGTCTTGTTATCAATCCGAAAACAGTCATTGGAAAGAACTGTAATATCGCACAGGGAGTCACCATCGGCCAGCAAAACCGTGGAAAAAATGAAGGTTCTCCAATCATTGGTGATGAAGTATGGATAGGTACCAATGCCGTTATTGTAGGAGCTGTTACTATTGGAAATAATGTATTGATTGTTCCTAATTCTTATGTCAACTTTGACGTTCCGTCCAATTCTGTTGTCATAGGAAACCCGGCAAAAATCATCCCAACTCCTAATGCCACAATGGACTATATCAACCGTAAAGTGTAGTAATCCCAGCCACTTATAGTAAAAATTCTACTTGCATTTATCGGTAATTTCGTGTACATTTGTAAAAAAGGCATTGTTTAGTTATGAAATAACGATATGATTATTCGGTTTGAAAATCCCGATGGCATCAATTCTTCAATGCTCCTTGTTCTGAAAAAATCGCTTAATATTAAAAACACAACCTAGGCTTATTATTAATTAAAAAAATATATTTTTTGATGAAAGAAACACACCCTCATTATTCCCATTCTTTATCTGCAATATCAGCTCTATAGTTACGTTTTCTACAATCATTGAAAATCTAAACGGACAGAAACAACGCTCCGTACAACTGTAGCAATTTATCTTTCAAAAGATTCTTTTTTGACTTGATATAATATCTGTAATCCCTAAGAATTATTAACTGATATTAATTCTTCTCAAGCAACACACGATTCTGATATTCAGCAGGCTCTCACCCGGAAGACTCTTAAGAAAGATTATAAAAAATGATCTTAACAGCCCCGAAAACATATATACAACCATGCTCAAAAAAATAATTCCGATTTTTCTTATTTTAATCTATCTCACAGGTTTTCTTCTTTCTTTCCCTTATATTTTTGATAATTTATTCGGGTCAGAGAAGCTGGAAAGCATCCGGAGTATTTTTGAATATGGAATTATGTTTTGTTCTTTCCTTGTATTCAATGCGCTTCTTTTAAAAAATAAATATACTTCAGTCGTTGCTGTTATTCTGTGCTTATTATTAAGCATTAATTTTCTAATATCAGCATCGTGCTTCCTTATCTATCATTCCGGATTTAATGTAGGAATGGCCATCAGTATTCTTGAATCTAATCCAGATGAAGCAATGAGCATGTCTTACATGTTTATACTTCCGGGTATTTTGTTTTTGATTTTTCTGGGAATGTTACTATATTCTGTGAACTACCTTAAAAAAAATGTTGTCCGTTTTGATGCTAAGTTTATCATCATTGCATTACTGTGGCTTATTCTACCGTTTGGATATCATCTTAAACACACATATGTAAGCAATAAAGGGGGAGGAAAAATGATAAAGAATGTATACTACCATTTATCCGATTTCAATACAGCATTGAATATCCAGAGAGATATCAATGAAATAAAAAAGAATGTTCCTGTTTTCAATATTAAAAAAATACAGCCAGGGATTGAAAATGTAATTTTTATTATTGGAGAATCCGAAAGAAAGCAAAACATGTCATTGTATGGCTATCATAAAAAAACAACACCCTATACAGATCAGCAGGCTGAAAACATGATGATTTTTGACAATGCAGTTTCTCCTGCAGGAATTACCAACCTGAGTGTGCCTTTAATGCTGTCCAGCATTCATCCTGATGAATTCAGGTACCGTTATGACAAGCTATCCTACAATATCATCAATCTGGCTAACCAAACCGGATACAATTCTTTCTGGCTCAGCACACAGGCAAGCGCAAGAGGAATAACAGCCATTGCTTCAATGTCTAAAAATAAAAAATGGGTAAACGGCTACGATGAAGTGATTGTCCCTGAACTGGAGAAGGTCATTCAGAAAAAAGAGGATAAATTTGTAGTTCTCCACATCATGGGAAGCCACCCCAATCCATGCAACAGACTTCCTCCCAACTGGAATTCTGAGAATCTAAACTGCTATGACAACTCCATAAAATATACAGATTATGTCTTCAATAATATTTTCCGTACGTTGAAAAACACCAATTCCGTAGTGATCTATGCTTCAGATCATGGACTTAAAATACAGGGTGACAAATTACTGCATATAGACTCTAAAGAATCTACTCAGGTGCCATTTTTTGTATGGTTTGGTGATAAAGTTCCTGCAGCATATAGAATTACCGGACATGAAACTAAACAGACCCAAACGACTTATATCTATCCTCTGATTATGAAATACATGGGTCTTCAGCCTCCTCAGCATTATAAAAATGAAGGAAATAAATATTTAAACTTAGAGATGAAAAGTATGGAGTATGGAAAGCTGCCGGAGTAGAATATAATCTCTTTTGTGAAGGGAAATCTATATCACAGCTATTCTTTTATTGATAAAATAGGCAGTCAATAAATTAGGAACCCAGCACAGCCAGGCAACAGCAGTATAAGAGTTTTCAGGATCACCGGTAATATTGGTTAGCAAAGGATACCACAATCTCAGTGTCACGGCAGCAAAAGTACAGGCATAACTGTAAATCATGAACTGTTGATGCATCACAACATTCCCTTTTCTTATCTGCCCAACCGCCATAAGAGTTGTCATCAGCCAGACACATCCTAAGCTGATAAATCCTATTGCGGAGATCAGTCCCCCATTGGCATAAAAGCCCATATAAACAGCTGAAACAGAACTTATGACCACTGCAATGACATAGATACTTCCAAGTTTCCTATGAATCTTGATATATTTATTCCTGAATGAGCTGCCAAACTGACGCCAACCCATAAAAAGCGCCAGCCCTCCGAAAATAATATGGGCAAAAAATGCTGTTTTCCAAATGATATTATGAAGCACTTCAGGAGATTTGGAACCTAAAAAAGTATGTTTCTGCTCCACAAAAGCATACATAAGAGGATAAGCGCCAATAAGCAATGCCAGCACACACATGATTACAAATAGTAATTTTTTCATAAAAGTCTGATTCAATTTTTTTGTAAAAATGAGGATTATAAACGCTTCATCTGTTCCAAAATGAAAGGTGGAACAAACATTTAAACAACTCAAAAAGAATAACTTATACTAAAACAAATTAATAAATAAGTTATTCCATAGTAATACTCTGGCTTTTTAGAAACTCTCTTGGTGAGCAGTTCATATATTTCTTAAAATTCCGGTTAAAAGAGGTTTTTGAATTAAATCCACTCTCAAATGCCAGTGAAAGAATCGTAAACTTTCCATTTTCAGGTAACACTGCTATTCTCTTAAATTCTTCAATCCGCTGACGGTTGATATAGTCATAAAAGTTTCTGTTTTCAACAAAATTAATGGTTTGGGAAAGTGTATTCGGATGAACATCCAAAAGTTTTGCAACATAGTTCAGGTTCAATTCAGGATCTGTATACAATTTTTCCTTCTCCATCTGAATCACCAGCTTATTATAGATATCCTGTATTGCTTCTTTTCCGGCAAAGGTTTTCTCATATTTTGGAACTTCAGGACTGTTTTCAACTGTACTATTTTCCGTATCGCCTTCAGTTTTTACCACTGAATAATCCAGAATGCCCACCCGGCTGATCCCGAAATAAGCAGCAACCATAATAAACAAAACAACCATTGAAAAAATAAGAATATTATTCCTGATCATAACGGCAATCCAAATCAGCGCAATACCGGTAATCAGATAATATGCCCAGTTCAGATTGATTTTCTCAGTATTTGAATATTGATTGGAAATTGCTTTCTTATATTTTCTTACTGCAAGAAAACTTAATCCTACATACAGAATTCCCGAGAGAATCATAAGAAATTTAATCACCTGGCTCAATGTTTCATACCCTTTTCCTTTATTCTGATATACCTCTACTCTCTCTTGCGGAGGGAGCAGCAAAAACTGAAACAAAGAGATATAGATCATTAAAACCGGAATCCAATGCAGCAGCCAGATCTTTTTGCCTGAATTTTGGCTGGTGACATACAAAATGTACAAATACAGCATTGGCCCATGCATAAAAGGAAAGGGAATCTCGAAACCAATGAGAGAAGGGAAACGCAAATATCCTTCTGCATGAAATAAAACAAAGAAAATAAGATGAATTCCTATGATCATAAACCATATTGCCAACACATAATCTGCGGTCACCTTCTTGGATTTTCCCAAGATCAGAAAAGATGAAAAAAAGGCAATAAAAATTCCTGCCCAATAAAATAGTGGTGATAAAGATTGCAGACCAAGATCAGACATCAAATGGATAGATTAATCAAGGTGTTAAATTATTCATTTTTTGACACATATGACAGCTTTTTAATGAACTCTTGTGAAGCAACATGTGATGAGACAAATAAATTAAGAATATTTTAATTCACAAATCTCAATTTTTAATTTATACTTCGTAATTTTATCCTGGTTTTAAACGTTTGGATTACCCTATAGAGCCTGATGGCTGTAAAGCAAAGTATATCGGAATATTAGACATGATTTTAAGCATATTTTAATATTAAACTTTGTTAAAAGTGATTTACTTTTTAACAAAAAGTATATTTTTGCATAATTATTGATTTAGTCTATTGATTTTGGAAATAATTTAAACGAAATAAATAATTATAAACTTTTAAAAATTTAAAATTATGTCACAATCGTACGAGGTTATTTTCGAAAACAACAAAAAATGGGTAGAATCCAAAGTAGCTGAAGACCCAAATTTCTTTAAGGAACTTGCAAAAACTCAGCATCCTGAATTTCTTTATATCGGATGTTCAGACAGCAGAGCCACCGCAGAAGAATTGATGGGAGCAAAGCCGGGCGAAGTATTTGTTCACAGAAACATTGCTAATGTAGTCAATACTTTAGATATGAGTTCTACAGCCGTTATTCAATATGCTGTAGAACATCTGAAAGTGAAACACATTATTGTGTGCGGACATTACAACTGTGGTGGTGTAAAAGCCGCGATGACTCCTCAGGATCTGGGATTATTGAATCCCTGGCTGAGAAACATCCGTGATGTTTACAGATTACATCAGGTAGAGCTGGATTCTATTGAAGACGAAAACAAGCGTTATGACAGACTCGTAGAACTTAATGTTCAGGAGCAGTGCATCAACGTGATCAAAATGGCCTGCGTACAGGAAAGGTATATTTTAGAGGAACAACCTATTGTACACGGCTGGGTATTTGACCTTAGAACAGGTAAGATCATTGATCTGGAGATTGATTTTGAGAAAACCTTAAAAGACATCCAAAAGATCTACAATCTTACAAGTTCAGATTGGGTAATGAGCAGAAAGACTAAGTAGTTTTTCTAAAAAGAATGTAAAATGAAATTCTGGAGTATTATTGTATTAACGTTTTTTCTGAATTTTACGGCGCTGCCAGGCATTGCTGCGGTAGCGGGCTGGGATATTGCAAGAACGAATATAATAATCAACGAAGAAGAACCACATTCTCATCCGTCCTCATTTATTGTTTATGAAAAGACCATTCCGAAACCTTTGGACGTTTTCGACTATCTGAAGTTTTCCGAACCTGATTTTCAGGGCGTTTCTTTTGTACTGATAGATGATTCTTTTCATCTTTCACCTTTACTTACTATATTTTCTCCCCCTCCGGAAGCGTAACTCTTATAGTTAGATTTTTTTGATACTATTTCCATATCATTTTTTGATATCGGATACACATGTACTTTAAAAATTATTTTTTCTCAACTTTTTGTAATTGACTTATTTAAAAAAAAATAAGCCGGTTATACTTTACAGCTTCACATTATGAAAAAGACATCATTAATAGGAGGAATCAAGGAGAATTTTCCTTCAGGACTCGTGGTATTTTTAGTAGCACTTCCGTTGTGTTTAGGAATTGCTTTAGCATCAGGTGCTCCCCCATTATCCGGTATTATTTCCGGTATTATAGGCGGCCTGGTAGTAGGAACAATCAGTAATTCTAATATTTCAGTTTCCGGGCCTGCAGCAGGTTTAACGGCAATTGTTTTAACAGCTATAACAGATCTTGGCGCATTTGAGCTTTTCCTTTGTGCAGGGATTATTGCAGGACTTATTCAATTGATTTTAGGGTTTGTAAGAGCCGGAAGTATTTCCAACTACTTTCCCAACAACGTTATTGAAGGAATGCTTGCTGCCATAGGAATCATTATTATTTTAAAACAGATTCCGCATGCTTTAGGATTTGATAAAGATTATGAAGGTCATGAATCTATTTTTGATAATGGTTTAAACTTCGGATATTTTACAGAATTATTTGGGGCTATCCACCCTGGGGCTATTGTTATTACTTTGGTTTCAGTAGCAGTTCTTATCGCATGGGATAAAATCCACGTTCTGAAGAGGCTGAAAATGCTTCCTGGAGCTTTGGTTGCAGTAATTGTAAGTATTCTTCTGAATCAACTCTTCAAGATGTCCGGAAGTTCTCTGGCTATCGAAACCCAGCATTTGGTTTCTTTGCCTGTTCCTCAGTCTTTTGATGATTTCAAGAACCTGATTACCACTCCGGATTTTAATGGTTTCACAAATCCTAAAGTATGGATTGTAGGTGCAACAATTGCTATTGTAGCCTCAATTGAGACGTTACTTTGTATTGAAGCATCAGACCGATTAGACCGACAGAGAAGAATTACGGATACCAATCTTGAGCTTAAGGCTCAGGGAATCGGAAATCTTATCAGCTCATTTATCGGTGGTCTTCCAATGACGTCTGTTGTCGTAAGAAGTTCTGCCAATGCTAACGCCGGAGCAACTTCTAAAATCTCAGCCATTATTCACGGAATATTCTTATTGATCTGTGTACTTTCTATTCCTGTTATTTTAAATTTAATTCCATTAGCTACATTGGCTGCGGTATTAATTTTAGTGGGATATAAATTGGCAAAGCCGGCTACATTCAAGCATTTCTGGCATTTAGGAAAATTCCAGTTTATTCCGTTTGTAGCAACGGTGGTAGCTGTTGTAGCAACAGATTTATTAAAAGGAGTCGGAATTGGTCTTACTATCTCTGTTTTCTATATCCTTCAGGGGAATATGAAAAGAGCTTATTATTTGAGCAGAGAAAGGCTGGATGATGCAGATGGAATCAACATAAAACTAGCTGAAGAAGTTTCATTTTTAAATAAAGCTGCTATCAAAAAAACACTTAAAAATATAAAACCAAGTTCAACGGTCATCATTGATGCCAGAAGCACTTCATACATCGCAACAGATGTACTGGAAATGATTCAGGATTTTGCCAATATCCGTGCAAAGGAACAGGACATCAACGTAGAACTTTTAGGCTTTAAAACTTCATACAGAGATTACGAAAGAAGTGAGGATTCCCATATTCTGGTTACTCACAAAAGAGCCATGTAATCTCCATTTATAATTAATTTTTTAACTTTAAATTCGAAAACAATAAAAATATGAAAGCACATACATACGAAACACAGTCTACTATCACTCCAGAGAAAGCATTAGAATTCTTAAAAGAAGGAAATCAAAGATTTGTAAACAATCTTAAAGCAAACAGAGACCTTCTTGAGCAAGTGAATGCTACCCGTGAAGGACAGTGGCCTTTTGCTGTAGTTCTAAGCTGTATAGACAGCCGTACTTCTGCGGAGCTTATCTTTGACCAGGGATTGGGAGACGTTTTCAGTATCAGAATTGCCGGTAATTTTATTAATCAGGACATTCTTGGATCGATGGAATTTGGCTGCAACGTTGCCGGTTCTAAACTTATTGTAGTTTTAGGCCACACAAAATGCGGTGCTTTGAAAGGAGGTCTTGATGCTGCACAGATTGAAGGATTGGGAATGGATAATCTTAACCACCTGATCAACCATTTCAACCCTATCATCAATGACATCATTGAAGAAAATGAAGAGCGTTCATCAAAAAACAGTTCTCTTTTGGAAAGGCTTAATCAGCAAAACGTAAAAAGCGCTATTGAAGACATCCGTAAGCAAAGCTCAACACTTAAAAAACTTGAAGAAGAAGGAAAAATTAAAATTGTTGGTGCCAATTATGATGTTGAAACTGGTGCAGTAAGTTGGTTATAAAAGATAAACTCATTAAATTTCAATTATAATTTACAGAAAATGCCATCGGAATCCGGTGGCATTTATTTTTTGTCATGCAATAAAAGTCTACTCCTTATTACCTGCTCCTATACTCTCTTACTTTCTGTCTTTCTATTATTTCCCGTTAAATGTAGACATCGTATTATTCAATCCTGCAAATACGAAAGAAAGGCTCGCTTTTGAAAAAGTTTCAATTCTCTCAGTAAGCTTTGCTGTCTCTTCTTCATTCCAGGTTCCTAATACATAATCTACCTGTCGTCCTGCAGAGAAATCAGCAGAGATTCCGAAACGAAGCCTTGCGTAATTTTGGGTCTGCAATACTTCATTAATATTTTTGAGTCCGTTGTGGCCAGCATCAGAGCCTTTCCCTTTCAACCTTAATGTTCCGAAAGGTAAAGCAAGATCATCAGTAACAATCAGTACATTTTCCAAAGGAATATTTTCTTTCTGCATCCAGTATTTCACCGCATTTCCGGAAAGATTCATATACGTATCTGGTTTAAGGATAAAAACTTTTCTGCCCTTATGTTTTCCTTCTGCCATCCAGCCAAAATTGGAGGTATTGAATGATACCTCAAGAGTTTCAGCTATTTTTTCAGCTACTTTAAAGCCTATATTGTGTCGTGTATTTTCATATTCTGAGCCTTTGTTACCAAGCCCGACAATTAAATATTTCATCAGAAATTTTTTGCAAAATTAAGGGATAAAAAATAAAAAACTCAATCTTAGGAAAGATTGAGTTTCAATATTATTAAAAAAGTCTTCTATTGTGGTTTGTAGATATAATTAACGCCGTATCCTTTTGTCATATAAGTCTGAGGATCATAAACGTAATTGGTACTCTTTACAATTGGAGTTGGAATAGGTGGCGAAAGATCTGTCACCGACCATCTCTTAGGGTTGTTTGGAGATAGAATAAGACTTTCTTTATCATTGATTACTGTAGATAATAGTCTTGAAATCTTATATACGTGTGGCAATAATGTGAACGGGCTCACCTGATCATCATATGCATAGTATTCATAGCTATATTTTCCTGTAACAGCACCGAATGCTCCTCCTGTCATTGTTCCATAGTTTCTTGTTACTTTAGATACGTTATCGCCTACATATGTGTAAGCCGTTTTAGAGTAATCTGTGAAAGCAAGCGGCACTCCTACTACATCCGGACCATTCCTCATAATGATAGAATCCAGCTTCCCTGTAGCAGTACTATATTTAATATTGTAAAGGCTCTTCTCTTTTTTCAGTAATGTCTGTGGACCTGGAGTAGTTGCCGGTGGTACAGGCGGAGGTCTTCTGAAAATAGAACGGTTTTCAGAAATCGTCTGCAGCTTATTGTTATTTGCGTAAGTGAATAATTGAGTGTATGATACACTATCCTTATCTAGTTTTCCGTTTCCGTCAAGATCCAAAAAGCCATTGAAATTAATCTGGCTGATTTTATCACCACTATACATAATATTAGTCACTGAAGCACTATCTGTAAGTACTTTAGTCACAAGAAGTCCGCTGTACTGATATTCTGCGATAGTATCTTTATCTGTAATTTCTCTGTATAATGCTCTGGGACCGCTTAATCCTCCTGTATTGTTAAGATCCAGCAATGGATTTCCATCCTCATCCAGCATGTCCTTGCAGGAATGTATTGAAGAAAAACCTGCGATTAGTAAAATAAAATAGAAAATTTGCTTCATTTCCTTGTAATTGATTATTTTTTTGACAAATATAATTTTTTTTACCTAAAAATTATATGATTATTTTATATTCTGGTAAGATTAATAACTATCTCTCTCTCCTATAAATTTTTATAGGTAAAAGTAACATTCTGGTTTTTCTCTACAACCACATACCCTTGATTATCATAAGAATAGCTCTGAGCTGTATTTACCGGAGCCGCTGGTGAAGGCAATTCTATAAACATTGAAGTAGGATTATTCGGAGAAATTTTATAGAATTGAGCTGGATTTATCAGACTTCGTGTTATAAAATAAACCGGTGAAAGTGTAGAGTAAGGGCTTTTCTGAGCATCATAGTTCTGAAAGCTGTACTTGCTTACTACTGCAGTACCCATATTCGGGTTTCCATTGATATCTAATAATCCTTTAGAAGAAACTACCTGAATAACATTATCTCCGGTATATACAAAACTATAATCTATAAATTTGTTATAAGCGCTGATTCCCCCTTCTTTTCTCTTCTCAAGAATCTTAGTAAGTTTATTCGTCGTTGGATTATAAGTAAAAGTATAGTCACTTATAACAGAAACTGATGGAGTGGCACCCGTTGTAGTAGAAGTGGCGTTGTAAATCTTTTTACCTGTAGCATCAGGAACAATATTAAATTCATAAACAAGACTGGATGCTGCTGAACTTACATATTTAATTTTTGTGATATTCTTGTTGGTATACGTTACCGTTCCCGTATAAAAAGCACCCGGAGCAGATTCATCCTTAGAAACTGCAGTCTGTAAATCTCCGGTTACTGCTGCCGTAACATATTCTTCCTGGGAAATATTATTAGCACTCACCTTTGCTAAAACCTTTTTAGGCGGCGGTCCATCATCCGGATTCGGGATAGATTCTATGGGATCTGAGGTAGTAGTACATGCTGCCAGCAGCCCAAGAAAAGCAATACCGGCAAATATTTTTAAAAAATAGTTTTTTACCATATAGAATTTTTTTAGCTTGCCCAAATATAATTCAATTTTCGATAATACACTTCAATTTATATGGACAAATTCACAAGAAATAGAGTTAATAAACAAAAAAAATCTAAAAACATAACGTTTTTAGATTTCTAATTATTGTATTATCATAAAAATTAATAAGGTTGCAATATAGATGTCGTCAAAACAGATTGTGACATATCGCTATTAAGATAAGTAGCATCAACAGCTTTTCCTATTCCCAGATTTGTTCCTGAGATTGCTCTTTTGATGCAGGCTACTTTAACGCTATATTGGTTTTTAGGAGTAAGATTCGCAAGAGTAGCATTAAGATTAAAAATCTTGTAGGCCCCGCTATCTCCTAATAAAACATCTGTTCTTACCGCTCTAAGTTTGTCATCTATAAAAATACCACAGGCAAAACTCGCTGAGCTTGTTCCTGTTTTTTGAACAGTCGTCTGAAAAGAGAATGTAGCTTTATTCACCATATTGGTTACAGAGAATGTATCCACTGCCCCGGGAAGCACAGTCCAGTTCCCAGCTAAAGCATCTCCATCGTTATAAGGAGTAGTAGCTCCGTTTGGCGCAACAAAAGTAACTCCTGTTTTATCAGCAACCGTATTGATTGAAAAAACTGACATACTTCCTTGTCCGTCTGCAATTTTTATTGCCTTCCAGTCGTTTGTAGTCAGGTCTGCGTTATTGTGAAATATATCACCTGCTGCTCCGGCAGATCCTCTCAGTACATCTGTACCTCCTGTTCTTAATTCTTTTCCAACATTCAGGTCTCCGTTTACATCCAGCATATTAGTCGGATTAGGAGTATTAATACCCACTTGGGCAGTAGCTGCAACAGTTAACAGAAGTGATGTTACAAATAATATTTTTTTCATAATCCGCTTTAGTTTATAATGGTGTTAAACACTTCTGGAACTTCATATACATCTACTTTAAGGGATGACTGTGAAATAAAGCCATTAATATTAGAGTATACATTGGTTCCTATCGTAAGGGTATTGCTCCCCGCTCCATAAGAACCCAATCTTGTACAGGCAACATCTACTGTATGATCTCCTTTCGCAAGATTATCTACAATACCAATCTGAGTATGGGTAAGGAAAGGATATGAAGTACTGATTGCTTTTAAGTTTCTCTGTCTCAGATTCACCAGTTTATTGTCTACAAAAATCCCACAGGCATAATCTATTGAGGTATCTGTAGTCCCAGCACCTCCGAAGTCTGCCTGTACAACCGTTTCAAACTGGAAGTAAGCTTTACTCTGAGTACTGAATACACTGATTACCTGTGAAAGGTTGTTGATTTTTTTAAAATTAGTAAGACTGCTGATCTCTTTTCCTTTGGTAAAAGTTCCCCCTCTTGAGGCCAAACCTACCGAAGAATCATCAGAAGAAGTAAATGAAATCCCTACTTTATCTGAAAAAGAGTTGTTGTAGATCAGATAAAATTTATTAGGCTCATATTCAGGAATACGAAGTGATTTCCAGATTGGGGCATAGCCTTCTCCCTGAGAAACCAGTAATTGGTCGTTATTTCCCTGAGAAATTGAATTATCAGTAGCATTAAGGACTGCAATTTTATTTCTGAAGTTCAAATCTCCGTTTACATCAAGAGTTGCTTTTGGAGTATCTGTTTTTATTCCTACCTGAGCCGACACCAAAAGTCCTATGGTCAGAAATAGGGTTGATAATAGTTTTTTCATCATTAGTTCGTTTTATAGCTCACGTATTCAATAACGTCCATTTTCATTGTAGACTCCAAAGTAAATGCACTGGAAGCTCCATTTGAAGCCTGTACATTGCGTCCGATGGCAAATTGTGAGGTAGAATTTGAAGTATCAATCTTTCTGCATGCAATCTCAATCGTATGAGCTCCAACGGGAACATTCTGTTCGGTATAATTAAGGGTAAAGATATAGTCCTGAAGACCATTTTTTCCGCTGTTGTTATTAGACGCAACTCTATCCGGACGTACCGCTACCAAAGTTCCGTTTCTGAAAACACCACAGGTAAATCTTACACTTTCTATCGTCGTAGATGTAGGTGCTTTTATTTCGATTCCTGTCTGGAACTGATAGGTAAGCCTATTTTTTCCATTTTTGATTGTAAAGGTATTTGTAAGTCCATCAATCTTTTTCCATGTTCCTTTTGCAGCATCAGTAATATTATCTCCAACACTGTTTTTGTAAATACCATCACCAGCAATACCATTGGTAAGTGAGATAATACCCGTTTGATCTGACGACAGATAAGAGTTGATCAACTTATACTGTCCCTCTTCCATAAAGGAAATGTTCAAAGACTTCCACACGGGAGGCAAACCCTCACCCTGAGAAACCAAAACCTGGCCGTTTAACCCGGCATCTCCAGCCTGAGTTGAAGTTCCGCCTACTCTAAGTTCTTTTCTTAAGGTGGTTTTTCCATTCACATCAAGAACAGATTTAGGTTTTGTAGTACCTATTCCCACCTGCGCATTAGCGCAGAGTGATAGAAGTCCAGCTGCGCAGCAATATATAATTTTTTTCATAATAAGGACTGCAAAGGTACACAATGAAGTCCTAAAAATTCCAGTTATACATCCATAAACCTATAGAAATAAACACATTACAACATAGAATTAATCACACATAAAAGTAGAATTATTTCTACATAACTCCACTTTTTATGTTTAAAAAAAATCTAGTAAGGTCTCAAACCCTTACTGTACGGGAATCTACAGGATATTTTTAGTCATAACAAAGTGATATCAGACCCTTCAAAACAGGCTTAATTCTCCTCTCAAGGAATATTACTCAGAAAAAACATGATAACAATCACAAAAAAGCGTATAAAATTTAAGATTTTATACGCTTTTCACATTTTTTACAAATTTGTTTACAAAAAACAAAACCTATAATTTAATTATGTTCAATAATAGCTTTTAATAATATATTAACCTCATCCACATTTTTCACCTTTTCCTTCCTCATCATCAGCTGATTACCTTCTTTTCCGGATTTCTCTTTAAGCTGGGCTTCGGCAGGATTTCGGGTTAAATAATTAATAATATGTCTGAATCTATCTGTCTGGTAGAATTTATCCTGAGGATTCCCTGGGAAGTATCCTAAGAATACTCCATTTTTCATAACAATCTTCTCAAAACCTATATCTGCGGCTAACCATTTCAGAGAAACGCTTTTCAATAGATTGACGGCTTCTTTCGGCAATGCTCCAAAACGGTCAATCAGCTCAAGTTCAAACTGATGAAGATCAACTTCATTATTAATTTCTGCAATTTTCTGGTACAGCAGTAATCTTTCTTCGGTATTGGAAATATAGAAATCAGGTAACATCAATTCCAGGTCAGTATCGATATTGACATCTTTTACAGATTTGAAGAGCTTTTGTCTGTCTTCCTCGTTTTCAAACAGACTTTCAAAGTCAGCATCATCTTTCAGTTCTTCCAGCGCTTCCTGCATTAGTTTCTGATATGTTTCAAACCCCATTTCATTGATGAACCCGCTTTGTTCAGCACCCAAAAGGTCACCGGCACCACGGATTTCAAGGTCTTTCATTGCAATCTGGAAACCACTTCCCAGATCAGAAAACTGCTCAATGGCTTCCAGACGTTTTCTGGCATCGGAAGTCATCATATCATAAGGTGGTGTAATCAGATAGCAGAATGCCTTTCTGTTACTACGTCCTACCCTTCCTCTCATCTGATGCAGATCTGCCATTCCAAACCGCTGTGCATCATTGATGAAAATGGTATTGGCATTCGGGACATCCACACCACTTTCTACAATTGTCGTGGACACTAGAACATCATATTTTCCTTCCATAAAATCCAGAACATTCTTCTCCAGCTGCTTTCCTTCCATCTGACCATGTCCTGTGATCACTCTTGCATCCGGAACCAGTCTCTGAATAAGTCCGGCAATATCTTTAAGGTTTTCTATTCTGTTATTAATGAAATAAACCTGACCATCCCTCTGAAGCTCATAAGAAACGGCATCACGAAGAATCTCTTCATTGAATCCGATCAATTGCGTATCTACAGGCTGTCTGTTAGGTGGTGGTGTTTTGATGACAGATAAATCCCTTGCCGCCATTAATGAAAACTGTAAAGTCCTTGGAATAGGAGTCGCTGTAAGGGTAAGCGTATCAACATTACTTTTAAGCGTTTTCAACTTATCCTTTACTGAAACTCCAAACTTATGTTCTTCATCAATAATCAGCAGGCCCAGATCTTTAAACTTCACAGAACTGCTTACCAGCTGGTGTGTCCCAATGATAATATCTACTTTTCCATTCTTTAAAGCATCTAAAGTTTCTGATTTTTGCTTCGCTGTTCTGAATCGGTTTATATAACCAACATTTACAGGAAAATCTTTAAGTCTTTCTTTAAAACTCCTGTAGTGCTGAAAAGCAAGAATAGTTGTGGGAACTAATATTGCAACCTGTTTACCGTCTGTGGCCGCCTTAAATGCTGCACGGATTGCAACTTCCGTTTTACCGAAACCTACATCACCACAAACCAGCCTGTCCATAACCGTATCAGCCTCCATATCTTTCTTTACATCTACGGTTGCTTTTTCCTGATCCGGAGTATCCTCGTAGATAAAGCTGGCCTCCAGTTCATTCTGAAGATAAGAATCCGGTGTATAAGCAAAACCTTTTGCCGTCTTTCGCTGTGCGTATAATTGAATAAGATCAAAAGCAATTTGCTTTACCTTCGCTTTTGTTTTTTGTTTCAAAGATTTCCAGGTTGGAGAACCAAGTTTGCTCAGCACAATCTCTCTTCCATCCGGTCCATTGTATTTCGAAATCTTATGCAAAGAGTGAATACTTACATATAATAAGTCTCCGTTTTTATAAGTCAGTTTAAAACATTCCTGAATCTTACCATCATTATTTACTTTTACCAGCCCCATAAATTTTCCGATCCCGTGGTCAATATGGGCAATATAGTCACCTATTTTCAAAGACATCAGGTCTTTCAGGGTAAGCTGCTCTGATTTTGCAAAAGTATTCTTTGCCTTATATCTCTGATAACGGTCAAAGATCTGGTGGTCAGTATAAACAAGAAGCTTGTGACCGTTGTCCACAAATCCCTCATGCAGCTCAGATTTAAAGCTCTTAAAAGGAAGTTCATGTTCAAGTTCTTCAAAAATAGATTCGAGTCTTTCTTTCTGTTTTTCTGTTGAAAAGGAAATCCACGTATCAAATCCGCTGTTCTGTTTTTCTTCGATATCTTCAATCAGCAGTTCAAAGTTTTTATGAAAAGACGGCTGAGGGAGCTGCTCCATTTTGACTTCAGTAATTTCCTTCAATCCTTCAATTACTGCCCCACCAAAATCAACTGTTCTGAATTTTTTATAATCGAATAAAAACTCCTGATCAGAAATAAAAAGTTCCTGAGGAGTTCTGTGAGCAATATCTTTACTTAAAGTATCATATTTTTCCAGGGACTTCTCATAGAACGTCCTGATCTTCTGCATTCCTATCATTCCATTTTTAGAAACTACAAAACTTTCGTTTGGCAACAGCTGTAACAATGACACTCTGCTTCCTGTCACAGAGAAATTCATATTGGAAACCAATTGAAAATCCTTTACTTTATCTATAGAAAGCTGGGTTTCGATATCAAAAGTTTTAATACTTTCCACTTCATTCCCAAAGAATGTAATCCTATATGGCTTTTCGTATGAATAAGAAAATACATCTACAATTCCCCCTCTTACAGAAAATTCTCCCGGTTCTGAAACAAAATCGGCCTGCTGAAAATGGTAATGGGTGAGCAATTCGTCTACAAAATCGAAGTCCAGCTGGTCACCTACTTTTATATGATGAGAGATGGCTTTAAAATCTTCTTTTTTCAAAACCTTTTCAGACAAAGCTCCGGCATAAGCTACAATAACTTTCGGAGATCTCCCTGAATTGATTTTATTTAAAACTTCAGTTCTTAAAACCAGATTAGCATTTTGTGTTTTTTCTACCTGATAAGGCTCAAGATGGGTGGCTGGAAAATACAACACCTTATCTTTGCCAATAAGATCTTCCATTTCAGTATTGGCATACAATGCATCCTCTTTATCATCTACCAGATAAAGAATATTTTTCTTTTGAACTAAAAAAAGTTCAGCCACAAAAATAGAAACTGAAGATCCCGCACTTCCCTTTACGGCAATATGCTGGCTGTTTTCTAACTGGGTGAAAATTTCTTTCCCGAACTCTTTCTGCATCAGATCTGGAAGAAACTTTTCTTTGATGGATTTTAATTGCATAAATAGTATTGATATAAACGACAAAAGCGATTTCGGGAGTTTTCCGAAACCGTTTATGATATACAAAGGTACGGATATTTTTTTCTTTCATTAAAAAACCAGCTGACTTTCGGATTTAAAATGAATGACTTAGCCTAATAAATCTTAATTTTTTACAAATTTATTTAATAACCCGTTAAAAAAAACCAATTATTCCCTCATGGCATAGTGTTTGGGCTTTTAAGTCTAACCAAACATTTAAGTATTATGAAAAAAGCAATTAAAATCTTAGGAATTATGCTGCTGCTGGTATTCACAGCATTATCGTTTTCGTCGTGCAGCAAGGATGATGATCCGGTAAACAATGAGTTCTTTGCGGGAACATACAAAGGAAGTATTTCTTATAACGATGGCGGATCTACTAATGTAAGCACAGATAACGGAAGTGTTTTTGTAACGAAGATTGCCAGCGGTACCAAGTATAATTTCGGTTTCTCAAACAGCATTCCGGATCTTAACGGAATAGAGTTTAATCAGGAAGGAGATCACACTCTTGTTATGATTGGTTCTACAGCAACCTCTTATATCAGAATTGACAACAATACGTTAAAAATCCTATACGCAAAGGACGGTAAAACGTGGACAGCCAACTGTACGCGCTAACCTCCTGTCTATTTATATATTATTGCAAGCCTGTTTTCATCTGAAGACAGGCTTTTCTATTGTAAATGAATTGTTTTAATTTTTTTTTAAGCAGTAATAAACTTTAGTTAAGGTTGAAAATCCAAATTTTCTAGCCTGCTTTTTGTATATCTTTATTCAACAAAAACAAACAATAATATTCTTATGAAAAAACTATTATCTGCAATGTCATTGATCCTTGGATTAGGACTTGCAACTGCTCAGCAGACTGCTCCCGCTACCAGCGCTCAGCCTCATCAACCTGTAAAAACTACAGTGAAAGCCGCTAAACCTGCAGAAGTAAAAGCTGCAAAACCAGCAATGGATGCAAAAGCTGCGAAGCCTTCACAACCGGCTGCCAAAATGAAAAAAGACGGTACTCCTGATAAGAGATATAAAGAAAACAAGCACCTGAAAAAAGATGGTACTCCTGATAAAAGGTATAAGGTGAACAAATAAGCATAACATTAACATATAGTTGTTATTTTCATAATCAAATTTCGAAAAGCCGGTGGAACTAGTTCTATCGGTTTTTTTATGTGAAGCTTCGTAAAAAATGACTCCATATTCTCTACTTATTTATAAATTTGACCCATGTTAAACTTCTTCAAGAAAAATGCAGCGCTGATCTGGGCAAAGAAACATGTTCAAAAAGCGGAGGAATTCAAAAAAAATGCAGAGAAAAACCAGGAGGACTTATTACTTTCTCTAGTCAGTACGGCTCAAAAAACACTTTTTGGCCGGGAACATGATTTTGAAAACATCCATTCGGTGAAAGATTTTCAAGACAGAGTTCCTGTAGCAGATTATGAAGATCTTAAACCTTATATAGAACGGGTAAAAAAAGGACAGTCCAATATTTTATGGACAGAAACTCCTGAATATTTTGCTAAAACTTCGGGAACAACTTCCGGATCAAAATATATTCCTATTTCCAAAGAAGGAATGCCGCTTCAGATTGCCGGTGCACAAAGTGCCTTATTTCATTACATCAGTAAAAAGAATAATGCCGACTTTGTGAACGGAAAAATGATTTTTCTGCAGGGAAGTCCTGAACTGGAGGAAGTTTTTGGAATAAAAACAGGAAGATTATCCGGTATTGTAGCGCACCATATTCCTAATTATCTGCAAAAAAACCGTCTGCCAAGCTGGGAAACCAATATCATGGAAGACTGGGAAGCCAAAGTAGATAAAATCATTGAAGAAACGGAACATGAAAACATGACCCTGATCTCAGGAATTCCGCCATGGCTGATTATGTATTTTGAAAAGTTAACAGAAAGACACGGCAAAAAAATCAAACAGCTTTTCCCAAACCTGCAGCTTATCGTTACAGGAGGGGTCAATTACGAACCATACCGCGATAAAATGGAAGATCTGCTGGGTGGAAAAGTAGATATTATTCAGACATTTCCTGCTTCTGAAGGCTTTTTTGCTTTTCAGGATGATTACACAAAAGAAGGTCTTCTGCTATTGACCCATCATGGAATTTTCTATGAATTTATTCCTTTGGAAGAATATGGTAAGCCGGGAGCAAGAAGATTAACATTAAAAGAAATTGAACTTCATAAAGATTATGCCTTAATTCTTACAACGAATTCCGGACTTTGGGCGTATTCTATCGGAGATGTTGTGCGGTTTATCAGCAAAGATCCTTACAGAGTTCTAGTAAGTGGCAGGACCAAACATTTCACTTCGGCATTTGGGGAACACGTGATTGCTTTTGAAGTTGAAGAAGCGATGAAAGCTACTCTTGAAAAACATCCGGCACAGATTACAGAATTCCATCTTGCCCCACAGGTAAATCCTGGCGAAGGACTTCCTTATCATGAATGGCTGATCGAATTTGAAAAGGAACCGGAGAATTTAGATACATTCAGAGATGGACTAGATTTGCAATTGAGGGCAAGAAATACGTATTATGATGATCTTATTTCCGGGAATATTTTACAGAAGCTGCATATCACCACCTTAAAAAAGAATGCCTTTCAGGAATATGCCAAATCTCAGGGGAAACTGGGTGGCCAAAATAAGACTCCGAGATTGGCTAATGACAGAAACATTGCAGATCTCTTAGAAATTTACAAAAATTAATCATATTTTTTCAATTCCAAAAACGTATATTCAAAAAAAATTATAAATTTGAAAAACTAAAAGAAAATAATGAAAGCATCTGTACTGTTGAAATCGTCTTTACTAACATCTTTATTTGTTATTACATCTTGTGCTACTACAAAATACAGCGAAGATATTTCAAAAAACAATTACTCTAATCTTGAAGCCGGAAAGGTATACAAAGTAACTATGAGAGACGGTTCTCCTAAACAAACCATCTTATTCAGAAACGTTGTTGGTGACAATCTTGTAGGTACAGCGGGTAAAAAAGACAGTACAGAAGTAGTGATCCCGAAATCAAATGTAGCGGCTGTAAAAGACAGAAGAAAGGCAAGAATTGCTGCCGGAGCTACTATTATTGGGGCTGCGGGTGTTGCTGCCATCGTAATCAGTTCTTCAAGAGCAGACTAAAATAGATTTTATCTTTCAGGATATATTTAATATATCTTTTAAAAATCAACATATGAATAGTCCTAAATAGATTTTTAGGGCTATTTTTGTTCATGATTTCCTTTACCCCGTTACAAACATTACAAAATGTTGAGTTCAGAAATCTTCTTACCGGGAGATTTTTTATTGTTTTAGCTTTCAGAATGCTGGCCACTTTATTAGGATGGTGGGTATATCAATTAACAAAAGATCCTTTTTCAATAGGTCTTATCGGGCTATCGGAGGTAATTCCTGCTGTAAGCTGTGCGCTGTATGCCGGGCACGTTATTGATATGAATGAGAAAAAGAGACTGCTTCTCATCTGTAATTATACATATATTTTCCTGATCGGGCTGCTGCTGATTCCTGCCTTTTTTGATGTGGAGATGCATTTCACCGGTCATCAGATCACTTATTATATTTATGGAGTTATCTTTTTTACCGGAATAGCAAGAGCGTTCATAGGCCCTATTGTACCTTCCATGATTCCTAAAATTGTAAAGAAAGAAAACCTTCCCAACGCTGTTACTCTGAACCAGGCTACTTTCCTTATATCTTCTGTGTGTGGACATGCGGTAGGTGGTATTCTTATTGGCTTTATAGGCGTAAAATGGACGTTGGTTGCTATTTTAGCATTAATATTTGTTGCTTCACTGTTTTTCTGGCAACTTCACAAACAGTATTCGAAGTACAAAAAGGAAACTGTAAATGTGGTGGAGAGTATGCGTGAAGGAATTTCTTATATTTTTAAAACCAAAGAGATTCTGGGAGCACTGTGTCTTGATATGTTTGCTGTACTTTTTGGGGGTGCAGTGGCCATGATCCCGGTATTTGCTACTGATATTTTAAATTCAGGGGCTGAAGGTTTCGGATTGTTGAATGCAGCATCTGATATCGGTTCAATGTGTATCATTACTATTTTATCCATTGTTCCTCTTCGAAAAAATCAGGGGAAAATACTACTTGTTGTTGTCACCGGATTTGGGCTTTGTATTATTGGGTTTGGTTTATCCAAATTGTATTGGCTGTCTTTCATGTTCCTTGTGATGAGTGGAATGCTTGATGGAATTTCTGTGGTCATCCGGGGTACCATTGTACAGTTAAAGACACCAGACCATATAAGAGGACGTGTTCTCAGTGTAAATTCAATCTTCATTATGTCCAGCAATGAAATGGGACAGTTTGAAAGTGGTGTTATGGCTAAATTACTGGGGGTTGTACGCTCTGTAGTATTTGGAGGATGCATGACTGTTCTTGTTGCTTTACTTGTGGGAAGCACCAATCCTAAACTAAGAAAAATGCAATATTAACCTATTATTTATCAATTCATTTCAAAACTTATACGGTAAAAACCGTAATCCGAAATACTTAAAATCAGAATAGAACGTTTTCTATTCTGATTTTACTTTTATAGGTGTTTTTTCAAAATCATTCAAAGGATTAAATCCCAAATATTCAGTGAAATCATTAAAATCTTTGCGATCTCTATATAATTTCACTTAAAAAATAAAATACAATATTAAAAATCAATATATTACTTTCTTTAAATATATCTCAAAATCTTTAATTTAACGTTAATAATTTTTTATATTTGCTCTATAAAATATCCCCCTATGTATAAACTTTTACTAATTTTGAGTTTTTTCGTCACAGGTTCGCTGATGAATGCCCAATTTTTTTCAGATCAAACCTTACAGCAATCTGTTTTGCAGCTGAATAATGCAAAAACAGAAAACGACTATGATACTCTTTTTTCTAAGTTTTCAGAGGCTAAAACTTCAGAAAAATGGCAGGCGAATTATTATGCCGCTGCAGCATTGTATCTTAAAACAAATTTCCTTTTAAAGAACAGCCCGAACAGTCCTCTTGGAGAAACTAACGAAACTGCAAGAAAACTGGCTATGCAGGCTCTTGCTTCTGAGAAGAATAATGGAGAAGTAAATATTCTTCTTGGTCTTATCCATTTTCAGAAAATCAGGATAAAAACAGCTGCAGATCCTCAAAAGGAACTAAAGACCGCTACAAGCTTTATGACAAAAGCGGAAACAACTGTAAAGAACAATCCAAGACTTTCTTTCTTAAAAGCTGAAATGGCTGAAAAGCAAGGCAATAAGACAGAAGCTATCAAATTTTATCAAAAAGCAGTCAAAGAATTCGAAACATCAAACGCTTCATCCGGTTCACCAAACTGGGGAAGACAGCTGATCGGAACAAATTAACAGTAAGAAAATGCATGATCTCCTGAGTAAATTGGGCGGTCAGTTTTTATTTTGATACACAAGACTTTAATAGTTCGCAGAAACATTTTTGTATCCGATAAAGCACCGCATTTTTTTAGTAATTAAACAATTTTACTATTTGTTTTTAAAATCATCTCTTATGAAAAAAGCATTACTTGTTTTCTCAATTATATTTTCACATCTTTTATTTGCCCAGTCTGACTGTCCTACTGCAATGGCAGTCTGCGGAAACTCGGATATTTCCTATACTCCGGGCGGGCACGGAGACATTGCAGAAGACCTTGGCGGATGTTTATCTTCCGATGAAAAGTACTCTGTATGGTACTCGTTTACGGTAGCTACAGCCGGAACCTTAACTTTCGAAATCATTCCTAATGATCAGAGTGATGACTATGACTTCGGGGTATATGGTCCTAACAAGTCATGTGGCAGCCTTGGAACGCCAATCCGCTGTTCTTATTCCGGAACAAGTGGAAACACAGGCCTTAACATGACGGCTACAGACCTTAGTGAGGATGCTTCAGGAGATAAATGGGTGAAATACCTTGATGTATTACCTGGCCAGACGTACTATTTAATTGTAAACAACCACAGAGAGACCGCTAACGGATTCAAATTATCATGGGGTGGGACAGCTACTTTATCTTCTCCATTTACAGATCCGAATATACAGCCTCATCCGTTCATTCCACCAGGAATTCCAGGAGCAAACCCTACAGACCCTAGAGAAGTAGTGGTGTGTGCAAATCCTGCAACTTTTGATTTCTCTTCATTAACAGCAGGAATTCTGAACGGTAACCCGAACTTCAGTATTAGCTATCATACAAGCCAAAATGATGCATTAACAGGTAACAATCCTCTTATTGGCCCTCAAACAGTTACTCCTGTAGGTGTTTATTTCTATAGTATCAACTATACCGATCCTACTAATCCGGACAGTCCTATTAATAAATGTAGACAGACTGGTAAATTTAAATTTAAAGATGGTACCATCAAGGCAACAAGCGTTACTTTAACAAGCTGTAACAACAACAATGCGGGTACGGCAACTTATGACCTTACAACAGCAGCTGTTTTTGCAGATCCTACGGCTACAAAAAAATATTATTATACTTTATATGATCTGAATAACTCAATTAATGAGATCACCAATATCTATCAGTTTGTTTCGGCAGAGGGTAAAATATATGTAAAAGTAACTTCTGTATTCGGATGTACCGATATTGCAGAAATTACCCTTAAGTTCTATCCGGCAATCATTGCAAAAGATGCAGAATTAAGATCATGCTTTATTGAAGCAAATCCTTCTACAGCTTTATTCAACCTTGATAACGCCGCTGTAATCACGCCACAGGCAGGTATCACGAAAAAATACTTCCCTTCACTGACAGATGCAATAGATGCAACCAACGAGATTTTAAATGCTAATTATATTGCACCAAACGGTTTGGTATACGTAAGAGTATCTGATACCAGAGGATGTTTTGTAGTTGTAAAAATCGGTTTAACAGTTATCCCTCCGGTAACATCCAGTGTTCTGAAAGACAAAATCATCTGTATAGAAGACACAACAACTTTAGATGCCGGGCCTGGATTCAAAAGCTATGAGTGGAGCACGGGAGCTACAACTCAGTCTATAAAAGATGTAGGAGTAGGAATCTACTGGGTAAAATTAAAAACGGGGGAATGTATCACTACTCAAACAGTAACAGTATATCCTGCTGATCAGCCGGTTGTAACAAATATTGATGTTTCTAACACTACATTAACGATCAATGTTATAGGAGGAACTCCGGATTATCAGTATTCTATGGATAAAATCATATGGCAGACCTCCAATACATTCTCTAATGTGGCAAGAGGCACCTATAAAGTATATGTAAAAGATGCTTATGACTGTGAGCCTATTGAAGTTACAATAGTGGTTCCTAACCTGATCAATATGATTACACCGAACGGAGATGGTGTGAACGATGTTGTAGATTATTCTGCAATTGCAGACAAACAAAACCTTGTATTGAGTATCTTTGACAGATACGGAACAAAAATCCACCAGGGAGATAAATCCAATGGATACAAATGGGACGGAACCATTGCAGGGAAGAAGATTCCGACAGGTACATACTGGTATTCTGTAACATGGAATGAGAATGACAAGAAGAATACTCCATTTAAGTTTTCAGGTTGGATTGTTGTAAAAAACAGAGAATAAAACTAATACAATACGAGAAAGCCGCTTTGGCGGCTTTTTCTTTTAACAAATCATGATAAAATTAATTGATCCCAATTTTGTTTAACAAAAATCGTTTCAACAATGAAAAAAATACTACTTCTTTTTATTTTATTGATAACACAAATAGTCTACTCACAGTCAGATTGTATCACGGCAATTCCCATCTGTGGTAACTCTGATATTTCTTACACTCCTTCAGGACCTGGAAATATTATAGAAATTCTTAATGCAAACGGAGGATGCCTTAGCACCAATGAAAGATATACCGTTTGGTACACTTTCACTGTATCTACACCAGGTACACTTGCATTTAAAATAAAGCCAAACGATCAAGGTGATGATTATGATTTTGCAGTTTATGGACCAACAGCAAACGGCTGTGCTTCTTTACAGAATGCAGATCATGTCTTCATACAGCCTATAAGATGTAACTATAGCGGTACTCCGGGAGATACAGGTCTGGATCTTACTCTTGCTCCACCTGCAGTATTCCCTACCAATCCTCCTGGCACTACAGCCAGTATGAACAATGGTAAATGGAGTCCTTATATGGATGTATTAGTAGGACAAACCTATTATTTAGTCATTGATAACTTCAGTAGATCCGTTAATGGTTTTTCTATGGAATGGTCAGGTACTGCGAGCTTAAGTTCTGCATTTAATGATCCTGTTCTTTCACCTAACCCATTCATTCCTCCGGGAATTCCAGGAGCTACTCCTAACGATCCTAACCAGGTAATGGTTTGTGCATTACCTAGCCAGTTTGACTTTACAACACTTTCTGCTGCTATTGTAAACGGTAACAGCCCTAATTTCAAGGTTACTTATCATAAAACTACCAACGATGCCCTTACAGGAGAAAACCCTCTTACCATAGCAACTGTAGATGGAACAACAACCTACTATTACAGAGTAGTATATAAAGACCCGAACAACCCAACCAATCCTATCAACGGATGTTTTATAACCGGGAAATTTAAGTTTGTGAATGTAGGCATCTCAGCCAATACAGCCACTCTATATTCTTGTAATAACAATGGAGCCGGTACTGCTAAATATAATTTGACAACAGCCAATATATTCGGCGGAAGCGGAGCAACTATTAAGTATTATACTACGGTTGATGATATGAATGCGGAAATCAACGAAATTACGGATCCTGCCAACTATATCTCTCCGGAAGCAACTATATACGCAAAAGTAATTTCTACTTTCGGGTGTAAAGCAACCACTACCATCAGACTATTATTCTACCCTACAGTGGTATTAAAAGATGCAGTACTTCAAAATTGTTATATTGATAATGATGTTACCCGTTCAACATTTGATCTTTCCAAAGCAGATATCGGAGTACCTGTACCAACCCCTACAGGAACTATCATCAAGTATTATACATCGGTAGCTGATGCAAAAGCCCAGACCAATCCTATTACAATGCCATTTAATTATCTTTCAGAAAGCAAAACGGTATATGTAAGAGTAGACAATGATAAACAATGTTATTCAATTGCTAAAATAGAACTGGTAGTATTACCTCCGGTAAAATCAGCTGTATTAAAAGACAAAACGATTTGTGCGGAAGCCAAAACCACTTTGGATGCAGGACCTGGATTCGACAGCTACGAATGGAGCACCGGAGAAACTTCACAATCTATCAATAACGTAGGCGTAGGAGTTTACTTTGTAAAACTTCAGACTGGAAAATGCTTCACGCTTCAGGAAGTACGTGTACATGCAAGCCTTCAGCCGGTGATTTCTGGGATAGAAATATCAAATAATAACATCACCGTTACTGCTACAGGTGGAGTTCCTCCATATAAATTCTCAGTAGATGGTATCAACTGGCAGGATTCTAATACATTCACAGGACTTCCAAGAGGTGAAAATACAGTGTATGTAAAAGACACTTATAATTGTACTCCTGTTCAGGTAACGGTTACTGTTCCTAACCTTATTAACGCTATCACTCCAAACGGAGACAACGTAAATGATGTGATTGATTACTCTGCACTGGCGTACAAGAAAAATCTTATCTTCGTTGTGTATGACAGATATGGAAACAAACTTCATGAAGCCAACAAAATGAGAAATTTCACTTGGGACGGAACTGCTTTCGGTAAGAAAATCCTGACAGGAACTTACTGGTACACGATCTCATGGAACGAAAACAATAAAGACAATACAGAAACCAAATATTCAGGATGGGTATTGGTAAAAAATAAAGAATAAGCGATACTTAATCTTTTTGAAAAAATCACCTCAGACTGAGGTGATTTTTTTTATCAACAAGATCAACCTCCTGTTTACAGCATTTTCCGAAAGACTGCTAATAATTTGTTGAATACTATTTTTTTATTATTTTTTAAATAAACTATCTTTGCACCATGGCGCAGAAAGAAACATTATCATCCCTAACACACGGAAACTTTGCAAAAGAATTGTCTATTGCGGATGGAAAAATGCCTCCCAATGCAGTGGATTTCGAAAGACTTGTTATCGGAACTTTTTTGATTGACAAAAAAGGGCTTGACCATTCTATTGACCTTCTTACTTCAGAAGTATTCTATGATCCGAGACATCAGGTCATCTTTTCTATCATCTTAAAGCTTTATGAAGGCAACCATCCGGTAGACTTAATGACCATTATTCAGGAATTAAAAAAAGAAGATAAGCTAAGCCAGGCAGGTGGTGATCACTACATTATTGACCTGACAATGGGAGTAAGTTCATCTGCCCATATTGAATACCATGTACGTGTGATTCTTGAAAAATATATTTTAAGAAGCCTTATCAATGTTTCTGCCAATGTCATTGATTCCTCATACAAAGAGTCAACCGACGTTTTTGAACTTCTGGATAAAGCTGAACAGTCTTTCTTTGAGATTACCAACGGAACGATCAAAAAGGGATTCGATACTGCCAATTCGTTAGTAAAACAGGCTATTGACACTATTAAATCTTTAAAAGATAAAGAAGGTCTTTCAGGGGTTCCTTCAGGATTCCGAGACGTAGATAAGGAAACCGGTGGGTGGCAGAATTCTGACCTTATCATTATTGCTGCACGTCCCGCGATGGGAAAAACGGCATTCCTTCTTTCCATGGCAAGAAATATTGCAGTAGGACACAAAGTTCCTATGGCTCTTTTCTCTCTCGAGATGGCATCAGTACAGCTGATCACCAGAATGATTGCTTCCGAAACAAGAATTTCTTCTGAGAAATTAAGAAAAGGAACTCTGGATGATGAAGAATGGCAGAGACTATTCTCCAATGTATCTGAGTTGGAAAATGCTCCTTTATATATTGACGAAACCCCTTCCCTTTCCATATTCGACTTCCGTGCAAAATGCCGAAGACTTGTCATGCAGCATGGTGTAAGAATTATCATGGTCGACTACCTTCAGCTGATGACAGCAGGAAGCAGCGGTGGAAAAGGAGTTGGAAACCGTGAACAGGAGATCTCCATGATTTCACGTTCATTAAAAGCGATTGCAAAAGAACTTAACGTTCCGGTGATTGCTCTTTCCCAGCTTTCAAGAAGTGTGGAAGCGCGTCCGGGGAAAAGACCTCAGCTTTCTGACCTTAGGGAATCCGGAGCGATTGAGCAGGATGCCGATATCGTATCTTTCATCTTCAGACCGGAATATTATAAAATTACCGTTTGGGACAATGATGAAGAAGGACAGGAAACTTCTACTGAAAACCAGGCCGAACTGATTATAGCAAAGCACAGGAATGGTGCTACGGCAGACGTCCGACTATCTTTCTTAAAACATTTTGCAAAATTTGGTGATATCGAAGCAGCAATGGATGGAGCCGGAGGAGGATATCCTTCCAACTTTGGAGAACCAAGCGGCTTTGACAAGATCAAAACGACTATTCAGCCAGGGGCAGCATTTGACCTTCCGGACAGCTCAAAACTTTCCGGCTCATCAATGAATGACTTTGATGATGATGACGATTTTCCTTTTTAAGTGAAGGCTTAAACCTAATTCAGTTTAAATTCACAATCCATAATTCAATTTTTTAAAAAACAGATTTGAGAATCGAAATTTATACCGACGGGGCTTGCAGCGGAAATCCGGGAAAAGGCGGATATGGAATTCTCATGCGCGTTCCTGAAAAAAATTATCAGAAAACATTTTCCAAAGGGTTTCGGAAAACCACCAATAACAGAATGGAACTTCTGGCAGTCATCACTGCATTGGAAAAGCTGAAATCTACAGAAAATGAGATCCATGTATATACTGACAGTAAATATGTATCTGATGCAATCAACCAAAACTGGATTGCCGGATGGATCAAGCGAGGCTGGAAGAATGTAAAAAACCCCGACCTCTGGAAAAAATTTGTTGAGCTATACAATAAACACACCCCTAAAATGCATTGGGTAAAAGGCCATGCAGGACACTTTGAAAACGAACTTTGCGACAAATTAGCGGTTGCAGCAGCCAATTCTTCCGATCTCGAAATTGACACTTATTTCGAAAATCTTGATAATAATTCTCTATTTTAATCTTAATTAAAACTATTCTAAAGCCCCAGCCTCATATTTGCCATTTCATCAGAAGAAACAAGATTTATTAAAAAATAATTAAATTTTTTAACAAAATTAACATTAAATACATATTGTTTGATCGGGATTTAATATCTTTACACATTAATCAAAGTCCCATTTAAATGAATAAAAATCTATTATTGTATTTATCTGTTTTTTTACTTTGTATAGCCGGGAAGTCCTTTGCCCAGACTTATCAGCTTATTGGAAACCCAGTGGCTACTACTGGATGGACGATGGTTTCCCCTACTCAGGTAAACACAGATTTTATTCAGCTTACCCCGGATACCAACAACCAATCCGGTTCTATCAGACTGAATGACCCTATCAATTTAAAATATTGTGACAAATGGAGAGTGGAATTTGATTTCAGAATGGATTCCAACCAAACCTCTAATGGGGATGGAATTGCTTTCTGGTATCTGGCCAACCCGCCTGTCGCCAGTGTATTGGGATCCGGTCTGGGGGTATCTCAAAATGCAGTAGGCCTTGTTGTAGGTTTTGACACTTATAACAATACTACAACCGCTACAATGAGCAAGGTTCACGTTGCTTATGGACAAGTTCAAAATACAAGTGACACGAATAATGTTGAGTTCTTTAATGTTGCAGGAAGCTCTTTCCATTCACCAGATCTGAATACAACCCAGCCTTTTCAGGGAACCACCTTTAAGCATGTTGAAGTAACGGCACAGGTAGATCCAGCGAATCCTACCAGCTGGATATTAAAAATAACAATAGACGGCAATGTAATCTGTAATCAGTCTTTTGCTCCTTCCGGAACGGCTGCCGCAATGACTGTAGGATATTTTGGATTTTCAGCTTCCACAGGAGGTGCAAGATCAAGACATTCTATTAAAAATGTAAAAATTTATACTGATAAAGTTCCTATTTTACAAAACTCGGCTACTCAGTCTTTCTGCCCTAATCCGACTACCGGATATGGATCTGTAAACCTGACATCTTTCAATTCGCAATTCGTCAACAATACTTCAAATTATACATTTACGTATTATCCACTGGGAAGTTCTACCCCTATTGCCAACCCTGCCAACTACCAATTCAATACAAATACAACAGTTACGGTTGTTATTAAAGATAATGCAGGACTGCTCTGTGATAATCCGGATGGTAAAATCTTACTCGTTCTCGCTCCTTTTAAAGCTGAGGATAAAACCATTACTGTATGTAATAATAACAAAGCCGGAACGGCCGCTTTCAACCTGAATACAGCAAATGTAACAGGTGTTCCGGGAGCGGTTAAAAAATATTATAAAACGTTAGCAGATCTCAACGCAGATACTAATGAGATTCAAAATCCCGGCAACTATATATCTGCTCCGGGAGACGTGTATGTAAAAGTGACAACTCCTCAGGGATGTACAGGTTCCGCAAAAATCACGCTGGCATTTTATCCTGACACACCTGTGAAAGAAGCCACACTCAGATCATGTTTTATTGAAAACAATATTACCAGTGCTATTTTTAATCTGACCACTGCTGATGTTACTACATTAACTTCTGGAGTGACAAAAAAATACTACACCTCCATTGCTAATGCTTTAGACGGAACCAATGAAATCATGAACCCTCTTCAGTACTTATCCACAAGTACTGCCGTTTACGCAAAAGTAACAGATGCCAACGGATGTTTTAATATTGCTAAAATCAACCTTATTGTATTACCACCTGTTCCTTCTTCTGTTCTGAAAGACAAAACCATTTGTATTGGTGAAAAAACAGATCTGGATGCAGGTCCTGGATTTGATGGCTATGAATGGAGCACCGGAGCCACTACCTCATCTGTTAAAGACCTTGGAGTAGGTGTTTATTGGGTGAAGCTTAAAACCGGCAACTGTATCACGACACAGATTGTAAAAATAAATGCATCTGCAAATCCTGTGATTTCCAGCATTGATATTGACAACAACACGATCACCGTAAATGTAGCAGGAGGAAAACCTCAGTATCAATTCTCTCTGGATGGAGTCAACTGGCAGACCAGCAACATATTCACCGGACTGGCAAGAGGAGAAGTAAGAGTATATGTAAAAGACTTCTATAACTGTACTCCTGTTGAAGTTCAGATCACTGTACCAAACCTGATTAATGCCATCACTCCGAACGGTGATAACGTAAACGATTTCATAGACTACTCTGCACTCGCTTACAAAAAAAACTTAGTATTCATCGTCTACGACAGATATGGCAATAAATTGTATGAAGCCGGAAAGATGAGAAACTTCACTTGGGATGGAACTGCTTCCGGTAAAAAAGTTCTTACAGGTACTTACTGGTACACCATCTCATGGAACGAAAACAATAAAGACAATACTGAAACTAAATACTCAGGCTGGGTATTGGTAAAAAACAGAGAATAAATTTTACTATCAGAAACTACCTCATTTGGGGTAGTTTCGGTATTAAAACAAGACCTGCTTAATCAGAGATTGTTTCATGATCAATTCAAACATTAAAAAAACAATTTTATTTCTAAGAAAAAGTATAACATCACAATCCATCCACTATGAAAAAAGATATACTCATTTTTGTACTGACTATCTTATTATGCTTGCCGGGAAGCCTATTTTCGCAAACCTACCAACTTACCGGAAACCCCGTAAATACAACAGGCTGGGACCTTGTCTCTGATGCTGTAGTAAGCGGAGACTTTGTAAGGCTTACAACCGATCAGACCAGCAGATATGGAGCTGTAAAATTATCCACACCTATCACCCTGAGCTATTGTGATAAATGGAAAGTGGAATTTGATTTCAGAATTGACGGAAATGGAACTACTCAGTTTGGAAAAGGAGATGGCTTTACCTTCTGGTATCTTGCCAATCCACCCACAGGATTCGTTTCAGGAGGAGGACTTGGTATCCCGGCGAATGCTTCAGGGCTAATGGTTGGTTTTGATATTTTCAATAACACTACGGAAGGTCAGATGAGTAAAGTTCATATTCTTTATGGCACCAATAATACAGCTGGTAACAATATTGAATTCAACACTACTCCTGGAAGTACATACCATTCTCCTGATCTTATCGCTACTCAACCGTTTGTAGGAGATACTTACAGACATGTTGAAGTAAATGGAGAAACAGACCTTACCAACCCAACAAACTGGATCATCAAAGTAAGAATCAACGGTGTGCTTATCGTAGATCAGTCTTTTGCTCCTTCTGGAGGTGCGGTAGGAATGTCACAGGGATATTTTGGTTTCTCTGCAGCAACCGGAGGTGCCAGCGCGAGACATTCTATTAAAGACGTTAAAGTATATGTAGATAAAGTTCCTATTTTAAGCAATACGGTAACTCCTTTCGTATGTACAAATCCCGCTACCGGAAATGGTGTAGTAGATCTTACTTCTTTTAACTCTCAATTTGTGAATAATCCTGGAAACTATATTTTCAGTTATTATGTATTGGGAAGCTCTACCCCTATCGCCAATCCTGCAAGTTTCCAATATTCAGGAAATACCACCATCAAGGTTGTTATAAAAGACCCTACTTCCACTCTTTGTGATAATGGTGACGGTGTTATTCAGCTTAACCCTACTCCTTTTGCAGCAACGGACGCCACCCTTTCCGGATGCAATAACAACAATGCAGGAACAGCGACCTTTGATCTTAATTCTGCTGCTGTAACAACTGTTGCCGGAGTTACAAAGGAATTCTATCCTACATTATATGACCTTAATAATGACACCAACAAAATTACAAACCCTTCAGCTTATGCTTCTGCAGCAGCTACACTATATGTTAGGGTAACAACTCCCCAGGGTTGTGTAAGTACAGCTAAAGTTACACTGAACATTTACCCTGTTGTGGTTGTCAACGATACCGAAATAAAATCCTGCTTTATAGAAACGAATCCATCTATGGCCTCTTTTAATCTTACAGGAGCCATCGTTTCCCAAGGCGGACTTACAAAAGAATATTACCCATCATTAGCAGATGCAATCAGTGGAACTAATGCAATCTCTACCCCGGCGGCATACATTGCTCCGAACGGAGTCATTTACATTAAAGTATTTGGCGCAAACGGATGTTATTCAATTGCTAAAGTTACATTAACGGTCATCCCTCCAGTTTTCTCAAGAACTTTACTTGATCAGACTATTTGTATAGAAAATACAACCACATTAGATGCAGGAGCTGGTTTCAAAAGCTATGAATGGAGCACGGGAGCGACCACTCAATCTATCAAAAATGTGGGAGTAGGTACTTATTGGGTAAAACTTAAAACCGGAGATTGTATTGCAACACAAAAAGTGACAGTATATCCTTCCGAAAATCCCGTTGTTACTACTGTAGATATTTCAGGAAGCACAGTGACAGTGTATGCCAATGGCGGAACTCCACCTTACCAGTATTCTATGGATAATATCAACTGGCAGGATTCCAATATCTTTACCAATATTGCCAGAGGTGAGGCTACAATATTCGTAAGAGACAGTTATAATTGTACTCCTGTTGAAGTTAATATTACAGTACCTAATCTGATCAACGTGATCACTCCTAATGATGACGGTATTAATGATTTTGTTGATTATTCTGCACTTGCCAATAAACAGAATCTGGAAATAGGCATCTTCGACAGATATGGCTACAAAATGTTCCAGGCCGATAAAACCAATGGCTACAAATGGGCAGGTACCACTAATGGAAGTAAAAAAGTTCCTACAGGAAATTACTGGTATTCTGTTTCATGGAATGAAAATAATAAAAACAGTACTCCGATAAAATTCTCAGGTTGGATTGTTGTAAAAAACAGAGAATAATTACACTTTCCATCACATCAAAAGAATCACCCTGCCAGCCAGGGTGATTTTTTGTATTAACAGGGCGGAGATATTTCATTTTAAAGACTCTTTATTCATATTCAATTCTTAAATTTGTCCTATGAATTATTTGGAAGCTTTAAGCAGAAGATATTCTGTAAAAAAATTCAATCATCAGATTATTCCTCAGGAAACCCTTCACAATATTCTTGAGTCAGGAAAGCTGTCTGCCAGTTCTCTGGGACTTCAGCCCTATAAAATTGTGATTGTTGAGAGTGAAGAAATGAAGCAGAAACTGATTCCGGCTTTCTATAATCCTTCTCAGATTTCCACCTGTTCTCATCTTATCGTTATTATTTCAAAGAAAATTATTGAAGAGAACTATATCCGGGGATATTTTAATCATATTTCTGAAGTAAGAGATACTCCTGTTGAAAAACTGGATCCTTTCAGAAACAGTATAAATCAGCACATCACCCAGAAAACAGAGGATGAAATCTTCAACTGGGCAGAAAAACAATCCTATATAGTATTGGCCAATCTTATGTATGCCGCCGCTATTGAAAATATAGACTCCTGCCCTATGGAAGGTTTCCGCCAGGATCTTATAGAAGAAATTCTGAATATCAATCCCGAAACAGAAAAAGTAACCGTTACCCTCGCTTTAGGCTACCGTTCTGAAGAAGACCATTTTCAGCACATGAAAAAAGTAAGGAAACCAAACGAAAAATTGTTTAAATTTATTTAATCGTTCTAAAACGATTGTACCTAAAGCAAGCATATGATAAAAGCGGATGTATTAGTAATCGGTTCCGGCATTTCCGGACTTTCCTATGCCATTAAAGTTTCTGAACAGCTCCCTGATGCCAAAATCATTATCGTAACCAAATCTGACGAAGACGAAAGCAATACCAAATATGCACAAGGCGGTCTGGCTGTAGTTACAGATTCTAAAAATGATAATTTCAGCAAACATATTGAAGACACTATGCGCGCCGGAGACGGTGAGAACAAACGCGATGTCGTAGAAATGGTCGTTACGGAAGCTCCAAAAAGATTTAAAGAAATTGTAGAATGGGGGGCCCAATTTGACATGAAGAACGGCAAATTCGCTTTAGGAAGAGAAGGAGGCCATACTGAAAACAGAATCGTACACCACAAAGATATTACAGGTTTTGAAATTGAAAGAGCTTTGCTGGAAACAGCCAATAACAGCCCAAATATTGAAATTCTTGACCATCATTATGTAATTGATATCATTACACAACACCATGTTCCCGGAAAAGAACTCAACGAAGGAGATATTCATTGCTATGGAGCATATATTCTGGATGAAAAGTCCAAGACTATCAAAAAAATTACTTCTAAAATAACACTGGTTGCAACAGGAGGTGCAGGACATGTTTATAAAAACACTACCAACCCCACCATTGCTACAGGAGACGGAATTGCTTTTGTAGCCCGCGCGAAAGGAAAGGTTTCCAATATGCAGTATTATCAGTTTCACCCAACAGCTCTGTACAGCAAAATGGACGGAATGTTGTTTCTAATTTCGGAAGCAGTTCGTGGAGACGGAGCGAAATTAAGAACCAAAAGGGGCGAAAAATTCATGCATAAGTATGATGAACGTGAAGAACTAGCATCCAGAGATATCGTTGCAAGAGCCATCGACGCCGAAATGAAAATTACCGGAGACGAATTTGTTGGTTTAGACTGCAAGGAAATGAACCATGAAAAATTCTTAGAACATTTCCCTAATATTTATAAAAAATGCAGAGACGAAGGAATTGATCCCTTCACTCAACTAATTCCCGTTGTACCGGCCTGCCATTATTTAATGGGAGGTATTGAAGTTGACAGAGACGGACAGTCCTCCATCAGAAATCTTTTTGCTGTAGGTGAATGTACCAACTCAGGACTTCACGGAGCCAACAGACTTGCTTCCAATTCATTACTTGAAGGCTTGGTTTTCGGGCACAATGCTGCCATGAAAACCGTAGAACTTCTGAATGAAAACAGTTTCAACTTTGATGATCTGAAAGCCGTTCCGGAATGGAATGAAGAAGGAATGAAAATCATGGACGAAATGGTAATCGTAAGCTATCTCAGAAAGCAGCTTCAGGAAATGATGAGCGACCTGGTAGGTATTGTAAGAAGTAACAAACGTCTGAATATGGCACTCCAGAAACATCAGGAAATTGCTGCTGCCGTGGATGAAATTTACCACTACTCTATCCTTTCTCCTCAATTATCAGAATTAAGAAACTTAACAACCGTTGCCTACCTCATCATTACCCAGTCTATGGAAATGACGGAGAATAAGGGGGCATTCTATAATAAAGATTTAGCCTAAAAGCATCACAAAATGAAAAGACCAGCATACGTAACAGATAAAGCATTAAAGTCATTTATAAAAAACGCTCTTGAAGAAGATATTCAGGATGGAGACCACTCTACCTTGTCTACCATTCCAAAGGATCTTGTGCAAAGTGCTAAGCTTTTAGTAAAACAGAACTGCATTCTTGCAGGTGTTGAGCTGGCAGAAATCATTTTCAAGACTTTTGACAAAAATCTGAAAGTGGAAGTTTTCATTAAAGACGGAGCTCCTTGTAAATTTGGAGATGTAGCACTTATGGTAACAGGAAGTGCAAGATCTATTCTTTCCACTGAAAGATTCGTCCTTAACTGTATGCAGAGAATGAGCGGTATTGCTACGCTTACCCATGACTGGGACTCAAGATTGGTAGGTACAAAAACCAAACTTTTAGATACAAGAAAAACAACTCCTAACTTCAGAATGTGTGAAAAATGGGCGGTTGCGATAGGTGGAGGAACCAATCACAGATATGGTCTTTATGACATGATTATGCTGAAAGACAACCATATCGACTACAATGGAAGCATCACCAATGCAGTGGCAATGGCCAAGGATTACGTTAAAAAGAACAAAAAAAAGTTAAAAATTGAGGTTGAAACAAGAAACCTTGAAGAAGTTCGCGAAGCCATCAATGCAAAGGTTGACAGAATCATGCTTGATAATATGGATGTAAATACCATGAAGCAGGCGGTAAAAATGATTAACGGCTCATGTGAGTCTGAAGCTTCAGGCGGAATTACCCGTGATATGCTTAAAGAAATTGCTTCAACAGGGGTAACATTTATTTCTGTAGGAGCCCTTACACACTCTGCTGAGAATATAGATTTGAGTCTCAAAGCAGTGAAATAGCGTTGAATTTTTAACAAAAACACCCCCACTTTGTTAGAAATTCAATAACATGACTTTTTTCATATAAAAATTCAATTTTTAGCCATAATACTGATTTTTAACACATTAACATTATTAAGACTGATTAAAAATTAACATTGAGTTAATAATAGTTAAATTTTATTTTGCGAATTTTGCAGAAAATTAAATCTAACTATTACTAACGATTATGAAATTAATCAACAAATCGATACTAACTGCGGTTATTACATTATCTACAGCTAGTGTTTATTACGCTCAACAAGTTCAGGACACGGTGCAGACTAAGTCCAAAGATATTGACGAGGTAATCTTAAGAGGTGTTACGGATATCGCTAAAGATAGAAAAACACCTGTTGCTGTTTCTACCATTAAATCTGCACAGATTGTAGAAAGACTGGGTAACCAGGAATTTCCAGAGATTTTAAAAACTACTCCTTCTGTGTATGTAACAAGAGGTGGTGGTGGGCTTGGTGATGGATCACTAAGAATTAGAGGATTTGATACTAAAAATACGGCTGTAATGGTTAACGGTATGCCTGTTAACGATATGGAAGGAGGTACAGTATATTGGTCTAACTGGCAAGGGCTAAGCGACGTAACTACATTTATGCAGATGCAAAGAGGGCTTGGGGCATCTAAATTGGCAATTGCTTCTGTAGGAGGAACTATTAATATGCTTACAAAAGCTGCTGATGCAAAACAAGGTGGTAACGTAACTCTTGGGGTAGGTAATAATGGGTTTTTAAAAACTTTATTTTCTTATAATACTGGTAAAAACCAGAATGGCTGGTCTACATCATTTTTAATGAGCAGAACCTCTACTAACGGTTATATTGACGGAGGTAAAGGAGAAGCTTATAATTATTATTTCGCTTTAGGTTACAAACCTAGTGAAACTCATGAACTTCAGTTTACTTTTACCGGAGCTCCACAATGGCATGAGCAAAACTTTCAGTCTCCTATATCTGCTTTTCTAAAATATGGTAAAGACGGAAACCCTAACAGAAGATACAACCCAAACTGGGGATATCTTAATGGACAAGAGTTTTCAACAAACAGAAACTGGTATAGTAAACCTGTTGCCATGTTAAACTGGGACTGGAATATGAACTCAAAATCCAAGTTATCTACAGTATTGTATGGTTCTTGGGGTAGAGGTGGTGGAACTGGAATGCTTGGTTCAATCAATGGTAAAAATACCAATTATGCAGACAATTCCCCATTAAGAGATGCTAATGGAATTATCCGATGGGATGATATCGTAAAATGGAATCAAGGTGGATCTGTTCCGGATTTTGGGGCAAATAAAACTGCTACTAATGGAGAAATTGGACTTAATACATCTAATAATGGACTTACCAGAAGAGCTAGTGTAAACTCACATAACTGGTATGGGATCTTGACTAATTTCCAACACAAAATCAATGATAATTGGAATTTTTCAGTTGGTTTTGATGGAAGATATTATTATGGATATCACCCGGGATATGTAACTGATTTCTTAGGAGCCTCAGGTTACCAGGAAAAAGGAAATTTAAATTATCCTGGTGGGTATATTGTAAGAGATTCGTTCAATGCTGTTCCTTCTGCTAATCCATTTGCTAAAGCTACTAAAGGTGATACCCAATACGCATATAGAAACTTTGATGGAGAAGTATTGTGGGGAGGTTTCTTTGGACAATTAGAGTATTCTACAGAAAAATTCTCTGCTTATATTCAAGGATCGGCTTCAGAACAAGGTTTCCAAAGAATTGATAACTGGATTGTTGATGGTGTAACGGTTAAAAACGGACAAATCCAAAATACTAAAACAGGTTTCAAATATCTGTTCGGATATAATGCAAAAGGGGGAGTAAACTACAATATTAATGAGAATCATAATGTTTTCGGTAATATTGGATACTACGAAAGACAACCTAACAACTATGGAGTCTATCCAAGTAATAACCAAAATCTTAACCCTAATCTAACCAATGAGAAGGTGATGAGTGGAGAACTAGGATATGGTTATAGAAGCTCCAAACTCACTATGAATGTGAATCTTTATTATACTTCATGGAAAGACAGATTTCAAAGATTTACAAACCTTCCTAACTTAACCGATGTTAATGGAAAACCTGTGTCCCGTCCTTATGCTAATATGGATGGTATACAAGAGGTTCATATGGGAGTGGAATTTGAAGGCGCTTATAAAATCACTAATTACATTACTGTTAATGGTATGCTATCTATTGGTGACTGGAAATATAAAGGTAATGCAACTGGTGAGATTTTTGATGAAAATGACCAACCTGTACAGTTAGCGGCCGGACAAAGCAATAGAAGAACTTTTGCATTAGATAAAGTAAAAGTTTCAGATGCCGCTCAAACAACAGCTTCTGTTGGAGTAACTGTAAACCCTGTAAAAAATCTTTCGGTGTATGGTACATGGACTTATGCTGATAAATACTACGGAGGAGTAAGCTTTAATCAGGATTATTTAGTAGGACCAAATGGAGAAGTAACTGATGCTGCAAAAAAAGGAGCATTAAAGTATCCTAGCTTTAGTCTTTTCGATGTAGGTACATCATATACTTTAAAATTAAAAGATCAAAAGCAAAGTTTTGTATTTGGAGTTAATGTATATAACTTATTTGATAAATATTACATTTCTGATGCCAGAACTTCTGTTCATACAAAACAACTATCTGACTTTAAAGATAATTCATCTGCAACTGCACAGCAACAATTTGATGCTTATCAAAACACTCTTTATAAAGGTATAGATCCTTCAAACCAAGTGTATTTTGGAGCTGGAATTACATGGTCAGCATCTATTGCATTTAAGTTCTAATATCTTAATATATTAACATAAAAACCCGCCAATGGCGGGTTTTATTTTTTATATTTATAAAAAATAAATATGGATATAGCTCTTACCGAATTTATCGAACATTGGAAATCCAAAGACTATGTAATTGGAATTGTCTTAACCGGTAGTCATGCATTGGGATTGCAAAATGAAAATTCAGACATTGATATCAGAATTATATTTGATCATACACAAAAAACAACACTGAAAGGCATAAAAAATAAAATTTCATACTTCGCTGAAAGTATTGACTCTGTAAAGAAAAGAATGCAGCAGGACTATGTACGCAATATGAAATTCGAAGCCAGGCTTTTTAGTATCGGAAAGATATTATATAAAAAAAATAACGCAGTTGATGATTTGATCATCATTGCTCAAAAGTTTATGAATACACCTTTCAGGAATATTCAACATAACAGAGATGCTATCATATTAAAAACTTACTCGCTTTCAGTTAATTACAATTATCTGATGCATAATGAATCTTCAAAGCTCTATGCCTATAATTACATGAGCTTTTTGAAGAATGCTTTACATACCTATTCCTGGTTTATGAGCTATGAATTATTTATTGATGTAAAAACAGATCTGATCCTAAATGATCCTAATTACAGAAGGACCAACTTATGGCAAGATTATCCGGATAAAACTTTCATTAAAATCTGGACAGACTGTATAGAAGGCGAGTACAATAATGAGAATATTAGAAAAATTTATAATTATCTTCAATCACAAATGATACAAATTGAAGGGAGAGATTTCGAAGTAGTACGGGAGGAAAATATCTTTTAATTTACTATTAAAAAATAAGCATGTGTGCTAGTTTCCAAGCTCCAATTGATTTTTAACAAGTTGATAGTAAGCCCCTTTTAAACCAACTAATTCCATATGAGTACCTTCTTCTATAACTTTCCCCTGATCAAGAACAATAATTTTATCTGCATGTTTCACTGTTGATAAGCGGTGCGCAACAATGACAGCTGTACGACCTTTAAAAAATTGTTCAAGATTATCAATTATCGTTCTTTCATTATTTGCATCTAAAGCACTGGTCGCTTCATCAAAGAATATATATTCCGGAGATTTATAGACAGCCCGCGCAATAAATAAGCGCTGTTTCTGACCACCGCTTATACCCATACCCTCATTACCGATCTTAGTATTATAAGTCAATGGAAGACCTTCTATAAATTCTTTAATATTGGCAACATGCACCGCATGTCTTAATCTGGATTTATCAATATCATCATCCCCTACTGCAATATTATCTGCAATCGTATCATTAAAAATGTAACCGTCCTGCATAACAACACCCACATGATCCCGCCACATTACCGGAGAAATATTTTTAAAGTTTTGATTTCCAAGCTTAACCTCTCCTTTTGTAGGCTCATAAAACTTCAATAATAACTTAATCAGGGTGGTCTTACCACTACCACTAACACCAACGATTGCTGTTGTTTTCTGATAGGGAATTACCAGATTCAGATTCTCAAAAATATTCTGATTTGATCCTGTATATCTAAAACTTAGATTATGTACAAGCAGATCTCCTCCAGATATTTCCGGAATATATTGGGATCCCGCAGTTTCTTCTTCATCTTTCTCATGGATTTCATTAAGTCTTTCTAATGAAATACTGGCATCCTGTAATTGCTTAATAAAGCCTATAACCTGTCCTATCGGGCCATTTAACTGACCTATGATGTACTGTATAGACATCATCATTCCCAATGTAATATTACCGTCAATGACCAATTTTGCTGAAAGAAAACTAATGACCATATCTTTTATCTGATTGATAAATCCACCACCAATAGACTGCCACTGATCCAAAGCAAGACTCTCTATTCTTAACCTAAATATTTTTACCTGTAATGACTCCCAGGCCCATCTCTTTTTCTTTTCGGCATTTTGCATTTTAATTTCCTGCATACCATTAATCAACTCAATTACCTTACTTTGGGTCTGAGATACTTGAGAGAAATTTTTATAATCCAGATCTTTTCGCTTTTTTAGGAAAAAAAGAATCCACATCGAATAAAATGTAGCCCCCACTAAAAATACTAGAAACAATCTATAATCATAAAACAATAAAATAATACTGTAAACAAAAAAATTAACAATGGAAAACAATGTACTCAATGCTGAACCTGTAAGCAACTGCTCTATTCTTGAGTGATCTCCAATCCTCTGCATAATATCTCCTGTCATTCGGGTATCGAAAAAACTGATAGGCAATTTCATTAGTTTAATAAAAAAATCTGAAACTAATGAAATATTAATTCGCGTACTCAGATGGAGTAAAATCCAGCTTCTGACAACATCAATTCCCATCCTTCCGAGATACAACATAAACTGAGCAATCAGTACGAGGTAAATAAAATTAATATCTTTATTCTGAATCCCTACATCCACAATGCTTTGCGTAAGAAAAGGAAGGATCAGAGAAAGCAAACTTCCTGCAAGCAGACCTACCGCCAACTGAATAATTAGTGATTTATATTTAATTGCATAGCGGCTAAGAAATCTTAGATTAAGTTTTTTTTCATCATCCCATTCTTTATTATAAAAGGCTGGAGTAGTTTCTACAACCAAAGCAATACCCTCTTTTAAGGTTTCATCGGCATTATTTCCGATCCAGTGTTTTATAAATTCATCTTTCTTATAGTTGACAAGTCCATGAGCTGGATCAGATACATAGATCAAATAATCTCTCGATTTCTTCTTAATTTCATATACTACTACAAAATGTTTTTTATCCCAATGAACAACACAGGGTAAAGGGATAGCCCTTGAAAGAAGATCAAAATTTATTTTTACACCATTCGTTTTAAATCCAATCTTTTCCGCAGCATTACTTAAATTTAATAAACTGCTCCCTATTCTTGTTGTTTCGGAAAGCATTCTTATATACTGTAAGTCAACCAACTTACCATAATATTTACTAATAATACGTAAGCATGTTGGACCACAATCCTTAGCGTCGGGCTGGCGATAAAAAGGGAATTTTTTCACAATGATTTAAATAATAAACTTATACTTCAACAGATTTCCGTGCTTTAATCGACTGATATTTTTTTAATAAGAAAAAATAAATTTTAAATTCATTAAAGCGTTGCTTTTCTGTAAATAACCGATTCATACTCATGTGAATATAGCTGGACAAAACATTTAAATAGTCATTTTCAACATTTTTTTTAACCTGGTCAATAACCTGTTTTAAATTGGATTGGTTAATAAGCTTTATTACATCTGCGCTGAGTTTTTCAGCAATTACAATATCCTTAATCCTTCTCTGCTCTTCATGTAAGGTATTTCTCATCATCTTATCTTTCGTGTACTCGAACTCTTTTGCATAGTAATTAAATTGTTTTTCCAGAAAATGTAACCTGACCTCGTCATTGAGATCAGAAAGATTAAGATAGTGCTCTGTCAGATAATAGCCTACTAAAAACAGATCCTGATAGCTTATATTATTCTTCCATTTATATATTTTGCATATCAATGATGAATCATAATAAAACAGAGTTTCAGAATCAATAATATTTTTACCTCCATATCTTCCTAACTCTCTGGCATATGTATCCTGAACAATATTAGATACATACCCCTTTCTAACCAACGGTGTCAATATACTATTACAAGCTTTCATTATTAAAGAAAGAAACTCTAAATCATTTACATACAAGCGTAATCTCAAATGCTGCTTGGGATCTGAATATCTTATAAAAAACCATTTTTCAACAATTCCTTTTTTAACAAATTTACTTTCAATACAATCCGCAAGCTGGAGAAGTATTTTATTGATGAACTTAAAATCTACATAAATTTTAAGATAAATCCAATGAGACCCTGGAATAAACACATTGTCATTGTAAGCATCTTTATTATTCAGTCTCCTTTCCACAGAAGTTCTTATAGTGGGATACTTTTTATCCTTATTTATAAAAGGTACTATAATTTCTTTATGATAAACAGTGCTTGCGTGTTCATTCGTCTGTTCCCATAAACTCTCATATAAAGTGATATACTTATCTTTCTTATCAATAATTTTCCACAGCATATCCATACCTAAGGAAGTTGATATATCCAGGCAAATTGTATTATCTCCTTCCTTAAAGATAACTAAATCATGAATACTTAATCCTTTTCTGATTACCTCAAATTTATTATTGAAATCAATGAGATTTTTACATTTTTTTAATCCTATAAATTTTTCATTTCTTATAATCCACTTTTTAGGCTCCAATACATAATTCCCGTACATCACTCTTGGAAAAGACTCTTCAACAGAGTCTATGATTCCCCAATCCCATACTTTAATATAGGGATTACTCTGATATTGCATATCACATAAAAAATGATAGATAGGAAGACCATTCTTACTAAAGTTATGAGCGTTGGATAAACGAGGTTTAATAGGCTTTTTTAGTTTTTCAGAAAATAAAAACAGTTCATTATTTATCACCTGAATGTAAAGATCATCTACATTAATTTTTTGTTTTTCAGGAAGTACAGAATTAGACAGATAAGGAATTTCATACTCTCCAAAATGAGGCCTTGCAATTACATTCCCAGATCTTGCTTGTGGTAAATGAATAATCTCAGCATAGATATAATTTTTGTCCAGTTCTTCATGTTCATGAATTAATGTACTTAGGTTATTATAAACATTATCATGTGAAGAGCAAAAACGTCCCATAAGATTATTTGCTAAAGAACTTGATAGAGATGCAATGTGAATGAGATTCTCATCCTTGCGGGGATAGATTTTTAAGAAAAAATTAATATGTGGGAGATCAGCTGGTACAGCATCATTGAAATGAGTTTTTATATCAGTTGTATTAATAGTAATCTGATCTTTATTATGTTTTAAATATTCATGGTATTTGTGTAAAACAAAAGTTGTCAGTTTATTATTATCATTTTTTTTCCCATTATCATAAAAATCCCTCATGCTTTTGGCACTCTTGTAACCAATCCCCAATTCTCCATCTAAAACCTCTGCTAATTTAACCTTTCTATCTTCATAACGTTCTTTGAATGCTCTTTTAAAAACTTCAAACCAGGAATTTTGAGAAGGAGGTGTAGAAAATTTAGAAACAATATTGATTAAACCTTTTAATTCTTTCTTTGTATCAATAGTAAAAGTCTGATCATCTTTTAAATCTATAACATCAAGTTGTATCAAATTCTTTTCTGGTATTCCGGGCAATACAGTAGTAACATGTTCATGGATTTGTTTATACAGTTCTATGTTTGACCGACTGCTGTTAACCTGAAGCAATAAATCTTTTACTTTTAGTAAAAGATTTCTGATTTTTGAGATTTTATCGTTGATCCGATTTTCATGTAGGTTTTTCAGAAACTCTAACAGGATATCAAAATAATCTTTCCCTGAAATATTGATATCCAGATTACTTGTTAAAACTTTATTAAGAATTAACTCATTAATATAGTTAGCCAATTCTTCTTTTGAAACATCATATTTATTTAATAATTTCTCAACCAATAAAGTATAACTTATACCAGATCGGGAGATCTTAATAATATAAGACAATACTTCATCAGGTTCCAACGATACAAGATGATGGGTGAGATTCATTTTTTTTAATCTGTATTCCACATACCTGTATGTTCCTCCTGCTTTATATAAACTATTGTTTACTCTGTAGGTTAAGAACTCCTGTACGCCTTCAAGTTTCGAAATATAATCTCCTATTTGATATTGCACCTCCATGTCTAAACGTGGGAAATATTGTAATGAACCTGATATTTCTTTACCTTCTCCCTGTTCTTTATAGGTACCTTGGCTAAAATTAGCAAATAAACCAAATGGTGTGCAGCGACTTGCTGACCTTATATAATATTTAGCTAAAGAATGAAGCAATTTTTTCTTGTCCTTATCTGAGAAGTTCTCGGGCGTTGCAGCATATTTCAGGGTCTCATTATATAGAACATCAGATGCCAGATATAATGCCTCATTTAATTGATAGTTTTCAGAAAATTCTTTAATAAGATAATTCAGAATCTCTTTATCATCATTAGTTTCAGAAAATTTATAAAATTCAAAAAGATTTTTTAAAGACAGAAGAGGTTTCCTTACCGCATAAAAATTACTCTCGTACATTGTTGTTGACATAATTAAAGAATTTACATTAATAACACATCGCCCCATTTAATATCAGGATCTATTAAAGAAAGTAAAGATAACCCGACACCACTAAGCCCTTGTAAAAACCCAAAATCGTTATAATACCCTCGCTCATTATGCCATGCACAATGCCCACTTGCATATTTTTCTTCTTCAGAATGAATCATTTCGATAGTTATATTCTTCCAATATTCTATTGCTTCAGAATAATCCGCTTCTCCATTAAGATAAGAAAACTTATTAAAAATATGCATTACACCTGCTGCTCCATGACAAACTGCAGCATCTTTAATACTATTGAGATTAAGATCTCTTTTAGATGCCGAAAAATTAATACAATCTAAAGCTACCTTCTTAAAATCTTCATTTTGAATCATTTGCCCAACATCCCACAATGAAATACCCATTCCTAAATCTCCATAACACCATCCCAGCCGGGCACCCCTGCTCATATTTTTTTCTATATCTTCAACCGCAGATGTCATCGTAGGAAAAAGAGAATTTTTCTTTGTTTTAAATTTAAAATCCAGCATTGCAGAGGTTGCATCGTTCAGCAATATCTTTAATTCACTACTGGAATTCAACTCATAAACCTTCGCTAAAACAGATACTATAGCCGGCTGCCCATGTGAAAGTCCGAAATTGAGTGTCTCATCGTATCTTTTACCTTCGCTTACATTAAAAGAAGCCCAATAAGGTTTATTATATATTGTAGTTTTAGTACCAGAAGCCAATTTGGAAGTTATATCTTCTATATATCCGTTTGTAGTATTAGCACCTTCCGTAAAATAGTATAATGCTCCAATAGCCCCATGTAAAAAATCATAATTATCCTTATTTATTTCTTCAATTGCATAATGATAAATATATTCGTCCAAATCGGACAATGCGTCTTCTACTTCAAAATCAATAAAATCTTCTTTATGAAGAAATTTTAATAACCAGCCCAAACCTGAAGCTCCTGTACTGAATCTATAATTTTTATATTTTATACTATCTTTAATACCTTCCAAAATATGATCAACTAATATATTTCCTTTGTCTGAACTTATAGGATCATTAAAAATTTTTCCATAATAAAAATAAAAAAGACAAATACCTCCTAGCTCGTGTAATACTCCGGGAAGATATGATTGCTTATGCAGATATAATTGATCTATTTTACTTTTTATATTTGTTATTTCTTTTATCAAATTCTCCACCATAAAATTAATTCATCTTTTATACAAATATAAACACGGATAACTTTTCCATAAAGATAAAAAGCTATCCGCGTTTATTTTAACCGTAAATAATTAAATATTATGTCCTGTCATCACACATTCCGGATCCGTCTTGTGTAAAGCAATCCATTGTGATATCTGTAATGCAGGCCATATCATCTGTATCGTTCATTGTACAGCCACCATAGGTGCAATCTTCGTCTGTGCAGTCATTGGTGTTACAACCATCTGTTTGATCACATGCATTTCCGGGACATTGGCTAAGGTCTACGGTAATCAAGGCTCCGCCTCCTCCCATAATTTTTTGAGATTCATCTTGTGATAGATCCAGAATATCTTCCTTATTAATTTCTAACTTAATAATTTTTTTCTTTCTCATGTCTCAAAATAGTTGCTTCTAGTTAGGTTCTTATACAATCTCCTTGAAAACCTGTATCCTGACACCATCCGGATTCACAATTCCCTCCAGCACTTAAGTTACACATTTCTGTATCTTGAACCGTATTATCCCAACAATCATAGGTGGGTTCAATACAACCAACAGTGCAACGCACATTCTGAGATTCAGGACATTGATCTTCTGTATTCAGACCACCCCCCACAATTCCATAAGCCTCTTTTTCAGATAAATTAAGAATATCTTCTTTGTTAATCTCTAATTTGATGATTTTTTTCTTTTTCATATTTTAAAATTTCATATTTTAGGTTCTAGTTCCATTACATTGAAATACATCTCCTGTATAACAGTTTCTATCGTCACTCACTCCACAAGCGCCATCACAACTATCCAGGCCTTCTGTGTACCCCTGACAGCCTTCTTCTGTACGATTACAGTCATCTGGCAATGTTAGTTGTTGGCACGTATCACCATTATCGTACGTTAAAGTATCTCCACCTCCAATAATTTCTCGAGATTCGCTCTGTGAGAGGTTAAGAATATCCTCTTTATTAATTTCTAGTTTAACAATTCTTTTTCTCATACCTTAACTAGTATTTAATTACGTTCTTTCACAAGTGAAATCAAAAGTTCTGTCACAGTCTCTTGTAACATCAGTGATACAAGCCATATCATCTGTTTCATTCATTGTACAACCCCCATATGTACAATCTTCATCTGTACATTCATTTGTGTTGCAACGCTCTGTCTCATCACATACATTTCCCGGACACTGACTAAGATCTACAGTAATTACCGTTCCTCCTCCTCCTAAAATTTTCTGGGATTCATCGTGTGATAGATTAAGGATGTCTTCTTTGTTAATCTCTAATTTGATAATTTTTTTCTTTTTCATAGTTATTTTAGACTTTGTAAATCAAATATACATTTATTTCCGAATAAAACACATTACATTTTATTAACAATACACCAAATAGTGTCTAATCCTTTTATTGGCCGCCAATAGTCTACTTTTAAAGAAAAAAAATTAGTATTTACTGAATAAGGGAAGAAGTTTGAAAGTAATTCAATGACAATTATAACCCATCAACCTTAAATAAATGGTCTTTTATAATTATGTCTCATCGCTTCAACAGAATTCATTCAAAATTTGAAAGAACTATATCTACAACATTATCATTCAACTTCTAATAATATCACAATATTAGATTTTATAAATATCAATCCCGGCTTTGAGCCGGGATTTTTGTTATCTTTGTGTACAAAAAAATAGGATTATGGATTTTTACAAGATTTTTCTTAGTGCACACAAAGGATTCGGTTATTTAGAGCTTCTTTTAGTTGCATTATTTATCATTGCACTTTTAGCTACCATGTTTGGCTTCAGTGGAAAAGTGAACAAATTTTTGAAGAAGACGACGCTCTTCACAATGATTTTCTTCCACGTTCAGTTTTTATTAGGAATATGCTTGTTATTCATATTTTCTCCAGGCTTCAAGGCTGCTTTAGATGCAGGGACATTAATGAAAGATCCTTACAGCAGACAAACATTTGTGGAGCATCCGTTCTCGATGTTAATTGCAGCAGTTTTGATGACTATTGTCAACAAAAAAGTAAAATCCAATGATACTATTTCTTTAGGAGTAGTGTTTATGGGGCTGATTGCAGCAGGTTTATTTGCATTCGCGTTCCCTTGGCTAAGAGTCTTTGGGGCTTAAAAAAGATAAAGAAATTATATGTGTTATAATTTATAAATAGTTTAATCTTAAATTTTTAATTAAATCAATGAAAGTAGCTGTAGTAGGTTCAACAGGAATGGTTGGACAAGTTATGCTTAAAGTTTTGGAGGAGAGAAACTTCCCTGTAACAGAATTAATCCCGGTAGCATCCGAAAGATCTGTAGGCAAGAAGGTGAAGTATAAACAGAAGGAATTTACCATCGTAAGCATGAAGGACGCTATAGCTGCCAAACCGGATATTGCAATCTTCTCTGCGGGTGGTTCTACCTCTCTTGAATTCGCTCCTTTATTTGCAGAAGCAGGAATCACAGTAATTGATAATTCTTCAGCATGGAGAATGGACCCTGATAAAAAATTGGTCGTTCCTGAAATCAATGCTGATGTTTTGACAAAAGAAGACAAAATCATTGCAAATCCAAACTGTTCTACCATTCAATTGGTAATGGTTCTAGGACCTTTGAACAAAAAATATGATTTAAAAAGAGTAATTGTTTCTACCTACCAATCTGTAACAGGAACAGGGAAAGCTGCTGTAGACCAATTAAACGGTGAAATCAGCGGAGATGATTCTATCGAAAAAGTATATCCTTATCAGATATTCAAAAATGCATTGCCACACTGTGATGTATTTTCTGATGATGACTACACGAAAGAAGAGATCAAACTGATGAAGGAACCTAAGAAGATCTTAGGAGATGATACCTTCAATTTGACAGCAACCGCTGTAAGAGTTCCGGTTCAGGGAGGACATTCTGAAAGTGTAAATATTGAATTCGAAAATGAATTTGAACTGGATGAAGTAAGAAAAATTTTATCCGAAACTCCTGGTGTTATTGTAATGGATGATGTGAAAAACAACCACTACCCGATGCCTTTATATTCGGAAGGAAAAGATGAAGTCTTCGTAGGAAGAATCAGAAGAGATCTGTCACAGCCCAAAACACTCAACCTCTGGATCGTAGCTGACAATCTGAGGAAAGGAGCAGCAACAAACGCTGTACAAATTGCAGAATACCTTGTAGCAAACAACTTAGTATAAACTAACAAAATAAAAAAGAGTCTCAAAATTGAGATTCTTTTTTTTATCAAACTCTATATGAACACCCAGAAAAATACCCACAAAGAGAAAATAGGATTCCAAAAACTTATTGCAGTGTTTGGAGTTATCCTTTTTATCGGAAAGATTATTGCCTGGAAACTCACCAATTCCGATGCTGTATTTTCCGACGCCATGGAAAGTATTGTTAATGTCATCAGTGCATTCATGGGACTTTATTCCCTTCACCTTGCGGCCAAGCCTAAGGATGAGGACCATCCATACGGTCACGGAAAAGTAGAATTTGTAACTTCCGGTATTGAAGGAGCTCTTATTGCTATTGCCGGCGTCATGATTATCTACGAGGGAGTTCACAGCCTTATTGTAGGAAAAACTCTGAGCAAAATAGATCTTGGGATATGGATTATTGCTGCCACGGCAATTATCAATTATCTATTGGGATATATTTCTATAAAAAAAGGAGAAAGAGAAAACTCTCTGGTGCTTGTCTCATCTGGAAAACACCTTCAGTCCGATACCATTACCACTCTTGGAGTAGTTGTCAGTTTAATTATTGTTTACTTCACCAAAATTTATTGGCTGGATTCTGCAGTAGCATTAAGCTTTGGGCTTTATATCATCTTTGTAGGCTATAAAATCGTCCGAAAATCTTTAAGTGGTATTATGGATGAGCAGGATCCTGAAATATTAAATCAGGTCATCAGAATTCTTGAAGGAAACAGACAAATAGAATGGATTGATGTACACAATATGAAAATACAGCAATTCGGTTCTTCACTGCATATTGATGCCCATATTACACTTCCCTGGTATTATGACCTTCGTGATGCTCATAGCGAAATGGAAAAGGTAATTATCCTTCTTGCCAAAAACATGAAACGCAGTATTGAGTTCAATTTCCATATGGATGATTGCAAACCGATTTCATGCCCGGTATGCCAGATTAAAGACTGTCCTGTCCGCGAAAAAGATTTTATCAAACGGGTAGAATGGACTCCTGAAAATGTAACGAGTGTAGATAAACATACCATAGAATAGATAAATTCACTTATCTACCCTCTTTCATCATCTGTTTTCTGTAATAAAACATCGGGACAATCAGCAGTATAATCAATGGCTGGATCACAAATCTTCTCATATAAAAAGAAAAAAGATATCCAATTTCGAATTTATCATGAATACAGTACAGGTAAATCGGAAGAGAGATCATAAACACAATAACCATCATTACGGCACCCTGCAATGTCCATTGCTTGTTTTTAAAGAAACCATAAATGATCAGGCAGGAAAACAAAAGATTTAAAACAAATCTAAATAAATGTCCGCCAATCAGTCTTCCCCATTCAAATGCAGGGAATTCAATATTTTTATTCGCCTCATGAAAGTAATCAAGGAAAGGATCATAAAAAAGAGTATTCTCCAGAATCCTTACCCCTATCAATCCACAGATTCCTGTGATAACCAGAAGCCAACTAAGAATTTTCATGTTTTAAAGCAAAAAATTTAATCCAGACCAGCCAAAGTACAACGACAGTTCCATAAATAATGGCAGGAAAAATAAAATCATGGAACATTTTACCGTATTCCTTATGATCTGTCATGACGATATTCAATCCTACAATTCTCAGAAGATTCATGATGTACAGGATAATCAACCCTGCCCCAACAAAGACAAAGGTTTTCATTCCTTTATAAAAAGCAAAAACGAAAGAAACAAACAGAATGATAACAGAAACAGCATTACAGCCTTCCACCATTCTCGTCTCATACCGTTGTTTTACATAAAACCAAACCTGCTCATTCTTTACATCATCATAAAGTTCCGTAGGATACCCTATGGTATTCTGCAGGGCAGCCACCTGATTGGCAATTATTCTTGAAAAAGAATCCAACCCGGAATCTTTACCGCTATTCAGATAGAACTGATAAGCAAAAAGCAGTACCAGGTAAATAATAATGAAACGCAATAAGATACCTAAAACAGGTTTAAAGTCTTTCAGCATTCTGCAAAGATAAAAATTAGCCTGTAATATCCTGAATTTGAATCAAGAAACTTAAAAAACACCAATCAAATCCTGCGATTGTGTGTATAATACTGAAAAATTTTCTTTAAAACATGCAGTAAAATAAATATTCAACTCTTCTTTTATTCCTTCATTATAGCGGTCTCTTCCTTTCACATTCTCACTTCTTTAAACTATAATTCCCAACTCATGTTAATTTAGTATATTTGTTTCCATATTATGACTTCTGAAAACGCAAAACGATTTTTTGAAAACCATTTGGGTAAAAAATCTTCCGAATTCGTCACATTAGCTCAAAGCGGCTCTGCGAGGGTAAATTTCCTGGCCACTGCCGGCACTGAAAAATACATCATCACCTATAATGAAAATATCCAGGAAAATGAAAGTTTTCTTTACTATTCCGAGGTATTTTCAAATTTGAAACTCAATACCCCTTCTATTCTTGCTGTTTCTGATGACAGAAAAATGTACATCCAGGAATTTTTGGGACAGTACACCCTTTCGGAGATCATTACCAAAGAACAGCAATCTTCTATTGTAAGATCTTTGGTACAGCAGACATTAGAAAGGCTTTTCCAAATGCAGACACAGACACTGGGGAAAATTGATTTTTCAAAAACCTTTGAATACGAAAGTTATGATGAACTTCCTGTGATTCATGATCTTTATTATTTTAAAAACTTTGCAGCAGATGTCCTGGAGCTTGAATACAACAAATCAACACTTTTAAAGGAATTCAAAAAGATTGCTTTACTCATTGAAAACATTGAGCCTAAAGGAATCATGATCCGAGACTTCCAGGCAAGAAATATCATGGTAAATGAGAAGAATGAAGTTTCTTTCATCGATTACCAGTCTGCAATGAAGGGCCCGCTAATGTACGACGTCATCTCTTTTCTTTTTCAGGCTAAAGCCAACTTCACCGAAGACTTCAAACAGGAAATGCTGGAATTTTATATTCAGCAGTTTGAAAATCCTGAAACAAGAATTCAACTAAAAGATGCGGTGATGCCTATTCAGATGATGAGATTTCTACAGGTTTTGGGAGCTTATGGATTCCGTGGTTTGATTCAGAGAAAGCAGCATTTTATGGCCAGCCTTGAAAAAGGAATTCAGAATATTACACAATTTGCTAACTCATGGGAGCAAATGAAAAATTACCCGGAACTGGAAAAAGTAATTCAGCAGCTGACATCAGACAGAGCAAAGCAAAAAATTGAGGAAATTATAAATTTAAACCATTAAGAAAGCTTTAAGTCATTAAGAATATTAAGGTTATGACCAAAAAAGAAATTACCCAACTGTCATATGAAATTACAGGCTTTGCTATTAAAGTCCATAAGGCTCTTGGTCCTGGTCTCCTTGAAAGTGTCTATGAAGAATGTTTAAAAATTGAGCTTATTAAAAATGGTTATGATGTTAAACAGCAGCTGTATTTCCCCATCAATTATGAAGGGATAGAAATTGAAACAAAGCTTGTTGTAGATCTCCTCGTCAATGATACAATTATTAAAGAGTTAAAAGCTGTAGAAGAAGTTTTACCAATACATGAGGCACAACTACTCACTTACATGAAAGTTCTTAAAAAGCCACAAGGTCTTCTTATTAACTTTTTACGAACAATATTACAAAGTCAATGAAACCCTTTATTAATGATTTTTTTAAAGAACTTCCTGACTAAATTTTGATTTATCAAAATCTTAACTTACCTTAAAAACTAAATAAACCTTAATGGTTTAAAAAATTAAAAAAGAATATGCTACACATCGAGATACACAGTTTTTCATACAAGAAAGGGGGAATTCCTAAAGACAATTCAGGAAATGGCGGAGGTTTCGCTTTTGACTGCCGTGGAATTTTAAATCCCGGAAGAATTGAAGAATATAAAATTCAGACCGGAAATGATATCGGAGTTCAGGAATACCTGGAAACAAAAACGGACATGCCAAAGTTTTTAGAATTGGTAAAATCCCTTGTTTCTATAAATATTGACAACTATCTTGAAAGAGGATTTGAACATCTGCAGATTAACTTCGGATGTACGGGCGGACAGCACAGATCGGTATATTCCGCTATAAAAATCGCCGAATTTATCCAGAAAAAATATCCTGAAGGAACTGAGATAACCCTTCACCATGATGAACAACCACAACTGAATTCATAAAAGATAAGCGATGATTGATAAATGATTATTTTTCACTGTTATTTTAATGATCATTTATTAATTATAAAAGTTTTATCATTCATCAACTATCATTTATCAATTATAAAAAAATGAAAGCTCTAATTTTCGCAGCAGGAAAGGGGACCAGACTTAAACCGTTTACAGATCACCATCCGAAAGCGTTGGCAAAAGTAAACGAAATTCCGCTTCTGGAAAGAAATATCACTTACCTGAAAAGTTTCGGAATAAAGGATTTTGTGATCAATATTCATCATTTTGGAGATCAGATTGTTGATTTCTTAAATAAAAACAATAATTTCGGATGCAGGATTGAAATCTCTGATGAAACCAACGAACTTCTTGAAACAGGGGGTGGCTTGATTTTTGCGAGAAAATTTCTTGATCACGGAGAAGATTTTTTAATCATGAATGCGGATATTCTCACCGACCTGAACGTCAATGCGTTGGTGGAATACCACAAAAAGATAAAAGATTTTGCTACTTTAGCGGTTTCCGACAGGGAAAGCTCGAGAAAACTTCTTTTCAATGATGATATGGTTTTGAGAGGCTGGCTAAACGTACAAACTGGTGAACAAAGGCTGGCGGAATTCAACAAAGGCTTTAAAGCTCTTGCTTTCAGCGGAATTCATTGTATCAATCCTAAGATCTTCGAAAAAATAAAAAGAACAGGCAAATTTTCTGTTATGGAAGAATATCTGGACCTGATGCAGACCGAGCATATACACGGTTTTGTACACAACAGTATTCTTATCGATGTCGGAAGACCTTCATCTGTAATAGAAGCCGAAAAACACTTTAAATAAAATTTTGCAATGGAAATTGATGGAATTAGGGATGAAAGTTTAATAAATCCGGAACTTGACGTTAACGAAACAAAACTACATAACAGTTTCAGACAAAAAACCTGGGACGAAACAATCGCTAAAGACAGCTGGATGGTCTTCAAGGTCATGGCTGAATTTGTAGACGGTTATGAGAAACTGGCCAAGATTGGTCCATGTGTTTCTATATTTGGTTCTGCCCGACTGAAACCGGAGAACAAATACTATGAAATGGCTGTCGATATTGCGGAAAAGATTACCAAAATAGGCTTCGGAATCATCACCGGAGGCGGTCCGGGTGTTATGGAAGCTGGAAACAAAGGAGCTTTCAACGCCAAAGGAAAATCTATCGGATTGAATATTGATCTTCCTTTTGAACAGCATTTTAATCCTTACATCAATAAATCCTATTCTATGAATTTTGATTACTTTTTCGTGAGAAAAGTAATGTTTGTAAAATATTCTCAGGGGTTTGTAGTAATGCCAGGCGGTTTCGGGACATTGGATGAGCTTACTGAAGCAATGACTCTTATTCAAACCAACAAAATAGGAAAATTTCCAATTGTTCTGGTGGGAAGCGAGTTCTGGGGAGGATTATTAGATTGGTTCAAAGCAACCTTATTGAAAGAAGGAATGATTGCTGAAGATGATTTGGATCTTTATCGTGTGGTAGATACCGCTGACGAGGCTGTAGCACATATTAAAGCCTTCTATGATAAATATTCTGTGAATGTAAATTTTTAATTGGCATATTATTTGTGACTTATAACGAACAAGTATGATTGTAAATCTATTAATTAAGATGAAAAAACTTTTATATATATCAGGAATTTTAACATTTTTTGTGTTAATGAGTTTTATGTATGTAGACTTTTTCTCTTCAATGACCAAAGTGGATTATGTTGATGGAAGCAAGACATTGAAGTTTACCACAAAAATGAATACAAGCCACATCTCTGATGCAATAAAGATCAACCCTAACACGGCCGGATTTGAAGCAGAAGTAAAAAAATATGTGAACAATAATTTTGATGTATTTGTCAATGGGGCTCCTAAAACGATAACCTTCACAGGAAGTCAGGTCAGTGGAGAAACTGTATGGGTATATTTTGAAACCGGAGGTGTTTCAGATATCAATACCTTAAAGATTAAAAATACGATCCTTTTAAGCGCTTTTCCTAAGCAGATCAATCTGGTGAATATTGCCTATAAGGGCAGCCAGAAAACAATGAACTTCCAAAGAGGAAAAGAGGTGAATGAGGTTTCTTTTTAACGTGAATTAGATTTAACCATTATAAAATGGGTACCCTGGAAAGTAAAACTTTTCAGGGTATTTTTTGTTTAAATCCAAACAAGTCACTAAAAAGAGATTAATTACGTACAAATACCTAATCGCTAATTTCAGCATTTGTACCATAATATATTCAATTTCAGCAATGTACATTTGTATAGTAATTACAACCACAACAACGTGAAGCCGGAATCACTTTAATAACGGGGCAGAATCTGAAAAGCCAAATGAGTAAGAAACACCAAACTAAAACCAAATATCATGGACGACGTAACACTTAAATCATCGAGTCAGGCAATAGATGTCCTGATCGTAATTGACACGGATTATGTACGAGCAAATTATAAAAGCCCCAGTACGGATCCAAATAAACCTGTAGGAATTGACCATAACAGCCAGCATATGATTGTTTCAAATGCCAATGCCATCTCAGGGCAAGGTTCTGCCGACCTCAATTTCAGTGCAAGAGCCGGAGATACAGTTTCTTTCAGAGGAACTTCGATCTATCAGAATTCGGATGACGCAGTTATTATTTATAATATTAAATACTGGTCAGGTGATCAGGTTTTTAATAATTTCGTATACAATTCTGTGAGAAGAAAGCAAGCCGCTGTACCAGATGTAAATTCTTTAAACGGCCTTCCTGCCACCTCTGCAGATATCAGCTTTGCTAGTATTGACTCCAAAGTAAGATCTACTGGAAAAGAGAACTTCTATGTACAGTTTGGGCTTTACATTTTAGATCCGAATGACAGTAACAAACAGATTCTGTACGGTTACTTTTACTGGGATCCAACAATTACGGTTAAGTAAACGAAAATAATAAAACCACTGCGATGCGGTGGTTTCTGTTTTTTAAACGCTGCCAAATCCGCTACTCCATAAAAGTGTTGCAAGATCCAGTTCACAGATAATAAAATCATCTTGATGATCTTTAAAACCTGGTTTATTTTTGAGTTCTTCAATAGCTTTCTCTACCTTTTCTAAGGTTGAAAATACCCCGATATATCTTTCATCATCTAAAAAAGTATGGATTGTATAGGAATGACTGACACTGAAAACAGTGCTTAAACCTAATTCTTTGACTGAAATACAGTTCTCATCTATCTCATCACCTTTTTCTATATAATCACGTCCTATTTCACCAATTACCTTCTCAAAGCCATTATTCCAATGTATTTTATCCATAATATAACAATCTGCAACAAAACAATCCGGATAATCTCTGAATCCAGACATAAGAACGGCTTTTGCTTTTAGCTTCTCTAAATCTTCAAGGCTATTTGAAAAGCCCAGAAATTTGGTATCTGTATGAGATTCATCAGTGTAAGTATGATTCAAAGCATAAATGAAGTATTCCATCTTAAATATAATTTCCTAGTTTAAAAATATAAAATTCTCTGCTTTTTTGATTTGAAAAAAATATTAAAATAAAACTCGGGCAGCTCGTAAGAGCTGCCCGAGTTTTATAAGTGCATTAGAAATATATTTTATTCTAATGTATTACTCAATTTTGATGTTGTCAATCTGAAGATCATATACTCCATCTTTTCCGGTTTTGAGTGCAAACATAGTTTTTCCAGAAGTAATATTAAGATCAGTAAGACCTGTAAGAGTAAGCTCCACCAGTCTCCATTGTCCGTTCGTATTGATAGATCCTGTATATGAATTCGTGCTTTCCGGACTTAAAGTAGCCCCTGTAGAGAATGTTCCTAAATTGAATGTATAGAAAGCAGATGTATTAGGAAGAAGCGGTGTTGCTCTATATACATTGAAAGAAAGTGATTTTCCGGATGCAGTCCCTTTAATATACATTGTAATTCTCTTTGGAGCCGCAGGAATTCCTGACGCAGCATTCGCTGTAAATACATAATCATTATTGGCAGGTGTACCTTTAATCTGAAGGGAATTTGTACCGTTATACCCCAAACCAATACCTTGAGACGCATAAGGCATAAGCCCAAAGCTATTTAAACTTGATAGGAAAGATGCCCAGTTTTCAAAATCAGAGCTTGGGAAAAGATTTACTGCATTAGCGGATGGAAGTTCCGGTTCACCTGGGGTAAATCTGGCGTTCGGGAAGTTAATATCATTAAGATCCCTTATATAAGCCTGATCTGTGAAAACCGTCGCGTTACTTGAGCTTGTAAAACGGCTTAAAATAAGAACGATATCACCACTTTTTTCATATTTAGGAGAGATCGGAGATTTCCCAAAAGTTGAAAAGTTACTGAAACGAAGATCTAATCTGCCTGCTTTTTTATCCGTAATATAACGATCACCTGTAGCTGATTCGTCGGCAAAGTTCTTTGTCAATTCAGGCTCTTCAAACTGAACGTTTTTTATTTTTACAAGCTGATTAACGTGCGCACCATTTTTCAGAGCATCTGAGATAAAGTTGAACTCTAATGGTTTCATTGCAGCTACTACAGGCTTCTGTCCGTCGCAAACTCTTGCCATGTAATTAGAAACTTTATTTGGGTTGATTCTACCGATAGGATAGTTAGGATCATAAGAACCTACTTTAATGTTTCCATTAACCCCCTGAACGATCAATCCTTTCAGGTTGATTCTTACTAAAGCCCCAACTGGGAAATCAAGATACTGATTGCTACCGTCGATATCAATCTCAATACCTTGAGTTGGGTTTTCAGGCTTATCCTGAAGGAACATCATTTTGTAAAGATTTCCGGATTCATCACTTGAAGAAACGTAAGCTTCTACGATAAAATCTTCTTTAATGATATCAGCTTCAACGGGTTTTGCTTTTGCTATGGTTATAATCTCAGATAACTGATGATTAGCTGCTGCAAATTTGTTACTACATTTGATTTCCGGCACATCATAATCATCAGTTTTTACACAAGACGAGATTGCCAGCATTGAAATGGCCGTAAAGATCGCCGCTTTAAAATATATATTTTTCATTGTTTTCGATTTTTAATTTTAATTTTTTAGAATCTGAATTGAAGGTTAACAAAATAAGATCTACCCTGGTTATACCAATATTTAGGAGCGAATACCATGTTTCCGCTGTCATAATCATTAGCATAGTCAGTATAGTTAACGTTTCTCGTCTGCTCAAATCCACCTGTAATAAAGTTTCTGTTATTAAGGATGTTATTTACAGATGCAGACACTAACACATAATACTTACCAATCATCCATGATTTACCTGCATTCACATTGAAGAAGAACGCTGAAGGTAATTTTGTTGGAGTAAGAATTCTTGCAAGCTCTTCCTCTGTTACGTTATCATAAGGTACTCCAGGTGTGTTAGGATTTGTATAGAATCTTTCTGTTCTGGTTACCGGAGACGGATCCAGGAATGAATGTCCGAAATAGTTCCATGTAGCTCCTATCCACCAATACTTAGGGCTGCTGTAACGAAGACCTAAAGTGTATGCCTCCTGAGGCGTTCCTCCTTGTCTGTAGTTTTTAAGGGTAGCCTCTCCCATATTGGTATAAGATCTTGATACAATATTTCCGTTTCCGTCAAGTTCTCTGAATGTTCCAACCGCATCAGATGCAAAATAAACGGTAGGATTATTAGTATAAGTATATTGTCCTACACTTAATAATCCGCTGGCTGTCAAAGTAGGAGTAACTTTCACCTGTGCTCCAAGCTCAATACCCATATTTCTTTTGTTAGCACCTGCCAATACCTGTGTAATGAAAGCACCATCCTGTACAGGAGCCTGATCTCCGCTCTCAGTAAGGTTTGTGAGTTTAACTCCCTGTGCGAAATATCTTTGCACACTTGTTTCGTTTTGAGTATTAACAAGGTAACCGGTCAATCTAAGTTTAACAATCGGAGTAGAAATTACATAGCTCAAATCGTTTGCATCAACAACAACATTCTTGATCCCCGGAGTTGTAACACCACTTACTCTTGTATTAAAATAAATATCATTTAAGAAAGGAGACTGTGAAAAGTAAGCTCCGTTATAAACCAAAAAGTTTCTACCGTTGATTTTATAGGTAACCTGACCTTTAACCCCTGCATTCCAGAAGTTTTGGTCTGCTCCTTTTCCATAAGAAGACTCATACAGATAATGTTGGAATAAACCTTCTCTGCTGTTCGTTGTATAACCGAATAGTCCGGAAATAAAAACATCAAATTTTCCTGTTGAGAATTTGAATGCAGGGTTTATTTTAAATTCCTGTCTTCTGAAAATATAGCTGTATCCGATTTTATCACCTTCTCTTTTGGCAACATCAGTATCGCTTTCTCTTGTATTAAATTTCCCCCAAACACTTCCAGCAGTCGTATTGGACGCAAATGGGTCCATATTCAGGGCAAAATCAGCACCTAAAAGGTCATTCACTTCTCTGTACTGTTCAGATCTGTAATTCTGATAAGATAAGTTTAAGATAAAACGGGAAGTATCGGTGAAGTTATAGGTATAATGTGTAGATACATTCCATACTTTATCATCTTTTACATCATCTACAAGGTAATAAGCCGCTCTTCTTCCTCCAAGTAACGCATTGTATTGTACGTTTCTATTGGCATTATAAAGATTATCCCAATTGATCTGTGTGTGCGACTGATCATCATTAGTCCACCAGTCTCTTGTAATTCCAATGTTAGCAGCCTGTTCCGGAGACGGATTTGTATAGTTTAACCAATAGCTTGGTAAATTACGGTAATAAGTTGGAGACGGGTTATTGGCTCTATACCAGTCCAATCTTGAACTATATTCTTTACCGAACTGATAGGAAACAGAGGTCCATAACTGAGAGTTTTTATTGATTTTCCAGAAATCCTGTAACTGGATCATTGGCTGGAAACCTCTTTTCACTCTCTCATTCCTTTTATCTCCATTCTGCCATCCCCAGTAAGAATTGTAATGAACTCCTCTGAAATCATAAACTTCCTGAGTATTTGGACTTGAAGAGCTTCTCTCATATTTGGAACCTATAGCATTTAAAGTCATGGTATGACTGTCACTGAATTTCTTCTCAATACCAATATATCCACTGTATGCATCATAAGCAGTACCATCCTGAATCCCTTCCTGTGCCCATCTTCTTGCGATCATTCCAGTAAATGCCCATCCGTTCTTATTCATTCCGGAAGAGAATCTGTAAGATAATCTGTTGGTATAGTTTCTGTTGGTCAGAGAGTACGTCAGCTGACTTCCTTTTCTGTACTCGCTGGCTTTGGTATTCTTATAAAATACTCCGGTAGTTCCTCCGAAAGCATATTCGGAAGGGGCATGATTAGCTGCAATTTCCGGGTAACGGGTGATTTCGTTCAATCCTCCCCAGGTACTGAAGTCTACATCTCCATTATCTGCAGCGGCCATAGAAATCCCGTTGATCATATTCTCACCTGTTCTGCTATCAATTCCTCTTGGACGGAACCAGTATGGTCCTAAATCGAAACTTGCAATTCTATTGAAGACATCCTGAGAAGACTGTAATAATCCTACAGTTGCGGTTTGCTGTGCGCCGCCACCATCACTTTCTCCTGAATCCTCCACAATAGCTAAACCCTGATCTGCACCATTCAATGCAGAATAAAGAGTAATTACTCCAAGATCTTTTCTCTTCTCATTATTAGTTACGTCAAATTCAAAAATTTTAGTTTCAAAATTCGGCTTTGTAACCATAATTTGATAATGTCCCGGCATCAAGTCAGTAAATTGGAAATAACCGATCTTGTCTGCCTTTGCATCATTTCCTGCTCCTTTTAAATCTACACTTGCTTGCTCAACAGGCTTTCCTTCCGCATCCTTAAGATACGCAAACACTGTTGTCTGCGCATAATAATATGACGCAGGCAGCAAAGTAAATAAAGAGATCAATGATAGTTTTTTAATCATGAGTATATTTATTTTTTTAAATACTTTTCTTGTTAATTTTCAACAGTTTAAAAGTTGGGGGCACAAATTTAATCAAATTTTGTAATTCACAACTTTTTTAACAATATTTTTCCTTAATACTGCAAGCTTTTAAGAATCATTATATAAATGATTCTGAGATAATTGCTTTTAAATTTACAAATATTTAAAACGTAGTGAATTAAAAAAAGTAAATTTGTAAATTAAATAGTATTAATAATAACTCAAAGAAGATGAAGAGATTTTCGAGTCTGTTTGCCATCATTATTTCGGTCATGGCATTTTCGCAGCAACAAGGAAAACTGAGAAAAGTAGCTACTGTAGGTTTTTTAAATGTAGAAAACCTGTGGGACACTATCCGTTCAGCGGATTATATTGATGGAACCAAGGACATTAAAAATCCTGCTTTTCACAGAAGTATTCCTATGGATTCTATCAAACTTCTGGAAGCTGAAAAATATGACGGACCATGGAGTGACGGTGCTTTAATTGGTAAAAAGGTAGTAAGAGAACAAGGTGGTTCTGAAGAGTTTACCCCAAAAAGTGCAAAAAACTACGGGACTAAGATTTATAAAGCAAAATTGGCCAATGAAGCCAAAGTAATTTCTGAAATGGGAGCACAGTATACCAAAACAGCTCCTGCAGTAGTGGGATTAATTGAGGTTGAAAACAGACAGGTCATCCAGGATCTGATCAACGAACCCGCTTTAAAGAAATATGATTACGGGATTATTCATTACAACTCTTATGACTACAGAGGAATTGATGTTGCATTGATTTATCAGAAAAGAAGATTCACTCCTACCAATTCATTAAAAAAAGAACTGAAAATATACGGTGACAACGGAAGAAGAGAATATACAAGAGATATTCTTGTTGTAACAGGGTTTTTAGATAATGAAAAAGTGGCATTCTTTATGAACCACTGGCCTTCAAGAAGAGGAGGTGAAGCGATTTCTTTACCTAAAAGAAATGCTGCAGCCGCTTTATTGAAGCAGCAGATGGACAGTATAAGAGCTGCAGACCCAACAACGAAGCTTTTTGCAATGGGTGACTTTAATGACGATCCTGTAAGCCCGAGTTTAAAAAACCACCTGAAAGCTCAGGCAGCACCTAAAGATTTAAGTGAAGAAACACCATACCTTAATCTGATGTATCCTTTATATAAGAAAGGAGTGGCATCTCTCGCCTATCAGGATGCACCGAACCTGTTTGACCAGATTATTGTTTCTAAAAATGTAATTTCAGATCAGGTAACTAAAGAATATTCTGTGTACAAAACAGAAATTTTCGCACCGTCTTATTTAGTTAATAAAGAAGGAAATTATAAAGGCTATCCTTTCAGATCCTGGAATGGAGACCAGTTCACAGGAGGTTACAGTGATCATTTCCCGGCATTTGTAGTTCTCCAGAAAGAACCATAAAAAAGTTAGGCACTCTTATTGGAGTGCTTTTTTTATATAAATACCTTCATCATGAAAAATATTATTTTATTGGTATTGATCGCATTGATACCTTACAGCTGTTTTTCTCAGGAAACACCAAAGAAAGATAAAGAACAACATGAAATGAAGCCTTCTAAAAACGAAGACGGAGAATGGGATCTCACGGTTATTGATACGCAATTTGATTATTTTTTGAACGCTGTTGCCAAGCCCATCAGCCAGTATACAGAATCATATCTGAAGACAAAAAATACATTTCTGGTGAACGAATGGAACAGTTATTATAATTCCGGGAGATACAGAAATATCATAGAATCCGGAATAGATTATGATCCGCAGGAAAAGTACGGGATCAAGTTTGAATATAAGTTATATCAGGTCTTTGTGTATGTAAACTGGAAGTATAAGCTAAGATTGAATGGATTGTCCGGAAGCGATGCCATAAGATAAATTTTAAATACTACTCAATAAAAAAGGTTCAGAACAATTCTGAACCTTTTCATTTTTATAATAGTTGAAAATTATTTATTGAATAATTCTTCTACTTTATCCCAGTTTACTACTTCAAAGAATGCAGAAACATAGTCAGGTCTTCTGTTTTGGTAGTTTAAATAATAAGCGTGCTCCCAAACATCTAATCCTAAAACCGGAGTTCCTTTAACGTCTGCTACAGGCATTAATGGGTTGTCCTGGTTTGGTGTAGAAGAAACAGATACAGAACCGTCAGCATTTTTTACTAACCAAGCCCATCCCGAACCAAATCTTGTTTTAGCAGCATCAGAAAAATCAGTTTTGAATTTTTCAAGACCTCCGTAGTTTTCGATAGCAGCTTTTACATTTCCTACAGGCTCTTTGCTTCCTCCTGGCGTTAAAATTTCCCAGAATAAAGAGTGGTTGAAGTGTCCTCCTCCATTATTTCTTACTGCTGGTTTGTCAGTTCCTGTCTGGCAGATTTCTTCAATAGTTTTTCCTGCTAGTTCAGTTCCTTCAATTGCTTTATTTAAATTGTCAATATATGCCTGGTGGTGTTTTGTATGGTGGATTTCCATAGTTCTTGCATCAATAGTTGGCTCTAATGCATCATATGCATATCCTAGTTTTGGTAATTCAAATGACATAATCTTTATTTTTAATGTTATATTCCAAAATTAGCCAATATTTAAGGTATTATCAAGGATTGAAGATTACTTTAATAAATCTTTAACATTGATACATTGATTTAGAATGAATTAAGTTTTAATTTTTTTTATTTACAACCAACAAAAAGCACGAACCAAATGATCCGTGCTTTTCATTTAACAATATTAAATTAAATTTATTTATTCATAGACATCAGGAATTCTTCATTGTTGAGAGTTCCTTTGATGTTCTTATTTACAAATTCCATAGCTTCTACAGGATTCATTTCAGAAAGATATTTTCTGAAGATCCACATTCTCTGAGAAGTCACTTCATCAAGAAGAAGATCATCTCTACGGGTACTGGAAGAAATTAAGTCAATAGCAGGATAAATTCTTCTGTTAGCAATTTTTCTGTCTAGCTGAAGCTCCATGTTACCAGTACCTTTGAATTCTTCAAAGATTACTTCATCCATTTTAGATCCTGTATCAATCAATGCGGTTGCAATGATCGTCAGAGATCCTCCTCCTTCGATTTTTCTTGCTGCTCCAAAGAATCTTTTCGGCTTGTGAAGTGCATTGGCGTCTACCCCACCGGAAAGAACCTTACCTGATGCAGGAGTAACTGTGTTGTATGCTCTTGCCAATCTTGTAATAGAATCCAGTAAGATTACTACATCGTGTCCACACTCAACCATTCTCTGTGCTTTCGCAAGAACAAGGTTAGCTACTTTCACATGTTTTTCAGCTGCTTCGTCAAATGTAGAGGCAATAACTTCTGCATTTACACTTCTTTCCATATCAGTAACCTCTTCCGGACGCTCATCAATCAAAAGAACCATCATGTATACTTCCGGGTGGTTGGCTGCAATAGAATTAGCAATATCTTTAAGCAACATCGTCTTACCTGTTTTAGGCTGTGCAACGATCATTGCTCTCTGACCTTTTCCAATAGGTGCAAATAAATCTACAATTCTGGTAGAAATGGTAGATCCGCTTCCTGCTAAATTGAATTTTTCTTCCGGGAAAAGCGGAGTAAGATATTCAAAAGCAACACGGTCCTTGATGAATGCAAGGTCACGTCCGTTAACTTCTGTAGGTTTTAATAATGAAAAATATTTTTCACCTTCTTTTGGAAGTCTTACAATTCCTTTAACGGTATCTCCGGTTTTTAAACCATAATTTCTGATCTGTGCTGTAGATACATACACATCATCTGGAGAAGAGATATAGCTGAAGTCTGATGAACGTAAAAATCCGTAGTTATCCGGTAAAATTTCCAAAACACCTTCAATGCTTACCAATCCATCGAAATTGAATTCTTTTTTATGGTCGTGCTGCTCCTCTGCCTTTTCAGAATGTCTGTTTTGATTCTGATTTTGGTTTTGATGCTGCTGGTGTTGTTGGTTCTGGTTTTGATTTTTATGTTGGTTTCCACTATTCTGTGGATGGTTGTGTCCTTTTTGAGGTCTGTTAGCCTGTTGTTGAGGATTGTTAGGCTTTTCTTCAGCCTGAGCTGGCTCTTGAGATTCTGTGTTTTTTGGAGCTTCTGTTTTTTCCTGAGATACTTCTGCATTACCTGCATTGGTAGAAACTCTTTTTCTTTTCTTTTTAGCCTGGGCGCTTGCTGCAGATTCCTCTGTTATTGCAGCTACTTCAGCTGTGGGTTCTTCCGGTTTTACTTCTTCAGAAGCGGGTACCTTTTCTTCTACTTTTTCTTCTGCTTTAGGTTCTTCTGCCGGAGCTTTTGTATTTGTGTTTGTATTTGTTTTTGGCTTGGCTGCTGGTTTCTTCGGAACAGCTTTTCTTGCCGGGGCTTTAACAGGTTTATCTGCTGGGGCCTCTTCAGTAGTTACACTGGTGGTTTCTGTGGCGTTGAAATAATCTTTTGCAACTTTAGGGTTAGAAGCCTGAAAGTCAAGAATAGCAAAGATCTTGTCATTTTCATTGCTGGTTCTTGCAACTTTAACGCCCAAATCTTTTAAGATTTTAGTCAGTTCCGTTACGGATTTTGACCTTAACGTTTCTATGTTAAACATATTTATGTAAAAATGTAATTAATTGTGAGTAAGAAAAGTAAGTCCGGTGACTTTGGTTTTCAAGTACATTGTATAATGCAAATCTACACTTATTTTTGAATTGTGCAAAATTTATGTTATTTTTGCCAAGAATTTAATATTCAATGCTACAGAGAATACAAACTATATGGACGTTATTGGCAGTTTTAGCTGCTGTTTTCCTTTTTATAACAGGACAGGATGTTGTCATTTCCGACAGTATTCCTTTACTTAATATGGGCAGTATCGTGCTTGTAATCATTGGAGCATTAAGTATTTTTAGTTTCAAAAACAGAAAAAGACAAATTTTGCTGAATACTATCAGCATCATTATAAACGTTTTGTTGATTGGTGTATTGGCGTACTGGTTACTAAACTTATCCGGAGGAATTCATTTTCCTGAGAAGGGTATTGAGCCGATTTTCCCATTGATTGCGGTAATTTGTCTGCTTATTGCAAACATTTACATCCGTAAAGATGAGAGGCTCGTAAAATCTGTAGACAGACTTCGATAGCCTTACAACGATTTTTTGAGTGAGAACAGCTTCTTTTTAGGAGCTGTTTTTTATTTGCCATATTCCTATTTATACAGTCTGTACCCTCACATCAATTAATTTATGTAAATTCATTGCAACTTTTTGATCAAAACCACGACAGATCATATAACTTTTAATAAAAGACAATGAAAAAGCTAACGTATCTTACTTTATCACTATTCTCCATATTCACTTTTTCCCAGGAGATTTCTAAAGAAAGGGTAAAAACAATCCTTTCCACTCTCGCTTCAGATGAAATGAAAGGCCGTGAAATCGGAACTCAGGAAAATGAAAATGCAGCCAACTACATTGCTAAACTCTTCAAAGAAAATAATCTGGAATACTGTACCGGAAAATCTTACCTGGTACCATTTGATTATAATGGGAAAACAGCATACAATGTCTGTGGTGTCAAAAAAGGAAAAACAGATCAGTATCTTGGATTCTCAGGCCATTTTGATCATATTGGAACCAGTGATAAAAGTGGTGACAACATTTATAACGGAGCCGATGATGATGCCAGCGGAATCACGACTCTGGTAGGTATTGCCGATTATTTTAAAAACAAAAAGCCTGAATTCTCTATGGTTTTCATGGCATTTAATGGAGAGGAGAAAGGAATGCTTGGTTCAAGAGCTATCTCAACTGACACCAATCTGGATCATATTTATAATAAGCTGACAGCACTTTTCAATTTTGAAATGGTAGCCACAGAATCTCAGTGGGGAAAAAATGCATTATATATGACAGGAGACGGATTCTCTGACCTTGATGAACTGTTCAATAAAAATGCAGTAAACGGATTAAAACTCAATGCAGATCCATATGCAAAACAACAGCTGTTCTACCGTTCAGACAATGTAAGCTTTGTAAAAAAGAAAATCATTGCCCATTCATTCTCTACAGTAGATATGACGAAAGCATCTCATTACCACCATGAAAATGATGACATCAACATCGTAGATTTTGATAATATGACGCAGATCATTAATAACTTTGGAAAAACTCTGGATAAATTGAATCCTAAAAATTTTGCTCCAAAGTATAATGACCAGGTGAATTTTTAATTAAATCATTATATCAAAACCGCTGTTTCAGCGGTTTTTTTTTATGAAACAGCAAGACCTTCTTATCTTCTATTTTTATGTCATAATCAGGTTTAATTTATTCAAAAAACAAGGCTTAATAACACGGAGTTGTAACAAAAAGACATTTTTTGAAACTTATCCATTAAAGTAAAACAGGATTAAGGACGTCTTATCTTTTAATTTTACGTAATTTTGCTATCCAATTTTTTCATTGAATGAACCAATATATTAAAATACTGAAGTTCGCAAGACCTCACCAAAAATACATCTACGGAAGCTTGTTTTTCAACCTTATGTATTCTGTTTTTCAGATTGCTTCCTTAGGAACTATTCTACCGGTTTTGGGAATGCTTTTCGGAACCATTGAGGCTAAAAAATACACCCACCCACCTGTTTATTCAGGAGAGATTTTAGATTTTTTCTCTTACGCAAAAGAGTATGCCAATTATTATGTTCAGAGTTTAGTAACTGAACACGGAGCACTTAATGTTTTGGCCTGGCTTTGTGTGATAACAGCTTTTATGTTTTTACTGAGAAACCTTTTCAGATATTTAGGTTCGTTTTTACTGATCAATTATCGTGTAGGCGTTACTCAGGACCTTCGTGGAGCGATGTACAGAAAGATTCTTTCTTTACCCGTTTCCTTTTTTACAGAAAGCAGAAAAGGAGATCTGATGTCCCGTATGTCAAATGACGTAGGTGAAGTTGAAGGTAATATTTTAGGAAGTTTAGTAGAATTGATCAATGCACCTTTTATGCTGATAAGCACATTGGTGACTCTTTTCTTTTTAAGTACAGAGATGACTCTTTTCTCCCTTCTGGTATTGCCGGTAATGGGAACTATGATTGCTTTAATAGGAAAAAGCCTGAAAAAAGACTCTCATGAAGCCCAAAATGAAATGGGAACTATTTTCTCAATCGTAGATGAAACATTGAAATCTACAAAGGTGATTAAGATTTTCAGTGCAGAAAAAATAATGGACAACCGTTTTATGCAGTCAATGCAGAAATGGATCAACAGCTCTATAAGATTAGGTAGAAAAAAGGAACTTGCATCTCCGATGAGCGAATTTTTAGGTTCGGTTACGTTCTTAATTATCGCTTGGTATGGGGGAAAACAAATCATTGTAGAACAAAGTATTTCCCCTGCAGATTTCTTGGTTTTCCTGGGAATTTTCTTCCAGATTTTACCTCCTGTGAAAAGTTTGTCTCAGTCAATTTCGAATGTACAGAAAGGAGAAGCTTCTCTTGAAAGAGTTTTAGCAATTCTGGATGCTGATGTGAAAATTGATGAAATAGAAAATCCTGTTTCCATCTCAACATTAAATCATTCTATCGAGTTTAATAATATTGGCTTTTTCTACGATAAAGACCATACAATTCTTAAAAACTTCTCACTTTCTATTCCAAAAGGGAAAACAGTAGCTCTTGTAGGGCAAAGTGGAAGTGGTAAAACAACCATTGCCAATCTTTTAGCAAGATTCTATGATGTTTCTGAAGGAGAGATCATGATTGACGGCACCAATATTAAACATTTAAAATTAGATGAATACCGCAAGCTTCTGGGTATGGTAACCCAGGAATCTGTATTATTTAATGATTCCGTTTATAATAATATCCTGATGGGTAAACCTGATGCGACAAGAGAAGAGGTGATTGCTGCCGCAAAAATTGCCAATGCAGATGCATTTATCACAACACTTCCTGAAGGATATGATTCCAATATCGGAGATGATGGCGGTAAGCTTTCCGGAGGTCAAAAGCAAAGAGTTTCTATTGCGAGAGCAGTATTGAAAAACCCTCCAATTATGATTCTGGATGAAGCAACCTCTGCACTGGACACAGAATCTGAAAGATTTGTACAGGATGCACTGGAGAAAATGATGGAAAACAGAACTTCTCTGGTAATCGCCCACCGTCTTTCAACCATTCAGAAAGCAGACTGGATCGTAGTGATGGAAAAAGGCGATATTGTAGAGCAAGGAACACATCATGACCTGATCGCGAAAAAAGGAATGTATAACAAGCTTGTTGAGCTTCAAAATTTCGACTAATATTTTAATTCAATTAAAATGAACCCTATACAAGAGTATTTCTACAGAATCGAAGAGCCTGAAAGAAGTACTCTTTTATTTTTACGTGATTCTATTTTAGCTTCAGATCCGGAAAATATTACAGAAACATTCAGTTTTGGGCTTCCGTTTATCAAATACAAAAAGAAAATGCTGTGTTATTTTTATTACAGCAAAAAATACAGGAAACATTATATCAGCTTTTACCACGGTGACAAATTGGATTATCCGGAGTTGATTCTGGATGGCAGAAAGAAGTTTAAAATCCTCTTAATTGACACTGAAGAAGATCTCCCGGTAGAATTCATATTAAACCTTACAGAAGAGATTAAAAAGTATATAAAATAAAAAACTCCGGCACGAATCATCGTACCGGAGCCCTCTTTAAAAAACTTTATCATTGTGTGTTTATTCCGCTGAATTCTGCCTGTTTAATTGCCCAGGCAAGAGCATTTGCATAGAATATTGAGTTATATACATTCATTTCATAAGCAGCAACCCCATTTCCATAATTTGGTTTAGCAATTGGCTTATAATTAGTATCTGCATAGAACGGACATATCGTATCTGAGGTATTTGGAGAAGTAACTGATCCACATTGAGAGTTGAATCCACCATCTCCTACCCAGATGAAGTTTAAAGTGTTATGTTTAAATGCAGTTACACGACCTACAGTTCCTGATGGTGAAGCCGTAGAGATGTTCGTATCTCCTGAATATACTGTAATTTCACTTGAAGGAAGTCCTGTTGCATAGGTTGTAGAAGAAGCATCTTCTCCCCATTGCAATCCTCTTATATCTCCAAAAGGACCATTCAGAATTTCATCATTTGTCATGGGCAGTTTATAGATAGCTCCCGCGCTGTTTACACTTCCGGTATTTACTGATCCGTCAAAAATATTTCTGAAAAGATTCTGCATTCCGCTGTTACTTTCAGAATAAGCAACGATGACACCTCCTTTTGCCATATAATTTTTTAGAACCTGTGCATCTGCAGCACTCATTCCCCATGCATATCCTATTACAATTATATCTACAGGATTGGCTCCGGTTGTCCACGTCGTCAGCTGCGCAGTACTCGGGCTGTCTGTACCGTCTATAATCTGATCCCATCCTTCGTATTTTACGATGCTGTTGGCCAATGTTCCAAAATTAGCTGCTGCTTTAGTTACCATCCCTGATGGAGAAGTTCCTGACACATTATATCCACAACCGTTTGCACCAGTTCCGATTGTTAAAAGTTTTTTCTTTGGAACAACTACGATCACATTTACTGTACATGTCGTTGAAACTCCACCTTGGCTGTCCGAAGTAATTGTTATCGTTTTTACAGTCGTGGAAGAAGGTGATCCTGTACCCTGCAGCGTAATATTCTGATTTCCTGTTGCAGTAAATACTCCTGAACCACTGAAAGAAATTCCGTCAACCGTATTGGTTGTAATAGTGTAACTGCCCAATGTCGCAACATTCACAGGCAATGTAATCGTATTGGAGGCTGCAAGAGCTGTTCCTACTTTATACACCCCATTTACTGTTGCACTTCCACAGCTCATGGTATATGTTCCTGCAGGACTTAGTACCGTAATAGAGATCGCAGGAGTACAGGTAACAGCTGTTCCGTTTGCTTCCAGTGACACGTTATCTGTCTGGATATTCTGAGGAGTTCCCTGCCCCGGAATCTGTATCGTTTGTGTTCCTGTATTTAGAAATACTCCGGTTCCGTAAAAATTGTATCCATTGGTAGTCGTTCCGGAAATGGTATAATTACCCGGTTTTGTTACATTCACAGCAATACTCAGATAATTGGAACTAGTAAGTTCTTTTCCTTTTACATAGCTTCCCATTGCTTTGGAAGTGGAACAGTCTATAGTAAAAACAGATTTACCCATCTGTCCGCAGACACTTTTCCATTCATTATCTGCAAGGCTCCAGTAATTGAAACAATCTTCTGTGGTATTGTAAATCGTCAAACCATCATCTTTGGACTGATTGATTGTAATAGCATTTCGCTGCGCCTCAGTTAATCTGGGAATAAGGATTCCTTTATTGTTATTTCCTGAGATGACATCCAAAACGGAATTAGCATTAGGGGTAGTGGTATTAATCCCTACCGCTCCATTATTGGCCTGAGAATAAAATTTTCCAAAGGCAAATAGCAGTGCTATCAGCAAGACTTTGATTGGGGGAATTGTAAATTTTGTTTCCATCATTTTTAAGTTATAATTGTTTAATGAGTAAAATTTTTAACTAAGTCATTTATTTAACCGTCACAAAATTATCACCCACAGACAATTACATATTATTTTTCCCTACGCAATACTACTCACGCGTAGTAAAACTCACAAAACCACAGCAAATTATGATAACATATAAGCACAACCAAAAAGTTTAGTTATTTAATTCAATAATAAATTCAAAAAAATACAGGAAACCAAAACATAAAAACCATTATCATTTATTTATAAAAAAAATAATTCAATTAAAACAAATGAAACATCAATATTATATTTTAAAAACCATTTTCCATTTGGCAATTGTATTTCTGCTTATTTTAAAATGACAGCCAAGCTGAAAATTGCTCAATCCGTTTTTTTCCTGATATCTGAGAATTTCCAAAATAGATTCTTCATCATAAGAACGAAGTCTTTGATTATTGAACTCAACTGCATATTCCGGTTCACCAAAAATCAATTGATTAAACTTTAGAATATCAATCGCTGAATGTAATCTTTCCAGCTTATTTTGAATGGTTATATCTATTAATTTTTCTGGAAACTTTTCCTTGAGAATATCAGTATAGATCTGCTTGTAATCAGGTATCATATTATAGTTTTTTCATCCATTTGTACAGGGTTGTTTTAGGAATCTTATATCTTTCAACAACATCATGGGCGGTCATTGCTCCCATTTCTATTTTTTCAAGTATAAAATTCTTTACCTCCTGGGTATAAATACTTTTCCTGAAAACTATGGTACTCCCCTTTTCTTTGAATACATGATCAATTCTTGACTGCGGAGAATACAAAATCAGATGGCCGGTATAAAATCTAAAGAAATCAAATTTTAAAAGCTTACACCATTTCATCAGCATATCCGTATCAATACTTTTTGCCTGATACATCATTTCTACATGATCTTCCGGTTCGTTCAAAAATCTGGAGATTCTTTCTATTGAAATCTGATGCTCTTCTACTTTGGTTCGGATCAGGCTCCCAATATGAATGTTCTTAATATTCATCACAATGTTTTTAAAGTAAAAATATTGACAAGAAAAATAAAAAACATCATCAACCGGCACGCAACACTACGTATAAGTAACAAAAATCGGAATTTTGTTTATATTTTAATCAAAAAGCTATTGACATTGATCTCAGAGGAGATATTCAGTTTCTTCCGGATCCTGTATTTTTTACTTTCTACAGCACGAATACTGTTGTTGGTACACTGTGCAATCTTCTTGGTATCAAAATCAAGCTTCATCAAAGCACAGAAATAGAGTTCAGAATGAATCAGATTAGGATTTATTTTTAAAATATCAGGAATAAAATGAGGGAAAAACACTTGGAATTTCTCAAAAAACATGGGTGAATTATTTTCTGCCAAATTTAAAATCTCCAGGATATTTTCTTCCGAAAGATGATTGATCAACATCTGATGCTTCATCAGTTCTGCATTTGTTTTTACCAGATCCTTGATTGTGGAATCTTTCTCTTTTTTATCGGTAATCAAACCATTAATCAGCGCATCTTTCTGGGTAATAAAAACAATATCCATCAGAAAAGAGGCAATAGAAAATAAAATATTAAGCAGCTTTATTGTTTTAAAATCTTCGGTTTCTATAAATCGGCTTTTTGGCAGGAAATCAAAATCAAAGTAAAGGCATACAATAAAGTTGATACAGATCATAAACGTAATAAAAAAGATAGATAAAGCATCTTTTTTATAATTCAAAAAGAAGGGAACGGCAAACAAAAGACAAAAATAGAAATACTCAACTCCAGCATTTTTGAAAGTATACACATTAAAAAAACTCACTATAAAAGTTAGTAAGACAAATGTAAAAATGATGGAAGTTTTCAGTACGCTCCTGAATCGCCTCGTTTTCCCTTTTATTGCCATTAAAAACAGCCAGAAAAAGGTAATAACGGTAAGAAATATTGAAATCAACATATCCCCGAAAAAAGTAATAATAAAAATGGAGTAAAACAGAAATATGAAGAACAATAAAAGCAGATATCGGTTGATAAGATTTAGATAATTGCTATCAAAATCATCATTTATTTTCTCAGCTTCATCGTTGATCATCTTAAAGAAAAACTTATAAATCATCGTGTTGTTTTTATGTTTTCACAAGCTCAAGTTGGCATTCGTACTACTGAAAGCATAAATTTTCCAATATTAATAGCTTTTAAGCAACATAAAAACTCACAAAACAAAATATCTGTTTGCAATTTTCAGTGATAAAAGAATATGATTTGTGTTTTCCCTGTTCTAATTTACTAAAAATTCAAATTAAATTATTTAACCAATGACAAAAAAAAATTAATGGTAAGACCATAAAACATATTCAGTTATCCATTTTATGGCTTAAAATAGTGAATAACTTGTGTTTTTGTAGCTGCAAAATTATTCATCTTAATGAAAAAGATTTAATCCCTGAATACGCAATATTACGCATGCGTAGTTAAACTCAAATAATCATTTTTTCAAATAAAAAAGAGAGCTGCAAAGGCTCTCTTTTGTTTTTTTATATACAATACGTATTCTTAATTTTCTTTCAGCTTGGCAATCACATCCAAACCTCCTTTTGTAATATCTCCGATCTTACAGATAATCTCAGTATCCAAAGGCAGGAATACATCCATTCTGGATCCGAATTTAATAAATCCGAACTCATGCCCGGCTTTTGCTTTATCGCCTTCATTACAGTAGAAAACAATCCTTCTAGCTACATACCCGGCAATTTGTCTGAAGACAACTTTATGATTGGTCATAGTTTGTACGGCCATAGTAGTTCTTTCGTTCTCTGTAGAAGACTTTTCATGCCATGCTACCAGATATTTTCCCGGGTGGTACTTTTTGTAAATCACTTCACCCGAAACCGGATATCTACAGATGTGAACATTCAGCGGGGACATAAAAATAGAAACCTGAATGGCTTTTCCTTTTATAAATTCATCCTCATCCACTTCTTTGATCATTACCACTTTTCCGTCCACCGGAGCTATCACGTTTTCTTTGTGATCAAGGATATTACGATCCGGAACTCTGAAGAACCAGAAAACTAAACTGTAAATAACCAACAAAGGCATAATGATCAGCAGGGACCATATTTTAAGGAAATAAATTGCTAATACGCCCAAAATGATAAAAAGTATGGTCGCAACGGTAATTGTTCCTTTTGATTCTCTATGTAATTTCATGAGACTAAATAAATTTTTCTAAAATAAAGTACAAATATACGACAGGAACGCAGATAATAAAACTATCTAATCTATCTAAAACTCCTCCATGTCCTGGAATGATGTTTCCACTGTCTTTCACACCGAAATTTCTTTTCAATTGGCTTTCTACCAGATCCCCTAGCGGAGCAAAGGCGGCAACCAAAAATCCTACGATCATCCAGTTGCCTCTCAGTTCAGGCTGATAATGTTCAATAAAGTAAGATAAAACCAATGTTAACACTACGCCACCTGCATATCCCTCCCATGTTTTCTTAGGGGAAATTTTAGGTGCCATTTTATGTTTACCGAAGAACTTCCCTACCAGATAGGCAAAGGTGTCACTACTCCAGATGAGAACAAATAAGAACAGGATTTCCAAAGAGAAAGCATCACTATAGCTGGAGAACTTTGGCAGTCCCAATGCAAAACTGAATGGGAGCGCTACGTAGATAACGGTAAAAATAAGTTTCCCACTGTCGAAGTATAATTCGCTGGGAAATTTGAATAAAGTAACCACAGCAATCCCAATAAGCGCCAGTGCCAGTATTTCACTGAGCCTGAAATCAAAAAAGAAATCGTGGTTGAAATATCTTTTGGAAAAAATATAGAATATAAAAATGACTAATGGATATACCACCCATTTTTCATATCCGTTTCCAAATTTCATGATTTTAACACATTCCCACGTCCCCACCATCAGCAGCAGACTCATTAAGCCATAAAAAAGATACTGTTGTTTGATAAGACCAGGAGCAATGCTGTTCAGCAATTGCGCTCCCAGCGGAGTCGAACAAAGTATAATAACGGCTACATAGACTATACCTGATACGGTTCTTTGAATGAGATTTTTGTCCAAAATTTAAAATTTAGAAGTGGTTGCTTAATCTTCAAGCAGCAATAAAAACAGCTTTGTATTGGAATTGGAAGAACTGTCCATTTTAGACTGGCTTCCGCTGATGGAAGTAAGGTTCTTGATATTTCCGTTTCTTTTTATTTTCCCCATAGCATCATTCAGGTTGTTTACAATCTGAGAAACATTGGCAATGATGATAATTCTATCGGGAAGTCTTGAAGAATGATAATGAAGAATATTATTATGCGAAAGCATGATCCTGCCATCATAGGCGATCAGGTATTCACATGTGATGAATGCAGCATCATTAGACGGCTGCAGTTCTGAAGTATAGGCAGACCTCACAACGTTCAAAAAGTTCTGAAGTTCTTTATCCCAACAGAAAAGGTTGTGGATACCTTCTATTTTGATAATTTGATTTAAAGTTTGTAGAGCCTCCGCTTCATCTGCACAATAATTAAAAAATCCCCCCGAATGCGTAAATAATTGCGCAAACTTATAGTCAAGATCCGCATTTTTCAGCGAATCCCCAAGTTTCTCCAGGCTCTGTTTGTCCTCTTCTTCAGGCTGGTTGGTAAGTTTGCTTACAATCCTCTTGAATAAATTCAACTTAATCTATTTTTAGTCAACTTTATACAAAAATAGAAAATAAATTACAATAGTGTCCAAAATATCTCCTTAAATATGAAAAAACCTGACAATTTTCGAGGTTGTCAGGTCTTTGTAATATTTATTTTTAAGAGTCTTAAAGCTGTGTTGGGCTTTCTGGAGCCTGTATTTCGCTTTCTTCTTCTTTTTCTTTGATCTGAGGTGTTTCCACTACTACCGGCTGATCTTTTTCAGGAATAGTATTGGTAACAGGTTTCTCTGTCAATTCAGGATCCCATGCTCTTTTTCCGAAGATATCTTCTAAGTCTTCACGGAAGATCACTTCTTTTTCTAACAATTTATTTGCCAGAGCATCCAGTTTATCTTTATTTTCCTCAAGAATTCTTACTGCTCTTTCGTACTGATTTTCGATAATCAATTTGATCTCTGCATCAATTTTGGTAGCTGTTTCTTCAGAATAAGGCTTTCCGAATGAGTATTCAGACTGTCCTGAACTGTCATAATAAGAAATATTACCAATGTTCGGGCTTAATCCATAGATTGTCACCATTGCCTGAGCTCTCTTCGTTACTGTTTCCAGATCAGAAAGTGCTCCTGTAGAGATATTATTGAAGATCACCTGCTCTGCAGCTCTACCTCCCAATGTTGCACACATTTCGTCCAACATCTGCTCAGTAGTGGTAAGCTGTCTTTCTTCCGGAAGATACCATGCTGCCCCTAAAGAACGACCTCTTGGAACAATCGTTACTTTTAAAAGTGGTGATGCATGTTCTACCAACCAGGAGATTGTAGCGTGACCTGCTTCATGATAAGCAACTCTTCTCTTTTCAGATGGCTTGATGGCCATATTTTTCTTCTCAAGTCCACCGATAATTCTGTCTACCGCATCCAGGAAGTCCTGTTTTGTAACAGAAGTATGGTTATATCTTGCTGCGATTAATGCTGCTTCATTACAAACATTAGCAATATCTGCCCCACTGAATCCAGGAGTTTGTTTTGCTAAGAAATCTCTATCTACATTATCATCAAGCTTGATTTTTTTCAAGTGAACATCGAAAATCTGTCTTCTTTCGTGAAGTTCCGGAAGATCTACATAGATAGAACGGTCAAAACGACCTGCTCTCATTAATGCTTTATCAAGAATATCCGCTCTGTTGGTAGCCGCCATTACAATAACATTGACATCTGTTCCGAAACCGTCCATTTCGGTAAGAAGCTGGTTCAATGTATTTTCTCTTTCATCGTTTCCGCCAGAGAAGTTATTTTTTCCTCTTGCACGTCCGATAGCATCAATCTCGTCAATAAAGATGATCGCCGGAGATTTTGCTTTAGCCTGAGCAAAAAGGTCTCTTACTCTGGAAGCTCCTACCCCAACAAACATTTCAACGAAGTCTGAACCAGAAAGTGAGAAGAACGGAACTTTAGCTTCACCTGCAACGGCTTTTGCCAATAATGTTTTACCGGTTCCCGGAGGGCCTACTAAAAGGACTCCTTTAGGAATTTTACCTCCCAGTTTTGTATATTTTTCAGAGTTCTTCAAGAAATCTACAACTTCCTGAACTTCTTCTTTAGCTCCTTCCAATCCTGCAACATCTTTAAATGTTACCTGAATTCTTTCTTTTTCGTCGAAAAGCTTCGCTTTAGATTTACCGATAGAGAAGATTTGTCCACCAGGACCTCCACCTCCGCCCATCTTTCTGAAAAGAAGGAAGTAGAATAACCCCAGAATGGAAATCCAAACCAGCGCAGGAACTAAAATATCCATTAGTGCGCTTTTCCCTGTTCCGTAATCTTTAGTTGTTTTAATAACCGGATTGCTGGCTTTGACCTGTTCAAATTTCTGAAGGAAAAGTTGAAGGTCTCCGTATTTTACAGAAAAATCTGCTTTAGGAGCCATTTCGAAGGCAGAAAGAGGGTTGTTTTCTTTACCAGCTTTGGAAACCATTGCTGATTTTGCTTCTTTTGTTAGGAAAACATCAGCTTTCTCTATGTCTTTGTATATAATTATATTCTGAACTTTCCCTGCCTGCATTTCTCTAAAGAAACCATCTTCATCAATAGATTTTGCTGCATCACCTCCAAGGAAATTGGAGCCAAAAAATAGCAAAAGAGCTATGATTGCAATTGGAAAGAACCAGTTGAATCCTTTATTATTCATTTAGACTTTTTAAAATTTTTATTATTCATTTTCAATTTTGGTAATGACTGCGTCACCCCAAAGCTCTTCTATATCGTAGTACTCACGTACATCTTTTTGGAATATATGAACCACCACTGAAACGTAATCTACCAATACCCACATTGCATTTTCAGTACCTTCTACGTGCCAAGGTCTGTCCTGCAGTTCGTTTCTTACTTTCTTCTCAACACTTCCTGCCAATGCAGCCACCTGTGTATTTGAGTTTCCACTACATATCACGAACGTTTCTGCTACGGAGTTTTCGATGTTGGAAAGATCGAAGATCATAATATCTTCTCCTTTTACATCCTGGATAGCTTCAACGATTTTATCTATTAACGCTTGTTTTTCTGCTGTTTTATTCATTAAAAAATTACTATAATCTGCAAATTTATTGTTTTTTCTTTACTTTAACCTTACTTTTACCCTCTTAATGTCTTAAAGTTTTCTTAAATGAGCCAACTCTTCTATCTGAAAGAATGTTCTTCTACTAATGACGAAATAGCAAAGTTTTTACTTTACGGAGATTCAAATTTTATAGGGCTTCATACTTTTAATCAAACTAAAGGCCGTGGTCAGTATGGAAATGTTTGGACTCAGACTGCCGGAAAAAACCTGGCTTATACGCTGGCAGTGAATATTCAGAACATCCTTTGCTCCGACTTTATGTTCAATTATTATACCGCAATGATTATCCGGGATTTCCTTGCCAAATTGTCTGACTCTGAGGTAAAAATCAAATGGCCGAATGATATTATCCTTAAAGGTAAAAAAATCGTTGGAATTTTAATAGAAAAGAAAAAAATTAATCAAAATAATTATTTCATCATCGGAGCAGGAATTAATATCCTTCAGGACAAATTTGATGAAATATCCAATGCAGGATCCCTCCTGACGCAGACAGGCATGCAATTTGATCTGGAAGAAGTTTCATTAAATCTTCATGAATATTTGTCTGAGAAACTGAAAAACATTCCTTCTGATCAGGAAATTCTGGATGGATTCAATGCAAACCTTTTCAGAAAAGACCTGATCTCTGTCTTTGAAATTGAAAAAGAGCGACAAAATGGCATCATCCGAAATGCAGACGAAAAGGGTGAACTCTGGATTGAACTGGAAGACGGAATACGTTCCTTTTATCACAAGGAAATAAAACTACTTTACTGATTGGCTCTTTTGATATACAGATAAAGGGTAAGCGGCAAAAACACCATATTAGGCAGCCACATTGCTACAGCTGGAGACAAACTTTTATTTTCAGAAACCACTTTCAGGGCTTCAAATGAAAACACAAAAATAAAGGCCAATGAGATCCCTATTGCCAGGTTAATCCCCAATCCTCCTCTTTTCTTTTGTGAAGACAGGGAAAGTGCCAGGAATGTCAGAATAATAATAGAAACAGGCATTGATGTTCTTTGATGAAGCTCATTCAGATAAGAATTCAGGTTACTGTTTCCTCTTGCCTTTTCTCTTTCAATAAACTTTAAAAGTTCCGGAGTGGTTTTATTTTGTCCCAAAAGCTCGTTAGGGAAAAGCTCTTCCGGTGAGTGACCGTAGTTTTTCCTTAATTCTATCCCGTTGCCGAGTTTTTCGGTATTGTCTTTATTGATTGTTTTTTCCAGATAATTATTTAAAACAAACTGCTTTTTGGCTTTATCCCAATACACTTCGCTTGCTTTAAGCTCGTAAGTCATTTTTCTGTCTTTATCATATTTCTGATAGACAAAACTAGAACCTCTTTTTTCTCTTTTGTTCCAGGAATCAACAAAAATATATTCCGTTTTGCTCAGCTGTGAGGAAGCTGGAGCAGTTCCTAAAATCTTTTCTTTATTGGCCGCATTATAGGTATACGCTTCCAGTTCATTTTTCTTGATATTGGCCCATGGAAGAACCATATGGTATACCACAAGGGCAATCAATCCAATAAAAATGGAAGTTACCAGATAAGGTTTGGAAAACCTGTGAAAACTGGCCCCACTACTAATAATAGCAACAATTTCAGTATTATTCGCCATCCTGGAGGTAAAATAAATCACCGAAATAAACACCAGAATGGAAAGGAAGGTAACCACAAGATTGATAATCCAGAAGGGATAAAAGTGGATAAGAAAATAGGTCAGATCCAGTTTCGGATCAATGGCCTTGGCATTTTCTATTCTTGGAATCTTCTGCTGAACATCAATTACCAATACGACTATAGACAATAATACCAACATAAAACTAAAAGTTCCAAGGTATTTTTTAATGATATATCTGTCTACAATGTTAAGCATATTCTCTTACAGTCTTTGTCTAAGAACCGGTACTACGGAGTTTTTCCATTCGTAGAAATCTCCTGCAATAATATGTTCTCTGGCTACTTTTACTAAATCAAGATAGAAGGCAAGATTATGAATCGAAGCAATCTGTTTTGCCAGATATTCTTTAGATACAAACAGGTGGCGAAGATACGCTTTTGAATATTCACGATCTACAAAACTGGTCCCAAATTCGTCTAAAGGCGAAAAATCACGCTTCCATTTTTCATTTTTCAGGTTCATCACGCCCTGCCATGTGAAAAGCATTGCATTTCTTGCATTTCTTGTTGGCATTACACAATCCATCATATCAATTCCCAGTCCGATAGATTCAAGGATATTCCATGGAGTTCCTACTCCCATCAGATATCTTGGTTTTTCTTTTGGAAGAATGTCTGTCACTTCATCAGTGATTCTGTACATTTCTTCTTCAGGCTCTCCTACAGAAAGTCCTCCAATGGCATTTCCTTCGGCTCCTGCTTCAGAAATTACTTCTGCAGAGATTTTTCTAAGGTCGGAATAGGTAGATCCCTGAACAATAGGGAAAAGTCTTTGTTTGTATCCGTATAATTCAGGATTATCATTAGTCCATTCAATACATCTTTTCAGCCAGCGATGGGTAAGCTCCATAGATGATTTTGCCTGGTTATAATTGCAAGGATAAGGAGTACATTCGTCAAAAGCCATGAAAATATCGGCTCCGATCTGTCTTTGAATCTCCATTGATCTTTCCGGAGAGAACATGTGGTAACTTCCGTCGATGTGAGATTTGAATCTCGCACCTTCTTCGGTCATTTTTCTGTTACTAGCCAGTGAAAATACCTGAAAGCCTCCTGAATCAGTAAGGATAGGAAGATCCCAGTTCATGAATTTATGTAAACCACCTGCATCCTGCATCGTCTCCATTCCCGGACGAAGATAAAGGTGGTAAGTATTTCCCAGAATAATCTGAGCCTTAATGTCTTCTTTTAATTCTCTCTGATGAACTGTTTTCACACTTGCAACAGTTCCCACAGGCATAAAAATGGGAGTTTGAATCTTCCCGTGATCTGTGGTAATTTCCCCTGCTCTTGCTTTTCCTTCAGAGGTTTTTTCTATATTAAAAAATTTCATCTCTCTACTTTTTTAATTCACCTTGTTATCAGTGATTTCTTATAGGTTAGAAACTTCAGTACCGTTTTACCTTACCAAAGGTATTACAGCCCCGTTTTGTTTCAGTTTATCCTTTACGTATTTATCTGCTTTGGGATCTTTTTTCAGCAGTATTTCCTGTGCATCATTGGTAATCCCATCCATTTCTTCTTTGATCACATAATATTTGAAGCTTTCTACAAAGTCGTCAGATTTTACTTTATGTGACTTCAGGACAGCTCTTGTACCGGCTTCCATATTTTTGTCAGGATATACAAAGATCGCCTGATCATTGATCGCAAGATCTGCAATGATTTCTGCCATTACGCCTTTATCGATCAGATTTTTAGGCTTATCAATATAATCGCTGCACGAAAACATGCCCAGCAAAACGAAAATAAAGATCAGCTTTTTCATCAGTTTATTTTTATATTTTTTATTTAATAGTCTGATGGAACTTCGCATATACATATTCCTCCGTCTGAAAAGAATTGTTCATGCTTTGTTTCATAGTCTATTGATGATTGATTTCCACTTTAGATTTAACACTCCAAAAACGGCCTCATGGATAATTCCACCGTTCATTTTGCTTTCTCCTAAAATTCTGTTGGTAAATATAATAGGAACTTCTACAATTCTGAACCCTTTTTTAAAGGCTCTGAATTTCATTTCTATCTGAAACCCGTAACCTTTCAGCCTTACATTATCCAATCCTATTTCTTCCAATACATTTCTTGAAAAACAGACAAATCCTGCTGTAGTATCATGAATAGGAAGTCCCAATACAAATCTTACATATTTTGATGCAAAATAAGAAAGCAGTACTCTTCCCATCGGCCAGTTGACCACATTCACTCCTTTTGAGTAACGGGAACCTATGGCCATGTCTGCATTCCTGCATGCTTCAAACAATTTTGGCAGATCGCTAGGATTATGAGAAAAATCGGCATCCATCTCAAAAATATAATCATATTTATTTTCAATAGCCCATTTAAATCCATGAATATATGCCTTTCCCAACCCGTCTTTTACATGTCTTATTGAAAGATGCAAATAATGCGGATGTTTCTTCTGCATTTCTTTTACAACCTCGGCTGTTCCATCCGGGGAAGTATCATCTACAACTAAGATATGAAAGTCGTCCTCCAATGCAAAAACCGCGGAAATAATATTTTCAATATTTTCCTTTTCGTTGTATGTGGGGATAATAACGAGTTTTTTCATTTCAGTTTGCAAAGATAGTTTATTTAACCTTTTTATTTTATACAAAATAATCTATAATTTTGCAAAAATATTTCTCAGGGATTAAGCGGATGAAACAGAAACTTTTATTCAACAGATCTGAACAATACGTAAAATCGATGAGAGCAAATATTTTAACTGCGGATACATGAAACAGGTGACAGGAAATTCTGTGCCGGATTGTGCTATCAGAAGTTAAATAATAAATAATAAAAACTTAAATTTTGCCATCATCACAACACTTCATCAATCATGTAAGAATACCTGAGAATAACGACTGGGTAATCTTTATCCTCGTGGGCTGTATATTTTTATATGTTTTTATGATGAACGTCATAGAAAGGGATGCCAGTCTCAAAGATTTTCTGCTTCAAAAGTATTTTGATGCAAGCAACAACCTTCCCAGCTGGATTATCACTTCATGTGTGACGACGCTCACCTTATCTGTTTTGATCTCACAGTATATTCCTATTGTACCGAAATATATTGCCGATCTTCAGCTTTTTGGGTATCAGCTTAATAAATTCGGGTATACTTTGCTGGCGGTGCTGTTTTTTTATTTAATAAAATCAACATTAGGTTTTTTATTTTATCAAAGTATAGGAGACGGAAAAAAATGGACTATTTTTTATTTTACCTCCACAAAATTTTATTTCATTCTTACATTTTTGCTAATAATTCTTTGTGTAGCCCATTATTACTTCCCTATAGACAGAAATAAAATATTTTTGTATTATTTGTGTTTCTTTTCTTTTGTATTCATTTTCAAAGTTTTTTTCTACTTATTTCACAAGAACAAGATTCTTCCTGAAAAATGGTATTATAAATTTTTGTATATTTGCACCCTCCAAATCGCACCATTATTATTGCTTTGGAAGTTGTTATTTTTTTAATAAATGTCAATGATGAGAATAAAGTCTATATTGGTTTCTCAACCAGCGCCTAGTGAGTCTTCTCCATATTTGGATATAGCAAAGAAGGAAAAAATAAAGATTGATTTCCGTCCATTTATCCACGTTGAAGGGGTTGACAATAAAGAGCTCAGAACACAGAAAATAGATCTGACGCAGTATACCGGTATTATTTTTACCAGTAAAAATGCGATTGACCATTACTTCAGACTTGCGGAAGAACTTCGTTTTGCCGTTCCGGATACAATGAGATATATCTGCCAGTCGGAAGCAATTGCCAACTACCTTCAAAAGCATATTGTGTACAGAAAAAGAAAAATCAGCTTTGGGGAGAAAAACTTCTCAGATCTGCTTCCTCTTTTCAAAAAATTCCCAACTGAAAAATATCTGCTGCCATCTTCAGATGTTTTGAGTCCGGATATTGTGAAAACCATGGATGCATCTAATGCAGACTGGACAAGAGCAATCATGTACCGTACCGTATGCAGCGACCTTACAGATATCAACATTAAAGATTATGACATGTTGATCTTCTTTAGTCCGCAAGGAATCAAATCGCTACAACAAAACTTCCCTGGCTTCAAACAGGATGAAACCAAGATTGGTGTTTTCGGAAACACGACTTTGGCTGCCGCAGAAGAAGCTGGATTAACAGTAGATTTAATGGCACCTACGAAGGAAACTCCTTCCATGACAATGGCCCTTGAAAAGTACATTAAAGCACTTCATAAATAGTCTTTAATTATAAAAATACCATGAACCATCTTTTCAATAAAGGAAAGATGGTTTTTTTTTACCTAAATTTGAACGAAAATTAACATTGAATGAGACGTCTGCATAAATTGCTTACTTTCAGAAGAAAAGCATAAAGACAAACTCTGCTCAATAAAAAATTAAAATATCCGGATGAAAGCTCCACAGGCAAAAAAAATAGAAAAAATATTAGAAACCCACGGCGATAGAAGGACCGATAATTACTTTTGGCTGAATGAAAGGGAAAACCCTGAAGTCATCAAATATATTGAAGAGGAAAATGCCTACGAAGAATTCATCATGAAAGATACGGAAGTTCTTCAGGAAGAGCTTTTTGAAGAGATGAAAGCCCGTTATAAAAAGGATGACGAATCTCTACCCTATTTCTTTAATGAATACTGGTATATTGTACGTTATGAAGAAGGCAAGGAATATCCTATTTTCTGCAGAAAGCATAAAAGTCTTGACAACGAGGAGGAAATTGTACTTGACGTGAACGTTCTGGCAGAAGGCAAAGAATTTTTTGAAGTAGGAAGTGTAGCCGTGAGCCCCGGTAATGAACTGGCTTCTTTTTCTTCAGATGATGTAGGAAGAAGAATTTATACGCTTAATTTTAAAAATTTAAAAACCGGGGAAATTCTGCCGGATTCTATTCCAAATACAACAGGAAAAGCAGTTTGGGCGAATGATAATCAACATGTTTTCTATATTAGAAAAGATAAGAGCCTCCGTGCTTTCCAGGTATACAGACATCAGTTAGGAACTGATTCTGCTGATGATGTTCTGATCTTCCACGAAGAAGATGACACTTTTGATGTCAATGTATTTAAAACAAAATCTTTACAGTATATTTTCATAGCTAGTTCAAGTACTATCTCTGATGAGCACCGCTTTATTCCCTCTGACAACGTATTTGCAGAATGGATAACAATACAGCCCAGAATAGATGATCTCGAATATTCTGTAGAGCATTATGAAGATGAATTCTATATTATCACTAATGCTGATGATGCAATTAACTTCAAAATTGTAAAAGCAAAGATTGACAACTGCAGTATGGAAAACTGGGTGGATGTTATTCCACACCGTGCGGAAGTTTTACTGGAAGGTTTTGAAATTTTCAAAGATTATCTGGTACTTGAGGAAAGAGAGAGAGGTTTGCTTCAGATCAAAATTATTGATGAGAAGACCCAAGAGTCTTATTATTTACCTTTTTCTGACCCAACATATACAGCCTATATTGGGATTAACCTTGAATTTGACACTGAAATTCTTCGTTATGGCTATACATCTCTTACACAGCCAAGCTCCACTTACGAGTACAATATGAAGGACAAAACCACCAAGCTCCTGAAACAACAGGAAGTATTGGGTGGGAAATTTTTCCCTGAAAATTATATTTCAGAAAGAATATGGGCAGACTCCAGAGATGGGGAAGTAAAAGTTCCAATTTCTTTAGTATACCACAAAGACACCAAAAAATCCGCTGACACTCCACTTCTTCTGTATGGATATGGAAGTTATGGGCACACCGTTGATGCCAGCTTTTCAAATGTAAGATTGTCTATTCTAGACAGAGGTTTCATTTATGCTATTGCCCACATCCGTGGCGGAGAATACCTGGGAAGAGAATGGTATGAAGATGGAAAAATGTTATTCAAGAAAAATACTTTTTTCGATTTTATTGATGCAGGAAAACATTTAATCAAAGAAAATTATACATCATCGAGACATATGTATGCGATGGGAGGAAGTGCCGGAGGTTTGTTGGTAGGCGCTGTGGTCAATTATGAACCTCAGTTATTCAACGGAATTGTAGCACAGGTCCCTTTCGTAGATGTTGTTTCCACAATGCTGGATGACACGATTCCTTTGACTACCGGGGAATATGATGAATGGGGAAATCCAAATGACGAGGAGTATTATCATTATATGAAAGACTATTCTCCTTATGACAATGTAGAAGCTAAAGATTATCCTCATATGCTGATCACTACAGGATTCCATGATTCTCAGGTACAGTATTGGGAGCCTGCAAAATGGACTGCAAAACTGAGAGAACTCAAAACAAACGATAACATCTTAGTTTTTAAAACTGACATGAGCTCCGGACATGGAGGCGCCAGCGGAAGGTTTGAATCATTGAAAGAAGATGCTTTAGAGTATGCTTTTCTTTTGAAAATAAATGAAAAATAGCTTTTACATTCTCTTAATTAATTTTCAAATACAGAGTATATGTTATTATTAGTTTTTATTTCAATTGCTATTATTTAATACAAAAACAGAAAATTACAAGAATGGAAAAAAGAGAAGACTTTAAGGCCAAACAAGAGGAAAACTTACAGGACCTTCTGAAAAAAGCAAGAGAAGAAGATCTTAGAAACAAAGAAAATAATAATTTATAAAATACATTGTCACGATAAAAAATGACAGTTATAATCATATGAACGAATCTGAATATTGGAAAAAAATAGAACAGTTTTTTGAAGACAACTTCCAGACTGAAAAAAATCCACCGATTGAAACGATATTATTTTTAATTGGACTTCAGGAATTGGGAAGCGGCCAACAGAAATATACAAAAGACGATAAATTAAATATCCTTCATATCGCAGTTTGCAGATTGATGGAACCTTTTGGATATTACAAATTTTCACATTACGAAGATGGCTGGCCACACTTTGAAAAAATAGAAGATCTGCCTGAGTTAAGACCTAATGAGCAAAGCTTGCTTATGAAAAAGGCGATTATTCATTACTTTCAGGAAGAAGAATTAATTTAACAAAAAAAGCAGGATGCTCATTCAGACATCCTGCTTTTATATTATAAATGTATCCGCAACATCTTTCATTTCCTTTTTTTTCAGATGCCCAATTATTTATGAGCCAATCAGTTCTTCCAATTGTGTCAATCCCATTTTAAATCCTTCTTCAAATCCCATTTCCAAAATCTTTCTCATAACTTCCTGAGAATGGTAGTGGATATTGATGGTCACTTTAGTACCCTCTTCCACTCCTGTAAAGCCGAGCAGCCATTTTGATCTTGGAAAATCTTCATTAATATTTCCTTTTTCATCACAAAAAGCACTCATCCAGTCAAGGCTTCTGTGTTCTGTAATTTCGCCATACTGAGACTGAGCATACAGAGGTCCTTTCTCACCGTTTGGCCCTACCATTGCATACATCCAGATTCCTCCTTCTCTGAAATCCTGTTTTACCGTTTCACATCTCCAGGGTTTAGGTCCCCACCATTGATCCAATAATTCGGATTGGGTGAAATGATCCCATACCGTTGAAACATCAGCTTTATAAATTTTCATGACATACGTACTGGCAGCATCAAAATCTTTGTTGAAAATGATATTAGATTCCATATATTTTTATTTTTAATAAAGTTAGCATTTTATTTATTGAAAGGGACTTTTCATATGACAAGTAAAGGATAATTCATAAATAATTGTTAAAAAACACTCTTTTAAGAAAAAAAAAACAATTATTTGGCTCGTTTTTTGTTTATGTAGTCTTAAAAAAATTAATTTTAACATTCATTTTTCCAAAACATATATAATTAAATAATGAATAACAAATTCATCCCAATAATTTCAGTGTTTATGACGATCTCACTGATTGTCTTTGTGACGCTCCAATTTTATTGGTTGAAAGGCTATTACGGTGTACTGGAACAGGATTTTTCAAATAAAGTGTATGCAGTTTTGGAAAGTACTTCAAAAAGTATTGAAGAGATCGAAGCAGACAAATATCTGAATGAGGATTATAAGGATTTCAGAAAAAATATTCTTGCCAATAGTAAACAGCCGTCTCTAACTACAATTCAGCAGGTAGAAGACTCTGGAACTCAAAGACAGATTATTTATTCTAAAAACATTATTGAAAAAACACAGCTGCCGATTTCTCAAAAAGGGGATTCTATTAAACTCACAACCTTATATACAGACGAAGCAGCCTATAAAATAAAAAGAGATACCACCAACCGTGAACTTCTTACCACGGATATCAATCAGGAGATTGAAACCGGAGATTACTCCATGAAAGAATTTGTGAAAGTATATGGAAATAACCTCCCTATCACAAAAAGAGTGGATCCGAAAACACTTGATTCTGTCATTGCGAAAGAACTTAAAATAAGAGGAATATCTGCCAAGTTCGGATATGGAGTTCTTGACCGCAACAACAAGCTTACAAGCATCGTGAATAAAGCCTACAAAGAGAAAAAAGACAGTAATATCTACAGCTTTCCTCTTTTTGCAGACAAAAAAAACACACTGTACAGCCTCGCATTGGTTTTTCCTAAGAAAGAATACTCTCTGGCGATGAACAACTGGCCGATGCTTTTAGGAACATTTCTTTCTCTGCTTACCATTCTTGGGATTTACATTATTTCCATCAATTATATGATGAGACAGAAAAAGCTTGCTGAAGTAAAAACAGACTTCATCAACAACATGTCTCATGAGTTCAAAACACCATTGGCAACCATTTCTGTAGCAACGGATTCTTTGGCTAATGACAAAATTGCCACCAATCCGGATAAGGTAAAATATTATTCAGAACTGATAAAGCAGGAGAACTTAAGGATGAAAAAGCAGGTTGAAAACGTGCTTAATATGTCTAAACTTGAACGAAATGAAGTAGAGCTGTTTTTAAAAGAAACCAATGTAAGAGAATTGATCAAAAGGACAACAGAATCTTTCAATCTGATTGTGAAGCAAAGGAACGGTTCTCTTACCCAGAAATTCAATGCCACCCATTATAATTTTAAAATAGACGAGTTCCATATTTCAAATATGCTGGTCAACTTACTGGATAATGCCAATAAATATTCTCCTGAAGCGCCGGAAATACATGTGGAAACAAGAAATGAAGGACACTGGTATATCATTGAAATTTCCGATAAAGGAATGGGAATGGATACTCAGAATAAAACCAAAATTTTCGAAAAATTCTTCAGGGAAGAAACCGGAAATATTCACAACGTGAAAGGACAGGGATTAGGTCTTTCCTACGTGAAGAAAATTGTAGAACTGCACAAAGGACAGATTATCGTAGACTCTAATAAGGGAGATGGAAGTACGTTCACGATAAAACTCCCAATGGGATAAAATATATAAAATGATCATTGATGAATGATAAATCATCATTGACGAAAAATTAAACCAAATATCAAAATATAGAAGATAGAGTGAGGAAGTTCATTCTTAATTGTTAATTATTAATTATTAAAAATTATGAGCAACAGAATATTATTAGTAGAGGACGATCAGAGTTTTGGGGCGGTGCTTAAAGATTATTTGACAATCAATAATTTTGAAGTAACACTTGCCACTGATGGGGAGCAGGGACTTAAAGAATTTACAGAAAATGAATTCGACATCTGCATATTTGACGTAATGATGCCTAAAAAAGACGGGTTTTCATTGGCCGAAGATGTAAAAAAGATTGATAAAAATACACCGATTATATTTCTTACAGCAAGAAATATGAGAGAAGATATTTTGAAAGGATACCAGTTGGGAGCTGATGACTATATCACAAAACCTTTTGATACTGAGCTTCTTTTATATAAAATCAAGGCTATTTTACAGAGAAGCTCTACATTGGAAAATGAGGAGCAGGAGCAGTTTAAAATTAGCAATATTTTCTTTGACTCTATGCTGAGACAATTGAAAGTAGGTGATAAAGAATACAAACTTTCTCCTAAAGAAAATGAATTATTGAAGCTTCTTTGTATTCACAGAAACGATTTCATGCCTAGAGATCTTGCTTTAAGAAAGATCTGGAAAAAGGAAAATTATTTTACAGCAAGAAGTATGGACGTATATATTGCAAAACTTCGTAAGTTATTAAAAGATGACGAAGGATTGGAAATTATCAACGTTCACGGAGAAGGATTTAGACTTTTGGTAAAAAATTAATCCAAAAATCAAATTATAAGTATAAAATTAGCAAAACAATTGAAAATGTTTTGCTAATTTTGTTTCATACCCATGGATATGAAGAATACATTTATAGGTTTGATCGCCGTATCACTATTAGCTGCCTCTTGTAAAAAGGATGAGAAAGCCACTTATTTAAAAGAAGAAGCCAATGCCGGGCAATCCAGCGTTGCTCTTAATACAACCTCCAACACAACATTAATGGACCAGGCAGGTATTTCATCTGTCTCCACTCCTGCTCCAATGGCTACCGCCCCAGGGATGAATCCTCCACACGGACAACCTGGCCACCGATGCGACATTCCGGTAGGACAGCCCCTGAACAGTAAACCTGCAACAGCGGCGGCCTCACAAAATATAAATGCAAACGGAAATAATATCGTCCAGATTGATCCTAATGCAGTATCACCAGGAAAAATCACTCTTGACAACAACGGAAAACAGGCAAAAACAGCTCCGGGAATGAATCCTCCACACGGACAGCCCGGGCACCGATGTGACATCCCGGTAGGACAGCCTTTAAACAGTAAACCTGCACAAGCTCCTCAATCGGCACAAAATGTAGTTCAGACTGCTCCTGCTCCTGCACCTGCGGCACAGAATCTGGCGATGGGAGAAAAACCAAAGCTAAACCCAGCACATGGTGAACCTTGGCACAGCTGTTCTCTAAAAGTTGGTGATCCTTTGCCATAAATTTCTTATTTTTGCAGATATGAAGCTGTTTCATCTACTTGCAATAGTATTTTGCCTGGGGGTCTTTTTGATTCCCAAGGATGCCTTCTATGCGCAAGGAATGCAGGAAACATGCTGTAAAGCAGAATCTTCCAAGAAAATGGACTGCTGTAAAAATCATTCTTCAAAAAAAGACAGCAAACATGACAAAACAAAATCATGTAATGATGACTGCTGTTCATCATGTGTTGCCTGCTATACTTTTATTGAAACTCCTTTCTCAAAAAATCTACGTTTGGAACTATCTTATTACAAAGCGAATAAGAATCCTCAGTTTCAATATTCAGATCCATATATTTCAGACCGTTTAAAGGAAATCTGGCAACCGCCTAAGATAGCTTAATTAAAATATCACGAGTTCATTATACTATGTAATGAGCTGTTTTTTAATTAATTTAAACTTTTAAATAAAATGAAATTATCTATTTCCAGGTTAATACTTGGTGCATTATTCCTATTTACACAATTTATATCTGCTCAAACACTTTCAAAAAATCAGTTCAAGGTAAAAGGGAACTGCGAAATGTGCAAAACAAGAATTGAAAGTGCCGCGAAAAAAGCCGGCGCAAAAACAGCAGTTTACTCTATTGATCTTCAGACATTAACATTAGAAACAGACAAGGTATCTTCCGATGCTATCCTGAAAAAAGTAGCAGAAGCGGGTCATGATAATGAGAAATTCAAAGCGTCTGATACAACCTATGAAGGACTTCCGGGATGTTGTCATTATGACAGAGACCTGCAGCCTTCTCAGGCAGAAACACACCATGATCATCACACAGATGCTTCTGTTTCCGCTAAAAAAGAAAATGAGTTCTATGTGAGAGGAAACTGTGCTTCATGTAAAGCCAGAATTGAAAAAGCATCAAAAGATGCCGGAGCCAGTGTTGCAGAATGGAATGCAGAAAAACAAACGGTTACTTTAAATTTTGACCCCTCAAAAACCTCATCAGATAAAATTTTAAAAGCTATTGCTGATGCTGGCCATGATAATGAAAAGTATAAGGCTTCAGATGCTGTTTACAATGGTCTTCCGGGATGTTGTCTGTATGACAGAGATTTTACTTTTGGTGAACCTAATCCAAAAGTACATTATGAAGAAGGTACAAAGCATGAAGATCATAAAGAGAACGGAACCTCATCAGCTAAAGAGGATCATTCCCAACATGAAAAAAACATTGACGGTGTAGTGGTAACAGGTTCTAAGGCAGCAACTTCTTTAAGCAAGAAAGAAGCCGGTCTTGTTTTTAATATCGATAAAAAGGAACTTTTAAAGGCAGCCTGCTGTAATCTTTCTGAAAGTTTCGAAACGAATGCAACCGTAGATGTTTCTTTCAGCAATGCCGTTACCGGAACAAAACAGCTGAAAATGCTTGGTCTGGATCAGAAATATACGAGCTTAACGAAGGAACAGTTACCCGAAATCAGAGGTCTGGCTTCTGCTTATGGCTTAAATTTTATTCCGGGAAGATGGATTGAAAGTATTCAGCTTACTAAGGGAGGAAGTACTGTAACAAATGGTTATGAAAGCATCACAGGACAGATCAATACTGAACTTTTGAAGAATGCGAAGACTCCTGAGACGTCACTGAACCTTTTTTCTGATTTTAATGGAAGAGCTGAAGTGAATATTACCAACGTCTCTCCCATCAACGATAAATGGTCACAAACTTTCCTTCTTCACGGAAACGGAACTTTCGGGAACACGGATATGAATGATGACGGTTTTCTGGACAGACCAAAAGGAACCCAGATCAATGCCGCGTATTTGTTGAATTATAACGACCTTGAAAAGTCAGGATTCGGATCTCACTTCGGAATTAACTTTATCCGTGATGAAAGAACGGCAGGACAAGTTGGTTTTGATAAAAAACTGGCTCAGGACAAACAGCCTTTTTATGGAGTAGGAATTGATATTTCAAGATTTCAGGTTTGGAATAAGACAGGGTATGTTTTTAAAGGAAAACCTTACCAAAGTATCGGATGGATGAACCAATATGTGTATCATCAGCAGGATAGTTTCTTCGGACTGAGAAATTATGCAGGGCAGCAGCATACGTATTATTCCAATTTAATCTTTGAAAGTATTATTGGAAATACCAACCATAAGTATAAAGCCGGAGCAAGTTTCTTATATGACGGTTATAAGGAAACGTATTTATTGAACGATCTGAAAAGAAATGAAATTGTACCGGGTATTTTTGCTGAATATACCTTAACGGGATTAAAATATACATTAGTAGCAGGAACCAGAGTGGATTTTCACAATCTGGCAGGAACTCAGTTTACGCCAAGGCTAAATTTCAAGTATGATTTTACGCCTCAGACTATTTTAAGACTTTCTGCGGGAAGAGGATTCAGAACAGCTAATGTATTTGCGGAAAGCCAGCAGTATTTTGCATCGAACAGAGCAATCAATATTTTATCCAACGGAGGAAATATTTACGGATTAAAACCTGAAATTGCCTGGAACTATGGGGCAAGTTTACAGCAGGAATTCAAATTATTCGGAAGAAAATCCAGCATCATTGCCGATTTCTTCAGAACAGATTTCCAGGATCAGGTATTGGTGGATCTTGACAAATCTCCCCAACAGCTGACATTCTATAATCTGGAAGGAAAATCATTTGCCAATTCATTCCAAACCCAGTGGGACTTCACCCCTTTCAAAAACTTTGATGTGAGGCTTGCTTATAAGTATTATGATGTACAGGCAGATTATATCGGAGGAAGAAGAGAAGTTCCTTTCATGGCTAAGCACCGAGGATTTGTGAATTTAGCATATTCTACCAATAAAAATAATAACGGAGGATTCTGGAGTTTTGATACGACTTTAAACTGGGTTGGAAAACAGAGACTTCCTGATACTTCAAGCAATCCGGCAGAATTTCAGCTACCAACCTATTCGGAATCGTATGCCGTTCTTAATGCTCAGATCTCAAGAAATTTCAATAAAAAGATCAGAGCTTATGTAGGTGGTGAAAACCTTACTTCTTATTATCAGAAAAATGCGATTGTTGATTTTAAAAATCCTTTCGGGAATTATTTTGACGGAGGAATGGTATATGCACCCATTATGAAGGCAAACGTCTATGTGGGGCTGGATGTAACGTTTTAAAAGCTGGAAGCTGGGAGTGCTTAACTTCCTTCTTCCAGCCTCAAGCTTCCTTACTCAATAAAAAATCCGCTTCAATGAAGCGGATTTTTCTATTTATCTTCCAAAATCATCCTGTACCCTTACGATATCATCCTCATCTGAAGGATTGGATACATCGGTATGCTGCCAGATTTCGGCTACAATTCCCCAGCCTGCAAGACCTATCAATCTGTGTCTTTCTCCCTGCTGAAGTTTCACCTGATCTTTTGGACCATATTCTCCCAACGCTCCTTCTTCATCGGTATTGCTTCTTTTGATTCCTACAGTTCCTTCCACTACCTGCCAGATTTCGGCTCTTCTGTGGTGGTACTGCCAGCTTAATCTTGCTTCCGGAGCAACGATAAGAATTTTCGGGCTTAGCTTCCCTCCTATTCTCAGGTTGTTTACATCAATACCATCGAAATACTGGTTGGCAAAATCCTGCGCCTGTGTTTCATCAATCACAAAGAAACCTCCCCATGGTCTTGTATCATCTTTTGCTGCGATATTGAAACCTTGTGTCTGCAGCATGCTTTCTACTCTGTCGAATATTTCTTTTTTTTCTGTACTCATACAGCTTGTATTTCTAAATTAAAAATTATTTATTTGATTCTTCTTTTGACATTGAATATGGAAAATCTTTTTCCTGTGAACCTCTTTCTTTATTAGGTTTGCTATCCATTTTAAAGTCTAACACAGCGCCCTTCATCAGTTCTTTATGGCTTAACCAGTTTTTGGAGTAAGGCTGCTGATTTACATTCAAAGATTTTACATATAAATTTTCGGAATTATTTTCCGGAGCTTTTATTTCAATTTTCTTACCATTTTCAAGATGAATGGTTGCTTCTTTAAACAATGGTGCTCCCAACACATATTGATCTGTAGCCGGAGTTACCGGATAAAATCCAAGGGCTGAGAAAATATACCAGGCAGAAGTCTGTCCGTTGTCTTCATCTCCGCAATATCCATCCGGAGTGGCATGATACAATTTATTCATCACCTGTCTTGCCCAATATTGCGTTTTGTAAGGTGATCCGGCATAATTGTACAGATAGATCATATGCTGAATCGGCTGGTTTCCGTGGGCATACTGCCCCATATTCATAATCTGCATTTCTCTGATCTCGTGAATCACGCCTCCATAATAGCTGTCATCAAAAACCGGTGGTAATGAGAATACCTCATCTAATTTGGCTTCGAATTTCTTCTTTCCACCCATCAGTTCTGCCAGACCGTCGATGTCCTGGAAGACAGACCATGTGTAATGCCAGCTGTTCCCTTCTGTAAAAGCATCTCCCCATTTGAAAGGATTGAAAGGTTTCTGGAAGTTACCATCTTTGTTTTTACCACGCATTAAGCCTGTTTCTTTGTCAAAGACATTTTTATAATTATAAGCTCTTTTCTTATAAATATCAATCTCTGAAGCGGGTTTTCCAAGTGCTTTTCCTAGCTGATAAATTGAAAAGTCATCATAAGCATATTCCAGTGTTCTTGCGGCATTTTCATTGATTTTCACATCGTAAGGTACATAGCCCAAAGTGTTGTAATATTCTACTCCTGCACGACCTACCGCTTCGATAGGACCTGCATTATTGGCACCGTGTTTTACAGCCTGCCAAAGGGCTTCCGTATCATATCCGCGAAGTCCTTTAATGTAAGCATCTGCCACTACAGACGCAGAATTGTTTCCAATCATAATATCAGAATATCCCGGACTGCTCCACTCTGGTAAGAAACCGCCTTCTTTGTAAGCATTGGCCAATCCTTCCTGCATTTCTACATTGATACCTGGATAAACAAGATTCAGGAAAGGATATAAAGCACGGAAAGTATCCCAGAAACCGGTTCCTGCAAACATTCTTCCGTCTGCAATTTTACCATTGTAAGGGCTCCAGTGTTTTATTTTGTTCTGAGCATCTATTTCATATAACTTTTGTGGGAAGAATAAAGTCCTGTATAAAGAAGAATAAAAGGTTCTCATCTGCTGATCCGTCCCTCCTTTTACGTCTATTTTCCCTAATGTTTTGTTCCAGATATTTTTGGCATCCGTTTTTACCTGTTCAAAATTTTTGGTCCCGATTTCTCTTCTCAAATTCAGTTCTGCCTGTTCAAAGCTGATGAATGAAGAGGCTACTTTTGCATAAACCGTTTCTTTATTTTTAAGCTTAAACCCTACTACAGCACCTGTATGATCACTGGTAATTTCTAACTGATCATTCACCAGTTTATCGTCTTTCCAGGTTTTTGTCAGTTCAAAATCTTTATCAAACTGAATGACAAAATAGTTTTTAAAATTTTCATATTTCCCGGTAGAATATCTTGTCGTATAGCCCAGAATTTTTCTTTCCTTCGGTAAAATCTTAATATAAGATCCTTTGTTCAGTGCATCAACAACTACATAAGCACTGTCTGTCTTTGGAAAATCAAATTTAAAATAAGAGGCTCTTTCTGTAGGGGTAAATTCTGTTGTAACATTAATATCAGCTAAGTAAACACTATAGAAATAAGGCGTAGTAACCTCAGCTTTATGGCTGAACCAGCTCGCTCTGTCGTCTTCTTTAAATTTCACTTTTCCTACTCCCGGCATGATGGCAAATGCGCCATAATCATTCATCCAGGGAGATGGCTGGTGGGTTTGTTTGAATCCTTTTATTTTATCTGCATCGTAGGTATATGCCCATCCATCGCCCATCTTACCGGTTTGCGGTGTCCAGATATTCATTCCCCATGGAAGTCCGACTGCCGGATAGGTATTTCCGTTGGATAATGAGGGTTTGGATTGTGTTCCCATCAAAGGATTCACATAATCTACGGGAGATACATTCTGGCCTAAAACCCAGGCCTGTAATAACAGTAAGCAAGTAGAAAATATAAACTTCATTGTATCTTTTCGTTTGTTAATTTATATAAGCTTTTTTAATGCATAGCTGGCAGCTCCAAGAATGGCGGCATCTTCAAATATGGCAGAAATTTTAACCTGCAAGTTAATATTATTCTTTGTTAAATTCTGAATAAATCTTTGCTCAAAATGAGGATATGCCTTGGCAATATTCCCTCCTATAACTAAAACTTCCGGTTTGTAACGATCTACATATTTCACGATAAATTCTGAAAAAGAGTCTGCATATTCATCAAACATTCTGGTCTGTATTTCTGCGGGTTTATCCAACAAATCTTTGGTTCCCGAGATTTCTTCTCCGGTCAGTTCTTTATAATGATTCACAAACCAGCGTGTTGCCAGATAGTCTTCACAGATAGAATCTCTGAAAGGAGAATCCCACAAGTCTTCATCGGAAGCAAATTCTCCATTAAAGAAGGTCGTTCCCAATCCTGTACCGAGAGTCACTCCAAAAGCACTACCGAATCCCTGAGCACAACCTCCGAATACTTCCCCTTCCATGAAGGCCGCCGCGTCATTTACAAAATGAATCCGTTCCTGAGAAATATCCAGTCTTTTTGCCAGCTCTTCTTTAATATTGACCTGATAGATATCAATAAATTTTCCCTGCTGCATCAGTGATATTCCGTTTTCATAATCGAAAGGTCCCGGCATTGCGATACCAATTAAAAGGTCTTCCTTTACCAGATTGTGAGCTACTTTTTCAATGGCCGAAACCCATGCTGAAAAAATAACTTCTTTACTTTCAAAAGCATCTACATGTTCTCTTACATAGGTTGAAGAAATGATTTCACGTTTTTCCGGATTTACCTGAGCCAGCGTAATGTGTGACCCTCCGATATCTATTCCTACTATATTCTGCATTATTATTTATTTTTAATTCAAGCCATCCTGTGACTGAAAAAACAGACAAACAGGAATACATATCCTGTCTGTCTGCTTTGTATTTCAGACTTTATATTTATAATCCTGATAACTATATCATTATCTGAATCTTACTTTACAATAATTTTACCGGTTGAAATTACTTTACTGTTTGCGGATGTAATCTTGTAAATATAAGTACCACTGATTAAATCCTGTGTATTCACGGCGTTATTATTTTGATTAATGTTCTGTTTTTTGAATAATTTTCCTGAAACATCATACAATGCTACTTCACTTGCAGAGTTGTCGCTGATGGCAAAGTGAATATCATTTCCTCTTTTCACAGGATTTGGATAGACTGTACTGTTCTCTTTTACCGATTCAATATCTTTCACGGCAAGAGATGAAGCACAGGCAACGTCTGTTCTCCAGTTGGCATCTGTCATATTGATCAGGGCTGCAAAATGAGTGTTTGCCGTAGCATCTAATGCACCTAAACCACTTCCTTCATCCATTTTCCAATTAGCTTCAAGGCCAGTGGAATTGGCAGGAACATTACAGCTGTTACTCAATATTTCCTGAGGAGTCAACGCTTTTTTCCACACTCTGAATTCATCAAGGAATCCGTTGATTGTACGGGAATTGTCATAGTTTCTTCCCAAATACAGAATTCCGTTTGCTGTAAAGTTACCCGTTACTGCAAAGCTGGCATCAAGGTTCCCATTGACATAAATTTTCATTGCTGCCCCATCATAAGTGGCTGCTATATGATACCATGTATTGGTATTGAATGCTGTATTTGTATTCAATTTTACCTGTGATGAACCGAAGCTCAGGATAAACTGAAGTTTGTTATTCGCCAGATTTCCGTCTCCGAATCTAAGCATTGCCGAGTTATTATCTCCTACTTCCACTCCCATTACTGATGAAATATAAGGGAATCCTGTTTTGAAAGCATTTACTTTTACCCATCCTTCAAATGTCATCGCATTTCCGCTCAGGTTAAACTGTCCTGCATTAAGATAGTGCGTGCTTCCGTTGAAAGAAAGAGATCTTGCTCCGGGACTTGTAACAGGTGCAAAGCCACTGTTGAATGATCCTTCTCCTGAATAAGTACTTGTAGTTCCTCCGGCACATCCCGCCTGTACTTTCCATACATAACTTGTATTTGGGGTAAGATTTTGAAGTGCGTAAGAATTGGTTGTAATATTCGGAATTTCAGACCATGTTGTAGCTGCTGCAGTTTTATATTGCAGTGTATATGAAGTTGCATTTCCTGCATCCCAGGATAGCTGAGCAATATTACCAAGGAAACTTCCGGAAGTTAATCCTGATGGCGTAGTGCAGCCACTTCCGGAGTTAAACCTTGGTGCAAAAATATAAGTACTTGTTAATGTCGGTGAGCAGTTGGACTGTATTCTCCAATCGTAATTGGTATTCAGGGTAAGGTTATTGATGACAATATTATTTCCTGAATAGTTACTGGCCACATTCGTCCATACTGTAGAATTGGCTGGTTTGTAATCAATATTATAAGACTGGGAAGCATTGGAAGTCCAGTTCAGTTTTGCTGAAGTTCCTGTCACGTTTGAAACATCGAGTCCTAATGGCGGATCACATGTTTGTCCCTGAGACCATGAGTACAACTGACCACTTAAAAGTGTGTTTTCATTATAGAGAATATTGGAGCCTGTACTCAGGTAGCTGGCTACATTAGTTCCTGCCAGATCATACCACATGAATACCCCATATTGATCATTTTTTGTGCTGGTCGCTAAGCTTGCCAGTGTAGTGGCAGAAGTTGAGCTTGGATTCGAGTTTTGAATCCATGTTGCCGCTGCAGAGATTTTGGATTTATTAAGAGGAGGAACTACAGGCGCATTGTATGTACTGTACATCGCATTCCATGTGTAATCGATATAGTTTCCTGCTAAATCTCCATTATAAGTTTGTCTGGTTGTAGCCGGGCCATAGTAGTAGAATGTAATCAGTTTATCCGGCATTGCTGCTTTTAATTCCTGCAGAAGCATGACAAAAGAACTGTTATTAGGCTGCCCCGTTCCGTTATTTCCGTATCCTGCATATTCATCATCAAGGTCTACTCCATCCAAGCCATAAGTATAGACAGTATGAGCAACCTGTAACGCAAAATCTTTAGCCGCTTCACGGTTTGGAAAATTAGAAATTCCTGCTCCCTGGTGATTTCCTAAAAGATCCAGTAATACTTTTATTCCTTTTTGCTGTAAAGGTTTTACATAGGTATTGACATCATTAAGGACTTTAGTGACGTTATTATTGTTTGAAATATAAGCTCTGTTTTTAGAAACATCATAATTGATATTCGCTGCAAAAATAATAGCAACGTCAAAAAGCTGTCTGTTGGTATTCTGCAAAGTATAGGAACCTGCGTTCAGCATATTATTGTTGTTCACCTCCACATAGCAGATTCCTAAAGGATCTAGCTGCTGTGCCTTGAGTAATGGGGCTGACTGAAGCATTAAGGCCATCAGGGGAATAAAAAAGGATTTTTTTCTCATAGTATATCAATTTTGTAGTAGAAAAATCATTGGGCCGAAGCCCAATGACTGTGGTTATTATTTTACAATTAGTTTTTCGGATTGTTTTAAGCTTCCATCATGAGATTCAAACTGAAGAATATAGTTTCCTGCCGAAAGTCTGGTCAATTCATACTGATACTGATTGTCTCCGGAGTTCAGTGATTTCGTATCTACGATTCTTCCATTAAAATCATAAACCGTTAATTTTCCTTTGCTGTATTCATCCGGAACAGAAACTGTAAGTGATGAAGACTTGCTTACCGGATTAGGATATAATTTTATCTGATTTTTAATGTTTATCTGTCCTGCATTTACTGCCTTTTGGATCGAAGCATTTCTTGCTAATAATGAAGTTCCTGTTGTACATGGCAGATCTGTTCCCCAATTGGAAGCATCAACACCTGTCAATGTTAAAGTCACGCCATTTCCTGAAGTATCCTGAACAGTAGAACCACTGCCTTCGTTAAACTTCCAGTAGGCAGCTAATGATGTTGCCGGAACTGTTACATTACACATATTCTGACTGATTTCCGTTTGGCTTAATGCACGTTTCCATACTCTTACCTCATCTATTTTTCCATTGAAGTTTCTTGATGTATTATATAAATATCCTACATTGAATGCTCCTGTTGAATTCACATTTCCGGTTTGTGCTTTAGTTGCATCCAGAACACCGTTGATATACAATTTCATGTTGGCACCATCATAGGTAGCCGCCACATGATACCAAGTATTGGCATTCAAAGCTGTTGCAGAGGCCAGTTTTTGCTGTACATTATTAATACTTACAACAAACTGAAGCTTATTATTTGCCAGGCTGGCATCTCCTAATCTTAAGAATGCAGAATTGCTGTCGCTTACTTCTGTTCCCATGATAGAAGAGATATAAGGAGAAGCTGATTTAAAGGATGAAGGTTTGATCCAGCCTTCAAAAGATAATGCAGAACCGCTTAGTGTAAGATTTCCGGCAGTTCCTGATTCAGTGCTTCCATCTAAAGATAATGCGTAAGAACCTGTAGGAGCCGTTCCTGAAGTGCTTGTAAATCTTGGAGCAAACATATAGGCACTTTTCACACTACAATTCGTTCTGATTCTCCAGTCATACTCGGTATTGGCTGTTAATCCGGAAATGGTTACAGAAGTGGAGCCTGTTGCTGATACAGCATTCGTCCAAGTTGTTGAAGAAGCCGGTTTATAATCAATATCATAGGTATTGGTTCCTACGGCTGACCAATTCAGTTTTGCACTTGTTCCTGTAAGATTGCTTGTGTACAACCCAATAGGCGCATCACAATTTGCCCCTTGTGTCCATGACTGTAAAGTACCGCTTAAAACAGTTGGCTCTCCGTACAACGTCTGAGTTCCTGCTGAAAGTTGTGACGTTTCATTAGTTCCATGTAAATCATACCACATGAATACTCCGTATCCGCCATTTTTGGTCTGTGTAGCCAGACTGGTGGTTGTAGAATTGGAAGTATTTCCCATCCATACGGCAGCAGGAGAGATTTGTGCTTTAGTAAGAGGAGGTACATTTGGAGCGGAGAATGTTCCATACATTGCGTTCCAACTGTAATTGACATTATCCCCTACTCTGGCTCCGTTCCAGGAAAGTTTTGAAGCTGCAGGACCATAATAATAGAATGAAATAATTTTATTCGGTAATAGTGCTCTGAGCTCCTGAACAAGCATTACAAAAGAACTGTCATTAGGCTGCCCTGTCCCATTGTTTCCGTATTCTGAGTATTCATCATCAAAATCAATTCCATCAAGACCATAGGTATTCACTGTATTGGCAAGCTGTAATGCAAAGTCTTTTGCTGCTTCACGGGTAGGGAAATTACAGATTCCCGCTCCCTGGTGATTTCCCAAAATCGTCAGTACTACTTTCATTCCTTTTTGCTGAAGTGGCTTTATGTAGGTATCTGCATTGGTAAGAACCTTGGTAACGTTATTATTGGAATACAGATACGCTCTTCCACGGCTGGTATCATAATTAATATTAGCCGCAAAAATATTCACCACATTGAACAGATAGCTGTTTGATGTCTGCAGTTTGTACGCTCCTGCATTCAGGAGGTTGTTGTTGTTCACTTCTACATAGCATATTCCGGTAGGACTAAGCTGTTGTGCGTTAATCAGAGACCCTGACTGAAGCATCATGGCAATCAGTGCAGTAAAGATGGATTTTTTTTTCATTGTATAATTTTTTTAAGGTGTTTTTGGTGTCTGAATTTTATATAGCATTCCCCTGACACCTTCTTTTTCAGGAAGGAATCTCAAATGAATACACCATATAAAAGGAAGGGCTATGTCAGTAGCTCCGGGTTTTCGTTAAAGGTTTTCCATAACAATTCACCGAATAGCGTATTTGCCCATGCAAACCATTCTCTGGTGAACTTTTTAGCATCGTCTTTATGGAAGGATTCATGCATAAAGCCTGTTCCTCCGTGCGTTTTCTGTAAGGTATCTATACACCATCTGATCTCACTTTTGTCATTGGTAGTGAGTGCCTTCATTATGATACTCATTGGCCAGATCATATCCAATCCGATATGTGGACCTCCTATTCCTTCTGCCAGCTTTCCTTTGAAGAAGAACGGGTTATTTTCTGACCACACAAATTTTCTTGTATTCAAATACACAGGGTCATCAGCTTTCACCGCATCCAGATAAGGCAGTCCCAGCAAGCTTGGACAGTTCGCATCATCCATCAGGTTGTAGCTTCCAAAGCCATTTACTTCAAAAGCATAGATTTTTCCAAATTCAGGATGATTGTAAATTCCGTATTTTTTGATGGCTGTATCTACTTCATCAGCAAGGCTGTTCAGTTGTTGAGCCAGTGTTTTTTCATTTTTAATCTGAGAAACCATTTCCGCAGCCTGGCGTAAGCTTACTACTGCAAATAGGTTAGATGGAATCAGGAATCCGTAGATGGTAGCATCATCACTTGGACGGAACATAGAACTGATCAATCCTACAGGTTTCGTCGGATAACCATATCCACCCATAGGAACTCCATCTGTTGCCCATGCTGTTGTACGCTCAAATTTGTAAGGTCCCAGATCATTTTTTCTCTGCTGTTCTGTAAAGGTCTGCAAAGTAAGTTTTATTCCTTTCAGCCAGTTGGCATCGAAAGGTTTTGTATCTCCTGTTGTTTTCCAGAAGTGATAGGCCAAACGGATAGGATAGCAAAGAGAGTCTATTTCCCATTTTCTTTCATGGGTTCCCGGCTTCATATCGGTATGGTCATATTCTTTCCATTTACTGATCTTTTGGTCATCGTTGTAGAAAGCATTTGCATAAGGATCTTTCAGGATAAAAGTAGTCTGCTTATGAATCACTCCTGAGATCAGCTTGTGCAGCTTTTCATCTTTTTTGGAGAACTGCAGGTAAGGGAAAACCTGTGCAGAACTGTCACGAAGCCACATAGCATCAATATCCCCTGTGATTACGTACGTATCAGGCGTTCCGTTGGTTTCACTATAGAAAACAGTAGTATCTAATGTATTGGGAAAGCTGTTTTCAAAGAGCCAGCTGAGTTCTTTGTTTTTAACTTTCTTTTTAAAAGCAGCAATAGCATTTTCTACGGATTCGCTGGTAAAATGTCTTTTTTCTTTAGGAACGCGGACAACAGGAAAATCGTCCAATACTAAATTTTTTGCAAAAACATTCTGAGTAAACAGCAATCCGGCTCCTGCCAGTGCACTTGTTTTAATAAAATTTCTCCTTTCCATTGATACTTTGTTTCGTTTATTTTTATTAGTCTTATTTTACCGGTCTGCTGCCCATTACAAATCTAAGCTCGCCACCGTTCATAATATCACTGTGATTCAATTCCCAGCTTTTGTATTCTTTTCCGTTCAGGAACATTTTCTGAACATAGATATTCTTGTCAGATATTTTGTCTGCAATCACGGTAAACGTTTTTCCGTTCTCCAATTGTAAAGAAGCTTTTGGGAACTGTGGTGCTCCGATAGCATAAACAGGTTTCCCCGGTGTCACAGGATAGAATCCTAATGAAGAGAAAATATACCATGCCGACATTTGACCGCAATCTTCGTTATTGACGATTCCGTCCGGTTTTGCCGCGTACATATTGTCACGGATAAATTTTACCATTTTCTGAGTCTTGTAAGGGCTTCCTGCATAATTGTACAGGTACGGAACATGATGTCCCGGCTCATCACCAAATCCTAGAGATCCGATAAATCCTGAGATATCAACATGCTGTTCTCCTTCCATATGAAGGGCTTCTGTAAAGGTTTTATCCAGTTTTTCTTCAAATCCTTTTTTCCCTCCATACAGATTCATCATTTCATCAATCTGATGAGGAACAAAGAAATCGTAAGCCCAGATGTTTCCGGAAACCCAGTGTGGCTGCAGTTTTTTCCAGTCGTTAAGAGTAAAATCTGCTAAGAATTTCCCGTCTTTTTGTCTTGGCCAGAAGTGATTGTTTTCTTTATTGAAAGTGTTCAGGAAGTTCATAGAACGTTTTTTATATACTTCTGATTCCTCTTTCTTCCCTAGTTTTTCTGCAAGCTGCTGAATACACCAGTCATCATATGAATATTCCAGTGTTGCAGAAACTGAAGCACCGTTTTCTGATGGGGTGTAGCCTAATTTAATATAATCATTAAGACCTCCGCCACCATCACTGCTGCTCATTTTATCTGTTAAAGAAGCATCTTTCATAGCAGCAAATGCTTTTTCCGCGTCAATACCCGGAACACCTTTGGAAATAGCATCCCAAATTACCGAAGCACTGTGATACCCTAACATACAGAAGTTATCATATCCGCAAAGTTCCCAGATTGGCATGTGGTCTTTACGATCTGTATATCTGCTGATCAGGGAATTGGCAAATTCTTTTGTGTGTTTCTGATCCATAATGGTCAACAGCGGGTGAGTTGCTCTGAATCCATCCCAGTAGGAATAGGTACTGTAATTCGTGAACCATTTTGTATTCATGTTTTCCTGAGCGGCCACATAATCTCCATTGGCATCCATATAAAGATTTGGTGCAATGAATGTGTGGTAAACGCCTGTGTAGAAAATTTTTCTCTGGCTGTCTGTACCTCCAGTCACCTGGAATCTGCCGATCAAATCTCTCCATGTCTTTTGAGCTGTTTCCTTCGCTTTTGCAAAGTCAATATTTTTTGCTTCAGTATCGAAATTTTCCTGTGCGTTTTCTGTACTCACCGGAGACAGTGATACTTTTACTTCAATACTTTCCTGATCTTCTGTAGAGAATCTTACAAAGGCTTTAGCATCCTTGGCAAGGGCAATTTTTTCATCATTTTTGATTTTTCCGTCAGCATAAACGCCGTAAGACTTAAACGGTTTGGAAAACTCCATGACGAAGTATGCAAATCGTTTACCTCCCCAACCATTGCTGTAACAGTAACCTTTGATTTTATTATTGCCTTCTACACTTATCAAAGTGTGGTAGATATTTCCGAAGATTTTATTCGTTGGATCAATAATGATATTAGACTCATCACTTTTCGGGAAAGTATATTTATGAAATCCTACTCTTGGAGAAGCGGTAAGTTCTGCTTTTATTCCATAGCTGTCCAGCATTACAGAATAGTATCCCGGAGATGCCACTTCTTTATCGTGCGTGAATTTTGAACGGTAACCTGTTTCAGGGTTTTCCTCAGATCCCGGAACCATTTTTACCTGTCCCACAGTAGGCATTACCAGAATATCTCCAAGGTCTGCCCATCCTGTTCCGCTAAGATGGTTATGACTGAATCCCATAATCGTTTTACTGCTGTAGTGATATCCGGAACACCAGTCCCAGTCGCCACTTTTTGTATTCTGATCCGGACTCAGCTGTATCATCCCGAAAGGCGTAGTTGCCCCCGGAAACGTATGGCCATGTCCTCCTGTGCCTATGAAAGGGTCTACCCAGGATAAAACATCATTTTTATTTTGCTGGGCACTGGCTACAGAAAACAGGGCTGTAAAAAAGCAGATAATCAGTTCTTTTTTCATGATAAGAGAGGTATCGGAGATTTTTTTGTTTAAAAATAGGAAAACCATTATAAAATTCCCAGAAAACGGGAAAATTAAGATGATTAACCTATTTTCCTAAACTTTATATTACTGTATTAAATTGAATTCTTTTTCATAAAATCAATGATTTCTGAGATATATCCAAAGGCAATCGCAACTACGGTATCAGCAGCACCATAATATACTGTTACTTTGTCACCTTCTGTAAGGGCTGCACAAGGGAAAACCACATTCGGTACATCTCCTGTCAGTTCATACAATTCAGCCGGAGCCAACAGATAAGGCTTCGTTCTGTACAATACTTTTGTAGGATCTTCAAGATCAAGCAAAGCTGCTCCCATAGAATACCTGAATCCTCTGCAGGTATTGATCACTCCATGATAGAAAAGCAGCCATCCTTCTTCTGTTTTGATAGGAACCGGCCCTCCTCCTATTTTTGTACACTGCCATGCACTGTCTTCAAAAGGAGTTACTTTCATCACGCAACGGTGCTCTCCCCAGTACTTCATATCAGGGCTGTAGCTGATATAAATATCACCGAAAGGCGTATGTCCGTTATCACTAGGACGGCTCAACATGGCATATTTACCATTGATTTTTTCAGGGAATAAAACGCCGTTTCTGTTGAAGGGAAGAAAGGCATTTTCACACTGAAAAAATTCTTTAAAATCAAAAGTATATCCAATTCCGATGGTAGGACCATTGTATCCGTTACACCATGTAATCCAGTAGCGATCTTCTATAAAAGTAACGCGGGGATCGTATTTGTAATCGGATTCGATCATATCTGTATTTCCTGCCTGCATTTCAATAGGATCATGATTGATGTCCCAATTGATTCCATCTTTACTGAAACCGGCGAAAATATTCATCTGTACTGCCTTGTTATCACAACGGAATACCCCTGCAAATCCATCCTCAAAAGGAATTACTGCGCTGTTGAATATACTGTTGGATGTTGGTATCGCGTATCTGTTAATGATCGGGTTTTCGGAAAACCTCCACATGATATCATTGCAACCTTCCGGGCGATCCTGCCAGGGGATCATTACTGATTGAGCTGTCATAAAGTATTTTTTACTTTTTATTTTTAAATTATTATTAATTGATTTGTTGTTCTTTCTGATTTTCCGGATAAGGGAAAGGAACGAATAAAGTGGCCAAGAATGCAGGAATCGTAGCAATCAGGACCCAGATAAAGAACATTTTGTATCCGATCCAGTCACTGATCATCCCACTGAACATTCCGGGAATCATTACGCCAAGATTCATAATTCCTGTTGCAAAAGCATAATGAGCAGTTTTGTGTTTTCCTGGAGCAATCTGCTGCATCATGTAGAGCATTAATCCTACAAAACCAAATCCATAGCCGAAATATTCTACCACCACAGCAATTCCCACAGGCAATAGATCTGAAGGCTGATAATGCGCTAATAAAGCATATACCACAAATGGAATATTAAATGCACAACATAACCAGATCAAAGATTTTTTCAGTCCACGGGCTGAGATAAAATATCCCGCCAGAACAGAACCTAAAATGAATGCCCCGGAACCATAAGTTCCATAGACAAGTCCGATGTCTGAAGTGGATAACCCCAATCCTCCTGAAGTTCTTGGAGCTTTAAAAAATAATGGAGCAATTTTGATTGCAAATCCTTCTGCAAAACGATATAGGATGATGAAGAGTATACACCACAGAATCTTCTTTTTGGTAAAGAAAGAGGTAATCACTTCCAACAATTCTTTACGAACATTTCCGGCCGTTTTCTCATCTTTCAGTTCTTCTTTATTTTCTTTTGGCAGCATGAAATAGTGGTAGATAGCCAATACAAAAAACAGTAATGCATAGATCACCATAATGATCATCCAGGCATTGGTAACGCCTTTTGTTTTTTCTAAAATACCTGCAAAATAAACGAGTGCTCCACTGCTGATAATCTTCGCCAGATTGTAAAAAGCGCCCTGCCAACCGATATATTTTGCCTGCTCTTTATTGGTAAGAAAGCCAATATACGTTCCGTCTGCTACCACATCATGGGTAGCTCCACAAAATGCTATTACAGCAAAAAGTGCAATACTGTATTTGAAAAAATCATGCATCGGCAGACTTAACGCTACTAATGCAAACAGAATTCCTATGGCAAACTGAGTAGAAACAACAAAGAATTTTTTTGTTTTATAGATCTCCAGGAACGGGCTCCAAAGCGGCTTTAACGTCCAGGAGAACAGGATAAGGGCTGTCCAGAATGTGATCTGTGAATCCGAAACTCCCATATCTTTATACATGATTCCTGAAACCGCATTAATAGTTACAAAGGGTATACCCATTGCAAAGTACAATGTGGAAATCCAAAGAATTGGCTGTATCCGACGGGTTCCGGAGTTGTTTTTTCCCATATTTAAAAATAAGATTCTAAATAAAAGAGAACATCTCAAAGATTCATTCAGGCTAAAAAAAAACGAAACTATAAATTTTTTGGAGATTCTACTCTATTCTCCCGCCTCAATGAATGTGTCAAATAAAAATCTGATGTTGAGATGTCTCTTTATTAATGAGTGATTCTGAATATTTTTTATTTCTTATCCCACCATAGCTTAGTACCTCCGGTATCAGGTCCGTTGAGCATCTGTGAAGCCTGCTGGTAATTATAGAGTGAAGTTTTGGTATCAATAGTAAAAGGAATTCTTCTGATCATGGCTTCTGTACTGATCGCTCCACCACTGTCATTTTTTCTTACTTTGAAGAGAATCGGATATCCAGTTCTTCTCTGCTCAGCCCACGCTTCCGGTCCGTTTGGATAAAGAGAAAGCCATTTTTGAGTAATGATTCTTTCTAATTTTCTTTCGTTGGTATCTCCGTTATTCCATGCAATCGTGATAGTACTTAACTGAGGATTTCCAACAGGTACGTTATTGTCTGCATTTTTCGGATCAAGATAAGGTGCTTCTGTAGAAGTTGTATCAGCAAGATAAGTGGCAACATTGGCACTTTTTCCCCATTCTCCGAAAGACTGCTGAACTCCGGTAGTATAGTTGGTTTGAATATCTCCTGCTCCTGCATATCCTCTCAAAGCAGCTTCAGCCTTCAGGAACCATGTTTCTGCAGCAGTGAATAATTTCATTTTACCATCTGTACCGGAAAAATAATCTCCGTTGGCAGATTTTGCCTGTGGTTGTGAGAATCCTCCGTACGTTGATTTACCATTTAGTAAATCAATCCCCTGGCGTATTCCTATATATTTTCCTTGTAAACCAGCATCTGATGCCGGAATAGCATATGCCGGAAGTCTTGGATCGTTATATCCGTTCATATAAGCCATCAAAGGTGCACCTATTAAACAATCTCCCCATGAATAAATGATGAAGCTCAATTCTGATTGTCCTACACTGATCAAAGCATTGTCTGCGTTATCAGTAATCAACCCTGCTGATGAAGCCAAAGCCTCTTCTGCATATTGTTTTGATTTTGCAGGATCAGCATAGCTTATTCTCATTGCTAACCTCAGCTTTAATGAATTTGCCAGTTTTGCCCACTGAGCCATATTTCCTCCATACACTAAATCTGCATTTTTCAATGATGTTTTATCTTCTACGTTCTTTGTCGCCGGCATTGCCATTACTTTCTGCAAGTCTGTAATAGCAGTACTAAGGTCAGCGATAAAATAATTGTAGGCATCCTGTTGGGAATCAAAATCAGTAACTCCATTAGGATTCGGTTTTTCATATTTACTGTAAACTACCGGACCGTGATTATCTGATACTCTAGCCGCTGTAATCACTTTAAGAATTTTCTTAACAGCAAATGTTCCTGTAAAATCAACTCCTTGATAATTGTTTTTGGCGGCATTATCAATAATGATAGAATAGTTAAAGATATCCTGTTGTCTGGCAATAATCCTGTTGTTCCACCCGTCCATCATAGAATAAGTAAGGTTATTTACCCCTCCGTTGAATGGTGTTGCTGTACTGAACATTCCGCTGTACATATCTGCACTTAAGTTAGGATACAGCTGATAATCTGCCTGAAGCCCTCTCTGGATAGATTTCATAGGATTAACAACGGCGATAAAATCTGCGTAAAAATTTTCAGGGCCTCCCAGCTTTTCCTGGTTATATTGATCAAAGTCATTGGTACATCCTGATGCGGAAAACAGCACTGCTGCTCCAAATACCAATGTTTTAATAGTATTAATTTTCATTTTCGTAATTGTAAAAGTTAGAAGTTAGCTTTTAATGATAATCCGATAGATCTGGTAACCGGCAGACCGAATGAGTCTACTCCCACTCCACCAGGCGTATTTCCTGATACCTGTTCCGGATCAAATGGTGCTTTTTTATAGAAGAAAAATAAATTGGTTCCTACTAAGCTTACCGTTGCATTTTTCAAATATTTTGAGTTGACATCAAACATATATGAAACAGATGCCTGGCGTAGACGTATTGTTGTAGCACTATACAGATAAGCTTCATCAACTCCTTTTCCAAATCCTTCGGTTGTTCCTACTGCTTTATAATAATCTTTTGCATTCGTCAATCCAGTATAAGCTTGTCCTGCATTAGGTGTCCCAGGTGCATAGACTGCATTTGGAATAGATACACCTCCTGCGTCTCTTGCGTCAGCAGTCGACTGGCTTACCCCATATATATCATTCGCTTTTTCTGTAAGAGAAAGAACTTTACCTCCAAATTTACCATCAATAAGGAATGATATTCCCAATTTACCAATATTAAATGAGTTATTGAATCCCATAATAAATTTAGGGTTAGGATTTCCTAGATAAGAAGGAATACCCTCTGCTAAAGGAACGCCTTTTTCATTCACAAGAATACGTCCCTGATCATCTCTTTTAAACTTGATTCCATAAAGGTCTCCAAAAGATCCTCCCAGTTTAAGTTTTGTATAATCACCTCCACCAGTCAATGGGAAAGTAAGCTCCTGAGAAACATTTATACTTGTAGGAAATAATTCAACAATCTTATTCTTATTAGCTGATGCATTCAATGTAGTTGTCCATCCAAATTTCTCTGAACCAAATATTTTATACGATAATGAAGATTCAAAACCTGTATTTCGGATTTTCCCTGCATTGATATAATATGATCCAGGTGCCAGTCCTCCTAAATAGGACGGAATTGTAGTTTCCAACAACTGGTTACTGGTATTGGAGTTATAATAAGTAATATCAAAATTTAATTTGTTATTCAACAATCTTAACTCTGTCCCAGCTTCAAAAGTTTTGTTAAGTTCTGGCTTTGGAAGCAATGCTTCAAAACCAGCACCTGTAGCAAAAGAACTTTTAGGATACACAATTGTTCCTGCGTCTACTCCATATACATACCCTTTGCTATATTCAACCATTGCATTAGTAATATTGGTAGGTAATCCCAAACCAACAGTTGCATAAGACCCTCTTACCTTCCAGAAATTAATCACTTCCGGAAGTTTAAAGATAGAAGATAGGATAGCGTTAGCACCTACAGATTCGTAGTCAAAGCCTGTTCTTCCTGTTAATGCCAAAGTAGAATCCCAGTCGTTTCTGAAGGTCATATCTACATAGAACATATTTTTATATCCAACGGAAGCACTCGCAAAAACGGACTGTACCTGTTTTTTCATGTTCGTATAGATATTATGATACCCATCTCCTGGCGATCTGTTTACATTCCACTGAAGGTTATTCAAAGTGAAAAGGTTAGGATTTGCCAGATAAGCATTATCAATTTGTCCTATTTTATTTCTTGTTGTATTGATACTTCCTCCTACTGTAAAATCTAAAGAGATTGACTCACTTATTTTAGGACTACCTATTAACAAAACATCGCCGTAAGTAGAAGAATTTTCATACGTATTTTTAAGCATTCTACCATTAGTACCATTAGCCAGTAAACTTGGTGCTGAAAAGGCTGCAATATCACGCTGGCTATCTGAAATATTCCAGCTATAGTTTCCTCTTACTCTCGCTGTTAACCAAGGATTGATCTGGTAAGACAATGATAGAGCTCCGTATGTATTTTTATTGCTAACTGTAACAGGGTTTCTGTTTAAGATCCAGTAAGGATTCTGCGTTACCGGATTTCCTTTGAAACTTCCGTCTGGATTTACTTCCCACCAGTTCTGAGCCGGCAAAAATCTTGTTTTATCTAAATAAGAATAATTATCAGCTCCATATTGATCAAAATCTACTCCTCTCGGTAACCAGTACAAACTCGTCAAAGGAGAAAAAGAAGCTCCGGGAGTCTGTCTGTTCTTACTTTCCTGTAATGAACCAATAAAGTTAGCGTCTAATGTCAGTTTATCATCCAAAAACTTACTTGAATTCCTGAAAGAAACATTGTACTGATCAAAATAAGACATCGGAACCACTCCTTTGTTCGTTGTATTACCAATGGAGAAATAGCTTGTTGATCTCTCATTTCCTGACTGAAAAGAAAGGCTGTTTACCCATGTCGTTCCTGTCTGCAGAAAATCTTTAAGATAGTCCTTTGAGGATCCTTTTGCTCCCCAGCTGTCTACAGCCTGTCCTGGTTGTGATCCAGATACAGATGGATCATAAGATAAATAACTATGTTGCAGCTTTGGAAGGCTGTAAGCTCTGTCAACTGTAAGGCTGGAGCTGTAAGTAATTGAACTTTTCCCTGCACGTCCTTTTTTAGTCGTAATCAAAATAGCACCATTCCCTCCAGCTGAACCGTATAATGCAGAAGCCGAAGCTCCTTTCAGGAAGTTGATGCTTTCAATATCATCAGGGTTGATAGAACTCAGTACATCTCCCGGATCCGGCATATTGGAATACTGACCGATATCCGCTGATTTTCCTGTTCCATTGATAATAGGAATACCATCAATTACATATAATGGCTGTGCATTGTTGACAGACTTATTCCCTCTCATAATCACCCTTACCGAGCTTCCTACACCATTAGTTCTGTTGATCTGTACGTTGGATACTTTTCCATTGATTGAATTTAATAGATTGGGAGTTTTCACTTCTGTAAGCTCATCTCCACCAATCTGCTGACTGGAATACGTCAAAGAGCGGGCCTGCCTTTTTATCCCCAAAGAGGTGACTACGACCTCCTCAATACTGTTTGTCTTCGTAGTGTCGGCCGATTTTTTCTCCTGTGCATTCGCAGAAAGTGAAAAAACGAACAGAACAGGTATAACTGCTTTTCTCATAAGGTATAGATTCGTTAGATTTAATTGAGAATCAATTACATTGCTTTATTTTTCAATACAAAAAAAATTATTGTTTTCTTAGCAAAAAATTGCCGTTTATGTATTAAATTATTTAAAGTTTTGTTAAGATTTAATTCACATTCACAAATCTAAATTTTGTAACCAGTCTGATATAATACTATTTTATCATAAAACGATATTATTTTTTCAGCAATTTTATTTAAAAGCCATTAAACCTTTATATATCAACAAAATACACCTTATTAATTTCTATCAAAAAAAGAGGATTTATCTTAGTTTTTTATCAAAATAAAACCGGATATAACTACCCGGTTTTGTGTTTTATTTTGAACTGATGATACAGAAAAAATGAATTTTAAATGAGTATTATTCGATTTTTTTCACCCCTTTGAATTGTTCTTTAAATTCAGTAGGAGTTGTCTTTTTTATTGACTTAAATACCTTATTGAAGTTGGCAATATTATTAAACCCCGCTTCAAAAGCGATTTCAAAAACGGTAAGATTCTTTTCCATCAGCCACCGTGCGGCATAGCTGATTCTTATTTCATTCAGATAATTAATGAAAGTCTTTCCGGTTCTTTTTTTAATAAACCTGTTGAACGTTACATTACTCATATTCACCAATGAGGCTGCATTGTCCAGAGTTATTTTATTTTCAAAATTCTTATGTACAAAATCATGAACGACCTTCATTTTATCATTATCTGCAAAAGTTTCAAGCTCAATACTATACGATGACAAGAGCGTTTTGTTTTCTGCAACTGCCAGTTCATTCAGAATTTTCATAATTTCTATGAATGATTCAAAGCTGTTCATCTTTGACAGATTGAGAAACGAATCTTTTAGTTTCTCAGCCGTTTCCGTAGAAAAAAGAATTCCTCTGATGGAATCTTTCATCAGATTGTTGATGGGTTTCAGAATATTTTTCTCCATCAGTGATTGTTGAAAGAAATCCTGGTTAAATTGTATTGTGATTTCGTGGGTTTTCCTGTTTTTGCATCTGTAATTGGCCCAGCAATGTGGTAAATTGGGTCCTACTAAAACCAGCTCAATGTTTCCTATTTCTCCGGTGTGATCTCCAACCATTCTCCGGTATCCTTTTCCTTTGTAGATAAAGTTGATTTCAATTTCCGGATGATAATGGTATGGAAAATCAAATGATGCTTTAATCCTGTCAAACACAAGAAAACTGTCCTCAGGAGATAGTGGAGTTATTTCTCTCAGAATATTTTCTAATTCGCTCATGCAGGCAGTTTTGAAAAAAGGTTAATAATATAGACCGTAATACAAATCTTTGTAAAAATGATAAAATAATATCAATGTAAAAACATATTTCCGATTTATTTTATTCCAATTCCATATGGCTTACATCAGAAATTTGGGTATCATTAATTTAATACAGCTCAAATCATGCTTTTTTGTATCTTTAAACTAAAGTTAAAGTATGCCGCAACAGCTTATTTTTGAAGATCACTATAAAAGACTCGGACTGGAAATATTTTCAGAAGAAAATCTGGAAAATTTCAACGGAAACCATTTCAGAACTGATATCAAAGTATTTTTTATTCCCTCAGGATACGAACTTACGGTAGATTTTAATCATTACAAAACAAAGAAACCTTCACTGTTTTTTTTGACGAACCAACATCTAAGCATACAAAAAGGAAAAGATGAATCTATTCTGCTTTTCTACAACCGTGATTTTTATTGTATTCAGATTCATGATAAGGAAGTAGCGTGCGATGGACTTCTCTTCCATAATGTATTTGAGATTCCTTTCGTAGAGCTTGATCCTTCCGAAGCGACACTTATAAAAGATCTGTTTCAGAATATTCAGGATGAACTTGAATGGAAAGATTCGTCTGCTGAGGAAATGATCAGAACCTATGTAAAACAGATTATCATCCGGGCTACCCGAAAATGGAAAAAACAGAATTTAGATAATGAAACACTCAGAATACCAGGCAGTGAACTTGATATTTTCAGAGACTTCAGCAGACATCTGGAAATACATTTCAGAGAAAAACATAATGTAGCAGATTATGCAGACCTGCTTCACATTGCCCCAAAGACCTTAACCCATAAATTTAAAAATTTAAATCTGGATTCTCCCAATCAGTTCATCATCAACAGAATTTTATTAGAAGCAAAAAGGTTACTATTCTACACCGATAAACCTGTTAAAGAAATCGCCTACGATCTTGGATATGAAGATCCGGCCTATTTCAACCGCCTTTTTACCAATAAAACAGGCAATACTCCTTCCAATTTTAAAAAAAATTACTCATCGGGAAAAAAGTACAATATTTAAGTCTTTTTATCTATTGAATACTCCCTATCACCGACATACCTTTGTAATATCAAAATCAAACAACATTAAATACAAAAACAAAACATTATGAGACGTAACGCAACAGCCGTTTGGAACGGTACCATCAAAGAAGGAAAAGGACACTTAACTACTCAAAGTATGACTTTAAACCAGACTCAATATTCTTTCAACAGCCGTTTTGCGGATGGTGTAGGGACAAACCCTGAAGAATTACTGGCAGCAGCTCATGCTGGATGTTTCACCATGAAATTAGATGCAGAGCTTTCACAGGCAGGGTACAATCCTGAAGAGCTAAAAACAACTTCTGTTATTACTCTTGATCCAAATATTGGAAAGATTACAAAATCTGAACTGACTTTAACTGCTAAAGTTCCGGGAATCTCAGAAGAAGAATTCCAGAAATTTGCTAAGATTGCTGAAGAAGGTTGCCCTGTAAGTGCAGCATTCAACTTTGAAATTACATTGAATGCTACTCTGGAGCAATAAAAATATGAATTTCAACATCAATAGGAACGGGCTTTAGCCCGTTTTTTATTTTAAAACAATTCTATTGGCTTTAGTCAAAACTTAAAGACACACAAGATCTGTATCCGTAAATTTTAAAATAAAATATACCGAGCGGTATATTTTTGTATATTTGTATAGTATTTAACCATTTATAATGTCGAAGGCCGAAAAAACAAAACAGCATATCATCGAGAAAACAGCAACTCTTTTTAATACAAAGGGTTATATTTCCACATCGCTGTCCGACATTACTCAGGCAACCGGATTAACGAAAGGAAGTATTTACGGAAATTTTGAAAATAAAGATGAAGTAGCCATTGAAGTCTATAAATACAATGCCGGATTGCTGGGCAAAACCCTCAGCCGCTCTTTTAGTGATGAATATCCTAAATCCCTGGATAAGCTTCATGCTTTTGTAGATTTTTACCGGAAAAACTGGAAGTTTGTTTTCTCAAACGGAGGCTGTCCCATCATGAATGCGGCAACAGAAGCTGATGACTCTTTCCCTGCTTTAAAAAACCAGGTTAAAAAATCTTTTGAACAGTGGATGGCCAAAATATCAGCCGCTATTCTGGAGGGACAACAGAAGGGTGAAATTGATAAAAAAGTAAATGCTGAGCAATATGCGTCCCTATTCATCATGCTTATTGAAGGTGGGATTCTGCTCTCAAAAACAATGGGTGATCAAAGTTTTCTAAATCATGCTTTGGATAAAATCATCTACATGATTGATCATGAACTCAATATTCTTCCATCATAAATTATACAAATATGGAAACAAAAAAAGTGGCAATTGTAGGATACAACAGAATTCCTTTCGCCAGAATGAATACAGCTTATTCGGAACAGGGAAACCAGGATCTGCTGCTCGCTTCTCTGAACGGATTGATAGATCGTTATCACCTTAAAGGAAAAAGACTTGGAGAAGTTGCCGGCGGTGCAGTGATTAAGCATATTTCCGAAAGCAACCTCATCAGAGAAACCGTGATGAATACTACTCTTGATCCGGCAACTCCTGCATGTGATCTTCAACAGGCATGTGACACGGGCATTGAATCAGCTATTTATATAGGAAATAAAATTGCGCTAGGCCAGATAGAATGTGGTATTGCATGCGGAGTGGAAGCTATGAGCAACATCCCGTTTGAATCTTCTCCCAGATTAAGAAAAGCACTCTTAAAAGCCAATAAAGAAAAATCAGCATTTGGAAAAATAAAGCAGCTTTTAAGCCCGAAACTGAAAGACTGGATGCCTATTCCTTACAAAGGACAGGAGCCCAAAACAGGTCTGGTAATGGGAGAACATACAGAAATTACTGCTAAATACTACAAAATATCGAGAGAAGAACAGGACGAACTGGCTTTAAAAAGTCATCAGAATATGGCAAAAGCCTATGACGAAGGATTCTTTGATGATATGATTACGCCTGCCTTCGGATTAGATAAAGATAATAATATGCGCCGTGACAGCAGTATTGAAAAATTATCACAGCTAAAACCTGCTTTTGATAAGCAAAACGGAACTTTAACAGCGGGAAATTCAACGCCATTTACCGATGGTGCTTCGGCAGTTTTACTGGCCAGTGAAGAATGGGCAAAAGCCAACAACCTTCCTGTTTTAGCATATATTACTTTTTCAGAACTGGCAGGAATAGAATATGTTGAAAATAAACAGGATTTACTTCTGGCACCCGTTTTTGCTGCAGAAAGAATGCTGAAAAAAGCAGGTATGAACCTCTCAGATTTCGATTACTATGAAATCCATGAAGCATTTGCCGCGCAGGTTTTAGCTACCATAAAAATCTGGGAAAATGAAGAGCTTGCCAAAAAATTCGGATTGGAAAAGGCACTTGGTAAGATTGACAGAAGTAAGCTGAATGTAAAGGGAGGAAGCCTTGCCGCAGCCCATCCTTTTGCAGCAACAGGCGGAAGAATTATTGCAACCCTTGCAAAATTACTTGATGAAAAAGGCAGTGGAAAAGGTTTTATATCCATTTGTGCCGCACGTGGACAGGGAGTAACCATGATTTTAGAGAAATAAAAATTGAAAGTATGGATAGATTAGCACAATTACAGCAATTCATCGGAAAAGAATTTGATCAGTCACCATCTCCTTTTATGAAATGGCTCAACCCTATTGTTCTTTCTGTTGAAGAAGGCCAACTGGAATTTCAATATACAGTAAGACCGGAGTGGCTGAACCCTATAGGAAATCTTCACGGTGGAGTTACCGCAGCAATTATAGATGATATCATTGGCGCCACCATGTTTTCTTTAAATGAAAATTCTTTCATTACCACTATAAATAATGTCATAGATTATTTTTCAACTGCAAAAGAAAATGATAATATTGTAGCTGAAACTAAAATCATTAAAAGAGGTAAGCAATTCGTAAACGCTCAATGCGAAATATGGAATGCAGACAAAACACGATTAATCGCAAGAGGAACCTCGAATTTATTCAAAATCAATAACTAAGTATGAAAAGAGTTGTCATTACAGGTCTTGGCGCGGTGACGCCTTTGGGAAACAATGTCGAAGAATTTTGGCAAAACAGTATCAACGGAGTGAGTGGAGCAAATACAATCACCCATTTTGACACAGAAAAATTTAAAGTACATTTCGCATGTGAGGTTAAAAATTTTGATCCAAAACTCCATTTAACACACAACGAAATCAAAAGAAGTGATTTATTTTCACAATATGCAATGTATTCTACCGCGGAAGCTTTAAAAGATTCCGGACTTGAACTGGAAAACATGGATCCATTTGATGTGGGTGTTATCTGGGGAACAGGACAAGGCGGAATGTGGACTTTTGAAAGCGAGGTCATGAACTTTGCAGCTGGTGACGGAACACCAAGATTCAATCCTTTCTTTGTCCCGAAATTCATTGCCAATATGGCATCGGGAATGATTTCCATGAAATATGGTCTTCAGGGAATTAATTATACAACAGTTTCAGCATGTGCAACCGGAAATACAGCTTTGATGGACGCCTTCAACTATATCCGTCTTGGAAAAGCGAAGGTGATCGTAAGCGGTGGTTCTGAGGCTGCCATTTCTCCGGCTTCTATCGGTGGATTTTCCATTATGAAAGCTATGTCTACAAGAAATGATGATTTTGCAACAGCCAGCCGTCCTTACGATGCAGACAGAGACGGTTTCGTGATGGGTGAAGGCTCAGGAACATTGATTCTTGAAGAATATGAACACGCCAAAGCAAGAGGGGCAAAAATATATGCAGAACTGGTAGGTGCAGCCATGACAGCGGATGCTTATCATATGACGGCACCTCATCCCGACGGTGTTGGAGCAATCAAAGCAATGCAGCTGGCTCTTAACGAAGCAAAGATCACTGTAGATGATATTGATTATATTAATCCTCATGCCACTTCTACTCCGCTTGGAGATCTGGTTGAGCTCAATGGAATTAATAAATTATTTAAAGGAAGTAAAAATCTTGATATCAGTGCAACGAAATCCATGACAGGCCACCTGTTGGGAGCTGCGGGAGCTGTAGAAGCCATAATTTCTATTAAAGCGATTCAAAACGGAATTATTCCGCCAACGATCAATCTTCACAGTATAGATCAGAATATCCCACAAGATATCAATATTGTCTTTGGAGAAGCAAAAGAAAAAGATATTACCTATGCTTTAAGTAATGCTTTTGGATTCGGAGGGCATAATGCGACTTTAATTTTCAAGAAATTCAGCTAATTTGAATTAAAATAATTGAGAATCCCTGTATGAAATCATACAGGGATTTTTTATTCTAACTTATCTTTAACTGTTATATAAAATCATCATCAGGAATGAAAAAGTCACCTTCATTCTCTAAAATCGGGATATAAAGTCTCTCCCATTTCTTACCTTTCACCATATCCCAGCTGTGTCCGGCACCTTTAAGATCTTCAGCTAAAAGGATGATTCCTGGTTTAATAATAAATGTAGTACCATCTGTTACTTTAAATCTTATATTCCCTTTGATGGTAATAACATATTGCCTTCTGGGCGCTGGATGATCATTTTTTTCCCATTCTTCAGTTTCATTACTCATCCAGAAAACCGATGCATTGATATGTTTAACGGTGGGCATTTTACCTTTCTCAAAAGTACATGAGCCATCAGGATTATTAATCAGTCTTATGGCTGGAATGAATCCTGTCAATGTTTCCAGAGCTACACTTATATTTTTATGATTTTCATGCTGTCCATTCATCATTCTGTTATACTTTAAGGCTAAAAGGCTTATATAAATTTAATTCTTATTTTCGAATTGCAGGACTATTTTAAAAGAAAAAGAGCAGCCAAATCTGACTGCTCTTTTTATCTTTACGCTTTCAACCATTCTGAGGAAGAAAGATAATTCTGATCAGGATAATAGATGAACAGACAGTTTTTTCCTTTAATCGTATTGATTATAGATTGTGTCAGCTCTCTTGGGACGGCAGGGCATCCCCAGCTTCTTCCGATTCTTTTGTGCATTGCCGCAAATGCATCACTTACATAATCCGCACCATGCATTACAATTGCTCTTCTGTATGCAGCATCATTAAAGCCCTTATCCATTCCCAATAACTTCAGAGAATATCCGTTGTCCCCCTGATAGGTTGCATCCGTAATATAAAATCCCATGCTGCTCTGCAGCGAACTTTCCCTGTTAGAAAAATTCGTCGCAAATTCTTCGCCTGTATTTTTTCCGTGTGCCACTAAAGAGTTGAACAGAACTTTCTTGTCTTCCAGGTCAATGATCCAAAGTCTTTTTGTGTTAGAAGACATAGAAAAATCGCAGATAGTCAATAAATGCGAGTCTTGGGTAAGCAATCCTGCTTTTTTTAAATTTTCATAACCCGTCAATGCTTTTGAGAACACTTCATAATTCAATTCGTGTTCAGGGTCAAATGCAATAGATTGGTATAATGCTTCTGATGAAGATACGGCTGTTGTGCTCTTCTCAGATTTCGTTTCAGCTACTTTTTCAGTTTTCGTTGTTTTTACATTCTCACTTTTCGCCGCTAGTCTTGGGGAAATGTAGAATGAAGTCGTCACCATGTAAACAAGGCCTAATACGCTATAAAATCCTTTCATTCAATACTATATAAATCCAAATTAGTGGGGCAAAATTATAAAAACATAATTACCAAGGGGTTATAACTCTAAAAAGTTTAACGCTATTTAAGAAACTTTAACGTCCTGATTCTGTGAATTAAAGCACTTATTTTTGAGAATTCGAAATACATCAAGGCTCATAAACACTCAAGGTTTCCTTCCATTGGAAAGTCAGAAACCTATCTGATGATAGATTTCTTCAAGTCTTTTCCAATAATCTCTATTTACCTGTTCATATATTGGATAAATACATTTGATAGCAAGAATATCCAGCTCACTTCGGGATTCCATCCAGTTCATAATATTTTTAACTAATCTTTTTTCTTCAAAGCCAGCCCATTCGCCAGCCGGATTCAGCAGATTAGAAAAAAGAACGGGAAAAATTTCATATTGATCTATCTTTTTAATCTTTTCAAAACTAAAAGGACTTTTAAGAAAAATTCCGGTCATATACTGAAATTGCCATTCCTGAAGTTCTGTATCCAGATATAAATCAGAAAGCGCCAGCCATACAAGTTTACGTTCCTCAAACAACTCCGGTTCTTTCATTTCATGTTTACTTCTTAGAATCAGCTACAAACTCAAGGCTTACGGAATTCATACAGTATCTTAATCCTGTAGGTTTTGGACCGTCATCGAAAACGTGTCCCAGATGGGAATCGCATCTTTTACAAAGCACTTCTACCCGATCCATTCCATAAGACTGATCTCTTATATAATAGACTCCTTCTTTATCAGCTTCAAAAAAACTTGGCCAGCCGCAGCTGCTGGAAAATTTTGATGTAGAACGGAACAGGTGATTTCCACAAACGGCACAATAATATTCTCCTATCTCATCAAATTCGTTATATTTTCCTGTAAAAGCTCTTTCTGTTGCTGCTTCCCTGGCAATTGCATATAAATCCGGCGCAAGGATTTTTTTCCATTCTTCGTTGGAAATATTAAGTTTTGCAGTATCAGTTCTGGAATAGTATGGATTGTTTTTTGCTTCTGTATTTTCCATAGAAGAGGTTTTAATAGGTTCATATTTCTGCGTACAAGACTGCAGAAAAAATAATAAGGTGATTGAAACTAAAAATTTCATCGTAAATTTCATTCTTTAACCCCAAAAGTTTTGAGGTTTAAAAGCTTTTATCAAGATTAAACGGTTTCATAACCAAATTTAGTAAATTTGAGAATATGAATGACGAAGCAAAAAGAAAACAACTGAGAAAATATAAAGCATTTGCTACAGGATTATTCGTTCTGATGGCTGTTATTTTCATTGTTACCACTATTTTACAGAAGTCTAATAACTCTCATTGGATCGGTTATGTGCGGGCCTTTGCTGAAGCTGCTATGGTAGGAGCTCTTGCTGACTGGTTTGCTGTAACCGCATTATTCCGCCATCCGCTCGGGCTTCCGATCCCTCATACCAATCTGATTGAAAACAGTAAACAAAGACTTGGAGACAACCTTGGGAGTTTTGTAGTGGGGAACTTTCTTTCTCCTCAGAATATACGTCCTTACATCCAAAAGCTTAAAGTTTCCAATTTTGTCGGAGAATGGCTGGCAAAGGAAAAAAGTCAGGAAATTTTGATTAGAAATCTTTCAGATATTGTTCTTGATATTCTCAATAAACTGGATAACTCCACAGTAAGCCAGTTTATCAGCAAAAAGGTGTCTGAGATGACAGACGATATCAAACTTAATAAAGTAGTTGGAAACGGGATAGGGTATATTCTGGAAAAAAATGATCATCAGAGAATCATCACCAATCTTTCAAAACAAATCAAAGAATATATCATTGAAAATGATGAAATGATCCAGGAACGTGTAAAAAAAGGCAGTTATTCATTCATTCCATCTTTTGTAGATAATAAAATTGCGGATAAAATTACCGACGGACTTTCTGATTTTTTTAAAGAAATAGAAGAAGATCCTCAGCATGAAGTAAGAGGATTGATTACACAGAAAATTCATGAATTCTCCGTTGATCTGAAAGAGGATCCGAAATGGGATGAAGAATTTAAAACCATCAAAAACGGACTCCTGAAAAATGATAAACTGGATGAGTATTCCAATGACATCTGGGTTTCTATCAAAAAAACACTGATGAAAGAGCTTCAGGAAGAGCATTCTGCATTGAAAAACTATCTTTCTAAAAACCTGAATGAATTTGCACAGAATTTAAAGACAGATGAAAACCTTCAGAACAAAATTGACCATTGGGTTCGGGTAACGGCCTATAAATATATTCTGAAAAACACCCACCAATTCGGGAACCTCATCAGTACAACTGTTGGAAACTGGCAGGGAAAAGAGCTTAGTGAAAAATTGGAACTGGAAGTGGGAAAAGACCTACAGTTTATCCGGGTCAACGGAACACTGGTTGGCGGCCTGGTCGGGCTTATTATCTACACCATCACCCATTTCTTCCTCTAAAAAACTAGTGACTACCCGCCATGAAAAAAATATTTATTTTATTATTTTCTTTAACCCTCTCATTTTTTCTCTGCCAAAAAGTTGAATTAAAGAAAGTAACCGATTCTTCACAGATTTTCAAAGGAGAAATTGCAGGAGTTCCCATTACTATGCAGCTTCATTTCGCAGGAATTGCAGATTGCAGTCTCTACCAGTATTTTGTAGACGGATGGTATTATTACGATAAGTATCAGAAGAAAATTCCGCTAACGGGGGTTTATGATTATGGTAAACTCTCATTATATAACTTTGGTGCTCAGCAAAAAATAAATTCCAAAATATTTAAAGAAAAGATCACGTCACCACAAACGGTAGAAAAAACAAATGAAATAGCACAGTTACTGACTCCCAAAGAATATATTAGCTTTAATCAGGACGAAACTAAAGAAAATACAATTCAGGGAAATATTTATCTGGATAAAAAAACTTATCCTGCCAGACTTTTTACCAGTAATGATATGATTTACCGCTACAACAACTATCTAATCTTACCTAATAATAAAAAAATCAATACATTCGACTTTATCAATCAATATGGAGGAAATGAACTGATTTCCTATACATCGGGAGAAAACAGGAACCGGGTATTGCTGTATTTCGAACATTCTTCGAATCTTAATGCATGTGGAAGATGTGGTGCCAGCGAAGGCGAAAAAGGATACCGGGTTCTTTACTTCACAAAAGACTGGAATTATAAAAATTATGAGAAATTTCTGATAGAAAGTTGTCTGGATAATATTTATAACGTTACCAAAACTAAGTCCAAGGACAGAAAAACGATACAATATAAAATAGGTAAATCTGATACAGCGCCTGCTTATACTCTTACCATAGATTTAGAAAATGCATCAGTCATAAAGTCAAAATAAAAAAGAGAGTTATCTAAACTCTCTTTCTATTTTTATCTTGGTAATCGGCTTGCTCTTTTCAAAAGCTCCTGATTGATTTCGTTGATCAGTTCCGGGCCTTCATAAATAAAGCCTGTATACAGCTGAACCAGTGTAGCTCCTGCATCCAGCTTCTCCATAGCATCTTTTGCAGAATGTATTCCACCTACTCCAATGATTGGGAATGCTCTGTTACTTTTATCAGAAAGGTACTTGATCATTTTTGTACTTCTTTCACGGATAGGTTTTCCGCTTAATCCTCCATTTCCTATCTGTTCTAAAACTTCCGGAGAGGTTTTCAAACCTTCCCTGTTCACTGATGTATTGGAAACTACAATACCATCAATCTTTGTTTCCGCAATCAGTTCAATGATTTCGTCTAATTGATTGTTATTAAGATCCGGAGCAATTTTAAGTAAGATGGGTTTCTGTACAGATTTTGACAGGTTTATTTTCTTCACTTCTGTGATCAGCTCTCTCAGATATTCTACATCTTCAAGTTTGGCGTGGCTTCCTACATTCGGACAGCTTACGTTGAGTACAAAGTAGTCTACATGAGGATGAAGACCTTCAAAACAGTCCAGATAATCCTGAGTATAGTTTTCCGGGCTTGTATCTGTATTTTTTCCGATGTTTCCCCCGATAATTACTTTTCCTTTGTTGGATTTCAGTTTTTCAATCGCTGCTTCAAGACCATCGTTATTGAACCCCATCCTGTTGATGATTCCTCCATCTTCTATCAAACGGAATAATCTTTTTCTTGGATTTCCGGCCTGTGCCCTTGGTGTTACCGTTCCAATTTCTACAAATCCAAACCCTAAGTCTCCCAATTCGTTGAACAACACTGCATTTTTATCAAAACCAGCTGCCAATCCAACAGGATTTTTGAATTTTAATCCGAAAACTTCTCTTTCCAGACGTTTGTCTTCAATAGGTTTTGGGAAAAATAGTTTGGTAAGAAATCCCAAATTCTTAAGCATTGAAAATGTAAAGTGATGAACATCTTCAGGATCAAATTTAAAAAGAATTGGACGAATGAGCGATTTGTACATTGAAAAAAAGTTTTACAAAAATACTCATTTTAAAATTAATGTTCGGTTAACCTATGATATTTTATCAAAATGTTTGATATATAAGATCTATAAGCCGGAAAACAATCTGTGTACTCTCAAAATGAGTAAGATATTTTAACGCTATGATCGCAAAATACTTCGACTATCCTGAAAACATTTCGGTTCGCAAAGGTGTTTCACTAAGCGAAGTATGCGCTATTAGCTTTTGCTGAACGAAGTGCCTCAGCGGTCGAAAAGTATCCATTTAAATACACTCTTAGTGAACATTGCGTTAAAAAATATTCACAAATAACTTAAGAATAGGAACTCAGATCAAAGTTCAGAATATCCCCTATTCTTTTGAACTCTTCATCTATAGTTGCATTTACTGTAATTCTTTCGTTAGAAACAGGATGATTAAAAATCAGTTGATGGGCGTGAAGCGTCATTTTGTTGATCTCAAATGTTTGAAGCCACAACTTATTTTGTTTATTGCAGCCATGTTTTCTGCAACCTAAAATAGGATGAAGAATATGTTTAAAATGTTTTCTCAACTGATGAAATCTTCCTGTTTCAGGAATTGCTTCTACCAAACAATATCTCGAAGTCTGATGTTTTAAAAAAGGCAAATCTATTTCTGAAGTCTGCAGACGGCGATAGTATGTAACGGCATTTTGTGTGACTTCATTTTCATTAACTAAATCATAATCAATTGTTTCTTCTTCTTTTGCCCAACCCCGAAGAATTGCCAGATATTTCTTCTCCACTTCGCGTGATGCAAACTGTTCGCTCATGATTCTAAGAGTATCTTTATCTAAAGTAAACAACAGAACACCTGACGTTTTTCGGTCTAACCGGTGTACAGGATACACTTTTTGTCCAATCTGTTTCTTCAACTCCTGAATAGCATAAGTATCTGCTTCTCCCGCATAGAAAGATTTATGAACCAATAATCCGCTGGGTTTGTTGATGGCAATAATATGCTCGTCTCGATAAAGAATTTCTAACATGGTGCAAAAGTAGAAATTTTCGACCGATTTAGCCCTGATTGAGCGGTATGTTTGAGCTCTTTTCTGGTTTTAGGCGGCGGCTTCGCCGCCGCCTAAAACCAGAAAAAGCGAGTAGCAAAAGCAGGTTCCCGGCTCCCTTATCAAACTTCAAATAAAAGGTTTATATTAGTAAAAGGTTTTACCTTAATTTAAAAAAATGACAGATTATTTTGGTTTTTTTGTAAAATTGATCGTGATCGCTGTTATAATAACGGTTGCTACAATTCTTTTCGTGCCCTTAAAAAAATACAGAATAGCAAAGATATTACTGTTTATTTTGGCTGGTGTTTTATTTATCATTGGCGTGGGAGGATGCTTCTTAATGACAATCTCTAATGTAGGATCTTACAGGTATTAATATTTTCCCAATAAAAAACATTATTTTTGCACATCAGATGTAAAAATTATGGCAAAGCAAGAAGATGTTTTCAAGAAAGTGATTTCTCACGCTAAAGAATATGGTTTTATTTTCCCATCGAGTGAGATCTATGATGGTTTATCCGCTGTGTATGATTATGGACAGAACGGGGCCGAACTAAAAAATAATATCAAACAATACTGGTGGAAAGCTATGGTACAGCTTAACGAGAATATTGTGGGTATTGACTCGGCGATTTTGATGCACCCAACCACATGGAAAGCATCAGGCCACGTAGACGCTTTCAACGATCCATTGATTGATAATAAAGATTCTAAGAAACGTTTCAGAGCAGACGTTTTGGTGGAAGACTACTGCGCTAAAATTGAAGACAAAGAGAACAAAGAAATTGAAAAAGCGGCGAAAAGATTCGGGGATGCTTTTGATAAAGATCAGTTTGTTGCCACGAATCCAAAAATTCTGGAATACAGAGCAAAGAGAGAAGCTATTCTTTCAAGACTGGCGAAATCTCTGGAAAATGAAGATCTTGCTGATGTAAAATCTTTAATTGAAGAGCTTGAAATTGCAGATCCTGATACCGGTTCTAAAAACTGGACAGAAGTAAGACAGTTCAACCTGATGTTCGGAACAAAGCTGGGAGCTTCTGCAGACAGTGCAATGGATCTTTACCTTAGACCGGAAACGGCTCAGGGTATTTTCGTTAACTTCTTAAACGTACAAAAAACTTCACGTCATAAACTTCCTTTCGGTATTGCACAGATTGGTAAGGCATTCAGAAACGAGATTGTTGCAAGACAGTTTATCTTCAGAATGCGTGAATTCGAACAGATGGAAATGCAGTTCTTCGTTGCTCCGGGAACAGAACTTGAGTTCTATGAGAAGTGGAAGCAGAAACGTCTGAACTGGCACTTGGCTCTAGGTCTAGGAAATGATAATTACAGATTCCATGATCATGAGAAATTGGCTCACTATGCGAATGCTGCTGCTGATATTGAATTTAACTTCCCATTCGGGTTTAAAGAACTGGAAGGTATTCACTCAAGAACAGATTTCGACTTAAAGGCACATGAAACATTCTCAGGAAGAAAGCTTCAGTTCTTTGATCCTGAAAGAAACGAAAACTATGTTCCTTATGTAGTGGAAACTTCAGTAGGTTTAGACAGATTATTCCTTTCTATATTCTCTCACTGCTTAAAAGATGAAGTATTGGAAGATGGTTCAGAAAGAACAGTTTTATCTTTACCTCCGGCATTGGCACCAATTAAAGCAGCCATCCTTCCTTTGATGAAGAAAGACGGTTTAGCAGAGTATGCAGAAAATATCTTCAATGATCTGAAATATGATTTCAATCTGTTCTACGAAGAAAAAGATGCCATCGGAAAGCGTTACAGAAGACAGGATGCTATCGGTACTCCATACTGTATTACTATTGACCACGACTCTCTTACTGATCATACAGTAACCATAAGAGACAGAGATACTATGCAGCAGGAAAGAGTTCCTGTTTCAGATTTGAGACGAATCATTGATGAAAAAACGAACTTCAGAAATTTACTTTCTCAATTATAATAAAAAAAGCCCTGTTCTCAGGGCTTTTTTATTTTTATCAACATATGGGTTAATTTATTACTTTTATCCCTCAAATTTTAACCATGAAAAAAATAACACTCATAGTGTTTGGACTGATCCAGACATTTGCATTTTCCCAAACCCAGGATCTGACAACACTTACCGCTGGGGATCACGTGGGAATGAATGCTTTATTCGATGATAAAGACAATCTTTACGGTTACGTTTCTCTATATTCTTACGGAAAATCCGGTGATAAGACCAAAAAGTTTGAGTATGTGATATTAGATAAAAACCTCAACCCTGTTGCCAATAAAGAATTTGAAGGTGATATCACTGCTGCCTCTTATTTAGGATATGTTGATTTTAAAGGGCAGATTATCTTAAAGCCCTCAATGATGGATTATTCTCTGGTAAAAAGCCGAGAAGTATTTACTCCTGTTTCTATGGTGATTGACCCTAAAACAAATTCTATTACCAGAAAAATCTATTATGACTATCTGGAAAACGGTACTTTCAAAGAAATCAACGAACCGAAGAGCTGGAAAGAACAGCGTAAGGAAAACCGTGATGAGAAAAAAGATAAAGGGTACAACTATGTTTCTGCCGTAGGTGAGCTGAAAGAAGGCGGCTACTTTGCCGTGGAGTATAAAGATTACGGAAAGTATGAAAATAACAACAGCCTCATGAGATTTGATGAAAACAAAAAGGAGGTTTGGAGATATAAATACAATACTGACGGAAGTAAGAAAATTTATTCTACTTTATCTGTTCTGGAAAGAGATGAAAATTATATGTACTGCATCATGAAGAAAGTGAATGAAAAGCAGAAATCATTCAGTCTCCTGGTTCTTGATATGAAAACCGGAAAAGAAACATCCAACAAGCCGGTAACCGGATTATCTGATGATACCATAGACAATATTGAATCCTTCTACTCCAATTACAGAAAGATTGATAATGATAAAAATTTCGATGATAAAGTAGTTCTGCTGGGAAGAAACTATGATGATTCTGAGTCAGTAGGATTTGCAAGAATGCTGGTAGACAAAAAAAACTTTACTGCAGATACCAAAACAATCAATTATGAGCCGAATATCTCAGCTTTCCTTCCAAAACTCAATAGAAATGGTATGGTAGAAAGTGGTTACATGCTTCAGACCAAAGACATGTACTTCATGAACGATGGAAGTGTAGGTATTTTATCCGAAAAATATAAACCTGCCGGACAATATAATGCTCCCAAAACAACAGACCTTGTTTACATATACACAGATAAAGATTTCAAAGTAAAAAATGTACAGGTCTTTGAAAAAGAAAAATCTAAATGGGTAAACAGTGATTATCTCTTTTCACAATACCTCAACGGTGGAAAAGACGTGGTATTTTTCTACCGCGACTATCAGAAAGATGAAGTAACAAAGCAGAAAAGATGGAATTTATTCATCAATACCATTATTGACGGAAAATTCAAACAGGAGATCATTCCTATTTCCGAAAAAGACAATTATGCAGTAACACCCTATGTAGGAAAAGAGGGGTATATCCTTCTTCGGGAGTATAACGAAAAAGAAAAATTCAATAAGATCCGTTTGGAGAAATTAAATTACTAGTATAAAATAAGAACCCTGATGAGTCATCAGGGTTCTTATTTTTAAGTTTTGGCTAAAGCCAGTGGAATTTTTATTATTTAAAAAACAGGCTAAAGTCCATTCCTATTGATATCTCCAATACTTATATCAAGATCAGTTTGCTTTCACTATCTTTTCATTGGTCTGGTAAAAGTCTGCAATATTTTTAATTTCATCCAAACTTAAGTTCCACATAAAGTTCAGGAACTGCTGATAGCTTTCACTTTGATTTTTAGGTTCTATCCTATCCAGATACCGGTTCAGATTATAGCTTTTTCTCGCTTCATATATCTTGGAAAAACATCTTCCCAGCCAGCTTTTATAATATTTTTCTTCCTCTTCATCCTGCAGAAACTGCATGGCAGCATAAATTCCCTGCCCATAATCTTCTGAGTGGAAATAGTTGGGCAAAATTTCCATTCTTGCTGTTTTCTTTAATGTTACAAACAGATCTGAAGGTTTTTCCGGAGCAATTGAACTTTTAAGTTCAGCAAATGTTTTTTTAAGCATCTCAATTCTTCTGGACACTTCAGGGTGCGATGCGAGGGAATCCTTGTTCAGCTTTTCTTTGTAGAAATTATAATTGTACAGGGAAAAATCTTCCTTCTTCATCCATTTTTCATTAAAGGCCTGCTTTGGAAGATTAAAAAGTTTTTTATACGTTTCTATTTTCAGCTCTCTTGGTGAGATCGTATCGAAATCCTGCAGTCTTTGAAGTGCATTTACAAATTCAGACTTCTTAAAATCACTGTTTTTAAAAATAACATAACCCAAAGAATCCGCCTGCATTTCGCTTTGTCTTTTTTCCACCCCTTTTTTATACACTGTATTTTTAAAGATATCGAAAGCTTTCTGATTCTGGCTCTGAGTTCGGCTGGTGGTAGTTGATTTTATATTCTCAACCAATACTTTATCCAATTTATCCTGTTCGATAATTTTTAAAAAGGTTTTCAGGGAATGTTCTTCTATTTTATGACCCAGTTCATGGGAGATCACAGCTGCAATTTGCTCTTCATTATTAAGCCAGCTGTAAAGCCCCATATTGATAACAAAAGTTCCGTCAGCAAGACAGTAAGCATTGGGAGTATTATCTTTTGCGATCAGAATTTTCAGGTCCTGAGGAATTTTAGGATTATTCTTTTTAAGACGTTGAATCATAGACTGTATGCTGGTTTCAAATTCCGATTTAAAGATAAAATCCTTATTCTTCACCTGCTTTTGAAAGTCTGTTCCGAATTCTTTATAGATTTTGGATAATTCAGAGCCTGTTTTACCGGAATACTGCGATTTTAATTTCTTCACAGTCGCTTCATTATTTCCTTCAAAACTCATTAAAAATGCTTTCCTCTGTATATAATCTGCGGTATCTATCGGTTTATAAATCTGAGCCATTCCCATGATTGAAAATAGGAAGTACCCCAATACAATAAGTTTTCTGGTCATAGTTTTCATCAATAAGAACAAAAATAACTTATTTGATGATTCATTTTAATTTTTATAGCCAAATTATTCTAAATTTGTTAGAGACCCATTCGTGAAAAAATGAGAATACTAAAGTATATGATAGGTGGAGCGGTAGCTGGTGCTGCAGCGGCTTATTTTCTGGGATATGATTATTTATTTAGTGGTATTTCAAAAACTTATCTTAAAGGAAAATCAAGTGCATATATTGATGACGGAAATCTTTTCCCGAGCAATCCTATTGCTACAGAAGAACCTGAACTCTGGGAAGAAGATCCGGATTACAACAAAAAAGATTTACCTAAACATTTAGTTGAAAATTTAAAACACTCCAAAACCGCTGCTTTTGTTGTAATACGGAATGGAAAAATTCTTCATGAGCAATATTGGGATGGTTATAATCAGCTTTCACAAACCAATTCTTTTTCGATGGCAAAAGCAGTGACTGTCATGTTGTTGGGAAAAGCGTTGGAAGAAGGTATTATTCCTACTATTGATGAAAAGTTCTCTGATTTCTATCCGGAATTTAAAAATAAACCATTCGGAAATGAGGTTACCCTTAAAAACCTCGCTCAAATGGAATCCGGGCTGTACTGGGATGAAAATTACAATAATCCGTTTCTTCCCAATGCCAAAGCTTATTATGGAAAAAGCCTTGTAAAAGCTGTATTCTCAAGAAAATTTAAAGAAGAACCGGGAACAAGATTCGAATATCAAAGCGGTTCTACCCAACTTCTTGGTTTTGCCCTCCGGAAAGCTCTGAACCAACCATTAGCGAGCTATTTATCAGAAAAATTCTGGATTCCTTTGGGAATGGAACAGAATGCGAAATGGAGTACAGACGATTATGGTATGGAAAAAACGTATTGCTGCATTCATTCCAATGCAAGAGATTTTGCTAAGCTGGGACAGCTCTTTCTGAATGATGGAAAAGCCGGGGATCAGCAGATTCTTAACGCTGACTTCATTGAACAGATGAGAACTCCGACTGAAAAGTCTGAAGGTATTTATGGAATGGGACTGTGGATCAATCATGACAACCCCATCAAACATTATTATTTCCTGGGATTACAGGGACAGTATATTATTATGGTTCCGGAGCACAATATCGTTATTGTAAAAACCGGGAGCTACTCCAACAACCCTAAAAATGACAGAGGAAGACCTGATCAGGTAAAATTCTTTGTGAACGAAATTGTACAATTATTCCAATAAACACTATGGATAAACACAGCGTAAAAGTTGATGAATACATTGAAAAATCTCCGGATTTTGCAAAACCTATCTTACATTATCTCCGTGAAACGATTCACGAAGTCTGCCCCGATGCAGAAGAAGCGATCAAATGGAAGTTTCCTACGTTCATGTATAAAGGTAAAATTCTTTGTTCCATTACCGCTTTCAAGCAATACTGCAGTCTCGGATTCTGGCTGCATCAGGAGATGAAAACACTAAAGGAGATAGAAACAACAGCTGAAAGAAGCTCAATGTTCAGCTTAGGAAAAGTAACAGGAATTGAAGATCTTCCTTCCAAACCTCAGCTGAAAAAAGCAATTAAAGAAGCCATGGAACTTACGGATATGGGTGTTACTATGAAGAAAGCCCCGCCCTCCAAAACAGAAATGGAAGTTCCTGATTATTTTCAGTCTGCATTACATGCTCATTCAAAAGCCTCTGATATTTTTGAAAAGGCTTCACCATCCTTCAGAAAAGAATATATTGCGTGGGTAACAGAAGCAAAAACCGAAGCAACCCGGAATAAAAGATTGGAACAGTCTTTGGAGTGGATAGCGGAGGGTAAAAGCCGTAACTGGAAATACCAAAAAAAATAAAACACAAAAACACAATGAAGAAAAAAATTATTCTCTTTTTCTTCCTTATTATTTCGATTTCTGCATTCCCTCAGGCATTTGATTTTGAGGGACAGTACAAATATGCCCGTACTCTTTCATCCAAGAATCCGGACAGTTCGGAAATCGTTTTGAATAGGATTATAGATTCAGCACAGAAAAAAAATCTCCCTGAATTTCTTGCAAAAGCCTATTATTTGAAATCCTTCAACAGCTATTTACAATCTGATGCTGAGAAAAGTCTTGATTTTGCAGATAAGGCCCTTAAAATATCTACCAAAAGCAATTATAATATTGGGAAAGCACTTGCATACAGAATGCAGGGAACTCAATATGCAAAGCTTGGGCTGCTCAAAGAATCTTCTACAAGCCTCCAAAATGCCCTCTCTGAAGTAAAACACAATAATACGGAAGAAGGACATGAGCTGAAAGGGATGATCTTTAATTCTTTTTTGATCCTTCTTAATAGGAATCAATATAAAGAGAAAGAGTATTACTCTAAAAGTGCCATTCAGGAATTTCAGAAGCTTAAAAATGTAACCAGACGAAATGAACTTTTGATCTCCGCTTATACCAATATGGGGTATAATTTATCTGAAGTAAAAAAATTTAAGGAAGCAAAATATTATTTCGGACAGGCGCTTTCTTTGGTGGGGGAAAACAATTATTATCTCCGGGCAAACATCCTTAATGATATCGGATTTTTGTTTTCAGGACAAAATAAGCCGGACAGTGCGGTGCTTTATTATAAGAAATCTCTGGCAATTGCAGATCAGTATGGTTTCAATGAAAAAAAGATTGAGATTACTAAAAATCTTGAAGAAGCATATGCTTTGCTTCACGACGATTCCAACACGGAGAAATATAAAATTGAAAATCTTAAATTAAAAGACAGCATCGCTTACAACAAAGCAATGGCCGTCAATAACACATTATCCAAAAAAGAAGAAAATTTTCATCAGCAGCTCAATGAAAGCCACTCTACTTCAAAAGGGCTTATCATAGCCTGCCTTTCTTTGGTGATTATTTTAGGAGCTGTTATTTTCAATACTATCCGTCTTCGTAAAAAGCATAAAGAAGCTGTTGCCAAAATTTACAAAGAAGGTATTTCTCCAGTTGTTTATGAAGAAGATCCCCAGGAAGTATCTGAGGATATTCAGACAAAAAACTCCCCTACTCCGACAGAAATAAAAATTTCGCCTGAAGTAGAGGAAAACATATTACACGGACTAAAAATATTTGAGGAAAGTCTTGAGTTTAACAACAAGAACATTTCTCGTTATAATCTTGCAAACACACTGAATATCAATACAAAATATCTATCAGCAGTTATCAAAAAACATAAGAAATTTAATTTCAATCAATATATCAATCATCTGAGGATCAATTATATTGTCAATCAATTAAAAAATGAACCGCAGTACAGAAAGTACAAGATTAATCACCTTTCTGAAATCACGGGTTATTCTTCTCACAGCGCTTTTTCTCTTGAATTTAAGAAGATCACAGGGCTGCATCCGTCTGCGTTTATCAAAACACTGGATGAAATCTCCTGATTACTGTTCCGCTATTGTAAGATTATTATAGCCGCCGGTATTATTTAATGAAAAATTGGCAACGATTGAATTATTTAAATTAAACCAGATGTAAGGCATCAGTCTCTGCCCTGCTGTCATGTAAAATGAGGCGGTACAGTTACTTCCTGCATCAATATTTCCTACACTGTTTGAGGACATGGTATTGACACATTTTACCGTATTTACAATATTGGTGACGGCTAATCCCGTTGTATTATCATAAAGCTGCCAGATCGCTTCTATCTGAATAGGATTTAAAGGATCCGTAGTATAATTAATTGCTAATGGGGCAAGATCTGTTGTGAAAGAAGCTACATAAATTCCGTTGCGGGGCGCGGTAAAGATACCAGTAGCAGCATTGAAATTGGTACCGGAATTACTTTCAAAAGTTTTACTCCAGTCTACAAGATAATTACTTGCCCTGTTTTGTAAACCTGCAGTTATTGTTGGAATAGACGGAGTTGCCAGCTTTACATTATTGTTGGTTTTGGCTGCAATAACGATTACTTTATTATTTGTGGGCTGTGCTGTGAGCAAAGGAAGCCATTCATTTCCATTAGAATATTCCACTCCGCTGTTATAACGTACGGCTCCTTCATCGGCTGCAGGTGCAGTGAGTGAAGAAGTTCCAAAGCCAATGGCTCCATTTCCGGAATTCCTGGCGTCAACTTTCGCGACCGGGATGAGCGTTCCCGCTCCTATTTTTCCGGCGCTGCTCACAAGAATATCATTACTCTGCTGAGCCGGAGTAAATGTCGATCCTGAAACAGGATTATCTTTTTGTCCATCAATATGCAGAATACCCTGTGGATTTGGAGTATTGATTCCAACCTGTGAAAATACACAGTGGAAGCTTAAAGTCATTACAATCAGTAAACAATTTTTTTTCATCATCTGTCTTTTTATAATCCGAAAATACTTAAAGAAGTAAGTGTAGCATCAGTATCCAAAGTTTTTGAACTTCCCAGTTTCTGATTCAGGCTTACCGTAATATTGTCCCCCTGGTTCAGGTTAAAAATTCCTGAACAGTTTCCCGCAACACGGTTTCCAATGCTATTGGTTCCGGGGTAACTTCCTACACATTTGAACACTTTATTGGTGGTGGAAGATGTTGAATTGGTCTGAATCAAAGTCTCATACCTTGAATCATTTGCAATACTTCCGGATGTTAAGGAAAAGGTAAAGGATACAATATACACTCCTGTTTTTGAGGCGGTAAAGGCTCCTGTACCGGCATTAAAGCTGCCATTCACATCCGTCTTTTTAGTCCAGTTGGTAACAGGAGCCTGCACTCCGTCAGCAAAGCTTTGTACCGAAGAGTTTTCTGCATCTACAAAATCATTGGACGTTTTATGGGCCAGTGTGATCCATGAGGTTCCGTTAGAATAGCTCAGATCCTGTGTTCCTGAGTTATACCTCAGCGCTCCGGCCTTAGCGGCAGAAGCAGACTGTGAAGTTCCTCCAATTCCTATTGCATTTAAACGTTCATTTGATCTAAGGTCCAGTCTTGTTTTTGGGGATTTTGTTCCTGCTCCTACATTTCCGGTGGGAGTAATAACTACATCATCATAATAACTGGAAGGTATTGAAGCGTTTGTGTTTTTCTGTCCATCTATGTGTACCGTTCCTTCCGGGGCAGACATATTGATTCCTACCTGAGCCTGCATCCACATGCCGTAACCAATAAATAAAGCCAGTATTAATTTTTTTCTCATATCAAGTGTGTTATTGTTCTAAAATAGAAAGATTTACAAAGCCATAATCATTGCTTGCAGAAGTTAGATCTGTTCTAAGGCTTAGATTACCATTATAAACAGACTGGTAGATATAGGGCTGAAGTGTATCGCCTTTATTCAGTTGAACTCCGGCCACACAAGAACCTGCAACCTGTGCCTGTTTTGAAATATTGGAGAAAGATTTCACGCATTTTTTAACAGTACTGTTTCCGTTCACTACATATCTCGTTTCCGAAAAATAGCCTGAGACTATAGGGATTCTCACAAAATCATAGGTAAAAGAAACAAGATATACTCCGGTTCTTGGCGCTGTAAAAACACCTGTTCCGGGAGTAAAGTTTGCTGTAGGATCAGAAATTTCTGTCCATCCGGCAATGCCTGTAGAAACCTGATAAGGAATTTTAACGGCAAAATTCGCTGCCTGAAGATTGGCTACCACGACAGCTTTGGTGGGAGAAGAAATAAGATCCTGCCATACAATGCCATCTGAGTACTGCATTTTTCCGCCATTCAGCGGATTATATCTTACAGCGCCTCCACCTGCTGATGAAGCTGGCTGGCTGGTCTCTCCTATTCCGATTGAATTATCTGTGTTAGCTGCAGACCGTGTATCTATCTTAACAGCAGGAGATAATGTTCCAATTCCTATTTCTCCTGTAGAAGTTATGACAACATCATTAGCAGCCTGTGTGTTGGAAGGAACTCCGGATAGGGGATTATCTTTTGCCCCATCCACATGAAAAGCGGTTTGAGGGTTTGAGGTATTAATACCAACTTGTGCTTTTGAATGACTTATGGTAAAGCACAAGGAAATCAGTATTCCCTTCATCCAAATACTTAGATTCTTCATTTAATTTGTGGTTTTAAAACGTGTACAATTCTCGGCCAAAGATAAATGTAAAAGCACATCACCTACAATAGCCGCTTTTAAACCACAAACACATAAAACACTGAAAACAAGACAAGTAAACACTTATTTCACATTATCAAAATACGGAATTTTACTATTTAAAATAAAACCATCACTCTGTTTTATGAGAAATTTTTAAATAATTTCTACTTTTTAAAGAAAAATATTATTGTGAGGTGTCATTAGAAAAAAGACTGAAGGTCATGAATAAGTTCGTTATAGGATATTTTTTCTCCGGATTTCAATATTTTACCTGTCCCGAGTTCTTCAATAATGATGTCATAATGATTGCTTTTAGAATAGTGATATGTTGAAATATAGACAACGATATTTCCTTTTTGCAATCCTAAAGCTGTAGTATCTCCATCCCAATAATCAACAAACTCATATCCAAAAAAATTTTCCCGGGATAATTGCTTTAATGAATTATTGGTTTCAGTTGTTTTATTTTTCATTCAGTAAGAATGGCTAAAATAAACAGAATTTTTGAACCAGGAATAGCTTTAATGAAACCTGAAGTTGGCTTCCGGCAGTGTATTTTTTTTCAGGAAAGCTTCATATTCCGGAGACAGTTTTGCACGTCCAAAGGTGTTTTCACCACTCATGCTTCCAAGACGGACTTTATCCTTCCCATATTTTCTATTCATAGCATCCATAGCTTTCATCACGGGAAGATGCTGGTTTTGTATATCTTCTTCAAAAAGACTGATTTGTCTCTGATCTTCGGGGACAAAATCGTTCACTATCACTCCTGCTCTTTTATAATGAAACCCGTCTCTGTAAATGGCTTCAAAAAGTTCATTCACCACTCTTCCTAATAAGATTGATGAATTCGTAGGATTGGAAAGAATCCGGGTCATTGCATTTCTGTATTCAGGAAGATCTTTCCTAAAGCGGTTGGTCTGTACAAAAACAGTAATCATTTTACAACAGGTATTCTGCTTTCTTAGTCTTTCTGAACAGTACATTCCAAAAGTTTCTACCCTTTCTCTTACTTCTTCTTTTTTCGTAAGCATCTGCATAAAGCTTCGGGTAACAGCAATAGATTTTTTAGGAGAAGGAGCGTCCAGTTCCAGCTGACGAATTCCCTTCAGTTCATTGATCATCCTTACTCCATGAATTCCCATAATCTTCCGGACCCATATTTCAGGTTTCTGAAGAAGATCCCAGGCTTTATGAACACCACAGTCATTCATTTTGACGGCCAGCCTTCTTCCGATTCCCCACACGTCTCCGATATTAAGCCACTTCAGTGCCTTTTCAATTTTTTCAGGAGTATCCATAATATAAACTCCATTAAAATTATCCGGAAATTCTTTTACGATTCTGTTCGCAACTTTGCATAAAGTCTTAGTGGGAGCAATTCCGATACTTACAGGAATATTTTCTTTCTCATCAATTTCTTTTTTGATTTTAGAACAATATTCATACATATCGATATATTTAAATCCTGTTAAATCAAGAAAAAGCTCATCAATACTGTAGACTTCATAATCAAGAACATAGGACTTGGCAATATTGATCACCTGCTGGCTTTTATAATTATACAATTCAAATTTTGCAGAAAAACTTTTCACATCATGTTTTTGAAAAAGCTCCTTGTATTTGAATGCCGGAGCTGCCATAGGAATTCCCAGATCTTTTGCTTCTTTACTTCTGGATACAACACACCCGTCGTTGTTGGAAAGAACCACAACGGGTTTGCCCTCAAGATCAGGATCTAAAGTCCTTTCACAGGAAACAAAAAAATTGTTACAGTCTACCAGAGCGTACATGACAATTGTATAGTAAATATCTATACAAAATTAGAGCTTTTAAAGAATAAAATAATCTTTTACACTATAATTAACATCATATTTAACAACCTGAAAAACAAATGGATAAAATTTTTAAATACGACATGTTTTGTCGTATTAGTGCTTTAATTTTGTTTTCAAAAACATTATTATTCAATAACCATCGTACAGATTAAATCATTTTTAACCGCTCTTCTTCAAGATCAATCTGATAAAGCTGATGACGAATAATACTTTCATCAATAGAAACATCTTTATTGAGTTCTGCAAGAAACTGTCTCTGGCTTTCCAGCATCTCAAAAAAGATATCTTTTGTTTTTTCATTCATCCATTCGGTATCATTGACCTCTATTTTTTCTTCCCAGTGTTTCAGCATCCGTTCTAATCCGGCATGACTGTTCAGTTCGTTTTCATGCTTACTTTTAAGAAAATGATAGATGTGCTGCTTCAGCTTATGTTTTATTTCTTCCCTGACCTGTTTATCTTTTTCTTCATCAGTAAAGTCATCAAACACATGCCCATATTTGATAATATACGGCAGTGTAAGGCCCTGTACCAGTAATGTAAGCAAGATCACAACAAAAGTAATAAACAGGATAAGGTTTCTGTTGGGGAATGGAAGTCCGTTTTCAAGAGTGATAGGAATTGCCAATGCAGCAGCTAATGAAACAACTCCTCTCATACCTGTCCATCCAAGCATAAGAGGCATCAGAAACCGCCTTTTTGCAGAAGATGCCCGCGGTGCCACACTTGGCCGAAAAATCAAAGTGGCCAGCATTGCAGCGTATGCACTTATTATTCTGGCAGCAATCAGAATGGCTGTTATCAAAACGCCATATTGGATAGCAATTTTCAAAGGAATTCCTTCTGACCGTAATCCACCCACGATTTCGGGAAGCTCCAGTCCTATAATTAAGAATACAATACCATTCAGGATAAATACAAAACTTTCCCACACACTATATCCTCTTATACGACTGCTGCTGTTTAAAAATATCATCCTTTTAGCTGACATATAGAGACCTCCACAGACAACTGCTAAAACTCCGGAACAGTGAAACTGCTCGGCCACCCAATACATGAGATAAGGTTCAATAAGTGTGAGTGCAATATCAGATGAAGGTTCTGTAGGAAGACGTTTATGAGCCTGAACAAAAATCCAGGCCAGCAGCAAACCAATTCCCGCTCCTCCTATAATCATCCATAAAAAGTCTAAGGAAGCTTCCTGCCATACAAATTGTCCGGTTCCTACAGCAATCAAAGCAAAACGGAATATAATCAATGAGGACGCATCATTCAGCAAGCTTTCTCCTTCCAGAATAGCGGATGTAGTAGTTGGTATTTTTACAAATTTCATAATGGCACCTGTACTTACCGCATCAGGAGGAGATACTATTCCACCTAGCAGAAATCCTAAAGCAATAGTAAATCCCGGAATAAAATAATTAGCTGTTACAGCTACCGCCAATGCTGTAAAAAAAACAACCAGAAAAGCAAAACTCCCGATAATACGCCACCATCTTTTCATCTCTTTAAAAGAAATAGACCATGCTGCTTCAAATAATAAAGGAGGTAAAAAAATAAAAAATATAAGATCCGGATTGATCTTTACAACCGGCAAACCGGGTATAAAAGAAACAAAAAGCCCAAATACAACAAGTAAAATAGGATAAGCAATTTTTAATCTGGCAGCCCACATATTGAGTAATACAATAGCCGCTACCATAGCAAGTAAAAAGGGTAAGATGGTATGCATTTGAAATTGTGTTTTTTATGCACCATATTTACTAATTCTATTTGATTTTTAAAAATTTAAAAACAATTTTTTCTTATTTTTTTTATACTTAAAAGATGACTGTAATCTTTTTTACTTCAGGTAAAATGTTATAGAAATTTAAATAAAACACGTCAAGTTCCGTCGCTTCCGCGCTATACCTTTGTCCTATAACAAAATAAGAAATATGGACAAAGTAACCTTAGAACGAATTCAGAAGCTTCACCCAATGGTAAGAGATGAAGTAAAGCAGATTATACAAGAATGTGATGAAGCACTTACCGGAAAAGCCAAGATACGAATCACTCAGGGATTAAGATCTTTTGAAGAGCAGGAAAAGCTTTATGCGATCGGAAGAATTACCTCAGGAAAAAAAGTGACCAATGCTAAGGCAGGACAAAGCATCCACAATTATGGTCTGGCCGTAGATATCTGCCTGATAATTGGCGGAAAAACGGCAAGCTGGGATACGGCAAAAGACTGGGATAATGATAAAGTTGCTGATTGGTATGAGTGTGTGAAAATCTTTGCCCGCCATGGCTGGGACTGGGGTGGAAACTGGAAAACCTTCAAGGATCTTCCCCATTTCGAAAAAAAGAATATTCCCTCTAAAAAAGGTCCTGTAAAAACCAGCTGGAGAACGCTCTTGAAGATGCCTAGAGATAAGCAGAATTATGTTGTTTTTTAATTCTTATTGATTTAAAATTTAAAAAACACAGGCATCATAACTCTCTGGTTTAAAGTCCTCTTTTTTGATAAAATCATTTAAAATTATTTATAATACGACAAGTTCTGTCGCTTCCTCCGTCTATATTTGCTTATAAGAAAACACCAAAAAAGCAATCCTTATAATAAGCTGAAACCAATAGATATTTTTCGGAAATCTATTGGTTTTACTTGTCTAAAGCTGCTAAATGTTTCTTAAAAAAATGAAAAAAATAACATGAAAAAGACAACCATTCTTTCTTTGGACGGGGGCGGAATACGAGGAATCATCACCTGTATTATTCTGCGCTACATAGAAGAACAGCTCCAGTATTATGATAAACCCACAGCAAAGCTTGGAGATTATTTTGATCTGGTGGCAGGCAGCAGTACCGGAGGTCTGATTGCTTCTATTATTCTATGTCCCGACGAAACCCGAAAAGCAAAATATTCTATTCAGAAAGGACTAGAATTATATGCGGAAAAGGGCGGCGATATCTTCCAGGTTTCCTTTTGGGAAAAACTGGTTAATCCATTCGGATTATTGAATGAAAAAATTCCACAGGAATCACTTGAAAGGAATTTAAATGACTTTTTTGGAAATTTAGAACTAAAAGAATTAATAAAACCATGTTTAATAACAAGTTATGATATTGAGAACAGAAGGGCAAAGCTTTTCAACTCATGGAAAGCCAACCTCAGCACAGATAACTTCTATGTAAAAGATATCTGTAGGGCGACTTCGGCTGCTCCTACCTATTTTAGTCCGGTGCAGATCAAATCTATGTATGGACAGATCTTCAGCCTGATTGATGGAGGGATGTTTGCCAATAATCCTGCCCTTTGTGCTTATGCAGAAGCAAGAAAAATTCCTTTTGCAGAGGTTTTAAAAAACCATCAGAAAGCCAACCAACCGGGTGTAAATGATATGATTATTGTTTCTATCGGAACAGGAATTGAAGCCAGACCTTATTCTTTTAAAAGGCTTCAAAAATCAGGAAAAATTGGCTGGGTAAGCCCGATTATTGATATTTTAATGTCTGCCAATGCAGAAACAGTAGATTATCAGCTGGAACAGATGTTTCAGACCCTTGGTTTGAGAAATCAGAAAAACTATTACCGTCTGAATCCTTCACTGAAAAACGCTTCTCCTGCAATGGATAACGTAAGAAGGTCTAATATTGAAAATCTGATACAGGCCGGGCTGAGTTATATTGATGACAACAGAGAAACTTTGAATCAGATTGTTCAAAAACTCATCAAAAACAAAATATAAGCTTTGAACCTTATAATGACCCAATATAAGCTTTGAAGATTATATTTAAAAATTAGAAAATATTTTTTAAACACGTCAAGTTTTGTCGTTTCGCCCCACTACCTTTGAAGTATCAGAAAGACACAAAATAACAATCCATAAAAACTTTTAAAAAGCCTTTGAATTCAACATCCACTTATGCTGAACAGCCTGAAATATGTTCAAAATATAACCAACACATTAGAACACAAAACATGGAAACACCAGATCATAAAACAGATATACTCTTCGATGAAGATCTCTATACCATAGAATGGAGCGATATCGAAAATGCTGAGATAGATTATGAAAACTATCTCAACACTATTGAAAACTTCTTCAGAGAAGATTTTGAAGAAGGTATACTTGAAGAAGATACTTTTTAAATAAAATAAAACACGACAAGTTCTGACGCTGTCCAGCACTACTTTTAATTCTCATTAATACGCGCACAGCAATCTCATTAAACATTCTCAACATCTTTGAATTCACCATTCACAAAATGCTGGACAGCCAGAACTATGTCTGAAAATATAGTATAAAAGCGGAGTCTGTTTCACTAAAAACAGAATATAACAATCAATTTATTAACCAACAAATCACACATCGTTTTATGAAAACAAAAGAAGAATTAAAAAAATATTTCGAAAACGGAGACATTCCAGTGCAAGAAGAATTCTGGGAATGGCAAAACTCTTATTGGCATAAAGACGAGAAAATCGACATGAGAAAAGTCTCGGGACTTGAAAATGGTACATACAATATCATTTATGCTGACATGGATAAAGATAAAAATGCTTCAATGGGCTTTTTTTTAAAAAGAAAAGTAATCATACCATCCGGAGCTTTAAGAATCCCTAATTATTTTACAATGGGCGCCATAATAACAGAGATACAAATACCAGAAGGAATTATAAGTATTGGTGAGAACGCTTTTTCAGGTTCACAAATTACTTCCATTACCATCCCTGACAGTGTCACTGAAATTCAGAACCTGGCATTTGCGGGCAACAAAATAACCTCCCTCCGGCTTCCTGAAAATCTATCCGTGATTGGCTATGGTGCATTTGCGGGCAATGAACTTACAGACCTTATCATTTCCCAGAATCTTAAAATTATTGAAAAATCCTTATTCAGCTCTAATAAACTTACTTCCGTAACCCTACCTGATGGTGTTACAGAAATCAGAGAGTATGCATTCGGAAACAACCTTCTTATGGCGATACAAATCCCCAACAGTGTTCTCAATATTGAGTCGGGAGCATTTTCAGGCAACAAACTGACAGAAGTAATATTAGGAGAAAACACAAAGTATCACATGTATTCTTTTGATCCTGAAGTTACAGTAACCGGAGGACAACTTATCAATTAAATTTTAAACAAATGAAAACAAAAGAAGAATTGAAACTCTATTTCGAGAATGGAGATATCCCAAAGCAAGAAGATTTTTGGGAATGGCAGGATGCCTATTGGCATAAGAGTGAAAGGCTAAACAACTCCTCATTGGATTTAATAATTTACGACGATTTCTCTTACTCTCCCACAGATAATACAGAGATTACCGGTACAGAATCTACAATAGTTTTTCCCGAAGGAGTCAAAATCATTGGAGGTTTTTCCTTTTCAATGCCCATCAAACGTATATCAAAAATTGTATTTCCAAAATCTCTGGAAAGAATAAGAACAAGGGCATTCAATGCACAATATCTGAAAGGGACTTTGACCATTCCCGGATCTTGTAAGATCGTAGAATCATATGCTTTCGCAAGTGGGGTTGCCAGTGTATCAAAACTTGTATTGGAGAATGGCATTGAAACTATTGAAGACGGAGCATTTCAATTATCAGGAAGTCCTATAACATTTTTAGACATTCCCAATTCGGTAAAGTTTGTAGGAAAAAATGCATTTGCTATTTCCTCTCTTCAGACCGTTGCAAAACCCGTGGGATTGGATATTACCGAAGCAGGTATTCCGGCAACAGCAACTATTCTGGATAGGTTCACAGAATAATGATGTAATTCCAGCAATACTTTCTCAAAAAAGCCATTGTTTAAACTTATCAATCAAAACAAAAAATGAAAACAAAAGAAGAATTAAAAAAGTATTTCGAAAACGGAGACATTCCGGTGCAAGAAGAATTCTGGGAATGGCAAAACTCTTATTGGCACAAAGATGAAAAAATTCCAGCAGATAAGTTAGACTATGATCTGTCTCAAAAAGCAGATTCAGATGCTTCCAATCTAAGCCCACAAAATGTTGAGCTTTGGAAAAATAAAATCGAAACTCAAACAGCTATTCAGGCTCCACAGCTGAATGGAAATATCTTAACGGTATTTTATACGGGAGAGAATGGAGTGCAGCAAAGTAAATCAGTAGACTTAAGCAGTTTGGCAACCCGTGATATCAGTATTGAGAATGCAGCATATGATGCCTCTCAAAACATCATTACCATTACCCAGAATGATGGATCAGCCTTTCATATCAATCTTTCGGAATTCAGTATCACCCCGACTACCAATTCAGATGGAAGTGTGACCTTATCTCAGGAAGGACAGGAAAAAGTCACTCTGAAAAAAGTAGCTGTAACAGGCAGTTATAATGATCTTTCTGATAAACCAACTTTTAGCGGGAATGATAATTTACAAAATGTAATTGACAGAGGCAACGGAACAACCAAACCTATTATTTTCCAACCGGGCGAAGGCAGAGCAGGTGAAATAAATTTCAGTCCTACAACTTACTCTTTATGGTTCGGAAATATGAATACAGATCATACCGGAACATATGGAATCGGAATCGGATACAATACTCTGCCAAAGCTAACAACCGGGCTAAGTGATATTGCTATAGGAGGTTTTGCAGGTGCAAATTTAACAACCGGAGATTGGAATACTCTTGTTGGCGTCAATAGCGGTTCGCTTTTAACGACCGGAAGCTATAATGTAATGGTGGGAACCGAAGCCGGTAAAAACTCCACATTGGCTCTCGGGTGTACCTATGTTGGAGATGAAGCAGGGGTTAAAAATATTGATGGCAAGTACAATACCACTCTGGGTGTTGGAGCAGGATACTGGCTTACTCATGGGGTTCAAAATACATTTATCGGAGCTTATGCCGGTCAGAATTACGGAAAAGTTACTACTTCAGGGGCGTGGGGTTCCAATACATTTATTGGGTATAATGCTGCTTCTACCACTCATGCCATGGGTGTTTGGGGTGACAACAATGTTGTTATTGGCTGTAATGCCCCATTGGGAGGCTCAACATTCAATAAATTGGTTATTGAATCAAATCCGGTAGCAAGACGTCATGATTTTGTTACGCCTTTAATTGGTGGAGACTTTGCCGCCAGAACGTTAGATTTTGATGCCGTGGTTTCTGCAAAGAGAACTCCTTTGGCCGACAATACTTATACAAAAGTAGCTGTTATGAATGCCGGTAATGTATTTGGATATAAAAACTTATCAGATTTTACCGATTTCATTCCATTAACAGGAACGGAGACCGGAGCTCCTATGACAGGCAATATACAGTTTACAGACGAAGATCCGGAAGAAAGAATTATTTATAGAACGAACGAAATTGATGGCGTAAAAAATATTCTCGGCTTATTTCCTGAAGCTGCTATGATGTCTTCCGGTAACTTAGATGGAACCAATGCCTCTAGTGTTTCTGTAAGTAAAGAAAGTGGTGTTTTCGCATATGGTCATGGCTCTCGTTTGATGTTGAGTGACGTAGGTGCAGCTTTAAGACAGACAAACGGAGGAGGAGTAAAAGGAATTTTTGCAAGTCCGAACTTGGATGAACCTGTACTTATAGAGCATGAAGCAGCAAATCCTAGGGGATTAAGCTCTAAAACTTATTTTGGGGACAATGCTGAGAAAAATGATTATATCCAGAAACAGTATGCAGATAAGCAACATTCTTACAGTACCAAAGAGGAACTAACAGGCGGAAACTGGATCAATGGTAAACCTGTTTACAAGAAAACCCTGTATCTGGATCAGATTCCAAGAACAGGTGAAATTGATTTGAAAACTGAATTCCCAGATCTTGAAACCATTATTTCCAATGAAATGTTTACAGAATGGGATGATGTAAAGGCAGCATTTGCCGGAAATCAGTGGCGTACAAAAGCTTACATCACCATCGAAAGAGAACGAGCTATAATTGAACTATTAAATGTTCCAGATTATAATTATTCTCTTATTAATTCATTTACTCTAACTCTTGAATACACAAAAAAATAAACAAAATGTCAACAGATAAGAAATCAGCATTTACCGTCGCAAAATCCTTAGTAGGAGAAGGAATTATCAATTATAAAGACACAGATACTATGAATACAACTAATAATGCATCACAATCACTTTTCAGATTTGTAAGTCTGAGAAACCCACAATTAACAGAAACCAAAGACAAAAACCTGGGATTTATCCACAGACCCAAGGGAGTAACGGGTGTTTTTGATACAGCAGTCGTAGGAAGACCAGCCAAAACACTGAAGTTTTCAGCAATGAAAAGAGCTGCCGGTGAATTTAACAATGTTGGATTTGAAAGCGAAAAGAAAATTGAGGAAGGAGCATTTAAAGACCTTCTAGTAGTCGGAAGAAAGCTTTCTAAAAAGGTGACACTAGACAGCAATGACTGGGCTTTTGTTACAGAATATTACAAAAGTCTTGTTAACACCAATAGACAGCTTAACACAGAAGGAATTGCAACGTTTTCCCTACTTTGGAATAACTATATCTATCAAATCGTTACCCAGGGAGATTTCTACATTAAAGAATCAATCAGCCACATTTTAATGGCTATCCAGCTTGGATTTGCCAGCAATCAGGATCTTACCGATCAGGAAATTATCAAGATTAATGGAGAAAATCCATTGGAAAAAGCAATGGATGGAAAAATAATACTACCAGCCATCTTATTTTCAGAAGATACTGAGACCCTTTCATTTTCTACAACAGCTAATAAGGCATCTGAACCGGTTCTGGGTGCAAAAACTATTCAAAGACTGGAATCTGAAGCCAGAGCTTCATTGGTTGCCAGCAAAGCTATCCATAGAAAAGAATCTTTAAGCACTCTGAATTCCGAACTGGAAAAACTTCAGAAAAAATTCCATAAATCCAGACATCAGACATACCAGGATGAGTATTCCAGATATATGGAAGAAAACAAAGAGCGTTTAGAACTTTATGACAAGAAGCTGGCTGAAGTAGACAGCAAAATCACTCCGGACATGTCTGAAGAAGAAAAAGAACGTCTTTATAGCAGTTTAAAGGAATATGAAGTGGCTCCTTTCGTATTTACGTACAAAAATGAAATCAATCTAGAAGATTTGCAGGCAAAGCTTTCTCCGGAATCTTTTGACCTTTTTGTTGAGCTTTTCGGTGAATCCACAATGGGATTAGTTTCTCTGGCAGAAGATACAGAAGGCCTTCAGATCCTTTCACATGACACTTTGAAAATTGGCGCTCAGACCATTGTTCTTGATGATGAAATCCAAAGCTATGCTGATGCCTTACTGGTTGTAAAAAGCAATATTACGTCTTCCATGGAGACCGCTCTGCAAAACAGCCCTCTTCCGGAACAGCAGTATGCAAATATCGGTGGAGCTTCAGTTCCTCTTATTCAAAATACTTCCAGAACTCCAATGGCATATAGTTTATATGCACACAGTTCTTTCAATGTATCCGGAAGCAGAGGATTTGTTAATTTTTCTTTTGAGGTTGAAGATGTTTCGTGGAGTGTTGCCAACGCTAAGATCACTGCCACAACAGATGCTGCCGGAACTTTTGAAGAAAATTACAGCAATATTCCTGTGGTAGACAATAAAATTACTTTACCGGCATGTTTGGTAAACAAGTTCAGAAGCAGCTTCAGTTTCAAAATAGAAATCATTTTTGATAACGGAAGCCAGGCCTATGGAGATATTGCCATTCAATACCCAAAAGAAGATCTAAACCTTACCGGAATGCTAACCTTGAAGCGTGCGGCCGTCGAAAACCCGGGAACATCTGAACCGGTAACGATCCAGAAACGTAAAAACTTCGGGATAAAAAGACTTGGGGTTGCAGATTATATGAAAGTAGTACAAAGTGTTCATGCTTATGTTCCTGGAGAAGTTTCCAATATTGAGAATGTTATGGCAAGCGAATTGAGACATAAGTCTTCCGTTTCCAGAGAATATTCAGAAATTACGGATACTACATCTAAATCCCAGGAAACAGAGAAAATGTCAGACACCTCAAAGACTTCAAGAACTGATATGCAGACCGAAGTTGCCAAAGAAATTGAGAAGCAGCAAAGTATTTCCGCCTACACAAGATTCAGCTATGGAAATGACAGTGCCATGAAGTTTGAAATCGGAGCAGACTATGCCAATAACACAGCTCAGCATGACAGCACAAGACAGGCCATGATGAAATCTCAGGAAATTACGGAAAGAGCAATGGAAAGAGTTCTGACTAAAATTTCGGAAGAAAGGGTACAGAAAATCATCAAAGAGTATACAGAAACCAATGTTCATGAATATGATAACAGAGGAAAAGTAACTAATACCGACAACGCTGAAGCTGCTCAACCTAAACACATTACAGGAGTTTACAGATGGATTGACAAGAAAATGAAGAACCAGATCTACAACTATGGTAAACGTACTATGTTTGAGTTTATGGTTCCTGAGCCTTCAAGATTACACCGTTTGGCTCTTACTGTTGCTAAAGCTCAGGTTCTTAAAGCTCCTGTAGATCCGAGAAAAGCACCAGAACCTTGGTTAATGCAAGATCCAAAATCTGCAACTATTGTACAGATCCAACATTGGGCTCAAGAGTATGGAGTGAATTTAGAAGCTTTCCCGGAAGCAACCAAACAAGTTATTCATACTGCTTCCAGCGTTCCTCAGACAGATGACGATTTTGGAGTTGATCATACACAATTTACCATTCCGGACAACTATGCCGGAAAAAATGCAAGCTTCGCCTGCAGATCAACAAGAAACAGAGGGGGCGGATGGTCAGGATCACGTTATTCTGAAGTAATGTTCTCCAACTTAAAAGGAGATATGATAGGCCGTTCTGAACGTGGTGGAGATCTTAATTTTGATGATGGATCATCTGGTTTCAATATAACAGGTAATATATCTTTCCAGGTAAAGGGACACAATGTTAGAAGTTATACTATCAAAGTAGTGGTAAATTGTGAATTGAGTGATGCATTTATCAATAACTGGAAAACAGAAAGCTTCAATGAAATTATTAAAGCCTATGAAGCAGCTTATACAAAATTCCAGGAAGATCAGGCAAGATTGGATGCTGAGCAGAAAGAAAAAGAAGCACAGCTTAAAGAAAGACAGGATACTTTCTACCGTTATATGGAGCATGATGTATTAAAGCACAATTGTATCGCCTATTTATTACAGGATTATCTGTCTACATTAGGTCAGGAATTAACAAATGGTGCTGATGAGAAAACAACAATGGATAACTTCCAGGTATACCTGAGTGATAATCTGGATAGATATACCGCACTTGCCAAGTTTATGGAACAGGCATTTGAATGGGAAATCATGGATTATACCTTCTATCCTTACTATTGGGCTAACCGTAAGAGCTGGCAGGAGTTCTACCTGAGCGAAAGTATGGATCCTCTATTCAGAAGCTTCCTACAGGCAGGTATGGCAAGAATTATCGTTACTGTAAAACCAGGTTTCGAAGCAGCCGTTCAGTTCTTCCTTGAAACAGGATTGATCTGGAACGGAGGATCTGTACCTGTAATCGGAGACCCCATGTACATGAGTATCGTAGATGAAATGAGACAGCCAACCGGCGAGCCTCAAGGTAAATACTGGATTACCAGAATCCCTACTACACTGACGATTCTTCAGGATAAGTCTACAGGACTTCCCGTGAAGCAGCCTTTACCGATTTTCCCGGAAAATGATCCTAAGAATTGTGAAAACCCAGCAGAATTGGAGTTTGAAACAAGTTTCAGTTTAGATGAAGAAGCACAATTACAGCATGGAGAAAAAGACACCAGTACTTTAGGCTAATATTTTTTAACAAAATGGCGGTTAATCCGCCATTTTATTTCTCATAACATTAAAATTAAAAAAATGAGCACAATAAAAGCCCTTGGAACCTCTAAAATAAAAGCTCTGGGATTAGATAACGGAGGAGGTGAAACACCTTATTTAACAATTCAAATTTTGCATTATCCTAAAAATTTCAATGATTATATTCAAGTAGAAATATCTACTAATTATAATCCCAAATCAACCGAATTTATTAGAGTTGTTGTATTTGAAGCCAAATCAAATCAAAGGAATGTAGGAAATGATAAAGTAATAATTGATAAGTATTATGAAATAAAAGCTAATAATTTCATCATTAATATTCCTTTTAATCTGTTAGCACAAAACAAAGCCATTAAAAACCAAGATATTGATTCCATTCTATGCTATCTCGGAGTAAGTGGTCCTAAAAGAGGAGCAAAATACAGTAATATTTTTGAAGTCAATATTTCTGATAATCCACAAGTCGAAAACCAATCCCTGATTTCAACCGTTAGAAAACCTTTCACATATTTAAGTGACGAGCAAAAGGCAATTTTTATGTCTGCAGTATTGGTTGAATCAAGTAATGGAAGAAAAGCACTTTGGGATATAGCTTACATCTATTTGAATTTGGTTCAAAACAATAAAAATTTTGAAGTTATAATGAATAGATCTTCTGCTTATTCTGGAAGAAGTACCAATTATATGTATAAGTGTCATTATTATTATTTAACAAAAGGAAAATCTATAAACAAATATGGTGACGAAGTAGGAAGTTTTCCAAATAGATGGAATAGTAACCTTAAAGTAAGAGATTATGTTGACAATGGAGAATATTTATCAAAATATAATGACAAACAGAACGGGAGTGATCTCAATGGATGTATTGAATTCATGCTGACAAAAATCTTTACGGCAAAACCTATTTCAAGATATAATAATTGGCATGGTCAAGGCAATACAATGGATATGAACATTAATGAAGGTAAATATTCCAGACCCTGGTACACAGCAAGACAATATTATTGGCTTCAGAAAACAAAAAAAGCAGATAAGATATATGTTAAAAGATTATTTGATTTTGAACATACTTCTTATATTTACGACACAGATCGTATTGAAAAATATTTTAGTTTAAATCCTAATAAATTACCTGCACCACATGAAATTATTCCAATCCCACATTATCTTCCAGATGGTACACCTTGCCACAAGGTTGAACTTCCAGACCCTAATAATCCCGGTAAGAAAAAAATTCATACTTATGAGGTCGAGCTTAATGAGTACGGTGGTATCAAAAAGGTATTTCCCACTGAAATCTAAAAGTTGGATCTTATTTATTATTCTCATTTCTGTACTTTCTTCATGCCAGAAAGAAAAAGTTTCAGCAACACCTAATCAATTGAAAATTAATGAAGTTTTCACTGAACAGACTTATGGTGATAATACTAAAGTATATGTTAATGACAGTTTATTTTGTATATATGTTGATGATAATAATCTTAAAACCTGGAGTAATGGAGTTTTATTAAAGGATAACAAAGCTATTCTTCCTTTAATTAAAGGAAATGGATCAACGAAGATGTTTAAAACGTATAAGTTTCAGTCAGAATTAATGAATTTGGACTTTAAAAATTATTCTAATAAAACAATCAACTGGGATACAAAAGATTATCAAATCAGAAAAAAAGGTAAAGATTATTTTTTGTCCAAAAAAGGATATAGCGAAATAAAATTACCTATCCGTCATTATGAATCTACGGATTGGATCACTTTTAACAGTATGGATATTAATAATGATAAAGTACCTGAGCTATTTATATTCAATGAATCATATAATGATAGAGATGATAAGGAATACGGAAAGATGATAGTTTATGAAATAAAATAAATCATCATACTCCATAAAAATATCAACCGTAAAGTTAAGACACTTTACGGTTGTTTATTTTAGAAAAAAAGAATATAATTATAAACTGATAGTTGGAGTTTTCTTTAAAACTTTCCACAAAAATTAAAACACGACACGTTTTGTCGTATTAACCGCATATATTTGTCTTATAAAACGTTACCATGAAACGCAGTTCTGCTGCAACATAAAAAAAAGAAATGAAGAAAGATTTTTATCTGACAAGATATGCCTTAATTATTAAAAGATTAGAAAGTTCTCCAGCTACCTATTCTCAGCTGGAGGAATATCTTCTAAACTCTTTTGAATTCCAGGATGCTGAGATCAAGAGCTACTCTATCCGTACTCTTCAGAGGGATATCCGGGAGATTTCCAATCTTTTTAATCTTTCCATTCACAACAAGAAAAAAGGGGACAACCGATACTATATTGAGAGCCGCCCGATCATGGAAGTGGATGAATACAACCAAAAATTACTGGAATCTTTCCAGGTAAGCAACGCCTTGAATCTTCATCCCGATTTTTCAGATTTTATCTTTTTTGAAAGCCGCAAACCCACTGGTGTGGAGCATTTTTATGACCTGTTCTTCGCCATCCGAAATAAAAGGGTTGTAAGTTTTGAACATTACAATTACAAAAACAAACTGATGACCTCAAGAAAAGTTCATCCTTTAGCCTTAAAAGAATCCAAAGACCGGTGGTATCTTATTGCCATCGACACAAAAGATAAAGCGTTGAAATCTTTCGGGCTTGATAGAATCAACTATCTTGACGTAGCAAAAAATCAGTTTAGAGAGAAGTACAAATATAATTTCAGAGAGCATTTCAAAAATGCATTCGGAGTAATGAATCTGACAGAGCAGAAACCACAGAATATTGTATTGAAATGCAGCCGCCATCAGGGAGAATATATCAGAAGCTTCCCTCTTCATCAATCTCAGAAAGAGACTAAAGAAAATCCGGAAGAGATTTATTTTGAGTTCTTCCTCCATCCAACTTATGACTTTATGCAAGAGATTCTTTCTTATGGAAAAGAAGTAACGGTTTTGGAACCTAAAGGTTTAGTTGATGATATCCGTAATCATTTGCAGGAATCTTTGAACCGCTATCTTGAAAGCTGATTATAAAAAATATATTTCATATTTTTTGTTATATTTACATAAATATACCCTTATTGAAAACTTTATTTATTGGCATCAGCTGCTTTATCTCCACCTTTTTTCTGGCGCAGCAGAAAGAAGAATTCAGGCTTGTAAAGAGCTATTACAACCAGCACAGAAATATGCTGAATAAAGAGTTCAAAAAAAAGTTTGATGCTGAATCCAATACGGATAAAAAAGTGGCCATAAAAGGAGATTTTCTCTTTTTCATGAAAAAAATGGACAGCATTGAAAACAATGCCTTAATCGGAGCTTTATTGAAAGTAAGAAATCTGGAAGACCTCCAAACCATCAAAAATCCTACATTCACCTCTGAAAAATTTTCTGATGCAGAAAAGATTGCAGATTATCCCGGAGGACTTAATTCTTTGAGACAGGAAGTAGCCAATCTGCTATATGTTGACGGAGTGTATTCTGTAGAAAAAATGATAAAAACAGATGTTGATTTTATTGTAGAAAAAGATGGTACTGTCAGCAATGTTCATGCACAGGGTGATAATTTCACCTTCAACAGACAGGCAGAGATTGCATTATATTCTCTTGCAGAAAAGTTTTCTCCGGCAATGCTGAAAGGTGATCCTACCACTTATCGTTTTAAACTCCCTTTAACTTTAACGATAACCGATTAAATGTTTACTGACGAATATTATATGAAAATGGCCCTGCAGGAAGCAGAAGCCGCTTTGGAAAAAGATGAGGTTCCTATCGGGTGTGTTGTAGTTTCCAATAACCGGATTATCGCAAGAGCCCACAATCTTACCGAAACCCTGAATGATGTTACCGCTCATGCAGAAATGCAGGCTATCACCTCAGCAGCAAATTTCCTTGGAGGAAAGTATTTAAAAGACTGTACATTGTATGTAACCATGGAACCATGTGTGATGTGCTCAGGAGCACTTTCCTGGTCTCAGATCTCAAAAGTAGTGATTGGTGCAAGGGATGAACAAAGAGGGTTTATCAATAAACATCTTTCTCTGCATCCGAAAACAGAAATTATTACAGGAATTATGGAAGCAGAATGCTCTTCTATTGTTAAAGATTTTTTTAAAAGTAAAAGATAAACCTTTCTATTGAAGGAATTTGATCCGGGTTTTGGCGGACTTTAGCCCTCGCCCAATAGTTCAAAAAATAATAATAGTATAAAAAGGCAGAGAAAATTAAAATTTCCTCTGCCTTTTGTTTTTATATAATCAGGAATGTATTCATATTCCTCGGAATCAGTCTTTAAAAATAGAATATCTCACTATATCAAAATACGCTCCGTCTTTCTTTATTTCCTGTTTTAAAACAGCTTCCTGTTCCATTCCTATTTTTTCCATTATTCTTCCGGATGCCGGGTTGTGAAAAAAATGGGTCGCAAATATTTTATGAAAACCCAGGTCATTAAACCCAAAATCTACAATTGCTCCTGCTGCTTCTGTTACAAACCCTTTATTCCAGTAAGACATGCCTATCCAGTATCCCAGCTCTGCTTTATCATCATCCCTATCATGCAGCCCAATAGCGCCTATGATATGTCCTTCTTTATTCCGGATAGCAAAAGTATATCCTGTTTGATTATCAAAAGCTTCTTTTGACATTTTCAGCCACGATCTGGCATTATTTTCAATATAAGGATAAGGAATATTAGAGGTAAGATCAGAAAAAATCCTATGCTGAAGATATTCAACAATAAAAGGAACATCCTTTTCTTCCAGCTGTGAGAGAATCAGTCTTTCGGTTTCTATGATAGGAAATTTTTCCATTGTATTAAGGTTAAAGTTAGGTGTAAGATAAGACTTGGGTTCAACCCGGCCATAATCTTTTAATTTATAAATCTTTCCCAAGGAAATAAAGACCTTTCAATGTATGAAGCCTGTCCATCACATGAATCTTATCTGTCAGCGGTTTATAGATATGGGAAACACCTCCTGTTGCTACTACGAAACAATCGTCATTTACCTCCTCGTTGATACGATTCACAAAACCTTCTACCATTCCAAGGAAACCATATACCATTCCGCTTTGCATACAGGTTACCGTATCTAATCCCAAAACAGATTTTGGCTTTTTCAGTTCTATATCCGGAAGCTGTGCAGTCTGATTGATCAATGAATTTAGGGAGGTTACAATTCCCGGAGCAATAATAACTCCCAGTGTCTCCCCTGTTTCTGTTACACAACTGGCTGTAAGAGCCGTTCCGAAATCTATGACAATTTTTTTCCTGTTCGGGTACAGATTATGTGCTGCCACAAGATTTGCATAGATATCTGTTCCCATCTGCTTAGATTTTGCCTGAACTCCCGAAGGAGTTGACCTATCAACAATTACAGGAGTAGTTCCGTGAATCTTTTTGATCCCGGAGCTCATTACCTTGGTAAGCTGAGGTACTACTGACCCGATAATTACTTTATCGATTTCTGTTGGCTCAATTTTATAGGTTTGATAAAGCATCAGTATCTGTGCGTAAAGCTCATCTGCTGTTCTGTAAGGTTTTGTATTGATTACCCACGAAATATCACAATTATCACCATTGAAAAGACCAAATCTGATATTGCTGTTTCCTACGTTTATTACGATTGAATTCATTGATATATTTTTCAGAAGAAATTCATGATTTATAATTGAAATTCCTGCTTGATTTTGAGGGATTAAATTTAATCATTTTTATAAAAACTAGCCCCGGATCTCTTATAAATTAAGTCTATCTTAAAAATATATCCACATCAACATTTATCAGCTAATCTTTTCTTTAAAATAAACGGCGCGGAAATTTTATTTCCGCGCCGTTTATAGTATTATTTTGTAATTATTTTACTTCTACAAAATTATTCTCCATATTCACATCAGCAATTCTCTGGCTTAAATCAATTCCAAGAACAGATAATTGAGATTTTGTATAAGGAATGGTAAGGGTGTATTCTTTCTGAGTCCAAGGCCAGTAAGGCATTGTTTTAAGATCCCCATAAATATCCTTCTGTTTCCATGTATGAGTCATATTCAACGGAATCTGGTAAGTAACAACTTTTTTGTCCGTTGTCATCACACCAAAATCAATTGGCATTGGAACCTGACCATTGTTAATTAAGGTAATGGTTGTAGATTTTGCATCATATTTTACATCCTTTATTCCATAATCAATGGTCTTTGTAGTATTGATCCAGTAATTATGAAACCATTTCAGATCCATCCCTGAAACTTTCTGTGCAATGTGAAGGAAATCCCTGTCTGAAGGATGCTTCATGCTCCACTGATCATAGTATTGCTTTAAGGTTTCTGCAAGATTCTGCTCTCCCATAATGTATCCGAGCTGTACCAGGTATAACTCACCTTTTACATAAGATGCATATGTATAAGCTGTACCATTATCATGATGATCTCCCAGCCAAACCGCAGGTTCTTCGATTCCTTTTTTAATAAAGTTTCTGTAAGCATCAAGTGTTTTAGCAAAAGGATTCGGAAGGTCTTCAGGGAACAACTGATACATCGTGTAACCTTCTGCATAGCTCGTGAAACCTTCATCCATCCACGGACGTACAGATTCGTTTGTAGCAAGCATTTGCTGATACCACGAATGGGATCCTTCGTGAGCCATTAAACCCATTAGATCTTTAACGCTTTTGGCTTCCCCTAAAATCATGGTACACATTCCGTATTCCATTCCGCCATCTCCTCCCTGGATAAATGCATATGTTGGGTATACATATTTTCCAAAGTGAGTATTCATGATCTGGAAATATTTGGTAATATAAGGCTGTGATTCGCCCCATGCTTTTGTTTTATCATTTTTCTGATATACCAGATATACTTTTGGTCCTTCCGGAACATTGAAGCTTTCTACAGAATAATCTCTGTCTGCACTCCAGGCAAAATCAAGAATGTTTTTCGCTGTCCATTTCCAGGTTGCTTTCTTGTCTTTTTCAGTTTTTATTTTAGCATTGGCATCATAGCCTTTTACTTCTGTCGGATTTTCAAGGATTCCTCCTGCTCCTACAACATAATCTTTGTTGATTTTAATAGTAACATCAAAATCTGAGAATGGGGCATGGAATTCTCTTCCCAGATAATCGAAAGTTGCCCAGCCGTCATAATCGTACTCTGCAATTTTCGGATACCATTGTGTCATGGTCATATCTACTCCTTCCCTGTTGTTTCTTCCGCTTCTTCTGATCTGCTGAGGAATCACAGAATCCCAATCCATCGTAAAAGTAGTTGTAGAATTCGGTTTGATAGGTTCTGCCAGATATACTTTCATAATGGTTTCCTGAACTTCAAATTTCAGATCTTTCCCATTTTGTTTAATCCAGTGGATATTCTGAGCACCTTCCTGATCTTTTGGAATGGAAGCCAGCCTGGAAATACCATCTTTCTGCAACCTTCCGTCACCATTTTTGCCTTGGGAAGTCACTCTCTGATCCATCATGGAATTAGGTTTGAAGGCATTCCAATATAGATGGAAATACACTACATTCAGCTCATCCGGTGAGTTGTTGGTGTATTCTAAAGTCTGTTTTCCCTGATAGGTAAATTTTTCAGCATTAACATCAATATCCATCTTGTACTTCGCAGCCTGCTGATAATAAGCTCCTTGCTGAGCCTGAAATTGTGAAATGATAAACGCAAAAATGATTGCAGCCGATTTTCTCATTTAAAATTTTATTTTTTTTTAAAGGTATGTAATTTAATAAGAATCTCAAATAGGAGTTATTTTGAGATTTTATTCTGTTTGTTATGGTTTTAGATGGATTTCACTCTGAATTGTTAAATTTTTTTTGAGCTTTATTTGCAGTGCACCTTGTCAAGGTTTAAAATCTTGACAAGGTGCACTGCTTTGGAAGTATCTCCGTGAATCTCTTATTAGTTTTTCAAAAGTTTTTTAATTAAAGTAATCTGTCCCAGATGATAATAGCTATGTTCAATCATTCCGTCAATATTTCTTCGGTAAGTCCCGTACTTTTCATCAACAAATACCTCATCAAGCTTAGATTCAGGCATCTGTTCGAGTAATGCTGCAAACTTTTCAGAATCTATCCAAAGTTTATTTAACAATCCTTCCCATTGTTCCTGAGACTCTATGGGAGGAAGATCAAAACTGAATTTATCTTTGATCTCGAGATCACCTCCTTCAAAAACATTGACGATGCCTGCAATATAATAATCAATGTGAGAAGTGAGCATAGCAATGGTATTTAAAGAATCAATCTTCTTCACCGCCTGTTCCCAGGTAACGTCTGAAAGCTGGTCTTTAAAATTAGTATTGGCGATCCAGAGACCATCCAGCATAACTTCTCTGAATCTTTTAGCGAGTTGTAATGTTGGGCTCATATTCTTAATTTTCCTAAAGATAATTATTTTTACTCTAGTGGATTTTACAACTAATAAAGATTTCACACATGATGATGAGTAATTTTTAAATAAGTTTTGTTAAGGACCATGAATAGTGATAATAAGATGAAATATTGTTTCATAAAAAAACTCCTATTATAGAAATTTATATATTTTAGCAAATTAATTTATCATTCTTTTGAAAAAATTTATTTACTGTACTCTTATTTTATGTGTTTGCATTTATTGTACACCCAAAAAACATATTTTATCTTCAAAAGATTCAAATATTAAATCTATCATAGAAAATGAAAAACTTAATATCCTATACAGAGGTATTAAAAATCATCTGACAATCTATATGCCCAAGTCTGATAGTATAAAAGTAAGCGGACCGGGGGTTTATAAAGAGAGTGAAAATAAATATTTCATTACTCCAGGTTTAGGTTCTTCAATGGAAATTACAATAACCGGTTTTGTTAAAGGTAAAGCAATCACAGATAAAAGAGAATATCGAATATTAAACATTAACAATCCTTTCGCAAGTATTAACAACAAAATTGAAAAAATTACTTTATCAAAAGAAGAACTTGCTAATTCTAAAATAGAATATTTCATTCCCCAATTAGTTATTAAGTTGGGAAAGGTCACGAAATTTCGCTACCAAATTAATGAGGAAGAACCAATGGTTAATAATAGTGACAAATTTAACAAATCTGCTAAAGAAAAGATTTTTAATCTGAAATCCGGTGATCATATCGTTATTGATGAACTCAGTTCTGGTCCGGAATTACAAAATGTTGATTTAAAAAGAATAACAGAATTAACAGTATATATTAAATGAAAGACTAGATCCTTGTCAAGGATCTACAAATACAAAAAACCTCAAATGCAAAATACATCTGAGGTTGATATTATAATTTTAAATTACAATTATTTCTTAGCAGAAACTTCTTTCTTTCCACTTCTTAGAATCTTTTCAAGAATTCTTAAAGTGATCAGATAGGTTGGTTTTACTCCTGTAAGTCCTAGTCCTCCTGAAGATAATGTACTTCCTGTTTCCAATGGATTATCAGAAGCGTAATAAGCATACATTACAAACAGATCCGGTGAAATATGATGTCTGATCTTTGAAGCTACCTGAATTGCTTTCTGATAATGTGCTCCTTCCATTTCAAGCCCAATCGCTTTCCATGAAGTATTCATAAAGTAGGATAAGATATCTCTGTTTTGCAGTGAAGTTCCTAAAACAGTAATCATCGGACCTTCAAAAGCTTTTAATTCATCATCTTTGAAATCTTCCAGCTTCAATGCATTCTCAAATGGATAGTTGTCTGCAGTTCCTTCAAAGATATGAGAAGTAGGAATCATAATATCTCCTTTTTCTCCTGTAAGAATTCCTGCTTTACCCATAATAGAAACAGATTTCACTTTCATCATATAGATTTCCCCTTTATGCTCAAAAGGTCTTAAAAGTTCATCCATTACCTCAAAAGCCTGCTCTCCGAAAGCATAATCGAAGACCATAATCACATCATCTCCTGTAAACTTACTGTCTGCAAATGGCGTATTCTTCAGATCTGTCTTGCTCAGATCTATAATCTGAACATCTATATTACTTCCACTCTTATCAGCAATATGGATCATCCCTTCCTCCAAAGCATACTTTGATACTTTATCACGAAGTTCTTTTTTGTTGGAGATGTCTTCGTATAGTTTATAGTCGATCTCATGATGCTGCTTCTTTTTAAGGACATTATTGGCATACAGCATATTTTTCACGGAATGCATATTGGCAGAAATAATATGCAAAGGTCTCATATGAAGATCATTCTCAAACAAAACCTCTTTCACTTTATTCGCCCATTTCTCACCAAAATAGTGGTGCCCTACTCTTTCCTTTAATATAGCACTGAAATGAATTTCTCTTTCTCTGCTGCTTTTGGCATCTTCAAGACTTACTTTTCCTAAGTTGTAGATGATTTTGAATAAACGGTCAGGATTATGATCATCACCGAAAGTATTGTAAGCATTTAACGTTTCATCAAAAGATCGTCCTATTAAAGAAGAAAGATGAATAAGTGCCACCTCTTTTTCTTTTCTACTGAATTTCTTTTCTCCTTTCACCACCTCTTCGATAATCTTAAAGGCACGGGTCGGCTTCCAGTTTTCATCCTGAATGAATGCCAGGTTACGGATTTTATCAGCTTCTATAAACAGGAATGTCAGGTGGGTAAGAATGTCATAAATTTCGGAACGGCCCAAAAGAACTTCAATATTCATCTGGTGTTCGTCTATTCTATAACAGTTTCTTCTTCTTTTCTTTGGAACAATAGGTTCGAAACTTCCTTTATCAAACCCTTCATCTGATGTAAGATGAATAAAAGCACATTCTTCAATCCCTTCCGGAAGTCTGTCTAAAACATACATCAACCCGTCAAGTTCCAATTTGCTTGGAATATTCATGGTACCATAAATCTCTGGGTTGATTGTCTTCAGCAAGCTTCTGATGCTTTCTCCTGAAACTCCTCCTGGCTTGAAAAACCCTCTATAAAATAAGTGTCTCATAGAAATGTATAGTCTTTCAATAGCCTCCGTTGTTTCTCTTGCTCTAGAATTTGTCATAAAATAAATTTCACACAAATATACAAAATCTCCACTCAACTTATTTTAACTATCTTTTAATAAGTTGTTTAAAACCTATAGATAAGCGGTTTTTTTAACTCGCCCTATTATTTTGTCAGATACTTATTATAGTATTATTTTAATCCTCTTCTGTGCTCATTTTCTATTGAACATCCGATTTTTTATTTATTTTCAGAAAAAAAATCAAGAGTTAGTTTAAAATAATTGTAATTTTAATGCTATACAATTCCATGATTCTCTTTGGATTGTATCTTCTTTTTTGTGCAGTTAAAGTTAATATCTTTAATTTTTCAAGCCTGCGAATGTTAACTTTTACCAACAAACCAGGAAACCACCCTGTCAAAAACGCCCAAACAAGCGTTTAAATTATATAAAATTTCAAAACACCCCTAAAAATTTTAGGGTTAAAATGATTTCGATTCATTTTTTTTGTAAATTTGCCCTGTAAAAAATCACTCAAACATGTCAACCTTAAGATTCAAAGCACTAGAAACCCTACCATTTAAGGACTTCAGAAAAGATAACTCTGTTGAGGTTCCTGCAAAATTGTCAGAATTATTCTGTACAAATGTTTTCTCAGAAGAGACCATGAGAGAATATTTAACAAAAGAAGCATTCAATTCTATTATGGATGCGGTAAAAAAAGGAACTAAAATCCAGAGACATATCGCTGATCAGGTAGCTGTAGCAATGAAAGACTGGGCGATGAGCAAAGGTGTAACGCACTATACCCACTGGTTTCAGCCCTTAACAGGAACGACGGCAGAAAAACATGACTCTTTCTTTACCCCTATTGAAGGAGGAAGAGCTATTGAAAGATTCAGTGGAAACCTATTGATCCAACAGGAACCAGATGCTTCATCATTCCCTAACGGAGGTATCAGAAATACTTTTGAAGCAAGAGGATATACCGCTTGGGATCCTACATCTCCTGCTTTCATCATGGGAACTACATTATGTATCCCATCTATCTTTATTTCTTATACAGGAGAAACGTTAGATTACAAAGCCCCTCTTTTAAGAGCTTTAAATGCTGTAGACGAAGCTGCCACTAACGTAATGCAGTATTTTGACAAAAACGTAACAAAGGTAACTCCTACTTTAGGCTGGGAACAGGAATATTTCCTTGTAGATTCAGCATTATATCAATCCCGTCCGGACCTTGTATTAACAGGTAAAACATTGCTTGGACATTCTCCGGCAAAAGGACAACAGCTAGACGACCACTATTTCGGTTCTATCCCTACAAGAGTAATGAATTTCATGAAAGAGTTGGAAATAGAGTGTATGAAATTGGGTATCCCTGTAACGACAAGACACAACGAGGTAGCTCCCAACCAATTTGAGCTGGCTCCAATGTTTGAAGAAGTAAACGTTGCTGTAGATCACAACTCCCTATTGATGGACATCATGGCAAGAATTGCTCACAAGCATCATTTCCATATTTTATTCCATGAAAAGCCATTTGCAGGCGTAAACGGAAGTGGTAAACACAACAACTGGTCTTTAGCAACTGACACTGGAGAAAACTTATTAAGCCCTGGGAAAAACCCAAAGAAAAACTTACAGTTCCTAACATTCTTCGTCAACACAATCAAAGCAGTTTATGAATACGCTGACCTTTTAAGAGCAAGTATTGCATCTGCCAGCAATGACCACAGACTAGGTGCCAACGAAGCTCCGCCAGCAATTATTTCCGTATTCATCGGAAGCCAGCTGTTCAGAGTACTGGAAGAACTGGAAAAAGTAACAGAAGGAAAACTTTCTCCGGACGAAAAAACAGATCTTAAATTAAATGTAGTTGGAAAAATTCCTGAAATCCTGTTAGATAATACAGACAGAAACAGGACTTCTCCGTTTGCATTTACCGGAAATAAATTTGAAATCAGAGCAGTAGGATCTTCTGCTAACTGTGCAGAGTCTATGACAGTAATGAACACGATTGCTGCAAAACAATTATTAGACTTCAAAAAAGAAGTGGATACTCTTATTGAAACTGGTCTTAAAAAAGACGAAGCAATCTTCAATGTATTGAGAGAGTACATCAAACAGTGTAAGAGCATTATGTTTGAAGGTGACGGATATTCTGATGACTGGGCAAAAGAAGCTAAGAAAAGAGGTTTAAACAACTTAAAAACCACTCCTGAAGCACTTAAACAGGAAATGGATAAAAAGTTCGTTGCCCTTTACGAAGAGATTGGAGTATTTACTCACAGAGAGGTTGAAGCAAGAAACGAAATCAAATTAGAGAAATATTCTACTGTAATTGATATTGAAGCAAGAGTTTTAAGTGATATCGCAAGAAATCACATCATCCCTTCTGCTTTAAAATATCAGAACAGATTAATTGAAAACGTAAAAGGTCTAAAAGATATTTTTGAAGATAAAGAATTCAAAACATTGGCAAAAGAGCAAATGAGTTTAATTACGAATATCTCTGAAAACGTTTCCAAGATTAAACTTGGTGTTGAAGATCTTATTAAAGCGAGAGAAGCAGCGAAAGCTGTAGCAAATAGCCAAAAGCAGGCAGAATCTTACTGCACCAAAGTAATTCCTTTATTTGATGTCATCAGAGAAGCTTCTGATGATCTTGAAATGATGGTAGACGATGAGCTTTGGCCGATGACAAAATACAGAGAAATGTTGTTTACAAAATAACGTCCTGTAAAGTTCCATATTAGTTTAAATTCCTCGGTTTTCCGGGGAATTTTTTTTGTTTTATTAACAGTCATGAAAATGAAAGCTTTACATTATAAAACCTGATATATAGAAGAAATTCGATATCGTTTGTTAAAGAATCTTAATAAAAAAAACCGCACACTTGCCAAAAACAGGCTGTTGCGGTTTATTTTTCTTTAACATATGCAAATCATATGTTAAAATGTGTTAAAATAAGATCCTGACAATTATCATATCAGGGGTCTTTTATTCGGAATCTCTACTTTTGTATTGCTTTTGAAAATAAATATTCCTTTTTAACACGGATAATCAAATATATATGAAGAAAAGAGTTTTGTTTTATTTAGTTGCTTTAGTTACTACAGTTTCATTGCAATCGTGTGCTACAAATTATGTGGTTTCAAAACCAGCAACTTACACAAAAGAATACAAAACAGATGCCAAACTAGCTTCTATAGATAACAAAAGAATGGAGCAGGATAAGCAGAAACTTATCGACTCTTTCCTGGCTGAAAAGGCTGCATCTATCGCTAGTGCTAAAAAAGCAGTTAAGAATTCTGAGATTGCAAAAGCAATCAAACATAATAAAACCATTGACGGTATCCTTGAAGAAGCTGAAACATACCTTGGAACTCCTTACAGATATGGAGGGACTACAAGAAACGGTATAGATTGTTCAGCTTTTGTTCTTTCTGTATTCGGAGCAGCAGCAGGTCTTAGCTTACCTAGAGTAGCAGCATCTCAGGCTCAGGAAGGAGAAAGAATTGAAAAAGGAGAACTACAGAAAGGAGATTTGATTTTCTTTTCTCACGGAAGAAGAATTTCTCACGTAGGTATTGTAGAAAGTGTTACTGAAGAGGGAGAGATTAAGTTTATCCACGCAGCAACATCAAAAGGAGTAATGATTTCTTCACTGAATGATTCTTATTGGGGACCTAAGTTCAGATTCGCCAAAAGAGTGATCAACGAAGAAGGAGAAGCTTACAATAACTTAGCAGCAATTACTCCCGCTACACCAGCAAATTTTTAATTTTATAAATAATTGATTTAAATAATGAAGCCATCAGAATTCTGATGGCTTTTTTATATGCTTGAATTTTGACTAAGTTTCAGCTAAAACCAAGGAGGAATATTCCTAAAGAAAAAAGCGGGCTAAAACCCACTCCTATTAATTCAATATTACATTTTGCATCTATGAATTGAAGCGCTAAGCTAACGATTCAGAAGTCAGTTGTTCTTATCAATTTCAATATCCAGCTTATACAAGAGTCCATATATTTCAGAAAGCGAGAATTTGGCCTTTTTAAGCCTGTTTAAAGCCGGATCTATTGAATAGTTGACCGATGTCCTGAAATCTGCTTTTTCAAGGTTTGCAGTCTCGAAAACAGCGCCCGACAGATCGCAATTACTAAAGACAGCATTTGAAGCATCACATTCTGTGAAGTCTACTTCAATTAACCTGGAATTTTTGAAAACCGTTTTCTTAATGGATGTCTGATAGAAAACAGAATTATTTAAAGCACATCCATCAAATGCAAAAGATAATCCGAATGCATTACAATCATTAAACTGGAGTCCAAACATTTTACATTCTTTGAAAATCACATCATGAAAAGCTGTCCTCACAATCTTTGCCATGCTGAGGTTACACTCCATAAATTCACAATCTGTAAAGCTGAATCCGGAAAGGTTTGCATACTCAAGATTACAGTTTCGGAAAGTACAGTTTTCGTACTCGCCTTTTTCTAATTGAGAAAAGTCTGTGTTTTCGAAATCCTGATCCAGAAAATAAGCTTCTTTCATATTTGTATGATTTATCAATGACAATATACTCCACCTCAGGGCAGATTTTAAATAAGAATAAAAATTTCAGCTTTTAGCCGTTGGCTTTTTGATCTTAAAGACCGTTACACCAAGCTGTTTTTATCCGAATAATTAAGTTTAAAGAAAATAAAAGTCATCATAGAGAATGCTAATAGAGAACTTCCTCCATAACTGAAATACGGAAGTGGAATCCCAACCGTAGGGAAAAGCCCCATAACCATTCCTAAATTGATTGAAAAGTGCATCAGAAGAATAGAGGCAAAACAATATCCGAAGACACGGTTAAAAGTAGATTTCTGCCTTTCTGCAAGATAATATATCCTTCCAATATAGATCATGTAGCATAAGATAAGAATCGCACTTCCTAAAAAGCCCCATTCTTCTCCTACTGTACAAAAGATATAATCCGTTTCCTGCTCGGGTACAAATTTCCCCTGGGTAACTGATCCTTCACGGTATCCTTTCCCCCAAAGCCCACCGGATCCGATAGCCGTTTTGGAATATAATAAATTGTATCCTGAAGTATCTCTGAATGCCTTTTCACCTTTATAAAGAACATCAATTCTTTCTCTCTGGTGTTTAGGAAGTTTTTCTAAAATATAAGGAGATGCGAAAGCCAGTCCGCACAGTAAAAGAATAGATCCTGAAATTCCCGAAATAGAAATTACATCCCAGGACATTCTATGATAATTCATCGCTATCAGAATACCGGCAATCACCAGAACAGCTATGGCAACATAAATAGGAGGAACAGCCAATGAAATCAGAAAAACTCCGGCAAAAAGGAATCCTATTCCAAACAAAAGACCACTCAGCCCTTCTCTGTATAAGGCAATGAAAAATGCAATAAATACAAGCATGGAGCCTACATCCGGAATAGCAAGAACAACAACCGCCGGAACGCCAATAATAGCTAAGGTAGTCAATAAAGACTTCCGGTTTTTAAGATTAAAATCAGGTCCGGAAACATAGTTGGCAAGCATGAGCGCCGTCCCTATCTTCGCAAATTCTACAGGCTGCATGGTAAAACTTCCGAATTTATACCAGTTCTTCTGTCCCAGAATTTCTTTTCCAAAGGGAAAAAGTCCGATAAGCAATAAGACTCCGCCAATGTAAATAATCCCTGCCATATTTTCAAAGAACTTACTTCTGCTGAAAAATATCATAAGTCCTACAAATAAAGAAATACAGAAAAAGACCAATTGCTTTTCCCCAAGTTTCTGGTCAACACTGTAAATATTTGCAATGGCAAAAACACAAAGCAGGAAATACAGCCCAAGACCTAATTTATCTATTCCTTCAGTCCATTTCATTGCTTGACAGTTTTTTTAGCAGTGTTATTCTTTTTAGTTTCCTCTTCTATTTTCTTTTGCAGCTTGGCTTTTTGTTGTTTCACCAGCTCCAGACTGTCTTTTATTTTTTTTTGTTTGATTGAATCCGGTTTAGGATCAACGTATAAGCCTTTACGTTTCAAATCTGCAATCCACTGCCTCTTATATTCCGGCATGAAACTCGAGGTGATCATTTTTTTATAAAGATTTTCTCTTTTCAAATCACCCGTGATATATTTTTCAGCAATTACCGTACAGGCCGGTCCTGCCCATGTAGCACCGAATCCGGCATGCTCCATTACTGCAACCACCACAATTTTTGGTTTATCAGCAGGAGCAATCAGTACAAAGATTGAATTATCCTTTCCCTGAGGAACCTGTGCTGTACCTGTTTTGGCTAATTGTGTAAAGTCATTGGATTTCAACCCTCTTGCTGTTCCTCTCAAAACCACAGCTTCCATACCTTTTAAAACAGGTTCAAAATGTTTTGGATCAACTAAAGTCTGATGCTTAACCTTAAATCTTGGATCAGGATTTGACTTTCCGTCAATTCCTTTTACAATATGAGGCGTGTAATACCATCCCTTATTGGCAATAGCAGCTACATAGTTTGCTAACTGAATAGGAGTTACCAAAACATCACCCTGCCCCATCCCATTATAGATTGCACCGGTTGACATCTCGTCCCAGTTTTTAAAATCAGTTCTCTTGGAACCACTTGCTTTCATGATGGCTTTAAACCTTTTCTCATAAAAGTCTCCTGAAGGTATTCTTCCTTTTGCACCCACAGCAAAATCATTATTCAAAAATTCTCCTACTCCAAAGCTGCTCATAATTTTTTTCCATTCATCAACCCCTTTTGAAGGATTTCCCGGATATTTTTTGATGATTGCAATAAATGCATAGGTAAAAAAACAGTTACTGGAAACCTGAATTGAAGGAATAAGCGGATCTGCTCCACCATGGCCTTTAATTCTTTTTCCTTTATAGAAAAAACCACCACCACAAGGGAAAATAGTCTTTTCATCCATTACTCCCATCTGCATGGCAGCCAGAGCAGTCAACAATTTGAACGTTGATCCCGGAGGATAACCTGCCTGTAAAGAACGGTCAAAAGTCGGCTTATTTTCGTAAAGCGTATCTTTTGACAGAGCATATAAATTTTTAGATTTGTAAGGTCCTGTGAAAAGATTAGGATCAATATCCGGTCCGGTAGCAGCTACCAGTACTTCTCCATTATTAGGATCTATAGCTACAATTGCACCGTGTTTGTTTACAAGCATTTCTTCAGCGGTTCTCTGAAGATCATAATCAATAGTTAACGTAATATCTTTACCTGTAATTACATCCTTGTCCAAAGATCCGTTTTTATAAGACCCAATATTTCGGAGCCTGATATCTTTTTGGATATATTTCACTCCTTTTACTCCACGAAGTTCTTTTTCGTAGGATTTTTCAACTCCTGTTTTCCCGATAAAATCTCCTGGTAAATAGTATGCAGAGTCTTTTTTTATTTCACGTTCATTTACTTCACTGGTATATCCCAGAAGGTTACCAGAAGTGGAAACTTCATATTGACGCTGAGGTCTTTGTACAATAGTGAAGGCGGGATATTTAAAAATAATTTCCTGTACTCTTGCTATATCCTCTCTGCTCAGATCCTTCAGAAAAGTCATCGGAGTCAGTTTGGAATAATATTTTTCCTTTTTAATTACATCAATTCTTTTGATAAAATCTCCCTTGGAGATCTTCATAAGATTACAGAATCCGAGAGTATCAAAATCCGGACGCATTAAAGCCTGTGTAAAAGAAACTTCATAAGCGGGCTGGTTTCCCACCATGATTTTACCATTCCTGTCAAAAATGACTCCACGCTGTGGAATAACATATTCGGTTTTGATGGAGGTATTCGCTGCATTCAATGCATAACGGTCCGTAAATAACTGTAAATAGGCAAGCCTCGCCACAAAAATAAGGGCGATAACAACGAGGATGGAAAAAATTTTAAAATAACGTGTGTTCAAACTTTTTGTTTGATTTTAAATATTAATGCGTAGATGACTATAAATATAAATGAAATTACACTAGTTACCAACACATTAAATAATATTTCGAAAAATCTGCTAAACTTAAAGAATTCTATATACTGTACCAAAAGCTGATGCAGGAAAATACTGGAAAATAAAAACAGTAAAAACTGTGCCCACTGAAGGGACTGAAAAGAGAAAAAATCCGTAGATGTATCAGTAGAAGTCCTGAAGATCAACGTTCTGAAATAAGCAATCAGCGTTGTTGCAAATGCATTGATTCCCCACGAATAAAGAAAGCCGTCAATAGACAGTCCTATTAAAAAGCTCAGTGCCAGAAACTGAAATTTATTCCTGAAAAAAGGATAAAACATGACAAATACGGGATATAATACCGGAGTATACTTCCCGAAAAGCGTAATCCTGTTCAATACAAATATCTGTAATGCCACAAGAAAAATCATGATCAATATATCAGTAAATAAAGTCCTGCTAATCATTTTCTTTTTTTATTACAGCCTGCATAGTGTCCTGAATCTTCTGCACTTCTGCTTTCTTAAGATTCTTCACTACATATACTTTGTTCAACGCTCCCATTTTTTCACTCAGCTCAACGGAGATATCCCAGAAGCCGGTTTTATTATCTACAGAATATCCCGCAATAGTACCAATTGTTACTCCCTTAGGGAAGATTGCAGATTTACCGTCTGTAACAACAGTATCTCCTACTTTTAATGCAACATATTTTGGAATATCCGCAAGATGCATCACTCTGGAATTATCACCATTCCATGTTAAAGTACCGAAATATCCTGAATTTTTGAGTGCTGCATTAATTCTGATCTTGTTGACACTTAAGACCGACTGAACTAATGCATAGCTGTCTGTAGAATTAATTACAATTCCCGCAATACCTCTTGGCGCCATTACTCCCATCTGAGGAAAGACTCCATCTCTACGGCCACGGTTGATTGTAAAATAGTTATTCCTTCTGTTGATACTGTTGAAAACAATTTCCCCATCAACAAAAGTATAGATCTGCCCACCACCAATGGTATCGTGAACTCTTTTGAAAACAGGATTTTTCGATCCGTCTTTTCCGTAGAGTTCAGTCATAAGGGCTTTATTCTGAACCACAAGATCTTCGTTGATCTGTTTCAGTTTCAGATAAGAAACTCCTTCATCAATATATCCGGAAACCCAGGAATTGAATGCAGCAGTCTGCCCCGCTAGCCAGGATTTCTGCATGGCATTTCTGGAGAATATCAAAACCAGAGCAATAATTTGCAGAAATATAAAGAAGACGAAAAGAGTATTCTTCGAAAATAATCTCAGCAAAAATCCCATTCAGATATAAAGTCGTAAAAAGTTAAAATTATTTAATTAAGAAATTGAACTTATCCATATTCTTAAGGGCAATACCTGTTCCGCGAACTACAGCTCTCAACGGATCTTCCGCAACAAATACAGGAAGACCTGTCTTTTTGTGGATTCTGTCCGCAAGACCTCTTAATAACGCTCCTCCGCCAGCAAGATAAATACCTGTTTTATAAATATCAGCTGCCAGTTCCGGTGGTGTAAGAGAAAGAGTTTCCATTACCGCATCTTCGATTCTGATAATCGATTTGTCTAATGCACGTGCAATCTCTTTATATCCAACCATAATTTCTTTAGGTTTACCTGTAATAAGGTCTCTTCCTTGTACCGGGATATCCTCGATGTCTACATCAAGATCTTCTACTGCAGAACCTACTTCAATTTTAATTCTTTCAGCGGTTCTTTCTCCGATATAAAGGTTATGGTGAGTTCTCAGATAATAAGCAATATCATTGGTAAATACATCTCCTGCAATTTTCACAGATTTATCACATACAATACCTCCTAGAGCTACTACAGCAATTTCTGTTGTACCTCCACCTATATCGATGATCATGTTTCCTTCAGGTTTCTGCACGTCTATTCCCACCCCAATTGCAGCTGCCATTGGTTCATAGATCAGCCTTACTTCTTTTGCGTTTACTTTCTGAGCAGAATCTCTTACTGCTCTTTTTTCAACTTCAGTGATACCAGAAGGGATACAGATTACAATTCGTAATGCAGGTTGTATGAATTTACCTTTGATTCCAGGAATTTTTTTGATAAATTCCTTGATCATGTGTTCAGAAGCGTGAAAATCAGCGATAACTCCATCCTTCAAAGGACGGATTGTCTTGATGTCCTCGTGAGTTTTACCTTGCATATGCTTAGCCTGTTCCCCTACAGCAATGGGTTTACCCGTAGAACGTTCAATTGCAACAATTGACGGTTGATCTATAACAATTTTATTATTATGGATAATTAGGGTATTAGCCGTTCCCAGGTCTATCGCAATTTCTTGCGTAAACATATCAAATAAACTCATATTTTTCTTCTGATTTTAAGTTTACAAAGATATAAATTTAAGACTACTAAAGAAATTTCCCACCAACTTAATTTGGTTAAAGTTTTATTAAAATTTACAATTCTTTATTAACTTTCAGTTTAGATGTTTACAGACTTTGAGTTAAACTAAAATTAATGGGTTAATAAAAGGGTGAAAAAGCGAAATCAACGAAGGGTAAAAAGGCAGGCTCACAACAAGCAAACGGACTTCTAAGCACCGCTGCATTACATTTAAAATCCCATATGTCTCTTAAAAAAATTAACAAATGAAAATAACCAATAATAAAACTTAAAGAAAATCACCCTAACAGAAGCAAATTCTCTTTTTGCCATTCTCCTCTTTTATCTTTACCATCTTATAGTTTTTTACGATAATTATCATATACACTATCTGAGAGTGATTAATTAAAAAAAGCGTAAATTTGCGACTGCTTATGTTACAGTATTCCAACATTCATCGAACGTCAAATTTTGCCGTGCTTTCTATAAGCTACGAGAAAGCCGACGTAGAAACGAGAGGAAAGTTTGCATTCTTTGATGAAAACATCAAAAACTTTGTTTCCAGGGTCCACCAGGAAGATCTTGGGGATGCATTTGTAGTTTCCACCTGTAACAGGACCGAAATTTATACCACGTCTCCCAATTATCTTTTAGTTGCTGAAGAGTATTGTAAAACCATTGGAGTACATCTTACGGATTTCCTTCAGTTTGCCAATATTCTCACCAAAGAAGAAGCTCTGATCCATCTTTTCAGAGTTGCTGCCGGTCTTGAAAGTCAGATTATCGGAGATTTTGAAATTATCGGGCAAATCAAAAAAGCATACAGCCGTTTCAAAAAAGAGAGGCAAAATTCTAATCCTTATCTTGAAAGAGCCATCAATGCAGCTATTCAGATTTCGAAAAGAATAAAAAATGAAACCGGTATTTCCAATGGTGCAGCTTCTGTTTCTTATGCGGCGGTTCATTATATTTTAAACAGCCAGAAAAGGATTGCAGAAAAAAACATCCTTCTATTGGGAGTAGGTGAGATTGGACAGAACACTGTTGAAAATCTGGTAAAGCATGTCTTTCAGCCGAAAATTAAAATTGCCAACAGAACTCAGGAGAAAGCTGAAAAGATTTCCCAGAAATATAATATTCCTCATGTTGATTATTCTGATTTTGACAAGGAATTAAAAAACACCGATATTCTTATTGTGGCAACAGGAGCCAAACATCCTATTGTCAACCAGTCTCATTTCCCGAACGGAAAAGAAACACTGGTCATTGATCTTTCTATCCCGCATAACGTTGAAAAGAATGTTACCGAAAATGAGAATGTAACATTGATTGACGTGGATGAGCTTTCAAAACAGATCCAGGAAACGATTCAACAGCGTGAAAGAGAAATCCCGAAAGCTGAAAAAATCATCAAGGAACTGATGAAAGACTTTATTGAATGGGAGAAAAAGAGAAAACTGGCACCGAATATCCACCATTTCAAAGCCGTTTTAAAGAACATGGAACGCAATGAAATGCATAATTTTTATAAAAAAAATAAATACATAAACATCACGGACATGGAACTTTCTGACAAAATGATCCAGAAAATTACCAACCGTTTTGCAAAATATATCATCGACAACCCTTTAAAAGCCGAAGAAATTAGTAAATTAATGCACGAAATATTAGTTGAACAACCAAACAACGAATTCAATGAAAAGCATTAGAATCGGAACGAGAAATTCCGCACTTGCACTTTGGCAGGCTAGAGAGGTTGCAAGGCACCTTCAGAACAATAATTATTTAACGGAGATTGTTCCTATCGTTTCTTCTGGCGATAAGAATCTCAATCAACCTTTATATTCTTTAGGAATCACCGGGGTTTTCACAAGAGACCTTGATATTGCCTTATTGAATGACGAAATTGATATTGCCGTACATTCATTAAAAGACGTTCCTACCCAATTGCCTCAAAATATTGAGATGATTGCTTACCTGGAAAGAGATTTTCCTCAGGACATTCTGATCAGAAAAGAATCTGCAAGGAATAAAGAATTCCATGAGCTTAAACTGGCAACCAGCAGTTTGAGAAGAAGAGCCTTCTGGCTTAGAAATTATCCGACTACTGATTTTTCGGATATCCGCGGAAATATTCAAACCAGACTTCAAAAGCTGGAAGACGGGAACTTTGATGCGACTATTCTATCTTTAGCCGGAATCAAAAGAATGAAAATGGAAATTGATTACGAAATGCTTCCATTAATGATTCCTGCTCCATCACAAGGTGTAATTTCCGTTGCAGGACATACCGAAAAGCATGAGATCAATGAGATTGTACGTCAGATCAACCACAACCCTACCCAAATCTGCGTAGAGATTGAAAGAAACTTCTTAAGCACTTTGGAGGGTGGCTGTACTGCCCCTATCGGAGCTTTTGCTGAAATCATCGGGGATCAGATCCGATTCAAGGCTGCTCTTTGCTCTTTGGATGGGAAAAACTGCATTGCTGTGGATGAAAACTTTATATATACTCCAACAGAAAATTTTGGAGAAAAGTTTGCAAAAGTTGTTCTTGAAAACGGAGGAAAAGAATTAATGGCAGAAATCAAAAGCCAGATCTGATATTTCAGATTATAAATCCTTTTAGCTCATCTTTTTCATCTTCTTAATTTTACAGACATGAAAATCTTATTTACCAAAAATATAGACCAGACGATTATATCCAAAGAATTAGGAGAGGATATTTTGGCTGACTGTGTTGAGGTAATTAAGACCAAACCGATTATGATCAGTCCTTTTGATCTGAAAAATTACTCATTGATTTTTACAAGTGTTAATGGAGTCATTTCATTTTTTAAAAACAGATTTAAGCCTAATGAGGATTTTACAGCCAAAAACTACAACAAGATCTATTGTGTTGGCGAAAAAACGAAGAGGGAATTAAGGAAACACGGCTTCGGAACATTTAAGGTTTTGAAAAATGCCGATACTCTTTCCAAATTTATTATCGGAAAATGCCAGCATGAGCAGTTTCTTCATTTCTGTGGCAATCTTGCCATAAATGTACTGGACAAAGAACTTCCTTTACAAAACATTAAGTACAAAAAAGTTACGATATACAATACTGAGGAAACTCATCCTTTAATAAATGAAAAATATCATGCTGCAGTATTTTTTAGTCCGAGCGGAGTTCGTAGTTTTGCAAGGCGAAATTCTCTGGAAGGCATGAAGCTTTTTTCGATTGGTGAAACCACTTCCGGTGAGTTGAAAAATTATACACAGGAAGAAATTTTTACTTCTGAAGAAAATACCCTGACTTCCATCTTTGAACTGATAAGAAGAGAAATCAGAAGTAGAATTTAGAATATTTGTTACCGAAATATTGCCGGTAATATTAGTTTAAAATAGATTATGATAAAAAACGACCTATATTTAAAAGCACTTCGCGGAGAAACCGTTGAAAGACCTCCTGTCTGGATGATGAGGCAGGCTGGAAGATATCTGCCGGAATTCATTGCTTTGAGAGATCAGTATGATTTCTTTACAAGATGTCAGACCCCTGAACTTGCGGCTGAGATTACATTACAGCCTATCCGTAGATTTCCTTTGGATGCAGCGATTCTGTTTTCTGATATCCTGGTAGTGCCACAGGCAATGGGAATTGATTTCAAAATGAAAGAATCTGTTGGTCCTTGGCTGGATACTCCAATCAGAACAATGGAACAGGTTCAGAATATTGAAACTCCGGACGTGAATGATACTTTAGGATACGTTTTTGATGCTATTGAACTTACTTTACAGAAACTGGACAATGAGATCCCATTGATCGGTTTTGCAGGTTCTCCATGGACAATCCTTTGTTATTGTGTAGAAGGAAAAGGAAGTAAAGCATTTGATATTGCAAAATCTTTCTGCTTCCAACAGCCTGAAGCTGCCCATTTATTACTGCAAAAAATTACAGATACAACGATTGCTTATTTAAAGAGAAAAGTAGAAAAAGGAGTTTCTGCGGTACAGGTTTTTGATTCATGGGGAGGAATGCTTTCTCCTACAGATTATCAGGAATTCTCCTGGCAGTATATCAATCAGATTGTTGAAGCATTAAGCCCGCTTACCCATGTGGTTGTATTTGGAAAAGGATGTTGGTTCGCATTGGAAGAGATGACCATGTCTAAAGCTTCTGCTCTTGGTGTAGACTGGACTATTAAACCGGAATTTGCAAGAACACTGACAAATCACACGATGACTTTACAGGGTAACTTTGATCCTGCAAGACTTCACTCCACTCCTGAGACGATCAAGAAAATGGTGAATGAAATGATCAACCGTTTCGGAAAAGACAGATACATCGCCAACTTAGGCCATGGTATTCTACCGAATGTTCCTGTTGAAAATGCTGAAGCATTCATCAGAGCAGTCGTTGACTGGAAACCGAATTTATAAGATTATTTCTTTTAAAAATACACAAAACCTTATAGGATATTCTATAAGGTTTTTTTTGTATGATTAAGTTTATTATTTGATTCTAAGGCTATTTTTTGACAATCTTCTTCTTCAGAACTTCGTTATTATTATTTGTAATCATGATAATATAAGTACCTTTAGGCAGATCTGATAGATCATAGGTGTCGGATTCTTTATCAAATGTTTTTATAAGTTTCCCAGACATATCCACAACACTAACTTTTTCTACTTTATTTCGGGAATCAAGTTTAATATGAATATTATCCCCTACCGGATTTGGATATATTTCTATATTATCTGAGTGAGAAACCTCCGAAGCTGCCAAAACGGTCCCGTTTGTTATAGTTAAATTATCCACCACCACACCAAAAGAATAGTCTCCGACGTCATCATAAACAAACCTTAACTTAAAAGCCGCATTCACATAGGGTGTTAAATCGATATTTGCCGCCGAAGCATAAGACGTCAGTATATAGGATAAGGTATTAAAATCAATATCCCAAACACCTGCATCACCCGAAGAGGTAAAAACCTGGACCCAGGATGCCCCATTGAAAGCTTCCACTTTCAACGTTGAGTCAAGATCATAAATTTTATTAGCATAATTAAACGACAGCTGTGGGTTTACAACTCCGGTAAGGTTAATTACAGGAGAAATCAGTCTGGCATTCGTATTAATTCCGGTTGGCCCTGCATCATCATCATCAAAAAAAGCTGCTCCATCGGGAAAGCCTGCGAAGCCATTTTGTACCCCTACATTCCAATTAAAAGCTGTATCCGGATTTTCTACTGTCCATCCGGCCGGCAAAGCATTACCGTTGAAGTCTTCAGAATAGACTTGAGCATTACATATTCCACAAATGGATAAAAATAGAATAAATAATTTTTTCATAATAAAATATTTGATGTTTATATAAAATTAACGAATTATATTTTACAAAATTCAATTATATATAAAATCAATACATTACATAAATTTTAAAAAGAATCAGAATATTTATCTATTATTTATACCTTTATATTTAACCTTTAAATCATATCATATGAAAAAACTAAACAAAGAAAAATTGAAAAGCATTATGGCAGGAGGAGAAATCTGCCTTGAATGCGCCATTGGATATTATCAGGTCATTATTGATGGCAGGTGCTACTGTGTTCCGATGGACTAATAAAAAAAGCAGCTCAACAGCTGCTTTTTAATTTATATGATAAGAATTAATTAGCTCAACATTCGTTGTGCTTTCTTCACTCCTTCTACCAGAATATCAATTTCCTCGAAAGTATTATAAACCGCAAAACTGGCTCTTACCGTTCCTGCAATATTAAAGAAATTCATGATTGGCTGTGTACAATGATGTCCTGTTCTTACAGCAATTCCCATTTTATCAAGGATCATTCCTACATCAGAGGCTATCCCCACCCCTTCAAGATTAAAGGAAACAACACCGGTTCTCTTTGCTTTTTCTCCATAGATTTTAATTCCTTCTATTTCCAAAAGCTGTTTCTGGGCATATTCCAATAAAGCATTTTCATGATTCTGAATATTGGCATGACCTATTCTGTTCATAAAATCAACAGCAGCTCCTAAAGCGATATTTCCACCTACATTAGGTGTTCCCGCTTCATATTTAAATGGAAGACCCGCATAAGTAGTTCCTTCAAAAGAACATGTTGCAATCATCTCTCCTCCTCCATGGAATGGCGGCAAAGCTTCTAATATTTCACGTTTCCCATACAAAATACCCGTTCCCATGGGAGCATACATTTTATGACCTGAAAACACAAAGAAATCACAATCCAGCTTCTGTACGTCAATATTGAAATGCGGAGCAGACTGGGCACCGTCAATCACAACATAAGCGTCTGTATTCTTTCTTGTCTTTGCAATAATTTCTTCAATAGGGTTCACAATTCCCAATGCATTGGAAACCTGGTTTACAGAAACAACCTTTGTTTTTTCACTTAAAAACTGGTCAAAGTGATCCATCTGAAGAATTCCGTTTTCATCAATTGGAATTACACGAAGTTTTGCTCCGGTTCTTTCACAAAGCATCTGCCATGGAACAATATTAGAATGATGCTCCAGATAAGAAATAATAATTTCATCATCTTTCTGCAGTTTCTGTGTCAAAATATAAGCGATGAGGTTCAACCCTTCTGTTGTTCCTTTTGTAAAAATCACTTCAAAATCATGTTCAGCATTGATGAATTTCTGAATCTTTCTTCTTGAAAGTTCCATTTCTTCCGTTGCCAGCTGGCTTAGGGTATGAATTCCTCTGTGAACATTGGCATTAAGTTCTGTATAATATGCGTGACAGACTTCCAAAACCGAATTTGGCTTTTGAGATGTAGCTGCATTATCCAGGTAAACCAATGGTTTACCATTCACTTCTCTGTCCAATATAGAAAACTGGCTTCTTATTTCCTGAATGTCAAACATTTATTTATTTTTTAAATTAAGACGTCCTTATTTAGAACACTTCAAATTTACGGCTTTTTTTCCGAAAGGAAGCATGAGGCCGAGAGCTGATAGTTGTCAGTTGATAGAAATATTCGATAGTATACAGTGAAGAAAGCTGATAAAACGATGAACTAAGGTCATTTGTAATCCTCTTATTTCTTTTGACACTGCACACAAAAAAACCCGTCAAAAAAATGACGGGTCTATATTGTTTAAATAAGCAATTCTTATTCTGCTGCAGTTTCTTCTGCTTGAGCTGCCCCTTCTTCAGTTGCAACTTCTTCTTCATCTTCATCATCCATTGCTGCTGCACCTCCTTTCATTGCATTTCTAGACATCTTAACAGCAACTACTACTGCATTGTCTGGGTGCATGAAAGAATATCCTTCTGTTTTGATACCACCGATGTAAAGTTTGTTACCAATTCTTAATGGGGTAACATCTACAACGATTTCGTCAGGTAGGTTAGCAGGGATAGCTTTTACTTTTAGTTTTCTGAAAGACTGACGTAAAACACCACCAGCTACAACACCTTTTGAACGTCCAGTAATTCTTACAGGAACCTCCATAACTACTGGCTTATCGTCAGATAGTTGGTAGAAGTCTACGTGAAGAATTTTGTCAGTAATTGGGTGAAACTGAATGTCCTGAAGAACAGCTGGAATTGTTTTTCCGTCAACCTCAATAGATACCGTGTGTGCTTCAGGAGTGTATACTAATCCTTTAAAAGCTTTCTCTTCAGCAGAGAAGTTTAAAGGAGCTTCACCTCCATAAACAACACAAGGAACTAATTCAGCATCACGTAAAGCTTTTGTAGACTTTTTGCCCACGTTTTCTCTTTTTGTACCTTGAATTGTAATAGATTTCATTTATAATAAATTTAAAAAATTATTCTTATTTAATTTGCAATCTGTTTAAAATCAATTAAATAACAAACTTGCTGCTAATTGATTTATGCTCATGAACCATGGTCATAACATCTGCAAATAATGGGGCGCAAGATAGCACTTTTATTTTAGATGACAAATTATTTTTAACAGGAATTGAGTCAGTTACAATAACTTCCAATAATTTTGAGCTCTCAATATTATCATAAGCCTTTCCTGAAAGCACTCCGTGAGTTGCCATAGCTCTTACTGTTTTTGCTCCCTTTTCAATTAAGATATCTGCTGCTTTACAAAGTGTCCCTGCAGTATCAATCATATCATCAATAAGGATTACGTTTTTACCTGTAACATCACCAATAAGGAACATTTCTTCTACAACATTCGCTTTTTTTCTTTCCTTATAAGCAATTACTACTTCAGCACCTAAGTGACCTGCATAGTTTTTAGCTCTTTTCGCACCTCCCATATCCGGAGAAGCAATAGTAAGATTATCAAGATTCAAAGATCTGATATAATCTACAAAAATACTTGAAGCATATAAATGATCTACCGGAATTTCGAAGAATCCCTGAATCTGATCTGCGTGAAGATCCATTGTCATTACTCTTGTTGCTCCTGCTGCTGTAAGAAGGTTTGCAACTAACTTCGCACCGATCGGCGCTCTTGGTTTGTCTTTTCTGTCCTGTCTGGCAAGTCCGAAGTAAGGAATTACAACGGTAATGCTCTTTGCAGAAGCTCTTTTCGCTGCATCAATCATTAGAAGAAGTTCCAAAAGATTGTCTGCAGGAGGGAATGTAGATCCAATCAGGAAAACTCTTCCTCCTCTTACAGATTCGTCCAAAACAGGCTCAAATTCCCCGTCGCTGAACTCCTGAAAGTTGATTTTCCCTAATTCTTTCCCATAATTCTGGGCAATTTTCTCTGCCAAGTCCCTGCTGGTTCTTGTACAAAATAGATAACTTAACTGATCGGCCATTTTTACTTTTTAAAAGATTTTGCAAATTTAAAAAAAAACCACAAGATTTACTCCTGTGGTTTCTAAGTTTTTATTTTATCAATTATTAAGGGAATTTAACTCCTGAATATTTGTTCGGATCTACCTGTGGAAGTGTAGATTTGTATTTCGCATTGATAGACTTAATAAATTCATTAGCAACAATACCATATCCACGACCTGTAAGGTGAACTCCATCTAGAGAGAAAGCTCCTCCTCTAACAAATGTTGCAGTATACTTTACTCCGTCAAATACAATTCCTGACTGTGAATTCAGTTCAAGCATCTTCGTATTAGCATCTACAAATGCAAGCCCATAAGAATCAGCAAGCCCTTTTATAGAAGCATTATATGCCGTTGTGGCTGTTTTCACATAACCAGCTTCTGTTTTTGTTAATACATGTTGGTTTTGTAACGGATAAGAAATTCCATATATATTTACCGGAGACGGAACCATTGGCGCCGTACTTCCGATTACAGAACTTGTAGTAAGCAAAATATAATCATCTGCTGTCGCCTGTCTTGCCTGGCCAAAGATTTGTCCAAAAGCAGTAGCTGTAGGCAATCCTAAAGAAGGAGTAAGTGCCGCTGTAAGCTGAGCAGATAAATCCGTCAAAGCAACATCCTTAATTAAAACAGGATTTGGGCCTGTTGCAGAAAGTAAATTAATTCTATCTCCAGCACCAAAAGCAGTAAGTGCTTGCTTCAAAGGACCGTATAAACTCGTATTAAGAGTTGTAAGATTTGAACCTAAAAGTGCAGGTGTCAAAGGGTTATAAGGCACCGTAGTAAAGAAAGGAACTGAAGTAACAGAAGGAATATTAGCAATAACTCCTTTTGTTGTTCCTACACTTTTAAGACCATCTAAAACCGCCTTAATAGATCCGGCAAGAAGCGCAGGATCAGAGATATCATTTGATTTATAAGTTGTAGGATTTGTATTTCCTGTCTGAACCGTAGCAATTGAATACGTTGTAACTCCTCCTACAGTCTGAGAGTTTGTTCCTCCATTGGTAGCATATGACAATACATCATTATTTCCTATCCAAAGTGAGAAGAAAGTAGCTTTCTGAGCCATAGCATCAGCCAGCACACTTGTTGTAGCAGAAGAAGCAAATCTTACAAAATAAGGATTAGCTGTTCCTGTTGCAAGACCAGCTTGGCTACCATATCCAGGAGCTACTAAGTGGAATGATTTCGCACCCGGCACACCCATATTATTATAAGTACCTCCTCCGGACAACATATCCAATGCTGCTGCTGCCCCACTTGGCACAGGAGCTAAAGATCCATTAACAACCTGAAGAGTCAATTTTCCAGGAAAACCAGGAAGATTATTGAATCCTCCTATATCATTAGGCATCAAAGGTTGTTTAAAGTCTCCGCCGCCTGCAAGTTTCATCTGTGCGGCAATGATGCTTGGATAAGATTCATTTTGGCCACTGCTGTACAATGCACCATCACGATATCCTGATGTAAGGGAGTTTCCTAACGATATATATTTTGAAAAGTCTGCGTCTCCTTTTGTTACCGGGATATCTTTCACATCCGTATCGAAATCCGTATTACAGCTTGTTACTGTAAAAAGAAGTGCAGAAACTGCAATTGTCGATATTATAATTTTTTTCATAGTCTTCTAAAATTAAAATGGATTATAAGAGAAACCTAGACCAAAGTAGAAAGCTGTTGCTTTTGACTGTCCGTTAAGCCCTATATTAACATTGTTTACCTTTCTGTACTGAGGCATTGCATATCCTCCTGCAACATCAATTCCGAATTGTTTCAGCTTAAAGCCTACTCCACCTGTAACTACATACGTATCATATGAAGGTGTTTCCGGGATAAAGTTGTCAGTTGTATAAGGAGCTTCATCATAATACGCCCCCAAACGTCCATAGATCATATTAGTGAACGCATATTGAGTTCCCAATCTGAATGTTTTGGAATTTCTGAAGTTCTTAGGATTGGTAAGAATAGTAGGATCCGATGGATTGTTCCCAATAGGAGCATTCTCGAAATCTAAAGTAAGTTTGCTGTATCTTTCCCATCCATGATAGTTAAAGTCTGCAGAAACCTGCCATTTTGGTGTCACTTTATAGGTTAAACCAATTGTATATTCTTCAACCAATGGAAGAACCGCCGAGAAACCATCTTGTCCTGCTGCATTCAGCTTCAGCTGCGTATAAACAGATTGTGATGGAAACTGGAATGTAGCCGTTCCGCTCTTCGCTTTCATATCTATTGCTGAACGGTAGGCAATACTTATGTCCAGTTTCGGATCAGGTCTGAAATAGAAACCAAATCCGTATCCATGTCCGGTTGCATTTTCATCATTAATATTTACCTTCCCGTCGAATTGCGTTACCGCTTTATCCCAATCTACCTTTCCTCTTGCGTAAATGTAGCTGGCACCAAAAGATACCCAAGGAGCCAGTTTTACAGAGACCATTGGCTGGAAGTAGAAACTTTTCAGTTCCATTTTCTGAACCAATTCTTTACCTTCCCAGTTTTCAGGCCATTTTATTGTACTTCCAAAAGGTGTTGTAACACTAAGACCTACGGTAAGTTTCTCTATTGGTCTATAAGTAATCGCCGCGTAGAAAGGAGTCCCTATAGGGTTATCTGTTTCTGCACTTTGTAAAGTATTGAAGTTTTGAAAAGTAACTTTATTACTTGCACCAAACCCTCCTGCCACTACACTCAGTTTGGAAGGGATAAATGACATACCCGCAGGGTTAAAGAATGTCACACTCGCGTCTTCGGCATGAGCACTAGTATGCGCCATTGCCAATTGTTTTACCCCTTGCAGGGAAACTCTGAAGCCTCCTGCGTAAGATAGAACTCCCGCCAATAAAGCAGTTGATACTAATATTTTTTTCATAGACTATTATTATATAAGCCAAATATAAAATTATTTTGAATACGTCTGTTAATATTTGCTAATATTTTAAACAATATCCTAAAAGAAAACTATGTTTAAAATAACACCTTCAAATAAACAAAAGCCAAATTTTTCATTATTAAGCATTTAAAAATATTTTAAAACAATCTCTATTTCATCGTTTAATATTAAACGATTGTTTAATTTTTAAGATATCTTACCTCAAAAGTTCGGAACAGGGAATCAAATGATAATAAATGTTAAAGTTAAAAAAACTCTGATCCAACTATTTCCGTTATAACAGGCTTATTTCGGGCTCCAGCTATCGTTCTCACTTAAAATACATCAATGTTTTGTTCCGAATTCAGGTTATTTAAGTATTTTAGAATTGCATAAAGATAAAAATACATAAATTTGCAGATTATAAATAATAGTAATATGAGTTGTGGATGTAAAACATCCGGCGATTCTGCACATTCTTGCGGCCCTAAGAAAACCGCAAATGGCTGTGAAAGTGTAAATACCTGCGGGAATAGTTATAAATTAAGTGTTTTTGACTGGCTATCTGACATCAACAATCCGGCACCTAACAGGTGTGATTTTGTAGAAGTTAGATTTAAAAATGACAGGAAATCGTTTTATAAAAATGTAAATAATATTCCTTTACATATTGGTAGCGTAATTACAGTAGAATCAAGTCCGGGACACGATGTAGGCGTTGTAAGCCTTACGGGAGAATTAGTAAAGATTCAGATGAAAAAGAAAAAGTTTTCAGAAGAATTGGCACTCAAAATATACAGACAGGCCAACCAAAAAGATCTTGAGGTATGGCAGGAAGCAAGAAAAAAAGAAGACGGTGTAAAGCTTGAAGCAAGAAAAATTGCTCAGAGAATAGGCCTCGAAATGAAAGTTACCGATGTGGAATACCAGGGTGACTCTTCAAAAATAACCTTTTATTACACTGCTGAAAACCGAGTGGATTTCAGACAGTTAATTAAAGATTATGCCGGTGCATTCCGTACTAAGATCGATATGAAACAGATCGGTTTCAGACAGGAAGCGGCAAAAGTAGGTGGAATTGGATCTTGCGGACGTGAACTTTGCTGCTCTACATGGCTTACAGATTTCAGATCGGTAAATACCAATGTAGCAAGATATCAGCAATTGAGCATTAATCCTCAAAAGCTGGCTGGACAATGTGGTAAGCTTAAATGCTGCCTTAATTATGAGCTTGACAGCTATTTGGATGCATTAAGCAACTTCCCTTCTTCTTCAACCACTTTAGAAACAGAGAAAGGAAAAGCATTTTGTATCAAAATTGATGTTTTCAAAAAGAAAATGTGGTTTGCTTACGTAGACAGCTCCATTGCATGGTATGATTTCGATATTGATCTTGTTAAAAAACTGATTTCAAAAAATAAAAGAGGAGAAAAAATTCTTCCTCTGGAAGACTTGAAACAACCGGAAGCTTCTACTCAAAATATTGATTTGATCCAAGAAAACAGTGTGGATCGTTTTGAAAAGAAAAACAGAGGAAACAGGAACAGAAACAACCAGAACAAGCACAGCAATAACCAACAGGGGCAACAAGGACAGCCACAAGGTCAAAAAAGAAACAGACCGGAGAGACAAGACAGACCTGAAAGATCTGAAAAACCCGAAAACCCTAATGCTCAATCTGGAAATCAGCCCAGACCTCAAAAACAACATCCACAGCAAAAAGCGCCCGTGGAAAAAGTAGAGGGTAATTCTGATGCTGAAAACAAGCCACAAAACAGCCCGAACAAGAAGAAATTTAAAAAGAAATATCCTCCAAAAAAAGATAATAATGCATAAAATTTTAGGATTATTTTCCCTTATCCTTTTCTTTAGCTGTAACTCTTCATCAGGAGGAGATGTCATCATGAATTCCGTTGATAACAAATGGAATAAGAAAAATGAGCAAAAATTTAATCTTGAAATTTCAGATCCGCAGAATCCTAAAAATATTATATTTGTCGTAAGAAACAACAATAGTTATCCTTACAGCAATATAAGATTCATTGTGAATTTCACCAATCTCCAGAACAAAAAAAAGGAAACTGACACCTTGAATTATGTGCTGGCAAAACCTAATGGAGAATGGCTTGGTACAGGCTTTGGTGATACAAAGGAAACTTTGTTTCAGTATAAACTGAATTATCAGTTTCCGGGAAAGGGAAAATATGAAATCGGTCTGACCCAGGCGATGAGAAATGACAACCTTTCAGGAATTGAGGATATTGGGGTAAAAATAGAAACGGCTAAACCGTAACCATAAATGGAAGAAAACAAAAAAAATGCAGGAAATAAGGGGAAAACATTTCCTCTGCCTCCTAAAAAAAAGAAAGATACCTCCTGGAAAAAATGGGTCTCATTTATTTGGATTGGACTCGTTGCGGTAGTTTTGGGAATTTCAGGACTTTTCTTTGCAGTTTCTCAAGGATTTCTTGGGGAAATGCCTGATGTAAAAGAACTTGAAAATCCTGATATCTTTGTCGCTTCAGAAATCATTTCTTCAGACGGAGTTATGCTGGGTAAATTCGAAAAGGAAAAAACACAGCCTATCGTTTATAAGGATCTTCCTCCTTACCTTATTTATGCCCTTCAGGCTAAAGAAGATGAGCGTTTCAAAGAACATTCAGGAATCGACTTATATTCTATCGCAAGAGCCGTGGCATATGGTGGTGGCCGTGGTGGTGGTTCTACGATCACTCAACAGCTGGCAAAACTTCTTTTCACAGGAAATGCTTCTCAAAATAAAGTTGAAAGAGCATTCCAGAAATTAAAAGAATGGGTAGTAGCGGTAAGCCTTGAGAAAAGATATACCAAAGAAGAGATTGTTACTCTTTATTTCAATAAATTTGATTTCCTTTTCAACGCTAACGGTATTGAAATGGCTTCCAGAGTTTATTTTAACAAAAAGACTTCGGAACTTACACTACCTGAAGCTGCAACATTTGTAGCAATGCTTGAAAATCCAAGAAAAAATAATCCTTACAGATACCCTGAAAAGGCAAAAGAAAGAAGGAATGTTGTATTGGATCAAATGCAGAAAACCGGATATATTGATGCTGCCACCTATGAAAAAGCAGCCAATACTCCTATTGAAGTAGACTTTCACCCTATTAAAAGCATCACTGACGGATATTCGGCTTATTACAAATTCTATCTGAGAAAAGAGATTGATAAATATCTTGAAACTCATGAAAAAGAAACCGGCAAAAAACTTAACCTTTACAAAGACGGTTTAAAAATATATGTTACGCTTGATTCTAAGATGCAGAAGTATGCAGAAGAAGCAATCAAAGAACACTTAACGGATCTTCAGAAAAGATTTGATGCAGAACAAAGAGGTAGAAAAAACAGACCTTTCTACTATCTTAATGACAAACAGATCAAAGATGTGATGCTTCAGGCTATGAAAAGAACCGGGCGATATAAGCTGTTAAAAGCTGACGGAATGCCGGAAGACTCCATTATGATGGAATTCAAGAAACCAATCAAAACTTCAAGATTCACATGGAGCGGAGAAGAAGAAGTTGAAATGTCTCCTTGGGATTCTATCAGATACCACAAACAAATTGCACAGGCAGGTCTGATGTCTATGGTTCCTGGAACCGGAGAGATCAAAGCATGGGTAGGAGGTATCGACTGGCAGCACTTCCAATATGACCACATCAAGCAGGGTAAGAGACAGGTAGGATCTACCTTCAAACCTTTCGTGTATGCAACCGCTATCATGAAACTGGGAATGACTCCTTGTTCAGCTGTTTCTAACGGAACGTATGATCATAACGGATGGCATGTGCCGGGAAGAGGAGGAATGCTTACTTTAAAAGATGCATTAGCGCACTCTCAAAACCCTGTTGCTGCAAGATTAATTGAAATGACAGGAGTAGATGCTGTTATCCAGACCGCAAGAGATCTGGGCGTAACAGAAGATATTCCAAGAAACAATACAATCGCTTTAGGTTCATCAGACATTACTATTTATGAAATGCTAGGTGCTTACAGTACTTTCGCCAACTATGGTAATCACAATAAACCGGAAATGATCTGGAGAATTGAAGATGCCAACGGTAGAGTAATCAAGGAAGTAAATGTAGAACCAAAAGAGGTCATGAACCCAATGTATGCTTACACCATGATTGAACTGATGAAAGGTGTTGCACAGTACGGAACCGCTTCCGGAGAGCTGGGAAGAAGAGGAATTTCAAAAGCAGTAGAAATTGCCGCTAAAACAGGAACAACTCAGAACAACTCTGACGGATGGTTTATGGGAATCACGCCAAAATTAGCAACCGGAGCATGGGTTGGATGGGAAGACAGAGCAACTCACTTCTTTGGAACCGGTGAAGGTCAGGGTGCAAAAATGGCATTGCCGATCTGGGCAATTTTCATGAAGAAAGTATGGGCAGATAAAAGCTTAGGAGTTACTCCTGATGATAAGTTTGTTAAACCTTCCGATTGGAAAGACGGCTGTTCAAACCTTAAAGGATTAAGCGGAGGCTATGGAGACGATGGAAGCCTTCAGACGATCGATGAGATCAAAAATCCAAGGCCGGCAGACCCTACGCCTAAAAAACCAACAGAAAAGAAAGAGGACAACATCAATGAAAATCTTCATTCCAATGATGAAGTAGATTTCAATAAATAAATTCTCTTTTAGAAATACATAAGACCTTTCAATAATTTGGAAGGTCTTTTCTTTTATAATTAATACCTTTGAAGGATGAATATCGAACGTATCAGACAACCTTTTATCGAGACTTTTCCAGGTGACTTTTCAAACAATCCTATGCAGAGAAATACCCCAAAGGTTTTATTTGCTACCATCAAACCTGCTGGTTTTGGTCAACCCGAATTAATTGCTTTTAATGAAGTTCTGTCCAAAGAAATAGGATTAGGAAAATTTGAAGATAAAGATCTGGACTTTCTGGTTGGAAATAACCTTCCGGAAAATGTTAAAACCTATGCTACAGTTTATGCAGGACATCAGTTTGGAAACTGGGCAGGACAACTCGGAGACGGAAGAGCGATACTTGCGGGTGAAATCACAAATGAAGCTGGAAAAAAAACAGAGATCCAATGGAAAGGTGCCGGAGCAACCCCCTATTCCAGACATGCTGATGGAAGGGCCGTATTGAGATCTTCTGTACGCGAATATCTGATGAGTGAGGCTATGCATCATTTAGGAGTTCCAACTACAAGAGCACTCAGCCTGGCTTTTACGGGCGAAGATGTAATGCGCGATATTATGTACAGTGGAAATCCTCAGCTTGAAAAAGGCGCAGTGGTCATCAGAACTGCTGAAAGCTTCTTACGCTTCGGACATTTTGAACTGATGTCTGCTCAAAGAGAATACAACAGTCTGCAGGAACTTACCGATTTCACCATTGAAAATTATTATCCGGAAATCACATCATCAGACAGCCAGAAATACAGAGATTTCTTTCAAAATATCTGTACCCGGACCGCAGATTTAATGGTTGAATGGTTCAGAGTGGGATTTGTACATGGAGTGATGAATACAGATAATATGTCTGCTCTGGGATTAACCATCGATTATGGACCTTACTCCATGATGGATGAATATGATTTGAATTTCACCCCCAATACCACAGACCTTCCGGGAAGAAGATATGCATTCGGAAAACAGGGACAGATTGCCCAATGGAATCTTTGGCAGCTTGCGAATGCACTCCATCCTTTAATTAAAGATGAAAAGTTTTTAGAAGACACCTTAAATAATTTTGGAACGTATTTCTGGGAGGCTCATGATCAGATGCTTTGTAAAAAATTCGGACTGGATCAGCTACAAAAAGAAGATGAGAATTTTTTCACCAATTGGCAGGGATTAATGCAGGAACTTCAGCTAGACTACACCCTGTTTTTCAGTCAACTGGAAAAAATAACTCTGGATACCGATATCAAAGGACATTTTAAAGAGGTTTCTTATATCTCTTTAAATGAAGAAATGCTGGAAAAACTTAGCAATTTCATTAAAAGTTATGAAGCAAGATTAGGTTTAAATTCTATATCAAAAGAGGCTTCATTAGCGATGATGAAAAAAACAAACCCAAAATTCATCCTGAGAAATTATCTTCTTTACGAATGCATTGAAGAGATCAATAACGGCAAAAAAGAAATGCTGGAAAAACTCACCAAAGCTTTAGAATTTCCTTATCAGGAATTATACCCTGAGTTCTCCGTCAAAAGACCTTCCGGCTATGACGACACTGCAGGATGTTCAACACTTTCATGCAGCTCATAAAATTTCAACAACAAAAGACATATCTAATTACCATATTATCATCATATTAAATATTTTCACTATATTTAGAAAAATCTTTAATATGAAAAAAATTGTACTTTCTTTAGCATTGGCATCATGCTTTTACGGCAATGCCCAGACCCTACTTTCGGAAAATTTCGAAGGAGCGACATTTCCTCCAACAGGATGGACTAAAACTAACACAAACGCATCAAGAGCATGGGATTTAACAAGTTCTGTTTTTTCCGGAACTTCAGCATCTTCTATTGAACTCAAAACGAGATTTACTATTGCCGGAAATAATTCTGCTACTATTGACTGGATTGCTGGCTCTAACACAGCATACCTTACAAGCCCTTCATTCAGTTTAGCTGGAGCGACAAGTCCAACCCTAAGCTTCAAAGTAAAAGTTGGCTGGGGCTATATGATAAGCCTGAACAAAGGAAATCTTCTGGCACAGATATCAATAGATGGGGGAACTAACTGGGTTACTCTTTGGAATGAAGATAGCGAACCCGGCTTTACTGATGACGGTGATGGTAATATAGATACTGATTTTTATAACACGGTTACTGTACAAAAAAACCTTAGTACATACATAGGACAGGCGAATGTAAAAATAAGATTCCAGTATATGGCAACTGATGCTGATGCTGTTTCAGTAGATGATGTACAGGTTGTTGCTAATGGAACTCTTGGTACATCTGAAACTTCAAAAACAAAAAACAGCGGTATTTCCATTTATCCAAATCCAACAAGAGGAGAAATCAACATCAAAGCAGATAAAAAAATCAAATCTGCAACTGTAATTGATGCGAGCGGAAAATCTCTACTTAATAATACTTCTGAAAGATTAGATATTTCTTCGCTTCCGAAAGGAATCTATTTATTAAAAGTAGATTTTTCTGATGGAACATCGAAAACAGAAAAAGTAATAAAACAATAACAACGTTTATACAATCTTTACATAACCACCAGCTTTGGTGGTTTTTTTATTTTACTTTTGCAAAAAATCTGACACGTGTCTCTTATCAAAACAAAAACAATCAATTTCTTTAAACTTATTTTTCCTTCCACTTACACCGAGCTGGCTGTCTTTCTTTTTTTTATGATCTGCTATGGAATTTTAGGCTCATACATCGCCCTTCATTACAGAATTATTTTTGACAGCAGAATTCCATGGGATGCTTATTTCAGTTTTGATAACAAATCTATCCTTATGACAGGAGGAAGCTTTGAAAGACATCCTCTATCCTATTATTTTTTCAATTGGGTAAGAGAATTCTCATTATTCATTTCAGGCGGAAAAATGGACACCAACTTCAGGCTTACACTGGCTTGGCTCAGCAATATTATTATCAGCTTAAACATTGTTCAGGTTTTTAAATATTTAAAAAACATTATCTGTCTCCCGCTATGGTTAAGTGTATTAATCATTTTGTTTTTTGGAGTTTTTTCAACCAATATCATATTGTCCTTTACTCCGGAAAATTTCACCTACACCTTGTTTTTACTTTCATTATACAATTATTACGCAGCAATAAAACTCAGAAAAGAAGAAAAAACACCCGCAATTGCTCTTTCGCTTGCCGGAATTACCATCGGCGGGCTTACTATTACCAATTTTATAAAAGTTTTCATTCCCCTCCTTTTTGAAAAAAATCTTTTCAGAGACTGGAAAAAATTCGGAAATGCAGTGTTTAGGGTAACAATTGCAGTAATTTGTTTTGTACTACTCTATTTGAATAGAATTGATTTTAAATATCAGAATATATTTTCCAAAACCAACCAGCAGTACGAAAAATTCTCTAATGTAGAATCAATGCCCACTTGGGACATGATTCTCTCCTTCTTTTTCGGAGGCAATATTCTTTTCCCTGGATTTATTATTTCGGATAAACACAATATGAAGGGATTCGACTTTAAAGGACTTTATATGGACCTTTATTCTTCTGCTTTTCCTTACTTTTTTATAACCATATTATTGACCCTGATTATTTGGAGTTATTTTAAAAATTTCAAAAACAAATGGGTTCAGGTTATCGCCATTTCTTTTTTCGTTGACATTGTGATTCATTGTGTTATGAGATTCGGACTTCACACTTCATCCATTTATGGAGGACATTTTGTTTTCGTGTATCCACTTCTTTTGGGATGGCTTTTTTATTCCTACAGATCGTCCCGTAAAGTAATGTCAGTCTTAACATTAACTGTGATCTTACTATTTGTCTATCTACTGGCCAACAATTTATTTCGAATGGCTGAATTTTTCTGGTTTATGGAAACTTATTACCAATAAAAAAAGCTGAGAAAATTTCTCAGCTTTTTTGTTTTTATGTTGAAATGAATTCAATTCTATTTTGCTTCCGCACAGAAAATTCTGTACTGTACAGCTACCGCAGATTTAAAATATTCTCTGATTCTTGAAAGATCACCAGCCGCACTTTGTTTTGTGAAATAACTTCCTGCCAAAATCTTGTAGTTAGGTCTTAAAGAAGCATCCGTTTCCACTTTAAGGTTAGGGAATCTTTTTCTGAAATAAGACTTTACTTCATTGGCTTCTTCGTTACTTTTCACAGTAGTAATCTGAATTTTAAAACCTAAAATTCTAGGATTTTTCTTACAAATTTCAGCATTCGTAAGTTCTCTGCTCGGCACAAAGATTTTGGGAGGTTTTGTATTGATCCCTGTAGAAACTCCAATATCATTGGAACCGGAATCTTTAGGATAATTTGCGGGAGTAACTTTAGCACATTTTCCTTCAATTCCTTCCAAAGCTGCATTTATTTTGGAATCCATTGTCATAACAAGTTCCGTACCCGAAAGGGTATCTTTTTTAACAACTTGCTGGGCTTCAATATTATAAAAACCAAATAGTGATAATATCGAAAATATTTTAATCAAATTTTTCATTTAAACTTGTTTTCGCAAATTTATACAAATTAAAAAACTATACCAAACAGGTTATTTAGAATCAATACAAATTAAACGTAAATGATATTTTCCCTTTTAGATATACCGTTAAATTCCTGTTAAAAATATTATTTTTGCCGAATTGATTGAATGTTCAATAATTTACTAACATAAGATAATTTAAATGATTAGTTGGAGAAAGCATTATAAAAAAACGTTGATCGCAATAGGCTTATTGCTATCAACCAGTGCTTCATTTTACGGGCAAGACGGCGATCCTAAAAACGGAGAGAAACTTTTCAAAGCGAATTGTACTGCATGTCACGCGCTGGACAAACAAGTTGTTGGACCACCATTAAAGGGGGTTGTAGAACGAGTAAAGACAGAAGGTGGTGTAGACAAAGATTGGCTTCACAAGTGGATCAAAGACAACAAAGCTCTGAGAGCTTCTGGGGATAAATACGCCAATGAGATTTTTGAAAAGTTTAATAAGACTGAAATGCAGGTCTTTCCAAATCTTACAGATAAGGATATTGACGACATTTTAGCTTTCACGACTAATCCTCCTGCTCCGGAAGAGAAAAAGCCGGAAGCAACTCCTGCAACTGACGCCGCTGCGGCAGCACCTGCAGACAAAACTACTACAAACGTTGTTATCATTTCACTTTTAGCGATCGCAGGTTTACTGGTTTGGATCTTAGTAAAACTAAGACAATTGGTAAAACTGGGTCAATCTGAAGATTTAGCTGGGCTTAACGAAACAAGAGTTCGTTCTTTCAGTGAAATGTATGAGAAGTTCCACTACATTGGTAAAGGTTTATTAGCAATTCTTGCTATTTTAGCTGCTTATGGAGTATGGAACTGGTTGATGTGGATTGGGGTTTACAAAGGTTACAAACCTGAGCAGCCTATCTACTTCTCTCACAAAATTCACGCTGGAGAACAAAAAATTGACTGTCAGCTATGTCACTCTAGTGCTAAATACGGAAAAGTATCTGAAATTCCTTCTATGAACGTTTGTATGAACTGTCACAGAACAATTTCCGAATATAACGCAGATCACTACATGGAGCCAGGAAAAGATAAGGCATTCTATGACGGAGAAATCCAGAAGATCTACGCGGCAACAGGTTGGGATCCTGCAAAACAACAGTACACAGGAAAAACACAACCGGTTGAATGGACAAGAATCCACAACATGCCAGACTTCGTTTACTTCAACCACTCACAGCACGTAATTGCTGGAGAACAAGCAATCATCAATTCTTTCAACAAAAAGAATCCTAACAACAAAATTGATGTTGTATGTAAAGCTTGTCACGGTAAAATTGATACAATGAATGTTGTTCAAATGGCTAACGACTTTACTATGGGATGGTGTATCGAGTGCCACAGAACGACTGAAGTTGATATGAACAACGGTTATAATAAAGAGTACTTCAAAAATCTACATGACAAGTTGAAAAAACAATATCCACAAGATGGAGGTAAGATCACTGTAGATGCAATTGGAGGTCTTGAGTGTGGTAAATGTCATTATTAATAACTAAAAAATTAGAAGTATAAATGGCTTCAAACAAAATACAATTCAGAAGTATTCATGAACTTAAAGACCCAGCTTTAAATGGTAAGCTGGCTCTTAAAGAGTTTCAGGAAGAAATTCCGGTAGAAGATTTCCTTGGAGATGCTGAGAAAAACGGATCAAGTACTTCAAGAAGAGATTTCCTTAAATTGCTAGGATTCTCTACAGCAGCAGTTACTTTAGCTGCCTGCGAAGCTCCGGTAATCAAAACGATTCCTTATGTGGTAAAGCCGCATGATATTATTCCGGGAGTCCCTAATTATTACGCTTCAACATATTTTGACGGTTTCGACTTTGCTAGTGTTTTAGTAAAAACCCGTGAAGGTAGACCCATCAAAATTGAACCAAACCCGGCTGGTGGCGATTTAGGTAAAACTAACGCAAGAGCTCAGGCAAGTGTACTTTCTCTTTATGATAATGATAAAGTAAAGCAGCCTAAACTAGACGGTAAAGACGAAACTTTCGATAAAGTAGACAGCTTCGTTATTAAAGGTTTAGAAGAAGCTAAAGCGTCTGGCAAAAAGATTGTGGTTTTATCACACTCTTTTGCTTCACCAACTTTCAAAAAGTTATTCGCTGAATTCAAAGCTAAATATCCTACAGCTGAATTAGTAACTTATGATGCTTTCCCTTACTCTGCAGGATTAGATGCAGCTCAGGAAGTATTCGGACAAAGAGCATTGCCTGTTTATGACCTTAAAGGTTCTGAATTGGTAGTTGCTTTCCAGGCTGATTTCTTAGGAGACTATAACGCTTCAAGCTTAGAAACTTCTTATGCAGCAGCTAGAAAACCGGGAGCAAGCATGTTGAGACACATCCAGGTGGAATCTAACCTGTCATTAACTGGTGCTAATGCTGACTCAAGATACAGATTAAAACCAAGTGCTGTAAACAAAACATTAGTTGAAGTTTACAATGCAATCGTAGGTGCTGGTACTTCTGATAAGACTGCAACTGAAATTGCTAACGAATTGAAAGCAAAAGGAAGCAAAGCTGTTGTTTTTGCTGACGGTTCTAAAGGAGCACAGGTTTTAGCACACTTAATCAACCAGAAATTAGGTTCAGTAGCTTTCACAGGTAAAGCAAACTTACTGAAAGAATTTAACGGTGCAAGATACCAGGAATTCCTTGGATGGGTAAACGGTGGACAAGTTGGTGTATTAGTTACAAACAACGTAGACCCTATCTACTCTCATCCAAAAGGAGAAGATTTCAAAAAATCTTTATCAAAAGTTCCTTACGTAGTTGCAGTAGCAGATAAGAAAAATGAAATGTACAAAGCAGCGAAAGCTGTAATTCCTGTAGCTAACTGGCTAGAGTCTTGGGGAGATATCGAACCACAGACAGGAGTATATTCATTGATGCAGCCTACCATCCAGAAAATCTACAAATCAAGACAGATTGAAGAGTCTCTATTGGTTTGGAAGAATGGTAAAAACAATGCCGCAAACAATTACTACGATTATTTAAAAGCAAGCTCAGCTTCACTTTTAGGTAGTACTTCTTTCAACAAAGCATTGTACAACGGTATCAACGCTTCTACAAACACAGCAACTTTATCTTATGCAGGTGGAAACGCTGCACAGGCTGTTGCTGAACTAGGAAACTTTAAAGCTTCTGAATTAGAATTAGTATTATACACTAAGACTTCAATGGGAGATGGTACTCAGTCGAACAACCCTTGGTTGCAAGAATTACCTGACCCAATTACAAGAATGTCTTGGGATAACTACCTTACAATTTCTCCTAAAGACGCAGAGAAGTTTGCAATTGACAACGATCTTAATGCAAGAATGCAGTTAGATGGTTCTATTGTAAACCTTACTGTAAACGGAGTTAAAATAGAAAACGTTCCTGTATTTGTACAGCCAGGACAAGCTGAAGGATCTGTAGGTCTTGCACTTGGTTATGGTAAGAAAAACTCAGGAGCAACTGCAGATACAGGGGTAAACGCTTATCCTTTATTTGATGGTTCTAACCTTGCTCTTTCAGGTGTTAAAATAGAGAAGACAGGAGAAGACCACGAATTTGCAGGTATCCAGCTTCAAAATACATTAATGGGTCGTTATGAAATCGCTAAGGAAGTTCCTTTAGCTGAATTCATTAACGTTGCTTTTGATGATGAACACAAGGGATGGAATAAGCCTTTGGAATACCACACGATCAGTGGAGCACTTCCAGCGAGAAAAATCGACCTTTGGGATGCTTTCGATGATACGGATGGACCTCACTTCAACTTATCTATCGACTTGAACTCTTGTACTGGTTGTGGAGCATGTATTATTGCTTGTCAGGCAGAGAACAACGTTCCTGTAGTAGGAAAAGAAGAAGTAAGAATGTCAAGAGATATGTACTGGTTAAGAATTGACCGTTACTATTCATCAAGACAAAAGGTAGAAGTATACGAAGGATTGAAAGAAGGAATGGCTGTACCAGAATTGTATGGTACTGCGTTCGGAGACGGAGGAGCATTAAACCACCCTGCAGACAACCCGGATGTAATCTTCCAACCTGTAATGTGTCAGCACTGTAACCACGCTCCATGTGAAACTGTATGTCCAGTAGCGGCTACTTCACACGGTAAGCAAGGTCAAAACCATATGGCTTACAACAGATGTATCGGTACAAGATATTGTGCAAACAACTGTCCGTACAAAGTAAGACGTTTCAACTGGTTTACTTATAACCTAAATGACAAGTTCGATTTCAACATGAACAACGATTTAGGAAGAATGGTACTTAACCCGGATGTAGTTGTAAGAACTAGAGGGGTAATGGAGAAATGTTCAATGTGTATCCAAATGACTCAGAATACTATTCTTGAGGCTAAGAAAGAGGGAAGAAAAGTGAAGGATGGAGAATTCCAGACTGCTTGTTCTAAAGCTTGTTCTACCGGAGCAATGACATTTGGAGACATGAATGATAAAGATTCTGCAATTAGAGAGCAATATGCATCTAACAGAAGATATTATTTACTAGAGGAGATCGGCACAAAACCAAACGTGTTCTATCATACTAAAGTAAGAAACAGAGTAGAAAATTAAAGTTTAAATAATAAATAGGTAAAAAATGTCAGGACATTACGAAGCTCCGATAAGGGAACCTCTAATTATTGGTCACAAAACTTATCACGATATTACAGAAGATATCGCACGACCTATCGAAGAAAGAGCAGGTAAATTATGGTGGATCTCATTATATGCTGCACTAGTTCTATTCCTCTATGGATTCGGCTGTATCGCTTACACTATCGGGACAGGTATTGGAGCATGGGGGCTTAACAGAACTATTAACTGGGGTTGGGATATTACCAACTTCGTATGGTGGGTAGGTATCGGTCACGCCGGGACCCTAATCTCCGCAGTATTATTATTATTTAGACAGAGATGGAGAATGTCTGTAAACAGATCTGCAGAGGCGATGACGATCTTTGCGGTTGTACAGGCAGCAATCTTCCCTGTAATCCACATGGGTAGAGTTTGGGTTGGATACTGGGTATTCCCTTTACCAAACCAATTCGGTTCTCTTTGGGGGAACTTCAACTCTCCTCTACTTTGGGACGTATTTGCGATCTCGACGTATTTCTCAGTATCAACTGTATTCTGGTTCATGGGACTAATCCCTGACTTTGCAATGATTAGAGATAGAGCTAAAACCCCTTGGACTAAGAAAATTTATACATTCCTAGCATTCGGTTGGGGTGGTAAAGCAAAACACTGGCAAAGATTCGAAGAACTTTCTTTGGTTCTTGCAGGTTTGGCAACTCCACTTGTATTCTCAGTACACACTACCGTATCTTTTGACTTCGCAACTTCAGTTATTAAAGGATGGCACTCAACAATCTACCCTCCTTATTTCGTAGCTGGTGCGATTTTCTCAGGATTTGCAATGGTACAAACACTATTGTTAATTGCAAGAAAAGTTTGTCACTTAGAAGACTATATTACAATGTATCATATCGAAATTATGAACATCGTAATCGTTCTTACAGGTGGTATGGTAACTGTAGCTTATGCTACTGAATATTTCATCGGATGGTACTCAGGATCTAGATTTGAAGATTTTACATATCTTTCTCCAGGTGCTGCTGTAGGACCTTACTGGTGGGCATTCTGGTCATTGATCATCTGTAACCTTGTGATTCCTGCTTCTTTCTGGTTCAAAAGAGCGAGAACGAACATTATCTGGACATTCATTGTTGCATTAATCATCAACATCGGTATGTGGTTTGAGCGTTTTGATATCATCGTTATCAACCTTTCAAGAGACTACTTACCAGGATCATGGACAATGTTTAAGCCAACGATCATTGATGTGGGTGTATATTTAGGAACTATCGGATTCTTCTCTGTTTTGTTCTTATTATACGCAAGAACATTCCCTGTAATTGCACAGGCTGAATTAAAATCGATTCTGAAAATTTCAGGTGAAACTTATAAAGCAAAAGAAGGAGATGAGCACCACTAAAATTGTATACGGACTTTATGCTGACGACGACGATTTAATGAACGGCGTTAAGGCATTCAACGATAAAGGAATCGCTATAAACGAAGTGTATACTCCGTTTCCGGTTCACGGACTAGACAAGGCTTTAGGGTTAAAGAAAACCAGAATTTCTGATGCCGCATTCTTATATGCTCTTTACGGTGTTACTATCGGTGCTACTGTAACTTGGTATGTGATGAATCATGACTGGCCACAGAATATCGGTGGTAAACCAGCTTTTGACTGGGCACACAACATGCCGGCATTCGTAGTTCCAATGTTTGAATTAATGGTATTCTGTGCTGCTCACATGATGTCTTTAACTTTCTTGGTTAGAAACAAAATGTATCCAGGAGCTCCTGCTCAGAACCCAGACCCGAGAACTACTGATGATAAATTCATGATGGAATTTGTAACTGAAGATGTAGAATCTGTAAAACAGTTGCTTATTGAAACTGGAGTTGAAGAAATAACTGTTAAAGACGCTTAAAATGAAAAAGAATGTATTAAAAATTACAGCGGTTTTAGGTTTAACAACGGTTTTACTTAACTCTTGTGGACCAAAGGACAATACTCCGCTGGTATATTTCCCGGATATGTATTTTCCGGTAGCTTATGATCCATTGATGAAAGCACAGGATGCTTATTCAGATCATGAAAATGAAATTCCTGCTTTTGTTAAAAATAGTGGTGCAACAGGTCTTGCTCCAGTAGAAGGATCTGTTTCTCAAAATAAAGATGGCGTTTTTGAAGAAAGCTTACTACCTAAAAATGTTGACGAGTACAACGCTGGGTATGATGCTTCTAAAAAACTTACAGTATCTCCTCTAAATCCAGCTAATGCAGCAAAGGATATTGAAAGAGGAAAAATCTTGTTTGATCACACTTGTGCGGCATGTCACGGAACAGGAGGTGATGGACAAGGACCTATCGTACAAAGTGGGGCATTCTCTGGAGTACCCAACTATGCAGACAGAGAAATTACTGTAGGATCTGTTCATTATGTATTAACAAACGGTAGAAATGCCATGGGATCTTATGCGGGACAACTGAACGCAGGAGACAGATGGAGAGTAGCATTGTATGTGATGAGTGCTTTCAAAAAAGGAGCAGCAGCACCGGCAGCAGCTACAGCGGCGGCAGCAGCAACAACTGAAACGACTACCGAAACTAAAAAATAAGAAAAGAAATGTATAGTTTTTCACCAAAATTAAAATCAACTTCTATAATACTTCTTGTTGTAGGTTTAGTTCTTTTCGGTATTGGTTTCTTTATGAACAAAGGAATTTCTACTGAGAAAATAGAACAAATGATGGAAGCTGTTCATGCTTCTGGTCATGATGCTCCTACACACTCAAGTGAAATGGTTGGGCCACAGGATCACGCAGCTCATTTAGAGCATGCTGAGCTTCAGGTTCACAACCAGCCATTAGCATCGCTGCACTTTGTAGCAGTCTTTTTCTTTGGAGTAAGTTGCGCTGTACTGTTCTTCTACTGTATTCAGCACGCAGCTCACGCAGGATGGCCAATTATCATCACAAGAGTAATGGAGGCTATTGCTTCTTATATTCCTTACGGTGGTGCAATCCTGATTATCCTGATGATCTTAAACATCACTCATAATGGTCATTTATTCCATTGGATGGACCCTGAATTGACAAATCCAGAGTCTGCTCATTTTGACGTGATCCTATTTGAAAAGAAAAGATTCTTAAATATTCCTTTCTATGCAATCAGAACGTTCATCTATGTACTAGGTGCCTCTTTCTTCGCTTGGAAACTGAAAGCTCAGTCTAAAAAAGTAGATGAGACTAAATCTAAAGTTGAGTATCAATTCCTTTACAGATGGGCGGTAGGTTATATCGTATTCTTCGGATTTGCTTCTGCAGCTTGGGCTTGGGACTGGTTGATGTCTATTGACCCTCACTGGTATTCTACAATGTATATCTGGTATTCAATGGTTAGCTGCCTTTCAAGTGGTATTGCTGTAATCATCTTATTAAGTGTTTATCTTAAGAAAAATGGTTTCTTACCACAGTTCAATGACAACCACTTACACGATTTAGGAGTTTTCCTTTTCGCTACAAGTATGCTTTGGACATATACATGGTTCGCTCAGTTCATGCTTTACTGGTATGCAAACGTTCCGGAAGAGGTTAACTATTTCTTCGGTAGATTCCAGCACTATGGTACAACGTTTTTACCAATGCTGATTGTAAACTTCTTATTACCACTATTGGTATTAGTAAGCAGCAGCATCAAGAGAAACTACAAAGTAGTTACCACAATGGCAGTAGTAGTTATCTTAGGACACCTTTTAGATTACTTCAACATGGTAATGCCGGGAACGGTAGGACCATACTGGAACACTCCTGAAGTATTCTTGTTAATCCTGGGAGCAGTTCTATTCGTAGCTGGATTATTTATGTTTACTGTTCTTTCAGCTTTATCTAAACTGAAGTTGATTCCTACAGGAAACCCATTCTTACACGAATCCGAAATTTATGAGTATCCTTTCTAAGGACTTGTAACAAAATAAAATTATAAAAGACTGATTGTTTAACGATCAGTCTTTTTTTATGCAGTGACGTCAATAAGAATTTTCAGGCAACCATTTTCTGTTTTTCTCGTCTCTATATAGAAGTCTGTTTTTACTATTAACACCAAAAACAAAATACTGCAATGAAAAAAATTCACTTTGTTTACCTTCTGTTCATTTTGATCTCCGTATTCACAAATGCACAGGTCATTACATTTGTTTCTGAAAAAAATAATAATCCTCTTCCCAGAGTTTCCGTATTTGGCAAAGACGGAAGCATACTCGCCTACTCTGATATTGATGGTAAGATTGACAAGCAATCGCTGTCACCTGCCCAAGAAAAGTTTCAGCTGGTTTATAATAATTTTCTGGTTGCCACCCTATCCTATTCCGATTTTGATCAGCCAGTCATTAAAATCAATGACCAGGTGAAAGAAATTGAAACAGTTGTTATTAAAAATAATAAGCCTGCCAAATACATTTTCATCAAAGGAAATTTTAATGCTTATGTAACGGTGAACAATAAACTGAATAGTTATGCAGACGGAATTGTAACCTACATTTTTGATAATAAATCCAAAAAACTGAAAAGTACCAATGTAGAACAATACAGAATTTTCAGGCTGGCAGAATCTAAAAATGAGAAAAAAGAAACTTCAAAATGGGATTATAGCAATTCTCTGGAACTACCCAAACTTAAAAATGTTGGAAACCCGGAAGAATATAAAACAAAAAGAAATACCGTTAAAGAGTTGAAGGGTGAACATAAAGATCAAATAGAGATTACTGGTGCAGCCCTTCAGGATAAAGAATTTTCATTCTTTGGATATAGATTTTACGATATAAAAACAATTTTAAACATGTCTTTTGAAAAAGGATCTGAAAAAACCCTGAAAGATTTCCTGGAATATAATGAACTTGTTTTTGTAAAATTGAAACATAAAAGTGAACCCAATTACAATCAGATAACACTTTATACTAATTTTTATCCAACAGAACTTAATTTCAGCAATGACAATGATATTGATAAAGTGAAGTTTGATAAAGACAACAGTAATTACAAGACATCCTATTGGCAGGATTCGTCATTTCCTAATATGCAGACTATTTTCAGCAGTTTTTTCAAAGGTGATTTAAAAGAACAAACCAATAAAAAATAATGAAAACTCTGTTCCGGAGTACTAAATATCTCAATTGAATTCTAAAATTAAAAGAACAGCATCCATTTCCGGAAAAAAATAATAAATAAGCAAAAAACATAAAGTAAAAAATAAAATCCAGTATTAATAAAGGTTTTATTAAATTTGCAACAAACCAAATAAAAATGAAAAAGTTTTCTTTTCTACTTGTTTTCAGTCTGTTGCTTTTTACAGCATGTAAGAAAGATCATGTAGATGCTACGAATACTAAAACACTGCAGTCAAGTATCAATGATATGACTTCCAGTTTACCTACCATTAAACAGATTAAGTTTAATGAGGCTCTTTATATCCTTAAAACATTTGGCGTAGAAGCTGATGGTGATATAAACGAGCTAAAAGCCCTTGGAAAACTGATCAATGGAAAAAAAGTTCCTGAAATTATGTCCCTTGCAGACGAAGTTGCGCAGAAAAACGGAATAGAATGGGCCAGTACTGCCCCGCCATCACTCGGAGAAATGAACATCTTCGGAGATGATAAAGCCAAAGAAAGCGATCCTAATGACGTAAAAGCAGGATCATTAAGCCTTATTACAAGACCTACAGGCGATGACGGTTCCGGAGCTCCTACTGCCATTCAAATTGTACCAAGACTTGTAGATGCAGCAGGAAACCCGGTATCTTTCACAGGAGCAGGTCTGGAAGCAACCCTTGAAGTATTCAGTAACGGAGTAAGACTTGCTACCGCTAAAAACCTGATGCAGGATAATAACTTTAAAGGATTCAACTTGAAGTTCTCTTCTATTCCGGCAGCAAAAGTGGTAGATAACAAAATCGACATCACAGTTTCTGTAAAAACAACTGCGAAAACTTTCAAAATGTCAAAAATCGGTCTTGATGTGAATGCAGCAGCTCTGAAAGTTCCTGCCATTCCTAAAACTGATACAACAGCTGTACCGGAACAACCAAGCGCAGTTATTGATCCAAACAATCCAACAGCAACTACTGGAACCCCTACAGATCCTGCTACTGCTACTCCAACGGCACCAGCTACGCCAAAACAGCCGACTGCTGATCCTAAAAATACAGTAAGCAAATTTTTGAACAGCGTAAGTTCACAGAACTTAAAAGCGGCTTACGATACATCGAGCAATCCAAACTGGGGAAGCTATGAATCTTTCTCTAATCCTAATTCAGGTTTTGGAGCTGTGAAAAATGTAAGCGTAAAGAATATTACAACAAGTGGTACTACAGCCAACAGTGCAAGCGTAAATGCTACCTATGATGTAACAGATAAAAGCGGTAAGACAACTTCATTGAAAGTAACTTTCGGGCTTAAAAATGTAAACGGTGACTGGAAAATTTCTAGCTATAAAATCAATTAATAAATGGCTTCAGCAGAACTGATCAAAAAACTAGAAGAAACAATTGAAAATATTCCTGATTTTCCGATTCCGGGAATACAGTTTAAGGATATTTCACCCATTTTTTTAGATCCGAAACTTTACGAAGATGTGATTGCAGATCTTGCAGCCTTCAGTAAAGGAAAAGTAGATGCAGTCTGCGGAATCGAAAGCCGTGGTTATTTGTTTGGAATCGCTATTGCCGTAGCATTGGAAGTTCCTTTCATTCTGATCAGAAAAGCAGGAAAACTACCCCCTCCCGTCATTTCAGAAAAATATGATCTGGAATATGGAAGCGCTATTATTGAAACCCGTGAAGGACAAATAAAGCCAGGACAAAGAATTTTGATTCATGATGATCTTTTAGCAACCGGAGGAACTACTGAAGCAGCAGCTAAATTGGTAGAAAAACAGGGCGCAACTGTTTCCCAATTCAGTTTCCTTATTGGCTTAAAAGATTTGAATGGTGATGAAAAATTGAAAAAATTTGGTGCAGAAGTGTATCATGTTTTAGGATATTAAGATTGATCCTAACAAGATAAAGATATATGCTTCGACTCCGCTCAGCATGACAACGCTAATAAGGCTGTACAATTAGTACTATTAGAAGTGTCACGCTGAGCGGAGTCGAAGCGTTTTTATAAGAATTTACATTATTTGTTTAAATAAAATCAACAATATAAACAAAGTATTTTGTAAATCTCTCAGAAACAATTAAATTTGCATTTCAATTTTTAAAAACTTATGGCAAAATTGGGAAAGAGTGCTCAGAACGAGCAAGAAGGTAAAGAAACGGTTGAGTTCTTTAAAGACCTTGACAGAGAAGCTTTAAACACTGAAAGATTTGTTGAAAAATATTCAAAACCTCTAGGTTTTGTATTTGGAGCATTAATTTTAGCAGTGTTAGGATTCTTCGCTTACAAGCAATTTATAGTTGCTCCAAAGAACGCTGAAGCTGTGAAAAGTTTCCTTTCTGCTCAAAAAAGTCTTACTGAAGGTAAGGATAAAGATGCTTTGGGTGGAAAATCTGCAGCTAACCCAGGTTTTGTAGGTACATATAACGAATATTCTTCTACTAAAATCGGTAAACTTTCATCTTATAATGCAGGTTTATTGAAGTTCAAAGAAGGAAAATTCCAGGAAGCTTATGATCTTTTAGACCAGTTTTCATCTGACAACAAAACTTTAGTAGCAATGAAATTCGGAGCTATGGCAGATGCAAAATCAGGTCTTAACAAAAACGATGAAGCTTTAGCTTTATTAGACAAAGCAGCAACCGCTTCTGATGATCCGTATACAACATACTATTTCACAAGAAAAGCAGGTATCGTTGCTTTAGGATTAAAGAAAAATGCAGAAGCTAAAAAATACTTCTCTGCAATTGATGAGAAATATCAGGACTACGACAACGGAATGTCTGATTCTTATATTGAAATGACTAAATATTACTAAAAAATGGCAACAGTTAATCTTTCCGATTACAAGCCACTTCATATAACTAATGCCGAAGATTTTTCTATCGGCATTGTTTTTTCTGAGTGGAATGATTTTGTAACGTACAATCTTCGTGATGCAGCCTTGGAAATTCTTGAAAAAGAAGGGGTAAAACCTGAAAACATCAAACTTTTCCCTGTTCCGGGAGCCTTTGAACTCAACTATGCAAGCATGCAGCTTTGCAAAGAAAGAAAATATGATGCAGTAATTTCTATCGGGTGTGTGATCCGTGGGGAAACACCTCATTTTGACTACGTGTGTTCTGCAGTAGCACAGGGAATCAAAGACTGTAACATTATGACTGACACCCCTACTATTTTCTGCGTATTGACAGATGATACCAAAGAGCAGTCTATCGCAAGAAGCGGTGGTGATCTTGGAAACAAAGGGGTAGAAGCAGCCGTTACCGCTTTAAGAATGATTGATTTCAAAAAGAAATTATCTGACAAAAAAGGAAATATCGGTTTCGGACACTCTTAACCGCAGATTGCCTTAACAATATATTGGGACTATTTTTTAATAGTCCTTTTTTATTGGGTATTTTAAATCACAAATCTTACTAATAAACAGGATGTTTTTGTTTTTTTCTATCAAAAGTTCTATACAAAAACTATCTTTGTGAAAACTAATAAAGACAGTAAATACATGTTTTTAAGAAAAATAAAACCGTTCCTATATTTAGGAGTTTTCTATCTTATTATTTCATTGATAATAAGAACAGTATTCTTTTTTCACCCTATTACCACAGCTAGCTTTGGGTTTTTCGAGGTCGTAAAAGTCTTGTTAATAGGCATGGTGAATGATATTTTTGTATTCGTTCTTGCCAGTTCTGTTCTCGCGCTTTATTTTCTCTTCCTTTCCAATTCAAAATATAAAAAACCTTACGGCTACATTATTTTGGGAGCACTGGTCTTATTCTTCCTTTATATATGGCTTGTTCCTAACAATATTTTCAAGCAATATGGAGGTTCTATCATGGAGGTAGCACTTGTTTTTGTTGGAATAAAAACCTTTTTCTTCGGATTGATGCTTTTCCTTCCGACCCAAAGAATAAAGATTCGTAACACTCTATATTTCATTACATTATTATTATATGTTCTTCTGATTATTTTCAATGGAGTAAGTGAATACTTCTTTTACAATGAATTCGGAGTTCGGTATAACTTTATTGCAGTAGATTATCTGATATATACCAATGAAGTTATTGGAAATATCATGGAAAGCTATCCTGTCGTTCCATTATTTTCAGGGATAATGATCGTTACACTTACCATCACATGGTTCATTTATAAGAAAACAAAAGATGAGCTGCTGGAGCTTCCGGATTTTAAACAAAAAATGGTTCTTCTGGGGAGTTTCATGGTACTTTGCGCCCTTAGTGCACTGGCGATTCCTTCTCTGATTCAAATGAGGTCAGACAATGTTTTTGCAGACGAAATTGAGGCCAACGGACTTCCAAAGTTCTACTGGGCTTTTACTCATAATGAGCTGGATTACTTCCAGTTTTATTCACAGATCAATCAACAGCAGGCCGAAAAGAATTTTCTAAGTCAGTATCCACAGCAGACATTATCAAGAAATATTGTTGCTGAGCAGCCTGAAATGAAGAAAAACGTTGTATTGATTTCTATTGAAAGTCTTTCCGCAGATTTCATGGAACATTACGGCAACACACAAAAAATTACTCCTTTCCTTGACAGCCTTGCAGAGAAGTCATTGATGTTTACCAATCTTTATGCTACCGGAAACAGAACAGTACGCGGTCTGGAAGCTTTAACATTGTGTATTCCACCGACAGCGGGAGAAAGTATCATCAAAAGAGATGATAATAAAAACAAATTTACAACCGGGAATGTATTCAAATCTAAAGGCTATGACGTTAAGTTTTTATATGGCGGATACAGCTATTTTGATAATATGCAGGATTTCTTTAGTGGAAATGGCTACGGAATTATAGACCGAAATAATTTTAAACCTGAAGAAATCACTTTTGCCAATGTTTGGGGAGTTGCTGATGAAGATATGGCAAAAAAAGCGATTCAGGTGATGAATACTGAAGCAAAATCAGGGAAACCATTTTTCAATCACTGGATGACGGTTTCCAATCACAGACCTTTTACTTATCCTGACGGAAGAATAGACATTCCGGGAACAGCAAAATCCCGTGAAGGCGGTGTAAAATATACCGACTACTCTCTTAAATTATTCTTTGATATGGCTAAGAAACAAGACTGGTATAAAAACACTGTTTTTGTTATCATTGCAGACCACTGTGCATCGAGTGCCGGGAAAACGGAACTTCCGATGGATAAATACAGAATTCCTGCGATGATCTTTTCAGAAGGGTTTGTTCAGCCTCAAAAGTTTGATGGATTAATGTCTCAGATAGACGTAATGCCAACCGTTTTGGGACTTTTGAATTTCAGTTATCAGTCTAAATTTCTGGGACAGGATGTCTTCAAAAAAGAATTCCAACCTAAAGCTTATGTTGCAACATATCAGGATCTTGGATTTATAAAAGACGGGCGTCTTACCATTATTTCTCCGGTAAAAAAGGTAAAACAATATTCTTTGGAATTGGAAAAAAGCGATCTGGCCCCAGCTTTTAAGCTGTATTACGACGAAAAATTATTAAAAGATCCAGACCAAAAACTGGTAGATGATGCCGTATCAGCATATCAATCTACCTCCTACTGGCTAAAAACGAAACAACTTAACAGATAAATATCTAAATATTTTTAGCATAAAGTTTGGCGTAAAATATTTAAATTAACGAATAAATTTATTACTATGAAATGGACAGACGACAGAGGCGGAAACGTTGATGACCGCCGTGGTTCCGGAGGAGGAAATGGTGGTATGATTGTAGGCGGAGGGCTCGGAACTTTAATTATAGCAGCCATTGTATTCTTTTTGGGAGGTGATCCATCCGGTATTTTGAATTCCGGCAGTATGCAGTCTTCCGGAAATTCCAGTGAACAAAGAGAGCTTACAACCGGGGAAAAACAAATTGGGGAAATGGTCAAAATGATGGATGCATGGAATAGCCAGACCTGGAATCAGATTTTCACTGAAAACGGAATGACCTATACCGATCCGGGTATTGTTCTTTTCGAAAATACAACTTCTTCAGCATGTGGTACAGCTCAATCTGCCATGGGACCATTTTATTGCCCGGCTGATCAGAAAGTATATATGGACATGAGTTTTTTCGGTGAGCTTCAGCAAAAATTCGGAGCTAAAGTAACAGAATTTACGGTAGCTTATGTTCTTGCCCACGAAGTAGGACATCATGTTCAGACACTTTTAGGAACCACACAAAAAGTAGATGCGTTAAGAAGAAGTGGAAGATATTCTGAAGAACAGATGAACAGAGTATCTGTGGCTACAGAATTACAGGCTGATTTCTATGCCGGAGTTTGGGCTAAAAAAACAAATGACAGCAAACATATACTGGAACCTGGAGACATTGAGGCTGCCATAGATGCTGCAGAAGCCGTTGGAGATGACAACATTCAGAAAAGAGGTCAGGGATATGTCAATCAGGAAAGCTTTACTCACGGATCATCTGCACAGCGTAAAGAATGGTTTATGAAAGGCTACAACACCGGAGATATCAGACAAGGAGATACTTTCAACCAATTATTAAAATAATTTATCAGAATTATTCAGACTATACAAAATAAAAAAGCGGCCTTACTTTAAGGCCGCTTTTTTATTTATTGCAATTCTATAGGATTAGAATTTTTCTTAGCTTCTTCTTTTACCCTTTCTTCCATTCTTTTTCTCATATCGGCAGGATTCTGATTTCCACCACCGCCTCCAGGACCTCTTCCACCACCAGCTCTCACTGTTGTCGAAAATCCGCCTGAACCTCCACCCTGGCTCATGAATGACATAGGATCAGTTTTAAATTTCTGCTGTTGTTTTAAATAATCTGATCTTTTTACTTTCAAAGTATTTCCAAACTGATTCAAAGTAGGAAATTCCGTGATTTTGTAGTTTTTCATTAAATCAAAAGAATAATCTCCTTTATCATCTTCTACTTTTACAATCAACCCCGGAAGTCCTCCAAACTTGTAAGGTCCATCCTGATAAGGAAGATCTGTTGTAAACCATGCTGTCCATTTTCTGCCTCCAAAATCAGTTTCGGCCTTCTGAACTTTATATTCACCTATTTTTCTTGTTTCTGATTCAATTTTCCAATTTAGTGGTCTGTCTTCTTCATACGAATAGAGATCACGGCCAATTCTGTCTTTAAAATACGTCTTTTGATTTGTTTTATCTTTTTCTATGGAATAATTGATATTAGTTCTCAAGCCCTCCATCTGATCTCTGTTAATACTTCCTCTTCCACCACCGCCCTGAAATGCTTTTTGCATGATGGAATCTCTTTTAATCCTGTTTTCCGAATAAAACACAGACTTTTCCGGAGAAATATCCAGGTAAGCATTTTCTGTCTTAATATCCGTTTTATTTTCGGCATCAGGCTTCATAGTCACCTGATACACAAACCTGTTTGTCTGTGCAGAAACATTCTGTATAAAGAGTGCCAATGCAATAATACCTAATTTTTTCATTTATATTTTCTTTATTTTAATTCAATTGGGTTCTGGGCTGTGCCCGTAAAGGAAGGAACATCTACCGATGAGCCTTGTGACATAGAGGGACTCTGGTTTTCACCACCCATTCCACCTCTATGCATCCCGCCACCGCCACCGTGGCCGCCGCCTTTCATTCCTCCTCCATTCATACCACCGCCGTGCCTTCCGCCGCCAAAATTCATATTTCCGCCACCGTTATTTCCCGCCATAGTATTTCTGTTTTTACCAAATTCAAGTTCCAGAGCCGCTTTATCACCATGGAAATTAACTCTTGTACTTTGCTTGGCATCAGCATTTATCTGTTCTTCAAAAGCATTTTTAACGATAATCTTTTTAACAAGATCAAATTTATAGTCTCCTTTGTCATCTTCCAGTTTTACAATCAGTCCTGGCAATCCTGAGAACTTATAAGGTCCGTCCGACAAAGGAATATCTTTTGTGAACCATCCTGTCCAGACTCTTCCTCCAAATTCTGCAACTGCTTTTTGGGCTGAATATCCATTTTGTTTTTCAACAACATTGGTCACTTCCCATTTTACAGGTCTGTCTTCCTGATAATAAATTTGTTTTCCAGCTGCCTTTTCATAATAATACACTTTTTGGTCGGGAATACTCTTTGTAATAAAATATTCAAAAAAAGTAGGTTCAAAATGTTTTCTTCCTTCCTGTTTTGAAAAATCTTTTTCCTCTTTTTTATTTTCCTTCATTTCTGATCTCAGAGCAGTAAAAAGAGAGTCTCTTATCAATTTATTTTCACTGATAAATAAGGATCGTCCTTCCTTAATATCCAGAAAAGTTCTTTCACTTTTCATACTTACCAGATTTATAGAATCTGGATTTACCAGCGTTTCATAAACATATCTGGTGGTCTGTCCATAAGACAGTGCGGTGAAAAACAATACAAAAAAAACTATTATTTTTTGTCCCATTACCAATTTTATTTATAGATAGAAAATATGATTCAAGGTTAAAATCAGAAACAGAATCTTCCGTATCACGATAAGAAATTTATCTAATTTTAACATAAATCATGCTTTTCAAAATCGCTATTAATATAAGAATCATTAAAATAGATATCTTCGATTTGAGATTGCGGAAATTAGTTCGTATTTTTGCATCATTAAATCATTCTAAATAAATACAATGATAAAAGTATCAGACTATGCAAAGGAGAAAGCTATCCAGTTGATGACTGAAGATGGCTTTAACCCTGCTGAAGATTATATAAGAGTAGGGGTGAAAAGCGGCGGATGCTCTGGTTTAGAGTATGTTTTAAAGTTTGATAACCAAAAAACAGACACAGATCAGATTTTTGAAGATAATAACATCAAAATTATTATAGATAAAAAATCCATCCTTTATTTGGCAGGAACAACTCTTGAGTATTCAGGAGGATTGAACGGAAAAGGGTTTGTTTTTAACAACCCGAATGCATCCAGAACATGTGGATGTGGAGAATCATTTAGTCTTTAGAGAAAAGACATTAGATACTAGATAACAGATATCAGAGCCATTCTGAATGCTGAAATCTACCATCTGAAATCTAAAAAATAATAATGAGTAAATATACAGAAGACGATTTAAGGGTCGATCTAGAAAATAAAAAATATGAATTCGGTTGGGAAACGAAGATTGATTATGAAGATTTCCCGATCGGTTTAAATGAGGATATCATCCGTGCGATCTCTGCTAAAAAAGAAGAGCCGGAATGGATGACTGAATGGCGACTGGAATCTTTCAAAATCTGGTTGAAAATGGTAGAGCCTAACTGGGCGAATATCAAGTATGAGAAACCGGATTTTCAAGCAATCCGTTACTATGCTGCACCTAAAGTAAAGCCGGAACTGGCAAGTCTTGACGAAGTAGATCCTGAATTATTAGCAACTTTTGCAAAATTAGGGATCAATATCGAAGAGCAAAAAAGACTTTCAGGAGTTGCCGTAGATATCGTAATGGACTCAATTTCTGTGAAAACTACTTTCCAGGATACATTGGCAGAGAAAGGAATTATTTTCTGTTCAATCTCTGAGGCCATTAAAAACCACCCTGACTTAGTAAGAAAACATCTTGGAAAAGTAGTTCCGAGAGGAGATAATTTCTACGCAGCATTGAATTCCGCAGTTTTCTCTGACGGAAGTTTCTGTTATATTCCCAAAGGCGTAAAATGCCCAATGGAGCTTTCCACTTATTTCCGTATCAACCAGGCAGGAACAGGACAGTTTGAAAGAACACTTCTTATAGCTGATGAGGGAAGTTACGTTTCTTATCTTGAAGGGTGTACAGCACCATCAAGAGATGAAAACCAGCTTCACGCTGCGGTAGTGGAACTGATCGCTTTGGACGGAGCGGAGATCAAATATTCTACAGTTCAGAACTGGTATCCCGGTAATGAAGAAGGTAAAGGAGGGGTATTCAACTTTGTAACGAAGAGAGGACTTTGCGAAAGAAATGCAAAAATCTCCTGGACTCAGGTAGAAACAGGTTCAGCAGTAACATGGAAATATCCTTCTTGTATTCTGAAAGGAGATAATTCTATTGGAGAGTTCTACTCTATTGCGGTAACCAACAACCACCAGTATGCAGATACAGGAACGAAAATGATCCACATTGGAAAGAATACCAGATCAACGATTATTTCCAAGGGTATTTCTGCAGGAAAATCTCAAAACTCATACAGAGGACAGGTGAAAGTAATGCCTTCAGCAAAAGGAGCAAGAAACTTTTCTCAATGTGACTCTTTATTGATGGGTAATGAATGTGGAGCTCACACTTTCCCATATATTGAAATCAAAGATCCTACTGCACAGTTAGAGCACGAGGCAACGACTTCAAAAATCGGGGAAGATCAGATTTTCTACTGTAACCAAAGAGGTATTGATACGGAAAGAGCAATTGCTTTGATCGTGAATGGTTTCAGTAAAGAAGTTTTGAACAAGCTTCCAATGGAATTTGCTATTGAAGCACAGAAATTACTTGAAATTTCATTAGAAGGTTCAGTAGGATAAGAAAATATGATAGCTACAGAAAGATTAATTTTAAGAAAACCTACAAAAGAAGATTTTGAAAGATTCTTTGAAATTAATCATGATCCTCAAACCAATATTCATAATCCAGGCGGACCAATGAGTTTTGAAAAAGCAGAAAGCACATTTACAAGAATGCTTGATCATTGGGAAAAGTACAGTTTTGGAGGCTGGGTGATTGTTGAAAAGGATGATCCAGAAAATATAATAGGTTTTGGAGGATTGAGCTATAAACTCTACGGAGAAGAAGAAAAATTGAATTTAGGCTATCGTTTTGCTTCCGAGGCATGGGGGAAAGGATACGCCACAGAATTCACAAAGAAAGCTATAGATTTTGGGTTAAACGAAGACAGTAAAGAAGAAATATTCGCCATTGTCCGTCCCAGTAATATAGCTTCTGTTAAAGTATTGGAAAAGGCAGGTATGATACAAATCGGGACACTGAATGATGTCCCTGGTCAACCTGAAAGTTTAGTATATAGAATTCAAAAATAATTTGTTTAAGCAAATAAAATGTTAGAAATTAAAAACCTTCACGCCAAAATTGAAGATGGCGCAGAAATATTAAAAGGTATTAATCTTGAAATAAAGCCAGGCGAAGTTCACGCTATCATGGGGCCGAACGGAGCTGGGAAATCTACCCTTTCTTCTGTAATCGCTGGTAAAGAAGATTACGAAGTGACTGGTGGAGAAATTCTTTTCCAGGGAGAAGATATCGTTGAAGATGCTCCTGAAGATAGAGCTCACAAAGGAATTTTCCTTTCTTTCCAGTATCCAGTGGAAATTCCGGGAGTTTCTGTGACAAACTTTATCAAAGCTGCTTTGAACGAAACAAGAAAAGCAAACGGATTGGAAGAAATGCCGGCAAAAGAAATGCTTGCATTAATCCGTGAAAAATCCGAAAAACTGGGTATCAAGAAAGATTTCCTTTCAAGATCATTAAACGAGGGATTCTCAGGAGGTGAAAAGAAAAGAAATGAGATCTTCCAGATGATGATGCTTAATCCTAAACTGGCTATTCTTGATGAAACTGATTCCGGATTGGATATTGATGCTTTGAGAATCGTTGCAGATGGGGTAAATCACTTTAAAAATGAAGGAAATGCAGTTCTTCTGATTACGCACTATCAGAGATTGCTTAATTATATTCAACCTGACTTCGTTCATGTTTTAGCAGATGGAAAAATCATCAAGACCGGTGACAAATCTTTAGCATTAGAACTTGAAGCAAAAGGTTACGACTGGCTTCTTAACTAAGAAGAAAATATATTATTTCAGAGATTATAATTTTCGCAGTTATTCATAAACCCTGTAAAAATAAGAATCTCTACTATTAAAAATTGGGTTCCCTATTCCTCGGAATAACAATATTTTAGTTAATAAAAAAAGAAAAAATGGTGCAAACCACAGATATACCAGTAATGGCATTAAAAGAACAAATTATAGAGAACCATAATGAATTTTTGGAGAGTCTTCGTCACAGATTTCTGGATGACAGTAGAAAAGCAGCTCTTCAGAGGTTTCAAAATGTTGGTTTTCCGACAAAAAAAGACGAAGAATATAAATATACCAATCTAAAGGAAATCACGGAAAAAAGCTACAACTTCTTCCCGAAGGAGAGCCACAATATCACCAAAGAGCAGTTTGATGAACTGCACCTTGGAGAAGAAAACTTTGATTGGATTGTTTTTGTAAATGGTAAACTTCACAAGGAACTTTCAAAAGTTTCTATTGAAAATGTAGAATTCCTTTCATTCAACTATGCATTGAATGATGAGAAGCATAAAGAGGTTTTTGAAAAATACTTCAACACTATTGCTTCTAAAGATCAAGCTTTTACAAACTTAAATCTTGCTTACTGCAAATACGGTTTCTTTTTGAAAGTTCCTAAAAATGTAGTGATTGAAAAACCAATCCACGTTTTTTATATTTCTCAGAATCAGGAAGAGAATACGTTCTACAATACAAGAAACCTTTTGATTGTAGAAGAAGGAGCCAAAGTAGAAGTAATTGAAAGCCATCATAATTTTGACAGCGCCTATGTATTGACAAACTCTGTAACGGAAATCTTTACATATCCCAATGCAAAAGCTGACTGGCACAAGCTTCAGAATGACAACAACACAACCTATCTTATCGACAGTACGTTCGCAAGACAGGAAAAAGACAGCTTAACCACTGTAAACACGTTCTCTTTCGGAGGTAAACTGGTAAGAAACAACCTTGATTTTATTCATAATGGATCAAACATCAATTCATTCATGAACGGAATCACAATCATCGGGAAAGATCAGTTGGTAGACCACCACACGGCAGTTCACCATAACTTCCCGAACTGTGAAAGCTATCAGAACTATAAAGGAATCTTCGATGGCAATGCCCACGGAGTTTTCAACGGAAAAGTTTTTGTAGATAAAATTGCTCAGAAAACAAACGCTTATCAGCAAAACAATAACGTGTTGCTAAGTGAAGGAGCAAGCATTGATACAAAACCTCAGTTGGAGATCTTTGCAGATGACGTAAAATGTTCTCACGGATGTACGGTAGGTCAGCTGAATAAAGATGCTTTATTCTACCTGAGAGCAAGAGGAATCTCTAAAAAAGAAGCTCAGGCATTACTTTTATATGCTTTCGCAAATGATGCCATGCAAAATATTGATATAGAGCCTCTAAAAGAGAAAATTTCAAAGCTATTGGCAGAGAAACTAGGAGTAGATATAGAATTCTAAGACTTATATATATTGATACGAAAAAGCACTTCTTTTTGAAGTGCTTTTTTTATTTCTTACGGGTATCTTATCTTGTTTATTTCTTTAGCCAGCCTTGGTTATCCTTATTATCTGAACGTTTCTTACCATTATCAAAATTGTAAGCCAAACCTACGCCCAATGTCTGCTTCAGCTGTGTTTTCCAGATCTGGTTATGGTCATACAGCAGATCCAGGGTAATATTGGATGAAATATATTTATTAATCTTCATATTTAAGACCGCTCCATAAGCCAATACCAATCTATCCGGATGATCCAGATAATTTGAAAATACAGACGCTGTATTGGTCAGATTAATATTCTCCATGATTTTGATCTTATAAATGGCAGTACCAAGGAAACCGAACTGGAAAAGTGATGAATCACCATCATTTTTAAGGCCATACGTTCCGGCAGTCTGGAGATCCTTATCTAAAACAAAAGTCCATCTCGCGTTGGCAGGACGTAATGTTACGGTCAAATTATCATTAGGACGATAGGTAACCCCTGCACCCACATTCAGATATCCCGGAGCCATGAAATTGGAAATCTTTTTAGCATCAGGGTTGTTCCCATCTTCATATCCCGGAGCAAACTGAGTCTGAAGGCCGGCTCCTACTGAGAAATACCAGCTTTCAGCAAATTTTCTACCATAGTTTGTAGAAAGATTGATAACATCCTGAGTTTTTCGCACACCTGTTCCCTGGGTATTATTCTGTCCGTAGCCCAGAATAATGATATTTTCCCAAAGATCTTTCCCTTTCTCATAAGTCAGGTTATAATTGACACCAGCAAGCCATCCTACGTTGTTGGCTCCCCCTCCTACCCAGTTTGAAAAGGCAGCCTGGTTAAGCATTAATGTATTTTGTCCTTGAATAGACCAGGCTTTAACAGTGTCTGTTACCGGAGCCTCTGTTTTAGTTTCTTGCGCCAAAGCTATCGCTCCAAAAGAAATGGAACTGATCAATAAAAGTTTTTTCATAATAATGATTTATTACAAATGTATAAATAATAATCTACGTCTAAATAAAATTCACTTTAAAATGAATTTAACATAATTGATTTTTCGCCTGTAATACAATGAAAACAAATCATTTAAACAACACTATATTGCACCCCAAACTTAAGTCAACTTAAAATGACAGTATTTAAAAAACAAAAAACACCTCATTTCTGAAGTGTTTTTATATTAGAATTGATATAGTTATATTATTTTTTAATCCACCATTGACTGTCCTTACGGTCAGAACGTTTCACACCATTATCAATGGTATAAGCGAAGCCGATTCCAAGGGTTTGTTTCAGCTGAGTCTTTTCGATTTGGTTGTGATCATACAGCAAATCAACCGTCACATTGGAGGAAATATATTTGTTTACTTTAAGGTTTAACAGCGCACCGTAAGCGAGAACCAATCTGTCCGGACGGTCAAGGTAATTCGAGAAGACCGAAGCAGTATTCGTTAAATAAATATCTTCCATTATTTTCAGCTTATAAATTGCCGTTCCCAGGAAACCGAACTGCAATAAAGAAGAATCACCATCACTTTTCAAACCATAACTTCCTGCGGTCTGAAGATCTTTATCCAATACAAAAGTCCATCTGGCATTGACAGGACGTAAAGTAACCGTAAGATCGTCATTAGGTCTGTAGGTGATACCCATACCGACATTCACGTAACCTGGTGCCATAAAATTCGATATTTTCTTTGCTTCAGGGTTATTCCCATCTTCATACCCTGCGGCAAACTGGGACTGCAGCCCTACTCCACCAGAGAAATACCAGCTTTTTGAAAACTTCCTCCCGTAATTTGTAGAAACATTAATAACATCCTGAGTCTTTCTTATTCCAAGCCCCTTCGTATCATTTTGTCCATAACCTAGGATAACAATATTCTCCCAAAGATCTTTGTCTTTTTCATAAGTTATGTTATAATTGATACCAGCAAGCCATCCCACGTTATTGGCTCCACCTCCTACCCAGTTTGAAAAGGCTGCCTGATTGATCATTAAAGTGTTTTTTCCTAAAACTGACCAGTATTTTACTGTGTCTACCACAACAGAATCTTTCTTCAATTCTTCTTGTGCACTTGCATAAATCCCCATAAAAAAGGAAAGAATCAATAAAAACTTCTTCATTACTCAAATAATTTTCAATGCAAAAGTATTAATATAATTTTTTTTAAAGGTAAATTCAGCTTTAAAGAATCCTAATTCATAAAGTTTAATACCTAACAATAGCATATCTCTATAAAATCAATGCCAAAATAATAAGTTTAAAAAATAAATTTAACACCTTTTGTCTTAAAATCAAGGAAGTAGAAATTGATTCATCGACAAATTTTCCGAAATTTATGATTGGCTTTTGATTTGACGTAAAATCCTCATGTTTAAAAATGCAATTTCCAAAAGAGCGATTATCTACCCATTGCTGATGCTTTCTGCGATGTGGTTTGGGTATTTTTTACAAATGCAGGGCTTTTTTCAAAGCTGTTTTGGAGCGATTATACCGCTTTTGCCTGAAGGGCTGCTGGGTATAGTTACTTCTCCTCTTTTGCATGGAAACATCGATCATATTATAGGAAATTCTATTCCGATAGCCGCACTTATGTTTTTGCTCTATCAGTTTTACCCAATCGTAGCAAATAAAGTTTTTATTATCGGCTGGCTGGCAACAGGGCTTTTAGTATGGCTTCTTCCTCCTATTGACATTTTCTCTGGCGAATATATGTACACCTGTACCATCGGAGCCAGTGGTGTAGTCTATGTTCTTGCCTTCTTCCTTTTTTTCAGCGGGGTATTTAAATGGAATACAAAACTTCTTACCATTTCAATGCTTGTTGTACTTTATTATGGAAGTTTAATCTGGGGAATGCTGCCTGAAGAGCTGTTTTATAACATGCAGGAACCGAGTAAAATTTCATGGCAGGCCCATCTTTCCGGAGCAGTAGTCGGAAGTATTATTGCATTTGCTTTCAAAAATGTTGGGGAAAAGAAGAAGAAGTTCATTTGGGAATTTCCGAATTATTATAGCGAAAAGGATGATAAATTGTGGCAGGAATACAAGGAAAACCATCCGGAAGATTTTATGGAGCTTCCATATAAAAAAAGAGATGATATCTGGGATCATTTGGATGAATTAAGGAAAAAATAAAAACTTAATTTCACTACATTTGAAAAAAACACACATGATTTCCGAAGAATACTTTTATGCAATCGCCCTTCGCGAATGCAGCCAGATAGGTGATATTCATTTTCATAAACTTGTCCATACTTTTGGAAGTGCTCAGGAAGCATGGAAAAGAGCAAAGAAAGAATATAAAAAACTGGAAGGCATAGGACAAAAAACAGTTTCAGATATTGGGAATAACAACCATTTGGAATTCGCAGAAGAAGAAATAAATTTTTGCGAAAAGAATAATATTCAGATCAGGCTGAAGCATCTTCGTGAAACTCCTTTACTGCTTAATGAATGTAATGATGCACCGGCTATTCTTTATCAGAAAGGAAAGATTGATGATACACTGTCAAAAGTAAGTATTGTAGGAACCCGGAATATGACTGGCTATGGTCAAAAATTTATTGAAGATTTTTTTGAAGCAACCCAATCTTCAAGATATACATCAGTAAGCGGTCTCGCTCTTGGAGTTGACAAAGAGGTTCATGAACAGTCTATTCTTCATCGAAAACCCACTGTAGCAGTTCTTGCACATGGTTTCCAATATTTATATCCATCAAAAAACAGAAAACTTTCAGAGAAAATTTTGGAGGAAGGAGGTACATTAATCACAGAGTTCAGCTCTTCCCAAAAACCAGACCGTGAAAACTTCATCCAGAGGAATAGAATTGTAGCAGGAATGTCTCCCGCAACCATTGTGGTGGAAACTGGTTTTGGAGGAGGATCTGTAAGCACTGCTGCTTTTGCCAATGATTATAACCGTGATGTCTTTGCCCTTCCCGGAAAAATTACAGACCTCTGCAGCCAGGGATGTAATCAGCTGATTTTCCATAATAAAGCAACAGCCATTTCTACTATAAAAGATCTTATAAGCATGCTTGGGTTTAATGGTCCCAAAGAAAAAATCGAAGAGTTATTTCCTTATAGTGAGACCACAATACAATTGTCTGACAATCAATATTTAATATATCAATCTATTAAAGACCAACCACAGATTTCTCTGGATGATCTGTCACAGAAAATTAATATTCCTCCCTACAAAATTTTACCAATAATTTTGGAATTGGAACTTTTAGGGAAAGTAAAATCATTTTCCGGGAGGCAATTCATCGCAATTTAAGATTTAATGATTTCTTAATATTGCATTATTTCACACATAACATTTCATTTTTAATAAAATTTGAACATAAATTATCAATTTAATAATATTACGAAACATTATTATTTAATTTTTAACAATGTTGAAATACAGTGTTGTGAATCTTGAAAAAAAAATTAAATTTGTTGACAATAATATTCAACCTTAATATATGGAACAATATAATATTGACCAGAAAATCCAAGAGTTTATTGCAAAAATTGAAGCAAAAAATCCTAACGAACCGGAATTCTTACAAGCTGTAAAAGAAGTTGCCGTAACTGTAATTCCATTCATTGCTACTAAAAAAGAATATACCGGAATGAAGCTGCTTGAAAGAATGGCTGAAGCTGAAAGAATTATTATTTTCAGAGTTCCATGGGTTGATGACAAAGGAGAAATTCAGGTTAACAGAGGTTTCAGAATTCAAATGAACTCTGCTATTGGACCATACAAAGGAGGAATTCGTTTCCACCCTACTGTAAACTTATCAGTTCTTAAGTTCTTAGCTTTCGAACAAGTATTCAAAAACTCTTTAACAACTCTTCCAATGGGAGGTGGTAAAGGAGGTTCAGATTTCGATCCACAAGGAAAATCTGATATGGAAGTAATGCGTTTCTGCCAGGCTTTCATGACAGAATTGTGCAAACACATCGGTCCTGAAACAGACGTACCTGCAGGAGATATCGGTGTTGGAGCAAGAGAAATCGGATATTTATTCGGACAGTACAAGAAAATCAGAAACGAGTTTACAGGAGTTCTTACAGGAAAAGGTCTTGCTTACGGAGGTTCATTGATTCGTCCTGAAGCTACAGGATACGGTGTAGTATACTTCGCTGAGCAGATGCTTAAGACTATCGGACAGGATTTCCAGGGTAAAACAGTAACAGTATCAGGTTTCGGAAACGTAGCTTGGGGAGTGATCAAAAAAGCAACTGAACTAGGCGCTAAAGTAGTAACAATCTCTGGACCAGATGGGTACATCTATGATAAAGACGGTATCAGTGGAGAAAAGATTGATTATTTATTAGAGCTTAGATCTTCAGGGAACAACAGAGCTGAAGATTATGCTAAAAAATATCCTTCTGCTGAATTCCATGCTGGAAAACGTCCTTGGGATGTGAAGTGTGATGTTGCTTTCCCTTCTGCAACTCAAAACGAATTAGATTTAGATGATGCAAGAAAATTAGTTGAAAACGGATGTGTTTGTGTAACTGAAGCAGCTAACATGCCTTCTACACTAGACGCCATCAACTATTTCTTAGATAATAAAGTATTATTCTCTCCTGGTAAAGCTTCCAATGCTGGAGGTGTTGCTACATCAGGATTAGAAATGACTCAGAACTCTATCCGTCTTAACTGGACTTCTGAAGAAGTTGATGCAAGATTAAAGGAAATTATGATTGGTATCCATAAAGCTTGTAGAGACTACGGAAAAGATGAAGACGGTTATGTAAACTACGTGAAAGGTGCAAATATTGCCGGCTTCGTAAAGGTAGCAGAAGCAATGTTGGCTCAAGGAGTTGTGTAACAGAAAAACAAAGGTTGGGAAAAATTCCCGACCTTTTTTGATATAGCCTGTTCCCGGGATAATGGGAAAAAAGTAAAAAGTGAAAGGAGAAAGCGCTGCTATATGCAGTGCTTTTTTTTATTTTTATATCATGAAAAACGCTTTTAAAAATATTGATGAATACATTCTTCTGTTCCCCATAGAAGTACAGGAAAAACTGCTTGAACTACAACAAGCCATCCATTCACTGGTTCCTGGTCTGGAAGAGTATATTGGATATCAGATGCCTGCTTTCAGGTACAAAGGAAAACCTTTGATTTATTTTGCGGGATATAAAAAGCATATCGGATTCTATCCAGGCGCTGAAGGTATCCATAATTTTGAGACAGATTTTAAAGAGAGAAAATATAAATTCTCTAAAGGAGCTGTGCAGTTTCCAATTCATGAAGATCTTCCGCTGGATCTGATTACTAAGATTCTTCTATTCAGGGTAGAGGAAATTGATCAAAAAAAATCCTGAAATACAAGATTTCAGGATTCCGACTAGTGTTTGCTAAAGTACTTTTACTTTTTCTTCTTTTTGTCTTTCTTTTCTTCCTTAGGTGCATCTGCAGGTTTCGTTGCATCTGTAGGTGTTGTACTTACAGTTGGGTCAGTTGCAGGAGCAGTTTCCATTGTAGTTGCAGGTGTCTTTTCCTGTTGAGTCTTTGGATCCGAAGGACTTGTAGTCTGTGTATTCGGTTGTTGGGTTTGAGTTGTCGTTGGATTATTAGTAGAAGTATCCGCCGGCTTTTGTGGTGTTGATTGTGCTGATACTGCGATTACTCCGACTAATGTAAACGCTGCCGTTAAAAATAACTTTTTCATAATGTAATATTTAAATGATTGTTTAACTTAAACGAAGCATCATTTATAAAATTATATGTAATAAGCTTATTTAACGTACTTTATAATTATTTAAGAGGAATTTGCAAAAATAATTATAATAATTTGGCTGGAGGATCGAAGCTTGAAGCTTGAAGTTTATCGCAGTTGAAACATCAATTCTTTGGTGTAACAGCTTCCCTCTCCCATCATCCTGCTTCCATCCTTGAAATCTACTTCGTTATATTCTTCATCATTTTTTCTACAAATTCAAACGCGGCCGGGCAGATAACCGTATTTTTCAGCATCAGATTATTAATCTGGTAGATCTTCTTACGGTCTGTATGCGGATATTCGCGGCATGCTTTAGGTCTTACTTCGTAAATAGAACAGGTATTATCATTGTTCAGGAAATGGCAGGGAAGATTCTGCAATACCTTATCATTATCTTCATCCACTCTTAAGAACTTAGATTCAAAATCAGCAGACTTCATACGAAGATGTTTGGAAATACGCTCTATATCCTTTTCCGTGTACAAAGGGCCGGTTGTTTTGCAGCAATTGGCACATTCTAAACAATCTATTTCATCAAAAACTTCATCATGGGTCTCCTGTACAATATAATCGAGATTTTTGGGCGGTTTCTTCTTTAATCCGTCCAGAAATTTCTTGTGTTCTTTCTGCTTTTGTATCGCTTGTTTTTTATAAAAATCTAAATTCATTTATTCATTATTTCTTACAAAATCCGGAAGATCCTCTTTCTTATACTCATTTATTTTATCAAGATCAAGAACCGTCGTAAGGCTTTCTTTGCTTGGATAATACATCGGAACAAATTTAGCCCCGTAAACAATTTCCCCGGTAGTATATGAAGATCTCTGCACTACGGTGTTTGAAAACACTTCATCAAATGCACGTACCTGTACAATAAGTTCAATATCCGTATTTTTAAAATCATCTTCAGAAAAGCCGTAAAACGGAGAGTTTTCATCAATTTTATGTACCACAGTCCAGTTGAGAGCTAAAGTATTAATCTTATTTAACTGTGTATCAAGTCTGTAAAAATTACTTTTAGCAACTCCATTTTCTATGACTTCAATAGCTGCAGAAAGAATCACATCTGCATCTGTCAGCGCATTGTTTTTATAAGGAGCCAGCCTGAACATCAGTGCCGAAGATTCCTGAAAAGGAGCAATCACAGCTATATCAGAAAACCTGAGATATGCTCTTGGTCTTGAAAATCTTCCGTAAAAAAGCCCTGTTGCAATAGCAAAGGTAAGCAATCCCAAAAAAGCCTCAAAAGTAGCCACAAGGCTGGCCAAAAATCCCACCGGAGCAATTCTTCCATATCCAACTGTTGTGAAGGTCTGGGAACTGAAGAAAAAAACGTCGATAAATTCATTCAGCGGATCACTTTTATCAATTCCTGTAAGATGTTCCACACCAATCAGGTAATAGATCATTGCAAAAAGAAGATTGATAAGAATATAAGCAATAACCAAATAGGAAATAAAGCGGAATGATGAAAGATTCAGCATGGTATGATACCAGCTTAGCCTGTTGAAGACATTCACGCCTCTTCTCTGAACATTCGGGAGGCCGTCTTTATTGATAAATCTTCCGGATGCATTGGTTCCAAAACCACTGTTCTCCGCATTTTTCTGACGGATCTTTTTTCTGAATCCTCCTGTCATTTTTTAATCATTTTGATTGTGTTATATAATGATTTCTCTCTGCAAATAAGCCGGTTGATGATCAGCTCTTCCCTTTTGTTTTTATAATATTTAAAAAAGCAAAGTTATGTTTTTTAGTCATCATTTCTTTAACATTCATCATTCAGATAACAGATTATTTTTCCACAGGCTTTTATGATGTTTGTATTCAAAATAACACACACAAAAACAGCAGAAAGCTTTGAATTTCTGCTGTTTATATTATATTGATCAAAGTGGCTTTATATAGTTTGTGCAGGTGATTCCAGGACCGTAACGCTTACATTGCTGACCGATTTCACAGTCCCTGACTCTCCATGTATATTAGAAAGAAAATTAGGGAAGTTTTCAATAGGAAAAGCCCAATAATAATGGCCATTGACTGGAGAAGGAAAGTTAGCCTGCAATCTTCCATTCAATTTCATGGGAACAAAGTATTCTACAGAAGATCCTTTTAGCTTCGTGAGGATAGAAATGGTCTTTTTAGAGTGTGCCGGGACAATAGCCTTGTAAGTACTGGTTTCTGTAATTTCTTCAGAATTTTCTGTGCCTTCCGTTGTATCTCCTCCTACAACAACTTTAGTGCTTGCTGAAGCTTTTGCAACCAACGGAATATCAACAGATACAGATGCAGCTACTTCAAATGATCCTGAAACAGTACGTTTCCAGGAGGTAGAATATCCCTTTTTGTAAGAATAGGATACCGTAATTTCGCTTTCACGATCTCCATTATTAATAGCTTCCGTAGTATAAGCATTATCCGGCAAATCTATTCCGTCGGTTTTTATCGTTACCTCAGGAGTTCCTAAAACAATGGAAACATTAGGATTAGGAGCTGTATTCCGGGTATCTCCATCTACAGAAAGATCAGGATTAAAGATAATTCCATCCGGGATCTGGCCAGCGTAAGCAAAAACATTTTTCAACCTTGTTCTTTCTCCGGAAAAACCGATATCATATCCCATATCTTTCAAATGGTTAGGCTTGAAAGGGATTTCACGCTCTTCATTAGCCGGACTGTTTACACTCAGACTGTTATTATCTGACAATTTAAACTCATCTACAATTTTCCAGCCTTTCTGCAGCATCTCAGCCTCTGTCAACTGTACTTTCTTTACATCAGCAGAATTCACCTTTTCTGAATCATCATTAATAGTATTCACTTCATCTCTTGAACATGACACCGAAAGCATCAATAAGAGAAACCAAAAAGAATTGATTTTTTTAATCATTTTAATAATTTTTTTAGCATTTAATACTTAAATTTACAAAAAACAAGCTCTTTTAATCTGTTTTTTTGCGAATTAATCAAATTTTAATTTTTCCCAATTTCCCATCTGATTATCCTGTATTTTACTCTAAAATGCTGTTTATATGAAATTTATCAATTTAGAGGCTGTAATTTTTTATATGATTTACACTAACTTTGGGCTATGAAAAAGCTTGAATCACGAGAAGATATTGAAGACCTAGTCAATAAATTTTACAGCAAAGTCGTTAAAGATGAAACCATAAGCTTTTTCTTTAATGATATCGCTAAAGTAGATTGGGACAAACATCTTCCCAAGATGTATTCTTTTTGGGAGTCTATCCTTTTTGGACAAATGACGTATAAAGGAAATCCAATGGGTGTACATTTCCCTATCAATGAAATACAGGCAATGGAGCAGAAGCATTTTGACAGATGGCTTTTGCTTTGGCGTACGACTATTGAAGAAAATTTTGTTGGAGAAAACGCAGATATGGCAATCTACAAATCCGAAAACATAGCCAAACTCATGGCTTTTAAAATGGAGCTGGCGAGAAGGCTATAATGTGGTACAGGGGATCGGAAAGCGTGATATGAAGCACGAAACCCAAGATTTATTTCAAATAATAAATTTGCTTTTTTAAGGAACAATTACTGTAAAGATATAGGCTGCGAGATTCACCAGTAGAACAGTTCCGTACAGAACATTTGTTTTTCCACGGCTTAATGAAAGCATTACGATAAATACGGATAAAGAAAGCAGGATAATATCCTTTTTGTCTAAACCTAATACCAGTGGAATATCATACATGATACATACTGCAGAAACAGCAGGAATAGTCAGGCCGATACTTGCCAATGCAGAACCCAGCGCAAGATTCAAGCTGGATTGTATTTGATTGGCTCTTGCTGCTCTAATTGCGGCAACTCCTTCAGGAAGAAGTACAACGGCTGCAATAATGACTCCAACAAGGGATTTTGGTGCTCCAAGACTTTGTACCATCCCTTCTATTGTATCAGATAATCCTTTTGCCATGAGTACTACAATAACAAGGCAAACCACCAAAAAACCAAAACTGATAAGCGTTTTTGTCAGTGACGGAATATAATGTTCTTCCGGATGCTCATCAGGAACAATGAAATAGCTTCTGTGGCGCACAGTCTGCACCATCAGGAACACTCCGTAGATGACAAGACATGCAATAGATATAAAAATAAGCTGTGCTTCGTTATAGAAAGGTCCGTTGACACTTGAAGTAAAATTGGGAAGGACAAGGGTAAGTACCAGGATTGAAACAATACTTACCAGATAGGTAGTTGCTGAGGTTCTTGCAAAGAACTGCTCATGATATTTAACGCCGCCTACAAGAATACATATTCCCAGAATTCCGTTAAGAATAAGCATTACAGCGGCAAAAACCGTATCTCTGGCCAGCGTGATCGCCTGATCTCCGCCGGCCACCATCAGCGAGATGATAAGCGCGACTTCAATAATGGTGATACAAAGAGCCAGAATAATGGTTCCGAAAGGCTCCCCTACTTTATGAGCTACTACTTCAGCATGGTGTACTGCTGACAATACACTTCCGATCAGTAAAACACCCGCAAGAATATCATAAAGAACACCCGATCCCATCAGTCCGAAAAAGTAGTACCCTACCGCAAGGAGAGGAAAAATATAGGTATAATGTAAGAATTCTTTAGGTTTCATAAGTGACTACAAAATACAAAAAATCTATGAAATTTTCAATATCAAAAGAAAATATTAATAATATTTTAATAAGGCCAGAAGTTAAAGTCCTGATAATCTGTGAACATATGAAACAACAGCCCAATTCCTATAATTCTGATATTTCCTTTAAAAAACAGCAGCAAAAAATACACCGCAATGGCATAATATGAATGTAAGAAGTGAAAACCTATACTTTCCCGCGATGGATCAAAAATCGGATTGGCAAAAAGATGGTCCAAATCTACCAGCATGGTAGCCAAGAGAATAAAATAAGCCTTTTTCCAGTTTTTACGATAAAAAATCAAAGCAATAAAGATCGGAAAAACAAGATGCAAAAAATAATGAGTAAAGGTTTTAAGTAATGCGATATCTGATGGAGCCATTAATAGATAATTTTATTCGGTTTTATGCTTACCACCGTAAAATTAAGGGTAATTCTCCGTTTTTTGCTTTTATTTTCACCCAATAATCCTTTGACCTATTCCCATACAACACATAATCTATATCTGAAATGATTCTTTTTTCAGTATTACCAAGCGTTTTCAAAGAAGAATACAATAAAGCATTGTTTCTGATGAAAATATAATTTTCTTGTAAACGTGGTGATAATGTTATTGGTTTTCGGCTTGATTTTATGACAACATCATCATTATTTTGACTGATTTTATTGGGTTGGAAAGGAATTGCGGTAAATTGATTTTCACTGTTGACCCACTTTTTAGATTTGAAATACTTCCATGTTTTTTGGGGATCATCACTTTTAATATCAAGCGTATAATTCGGTTGGGTAATTTTTTGAAAGGTCTTTTTTTCAACTTCATTGAAATTGTCATCATACTCATAGCTGATAATTGTATCATTGACCTGTTCAAGATCCGCTATTGCTTTAAAGTAAATAGCCCGTGAGGAATCAGCGATACTTTTATTGAAGAAACGGCTAAAATTTCTGATGTTTACTTTGTCTAATTCTAACTCCAGAAAGTGATTCCCGTTCTGAAGTTTGGAGGCGACAGCGTTAAGAATTTCAGGATTTGAATTGTTTTTTATTTCAATTTCATTATCATGCAATTCAATAGAAAAGTTTTGAATTTTCTTTCCTGAGATGAAAGAAATGCTCCCGGCCGTATTATGGATAAACTGATCTGCATCCAAAACAGGATTTGAAGAAGTCTTAAGAATATTTTTCTGAATCTTTTCAAAAGCCAGATCCGAAGTCCCTGCAACACAATGGTCTCCATTGATCATAATAAATAGCTGATCCTTCTGAAAACGATTATTCCCTTTATCTACAAAGTTTTGTTTCTTTAAAAAGGTGATGAATTTTTGAGAATCTTTCAGTTCTAAAATACTGTACCATTCTGAGAACTTTGTGTCTTTAAGATGGAAGATCTGTAGAAAATCCGGAATTCTGATTCCTGAGTCTTTCAAAGAACCTGAACTCTTGCCCTTGGCTTTGCTTCCGGACCAATGGGAAGGATGCGTTGCCAGGCTGAAGAGGTATTGTCCCGTTACTTTCTTTATATCAATTAAAACTACGGCATCTGCATTTTCAGGAATATATCTGAGGTTCTTATTTTTATAAAAAACCACAAAATATACTGCAATAGCCAGCAATAAAACTAACGGGACAATAATCTTCTTTTTATTCATCTATAAAATTTGTGGTTTCTCTTCTGTTTCTTTTGTTTTAAAAACCTGATCGAATACATCAAAGAAATACATCAAGCTGTTTTCTGAAGAATCTTTAATATTATAATTCATTTCTGTCTGGATACTTTCTCCTTTCACTTCTGTCTTATAATACATTTCACCTACATTTTTTCTGATCGCGTCCAGCGCTTTTCTCTCTTTAGGACTTTTGAACTCTTTGTCTAAACCTGTCAAAAGTTTTTGGATATCCAATCTTCCTGATAATGGATATTTAGCCGAATCTTTCGCCCATTTTCTGGAAATATCAGACTGATTTACGGGTAAAATATTGTCCGCCGAGCTCATTAGATAAACAACACCATCTTTTACCGTGAAGAACAACTGATCTATATATCCTCCGTTCTTTTCTTCTTTAAAGGTGTAAAGATTTCCTTTTTTTGAGAATCTCTTAGCCAATTTTTTATTGGTAGTCATTACATCAAAAATACGGTTCCAATAGCCTTCATTCTCCGTTGCAAAAGCAAAAGTAAAGTTAGGAACAGCGATATCTTTAGTCTTCTTTACTTCTTTTTCGTTGAAATCAGCATCATATTCATAATCGGTGTACTCTACTTTTTTAGATTTCAGTTCATTCAAAACAAAGATTCCGTTTCCTGGTGCTATTTTGGTAATGGCCTCTTCATCCAGAACAATTTTCATCGTTTCCATAATCAGCTCCATTTCCTTTTTGTACTCGTTTTCTCCGGAATCCTGAAGCAGGCTGTACATCATATCAAAACATTTGGCTCCATTCACGTTCATAGCATAGTAACCAACACTTTTTTCATTGATCAATTCCAGTAGTTTTTTATTTTTCTTTCCTTTATAAATAGCAGAAATATTCTTTTGAATGTCAGCATTTTTGTGCTGATAATTATTAACGAGTCTTACCTTATCTTTATCAAAATACAGATTGTAAGAATAGTTGGAGTTATACATATTTTTAAAGAACTGCCCATAGCTGTAGAACTTCGTCATCTTGCCATAAATTCCTTCATTCACGATTCTTCCATAGTCTGTATAAACAAAAACATCAGAATTGGCATCTCTGAATGCCAGCATTTCTTTAGGAACTTCAATTTCCAGATTTGAGCTGAAGTATTGGTCAAAATGATCTTCAGCATTCTTTTTAATGACCTTAAAGTTTTCTCTGCGGATAGAATCCTGTTCTTTTTTGTAAGCAATATCCTCTTCTTCATCGTAAGCATAGGCATCAGCAGGCACTTCCCCTTCATTTTCAGTACTCTCCTTCTCTTCAGGATATTTATGGTGTTTCTGCAGGTATTTGATATCTTTCTGAATTCTTGCGATCTCGTTGTTGTTATCTTTAATACTTTCCTTCAGATACTTAATATCGTCTTTAAGGGTTTTAATTTCTTCTTTATAATCAAAAGGTTTTTCCGGCTCATCAGTATAAGCAGTATCTCCCGTTTCTGCGTAAACGCTGTCAACGGCAACAGCAGTGCTGTCTGTAACAGCTTCTTCTGACCAAAGATCTTTATAAGGTTTGGTATAGCTTATCATCCTAAGAACTGCACGGTTTCCGTTCCAGGCAACAAAAACATCATCATTGATGTCTACGTAAGAATAGTTCTTTTTATTAGAAACCTCCTGTCCTTTTTTCTTGACAGAATTAATAAATTCCTGAAATTTCTCCTTATTATCAATAATAAAATGAGTATTGTATGCCCTAATAGAATCATTAAAGCTTGCATAATGGTATTGAACAGCATCATATTTGATCCCGGTCTTGGAATAATCTGTCCACGAAAGGTTTTCTTTGTTCTTTTTGCTCAATTCGTGCAGCAAAGGATTCAGTTTATTCCAGTTGATTTTGTTGTTAAGCTCTTTCCCGTTGACTTCCATATAAAATACAGCATCAGTAGGGATTTTCATACTATTTTGGGCAAAAACCAGTGTAAAACCAAAGAGTACAAAAATAATTTTTTGTGTTTTTAATAAGATAGATTTCATGACTATAGTTTAGAAATTTATTGAAAAAGAATTGTGTTTTGTATTTGTTTTTTCTGAAGAATCAGATCCAGAATATCAGCTTCCAGTTTGAGTGCTTTTTTATTGGGAGAAAGCACATACGTATTATTCGTTTGTGATTTCACTGTACTTTCGAACTGCATAATGGAAGTATATCTGGCATTGTTAAAAACTTCCTTATCCGCCTTGCTCATTTTGTTGTAATCTTCTTTGAAGGTATTGACCTTATTTCTTGCGAATGTCTTTTTCTCAAGATTTTGACTGTACACTTGTGTTGGAACCATTTTACCCAATATATTCTGAGCTTTAAGTTTTTCCAGACCGGTATTAATGTTTTCAATCTTTTTGAAATTACAGCTCAGTTTGACAATATAATTATCAAAATCCATGGATGTTTTCACGTTGCTGATTCCGGGAGTTCCTTTAAAAATTTTTGCTGCTTCATTGATTTTATTTTCAATGTCAGTCTTTTTAGGAACCTTTTTCCCGTTAATGGTTTCCATTTTTGAGATGGATGCCAGTCTTGTCTTGCTTTTGCTGGCATTCAAAATAATTGTATACTCTCCCGTTCCATCAGCCTTGACATTTACTTTATCAAGAATATCGAAACAGCTTGTCAAGAGTAACAAAGGAATATATAGAAGAAATAATCTGAGAAAATTTTTCATGATTGGGTTTAAAGGCACAAAATTACTCAATTCTGACCTTAAATCCTTACAATCTTTAATTTTTTGAGCATAAATAGCTGTTTTCCGGTACTTTTTCAGGACAGGAAACTACACTACTATTGATTTTATTCTTTTTTAAATACGCCCTTTCAGATAATCCTGGCGAAGATCTTCATCCAGCTTTTCAATAGCATACCGAAGACAGGTTCTCGGCATTTCTCTGTAATACAAATTCAGATAGCTGATCAATTCTCCTTCATTCTTATTTCCCATTTCGCGTAACAGCCATCCGTTTGCTTTATGCATCAGATCGTGAGGATGCTTCAGGTTTCTGGTTACGAACTCCTTAGTAAGATCAAATGATCCTTTTTTTATATAATGCATCGTCCCGACAACAGCCACTCTTTTGCGCCACATTTCTTCAGATTCAGAAAGTTCCCTAAGAAGGCTTTCTTTCTGATTTTCAAAAGCATATCTGCCCAAAATCTTATAACAGCTTGAATCTACCAGATCCCAATTGTTGACATGAGAAAGATGATTAAGATAAAACGCAACCACTTCTTCTTTCACAGCTTTATCTTTTGTTTTTTCAAACTTTGAAATCAGCATAAAAAGCGCTGTCAGCCTATGTTCATGGTATTTGGAAGAAATTAATATACTGAGTTCTTCCAAATTTATTTTCGGATAATATTCTTTGGCAACAGAACGCTGATCCGGAACTTTTACGCCCAGAAATAAATCGCCTTCACCGTATTCTCCTTTTCCGGTTTTGAAAAACTTTGGAAAGAATTCTGCTTTTTCAGGAATGGATAGAACAGCCAGTGCTTCCTGTATTTCTTTAACAATGCTCATAGTATAAGCGTTTTTAAGCTTTTTCTTCTAAGGCAATATTCTCCTGCTCTTCCTCTTCTTTTGCAATCTTATTGGGGTTGGCTACCTTGGCAATGGTAAGCCCCTGAACGATGATCGAGAAGACTACTACACAGTACGTAATACTTAAAATAATCTCACTGTATTCACTTTTAGGAATAGACATTGCCAACGCAATGGAAACTCCACCCCTGATTCCTCCCCAAACCAGAACTTTTACGGTCTGCGGGCTGAAACTTCTTCTTAAAGAGGTAAACTTCGTAGGCCCCCAGATAGAAATAAATCTTGCAAGCAGCACTACGATAATTGCCAGGAATCCAGGAATCATAAAATGCTTCAGATCTTTTATCATCAAGAGTTCAAATCCGATGAACAGGAATAATACGGCATTCAGAATTTCATCAATCAGTTCCCAGAATTTGATCAGATAATCCTGAGTAACCGATTTCATTTTAAAACTTCTGTTGAAGTTCCCCATAAACAATCCAGCTGCCACCATAGTCAGCGGCCCTGAGATATGCATTTGTCTAGCAATAAGATAACCTCCCATCACTATAGAAAGCGTTACTAATACAGAAATAATATAATCATCCACTTCACGCATCAATCTTGAAGTAACCCATCCTAACAGAACCCCAAGTAAAAGCCCTCCTCCGGCTTCTTTAAGCAAAAGCAATCCGATAGTTTCAACACTCAGATCCACTTCTTTCCCGACTGCCAGCTGTAAAATCACTGTAAAGACCACAACCGCCATACCGTCATTGAAGAGAGACTCTCCGGCTACTTTTGTTTCCAGTGATTTTGAGACATTCGCCTGTTTCAGTACACTCAGAACCGCTACCGGATCGGTAGGTGAAATCAGAGCACCAAAAACAAGACAGTAGATAAAAGGAAGCTTAACACCTACATAAGGAAGCAGATAAAACATTCCAAATCCTACCACAAAGGTAGAAATCACAACTCCCACTGTGGAAAATATCACTACAGGTCTGAACTGTTCTTTCAGATCATTAATATTAATATGAATTCCTCCTGCAAAGAGTAGGAAATTAAGCATTGCTCCCATCAACACCTCTGTAAAGTCGATACCGTTCATAAGGTTGTGAAGATGTCCGAAAGTTCTCGGAAGTACTGTTTCTCCAAACATTACCAAAAAAATAGACACCACAATGGCGATCACCATAATTCCGATGGTACTTGGAAGTTTTAAAAACCTGTAATTGAGATATGCAAATATTGATGCTAATACGATTAATGCTGAAAATGAATAATATAATTCCACTAAGTGTTTTTTATTTTATGATTAATTGGTGAGTTCCAAATAGAGTATTTTTATATAGAGCTGCTGCCCTTCTTTTTCCCAAACATCAAACATGCCATCCTTAGCAGGTTTTGAGCTTCTTGTATAATCCTTTCCTATATTCAGAATATTCAGCAGAATATATTCATCTCCTACAGAATTGACGATATAGGCTGTTTTTTCCGATTTTCCGTCTCCTGAAACTTTTATTCCTTCCGTAAGCGAACGAAACTGATTCAGATGATGCATAAAATTGCTGCCATCCTTCACAGAATCATATGCTCTGAGAAGGATCAGCAAAACATCCAGGTTCGTAGGATCTTTATCATACAAGGCCTTTCCCTGCTTGATACAGTCTGCAAAATTGTTCTGCTTAAAGGCTTCAGCAAGATTTTTAAAGCTATCGTCTGACGTACTTACTTTATCTTTTCTGAAATTTCTTCCATAGTAAAGATATTGTGACTCTATGCTATCCAAAGATTTTGGATATCCTTTATATTTAAAAATAAGCTTCTCATAATTGTAAGGAGAATCAGAATTTTTAAGACTTTTCTCAACAGCTTTTAAATCAAGTTTTGATTTCTGGCTGAAACCAAAAACCGAAAACATGATGAATAAAAGGAAAAAGTGATATTTCATTAATTGTTGCTTTCTTCTTCCTCGTCGTTATCGAAATATTCGAAAAGGAAATCGTTGTAAGGAAATCTGGAAATATGGATTTTCATCACCTCATCGTAAATCATTTTCTTCATTTCCGGAAAGTTTTCCTTCGTTAAAGCAGAAATGAATACCGTTGGATATTTTGATTTCCCCATCCATGTTTTCTTCCACTCTTCCAGCGAAATATTTTTACGGGTTGAAGGGGTAAGATCGTCTTCATCCTTTTTCTCATAGCTGAAATCGTCAATCTTATTGAAAATCATAATCATTGGTTTCTGATGAGCATTGATTTCCATCAGAATATGATTTACAGATTCTATATGATCCTCAAAACTCTCGTGCGAAATATCCACTACATGAATCAAAAGATCAGCTTCACGAACCTCATCCAGAGTAGACTTGAATGATTCTACCAGCTGAGTAGGTAATTTTCTGATAAATCCTACCGTATCCGTAAGCAGGAATGGTAAGTTTCCGATCACCACTTTTCTTACTGTGGTATCCAGCGTGGCAAATAGTTTATTTTCTGCAAAAACCTCAGATTTTGAAATAGAATTCATCAAAGTAGATTTTCCAACGTTGGTATATCCTACCAAAGCTGCGCGAACTACTTTCCCACGGTTATTACGCTGAGTCGCCATCTGCTTGTCGATTGTCTTCAGCTTCTCCTTCAGTAAGGTTATCCTGTCACGGATAATACGACGGTCAGTCTCAATTTCCGTTTCTCCGGGACCTCTCATTCCAATTCCTCCTTTTTGACGCTCAAGGTGAGTCCACATTCTCGTCAATCGTGGCAAAAGATATTGATATTGTGCTAGTTCCACCTGAGTTCTCGCATAAGAAGTCTGAGCTCTCTGGGCAAAAATATCAAGAATAAGATTGGTACGGTCCAAAATCTTAACCTCCATGTCTCTTTCCAGATTTTTAAGCTGTGAAGGAGAAAGTTCGTCATCGAAAATTACAGTTCCTATCTCGTTTTCTTTTACATATTCTTTTATCTCAATTGCTTTTCCACTTCCGATAAAGGTTTTGGAATCCGGCTGAGTCAGTTTTTGGGTAAAACGCTTTTGTACGGTTGCTCCGGCTGTGAAAGCTAAAAACTCAAGTTCATCTAAATACTCTGTCAGTTTTTCTTCGTCTTGATTTTGAGTAATAACACCCACTAAGACCGCTTTCTCATAGTTATGTTCTTTCTTTTCTAACATTAAGTTCTATCTATGTTTATGATTTTTACAAGTTAATATTTTTCAGAAAAAAAACAAAATCAATTTTTATTTAATAACATATTTTAATATAAATTTAAGTTTGCCAGTAAAAGTTTTATAAAAAATCAATAACTTTATGTAATAATTTTCTGATTTTTAAATATTTAAATCAAAAACTAATCTCCGGAATATCATGATTACCCATATTAGATGTATGATTATTGATGATGATGAACTGGACAGACTGGTTCTTCAGCATTATATCAGACAATATCAAAACATTGAAATTGTCGCCTCTTTTGATTCTGCAGAAAAGGCAATTCCCTATCTTGACATTCCTGCTGATCTTCTGATTATCGAGACTAATTTGCGGGGTATGAACGGACTTGAATTCCGGAGGCTGGCCCATAAGATCCCTGCCTGTATTTTTGTAAGTTCCCATCCTGAGCTGGCTGCCGGAGCTTTTGAGATCAGTACTTTAGATTTTATCACCAAACCCCTTACCGCAGAACGCTTTCATTATTCTATGGAGAAGCTTTTTGATTTTTTTGAAGTGAAAGAAAAATGTGAATGCTATGATGCTATGGTAGGAGAAAACTGCATCAAAATAAAAGAAGGAGGACATATTTTTCAGATTAAAATGAAAGACATTCTGTATCTGGAAGCTCTGAAAGATTACACCAGAATTATCACTCTTGAAAAAAATCACTGTATTTTAAATTCTCTGGGAAACCTCCTGCAAAAAAACTTTTTTGATTCTTTTGTCAGAATTCACAGAAGCTACGCGGTACCACGTCACCTTATCCGTGGAAAAAGCTGTCATGAGATAGAACTTGCCCATCATATCAAACTTCCTATCGGCAGAACTTATAAGGATAATCTTTCTTTTTTTCATCCTTAAAAAAAGCCCAACAAACATTCCATCATAATTAACAAAACGCCATTGGTCGATTATTTCTGTCGTTGGTCTATTTTCCTGTCATTTGATTAAGATCGGTGGTAATTTAGTCTTCCCAAATTCCCCCAGAAAAAACACATCTATTAATCACCAAAACTGTTATCCATGGAAAGAATATCTATTTATTGTATTATTCTGTCTGTCTTTTCCATCTCCATACTGCACGCACAATCTGCAGTTTTGGCAACCGGACTGGATGCTTCAGCAGCTAATGGTTTTGTTTCTTACAGTGTAGGCCAGATGACCTACCTCGAAAAAGGAACAGGACAGGTTCTCGAAGGCGTACAACAGCCTTACGAAATTATCACTCTTACTTCCCTTGAAACTTCTTCTGAACTCACAGGCATTTTGCTCTACCCCAATCCTTTCAGAGATTATTTGTATTTGGATTTTACCTCAAATAATTTTAAAGGATCAGAGTATCAGTTATTTGATGCCCAAGGTAAGCTGGTAAAAAAAGATAAGATCTCACAATCAAAATCTGAGCTTAATTTCTCCTCACTTCCTTCTGCGATGTATATCATCAGGATCACTCAAAACGGAGAAAATATTAAAACATTTAAAATCATCAAAAAATAAAATGCCATGAAAAAAATATTATTACTGTTCTGGATCCTGACTGGTTTCTTTATGGGACTTTCTCAGGCTCCGGAAAAAATGAGCTACCAAGCTGTCATGAGAAACGGTTCCGGACAACTCTTAGTCAATCAAGGTATAGCCGTGAAAGCAAGTATATTGCAGGGATCTCCTGCCGGCGCCGCAGTCTATTCAGAAAGGCTCACCGGAAATACCAATGCCAATGGGCTTATCAGCCTTGAAATAGGAACAGGAACTGTGCTTACAGGAACATTTGCCACTATCGACTGGCCCGCAGGAAGCTATTATTTAAAAACAGAAACTGACCCTGCCGGAGGAACCAGCTACACGATAGTAGGAACGAGCCAGCTGCTAAGTGTTCCTTATGCTATGTATGCCAAATCTGCAGGTGGCGGAGGCGGAAGCTTCGCAATTCCCTATACTAATACAGTCAATAATGCCTCAACCTTATTTTCATTAACTAATGATGGTGATGGAACATCTTTAGAGGGTAACAACAATACAACTACGTCAAATATTGCAGCAGTAAGAGGAGTTGTTACCAATACAGCTCCGGGAGGATTTTCTTCAGCAGTTCGTGGTATCAATAACGGAACCGGAGGATTAGGCGTGGGTGTATATGGAAGCCAGGCCGGAAGCGGATGGGGAGTATATGGCGTAACCCCAAATGGACTAGGCGTATATGGCAATGCCAGTGCTGCCGGAACCGGGGTTTATGCCAACAGCAATACAGGAACCGGTCTTACTGCTACCAGTAATAACGGAATCCCTGCAAGTGTTTCAATCTTCAATAATGCGAATAATAATGTTGCTCTTAATGCATCCAGCGTAGGGAATGGTACAGTTGTAAATGTTACGACCTCAGGAAATGGAGCCGGAGTAAGAAGTTCTACCGGAGCAGGATTTGGGGTACACGGTTCCACCTCATCCCAATCTTCTGCAGGTATTGTTGGTGACAACACCGCAGCTGGTGAAGCAGTAGTGGGCAGAACTACCAGTGATATTGCCGGAGCTGTAGTAGGACGTAATGACGGAGGAGGATATGGAGTAAGAGGATTTGTGGCTACCAATACATCCGGAACCGGAATAGGTGTTTATGGGCAGGTAGGTTTAAATAACAGTACTGGCCGTGCCGGAAGATTTGAAAATTTTAACCAAACGAATACTACAGGAAATACTTTCGAGGTAGAAACCAATGGAAATGGAAACATTCCGGACAACACCCAGGGAAATGCAGCCTCTTTTCTGGTTGACAACACCAATAGTGTTGGTGCTGCAGTAAGAGGGGAAGTAAACACGATTTTCGGAAACTTTGGTGCCGCCGCTATTTTTGGAATTTCTTCCGGTACGGGAGGACGTGCCGGCTTATTTTATGCATCAAACCCTGCAGGAAACGGAGCTTCATTAATTGCCCTTACCGACGGGAACGGAAATGCGATCACCGCCAATGCAGGCAAAGACGGAAACGGAATTGAAACCAACATTGATGGCGCTGGAAATGCTCTCTATGCATGGGTTCCTACATTTGCTACCGGAAGAGCCGGAAGGTTTAACATCTTCAATGAGAATAATACCAGCGATGTTATAACCGTAACCACTGTAGGAAACGGTATTGCAGGAAATTTTAAAGTAGACCGAACCACAGGAACTTCAGCGGCAGTGAGAGGAGAAGTTAACTCTCAATTTGCCAATTTCGGAACAGCGGGTATCTATGGGATATCTTCAGGAACCGGAGGTTTCGGCGGATTATTCCATGCTTCCAATCCTGCAGGAAACGGACCCGCTTTAATTGCCATTGCAGATGGTAATGGTAACGGTATAACAGCTAATGCATCCAACACAGGGGATGGTGTAGAAACCACAGCAGACGGCACAGGAAGTGCTATTTATGCATGGATTCCTAATTTTGGAACAGGCCGCGCCGCAAGGTTCGTTAATTATAACACCTCCAATACCAATCCTCCTCTTACAGCAGAAACCCGAAGTGCCGGTTCTATTGCTGTATTCAGATCCGGCAATCCCAGTGCTGTAAATGTGGCTCGTATTGACAATACCGGACGTGGATTCTTTAATGGAGGAACTCAAAGCAGCGGTGCTGACGTTGCAGAGGTCTTTGATGTCAATGGAAACATTTCTCAGTACGAACCCGGTGATATTCTAGTCATCTCAACCAGTGCAGACAGAACCGTTGAAAAATCTTCAACACCTTATTCTAGCCTTGTGGCAGGAGTATATGCTACCAAACCCGGTGTACTTCTTACGGAGGAACATATTGACACTGATATTTCCAATAAAGCCCCCATGGGCGTCATTGGGGTAATTCCTACCAAAGTATGTCTTGAGAATGGGAAAATAAAAAGAGGAGACCTTTTGGTAACTTCATCTAAAACAGGTGTTGCAATGAAAGCAGATATCAAAAAGGTGAAAATAGGACAGGTAATCGGAAAAGCACTTCAGGATTATGACCAAAAAGAGATTGGAAAAATTCAAGTATTAGTCAACATAAAATAAACCGTCATGAAAATAGCATATATTATCCCGTTATTATTTTTAAGCAGTATTATCTATGCTCAGGAAAATAAAAAAGCGGCTCCGATAGAGGAAGATCAAACACTGGTTGTAAAACAGGCACAGGAACAACAGGCAAAACTAATGCAGGAAGCCAAGGAAAACAATGAAAAGAAAACTGTAAACTCAGGTCTTGTTACTGATCATGGACTTGAAGTAAAAAAACAGGATTCCAAGCCCAAAGCAGCTGCAGATAATTCAGGAAAACTTCTTCCTAATACAGCAAGTCTTGAAGACCTAAAAAAAACAATCCCAAACAGACAGGCATCTAACAATACTATAAATTCTAGGAACACAAAAATGACAGTTACCGGGCTACCTAACACAGCAACCCTGGAAGACATAAAAAAAACAATTCCCAAAAACTAATGACCATCAAAAGCTAATAACCGCAAAAAGCTGATAACCAAACTAGATTTTTCAAACAAAGAAGTCCGCTGCAAGGCGGACTTTTATATTATGATATGGGTATTATTAATCCCAATCAGCAGCTACAAATTTCATTGTATTTCCTTGATCATCGGACAAGGTAAGAAAATGTCCTTCAATAGAATACTTAGTCATCGTTTCAATTTTTTTCTGAAAAGAGGCTTCAAGATTCATATCCTGACAGGCTTTCATGGTACTTATTCCGCTTGAAATCTTTACTTTTCCTCCTTTTTTAAATTCAGAAACAAAAGACATCTGGTTACATCCCATATAGGCATTCCCTTGAATTTTATTGTCAACCATACTGGCTGTCAGATTCATTTCAGCTTTATTAGCAATCAACTGTTCTTTTGAAAAAACATCAAAAGAAATCAACATCCACTGCCTTTGAAGGGAAAGATTTTTATCCGGCACTGAGGAACAATTTAAAACAAGTCCTAAAAATAAAACTGCAAAAATTGATGAGAGTATCTTTTTCATGCGGATTATCATCCCATTTTCATACCAATCCGGGACAGAATCTCGTAAAAATTAGTAAATTAGCGACACAAAAATTATTTTATAAAATGAAAAGACTATTTCTACTATTCACTTTCTTACTGGGCTTTGCTCAGATGAGGGCGGATGAGGGGATGTGGCTGCTAATGCTCATCAAAAGACTTAACGGTGTTGATATGCAAAAAGAGGGTCTACACCTTACGCCTGAAGAAATTTATTCTGTAAACAATTCAAGTTTAAAAGATGCTATCGTAAGTTTCGGTGGTTTCTGTACAGGTGAGATTGTTTCGGATAAAGGACTTATATTTACAAACCACCACTGTGGTTACGGTGCTGTTGCTGCGGCTTCTACGCCAGAAAAAGATTATTTGAAGAACGGTTTCTGGGCTATGAAACAGAAAGACGAATTCAATGCAAAGGATCTTTATGTAAGATTTTTAGTGAGAATGGATGATGCTACGCAGAGAATCACTTCTAAACTAAACAACAATATGACCGGAGCAGAGAGAAAAGCTGTTATTGATGCTGAAACAAAAGCAATTCAAACAGAAAACTCTGAGAACGGAAAATATACTGTAGTGGTAAGAGATTTCTTCAACGGAAATGAATTCTACTATTTCGTATATCAGGATTATAAAGACATCAGATTAGTAGGTGCTCCACCTTCCTCATTAGGAAAATTCGGGGGAGATACAGATAACTGGGAATGGCCAAGACATACAGCAGACTTCACTGTTTTCAGAGTATATGCTGATGCTGCAGGAAATCCTGCTGAATATTCTCCAAGCAATACTCCTTTAAAGCCTAAACATTTCCTTCCGGTTTCTCTTAAGGGAATTAAACCTGGTGATTTCTCAATGATCTTAGGTTACCCTGGAAGAACAAACCGTTATCTGACTTCTTATGGAATTCAGCAAATGGTAACTAAAGATTATCCGGCTTGGGTTGAAGCTTCTAAACTTGCCATGGATGTAATGAAAAAGTACATGGATAAGGATAAAGCAACTCAGCTTAACTATGCTTCTCAATATGCTTCAGTAGCAAACTACTGGAAAAACAGACAGGGAACTATTGATGCTGTAGAGAAAAACGGAACTATTTCTGACAAACAAAAGATCGAAGAAACTTACAACAAATGGGCTGCAATGCCAGGAAACGATCAGTACAATGGTGTTTTGGAAGATATTGGAATGTATTACAAGCAAGTTTCTGAAAGAAATGTTGAAAGAAACTATGCTTCACAGTTTTCAAGAAACGCAAAATATATTACCCTTGCATTACAGGTAGGATCTGCTCTTAAAGCTTATGCAGCTCAGGATATGCAGGGAAGACTGGCAATGAAAGCTAAAACTGAAACAGCTATCAAAGCGGCTTATGAAAACTTTAATCCATCTTTGGAAGGAGAAATGCTTGCAGCTATGACAAGTCTTTACCAAGCAAGAGTTAAAAATCCTGAGGTTGCTTCTGCTACTATTTTAGGGTTGGACTCTAAGAATGTTTCTAATCTAGCTTACTCTTCAATCTTCGCTAATAAGACTTCTGCAACGAACTTCTTATTGAATCCAGATGCATTGAAACTTGATGCTGATCCACTTTGGAAAGCAGCTAACGGAATTATTGCAGATCAAAAGATAAGCACAGAAAGATTTGTTAAAATAGATGATAATTTTGCGAAAAACAACCGTCTGTTCTTAGCTGGATTAATGAAGGCTATGCCTGAGAAAAAATTCTACCCGGATGCTAACTCTACCATGAGATTAACTTACGGTACTGTAGATAAATTACCTATCAGAAATGACAGAAACTATTTCGGTATTACTGATAACTATTATACTGATATGACTGGTCTTGTTGGAAAATACAAGAAAGGGGATGAAGAGTTTGATCTTCCTCAAAGACTGATTGACCTTTACAACCTTAAAGATTTCGGACAGTATGCAGATGCAGCAGGTTATATGCCTGTAAACTTCCTTTCTAACAATGATATTACAGGAGGTAACTCTGGTTCTCCGGTAATTGATGGAGACGGAAACCTTATCGGTATTGCTTTCGACGGTAACAGTGAAGCATTAAGCGGTGATATCGTATTCGAGCAGGAATGGCAGAAAACAATCAACGTAGACGTTCGTTTCGTTCTTTGGACAATCGATAAGTTTGCTGGTGCAAGAAGATTAGTTGACGAATTGAAGCTTGTAAGAGGAGAAAACACTCCAGCTGATACAAAAACTAAAAACTCAGGTACTACAACAACGCCTAAGAAAATCAATAAAAAATAATCTTATTTGATTTATTTTTGAAACCGTGAAATTTACTTTCACGGTTTTTTTATTTTTAACCATTAAAATCTTTCATCATGAATCCTCAAATGATCAAATTTTCAGCTATTATTCAGCAAAACGGAGAGATGAACGCTGCATTTGTAGAGTTTCCTTTTTCTACAGAAGAACTGTTTAATAAAAAAGGGTTAGTAAAGATTAAAGCTATATTTGATGACAATGTTGAATATCGTGGAAGCCTTGCCAAAATGAAATCAGACTGTCATATTTTAGGCCTTACACAGGAGATCAGGAAGCAGCTTGGGAAAACTTTCGGGGATGAGGTTTCCGTTTCTCTTACTGAGGACAAAGAAGAGAGGGTCGTTGAAATTGCCGATGATATCGTCTCTGTCTTTAATGAGAATCTGGACGCAAAAAGTCTGTTTGACAAAATGAGCTACACGCACAAAAAAGAATACATCCGCTGGATTGAAGAAGCCAAGAAGCCGGAAACAAGAGAAAACAGGAGGATAAAAATGATTCAGATGATTCTGGATGGAAAAAAAGGAATATAATTTACCCTACTTTTCATTCTCAGAAACTATACATTGAAAAAAAATTGAATTAAGAAAATATTTTTTGTCAGGATCTCAAAAAGTAGCCGACTATAGTTACAAATACCATTTATAACTATAAAAAATTACTTTTATGAACAAGTTTATTTTCAGAACATCAGTTTTAGCAGCGGCTACTCTAGCGGCATTCACCCTTTCTTCATGCAGTGATTCAAATGACGACATGATGACGGACATGGCTTTTCAAAGAACGATTACCTTTGAAAATGTGGTAACACCTAAAGATTTTGTAGAAAGCGGAAGTTTTCAGGGAATGGGAACTGCTCCTATTATTTCGCCCGGACAATCTGTTTCTGTTACATTCAGTGCAGGAAAAACACAAGCGTTAATGTTTGCTACAATGTACGGAGCATCAAAAGACTGGTTTTTTGCCTCCCAACAGCCGGGCATCAAACTGTTTGACACCAATGGAAATGCAATTACCGGAGATGTTTCTTCAAGCGTACGGCTATGGGATAACGGAACTAAAGATGATACCACAGGACAGGTTGAAAGTAAACCCATCATGCAGGTTCCTAATGTAAACGCTTCACAGCTTATGAAGCTCAGTCTGGCTTACAATGATGTAACTTCGGAATTCACCCTCACCATTACCAATACATCTGGCGGAACTGCCAACGAAACTCCTTTTTCTCCCGGAGTATGGGCTGTTTCCAACTACAATGGTTCTCAGCTGCTGAACAGTGCCCCGTTCTTTACTCCTAACGCTTTATCAAATCCTGAAATCACAGATATTGCTCAAATGGGGAATATCAGTAAAATGATGACTCAACTGAATGCCAATACCGGAATTATGACAGGACTTTCTCCTGCATTGATTGTTGTTTACCGTGGTGATAAAAATCCAATGTATGAATTGGGTAAAACAGATAACGGAATGGGACTGAAAGACATTGCCCAGTTTGGAAATGTAGCCAAACTTCAAAACAGTTTAAAATCTTTACCCAATGTACAAGGTGTATATGTTGCCGGGAATGCTCCTGTAGCACCGGGAAGTAAGGTAACAACAAATTTCAATGCTGAACCGGGTGATAAAATTGCCTATGCAACAATGTTTGGTTTCTCCAATGATTGGTTCTATGCCAATGAACAAAGCATTGATGCCAACACTAAGGGAGACATCAGTTCAAAAACCTCATTATTTGATTCCGGAACAGGTATTGACCAATATCCTGGAGCTGGAAATCATCAGGCATTATTTGGTGGAACACCACAAATTGAAAGTAAGATCATTTCCAAAGTAGGAACCCAGTATCCTGTTCCTGCTGTTCAGAATGTAATTAAAGTAACCATCAATTAATCTTCAAATAAAGAAAAGATGAGACGATATGAATGTCTGATTTTTAAATTGTAGTAAAACAAGAATAAGCATTATAAAGCCCAAGCAGAATCTGTTTGGGCTTTTTCAATTATTAAATACTATTCAACCGGAATTCCCAGATATTTTAAATAGGAATCCAGTATTTTTTTATCAAATACCGGTTCCTGAATATCTGAACCCTCCAGAAACTGAATCACATTGGAACAATCCCATACATAAGTATTCTGATAAAGCTCTACGGTGGATAAACCTTCATGCATATTGTCCCTGAAAAGGCTTGTCAGTGGATATAACCGATTTTTACTGTCATCTTCCCATTGTTTTCGCCATTCTTTATAAGGAAGATCTTTCAGGGTGAAAGGATAATACTTTTTCATGAGTCCGAAGAATCCTTCCAGCGTAAGATTGGTTTCCGGGCGGGCAATCAGGTTGAATTTCTTACCTATTGCCTCTTTATTTTTTGTGATATGAGCCATAGATTTCGTCATATAATCTACTGTGATAAGCCCTTCTCTAAGTTCAGTCAATGCAGGATAAGATTTGAATTCTATACAGTTTTTCACCAATCCGGACCACCATTGATAGGAAGCGCTTGCTCCTGTTTCACTGTGGCACATTGCATATCCAAGACGATAAGTAATCAATGGAAGCCCTTCTTTTGCCGCCAGATCTGCTACTGCCTCCATTACCCACTTGCTTCTCACATAACCGATGTCTTTGCTTACAGACATTAAATTCTGTTCAATATCATCAGACTCCAGCATTACTGTTTTTCCTGTAAACACATGTCCCCAGCTGTATACCGAAATGGTGGATAACAAAGCAAGACATTTGGTCCTTTCTGCTCCGGCCAATTTGATGATCTCTCTTAATCCTTCTACATTTGGAGCTTTCATGTAAGAATAAGGCTCAATGAAGTTTACGGAACTTCCGGAATGGTAAATCAGATCGGTCTGTTTTGCCAGTTTTGAGAATATTTCTTCTGACAGTCCCAAAGCCGGCAATGCCAGATCTCCGATGACCGGAATAATTCTCGATTTCTGCTCTTCTTTCTGAGGAATTTTATATTGTTTAAAACACCTCTCTATCTTTTCCATCGCATGAAATTGATCCTGAGCTCTTACAAGGCAGTAAATATCAGCATTTGTAGTATCCAGAAGCTCCTGCAAAAGATGAATTCCTACAAATCCTGTAACTCCCGTTAAAAATATGGTCGTTGGATTTTCCACCTGCTTAGGATCAAATCCACCCGCAAAAACAGTTCCGGGAGCGAGATAAACATCTTTCTGCAATTCAACATAAGGTTCTACATCTTCCATGGGAACAGCCTCTCTTGTTGCTTTGGATCTTGCTATAAGAACTTCCGACAGCTCCTGCAACACCGGAAACTGATAAATATCCCGCAGATACACTTTTATATCCAGCTTTCTTTGCAATGCCACAGCAACTGTTGCTACTAACAGAGAGTTTCCACCGATATCAAAGAAATTATCTGTAATATTAATAACAGGCCTTTCCAGTGCTGAAGACCAGATATCAACAACAATCCGTTCTGTCTCATTGGTTGGCGGCTCAAATGAAATAAGTTCTTTCGCTTCTTTATCTGCCAGATCTTTTAAAGCCTGAGCATCTGTTTTTCCATTTGCCGTCAACGGAATTTTATCTATAAAAATAATCTGGGCAGGAATCATATAACCCGGAAGTTCTTCTTTCAAAGTATTTCGGACTGACGAAACATCTTTTGCTGCATCAGGCTTTAATACAATAAAAGCAATCAGATATTTGGTGCTTCCTTCCGTATCTTTGCTAATGACCACGGCTTCTCTGATATCTTTCTGCTGAACCAGCGTGCGTTCTATTTCTCCAAGTTCAACTCTGAATCCACGAATCTTCACCTGATTATCTATCCTTCCAAGAAATTCAATATTGCCATCCGGCTTCCATTTGGCAAGATCACCGGTATGATAAAGCTTTTCTTTTTCATTGAATGGGTTGGGAATGAATTTGGAATCTGTAAGCTCTTTATTATTAAGATATCCATCTGCTAAAATATTTCCTCCAATACACAGTTCTCCCACAGCTCCTACAGGTAATAACTCTCTATTTTCACCTAAAATATAGGCTTTTGCATTAGCAATGGGTTTCCCTATTGAAGAGATATATTTTCCATTGATATCTTTCACTTTTTTAAATGTTGCAAATACGGTACATTCCGTAGGTCCGTAATAGTCTATCAGTTCGTAGCTTAATTCTGTAGTAAGTACAGGCTTCAGTTTTTCACCTCCGGTAAAGAGATATTTCAACTTCAGATCATTATAATTCCGCGAGTAATTAACTACACCCGGCGCTAAAACAGAAGGCACAAAACCGTGTGTAATCTGATTTCTCCTATAGTAATCTACCAATGCATGAGTGTCTGTTCTGTCTTCATTATCTGCAATAAAAAGAGTTGCACCGGAAGTAAGGGCAGACCAGGTTTCCCATACAGATATATCAAATGCCAATCCTGCTACGAGGGTCAGTTTTGAACTGTGATCCACGTGAAAATGATGATTGTGCCAGGTTACCAGGTGCTGTATAGCCTGATGACTTACCATTACCCCTTTCGGTTTTCCGGTAGAGCCTGAAGTATAAATTGTATATGCCAGACTATTCTGGTGAATTATAATTTCCGGATACTCAGAAGGTAGATGATTAAGATTCTCCATGCTGCTCAGATCAAATACTTTTGTTCTTTCAGTTTCGGATAAAAGGTTTTCAAGATTTTGATTGGTTATAATAATATCAGCGGCGGTATCCGAAAGAATAAATTCTACTCTTTTAGCAGGATAAGCAGGATCTATAGGAACATATGCTGCTCCAGTTTTGATCACGCCAAGAACAGCAACAATCCATTCTAAAGAACGGTCCAGCCAGACAGGAACATACTTACCTTCTTTGATTCCATGGCTCAATAACAGATTGGCAATCTGATTACTTTTCTCATCTAAATCACGATACGTGATCTCCTGATCCTGATAAACAACGGCTGTTTTATCGGGATGAAGGAGTGCCTGTTTTCGGAAAAGAGACTCTAATGTTTCTTCATGATGATAGTCCCAGCCGGTTTTATTGAATCCGTTTAACAATTTTTCTCTGTCTTCAGGCGACAGTAATACAGCTGTACCTATTGATAAGGTTTCTAATGAGGGAATTGTGTTTGACATAATAATAATTTGATTTGGTTTAAAAATTTGTAATTAATGGCTTCAACCCTATTCTAAGTTGATTTTAGACTCTATGAAATAAGGAAACAACCAGGCATAAGGCATAACCACAGCTTATTTACTAAATATGTTTGCTTAATAGTTTAAAAAACTGAATGACATAAAGCCTTAAGCGATCCACTCAGAGAGCAGAACAGTAAACAGCGTTCAAACGTTATTTATTGAATCGGAAAGAAGAAAAACAGATTATATATTCTTCAGAAACGAGAGGTAAGTTTTTATTCAGTGTTTAAAAATTTGATTTCCATAATGTAATATTTTTAATAATTTGGTAATCAAACTTAACATAATATTTTAACCTATGCGTTACATAATTACTATGTTTATTCCAGAGAGTCGAATTAAACTTATGAAAACATCTTTTCTATTTATTTTAAAATCAATCAAATATAAAACTAACCATTCCAAAATTCACGATCCAGGCTTCTGTACTGTATCGCTTCAGAAATATGATGAGACAGGATATTCTCAGATCCCTCAAGGTCAGCAACTGTTCTGGCGACTTTCAGTATTCTGTCATATGCTCTTGCCGAAAGATTTAGTTTCTCCATTGCCAACTTGATGAGACCGAAAGAAGTTTCATCCAACTCACAAAAGGCTTCAATTTCCTTAGGCCCTATTTGAGCATTACTGCTGATATTGAGGCTTTGATATCTTTTATTCTGAATATCTCTTGCTTTCAGGACACGTTCCCGGATGTTTTTGCTCATTTCTCCTTTTCTTTTTTCGGAAAGCTGTTCAAACTCCACCTTCTGAACTTCAATATGAATATCAATCCTATCCAGAAGCGGCCCTGAAAGTTTATTCATATAGCGCTGCATTTCATAAGCAGATGAGGTATTGTTAGGATCATCGGGGAAGAAGCCGCTTGGGCTGGGATTCATAGAGGCTACCAACATGAAGCTTGCCGGATAGTTTACTGTAAACCGTGCTCTTGAAATTGTTACTTCACGATCTTCCAAAGGCTGTCTCATCACTTCCAGCACGGTTCTCTTAAATTCTGGCATTTCATCCAGAAATAACACTCCGTTATGAGCCAGGGAAATCTCTCCGGGCTGCGGATAACTTCCACCTCCTACCAAAGCAACATCAGAAATAGTATGATGCGGAGATCTGAAGGGACGAACGGTCATCAATGATGCTTCAGTTCCTATTTTTCCGGCTACGGAATGAATTTTTGTTGTTTCTAAAGCTTCTTTCAGGGTCAATGGAGGTAAAATACTGGGAATCCTTTTAGCCAGCATGGTCTTTCCGCTTCCTGGCGGACCGATCAAAATGATATTATGTCCGCCTGCAGCTGCGACTTCCATCGCTCTTTTAGCTGTTTCCTGACCTTTAACTTCGGAGAAATCAAAAGGAAAATCGTTGATTCTCTCATGAAACTCTTTTCTGGTGTCCAATATCATTTTTTCAAGCGGTTTTCCTTCATTAAAAAAATCAATAACTTCTCTGATATTTTCTACCCCATATACGTCAAGATCATTGACAATGGAGGCTTCTCTGGCATTTTGTTTGGGGAGAATAATTCCTTGAAAGCCTTCTTCTCTTGCCTGAATAGCGATGGGCAAAACACCTTTGATGGGCTGCAGGCTTCCGTCGAGAGAAAGCTCGCCCATAATAACATAATGTTCAATTTCCTCAGCCAAAATCTGATCTGAAGCCGCTAAAATACCAATGGCAATACTCAGATCATAGGCAGAACCTTCTTTTCTGAGATCCGCCGGAGCCATATTGATTGTGATTTTCTTTCCGGGAATTTTATATCCTACATTTTTCAGTGCGGCAGAGATTCTATAGCTGCTTTCTTTAATCGCATTATCAGGAAGACCCACCAGATGGTATCCTACTCCACCGGTATCTACATTCACTTCAATTGTTATTGTCTGTGCAGCCACTCCATGAATGGCACTTCCATAAATTTTGATCAGCATGGTGTGTTTTTGAAGTAAAAATAATGAATATACTATTTTGAAAATCTGATGTTTACATGAATGATATTCTAGTCAGAAAGGGATATTTAAAAAGATATTAAGAAAAACTCAAAATAAAAAAATCGGCACAAAAAATTGTACCGATCCAACCATTATTAAAAACTAACGAAAGAGATTATTTCATCTGAATTCCGGATAAAATGCCAAATGTGAGTCAGGAAGCCGGATGCCGGAAAGAGAGAATTCCTTTTTGGGGGTAATTATGACGTCATTAGATTAACAAGGATGAAATTTTATCTATTGAGCGTAAAGTATTAAAATAAATTACTCTAGTTCTTCTTCAATACAAGAAACATCCCTCCTCTAACATCCAATCTTCCTTCCCACAATCAAAATTTTAACACATTCAGACTATGTAATCTTATTTCTTTATAAATCTATTTTTATATTCTTTTCCATCTGCGCTTTTAGAAACAATGATATAGTTTCCTGACACGAGCTGACTTACATCAATCGCCTGATTATACCTGTGGTCATTTTTCTTTAGAACAAGTTTTCCGGACATGTCTATAATGGTAACTTCCTTATAGATTTTATCCGATTCTTTTCCGATATAAAGATGCTGCGCTGTAGGATTGGGATAGATTTTCAGATTATTATCTTTAGTCTTCACCTCTCCCGTTCCCAGATTGGTACAGAAATCCCAATTTCCGAAATTCACTTCCACAAAGGCAAACGGATCCAGCATCTGGCATTGATCCGGGCAATATTCTGTACAGGCATAAAAGCCATATTTTCCGGAACTTGTCGCAACATATGTATCTCCTATCACTCCAGGAATGATGCAGGGATCTCCCGGCAACGCAGGATTACTGCTTGGTACACATCTGAACCAGGTATGTTTGCCATATACAACAGGAAATATATTATCAAATTGTACAGATGCTCCATTACATACATTCACGATTCCCATATTTTCCTGATAGGTTCCGGGAGTATAAGTTGTCATCATAGCCGGAAGACCATATACAAATCCATCAGCAAATACTGCCGGGCTTTCTGCTGTACAATCCCCATCTGTAACGACTACTTTAAAATAATTCAGCTGGTCATTACCGCTAACGGTTAACTGCTGCGATGTAGCTCCCTGAATGGCCACCCAAGGGTTGTTGTTGGGTGTCTGCCAGGTCCATTCCTGTTTGTACCACTGATAGCTTCCATAGGTCTGTGTAGTAGAAATTATTTCATCTTCCACATCACAGAACAAAATTGTTCCCGGATATTTCTGTCCAAGTCTCGGACTGGTAATGGTAGGGGTACACTGTGCTTTTATATCCAGAATGCTGAATAGTAAAAACACTAAAAAAATTAGTTTTGTTTTCATATATAATAATTAAGTTTGGTTTTGTTTTAAAATCCCCAACATTAATCCAGCAGCACTCTGATCCCGAATTTCATGTTAAAATGAAATGGTTTCTCTTTATAAATGGTATTAGGAGCATTTTCTTCCTTGAAATGATATCCTATTCCCGGTTCAGCATAAATTCCGACTTTGTCTATGACCTTCAGCTGAAATCCTACCGCAGTGTTAACCGAAAACTGAAAAGGTTTTGGTGCCACACGCTCTTTTGAGGATTCCTTTATTTCATCATTCACCACATAAGTTGTTGTGATATTTCCTGCTATAGGTTTTTCAACAAGTGCTCCGCCTGTAACATATCCTGTAAATTTCCCTTTCTGAATGATATTATAATTGACCTGCACCGGAATTCCTATATAATGAACCGTCTGATCTCCTTTAATATAATTATTCTCAGTTCCTGAATGCAATTCAGAAGAAAGTTTCGTATAATTCAGTCCTGTTCCTATTCCCCATCTTTTTCCTAAATTGTAGTAAAGAGACAATCCAAATGTAACAGGCACCTTATGTCTGATTCTTGCTTCAACCGGCTGACTTTGATTTGCCAGAAAGATTGCTGTCAGAGGATCATCATGATATTCAGAAGTACTCCAGACCTGCTCAACATTCATTGCTTTTCCAGTGATGGAAGCATATCCCGGAAACTGCTGTTCTGCAGAGTTGGAAGCAACATTTCCTGTAAGCATACTCAGCATCCACGACTTTTTGTCACGGGATCTTTTGGTGGTATGTTTTGTATTCTCTGCATACACTTCTTTTAATTCTTCCTGTTTGAAAAGAACCTCATCAGGGGTCTTCTCTATGGCCGGTTCTTTTACTGTATCATCGGTATGAGATACTTTCTGAGCGATCTTGCTCTCCTGATGAAAAGGCTCCATTACAGCTGGAAGTTTGATGATTTCATGAATATCCTGAATATTCCCTACTTCATTTTTTTCTTCAGTATTAAAATATTTCTGTCCTGACTTTTTCTCCGGACCACCTGCTTTTGATATTTTTTCAGCTAAAAAAGGTACTGTTCCGGATTTCACTTCACCGTTTGAGAGATGTTCAGTTTCCAAAGGTTTTAAAGAATTCTTTTCCTTTTCTTTTTTCACATCTGCCGGTTTCTGAGACAGGGTTTTACCTGTATCATTCTGTGGCAGGAGTTTCGTCAGTAAAAAGAGCAGTGCAATGGCAGCTGCAATACCTCCGAGACGATAGAATAACGTTTTTTTTCCTGCACCGGTTCCCTTCTCTTTCTTGTTTTTTCCTCCTTCATGAATTTCTGGGATAAACCCGGGAATACTGTTGTTTTCTTCCCCGGAAAATAGTTCATCTTTGATGTCATCCCACAATCCTTCCGGAACGTCCTCTTCATGGTCATCCATTCTGCTTCGCAGGTTATTTAGCCATTCATTATTCATATTGTGCTTTTTTTGACATTTTAAATTCTTTTATTTTCTGAACAAGCAGTCCTTTTGCACGGTGAAACTGAGATGCAGAAGAATTTTCTGCAATTCCCAGCAGTCCGGCAATCTCCTTATGGCTTTTTTTCTCAAATACAAACAGGTTAAAAACAGTTCTATACCCTTCAGGAAGCGCTCTTATCATCATCATAATATCATCACGCGGAACCTCTTCAAAGTCCGGTTCTTCTTCATTAGGAATATCCGGAAGATCATCCACTTCCACCGCAGAATTAAAATCTCCTTTCTGTTTGATATGTTTCAAAGATTCATTGACAGCAATACGGGTCATCCAGGCTTTCAAAGACCCACTTCCTCTGTATTCAAAAGATTCTATCGAACGGAACATTTTGATAAAACTGTTCTGAAGTATATCATGAACATCTTCTTTTTCAGCTACATAACGGGAGCAGACATAAGCCAGATTTCCGGAATAAGCTCCAAAAAGCTCTTTCCAGGCAGCTTCCTCCTTCTTCAGAAGGTGCTTTACCAAAATCTGTTCTTTACTTTCTTCCATATACTGCTGCCTCCGTATCCACTGGGATGTTATAAAACTGTCAAGCAAAAATAGATTGCATCTTAACAATAAAGTGCAATCCATTGATGATAATATCTATTAATTAATTTTTTATACAGAATGGAAAATTATAATCAATCACCTCATAAGGGGTAATCAATGTACCATCTACTGTAATTTTTTCTGCTGTTACAGCATACCTCAGTGTCTGGTCCAATCCTACATAATATCCTTTTTGTTTCGCTACAAATTCTACAACGGTCTTTTTATTCACTCCGTCTACAGGGATCTGAAGTTCCATAGCCTTAGGAGCAAATGTAAGTTCTATCACATTATTCGCAGTATTAATTACTGCAGCATACTTAAGGTCATACTTCACTTTTCCCATTGATTTCAATGCGGTTTCTGCTTTTGCAGGATTTTTCACCACAGTTTTTACAATTTCTTCTATTGGAAATTCAGCAAACGAGATTGTATCTTTTTTTACTTTAAATTCTTTTATTCCTTCTCTTTTGCTATTTCCCTGCACAATAACCAGCTTACCTTTGTAGTTTCCTTTTAAGTCTTCCATTTTTACAGGAGGTATGTCCGGACCATCATTATCATTACAAGAGGATAAAGTAAATCCTACTAAAACCATTAAAACTGTTATAAAAAATCGGGGTACTGTCAATCTTTTCATTGCATTACTTTTTTCGTTAAACATTAATTATTTTCGAGTACTCATCTATATAAATCCTACTTTTCAAAAATCTTGCATCTATTTTTGAAAAAAAGATAAAATTTTTCATAAATCACTGATTTAATGAGTGTAAAATTTCATCACTCCTGTGCAAATTCCGGACCTTATGCTCAATTAAATTGTATTTACCTTTAGAAATAACAAAAAAAAGGAAGCTATAAGATGCAGCTTCCTTTTAATTTAATATCTATTATTTACATGTTATTGTACTCCTCCTCCAAGCGATCTGTACAGGTCTACTTCTGCATTTAATCTTTCAAGGGTTACATTAATGGCTTCCAGGTCATTCTGAAGTTTATTGTTCTGAGCTGTAATGACTTCAAGATAGGTTGCCATCCCGCTTTTATACAGTTTCAGGGCATCATTGATTCCTTTATCCAGAATGGCTGTTCTCTGTTCTAAAAGCTGCAGTCTTTCTGAAGAACCTTTAGACTTGGCCATGGCATCGGAAACTTCTCCCACAGCAGTCATTACAGATTGTTTAAAGTTGATGGCTGCTTTTTCCTGTTCAATCAATGCAGTTTCGTAAGCTGTTTTCAATTGTTTTTTCTGAAAAATCGGGGCTGCCAGATTTGCTGCAATTGTTTTGGTAATAGATCCGGGAATGTCAAACCATGAGCTGAACTTATTTGAGTTCACTCCTATCTGCGGGCTCAGGCTGATACTTGGGTACATGGCTGCTTTTGCCAGTCCGGTTTTGGAATTCAGGCTAATTACGTTAAATTCTGCCATTTTCAGATCCGGTCTGCGGCTCAGCAGCTGGGCGGGCAATCCTTCAGACAATCTATTTTCCGGAATCATTGTTTTAAGATTTCCTTCTCTTTCTATTCTGGTGGGATATTCCCCACAAAGAATGCTCAGTGCATTTTCCTGAATAGAAATATTCTGTTTTGCTAAAGGGATCAGTAGCTCAGCTGTTTTCTTTTGGGCTTCTGACTGCTGAACTGCCAATGAATTAATCTGTCCAGCTTTAAACTGCAGATTCATCATTGTAAGAGTATTGTCACTGAGTTCAATGTTCTGCTCGGCTATTTTCAGCTGTTCATCCAGACTTATGAGATTATAGTAAGCCTGCGCAACCTGAACTACGATCCTGCTTTTTATCGCATTCAGGTTTTCTTTCTGTCCAAAATATTCTGCCGCGGCAGATTCTTTCTGCATTTTAGCTTTTCCCCAGATATCTATTTCCCAGGAAAGCCTTAGGGCGGCACTAAAATCATCCATATACTTTGTTCCAACAAACTGTTCATTAAGAGAGCCATTAAGAGTATTTTTGGACGCCCAGCTTCTATTCGCCCCAGCGGTTAAATCCAATGTCGGCATCAGTCCCAGCTTGGCTTGTTTATAGATCAGATCCAGCTGTTCGATATTTTTCAGGGCTACGTTTACTTCGTTATTTCTTGAAAGTGCTTTATCTATTAAGCCTATCAATTTAGGATCTTTGAAAAAAGTTTTCCATGGAAGAACCACCGTATCTCCTGTTACCTGTACAGATTCTTTGTACGTTTCCGGAACCTGAAGGTCTGTTCTTGTATATTTTTTCCCTACGGCACAAGACATCAGCAGTGATGCCATTGCGCCTGAAATAAGGAAGTTTTTTATATTAAATATTCTCATTTGTCAATTGATTTTCTATCGTATTGTACTTCTTTTTGGCAGAGAATTTCTCATCCAGATACTGGAAAAACATGTAGAGTACAGGAATTACAAAAACTCCCAAAACCACTCCACTCAGCATTCCCATTGCTGCACTTGTACTGATTGATTTATTTCCTGAAGCCATTCCTCCTGAAGAAATCATCAGCGGAACCATTCCTACAATAAAGGCTAATGAAGTCATGATAATCGGACGTAATCTCGCCTTCGCTCCTTCCAGTGCAGAATCCAGGATCGAAAGCCCTGATTTTCTCCTTTGGATAGCAAATTCAACAATAAGAATGGCATTTTTGGCTAATAATCCAATAAGCATAATCAATCCTACCTGCACATAAATATTGTTATCCAGTCCGATCGCTTTTATTCCCAGGAACGCTCCTACAATTCCCGTTGGGATAGAAAGCATTACTGCCAGAGGAAGGATATAACTTTCATACTGAGCTGCCAATAGCAGGTATACGAAAAGCAAGCATAATCCGAAGATGGCAATCGTCTGATTTCCTGCAGATTTCTCTTCCAGGCTCAATCCCGTCCATTCGTAGCTGTAGTCAGAAGGCAATTTGCTTAAGGTCTGCTCCAGTTTCCCCATCAATTCTCCGTTACTTACTCCCGGTTTTGGAGATACGTTGATATTTAATGAGTTGTAAAGGTTATAACGCTGAACAGATTCCGGACCATAGACTTTTTTCAAAGTGATCAGTGTATTCACCGGCACCATATCTCCTTTTTCATTTTTCACGAAAATATCATTGAAGGCCTGCTCATCCATTCTGAAAACACCATCTGCCTTAATATTCACTCTGTAAAATTTCCCGAATCTTGAGAAGTTCTGAGACTGATCTCCTGAGAAATACGTCTGAACGGTTCCTAACAGGTTTGAAATGCTTACTCCCAGCTGTTTTGCTTTATCTTCATTCACTTCAAGCTCCATCTGAGGATAATCTGCCCTGAACATCGTGTAGGCAAATGCTACTTCCGGGACCTTCATCAGCTGACCAATTAATTCATCCGCTTTGGCCTTAAGAACCTGAGGATCTCTTCCCATACGGTCCTGAAGTACGATCTCTGCATCATTCGTCATTCCGTATCCTTCTACCGGAGGCATTCTGAAGGTCATCACACTTCCTTCTTTGATCACTCCCAATTTTGCATTAGCCATATCTACAACCTCCTGGATATCCTGAACTTCACCTCTTTCTTTTTTGGGTTTCAGTTTAACAAATCCCATGGCGTAAGCTGGCCCCGCACTGTTACTAAGCAGGTTGTATCCTGTAATGGAAGTATTTTCCTGAACGGCATCTACTCCTTTTAAGATTTCATTGATTTTGTTGGAAACTTCCGTAGTTTTTGTCAATGCCGTTCCCGGAGGCATGCTTAAGGTGTACATAAAGAATCCGTCATCTTCCATGGGTACAAAACTTTTTGGCGTGCTTGACATGAGCCATCCTGCGACACCGATAACCGCTACTATTAACCCTCCTGCAATCCATTTACGTCCAATTAAGAATCGAACTCCTTTTGCATAACGGTTGGTCATATTATTAAATCCGGCATTGAATGCCACCGCAAATCTTTGCCCGAATCCTTTTGGTTTTTTACCTTCTCCCGAATGGTTATTCTTCAAAAATACAGCACATAAAGCCGGAGTTAAAGTCAATGCATTAACCGCAGAAATAATGATCGCTATAGCCAATGTATAGGCAAACTGCTTATAGAATAATCCTGCTGAACCGGACATAAATCCGATAGGAATAAATACTGCAGACATTACCAGCGTAATAGAAATAACAGCTCCTGTAATCTCACTCATCGCTTTGTGAGTAGCCTCTCTTCCTGAAAGGTTAGTTCCTTCCATATTACTGTGGACGGCTTCCACTACTACAATCGCATCATCGACGACAATACCGATGGCCAGTACAAGGGCAAAAAGCGTCAGTACGTTGATGGTAAATCCTAAGACCAGAAGGAAGAAGAAGGTACCGATAATCGCTACCGGAACTGCCACTGCCGGAATAATAGTAGATCTGAAATCCTGTAAAAAGATAAATACTACAATAAATACCAGTATAAATGCTTCTATCAAGGTAGACTTCACCTGTCCTGTAGCCTCATCCAATCTCTCTTTGGTACTCATTACCTTTGTATATTTAATACCTGGAGGGAATGATTTTGACAACTGATCAAGGGCTTTGTTTACTCCTATTTCAATCTGATTGGCATTGGATCCTGTGGTCTGCATAATCGCTACAGTAACCGCATTTTTCCCATTGGAAAGGTTATCTCCCGTATTTGAAATCGCTCCGAACTCTACACGGGCTACATCTTTAAGCCTGATTACCTGACTTCCGGTATTTTTAACAATGATATTCTCATATTGCTCCGGCTTGTTCTTTTTCCCTTTATATCGGATGACATATTCTAAAGCCGCATCAGATTCTTCTCCCAACTTACCCGGAGCTGACTCCAAACTGTGGTCAGCAATCGCTCTGGAAACATCTGCCGGCTCAAGACCGTAAGATGACATTTTCTGAGGGTTAAGCCATATTCTCATGGAATAATCTTTCAACCCAAATACCATGGCCTGCCCTACTCCTTTTACCCTTTTGACCTGCGGAATAAGATTAATATTCGCGTAGTTCTGAAGGAAGGTTTCATCATATTGTTTATTATCTTCAGTATAAATATTGAAAATCAATACCATACTGTTCTGCTGCTTGGATGTAGTCAGTCCCATTCTCACCACCTCCTGAGGAAGTATCGGAGTGGCCTGCTGTACCCTGTTTTGGACATTTACAGCAGCCTGATCTGCATTCACACCTTGTTTGAATATGATGGAGATCGAAAATGTGCCGTCATTACTTGCACTGGATTTCATATACTCCATATCTTCCACTCCATTAATCTGTTCTTCCAGTGGAGTTACCACGGAACGGATCACTGTTTCACTGTTTCCTCCCGGATACGATCCTGAAACAGTAATGGTAGGTGGGGAAATATCCGGGAATCTGGTCACTGCCAGCTGGTTTAATCCTATGATCCCTAAAATAACAATGATAAGGGATATTACCGTCGCCAGTACCGGACGGTCTATTATCTTTTTTAACATTTTTTGAATTTTCTAAGAATGGTTATACAACTATTTCAAAGGAACTGTTGTCGCAACAACCTGTGCGCCGTCTGTAAGAGCATCAATTCTGTTGATGGCAATCTTGTCTCCTGCATTCACGCCTTCGTTGATAAAGTAATCCTGAGATGTGCTTCCAGAAACGGTAATCTGGGTCATTTTCACTTTATCCTTACCATTCAGTTTATAGACAAAGAACCTGTCCTGAATATCTTTCACAGATGTTTTCGGAAGTTTGATCACCCCATTCAGTGCATTGTGAATCATTACTCTTGCTGTTCCTCCGGCTCTCAATAATTTATCGGGATTTTGAAAAACAGCTTTCATCTGAATACTTCCTGTATTCCTATCGAAGTTTCCGCTGGCATTTTCCAGTTTTCCTTTAAGAGAATAGGTAGAACCATCTGCAAGGATCAGTTCTACATCTTCTGCATTATTTCCTGATACCGAAGCTTTACTATGCGCGATAAAATCAGCTTCATTCATTGAGAAGTATACATTCACACTGTTTATGCTTGAAAGTGTTGTCAAAGGAGAAGCATCTGACGGACTGATAAGGTTTCCTACTCTATTTGGAATTCTTCCTATATATCCGCTCACGGGAGCTTTGATGTAGGTAAAATTGGCATTGATTTTTGATGATCCTAATGATGACTGTGCCTGTGCTACTTGTGCTGAAGCGGCTTTATAGCTTGCCTGAGCTGTTTTCAACTGCATATCAGAAACTACTTTTCCTTCGACAAGAGGTTTTAGTTTTTCAACTTCAAGTCTTGCTGTCTCCTGTGCCGCCAGAGCAGATTTTAAAGCGGCTTCATTGGTATTTACCTGTTCGTTGTATACGGATGGATTTATTCTGAAAAGGGTCTGTCCTTTACTTACATATTGTCCTTCTTTGATATATACTGCTTCCAGATAACCTGTTACCTGTGCTTTAATATCTACATTGTCCTGCCCTTCTATGCTTCCCGGGTATCCTGTAGACACATCGGCATCTCCGGACTTCACCTGGATAAAATCTGTAGGCAATGCCTGCTGCATCTGCTGGGCATTTTCCTGGCCATTCCCGGAACCGCACGAGGACAGTATTGCTGCAGCTGTAAGTGAGAGTACCAGATATCCTTTTCTGTAATTCATAACATGAGTTTTTAAATTTTACAGGAGCAAAATAACTTCATATAATAAGGATATTCACTTAGAAATTGGGTGAAGTGTCATTAATCGCAGGTGAAACGTATGATAGTAAAAATGAAGGGAAAACAGCTGTTTTCTCTTATAAATCTGATAAAAAAAAGCTTTTCTGGGTAAAATAAGACTGAAACAAAAAAAAGACTGCTTTTAGATAAAGTAGTCTTTTTTTGTTTTTATGAGATTAATAATCCATCCAGGATTTGAAAATAGAGGCTTTTTCACGGCTTACAACCACTTCCATATCGGGCTGTTTTCTCAGTTCCAGTTTTAGCTTTCCATTAAAATGATTAAAGATTTGCTTTACTGAATTGATGTGAATGATAAATTGTCTGTTGGCCCGGAAAAAGAATTTGGGATCTAACTGTTTCTCAAGTTCTTCCAGCGTTTGCGGAACATTCTCTACCACCCCTGTATTCAACATCGCTTTGCTGATTCCCAATTCAGTATAAATGTATAGGATATCTTCTGCCAAAACAGTTTTATATCCATCTCTGTGGGCTATGAGAAAGCGCTTTCTGTAATCTTTCGGCTGAATATAATTCAATAATCCTTCAATAGCTGTTCCTACTACCGGAACGGCTTCCATAAAGGTTTCATAACGTTTTAAAGCGGCATCCAGCTCTTCTTCTTCAATGGGTTTCAGCAGATAATCTACACTGTTGTATTTAAATGCCTGTACTGCATATTCATCGTATGCTGTAGTGAATATAACTGCACTTTTAATTTCATGCTTGTTGAATATTTCAAAGCTAAGCCCATCTGCAAGGCGTACATCCATCATGATGACATCCGGAACGACATTATTTTCCAGCCAGTGTACTGTTGAAGTTATCGAGTCTTCTACAGACAGGATTTCGATATGGGGTCTTAACTTCAACAAGAGTCTTTTTAATCTGTCAGCATTGGGTCTTTCGTCTTCAACGATTAAAACTTTATTAATCTTCATATCAATGGGAGTTTTACAATAAATTTATCTTCCGTTTTTTCAATTACAGGCTTAGGATATCCCAGGATTTCGTACCGTGCAATAATATTGGTGAGTCCTACTCCTGAGGAATCCGGCTTATTGATCAAAGGCAGAAATGTATTGGAGACTATCAATTCTCCTTCAGAGTTTGTATAAACGTGAATTTCCAGAGGATTTAATTTAGAAGTTTGATTATGCTTAATGGCATTTTCAACCAACAATTGTAAAGACAGTGGAAGGGTAAATCTGGACCTGTATTCTTCCTGAATATCTATTTTGAATATAACACCTTCACCAATTCTTTTTTCAATCAGAAAGATGTAGGATTCTAAAAATTTGAGCTCCTCTTCTACTGCAATAATATCTTTTTTGGAATTGACCAACAGATATCTGTATACTCTTGCAAACTTCTCTGAATATTCATACCCCAGCTGCTGATCTTCAAGGATGAGTTCTGACAGTACACTTAAGTTGTTGAAAATAAAATGAGGGTCTATCTGAAGCTTAAGAGCCTGAAGCTCTGCCGCCATAGCAGCCTGCTTGTGTTTTGATGCCCTAAGTTTATGCTGGGCTGCTTCTACGGCAGTTTTTTTCCAGTTTTCAAGTAAATAATCCACGGTATTAAAGGCACTGATAATCAACGATATTACAATATTAGTTGCGATCCATTGTCCCAACAGCGTGTATTCTTTGCGGGAATCCATTTCGGGTAATGTCACTGAGGTACAGTCTACAATGGCATTAATAATGATCACAATCATGACACTTCCCACGATCTGAATCAAACACTGGATGAGCAATCGCTTCACGGTTCTGTTACTCCAGGGAAGCAGCTTATTGAGTGTTCTGTCTATAAATATACTTACCTCTGAGATGATGATAGAAAAAAAGACAATCCATGAGGCATCTTCCAGAATCATCCTCAGCGGAGCGTTCAAATATTCTTTCCAAATAGGGTCAAAAGGATCAATAAGATAGGAAAAAACACAGAAAGTAACTACTGCTACTGCCCAGATCACGAGCCTTCTCTTCATGGTAGAAAGAATCTTCTTATTTCTTACTATATTTTTTCTGATGGTAGAAATCCTATTCATATCCGGGATTTTATGAATGTAAATATAGAAATAGATTTTAGACGAATCCCTCCTATTTTAGCCGAGACCGCCAAAACCGTACCTGAAACGTAAAATAGCAGCGTTCAAATGGATGTGACGCTTCATCACCTGAAAAAGACAGTTCATCATCATTTTATGCAATGTCACCTTATTTTTACCATAGGTGAAATCCTGTATACCATAGTTTTGCAGTATTAAATCCGGAACAATGAAAACAATAATTGTCTGCACAGATTTTTCCCACGAAGCTGAAAATGCTACTCATTATGCAGCATCTATGGCTAAAGAAAATAAATACAGGATTATACTTTTTAATCTTCAAACCGTATCTATTCATGCTTTGAATGCCCAGGCTTCAGCAGATTTTTTCTATGCTCAAACGCTTAAAAATCAGAAAAAACTGGACGACAAGGCCGCCGGACTTACGACGCTTTATGCTATAGAAACCGGATATCATCTGGCTTCCGGCAATTTTATTGAAGAGCTTGAAAAGTGCATACAGATCCACGAATGTGATTTTATTGTGATGGGAATCGCAGAAAAAACGCTTGAACAAAAGCTTTTGGGTAACAGTGTAACAAGAGCTATCCATAGAATAAAAAAGCCGATATTAATTGTCCCTGCCCATATAGAGTATACGGGAATCAGGAAAATTCTTTTTGCTTATGATACCCACAAAAGCATGACCTGGACAGCAATGAATGATATTTATTATTTCATTAATAAGTTTAATGCTGAGATTGAGGTATTCAATGTAAGTGAAAGGCTGGAAGATTTTGCCGAGGTTATTCATGATATTGACCTGAATTCCGGATATGATCTGGATGATATTAAATATAGTTTTAAAATGACTCAATCCATAGAAGTTATCAAAGCTATTGAGGAGGAAATCAGACTCACAAACCCGGATCTTCTGACTATGGTTCCCTACAAATACAACCTTATAGAATCTCTTTTTCACCGAAGTAAAACAGCTATAATGGCTTATAAAAATAAAGTACCATTACTATCAATTCCCCTAAACATAGATTAAGATCAATAAAAATCTGAACACATTTTGAATTATCCTTTTTGCCTTTAAAGGCTAAATTTTACACTTAATCTTGTTTGACAGGACCGGAAATCTCTTCCCGGTCCTGTTTTTTATACTTAGTTTCGGAACCAAACAGATATTGTTATTTTAATAATCATAATTAATATTTTTTTTTAAATAAAAACAAATCAATAATTCATATTCAACTGAATATTAAAAAGCCGTAAATTTAGTAAAGGATAAAAACAGTGTTTTCCCTCTTTTTTATAGTTGTGCCGTTAGCTAATTTTGTTCCATAAAATTAAAAACCATAAAAATGAAAACTTCCTTTTTTACTAAGACTTTAAGTTTGCTTTGTGCAGCATTTATTCTAACGCTCTGTTTTTTAAGCTGCACCCGCTGCTCTGAACCTCCTAAAGAACCCGTTAGTAACAGTTATAAAAAGAAACTGATAAGCTATCGTGAAGGCCGGGTCCTTTTTGATGAATACACGAGAACCAATCATGAAATTCTCATGAAATACAGAAACGGTGAACCTGATTCCCGATGGTACTGGTTTTCACTGGAAGATATGGAAGGCTATATTAAATACGTAAAAGAAAATGCCAAAAAACAAAAATTAAAAAATCCGGGAATCAGGATCTATATGGGAAAATATCCTGTGAATCATCCTAAAAACAAAATGGCAAAACCTGAATATGCAGGCTATCAAACCATATTTTTAGTTCCTACATCCCAAAAAAGAAAAGGTGACAATGCGATGGCCAGATCGGCGTCCACCGAGGAAAATACAGACGTCACTTCTATAGAATCTATGAATATGACCAATCTGGCACCTCCTCCAAAAACCCTGTCAGGAACCATGCCTTAAAAACACAAAATTATGAACTGGAATATTGAAACAGGGAAACAGATATCGATAATCCTATCCATCATAGTGATGCTTTTAATGGTCATAAAACATAGAAAAACCGGAAAGGAGAACTTATTTTTTATTATTGGATATCTGTTGTTTTCCCTGATTGATATTTTCTGTTATTTCTACTACGACCTGACAAACCTGCCTACGGACATATTTTATGTAATTGGGTTTTTAATGATCGTATTCTTTTTGTATTTATTTTATTATCACCAGTTATTATATGTTCCGCTGCTCAAAAAGATACAGACTATCATCCTGGCTCTTTTCGTCCTCAATATTGCTGTAATGTTTTCTACGGAAGACGATCTGCTTCATCATTTTTCTTTTAATATGCTGTATGTAGATATTCTTCTGTTGTTATTTTCAATTATTTTGTTCCTGTACCAAACCTTTAATTCTGATAAGATACTGGAAATAAAGAGCTATTTACCATTCTGGATATCAGTGGCTTTACTGATCTTTTTTATTGGAAGTATTCCGATACTCTTTTTCAGAACTACTGTTTCGGAGACTATTTATTTCTTCATTTTATTTATGCTGAATCTGATCAGTAACGGTATACTCATATTGGGCTTAATTTGGAACAAACAAGAAAAAATAAGATAAATCCTTTTCAGATATGGAAGAGAATAATTTGGTCATCATCTTTACGATTACTTTATTCATCGTTGTTTTGACAATGATCTTCATTTATGCTGTTTTCATTAAGAAAAAGACAACCTTGCTGATAGAGCAAAAAGAAAAAGATTTGCGGTTTGAAAAAGAGCTGGCCACTTCACAGGTAGAAATGAAGGAACAGACCTTGAATTATATCGGACAGGAATTACACGATGATCTGGGACAAAAACTTTCTGTGGTCCGGCTGCGGCAAAACCAACTGATTACCAAATTAAAAAACAACGAAAAAGAAGATCTGATTGAGCTAAATGAACTATTGGGCGAATGTATACAGGATATAAGAAACCTGTCTAAAACATTAATTACCGAACAGATCATTCATTTCGGACTGGCAGAATCCATTGAAAGAGAAGTTCAGCGGATCAAAAAATTGAAATTATTAAAAATAGAATTTATCACTCAAAAGCAGGATATTGATATTTCCCCTAAACATGGTCTGATCCTTTTCAGGATTGTCCAGGAAAGTATTAACAATATTCTAAAACATTCCAAGGCCAAAAATGTTTCCGTACAGATAGAAGATGACTGTGAAAAATTACACATCAGTATCTCCGACAACGGAAGAGGCTTTGATACAAACATTATTCAGGATGGCTCAGGATTAAAAAACATGGAACTGAGAGCAAAACTGATTCATGCCGAACTGTCTATACACTCAGAATTGAATAAAGGAACACAAACTTTGATAACCTATCACAAAAATTTATTATGAAAACTATCCCCATAGCGATCGTTGATGATCATACCTTAATTTCCAAAGCTTTGGAAAATATGATCACAGAAAACACTCAATATCGGGTAATTATGAATCATCCCAACGGAGAAGAATTTATTGCAGATGTGGAAAAAGCTTCTGAATTACCCGCCGTAGTACTGATGGATGTTAATATGCCTTATAAAAACGGTATAGAAACTACAGAATGGCTTACGGAGCATTATCCTGACATCAAAGTCATTGCCCTGACCATGGATGATGATGAAAAAGTTCTTATCAGAATGCTGAAGGCAGGTGCTAAAGGATATTTACTGAAAGACATGCAGCCTGCTATTCTCTTTCAGGCCATAGACACTGTATTCGAGAAAGGTAGTTTTTATACTGATTTTGTAGCTCAGAAATTATTGAAAGTAAAAACAGAGGAAATGAAAAATGCATCCCTGCTTTCCGAGCTTAAAGACAGAGAGAGAGAATTTATAAAATGGGCGTGCAGTGAGCTTACCTACAAAGAAATTGCTGACAAGATGTGCCTGAGTCCGAAAACAATAGATGGTTACAGAGATTCCGTTTTTGTAAAACTGGATATCAAAAACAGAGCAGGCCTAGTCCTTTTTGCCTTGAAACATGATCTATGTTGATTGAATAGTCTCATTTTAAACTTATTTCTTACCCAATATAATAAACATCTTTACATTCTTTTTACGTATCCGGCAGCTTTTCAAGCTGCCGGATTTTTAATTCATAACATACTCATATACAATTAAAAAGGTGTTTTTCCTTTTTCAAAATACGGTTTTCTCCTCTGTTTTTGTCCTTCAGAATAATGGAATTTTGTCATAGAAAAAACACAGAAAGGCAGAACCTGAAAAGCCGAAACAGAGTAGGGAATATTTTTAAAACTAATACAATGAAAAAAGCACTTATCGTAGGTATTAATGATTATGCACCTATCGGTTACGGAGGACCGGATCTTAATGGTTGTGTAAATGACGCAAGAGATATGGCAAATACATTGGTGATCTGTGGTTTTAGTCCGGCAAAGATTAAAATTCTGACCAATCAAAATGCAACACGAGCGAATATATTAAACTATCTGAAATCCATGATCAGCACAAGTGTAAAAGGAGATTCTCTTGTTTTTTATTATTCGGGACACGGGACCAGAGTGGCTAATATAGGATCAGATCTGGAACTGGACGGTTTGGATGAAGCCATTTGCCCGCACGATTATGCCAATAACGGAGTCATTCGTGATGATGATTTTAAAACAGTTCTCAGTAAGCTGAAAGCCGGAGTCAATATGGAAGTCATTTTCGACTGCTGCTATTCCGGAACAGGAACCCGAAAAATGGATCTGGGACTGGAAGCGGATTTTCTCAACGAAACCGCCCGCTATATTCCGCCCATGCTTGAAGATGAATTTTATCTGACCTATGCCAGTGAAATGGAATCGTCTAAGAATTCAAAAAAATCAACTGTTCTTACTAAAGCACTTATCCCTGTTGCCGGAATGAATCATACGTTATGGGCAGCTGCAAAAGACAATCAGGTATCTATGGAAGGCAGTATCAGCGGACAGATACGAGGATATTTCACCTATCATTTCTGCAAAATTTTGCGCGCTACCAATGGGAGTATTGTCAGAAAAACGCTTGATAAGCAGGTTGCTATTGCATTGGCGGCTATGGGAGCAGCCCAGATCAACCAAACAGAAAGCATCACTGCAGAATTTTCACAAAAAATATTTACTTAACCAATAACCTTTACCGGCGGAATCCGAAAAGCCATTAAAAGAGTAGGAATACACTAGATTAAAAATAATAATCATGTCTAAAATTGAAAACAACAACCCAATGACAGCAGAAGAAGTTTTAAGACTTAGAACTGTTAAAGCAAAATCAACTGAAAAACCGTCAGCAATTGAAAAATTATCCAGCCAGCTTCCAGCTATGGAAACCCTTAACGGAAGAACTTTTCCGAAAGGAATGAAAACAATAGGAATGCCTATGGATGAAAAAACAGCTGAGATCCGATCTCTGGAAACTGATCATTTCTACCCTACCCATGCTGATTTTGAATACAATCCAAAGCTTGAACCGAAAAGAGACCGTAAACCAAAATTCATTGACAGAGATTCTTTCCTGACTCCGGAAAATGCAAGAACAATTTTCGGAGCAGATCAAAGAAAAGTATATAATTCTACAGCCTATCCATGGAGATGTGTCGGCAGGGTAGAAAGTTCTTTAGGATCAGGAAGTGGTGTAATGATAGGACCAAGACACCTTCTTACCTGTTCTCATATTGTTGACTGGCAGCCTAATAACACAACGGGATGGCTGAAGTTCACTCCAATGTATTATAACGGCAGTGCTCCTTACGGAACCGCTTGGGGTACATTAACCTATTACAAGTATAAAGTAGCAGGTCCATCTATTGATTCAACAGAAATACAATACGATTATGTTGTCATTGTATTAGACAGACCTATCGGAAACAGCACAGGATGGCTAGGTTCAAAATCCTACTCTGACTCATGGGATGGAGGCGCTTACTGGACTCACGCTGGATATCCGGGAGACCTTACAGGAACTCAAAGACCAACATACCAAACAGGTATCGCACTGGATGGAGATTTCTGGAGTGCTGATGACAACGAAAGCATGAGCCATAAAGCAGATATATGGCCTGGACAAAGCGGAGGCCCTTTCTGGGGATATTGGGATGGCTCTCCGTATGCTGTGGCTACTCAAAGTGCCCACAACCCAAGCGATAATTTTGCAAGTGGCGGCTCAGATTTAGTAAATCTGGTCATCAGAGCAAGAAATGAACATCCTTAATTTTTTTTAGTTTCAATAACCAGCCCATCTTTGAAAGGTGGGCTGGTTTTATTTTATGCTTTAACAATTTTACTTTTAAAGCATTTTCAAGTAATTCTTCGGAGTATTCTCAATATTTTAATACATTTGTTACAAAACATATCTCAGATGAATTTCGAGCAGATCAACTTACACCTTGAGGCTTATAAAGAACATGATCAGATTCTGGATGCAGCAAAATATCTGATCCATTCCTTTGATCTTGAACATGAGAACTTTGCAGGATTTGGATTCAGGGAAGAACTTTCTCCCACTTCAATGCTTCTTACAGCAGAAGGAGGTCTGGGCGGGCCGCAAACCGTAATGATCCCAAGAAATTTATTTGATTTTGACCTGAACCTTGTCCTTAATATGGTGGCGCACGAAATGCTCCATGTAAGGCAGAAAGCTCCCGGACAGGTAATTGAAGACAAAAATGAGAGAGAATTTCAGGCCTATTATGAAATGCTTTTTCACAAAGTTTTTCCACAAATTCCTGAAGTTTCAGATTTTCATAAAAAATTCTTCGGGGGAAAAGCTCTGGAGTATTACAAAAGAATGGGTGAAGGATCAGTCTTACAGCAAAAATATGCAGAACAGAAAACAGAAGTAGAACATTTAATCAACGAATTACCATGACAGTAAAACCAGATATCACCTGGGCAGATTTTGAAAAAATAGACATCAGATGCGGAACGATAATCTCTGTGAATGATTTTGAAAAGGCAAGAAAACCGTCTTACCAGCTGGAAATAGACTTTGGAGACTTAGGAATCAGAAAATCATCTGCACAAATTACCTCTCTTTACAAAAAAGAGGAACTTGTTGGAAAGCAGATCTTAGCGGTAGTTAATTTCCCTAAAAAACAGATTGCCAATTTCTTCAGTGAATGTCTTGTGTTGGGATTATATGGTGAAGACAAAAGTGATGTCACTCTTGTAACCCCCTCATTACCTACAAAAAATGGGATGCAGGTAGGATAATAAAAAACACAACACATATGATACAGAGTATACCTTTAGAAAGAGTTTTATTCCTTGATATTGAGACCGTTCCACAGGCGGGGTCCTGGGACGACTTATCCGAAACTGAGCAATATCTATGGGACAAGAAAACCCGGTTTCAGAGAAAAGAAGAAATCTCTGCAGAAGAGTTTTATGACAGAGCCGGTATTATGGCCGAATTTGGAAAAATCATCTGTATCTCCATCGGAATGCTTGAAAAGAATGAAACTCTAAAAATAAAAAGTTTTTCCGGACACGATGAAAAGAAAATGCTTCAGGAATTTGGCGAAATTTTCAACAGCCCAAGACTTTACAACGTGATTCTCTGTGCTCATAATGGAAAAGAATTTGATTTCCCATGGATTGCCAGACGATATCTTATCAACGGGATACTGCCTCCTGCTCCGTTTCAGATGTTTGGAAAGAAACCCTGGGAGGTTCCTCACATCGATACGATGGAACTATGGAAGTTTGGAGATTATAAAAGTTTTGTATCCCTTGAATTACTGGCGCATGTCTTTGGAATTCCTACTCCAAAAGATGATATTGACGGCTCAATGGTTTCATCAATTTACTACATAGAAAAAGACTTGCAGAGAATTGTAGACTATTGTGAAAAAGATGTCTTAACTTTGGCGAATATTTTCCGGCGCATGCGTCAGGAAGATTTGTTGAAAAGGAATATCAATCTAGATTAAAAAATGAAATTTACAGACGATCAAATTGCTGACATTGGTGAGGAAATCATTGGTGTACTGAAAACCGTATATGACCCCGAAATTCCGGTAGATATTTACGAATTAGGACTGATTTACGATGTTCAGATCTCCGATGATGCTGACGTAAAAATTATAATGACCCTTACTACTCCCAACTGCCCTGTTGCAGAAACACTTCCTCAGGAGGTAAAAGATAAAGTGGCTGAAGTAGAGAACGTAAAAAGTGTAGATTTAGAGTTGACTTTCGAACCAAGCTGGAATAAGGATATGATGAGCGAGGAAGCGAAGTTTGAATTAGGAATGCTATAAAATCATTCAGAAAATAATGGCAAAAAAAATCGGAGCAGTAGCCCTTGCCTTTCTTGGAATATATATGCTTTATTTAGGAGCCCGGATGCAGGCACAACCTCCTTTTATTACTGGAGTAGGCTTCATCATTATTTCTCTGTTTCACTTAACTAAAAAATAAGTACAGCTGAAAATATTGTACCATAAAAGAAAAGGATGTCTGATTAGACATCCTTTTTTCTGTATTCATATTGCTTACATTTCTTTTGCTATTTCCTTTCCATCTCTTCTGCTCCACTCACTCCATGAACCTACATACAGATCCGGCACTGGGAAACCTGCATAGTCCAGCGCCAAAATAGTATGACAGGCTGTAACTCCTGAGCCACAATGAATGATCAGATGCTCAGGTTTATTCTCTAATAACTGCTTATATTTTTCTTTTAACACTTTCGGATTCAGAAAGTTTCCGTTTTCATCAAGATTTTCAGAAAAAGGAATATTGATCGCTCCGGGAATATGCCCCGCAACCAGGTCAATGGGTTCAGATTCCCCTTTATAACGATAGGCATCTCTTACATCAATGACCGTAGAAAAATTGTTTTTCAACTCGTTTTCAACAACTTCCAAACTCGAAACAGGAAGAAACCAATGTTCTTTTTTGATTAGAGAAGCTTTCTCAAATGTTTCCTCTCCAGAAGAAAATTCAAGTCCGTTTTTTTCAGCGGCCTGCATTCCGCCATCAAGAACCTGAACTTTTTCAAAACCGAAAGATCTTAACATCCACCAGGCTCTTGCAGCAGCATTTGAGGCATTTTTATCATCATACACAATGATATGAGAATTTTCTGCAATTCCAAGGTTTGAAAGTGTTTCCGCAAATTTTTTTACGGAAGGAAGCGGATGTCTCCCGCCAAAAGCAGCATCTTCCCCTATCTCAGCCAGATCTTTATCCAGATCTATGAATCGAGCTCCTTTTATGTGTCTTTCAAGGTAATTCTGCTTTATGTCTTTTCCGGTTCTTGCATCAAGAATGATAAGATTTTCTGTTGGAAGGTTTTTCAAATCGGATGGGGAGATTATTGGAGTCATTTTGTCGATTTTGGAATTAATACTAAATATGATCATGGACACAATCCATTATATTTGAACACATTAAGAAGACAGATAGTTCAGCCGTATTTTTTTCATTCCGTAGGAATCTTAATTCCATTATTGAAAAAACAATCTGGATTCCTAACGGAATGACAAATTTAACTCTTATCCATCCTAAGATCTATTTAAATTGTTAGATCTGTGAAATTTATGATTTATTCTTTTTAAAAATGAAAAATATCCTTCGCTTTATTATAAGAACTTTCAAAATTCAGAAGATTCAGTTTATGTTCTGCTTTTTCAACGCTCATAAAGTTAATCACCTGCTCAGTAGGCATATTCCCAACAAGATCATCTTTAGCCATAGGACATCCTCCGATTCCCTTGATGGCGCTGTCAAATCTTCTGCAGCCTTTATCATAAGCCGCTTTTAATTTTGAATAAGAATCTTCATAACGGTTATGAAAATGTCCTCCGAAGTTGATTTCAGGATATTTTGAAGGTATTTTTTCAAACAAAAGGGCAATAGTTTCCGGTGTTGCCACCCCTGTTGTATCCGATAATAAAATATCTTTCACTCCGATATCTGAGAATCTTTGTGCCCAATGATCAACATCTTCCCATTTCCACATTTCTCCGTATGGATTTCCAAAAGCCATGGAGAAATAGATGTTAAGCTGCTTGCCTTCACTTTTTACCAGATCAAGCATTTTAATGATTTCATCAAAAGCTTCTTCCTGACTTTTATTGGTATTTCTGTGCTGAAAAGTTTCGGAAATAGAAAACGGAAAACCAAGAATATCAACAGATTGGTGTTTCAATGCTTTTTCAGCACCTCTATAATTACCGATAATTGCTGAAACCTTCGTTTTGGAACGTGATTTGTCAATATTTTCGGCCACCTCATCAGAATCAGCCATCTGCGGAATTGCTTTCGGAGAAACAAAACTCAGACAATCCAATACATCAAAGCCAACATCCATCAAGGAGTTGATATAATCTATTTTTTTATCGGTAGGGATAAATTCTCCCCATCCCTGCATGGCATCTCTAGGACATTCGGTAAGAAACATTGTTACTTTTTGATTTTCTCAAATATAATAAAACTAAACTACTTAATATACTGTACATACAAAGCTAACACTATTTTGATTTTCAAAGTTTTATATCTGATTTATAATTTCGATAACTGATATTAAATCGCAAATAACGTATTCTCAGCATCAAATTTGCTAACTTTGTTAAAATTTATGATATCTGATGAGTACAATAGAATTCAACCCATTGTGGAAAGAGAAATTACTGAACCGTTTTCTTAGCTATGTAAAAATATATTCAACCAGCGATGCAGAAAGTGAAATTACACCTTCTACTCCCCGCCAGTGGGATATTGCCAATTACATTACTGAAGAGCTGAAAACTATCGGCCTGGAAAATGTTTCAATTGATGAGCATGGATATATTATGGGATATGTTCCTTCTAACCTTGAAAATGATGACAGACCTACGATCGGATTTATTTCACACTATGATACTTCACCGGACTTCAGTGGAGAAAATGTAAAACCTCAGGTTTGGGAAAATTATGATGGAAATGATCTTCTTTTGAACCAGACGACAGGATTCACATTATCTCCTGCAAGATTTGAAAGTTTAAAAAAATATATCGGCCAGACGTTAATTACTACTGACGGAACTACTCTTCTCGGTGCTGATGATAAAGCGGGTTGTGCAGAGATTGTAACGGCTGCAGAATATCTTATTGCTCATCCGGAAATCAAACACGGAAGAATTGCTATAGGATTTACTCCTGATGAAGAAATCGGAAGAGGAGCACATAAATTTGATGTCGCTAAATTCGGTGCTGAATGGGCGTATACAATGGACGGTGGAGAAGTTGGAGAACTTGAATATGAGAACTTTAACGCTGCCGGAGCTGTGGTAAAAATTCATGGATTGAGCGTTCACCCGGGTTATGCTTACGGAAAAATGATCAATGCAGCTCTTTTAGCGGCTGAATTTGCTCAGACACTTCCGGCTAATGAAACACCTTCAACAACAAAAGGTTTTGACGGATTCTATCATTTAATGGATATTACCGCTGATATCTCTGAAGCTAAACTTCAGTACATTATCCGTGATCATGATGCAGATAAATTTGAAGCCAGAAAGAAATTCATGGAAGGAAAAATCGCGGAATTCAATCAAAAGCATGGTGAAGGAACTGCTGAAGTGGAGATCAAGGAGCAATACAGAAACATGAAGCAGCAGTTTGAAGGTAAAATGCACATTGTAGATCTTGCTGCAAAAGCAATGACTGAAGCTGGTATTGAACCTAAGATCAAGGCAATCAGAGGAGGAACAGACGGTGCTCAGCTTTCTTATATGGGACTTCCATGTCCGAATATTTTCGCAGGAGGAATCAACTTCCACGGACCCTATGAGTATGTAGCTCTGGAAAGTATGGAAAAAGCGACTGAAGTAATTATTAATATTGTAAAAGCTTAATAAATCATGAAAAAGGTCTTAGCATCAGCATTCATTTTCACTTTTATTTTCGGCAGTGCCCAGATTTCTGAATTTCAAAGGGCAGATTCACGCTATGAAAGAAAGAAAACGGCTCTGTATAACAAATATCCTAAGCCTAATGATTTAAGAACGAAAAAAGAATGGCTTTTGACGGAAGATAAAATAGCGGCTTACCAGGATGCTTTAGATAAAGCCTCTCTTGAAGATCAGAAAATGATTGCTGCAGATCCTCCGACAAAAGCAAAAGTCACTAAAGAAGCTGAATATGATAAAGGCAAAGCAGCCTTTCAAAAATTATTATATGAAGCTGTGGATCTTGATTTTTTAAACTTTTCTTCAGAAACATACAAATCAACAATAACTTTTGTTGTTGATTCTAAAGGAAATGCTCTGAATCCTAATGTAAAAGGAAATAATGAAGATGTAAATGCATTTATTGAAGCCGCTTTTTACCGGATGAAAGATAAAGGCAAGTGGAAACCGGCAGAAGACAAAGGAAAACCAGTGTCATCAAATGTTTCTATTCCTTTGGCGTTGACTTTTAAAAAATAATATAAGTAACCCGCTCCCATAAGAGCGGGTTTTTCTTTGCCTTTTTAGGAATATATTATGAGGAATTAAAATATAAATTCCATTGAAAACCATTATGTTATTGACAGTAATTTAATATGATTCTTTTGTAATCTTTAAATAATTCACTTAAATTAGAGAAAACTTAAAATCACTGCTTATGAAAAGGAAATCTAATTTCTTCAAAATCAACAGAAAATTTTATTTTTCTCTTATTTTTTCTATTTTCTGTTTGTTTCTTTTAACGTCTTGTTCTCAGGAAGATCCGGCGGAAGCTCCTGTTGAAAAGCCCGCAGAGTCATTTCCTATGAAAACATTAGGAAATCTTACTTTACAGAGAAATGTTATCATTCTGAATGATGAATCTGTCAATGCGATTTCCATTCACAATGACAGGGAAATTACATTTAGCCGTACAACTCCGCAAACGGATAGTATTTCGGCAGGAACCGTTATTGTTGGTACAAAAGTAGAAGGTGACCAGGTGAGCACAATCCTTTCAAAAGTAAGCTCTGTTTCTAAGGCCAATAATCAGTTTACTGTACAAGCCTCCAGCGCGAAGCTTGAAGAATTTATCTATAGCGGAACGTTAAGCGGAGTGTATGATCCTTCAGATAAAGCACCTGTAAGCATCAATGGGAAAATGGTGAATTATGTTCCCGTAGAAGGCTTGGTTTCCCAGGAAATTAATCGTAAAATACTTTCTATTGAAGCAAAGAATCTCCAAAATCAAAAGATAGTTGCCTTCAACCGTTTTAATTTTGATAAAACTTTTTCTTTTCCTTTATCTTCAGCAGGAGCATCCAGCGTGAACGTAAAAGGTGGATTTACTCCAAAAATTGATTATAATATCACATTCTCATGGGGACATTTAGCTGATTTTTATGTCAATCTTATCATGGATGACATCCAGCTTAAAAGTTCTGCGAGTATTGTAGGAAGCTTAGGGTATACAGCAAGTACTACAGATTACCTGAATATTCCTATTGTTCCTATTGTGTTGGGACCTACAGGACTTATTTTAAGTCCTACCCTTTCTGCCGGACCTTTTCTGGGTGTAGAAGCGGCAGGAAAAGTACAGGGACAGCTTTTGGATCTTGAAGGAAATGCCAACTTTCTGGTAAGCAAAACCCCGGCACTCAATATCAATCTGAAAAAGAAGTCAGATCCCGTTATCACCGGTGCTGAAGGAAACCTGTCTGCTGAAGCAGGCGTAGAGGCTAAAGGAGCAGTAGGACTGATGTTTATTTCTATTCCAATTGCTAATTCCGGATTGAGAGGAAGAGCTTCTGCCCTTTCATCTTTAGGGCTCACATTCATTCCTGAAAGAAAAGGCGTGATCTCCGTAAAAGGCAAAATTCAGGCTGATATGTTTTATGGTTTTGGAATAGCTCCTCTCAGATATGAAGGAACGATTCCTCTTTTCAAAAAAGAATATATGCTGTATCAAAAGGATTTCAGTTTCTAAGACAAAACTTTCTATCTATCATAATAAAGCCGCTCCTGTAGTGGCTTTATTCTCATAATGCATCTGCATGCAATTCATTTACAATTCATTAAGACAATTTTATTATATTTACAAGGATGTACAATTTTAAACAATAACATTTAATACCAAATTAATCATGAAAACAATGAAAAAACTTTTGAGAAAGGACTTAACTACAATTCTGGGCAGCGGAATAGATGGCTGCCATATGGGAGGTAATTCTTATAATTGTCAGGACGACTGCCAATGTGCCTGGGGGTATGCATGTGAAATGTATGAAGACGGAAATCCGGGACAATGCATCTTTGTAGGAGGCGGCGGAAATCCTGGCGGCGGCGGATGTAATCCACCTTCGATCTGTGAAGAACAACCGTATTAGTAATAGCAAACCGGAAGTAGAGATACTTTCGGTTTTATTTTTCACCCTAAAACAGATTCTTGTCAAAGTATCTTTACCGTTCATCAAATAAAATTTCATCCCATACTTCATAATTGTTGTTTTGCAACAGATTTTTAACAACACTTAATTTATGAAGCAGCAATTTTTAGCGCTGAGCTCACTATTATTGTGCATTTCCTGCACCATAGAAACGAAAGCACAGCAGACCCCGGCTTTTCACATCGGAGTAAAGGGAGGAGCAAATTTTACAAAAACCTCAACGGAATCTTCTTCCTTAGAAGGGAAATACGGATTCGGTTATCAGGCAGGAGTAATGACAAGAATGGATATCGGAAGACTATATGTGCAGGGAGAGGCTCTGTTCAACAAAAGAAAAACATCATACCAATCCCAAGACGGAAGCTCTTCCAAACTTTCATGGAACGCTATTGATATTCCTGTAGTGGTAGGGTATAAATTCATCAAAACCAATGATTTTAATGTAAGAGCATTTGCCGGAGGTGTTTACAGCTATGCCTTTAATAATAATTTATCTTCTTCTGAGGCTTTGCAGGAAGGTTTTAAAAAATTCGACAAATCCAATATTGGAATTACGGGAGGTATCGGGGTAGATTATAAAAACTTCACGGTAGATCTCAGGTATGAAACAGGTCTTTCAAGCATCAGTAAAGAGTTTAAGTCCAAACCCCATAGTTTTTCCCTTGGAATAGGTTATTTCCTGTTCTAAAAAACTTAAATTATCTTTACCATTAGAAACTGTTTCCCTGCAGTTTCTATTTTTTTATCAACCTATTTCCAGTTCTATGACAAAATCTTTTGTTTTCAAAGAATACGTATTTACTTTTATATTCTGGCTTACTCTTGCTATTGTATTGTGGTGTAATATTCAGATTTCTACAGAAAAATATCTTGCTGTTATTCAGGCTATTATCATTACAGCTTCTTCTTTTACATTCACCCATTTTTTAACCAATAAGCTTCTATCAAAAGCCTTACGGGAAAAAAAGATGAACCAGTTTCTGATACAGGCAGTCATTGTTATTTTCATATTGAGCCTGATCTTCGCTGTTATTTTTACTTATCTTGAAGTCACTCCAAAAAACCCTCTTCCACAGAGTTTTTCAGATCAGCTGCCTATTGTATGGCAGGGCTTTTATATGTCTTTACCAGCCTCCTTTCTTATTACCGGAGTGGCATGTGGCATAAAATTTTATAAAGAACACGGAAGAATAGAACGTGACCATATTCTCCTTCAGCAGGCTCATCTTGAAAACCAGCTCAAACTTCTACAGGATCAGATCAATCCGCATGTGGTATTCAATATTCTGAACCACATTCATATTCTGATGAAAACGGACACGCAGCTTGCAGATTTTTTACTGATGAAATTTTCAGATATTCTACGGTATCAGCTGTATCATTGTAACCAGCCTTTGGTTCCTTTGTATAAAGAGATAGAATACCTTCAGAATCTTGTGGAGGTAGAAAAATTAAGATGGGGAAATGAGCTTGGGGTAAAGGCTTCCTGGGAAATTGATAACAGGAAAACATTTATTGCTCCTTTACTGCTGGTTCCTTTTATTGAAAATGCCTTTAAATATGTCTGCAGACTTCCCGGGCATAAAGGGTATGTGAAAATCTCCTGTAAAGAAAAAGACAATAACCTCTATTTCTATGTTGAAAATCCCTATTCCGATATGGCAACCCATAAAAAGAAAGACGGAGCGGGCGGAATTGGTCTTCAAAATGTAAAAAAACGTTTAAAGCTGCAATACCCTGATTCTCATGATTTAAAAATTGAATCAGATCATCATATCTTCAAAATAACTTTAATTCTTACTTTATCTGATCATCATGAGCTGTAATATTCCTAAAATGAAATGCCTGATTATAGATGATGAACCTCTTGCAAGATTCCATCTTAAAGAACTGGCTGGTCAAATTGATTTTTTATCCGTTGAAGATACGTGCGCTACAGCACTGGAAGCAGACACCAAAGTAAAGGAAAACCAAATAGATCTTCTTTTTTTGGATATCAACATGCCCTATCTTACTGGTCTTGAATTTCTGGAACAGCTGGAAAATCCGCCTTTGTGTATTCTTACCACAGCCTATTCTGAATATGCTTTGGAGGGATTCCGTTTACAGGTAGTGGATTATCTTTTAAAACCCATTGCCTTTAACCGTTTTTATCAGGCTGTAAATAAGGCCCAGCAGCAGTTTATCATCAGTGAAAAATTGAAAAAAAATACACCTCTGGATGATCCTTTTCTGTATGTGAGACAGTCCGACTCCTTTATTAAGGTTTCCTGGGTAGATATTTTATATATTGAAAGTATGCAGAATTACACCAGACTTCATTTTAAAGACAAATCACTGACTATTCACCAGACGATGAAGGCGATTGAGGAATCTCTTCCTTCAGATCATTTTTTCAGGATTCATAAATCTTACCTCATCAATATTACCCATATTGATATGATCTCGGGAGGACGTCTTTTCATTAATAAAATTGAGCTTCCTATTTCCCGTACCCGTAAAGAAGAGTTGCTTAATCAGGTGGTGTATAAGAAATTAATAAGTAAGTAGTGGAAGAGAGAAGCTGGAAGCTGGGAGTTATCAAATTCCCCGCCTCCGGCATTTTTTATGGCAGATTCCAGCGCAGTGATACGGCAGCGTAGAATGTACTTGCAAACCTTGGATCTGCTACTTTTTTGTCTCTGAAAATACTTTTGATCTTTCGGTCATTTTCGTTGAAACTTCTCAGTATTGCTGTTCCACCCGTGAGACGCAATGTAAGATTGTCATTGATTTTTAATTCCGGTCTGAGTCCTGCAGTGATTTGCTGATAACCCAAAAGTATAGATTTTCCGCCTACATTTCTCTCTGCCGTCATCCCGTTAAGATCTACAACAGCTTTTAAAGCAAATTTATCTGAAAACAGATAACCGGCTTCCATCCCTTGTGGGAAATTGATGTTGAATTTAATTTTCCCGTTGGTCTTCCAGTCAAAATAGATCCATGGTAAAATCATAGGAACTCCAAAAGCTGTGGTGAGCACCGGCCCTCCACCCAACGAAAGATTTGGATTAAAATGTCTGATAAACAAAATTCCTCCCTGTCCCAGTACATCATCAAAACTGACTCTTTCAAGGTCTGTATACACTCCCACGGATGCCGTCATCATCATACTCCACTTTTTGCCTAAAGGTCTCATATGCTGTATTCCGACCTGTGCATTCAGCATCTCATCCGGAAATAATTGAGTTTCATAATTTTTATGCGTCATCTTCGCATAAGATCCGCTCAATAACATCGACCATGATCTTACTTTTCCGTCGGTATCTTTTTTTACAGATAAAGGAATACTCAGGTTAAGATCTATTCTTTTAAAATCACTTTTAGAATTTGTCTTTGTACTGTCTTCAGGGCGGATATAGTTTGAGCCCGGAATATATTCTGTTTTTAGCTCCGCAGAGAGCCCGGATTGTGCATTTACCCAATATCCTAATGGCAATAAACAGCATAAAACTGTCGAAAGGGTTCTTTTCATATTTTAAATTTTATGCAAAGAGAACCCTTTGGTTATTTTTCACAAAAATTACTTGATTAAGTGTCCGGATAGTATGACAACAGGATCAAATAAGAGGATGAGTTTCCGGACTAGAACTGGCAAGTAAGCTTTCTCTTTTTTGATTTTTAAAAATACAATACCCGAACCATACTGCAATCAATGCCATTGCAGAGCGTGTTACCACCATTGGAATGATAGAATCTGCTTCTAAAAAACCCAGTAATGCTGAGATTAAGAATGTAACCATCAGCTGCATGAATCCAAGTAAAGCCGCCGCTGTTCCTCTTCCTTCTTTAAATGGAGACAGCGCATGGGCGGATGTAATAGGAAATAAGATACCGATAGCCAGTAATGACAGATAAAGCATTGCAATTTCCAGGGCTACAGAAACGTTTTCAGCGGCAATCAGAATATGAAGGGAACATACCACCAGTAATACAATGGTAGCTGTAAATAACAGTGCTGAGTTGCTTATTCTCTTGATCAGCTTTGGGGTAATATAGGCCGCAGTGATCAATGCCAGGGAATTAAAAGCAAATATAAAACTAAATGTACTGCTCGAAAACCCATGGATCTCCATGAATAGAAAAGGCGCATTTGAAATGTAAATAATAAGGGATGCAAAAGCAATACTTCCCACCATTGTACTGTTGATAAAATCTTTGTTGGAAATGATCATTTTCAGCTGGTCTTTTAATCCTTTTTCATTCACCAGCTCCTCATCAGGAAGATTGATTCTGCTGTTGGTTTCCGGTACATATTTGTATACCATGAAAAATGTGATCAGTCCCATGATGCATAAAAAGGCAAAAGAGCTGTTCCAGCCCCAGAATTTAAGGAAAACACTTCCCAATAGCGGAGCCACAATAGGAGCGATACCACTGATCTGAGACTGCTGGGAAAAGATTGTTACCGATTTTTGTTTATCATAAAGATCAATAATGATCGCTCTACCAATAACAATTCCGGCACTTCCTCCGAACGCCTGCAGAAAACGCATTGCCCATAAAACATAAATATCTGAGGTAAAATAGATGGCCGTAGCTCCTATAATAAAAAGTAAAAGCCCGCAATACAGCATGGGTTTTCTCCCTTTTTTGTCAGATAAAGGCCCCCATAACAGTTGTCCAAAAGCAAACCCGGCAAAGAACACCGAAATGGATATCTGGATATGTCCGATATCGGTATTAAAGATTTTAGCCATACTTGGGAAAGCGGGAAGATAAAGATCTATACTTAGCGACTCCAGTGTGTTGAGCAGTGCCAAAATAAACACTACAATATTCAAATTCTTCTTCATAAATACATAAGCCTTCACAGGCGGTTTTTCAGCTGCAAAGTTGCTGTAAAAAGCACCACATTTCAATAAAAGAACTGAAGGAAGTATAGGACAAACTGAAGATTTAAATACAACAATAAATGAAAAATATTATTTTAAGCCCATCATTACAGTAAATATTGAGGATTATATTTTTTCATTATTCTTAAAACTGTCAGGATTTTGGCTAGTATGTTTCTTAAAAAACCTTGAAAAATATGAAGCATCGTTAAAACCGAGTTTAAAAGCAATTTCCTTTACTGTGAGCGCTCCAAAGCTAAGTTCTCTTTTGGCTTCCAGGATAAGACGCTGGGAAATCATTTTTTTGACTGTCGTTCCTCTCAAAAGGCGCACAATATCATTAAGATGATGTGTACTTATCTTTAATTGAGCTGCATAGAAACTTGTTTCTTTATGCACTATATAATGCTTCTCAATAAGCCCCACCAGTTCCTGAATCCGTTGACGGTCATTCAATAAAGGTTCCTGAGTATGAATTTGTTCTCCAATAATGATACAAAATGCTTTCAGATATGCCTTTAAGAGTTCTGTTCTTGATGTAGCTTTATATTCCTGCTCAATCAATGATATAATTGTACTGCAGGTTTTTTCATTTTCCGGATTTAAAAAAAAGGGAAGCTCTCCTCCTGTAAGTACCGATTCTATATCACAGGCTTCGTTGAAAATCTCCCTGCTTATCGCCATTGCGTATCCCTCCTCTCCTTCCAGCTTCATGTTGAATGCCTGTCCTGGTGCAATGATACAGATCTGATTGTTTTCAAGTTTATAGCTTTCAAAATCCAGTTCCAAACGGCTATTTTCATACACTTCCCTGAACCAGATAATTTCAAAAAAATTATGCCGGTGAACATCATGAAAATTCTCCGGGCCTGCTGCACTCAGAGTACTCATCTGAAATTCTTCGGAAGTCAGATGGTGAACCGGGATTTCTTTTTCGGGTGTAATCATCACTATATTGTAAAGTAATTAACTATAAACAAAAACCACAGCAAAAAAAGTGCTGCGGTTCTCTTACAATATTTAAAATTAAATATAATTTTTCAATTTTATCAGACTGATATTTATAATCATCAGTCTATTTTTAGCTAAAAACAAAATAATAAATCAAACTCCAGACTGTTACGAAGAAAAAAACAAAAAAGAGCGATTCTTTCAGATTCTGATCCTGTTTTTTAATGTAATGTTTATAAAGAGTCACTATTATGAATGCAATAATAACTAAAACCGGTAGTACGGTAAACGTATACATTTTATTGGTTTAAAAAAGCATCCCAACCCTGAGCAGTAAGTGCTACCAACTGGTTAGATCCTCTCGCCACCATAAAGTTTCCTTCTTCTTTTTCTACGGCATGACCTATAATGGTAAAATCCGGGTGATTTTTAATTTTATCAAAATCATCTGGCGAAATCGTAAATAAAAGTTCATAATCTTCACCACCGCTTAAAGCAGTCATTACCGGATTCAAATTCATTTCATCCGCGGTAGAGATCGTAAGGTTGTCCAGTGGTACTTTTTCTTCATACAATCTGAATCCTACTTTTGACTGATCTGAAAGGTGAAGGATTTCGGAAGCCAGGCCGTCTGAAATATCAATCATAGAAGTTGGCTTTATATCCAGTTCTTCCAAAATCGTTTTAACGTCTGTTCTTGCTTCAGGTTTCAGCTGTCTTTCCAGTATATAGTCGTAGCCTTCCATTTCCGGCTGCATGTTCGGATCTGCAAGATACACAGCATGTTCTCTTTCCAGAATCTGTAATCCCATGTAGGCACCCCCTAAATCTCCGGTTACCACAAGAAGATCATTAGGTTTTGCTCCGCTTCTTTTTACGATATTTTCCTCATTTTCAATTCCTACAGCGGTAATACTCATCACCAGCCCCGAATTGGAACTTGTAGTATCTCCTCCAATCAGATCAACCTTGTATCTTCCGCAAGCAGCCTGAATTCCGGAATAGATTTCTTCTAAAGCTTCCACCGGAAAACGGTTGGAAACCGCAAGAGAAACCAATATCTGTGTAGGAGTTGCGTTCATTGCTGCAATATCGCTAAGGTTTACTACCACCGCTTTATAACCTAAATGCTTCAATGGTACATATCCAAGATTGAAGTGTACTCCTTCCGCCAGTACATCTGTGGTAAGAACTACTTTTTTGTTATCAGGATTGATAACCGCTGCATCATCTCCTACTCCAAGCTCCGAAGATTCATTGGATAACGGAAAATGCTCTGTCAAATGCTTAATAAGACCGAATTCTCCTAATTTTGAAATGGGCGTCAGCTCCTGTGATTTATCTTCAAACATGATTTTTTTTTATTAATGTCCAATGTAAAAAGTATGAATGATTTAAAATTGCTTCTCAAACTCTAAACCTTGAACCTTGAATTTTAAACTTTGAATTATTTAATCAATTCTGCCGGGTCGATATTGTGTGGATGGAAAGGAAATTTTTTGAAATCTTCTTTCGATAATACAACCGTTTCCGGGCTTTTATATTTATTCATTGCTTCCACTACATCATCCGGCGGAGTGGTCATTTTTCTAAGCATCATATCAATCCATACTCCTGTAGCTTCTGCAGTGGCGCAGTGCATTCCATCTGGTGTATAGAATTTGTGTACGAAACGATAAATGGAAGAATCTTCTGCACAACCATCTATTTCCACACTTACAATGACAATTTGATCTGCATATATTTCTTTGAAGAAAGAATATCTTTCGTGCAGGATAACAGGACCAATTCCCCATCTGCTTAGCTGGGTAACTCCCATTTTCTCTTTAGTCATAAAAGCCATTCTGGCTTGCGCACAATACTGTACATATGATGAATTGGCTAAGTGCTTATTGGCATCAAGATCGCTCCATCGCACTTCAAATTTATGGTAGAAAATCATTTTTGGTCTCGTTAAAATTATAATCTTCAAAAATACTCAAATAAGATGGTTTATAAAAATTGTACTTTTGAAAAAATAATCTTCCGCATAGGATTACATATACATGAAACAGATCATTATTATCGGAGGCGGTGCTGCAGGCTTTTTCTGCGCATCCAATCTTGACGAAAAGAAATATACAATTACGATTTTAGAACAGAACTCGGATGTTCTTCAGAAGGTTAAAATTTCCGGAGGTGGGCGTTGCAATGTGACTCACGCATGCTTTGATCCCAGAGAGCTTGTTCAGTTTTATCCTCGTGGAAATAAGGAACTATTAAGTGTTTTCAGCAAATTTCAGCCTGGAGACACGATGGAATGGTTTGACCAGCGTAATGTTCCGTTGAAAATTGAAAATGACAACAGAACTTTCCCTGAAAGTAATTCTTCTCAGACGATCATCAATACTTTTCTGAACGAAACCCAAAAGAAAAATGTCTCTGTAAAAACAAAATGTACGGTAAAAGAGATTGAAAAGCAGGATGAAAAATATATCGTAAAGACCAATTCGGGGGATTTTGAAGCCGATTATATCGTATATACTACCGGAAGCTCACCAAAATCTCTAAAAATGGTTGAAAATCTGGGTCATAAAATTGTAGACCTCGTCCCTTCCCTTTTTACATTTAATATTAAAGATGAATTGCTTAAAGATCTTCCGGGAACAAGCTTTGAAAATGCAGGAATTTCCATTCCAAAGCTGAAAACTGACGAGAGCGGGCCGCTGCTTATTACCCACTGGGGACTTTCCGGACCTGCTGTTCTGAAAATCTCCGCATGGGAAGCTATAAGTCTGGCAAAACTTAAATATAACTTTGAAATTGAAGTTAATTTTGTTTCCATAGAAATGGATGAGGCTGAGGAAATCTTCCATAATTTTAAACAAAGCAATCCTAAAAAGACCATCGGACAATCGAAGATTTTTGATATTACCAACCGATTCTGGCAGAAGATTTTAGACATTTCAAAGGTTGACCTGAACAAACAGGTTGCTAATATTTCCGGAAAGGAAATGCAGAAGATCCTGGAAAATCTTTGTCAAAAGAAGTTTCAGGTAACCGGAAAGTCTACTTTTAAAGATGAGTTTGTGACGGCTGGAGGTGTTGATTTAAAGGAAATTAACTTTAAAAACATGTCTTCAAAATTACTTCCTAATTTCTATATTGCCGGAGAAGTTTTGAATATAGATGCAGTGACTGGCGGTTTCAATTTCCAGGCATGCTGGAGTGAAGGATGGCTTATTGCACAGGATCTCAATAATTTGTAAAAAACACTATTTTTACTAAAAACTAAATACATGAAAAAAAATTTCGTATTCCTTCTTCTGTTCTGGCTGTTCTTAGGATATAGCCAGGAAAGATCTATTGTTTCTAGCTGGACCGCATTTGCACAAGCCCTAAATATAGAGAATAAACAAAACTGGAATTTCCGGGTAACGGCAAAAATCCGAAAAGACAATAAAGATAATAATTCCAACTGCGGCCTATGGTGCAGAATAGACAATAAAGACCGTTCTACTGGTTTTTTTGAGAATCAATATTATGGAATCAAAGTCACTAATGAATGGAAAACATATGAAATAAAAGGAATCATCAATACCAATGCGAAAACAATCAATATCGGAGCTTTTGCACAAGACAATGGAGATTTTTATTTTGACGATTTCAAGTTGGAAGTCAATGATGGAAAGTCAAAAAAATGGCTTGAAATTCCTTTAGAAAATTCAGGTTTTGAGAACGATATTACTGCATCAAATGCCTGGTTTGAAGGAATCCATTCTCAGAAAATAACCCATGTAAAACATTTTACGGTTGGATCTTCAGATTACAAGCCATTCAGTGGCCATAAATCATTGCTGATAAAGGGTCAGGGCATTATAGGTTCCATGCCGGATGGAAAATTTATGGAGGTCAATGGTATTAAATTATATTACGAGATCTATGGAGAAGGAGAACCATTGCTTATGCTTCATGGGAATGGACAATCCATCAGTGCTTTTATGAACCAAAAGGATACTTTTGCTAAAAAGTACAAAGTTATCATTGTAGATTGCCGTGAGCGTGGAAAATCTACTTATGACAAAACGAAAGAACTTACCTTTGATATTCAGACAGAGGACCTTAAGCAGTTTTTAGAGAAACTGAACATCAAAAAAACAAAGATTCTGGGCTGGAGTGACGGCGGAATTCTTGCTTTATCCATGGCTATGAAATACCCTCAGCTAGTAGATAAAATTGCCTGTTCCGGAGCCAATATTTTCCCTGAAGGAGTCAAAGATGATGAGTTTAAATCTATGAAAGAAATGCTCGCCAGCCTTACTAAAGAGAATAAAGACCATAAAAATGATGTTTTCATAGACCTTTTGAATCTTGACCTTAAATATCCAAACTGGCAATATGAAGATCTGAAAAAAATTCAGTGTCCGTCATTGATTATTGCTGGCGATAAAGATCTTATAAAAACAGAACATACGGTAAAAATAGCGGAATCTATTCCACAAGGGCAACTGGCTATTATTCCGAATACAAGCCATTATGTTCCTGAAGAAAAACCAGAATTGTTCAATGAACTCGTTATCGATTTTTTTGAAAATAAATAATCTGAATTCCCCATAAACCATGAAAAAAATATCAATACTGATTTTACTGTTAGGAGCTCAGTTTGCCTTTTCCCAAACAACACAAAAAGAAGAGCAGCAATCACCATCTCCTTCGTCAGAGATAAATAAAGATGAGCATAAGGTAGATGATACTATATCTATTGCTCCGGAATTTCCAGGTGGAATGGTAGCCATAAGAAAGTATATAAGCAGTGAAATGGATATTTCTAAATTTTCGAACTCTCCTGGAACATTTAAATCTGTAACGACTTTTGATGTTAATCCTGATGGAAGTATTAGCTCAATTTCTACAACTGGCAATAGTCCTATTCTGAATAAAGAAATGGATCGTATTATGAAGAAATTAAAGAAAAAATGGAAGCCCGGTACTATAAACGGACAACCGGTTAAAACCAAATTTACCATGCCGATGGGCCTAAGTATTTAAAAAACTAATCCAAACAGACTATAAACTAATATGATGAAAAAAATATCAACATTCATTTTATGCCTTGGATTTGGGCTGGCTTTTGCTCAGACACAGGAAACTAAAACGCAGCCCACAGAAGATCATTCCAGAAATGAGAATATACCTGAGCAAAGTAAGCCATCAGAATATCCTGGTGGAATTTCTGCATTCATGCGGGATGTAACTCAAAAAATTAATTCTAATCGAATAAAAGGGCCAAAAGGTAAAGCCCGCTCCAATGCAAAATTCTCAGTCAATGCTAAAGGTGAGATAGAAACTATTATCGTAACAGGAGAAAATGAATCTCTTAATCATGAAGTGGAAAGAGCTATGAAATCTATGAAAACCAAGTGGACTCCCGGAGAATACAAAGGGCATCCTGCGTTGATTTGGTTTACCGTCCCTTTCACTATCAATTTTGAATAATTAAAATGCTCTCTGCTAAAAGAAATAGTAATTCCTTCTTTAAAATCCTTCTCATCATAGGATTCGGGTATTTCTTTTGGCTGATGCTGAAGATCACCTTAGAATACATTCCTTTTAATCCTGAAGTCAGTTTTCTGATGATCAAACAGACGGAAGTTATAGACAGACCTGAATATCTTACATTTTTTTATACTCACGTTTATACAAGCATTTTTGTCCTTCTTTCAGGATTTCTGGCTATTCTCAGACTGAATTTTGGATTAAAAAACTTTCATCGGAATATGGGAAAAATGTATATTTTTCTCATTCTGATTTTCGCTGCCCCTTCTGGAATCTATATGGGACTCTTTGCAAACGGAGGGCTTTTATCAAAGGTTTCTTTTGTTATTTTGGGCTTTTCATGGTGGTTTTCAACATATAAAGCATATCAACTGGCAAGACAGAAAAGGTTCAAAGAGCACAAGCAATGGATGTGGCGGAGTTTTGCTTTTACATTATCTGCCATTACTCTGAGAATGTGGAAAGTAATTATTGTATATTTATTTCATCCCAATCCAATGGATGTCTATCAGATCATTGCCTGGTTGGGCTGGATTCCCAATATCCTTATTATTGAATATTTAATCACAAAAAAACATATATGAAAATTGTAAATTACACTCTTATTTCTTTACTGGCAGTTTCTTTGGCAAGCTGTAAAAAAGAGGGAAATACCAATGAATCGGGGAAAGATTCTCTGACCGCCAAAAAGGACTCTGTCGTAGTACCTGAAGTTCATCAAGAATATTACGGAATTTACACAGGTGAATTTGCCGGAATGGAAAAGGTAGTTGACGAGACAGATGGTTCGGAATATGATGTCAACAATTATAAAAGAATTTCTTTAAAGATCAACAGAATTACAAAGGACAGCGTTTACGGACAAAGTATTGTAAATGGCAACCAACGCCCGTTCAGAGGTGTTTTCAATGAAACATCTACCTCTTTTGTCCTGGATGAACCGGGAAATGACAAAACAGACGGAAGGTTTGAAGTAAAACTAAAAGGTGACAGCTTAACCGGAAAATGGAATGCCTTCGATAAAACAACAGTTAAAGCGCCTTCAAAAACACTTAAGCTCACTAAAAAAGAGTTTGTTTATAATCCCAACTTTATGCTTGATAAGGATTCTGATCTGGTAGACTGGTCCAATCCCAAAGAATTTACAGAAAAGTACAAAGATGAAGAAACCGGAAAGACAGAAAGCTATAAAACGTCTAAGAACCGTATCGCTTCAGAAGCAATATTCAAACTAAATGCCTCCAAGCAGAAACTGACAGAAAAAGATCTTAAAAACTTAAGAAAACTTGATCTTGAGATCATCAAAAATTCCGTATTTGCAAGACATGGTTACTCTTTCAAAAAAGAAACCTACAGAAATTTCTTCGAACAAACAGACTGGTACATCCCGGTTTCCAGCAATGTAGACAATGATCTTTCTCCAATGGAAAAGGAAAATGTGGCTTTATTGAACCGTTTTACCAAATATGCAGAGGATAAATATGACAGTTTTGGGAGGTAGGTAATAGGGGTTAGGTTGCAGGGATTAGGAATTAGAGGTTGAGGTTACGCCTTCACTTTTTGTTATTCTTACGAAAATATAGAGCAGTAGACAGCCTATGGCATAGCAAAGGTTATCAATCCATGAAAAAGAATTTCCAATAACAATATACATCAGGCTTCCAGAACGGAAGCCTAATTTTTCTGCAATATGGAAATACTGTGCAAATTCTATCAAAAATGAAAAAATAAGGATCCTCAGAATCAGTTTCTCATCATTTACTTTTACAAAACTCTTTACGAAAGTATAAAGAAGCATCACCACAATAACATCCCCGAGATAAGCTCTTACGAAGAAAATACCGCTCAGTTTAGTGGCAATCAATACTTCTACAAGAAAAATAAATAGGGTCAGAAGGAGATATTTAAGGCTGAATTGTAATTTCATTTCAAAAGGGATTAGGCATAAAAAATCGGTATTCAAGGAACACCGATTTTATTTTTATGTGAGCAAATATATTATTTCTTTATTTTAATTGTACATCCGATAGCTACCGTTTTAGTCATTTTTACCGGCTCTCCTTTTATCAGAGCATTTACGGCATCCTGAGCATAATATTCGGATACATCATTCGGGTTATCATAATTATTGTCGATAGCACCAATATATTTCACGATATTCTTTCCGTTTTCTTTCTTCAGTACAAAAACATGAGGAGTCTTTGTCGCTCCGTACTGTGGATAAATTTTCTGCCCTTCATCTACTAGGTATGGGAAAGTAAAACTTTTTTGCTTTGCTCTTTCAATCATCTGCTGGAAGCCGTCTTCAGGCTGTACATTAGGATCGTTAGGATTAATCGCGATTACCGGGTAACCCTGAGCTTTATATTTTTTATCCAGCTCAATAATTCTGTCTTCATATTTCTTGGCGTATGGGCAGTGATTGCATGTAAATACAACAATGAATCCTTTTGCACTCTTAAAATCGCTTAAAGAAACCATTTTGCCATCAATATTTTTAAGCTTAAAATCAGCAGCTTCATCTCCTACTTCATAGCCTTTTGAAGAAATATTCTCTTTCTGAATTTTGTTTTTATCATGATCTGTCGTTGTAAAGCTCAGTAATCCAAGCCCAACGATGAATGCGGTCATTAAAATTTTCAGGTTTTTCATAATTGATTATTTATTGTAGATTTTCTTTAATTGTTTTCCCAAGGTCTTCTTTGCTCATTTCACCGTCATTGAAATGAACTTTCACTCCATTTTTATAGAACAGCGTTACAGGAATATTCCCATCCCAGTCTTTTTCAAACTTGGGGATCCAGGTATTCATTCTTTTGATATCATCCAGCAAGAGAACCTCAGCAGTAAGATTTTTATTTTTAATAAATTTCAATACTCTTTCTTTATCTGCAAGCCTGTCCAGTGAAACCAAAATCATTTTAAATTTCTGATTATCAGCAAACTCAACATTCACTTCCATAAAGTGAGGAAGCTCTTTTACGCATGGCCCACAGGTTGTTGACCAGAAATTGACAACCAATAATTTGTTTTTTTCCTGCTGAATCCGCTTTTCCAGATCTTCATATTTTATCACAGAAACTTCAGTCTGCTGGGCTTTAAAAACCGTACAAAATATAAATATAGCTAATATCTTTATTAAATTCTTCATATTAAAAACCATAAAACACTAAAATTCAACGATATATAAAAATAAAATTCACCTATTTCATAAATTATTTACAAATGAACAATTTATTTTTATCATGGATACATTTTTTTAATACTTTTACAGCCTTAAACTTAAAACCATGAAAAAAACTTATTTGCTTCTGCCAATTTTCTTGTTGGCATCATGCTCTAGCAGCAACGACGATAATGATTCACCTAACAACAACGGAAATAACAATGATAACAGTCCGGTTTTGGTAACAAAAATGACGATGGACGGAGATGTTTTAACGTTTACGTATAACGGTTCAAAAATTTCTCAGATCAAAAATCTTACTGAAGGAAGTGTAACTACATTTATCTATGCAGGTGATCTTATTTCCCAGTCTGTAGTCAATGGTTCAAATACCTCTCTTACTACGAAATTTACCTACGACGGAAATGGCAGATTATCAAAAAAAACAATTAACGGGATTGATTTCGGTGGATCATGGAACTCAGAATCCAACTATACTTATCAAGCGAATAACAATGTGAAAATAGTATACACTGCGTCTACTTCAGGATCAACAAGATCTGAAACAAGAAATGCTGTACTGAATGCTGATGGATCGATGAGCAGCTGGACTGGTACTCTTTCAAGAACTCAAAATAACACTACTGAAACAGCAACTTCTACCTTAAAAACAGTGGTATATGATACCAAAAATGCTCCTTTAAAAAATATTACCGGATACCTAAAAATCATTGATAATGAAGATGAAAGCGGATCTGCTCACAATACATTAAGCTACAATCACATCGTCAGTTACAATAATGGAACCGGAACGGAATGGACAATCTTCAAATCCAATTTTGAATACAATGCCAGTGGTTACCCTACAAAAGAAATTCGAAGCTATTACGAGAAAACAGGGAATACACCTTCAGGTTCCACGGATGTTAATACTTACGAATACAATCATTTATAAAACACAGAGCGCTTAAGGCGCTCTTTTTTATTTTTAGACACAGAGGTGTTAATTTTTTTCACAAGCTATAGAATTATACAGATGATTTTGTATATTTGAGTAGAATCAAAAACTAAATTACCATGAAAAAATCAAAAACTCAAAAGAGAAAGCTTTCCAAAAGCGAACTAAAAGAAATTAATGGTGGAGCACTTCCTCCAAGATGCCTTCGAGGGTTCTGTACACATCCTGATTCGGGAGAAATGGTTCCGGGTCTTGTAGGAAAAGACGGATTCTGTTGCTAATCAAAAAAATTTCAAGAAATCAAATCAAAACTAAAATTATCATGAAAAAATCAAACATTCAAAAAAGAAAATTGACAAAAAGTGAATTGAAACAAATCAATGGAGGTAGCGGCCCCCTTTGCCCGGGAACTTGTTTCTGCAATATTGACGGTGAAATGACTATAGGCTCATGTGACACCAAAGGAAGATGCTGTTAATAGCAAAAAACTTTGTTAAATAAAAAAGATTGAGGGGTTTCCTCAATCTTTTTTATGAAATGACATTTGCGTCAAAAAAAGTTAACAATTTGACTTACAATATTTTGAACATAATAAAATAACTTGTAAATTAGCTTTCACCAAATTCAAATTATTATGAAAAATTCAAAAAATCAAAAAAGAAAGCTTAGTAAAAATGAGCTTAAAGAAATCAGTGGCGGAGCCAACAGACCCATCTGCCCAAGAGTAATAAGCTGCACAGATCCTCACACCGGAGAAGAACGCTCAGGAGTGCCTGGCATGCAGGATGGATTTTGCTGTTAACCAGGTTGATAATATTTAAACAAGGCGGATATGAAAAATTCAAACCTTAAAAGAAGGCTCACCAAAGCTGAGCTCAAAGAAATCAACGGAGGTGCAGCTGCATGTGCAGAAGGTCTATGTAAACTAAGAGGAGTAAGCCATTTCCTTATTATCGGACCGAGGGGTAAAGACGGCTATTGCTGCTAATTAAAACTAAACTTTAACATCATTAAAAAAAATGATTGGATTAACCTCCAATCATTTTTTTTATCGCATTCAGCTTCATTAAAGCTTCAATAGGTGTCAATGTATTGATATCTATTTTTGTAAGTTCCTCACGGATATTTTCCAGAACAGGATCATCCAGCTGGAAGAAGGAAAGCTGCATATTTTCCTCAGTCACTCTTTTGATACTTTCAGAAGTACCTCCTCCTCCCTGAGTTCTGCTCGCCTCAAGTGTTTTAAGAATTTCATTGGCTCTGTTGACCACTTTGGCAGGCATTCCGGCCAGTTTTGCCACATGGATACCGAAACTGTGTTCACTTCCACCAGGAATCAGTTTTCTCAGGAAAATGATGTTTCCTTTATTTTCCTGAATAGAAACGTGAAAGTTTTTCACTCTTTCGAAATTGACTGTCATTTCATTCAGCTCATGATAGTGCGTGGCAAATAAAGTCTTGGATTGCGTTGGATGCTGATGAAGGTATTCAGCAATCGCCCATGCAATAGAAACCCCGTCATAAGTGGAAGTTCCACGACCGATTTCATCAAGCAAAATCAGGCTTCGCTCTGAAATATTGTTCAGAATATTGGCGGCTTCATTCATTTCTACCATGAAAGTTGATTCACCTGCAGAGATATTGTCTGTAGCTCCTACCCTTGTGAAAATCTTATCCAGCATTCCTATTTCAGCATGTTTTGCAGGCACAAAACTTCCAATCTGAGCCAAAAGACAAACAATTGCCGTCTGGCGCAGAATTGCAGATTTACCGGCCATGTTCGGTCCTGTCACCATGATAATCTGCTGGGAATCTTTATCCAGAAAGATATCATTCGGAATATACTTTTCACCCAGAGGAAGTGCATTCTCAATGATCGGGTGTCTGGCTTCTTTTAAATCGATAGCATAGCCATCATTTAAAACAGGCTTAGTATAGCTCTCAGAAACAGCCAGTTCAGATAGTCCGGCAGCCACATCAAGCTGTGCAATAATATTGGAGTTCCCCTGGATCTGATCAATATAAACCATTGTTTCTGCACATAAATTTCTGTACAGTGAAGTTTCCAGAACCCCTATTTTTTCTTCGGCACCCAGGATCTGGCTTTCGTATTCCTTTAATTCTTCGGTAATGTATCTTTCAGCATTCACCAGGGTCTGCTTTCTTACCCAATCATCCGGAACTTTATCTTTATGAGTATTTCGAACTTCAATATAGTATCCGAAAACATTATTAAAATCAATTTTAAGGCTTGTGATACCTGTTCTCTCAATTTCTCTCTGGCACATTTCGTCCAGGAATCCGCGTCCTTTATTCTGTAGATTTCTCAATCTGTCAAGCTCTTCAGAAACCCCTTCTTTAATGATATTTCCTTTGGCAATACTTACCGGAAGTTCTTCATTAAGATGATTCTGCAGGAACTTAATCAATTCTTCAAGATCAAACAAAGGTTCCAGCCACGCCAGCACATCCGCATGAGGATGCAGTAATGCTTTGATTTTATGGATATTAATTAAACTTTGGCGAAGATATCCCAATTCTTTAGGTGAAATTTTCTCTGCAGCCAGTTTTCCCATCAATCGGTCTAAGTCAGAAATCGATCTCAGAAGCTGGCAGATTTCATATTTCAGATGATCATTTTCGTTTAAGAAATCAATCAGAGAAAGCCTTCTCATAATCTCATCCACTGATTTTAAAGGAAGAATGATTCTTCTTCTCAAAAGCCTTCCTCCCATCGGAGTAGAGGTTTTATCAATGATATCCAGCAGCGATTTTCCCTGTGGATTACTGGGATAAACAATTTCAAGGTTTCTCAGGGTAAAATTATCCATCATCAGATAATCTTCCTGTGGAATGATCTGAAGTTTTGTAATATGGGCCAGCAGATTGTGGTGGGTATCTTCTACCAGATAGGCAAAAATAGCTCCTGCTGCAGTAATAGCCAGTGGAAGGTTTTCTACTCCAAACCCTTTTAAAGAATTGGTTTTAAAATGATTCGTTAATTTCTCGTAGGCAAAATTATATTGGAACGCCCAGTCTTCCAGTTTAAAGGCACTTTTATTCTTAATCTGCTCCGGAATCTGTACACTTCTCTGGTAAATAATCTCACTTGGGTCAAAAGTATTGACAATATGAAGCAGCTTTTCCAGGTTTCCTTCACTTACCAGAAATTCTCCTGTAGAAATATCCACTAAAGCAATTCCATATTTCTCTTTTTCTTTGTGTAGAGAAAGCAGGAAATTATTCTTTTTTGAATTTAAAACCTGATCATTGAAGGTAACACCGGGTGTAACCAATTCAGTTACCCCTCTTTTTACAATCCCTTTCACCATTTTAGGATCTTCCAGCTGATCGCAGATCGCCACCCTCATCCCTGCTCTTACCAATTTTGGAAGATAAGAATCTACAGAGTGATGCGGAAATCCGGCCAGCTCTATATGCCCATCGCCATTGGCTCTTTTGGTAAGGACAATTCCCAGAATCTGAGAAGTTCTGACAGCATCCTGCCCAAAAGTTTCATAAAAATCCCCAACCCTGAATAATAATAGCGCATCAGGATATTTACCCTTGATGGTATTGTACTGCGTCATTAACGGAGTTTCTTTCTTCGCTGCTTTTGCCATAGTAAAAAATGAGCCCCAAATTTAGAAAAATAAATTCAGGGTAAGAGAATTGTTTAGAGGTTAATCTTCCCCACTTTTCTTTATCAGTAATTAATTGTATTTTCACCATCAAATCACATCATTCATGGAATTTCCTGTTTTAGAGACTGAAAGGCTTATTTTACGTCAGCTTACTTTCGATGATATCCAAGACCTGTTCGAGTATTTTTCTCTGGATGAAGTTATGGAATATTATGATCTGGATACCTTCAAAACAGAAGAAGACTCCCGACGCATTATTCAGCATTTTAACAATGAATTCGAAAATGGGAAAGGTTTCAGATGGGCTTTGGAGCTGAAATCCAATGGAAAAGTCATTGGCACCTGCGGCTATCATAATTGGTACAGGGAACACTTTAGAGCTGAAATTGGTTATGAGCTCAATCCTAAATTCTGGCAGCAATCTTATATGAAAGAGGCTATTCTCCCTATTCTGACTTACGGATTTGAATCTATGAGACTTCACCGGGTGGATGCTTTCATTGATCCCTCCAATATTTCTTCTGAAAAGCTACTGTCTTCATTAAATTTCAGTAAAGAAGGAACCTTGAAAGATTATTTTTTTGAAAAAGGAAAATTCGTAGATGCCACGATCTTCGGTCTTATCAATAAATAAAATTAATCCAAAATTTAACGCTAAGAGGCAAAGAAAATTGATATTGACTCCTTTTATTTTCGTTCGAAGGCATTTCATTTAGCAACCGAAAGCTTTCTTCGCTGAGTGAAACGCCTTTGCGAACCCTTATCAGCAAATAAAAGTTTGCGTTCCCTGCGTTAAAATAATCTAAGGTATACTGTCTATTTTCCCGACTTTAGATGTTTTTCCAGGGCTTCCGAACTCTTTCTGTAAGCCCATTTTTGTTTATAGCTCACCCATTTGGCTTTGAAAAGTTTTCTCATGAGTTTATCCGTATATCTCATAATGAAAACATGATACAGCATATTGGCAAAGACATTCGGTTTATTGGGAAGCGCTCTCAAAGAAAGTGAAAAACCAGGCTCCAGATATCTGTTGAAGTGCCAGAAAGCTCCCGGAATAAAGAGTGCATCACCATGCTCCATAAAAATTTCGTACCCTTTGGCATATTGTAAAGCCGGAAACTTTTCATAATCAGGGTTTTCATAATCCAGCTCATAAACGGTATGAACAGATAAAGGAACTTTATATAAAAATGGTGACTGCTTCTGATCAAACAAAAGAATTCTTTTCTTTCCTTCAAAATGGATATGCATAAAATCACCCAAATCCACATCATAATGCATTAAAACATGAGCATCACTTCCCCCGAAGAATAACGTTGGAAGTCTTTTAAAAAACTTCATCCCCAAATCCGGATACGTAAAGTTTTTCAGCAGCTCAGGAAGTCTGTCTGTAATGATATAGAAAAAGATACGCAGATCTGAAGGTTTACTTTTTATAGTATCAATATATTCTTTCATTTTCATCCGGGCTACCGGAGCATCAGAGCTTTTCGCAGCATCCGCAGGTTTATTGTCATACAGCGGCACTTCCTGATCTCCCGCTTTTTCACGGATGTAAGCCAGATTCCATTTGTCAAAAGCATCCCATCGACTGGCAAAATTCTTAATTAAAAGAGGTTTCTGCTTTTTAAAATAATTCTTCTGAAAATCTTCTTTACTGATATCATTTACAATATCTACGTTTTCGAGGATCATGTATTTTGTATTTAATGCGAAATAAAAATAGTGTTTTTTTGAAACCTGAGAAAATTAAGATTAAAAGAGCAGGAAGCTGGAAGAGAGATGCTGGAAGTTAAGATTTGTCTACAAACATATATACCTCATTCCATAAAATCTTTTTATGGAAACTTAGACCTCTTCTTCGGCTTCAATAACTTCCCTCTTCCAGCTTCAGGCTTCTTTACTTTATTAGCAGAGCTCAGATGAAAAATTTATATTTGTGGTAACAAGTGAATTTATGAGAGTCTACAATACCAAACATTTCCTTAAAATCCTTTTCAGTTTACACAAAAGTGATACACTGAAGATTCTTTTTCCAAGTATGGTTCTTATAGGGTTGTATTCCTGGGGAATTCAGTATCTGGAAGTGGAATATCTGCACCTTACCTCAAAATCAGGAATCAGTAATGTGGGGATGATTCACTCGCTGTTAGGTTTCGTACTCTCGCTTTTATTGGTTTTCAGGACCAATACGGCTTATGACAGATGGTGGGAGGGCCGGAAGCTTTGGGGGAAACTGGTCAATGATACCAGAAATTTCGCTATAAAAATCAATACTATTCTTGGTGACAACCGTCAGGATGCTGAACAGATTGCAAGATATTTAAAATATTTCCCTCACTTTTTAGCCAAACATCTTTCTAAAGAATCTACAAGGCTGGCTTTGGATGAAGATTATTCTGAAATAGAAAGTTCATTAAAAAACCATGGCCCAAGTGAAATTGTCATCCTGCTCACCCATAAATTGAACTTATTAAAAAAAGAAGGTAAAATTTCAGAAATTGAAATGCTGTATTTAGACACTCAGCTTTCAGGATTTCTTGATGTATGCGGAGGCTGTGAGAGAATCAAAAACACTCCGATCCCTTATTCATATTCTTCTTTTATCAAGAAATTTATTATTCTGTACGTTTTCGCTCTGCCTATTGCTTATGTGATCACTATTGGTCTTTTCATGATTCCTCTTACTGTTTTTGTATATTATGTTTTAATGAGTCTTGAGCTTATTGCAGAAGAAATTGAAGATCCTTTCAATAATGATGAAAATGATATTCCAATGGAGACCTTAGCCCAGAATATTGAGAAGAATGTACATCAGATTATGAACAGAAAATAAAAAATCAAGCTGTTAAAGCTTGATTTCTTTGAGTTCGCCGTCCTGTTTTATTTCTACAAACTTGCTTTCCCTGTTGGCAGCCGAGTATCCATAGAAAAACGTACTGTATATGGGGGTTGAATACAGATAAGCTCCATACCCGTTATAAGCATTTGAAGTTCCTGTCTGCTGCTGATAGCTTGCCGTCGCTGTAAAATTTACGATCGTTTCAAGATAATATTTACCAGGTTTCAGTTTTTCGAATTTAAACCTGCCGTGATCATCCGTTAAAGCTTCCACTCTGTATTTAAAAGCTTCTTCAGACATGTACACCGTTGTTTTTTTGTTTTCATACTTCCTTCTCATGTCATAAAATTCCTCAAAATAAGGAGTGACAGGAAAAAGCATGATAACTGTTCCTTTGGGTGCATAATGTTTTTCTCCAAGCAATGGTTTGATGCCCCAATTGTTTTTTTGTTTTGTGGAAGCAACGCCTTCAATCGTAGAATTCCCGAATCCCAGCATGTCTCTGGCTAGTTTTTTATCAAAAAAAGCTTGAGGATAATATGCATTTTGTGCTCCCAGATACATAAATCCCCACATCAATATGAATAATGTGAATAATTTTTTCATAGTATATTTTTGAGTCAAATATAAGTATTTTACTATTTTTGAAATAAAAATAGCTATGAAGTACATGTTTCTATTGTTTTTTTCCACGTCTGCCATGATTATGGCACAGAAACCATGTGGATATAAAAACGGGTTACAGGAAGGATCCTGTAAAGAATTTTATGACAACGGGCAGGTAAAAAATACAGTAGAATGGGAAAAAGGAAAGCTGGACGGAGAGGCTATTTTTTATTATGACAACGGAAAAATGCAGTCTAAAGGAGAGTATAAAAAAGGATTTAAAGTAAAAGAATGGTCCTATTTTGATAAGAACGGAGTACTTACTTCCAAAGAGGCTTTCAGAAACGGAGAAAAGAATATTTATGATAACAGTCTTACGGCTACTTTTTATTCTCCAGCCGGCAAAATAACTGAAATTTCAAATTATAAATTCAATAAATTACAGGGTGAAAGCAAAACCTTCCATGAAGACGGAAAATCAGTGAAAGACATTGGCCAGTATGACAACGGCCTTGCAACCGGAAAATGGAAAGTATTTTATCCATCAGGAAAATTACAGCGTGAAACTGAACTTGCCAACGACAAGAGAAATGGCAACAGGGTTCATTACCGTGAAGACGGAAGCATAGAAAAAACAGAGGTCTATAAAGACGGAAAATTAATCTCAACAAAATAATACAATTGGTACAGAAACTAAAACTGGAAGAACTTAACAGAATAGATGTAGAAACATTTAAGAAGGTTGAAAAAATTCCGTTGGTCATCATTTTAGATAATATCAGAAGTATGCACAATGTAGGTGCTGCTTTCAGAACGGCAGATGCCTTTTTAATTGAAAAAATAATCCTTTGTGGAATTACACCACAACCACCCCACCGTGAGATCCATAAAGCGGCATTGGGAGCAACAGAAAGTGTAGACTGGTCTCATAAGGCAGAAACCAATACGGCGATTTCTGATCTGAAAAGCAAAGGGTACGAAATCATCGGAATTGAGCAGACTACCGGCAGCCAGCTGATTACTGATTTTACGATTGACAACTCGAAAAAATATGCATTGATTTTAGGAAACGAGGTAGAAGGAATCAGTGATGAAGTACTTCCAAATGTTGATGTATTTTTAGAAATTCCACAGCTTGGAACAAAGCATTCTCTGAATGTAAGTGTATGTGCCGGAATTGTAATGTGGGAGTTTGCAAAAGCGTTAAAATAAAAAAAACTGCATATGTCCTTAGTAGACAGTGCAGTTTGAAATAAATCTAATAAAAAGTAAAAATGAAAGGCGACAAAGGTACTTTTTTTTTCCTTACAAACAAATTTTGATGGCATTTTTTTTGTTTCAGCTTAAAAAAAGTCGGGTTTTCAGAAAAAGTTTCATTTAATTTTTTATAAATTAGCACAATGTTTATCAAGGACTATATCTCAAAAGACTTTCCATGTTTTAGCCTGTCTGACTCCATAGAGTCAGCCAGAAATATGTTGGAGGATTTTGGATATTCCCATATTTTCATCAAAAAATCCCACCATTTCTACGGAGCTCTTGCAATGGACTTTCTGTATGAAGAAGATGGCGGGACTCTGAAGGATCTTGAACATCAGATTGAACGGTTCGCTATCCTGGAGGACAGCAATATTATGGACAGTATCCGTCTGTTTTACACCTTCACCAGCAATGTGATCCCGGTGATTAATAAAAATGAAAAGTATCTGGGGTATATTACCTGTGAAGATGTTTTTCAAGACCTTTCCCGTTATCCTTTATTTTCAGAAACAGGTGCTATTCTTACGGTAGAAACTCCTGCCAGAAAATATTCTATGACGGAAATTACCAATATCGTAGAAAGCAACAACTCGAAGTTTTATGGAGGGTTTATAAGCTTTATGTCTGAAGAAGTGGTCCAAATCACAATAAAGATCAGCAATGAAAACCTAGCCTCGATAGACTCAACTTTTGACCGGTACGACTACAGAATTGTTGAAAAATACTATTCTGATGAGAAATCCGATCTGTTTAAAGACCGATTTGGTTTTTTACAAAAATTCATAGAAATATAACATGAAGGCAGCCATATATTCTCAGAAAAAAGATCTTGATACTTTTTTATATTTAAGCAAGTTTATCTCTGAACTTGAAGCCAGAGATGTAAAATCTGTTCTGTATGATGAAATGGCTGAAGCACTTCAGTTCTCAAAAATTTTCGAAACCTTCAACTGTAAGCAGGATCTTCTGGATAAGGAAGTTGATCTGTTTTTCACTTTTGGTGGAGACGGAACGATTGTAAATTCTTTAACCTTCATTGAAGATCTTGAAATTCCTGTTGTAGGAGTTAATACCGGAAGACTTGGATTTTTAGCCTTTTTCACTAAGGAAGAAGCTTTTAAAGAGCTTGATTCCATATTAAAAGGAGATGTAAAAACAAGTCGCCGTTCCGTAATTGAAGTTGTTTCTCCAAAACTTGAGGGATCTTTCCCTTATGCTTTGAACGACGTTACTGTTTCAAGAAAAGAAACCACATCAATGATTACCGTAGATTCTTACATCAACGATGAATTTTTGAATGTCTTCTGGGGTGATGGTGTTATCATCTCTACTCCTACGGGTTCTACCGCTTACTCTTTGAGCTGTGGCGGGCCTATCATTTCTCCAAACAACGAAAATTTCGTCATTACTCCAATCGCGCCTCACAATCTGAATGTGAGACCTTTAGTGGTAAATGACAAAGTAGAAATAAAATTCAGGGTGGAAAGCCGTGTACCTCAGTATTCCCTTTCTCTGGACTCCCGACTGATCCATATAGAAACCGATAAGGAAATTATCATCAAAAAGGCCGCATTCCAGCTTCTTCTGGTACAGCCCAACGGTTTAAGTTTCTATGAAACGATCCGTCAGAAGTTACTTTGGGGAAGAGATAAAAGAAATTAGTAATTTCTTAAAAATGATTACCTTTACACGAAATTAAAACACCTAATAAATTTATAATAAAAAGTAAAACATGAGCAGAATTTTTCCGGCAGGAGTTGCCACAGGTCAGTTAGTTACTGATATCTTTCAGTATGCTAAAGAAAACAAATTTGCATTGCCTGCAGTAAACGTAATTGGATCAAGCAACATTAATGCTGTGATGGAAACTGCAGCGAAATTGAACTCTCCTGTAATTATTCAGTTTTCAAATGGTGGAGCTGCATTCAACGCAGGGAAAGGATTAAGCAATGACGGACAAAAGTCTGCAATCTTAGGAGCAATCGCTGGAGCAAAACATATTCACACTCTTGCAGAAGCTTACGGAGCAACAGTAATTCTACACACAGACCACTGTGCAAAGAAATTACTTCCTTGGATCGATGGGTTGATGGATGCTAACGAAGAATTCTTCAAGCAGACAGGAAAATCTCTTTACTCTTCTCACATGTTAGACCTTTCTGAAGAATCTTTAGAAGAAAACCTTGAGATTTCAGCTCAGTATTTCGAAAGAATGGCTAAGCTTCAGATGACTCTTGAAGTAGAAATCGGGGTTACAGGAGGTGAAGAAGATGGTGTTGACAACTCAGACGTTGATAACTCTAAATTATATACTCAGCCTGAAGATATAGCTTACACTTATGAAAAACTAAAAGCTATTTCTGACAACTTTACCATTGCTGCTGCTTTCGGTAACGTACACGGAGTTTACAAGCCAGGAAATGTAGTTCTTACACCGAAAATCCTTGACAATTCTCAGAAATATGTTCAGGAGAAATTCGGAACGGCTGCTAAACCTGTAAACTTTGTATTCCACGGAGGTTCAGGATCTACTTTAGAGGAAATCAGAGAAGCTATCGACTACGGAGTAATCAAAATGAATATCGATACTGACCTTCAGTTTGCATATACAGAAGGCGTTAGAGATTATATGGTAAACAATATTGATTATTTAAGAACTCAAATCGGAAACCCTGAAGGAGAAGAAAAACCTAACAAGAAATTCTATGATCCAAGAGTTTGGGTAAGAAAAGGTGAGGATACATTCTCTACAAGATTGGTGAAAGCATTTGAAGATTTAAATAACGTAAATACTTTAAAATAAGAACTGTACATTTGTACCGATGTAAAAAGTATTCATAAGAAATACATTTACATTGGTACATTTTACATTTATACATTAATACAAGCAAAAATGGCATTCGACTGGTTTAAAAGAAAAGCAAAAAACATTACCACTTCTACTGATGAAAAAAAGGACGTTCCCAAAGGCCTTTGGCATCAGACTCCATCCGGAAAAGTTGTGGAACATGATGAACTAAAGAGAAATAACTATGTTTCTCCTGAAGACGGATTTCATGTAAGAATAGGAAGTGCGGAATTTTTTGACATCCTTTTTGACGGTGGTAAATTTACCGAACTGGATGCCAATGTTGAAAGTATTGATATCTTAAACTTCAAAGATACAAAGCCTTACAAAGACCGTTTGAAAGAAGTAAAAGCAAAGACCAAGCTTACTGATTCTATCAGAAATGCTGTAGGAACCGTAAAAGGAACTGAAATGGTAGTTTCTTGTATGGATTTTGCTTTCATCGGTGGATCTTTGGGTTCTGTAATGGGAGAAAAGATCAGAAGAGCAGTAGATTACTGTATCAAGCACAAACTTCCGTATATGATTATCTGTCAGTCCGGAGGAGCAAGAATGCAGGAAGCCACTTACTCTTTGATGCAGCTGGCAAAAGTTCAGGCTAAGTTGGCTCAGCTTTCTGAAGCAGGGCTTTTATACATCGCTTATCTTTGTGACCCTACATTCGGAGGAATTACAGCTTCTTTCGCAATGACCGCTGATATCATTATGGCAGAGCCGGGAGCACTGATCGGTTTCGCAGGACCAAGAGTAATCCGTGAAACAATTGGTAGAGACTTACCGGAAGGATTCCAGACATCAGAATTCTTACAAGAAAAAGGATTTGTAGATTTCATTGTAAAAAGAACTGAAATTCAGGATACTGTTGCAAAAACAGTTAATTTATTAGCTGTAAAAGCATAGTATCTGTAACAAAAACAATACAATCTCTCTCTAATTAGGGAGAGATTTTTATTTATGAGGACTTTTAAGATATTTTTCAATACCATCAGAAGCATGAGTTTTAAAAAGATTATCCGTCTTTTATCACTTATCCTTCCCCATCCTCTTTTTGCCCTGTTGAGCTTTCATGCCACTGTAAAGGCATTTACCATCGCTCAGAAAAGATTCCCTGATACGGCTTCCAATAATGGAATTGGAAATGCTTTCAGACATGCTCTTTGGTGCAGCTTCATTATGATGTACTGCTGTAAAATTTCTTCCCCTGAGAAAGCGCTTGATTTCTGCAAAAGAATAACAGACATGCATGAAGAGCTATTCCCGAATGAACCTTTGGAAACAAAAATGGATCTCCACAATAACAAAATCGGAATGGATTATTTTATGGAACTTCTGCCGGGTATTCACCGCCAGTTTTTTGAAAAAAGTTTTTTTGTGGATGCATTAGTCAAAAAAATGGATGATGCCAAAGTTCTGAAAAATCTGGATGATGATTTTGAAGGGCACCTTGTCTATTTGGAAGAGTAAATAATTCATTTTAAACGCTAAGGATCGCAAGGGAAATCTAAAAACTTAACGTATATTTTTTGTCCGCAAGGGTATTTCATTCAGCAATATTTCCTGATTGTGGTTATTTGCTTAGTGTTAAAGTCTTTGCGAACAAAAAATCATATTTATCTTCATTAGAAACTTGCGAACATTGCGTCAAAATAATTTGAAATCAGTAAACCATCATTAGTTCTCTCACTCCAGAATAACAAAAGACTTTAGTTATTTTTGTGGTTTAAAGTATTTTTGATAAGTTTAAACAATTAAATCAATCAAATGGTTCTCAGCAGAATTTGGTCGGCTTTTATTATCATTGCCATTGCCATTGCCAGTATAAAATACGTTTCGTCAGGTCACTACAAAACCATTTTCAATGATATGGTGGTAGGAAAAGGAGGTGATACAGTGAAGATTGCATCACAACCGATGAACAGCCTCTCCCCTGTTGTAAGAGACAGCCTGATGAAAAAAAATGATTTTGCAGACAGCAGAATTCACTATAAAACAGATTCTTTAAAACAAAATGTAAATGTTTATCGTGTTCAGGAAGCTGATGGAGTCATCGGAACATCTGAAACAGCGGTGAAGATCTGCCTTGGCCTTATCGGGATCATGACCTTATTCATGGGATTCATGAGTATTGCTGAAAAAGCAGGAGGAATCAACCTTCTAAGCCGTCTGATTCAACCATTTTTCTCAAAGCTGTTTCCTGATATCCCTAAAAATCATCCCGCATTCGGACATATGCTGATGAATTTCAGCGCCAATCTTCTGGGATTGGATAATGCGGCGACTCCTTTTGGACTAAAAGCCATGGAAAGCCTCCAGTCTTTAAATCCAAATAAAGATACAGCCAGTAATTCACAGATTATGTTTCTGTGTCTCCATGCCGGAGGTATGACTTTGATTCCCGTATCCATTATTGCTATCAGAGCATCTATGGGCTCAAAGACACCTACTGATATCTTTCTTCCATGTATGATTGCTACTTTTGCGGCTACTTTGGCTGCAATGATTATTGTTTCTCTCTATCAGAAGATCAATCTGCTTCGCCCTGTAGTTATAGCTTATGTAGGAGGAATTTCGGCAGTTATCGCTTTATTGGTCGTATACCTTGTACAGCTGAGTAAAGATCAATTGGATGACTTCAGTAAAGTCTTAAGCAATGGTTTAATCCTGTTCATATTCCTTGCTATTGTGCTTGGAGCCGTTTACAAGAAAATAAATGTTTTTGATGCCTTTATTGAAGGAGCGAAAGAAGGGTTTACTACCTGCGTTAAGATTATTCCTTATCTGGTTGGGATGCTGATTGCTATTTCATTGTTACGAACTTCCGGTGTTTTTGATGTTATCATTGACGGAATGAAATGGGTTGCCAATATAGCCAATATGGATCCGAGATTTGTGGACGGGCTTCCGACAGCGCTAATCAAGCCCTTATCAGGTTCAGGAGCCAGAGGAATGATGGTAGATACAATGGCAACGTTCGGAGCCGACAGCTTCCAGGGGAAATTAGCCGCGGTACTTCAGGGAAGCTCAGATACTACTTTTTACGTGATCGCAGTCTATTTTGGCGCTGTAGCTGTTAAGAATACAAGATATACGGTAATTGCTATGCTTCTGGCCGATTTGGTGGGTGTTATCACTGCAATTGCATTGGCTTATCTGTTCTTTGCTTAACCTACCCCGCTCCTTTAAAAACATTAAACTCTAAACTTTAAACTATCATATGATTACCGATAAAGAATTTACCTTAAGACTCATCCGCCAGTTAACCCAGGCACTGGAAAAACTTATTCTCGATAAACCTGAAGAAAGTTTAATGCAGAAAGAACTGGATTTTGATACACTCATGCGGGACATTTTCAAGATGAGCTTCACAGAAGTTTCTTCTAAAACGAAGGAAGAAATGATTGCCATTGTCAATGAAAGACAGGAAAGAGATCACAAAGATTATTATGAGATGCTGGGAAATCTTTTCTACTTTAACAGCAGACATGATCATAACAAAGATTTTCAGGATAAGGCAAAAACATTCTACGAGCTGTATCTTCAGACCAGTGGTATTTTTGCACTTCCGATAATTAACAGAATCAACGAATTAAAAAAAGCACTTGAATAAAGTGCTTTTGTATTTTTAGAATGTAATTTTATAAGTTCCGGTGGAAGAAGTACTGGCTTTCTCTGCTTTTACATATTTCTTTACCCAAGCTACTGATGTAGATGATACACAAGGATCTGAAACACCTCCCAATCTTCTTGCAGACACCACATTTCCTGCTTTATCTACGGTGTAGGCAACGGTAATTGATCCACTTGCTGTACAGCTGTGAGAGGGTTGTGCTCCTCCTCTGCCCATTGTCCCGGGAATATATCCAACCAGCTTTCTGTCGATTCCTACTTTACTGTCTCCATTTCCGTCACCACCTAAAGGATCTCCTGCGTTTCCTATACCCTCGCCCGTTCCCTGGCTTCCGGCTTTTGTTCCTCTTCCTTTAATCAGGTTTCCAATAGCGGCATTTCCTTTTCCATCTCCATTTCCGGTCTTTGAATTGGCTGTTGCAGCCCCGGATTTCTTAGTATTTTTAGACGCGCTGGTACTTGTTGCTTCCTTTTTTACCGCTTTTTTTGATTCCTCTTTTTTAGGAACTGTTGCTTTTGAATTGTTTCCTGTGATAACTTTCTCCTTAACGTCTGCTTTCTTTGGCTCAGGAGTTGGTTCCGGCTTTACAACAGTTTTTGTTTCCGGGACAGGTGTTTCTGCGGGTTCAGGTGTTACTTCTTCTGTTGCTGCAGCAAGACTTCCCGGCTGTTCAGCAGGTTCTTCAATTCCTTTCCCATTTCTGTTGTCCCCAAAGTTGACCAGCATAGTAGTAATCACTTCAGGATCTTTGTCCAGTTCAGGTTTCAATTTATATAAAAAAACAAAAAGCAAAATAGCAGCCCAGATAAGAACAGAAAGCAGAGCGCTCTTTATCCTATCTTTGTTTTCTTCGTTTCTATTTGCTGTATAGCTTCTCATCTTAACAGGTAATTTCCGGAGATCCGGATTTATTATTTATCTTTAACTGTTGCAATCGCAATATTAAACTTATGTTTTTCAGCAATTTCCATCACAAAAACAACATCTTTATGCAGTGTGTTTTCGTCAGCTCTGATTGTGAACGATTGATTGGTCTGACCAGTCAATTTATCTACAATAATCTTCTCCAGTTCTCCTTTATTGGCAGGATTGTCATCTACAAAGAATGAGCCATCCGGCTTAATGCTTACTGTCACAGGATTGGGTATATTATCGTCAACAGCTCCGGCTTTCGGCAGATTCACATCAATAGCACTTTGATTGGCGGCAGAAGATGTGATCATAAAGAAAATCAGCATCAACAGGATAACGTCTGTCATCGCTGCTAAACTGAATTCCGGGTTTGCTTTATTTCTTCTCTGAATTTTCATCGTAAGAAAGATTTATAAAGGTTTATTGATAAGGTCTAAAAATTCTCCTGACATATTCTGAGCCTTCAGTACAAATTTATCAATCCTTGTCAAAAGAATGTTATAGCAGAAGTTTGCAGGAATTGCCACTGCCAAACCTACCGCAGTCTGTCCCAAAGCGGTATAAATACCTTCTGAAAGTGTTTTCGGAGAGAAAGATCCTGTGGCATGGGATAAATTAAAGAAAGCGATAATCATCCCGATTACGGTACCCAAAAGACCTAACATTGGTGCAATACTTGGTACTACAGCCAAAAGATTCAGATTTTTCTCCATATTAGCAACCTCCACCTGGGCCTGCGCTTCCATAGCACTCACGATATCAGAAACAGGACGTCCCAATCTTGAAATTCCTTTTTCTAAAATTCTTCCTTCCGGAGAGTTTTGTGTTTTGCAGTAATCTGCAGCAGCCTCTATTTTTCCTGCTTTAATAAAGTCTTCAATATTATTCATGAAGTTGGAATCCGTTTTTGAAGTCAGTCTTTTGATAAAGAAAAATCTTTCAAAAAACAGATACAGAGAAAATATTCCCAACAGCAATACCGTGACCATCACTATTTTAGCGAACGCTCCTCCGTGGAACATAATTTTCCAGAATGAGAACTCTAAGTTGTCTGCAGCAACTGCAGGGGTGGCGATTTGTGCAAATAAAATCTGAGAAAGTTCCGTTAACAGCATTAAATGTAAATTTTATTAAATTTCAACGACAAATGTAGTAGAATATTATGAATTGAACTCTTAAAAATTGCTTAAAAACAACTTAAAATTTGTTATGATTTACCAATAGCAAATTTCTTTCCAAAAATAAATTTGAAAAGAAATCCGGTATTAAAAAAGGATGAAGACGATCGTTAATCCTCGTCTACCTCAATATCATCCTGCTTGAATTCGCATTTTAATCTAAAAGGAATAGGTGTATCTGATCCGGTGTAGAAATCATCAATGGTACCCTTCCAGATGACCTGAAGCTCTCCTTCTTCATTCCTTTCGAAGAGAAGCTCATTGTCATAGATATAGGCATCTTCGTCATCGAAAAGGTCTACTTCTGTGTAGGTTTCTTCATCAGAGTCATTGATTGTGATAGTTTTTCCTTCTATTTCCGCTGATTCGATAGGAAAATCAAAAACTTCAAGTGAAAGCTGCGGAAAGTTGTACTGTAGTGAATCATCGTCTACGTGATCCAAACTGTCATCCGTAATAACTTCAACCTCTAAAAAATGTTGTTGGTTGCTGTAAACTGCCTTACAATAAGTATTTCTGATATTGTATTTTAGCGTCTCCTCCGGATGGTAAATTTTTAAAATCCCTTTCATTTTTTCTTAAAAAAGAACTGTAATAATATGATTGTTAAACGTTTTAGACAAAGATAAAAAATTGATTCAAAGTTGAAAGGATTTTGAAAATAATTTTTTAAAATCAACTCATACCATAAGTCTGAATATCCCAATAATACTTACTTTTGTTTTCATAAAGATTCTGAAAATGAAAAACATTTTATCAAAAGGTATTCTTGGATTAGGATTGATAATCGGGCTTGCTTCATGCAAAAAAACGGACTCTCCTCTTACCAAAGTAACCCCCAGCAACCTGGATTCTATTGCTTCCAACTATTATGAGCAATATCTTAAGCTATACCCTTTAGATGCTACATCTCAGGGAGATACAAGATACAACGACCAGCTTCCTATTAATATTGATAAAGATTTTATCTCAGGAGAAATCGCTTTCTACAATTCTGTACAGAAACAACTGGAGCATGTAGATTACAAATCCTTGTCTGATGAAGATAAAGTGGTGTATGATGTACTGGATTATACTTTAAAAGATAAAATTGAGGCCTATGCCTATCATCCGGAATATATTCCTTTTACCCAATTCGGAGGTCTACCGCTTACTTTTCCGTTGTATGGGAGCGGACAGGGCAGTCAGCCTTTCAAAACTGAAAAGGATTACAGCGACTGGCTGAAAAGAATGGAAAAATTCCCGGAATGGATGGATGCCGCAGCAGACAACTTCCGTGAGGGAATCAACAATAAGGTGGTACTTCCTAAAAAACTGGTTGCCAAAATGATTCCTCAGATGAAAGCCGAGGAAATCACAACGTCTGATATGGAAAAAAATATTTTCTACGGACCGGTTAAAAATTTCCCGAAAAACTTCACGCAGGATCAGAAAGATAAATTTTCAGCACTTTTTAAAGAGGCAATCACGAAAAAAATTATTCCGGCTTATACTAAAATGGGAGTATTTTTAGAAAAGGATTATCTTCCCAAAGCTAGAAATACAGACGGATACAACAGTCTTCCCAATGGCAATGAAATTTACAGCTATTACGTAAAAAGCTGGACAACTACGAAGAAATCTCCTGATGAGATCAATAAAATTGGTCTGCAGCAGGTAGCTATGCTTCGTGCAGAAATGGAAAAAGTAAAGCAGCAGGTAGGTTTTACCGGAAGCCTGGAAGAGTTTATTACTTTTGTGAAAACAGATCCAAAGGCAATGCCTTATAAAACGTCTAAAGAAGTTTTAAATGCCTTCAACGGTATTCTGACAAAGATTACTCCGAAACTGAAAACGATGTTCAATGTAACTCCAAAAACAAAGTTTGAAATCAGACAGACGGAAAAATTCAGAGAGGCCAGTGCCAGTGCAGAATACATTCCGGGAACTCCTGACGGGAAGAGAGCGGGTATATTTTATGTTCCGCTTCCAGATCCTACGAAATTCAATGTTACTTCAGGAATGGAGTCTCTTTTCCTTCATGAAGCAATTCCAGGACATCATTACCAGGTTTCTCTTCAACAGGAAAACACAAAGCTTCCAAAATTCATGAGATTCGGATGGTTTGGAGCGTATGGTGAAGGATGGGCACATTATTGTGAAACACTAGGTCCTGAGTTCGGTTTATATACAGATCCTTACCAGAAAATGGGATACTTGAGCGATCAGATGCTAAGAGCTGTACGACTTGTGGTAGATACAGGGCTTCATACGGGAAAAATGTCAAGAGAAGAAGCTATTAAATATTTCTTAAGCAATATTTCTTATGATGAAGGAGCTGCTGTAGCAGAAGTGGAAAGATATATGGCTATGCCGGGACAGGCTTTAGGCTATAAAATAGGTTCTTTAAGAATTCGTGAGCTGAGAGAAAAGTATCAGAAAGAACTTGGAAACAAATTCAATCTGGCGAGCTTCCATGATGAAATATTAAGCCAGGGATGTCTTCCTTTAGATGTTCTGAACAGAAAAATGGAGCTTTGGGCCCAAAAACAGAAATAAACTTATACTAATAAAAAGGGGTACGATTGAAAAAAGTACCCTTTTTTATTTACCCTTCTAAATAAACAAAAATTGATATGATCACAGAAAGCCTTAGATCTCTTTACAACAGAGATTTAAACAAACTAAAATCAGAGATAGAAGCCTATCAAAATGAAGAAAATCTCTGGAAAATTGATAAAAGTATTGCCAATTCTGCTGGTAACCTTTGTCTTCATTTGGTTGGAAATATCAATCATTTTATAGGTGCACAGCTAGGAAATACAGGATATATAAGACACCGTGAGCTGGAATTTTCATTAAAAGATATTTCAAAAGCTGAACTTATTGAAAAAATTGAAGCTACAGCAGCCATGATAGATTCCGTGCTTCCACAATTATCAGATGATGATCTGAAAAAAGAATATCCACTGGTTGTTTTTGAAAGCGCTATGACAACAGATTACTTTCTGATTCATCTGATTGCTCATCTGGATTATCATTTGGGACAGATCAATTACCACAGAAGGTTATTAGACATTTAATCCATCAATAAAAATTAAAATAACGCAACAATCACTAAGTAATTGTTGCGTTTTCTTTTTCGTTCACAAAGACGTTTCACTCAGCTAGGAAAATATTGCCTTTGCTAAACGAAGTGCCTTTGCGAGCTATTTCAACGTAATTTTTTATAAAATCCTTGCGAGCATAGTGCTAAAATCAATGAATTATTTTTCAAACATCATTTTCGTAATAAAATCCTTCTCTCCTTTTCCTCTTGCCGGAGAATATTCTCTTCCATAAAAAATGATCTGAAGATGAAGTTTATTCCATACCTCTTCAGGGAATAAACTCTTGGCATCACGCTCTGTTTCCACAACATTTTTTCCTGAAGTAAGTTTCCATTGTGTCATCAGACGGTGAATATGTGTATCTACAGGAAAAGCAGGAAATCCGAATCCCTGGCTCATTACTACTGAAGCCGTTTTGTGTCCTACTCCCGGAAGTGCTTCCAGTTCTTCATAAGTCTGGGGAACAATACCGTTGTGCCTTTCCAATAGAAGTTCAGCCATTTTTTTCAGGTTTTTGGCTTTGGTATTGGATAATCCTATTTCTTTGATTAATTCTTTGATTTCAAATTCTTCCAGCTTCGCCATTCTTTGTGGTGTTCCTGCTACTGCAAAAAGATCAGGGGTAACCTGGTTTACTTTTTTATCTGTTGTTTGTGCAGAAAGTGCTACGGCAACCATCAATGTATACGGATCAGTGTGATCTAACGGGATAGGCGTTGTAGGATATAATTTCTCCAGTTCTATCTGAACGAGCTCAGCTCTTTGTTTTTTTGTCATGTAACCCTTAAATTTGAACAAAATTAAATCATTATGCTGAAAGTTGGAGATAAATTACCTGAATTTGAAGAACTCAACCAAGACGGAGAAACAGTAGCCTCATCAAAATTAATTGGAAAAAAACTAGTGGTTTTCTTTTATCCACAAGCGAATACGCCAACCTGTACGGTGGAAGCCTGCAACCTGAGTGATAACTATACTAAGCTTAAAAAAGCGGGATTCCAATTATTGGGAATAAGCGGTGATTCTGTAAAAAAACAAAAGAATTTTCACAGCAAATTTGCCTTTCCTTATGATCTGATTGCGGATGAAAACCGTAATATCATTGAAAAATTCGGGGTATGGCAGGAGAAAAAAACATTTGGAAAAACCTATATGGGAATTGTAAGAACCACTTTTATTTTTGATGAAAATGGTATCTGCACAAGAGTCATTGAAAAAGTGACTTCAAAGACTGCTGCTGAACAGATTCTGGAGGGATAATTTCTTTTTTGAAACACAGATATCACAACTATTTTCACAAATAACACAATTATGTATCTGTGTTATTTGTGAAAATAAATTTTTATGTATTTATTATTCTGTTTCGTAATAGTTTAATTCTTCTGTTTCTCCGGGAAGAGTTACAAAATTTTTAAATCTTAGTCCCAATTTTTCGATCAGTTTTTGGGAAGAAACGTTATCTTTTGAAATGATAGCCGATATTTTTAACAGTCCAAAATCATCCATCCCAATGGATTTGACCTTCTGAGCCGCTTCAAAAGCATATCCTTTGCCTTCAAACTCTTCCAGTAGAGAATATCCTATATCTACAATATCCAGACCTTCTCTTTCAAAGATTCCTACTGCTCCTACTTTTTCATTCCCTTCTTTAGTTACTAAAAGATAGTTCCCAAATCCCAGTCTTTCAATCTGTGGAGCAAATCTGTTCAGTATATAATTTTCGGCATCTTCAATGCTATTGACATTACGGTTGCCGATATGTTGAATAAATTTGGGTCTGTTGTAAAGCTCAAAGATAAAATCACTGTCTTCACGGGACATCGGGCGAAGTATTAATCGTTCCGTTTCATAGGTATTATCTGCGCTTGGGTGTTTTTTTAGGCTCATCTTTCTTTGGTTCTTCTTTTTTTTCGATTTTTAAAAGTCTCGGATTATTAGCACATTTTTTATTGTAAAGCTCAATATAGGTTCCATTGTCCTTCACATTACTTACTGCGCCTGTTGATTTATTTACAGTCACTGTATAATGTGTTTTTTGGTAAGGACACTCCTTTGAGGTCAGTTTTCCAAGGTCCAGATAATAGTTTGATTTATCTTCATGATAGTTACCCGCAAGGTCTTTGAATTCTTCATCCACCATATATCCTTCGGCAGCCAGCATTACAGCAGCTTCCTGAGCATTATCAATCCGGTCTATAAACTTCTTAAGTCCCTCAACATCGGCAACATAATTGATTTTACCACCTTCTGAATAAGCAATATAATAAAAGCTGTCTTCACTAGGGAAAAGATTAAATCCGGAGAACTGAGGGGTATAATCCAGTTTACCCGAAACCTTTATTTCCTCCCCTTTTCCATAGCTGTTATATACCAAAATCCATGAGTCTACCCTATTGCTTGGGTTGATCTGCTGTAAAATATTCGGGATGCTTGAAAATTTTTTCTTCTCCTGAGAAAATCCTAAGATTCCCAAAAGTAAAAATGTAAGAATTGTAATTCGGGTTGCGGCTTTACTCATAATTTAAAAATCAGCAGAAAATATACCAAATATTACATAAACTTATCTCCTTTCTTAAAGTTTTTTAAGTCAAGGACATAATCCTTTATAAGCTGGTCGTTATCTCGCGGGCAGATAAGAAGTGCTTTATCGGTATCTACAACAATGTAGTTTTCAAGGCCGTCAATGATTACCGCCTTATTATTATTTCTCAGACGGATAATGTTTCCTTTTGAATTATAGGAAAGTAAATGCTTTAATTTCACAGCATTTCCGTCTTTATCTTTTTCTGTATTTTCGTAAACAGATGTCCATGTTCCCAGATCACTCCATCCCAAATCCGATGGAATCACATATACATTTTTTGCTTTTTCTAAAATTCCGTTATCAATTGAGATTTTCTGAACTTTTGGATAAATGGTTTCAATACAGCTATTTTCCTTTTCTGAATTGTATTCACAAGCCATAAAATGCTGCATCATCTCAGGAAGATAAAGATCAAAAGCATGGTGAATACTTTTTACGTTCCATATAAAAATACCTGCATTCCAAAGGAAATCACCACTCTCTAAGAAGCTTTGGGCAATTTCAAGGATCGGTTTTTCTGTGAATGTTTTGACTTTAAAATAATCAGAACCCTTCTTTTCTACAAATTGAATGTAGCCGTAGCCTGTATCAGGCCTTGTTGGAGTAATCCCTAATGTTACCAGATAATCATGTTTTGAAGCCACCTCAAATGCCAGCTCCACTTTTTCCAAAAATACATCCTCTTTAAGGATCAGATGATCCGCCGGAAGCACAATCATTGTTGCATCCGGATTGATCTCAGCAATCTTGTTGGCCATATACAGGTTACATGCAGCTGTATTTTTCATAAGCGGTTCACCCACAATGTTTTCTTCAGGAATCTCCGGAAGCTGCTGATGGGAAAGAGCCACATACTCTTTATTCGTAATCACGAATATTTGCTCTTTAGGAATTACCTTGCTGATTCTGTCATAGGTCTGCTGAATCATAGTGCGTCCGGTTCCTAAAATATCCTGAAACTGTTTTGGAAATTTCTGCGTGCTCATGGGCCAGAACCGGCTTCCGATTCCCCCCGCCATTATAACGCAGTATCTATCTGATTTTAACATTCTTAGCTACATTTTTCTACCCTCGCTAAAGGCTTGAAAGAATACTTCCTTCCAGTAGCCAGGTTCTTACAAAGATAGTTTTTTTTAACTAGACCTTCTAATAAATACTTTTCGTTGCGGTATATAAAAAATTCACCCTTCTGAAGTTGTTCAATAAAATGAAGAGTATCATCTTGTTTCTCAGTATGAAAATATCTTACCAGATCCGGGCTGGCCATGAAATTGGCCTTTGGGGATTTTGAAAATTTTACAATGATAGGCTTTAGTTCTTCATCATAAATTTCAAGGCTTTCGAGGAGCATATTTCTGAAAGTTTCTTTCCATTCGTTACCGTGAGGAGAGATTTTTCTTCCATATTTTTCAAACGCAATCAGGTGCGCGAGCTCATGGGTCAATACAAAGAAAAAAAGCTGCGGGGTAAGCGTAGAGTTTACCGTTATTTCATGTGAATTGTCCGGAAGTTTTCTGTAATCTCCCAGTTTTGAATTCCTGTTTCTTGTAACTTTTATGTGGATATAGTAATCTGAAAACCATACCCTTAAATATTTGAGTGTATTTTGAGGTAAATATTTTTCTAATGATTGGATAGACATTTTACAAACTTAATGGAATTCCGGCATAGAAATTCAATAGTTTAAGACTAAAAAGATAATTATATTTTGCCTGCGCTACTGATCCCTGTGCATTTGCATAATTATTTCTTGCCACGTTTACGTCATAGATGGTAGATCTTCCTGCAGCATAACTTTTGTCTGCAAAATCAAGAGCCAGTTTGGAGCTTTTTTCGGCTTCCACAGCTGCCAGGTAATTTTCATAATTGGCGTCTGCATCAAACTGAGCTTTCTGTACATTCTGTCTTACGGTCTGTTTCTGCTGCTCAAGTGTATTTTTAGCAAGACTTTCGTTAACCTTAGATTGTTCTACCTGTAATTTTGTTTTTCCTTTATTGAAAATAGGGATATTAAGTGATAGCCCTACATTTTGTCCAAACTGATCTTTATATTGTTCAAAAAAATTCCCCTGCACAGTACCTGGCATAGGATCAAACTGCCTGTTATAGAAAGTGTTAAGACCAGCGCTTGCTGTTAATGTAGGCCAGAATGCTGTTTTGCTTACTTCAGTTTGTGCTTCGGCAGATCTTATACGGCTTTCCGCTGCTTTTATCTGAGGTTGTATCTCATATGCAGTTGCAAGCACATCATCTGCGGTAGTAAGTTGTAAATCAAGTTTTTCCGGAATATTCACATCTTCCACATCAAAACCCTTATAATCTGACAGTTGTAAAAGCTGAGCGATGGCAAACAAAGCACGTCCAACATTTACTTCTGCTGTTTTAAGGTTTTGTTTTTCTCTTGCCAGTGCTGCTTCAGCCTCTGCCAGAACCGTCTGGGCAGTTGTTCCAACCTGAGTTGTGATTTTAGCTCTGTCAAACTGCTTCTGAGCATTCCCCACAGCACTCTGAGAGATTTTAACAATCTCTTTATTCAACAAAGTGGTTAGATATTGTTGAGCAATCTGAAGAGAAATATCATTTTTAATGGTTTCAATGTCATATTGGCTTGCTTCTACATCAAACTGAGCTTTTCGAACATTCTTCTCTAATCTCCTATTATTATAAACCAAGATATCGGCTCCCAGGCCAACACTGTTATTGAATCTATCGTTTCTAAAGCTTCCGGCTCCTAATGATCCTTGTCCGAAACTCACCCCAGTCGTCATACTCCCTGTTACCGAAGGCAAATATTCTTTTTGAGCTGCTTTAAGATTGTATTCCTGGTTTTGTTTGTTATACTGATTTTGGATAACCTGAAGATTATGCTCCACTGCATAGCTTACACATTCTTTTAAGGACCATTTCTTCTGAGCACTTAAACCCAGATAACCTAATCCAAAAACGATGATCCAAACTTTTTTCATATTATGTAGATGTTTATTTGTTTTTAATGGCATATGGAATCGTGTCACCTGCATTGTAATTTGTAAATCACAGCGATTTCATATTAAGATTTTTCAATATTAGACGAATTAAATATAAAAAAGTTACAGATTGAAAAATTATATTTTTTTTTAAAAAAACTTTTGGGAATTTTGCACCATGACAAATGAACAATATCAGGAAGCTATTGACTGGCTTTTCGTGCAGATGCCCAACTATCAGATAGATGGGCAGAAGGCTTATAAACCCGGACTTGACAATATTACAAAGCTTTGTGCTTTCTTTGAAAATCCTCAAGATAAAATCAAATGTATCCACGTTGGAGGTACCAATGGAAAAGGTTCTTCAAGCAATATGCTGGCATCTGTCCTTCAGGAAGCTGGTTATAAAACCGGGTTATACAATTCTCCTCACCTGATAGACTTTACAGAACGCATCAAGGTTAACGGAAAAAACTGTAATAAAAAATTTGTCTTTGAGTTTATTCAAAAGCTAAGGGCTCTTCCGGAAGATATCCGCCCTTCTTTCTTTGAATTTACCACTATCATGGCTTTTGAATATTTTTATCAGCAACAGGTAGATTTTGCCATTATTGAAGTTGGATTGGGAGGAAGACTGGATTCAACAAACATTATTAAACCACTGATCTCTGTAATTACGAATGTTCAGCTGGATCATCAGAATATTTTGGGAGATACCATTGAAGAAATTGCCACTGAGAAAGCGGGAATTATTAAAAGTAATATCCCGATTATTTCAGGTGATGAGAATGAAACAGTCAAAAATATCATCCAGGAAAAAGCGATTAAAGAAAATGCTCCCCTTATAGACGCCACTCTTATTAATACAAACCTTGAATCTGATTTGAAAGGAAATTATCAGAAGAAAAATATCAGAGTTGTATTGGCTGCGGTAGAGGAATTAAGAAAACTGGAGGTTCCTATTTCCTACAAAGATCTTGAAAACGGACTGCTCCATGTTCATCAGAACACAGGATTCATTGGCCGTTGGTTTGAGTTTTCAAAAAATCCGCTTACAATTTGTGATACGGGACACAACCAGGCAGGTTTGGAATATGTTTTTTCGCAATTAAATTCAATTGACCGTCACAAGCATATTATTTTGGGGTTTGTGAATGACAAAAAAATAGATGATGTGATGAAATTACTTCCTGGAAATTCTGAGTTCTATTTTGCAAAACCATCTGTCAACAGGGGAAGACATCCAGAAGATTATGAAAATCTGCTTCAGGAGGCGAAAATTTTTTATAAAATTTTCGATTCTGTACAGGAAGCGTATCTTGCTGCAAAAGAACAATGTACAAATGAAGAAATGATTTTTATCGGGGGAAGTAACTTTGTTGTGGGAGATTTTTTAGAAAAAAATTTGGAGATTTCCGAATAAGTCGTATATTTGCACCACTCTAAACGAGGAAACAAGTTATAGGGGCTCTTAGCTCAGTTGGTTCAGAGCATCTGGTTTACACCCAGAGGGTCGGGGGTTCGAATCCCTCAGGGCCCACAAAAAGGATACTGAAGCCTTTCAAAAAATTTCAGGGCTCTTAGCTCAGTTGGTTCAGAGCATCTGGTTTACACCCAGAGGGTCGGGGGTTCGAATCCCTCAGGGCCCACAAAAATCTCTCAAGAAATTGGGAGATTTTTTATTTTTATACCTAAGCTATTTTAGAGTTTCCTCACCACTTTTCCTTATATTTATTTACCTTTGCCTGCATTTGAATTTGCTTGACGTGAAGGAACTCCATATCATATCATTCAACTATCCCTACCCTCCTTCTTATGGCGGCATCATTGATGTGTATTACAAGATCAAGGCTTTATCTGATCTGGGGATAAAAATTCACCTTCATTGTTTTGTAGACAAAATTCCTGTAAAGATTGATCCGGAAATAGGAGGAATCACAGAAAGCGTATTTTTTTATGAAAAGAAAAAGAATTTTCTTCTTTATTTCTCAAAAACGCCTTTCGCGGCCGCAATAAGAGATTCTGAAGCTCTCCTTAAAAATCTGGAAAAGATCAAAGCTCCAATATTGTTTGAAGGCCTGCAGACAACGCATATTATCAAGTTTCTGAAAAACAGTCGTCATAAACTGTATCTTCGCCACCACAACAACGAAACAGCGTATTATAAAGGACTTTCATTATCAGAAAAAAACATCCTCAAAAAGATTGTTTACAGCATTGAATCTTTAAAATATAAAGGATACCAGGAAAAGCTTTTAAAGAAGTTTGAAACTGTATTCTGCCTGTCTGAAAAAGAATATAATGAAGTGAATATTTATTCGGGAAATGCACAATTGATCCATATTTTCCATGGCAATCAATCGGTAAAGCAACTGGATAAAAAAGGAAATTATTTTCTTTTCCATGGAGATCTCACTACTGCTGATAATAAAAAAGCACTGATTGAGACTATTGATTTATTCAAAACTCTCCCACAGTATAAACTGATTGTTGCCTCCGATCGTGCCAATGAAGATATTAAAAAAAGGATGTCAGCGGTTGAAAATATCACCCTCACTCCTATCCTGACGACAGAAAACCTTCACCATCTCCTGGAAAATGCCCATGCCAACATTCTGATTTCTTACCAGAATTCAGGAACCAAGGTGAAGCTTTTCAACACCCTTTACAATAGTCGTTTTGTGATTATTAATGGAAATATTACAGATAACCCTGCTTTGAAGGATTTATGCCTGTATGGGGCTGATATGGCTGAAATTCGCCAACAGATTATCAGCTCTGCCGAAAAAGATTATAATGATACTGAAAAAAGAAAGCAAATCTTAGAAAAAACACATTCGGATCATACTAAAGCCGAAGAGATGGTAAAGATTATTTTTAAAAATTAACCCTATCTATCACTTTCTGAATATTGAATTCCTCAAGACAAGCCCAGTCTCCTCTGTAACATTCTTTATCTCCAAAAACAGAACATGGTCTGCAGGTGAGATCTTTTACCTGAACAACATCTTCTTCACTCTGCCCGAATCCTAAAAATCCTGCATAGGGATGAGTAGCACCCCAAATAGAAACACATCTTGTTCCTACAAGACTCGCAAGATGCATATTCGCAGAATCCATGGATATCATCAGTTCCAGCCCGGCAATATGATTGAGTTCTTCGGTAAGGTTTAATTTTCCGGAAAGATTTTTGGTATTGGGAATCTCACTTTCCCATTTGTCAAGGGTTTCGGTTTCTTTTTTACCTCCACCAAAGAAGTACACCGTATGTTTCTGAGCCAGAATTCTGACCAGTTCATAGGATTTTTCCAGAGGAAGCATCTTTCCTTTGTGTTGGGCAAAAGGGGCAAAACCAATTCCTGATTGATGCTCCGAAGTAGGTCTGAGCTGATGTGAAAGCTCAACTTTGAATCCCATTTTACGGAATACATCAGCATAACGTTCCACGGTTTTCCTCAGCTGCACTTTCTCAAGATTCCAGACATCTGTAAGGTGTTCTTTCTCCTCTTTACCCTTATCTATTTTGAAAACTTTAAGTCCTTTTCTTCTATATATCCTGTCTAAAACCTTGGTCCGGATTACATCATGAAGATTGGCAATACAGTCAGGATTAAACTCCCGGATCAGTTCATTGCTCAGTTTCCTCAATCCAAAGAGACCTTTATAGTCATCAAGATCAATTCCTTTAAAAGTTACATTGGGAACTCCCGCAAACAACGCTTCGAAATTCTTCCTGGACACCATAATAATTTCCACACCAGGGTTCTGCTCCAGAAATTCTCTGAAAACAGGTACGGTCATCGCAACATCTCCGAATGCGGAAAAACGATATGCTAAAATTTTTGTCACGGCTATGATTTCAGTTGATAAGCAACTGCATAAAACTTGATCTGTTTGGTCATTGCCATCAATCCGTTGGCTCTGGATGGCGAAAGAAATTCCTGTAACCCTATTTCTGCAATAAAATCAAAATCAGAATCCAGAATTTCCTGAGTGGAATGCCCACTATAAATACTTACTAAAAGAGAAACGATTCCTTTGGGTAAAATACCGTCAGAATCTGCATTAAAGAAAAGTTTCCCATCTTTAAATTCGGCATCAATCCAAACTTTACTCTGGCAGCCTTTAATCAGATTTTCTTCTGTCTTTCTTTCTTCCGGCAGGCCTTTCAGTTCTTTTCCAAGATCAATGATGTACTCGTACTTTTGCTCCCAATCGTCCAGAAAAGCGAATTCGTCTATTATTTCCTGCTGTTTTTCTTTAATGGTCATTTTTAATCAAATTTCTTTTGCAAAGATAACCAATTTTGTAAAATTTATTACCGGGATGCTTTTTCAAAAAGCTGAAGAATTTTTGTTTCTTCGTTCTCCCAGCAAAATACATCTGCAGCTTTGTTCAATTCGCCCTGATAGTACAGTCTTCCTCTTTCAAGAACCAGATTAATTGCTTTTTCAATCGTTTCAGGCTGATGATCTGTAATGATCTCTCCTACATTAAACTGATTTTTTATACGCTGCATTTCCGGGAAATTAATCATAACAAGCGGCACTCTGGACTGGATATAGTCACAAACTTTATTGGGAAGTGAGTAATAATAACTAACTCCGTTATTCTCTTCAAGACTAAATCCTACATCTGCTGTTTTTGTAATTTCTCTGAGATTTTCCGGTTTCAGTTTACCCAGGAAAAAGACTTTGTCCTGCAGTTTTTCCTGAATGACAAGTTCTTCATATTCTTTTTTCTTCGGTCCGTCACCAGCAATTTTCAGAACAGCATCTTTAATATGATGCATGGCGGCAATCATTTTTTCAATTCCTCTGGATTGATTAATCGCTCCCTGATACAGAATAATTTTAGGATGGTTTTCAGGAATTTCAGGGGCAGAAAGAATTTTTCTCGGGATATTTCTGACAACTACCGGGTTTACCTTATATTTTTCGTGAAACCACTCAGCATAGCTTTCACTTTCTGTCATCATAAATTTCACATAAGGAACCAGCTTTCTTTCCAGCACTCTCCAGAATTTTTGTGAAAACCTGTTTTGTACTGATGGCATTTCCGTGAAAATTTCATGGCTGTCAAAGACCAATGGAATATTGAGTTTTTTGGCAATGAGATAATTTGGCAGAAGCGCATCAATGTCATTGGCATGAAGGATAGTATCTTTGTCTGCTTTTTTCTTAAGCTCATGGTATAATTTCCAGTTGAACTCAAAATAAGCTGTCTTTAGGCTTTTTGACGTCAGTCCTATTCTTGAAAAAGGATAAGGACGTTCCATTGTCTCATTTCCTTCCCAATCGTTTCCGATCAATTCAATGGGATATCCGTTGTCAAAAAGGGTTTTGCATACCTTTTCTATTCGCTGATCGGTATACAAACTGCTAAAGGCAGATACTAGTATTTTTTTCTTCATCAATTTTTCTTGTCTAATATTAAATAATAGATCTGAATGAAACAAATGAGCCCGTTTGGAATGATAACCGGCCAAAGCATTCCATTGAAGATACCATAAATGACAAAACAAATACAGCCGATCATATTGACTACCCTAATTTTTCTTACATCTTTCAGTATGAAACTCAATACGATAAAAAGAGATGCAGAATAGCCGATGTAGGTGGTAATTTCAGTATTCATGGGGGAAATTTAAGGATAACAAACTTAATCATTTTCAATAAGATAATAAAATTTTTTCTGCCATAAAGTCATTAATTGATTTTTGGTAAAATATTTGTAATTTAGATAATGAATAAAAGGTAATGTTGCCTTTGTTCTAATGAGATATATTATGGATTATAAGTTTTCACAAGGTTTGAGCCAGGTGTTCAAACAAAGCAAAAGCGAAGCTAAAAGGCTGAAAAGTGAATTTCTTAATACAGAACATCTACTTTTAGGTATTATAAAAACGGAAAACTCTGCAAAAGAAATCCTTCAAAACCTTAATGCGGATTTAACACAAATCAGAAGAAAAATTGAAACTTTAAATACAGCAAGTCTAAATCCTATTTCTGAAGAGGTTACCAATATTTCTTTCACCAAGATGGCAGACCATGCCATTAAACGTGCAGAGCTAGAATGCCGTCAATATAAAAGCAATGAAATTAATACCGTTCACCTGCTTTTAGGTATTCTTTATAAATATGAGGATCCTACTTCAAATATCCTGGGAGCTTATGACATAGACTATGAGGGAGTTTCAAGAGAATACCAGACTATGCTTAAAAATTCAGGCCAGTCTCCACAGATGAGTGCTTATGATGACGATGATGAAAGAGAAGAATTTGAGCAAATGAGAAAGCCTACAGGAAATCTAGGTTCTGCAAAAAGTAAAACACCTACATTGGATAACTTTGGTAGAGACCTTACTTCTTTGGCCAGGGATGGAAAGCTAGACCCGGTAATCGGCCGTGAAAAAGAAATTGAGAGAGTTTCTCAGATCTTATCCCGTAGAAAGAAAAACAATCCTCTTCTTATTGGAGAGCCGGGAGTTGGTAAATCTGCTATTGCTGAAGGTTTAGCATTAAGAATTCAACAGAAAAAAGTGTCAAGAGTTCTTTACGGAAAACGTGTGATCACTTTAGACCTGGCAAGTTTAGTTGCCGGAACTAAATACCGTGGTCAGTTTGAAGAAAGAATGAAGGCCATCATGACGGAACTGGAAAAAAACAGAGATGTCATCTTATTTATTGATGAGCTTCATACGATTGTAGGAGCGGGAAGTTCTACAGGAAGTTTAGATGCTTCCAATATGTTCAAACCGGCTTTGGCAAGAGGAGAAATTCAATGCATCGGGGCTACGACTCTGGATGAATATCGTCAGTATATTGAAAAAGACGGTGCTTTAGAAAGAAGATTCCAGAAAGTAATGGTGGAGCCTACTTCTATTGATGAAACCATTCAGATTCTGAACCAGATTAAGGATAAGTATGAAGAACACCACAATGTAATTTATACGCCTGAAGCAATTAATGCCTGTGTCAATCTGACAGCAAGATATATTACAGACCGTTTCTTACCGGACAAAGCGATTGATGCAATGGACGAAGCTGGGTCAAGAGTTTACATCAAGAACATGAAAGTTCCTACGGAGATCATTGATTTTGAAAAGAAAATTGAAGATATCAAAGAACTGAAGCAGAAAGCTGTAAAAGCTCAGGATTATCTTGAGGCAAGAAAGCTTAAAGATGAAGAGGAAAGACTTCAGATGGAACTGAATGCTGCTCAGGAAAAATGGGATAAAGATGTAAAAGAGAAAAAAGAAACCGTGAGTGAGGAAAGTGTAGCGGAAGTGGTTTCTATGATGAGTGGAGTTCCTGTAACAAAAGTTGGCAAGAACGAGCTTGATAAGCTTGCCCAGATGGATGAAAAACTGAACGGAAAAGTAATCGGTCAGGAAGATGCTGTGAAAAAAGTTGTGAAAGCAATTCAAAGAAACAGAGCCGGTCTTAAAGATCCAAATCGTCCTATCGGTACATTTATTTTCCTTGGAACAACCGGGGTTGGTAAAACCGAGCTGGCTAAAGTAATGGCGAGAGAACTGTTTGAATCCGACGAATCTTTGATCAGAATTGACATGAGTGAATACATGGAGAAATTCGCAGTTTCAAGATTGGTGGGTGCGCCTCCGGGATACGTAGGATATGAAGAAGGTGGTCAGCTGACTGAAGCGGTAAGAAGAAAACCTTATGCTGTGGTTCTTTTGGATGAGATTGAAAAAGCTCACCCGGATGTATTCAATATTCTGTTACAGATCCTTGATGAAGGTCACGTTACAGACAGCTTAGGGAGAAAAATCGACTTCAGAAATACGATTATCATTCTTACTTCCAATATCGGAACCAGAGATCTTAAAGACTTTGGAGATGGTGTAGGATTCGGAACTTCAGCTAAAAAGACAAGCTCAGATACAAGAGCGAGAAGTACCATTGAAAGTGCTCTTAAGAAAGCATTTGCTCCTGAATTCTTAAACAGAATTGATGACATTGTGATCTTCAACTCTCTTGTTCAGGATGATATCAAGAAGATTATTGATATTGAATTGAACAAATTGTATGGCAGACTTGAAAAATTAGGATATAAAGTTGACTTAACTGAAGATGCTAAAAACTTCATTTCTGAAAAAGGATGGGATAAAGATTTCGGTGCAAGACCATTGAAACGAGCAATCCAGAAATATATTGAAGACTTATTGGCAGAAATGTTGGTAAACAAGCAATTGAATGAAGGAGAAACCGTAGTTCTTGACCTTAATGATGCTAAAGACGGACTGATTGGAAAAACGCAGAAAGCGAAAAAATCAGCTGCTGAGAAGTCTTCTCAATCATAATTGAATAAATAATTTAATTTCAAATAGAAAAGCCCCGGGAAATTTTCCGGGGCTTTTCGTTTTATAAGTTTTACGTTAAAACCAATTATATTGAGTATTGTATTGAACTCCAAATATCTTTGTGGCTTAACATTATGAGGTTTGGCTGAAGCCGAATGAATTTTGTTCTTTGATTAAACGGGCTAAAGCCCGTTCCTATTGATAAACCAGGCATTAAAGCCCTACTACAAAACCGATATTCGGGATCAGACCGCTTGAAAACACACTGGAATTCTGCTTCCAGAGTACATTATACATCAATCCAATCTGCATAAAAGAATTATTCCCGATTCTTTGCATATATCCTCCTCCAAGATACAATGCATTTTCTTCTGTATTGTATTTATAATCATAGTATTTATCTTTATAGTCAACAAAATAATGCTGATAGTTTGCTCCCACATAAAATGATCTGGCAAAATAGTAATTGACAAATGGCCCTACCCCAAACATGGTAGATTTATAAGAATTGGAAGTCTGCCAGGATACACTTCCCACAACACCTGCCTCAAGATCATCCGTAAGCCTGTAACCTACTCTTGGTGAAGCAGACAGATTAAAAGCACTATTACTCCCGAATCCTAATCCGATTCCCCCTCCAAAAGTCCATTTGCTGTTTTCCTGCACCGGAGTTCCTACTGAAACCTGGGAAAACGCTGACCCCGAGATGATCAGCATCATTGAAATAATAATTTTTTTCATATGTAGATATATTTTGTTTTGATGATATTGTATACTCCCATCACTTGTTATAGTACGGTATAATGGCAAATACGATTAATATCGTTTTTATCAATGTTTAAAATTATGGTTTTTTTACGAATTTATTTAGTTGTATTTTTGCCGCATCAAACTAAGAACTCCCGTTAAGAGTTTCGTAAAATTGAAATACAATGAAAATAGTAGTAGGCCTCTCCGGAGGTGTAGATTCTAGTGTTACAGCGTATTTGCTGCAACAGCAAGGCCATGAAGTGGTGGCTTTGTTTATGAGAAACTGGAACGATGCTTCCGTAACTCTGGAAGATGAATGTCCCTGGATTGAGGACAGTAATGATGCCCTTATGGTGGCACAAAAGCTTGGAATTCCTTTTCAGGTGATAGACATGAGTGAACTTTACAAGGAACGTATCGTTGATTATATGTTTGCAGAATATGAAAAAGGAAGAACTCCCAACCCGGATGTATTATGTAACAGAGAAGTAAAATTCGATGTTTTCATGAAGACCGCAATGTCATTGGGGGCAGATAAGGTGGCAACCGGACATTATGCAAGAGTAAACTCTACTTTTGACGAAAACGGAAAAGAAATTTTCCACCTTCTTGCCGGAAAAGACAACAATAAAGATCAGTCTTATTTCCTTTGCCAGCTAAGCCAGGATCAACTTTCAAAAGCGTTGTTCCCTATCGGAGAACTTACAAAACCTCAGGTAAGAGAAATCGCAAAGGAGATCGGGTTGGTAACAGCAGATAAAAAGGATTCTCAGGGATTATGTTTTATCGGGAAGGTGAGCCTTCCACAGTTTTTACAGCAACAATTGAAGCCCAATGAAGGGGAAATTGTAGAAATTTTCAAAGATTCACCTTTATTTTCGGAAGAAAAACCAGAATTCGCTTCTAAAGAAGAAGAACTTGAGTTTTTATCCAGAAAAATCAACTATAAAAAGTCTGACGGAAAAGTAATCGGGAAACATCAGGGAGCCCAGTTTTTCACCATCGGACAAAGCCGGGGCCTTGGAATAGGCGGGCACAAGGAAAGCTGTTTTATTATCTCCAGAGAGATGGAAAACAATATCATTTTCGTGGGAGAAGGAAGCCATTTCCCTGGTCTTCACAAAAAAGCATTGAAAATAGATAATTCTGAACTGCACTGGGTACGTGAGGATATGAAACTTCAGAGTGGAGAATCTATGGAAGTAATGGCCAGATTCCGATACAGACAGGCTTTGCAGAAAGCAATTCTGTATCAGTTTGAAAATGCATTATATATTGAGTTTGATGAACTTCAGTCTGCCATTGCGGAAGGACAGTTTGCTGCATGGTATATTGATGATGAACTTATCGGAAGCGGTGTGATTGCGTAAAGGATGATGAGTTCAGGGTTGAGAATATATAAGTTTGTTTTTTGAAGAAATAATTTTAAAGTTTTCTGTAACGTTTTTTAAGTTGTCTTACTTACTGAGTAAATAACAATAAAAAATTACTATGAAAACAACTACAAAAAACCAGTATGCTTATGTAAACAATATCCTGATCTCAGTTGTATCTGCGGTTTTCGGTTACAATCTTTATCAGGCAATTGTACATCCTGAGAATTCAAATATCGGAATCAGCCTTATTTTAGTGGTGATCACTTCCATTATGGTTAGAAAATATGGCTACCAGCCCATAAAAGAAAAAAAGTAAGAGATTTGATCTCTATACCTTATTATAAAGCCCGGAACAGTTCTGTTTCGGGTTTGTTTTTATGAAACAATTACTTTGTTTTCTTGTTGACGTGGCTCATGATAAGAAACACTGCCACAATACATTCCAGGATTAAAATCATAACGAGAAATCCAACGGGTTTTCCCAGCATGATTCCTCTTACCAGTTTTATAATTCCCAGTAAAAAAATGAAGCCTGTAAAATAAAATGTAGTCTCCGAAATGGTTTCTCTCAAGGAGTTTAAAATAAAAACTGAAGCATAGAATCCGAGAACCAGAATGAGATAAAACTTCAGAAAATCCGGCCCTTTAAGAATAATGGGATTCAATGTCTGACATGCTGTCATAAACCACATAAAGCTTACTCCAACAGGAACTGAGTGAATGGTTAGTTTTTTCATATTGATTATTTTTTATCCTCCACATCCCCCACAACCACCACAGCCTCCGCCACAACCACCTCCTCCGCTGCAGCTCGATCCTCCGCAGCTTCCACCTCCTCCTCCATCATTGCTTTGCTTATCCTTTCTATTAGGATCGGAAATTTCACCATCTCCTATGATTGAGGTTATTGTTCCCAAAATAAAAATAATGGCAAAAATCACTGCCGTGACCAACAATCCGGTGAATCCTCCTCCTTCTGTACAGGAAAACAGCAGCAATAAAATAAAAATTGGAGAAAAAAAGGCCATCTTTTTCATCCAGCGTCTTACTTTAGATTCTTTCTTTTTCCCTTTCCATATTTCTTCGGGTGCTTCCTGCTGAAATATGTTCCTGTAGCCGGACATCGTATCTTCAAACCAATTCTCATGCTTCACTCTTTCTGTGTTTCCTCCTTTAGAAGGATAATGGTGAAGCGGTCTTTTTAAAATATTCGGACAGAATTCTTCCCAATAATTCTGGGTGTAGATCAGATGCAGATGCCATACTTTATCCACTATTTCGCTGGGAGAGGCCCCGTTGGGAAGAATACAGCAGAGATAGACAAACTTTTTATATTCTTCTATCGCTTTTTTTGCAAAATCAAGGCTCCAGCTTTCTTCTTTTGCCAGTTTTTTTGAAAAAGGGAAAGCAACGCCGGGAGCATCCAGCGAAAATCCCTGTATCCGGTTCCAGAGGGATTCATCTTTTAATAACATTCTTGTTTCCATTGTTTTAAATTTTGTTTTCTATTCAAATATCAATGGATTTTAAAATATAAAAATCTCTCAAAAGTCTTTTTTGGCTTGATAAAAATCTTAAATTAGTCTTATAAAACTAAAACGAATCTGACCATAAAAAATAAACAGATGAAAAAGGAAGATATACTGCATCTTGAAAAACTGATGAATTTCTTAAGCCGCCATTTTTTAAAGAAAAACCATTGGGAAGACGTTACCAAAACCGAATGGTCCTACATCAGCGCAGAACTGAATGAGCTCATTATCAATGATCATTCAGAGAAAGAAATTAAAAAAGAACCAGATCTTCTGGGGACTAATTACCTGTATGAACACCTGATTATCAATAAACTGAAAAAATTCAGGCAAAATGAAAATGCTGTTCTGAGCAGACCGAACCTTGCAAAACTGAGTCTAATTGTCAAAGTTCTGGGTTACTCCAATTATATAGACTTCATCAATTCCACTACAGAGTCTTTCAACTTTAATGATCTCAGGATTGAGATGAATAATGTAAATCTGAATACCGCTCTTCTGGACCGCCTGGTAGGCTGCTGGTACTCTTATAACAGAAATCTTCCTGACAATCCTTTAATGGCAAAAGAAGACCGTATATGGCGCTCTGCGATGGAAATTTATAAATCGGAGACAACCGGAGAATATTTTATTGAAAGAAGCGGTGGTGACCAGCATAAGTATTTTGGTAAGGTAACAGCTTATTCCGACTATGTTTTTATCATTATGAACAGCAACACTTTTATCCGCCAGCGGCATTTTATTTCAAGAATTAAAGATATTAAAGAAAAACTTAAGAATCCTGACTATAAACTCCACGAAATCCACTTTATAAGTACCTGTATCAGTTTCAATCAGGAGCCGATAGCCTTGTTTGAAATCTTCAGAAAAGCAGACAGAAAAAACTTTATTTCCGACTCTATCAGCTTTCCCATTGACAGCGATGAAATTCCGGAATCCATCCTTAAACAGCTTGAAGACACTGAATCTAACAGGATTGATTACAGATAGTTATGTAATTATTGATTATTATTTTGAAAATTGTTGTAACGTATTTTGAATTGTCATACTTACTGGATAAATAACAATAAAAAACATCATTATGAAAACAACAATTAAAAACCAATATGCATCCGCTAACAATGCTCTTATCTTTTTTGTCTCAATACTTGTAGGCTACAATATCTACCAGGAAATCTTTCACCCTGAAAAAGCAGATCTTATCTTGTGCATTGTCATGATCATCTTTACAGCTGCTACCATCCAGGAAAACGGAAAAAAAGCGGAAGCAAAAGAGTAAACATCCTTATCAATTTATATATCTACTGCCCCGGAATAAGACTGTTCCGGGGTTTATTTTTTCTCCTATGCCTAGAATACATTTAACTCTTAAAAATCAACATATTATAGCAATAATTCTCTAAATTGATAGTTCTAAATATGAATCCCTTCAATTGTCGTACTATGGAATATTATGAATTGTATGAAGTTTTGAAAAGTCATTTTGATTCCGGAAAAGACAGGGTTGAAATAAAGGAATTAAATGTAACTATTGAGGCTGTTCCTTTTGAATCGAAGGTTTCTGATCTGCTTTATGGTTCGGAACATCAACATTGCATCACCCACCAGCAATTACTGGAAATCAGTGAAAAAGGGTATCTTTTTTATGGTCAGCCTGCAGTGGACATCAAGGATTTCGATATTGAATGCAATAAAAGGTTTACATATTATATACTGAAGAGAGCGGATATAGAAACCGTCAAAGGGTGTATTTTTTTCTTCCATGGCCTGAATGAAAAGAAATGGGACAAATATCTGCCATGGGCATATGAACTGGCCCAGAGAACACAGAAAGCCGTTATTCTGTTTCCTATTGCTTTTCATATGGATCGTGCAGAACCTATCTGGAGTGACCGTCATCACATGATGGAAGTGGTTCGTTTCAGGAGGAAAAAATATCCGGAAAATATGAATTTCTCCTATGTGAATGCTGCGATAAGCTCAAGGCTGGAAGCACATCCTCAAAGAATATTCTGGTCCGGCCTGCAGACTTATTCTGATATTACTGAAGTAGTAAAAGAGATTAAAAACAATAAAATAAAAGGGATTTCCCCAGAAGCAGATCTGGATTTATTTGGATATTCTATTGGATCTTTTCTTTCAATGATCATTAAAATGGCAGATCCGAACCATTACTTTACCCGGTCTAAAGTTTTCTGTTTTTGTGGAGGAATGACTATTGACAGGATGTTTCCGATATCCAAATACATCATGGATACTCAGGCTACTATTAAAATGCAGTCTGTCTTCACAGAGCTGCTGAGTTCTGATTTTAAATCAGATACCCGTTTGAAACATTATCAGAATGAAGAACTTCATCCGCAGGAAAGCTGGTTCAAAAAAATGCTTCGCTACAATTATTTTCAAAGGGAAAGAGAAGAAAGAATTCATGAAATTCAGTCCCAGATAAAAGCGTATGTCCTGGAAAAAGATAGTGTTGCCCCTCCAATAGAAGCGTTGAATACTTTACGTGGAGGCTACAGGAACATTAATGTAGAAGTAGAAATCAAAGATTTCCCGTATGAGTATTCCCATATGGTTCCGTTTCCTCTTGCTCATAAGCATAAGAAAGAAGTCACAGAAGCCTTTCACCAGTTTGTACAATCTGCCAGTAACTTTTATAACTCCTGACAATTCCTGTTTTCAGGCATAAAAGAGGGAAAGGAACAGTTTAAAAATCAATAATATAAGATCCATGGTGTTTGTTTTTGTATGATGAGGAAATTTCTTCCTTTTTTATCAACTGACCAGCCAATCTTTGAAGTCTTTGACGCGGTCTCTGCTTACTGTAATTTCTTCTTCAGGCTGAAACTCCATATCCACTTTATAATAAGGTGATGTATGGATATTTTTAATATAATCTGAGCTTACAATAAACTGTCTGTTTACTCTGAAAAATTTTTTCTCATCCAGAACATCTTCCAGCTCATCAAGTGTAAAATCTGATGGATAGATACGGTCTTCTGTCTGAAGATAAACGATTTTATTCTCACTGAAAAAACAGCTTATTTCCTGAGTCTGGATAATTTTAAGGTTATACCCGATTTTTACCAGAACTCTGGACAGTGTAGATTTCTCTTTTCTGATCAGCTGTTTGATATCCTGAGAACCATTCGTATCATTGGCAGGAATAAAGGATTTAAACTTCTCTACTGCGCCTTCCAGATCTTCATCAAGAATAGGTTTTAAAAGATAATCAATACTGTTCAGCTTAAAAGCTTTCAGTGTATACTGATCAAAAGCCGTGGTATAGATGATGAATCCTTTCGTTGGAATTTTTTCAAAGATATCAAAGGACAGTCCGTCACCTAAAACAATATCAGAAAAGATCAGCTGCGGATGTTCGTTTTCAGAAAACCAGACAACTCCTTCTTCTACTGATTCTATTTTCGCAACGATCTCTATTTCAGGAAAATTACTCAGCATACGTTCTAATTTCCTTGAAGCAGGTTTTTCATCTTCTATAATGACAGTTTTGATCATTGAGCTTTAATTTTGGTTTTTAGATTTTAGGAAATAAAGTTAGATAAAAGCGGGCATATTTTAATATTTTATTGGCTTTTTCTCCTTCTCAAGCTCTTTTTCAATCATATTTCTTTCCCATTCAGAATCAAAAAGAAACAGTTTTACGGCTTTAATGAGAATAATAAATCCCCAGATCCCAAGGATAGTATATCGGTCAAACAATCGAAAATTAATAATCTTTTCGCCAAAAATATCATCCGGAATGATAAGAGCAGCAAAGATTGCAAATATAAAAATGCTTTTATAGAATTTTCTGATGTTGTTCGTTCTTGTGCTTGCAGTTTCGTAATTCATGATCGTGTAAGTTTTTAGTTATGATTATTGTTAGAATGTTTTTATTTTTCCTTTTTCCTCTTTCTCCATCAGTTCTTTTATCTTTCTTTCTTCCCAGCTTTTTCCAATTCCGAATACATTTATTGCATGAAACGCAATTCCTATTCCCCAGCCCAGCGCCGGCCATAAAAACCACAGGTATCCGGGAGCGGTCATAAGATTCAGTATTGCCAGAAATGGAATAACAATACAATAAGAAGTAAGATTTCCATAAAATTCTTTTAATTCTTTCACTCTTCTGGATGCTTTTCTGTAAGCAATGGTCTCTTTATTTGGTAAAATTTCCATAATGTTTTGTTTTAAAAGGTTAATTTGTTTTTTTCTTGAATCAAAGGTAGTTCAGGAAAAGGGGTCAAATCAATTTTATATTACCGAATGGTAGATTATGCTATCCGAATCGTAAAAACGGGTAATTAATAGATAAACGGGATCAGCTTCTTTGTACTTTTTCTGTATTCAATATATTCATCACCGAACTGCTCTACCAAAGCCTGTTCTTCGATCTTAATCCTGTGGGCGAAGGCTAAAAACGGAGGTACAAAAGCAAAGACTAAAGACAGCCAGTTATTCAAATACAAACCAAGACCAAGAGAGGTTAGCAGGGAAAAGGCATAAGAAGGATGTCTCAGATATTTATAAAACCCTTCTTTTTTGATTTTATGATCCTGTCTGATGGTAACATCTACGGTAAAATATTTTCCCAGGGATCTGATGATCATATATCTGAAAATAATTCCGGTAAGAATGAGGAGTTCTCCCAGATAAAGAATCCAAATTCCTGCAGCAATCGTAAAATGAGTGTTATAAGATATGAATATCGAACTCATTATAGAAAAAGGAATGGCAAGCCATAGAATATTCAATGTTGATTTATCTTTGTTCTTTTGATCTTCTTTACCGGATTTCAACATGTTTTTGTAAAGAAATTCTGTAAGAAACCAGGCGGCCATTGAAATGTAGAATAGCGTTGACAAAGTGTTCATCTTTAATGAGTTTTTAAAATTAAAAGTGTTTGAATAAAAAAGGAAATTCCTTTAATGATTTTTCTGCTTATCCATGAGTTCTTTAATCTTATGGTCTTCCCATTTCCTGATAAAATTAATACGGGGTAAAAAAACCGTAACAGCGTGTGCTGCAACTCCTATTCCCCAGAAAGTGGCTGTAAAAAAGTTTTTAAACTGAAAATAACTTTCACCGGGTTTCAGGTTCATACAGTTGTATACAACGATCATAGCATTCACTGCGATATAAGCGAATAAATGTCCGTAAAATCCACGTAACCGTTCTACCTCTCTTCTGGCACGTTGGTATTCAATATCATTTTCGTCAAATCTTTCCATCGTTTTATTTTTTTTGTTTGTTCATAATTTCACGAATCTTCTTTTCCTGCCATGATTCTCCTACTCCAAACACCTGAAAGGCATGGGAAGCAACCCCAATTCCCCACCCCAGTACCGGAAACCAAAACCACTGATTTCTGCTGCTGGTGTAAAGATTGATAAAGATTAAAAAGGAACATACAGTGCAGTAAGAAATAAGATTCATATAAAAGCTTTTCATTTCTTTTACTCTCTTCTGTGCACGCTTGTACGCAGCAGAATCATCTTCAGGTTTTGCACTGGAAACTTGCGGTTTATTCAAAAGCATCGGAAGTTTTACTTTAAAATGATCCTCTGACTTTTCTATGAATACATTTCGATCGGTAAGCAGAGAATAACGCTGTACAATATTGGCAAGACCAATTCCCGAACTTTCTTTGATCTGCTCTCTTACCTGTAAGTTATTTTCAATACAAAGTATATTTCCCGCTGAAAAAATTCTTATCATCAAAGGTTTTGATGACGTAGCGAAATTATGTTTGATACAGTTTTCCAGCAGCAGCTGTAAAGACAGCGGAACAACATATTTCTGGTAATCTTCCCGGGCAACTTCAAAAGTAAAATCTACACTGTCTTCAAATCTTGTTTTCAAAAGGTCACAATATGTTCTGGCAAATTCTATTTCATCTTCCACCGTTACAAGCTCTTTATCTTTCTGTTCAAGTACATAACGGTAAATCTTTGACATTGAAGCGGTAAACTTCTGAGCTTGGCGCGGATTCTCATCAATCAGTGAGCTTAAAACATTCAGAGAATTGAAAAGGAAATGAGGATCCAGCTGATTTTTTAAACTTTCAAACTGAGCGTTTGCTGATTTCGCGATTAGCTTCTGCTCTACTACTTCTTTTCTGGAAGTCTTTTTCAGCTCTTCCATAAAGCTTTTAGCATGAAGAAAGGCAGAGATCAAAAGAGCAATATTGATCATAAACCAATTCGTTACCCCATACTTTGAAGAAAAAAACTCTTGTATGGTAGCCGTTTTCTGAATCACCACATAGTTCATATAATTACAGAAATAGACCAGAATAAAGTTCCCGATGATAATGGAAACAATACTTAAAACCGCTCTCGTTCGGGTAGCTTCCGACCATGGGAATTTTCTGTTGAGAAATTCATTGATAAATCCGTTTCCAAACCCCAGTACAAAGGAATACATGGTTGAAAGAAGCAGCGTGATCAGAAAAGAATTCAAAGTCTTTTCATCATTAAAAAACAAAAAGAAAAATAATGTGGTTCCTAATGACGTCCAAAGTAATATGGTAAAGTATTTCCGTTTCATGATCTGTTTTCTTGACTCAAAATTAGTTTTTATTAAAGGTATCAAAAATTAATTCTTACCGAAGGGCTGATTTTCTTCCCTGAACGGTATAAAAAAACCTTCACGAATGAAGGTTAATTTATAAGTAAAGCAAAGAATGTATTATTTCGCTTTTTCTGCCGGAAGGCTTAGAAAATAATCAGCTTCACCTCTTCCCCAGTTAGGATCTAATGCCGTTTTAGGTTTGTAGGTCTTAAATTTTGCCTGTGCATCTTTGAACATTTCCAGTCCTTTGGTTTTGCTTCCTCCGTACTGCTCAGGAGTAAAATAAACGTCTTCTGCTTTGATAAGAGCAATTCTTGGATTTGCAGGCTCTAATTTTTCTGCAATATTAAGTTCTTCAGCAGCTCTGGCTCCGTCTGTCATATAACGCTGTGCCGGATTTACCATCATTCTCAGTGAGTAGGACATTTTTCTCAGCAAGTGAATTTCTGCATTATCTGCTCCGGCAAGATTCTGTGCCATTGACAGTTGTTTCTCGGCCTGATCTGCAATAGCATCCAGTTCCTGCATTTTTCCGTCTCTCATCAAGGTTCTTCCTTTCTGGATATAAGAAAATGCCGAATAGTACGCCGGAAGCCATTTTGTGCTTTCTTTACTTCCTATCCTCTGGAAATCATTGGCCAGAGTCTGGAAATCTTCCGATGTTTTACAGACTTCAATTCTTCCGATTTTTTCAGTCATTATTTTGTCGTAATCTGCCTGTGCAAAAGCTGTTAAGCTCACAAAAGCTAAAGCAAAGCTTAAAAGGTATTTTTTCATGATATCAAATTTTAAAAGTTAGTCTATTTGTTTGCCCTAAGGTATGTTTTTTATAAATTATTATTGATGGCATCATCCGTTTTATCTACTCCGAAACTTATAAATGCTCCAATGAACACAAAAGTATTGACTGGCGGAACGATTGCAGAACTTCTGGATCCGTCTGCAGAGAAATTATAGCCATATACATTCTTTGATCCTAAAATATTGCTGACACTCAATACGAACACCGGAAAAGCTTTCGCATCTTTTTTACCGATATTGGGTAGATAATTGATACTGAAATTCAAAGCATTATAATCTTTTAATCTCCCTTCATTTCTGGTATAATTAATTGCTTTCCCGTTCTCAAACGTAGAGGCAATATCATAATAAGGACGTCCTTTAGCATAGGTATACGATAAGTTTACTCCAAGCTTCCATTCCGGAATAAATCTTTTTGCCACTGCAGAAAGGGTGTGTTCCGCGGCAAAACTTGGCTGCAGGCTAACCGGATAATTAAGAAAATCTCTTTTAGAATTCAGGTATGAGTAGCTGATCCAATAATCAATATTCTCAAATGTTTTTTTATTGTCTCTCCAGAAAAATTCTACTCCTTTTGCATATCCGTATCCACTGTTGTTTAATGCGGATTGAGTCTGCTGATTCTGTTCTTTATCCTGATTAACATTAAATGTTTTAATCAATTGGTCATATTTTTTATAAAACGCTTCAAAACGTAATGTTCTTCCTTCCGAAGCTCTCTGAACCTGAAAAATATAATGCTGAGACTTCTGGAAACCAAGATTTGCAGGACCATTGATATATTTACTTTCCGGATTCTGATAAAAGAGACCATACGCTAAGGAAGTGGTCCAGTCTTTTGCCAGACGGTAAGCAATGGCAAAACGAGGGGCAATATTATTCTTCCCTAAAAAAGAAGAGTGCTCTGCTCTTACTCCTATTTTCGCTGACAATGCATTACTGAATCCCAGATCTGTTTCAAGAAAAGCAGAAGATATCAAATCCTTATAATATTTCTGCACCGCTTCAAAGTTCAGATTTTCATCCGTATTATTCAACTCAAATCCTCCTCTCAGAGCGCTGATTTTGTTGATCTTTCTTTCAATAACTGCTTTGAAGTTAAAATAATTTCCGTCTGTAAGAAGCTGGCTTCTGTTGGATTCAATATCATTGGTTTCTGTAGAAAAATGAAGATCAGATCTGTTGTAAGAGTAAGAACCCCCTACATTCAGAAGGTATTTTCCAAATTTCTGTTTAAAGGAAAGATTATGAAATGTATTTTTACCGTTAAGCTTTACCAGACTGAAATCATATCCGGGTTCAAGGCTTTCCGATCTCACTCCCATTTTATTGGAATTAAACATCCCATAATATTTGAAAAAGCCCCCTGATTTTGTTTTAAATCTGAAATTCAGATCTCCGTTAAGACCCTGTGGTGCTTCAACAAAATCTGTATTAAAATTAAAGACTTTCTGCATCAGACTTAAAATAGAATATCCTGCTGTAGCGCCGTAGGAATAGTTTTTATTGTCTCCAAGCTTCTGAAATCCGGCACTCAGGAAAATAGGTGAAACACCTAAGCTGTAAGAACTTTCATCCGGAAGATCAACACTTTCCAGCATCAAAGCTCCTGAAAGAGCCTGTCCGTATAATGCAGAATATCCGCCGCTTGAAAATATATTCCCTTTGAAAAGTGAGGTATTGAACTGATCTCTTCCTGCAATTCCCGGAACAGAATTTGAAAAATAATTATTGATAAGACTTCCATCCATAAAAATTTTAGATTCCGTTCCTGTACCACCTCTGATAAAAAGACCTTCTGTTCCACCTACTTTCTGCACTCCCGGAAGGTAGGTTAAAGCTGAAGAAATCTGCCCGTCAGCTCCTGCTGTGGTGTAAATATCTATTGGAGAAAGCAGTGCTGTTGCTCTTTTCTTATCACTTGCTTCAATGGATCCCGCAGAAACTACTACTGCATCAATCTCACTGATCTGTTCTTTAAGGTCAACAATCAAAGAAATTTCCTGATTTTCAATAGAAACTGTTCTTTCTATATTCTCATATTTCGGATGGGTAAATGTTATTTTATGCTCTCCTTTTTCTGAAGTTTCAAAAGAAAAATTACCTTGGGCATCTGTGGTTGTCCCGTCATAGGTATCTTTCAGAGTGACGTTTACTTCACTTACCCCTTTGTTTTTAAAGGAAACTTTTCCTGAGATCTTCACCTGCGAATATCCCATTATGGAAGCGATCAGGAAAATAAGAAGCAGTATGTTTTGTCCTTGCGTTTTCATTTTTATTGTTTTCTGGGTCAAAAATAGGATGAGAAATGCCTTCCCGTAAAAAAATTGTTACCGAAAGGCATTCTTTTGTTACCGAATGGGAAATTAATGAATCGGAATACAAAAATCAACGATCATTTTTCCTTCCGGATGTTCTTTAAAGTTGGAGTGATAGATTTCGTAAGGAAAGGTTTTTCTGGTGGTATACTTGTTTTCATTCATCCATAAAAACAAAGAAACCCAGCATTGCTCGAAGTCATCCAAAGTAACTTCGCCACTTCCTACAATGTATTTGCCCGCATCTAAAGTTTCGGCAAATACTTCGCCCTCCTGCTGCCTCAGTTTTTCATCCAGGAGCATGCAGGCATGAATTCTTACTTTGTCAAGAGGGGTAATCTTACAGCTGTCATGATATATAGCGATCATTTTCACATTTTCCCGCGGAAAAAGATTCTTCTTTATCGCCCAATCTATTAATACGTTGAAAGAAGATTCCACATTTGCAATTCCAAGGCTCATTACAGACGCCAGATTCATTTCTGGCATTTCTTTTACTTCGATTTTTAAATTCATGTTGGTCCAATTTAACAGGTTTTCAATATTGCAAATGTATTGGCTGAAAACCGTATCAATTTGTCCGTTCTTGCTATGTGTTTGTAAAATCTTGTGAAATTTTTCAGGAGCCGACCTGCGGAATTCTGTAGGGGGCACACCATAATATTTTTTGAATGTTTTGCAGAAAGCTGAGTGGTTTGAAAATCCAAGATTCCAGTAGATCTCTTTGATCTCCATATTTTTATGCATTGCCAGATGAAGGGCGCTTTTTTCTATTTTCTTCCTGATAATATAGCTCTGAAGAGTCTCTCCGGTGACAAGCTTAAATATTCTGTGGAAATGAAAAGGCGAATAAGCGCTTATCTCTGAAACTTTCTCCAGAGACAAATCCGAATCAATATGATTATCAATGTATTGAATTGTTTTTACAATTCGTTTTTTATATTCTTCCAATTCAAAGTTGTTAGTTTACAAAGATATTTTTCCGGGGCAGAATTCTGTTGTCTTTTATTGCTATAATAAAGATAAAGAACCCGCTTTTACTATAGGATATCTCCTTCAAAATGTTTGAAAAGAGGGACTACATTTTTAATTTTTGGATCTGAAGAAGCCATATAGCTATGATAGTCTTTGTGAATAAAAATCTCTTTTATAAAGAACTTCTCATCTTCAATAACACACTCCCCATTAGTTACTTCAAAAGAATCTAAGGGAAGTATCATCCCACCTCCATGTGCTTTTATAGCAGCTTCTTTTCTCGTCCAATAGGTGAAGAATCCTTTCATTTTATCCATGCCATCCTGAATTTCCTGCATCTCATTAGGAGTCATCTGAAATATAAAATCCCGGTAACTGACCTTCGGATCATTGTATTCTACATCTATTCCCAAAGGATATTCTGCAATGACACAGGCAACAAGGTCCTTGGAATGCGATATATTAAAATGAAGGTTATGTCCTTTCAAATAAGGCTTTTTGTTGGGAAGAATACCTATTTCCACCTCCGGAATATTATAAAAAGTTCTTAATCCATGCCGTAAAAGTAACTTCCCCAGCAAAGAAAGCTGTGCATCCTGCCATCTTCTGTATCTCAGAATATCTCTTTTCATATCATCAGAAAAAACAGGCAGATACCGGTCAAGAAGAGACTGGTGTTTTTCTTCGCTGATAAATGTATATAGAATAATCATTTTTTCTATTTCTTCCTTCTTTTGATGTTAGAGATTAATTACTTTCTCCGTTAAAAATAAGCTTTTTTCATCTCTTTTTAAAGCAAGCAATATTCTTGACAAAGCTGCAGAATCTGAGGCCAAAACCTATTGGATTTCGGCTGTACTGCGCCGTATCTTTTGAAAAAAAGACTGGAATCATAAAGCGCTTTGGAAAATCTTTTATAATTTTAGGGATAAAATCACTTTAAATCATTTAAAAAATGAAAGTACAAACATTAGCATTATTGGCAGGATTTGCATTTTTAGCAGCTTCATGCGGAACAACAAAAATGTATTCTGTAAATGCCAAAAGCGGAACACAAACAGGAGGAACGGCAAAGTTTACCCAGCAGGGAAATGACGTGATCATGAAACTGAATGTAACAAACCTTACTCCCGGAATCCATGCAGTACACATTCATGAAAAAGGAGATTGTTCTGCTGCAGACGGAACCTCTACTGGTGGTCACTGGAATCCTTCCAAAAATGATCACGGTAAATGGGGTGCTGAACATTTCCATATGGGAGATATAGGAAATCTGGTTGCTGATGAGGGCGGAACGGCAACACTGACTTTCAAGACAGACAAATGGTGTCTGGGCTGTACTGATGAGTCTAAAAACATCATCGGCAAAGGTCTTATTGTACATGCTGCTGCAGATGATTTCCATACTCAGCCTACTGGAAATGCAGGAGGAAGAGTGGGATGTGTAGAAATTAAGTAAGCCTTTTTACTCAATAAAAAAACCCGCTAATTTTCATTAGCGGGTTTTTTATGTTTAGGATTTCGCTCCCATATCTGATACAATATTCATTGCTTCCTGCAGATAAAGATCTTTTTTCAGATTTTTGATCCACATTTCAGATTTCTTTTTGAAAGCTTCGTCTTTTTTCTCTCTTTCAACTTCACTTGGATACATCATGAACTGAAGTCCGTTCTCAAATTTAGTTAAAGCTTTGAACTTTTCAATCTGAGATTTTCTGTTCTTCATTAGTTCATTGAACTTAGTGATATTCAAAGTGATATTTTCTTCTTTGTCCAATTGTTCTCTCCACTGGGCAGACTCTAATAACAACTGATAATTGCTGTTTTTAGCCATTCTGTCTGCACTTGCTTTTTCCAGCGCCTGAATGTTGAAATAGTTAAGCTTCTGGAATTTCGTAGGCGGAATTTTATCCCATGCCAATGCATAATCATCATATCGCTCTCCTACTTCAGCATAGGTAAAGAAGTCTTTCATCTGGATATCAGAAACGATACCTTTTCTCTGTGTAGATTCTCCGGTAATTCTGTAGAACTTCTGGATAGTCAGTTTTAAAGATCCGAAATCATCTTCTGTATTCAGGAATCTGTTCAGATCAACAAAAGTCTGAACGGTTCCTTTCCCGAAAGACTGCGGAGATCCGATAATCATTGCTCTTCCATAATCCTGCATTACTCCTGCAAGGATTTCTGAAGCCGAAGCAGAAAGCTCGTTTTGCATAATCACCAATGGACCTGTCCAGATAGGAGTTTCATTTTTATTCTTAAGAGTCTGTATTTTCCCGTTTCCGTCTTTCACCTGAACATAAGGTCCAGCTTCCATGAAAAGACCCATAATATCCCCTACTTCAGTTAAAGAACCTCCTCCATTATTTCTAAGGTCAAGAATAATTCCCTGGATATTCTGTTCTTTCAGTTTAATGATCTCATTTTTAATATCATCAGAAGCATTTCTTCCTTTAGCATTTTCAAAATCAGCATTAAAACTTGGAAGGTTGATGAAACCATATTTCTTTCCGTTTGGAGTGTTCACTACGATACTTCTTGCAAAAGTGTCTTCAATAGCTACTTCTTCACGAATCATTGTTACGTCTTTGATGGTACCGTCTTTTTTCTGAACCGTTAGTGTTACCGGAGTTCCTTTCTCTCCTCTGATCAGTCTTACAGCTTCATCAGAAAGCATTCCTACTACATTTACAGCATCGTCTTTCGGTTTAGACCTTACTTTCAGAATTTTATCACCCTCAGAAAGCTGCTTAGACTTCCATGCCGGTGCACCAATGGTAAGAGCTCCTAAGTAAAGATTTCCTTTTTTCTCCTGAATCAATGCTCCGATACCGATTACTTTTCCGGTAAACTGAGTATCAAAATCTTCTTTATCTTTTGGAGAATAATAGTTGGTATGTGGATCAAATACTTCTGTATAGGCATTCATATACACGGTAAACCAATCCATTTTCTTTCTCTTTTTGAATCGGGTAAAGGTATCTTTTACAAGATCTTTTACTTCATCAGTCGCTTTTTTGATCTTTTCATCCTGAGTAAGAGGCTTAAACTTGATCGTATCTTTCAGCTTGTATTTCTGAACAGAGTCTTTCTTTTCTTTCTGAGCTTCTTCTTTGCTGTTCATCGACTCTACTTCCTGAAGGATATTGTACTTGATGAATTTTTTCCACTCATTATACTGTTCCTGCTTGTTGGAAGGTACCTTTTTGAGTTTCGGCTCAAGAGTAAGCGTTTCATCTTCCTGAAGATTGATTGGCTTATTGAAAATATCCTGTGTTATTTTATCGATCTCATCCACTCTCTGGTATAGCCTGTCAATCGTAAGCTTGTAGAATGTAAGGTCACCCTGGCTGATATAATCGTCAAGCTTTGTCTCATGCTTGTTGAATTCATCCATGTCAGATTGCAGGAAATATCTTTTCGCAGGATCTACCAATTCGAAATAATGCTTATAAACGTCCTTCGAATAGGCATCATTGATAGACTTGGGGCTATAATGCAGATAAGAAAGTGTGTTTTTTACGCTCACCATAATCGTCTGCATCTTTTCATCGTCATTCTTTGGCGAGTTGAAACAAAACATTAGACTGGTTAATGGAATAAGAAGTAAAAATTTATTCAGTTTGAAATTTTTCCACATAAACTGTCTTTATTTATTAATTTTTTTAAAATAAGTATAATAATTAGTAGCAGTAAGTTTGGTACTGTTACAAATGATCAAATTTAATACCTTATTTGCAATTATCAGATAGTTTTGAACATTTTTATTAAATAGATCTGCAAATAATAATAACAGTGTTAGCCATTTCCTATTATCAGGCAGTTTAGCTCCAAAATGAAATAATTATCGTTCCATTTTCAGGGAATGGCCGCAACATGTATTTCTCATTGGAAATTAAAAACAGATACCACAAAAATCAATTTTCATCCATAAAGGCATAAAATATGCTGATATTTAACCAAATAACTTTAAAATGTAAAGTCATGAGAAGTTTATTATGGTTAATTGCAGTCATCTGCATCGTTGTTTGGCTTTTAGGAATGTTAGGAATAGTCCCAGGCATCAGCACGGGTTATTTGATTCACATTCTGCTGGTCATTGCCATTATTGTTATTCTTTATAACATCATTACAGGCAGAAAACCTCTTGATTAGTTTATTATTTTGTACAACCACTTAAATTGAACAACCATCAGGCTTAGCAGGTGCTTTTCAGATGAAGTATAAGATTCTTTCTGAAAAAGCACCTGTAAAGTACTGAGGCCATTAATGAAACAGGAATTAATATTTGAGAATGTGAGATCAAATCAATGTATTAATTTTTCTTCATTCTTAATTTATTTTCTAAACTTTAAACTTTTCTTTTTTCCTGCTCACAGCCTCATTTTTTAATTAAAATAGGGCAATCTCTATTCTGAATTCACAACAATTAATAATAAAACAGCTGTTTTATCACGTCTTATTTTTACCTACATTTGATGTGTTGAAAATCTATTTGTTCAATTCTTAAATGAACAAATTCACTCTATTTGAATAAAAAATATTAAAGATAATTTATGGAAAGACCACTTATTCTGGTTACTAATGATGATGGAATTACAGCTCCTGGTATCAGAAATCTTATCAGTTTTATGAATGAAATCGGAGAAGTAGTTGTTGTAGCCCCCAACTCTCCTCAAAGTGGAAAAGGCCACGCTATTACCATTAATTCTACGCTAAGCTACGAAGAAGTTACTCTGGATGGTCCGCAGACTGATTTTTCTTGCAGCGGAACTCCTGTAGACTGTGTAAAAATGGCTCTTGATAAAATTCTGAAAAGAAGACCTGATATTGTAGTTTCAGGAATCAATCACGGAGCAAATTCTTCTATTAATGTGATCTATTCGGGAACAATGTCCGCTGCTGTAGAAGCAGGTGTAGAAGGAATTCCTGCGATAGGATTCTCATTACTGGACTTCAGCTGGGAAGCTGATTTTACCCAGGCTAAAGAATTTATCCAGAATATCGTAAGAAGAACCCTGGAAAACCCAATGCCAAAAGGTATTGTCCTGAATGTGAATATTCCTAAACTTCCGGCTGAAGAAATAAAAGGTGTAAAAGTGTGTAAACAGGCTCATGCAAAATGGGAAGAAAGCTTTGATGAAAGAATAAACCCGCACGGTAAAAAATATTACTGGCTGACCGGTTATTTCAACAATATGGATGATTCCGAAGATGCTGATGAGACAGCTTTGGCTAACGGATATATTTCCATTGTTCCGGTAAAGTTTGACCTTACGGCATACGAATACATGAAAACACTGGAAGAAGTGATGACTTTTGAAAGCGTTAAAGAAGTAAAATAAACCCGGAAATTAATGATAATAAAAGCGTGAAATTAATTTCACGCTTTATTTTTATACTGTTCAAAATAATACTTTATCTTCTTTTCTGAGTTCTTCAAGATAAGCCTTTTTTTCATCTCTATAGAAAAGATTCATTGTTTCAAAGGGTATTAACTTCAGGTCTTTATTGACAATGTGTACGCATGATTTTTTCACTGCTCTTACATCAAAATCATGTGCATCCATAAAATTCATAATGATTATTCTAAACAGGTTATCATAATCAAGATCCGGCGCACAAACTTCGGGTAGACAACATAGTAACTGATTTACCTTGGGCTGAACTTTATCTACAGAAATCCCCGTACTGAATATATCCAGCAGTTGCATATGTAATCCCTTATCCTGTTCGTAAACAATAGTATTTCTTGATTCATTATTCAGAAGATCTGCAGGATTGATATATCTGGTTAAAGGAATCGTTTCGTCCTGAAGTTTTAATATATAACCCATAGCCAGAGCATCCGGATTACATGGTACCGGAATAATATCATCAGAATTTAATAGCGGAAACTGATTGATTATTTCCTGTCTTACCTCAGTTAGAGTAATCTTTTCATGGGCAGAATCTTCCCTGTTTCTTCCAGCAATTTCAACGGGTTGGAAGGTAATTCCTCTAACACATTTCTGCTTCAAGGCAAATTCTATAATTTTTCCTATTTCATCAATATTTTTGTCTTTTTGAAGGACAATAACCAATGTAGTAGAAAGATTAAGCTCATTAAGTTTTTCCAGTGCTTTCATTCTGACTGCAGTAAGATCCTTTCCTCTGAAATCTTGCAGTACTTCAGGTTTAAATGAATCAAACTGAAGATATATTTCAAACTCCGGGGCATAAGTTGCCAATCTTTCAGCAAATCCCGGATCATTGGCAATTCTGATTCCGTTGGTATTCAGCATCAGATGTTTGATTGGTTTTGACTTGGCAATATCCATGATTTTGAAAAACTCCGGATGAATTGTAGGTTCTCCTCCACTGATTTGCACTACATCCGGTTCACCTTCATTTTTTACAATAACATCAAACATAGCCTCTATTTCCTCCAGACTCCTATGACTTCCATAATGTGGAGAGGACATCGCATAACATGTGGGACAAGTCAGATTACAACGATCTGTAACTTCTACAATAGAAAGACAGCTATGCTGTTCATGATCTACGCATAGTCCACAATCATAAGGGCAGCCATATTCTACATCGGTTCCGAAATGTAAAGGTATTTCAGAAGCTTTATTATAGTTTCTGATGTTTTTATAATAATGCACATCTGAAGCTATTTTTGTTTTAAAAAAACCATGATCAGGGCATCTTTTGGTCATAAAAACAGTTTCATCCTCAATAATGATCTTGGCGCCCACCCTTTTAAGACATTCCGGGCAAAGACTGATTGTATAATCGTAATAGGTATAATTTCTTACTGGCATAGCAAAATTTTTAAAGTCCTCCGCAAATATAACCACTGATCAATCCACAGATCAGAAGGGATATAAGCATTGTCTGAATAAATTGTTTCTTGGTAAATTTCCGGTCTCCCTTTCTTTCGTAAATAAGTTTTGTTATAACAGTGATAATAAGGGAAATAACCAGTGCAACCAAAATAATTGCACCAACGATAATTACGACTAAACCTGCCAGATTGCCGACTTCTAAAATAGTTAAAGTTTTCATCTTGAATATTTTAAATATAAAGGCTTGGTATTTTTGATTTTATAAATGTAGTAAATAATTACGCAAATACAGACCATTTGAATTGTACCCATATTTCCCATGATCTCTGCCCTTGGTTTTATAAAATCTAAAAAGAATCTAAACGTAAAATAGCTGACCATAAACAGCTGAAAAATAAAACCGGAAGGGTATTTCTTATGATTTTGAATATATTTTAACCCCACCCACAGAAGAATTAAAAAAGCTATTTCATACAAAGCAACTGGATGCCTGAGGTATTGGTCTCCTAAATGCATTCCAAAAACAGAATCAGTAGGGATGCCATATGTTTCTTCATAAATACCAGTGAGAAAACACCCTATTCTACCTATAATAATAGCAAATATCAGAGGAAAAACAATAAGATCTCCTGTGCTTTCTTTATGATGCACTATCTTCTTTGCCAGCTCTACTCCCAATAATCCAAAGGCCAGGCCTCCGACAATGGTATTGTTTGACCAAAACTTTTTGATTGTAAAATTCTCAAATAAGGTATAAGGGTTTTCAAGATTACCAATCAGCTTGGAACCTATCAGAGCACCAGCAGTAGCCCCTATTAAAACTGCAGCCGAGGTGTTGAAAGAAAGTTTTTCTTTGGACTTGCGTTTCAAATAAAAATAATATCTCATACCCAAAAACATACCTCCAGCCTCAAAAAGTGGATGTGCAAGAATTGTTTTGCCGAAAATATGAAATGTTACAGGAAAATCCATTATTTCAAAAATACACTATTTCAGATTATTCACTACCTTTATTCTGACAAATAATTACAAAATGCGTATAGAATATGACATAAAACTGGGGTTCAAGGATGTAATGTTCCGCCCTAAGCGTTCTACTTTAAAATCCAGGTCAGAAGTTGATTTACAAAGAGAGTTTACCTTTAAACATACTAAGAAAAAATGGACAGGTGTTCCGGTAATTGCCGCCAATATGGATACCGTAGGAACTTTTGAAATGGCTGTAGAGCTGGCAAAAGAAAAAATTATCACAGCTGTTCACAAACATTACACCCCCGAGCAATGGGATCAGTTTCTACAGAGTCAGCCTGAAAGTATTTATCAATATATTGCCTTAAGCACAGGAACAGGAAAAGCCGATGAAGAAAAAATAAGACTAATCCTTGAAAAGCATCCAAAAATTGAATTTCTCTGCATTGATGTAGCCAATGGTTATTCTGAGCATTTCGTTGGATTTGTGAAGAAGGCAAGAGCTAATTTTCCGGATAAAATCATTATCGCTGGAAATGTCGTTACCGGAGAAATGGTAGAAGAGCTGCTTCTTGTAGGTGCCGATATCATAAAGGTAGGAATTGGCCCTGGATCAGTTTGTACTACCAGAGTAAAAACAGGAGTAGGATATCCTCAGCTTTCTGCTATTATTGAATGTGCTGATGCTGCCCATGGTTTAGGCGGACATATCATCGCTGATGGCGGATGTAAAGTTCCCGGCGATGTTGCAAAAGCTTTTGGAGGCGGCGCAGATTTCGTAATGCTGGGTGGAATGTTTGCCGGTCATGATGAAAGCGGTGGAGAAATGATTGAAGAAAATGGGAAAAAATACCGTCTTTTCTATGGGATGAGTTCCAAAACTGCAATGGATAAGCATTCCGGAGGTGTAGCAGAATACCGTTCCTCTGAAGGCAAAACTGTGAAAGCCGCGTATAAAGGTCCTGTAGCAGACACCGTAAAAGATATTTTGGGAGGTGTACGGTCTACCTGTACTTATGTAGGCGCTTCAAAACTTAAAGAGCTTTCCAAGAGAACCACTTTTATCCGTGTTCAGGAACAGGAAAATCAGGTTTTTAAAGACTAAAAATAAAAACATAATAAAGGCTTTAGAATTATTATCTAAAGCCTTTATTTTATTCTTTTGTTCTGATATATTTTTTGTTAAAGTATTTTTGGAGCTGATCATTTACATAGGTTTCCTGTTCTTTTTCTGAAGCCATTTCATCGAAATATAAAATTCTCGGAATCTCTTTTATTTTATCTACTACAACAGAGTCTTGAGGAGAGTTTTTGATAATATCTACTCTTTCGTTCATTTCTCTCTCATATTCTTTCAAATCTGTAGTCACAAGTTCCATCATAATATTTTCACCATTAAAATCAATATTAAAATAATCATATTTTTCCGGGAAAATTTTAAGTTCAGGAAGAAAAATAATGAACAGAGAAATCCACCAGAATTTTTTAATTTTTTCAAATTTAAAATATACTAACAGAGAAAAAGTAAGCAAAAAATAAAAGAGTATACTTTCAAACTGTCTTGCAATAGAGGTGAGAATATAGCTCGTAAATAACAAGGGAATCAATGAAACAGACCAAAATAGAACTGCTTTTTTCAATGTAATTTGGGCAGTGATCTTTTTGAGTTCTTCTTCAAAAACTTTAATAAATAATGGAAGTACTGCAATAACTTTTAATCCTACATAGAATGTATCAGCACCAAAAAGAGCAATTCTTTTCAGCCATTTTACAATTCCTCTTTCTACCTCTCCCATTCTGTTGAAATTTCCTGGTGCAAGAAAACATGCTAGCAAAAAAACGGTTCCTAACAGTACCAGAAACAGGCTTTCTTTATTCCGTTTCTGATAATAAGATACTAACAGGAGGCCTTCAAGAATCAATGCCAGAATTTCATTAGAACCCATCAGAATGATGATAAACAAAACTGAAAGGTAAAACCATATTTTCTGTTTTGTATCCTGATATTTTTTGAAAAAATAAAGTAAGATCCCGGATAAAATAACAGGAACGAAATAGACATTGGAACCTGTGATCCAGAAGTAATGTTCTGGTAAGCTTACAAGAAGCACTGTATAAAAGAAAAACAGAAGAAATCCTTTTTTGAGGGATTCTTTCAGAGAATAGTTGAAATATTCTTTAAAATTTAATGCTGAAATTCCAATAAAGGAAAGTAGTAAGAAAACAGGATATATTTTCGGGAGAATCGTATTGCTGTCGTAAAAGACTGGATTAAACATATTAATTGAATACCCGAAATACCTTCCGCCCCATGTTGTATAGGTATCTATAAAACTTTGCAGCAATCCTGCTTTTCTGGTTGTATAGGACCAGAAATAATCATCGGTCTGATATACATTAAAAAAACTAATGTATGCCAGACCGACGCCTATTAAAATCGACAAGAATAATACTATATTCTGTACTTTTTTCATTTTCTAAGTTAACATTCCACCGTCAACATTTAACGTTTGTCCGGTAATGTAAGCTGACATTTCGCTGCCCAGGAATACACATGCATTTGCGATATCTGCAGGTTGCCCTCCTCTTTTCATTGGAATTTCCTCTCTCCATCCCTGAACCGTTTTTTCATCCAGAACGGCTGTCATTTCAGTTTCAATAAATCCTGGAGCAATAGCATTACATCTGATATTTCTTGATCCTAATTCCAGTGCCACAGATTTTGTAAATCCTATTACACCTGCTTTAGAAGCTGCATAGTTGGCTTGTCCGGCATTTCCTTTCACTCCTACTACAGAAGTCATATTGATGATAGATCCAGATCTGGCCTTCATCATCGGTTTGATTACCGCTTTGGTAAGATTAAAAACTGAATCTAAATTTACTTTGATTACTTTATCCCAATCTTCTTTGGACATTCTCAATAACAGGTTATCTTTTGTAATCCCTGCATTGTTTATTAAAATATCAATCTGCCCGAACTCTGCCATCACATCTTCCACCAATTTCTGGGCAGCATCATAATCTGATGCGTCAGACTGATATCCCTTAATTTGGGTTACAGAACTTAAAGCTGCTTCTAATTCTTTTGCTTTGTCTACAGAGCCAGCGTAGGTAAATGCTACTTTTGCCCCTTGCTGAGCAAACATTTCAGCGATACCTTTACCGATTCCTCTTGTAGCTCCGGTAATTAGTGCTACTTTTCCTTCTAATATTTTCATATCTATTGATAATTATTTTCTTTTAACTCATTCAGCTTGTGACAGCTGACACTTATAATTTTTACAATTCCTATCCGGAATTAAACGGTTTGCAAAGATATTATAAATTGTTATTCAACCCATTTAAATTGTTAAAATACTGGATTATTTTGATAATTATTTAGATTTTTATCAAAGCTGAACAGGATTATTTTTAAATCTCGTGAAATAAATAAAGTCTGTTTTTTTGCTTCTATCCAGCTTCAGTACTTCTTTCTGCCAGAAATATTTATCATAAATAATCTCCTTCAAAGGCTCATTCTGAAAGTTTGAAACTCCGAATTTTCCTTCTTTCTTTACCACAATTTCGTTCTCAGCATTCCCGAATGTAATGATATCTTCGTAAATAAAGGGAACAATTTCCGTTCCTTTCCCATCCAGAATACCATATAAATTGTTTGTATTTTTACATACCAATGGTTTTGAATACTGATTAAGCGGATTAAAATATTCAACGTCTTCATTTCTGATTTCACTGATATTCTTCAGCTCTGCCGTTGAGCCATCCTTCACAGAAAACCTATAGTAACGATCCTGTTTTCCAATAATAAGATTGTCCGGATAAAAGCCTAAAATCTGTACTCCTTCTCCAACAATATTTTTAATATCCTTATCCAGGAATTGTTCTTCAGTTCCTTTTTTAAGATAGATAAAATCTTTTCCGGAAATGCTAAAAGCCTTAATAAAATCGTATTCCAGAGGAAAAATAATATTCCCTTCCAGATCAACAATTCCGGATTTTTTTACTTTATCGTTATAAACACTGAAGAAATTACTCAATAAAGGATTTACATATTTAAAAGTCTGGGAATACAGCTTCTTATCTTTTTTATTGAATACCGTTGTTTTTCCATTTTTTATGAGGTAGATGTATTCTTTTCTGCCAAAGTATTCCGGTGTGATATCATTAAAGATTTCCTCTGCAATTGTATTTTCTTCTGCATCTATCAAACCATATTTTCCTGTACTTTTATTTTTAGTAATCAGATAAGGATATGCATTGATATCTACCACCTGTTTTGAAAATTTATGCAGGGTCTGACCGTTATTTCCTATGATTTCACTCTCATTTTCTTCATTAATGATCAGTGCTTTGCCATATTCAAAGCTGTAATCTTCTTTAAATTCGCGGCTGCTGAGCTGTTTTCCGTCAAGGTCATACAGAAACCATTTTTTATCTTTTAAAACAAAGAATCTGTTCTTTCCCGAAAAACGGATTTTTTCAGCATAAGGAATAATTTCTTTCCCATTATAATCATAGACGGCTTCTTTATCCTGTTTCGAAGAAATAATACGGTCTTTGCTCCACCAGGGTGTATTGAATTCCTGATCATCCAAAGCAATGAATTCCTTCCCTTTTTCGTTAATAATGGCTGATTTTCTATTATTGCCATCTTCAGAATAAAGAATAAATCTGTTTTTAAAAATATGTAAAATTCCTCCTCTGTAAGGAGATTCAAAGGTAATGGTTCCTAAAGAGTCTATGATTCCCTGCTTTTTAGAACCCGAATCGTAAACCGTTCCATATCCGTCTGAATAGGAAGTCACCTCCTTCCCTGTCTTTTTTGACAGGATCACTTTCATATATTGGTTGGTCTGTGCTGTACAGACTACAGAACATAATACAAAGACTAATTTTTTCAAGAAAAATTAAATAGAATTGTTGACAATAAGAACGATCTCTCCTTTTAATGTTTTACTCTTGGAAAATTCAATTAATTCATTGATTGTTCCCCGTTTGGTTTCCTCAAATTTTTTAGAGATCTCACGACTTAAGCTTACTTTAGTTTCCTCTCCGAAGAATTCTTTTATCTGCTCCAGCGTTGTATTGATTTTATGGGGACTTTCGTAAAGAACGATGGTCTTTTTTTCTTCAGCAAGCTGCTTAAGCTTTGTCTGTCTGCCTTTTTTCTGTGGTAAAAAACCCGCAAATAAAAATTCATTATTGGGAAGTCCTGAAACTACAAGTGCAGGAATGAGAGCTGTTGCTCCGGGAAGGCAGATCATATCAATATTATTGTCTGCTCCTGCTTTTGCCAGCAAATATCCCGGATCCGAAATACCGGGAGTTCCCGCATCGGTAATAATAGCGATATTCTGACCGTTTTTAAGGTCTGTAATTACTTTCTCCGTTGCCTGGTGTTCATTATGTAAATGATAAGATTTTAAAGGCTTTGAGATTTCAAAATGTTTTAAAAGTATTCCGGAAGTTCTGGTGTCTTCACATAAAATATAATCAACTTCTTTAAGGACATTTACCGCCCTGAAAGTCATATCTTCCAGATTCCCAACAGGTGTGGGAACAAAATATAAGATTCCGCTCAAAATTATAAGAATTTATTTTCCACCAATATCCAAAGTCTCTGAGCATATTCATCCACTTTATTCCATTTTCTTTCGTAATACAGATCACTAAGATATTCTTTGGCTTCTTCCAGTGTTTTGAACTGGTTCAGCTGAAATACCGTATCATTCAGATCTGTCTGACTTCCTTCAAAGAGCATTTTTGAAAAAGCAATTCTGTCATTCAGATCCAGTTTAAATTCCGGTTTCTGTTTGTCTGCTTCCATAAAGTTGGTAGGAATATTAGACTTCAGAATACTTCCGCTATCTTCTTTCTCTGCCACATGTTCTTTTTCGTTAGGAAATTCTCTTTCCAAAGGATCGTCATCAAAAAGTGACTGAACAGCCTTCATTCCTTTGATATTGGCTAATTTTATTTTTTTCTCCTGGTGATACGCTTCTAAATTTTCAAAGCTTTCATCAGAAGGATGTTTTTCTGTTTCTTCGGCAGAAGGTTTATCGATCTCAACGATTTTTCTTCTGTCATAGACTTCAGCAAGGATGCTTTCCTCTTTTGTCTCTTCTACTGAATGATCATTTTTTATCTCGCTCAGTATATTTTCCACATTCGAAGTTTCTGTGGCCAATTCACCCTGTTCAATAGAAACATTTGAAGCAACAAACTGCTCTTCGTTTTCTTCGATAAGTATTTCATCTTCCAGAGTTTCTGTATCAAAAATACTTGGAATAATCTCTGTCACAGGAACTTTAGCATCGTTTACCCCGGCAAAATCAGTTTCTTTTTTTGATTCTTGCTCAATGTTTTCCTCTTCCTGCTCATCCATTTCATTCAGCTGGTTGTTGAAAATGGCTTCTTCCTCAGTCACTTCATCATGAAACAGGTCTTCATTGAGATCTTCATCAGAATCTGGTGTAGAATCAGCAAGAATTTTTTCTTCATCTACAAAGCTCAGAACAGCTCTCTGCTCTTCTGAAATTTCATTTTCATCAATTTCGTTCAACTGATTATTGAAAACGGCTTCCTCTTCTAAAGTTTCATGACCAGAAGCCTGTTCCTGAGTGTTTTCCAGTGTTTTTTCTTCGTAACCTTCTTCCACAAAGCTCACAATATTTTCATGGAATTCATTTTCAACAATTTCATTCAGCTGATTATTGAAAGCAGCTTCCTCTTCTTCAGAACCGGTTGAGAAAATTTCATTCTCATCAATTTCGTTCAGCTCATTATTGAAAATAGCTTCCTCTTCTGTTACTTCATTTCCTTTATCATAATGTTCCGTTTCTCCGGATGCAAAAGAGATGTACTCATTGTTCGGAGACTGCTCCGGATGATCTGTAACAAAATATTCAATATTCTTTTCCAGCAGTTTCAAAAAAGAAATCCTGTTAGCAAGCTCATCTACAAGATCTTGCTTGGAAAGTAATTCGTCTACGTTGCTTATTTTGTCCAGATTATCAATGATATTCATGGACTCAAAAAAAATCTTTTCCTTTAAATCTTGGATATTCTGCATAATAAGATTCTTATTAAAATTGCTTACTTTTGATGTTAAAAATATACGGCTAATTTAACAAATGTTTTTAGAAAATACAATTAATCATTCCAAACAAAGTGGTTGGATGGAAGTGATTTGTGGCTCTATGTTTTCGGGTAAAACCGAGGAACTGATCCGCAGATTGCGAAGAGCGGAAATGGCAGGACAGAATGTGGAAATTTTTAAACCAAAAATGGATATACGATATTCTGAAGAGGATGTAGTATCTCATAATCAGAATAAAATCCGCAGTACATCAGTAGAAAATCCTAATGAAATTCTTCTGTTGGCTTCCAATTGTGATGTAGTAGCCATTGATGAAGCTCAGTTTTTTGATGAAAGTATTGTTGATGTTGCCAACCAGCTTGCCAATAGCGGGATCAGAGTGGTCATTGCAGGATTGGATATGGACTTTTTGGGCCGTCCGTTCGGGCCAATGCCCAATTTGATGGCTACTGCCGAGTATGTCACAAAGGTGCATGCTATTTGTAAGAGAACAGGTAATCTCGCCAACTATTCTATGAGAACTTCCCAGGGAGATAATCTGGTAGAATTGGGAGAAACTGAAAGCTATGAAGCAGTAAGCCGCCGTGTATTTATTGACGAAGTACTTTTAAAAAGAAAATAAGGGATTGAATACACCCATAAAAAATATTCACTCAATAAAAAATAAAAACGAGAAAGCAATAGAGTAAAATCTGGAAAAAAGAATCAGTATAAATTATCATTTTCTTACTTTCTTGAAGTTTTACTTCTGCTGTTTCGTTCAAAAAATAAAGCAGAAAGGGCACCAATGAACTATACAGTACAACACATTGCAGAAATCACCAATGCACAGATCATTGGAGACAGTAATTTAATGATCAAAAATATAGCGTATGACAGCAGGATTATTTATTCTACTAAAAATACAGCTTTTATTGCGATCAATACCCATAAAAATTCCGGCGAAAAATTTATAGATTCTGCAGTAGGCAGGGGAATCAATGTCATTATTTCTGAACATCATTATCCGGAGTTTGAAAATATAACCTGGCTTATTGTTGAAAATTCCGTGGAGTTTCTTCAAAAATTAGCAAAATATCATTTCGAAAATTCTCATTTACAATCTATCGGAATCACGGGAAGTAATGGTAAGACTATTTTAAAAGAGTGGTTATATCAATGCCTCTGGAATGAATTTCCTACTGTAAAAAGTCCTAAAAGTTTTAATTCTCAGATTGGTCTTCCGCTGTCTCTTCTTCAGATCAACAGTTCGTATAAGCTGGGAATTTTTGAAGTTGGAATTTCAAAACCACATGAGATGGATAAACTTGAAAATATGTTCCATCCTCAAATCGGGCTGCTCACCCACATCGGGACAGCTCATGCTGCCAATTTTTCTTCTGAAGAGCAACTCATTGATGAAAAGATCAGTCTTTTTAAAAATTCTGAAGTAATCATTTATAATGGTGACAATTCTTTGGTTGAACAAAAAATTAAAAACTTCTATTCTGATAAAAAATTAATTTCTTACGGTTTTAAAAAAGAGAACCAGGTTTTCATCAAAAGCAATATTTCCAAGGATGACAACATTATTGTTGATTATTTTGGCGAAGAAATCAGTTTTCCTGCTCATCAGAGAGACGAAGCTACATTAACCAACGCTATGGCGCTTATCACAGTTCTCAAGGAACTGAATATCGAAAATAAAAAGATCGTTGAAAAAATCAACCTTTTAAAAGCCGTTGAAATGAGGCTTGAAGCGATCGAAGGAATTAAAGGCAATATTGTCATCAATGATTCTTTTAATCTTGATCTTGATTCATTGAAGACTGCCCTGCAATTTTTGAATGAATATAATAAGTCTAAAAAATCCCTGGTCTTAACTGACATCGTAGGGGTGAGTACCAACGTAAAAGAATTATATGAGGAAGTTTCTGAGCTGGTGAATGAACAGAATTTTGATTCTGTTTTCTTAATCGGTGATGAAATATCAAACTTCAGTGAATTATTTAAAGCTAAAACATATACATTTATTGACACTAAGGAGCTAATTGAAAGTAAGCATCTTACTGAAATAGAAAATCAGATTATCTTGCTAAAAGGAGCCAGAAAATTTGAGATTGAAAAGCTTAAAGATATTCTTGAGCTTAGAAAACATGATACGGTACTGGAAGTAAATCTTAATGCTATTCTTCACAATATCAACTATCATAAATCATTGCTGAAACCGGGAACTAAAATGATGGCAATGGTAAAAGCCAATGCTTATGGTCTGGGAAGTTATGAAGTATCAGAATTTCTTCAGCATCATCACATAGATTATCTGGGGGTAGCCTATGTGGATGAGGGAGTTGAACTTCGTAAAAAAGGAATCACAACTCCTATCATTGTTATGAATCCTGAGCAGCACAGCTATCAGACGATCATAGAATATAATCTGGAACCTGAAATTTACAGCTTCAGAGTGTTGGAATTATTCTATGAAGCCGTTCAGAAATCAGGTTATGATAAAAAATATCCTATCCATATTAAACTGGAAACCGGAATGCACCGTCTTGGTTTTAAAGATTTTGAACTGGATCAGTTAAGCGAAACCTTAAGCCAAAAAAATCTGAAAGTTCAGAGCATGTTCAGCCATTTATCATCTTCTGATATGCCTGAAGAAAAAGAATTTACTTTGAAGCAGCTGGAAGTTTTTGAAAAGAATTCCAGTTACCTGATAGAAAAATTAGAATACGCTCCGCTTCGTCATATTCTGAATTCATCCGGAATAACAAGCTATACCAATTATCAGTTTGATATGGTAAGAATCGGTATTGGAATGCTTGGAGAGTCACCGGATAATGAAATTCAACAGCAGCTGCAGTCTGTTGTAAGTTTTAAAACCGTAATTTCACAGATATCAATGGTTGAAAACGGAGAATCTGTAGGCTACAGCAGGAAGTATAAAGCTGATCATCTTACCAGAATTGCTACTATACCTGTTGGATATGCAGATGGTATTCCGAGATTGATAGGAAATCAGGTAGGAAATGTAGGTATCAACAAAGTCCTGGCACCAATTGTTGGAAACCTCTGTATGGATATGATGATGATTAATGTAGATAATATTCCAAATGTAAAAGAAGGCGATACTGTAACTGTTTTCAATGCCAAACCAAGTTTAAAAGAATTCGCAGGCTACTGCAAAACGATAACTTATGAAGTATTAACCTCCATTTCACCTCGGGTGAAACGGATTTATATAAAAGATTAACTATGAGAAAACTCCTGATTCTGCTTTCCATATTCCAACTGTTATTGATCCATTCTCAGGTAAAAAAAGATTTGGTGATTCCTAAAAATCCAAGGATAGGACTGTCGCTGGCCGGTGGCGGAGCCAAGGGGTTTTCACATGTAGGAGTTCTTAAAGTATTAGATTCATTGGGAGTGAAGGTGGACTATGTTTCCGGAACAAGTATGGGTGCCATTGTAGGGGGTTTGTATGCCGCAGGTTACTCCGGAAAAGAAATAGAAAAAATTGTCATGGATACGGATTTCTATTCTTTAATTATGGATCCAAAATCCAGGCAGGAAACCAGCTTTTTTAACAAATCTGTAGACAAATATCTTTTATCCATTCCGCTCAAAAACGGAAAAATCACACTTCCCTCTTCTATCAGTACTGGCCAAAGAAATGTTTATCTTCTGAAAGAACTTTTTAAAAATGTTTCCAATATTGAGGACTTTTCCAAAATGCCCATTCCATTCATGTGTGTTGCAACCAATCTGGAAAGCGGCAATATGCAGATCTTTGAAAAAGGAGATCTCGTACAATCTATTATGGCGAGTTCTGCTTTTCCTTCTTTAATGGATCCTGTTAAAATTGGCGACAGCATTTATATTGACGGGGCCATGACTGTAAACTATCCTTCAAAGCCTTTAAAGGACAAAGGAATCGATATTGTGATTGGAGTGGATCTTAATCAGGATCTTTCAAAAAGAGAGGATTTAAACAATATTATATCCATACTGAATCAGGTAATCGATTTCGGAATAAAGAAAGATACAAGAAAACAGTATAAATATACAGACATCAATATCAAACCCAACCTGAAGGGCATGTCTGCAACAAGCTATGACGATAAGAAGAAAATTCTGGACAGCGGATATGTAGAAGGGCTCAAATATTCACAAGTACTGGATCAATTGCCAAAGCGCCCTTTTGACCGCCTCAGACAACGCATAAACCCTATATATTCCAACGTATACAAGATAGATAGCATTTCTATTGAAGGAAGTAAAATATATGGTAAAAACTACACCCTGGGGAAAATGGGACTTCGTCTACCCTCTTTACAGACTTATGGAAGCATCAATAAAATGGTGGATAAATTGGTGGCGACAAATAATTATCGTTTTATCAATTATGATATCGTTCAGGAAAATGATGCCAACTACTTAAAGCTTTATGTCACTGAAGATGACACCCGCCATTTTATAAAATTCGGGCTGCATTATGATGAAGTTTTCAAAACTGGGCTTCTTTTAAATTATTCAGCAAAGAGGCTGTTATTTAAAAATTCAAACCTTTCCCTGGATGTTGTTGTGGGAGACCGCGTGAGATATTATATGAACTATTTTATAGATAACGGATACATTCCTGGATTTGGTCTTTATTCATCAGGAATGAGTTTCGATATAAAAAATGTTGATAATTATGTTGTGGACCGATGGGAATGGTTAAGAAATGAAGCCTATATACAGTCTATATGGAAGGATAAATTTGCTATTGGAGGTGGTATCAGCCATGATTATTTCAAAGCGGAAAACAGCAATGGAGACAACAGACGTTACAGCCGTTTTCTGAACCCTTACATCTTCATAAAAACCGATACGCAGGATGATAAAGAGTTTCCTACCAAAGGAATTTATTTTGCTGCAGAAGGAAAGGTAGTGGATCTTTTAAAATCTGAAGTTGATAAAAGAATAATTCAGATCAAAGCAGATCTTAAAATCAATATTCCTCTGGGTAAACAATTCACTTACCGTCTGAACGTGTTTGGAGGGGTTACTATTGGTGAAAATCTTCCTGCTTACTACCAATACAGATTGGGTGGAATTTTTGAGCAGAATCTAATGAATTTTAAAAGTTTTGGAGGATTTTATTTTGCCCAGCTTTATACTAATAATGTGATATTAGCTTCAAACGATGTTCAGTTTAAATTTAACAAAAACTATTTCATCAGTGGAAACTTCAGCTTTGCTAACTTATCAAATGATATCAAGTTTGAAGACGCAGTTAAAGTAAATTATAGTTCCCTGGGAATTACGGCAGGTTACAAATCTCCTTTCGGGCAGATAAAAGTTAACTTCAGCCACTCACTTAAAAACAACCAAAAAGGTATATTCAGTGTTATTCTAGGACACTGGTTTTAAAAAAATGATACAGTTCTTTTACGAAAGCTTACCAGAGTCGGTAAGTACAGATTACAAAAAATGGCTGGAAGATCTTATTCTTTCAGAAGGAAAAAAGCCAGGAGAAATCAATTACATTTTCTGTGATGACGAATATCTTCTTAAGATTAATCAGGATTATTTGCAGCATGATTATTATACAGATATCATCACTTTTGATTATGTAAAAGGCAAGACAATAAGCGCTGAGATTTTCGTATCTTTGCAGCGCATTTCTGATAATGCCTCTACCCTATCCCGAGATTATGAAGAAGAATTAAGAAGAGTTTTAGCCCATGGTATTTTACACCTTATAGGCTATAAAGACAAGACGGAAGAGGAAGAAAAAGAGATGCGGAGAATGGAAGATTTGTACTTGGCCAAATACGTGGATTTAAAGTTTTAAAATTGAACAATCACTTAAAGTCCCATACCTAAAGTACTCAATTCTAGTAATAATATAACTTTACCTAGAGTGCATTCTTCAAAAATGTTTCACGTGAAACATTGGTTATAAAGATAAGGTTTAAAGCTTAAAACAAGCGAGATAAAAATGATTTCAGAAATATATGATGTAATAGTAGTAGGTGCCGGACATGCAGGTTGTGAAGCAGCAGCAGCCGCTGCCAACCTAGGTTCAAAAACACTACTCGTTACAATGAATATGCAGACCATCGGACAGATGAGTTGCAACCCGGCAATGGGCGGAATCGCAAAAGGACAGATCGTAAGAGAGATTGATGCAATGGGAGGATATTCCGGAATTGTAGCAGACAAATCTGCTATACAATTCAAAATGCTGAATCTTTCAAAAGGTCCTGCGATGTGGTCTCCGAGAACCCAAAATGACAGAATGCTTTTTGCCGAAGAATGGCGCTTAGCATTAGAGAATACACCCAATCTTGATTTCTTTCAGGATATGGTGAAACAACTGATTGTTGAAAATAACAAAGTAACCGGAGTAGTTACTTCTTTAGGAATTGAGATTAAAGCAAAATCGGTAGTTCTTACTAACGGAACTTTTCTTAATGGTTTAATTCACGTTGGAGATAAACAATTAGGCGGAGGAAGAATGGGTGAACCAAGAGCATTTGGAATTACAGAACAATTGGTCACTTTAGGATTTGAAGCAGGAAGAATGAAAACCGGTACTCCACCAAGAGTAGATGGAAGAAGTTTGGATTACTCAAAAATGGAAGAACAAAAAGGAGATGAAAATCCTCAAAAGTTCAGCTATCTTGACACCCCAAAATTGACAAAACAATTAAGCTGCCATATCGTATATACGAACGAAACAGTACACGATATTTTGAGAGAAGGTTTTGACAGAAGCCCAATGTTCAATGGTACAATTCAAAGTTTAGGTCCAAGATACTGCCCAAGTATTGAAGATAAGATCAACCGTTTTGCAGAAAGAAACAGACACCAGCTATTCGTAGAACCGGAAGGATGGAAAACTGTAGAGATCTACGTAAACGGATTCAGTTCTTCTCTCCCTGAGGATGTACAGATCAAAGCAATGAAACATATTCCTGGATTTGAAAACGTAAAAGTGTTCCGCCCAGGTTATGCAATTGAATATGACTACTTCCCTCCTACCCAATTAAAACATACCCTGGAAACAAAATTAATTGATAATTTATATTTCGCAGGACAGATCAACGGAACAACAGGATATGAAGAAGCAGCAGGCCAAGGATTAATCGCCGGCATCAATGCTCACAATAAAGTTCATGAAAAAGGCGATTTCATTCTAAACAGAGATGAAGCTTATATCGGAGTCTTAATAGATGATCTTATCACAAAAGGAACTGAAGAGCCTTACAGAATGTTCACTTCACGTGCCGAATACAGGCTTCTTTTGAGACAAGATAATGCAGATATCAGATTAACTGAAAAAGCTTACCACTTAGGATTGGCAAAAGAAGACAGATTAAGAAGGATGGAAACTAAAGTATCTGAAAGTCAATCACTTGAAGAATTCCTTCGCGAAACTTCTTTAAAACCAGGTATCATCAACCCTGTTCTTGAATCTATAGAAAGCAATCCGGTAGATCAGGCATATAGAGCAGCACAGATTCTTACCAGACCTCATATGACATTAGGAAAACTGGATGAAATTGATTTCATTAAAGAAGTTTCAAGCCAATACAACAATGAAGTAAGAGAACAGGCTGAGATCAATATTAAATATAAAGGATATATTGAGAAAGAAAAAGAAAATGTAGCCAAACTAAACCGTCTGGAAAATATTAAAATTCCTGAGGATTTTGATTACACAAAGCTTTCCAGTCTTTCTGCAGAAGCAAAACAGAAGATGTCTAACGTACGTCCAAAGACTATTGCCCAGGCAGGAAGAATAAGTGGAGTTTCTCCAGCCGATATCAACGTTTTACTAGTCTATTTAGGACGTTAAAAAAGATATGTTTCACGTGAAACATAAAAAATAATAAAGCAAAAATTAAGGTATTTGTGAGCATACATCAAGCTCTGGATATCTTAATTTTTTTTACAATATAAAAGATAACGATTTCAATGAAAATAAAAGATCATTTTCTTTCACAGGAAATTTTTGAAATTAAAGAGACAGAAACAAAAGGAGTCTTCAGGACCACTCCTATTCCATCCGATATTTCCAGATATTATGAAAGTGAAGATTACATTTCTCATCATCAGGATTCCGGAAGTCTGAAAGAAAAGCTTTATAAATTCCTTCAGTCTTTTAATCTTCAATACAAGAAAAATGTATTGGTAGACAGAATAAAAAAAGGATCAAAAGTTCTTGATTATGGATGCGGTGCCGGAGAATTTGTTAAATTTATAGAAAATGATTTTGAAACTTTCGGTTTTGAACCAGATGCAGATGCAAGAAAAGCAGCACAAGGAAAAATAACGAAAGCTTCTATATTAGATAATATCAATGCAATTGAAGAAAACAGCTTAGATGCTATTACCCTATGGCATGTGTTTGAACATATCGAGAACCAGGATGAAATGCTTAGTGCATTTCACGGGAAATTAAAAGAAAAAGGAATTCTTATTATTGCTGTTCCCAACCCTACTTCATATGATGCAAAACATTATAAAGAATATTGGGCCGCCTATGATGTACCCAGACACATTTATCATTTTTCAAAAGTTGGAATGGAAAATCTGATTTCAAAAAAACCAAACTGGAAAATGAGAAAAATAAAACCTTTAGTGCTAGACTCCTATTACATCTCAATGTTGAGCGAAAAATACAAAAAATCACCCCTTTTTTGGGTAAAAGCAGTAGTCTACGGAACAATTTCAAACGTAAAAGCATTATTTTCCAACGAATTTTCAAGTTTGATATACATTATTGAAAAAAGATAGAAAGTGGATTTTTGACCCATTTATGAAGGTCGGATTTTAGCATTTCAAGGCTTAAAAAATAAAAACTCAGGATTTTTCTCCTGAGTTTTCTATTTTTCAACTAAAATCATTTAGAAAAAGGAAACTTTAAAATTTAAGATCCTTATAATTTTTATAATAAATACTCCCCTACTCCATTTCAATTAAAAAAAGAAAAATCAAGAACTCTTATTCTTGATTCAGTTAAAGTATTGCTCTAATCATTTATCTACTTTCCAGTTTCTGAACAAAGTTGATCCAAAAAAAATAGAAAAAACAGATATTAGAAACTAAATCCTGACAAAAAGGGTATAAATTTCGACTCAAAATTACTCAAGATGTAAATACTCGGGAAAATTTAGTTTTTAGATTTTAAAGGTGATTATAAAGGTCGATTTTTGGGGACTTCATTGGAAAAAATAAAAAATTAAGAGCCTTAGTAAATTTCTTTTTGATCAAATCCAAAATCTAAAATCTGTTTAGTCAAAAAATTTTATGTTCAACCAGAAAAGGAAATTTAAAATCCGGAATATAAAACTCCCCTACTCTATTCTATCTTTCACATAAAAAATTTTCAAAGAAATTTCTTTAGGTTAATTTAAAGTTCAAAAAAATAATGAAGTTGAAAATTCTGATAAAATAAAAAGTACCGAAAAAAATTACTGGTTGCAGAAAAGAGTAAAGCAAATATATTTCAAAAAAATTCTTGAAATTATTTTTCTTGAAAACTGAGTTCATCCTTCATTTTATAGTATTCAATAAATAATTTCTAATTTTTAACTACCCTTTAAAGTAAAAACAGCATATAATTTAACAATAAAAAATAGTTTAAAAACTGATATAGAATACATTACAAAACTATCACTAATATGTGAAATAAAAAAATATAAAATTCAGATAAAAATAAAGCTTAAACATATAAAACTTGCTCTTTAAATTAAAAAAAATACTAACAAGTCACATACATATGTAAATTATGGTGACAATTGAATTTTACACCATTGTCATTGACTATGGACGAATCATCGATTTCTGACGAAGGAAAAATCTCATGTAAAGCTTAGATTCCTCATTTCACTACGTTACATTCAAAATGACAGCGTCACAATAGTAATATAGCAGGATTAATGCAAAGTTGTATATAATTACCTAAATTATTATAGAGTTTAAAGGTTCAATGAAACTCCAAGATCCAATTTAAGCAATCACAAATTCTTCGGCAAAAAATTGTTATCAGAAAATACTCTTAGCTTTCAGAAATTTTATGTCACATCACATCATTTTATCAATCTAATGTTTGTAAAATACAACATGATAATTAATAAAAAAAAGATATCATTATCTCTCAAAAAAGTACAAATTCATATCAAAAATCATAGCTAATCTATCACAAAAATCTGATTATGAAAACAAGAACACATTCTTTCTAATCCCAAATTTTAAAAAGAAAAACTAAGCACACAATTTATTAAATACCTAAGTGACTGAAAGCGAATTCAAGTCAAACCAATATAACTACAGGTTATATCTAAGATACTATGAAAAATCCGATCAATAAAGGAATTTTTTATAAATTCAAAAACAAAAAAACCTGCTAATATAATTAGCAGGCTATAAAATATCTTTAATTTTTATTTAATTGTTGATTGCAGCTACACCTGGTAACTCAAGTCCTTCAAGACTTTCAAGCATGGCACCACCACCGGTAGAAACATAACTTACCTGATCCGCATATCCGAATTGCTTAACAAAAGCAACACTGTCTCCTCCTCCAACTAAAGAGAAAGCTCCTAATCTGGTAGCCTCTGCAATACTCTCACCTAATGCAACAGTTCCGCCAGCAAAATTTGACATTTCAAAAACTCCGATTGGCCCATTCCAAAGAATAGTTCTTGAATTTAACAATACATCATTAAACTGATCTCTTGATTTATGGCCTGCATCAAGGCCCATCCATCCTTCAGGGATTGCATAGATATCAGCTTCTTTTCTTTCCACATCATTACTAAAACTTTCAGCGATAATAGCATCAGAAGGAAGATATACTTTTACTTTATGTTCTTTTGCTTTGCCTAAAATCTCAAGAGCTAAAGGAAGTTTATCTTCTTCTACTAAAGAATTACCAATTTTTCCTCCAAGAGCCTTAATAAAGGTAAATGCCATCCCTCCACCAATGATCAAATTGTCAACAGCAGGAAGGATATTTTCTATAATGGTGATTTTAGTTGAAACTTTAGAACCACCAAGGATAGCTGTAACAGGTCTCTCACCACTCTTTAATACTTTATCAATAGCTTTAAGTTCATTAGCCATTAATAAACCGAAATATTTAGTTGAAGGAAAATATTGAGCGATTACTGCTGTAGAAGCATGAGCTCTATGTGCAGTCCCGAATGCATCGTTTACATAAGCATCTCCTAGTTTAGAAAGTTTCTCAGCAAAACCTGCATCTCCTTTTTCTTCTTCATTATGAAAACGTACATTTTCCAATAATAAGATCTCCCCTGGTTTCAGATCTGCAGCAGCCTGTTCCGCTTTTTCTCCGATACATTCATCAACAAACTTTACCTCCTGTCCAAGAACAGCAGAAACTTCGCCAAGAATATGTTTAAGAGAAAATTCATCTTTCACTTCTCCCTTTGGTCTTCCAAGGTGTGTGATTAAGATGACAGAACCACCATCATTAAGGATCTTTTCCACTGTTGGTTTTACAGCAACAATTCTTGTATTGTCTGTCACCTTCAGCTGATCGTCCTGAGGAACATTAAAGTCCACTCTTACCAGAGCTTTCTTATCTTTAAAATTGAAATCATTGATTGTTTTCATAAGCAGATTTATTTTTGTCAAAGTTCTATGAAGTCTCGCTGGCCAGATCCCGGTTTGCATTTCCGCAAATCCAGCGGAGACAAATTCATGAAACTCATTGAATTTTCGTTTCACAAATGTAAGGTTTTAAACTTTTTCAACAGATTGATTAAAATAAAAGTTTTCAAAAACTTTCCCCGAACCCAATCACCCATTAATCAACAATTTTTTCTCTTTATAAAAAAAGAATAATGTAGTTGTTGTTGAGTGTTGTTAGTTTCGGGGATAAGTTTTAGGCTAAAAATTGATAACATTCAACTTTTATTCAATTCATATTTAACTCACAATATAAATCCTTGTAAACCCGCTATTTCACATACTTATTAACAAATGTTGGTAACTTTGAGATCAAGTCATTATTAGTTATTTTATTATGGAAAAATCTGGGGATAGCTGAAGAAAACATCTGGAAAGTTGTGGTAAAAATTTGCGGAAAGAATTTCTATTACGAAATAAATTGATCTTTAAAAATAGAAAGTTGAGAAAAGTTTTCCACAGTTATTAACATACCTCTTAACAATTAACTCAGGGTTTACTAACACGAATTGTTATTATTCTTACCTTTGTAAGGAAATAAAATCTAATAAAGCTTAATAAGAGTATTATGAAAAGAAAAATTGCTATTGCAGCGGACCATGCAGGCTATGAATATAAGGAGATTGTTAAGAACTATCTTTCAGAACGATTTGAAGTTCAGGATTTTGGAACGTTTTCCACAAACAGTGTGGATTATCCGGACTTTGTACACCCTGCTGCAACCTCTGTGGAAAACGGAGAAAATGAGCTTGGAATTCTTATCTGTGGAAGCGGAAACGGGGTTCAGATCACTGCAAACAAACACCAGAAAATAAGATGCGCTCTTTGCTGGATGCCGGAGATTGCAACGCTGGCAAGACAGCATAATGATGCCAATATGATTTCAATGCCTGCGAGATTTATATCAAAGGAACTGGCGATTGAGATTGTAGATAAATTTCTTTCAACAGATTTCGAAGGTGGAAGACACCAGAACAGAGTTGATAAAATTGCAGTTTGCTAAATATACTAAGGCTTGTAAATTACATTACAAGCCTTATTTATTTTTTATTCGTATATTTGCAGTGTCCAATAGAAATTACATTCTATTATTCTCTAAAGCCTTTCTTATATTTGAAACATATTTAATAGAAGGTTTTTCTCTTTTCTTCTCAAGAATTGTATTAAATTTATACAAAACTAAAGCTCCCGTTCTAAGTAAACTGAAAGATAATTTCTGATGATGTACGGAAAGAATCTAATGATGAAATTGAATAACCTTTATAAGGAATGAACGGGGAAGATTTATAGAAAGGTTTTATTTTAAGTAAGACCAAAATAATTAAAAGAAAATTAAAAATGCCAAAAAAAAGAAAATATATAAGTCATAAAAATGATTTAAAAATGATGGAGATCGGAAGATTGATCCTCCGTTTTATGAATGCGAATTCATCAAAAATTTATAATTATAAGCAGATCGCTGATGGAATAGATTACAAAAATCCAAGACAAAGAGAACTTGTCATCCAGGCACTGCACAAACTTCAGGGATCTGAAAAGATCAAAGAAGTAGAAAAAGGAAAATATATAGTGAACCTGAAAATTGCAGGAACGCTTACTGGAATTATTGACTTCAACCAAAGTGGAAATGCTTACGTAAATGTGGAAGGATTGGAAGATGATGTCTTCATTCACGCCAAAAATGTGAAGGATGCTCTGCAGGGAGATAAGGTTCTTATTATAACTTATCATTATAAAGGAAAGAAATTGGAAGGTTCCGTTCTGGAGGTTTTGGAACGTACCAGAACTGAATTTGTAGGAACATTTCAGAAGGTGGCTCATAAAGATTTCGGCTTCGTTGTTTGCGATAAAAAATCAATCAATACAGACATCTTTATTTCAAAAGCGAAGTTCAACAATGCTGAAGATGGAGATAAGGTCATCGTAAAAATGACTGAATGGAGACCTGGAGATAAAAACCCTGAAGGAGAAATTATCAAGGTGTTGGGTGCTCCGGGAGAACACGAAACAGAGATCCACTCTATTCTTGCAGAATATGGCCTGCCTTACGAATTTCCACAGGAAGTAGAGGCCGATGCCGATAAAATAGACAGAAGTATTACTGATGAAGAAGCTGCAAAGCGTTGGGATATGCGTAACATCTGTACATTTACGATTGACCCTAAGGATGCGAAAGATTTTGATGATGCCTTATCCATAAGAAAACTGGAAAATGGCAACTGGGAAATTGGTGTTCATATTGCTGATGTATCTCATTATGTAGTTCCGGGAACTATTCTTGATGATGAAGCATATAAGAGAGCTACTTCAGTATATCTTGTTGACAGAGTTGTTCCGATGCTGCCGGAAGTTTTGAGTAATGATGTTTGTTCCCTTCGTCCTAACGAAGATAAATATACTTTTTCAGCAGTTTTTGAACTGAATGACGAGGCTGAAATTCAGAAACAGTGGTTTGGAAGAACGGTAATCCATTCAGACAGAAGATTTACTTATGAAGAAGCTCAGGAACGTATCGAAAGCGGGCAGGGAGACCTGGCAGAAGAGATCAATACTCTTGATAAGCTGGCAAAGATTATGCGTAATGAACGTATAAGAAGAGGTGCTATTACTTTTGACAGAAGTGAAGTAAGATTCAATCTTGATGAAAATAATGAACCGATTGGAGTTTACTTTAAAATAAGCAAAGACTCGAATCACCTGATTGAGGAATTCATGCTTTTAGCCAATAAAAAAGTATCTGAATATGTTTCTCTGAGCAGAAAAGATGAAATCACCAACAATACATTTATTTACAGGGTTCATGATGATCCGGATCCTGCAAAATTAGAATCGTTAAGAGACTTCGTTGCTACTTTCGGATACAAAATGGATCTGGCCAATACCAAAAAGGTTGCCGCATCTTTAAATAAACTTCTTCATGATGTGAAAGGAAAAGGAGAAGAAAACATGATTGAAACACTTGCAATGAGAAGTATGAGCAAAGCGGTGTATTCTACTGAACCTATTGGCCACTATGGCTTAGGTTTTGAGTATTACAGTCACTTTACCTCTCCTATCCGTCGTTATCCGGATTTGCTTGCACACCGTCTTCTTCAGCATTATCTGGACGGAGGAAAATCTCCAAACAGAGGGGAACTTGAAGATAAAGCAAAACACTGCAGTGCCATGGAAAGACTGGCTGCAGATGCGGAAAGAGACTCTATCAAGTTTATGCAGGTGAAATTCATGGAAAAACACCTGGGAGAAACTTTCAGAGGGGTTATTTCCGGAGTGGCAGAATTCGGTTTCTGGGTTGAAATTCCTGAAAACGGAGCGGAGGGACTGATCAAACTTAGAGACCTTGTAGACGACTCATATATGTATGATGCAAAATCCCATGCGGTATACGGAATAAGACACGGAAACAAGTATCAGTTGGGAGATGAAGTTCAGATCAAAGTGGTAAAAGCTAATCTGATTCAGAAGCAGCTTGACTTCCAGATTGTGAAGTAAGAAATAGGTCTTAAAATAAGACTCCAGATAAAATTATAAAGAGGCTGAATGTTCATGAACATTCAGCCTCTTTATTTTTTGAAGCAAAAAACTTTTGAATATACCCTCCTCTCCTATTTTCTTAAAAAATTTACATTAAACTCTCCTTAAAATCCACTTGATATATCACAACTTTATTGAATAATTAAATCATAAAGTATAACTTTGTATAAAACGAAATGAATTTTTTTCATTTTAAAACACATTAAATGCTAGAACTTGTACTATCGGCGGTCATATTAGGATTCATGCTGAGCTTGGTTTTTATAGGACCTATATTTTTCCTGTTAATAGAAACCAGCTTTTCCAGAGGCCCAAAACATGCCTTATCATTGGATCTTGGAGTTATCACTGCAGATTTATTATGTATTGTAGCGGCGTATTATGCCAGTACAGATATTGTAGCTTTAATTGATAAACATCCTGGCTTCTACAGGATCACTTCCATTCTTATTTTTATTTATGGGATTGTGATGTTGGTTACCAAAACCAAGATGCATATGCCTGGTGAAGAGAAGATTATTGGCCAAAATTATATTAAAACATTTTTCAATGGTTTTTTCTTTAATCTTTTGAATGTAGGAGTCATCCTTTTCTGGCTGGTAACGGTAATTTCTGTGAGGAATCAATATCCGGACACCAGCAGTTTTATTTTATACATAGGGATCGTACTGGCCACTTACCTTTCAATAGATCTTGCTAAAATATTTCTTGCCAAGCAATTTCACGATAAATTAACACAAAAGCTGGCGAACCAAATCAGAAGAGTTGTCGGCTGTATTCTTATTATCTTCAGTTTCTTTATCTTCCTGCAGAGTTTCAAAAAGTTCAATCAGTTTGAAAGACAACTGGAGGAAGCAGAAAAGAAAGAAGTAAAATATCAAAAAACAGAATGAAAAAAATGATCTTTCCAAAGTCCCTTAAAAAAGGTGACAAAATAGCTGTTATTTCCCCTGCAGGAGCGGTAGATGCCTCTCAAATGGAAAAGGGAATAGAAATGATTAAAAGTAGAGGTTTTGACCCCGTTCTCGGGGAACATCTTTACACCAGATTTTCAAACGGATATAATTATGCCGGAACAGAACAGGAAAGAATAAAAGATATCAACTGGGCTTTAAATGATACAGAAATCAGAGCGGTATGGGCTTCCAGAGGAGGCTATGGCTGTCAGCACCTGATTCAGCACCTAAAAATGAAGGGTTTTACAGAAAATCCAAAATGGTATATCGGCTATTCTGATAATACGGTTATACAAAGCTATCTGTTAAAGAAAGGCTTTGCATCCATTCATGGGCAGACCATTAAAACATCAAGTTTCGGCGTTACTGATGAAAGCTATGATCTGATCTTTGATATCCTCAAAGGAAAAACTCCAAAATACACCCTTGAATCAAATCAATTCAATAAAGAAGGGAATATTGAAGGAGAATTGGTTGGAGGAAATTTAGCCCTTATCTATGCCCTTTTAGGAACAAAATATTCTTTTGACTTTAAAGATAAAATCTTGTTTATTGAAGATATCGGAGAAAATTTCTATGCCCTGGATCGCATGATTATGAGTCTGGAGCTGGCAGGAGTCTTCAGTAAGATCAAAGGACTTATCGTTGGCGGGATGACTAATATGGGAGACGAAAAGGAAAATAAAAGCTATGAAGAAAGCTTTGATGAATTTGCCTATAAACTGATCTCGGAGAGAATTTCAAAATATAAATTCCCTGTAGTATTTGCTTTCCCGAATGGACACATTAAAGATAACCGGCCACTTTTAATTGGTGGTAATCTTAAAATGAAAGTTGGAACTAAAGTAAAGCTCGAATTTTAAAAAGACGACTCTCCTATCTTCAAACTCTTAAATACAAAATATGGCTGATCACAACGATTTTGGAAAAATAGCAGAAGATATGGCCGCCGGTTATCTTCAGAAAAAAGGCTGCAAAATCCTTGTGAGAAATTACCGTTTTCAAAAAGCGGAGATTGATATTATTGCTGAAAAAGATAATCTGATTATCATAGTGGAAGTGAAAGCAAGATCTACTGATGCATTTATGCTCCCTCAGGAAGCTGTAACCAAAGCAAAAATAAAATCAATTGTTTCTGCAGCCAATCATTATCTCGAAGAATTTAATAAAGATAACGAAGTCAGATTTGATATTATCTCCGTTCTTCCTGATGAAAACAGAAACTTAAAAGTTGACCACATAGCTGATGCTTTTCAGGCATTGGATGCAAATTAATAAATCAATAACAATGTATGAAAGGAATAATATCATACTCCAGGTAAAGTATTCCATTCATATCGTTAATAAGCAATTTTATGAAGACAATATTAATCACCGGAGCAACTTCCGGTATAGGTAAAGCCACTGCAGAACTTCTTGCAAAACAAGGAAACAGAATCATCATCTGTGGAAGAAGAAGTGAAGTACTGGAAGCTGTAAAATCAGAGCTATCTCAGTATACCGAAATATTTAGTTTATTGTTTGATGTAAGGAGTCTTAAAGAAGTGGAAGCAGCCATTGATTCGCTTCCGGAAAACTGGAAAGAGATTGATGTTCTGATCAATAATGCAGGAAATGCTCATGGGTTGGACCCTCTTTCTGCCGGGAAGACTGATGACTGGGATTCTATGATTGATGGGAATGTAAAGGGACTACTCTATGTTTCTAAAATGATCATCCCGATTATGAAAACTAAAAATTTAGGTCATATAATAAATATAAGTTCTGTAGCGGCAAGACAAACCTATGCGAATGGAGTAGTGTACTGTGCAACGAAGAAAGCTGTAGACGTGATTTCAGAAGGAATGAGACTGGAGCTTACGGAATTTGGGATCAAAGTAACCAATATTCAGCCGGGAGCTGTAGAAACCGATTTCTCTTTGGTAAGATTCAAAGGTGACAGTGAGAAAGCTTCAACAGTGTATGCAGGCTATGATGCTCTGAAAGCTGAAGACATTGCGGATGCCATTGCTTATTGTGTGAATGCTCCGAAACATGTTACCGTTTCAGACATGACAATCTACCCGAGTGCTCAGGCAGAACCGAGAACGATTTATAGAAAATAGTCAAAATAATGGACTAAATTTGCAGAATATTAAAAGCAATTTTGCTGTTTAGCTTAAAACAAAAAAATGAAAATTCTATATCTGGAAACATCTTCCAAAAACTGTTCAGTAGCGGTATCAGACAATGAAAAACTGCTGTGTGTATGTGAAGAAGTTTCTGAAAATTATAAACAATCTGAAAGCCTTCATACCTATGTAGAATGGGCGTTGGAAGGGGCTGGAATTGCTCTTAAAGATATCGAAGCCGTTTCTTTGGGGAAAGGTCCCGGATCTTACACAGGCTTGAGGATTGGTGCAGCCTCTGCAAAAGGATTCTGCTATGGTCTTAAAGTTCCATTGATTGCTATAAACTCCCTTGAAAGCATGATAGAGCCCTTTTTAGACAATAACTATGATTTTATAGTGCCTTTGATTGACGCGAGGAGAATGGAGGTGTATACGGCCGTTTATGATGGAAATACGGGAAAAGAATTATCTGAGACCGAAGCCAAGATTTTGGAAGAAACTTCTTTTGAAGAATTCAGAGATAAAAAAGTATTGTTTGTAGGTGATGGTGCCAAGAAAGCAAAAGAGATTCTGAATCTTCCTGATGCTGTTTTTAACGAGAATGTGTATCCTTCTGCGAAATATCTTATCAAAAAGACATTGGAAAAAATAGGAAATAAAGAATTTGAAGATATGGCTTATTTTGAGCCTTTCTATCTCAAAGATTTCCATGGAGTAAAGAAGAAGAACCCGTAAGATTATTAGTTCAAATAATAAATAACTGCATAAAAAAAGCGAAGAGTAGATCTTCGCTTTTTTATTTTATTGAGGTCTTGGCGGTGCCTTTGACCCAGGTTTGGTTTCTGTTGATTTTTTATTTTTTTGCTGCTGCTGGTCAGGATTTCCCTGTTGTGGAGTAGGATCCATATTCAGAGTTTTTGTACTGATATTTTCCAGCTTTTGTACTTTTCCATTGTTCATTTGCGGAATGCCGGTGTTCTGGGCATTAGGTTGTACAGGTGCTCCTGCGGGTTGTTGAGGGACGGCATTTCCTTTATTATCCGTTGCCTGGAAGCTGAGGTCGCTTTTCAGATAAATCAACATTTCTTTAGCTCTTATCCCTTCAGGAGTTTTAGAATAATTCAGGGCAATCTGTTCAAGCTGCAGAATCATTACTTCCTTTCCACTGGATTTTCCTGCATTGAATGCATTGAGCAGGTACAATTTAGGAACTAGTGCATCTTTAGGAAATTTTTGAAGAGTCTGATCTATGACCTCCTTACTTTCCAAAAATTTTTCCGATTCAAATAAGGCATATGCTTTTTTATATTCATTTTCAACTTCCTCCGTTGATTTTACGAACGATTTGTTTTTAGGATTTCTGGCAAATTCAGCATAAGAAGTGTAAGGATAATCCGCCAACAGAATTTGTTTCGCTTTTTCAGATGCCTGTGGATTTTTCTCATAATTCATGGCAAAAATTTCATACAATGCCTGTAGCATTACCTTTTCTTCCGGTTTTACATCTACAAGATCATACAGCGTTTTTGTCGCCAGGGGAGTGTTGGTAAAATAATTCTGATACATGATTCCCAGACCTAATGAAGCGGTATCTCTGTCCTTTTTCAATTGGGATAATTTACCCTGATCTGTTGGGATCTGCTCAATATAGTAAGAAGGTTCAAAACGTCTAGGATTAGGTGCTGAAGTTACCCCCAACGCTTCATTCTTCATATCTTCAATGGAAGCCATTTTCTTGGAAAAACGCCAGTTATCAGCAAGAGCACGATCTCCCCAAACTTGTTTAAAGGTAGAGGTTCCTTTGCTTACAGTACCGGTATTTCCGAAGTAAAATCCTTTGGTAGTTACTCCGAAATCCTCAAAAGCATTGGAGCTGTTAGCAAAAATAGAATTAGCGCTATAATCTCCGGTATCAAATCCTTTGTTCCTTTCTGCGCGTCTTCTTTCCTGTTCCTCTTTTTCTTCTTTAATCTTTAATTTTGCTATATATTTTGTGAAATAGTCTGTTTTCTGGCCTTCATCCATCTTTGCCAGTGAAAGAATACTGTCATTCTTTTTGATCAGATAATAATTCCTTGAAATCTTTTTGATGTAGGCAGACTGATCTTTTAAAAGGATTTTTGATGGCTCATACGTCATTACGGCAAGCGCAGAATCATAATAGCTTCCGGCCCCGATGTAATCATTCTTGTCAAGATAGCTTTTTCCTATTTCGTAATAAGCCAATCCACGGATCTGAGGGTCAGACACCTTTTCAAACAGTGATTTTCTGAAGAATTGCTGGGCTTCTTCTTTTTTTCCTGCTTTGTTGGCCATTAAGCCTAAAGCATAATAAAATTCATTTTTTCTGGAACCATAAGTACCTTTTTTACTGATTCCTTCCAGATAGTTTTTGGCTCCGGCATAGTCACCTTTACCATTAAAAGTTTTAGCAATGGCAATCTGAGATTTTACTTCAAATTCAAAATCATTGGCATATTTATAAGCTGCGGTATAGCTTTCTCTTGCTTTATCATTCTGGTTCAGATTTTCTAAAACCTGGCCTCTCAGATAAGCAATTCTACTCTTTAGTTTTCTGTTGCTGTTCAGTTCAAAAGCTTCATCAAGCTCTTTGGCTGCCTCTTCCTTTTTACCTGCATCCAGCAGAGATTCAGAATAATAGATGCTCAGCAGTTTTGCATAGCTTTTATTAATGTCTTCTCCTTTCAGTTTAGCAAAAGTTTCATGAGCTCTGTGATAATCTTTGATTTGGTCATAGGCAAGCCCCTGATAAATTCTTGCCAGTGCAATTCTTTTATCGTCTTTCATATGGGTGAACACATAATTAAGAGCATCCAGCGCTTCCAGGGATTTACCTCTATAAATTCTCGCTTGGGCAAGAATCATATAGGCATCGAAAATCTGCTTGTTTTTTTCTTCACCATTTCTGGTCACAGAATATTTATTAATCGCTTTTAAAGCTTTTGCTTCCGCAATTTCAAGTGTAGTAGCACCTTTACCTTGTTCTCCTTCAGGCCTTGCAGGGGTATTTCCCTGAGGTCCGCCAGGGATATTCGGCACTCCGGAATTTCCTCTTCCTGAAGGTTTGTTGGCTACTTCAGCCATTTTCATGGAGTTTTCGGCAAAAGCCTCTGATTGTCCAAGATCACTTCCCAAAGGTTGTTCTTCATAGGTAAGAATAGGTATATAAGGAGCATAAAAATTGTCTTTATGTCCCTTATCTCTGGTTGTAAACTCACTGTTTAACGCATCTTTCGCATTAAAAAGAGTGTTGTAATATGTGGAAAATCCTTTCAATAGTTTTGATCGCTGCTCCGGCTTTTTTGTTTTGGTAGCACAGGAAGCAACAAGGCATATCACTAAAAGGAATAATATATTCTTTTTCATTATTCAATTATAACTTGCTAATCTGCTTTTTATTATCAGCAGTTTGATGATTTTGTAAAAATAATAAAATTTTATAATGAATAATATTTATATTTCTTGTGGAAATATTTTATTTCTTCTTTAACTGATATTCGAAACTTCAATAATTTCTTAAATCAGGGAGGTTTCTTTCAATATTTTATAAACAAGATGAGTAGGAAGTCCCATAATGGTATAAAAACTTCCTGTAAGGCTGGTGATCTTTGCCATTCCCAGCCATTCCTGAATACCATAGCTGCCCGCTTTATCAAAAGGCTTATAGTTTTGAACGTAATAGTTTATTTCCTCATCGGAGAGCTCATCAAGTGTAACGTCAGCAACATCAGTTTCTGTAATGGATTTATCTGCAGTTTTGATGGTGATTCCTGTATATACCTGGTGAGTTTTTCCGGAAAGGCTCTGAAGCATTTTGTAAGCATCAACTTCATCTTTTGGTTTCCCAAGAATCTGATTGTCAATGGCTACAACAGTATCAGCGGTCAGCAGAACTTCATCTGCTTCCAAGTGTCTGAAAGCATCTGCTTTTAAATCAGATAGATAAGCTGCAGCTTCTTCTATTTTTATATGTTTTGGAAGAATTTCTTCACAGTCTATTTTTACAACTTCAAATTCAAAACCCAGGTTGGAAAGAAGCTCCTTTCTTCTTGGCGATTGAGAGGCTAAAAGTAATTTCATACCAGTAATTATACAGATTGAGTATTATCGTCATGCCAGTTTCCCTGAACCTTCATCACCTGTTCAATCACATCGCGTACTGCTCCGGTTCCTCCTTTTTTCGGGGAAATATAATCGGAGATTCCTTTTACTTCAGGAACTGCATTTTCAGGACATGCCGCAATAGCCGAACTTTCCATAATATGAATATCCGGAAGATCATCACCCATAGTCAGGATTTCTTCATTTTTAAGATTGTGTTTTTTCTTAAAATCTTCAAAATCATCTATTTTGTTGTGGGATTTCGGATAGTAATCCTGGATACCCAGGTAATTGATTCTGTGTTTTACCATTTCATCATTTCCACCGGTAATCACTCCAATCAAATAATTGTTTTTTAATGCTTTCACTACTGCATATCCGTCCAGAACATTCATTACTCTGCACATATTTCCTCCGGGAAGAAGATAAACACTTCCGTCTGTGAAAACGCCGTCAACATCAAATACAAATGCCTTAATATCTTTTAATTTCTCTTTATAACTCATACATTTCCTGAATAGAATGATTCATTGTTTTATAAATTTTAAGACTTTCGTCTTTTAATAACTGTTCATGCAGCTGTAAAATTCTTACATCATTTCTCACTGCAGGGCCGGTCTGTGCCTGTTTGGGTTCAATTTCATAAATTTTCTGAACCGTTTCATCAATCAGCGGTAAAAAATAATCAAACGGAATATCCTGAGAATCCGAAATTTCTTTAGCTCTTGAAAAAAGATGATTCACAAAATTACAGGCGAAAACAGCCGTTAAATGAATATATTTTCTTTTTTCGTGGCTGCTTTCCATTACTTTCTCTGAAATCTGTGAAGCGAGATCAAGCAATATTTTTTGATCTCCCTCATTTTCTGCTTCTATGAAGAATGGTATTTTTTCATACTCCAGTTCTTTTGATTTTGAAAAAGTCTGCAAAGGGTAGAAGCTTGCTTTCCTGTACTCACCAGACAAAGCTTCTTTTGGAAGTGATCCTGATGTATGGGCAACCAAACAGTCTTTTCTGGAAATACTCTTTGAAACTTCTTCTATAGAATTATCACTGACACAGACGATATAAAGATCTGCTTCCTCCAGATGATCTGTGGAATAAGGAATATTTAATTCTTCTGAAATCTTACTCAATTCTTTTTCGTTCCTGCCAAAAATCTGGGCCAGGGGAATACTTTTCAAAGTGAAAGCTTTTGCCATATGATAGGCAACATTTCCGGAACCGATGATTACAATTTGCATATAACAAATATAAGATTTTAAGCTGAGCCGGAAAAGGAAGATGTCCTCAGAAATCTCACACTTCAATATAGGCACGTTTATTGCGTAAGTGTCTCATATTATTTTAAATATTTAAATTGAAAATTGAAGTTTTAATTTAACTTTCAGTTATTTTTGTAATCCAAAACAATGTAAGGCATCTCATGAAGATTAAGGACGCGGAAATTATTTCGTTGATGCAGAATCCACGGACCCAGGATAAAGGTGTCCGGGCCTTGATGGATGCCTATCAAAGCAGATTGTACTGGCATATAAGAAGAATTATTGTGGACGGAGATCTTGCACAGGATACTTTGCAGGAAACTTTTATTAAAGCTTATCAAAATTTTCATCAGTTCAAAAATGATAGCCAGTTGTATACCTGGTTGTACAGAATTGCAACCAACGAAGCATTGCAGCAGGTGAATAAAATGAAGAAGATGCAGAAAACTGATGAAGATCCGGAGTATCACATGCAGAATCTTGTAGCTGATAATACGGAAGGAGATGCCGAAGAAATACAGCTTTTGCTGCAGAACGCCATACAAAGCCTGCCCGAAAAGCAGAAACTGGTATTTATGATGCGGTATTATGATGATTTACCCTACGAAGAAATATCAAAAATTGTAGATATGTCGGTAGGAACATTGAAAACAAATTATCATTATGCCAAACAAAAAATAGAAGATTATATTAAAGAAAATTACGAAAGATAATTTTTTGACCCAACAAAGATGAAAGAGTTCGACATAGAAAAATTAGAGCGTAAAAACATTTACACAGTTCCTGATAATATGTTTGAAAATATTCAGGAGAACGTTATGAATGATATAAAGACAAGTAAAAAAGCACCTGTCTTTAAGCTGAACTGGATGTATGCTGCAGCGGCATCACTGGCTTTGATCTTTGGAGCAACTTATGTTTTTAATTCAGATAATGATTCTACGCAAAAAGGATTGAATTCTGAAACAACATATACAGCCAATACCAAAGAACCAAAAACAGAGGGCGAGCTTGCTTACGAAACTTTAAAATCTGATTTAACTTCTGTTGAAAATAATAATCAAACAGTTGGAAATCAAAAGAGTAACAATGTTTATGCTTCTAAAAATGTAAGCGAAACTGAAAAAACAATCGAGACACCCAAACCGGTGAAAACCGTGAATAAAAAAGTAGAAACACAAATGAATGAATATCTGGACTCGTTTTCTAACTCTGAAATTGCAGAGCTAGCAAGTAATTCGACTCAGGACGTTTATTTGGATATTTATAATTAAAAGAAAATGAAAAAGATATTATTGACGTTTTTGATTATTTATGGCTTTGGATTAAATGCCCAAAGGAGTGATTACGACTGGAAAAAGATGGACCCTAAGGAAAGGAAGGAAGTCATCAATAATCTTTCTCCGGAAGAGAGAAAAGAGCTCCTGAAAAAATTCAGGAACAATATGATTATGGATAATCTGAATGTCGATCCAGGTGATAAAGCCGAATTTACACAATTGTATAACGAATATCTGGATAGCCAAAAGCAAATCAAAAGTCAGTTTAATTCAAGCTTTGATCCTGAAACTCTAACGGATGAAGAAGCAAAGGCCAAATTGCAGCAAAGCTTTGAAGTAGGACAAAAACTGTTAGATAACAGAAAAAGATATGCAGAAAAAATGCAGCAGGTAATTCCCTGCCAGAAAGTTCTGAAGTTGTTTCAATCCGAGAAAATGATGAAGGATAAAATGGATGAAAGAAAACCTCACGGAAACAATAATGCTTCGGGACCTAGACAAAACCCATAATAGTTTATTTTTTTAATGTTGGACGGCTCTTACAGATCTTTCTGTGAGAGCCGTTTAATTTTTACAACAAAAAAAATTACTTTTACCAGAAAGTTCACATATGAAAAAAACACTTTTCTTTTTATTATTTTCGATGGTATTATTGGGACAGAAAATAGAAACAATTGATCTTTCAAAATCTATTAAAGATAATAAAAACTCTATTAAAAGTTTTACGGTGATAGATCAAAGAGCAAATCAGGAAGTCGGAATGGTCATGTATCATAAAGACGAGGTGAAAATTATTTTCGAAAATAATGCCGGCAAAGACATAACAGATTGGTTTTATAAATACAATCCGGTAAGAGGAAATGATGACATGGTTCTTTTGCTGGAAAGGTTGAATATCTCAGAAGACAAAAAAGAAAAATACTCTATCGGAAAGCTTGAATTAAGAGCAAGTACATTTATTAAGAAAGAAGATGGATATCATTTTATTGACAGAAAAGATACAATAGCAACAGTTTCATCACGTATAACGCCCTATTTAGCCCAAAGCCTGTCCAGAAAAGCGACTTTAATTCTTACTGATCTGTTTAAAGAATCTTATAAAGGAGAACCATGGGAATTTAGTGTTTCAGAAAGTGATCTTCCTAGCTATTGCTCTCTATTAAAAGAAAAACTTAGCATCCTGAATGCAAACGAATTGAAAGAAGGGGTGTACAAAGATTATTACAGCTTCTTTATCCATAATCCTGAACCCGGATTTACTTTGCAGGCTAATGATAAAGGAGTGGTGACAAAAGCAGTAAAAGGAGAGGAGAAAACGGGGATAAGACATTTTTACGCTTTTGTGTATAAAGGAATAGCATATAAAAATATTCCTGTTGGTTACACTGAGATTTTTAAAGATGAGAACGGTGTTTTTATTGAAGTAACAAAAGCAGAACTATTTCCTGAAACAACTGCAAGTGGTGTCACCATTGGAGTTGCTGCAGGTGGTTTGGTTGGTGGTGTTATTGGCGCGGTCATAGATGTTAGTCTCTCAAATAAAAAAAAGAATACTTTAGGCCCCAAAGTTTATCTTGATCCTTTTACAGGAAATTACCTGTTGCCGGAAGACTTTGGTAAAACCAAATAATATTGAAAAAGGGAAAAATTGAGCTTCTCTTCCTATTGTTATCTGTGTTTCAGTTAAAAGAAAGAATTAGAATGAAAAATTCTCTTGCATTTTCTTATCTTTGCAAATTACAAGATTCTTAAATGAAAAACATACGAAATTTTTGCATAATCGCTCATATCGACCACGGTAAAAGTACCCTGGCAGACCGTCTATTGGAGTATACGAATACCGTTACCCAAAGAGAACTACAGTCTCAGACGCTTGATGATATGGATTTGGAGAAAGAACGTGGGATTACAATCAAGTCGCACGCCATCCAGATGGATTATGAGTATAAAGGAGAAAAATATATTCTAAACCTTATTGATACACCGGGACACGTTGACTTTTCTTATGAAGTTTCCCGTTCTATTGCTGCCTGTGAAGGAGCACTTCTTATTGTTGATGCTGCACAGAGTATCCAGGCACAAACCATCAGTAATCTATACCTGGCATTGGAAAATGATTTAGAAATTATTCCAATTCTTAATAAAATAGATCTTCCGTCAGCAAACCCTGAAGAAGTAACCGACGAAATTATGGGCCTTTTAGGGTGCAAATATGAAGATGTTCTTAGAGTTTCTGGAAAAACAGGTGAGGGGGTTCATGATTTGCTTGAGCAGATTGTCAACAGAATTCCTGCTCCGGTTGGAGATCCCAATGCTCCGTTACAGGCACTAATCTTTGACTCTGTTTACAATCCGTTCAGAGGAATTGAAGCGTATTTCAAAGTAGTAAACGGAAGTATTTCTAAAAACGAGAAGATAAAATTTTTCGCGACTGGAAAAGAATATGGTGCTGATGAAGTGGGAACTTTAAAACTAAAACAGGTTCCGAAAAAGACAATTGAATGTGGTGATGTAGGGTATATTATTTCCGGGATTAAAGATGCAAGAGAAGTGAAAGTGGGTGATACCATTACCTCTTTTGTGAATCCTGCTGCTGCTGCAATTGACGGTTTTGAGGAAGTAAAACCAATGGTTTTTGCAGGAATTTATCCTATTGAATCTGAAGATTTTGAAGAATTGAGATTCTCATTAGAAAAATTAAGACTGAATGATGCTTCTTTGGTGTTTGAACCCGAAAGTTCTGCAGCATTAGGTTTTGGTTTCCGTTGCGGATTCTTGGGAATGCTTCATATGGAAATCGTGCAGGAACGTCTCGAAAGAGAATTTAATATGAATGTAATTACTACAGTTCCCAACGTTTCGTATCACGGGTATTCTAAAAAAGATCCTGAAACGGCAATGTTAATCAACAACCCATCTGAAATGATTGATCCCAATCTTTTAGACAGAGTTGAAGAGCCTTATATAAAAGCTTCTATTATTACCAAATCGGATTTTGTGGGTGCAGTAATGACGCTTTGTATCGAGAAAAGAGGGGAAATTGTAAACCAAAGCTATTTAACAGCAGACAGGGTGGAATTAACATTCAATATGCCTTTGGCTGAAGTTGTTTTTGACTTTTACGATCGTCTGAAATCTATTTCAAAAGGATATGCATCATTTGATTATTCCCCAATCGGAATGCGTTCTTCTAAATTGGTGAAAATGGATATCCTGATCAATGGTGACATGGTAGATGCACTGTCTTCATTGATTCACGATTCTAATGCTTATTACATTGGTAAAAGAATGTGTGAAAAGCTTCGTGAACTGATTCCTAGACAGCAGTTTGATATTGCAGTTCAGGCAGCATTGGGAGCCAAAGTAATTGCTAGAGAAACCATTAAAGCCTTAAGAAAAGACGTTACCGCAAAATGTTATGGTGGAGATATTTCCAGAAAACGTAAGCTATTGGAAAAGCAGAAAGAAGGTAAGAAGAAAATGAAACAGATTGGTAGAGTAGAAGTCCCGCAATCGGCATTCATGGCTGTATTAAAACTAAATGATTAATTCATTATAAAATAAAAACCGCTTCAGATGAAGCGGTTTTTTTATTTCCTGATTTATTTTTTACGGGTATATTTTATTTCCATGGTTTTGTACTCTTTGCCTGTTTTGGAATCAGGGCCGTACATTTCCAGTTTTTGATTATTATCATCTACAAATGTGAAAACTTCTCTGAAATCACAATCTTTTCCTGGTCTTGAAGGGTCAGTCATTTTTCCTTTAAACTCAACTGATTTTGTGGATGCATTCCATTCTCCTTCTCCATGCATGATTCCCGTTCCCATATTGTCTATCCATGTACTGATAAACTTCTTCTTTGAGTTGTCATATCCTACAATACTCATCCCTTCAAAAGGCATTCCCATAAAGTCACCTTTGTGATTAGTGATCTGATAACGTCCACCATACATCATTTTATTGGTTGCCTCGGATTTACTCATCATAGGTTTTGCTCCGTTTTCCATCCACATTGTTGTTTCTCCAGTCCAGGTTCCATCAGATTTGGCCAGCATTTTGTGCATTTCTCCAGGAGTAGAATACTCCATCCAGGCTTTCATAGCTGTTGCAGAATCTACAGGTTTCCATTCAGAGGTCGAAGTAGAATCGGCTTTGTCAGTAGTATTAGCAGCAGTAGTTTTTCCTTTCTCACATGCTGTTAATAAAAAAGCAATAAAAAGAATTGTTAATACATTTTTCATAATGATTTAGTTTTAAGATGGTTAGAATGATAACTTAAAGATAGGAACTTTTATTATAACCGAAATTATTTTTTAATTTGAGCATAAATCGTAACTTTGTGTATTCGTAACGCAAATTAATTTATGGAGTCTCCAAAAAAATTACAGGATATAAAAGTGGCTGTAGATGCCGTTATTTTCGGATATTTTGATAAAAAAGATCTTCAGATCCTTCTGATTAAAAGAAATATTGAACCTTTTAAAGGTGGATGGGCTCTTCCGGGAGGACTTGTTCTTGATGATGAAAGCGTAGATGACGCCGTAAAAAGAGAACTCTATGAAGAAGCAGGCATAAAACCCGATTTTCTGGAACAACTCTACACATTTGGTAATCTGGGTCGCGATCCGAGAAACAGAGTAGTTTCTGTAGCATATCTGGGCCTTGTGAACCCATCTTACCATGAATTGTTTGCAGATTCTGATGCTGAAGACGCACAATGGTTTAGTATTAATAAACTTCCTTCAGTTGCTTTTGATCACAAAACAATCATTGAGACTGCCTTAAAGAGACTTCGTACAAAAATTCAATACCAGCCGATCGGTTTCAATCTTCTCAACGAAGAATTTCCTTTTTCAGACCTTGAAAATCTTTATAAAACCATTGTAGGACAGGAAATCGACAGAAGAAATTTCCGTAAGAAAATCATGAGTTACGGACTGTTGAACGAAACGAATAATGTTAAAAAAGAAGGAAGCGGCAGACCTGGAAAGCTTTTTACTTTCAATAAAGAAAAATATAAAGAGCTTGAAGAACAGGGTTTTTATTTTGAAATTAAATAGTTTTAAACACAAATTTCATAAATTAGTTTACACTAATGGTCACAAATGCATAGGAGAAAAAAAAGAATTATATAAGAAAAATCACTCAAAATACATTCAATAGGAACGGGCTTTAGTCCGTTTTTTTATGATCAAATTCTATCAGTTTTAGCCTAAATCAATTAAAGATTAGGATCATTTGTGATAAAAATAAGCGTTATCCGTGTTTTATAAAATAAATTTTTGCAATTGAAAATCAGTAGGTTATGTACATTAGCGTAAAATTAACACAAACAAATTTGGTGCAAAGACTGATAATATTTTAAATTTGTGTAGAAATAACGCAATAATGAAATACACCATACAAAATATTACAGAACGGTTTCAGAAGAAAGAAAGGATAAAATTTCTCTTTTTCTGGGGACATACGGCAAAAGATATGGTAACCAAATCATGCTTCAGCCAATGGTTTCCCGGAAAATTTGAAGAAAACGGGATCATTTATAAAACGGCAGAGCACTATATGATGGCCGGAAAAGCAAGGTTATTTAATGATCCTGAAACGGAAGAAGAAATCTTAAAGGCAGCTACTCCTAACCAAGCAAAAGCTTTAGGCCGAAAAGTAAAAAACTTTGATCCGAAACTTTGGGATGATTATAAATATGAAATTGTAACTCAGGGAAATCTTTTGAAGTTTTCTCAAAATCAGAAATTTAAAGACTTTCTTTTGTCAACCGGAGATAAAATTCTTGTGGAAGCGAGTCCTTATGACAGAATCTGGGGAATCGGAATGCTGGAAACAGACAGCAGAGCAGAAAATCCTTTATTATGGAACGGAGAAAATCTCTTAGGATTTGCTTTAATGGAAGTAAGAGATCAATTAAAAAACTAAAACACATCACCAATACAAAATAGGAATCATGGAAAAAACAGAATTACACCCACAGATATTTCTGATTGAAGATTTTCTGACCGAAACGGAATGCAATCATTATATCAGTCTTTCGCAGGAAAAAGTTTTTGAAGAAGCAAAAATCAATGTATTTGGACGTCAGCAGATGAATAAAGGAGTCAGAAATAATGACCGACTGATGATTTTTGATGAAACAATGGCTGAAGATCTGTTTAAAAAGGCAACCGAATTTCTGCCTCAGGAACACGATGGATATCAGCTTCTTAACTTTAATGAAATGCTTAGGGTCTATAGATATGCTCCCGGACAGCAGTTTAAAATGCACAGGGATGGAAGTTATATCAGAAATGAAAAAGAGAAAAGTTTTTACACCTTTATGATCTATCTGAATGATGATTTTGAAGGAGGAGAAACAGAATTCGAAAGTCTGTTTACCGTGGCTCCGAAGAAAGGAACAGCACTGATTTTTCATCATCCTCTGAGACATGAAGGAAAGACCTTGATTAGTGGACTGAAGTATGTTTTAAGAACGGATATCATGTATTCTAAAGAATAAACATTCTTAAAAAATGGCATTGCTATGTCTTGTTTAATTAGCGTAATATTAACACAAATAAAAATATTTGATCATGGAAGATGAATTAAAACCCAGATTTATCGAATCATTACAAAGAAATAATGATCAGATCAGAGAAGACCGTGCAAAGATCATCGGAGCAGATTCCGAATTGATTTACAGACGCAGAGTTGAAGATATCGAATTAAAAATCAAAAGACTCGAGCGTGAACAGGAAGGGCTTATAGATATCAGTCCTCTAGACAGGAACAGTCTGACATTCGCGGATTTCAATCCCGAATCATTCGTTCAGAAAGACATGGAATTATCATTAACAATCAGAAACCTTAATATTCAGCTTGAAGTAACCCAGAAGAGATTTGAATATTTATTTGGAAAAACACTATAGTCATGGGAAGTACAAGATACGATTTAGACGCTCGTTATGACAGAGCAAGAAAAGCAGGGTACGGAACAAAATCCGCAGGTGAAATTTTTACCCAGAATGCCAAAAGAATGGCTCACGAATCAATGAATCCTCACGGAATTTCTTTCAGAGAATCCAGAGACTCTGAAGTTCACCCCAACTCAGCTCCGATTATTTTAGGACTGGATGTTACAGGAAGTATGGGACATATTCCTCATGAGCTGATCAGAGATGGATTGCCTAAACTGATGGGAGGAATTATTCAGGGAGGCGTTCCGGATCCGGCATTATTATTTCTTGGAATCGGAGACCATGAATGTGATGGCTATCCGCTTCAGGTGGGACAGTTTGAGTCCGGGGATGCAGAACTGGATATGTGGCTTACCCGTACTTATATTGAGTCTGGCGGCGGCGGAAATGCCGGAGAAAGCTATCTATTAGCGTGGTATTTCGCAGCGTTCCATACCAGGACAGATGCCTTTGAAAAAAGAAATCAAAAAGGATTGCTGTTTACCGTTGGAGATGAACCTTGTTTAAAAACACTTCCCGCTTCCGCCATCAGAGAAATTATGGGAAAAGGACAGCAAACCTATACTCATATTGAATTGCTGGAAGAAGTAAAGAAGAAGTACGAAGTATACCATATCAGTGTTTTACATTCAGATCAGGCACTGAGAGCAGACAGAGGATGGAGAGAATTATTAGGACAAAATTGTATTTCCATAGAAGATCACAGAGAAATTCCAAATGTTATTAAAGGAATTATCTGCGATACATTTAAAAATAAAACCTTGGGAACTACAGGAACAGAAGGGTTGGATCAATTTCAAATGCTTTAAAACAGAGCAATTGCCATCAGGAAAATTAAAAGCACAAATGAAGGTGGCAAAGACTTTAAAAAAAGAAAAAAGGACATGAAAAAGGCACAGATCGTTATAGGACTAGGTTTTGGTGATGAAGGAAAAGGGATCACTGCAGATTTTCTGGCTTCTCAGAATCCGGAGGCTGTTGTAATCCGGTTTTCAGGAGGGCAACAGGCTGCTCATACCGTGATGATTGATGATAGAAAACATGTGCATTCAAGCTTTGCAAGCGGATCTCTTCGCGGTTTACCTTCTTATTTTACGGAACATTGCACTATTCATCCGGTTTTTCTACTCAATGAAAGAGAAGAATTAAAAATAAAGAACGGAAATATTGAGCTGCATATTCATCCATTGGCAAAGGTAACCACTCCTTTTGATGTATGGCAGAACAGAACCAATGCAAGAAATCTGGAACACGGAACCTGTGGAAAAGGAGTAGGAGCAACCATGAAAAGATACGAAAGTCCTTATAAACTGTTTGCCATAGACCTGATTGCGCCCAGAGAAATGTTATTGGAAAAACTGAAAGGGATCGCCTATTATTATGGTTTTGCAGATGAAAAAGAAGTTAATGAACTTTTACATCCTTTTTTGAAAGCTATTGACAGGATTGATTGGAAAATAAATGATTATACCTGGCTGGCTTCGTTCAGACACCTTATTTTTGAAGGCAGCCAGGGTATTTTACTCGATATGGATCATGGCGTTTTCCCCAATGTGACCTATGCTCATACCACTTCAAAAAATGCATACGAAATCTGTAAGCTTTTAAAAATTGAAGACATTGAAATGTATTATGTCACCAGAAGCTATTCAACCCGTCACGGAAACGGCTGGATGAGCAATGAAAAAGAAATGGATCTGAAAAATAATGAAGAAGAAACCTGTACATTTAATGAATATCAGAAGGAGTTAAGAACAGGAGAAATAGATTATAACCTGTTGAATTATGCCTTGAAACTGGATGCAGCGTATGTATTTCCGGTTAAAAAGAATCTTGTTATTACATGCCTGGATCAGATTGATGAGAAATTTAAGGTAGAAAATATCGATGTAGAATTTGATGCGATCTACGGATCATATTCTCCGTATTCAAAAGATTTTAAGCAGATTTTATAAATTTTGCAGATACAAGTATTAATTTTATACGAGTCAGAACCAGGGTATTGATAATGAATAAAAGTAAATAACCATGAAAACGATACAATATTTAAAAGGAGATGCTACAGCACCACAGGCAAAAGGAATAAAAATTATCACTCATATCTGTAATGATATCGGAGGCTGGGGAAAAGGTTTTGTAACTGCTATTTCCAAAAGATGGAAGCAACCTGAGCAAGAATACCGTGATTGGTTTAAAAACAAAGAAAAATTTAACTTAGGGGAAATCCAGATTGTTCAGGCAGAAGGAGATATCTGGGTCTGCAATATGATTGCTCAGCATAAAATCATTACTCATTCAGAAGTTCAACCTATCAGATACGATGCAGTGGAAGAATGTTTGTTGAAACTCGCTGATGAAGCTTTGCAGTACAATGCAAGTGTTCATATGCCACGGATAGGATGTGGCTTGGCGGGAGGAAAATGGGAAGAAATAGAACCTATTATTAAAAGAACACTGCTTGCAAAGAATGTAGAGGTGTATGTGTGTGATTTTTAATAGATTAACAACGATGAAAGAATTTGAAATAAGAGCAGATTATAAAAATGACACTCTGGTGGTATACCAGGCTTATAATAAAACAATTGCAAAAGCAGCCGTAGAGAATCAGAAGTTTATGGCACCGTTTTCATTCAACAGAATGACCTGGATAAAGCCTTCTTTTCTTTGGATGATGGAACGCAGTAATTATGGACAGAAATCCAATCAGGAATGTACGCTGGCAATTCACATCAAAAGAGAGGCCTGGGAGAAAGCTTTAAGCAAAGCAATACTTACTTCGCCAGAAAAAAGAGTTTATCCTGATCCCCGAAATTGGGAAAAAGACTTTGAAAATGCTGAAATTTATGTGCAATGGGATCCTGAAAGGAATATTAAGGGAACAAAACTTAATTACCGTTCCATCCAGGTTGGGATCAGCAGATCGCTGATTGAGGAATTCAATGAAGAATGGATTATGAAAATAGAGGATTATACCCCTTTGGTTAAGAAGATTTTGAACTTTACTCAATCAGGGGAATTCGATAAGGCAAAAAAACTGCTGCCTGTAGAAAAGAATTATCCCTTATCAAATGAACTGGCCCATAGAATTGGGGCCACAGTATAATAAATAATTAAAAGAAATGCCATGAAAACAACAACATTATACAGACCAATAGGAGAAAAAGAAATGATATTGATTATAGAAAGTGGGTTTAAAAAATTTCCTCCCAGACTGGATTGGCAGCCCATTTTTTATCCTGTTCTTAATGAAGAATATGCTTCTGAGATTGCTGAAAAATGGAACACCAGAGACGAAGCGGGAAACTATCTGGGCTTTGTAACCCGGTTTGAAGTGTTGGAAGAAGTGGCAGATCAATATCCCGCACAGAATGTAGGAGCCATGAACCACAATGAATTATGGGTTCCTTCGGAAGAGCTGAACAGCTTTAATGAAGCAATTATAGGAGATATCAAAGTCACCAAAGTATTTATAGGAGATGATTTTAAGAATGCCGGAAATACTGAACTGGAAGAACTGATGCTTAACATAAAAAAAACTAACGATGACAAATAAAGGAATGGCAAAAGATACCCTGGATATCCTTGCTAAAAAATATTATATCAACGAACATAGCGAAAAAATAAATATAGAACACGAGCTGGAAATCAGTAAAAAAGAAACCACTCTTTTCACCCCGGAACAGCTTTCAGAAATGATAGAATCCCCAATGCCGGAAACCGGTTTTGAAACGCAGTTTGAAACAAGAAACTGCAGTTCTTTAAAAGCAATTTTACAATTAGCTGAAGAAGAAAATCAGGAAAAAATGATGTGTCTGAACTTTGCTTCAGCAAAAAATCCCGGAGGAGGATTTATCAACGGAGCTGAAGCACAGGAAGAAAGTCTCGCAAGAACTTCCGGATTGTATGAAAGTCTGCTTCAGGCCTGGGACTATTATATGATTCACCGAGCGATGGAATCCTGTTTTTATACTGATACAATGATTTACAGCCCGAAAGTTCCGGTTTTCAGAAAAGATAAAGGAGAATTGCTTCCCAAACCTGTTCTGTGTAATTTCATCACCTCTCCGGCAGTCAATGCAGGGGTGGTAAAACGTCAGGAACCGGAAAGAAAAAATGAAATTCTCCCTGCCATGGATGTCAGAATGGATAAAATGCTTTCGCTGGCTTTACATGAAGGAAATGAAGTTTTAATTTTAGGGGCATGGGGCTGCGGAGTGTTCAGAAACGACCCGAAGGAAATTGCAGGATTATTTAAAACACATCTTCAGGGTAAATATAAAAATAAATTTAAGAGAGTCGTTTTTGCGGTGCTTACAAAGAAAGAAGAAATGCTGAAACCATTTGAAGAAATATAATGAAAATTGAATTAATAAAAGGAGACCTCACAAAGATCCAAGTTGGTGCGATTGTCAATGCTGCCAATTCATCCTTACTTGGTGGAGGCGGAGTGGATGGAGCTATTCATCGAGCAGGAGGGCCACAGATCTTGGAAGAATGCAGAGCGATCAGAAACAGACAAGGTAAATGTAATACTGGTGAAGCTGTAGTAACAAATGCGGGAAATCTCCCTGCAAACTATGTTATTCATACGGTAGGTCCGGTTTGGAATGGTAATGAAGAAAAAGAATCAAAGCTTCTGGCAAACTGTTATCATAATTCCTTGAAATTAGCAGAAAGCCTTGGTGTAAAAACAATTGCTTTTCCAAACATCAGTACAGGAGTATACAGATTCCCAAAAGAACTGGCAGGAAAAATTGCAATAGATGAGGTCAGAAAATTTAAGTCAGATGTCATTGAGAAAGTTATTTTTGTTTGTTTTGATGATGAAAATGAAATGATTTACAAAAAACTATTAGAGTAAACCAATGAAAAAACTAACCATATTAAGCGGCGCAGGAATCAGTGCCGAAAGCGGAATAAAAACCTTCAGAGACGGAGACGGTCTTTGGGAAAATCATAATGTAACAGATGTGGCAAGTCCGGAAGGATGGAGAAAAGACAGGGCTTTAGTGCTGGAGTTTTATAACCAAAGAAGACGTCAGCTGCATGAAGTACAGCCGAACGAAGCGCATCAATTATTAGCAGAACTGGAAAAACATTTCGATGTTCAGATCATTACCCAGAATATTGATGACCTTCACGAAAGAGCAGGATCTACCAATATCTTTCATATTCACGGAGAATTGTTCAAATCATGCTCATGCAACAATAAAAGTCTGATTTATGACCAAAAAGAGGATATCAAAATCGGTGATAAAGCAGAAGATGGAGCTCAATTAAGACCTTTTATCGTTTGGTTCGGAGAAGATGTCCCTTTGTATCAGACCGCAAGAGAAATTGTAAAAGAATCAGATATTTTACTGGTAATTGGAACGTCTTTACAGGTGTATCCGGCTGCCGGACTGATTCATGATATCAAAGATGATTGTCTTTTAATCGTAATCAACCCTAATGAAACAGGATTTGGATACGGACAGAGAGCAGTTGTAATGAAAGAAACAGCAACCCAGGGAATGAAACTATTATTTGATAAACTGGTAAACCTTGCCTGATGGAAAATAAAGTAAAAGCAGGAATCATGGGCGTTTGTATTGGAGATGCTCTTGGTGTTCCTGTAGAATTTAAAAAAAGAGAAGATTTAAAACGTTTTCCAGTAACAAAAATGCTGGAATACATGTCCTGGAATCAACCCAAAGGAACCTGGAGTGATGACAGCTCTCTTACACTTTGTCTTGCTGATGAACTTACCAAGGGATATGATCTGGAAAAGATCGGGCAAAGCTTTGTAAAATGGAACAAATATGGTCACTGGACTGCCCACGGAAGACTTTTCGATATAGGAGGAACAACAAGACATGCCTTGGCGAGATTAATTAAAGGTGAAAGTGCCAGATTTTCAGGAAATATTTTTGAAGAAGACAATGGGAATGGTTCTTTAATGAGAATTCTTCCCCTTGCTTTTTATCTTGAAAATGAAAATGATATTCAGAAACTCTATCTGACGGTAAAAGAAGTCTCAGCAATAACTCACGGGCATTTCCGTTCTGTTTTTGCCTGTTTCATCTATGTTATTTTTACTATTCAATTGTTGAAAGGGAAGAGCAAAAGAGAAGCATATGCTTATACACAAAAAATTGCATTAGATTATTCTGAAGAACAGGGATTTAATCCAAATGAGATTGAGCTTTTCAGAAGAATTCTAAAAAATGATGTTTCCCAATATCCTGAAGATGAAATCAAGAGTGGCGGATATGTCCTCTACAGCCTTGAAGCTTCATTATGGTGTTTTTTAAACTCAGAAAGCTATGCAGAAGCAGTTTTGAAAGCAGTCAACCTGGGCGAAGACACAGATACAACAGGAGCTATCACTGGAGGAATTGCCGGAATTTATTATGGATATGGAAGTATTCCGGAAGAATGGATTGCAGAGCTGGTGAGAAAGGAAGATATTGAAGCATTATGTGAGAAGTTAAACCAAAAATTAATGAATTAAACACAAACCATGAACGAAATAGAAAAGAAAAAAATAAGTAAATTTTTAAGCCTGATTCTACGTCATCAGCCAGAAAGTATAGCACTTAAGCTGGATGAAAACGGGTGGGCAGATATAGATGAGCTGAGAGCAAAATCTGCTAAAAAGAGAATGTTTTTTACTCCCGAAGAATTGGATGAGGTTGTAGAAACCAATAACAAAAAACGTTTTGCTTTTAACGAAGATAAAACCAAGATCAGAGCAAATCAGGGTCATTCTATTGATATAGATCTGGCTTTGGAAGCCAAACAGCCTCCTGAATTTCTTTATCACGGAACTGCAGAAGCCAATATCACTTCCATTTTAGAAAAAGGAATTGAAAAAAGAACCCGCCAGCATGTACACTTAAGTGCTGATAAAGAGACTGCTGCAAAGGTTGGAATGAGACACGGTAAACCCGTAATTCTTACCATCAGAACAGGAACCATGCATCAGGAAGGATTATCTTTCTACCAGTCTGCAAATGGAGTTTGGCTGACAGATTTTGTAGATGCAAAATATATTTCGAAGTAAAATGAAAAGAACATTAGTAATAGGAGACATTCACGGAGGATTTAAAGCATTACAACAGGTTCTTGAGAGAGCTAAAGTCACAATGGATGATCAGCTGATCTTCCTCGGTGATTATGTGGACGGATGGAGCGAATCTTCTGAAATTATTAAATTTTTAATGGAACTTTCCAAAAAGCAGGAATGTATATTCATCAAAGGAAATCATGATGCCTGGTGTGAAGATTGGTTAGCTTTGGGACAAAGCCCCGATGTATGGCTTTTCAATGGCGGAAAAAGTACAGTGGAAAGCTACGCAGATTATCTCCCGGAAGATCTGGATATTCATCTGGAATTCTTTCAAAGAATGAAAAGCTATCATATTGACAATCAGAGCCGCTTGTTTATTCATGCGGGATATGCTTCGATGCACGGCCCTGAAAAAGAAGTTTATTCCAGCAATTACCGATGGGACAGAACCCTTTGGGAAACAGCCGTAGCAATGGATAAAAAACTGGAAAAGAATTCAGAGCTGTATCCCAAAAGACTGCTTTTATACAAAGAAATATTTATCGGGCATACACCCACTCTTGATATTGGGATTACAACGCCGGCCAACAAAGCTAATATTTGGAATATGGACACCGGAGCAGCCTATACCGGAGCTTTATCAATTATGGATATTGATTCTAAAGAATTCTGGCAAAGCGATCCGCTTCCCTCTTTATACCCAAATGAAAAAGGAAGAAATTAATAAATTTAAATAACCCTTACTTGTTTTTAAAACTGGTGAGGGTTTTATTTTTAAAAACAATTTTGGAGTTTCATATATCTGCTTTTTCATAAAAGATGGTTACTTTTAAAGTCTGAAAAATATGACTTCAATGAAACTGAAATATCTTTTATTCACCCTGAGTTCTACCTTATTTTTTGCCCAAAAATCATTTCAGACCCCATTTGAAAAAGGGAATGGCAACCAAACTGTTACCTACGATGAAATGAATAACTATTATCAGGATCTGGCTAAAAACTTCAATACCATTCAGTACCTTAAAAAAGGAGAAGATGATAACGGAAAACCAATTTATGTGGTGGTTTATAATCCTTTTCCGGAAAAAAGCGTTGAAAAATTAAGAAAAGATAAAGCCGTTCTCTTCGTTAACAATGGTATTCACCCCGGAGAACCGGACGGAATAGATGCAACTATGATGCTGATGAGAGATCTTGCTACCCAAAAGATCAAAACTCCACAGAATTTTATCATTGCCGCTATTTCCGCATACAATGTGAGTGGAATGCTGAACAGAGGGGCTTATTCCAGGGCCAATCAGAATGGTCCGGAGCAATATGGTTTCAGAGGAAATGCAAGGAATTATGACCTGAACAGGGACTTTATTAAAGCGGATTCCAAAAATGCCAGAAGCTTTCAGGAAATCTATCAATGGTTAAAACCAGATGTTTTTATAGATAATCATGTCAGCAACGGAGCAGATTATCAATATACATTCACCTATATTTCAACCTTTAAAGAACGCCTGGGAAACACACTTGGAGCTTATTTCTATAACGATTATCAGGCTAAAAATCTTGAGGATATGAAAAAACTGGGGTATGAAAGTACGCCTTACGTCAATATTCATGGTGATGTTCCTGAAGTAGGATTTGCTTCATTTGAAGACTCTCCAAGATATTCCACAGGGTATACTTCTCTTTTCAACTCCTTAGGAACTGTCCCTGAAACCCATATGTTAAAACCTTATGACAAAAGAGTAGATGCTACTTACAAATATATGTTGGTCAACCTGCAGAATTTAGATAAAGAGTACCACAAAATAAAACAGCTCCGCATTGAAAATTTAAAACAATACCAGGCTGGAAAACAATATGGAATCCGTTGGAAAATAGATTCCACCAGGTTTTCTACCATAGATTTTAAAGGCTTTGAAGGGAAATATAAACCCAGTGAAGTTTCCGGCAAGCCAAGGCTTTATTATGATAGAAACAAACCTTTTACAAAGAATATAAAGCTATTTACTACTGCGGTTCCAACAGGATATATTACCATTCCAAAATATTATGTGATTCCACAGTCGCAATACCGCGTTATTGAGGAATTTAAAAGAAATAATATTCAGATGAAACCGATTCGGAAAGACAGTATTTTAGCGGTGGAATCCTATAAAATCAAAGATTTTAAAACAGTTAAAAACCCCTATGAAGGTCACTATCTGCATTTTGAAACCACAGTAGACAAATTCAATAAAAATCTGATGTTTTCTACCGGAGATTACCTGGTTTCTACCAATCAGCCTGGTGTGAAATACATCATAGAAACACTTGAACCTGAGGCATTAGACTCATTTTTCAACTGGAATTTCTTCGATGGGATTCTAGCTCAGAAAGAATACTATTCCGCCTATATTTTTGAAGATACCGCCGCTGAACTGCTGAAAAAAGATAAAAAACTGAAAGAGGCCTTTGAAACAGCGAAAGCATCCGATAAAAAACTGTCTGAAGATGGAGAAGCACAACTGGATTGGGTGTACAGACATTCCCCTTATTTTGAAGAAAAGACTTTCAGACAATATCCTGTTTATAAGGTGTTGTAAAGGGTTTTCATAAAAGTCTGGGTTATTTTTTGGGTTTTCGTGATTATTTGCTAATCAATTTGTTTATTTTTTATTAAATTAGTATGAAAAATAAACACTATGAAACAAATTTATCAATTCGTAACATTGCTGTGCTTTGTACCAATAGGTCTGCTGGCACAATATTCTCAAAGTTTTGATTCGGCAACAATGCCTGCCGATTGGACCGTCATTAATGGAGGCGATCCGGGAACCTGGGAAACCTGGGATTCTTATGATTCCTCATTCAATGCTCCTCATTCCGGAACTCATTTTCTGGGATTGGAATATGGCAGTACTGCCCATGATGATTATGTCATTAGTCCTGCTATAGTAGTGACTGCCGGAGTATCAGATAAGCTTACTTTCTGGGCAAGAAACAGAGGGGCTGGTCTTGCTGAGACGGTAGATATAAAAATATCAACAACAACACCCACCATCGCTGGGCTTACCAATACGCTCGCTGCTGCAGTAAAGCCTCCTACTTCATGGAATCAATATACTTATGATCTGACCCCTTATGTTGGACAAACAATCTATATTGCTTTCTATTCCACTACAGAAGATATCTGGTTTATCGGGATAGATGATTTCCAGGTTTCTGCAAACAGTCTGTCGGTTTCTGATGTGAAAGCAGATAACAGCCGCGCATCTGTCTATCCGAATCCGGTAAAAGATATGTTATATATCAAAAATAAAACGAAGATGTCTGAAATCAATATCTATGATTTTAGTGGTAAGCTGGTGAAAAAAGAAATGATGAACTCAGAAAACGGAACTGTAAATGTAAGCGAATTGGCTGCAGGAAATTATATAGTAAAGGTTAAAGATAAAGAGACTGAGAAAGGCTATAAAATTATTAAAAAATAACATTTTTATAATAGAATCAAAAAGACGTTTCAATTGAAACGTCTTTTTATTTATCTTGGTAAGCCTCTTTTTAAAGCGATTTCTGCCCTTTCAATAGCAAGCTTTTCTTTCCAGTCCATGTATTTACTTTTAAACTGAGACTTCATAACATCGTCAAATTTACGTTGTACGGTAAGATTCCATAAAGAATGAGCTTTTACTGCCCATGATTTGTCCCATGCTCTTAAAGAAATAGAGAAACTTCCATCAAGGTATTTCATCCAATGCCACCATCCTGTAGGCATGAATAAAGTATCTCCGTGTTCCAGGAAACATTCAATTCCTTCTACGCCATCCAGTGCCGGAAACTTTGTGAGGTCTGGATTTTCAATATCATAGTCTTCTAATGCATAGGTTGCATACGGTATCTGATAGAGTCTTTCTCTCCATTTATAATCGAAAAGAAGAATATGTTTTCTTCCGTTGAAGTGAGTATGGAAAATATGTGCCATATCAATATCAAAATGAAGGAATGTTTCAGATCCTTTTCCACCGAAGAACATATTGGGATATTTATCAAGAAACCCTCCCATGAGTTCTTTGGGCGAAATATAATCTTCCAAAAGATTCGGTGCGTATTTTATGGGGTCAAAAAGGAATATTCTCAGATCGGTAGGCTCTCGCTGAATGAGATCTATATAATCTCCAAATTTCATTTTTGCGGCAGAAGAATTGATGGGAGCAGAAGGATCTGCCTTTGAGCTGTCGTATAAAGGAACCTCTACATCTCCTACAACCTCCTTCATGTATTCCATCGTCCATTTTTGGTAAGCTGGCCACTTTTTTGCCATATTTTTGATGACAACGGGCCTTCTGGGCTTCAGATATTTTTCGTAGAATTCCTCTTTGGAAATGTCATCTACAATATCTATAGGCTTTAAAATAATTCCCATTTTAGTAAATTTATATGACAAAATTATTAAATAAATGTTAACGATCCTTGTCTTTAATTTTTTTTTAATCTATGATTCAAATCAGATTTTACTATTTGGAATAGTTAAAAATACTATTTTTTTTTATTAATTGATCAGATCCCTCTTTTTGTTGTAAAAAAAGGCTTAAAATGACGATATATTGTATCAATGATCTAAAATAAGCTAAATTTTGGAGATAGTTTTATTATTGATTAATATGAAATATTTATTTAATAGATTCTTTTTTTTAACAAATCATAAAATTGTAAATTTTAAAGCAGATATTATTAGGTAAATAAAAATAGAGTTTTGATATAGTTTATCTATAATGTTTCTGTTAAAACATAAAAAAAACGAAAATTGTTTTGTTAATTATTGTTAATAATTTAAAAGAAATTACAATTAGTTTTTTGAAACTTGTAAAAAACAAAATTATAACTATGTTTATAGTGATAATGGATTTAACTTTTAATAACAAAAGTCATCTTTATAAAAGTGTAACAAAAAACTACAATGATTAACTAATTGAGCAAATAATAGGTATGAAAAAAAATATTTCTTTATTTCTGATGCTTTTCTTTACGGTGCTCACTTTTGCACAGAAGACAGTTACAGGAAAGATTACTGATGATGACGGGGTAGCAATACCAAGTGCCAGTGTGACTATAGAAGAACCAGGTAAAGATGCAATTCTGGCTTACGGAATTACCAACTCTAAAGGAGAATATAAAGTAACTTTCACATCCGCAGAACCCAATGTGGATCTTAAAGTGAAAGCGTTCAATCAGAAACCCCTTACTAAGCAAATCAGCAACAGCGATCAGACTCTGAGCTTTAAAATGCAGTCTGAAGCTACGGAAATAAAGGAAGTACAGCTGAAAACAAAAATGATTACCGCAAGAGGAGATACCATTTCTTACGATCTTAAAGCTTTCAACAGCAAGAATGACAGAACCCTGGCAGATGTAATGAAAAAAATCCCGGGAATTGAAGTCAATAATGACGGAACAATTCTTTATCAGGGAAATGCCATTAATAAATTCTATGTCAATGGAAAAGATCTTATGGAAGGTGGTTATGGTACCATCAACAATTCACTTCCGAAAGATGCAGTACAGAAAGTGGAAGTTCTGGAGAACCACCAGCCGGTAAAAATACTTCAGGACAAAGTGCCTTCAGATCAGGCAGCCATCAATATCAAACTGAAAAACTCCGTAACCATGACTGGTAGAGGGGAAGTAGGAACAGGATTCGGAGATCCATGGCTTTGGAATGTAAAACTGACCCCTATGTTCTTTGGACAGAAAAGCCAATGGGTAGTCAATTATAAAACCAATAATATGGGTGAGCAGGTGGAAAACGAAGGGAATATTCTGGCGTTTGGAAATAGATTTGAAGGAAAAAGAATCAATGCTTCACAAAATGACTGGTTGAACGTAGAAAATGCAGATACCCCTAATCTTCCAGTGAAAAGATATCTGATGAATAATGTTCATTATTTATCAGCCAATTATCTTACCAATATTGATAAGAAAAAGGAGTGGGAACTTAAAGCCAACGCAAACTATACCAACAATGCTGTAGAAAGAGAATCCTATAGTCAAAAGGATTATTTTGGAGGAACTTCCAATAGTATAAAAATCCTGAATAATTTTTATACAGATAAAGCAAAAGGAGAATTAATATTTACAAAGAATGCAAAAAAAGGATTTTTTAAAAATACCACAAGTTTCTCTCAATATTGGAATGCAGACAGGGGAATTGTTGACAGAACAGATCTGAAAAGTGGAATACTGAGAAATGCTAATGAGGGTGTTGAATCTCCTACAACATCATTCCAGAACTCACTAAGTACAATTATTCCTTGGAAAGAAAAAATGGTAAATCTTTTATCCTATGTAAGCTACCAAACGGACAGACAGACTTTGCAAGTTTCTCCATCATCTTATCTGGATATCCCTGGATTTGAACCGGTAGCTAATACAGAATTTGCAACACAGAGTTTAAGACTTAAGACTTTTGAAGCTAATCACTCTGCCAATATTGGTTTTTCTGCTAAAGGATGGACATTTACTCCTGAAGTTGGATTTAATTTTAAAAGCACAGGTATGGTGTCAGATTTGTCAAACGTGAAAGCAATTCCATCTGCCAATCCTGATAAAGATCCCAAACCAGAGGCATATAGCAATGATTTAAATTACACCATAGCTACACCATACGGAAGTTTAGGGATAAATTATAAAAATGAATCATGGATGATCTATGCCAATCTTCCGGTAAACTCAAACAATATTAAAGCGGAAGATCCATTAAGACTCGTTTCAAAATCGGTAAATAAAGTAACGTTTGAACCTAATATTTTTGCACAATATTCTTTTGCTTCATTCTGGAAAGCATCCGTAAATGCTAATATTAATAATAATTTTGGAGAAATAAATACAGCATATTCAGGATTCTTAATGACATCACCAGAGGGAATTAGAGCAATGGATGTTAAAAACCCAATTCCTCAGAATAACAATAAATCTGCAGGAACAAGAATAGAATATAGAAACCCATTGAATAATCTGTTCTTCAATGTTAATTACAGATATTCTGATGCAAAGAGAAACTTAATTTCAAATCCGGAGATCAATGGAGCCGGATATACCATAATGAAATATAAAGAGCAGGATAATCATGTATTGAGTAATGGATATAGTGTAGAAGTTGGAAAATATTTTCCAAAATTTAAAACAAACGCATCTCTTAGTTATAGCAACAATACGACAGAATCTGATGCATTTTTGAATGATAAATCCTATACTAATAAAAATAATGGCCAGTCATTTGGTATTAAATTCAATAATACCTATTTCAGTTGGATGAGCGTTGATTATAATGCAAGTCTTACCAGAACAAAACAAACAAGTGTTGGAGAATTAAACTCAAATGCTACCAGAACAGGATTTACCCATAACCTAGGGGTTTTCTTCTATCCTATGGAAAGTCATACTGTGGGATTCAATTGGGATCAGGTAAATACAAATGCGGCAGGTCAAAAATATCATAATGGATTCTACGATGTATCATATCAGTTCACTTGGACTAAAAAGAAAATTGATTTTGAATTGAAATGGATGAATATCGCGAATAAAAAAGTTTTCGAAACCTATGATATTAATACCACAAATATTACATATACAAGATATCAACTCCGCCCTAGTCAAGTCATGTTTACTGTAAAATTCAACTTTAAATAAAATAAAAACCAATCCATCAGGATTGGTTTTTTGTTGAGATATACTGATGTATTAAAATTAAAAACTTTGCTGGTCTGCTGAAGGCCCATAGCTTCCTGGCAAAGGAATGTTGTTCAGTCTGTAATATACTCCCAATTGTGCTCTGTGATGCGTAATCTGATTTAATGCATGCCGTATCGCTCCGTATTTACTCCAGCTTGCCAGTTCATGGCCGTCATTTTTAATCGTCCAGCTGGGGGTCAGATCGTCCTCCGTACTATTTTCCAATGCCGCTTTACCTGCCTGATAATCTTCTTCCAGTTTTTTCATAAGATCATCTTTTGTAGAAAGAATTGTCGGTTTGTAATCGCCTTTACCAAAATCCAGTTCAGAAGTTTTCAAAATAGTGTTCGGCCATTCAAAAACTTCTACGAGATGGGTGGCAAGAGGCATCATTTTCATGCTTTTTTCATGGGGAGCGAAGTCATTTTTTCCTTCGGGAAACAATTCAATAAACTTTTTTGTGGTTTGGAATTCTCCTTCCAGTTCGGATTTTAATTGAGATAACGTGTCCATAATATTTTGTTTTTTAGAAACTTAAAGGTAAGCGTTTAAAAAATGAAACTGTTTTAAGAGAATCATAATTTTTTAATCACCACGTAATCCGGAGGAGATAAATCTTTTCCTAAAAAATAAAATTTCAAAAAAACTGTAACAAAAGAAGACATGTGATTACTAATTATATAAAACTTGTTATAATGAAAAAGTTATTCTCTATATTTCTTATTGCTCTTTTTGCATTTGCAGGAGCTCAGGAATCAAAGGAAACTGCAAACCGTTTCTTTTATGAACTGACTTTTAAACCGAAGAAAGATTCGGCAAAACTTGATAAGATCATTACCATCCTTGATATTACTCCAAAGAAATCAATCTATCAGGATTATACAATGCCTGCTCAGGATTCTATCATTAAAATTCAGATAGAAGAAATGGAGAAAACCAAGTCTTTCAAGGATATGACCAAACTGATAAAATGGCCTAAATTCTCCTATAAAATTATCAAAAGCTATCCGGACATGAAGGTTCAGTATGTAGACAGAATCAGCAGAAACCTATTTTCATACGATGACGAGCCGAAACTGCAGTGGAGTATTTTACCTGATAAAGAAAAGGTGGGTGCATACAATGCTCAGAAAGCAACTACAGAATTCGGAGGAAGAAAATGGACGGCATGGTTCAGTTCAGATATCCCTTTTCAGGATGGACCTTATAAATTTAAAGGACTTCCAGGTCTGATTGTAAAAATTGAAGACGCTGATAAAAACTATTCCTGGCAGTTGAGCGGAAATAAAAAGATCGAAAACTATGATGAATTGTCATATGCAGATAAGATCAATGCTAAGATGGGAATGATGAGCAATACAATAACACCTACATCCAAAGATAAATTCCTGAAATCCTACGAAGGATATAAAGCTGATCCGTTTGCAGAATCAAGACCTTATATGACGGCAGAGAATATGAGCAGACCTATGCCGGGAACAGATGGAACAGTAGGAGATTTCATGAAGAGATTGGAAAAACAGGTAAAGGATTTCTTCGGATCCAATGATAACCCAATAGAAAAAGAACAAGCTTCTGACAAGAAGAAAAAATAAGACTTCATATCAACTAAATTATATTTTGAATCAACCCAGATACAGCAATGTGTTTGGGTTGATTTCTTTTATCCCTAAACGTTATTTAGATTAAATTTAAATAACGTATATTTGCAGGACTAAAAATTAGGCTTTGAAAGAGAAAGGATTACATAAATTAAGTGGATTCCCTAAAAACAAAATGGGGAAGATATTGGGGTATGATAATGACCATCTGAAAATGCCCAATAAAATCATTGAAATGGGGCTTCTTCCGGAAACCACTTTCAGAATTTTGTATCAGGCTCCGTTCAACGGGCCAATGTATGTGGAGTTTGGAGCAGAAAAAAGCCGGATTGCTCTTCGTGAGGAAGAAGGAGATTACATCATTGTTGAAGAATTGAATTAATGCAGGAAAACAAGAAAAAACAGATACTTTTAGTCGGAAATCCTAATGTAGGAAAGTCAACGGTTTTCAATACGCTTTGCAACAAAAAGCAGAAGACCGGAAACTATGCCGGCGTTACCGTTGCTAGCCATTCGGGGAACTATACTTATAAAAATGAAGAAGTGGAAGTAATTGATCTTCCAGGTTCTTACAGCGTATACCCGAGTTCAGAAGATGAAGCTATTTTTTCCAAATACCTTATTGACGAGCAGAAAAACTATGCAGGAGTTGTTTATATTCTTGAAGCATTAAGTTTAAAAAGAGGACTGCTTCTGTTTCAGCAGATTCAGGACCTTGGGATTCCAATGATTCTGATTGTCAATCAGATTGATCAGGCAGAAAGAAGAGGAATCACTATTGATATTCAAAAATTTTCCGAAGCATTAGGCATTAAAATTATCCAGACCAATGCCAAAGAGCAGATCGGGATTGAGGAAGTAAGAGAAGCTGTTTACAACAATGAGTTTGTAAAAACAGATCAGGTTTCTTTTGAAACACCAAACGAACATAGAGATTTTATTCAGAAACTGGCAGCACATAAAGGTTTCGATAATGAATACAAAGCCTGGATGAGCCTTTCACTTGGGACAGACCTCGGCAGAATAAGCTCTGTAATGGAACAACTGAATGAATCCGATTCTAAAAGCCTGGTTCCAAAAAGGTTGCAGGTTCAGGAAACCGTTAGAAGATATCAGAACGTAGACAAAATACTGGCTGATGTAATTTCTAAAAAAGCCCAATTCAAAGAATTATTAACTGAAAGACTGGATAAAGTTTTAGTACATAAATTCTGGGGTTATGTCGTCTTTTTAGTGATCTTACTGATTATTTTCCAAAGCGTTTTCTTCCTTGCAGAATTTCCTATGAACTGGATTGAAGAGTCCTTCTCTTGGCTGGCAGCATTTACAAACGAACACCTTCCTGAAGGACCAATTAATTCGCTGATTTCAAACGGAATCGTTCCGGGAATCGGAGGAATTGTCGTTTTTGCACCACAGATTGGAATTTTGCTGTATTTTCTTTATCTGTTGGAAGACTCAGGATATATGGCAAGAGTTGTATTTCTGATGGACAGATTACTTCGTCCTTTCGGACTTAACGGAAAAAGTATTGTTCCGCTTGTATCGGGAACGGCCTGCGCTATTCCTGCGGTAATCTCTACCAGAAACATTGAAAATGTAAAAGAAAGATTGCTGACGATATTGGTAACACCATTTATGACATGCTCTGCAAGACTTCCGGTGTACAGTATTATTATCGGTCTGATCATCTCAGAAGGATCATTTTTAGGAATAAAATATAAAGCGCTGGTTCTGATGGGGATGTATCTACTAGGTTTCTTGGTCGCTTTATTGTCAGCAGCAATCCTAAAAAGATTTATTAAAAGTAAAGGAAAAACATACCTGGTAATGGACCTTCCGGCCTATAAAAAACCACTTTTTGGCTACGACTTTAAAATGGTTTTAGGGAAAGTATGGGACTTCGTTACAGGAGCAGGAAAAATCATTTTTATTGTAAGTGTTATCATCTGGTTCCTGAGCTATTTCGGACCAAGTCAGAAAACAGATGAATTGGTAGCAACAGACGTTCATCTTGACCATTCTTACCTTGCCAAAATGGGTAAAGGAATAGAGCCTGTTATTGCTCCACTGGGCTACGACTGGAAAATGGGAGTTGGAATTCTTACCAGTTTTGTGGCGAGAGAAGTGTTCGTAGGGACAATGTCTACCCTTTACAGTTTGGAAGATGATGCTCCGGAAGTAAAAGTGATTGATAAAATGAGGAGAGATGTAAAACCCAACGGAGAAAAAGTCTTCAGCTTTGCAACCGGAATCTCAGTTCTTCTTTTCTATGCATTTGCAATGCAGTGTGTTTCTACACTTGCAGTAGTCTACAGAGAAACCAAAAGCTGGAAATGGACCGGCTTTCAGGTAGTCATGATGACAGGTTTGGCATATTTTGTGTCGATGATAGTATATCAGATTTTAAAGTAATGGACTCATCATTAATTTTTCAATACGTACTTATCTTATTAATTGTAGCATTTGCCTGTTACTCTCTATTTAAAGTACTTAAAAAGAACTTTGCCCCTAAGAAATTCAGCTCCAAAAGAACCAACTGTGATAAAGATTGTGGCTGTTCTTAATACTGGGTTCATCGGATAATTGAAAAAAATGTAGTAATTTCATTTTTCTAACGTAAATTATTCGGTTTGAATTTTTTAAAGACAGGATTACTTGTACTATTTTCTTTATCAGTCTTTCAGGTAAAAGCACAGTCGGATACCGCAAATACCAAGTCTTATGCAGACCAGGTAATGATCCGTGTGAATCTTGATACTAATATCGAAAACTATGTTTTTTCAACAGGAGAAGGCAAGAATGCGTTCGAAATGGACCTGTCAATCAACAATAAAACGAAAACATCATTTTCAGTCGATTATAGAATTATAAGTGCGACCGTATCATTTGCACCCAGATTTTTAGAGGGTAATAATGATGATGAAATGAAAGGAAAGAGCTCTTATACCGATTTGAGTTTCAGATTATTCCCCGGAAGATTTATCCAGAATATTTATTATAAAAATGTAAGCGGGTTCTATGTTGAAAATATGAAAGACCTGTCCCCCGAATGGCAGGAAGGAAGAGATCCATACATTCAGTTTCCGGATTTAAGGGTTCAAACCTTTGGTGGATCCACCTCCTATATTCTCAATAAAAATTTTTCAGCAAGAAGTATCTATACACAGGGAGAATGGCAGTATAAAAGCAGCGGAAGCTGGGTTCCTTTTGTAGACTATGACCTTACTATTTTCAGAAATAAAATTTATGGTATAAAAAGCAAAGAGACCCAATATAATATCGGCGGAAATATAGGATATTTCTATAATTGGGTCATTGGTAAGAATGTTAATATCTCACCTTATCTGGCTATTGGGGTCGGAGGGAAGTTCTCCAGCTACCGTGATTTTCAGAATGGAGGAACCAAAGAAAATGCCCAGTATGCCACCATAAGAATGCAGGGCGGGCTTCACATCGGGTATAATACAGACCGGTTTTTATTCGGAGGTAAAATGAATTTTAAGACCTATGCCTATGATCAGAAAAATAATCAGACCGTAGAAAATAATAACCTCTATGGACTGTTATATATAGGGTATCGTTTTGCACCACCGAAAGTTGTGAAAAATACCTATGATAAAATCCAAAAAAAGATTCCCGTTTTATAAGTTGAAAGGTCTTTTAAGTATCTTTGCGTTGGAAAATTTAGAAAGAACAAAATAAAAGTAAAAACATCATGTCATTAATAAAATCTATTTCCGGAATTCGCGGAACCATTGGCGGTAAAGTAAATGATAACTTAACACCGCTGGATGTAGTAAAGTTCGCTTCCGCATTCGGAACCTGGCTTCAGAATAATAAAAACAAAAAAGATCTTACCCTTATCATCGGAAGAGATGCCAGAATTTCTGGTCAGATGGTTTCTTCTTTGGTTACTGCTACATTGCAGGGATTGGGAATTAATGTAGTAGATCTTGGCCTTTCTACAACACCAACAGTTGAAATAATGGTTCCTGAGCTGAATGCAGACGGAGGAATCATCCTTACCGCTTCCCACAACCCAAAACAGTGGAATGCCCTTAAATTATTGAACGAAAAAGGAGAATTCATCACTGGAGAAAACGGGGCTGAAGTACTCGCTTTAGCAGAGAGTGAAGACTTCAACTATGCAGAAGTGGATGATCTTGGAAAATATGAAACAAGAGATGATGCTTTTGATATCCATATCCAGCAGATCCTGGATTTACCAATGGTAGATGTAGAAGCAATCAAAGCTAAAAACTTTAAAGTAGCCCTGGATGCCGTAAACTCTACAGGAGGTATTGCCATTCCTATGCTTTTGGATAAACTAGGTTGCGAAACCATCAAATTATACTGTGAGCCTACAGGACATTTCCCACACAATCCTGAGCCTTTGAAAGAACATTTGGGAGACATCTGTGAATTGATGAAAAGAGAAAATGCAGACGTAGGAGTTGTAGTAGATCCGGATGTAGACAGATTAGCCCTGATTGATGAAAAGGGAGAAATGTTTGGTGAAGAGTATACATTGGTTGCTGTTGCAGATTATCTGTTGAAACACAAAAAAGGAGCAGCTATTTCCAATCTTTCTTCCAGCCGTGCTTTGAGAGATGTAGCGCGTTCGCATGATTCAGAATACTTTGCCAGTGCTGTGGGAGAAGTGAACGTAGTGACTTTGATGAAAGAGAAAAATGCTGTCATCGGAGGAGAAGGAAACGGAGGAATTATCTATCCTGATTTACATTACGGAAGAGACTCTTTAGTAGGAGTTGCACTATTCTTAACGCATTTAGCTAAAGAAAATAAGACTGTTTCTGAACTTAGAGCAGGATATCCAAGCTATTTCATGGGTAAAAAGAAAATAGAACTGACTCCGGAGATTGATGTAGATGCTATTTTAAGCAAAATGGAGCAGGAATATCAGAATGAAGACGTTTCTACTGTAGATGGTGTTAAAATAGATTTTGAAAACAACTGGGTTCATCTTAGAAAATCCAACACAGAGCCGATTATCAGAATTTATACTGAAGCTCATTCTCAGGAAGAAGCTGATCAGTTGGGTGATGATATCATTGCTAAAATTAAGAGTTTAATCTAAAAAAATAGAAAAAGAACGGGCACATTGTCCGTTCTTTTTTATATCAGGCATGTTTGAGCATATCAAAAAAAGGTTTCCCTTCCCTAAAGAAAAATGGAGAAAATTCCTGGGCAGCTTCGAACGTATGGAAGTTCCCGCCAAAACCTTACTTTTAAAAGAAGATGAGGTTTCCTACAATGCCTATTATATTGAAAAAGGAATGGTGAGAGCATGGTATAATAATGACGGAAAAGATGTAACATTCCAGTTTTTTCTTGAAAATACAATGTTTTCTTCCCTTGAAAGCTTCAAAAAAGGCTTACCAAGTATGGTGTCATTTGAGACCATAGAGCCCTGTATTTTATATAAAATCAACAAACCCGATGTAGAGGCTTTCCTGGAAGAAGTATATGAAAATCCAGAGCTCAGAAACCTGTTTATGGATGCTCTTTTTGAAAGGGTATTCGATTATATGAAACATTTCTTTTCATTCATTAAAGACACTCCGCAGCAACGATATCTGAATCTGGTTAAGCAAAAACCCGAGATTATCAAAAGAGTTCCCCAGCATTATATAGCCTCCTATTTAGGCATTACAACGGTGCATCTCAGCAGGATTAAAAGCAAAATATTAAAGGAGAGGCTGGAATAGGCTGGAAGATGGAAGCCAGAAACTTAAAAAGAAACTGCATAAATTAGACTCATCTTAAACGCAACGTTCACAAAGATTAATATGTATTGTTGAATACGATCGCAAAGGCGTTTTACTCAGAAATGATGGTTCTTTACTAAACGAAGTGCCCTTGTGAACAAATAATAATAACAATATTATGTTATCCTAGCGTCCTCTGCGTTTTTAATTCTATTATCAGGGTTATAAATTTCCTTTCCCAAAATCCAAATCTCATAACAAATGTTATCGTTCCACAGCATTCATCCCTCATAATTTTGTATAAAAATTAAAGAATGAAAGCAGCAGTAGTATTTGAAAAAGGAAGTATCCCTCAATATGCAGATTTCCCGGAGCCTGAAGTACAGGAAAATGAAATTTTGGTTTCAGTAAAAGCAGCCTCCATTAAAAACCTTGACAAAGCCAGAGCGGGAGGGAATCACTATTCAACAGAAAATCAGGAGCATGAGCCAACAATTATTGGAACAGATGGGGCAGGATATCTTGAAAACGGAAATAAAGTCTATTTTTTCAGCAAGAAAGGAACCGTATCCGAAAAAGCCGCAGCAGATAAAAAAATGATCATTCCGATTCCTGAAGAACTGGATTTTTCGTTAGCAGCAGCACTACCCAATGCTGTTATGGGATCAGCGATGGCTTTGAAATTCAAGGCAGGGTTGCAACCGGGAAATACGGTCCTGATTAATGGAGCAACAGGAATTACAGGCAGAATTGCTGTTCAGATCGCCAAAATATATGGAGCTGGTAGAGTTATCGTTACCGGTAGAAATGAAAAATCTCTGGAGTCTTTACTTGAGTTGGGCGCTGATGAGGTAATTTCACTCAAACTGGACGATCATGATTTTAAACAAAAAATAAAAGAAGTTCATCAGGAAACACCTATAGATATTATTTTGGATTATATCTGGGGCCATTCCGTAGAAATGATATTGTCCGCCTTTAAGGGATACGGAACTTTTTCCCATAAAACAAAACTGGTAACAATAGGAGGAATGAGCGGAGATACCGTTCAGCTTTCTTCACAGATTCTCAGAGGAACTGATATTCAGATTTCAGGATCGGGATTGGGCAGCTGGACAAAAGAAGAATCTGCACTTCTGTTTTCAGAAATTATTCCGGAAATGTACCAGGCAGCTGTTGAAGGAAAAATTAAAATGGAAACAGAAGAGGTTGATATTAAAAATATCGAAGCCGTGTGGAATGCTGAGATACAAAGCGGAAAACGCCTGGTCATAAGAATTTAACCCCAATTTCCATTTTTTTATCCACAATCCTTTTATCGGTTTTCTTTTTTTACTATTTTTATAATAGAAATTTATGAAATGGAAAATTCAAAAAAAAGTTGCAACTTTGCATAAATATTTGAATATCAGTTTCAGATGTATTATTAACTAACCGTTTGCCGAGGTTTGTAAGCAAATTCAGACATCAGGCCGACAAAGAGGACACTATTGGAAGAGTATTTTGGAAATGAACTTGTAAAAAAGTTCGAGGAAATGATGGAAAACAATGACGAATTCTACTTTGATACAGAAGAGTTGGAAGACATTATTGTTTATTATTTGGAGCTTGGTGATTTTAATTACGCTGATATGGCGGTTAATTATGGACTGAAGCTTCATCCCAATTCATTGGATATCAAGATCAAAAGGCTTGAGATCCTTTTGGAGTGGGAAGAGTATAATATGGCGAAAGAACTTATCAACGAGCTGAAAGGTGCTTCTATGGAGAACACAGACTTTTTGGTTTGTTACGCCAAATATTATTCGAGCTTAGGAAATCCCAGAAAATCCATTGAAATTTGTAAAAAAGCTTTGACATTAGAGGAAGAAGAAAACTTTCTCCACAACTTTATTGCGGATGAATATGTGAATCTCGGAGATCCTTTTAACGCCCTTAAACATTACAGAAAAGCACTGAAAGAAGATCCAACGGACGAATATTCGCTGGAAAACTGTATGGTGTGCTTCAGTGACCTGAATAAGAGCGAGGAGGCTATAGCCTTTCTTAATGAATATTTAGATGAATTCCCTTATTCTGAAACCGCCTGGTTTGAATACGGACAATTCTATTTCAACAGAAAAAATTATGATGAAGCCATAAGAGGCTACGATTATTTGTTGGCAATCAATTCAAGCTCTGTAGGAGTATATGCTAACAAATCAGCCTGTTATGAAGCTATGGGACAATACCAGAAAGCTATCGATACTTATGAAGAAATGCTGGAGCTGGAATACACAAAAGCATTTACTTTTTATAAAATCGGATTGTGCAATAAGGCATTAAAACAACCTATTTTAGCTTTAAATGCATTCCAGAAATCATTGAGAGAAGACCCTCAGTTTTATCTTGCAATGATGGAACAGTCTTATCTTTACGAAGAAATGGGCGGAATGTCTGAAGCATTGCACTATGCTAAAGAAGCTACCCAGCTGAATGAAAACAATCTTGATTACCAAAAAAGATTAGCGTTTCTTTTCATCGACTCAGGGAAGTTTGAAGAAAGCCTTTCATGTCTTAAAAAGCTGGTGGATGCAGAGCCTACAAGGTTCTACAACTGGTATGCCTATTCAGAAGTTTTAATGTTGGTAGGAGAGTACGAAGATGCAGTAACGGTGTTGAATAGTGCCATAAAAAAACATCACAGAGCTGAGCTGTTTTATCAGTTGAGTAATTGTTTTTTCAACCTGAAAGATCAGGATAAAGGAACAGAATCACTTCAGAAAGCATTAGAGCTTGATCCGTCTTTAGCTAAGGATATGCAGAAAAAATATCCTTTCATTAAAGATGAAGTGAAAAAGGTTAAAGCTACTAAAGTGAGGAAAAAGAACTAGATTAATCTAAAAAATAATAGAAAAACCTGCAGAAATGCAGGTTTTTTTATTGATAGTTATATTCGTAGATGAATTTATCAGGAGCACTTGTGAGAGGGTTTCCATTACTGTCAAGAGACTGTCTGTCTTCTACAGACGGATAACCTGCGGTATTAAATGTAGCGGTATATTTATGAGAAGTTGTTCCGGTTCCGGTTCCTACACCAGCTGTAGTATTGGTAAACTGCCCCTTATAGGTGCTTAGGCTGTTCTTTATATTTGAAAACAACATGCTTACGCCATCGCTGCTTTCATTTCCATTGAATATGATTTTATCAAAACCCTTTACGTTTTTAAAAGGATAGTTTTTATCCGTGTAAGTGTAGGTCTCTGTTTCTGTGTAATTAACGGTGTTTCCATTTACGATTCCGGTGCCTGAACCTACATTGCTTACCATATTTCCATTGTTGTAGGTAAATACACTGTTGATTGTAGAAGATCCTGCAACCCCGGAATTTGTTTGTCTTTTTACATTGATTTCTGTATTGTTTGTATAAACATAAGTAAATGCAACCGTGTTCTGTACTGTGCCTGTAGTAGAATATTCTTTAGTAACTGCTGAAGACATACGACCGTTATTATATCCATATTCAACCGTGCTTTCAAGAACATTGTTTTCGTAATTTTTGATTCCGGTAACATACTCATCGGTATAAGTGAATTCAATTCTTTGCCCATGATTAATGTTGTTAATCATACTGATGATTTTAGTACCGTTGTAATTGATTTTCATTACAATACCATCCTTGATCATTTTTGTAGGAAGAATTACACTTTGATTGGAGGGATCACTGTTGTCAAAAGGAGTGTCATCGTCAGAAGAACACGAAAGTGTTAATAAAGCTATTGAGCCACAAAGTAGAAGTTTTTTCATAGTTATAAGTTAAATCGGTCAAATATAATTTAATTTATAATATGATTTATCTTTTTTGATTTGTTCTTAAAAATATAAGCCCTCCAATGATGATTCCGGCCCCTATAAATTGTAAATAAGTCAGTTTTTCACCATCTAAAATTCCCCAGATAATAGCCACAATTGGCATTATTAAAGTAACCGTGGAAGCAAAAAGGGGAGAAGAAACTTTCAGCAAACGATAATTCATTGTCATCGCAAGACCCGTTCCGAAGATAGATAAGAGACCGACAAACATAAGTCCCAGGAGATTATCTTTCGAAAAACTGAATTCGGAAAAGAATCCGGTGGAGGTCAGTGCTATAATGGATGGAAATAGTAAGACAAATGAGAATACAAAAGCTGATAAAACAGTGGAAGAAACCTCCATAAGCTTTGATTTGACAGTTGTTGTACTTATGGCGTAACATAAAGTAGCCAATAATAACAATAGGATTGGAATCATTTTCAATTCTCCGCTGTCACCCCCTCCAAATGCAAGGATGCAAACCCCGGTAAAACTTATTAAAGTCCCTATAATCTGCTTTTTTGTTGTTTCGAATTTCCAGACCAAAGCCCCTACAATAATGACGAAAATAGGCATCATAGAGTTGATGATTCCCGCAATACTGCTGCTCACTTCGGTTTCTGCTATTGGAAACAAAAACATAGGAATAAAATTCCCTGTAAAAGCAGCCAGAATTAACCATTTTAAATGCTTTTTTGGGAAAAGCTTGTAATTGGAAATCGCAATCGGAAGTAAAATAATCCCCGCAATAAGAACCCTTAAAGATCCTACCTGATAAGGATTAAAATGCTCGAGAGATTTTTTGATCAAAATAAAGGAAGATCCCCAGATAATACTCAGGATAACCAGAAGAACCCATTTTTCTTTATCCGCGTTCATTATTTTCGTGTAAGATTTTTAGAAATTCTTTTTTAGGAATCATTTTAGCACCCAGGCTTTCAAGATGCTCTGTATGGGATTGACAATCAATTAATTCAATATTGTTTCTGTTACTCTCTACAAAATGAATAAATCCTGCTTTGGAAGCATTGCTTACTTTAGCAAACATGCTTTCTCCACAAAAAACACTGCCAATCTGCAATCCGTAAAAGCCACCCACAAGCTCTTCATCCTGCCACACTTCAATACTTTTAGCAAGACCATATTCATGAAGCTGGATAAAAGAATACATCAATTCATCAGAAAGCCATGTCCCGGACTGCCCTTTTCGGGTTGTCTTTTGACAATTCCTGATTACTTCCCTGAAATTTTTGTTCTCTGAAAAAGTAAAAACGTTTCTGTTTAATATCTTTCTCATTGATTTTGAAACTTTCAATTCTGCCGGGTCAAGTACAAACCTTGGATCCGGACACCACCATAGAATTTCTTCTCCGGGATTGTACCAGGGGAAGATACCAAGTTGATAAGCAAACCAGATACGCTCTACAGACAAGTCGCCTCCAAAAGCAACCACTCCTTCATGACCGTCATACAGCTCAGGGTCAGGAAATGAAATCTCGTTTTCGTCTAATCGAACCATGCTTAGAAAAAAAATCCCACTTCAAAAAGCAGGATTTATATTTGATCTTATTTTCTTTAATTAAAAAGGTAAATCATCATCATCGTCTCCCGCAAACGGATTTTCGTTTGAAACTGGAGTTGCAGATTGCTGAGACATTGCCTGAGTAGGTTCTGAAGCATTTTCAGAAACTTTCTCTACTCTCCACCCTGTAATAGAGTTGAAGTATTTAGTTTCACCTTGAGGAGAAACCCATTCTCTACCTCTGATGTTGATTCCTACCTTTACGTTTTCTCCTTCTTTAAGGTTATCTAATAAACTGATTTTATCAGATAAAAATTCTATGTTTATAGGCTGTGGATACTGTTCTTGAGTTAAAATAACCATTTCTCTTTTTTGAAACCCGCTCGCAAATGTTTGAGCATCAAAAAGTTTCTTTACCGTTCCTTGTAATTCCATATCGTAAATATTAACGATGTAAAAGTAAGAAAATGAAATGTAATAAAAGGTGCCGTGAAAAAAAAATGTAGAAATTTTAATTTTTTTTCTTGAAAAGTTTGGTGGTAAAGGAAATTGCCCTATATTTGCACTCACAAAAACGAAGCAAGCTCTTTAAAACTTACAATATAAAAAAACCAGCGGATGTGGTGTAATTGGTAGCCACGCCAGACTTAGGATCTGGTGCCGTGAGGCGTGGGGGTTCGAGTCCCTTCATCCGCACTATGCGAAAATAGCTCAGCTGGTAGAGCACAACCTTGCCAAGGTTGGGGTCGCGGGTTCGAATCCCGTTTTTCGCTCCACACCATGCCCTGGTGGTGGAACTGGTAGACACGCAGGACTTAAAATCCTGTGTCCGCAAGGACGTACGGGTTCAAGTCCCGTCTGGGGTACAAGACCCTCTGTAATATCTTACGGAGGGTTTTTTGTTTTAATAGAGAGCGTTCTTTAAATAAAAATCTTATATTTGTAAGAAATATAGCTGAAATCTGTAAAAACAGATTGGCAAATCAGCGGATGTGGTGTAATTGGTAGCCACGCCAGACTTAGGATCTGGTGCCGTGAGGCGTGGGGGTTCGAGTCCCTTCATCCGCACTATGCGAAAAGACTCTTCAGAGTCATTCAAAAGGTTGGAACGCTAGTTCGAATCTTTTTTTTTGCCCACACCATGCCCTGGTGGTGGAACTGGTAGACACGCAGGACTTAAAATCCTGTGTCCGCAAGGACGTACGGGTTCAAGTCCCGTCTGGGGTACAAGTCCCTCTGTAATCTGATTACGGAGGGATTTTTTATGTCTGGTAAGCACAACTTGTCATATTTTATATATTAATAAGATGCCTTTAACGGTTGTTTCCAGCTTTAAATACTTGTTAATGCCAAGACGAAGATGGGTTTGATTACAAATAATTTTAAATAATTAAAAAATTGAGGCTGCTTTTGGTACATTTGTTTCAGAAATAAAACAACCATGAAATTATTGAATACCGTTTTAGCAGTTACGATGATAACTGCTTCTCATCAATTATTCTCACAGACAACCAACGAGAAAAAAGCCCGGGAAATTATTGAAAAAGCCATTCAGGCAGAAGGAGGAAAAAAGCTTTTAAGCAGCATAAAAACACTTTATTCCAAATCAGAAACGGTAATGGACGGCCGTAAGGTAAACTGGATCACAAAAGAAATGGTGCCTAACAAAGGAAGTTTTGAGATTGAATATCAGGGAAGGATCGTATACAGATCCTGGTTTGATGGGAAAACAGGATATGAGTTGGTTAATGGTGAGAGAAAACTGGCTGATCCTGATGAATTCAAAGATAAAGCTGACAGGAAATATATCATCAATGAATTAGCCTACATAGATCCTAAACTGTACAAAATTGAACTTATTGATGAGAATCCTGATAAGATATATTATAAAATAAAAGCGACCTATGTAACAGGAAAGGTGACTTATCTGTATTATGATGTGAAATCATTCTTTCTAAGCAAAGAAGAAACTGTTGAAAATGGAGAAAAGAATACGTTTTCAACGGTTTTACAAAGTGATTACAAGAAGTTCGGTGATCTTTGGTATGCCACTCAATCTACTTTTGTTTCTGAAAGTGGAAATCAGGGAGCCAACCTCGTGGAATTGTATTATAATAAGGGTATTGAAGAAAACGATTTTAAATAAAATATGATAGCTCATAAAAATCCCTATACAATCAAATGCATAGGGATTTTTTATTTCCTGTATGATTGACGGGCTATCCTTTATTTTCCAGCCTTTCCAGTCTTTCAAAGATGCTGTCAAAAATATTCTTTTCAGTAGTAGAAACATATCCTACAACCTTATAGTATTCCTTATTTTTTTTGTTTGTTAATTGATTATCAGTTGAATGTTGAAAATTTCCATTGATGTGAACTAATAGATTATCAATAGAGTCTGTTGTCAGATCAGCTTTATTCAGAAATATAACATCTCCGTATTGATATTGTGGTAATAGATGCTTTTCTATAGTAAATTCATAGATCAAATCAACGGATGCTAATATTTTTTGCAGTATTGATGTGTTGAGACTCTTATTTTCCGTTGTTACTTGCGTTTCCTTATCATTCTGATGAGTCAATTCCGGGAAAAGCATGAGCTGATCAGTGCTTGAAATACTTCCCAATTGGTTTGACTGCAGGGTTTCTGTCAGAAATTTATCAAGATTAAGATTAAAATGATTGGCAACTTTCAGTATTGTTTCTATTTTTGGTTCTGCACGTCCTTCCTCATAAGAACTTATTACCCCTCTGTTTAAATCAAACAAGTCTGCAAAGGCCTTTTGGCTTAATCCTTTAACCTGTCGTATTTTCTTAATATTACTTCCAAAGAAGCTCATGTTGTCTAAAATTTTTTGCAAATATAGATAATGCGAATAAATGATTGATAAAAATATTTGCAATTCTGTGCAACTCAACGATAAGCAACCATTTGGTATCACAATATTTCAGAGAATGAATAGAGATTGCATAATTTGTTTTAAGAATACAAACTGCTACAAATGAAGTTCCTTATAATATCAATTTTCTATGCTGTTTGTGGAACTGTTTTTCTTTCGTTATCACAAATTCCTGCGAGTATAAATCTGTACCCAGAATATTGTATAGTTCTGTATCTGTATCCAAACTTAAAGACTCCATAATTTTGTTAAACAAGAAGAGTACTTATGGAAATGATGGTTCAACCTCAGGAGCAGATTCAGTATGCCGAAGCATATATTTCGGACATGCCTGAACTGAAAAAGATTTTCCTGCAAATGAAAGAAGTAAAGAAAGTAGACCCGAATTTCGGACTTCCTTTTATGTTGGCGAAAAAGAAAAATGAGACCGTTGCATTTGCCAGTCTTATTGTGAATGAAAAGGATGAAATATCTTTCATAATCTATGATAAAAACAGAATAACAGAATCTGAAAAGAGAAATTTCTTTTCCCGTGCTGAAAGATATTTTAAAAATAATAGTACCCCTAATTTCAGGGATTCAGAACAATTGAATAGCAGTATAAGAAGAATGGTCAGCTGGCTGAATCTTGAATAAAGCCATGATAAAATTGTACATTTACTTAAAACCGTAATGCAATGCCAAAAGATGTTCTGTACCTTAAAATAGCAAACTCTGTCACAGAGCAGATCAAAAGTGAAACCCTGCAGTTTGGAGACAGGCTGCCTTCGCTGAGAAGTGCCCAGAAGTTATATAACGTAAGTCTGAATACCATAAAACAGGCTTATATGGAGCTTGAAAGCAGGTCTCTGGTAGAATCACGTCCTAAATACGGATATTATGTAAGCCAGACTTCCCAGCGGAAACTTGCCCTGCCGTCTGTAGCTCAAATGAAGCATTCGGAAGGAAAAAATACGCCTGAGGATCTCTTTGATAAAGTATTCGGGACGATTGCCGGTACTGATGTAACGCAGTTTGCTCTGGGAATTCCCGGGAAAAGCCTTCTTCCGGTAGCCAAGATGAAAAAATGCATGATTGATGTGGTGAAGAGGAAAAGTGACAGCGGAGTCAATTATGAATCGGTACAGGGAAGTGAACAGCTTCGGCGTGAAATAGCAAAATGGGCGATGGTAATGGAAGGGAAAATCACAGAAGATGACCTGGTAATTACATCCGGAGCAATGAATGGAGTATATAATTGTCTGATGGCAGTTACTAAGCCGGGAGATTGCGTAGCGGTGGAAAGCCCGGTTTATTTTGGAATTCTTCAGGCCATTCATTTATTAGGGTTGAAGGCCGTAGAAATTCCTACTCATCCTATTACAGGGGTAGATCTGGATGCTTTAAAAAAAGTGCTTCCAAAGCTGTCTGCGTGTTGTTTTGTGGTAAACTATAACAATCCGCTAGGATTCCAGATGCCTGATGAGAATAAAAAAGAACTGGTAAAAATGCTTACCGAGCAGAATGTTCCGCTGATTGAAGATGATGTCTACGGAAACATCTATTTTGGTGCAGGAAGACCCAAACCCTGTAAATTTTATGATGAAGCAGGAATTGTGATGTGGGTGGGATCTGTTTCCAAAACATTAGCTCCTGGTTTTAGGACGGGATGGGTGGCTCCCGGGAAGTTTAAAGATAAAATTATCCGTCAGAAACTCGTTCAGACGGTTTCCAGTCCGTCATTATTTTCAGATGTAATCTCAGATTTTCTTGCCCACGGACGGTACGACCATCATCTGAGAATGTTCAGGAAGAAACTCTACGCCAATTATCTTCAAATTCAGAAATCAGTGATTGAATATTTTCCGGACAATACCAAAATCTCCGAACCAAAAGGAGGTTTTATGCTGTGGCTGGAACTTGATAAGAGAATCTGTACAGAAGATCTTTATGATGCGGCTGTCAGTCAGAAAGTAAATTTCGCCCCGGGAAGAATGTTTTCACAATATAATCAGTACCAAAACTGTATGCGTCTGAATTATGCATTAGAATGGACAGACAGAGTGGAAAGTGATCTTGAAAAGCTCGGAAAAATGATAAAAAACAGAATTTAATAAACCTTATAGCGATGAATGATAATAATAATGAAGTAAAAATTGTAGCCTATGAACCTCAGTATAAAGGAGCTTTCAAAGCTTTAAATGAAGAGTGGATCAAAACATTCTTTGTGATGGAAGCCAGTGATTATAAGCTGTTGGATAATCCGGAAGAACATATTTTAAATAAAGGAGGGCATATTGTTTTTGCCCTGTTAAATAATGAAGCTGTAGGAACTTGTGCATTGGTGAAAGCGAAAGAGGAACCTCTTACTTTTGAGCTGTCAAAAATGGCGGTAAGTCCTAAAGCTCAGGGTAAAAAAATAGGATATTTACTGGGAGCCACATTAGTAGATCTGGCAAGAGGCCTGAATGCTGAAAAAGTAGTTCTGGAAACAAACTCTGTGCTGGTTCCTGCAATAAAACTTTATGAAAAGCTTGGGTTTAAACATGTACCTATTGTAGCTGCAGGATATGACCGTGTAGATGTGCAGATGGAGCTGGATTTGAAGATATAACAAAAAAAATATTAGAACTCGGATAGGAATATCCTTGTTCTAATATCAAAATTTAAATCTAATTGCTTTACTGTTTTATTTCTTGATGAAAGTCTGGGTCAGTGGTTTTTTACTTCCGTTGATTTTAATAAAATACATTCCTGCCGGAAGATTTCCGATATTTATTTTTTCATCGTAATATTCTCTTGAAGACTGTAAATGTGATGTTGAAACAATCGCTCCTTTACTGTCGATGATTTCTACTTTAATTTCCTTATCCTCAGACTTGTACTGGATTCCGATGAATGTTGAAACAGGATTGGGATATACTTTAAAATCATCAGCGATGACCTTCGTCTCTTTTGATGCCAATACTTCTTTGGAACATGCCGGAATTCTGTTCACGCCGTCAATTCCCCATGGAGACTGAACCGGAATACAAAGCCAGTTCAATACAGTAGGGAAATGATCTGTTTCTCTTGTCGTTGAAGTATAATCATACACCTTAAAGTTATTAACCGTACCGGTATTATAAGTAGGAGAACCTGTTACTGACATATTATTAGCATTTGGACTTGAATCCGTCAATGTATTTCCTGAAGTTCCATTACATTTCCAGTTGGCTAATAATTGAGAATAATAAGGGTGTGAAGCCGTAATATCCTGATTAGCCCAATTCACAATCACATCATTAGGAAGAGCCGATTTCCAGATTCTTACATCTTTATAAGAAGCCGCCAGATTGATTCCATAAGTATTTGTTCCATCCTGATTTAAAGTTAAAGGAAGCCCGGAATCAATATTTCCGATCGTATTCATTTTAGCAAAAGTTACCGGAACACCATCTTCATACAGCGTTACAAGGCCGTCTCTGTCAAAGCTGGCAGCAATATGCTTCCATTTATTGGTTTCCACTTTTCCGCCAACAAGATCTATTCTGCTGGTACCATCACCAATATTCATCTTGAATGTCTGCCCGGAATATCCTGAGAAAACAAATCCTTTATTTTTCCCATTAGCCCAGTTTTTATTACTGATCATTACCGGATCACTGGAATAGGCTGCATTAGGTTTTACCCAAAATTCAATGGTAAAATCCTGATTGGCACCAAAATTAAAAGGCGTTTGGTTAGATGGTTTTGCATAAGTTCCCGCTGGAAAATTCAACTGATTAAATGTTTTATTGGATTCCAGAACGGTTTTGCTGATCTGCTGAGGAGTAAATCCCGGATTAGAATATACTGTAAAAATATTTCTTTCAGAAAGATTTCCACCACCATGAGAGCTGTCTACCGCACCATGATCTGTAGTAAGAACTACGAGCCAGTCTTCATTGTTATAAGAAGGTCTGTTTTTCATCGCTGCAACAATCTCTCCAATGTAAGTATCTGTTGTTTTAATAGAAGATACATATTGAGGAACGGTGGAAGAGAACCCGTAAGAATGTCCTGCGTGGTCTACATCGTCAAAATCTACAAAGAGAATATCAGGATTATCATTCTGCAAAGCAGTTACAGCAGCATTTTTCACTGCAAGATCTGTTGCCAGATTGGTTTTTACATCAGCGTTTTGGATAATTTTATCGTTGATGGGTGCCCAATGAGCGAGAGAAATAGTTCTCAGACCAGGATTGTAAGTTTCAGCTCTTGTTAAAAAGTCAGGATAATTGACGTAGTTCGGGCTTGTAAAATTATTGTCCTGAACATTATGCTTGGTGTGCCATACACCGGTAAGCATCGTACTCCATCCGTTTCCGCTCCAGGTAGTGGCAGCACAAAGCCCGTCGACAGAATATATCGACTGACTGATAAGATTTTGAATGTTGGGAGTAGGAGTAGACATCATTACGTCTGCACGGCAACCGTCAATACCGATAAAAAGTACTTTTTTGGTCTGAGCTCCAAGGAAACAGCTCATTACAACAGCCATTGAGAATAGTTTTGTTTTCATAGGGAAAAGAGTTTTTGAAATATAAAAGTTTACAAATAGTAATTTATTTTTAACTATTGTAAAATTAGTTTACTATTTGTAAATATTTATGAACTGAAAATTAATTAATTGATAATTAAAAAGCTCCAGAAAAAAGTTTTCTAAAATCTTCAATTGATTGTACTAAATGGAGGCTGTTTCAAAAATGTCATTCTGAACGAAATGAAATGTAGTGAAGAATCTAATGTTTCGTAAATCAATAAAATTCTTCCTTCGTCAGAATGACAAAAGCGAAATTATCTGGCTTTTGTGAAAACCTCTGTCAAATTGGAAATTTGACGGGGTGGTAAAAACACAAACGTTTCCAATGATTTGCCTTGAAAACATTTGTGTAAAGAAGTACTAAAAATTAGTTTGAAAAAGATGTGTTTAAAGAAGATCTTCAGCCTCAGAAATTGTATTTAGAATATAATCAGGGGATGCTTTTTTAAGTTCTGATCGGGTCTGAGCTCCGGAAAGAACGGCTACCGTAAGTCCGCAGCCTGCATTTTTGCCCTCTTTAATATCAATAACAGAATCTCCCGCTTTTAAAACCTTATGTGCTTCAGTGATATTGAATTTCTTCATCGCAAGATGAATCATTTCAGGGCTTGGACGGCTTTCCGAAACATCATCCGCAGTAATTAAAGCATCAAAATGAATACTTTCTTTCCAGTTGAGTTTATCCAAAAGCTGATGAGCGATTTCAGATGTATATCCCGTATTCAGAACGATTTTTTTGTTTTGAGACTTCATGCTGAGAAGGAAATCTTCCGTTCCGGTGATGGGTTTTACTTCAAGATTTTTGTAAGACTCTTTAAGCTGATCAGAGAAATTCTCAAAGATTGCGGGAGCGTCCTCTTCATTGCCATTAATTTCTTTTAAAAGACTTGTGATGGCTTCCAGTTTTTCCATTCCGGCACAGCTGGATAATACCTTTTCCAGACTTACCACATAGCCGTAATCATTCACGGCATTGGTAAGTGTTTTGTACACTACATTATCCTCATCAATTGTTGTTCCGGCCATATCCAGAACCAATAATTCTATATTTTTCATTTAAATTTTAAGCGTAAATTTTTTCAATATTAAATTTTGAGAAGCCACCGCTTCCTGTCATTCCTTTTCCTCCAATACCCGTTACAATATGAATATTGGCAGATGGGCTGTGTTCAAAAATATCTTTGGTTTTGCACTGAGAATAAATTCCGAACCATCTTCTCTGAATATCATACGTGGGAAGATCAATGATTTTTTTAGCCTCAAGAATCATGAATTCATCAATCTCCATATTAAGATCATATCCAAGATCATCCGCATTTTTAGCATCGGCATACTCATGAGAATCTCCAATGATGACAGAACCGTCAAGAGCCTGTTTGAATAAAATATGAACTCCGTATTTCTTTTCAAAAGAAATCGGGTCTTCTAAAGCCTTGATTTTCTGGAAAGAAGGACATTCGCTGAATGATTCATATCTCCTGACAGAAAGACCGGTAAGAATATTTCCCTGAAGCGAATAAATCCCCTGCGGTTTGGTCTGAAGCATCTGAAGTTTACTGACTTCCAGATCACTGTCATTGAATACTTTAGGGTATAAAGTCTTAAACTCATGTCCGCCACAGATGATGATTTTAGATGCATTGAATTCCATTCTGTCTGCAGTTACAGCTGTACATTTCTGATCATCTTCATGGGTTTCAAGAACCGTTGTATTGTAGAAAATCTGCAGTCCCATTTTTTCCTGAAGCAGCTTGTGAAGTTTTACAATCATATCTGCAGAATCTACTGAAAGTTCCTGAGGGAAAAACAGACCTCCTTTACAATAATCCGAACGGAGCCCGTCATATTTTTTAACGCAGTCATTTTTTGATAATAAAATAGATTCATAATCATTGTTTCTGTTGATTTCATAAAGCTCTTCAATCAGCTGAAGCTCTTCATCATTGGATGCGATATATACAGATCCGTTTTGTCTGATGGTAAGATCCGCCTGGGTATGAAGTTCATTGTATATGGTGAGACTTTCTCTTCCGAAATTCTGCCATTTCAGATCCATTCCGGACGGTACTACCTGTCCGAAGTTCCTTACAGTGGCTCCCTGAGGAACAGAATTTCTTTCCAGTAAAGCTACTTTAAGATTTTTCTTCAGCGCATGATAAGCATGGAATGTTCCTAAAATTCCACCTCCTACAACGATTAAATCAAATTTTGTTGTCATTGTATTATAATTTATAAAATTTTCGATGTATCGAAATTGATGAATTGATTAGAGTTTGATTTTGGCTTTGATTTATTTCTGAAAGCCAGAAAAGCAATCACCGAAAGAATGAAAACGGTAACGGTGATGATGTAATTTAAGTTGATATAGAAATTTAACCATGAAGTCTGAGCCGAACCAAAATTTTTATACAAAAGAATCAGAACACTTCCCAGATACCCGAATGAATCTACAATATAAATGAGAAAACCTACATTTCCTTTGATTTCAAAAGCGGCAATCATCCGGTCAAAGTAAATTCCGTTAAAAGGAATATAACAGATATACATTCCGAAGCCGGAAATCGTCATCCATAAAAAAGGAGATAAAGAGCCCTGCTGAAAAAGATAAGTAGAAAGCCCTACTGTTAGAATTCCTATGAAAAGTATATAGTGATAGTAGGCAAATGCTTTTTTGTTGTTCTTTACTTTGACCATGAAACTGAAGATCAAAAGGACCATCACCGCAATAGGAATTTCCGTTAAAGTGAAAATGGAACTGTCAAAAGTAAAATGCAGTCCGTCCCAGATCTCACGGTTGAAATTATCTCTGAAATCTCTTAAAACCGTTAAACTGATATATAAAAAGATAATACACATGATGGGAACAAAAAACTGTTGGATCAGTGCTTTTCTTTCCCTGCCGTTCAACGGTTGTCTTTTGTTTTTAAGCAAAATGTCTTCTTCTGAAGGTTGGGGAATTCTTTCAAGAAGCAGCCCGAAAAGAATCAATGGAATAATAAAAATAAGTCCGGCTGAAAACGGCATCCAGAACTCGGAAATGGAGAACGTATCCATTAAAAATTTTCCTGCGGATTTTGTAAATCCTGAAGAAACGACAAAGCTTGAACATAAAAACAGACCGATGATTTCCGTGGTTTTTCTCCCTTCGATGTAAGAGAAAACAATTCCCCAGATCATTCCCAACGGAATCCCGTTGATAAACATAAATATAATATTGTAAGGAGCAGGAACCGCTGCAAATCCTAACAGGGCAAGCTCTGCAATGGCAATAAAAACAAACAGATAAGTAAGTCTTTTTTGTGGTTTCAGCTCAGAAATAAATTTGATCCCGATGAATTTTGAAATAAAATAGCCTACTGCCTGCGCAATAATAATCAGAATCTTATAATCTACTCCGAAATAGGAAAATCCCTCGAAAGAAGCTACAGTAAAAGGTTTTCTGAAGCCGTACATGCAGAAGTAAACACCAAAAGCAGCAAAAGCGGCTTTCAGTGTTACTAATGTTTTTTTATTGATGGTTCTGGCCATGATAATGGTTTAGAAGTTCAGTTTTACTCCAAGATTGAATCGTACTCCGTAATATTCTACCTGTTCAGGGCGGTCTTCATTTTTACCGAAGTGATAGATCAGAGGTTTGTTCAGAATATTGTTTACATCTGCATATAAAGTCAGATATTTTGTAAACTGATAAGACCCTCCGAAATCAAGATTGCTGTATTTACCATAATAAGAATCGTTGATATCTTCCTCAGCATATTCTACAGCATACTTTCCTTTATAGTTGTAAGCCAGCCTTGCATTGAATCCTTTTTTCTCAAAGAAAAGCTGTGCGTTGTATAATTCTTTTGCCTGATAGGGCAGTGCTACCGTTCTTCCGCTTGGCTTCTCCATTTCAGAGGTCATGAATGTAGCATTCAGCTGTACTCCGAAGTATTGTAAAAACCCTGGAAGGAAGTCGAATCTTTTGTTAATTCCAAGTTCAATACCTCCAAGCCATGCTGCTTTTCCATTATTAGGTGCTGTAAATTGTACACCCGTAATTCCGTTATAATTTCCGATAAAAGAATCCTGAAAAATAGGATCTGTAATCGATTTATAGAAAACGCCGCCACTCAGAATCCCTACGTTGGAGAAATAATATTCTCCCATCAAATCAAAATTCAAAGAATAGGTAGGATTAAGATTTGGGTTTCCTCCTTTAAACTCATTGTCTGCTTCAATATAAGTTCCTCCAGGGGTGAGATCTCCAAAGTTCGGTCTTGAGAAAGTTCTAGTCGCAGCAAAACGAAGGTTGGTTTTATCATTTAATGTATATTTCAAGTGAATCATCGGAAGAATAGCCAGATAGTTTTTGGTGTTTTCTACTGGAGTCAGTACATCATCATTTACGCTGTATCCTCTTACTTTGGTATTGGTATTTGATAATCTGATTCCTCCTAAAATGATGATCTTATCATTCAGTTTATAGGTTGCCATCCCGTAAGCGTCTGCATGTTTTTCAAAGACATCAAAATTTCTTCCTAATGCTTTATTGTACTGCAGTGCTTCGGAATCAGCCGTATTAATCTTTAGATTCCCTTGATTCTGATACCAGAACTGGTTCATTCCTGTTGTAGAAAGTACGGGTCCAAAAGTATTGCCGATATGAGCATTCATTTCACTTAAATATTTCGGTCCATTGGGCTGTGTTGTGATATATTGTGAATACTCAGACAGAAGTGGGGCAGTACCATTGTTCCAGTTGTAGAAAATATCAGAGAACTTTGCATTACGTTCTTTATCTCTGTATTTAAAACCATATTTTAAGGTCAGTTTATCAGATGCATTAATTTCGTGGTTGAATGCTGCTACGATTTTGTCTTTTTCCTCTACAAAAACTTTATAGAACTCAAGATCTGTAAATCTCATCTGGGAAGCATCCATCTTAAAATTCGGATCACTGTAGAAACTAAACAGAGCATCCGGATTTTTATAATCTAATTTTCCGCCATCGGCTTTCCAGTAGGCTCTGGGACCATTTCCATGATTGGAAATGTAATCTGGATTGATCCCTACACCAGATTGGGTATACTTGATGACATAATAGGAATTGTTCTGTTTATCAGGAATGTTTCCATACTTGAATTTGTTGTCGTAGTAAGATAAGTCCCAGTCGATTTTTCCTTTATTTAAATTATGAACGGCTCCCAAAGAGACAGAAGTAAGCTCTGTAATTAATAAATTGTGGATATTCTGAAGCTCTACTCTCGCTGTATTGTTGGCGCTGCTGAATTTATCAAATCGGATTCTATGTTTGTAGTGGGTTTCATCATCCGATAATGTACCATACATTCCTTTTAAATAGAAAGTAGTTTTTGGAGACAATACATATTCAAAAGCCGTATTGATCCCTGTTGTTTTTCTTACTCCGTTATAATCACGAAGTTCCAGTCTGAAAACACCTTCGTCACCACTTCTCCTCGCTTCAAAGTTATCTGTAGACCAGTTTCTGATGAAATGGGCAAAGTTGAATAAATACCCGAATTTTTTATCTTTCGTTCTTCCTCCATATAAAAATCCAAGGTTGTAAACTCCTTTATCAGCTTTAGCATTATATCCACTTCCAATAGTTGCTTTGAATTCTGTTTTCATTGGCGGAGTCTTGGTGATAAAATTGACACCACCACCAATTCCGTCTGCTTCCATGTCTGGGGTAAAAGACTTGTTTACATGTACATACGAGATCAGTTCCGTAGGAAAAAAGTCGAATGCTGTTGCTCTTGATGTTGTTTCCTCCTCAGCGGTAGGAAGTCTGTTTCCATTGATGGTTGTAGAAGCCCAGAATGGCGGAAGTCCTCTCAGAGAAACAAATCTTCCTTCGCCCTGGTCTCTTTCAATAGAAACTCCCTGTACACGCTGTACGGTCTCTGCCGCATTTCTGTCCGGTAGCTTTCCGATTCCGTCAGAGGCAATGACATTGGTAATATTGATTGCATTTTTCTGAAGATTCAACGCTCTTGCTTCCGTATTTTTCAGCGTTCTGGTAACGACTACTTCATCAATGTTTTTTCGGGGCTGGGAAAGTTTGATGATTCCCAAATCAACCGTTTGTTCTGGCTTCAGATCTACATTGATGTCTGTAGATTCATATCCGATGTAGCTGATTTGTAGCGTGTACTGACCTTCTTTGATATCATTGATGGTAAATTTTCCTTCAATATCAGTCGCTATATTTTTAGATAAGCCTTTTATTTTGACTGTGGCCCCGGGGAGAGGCTGGCTGTCGTCCAGAACAGTTCCTATAATTAACTGTTTCTGTGCTGAAACAAAGACAATGAAACAGACAAAAACAAGGGTAAGTAATTTCTCTAAATTTGCTTTCATTTTTACATATATTAAATTTTTTATGCAAATCAAGCTAATAATTTTAATATATATAAATATTCTGTATTAAGTATTGTTTAACAAATAGACACTGTTTATTACGACTATTTTACTTTGGAAACCATTGAAATTGATCTTTTAAAATAGAATAAAACAGAGATAGAGTTTGTTCACACAACGTTTTTTATAAATATTGCTTTATAGTTATTCAATGGGAAATTGATCTAAAATAGGGGTGTTTTGGTTCATATTTCGTTCATTTTGGGAGAAAGTAGAAAATCAAAAATTGCATATTTGTAAACTTTTGTTTTGTCTGGAAATCAAAAATTGAAGAAGAATGAGTAAAATGATTATTATTTTAAACGCAAAGTTTAATGATTCTAACAGTATATTTATAAGGATGCAAAGGTTGCGACTTTGTCGCTGATGAAGCGTTCTTGTGATGCGTGTACTCATAAAGAATCAATGAGATTGATTCTACTCTAGAATTGTCATTCTGAATGCAATGCAATGAAGAATTTTATACTATTGAATGTAAATAGGATTCTTCCTTCGTCAGAATGACAAAGTCAAATAAAAAACTTTGCGTTAAAAAAAATGCGATTAAGCAGTATAAAAATAAAGGACAAGCATCACACAGCTTTCATCGCTGATGCTTACCGGAACGTGAGGAAACTTACCATTGAAATATAGAGAATCACCTTCTTTTAAAATGATTTCTTCATTATCAATCACGTATTTCACTTCTCCCTTCAGGATATATTTGAATTCCCAGGCATCGGTAATAACTTTTTCCCTTTTTGAATTGGGTTCAAGGGTAAGGAGTGCCGCTTCAAATCCCAAAGAATGAAGACTTTTGCTGAAGATATGCATATACTTGAATCCTTCAGCTTCTACCTCTTTTTCTATTACCTGCTGGCTTTCTTTCGGAACATAGATGAATTTTGCATTGGATTTTTTCTCAACCCCTTCAAAAAAGTAGCTGGCATCAATCTCAAGAGACTGAATCAGATCCAATAAGACAGGAAGTGAAGGAATCGTCCTTCCGTTTTCAATTCTGGAAACAAGACCGTTACTCACATTCGCTTTGAAAGCCAGATCATTGATGGTTAAATTATTCTTTTTTCTAATATCCTTTAATCTCTTGCCGATACCTATTAAAAAGTCGTTCATACTCTATGTAATTTAACCTGAATTATTTTTTCATCATTCTATTAAAAGCAAAGGTAATATTATTATATAGAGTTTGAATAAGGTAGGGAATCAATTCATTGAAAATTATTATTGAAAAAGGAATACTGAATTTGCCTTCTGCTTGCTCTTTTTGTCCACCCCAATAAAATTTCCCTATTTTTGTGAAACTCCTTATTTCATTTATGAAAAAAATTATTCTTATCGAAGACGAAACCAGTGTAGTTTCTTTTATTAAAAAAGGACTTCAGGAAAATGGATATGAAATTTCTGTAGCTTTTGACGGCCGTACAGGAGTACAACTGGTGCAGGCTAACGATTTTGATCTGGTAATTTTAGACATTATGCTTCCGGAAATGAATGGTCTGGATGTCTGTAAAGAGATAAGAAAAACAAATCAGAGCGTTCCGATTTTGTTTCTAACTGCTTTGGGAACTTCTGAAAATATCGTTCTTGGACTGGAAAGCGGAGGAGATGATTATCTTGTAAAGCCTTTTAAATTCATAGAGCTGGTAGCACGTGTGAAGTCTTTGCTAAGGAGAAGCAACAACAACGGTCCGCAGGAAGCCATTGAATCTGAACCTGATAATGAAGATGTTTTTCAGTTTTCAGACCTGATGGTGAATGATTATACCAAGAAGGTAACCCGCGCAGGAGAAGACATTTCGCTTACTTCTACAGAATATAAACTCCTGCTATATTTCCTGAATAATCCGGAAAAAGTAATTTCCAGAGCTGAAATTCTGGATGCAGTATGGGGAGTGAACTACGAACTGGGAACCAATGTGGTAGATGTATATGTCAACTATTTAAGAAAAAAACTGGATAATCAGGATGATAATAAGTTGATTCATACAGTGATAGGAATGGGATATGTGTTGAAAAAAACATAATGGATGTTTAATAAAGTGATTACAAATCAGACCAAAACGATGGTGCTTTTGATGTTGGTTTTTACAGCCATCATTTTGCTGTTCAGTGGTTTGGTATACTTTTCTATCGTGAATTTTTCCCATCAGAGATTTTATGAGCTCCTGAAAATCAGAACAGCTACTATTGTTCAGATCGAAAAAAGCAAAGATCATCTCGACCTTCCGGAAAATTATATTCTCAACAGTCTGAATGATGAGGAACTTCCAATGGAAAAGGACTATGTTTTTGCCGTTCCCAGAGATTCCAATTTCAAAAAAATATCTCAGGAAGTTCATATTCCTGCTTATTTCTTTAAAAATATTATCAAAGAAGGAGAGTCCAATTATAATGATGAAGAATTCTATTATATAGGACAAAGCTTTAAATATGATAATAAAGATTATATCGCTATTGCTTCAGCTAAAAATCATTATGTCATTTATTATCTGGGCTTTTTAAAAAGAACACTGCTTACCTGTATCGTTCTTTCTTTGTTCTTCAGTATGATCTTCTCTTTTTATCTTTCCAAAACGTTATTCAGACCTATCTTAAAAATTACAGGAAAAGTAAAAGAGATAAGTTCTGAAAATCTTCACTTAAGGCTGGAGTCTCAGCCTGATAACAAAGAGCTGAACGAGTTGGTAGATACTTTCAACGATATGCTCAACCGTATTGAAACCTCATTTGAAACTCAGAATCACCTGATCGGAAATGTTTCCCACGAATTGAGAACTCCTCTTACCTCCATTATGGGAGAAGCTGATGTTGCTCTTTCCATCAGCAGAACAGCCGATGAATACAAAGAAACTCTTGGAATCATTCTGGATGAAGCTGAAAAGCTGGATAAAAAGATTAAAGCTCTCTTAATGATTGCCCAAACCGGATTCGATGGGAAAATCCAGAAAATGGATAAGGTAAGAATAGATCAGCTGCTTTGGGATGTTATTGAAACGCTAAGAAGAATAGATTCCAGAAATAATATTTATCTTGATATCAGTATGCTTCCCGATAATCCGAAAAAGCTGAAAGTACAGGGAAATGAACAGCTGCTCCATCTTGCGGTAGCCAATATCATCAGTAATGGCTGCAAATATTCTAATTTTCAGCAGGTAAAAGTATCTCTGGGAGCTACCAATACAGATGTCTACATTATTGTAAAAGACAATGGTATCGGAATTCCTGAAGTAGAGATGAATAAAATCTACGATCCATTCTTCAGAGCCTCCAATACGAACAACTATGAAGGTTATGGAATTGGGCTTCCTTTAGCAAGAAACATCGTAAGAATGCATCACGGGGAACTGATCGTAAGTTCACACGAAAACCAGGGAACTACAGTACAAATGCGCTTCCCAAATTTCTATAGTACGCAGAAAGGAGAGTAGCCTGATCTTATTCAGCCTGAAGAACAATCCGGAACAAACAATGTCTATGAGCAATTTCGTCCTTTTACGATTTTGTTTTTTGCTATATGAACTCTCCTTAACAATTTTCTAATCTCATTTTAATCTCTTTAATCACATTTTAATTTCGTTCCAAAGATGTTCTAATATGGTCGTTCTAGTTTTGTATCATCAAAAAAGATAAACACAATACAAAATAATAAAGAACATGGCTAAAACAATTTTAATTGCGACAGATTACTCTCTTGAGTCATTGAATATATTGAAAAAAGTACTTAAGGAGAAAGATGCATCAGAAGATCAGAACCAATATAATATCCTTCTGACATCCGGGTATGATGGCGGAGATTCTATCAGAGATCTTTTATTCACAACCAAAACATCGGTTTTTAATAAAATAAGACCGGAAGAGTTCTGTGATGCCTATGGAATTATCAGTAATAAATATCCCCACCTGATTAATAAAATCACTTGTGATATTTTTACAGGAAGTTTCCAGAGAACATTCAACCAATATGTAAAGGCAGAAAATATTGAAGAGGCTTATTATTCTCCATCTATCAAAAGTAAGGGAAAAGGTAAGTTTGATCTGATTCCTTACATCAAAAAATGCAAAGAACTGCAATCCCAAGAAATTACCGTTGAAGTAAGAGAAAGACTTCCGGAAAGAGGAAGATTGGCAGAGATCTTTGTAGAGGTCTAAATAAAACACAAATAAAAAAATAAAAAAATGTTAAGAAATTATAGTAACAGCAGGACACTGGGAGATAATATCAGGTTGGGGACGCTGACTGCCTTTACGGCGGGTACTATAAATATTGCTTCCCTATTGATATTTCTCTCTTTTACATCGAATGTAACGGGACACTACGCTATTTTAGCAGCAGAAATAAGTAAAGGAAACTGGACGCAGGTAGGAGTAGTAGGGGGATGGATCTTTTTGTTCTTCTTCGGAAGTTTTCTGTCCAACTTTATCGTTATCAACTTTAACAAGAAAAGTAAATATTTTGCCCATTCTATGCCTATTGCGCTGGAAATTATATGTCTCCTTTTTGTGGGAATATACGGGCAGTTTTACTATCAGAAAACATTAGTGGAAACAGAATATCTGGTAGCATTGATGCTTTTTGCCACCGGACTGCAAAACGGTCTTACGGCAAGTATCTCCAACTTCTCCGTGAAAACGACCCACCTTACGGGAACAACCACCGATTTAGGAATCCTGGTATCTATGTTTACACAGAAAAAATATAGAAAAAACGGAGAGCTGATTGGCAGAGCAAAACTTCTGATGAGTATTATGCTTGCTTATATCATGGGAGCAGTGTTCTCAGGATTGACTTATTACTATCTGGAATTCAGAGTGTTCTATGTAATCAGTCTGTGTCTTCTGATTGTCATCGGGTATGATGCTTATAAAATTCATGTTCGACACTTTAACACGAAATATAGATATAGCAGGATTTATAAAAAGCCTAATCTCTTTGCATATCTCTATGATAAAATCCATGGAATTCCTAAAAGAGAGAAGAAAAGAAAGCTTGTCTTTGAAGATTAAAATATAAAACACACTATTGATTTTTTGTATAAACTAGCTGTAAATGCCCTTATTTTATTATGAAATAGGGGTGTTTTTCTTTAAAAATGTCTTAAAAATCTATAAATCTGTTGTTTTTTATCCTGTTTTTCAAAGGTGTTAAAATGAAAATTTCCCGATCAGATTAATAAGTGAGCTAACGCCCTTCATTACAAACATTAAAAAAAATGGTTGGGGATAAATAAGTAAAAATGTTGATAATTAAATATTAAATCACGATTTTGGTATTTTAATTCCCGTTTCCATTGACTATTTTTGTAAGTTGATTTACGTTTTTATGTCAGATATTATTCAGCTTTTACCGGATCATGTAGCCAACCAAATTGCAGCGGGAGAGGTGGTGCAGCGGCCTGCATCCATCGTGAAAGAACTTTTGGAAAATGCTATTGATGCAGATGCAACGAAGATTGAATTGATCATCAGAGATGCCGGGAAAAACCTTATTCAGGTGGTAGACGACGGAAAAGGAATGTCCGAAACAGATGCCCGTATGGCATTTGAAAGACATGCTACCTCCAAAATCAAAGGAACAGAAGATATCTTTAAGATTGCTACAAAAGGCTTCCGGGGTGAAGCACTGGCTTCTATTGCCGCAGTTTCACAAGTAGAGCTCAGAACGAAACAGAATGACACATCCATTGGTACCAACATTTATATTGAAGGCGGAGTTTTCCAGTTTCAAGACCCGGTTCAGACAGCAGACGGATCAAATTTTTTAGTAAAAAATCTTTTCTATAACGTTCCTGCAAGAAGGAAGTTTTTGAAAAATAACAATATTGAATTCAGACATGTAATTGATGAATTTCAGCGTGTTGCACTGGCTCATGAAAATCTGGAGTTTTCCCTTTTCCATGATGATGAAGCTGTTTTCAGGTTGAGAAAAGGAAGTCAGATGCAGCGTATTGTAGATGTTTTCGGAAGGAAACTTCAGCCGCTTTTGATTCCTATCAAAGAAGATATTATCTGGTGTAAACTTCATGGATTCGTTGCTAAGCCTGAAGGTGCCAAGAAAGCAAGAGGAGAACAGTTTCTTTTTGTGAACGGAAGGTATTTCAGAAGCCCATACTTCAATAAAGCAGTACAGGAAGCCTTTGAAGGATTGCTTCAGCCCGGATATGTCCCTTCATTTTTCCTTTTCCTGGAGCTTGATCCTGAGAAAATTGATGTGAATATCCATCCACAGAAAACCGAAGTGAAATTTGAAGATGAACATCTTATTTTTGCTTTGCTCCGCTCAACCATCAAAAGGTCGTTAGGGATTTATAATGTCTCTCCAAGCCTTGATTTCGACAGAGATCCGGAGTTGGATGAAATGATGAATAAACCGATTCCAAGCAAAGGAAACGGAGGTGGAAGTGGTTTTGTAAAAATGCCGGAGATTATTGTAGATAAGGATTATAATCCGTTTCTGGAAGAAAAAAATGTAGTGCATCCAGAAGAAATTCAGAATCTTACAGAAATGTACCATCAGAATATTACTGCTGAACCTTCAAAGATTAATTTATTTGAAGATGAAGATTTTGACGAAGATCTGATGAGGCTTCCAAATGGCTACTGGCTTTTCAATAAAGGTGATGTGACCTTGATGCTGGATCTCGGAAGAATGCACAGATTATTGGTTTCTGAAGGGAATAAATCTACCAGAAAATCAAATACAAACAGCCATGCTCTTCTTTTCTCTCTGGAATATCATATGAATGAGATTGAGAAGACAAAATACAATTCGATCAAAAAATATCTTCCGGAATTAGGGTTTGACATGAAAATTGCTCATGAAAGCGTACTTCGAATAGATTCACTTCCTGAAGGGCTGAAAGAAACCCAGGCAATGAAATTCCTGGAGAACCTTTTTGAAATTCTGGAATACAAAACAGAAGAAGAATTTTTGCATTACTACCATAATCAGTGGAACAAAATGCAGTCCAAGTCAAGATTTGACTTTATTTATAAAAAAGATGCGGAACAGCTTATCAAAGACTTTACAGCACTAGGTTTCCCGGAGTTTTTGCCGGATGGAAAAAGATGCTATTATGAAGTTCCGTTTAATGATTTTAAAAACAAATTTTAAATTATGTTTAACAATATACCGCCCATTACAAGGAATATTATTATAATCAATGTTATAGTATTTATTGTTACTTATTTCATGGGAAACCAGATGATTGGTTATCTCGCGGGCTTTTATCCGTTCTCCCCTTTTTTCCATTCATGGCAGGTTATTACCCATATGTTCATGCACGGAAGTATCATGCATATTTTATTTAACATGATGACGCTCTTTAGCTTTGGACCCATTCTGGAGCAGACATTAGGAGATAAAAAGTATTTGATTTTATATTTTGCAAGTGGTTTAGGTGCATTTTTCCTTTTCAATTTGTGGAATTTTGTAGAAGTTCAGCAGCTTTCCAGTGAATTGGAACAGCTGGGGTTTAATGTAAATGCATATTTGTCAGGTGCCAGTGTTGGGTTTGCAGGGAATGCAGATTCCATTCTTAAACAAAAAGAATTACTTGAAAGTTTCAAAGACATTGTAGCTACACCCATGGTTGGGGCTTCTGGAGCTATTTTCGGAGTTGTAGCGGCATTTGCGACGCTTTATCCAGATTCTAAAATTGGAATCATGTTTATTCCGGTTCCTATAAAAGTAAAATACCTTCTGCCAATTATTGTTGTTGTTTCTGTGTTCCTTGGTGTCTCCGGGAATGGAGGTGGCATTGCTCACCTCGCTCACGTAGGGGGAGCTTTGGTAGGATGGCTGCTGGCAGTAATTTGGAAAAAGCATTTGTACAGATTCAATTAAAATAAGATTGTGAAGGTTTTCCGACTCATACTATTCATCCTGCATCTGGGAATTCTGTTTTTACTGCTGGGTACATTATTGAATGCTTATGTTCCACCGAAGGTTTTCCCATGGTTTAACTTGCTTTCCTTAGGTTTTCCGGTACTTATGATCTCTTATATCATTCTGACGATATTCTGGGTTTTCAGCTGGAAAAAAAGAGCTTTTGTATTCATGTTTGCAGGGCTTGCATTTATCAACCCGGTAAAAAGATGGGTGAATTATTCTTCTCCTAAAAATGGAAATTCAGAAATAAAAATAGTCTCTTTCAATACGAGGGCAGGGGGAAGAGGAAATGCCGGAATTGGACCTTATCTGAAATCTCAGCGTGCAGATGTTATCCTTTTACAGGAAGATGCTGGTAAAGATTATCAATTTGAGGGATATCAGAAAGTAAATCCGGGAGCAGGGTTAACGATTTTGACCAAACATAAAATTATTAATCATAAAATTATCGACCCACAGGATGAAAATATAAGAATTCCTGGTTTACAGGCTGATATCGAGATTAATGGAAAGGTATATCGGTTTATTGATGTATATCTTAATCCGTTCCACTTTGATAAAGATATGGTAAGACTTAATGGAAATACCGATTCCAACGAACAAAAAGCAAAAGATGTTGTAAAAAGGCTGATTCCAACTTTTAAGAAACATCAGGAGCAGACAGTTTTGATCAAACAGGTTATTGAGACCTCACCTTACCCCGTTATTCTTACAGGAGATTTCAATTCTGTTCCTAATTCTTATGAATATTATCATTTATCGGATGGGCTTGAAGATGCATTTTTATCGGCCGGAAAGGGCAGTGCAACCAGTTTTCACGACTATAAATTTCCAATCAGGATCGACTATGTTTTTTCTTCAAAATCATTAAGGGCAATATCTTATGAAGTTGACCGTTCTGTAAGTATTTCAGATCATTATCCTGTCATCGTGAAATTTTCCACGGAAAGCAAATAATCATAAAAAGAGTTAAAGTTATCTGCTTGGTAGGATTTTTGTTGAAAGAAAAGCGTACCAAGACCGTTTTTTCATGAAGTCGAATCAGATATTACTATTTATACATATCGTTATTGCTGTTTTGCTGTTAAGCACATTAGGGAATGCATGGATTCCGCCTAATCTTTTGGGCTACCTTAACCTGCTATCACTTGGTTTCCCCTATCTGATCTTAGCACATTTGATTCTTACACTGATATGGATTTTCAAAAAACAAAAAATAGCTATCGCTTTTGCACTGGGTACACTTATCTTCTATAATCCCATCAGACGATGGGTCAACTTTTCACCAAAAACAGAGAATGGAAAAACAATACGGGATATTAAAGTATTGACATTTAATGTAAAATATGGAGAATATGGTTGGGATAAAGTGAAAAATTACATTAAAGAACAGGATGCAGATATTATTCTTGTACAGGAAAAAGATACTAACCGTGCCATAAAACGGGATCTTATAAAATATCCTTCTGTTATTCTGAAAACAAAACATAAAATTGTAAGACAGGCAGAGTTGATTGATGAGAAAGCAAGAGGAAATTCATTCTATGCTGATATTGATATCAATGGAAAGGTAGTCAGAATCATTAATGTCTATCTTGAACCTTTCAGACTTCATAAGTCAATGTTTACGAAGTTAGATGCACTTGGATTTGGAAATGTTTCAACATTGCTCTCTCACATGACTCCTACATTTCAGGCCCATGAAGATCAGGTAAAAAGAATCAGAAAGATGGTAGATTTATCACCTTACCCGGTTATTTTAGCCGGAGATTTTAATTCTGTTCCCAATTCTTATGAATATTATAATCTGGGAAAAGATCTTCAGGATGCCTTTTTAGTAGCAGGAAAGGGAAGCGCAAGCAGTTTTCATGACTATAAAGTACCTTTGAGAATTGATTATATCTTCAGTTCAAAATCTATTATTCCTCTAAGCTATAAAGTAGATCAGTCTGTGAAATTATCGGATCACTATCCTGTAATTGCAGAATTTCTGCTAAATTAGTTCCATGAAAAATATACTGTCTGTGATTTTTATTTTCACAATTCTTCTCACTGCATGTTCCAAGAAGGAATCTCCGGGTTTCGCTGCGGAACAGGATGTTAAAAGGAACTATGATACTATTGCTGTTGATTCCTTTTCTACCGGCGCTGTTTCAGTAGATATTGCCCGAAAGATAAGAATGTCTTCCCCCCAGTATCTGGACTCTGTAAAACAGGCTAAAAAGCTTCAGGAAGAGGAGAGCAAGCTAAAGGCAGAGCTTGAAAAAGAAAATAAAGCAAAACAGGAAGAGGAAAAGAAAAAAGCAGATGCAGAAAAGAAAAAGAAGTCTGTAGAAACGCCTTCGGGTCCAGACTCTAAAACACAATAACGCCTATATCATTAAAAAATAGACAATATGAAAAAACAAATCCTTACAGCAATGGTGATCTCAGTATTCACTGTAGCATGTACAAAATCAACAACGAAAACAGAGCAGGTAGATAACGCTGACGGATCAGTTACTACAACCACTACTACCGTTACAGAAACTCCAACTACTGTTGATACTGCAAAAATCAACAATGCAAAAGAAGATGTGAAAGCAAAAGTAGATGCCGCTGGTAATAAGATTGATGATGCAGCTCAAAAGGCTAAAGATAAAATTGATGCAACAGCTGATAAAACGAAACAGGATCTTCAGAAGGCCGGTCAGGATATCAAAACTGAAGCAAATAAAGTAGGACAAGATGCTAAAGAAGCCGCGAAAAAAGGAGCTTCAAAAGTAGAGGAAGCTGCGAAAAAAGTGAAAGAAGACTTAAGTAAATAAAAAAAAAGCCGTAATTCTAATTGAGTTACGGCTTTTTTTTATTAATTGACCAGAATGGATATTCTGTATCTTTATTTATTCATTTCCAGCAAAGGTTCAATATATTCTCTGTCATTGCTCAACCTTGGCACCTTATTTTGCCCGCCAAGTTTTCCTTTAGCTTCCAGCCAGTGATAGAAAAGGTTGGTTTTAGCAATATGTACAATAGGTCTTTTAAGCGTCAAATTGTTGTATCTCTTTGCTTCATAATCAGAGTTGATTGTTTTTAAATGCTTGTCAAAAGCATCAATAAATAGGTCCAGGTTATCTGGATGCTGACTGAACTCAAAAATCCATTCATGGGCACCTCCTTCGTTTCCTTTCATAAAGACAGGAGCTCCTGTGAAATCGGTGATCTGCGCTCCCGTAGCTTCACATGCCTTTGAAAGGGCAGATTCCACATTGGTAATCATCAGTTCTTCACCAAATGCATTGATATAATGTTTTGTTCTTCCTGTTATTTTTATTCTGAATGGATTGGTTGATGTAAAGACAACGGTATCGCCAATCAGGTATCTCCACAGACCGCCGTTGGTTGTAATTACCATGGCATAGTTTTTACCTACTTCCACATCTTCCAGACTTACCACTTTCGGATTTGAAAAATGGAACTGATCCATGGGAATGAATTCGTAAAATATACCGTAATCCAGCATCAGAAGCATCTCATCACTGTCTGATCTGTCCTGTATCCCGAAGAAGCCTTCAGAAGCATTGTAAATTTCGTAGTAATTGATGTTTTTTCCGATGATCTGTCTGAATTGCTCCCTGTAGGGCTTGAAACTGATTCCGCCGTGAAAAAACACCTCCAGATTCGGCCATAGTTCTGAAATACTTCCGATATTGGTTTCCTTTAATACTTTTTGAAGGAGAACCATCATCCAGCTTGGTACCCCAAGGATACTTCCCACATCTTCATTTTTTACTTCAGAGGTGATCGCCTTCAGTTTGCTTTCCCATTCTCCCATCAATGAGACTTTTTTGCTTGGGGTTGTGGTTATTTCTACCCAAAATGGAAGGTTATCAATTAAAATAGCGGATAAATCCCCAAATTTTGTGTTGAAATCAGCATACAGTTCAGAACTTCCTCCTAAACGTAAATTTTTATAATTAAAAAGCTGATTTTCGGGATGGTTATTGGCGTAAATGGAAACCATATCCTTTCCTGCCTTCATGTGACAGTATTCCAGGCTTTCTGCAGAAATGGGTATAAATTTACTCTTGGCATTGGTGGTTCCCGACGATTTGGCAAAATGTTTAATGAGCCCGGGCCAGCTTATATCTTTCTGACCCTGCCTTGCTTTTTCAATATAAGGTTCCATTTCTTCATAGGTAACGATCGGGACTTTATTTTTAAAATCCTGATAACTTGATATAGAATTGAATCCGTACAGTTTACCGTATTCCGTGTCTTCTGCATGAAACAGCTGGGAAAAGAGTATACCTTTCTGGGTCTCAATGGGATGATCCATGAAATTCTGTATCTGATCTATCCTCTGACGGATGAACCAGTTGACGACGGTATTGAAAAGTGCTTTGGTTGCCATTCCAACAAATATAATGATATTTGAATTTTCTGAAAATTTTTTGCGTGATTAAATAAAAAAACCGTTACAAAATTTGTAACGGTTTGATATTTAGATTATTGTTTCTTAGCAATACTCATCATATGCAGCCTGTAGGTTTGCTGCGATAGCTCCTGCAGGGTTTCCTTCGATGTGGTGTCTTTCCAGCATGTGAACCAATTCACCATCTTTGAAAAGAGCTACACATGGAGAACTTGGAGGGAATGGAGCAAGGTGTTTTCTTGCCTCAGCTACAGCCTCAGTATCAAATCCTGCAAATACAGTTGTTAAATGATCAGGTTTCTTATCTCCAGTCAAAGAGTATACAACTCCCGGTCTTGCAGCACCTGCTGCACAACCACATACGGAGTTAATTACCAATAATGTAGTTCCGGACTGCTTCAATGCATCTTCTACCTGAGTTGGAGTTGTCAAGTCCTGGAAACCTTTATCTGTAAGCTCTGCCTTCATAGGCATTACTAAATCTGTTGGATACATATATTTTGTTTTTATCTGTACAAAGTTAAGCATTTCTTTGCGTTTGTTCAATATATAAAAACTATCAATCGATTAGTCATATAAAATTAATCAAATATTAATATTGTAATAATATTCAAAAAAATGTGAATTAAGACTAGGAATAATGGAAAATTATTATTAATTTTGAAATGATTCTGAAAAACAAACGACCATGAAAAAAACATTTAAGGCTTTCCCTCAAGCAATCAATCACTTAAATACTCTATGAAATATGGTAGTATCTTAATTCTTTTTCCAGTTTTAGAATCAAAACTGATTAACAAACTTTAATATCCAAAGAAAGCGAAGCCCGGAACTGAAAAGTTCCGGGCTTCTTTAATCAAATCGATATGCAAAGGTTGTATATCCTAATATAAATAGTTGATAGAAAATAAGTTGAAGGGTTATGGATCGCCGTCAACGGTTAGTTATCAACTAAGACAGGAGCTTTTTAGCCATCTCGGAAATACTTTTTCCGTCAGATTTTCCGGCTAATACTTTTGATGCTGCTCCCATTACCTTCCCTAAATCTTTAATAGATTCAGCTCCGGTTTCAGAAATAATATTTTTAATTTCTGTTTCAAGTTCTTCAGCAGAAAGTTGTTTAGGTAAAAACTTCTCAATTACTTTCATTTGAGCTTCTTCTACTTCTGCAAGATCCTGTCTTCCTTGAGCTGAAAACTGCTCAAAAGAATCTTTACGCTGCTTGATCATTCTCTGCAGAATAGCAATTTCCTGCTCTGCGGAAACTTCAGCGCCTCTTGCTTCTGTCTGTAAAAGAAGAATCTGAGATTTTACAGCACGAAGAGAGTCCAGAGCTACTCTGTCTTTTTCTCTCATGGCTGTTTTTATAGCTTCGCTTATTATATTTTCTAAACTCATGTTATTCTTATTTGTACTAATGTGAAAGGATTAATGTATTGATGATTTTACAGAGTGACTCATCAATACATTAATACACTTATTTTAGTCTACGTCTTTATTTAAAAATCTGTTTTCTCTGATCTGCATAGATCCATTGTTGTCAGACAGATACGTGTTGATGTTCTGATCTGAAGCATTGGTTCCGTCGATCGAAATATTTTTTCTTTTGAAAGCAGGAATAGATTCAAACTCACTCGTGCTGTCAAAGCTCTGGTAGCGTGAGTTGAATTCTTTCAATTTATTTCTTCTTTCAATCACTCTGTCCTGGTCGATCGTTTTATTCACAAAAGTGAATTCTGATTCTTCCGTTTTTGGAGCTTCAATTTCTGTTTTGTTTTCAAAAGCAGTTTTTGTTTCTGCTTTTGGTTCTTCCTGTTTCTGATAGAAGGTTTCAATCTTCTGAGCCGGTTCAGCTACAGCAGCATTGCTTGGGTTGTTAAATTCTGCTTTTGGCTGTCCGAAATCGGTATTAGGCTCGTTTCTCACAGGTTCGTTTACAAAGAAGCTGAATTCAACAGGCTTTTCTTCTGTAAACGAGCTGCTGAATGGAGTTCCTGCCTGTGGTTCATCTTTTTTATTTTCAAAATCAAATGAGAAAGACTGAATTTCCAGGTCGTTTGGATCTTCATTCTCTTCGTCAATAGAAAATAAGCTGTATTCCTGCTCACTTTCTTCTTCGTTTTTCCACGCCTGTTCAGGAGTGTTTATAATATCTTCCTCTTTATCAGAGAATTTTATTTCGGGTCTTACCTGCTCTTCTTCAAGAATCATTTTTTTTTCAATGGATGTAACCTTGAACTGTGTGCTGTGGTCTTCATCATCTAATCTGAAATGATTGGCTCTGCTGGAATCATAGGTGGTATCAGGTGCAGACTCTCTTTCCTCTCTTGTTTTGAAAGGGGAGTTTTTCGGAGCATCGAAGCTGTCGTTAAGACTGATTCTGATTTTCTCTGTAGGTCCTGCAAATTTCTTATTGTCGTTAGAGAATCCTGTTGCGATAACAAGAACGCTTACTGCATCTCCCAATTCCTCATCAGCACCTACTCCGAAGATAATATCTGCGGTGTTTCCAGCTTCTTTCTGAATATGGTCCATGATGATACCGATCTCATCCATGGTTACTTCTTCAGCACCACTTCTGATCAATAACAGAACGTTTTTGGCACCTGTAATCTTATTATCATTCAATAATGGAGAATCAAGGGCTTTTCTTACCGCTTCTTCGGCTTTATTTTCACCTGAAGCAGTTCCTGTAGACATCAAAGCGGTACCTGAATTCTGAAGTACAGATTTAGCATCTCTAAAGTCAATGTTTACATCAAAGTAACCTGTAATAACTTCTGCCATACCTTTGGCTGCATTAGCTAGAACTTCATCGGCTTTTGAGAATCCCTGCTTGAATCCAAGGTTTCCGAACTGCTGTCTTAGTTTATCGTTGTTGATAACAATTAATGAATCAACATTATTTTTTAGTTTATCAAGACCATTTTCAGCCTGATCAAGTCTTCTTTTACCTTCAAAACTGAAAGGAACGGTAACAATACCTACAGTAAGAATTCCCATGTCTTTTGCTACTTTAGCAATGACAGGAGCCGCTCCGGTACCGGTACCACCGCCCATTCCGGCAGTGATAAACACCATTTTGGTGTTTTGTCCCATAGCTGCTTTAATATCTTCAATACTTTCGATTGCAGATTTTTCACCAACCTCAGGGTCTGCACCTGCTCCAAGACCTTCTGTGATTGTGGTTCCTAACTGAACTTTATTAGCAACCGGGTTATTATCAAGAGTCTGAGCATCTGTATTACAAATCACGAAATCAACTCCGTGAATACCTTTCTCGTACATGTGCTTCAGAGCGTTGTTTCCACCGCCCCCTACACCGATTACTTTTATGATGGATGAATTTCCTTTTGGCAAATCAAATGAAAATCCTTGTGTACCTATATTTTCCATAACTATACTTTTAATAATTATAATTGATAATTGATTGATGATAATTGATAAGGAAAAGATCGTTTATCGCTTATCATTCACCATTTATAATTTATTCTACTTCTTCAAAGAATTTTTTTACTTTTTCCATAAGCGACTGTCCGAAGGTCAATTTCGCCTTTCTGTTCTCCTGTCTTTCATTTTCAAAAGACTGCTGCTCCTGAATGGGTGTTGCATGCTGAACCGGCTGAACAGTTTCTGTCTGTACTGAAGCGGTTTCAGGCTTTGGCTGTTCTACAACAACTTCCATGATTTCATCAGCATTCTGCTTTTTGTCTCTGATCTTTAAACTCTCCATCAGTAACCCGATAGACGTAGCAAATTCAGGGCCTTTCAGGTACTGATTTTTATCGTTGGCGATATATTCATTCGCAAAACCTATTCTGCTGTCAAAACCAGTGGTATAATTGGCCAGCTGACGAAGATGTTTTAAGTTTGAACCACCACCTGTAAGAACGATTCCTGCAATAAGTTTTTTCTTTTGTTCAAAAGCACCATAAGCTTTCAGTTCTGTATTGACCATTTCTAAAACTTCTTCTACTCTTGCATTGATGATTTGTGCTAAAGTTTTTAAAGAAATTTCTTTGTCCGGTCTGCCATGAAGCCCCGGTATGGTTACAAAAGTACTATCTTTTTCTAATTCGGGAACAGCCGAACCAAACTTTACTTTAAGTTGTTCTGCATGTTTCTCTATGATGGAACAGCCTTCTTTGATATCTTCGGTAATAATTCCGCCTCCGTATGGAATCACACAGGTATGACGGATGATGTTATCTTTAAATATCGCAATATCTGTTGTACCACCACCAATGTCAACAATAGCGACACCAGCTTCTTTTTCTTCTTTTGTAAGAACAGCTTCAGAAGATGCCAATGGCTCTAAAGTAAGGGCTTCCATTTCTAGTCCGGCTTCACGAACGCATCTTGCAATATTTCTGATGCTGCCCATTTGGCCTACTACAACGTGGAAGTTAGCTTCTAAACGCTTTCCATGCATTCCAACGGGTTCCTGAATTTCACCCTCGGAATCCACTTTATATTCTTGAGGAAGTACGTGGATAATTTCTTCTCCAGGAAGCATAACCAGCTTTTTCACCTGATCTTTTAATGCTTCAATGTCATCGTCTGTAATAAATTTATCAGGATGTTCACGCATAATATAATCGGAGTGCTGCAGAGAACGAATGTGTTTTCCTGCAATACCTACCGTAACTTTGCGGATAGGAACACCAGCACTGGACTGTGCTTCGGATACTGCAGCCTTGATTGAATTAATAGTCTGTGAAATATTATTCACAATACCTTTATGAACACCAAGACTTTTAGCTTTTCCTACACCGAGAACTTCTATTTTCCCGTGTGCATTCCTTCTTCCGACAATCGCGACTATCTTTGTTGTCCCGATGTCCAGACCCACTGAATACTCTTGATTTTCCATTTTTATATCGATTTGATTTTTTCTACTTTTTCCTTTTTTTCTCTAAAGATGATCTCCTATTTGTGTATTGAATGTCCCGAAAGGACTTATTCTATTTTTACTTTTGCCTTTGGCTTGGATAAGGCCTTAGCGGTTGATTTTTTTTCTGTTTTTTTCGCTTCTTTTGTATGTGTTTTCGGTTTCGCGCTCTCTTTCGGTTTTGCCGGCGTGGAGCTCGTTTTTTTTGCTTCCGCTATTTTTGGTCTGGCCTCTGTCTTCTTTGTTGCTGCCATTGGAGCAGGAGCTTTTGCCAGTTCTAATTTTCCTGCTTTTAAAATACTGTCATTTTCTTTAAAATAAGGGTTTAAAGTAGTAACAATCTGATTCTGGTATTTTACAGAAATCATACTGTACTTCTGTGGATCCTGGTAGACAAGATATTTTTCCACGAAGGTTTTAAATCCTTTTACTTTAAAATCAATATTATCCAGATCTCCAATCTCTACCCGGTAATTTCCTTCACTTGTCAGAAGATTGTAGCTTTCTTTGCTTTTTGAAATCCCGATAAAATATTTCTTACTGAAATCATCTTTATCGATCTTTCCTACCAGCTCTGCCAGTTTTTCATATTCATCCGGCTGTACATTTCCGGTTACCAGCATACATGGATGCGAATACGTTCTTGAAATTGGAAATTCAACTCCTTTTTCATCTACGTAAAAGTCTTTTCCGTCTTTATTAAGCCTGAAAACAGGAACTCTCTGCTTGATATCCAGATTCAGTTTTCCATTCAGGTTCAGGTAGACATTAGCACTATCTACCGCCGGAAGTGAATTGATTCTTTTTTCTAAAGAAGGAATATTAAGGTCACCTACTTTTCCAGAAGGGTTTTCTTTTTTTACAATCTCCCTGATGTCTTTTTCATCAACAAAATAAACCGGAGTTTTTTCACTCATTTTTACAGAAATCTTATTGTCTGTAATCTGTTGGTGGCTGAATCTCTTCAACGAGAAACTCAGTAACAATCCAAGGATGATTACAGTGACAGCAATTTTTAATATTCTGTATTTATTTTTCATATTTTTTGTACAGCACTTATCCACTCACAAATAGGATCATACAGGGTATCTATATTTCCTGCACCTACGGTAAGAAGGATATCAAAATCTTTTTCTTTTATTTTTTCAAAAGCATCGGATAATGTCGATACTTCTTTCTTATCTAATGTCACTTTGTCCAGCAGCCAGCTTGAATTAACTCCTTGAAAATTCTCCTGAAGTTCTCTTGCAGGGTAAATATCAAGCAGAATAAGTTCATCGGCTTTGCTTAAACTTTCTGCAAATCCATCTGCGAAATCTCTTGTTCTGCTGAAAAGGTGAGGCTGGAAGACCACCACTAGTTTTTTATCAGGGTAAAATGTTCTGATTGAGCTCACTACAGCATTGATTTCTGTAGGGTGGTGAGCATAATCATCAATATAAATTTTACCGTTTTGATAAATATGTTTGGTATATCTTCTTTTAATTCCTTTAAAGTTGGCAATAGCTTTTTTCAGCGTATCAAAATCTGCGCCTAAATTATGCAGAATCGCTAGTGCTACAGTAGCATTCTCCACATTATGGATTCCCGGAATTTCCCACACAAAATCCTTTATTGTTTCGGTAGGAGTATGGAAGTCAAAATAAATTTTATCATGATCCATTCTCAGGTTGTCAGAATAGTAGTCTGCAGGCTCATTTACAGCATACGTTTGATGTCCTCTGCCAATTTCTACTCCTTTTCTTACAAAGAGCTGTTTATCCTGAGGCACTAAAGCCGCAAACTGTCTGAACCCTTCTTCAATATGACTTTTATCTCCATAAATATCCAAATGGTCTGCATCTGTAGAAGTTACAACTGCCCAATCAGGAGAAAGGTTCAGGAAGCTTCTGTCATATTCATCCGCCTCTACCACAGAATATTTGGAACCGTTGTACAGGAAGTTCGATTTAAAGTTTTCAGAAATTCCTCCTAAAAAACATGAGAAAGGCAGATCTGCTTCTTTGCATAAATGAGCTACAAGGGTTGACGTGGTTGTTTTTCCATGAGTTCCCGCAATAGCGATACAATCTGTATTTTCAGTGATTAATCCTAAAACTTTAGCTCGCTTCAACACTTCAAATTGATTTTCATTGAAGTAATCCAATATTCCAAGCGTTTTAATAGCCGGAGTATAGATGACCAATGTATCTTCTTTCTGAAGAGAAGTTATCCTTTCATCAATAAAGTCTTCAAAAACAATATCAATCCCTTCATTCATCAGATTCTGAGTCAATTTTGTATTGGTTTTATCGTAGCCCAATACTTTTTTTCCGGATGCATTGAAATAGCGCGCTAATGCACTCATTCCGATACCTCCGATTCCAACGAAGTAAAAAGTCTGATATGTTTGTAAAATGTTCATTTATATTTTAATCTTTAATGACTCTTGAACCAATTCAGAGTTTAATTACTAATATTTTTATTATAAAGCTTTAATCAACTAACATTCATGACTCGTTAATGAAATAAGTTTTAACGGTGTCAGGCTGAGCTTGTCGAAGCCTTTCCTAATTATTTTATTACTTTAAAAATCTCATCTACAATCTCTTTTGCGGCATTTGGCTTGGCAAAATATTTAAGATTGTCAGACATTTCTTTCCTTACCCTTTCATTTTCGCAGATTTCTGATAATGTATTCCAGAATTTTTCCTGCATTTCAGAGTCTTTTACCATTCTTGCTGCATTTTTTTCAACCAGATTCATGGCATTTTTAGTTTGGTGGTCTTCCGCTGCAAAAGGGAAAGGAACCAAAAGGACCGGTTTTTGTGCTACGGCCAACTCTGAAATGGCAATAGCTCCGGCTCTTGAAACGATGATATCAGCTGCAGAATAAGCCAGTTCCATATCTTTGATGAATTCAAGGATCTGAATATTAGGAGTGTCTGTATCTTTTGTTTCGTTTACAATATCTTTATAATCAAGCTTTCCTGTCTGCCAGATCAGCTGATAATCTTTATCTGTCATTTGTTTTAAATGAGATTTCCATGCATTATTCAATGTTCTGGAGCCTAAAGAACCACCCACAGACAGAATCGTAAGCTTATCTTTATTCAATCCCATTTTTTCTTTTGCCTGGGTTGTTTCCTGCATTCCTGAAACAATGTTCTCACGAATCGGATTTCCCAGAAATTTTATTTTTTCTGCCGGAAAACCTTCCACTTTTGGATAAGCTGTAAAAACGGCTTTCGCTTTCTTGCTTAAAATTTTATTGGTTACTCCCGCATGAGCATTCTGTTCCTGTATGAAAATAGGAATTCCCATTTTGCTTGCTTCATAAAGAGCGGGTCCGCTGGCAAATCCTCCAGTTCCTACGGCAAAATCAGGAGCAAAATTTTTAATAATCTTTTTAGACTTTGATAAACTCTTCAGAATTTTGAATGGCAGGCCTAAATTGGATAACAAATTTCCTCTGTCAATTCCTGCGATATCAATTCCCTCAATTTTATACCCTGCTTGTGGAACTTTTTCCATTTCCATCTTTCCATTGGCACCAATGAACAAAAATTCTGCATCAGGAAATCTTTTTTTGATTTCATCAGCAATGGCGATGGCTGGGAAGATATGACCTCCTGTTCCTCCGCCTGATAATAATATTTTTAATTTTTTGTCCATCTTAAGCGATATCGTTTATTTCTGCTACACTTTGTTTTTTGCCCATTCCTTCTTCATCATAAATCTGAATCCTTGAGCTTATATTTAAAATAATACCTAACTGTAAATAGGTTACCAGCATTGAGGTTCCTCCGTAACTTATCAAAGGCAGCGGCTGTCCTGTTACCGGGATCAGGTTGACTGCAACGGCTATGTTTACTGAAAGCTGTATAAAAATCATTACCCCGAGACTGAGAACGAGCAAGGATCCGAAAAATGCCGGCATTTTACTGGCGATCATCACGATCCGTATCATCATAATCAGATATAAACAGATGAGAAAAGCAGCTCCAATCACTCCGTATTCTTCTACAATAACCGCGAAGATAAAGTCGGAGGCAGATTGTGGAAGCATTTGTTTCAATGCACTTTTTCCTGGTCCCATTCCGGTGATTCCACCATGTACGATGGCTGCTTTAGCCTGCATTACCTGATAGTTTTTTGCTTTTATACTTTCATCATCTACATCGGCTGATTTTGCTTTGCTTGAAGTAAATGTTTCTACACGGCTCATCCATGTATGAACACGGTTTCCGCCAATCATGTTCGTATTCAGAGCTATTAATAAAAATAAAACAATAGCTACAAATGAGGCAGAAATAAATCCTGCAATGTATTTCCAGTGAAGCTGTCCTATGACAAGAACCACTACGGAAACCATTAAAATCATTAATGCGGTGGAACCGTTATCTTTTGCTACCAATACAAAAACAAGCAGGATAGGCCCGAAAATATACATGATATTCTCTATTGGAAGCCTTTCTCTTGTGATCTTTTTGGTTAAATATCTGCACAGGTAGATAATCAGCATTAAAAAGGCAAATGATGAAGGCTGGAAGGAAATTGGTGTTCCCGGGATTTTCAGCCATCTGGAAGCACTGGCTCCGTCAATGGTTTGCCCGGTAAACATGGTAACAATCAGCAGAACAATCATAAGACCGAGCAGAATACTGCTGAGCTTTCCGATATATTCATATTTTATTGTTCCTACCAGTCGCATAATTGCTAATCCTAAGACTACAAAGAACATATGTTTGATAACGTGACCCGTTGTAGTCCCGTTATTAACAATGTATTCGAGATTTGAACTTGCAGAGTATACAGGGAAAATAGAGAAAATGGAGATCACAAGGATGACCATCCAAAGTACTTTATCACCCTTTAGAAATTCAAATCTGCTTTCTGTGTTCTGTTCGTCCATAATTTTGTATTGATGTATAATGTACTTTGTACAAAAAACATTTTACTTTAGTACCTGCTCTTTAAACTGGCGTCCTCTGTCTTCATAGCTTTTGAACAAGTCAAAACTTGCGCAACACGGAGATAATAAGACGGTATCGCCTTTCTTAGCCAGTGATTTGGAAATCCTCACGGCTTCTTCCATGCTTGAAGTATCATAAATAACTTCTTTTTTGTCTTTAAAGAAATCTATGATCTTCTTGTTATCTACTCCAAGGCAAACAATTGCCTTTACTTTTCTTTTGACTAAATCTTCAATTTCGGTATAGTCATTTCCTTTATCTAATCCACCAACGATCCATACGGTTGGTGTTTTCATGCTTTCTAGAGCATAATAAGTAGCGTTCACATTGGTTGCTTTACTGTCGTTGATGTATTTTACACTATCAATTTCAGTCACCAATTCCAATCTGTGTTCTACAGCCTGGAATGTCATCAATGAATGTCTGATGCTTTCATTGTTGATTTTTAATATCTTACCTGCAATAGATGCTGCTAAGCTGTTCGCTACATTGTGATTTCCCAACAGAGACAATTCATCAACTTTCATTGAGAATTCGTCTTTCATTTTTACAACAATCTCATCTTCATTTACAAAACCTCCTTCAGATAACTTCTCTTTTGTTGAGAATGGAATCATTTTAGCCTTTATTTCAAGCTTTTCAAGAAGATTTTTGCTCATTTCATCATCCTTGTTATAGATGAAGAAATTATCATTTTCCTGATTTTCAGTGATTCTGAATTTTGCCAAAGCATATTCTTCATAGTTGTAGTTATACTGATCCAGGTGATCCTGAGACAGATTCAACAGTAAAGAGATATAAGGTCTGAAATTTTGAATATCATCCAACTGGAAAGAGCTTACTTCCAATACATAATATTCATGGTTTTCATCTGCCACCTGCTTGGCAAAGCTGTATCCGATATTTCCTCCCAAACCTACATTCAATCCGTCATTTTTCAGGATATAATAGATTAGGGAAGTAGTGGTTGTTTTTCCGTTGCTTCCGGTAATGGCAATAATCTTTGCATCTGTAAATTCAGAAGCAAATTCAATTTCAGAGGAAAGTCTGATTCCTTTTTCATGAATTTTATGAATGATCTCCGCCTTTTTCGGAATTCCCGGGCTTTTTACGATCCAGTCAGCGTTTAAAACCCTTTCTTCATCGTGGTTTCCTTCTTCAAATTCAATTTCATTATCGGTAAGAAACTGCTTATAGTTATCCTTAATGGCTCCTTTATCTGAAAGAAATACTTCCAGACCTTTCTTTTTAGCCAAATAAGCAGCTCCGCATCCGCTTTCTCCACCTCCTAAAACAACTATTTTCATATTATTTGGATTTAATGATTAAAAGATTTAGTGATTAAAAAATTCTTCAATATTTCAATCTTTTAATTTTTAAATTGGTTTTTATCTCATTTTTAATGTGATCAGACATACAATAGCCAGTATTACCCCAATGATGATCATTCTGTTCACGATTTTACTTTCGTGGAAACCTTCTTTCTGATAATGGTGGTGTAATGGTGACATTTTGAATAGTCTATTGTTTTGGGCATATTCCAACCCGTATTTTCTTTTTCTGTATTTGAAAACAACTACCTGAAGCATTACAGACAGGTTTTCAATTAAGAAGATTCCGCATAATACAGGAATCAGCAATTCTTTTCTTAAAATAATGGCTAAAACGGCAATTACTCCTCCCAGCATCAAACTTCCGGTATCTCCCATGAAAACTTGCGCAGGATAGGTGTTGTACCAGAAGAATCCGATCACCGCACCTACCATTGCCACGGCAAAAATGGTGGTTTCACCCATATTGGGAAGGAACATGATATTGAGATAGTCTGCAAAAATGATGTTCCCGGAAAGATAAGCAAAGAGCGCCAGCGATAGTAGTATAATGGCACTTGTTCCTGCCGCCAGACCGTCGATTCCATCTGTAATGTTGGCACCGTTTGAAACAGCTGTTACAATGAAGATGACAATAGGAATAAACACAATCCATGCCCACTCATGAGCATCTTTATCATTCATCCAAAACAAAATTCCGCTATAATCGAACTCATTGTTTTTGGCAAAAGGAACGGTAGAAACAGTAATTTTTTCAGTAGGCATAAAGTTTTGCTCGACATTATTTCTGTTGACCACTTTAGCATCGGCATATTTTCTTTTAACGGTAATGTCCGGGTGGAAATACATTGTAATTCCGACAATTAGCCCTAAACCAACCTGGCCTACAATTTTGAATTTACCACTTAAACCGTCTTTATTTTTTTTGATTTTCTTTAAATAATCATCCAGGAAACCAATAGCTCCCATCCAGAACATTGAAACCAGCAACAGAACAATATATACATTGGTAATTCTTGTAAACAGCAATACGGGAATGATGGTTGCCAAAATGATGATGAGCCCTCCCATGGTAGGAGTTCCTTCTTTTTGTTTTTGACCATCCAATCCAAGATCACGTACCAATTCTCCCATTTGTTTTGTTCTCAGGTAATTGATTACTCTTTTTCCATAGACAAGAGCAATAATCAGAGAGAATAGTACAGCCATCCCGGCACGGAAGGAAATGTATTTCAACAATCCTAATCCCGGAACGTGGATTCCATGGTTGGTTAGATATTCGTATAGATAGTATAGCATAGTTTCAATTGTTAATAAATAATCATTGATAATTGATGAATGATAAAGTTGTTATTATGTATCAATTATCGCCTGTAATTTACTTGCTCATTAATTTCCAAAGCTCATTAATTACTTCTTTGTCATCAAAATGATGTTTTACACCATTTATCTCCTGATAGGTTTCGTGCCCTTTTCCGGCAACCAAAACAATATCTTTAGGTTCTGCAAATTTTATCGCCATCTTTATGGCTTCTCTCCTGTCTGGGATTGAAGTGTACTTGCTGAAGTTTTGAGGTTCAATGCCTGCTTCAATTTCTTTGATAATCTGGGTAGGATCCTCTGTTCTCGGATTATCCGAAGTGATAATTGCCAATGTTGATTTTTTAGAGGCAATATTTCCCATTTCAGGTCTTTTGGAGTGATCTCTGTCTCCTCCACAGCCGAATACAGTGATTAATCTTTCGTTTTTGGTTCTGATATCGTTAATGCTGTCCAGAATGTTTTCCAATGCATCCGGAGTGTGTGCATAATCTACAATAAAGAAAATTCCGCCATCGGATTTGAAGGTTTCAAATCTTCCGGAAACTCTTTTTAATTTGCTGACCGCCTGAAGAATTTCATCCTGCTCAAAACCAAGTTCAGCAGCAATCCCGAATACAAGCAGCAAGTTGTATACATTGAACTTCCCGGTAAGTGTCGTCCAGAATTCCTTTCCGTTGAAGTTCAACAGCATTCCGTTGAAATCTACTTCCAACAATTTTCCGTGATAGTCTGCCATGGTTTTCAAAGCATAAGACTTTTTTGAAGCCTTAGTATTCTGAAGCATGACATTCCCATTTTTGTCATCTACATTAGTGATGGCAATAGCTGTATCTTCTAACTGGTCAAAGAATCTTTTCTTTGTTTTTAAATATTCTTCAAAGGTTTTATGATAATCTAAATGATCATGAGTAAGGTTAGTGAAGCCCGCTATTTTGAAGTGTAGTCCTTCAATTCTGTTTTGGGCAATTCCGTGTGAGCTTACTTCCATAAAAGCAAATTCGCATCCTTTTTCTACCGCTTCTGCTAAAATTCTGTTGATGGTAATCACATCAGGAGTGGTATGGGTAGCCGGAATAATTTCTTCACCGATTCTGATCTCAACAGTGGAAAGCAAAGCAGAGTCATAGCCCAGGTTTTTGAAAACATCAAAAAGAAGGGTAGAAACAGATGTTTTTCCATTAGTTCCGGTAACTCCTATCAGCTTTAGTTTCTGAGAAGGGTTTCCGTAGAAATTGGAAGCAAGGTGACCCAGAGCTTTAGATGAATCTTTCACCTGAATATAGGTTATATTTTCAACCAATGTTTCTGGAAATTCTTCGCAAACGATTGCTGCAGCACCTTTTTCAATAGCAGATGCAATGAATGAGTGACCATCCACCACTGTTCCTCTCATAGCAATATAAAGAGAGTTTTCTGTAACTTTTCTGCTGTCAATCACCAACTCAGCCACCTCACGGTTGCTATCACCGTGGATTTCCAGTACTGGGATTCTGTTTACTAATTCTGTTATAATCATCTTTATCAATAAGGCTTGCCCTATTTTGTTTTAAATGGTCCTTGCGGGACTTTGTTCTTAATGTTGCAGAGACAAATAAATTCTCTGGTTCTTGCTGATCGTTGTGCCTTCCAGAGGGAATTGTTCTTTAATTCTTCCCACTCCTTTATAGTCGACACGGTATCCTAAGTTTTCCAATTGCGGGATTACGTTTTTACCGATTAATCCTACCACATTAGGCATTTGTTTATCATTTACTGCTACTTTTACATTAGGTTCAACCATTTTGCTCAGGTTTACCTTTTTGTCTACAAGCATTTCTTTTTCGATATTCTGAGGAGTTTTCAGGAATGTTTTTCCTGCAATTTCCTTAAATACGGGTGCTGAAACGGGTCCTCCATAAAATCCTATTGATGTATTGGGTTCACTTATCATTACATAGCAGGTGTATTTTGGTGCGTCTGCCGGATAAAACCCGGCAAATGATGCGCGGTATTTCATAGGGCCAGGCAGCCAGTATTCAAATCTTGCAGTTCCTGTTTTACCTGCCATTTTAAGGTTGGGAGTAAAGATGCTTCGTCCTGTTCCTTTTTCTACCGCTTTGGTTAAAGCACTGGTCATCATTTTAATCGCTTTTTCAGAAGCCATTTTGTTTACCATTACTTCAGGTTTGGCATTGTACATTACTTTGCCATCTTTCATGATTTTATCAATGAATAAAGGTTTAAGCATTTTTCCGCCATTGGCAACGCCGTTGTAGAAAGTTGTCAACTGCAGAAGGTTGATGTTGGAAGAATACCCATAAGAAATAGAAGCCAGCGTGGCGGCATTCCATCTTTTATTTTGTGGAGTTACGATCTTTGGTTTTGTGATTCCCGGAAGTTCTATATCCATTTTGTCGAATAACTTCCAACGTTTCAGGTGGTCAAGGAAAATCTGAGGCTTTTCTGCATAATATTTTGTGATCAGTTTTGCTGTTCCTACATTACTGGATTTAGCTAAAACATCACTGATATCATATGTTCCTCCGCCGTGTCCGTCAGAAATTCTCTGTTTTGCATAAGTCCAGACACCGTTTCCTACGTTTACAGTTGTATTTTCATCAATGAAGCCGTCATCCATTGCTGCTAAAAGCGAAATGGTTTTAAAAGTGGATCCGGGCTCAATATTATCTTTTAGGGCGTAGTTGTAAGAATCTTCGTAATCTCCTGAATCTGTTCTTCTTAAGTTCACAAGGGCACGTACCTTTCCGGTTTCAACTTCCATTACAATCACAGTTCCATGTTTTGCTTCAAAATGGACCAGCTGCTTCTCCAGAGCGGAGTGTGCAATGTCTTGAATTCTAAGATCTAAGGTTGTATATACGTCTTCTCCGTCTACCGGTTCCTGAACTTTCCAGAAGTCGATAGGTTTCCATTGGGAAGAATTGATTCTCTGCTCCAGTCTTTTACCGTCGGTACCCGTTAAATATTTCGAGAAAGCACCTTCTAATCCTGATCTAAGCTCTCCGTTATCCATACCGATAGTTCCGGCACCGATTTCTGAAGTGGCCAACTCTCTTTTGTAGTTTCTGTCAACGATAAATCCTCCTTTATTTTTACCTTTTTTGAAGATAGGGAACTTTCGGATTCTGTCATATTGATCGAAATCCAGTCCTTTTACCAAAGTATAGTACTGGTTTTTCTTTTTCTTCTGTTCGTCAAATTTCTGTCTGAATTCTCCTCTGGATTTTCCGAACATTTTGCTCAGAGAATCTGTCAGCGCTTCGATGTGGTTGGAGTACACCGTATCTTTCATCGTTTTGAAGTCAAGAAAGATGTCATATCGCATCACTGTGGTTGCGAGAATAGAGCCGTCAGAAGCAAAAAGATTACCGCGGGCAGCCTTTAAAGTAGCTTCACGATAGTTTTTATTAATGTAATCGTCTTTAATTTCCTGAACATTGGTATTCTGAAGAATAACAATTCTTGCCAAGAACATTACAAACACGCACAAAGCTACCACTGCAAAGAGGTAGCCCCATCGTAACGTTTTCTTACGTTTATTGTCGTATTCATTTTGCTTTTGCATCTGTACTGTCCAGTTTTATTAGCAATTTGTGAGGGTGGTTTTCCAGGGTCATCAATGAATCCCGGGCAACTTCTTTCCCCAGCTCTGATTCCATTTTTACTTTGATCAGCTTACTCTGGGCGTAAGCATTTCTCGATTTGTATTCTTCTGTTTCCTCTTTTAAGGCGTTTACAATTTTAATTTTTTTATTGACGAGATGGTTGGTATAAATCATGGCCATCATCAATATAAACAACAGGAGAAAATACTTGTAATGTATTTTGATCTCATCACGATTCAGAAAGTTTCCTTTTATAATATCTATAAAAGTGAGTCTTTTCTGGGGTCGATTTGTTGTTCTTTTTGCCACTTTATAATGTCAGTTTGCTTTGTAGTGAATTCGCTTTGTTCATCAGTCGTGAATATTATGATATTAAAAATTGACCATTGACGATTCACTATTCATTTTATATTTTTATTCCCGTTCTCATTTTGGCACTTCTTGCCCTTGAGTTTTCTTCGATTTCCTGATCATCAGGAATGATTGCTTTACTCTTTATCAATTCGAATGCCTTTTTATAATTTCCGTAAATATCTCTTGCCGGTTCTCCTTCAAACATTCCGTTTTTCAGGAATCTTTTTACCAAACGGTCTTCTAAAGAGTGGTAAGAAATAACGACCAGTCTTCCTTCCGGTTTCAACACATTATAAGCCTGAACCAGCATTTCTTTTAATACTTCAAGCTCCTGGTTAACTTCAATTCTTATTGCCTGGAAAAGCTGGGCATAAAATTTATTAACCTTATGAGGCGGAATGTAGCTGAAAAGCTTTTTCAAATCCTCAGTTGTATTTATGCTCTTTGTTTTTCTGTGGTGAACAATTTCTCGCGCCAGTTTTCTTGCTTCTCTTAATTCTCCATAATGATAGAAAAGATCTGCAAGCTCACTTTCTTCATATTCATTGATCACTCTTTTAGCATCAAGATTCTGCATTACGTTCATCCTCATGTCCAAAGGAGCATTGCTTCTTGTAGAGAAACCTCTGTCTGCTTCATCAAACTGGTGTGAAGAAACACCCAGGTCGGCCAAAACACCATCTACCTGAGGAACTCCATACATTAGTAATGAATTTTCCAGAAATCTGAAATTCTGATTAACTAATGTGAATCTAGGATCATCAATTGTATTTTTAAGTGCATCCAGATCCTGGTCAAAACTGAACAATCTCCCTTTATCAGAAAGTCTGCTCAAAATCTCCCTGGAGTGGCCTCCGCCTCCAAAGGTGCAGTCCACATATATTCCGTCAGGATTCGTCACCAAATCATCAACACTCTGCTTCAACAAAACGGGGTTATGATACATGCTTAATTGTGTTTTTTATTTAATATATAATCAATTAATAACCTACAGTTATTCTTCCTCGAAAGAGCCCATCACATCTTCGGCAAGGCTTGCAAAATCAGTTTCGTTGGTTGAGATTACCTTTTCGTAGGCTTCTTTATCCCAAATTTCGAAGAGCTCTCCCGCGCTGGTAATCACAATATCTTTCTGAAGATTTGCAAAATTCGTCAGGTCTTTAGAGATCTGTAACCTTCCTGCATTATCCAATTCTACTGTCTTTACTCCTGCCGTAAACATTCGTATGAAATCAGCATTCTTTTTTATGAATCTGTTCAGTTTATTAATTTTGCCCATCAGTTTGTCCCATGCATTCATAGGATAGACTTCCAGACAGGGTTGGAACACAGATCTTTTGACTACAAATGCCTTGTCTTCGAAGTTTTCCATCTGTTTAATTAAAGATGAAGGAACTTTTAGGCGGCCTTTGTCGTCAATTTTGCACTCATATGTTCCAATGAAATTTTTCATTTGGGACAAATTTATATAATAATTTCCAAAATTTCCCACTTTTTCCCACTTTTTGACTCAATGTTAATAAGTTTTATTAGAGATTGAATTTCAATAATGTAAAATACTGATATGAAGACAGTTGTAAAAAGTGTTATTTAGGCCATAGTAAAGCATGTTTGAAAAAAAAAGTTAAAAAGGAGAATATTATATTATTTTTATCTTAAATTAGGATAATCAAAATTTTTTTGAGGTTTAATTTGTATTTTTGCAGGGCTTTATTAAGGCGTTTTATGATATTTAGTACAAAAAAAGAAAAGAAATATTCCTATGTAGAAGCGGGAGAAGGACATCCATTAGTGCTGTTGCACGGGTTAATGGGTGGTTTGAGTAATTTCGATAAAATGGTAGATTTTTTTTCGGAAAGAGGCTTCAAAGTATATGTTCCTCAGTTGCCGATCTATGATCTGCCGGTACTCAATACGAATCTTACCACTATCGCAAAATATATTATCAAGTTTATAGAAAGTCATATTTCAGGCCCGGTTACCATTATGGGAAACTCAATGGGTGGGCATGTAGGGCTTATCTTGACGTTGGCAAGACCTGATTTGGTGAAAAATCTTGTGCTTACAGGAAGTTCCGGATTATATGAAAGAACTTTCGGGGACAGTTTTCCAAGAAAAAATGACCGATCTTATATCAAAAAGAAAACGGAAGAAGTTTTCTATGATCCAAAGATTGCGACAGAGGATCTTGTAGATGAAGTTTTTGCGGTGGTAAATGACAGAATGAAAGGAATAAAAACGGTAATGCTGGCAAGAAGTGCCATCAAACACAATATGCTGAACGACCTTCCTAAGATTTTGACACCTACGTGTCTGATCTGGGGAAAACAGGATAATGTGACTCCTCCGGAAGTGGCTGAGGACATGCACAAGTTTATTCCAAATTCAGATTTATTCTGGATAGAGCATTGCGGCCATGCAGCCATGATGGAAAAGCCGGATGAATTCAATGAAATCCTGTACAACTGGATAAAAGATAAAGTTTAATAAATACATCATAAAAAGACCATTAAGAGCTTTTCTTAATGGTTTATTTTTCTAAAATACATTCAAAAATGATTATCAAGACAGCAGAATTTGTAAAGAGTAGTGGAAAATGGCAGGAATGCCCAGAACCAAATATTCCCGAATATGCTTTTATCGGAAGGTCGAACGTAGGAAAATCATCACTGATCAATGCCATGATGAATCATAAAGATTTGGCTAAAACTTCGGGGACTCCGGGAAAAACTCAGCTGATCAATCATTTTTTGGTGAATGAAAACTGGTACCTTACCGATTTACCAGGATATGGATATGCAAAAGTTTCAAAAGTTCAGCGAAAGGATTTTGAAAAACTGATCACCAACTATATTCTGAACAGGAGAAACCTGGTGAACCTTTTTGTTTTGGTAGATTCAAGACACTCTCCACAGAAAATTGATCTGGAATTTATCCAATGGTGCGGAGAAAGTGGAATCCCATTTTCAATTGTCTTTACAAAAGCAGATAAGCTAAAACCGAATGTGGTTATTAAAAACGTTGAGGATTATAAGACCGAACTTCATAAAACATGGGAAGATCTTCCTGAACTGTACATTACGTCAGCAGAAAAGAAAGAAGGCGGAGACAACATTCTTGATTTTATACAAAAGACCAATGATTTTTTAACGAATAATAATATAAGTTTCGATGAGTAATATTGTCTGGAAAATCAAAACGTTTGATGAGTTCACCGTTCCTGAATTGTATTCGGTATTGAAAGCACGTATAGATGTTTTTGTTATTGAACAGAACTGTCCTTATCCTGATCTGGATAATTATGACCAGAAAGCGGTTCATATCTGGGCTGAAGAAGATGGGCAGGTGCTGGCATACTGCCGTGTTTTTGATAAAGGAATAAAGTATGATGAAACTTCCTTCGGCAGAGTTCTGACTACGGAGCAGGCAAGAGGAAAAAGTCTTGGGAAACAGCTGATACAATATGCTGTAGAAACCATAGAAAATCGTTTTCATACTTCTGAAATCAAAATATCCGCACAAGATTATCTTTTAAGATTCTACAGTGGATTTGGATTTATAGATACAGGGAAAAAGTATCTTGAAGATGATATTCCACATACGGAAATGATAAGAAAATAAAAAGGTATCTCATTTGAGATACCTTTTTTCGAACTGTATAAAATTATATTGGGTGTTATTAGTTTTTTTCATCATTTACTACTTCAAAAGTAGGATAATTAAGAAAAATAACCTTACGGAAAACCGTAATAGGTTAAATAATTCCCAAATCTTTACAAAAAGCTACAAGCTGTTCATTGCTTGTTATCTGAAGATCTTCTTTCATGCTGTTCAGTTTTTTCTCTATACTGCTTAAACTATAGGGCTTAATATCATTATTTTGAAGATAAACAGGGATGTTTTTCTGTAAAACACCCTGAGACAGGAGAGATACCAAAGTTATGTCATAGGTGGAAAACTCATAATTATTGAGCTTCTTTACTTCTTGTTTAAGATCGAGAGAAAGATAATTTTCATTCACATAAGTTGAGGCAATTGCTTTTTTCAGTTCTTTTGAGTCATTTCGGGCTTTACGAACAAAACCATTGATTCCGTATTCGTTGAAAAGGCTATCAATAATTCCGGACCTATGCTCTGCTGAAAAAACAATTATTTTCAAAGAAGGCTGTAGTTCTTTAACGGCTTTTATCAGCTCTTTTCCATTTTTAAGATTTTGTATGTTGTGGTCTTCTTCAAAAGAAAGATCTGTAATTAACAAATCATAAAGATCATTTTCACGAATGGATTTTTGAATTTTAGCTAATGCATCATCACAATAATAAACATAATCTGTGGTGGAAATAGTAAGGTCTTCTAATGTTTTCTGTACAGAAATACTGCTGCTTTCGTGATCTTCAGCTATTAAAATTTTTTTGAACATTCTTTTTCTTTTTTAAGAAGCAGGAAATGAAATATAAATTTTCAACCCTTTTTCGGTTTCAGTGTCAAAAATAATTTCTCCATTGATAGCTTCAATACGGGAATCCGTATTTGTCAAACCATTTTTGTAGGTAATTCCTTCTGAAATGCCGATGCCATTGTCTGTATACTGAATTTGTATCCTGTTATTTTTTCTTTCAAATTTAAAAGCAACATGGGTGGCGTGGCTGTGTTTTTTCATATTTACCAAAAGTTCACGCATAACCTGATAGATTTCTTCCCGCGTAAATTCTTTTAGCGTTTTCCATATATTTTCATCATTTCCGGCCAGGTACGTTTTTACATTTTCATTATTAAAAGATGCAATAAGAGTTGATACCTTTTTGCTGAATTCCTGCTTATTTTCAGAGGCTGTTTTCTCATAGGAAATATCTCTGGACTTTTCGTACACAAACTCAAGCTCGTCGAGTACTTTTTCTTTATCAAAATCTTCCTGATTTTCGATCTTTGTCATCACCTGATAGATACCATTGGCTACCACATCATGCACTTTTTTGGAAAGATGAAGCTGATTTTCTTTTATTCTTAATTCATTTTCCCGTTTCAGTCTTTTTTTTCTTCTCTTGTATAATATTGAGCCACCAATTAAACTTAAGGAGAGAATTCCTAAAATAACATTCTGTTTTAAAATTCTGTTTTGTTTCTGGACGGTAATCACTTTAAGCTGCTGGTTTTCTGCATTCTTTTTTTCTACATCAAACTCTATCAGTGCAAATCTGTTTTTTGCCTTATCTCGGGATAATTGAATGCTGTCATTTAGATATTGATATTCTGTGAAATAGTTTTGTAAACGAACTCCTTTATCATTTTTAACCATAAATTCAAGAGCCTCTAATCTATCATTAGGGTTTTTGATTACTTTTGCTAAACGATATTTTTCATTGATATGATGTAAAGCTTTGGTCTTATCAGAGTTTAAATAGTATTCAGCAAGATGAGAATGGCTGGATATAAGTCCGGATTTGTCATTGATTTTTTGTCTTAAAAAGAAAGCTGATAATAAACCTTCTTCTGCTTTATAATTATTGTTTTCAAGCCAACTGATATAATTGTAATTATCTAAAATTCTTGCATAATCTATATCATGTTGTAGCAGCTCTTTATCCTTAAGGATAGATTGATAGATACGGATTCCCTGTGAATAATTTTTCAGTTTTCCATAGGTGTCTGCAATATTATTTTTAATTCTGATTTTCTGATAATTATCTGAACTTGCATGCAATGCCTTATGATACCAGGTAAGAGCTTCTGCATAGTGCTTGAGATTTTTTTCAGATATCGCAAGGTTATTGTATATGGAAGGCAGATAGGCAGAATCTTCAGGCAGTTTTAGAAAGGTTAATGCATCAAGAGCTCTTTCATTACAGCTAAGATAATCTCCAATATCATTCAGTATAATTGCTTTGGTTGTTAAACAGGATGCTATATTAAGTGAGTCATTCTTTAGTTTATAGATACTCTCTGCTTTTGACAGAAGTGTAAATGCTCTTTCGTTATCATTATTATACAGAGCTGTTGCTTCATTATACATTTTGTCCGCTTCAGCTGAAGGGGTTTTCGCCGGAGAAGTTCTGTTTTCGGAAAAATTACAGCCAATGAATAAAAGAAAGACTCCTAGAAATTTTAACCCGGCATACATGATAATAGTTGATAGCAACTAAAGGTATTAAAAAAAGGACAATTTTCATTGCCCTTTTATTTAATTATTTTTTTGGTGGTAAAATCTGTCCTGTCTCGCCACTTGTATCTTCCAAAGCTGTTCCTACTGTTTCGGCAGAAAAGCCTGGTGCAGACTCGTAATTGTTGTTATCTGTTGTTGATGTACTGGCATTATTATTTGAAAATGCTAAACCTAATAGCATCAATATAATTTGGATCATTTCCTTTAAAATTTTCGAAGTTGAAACCGTATTTCTTCCTCTCACGAAGTATTTATCATGAGCTGTACACTGTTAAAATTTCGAAGCGCTTCTTAATTTTTCAGGGAAGTGAACCTTTAAAAACGGAGATGAAACGTCTGCTTCCCAATCCGGAGTTTAGCCTCTGTTTTTTCTGGTTTTTTTGAAATCAATTTTTATAAACGTTTTATTTGTTGTTGATTTCTAAGGCAAATTTGCAGTAAAACAGGAGAGATATGGTAGACAAAACATAGACATCAATAGACAGTAAGTAAGTGTGGAGTTATTACGGAAATCCGTAATGTGGTATGATTGAAAATCATCTACTTTGTAATGCCCGAAAACGTTGTTTATGTCCAAGAAAAAACTACTGATTAATGAAGTATTTGAGCAGGCAAGAAGAGAATCAGAAAAAACCACAAAAAGTGGCTTAGCTTCTTATCTGCATCTTTGTTTTATTGATAATCTGAAATTCTATGATATTTCGGAGAAAACATTTATACGATATTACGAAGACTTTGTTGAAGGCAATAGCAGCAGGAATATTGAGTCTGAGAGGCTTAATAAAATGAGTCAGTATGTTGGATATGAAGATTTTACGGATTTTTCCAGAACTTTTATCAGGAATGATGAAAAAAAAAATCTGACTACAGTAAAAATCAGTGTGGATCAGGATGAGGAGATTATATCAGAAAGGCTGTCCAAGATCAATATTAATATCATCAATGAACAGCACTTTAGAATGCCGGAATTTGTCAGACAGAATAGTTTTGGCCTTGTCGGTATGTTTATCCTTGGAGGATTTTTGATTGGTAATTACTATTGTTCAACGGGAAATAAGACTCCATATGAACCATTGAGTATTTTGAGTACGTATTCGATTGAAAAGAACTGCATGTATTGGAATAATAATGAATACAAGCTAACAGATTGTAAGGAAGGAAATCCTGTTCTGACTGTTGTTCCGAAAGATAATGTTCAGATTAAATACTTTAAACGTATTACAAGAAAAGATACACTTACAGTAGAAAATGCTCTTGGGAAAACATGGTATTCCAAGGTCAACGGAAAAGTTGAGTTTTTTACAATGGACGGGATTGATCCGGAGAATAAAAAAGAGCTAAAAAGATCAACCGAATATATTATTAAAAAATATTCCGGCAAAAACTCTGATATGATACCAATAGAATAAATTTCCTTCACAATAATTTAAAATTCAATTAAAACAATTCCCCATTCATTCCTGTAATTTCGTCTTATTTTTAAGATGGATAAACAAATAGTCTTCGTTTTATTGTTTATAAGCACGTTTTTCTCGGCGCAGAAACCTGTACAGATTGCTTTTCTGTCTGACATACATTTTCAGGATTTATATGGAAGTTTTTCAGATCATGATTTTAAAGGAATTCTGAATCCTAAAACGGGAAAATATACAATCCTGAGAACGATGGATTCTCAACTGCATTCCACAAGAATCTTCAATGAGAACTATTTTGCCTTTCTCAAAGCGTTGGATGATATTGCTGCTAAAGGAATTAAAATCGTAGCGATGCCCGGAGATTTTTCTGATGATGGACAGGCTTATAACCTTCGTGGGCTTCATAGAATTTTAGAACAGTATCACCAGAAATACGGGATTAATTTTTATCTGACCACGGGAAACCACGATCCTGTTGGGCCGTTTCGAAATGACGGAGGAAAAGATGATTTCCTCGGACAAAATGGAAACCCATTGGGGATTTACAGTAAAGAAAGTATCGGAAAATCAACAGATAAGATCATCACAAAAGATATTGCAGAATCCGGATATTTTGAAATTTTAAATGAATTAAAAGATTTTGGTTTCTATCCTAAAAAAGAAGATCTGTTCTGGAGTACACCCTTTGATCATGATACTTTTAAAAATTATACTTACAAAAAAGGGTTAGAGGCTGCAGAGTATTCCAAAAGGCTATATGAAGTGGAGAATGGTTTTTCTGTTCCGGATTTAAGTTATGTTGTTGAACCAGTGAAAGATGTATGGGTGATTGCTATTGACGGAAATACCTATATTCCTAAAAATATCAATGAAAATTCCCACAGTCCGTCTAATTATAAAGGAGCAAGCATTGGCTATAATAATGTGCTGACCAACAAACAGCATTTGATAGAATGGATAAGAAGACTTTCTGGTGAAGCAAAGAAAAACAACAAAACCCTGATTGCATTTACCCATTACCCAATGATTGATTTCAATGACGGTGCAACCAACGAAATTAAAAACCTCTTGGGAGAGAAAAAGTGGCAGTTGGAGCGTGTTCCTCAGGAAGAAGTGGCAAAGGTATTTGCTGAAACAGGATTACAGATTCATTTTGCAGGGCATATGCATATTAATGATACAGGAATCAGAAAATTCGGTGAGAATATTTTGGTCAATGTTCAGGTTCCATCACTGGCCGCCTATCTGCCGGCGTATAAAATTCTGACGATACAGTCTCCTGACAAACTGGAAGTACAAACTGAGGTTCTAAATGAAGTTCCGCGTTTCAATGAATTGTTTCCTTTGTACGAAAAAGAATATAAAGCTTTACAGCATGATATAACTAAAATACTTTGGAATAAAGACATTTTAAAAACAAAATCCTACCATGATTTTATGCTTTTCCATTTAAAAGAATTGGTCCGTTTGCGAATGATTCCTGATGACTGGCCAAAAGACTTTATAGAAAAAGCAGGGAAGCTGAATGGTGAAGATCTGTTGTTATTCACCCAAAATAATAATCAGCTCAAAGAAAAGAGAATCAGATCTGAAACTTTTACAAAATGGTCTTTTGATGATCTGTTGCTGGATCTGTATAAATTTCAATCAGCAGATGAGCTGGCGAAAAGAGATATTCCCAAAGAAAGGCTGAAGCAGTACCAAATATTGGAAAAACTCTATCAGGAGAATCAGTCACAGAATGTATTGGTAAGACAGTTAAAATCTGTTTTTAAAATTCTTACACTGCTTTCTAACGGAGATCCGGCAGATCAGTTTGAAATAGATTTGACAGAACAGGAAATAAGAAAACGGTAATTAATTTGCCGTCTATTACCGATTCCATGGATTTTCCGTTCAAAAGAAAAGGCCGTCAATCTGACGGCCTCCTCAATTATAAATCTAATAGCAAAACAGGATTAATTTCCCGTTATAGGATTTTTTCTTTCATAGGTATTGTTGTCAAAACCCACCTTATAGTTGGATTTGAATAATTTGCTGGGATAATAATAATCTGTAGTGATAATTTGTGCACCGCTTTCCTTTGCTTTTTCAAATCTTGAATAATCCTCACTTCGTGCTTCCATCGTATCCGCATCGGCTCTGGTACGGATGATATATCCTTTTTTAACCAGATCTTTGATTATCACATCGTCCTTCTTCGGTTCATTCATAAACAGAACAGCCGATTCTGGAGTTCCGGGAGTGGAGTTGGTGAAAATCATTCTTCCTTTCAATGAAGGATGATCCGTTGCGTACAGATCCCTGTTTTCTCCATTGTTATCTAAGACAAAAAGAAACTTTCCCTTGGCATCTTTTACTTTTGGCCAGTTTTTATTTAAAACAGCTTCGTTCAGCGTTTTATAAGAACCTCTGATATCATCCGGTGTAATAATTTTCTCTTTTCCTAGGTACTTTTTCAGTTCATTATCCAGATCATTAAAAAGCTGATTGGTATAATGCTCAGGCTCTGTCCCGAATTGATTTGCTTTTCCATCTTTGGGTTCAAGCGTGATAAAAACCGGATCGTGATCAGGATGCCTGTCAGACCATTTTTTCAAATCCTTCAGACATTCTTCCAGCGTATAATACCAGGTCTGAAAATCAATATCCGTAATATGAATCATCTTGTAACCCGGTTTTTTCATTTTTCCTTCCGGATCAAAAGATTCGGTGGTCTTTACAAGATCCAGAATTTTCGGATGGGCATATTTTCCTCCTTTGCTGTCTGCATAGACATCAATCTCAAGATTTCTAAGCCCAAGATCCAGCTGCTGAGGAATAGGAATGTGTTCATATTGAATCTTCGGTAAAGAGTTCTGAGTATCTTTTTGGGATAAATAATGGTATACTTCAGGTAGAATGGCTTTTTTATAAGAATTGTGAGAGCCAATTATCTGAATTTCATTGATCTTAAGCTCATCGAGTTGCTGAGATTGTGACCAATAAAGGTTAAATGAAGATAAACAGATACCAAGAAAAACAGCCTTTTTCATTTCTATACATTTTATATGCGAAATTAAGGACTCTTTGTTGGTGATGATTTGTATATTATGTTAAGTAATTTTTAAAATTCTGTGAATGTTGAAAAAATAGGGGTGCATAAATGTTTGATATATAACAAGTTTATATTCTCTCAATTTGAGATATTTATATTTTGTTGACTTTAAGATAATATTATGTTAAAATAGATTTGTAGCAGATCCTTTTACTTTGTATGCCGAAATAAAAACTAACCGTTGCCTGAAAAGAAAACCACTGTTGCGGGAACAACAGCGGCTTTTTGATAAGCAATGTAACGTCTTGCAATTACTTTACTTATTGATATGTACCACAAAATTAATTTTTTTAAGTTTAAAAAGCTAATCCCGATTGCATTAATTTTTTTGGTGGCCCACCAAGCTGATGCTAAAGGATTTACTTCAAACTATCCTGTGTTTTCGCAGGTAAACGAAACCATTTCCGGAAATGTAACGGATCAGAATGGTTCTGCAATAGAAGGCGCGAAAGTGACTGTTGTAGAAACCGGAGATACTGTTTCTACCGACTCATCAGGAAACTTTTCAATTTCGGCCAGCATTGGGCAGACCTTATCCATTTCATATGACGGATATGGAGAACAGATGGTGAATATCTCCAGTACTTCAGTTTCCATAAAATTAGAATCCAAAAAGGGCTCAACCTCTATTGAAGAGGTAACTCTGGTTGGATATGGTTCTCAGAAAAAATCTGATTTAACAGGAGCTGTAAGCCAGCTGAAAGCAGAAAATTTCAAAGAAGGAATGAACATTTCCGTGGATAATCTGATGCAGGGAAAAATTGCAGGTGTCCGTATTGTTCAGTCGAGTGGTGAACCCGGAGCAGGAGTGAATGTTTCCATCAGAGGTATTGGTTCCATCCGAAGCGGAAGTACACCATTATTCGTTGTGGACGGTATTCCTTTGAATAATGATCCGGTAAGTGCACAAAGTCCGAATGTAGGACTTGGAAATACAACTGCAAAGAATCCGCTCAACTTTTTGAATACAAGTGATATCGAATCCATCACGGTTTTGAAAGATGCTTCTGCCGCTGCAATCTATGGAGCAAGAGGTTCAAACGGTGTTGTTTTGGTAACAACAAAAAGGGGAAAGAAAGGAGAACCAATGTTTACGTACGATACGTATTTAGGTTTTTCTTCAGTGATTAAGAAATTAGATCTGATGACTGCCGATGAATACAGAGCGGCAGGGATTGATAAATCGTATGATCATGGCGGAAATACAGATTGGCAGGATGAAATCTACAGAAATGCGGTCTCATCCAATCATTCCGTATCATTCTCAAAGGCTACAGAAACAGGGAATTATTTTGCATCCCTTTCTCACATGGATCAGGACGGTATAGTCCTGAACAGCAGCTTTAAAAGAACAACAGCCCGTTTGAATGCAGAAGAATCTTTCTTTGATAACAAGAGATTAAAGGTTAAACTGAATCTTACGGCCAGTGATATCAGAGAAACGGGAATTCCAAACGGTGGAAATGCAGGGTCTGATGGACAGCTCATTATTCATGCTTTAATGGCCAATCCTACGCGTTCTGTCTATGACCAAAATGGAAATTATACCAATTTCAATATGAACGCCCATTACAATCCACTTTATTTATTGAGCGTTTACGAAGATAAGACGAATACTTTCAGAGTGTTGGGGAATACAGAAGCAACGTTGAGAATTTTACCCGGATTGAATTATAAATTTAATTTAGGGGTGGACAGAAGCTTGTCAGAAAGAAACACAACAATGTTCCCGAATATTACAGACAGAAGTCCAAAAGGAATCTATTCACAGGCCAATCTGGATTCTTATAATATTCTTTTGGAGCATTATTTAACGTATGACCTTAGCTTAAACAGACATAATTTCAGCGTATTAGGAGGTTTTTCTTATCAGAAGTTTAAAGCTACTGCTACTTATCTTGGTGTAAGAAACTTTGTTAACCAGGGAGCGGGGATTTCGCCGGAAATTAATCCTGGATATTCCGGAGACGTATTTATTCCACAGCCGGGAACTTCTCAGGAAAATGAACTGCAGTCTTACTTCGGAAGAGTAAATTATAATTTTGATAAAAAATATTTCTTAACAGCTTCATTAAGAGCCGATGGTTCCACACGTTTTGGAGATAACAATAAATATGGATATTTCCCGTCAGTGGCTGCAGGCTGGACCATTTCAAAAGAAAATTTTCTGAAAGATGTTTCATTTATCAATGAGTTGAAGTTAAGAGGGAGCTGGGGAGAGACAGGAAATCAGGAAGTTCTCAATAAAATTACAAAAGCAAGTTATCTGTTATCACAAAGTGCAGGATACTATTTGTATGATAACTTAAATCTGATCAATGGAGTTCAGGTGGTAAGAACACCCAATCCCAATCTGAAATGGGAAATTGTAGCGCAAACCAATATTGGATTGGATTTCAGCTTGTTCAGAAACAAACTGTACGGTTCATTGGAATACTACAACAAAACCACCAAAAACCCGATATTATTTATTCCTTCCACTCCATTAAGCCCCACAGATTTTGTCTGGCTGAATGCCGACGGGAAAATCGTTAATAAAGGTTTTGAATTCTCTTTAGGTTCAGAAATTATTAAAAACGAAAACTTTACATGGAATCTTGATATCAATGGAGCTACTGTAAATAATGTGGTGAAAGATCTTCCGGTTTCCGGAATTAATTCCGGTGAAGTTTCCGGACCAGGGCTTTCAGGCGTTACCGCAAATATCTACAGAAACGGATATGAAGCAGGATCTTTCTATATGTACAATTATTTGGGGATTGATGCCAACGGAAAATATATCTATGAAGATCTGAACGGAGACGGAAAGATTGACCCGAATGACAGAAAGATTTTTGAAGGAGCGATTCTCAATTTTACTTTCGGGATCAATTCTTATATGAAATACAAGAAGTTTGATTTTGCATTCTCTTTCATTGGGCAAACGGGAGGGTATTTGGTGAATAATACGGCTTTGGACTTAAATATCAACAATTTAGCTTCAGACAGAAACGTGTTGAAGAAATATTATGACTCAGGAGCAAGCTTTGCCAATCAGCCGCAATTATCTTCTTTATACCTTGAAAAATCAGACTTTATTCGCTTAAGCAATGTAAGATTAGGATATACTTTTGACATGAATCAATTGAAATTTTTGAAAAGTATCAATCTGTATGTAAGTGCACAGAATCTATTTACAATTACTAATTATTCAGGATACGATCCACTTGTTGACACCAACAAGCAGGTGCAGGGAAATCAGTCTTTAGGAATTGATTATACGACCTACCCGTCTGCGAAAACTTTCATTTTGGGAGCTACTATTAAATTTTAATTTAAGTTAAAAGAAATCATGAAATCTAAATTTTTAAATCTAAATAAAATCGTTTTGTCCATCGCAGTAATGTCTTTAGTGGGATGTACCAATCTGGATGAAAAAGTAATTGATGAGGTAATGGGAACTGAAAATGCAGACCCTGAAGCATCTCTTGCTGCGGCTTACGGACAGCTTGGTGACGGGACTTTTGTAGACCATGGAAGTGTGTTTGCCTTACAGGAATATTCTACCGATGAAGCCATTTTGCCAACAAGAGGAAGTGACTGGGGAGATGGAGGAAAATGGAGAGCGATGCACGAATTTACCTGGGACGCGAATAATGATGTGGTAAAAACCACCTGGAATCAGCTGAACTCAGGAATTACAAAATCTCTGTTTGCTATAGGAAGTATCAACAAGAGTACGATCAATAATAAGACTTTATTTCTGGCTGAAGCAAAAGGGTTATTGGCATTTTACACGTATACAACAATCGATTTGTATGGACAGGCTCCGTACAGAGATCCGGATAATTTAAATGCTCCCATACAGATCAGAAAGGCTGAATCTACCATTGATGCATTAATCACTGAAGTGGAAGGTCTTATTCCAAATCTGGCAGATATTAAAACCCAGAATACACATGCAGGAAGGTTTACAAAACAGGCAGCGTATGCATTATTGGCTGATATGTATCTTAACAGAGCGGTTTTAAAGAACAAGACGGCAGGTAGTTTTAACTTTAAGGAGCAGGCTTTAAGCGGAGGAGGGAATGATATGGAGATGGTCATCAAGTATTCTGATATGCTGATTAATGGAGGTCTTTTTAGTTTAGAATCAAATTACTTCCACAATTTTGATATCAACAATGATACAAGTAAGGAAATGATCTTTACTATTGTTCAGAAAAAGAATTCCAACAGAAATGCAGACAATGATCTTGCATATATGTCTATGGAAAGAATCCAGAAGCCGTCGCCTGATAACAGGGGAACCAATGCAAATTGCGTTACTCCGGAATTTTATTATTCATGGAATGGAAATCATGATGACCCGCGTTTCCAGAGAACCTATCAGTATGAAGACGGAACATGGTTCAGAAATGACGGAACCGATGTAAGTGTGCCATCAACAAGTAAAGTGGAAGGAACAGGAAAACCATGGTTTCACTTCAACAGGGGATTACAGGTTGGGCAGCAATATGGACCTAAAATTCTTGCCAATGGTAACTTCGACTTAACGGCCGATGGAAGAATTAAAGTGTATAAGCTATTCACAGAAAAAAATACAACACTTGCCGCAGATTTTACTCCGGACCTGAATTTTGATAATCCTTCAGAGGCGGTATTTACACAGGCTCAGATCAACAGAGGAGTAAGAAATTTCAAGTTTGAATTTGATCCTGGTTATGGAAACAACGGAACAAGCGGAATGGATGTTCCATTATACAGATTAGGAACCATCTATATGATGAGAGCAGAGGCCTTTTTCAGAAACGGGAACGTATCGGGAGCGCTGGCTGATGTTAATAAATTAAGAACAATAAGAACGAATGATGCTTTGAAGAATAATGCCCCGGGAGTTGCACTTACTTCTTTGGATGCTGATGCTCTTTTTAAAGAATCAGGATATGAATTGTATTGGGAAATGTACAGAAGAAAGGCAATGATCAGGTTCGGAAAATTTGATTTGCCGGGAACTGCAAAAGCAGCTACTCAGCCCTACAGAAGAATTTTCCCGATTCCTCAGGCAACCCTTGATGCTTCAAAAGATTTCGCTCAAAACCCAGGATATTAGTTTTTTTCATATAAACAATTATTTTTGCGTAAACAGAAGCGAAGAGATTTCCTCCTCGCTTCTGTTATTTTGTATCGGTTTGTAGCCATTCTATTGATGTCAATAGGAACGGACTGAAGTCCGTTTAACTCAATATACATTATCAATCTGGCTTTAGCCAAAATTTAAAAAGCAATTTTTTACTCTGCGTTCAGCATTCCCAATTCTCCATAATGTTTTTTGAACTTCTGGATTTTTGGACCTACTACAGCGCTGCAATAAGGCTGTGTTGGGTTTTCATTGTAATATCCCTGATGATATTGTTCTGCTGGCCAGAATTTTTCGAATTGAGTCAGTTCTGTCACATAAGTACCAGCCCATCTTCCTGATTCCTGAGATACTTTGATGGCTGCTTCAGCTTTAGCCTTCTCAGCAGCATCTTTATAATAAATCACAGAACGGTATTGAGTTCCTACATCATTCCCCTGTCTGTTGAGTTGAGTAGGATCATGAAGGAAGAAAAATACATCCATCAATTGTTCATAAGAAATAACAGCAGGATCATAAGTGATCTGTACAACTTCTGCATGTCCCGTTTCACCGGTACAAACTTCCTGATAAGTCGGGTTATCTTTATGTCCTCCTGAATATCCCGAAATAGCGGATTGTACCCCTTTCAGCATATTGAAACAGCTTTCCACACACCAGAAACATCCACCACCGAAAGTAATCTGCTCTAAATTATTGTTATCCATTTTTGGTAATTATATTGTTTTATGATCCTTTCCTGATCCGGAAAAGACTGATCAAAAATAGGAAAAACTTTTCCATTTGAATATGATTTTAACCTCTTAAACTTAAATTGTCGTGATAGATGTGACAAATGATTTGTAAACCATTTTATGAATAAATATAGGATATAAATCAAACAGATCATCTTCGAAGTTATTTTAAAGATATTAATATTAGCAATGTCATGCTGAGCGGAGTCGAAGCATTTCAATTAAATTTAATCTTTAAGATGTTTTTTCGTCTTCTGTTTTTTAATTCCAAGACCAATAACACCAATGTTTTCACAAATAATCACAAAAAAAGCACCCTAAGAAGGATGCTCTATATTATTTAAAAAGGTTCAGTTATTTTTCCCAAACCAAAGCACTTGCTCCAAGAATGGCAGCATCTGCTTCGTCAAGTTCACTGAAAACAAGTTGTACTTTATTTCTGAAGATAGGAAGAAGGTTTCTTTCCATATGAAGTTTAGCTGGTTTCAAAATAAAATCTCCTGCTTTGATCACTCCGCCAAATAAAAGAATGGCTTGCGGGGAAGAGAACATCACAAAATTGGCTATTGCTTCACCCAATTTCTGACCTGTATATCTGAAAACTTCAATAGCAATTGGGTCTTCTTTGATAGCACATTCATATACTGTTTTAGAATTGATTTCATCTTCAGGATACTGGTTCAGCATAGATTCCGGAAACTCAGCTCTCATTTTCTTTGCTGTAATGGTAATACCGGTTGCAGAAGCATAAGCTTCCAGACTTCCTTCAGATCCTGTGCTCCAATGTTTTCTTCCGCCTGGCTTTACAATGGTGTGACCCAACTCTCCGGCAAACCCGTCGTGCCCATAGATTAAACTTCCGTTGGCGATAATTCCACTTCCTACTCCTGTTCCCAACGTAATCATGATGAAATCTTTCATTCCTCTGGCTGCTCCGAAAAGCATTTCCCCCAGGGCTGCAGCATTGGCATCATTGGTCACTGTACAAGGAAGGCCGAATTTTGCTTTCATAAGCTCAGCAAAAGGAATTACCCCTTTCCATGGAAGGTTTGGAGCTAATTCTATGGTTCCTTTATAGTAGTTTGCATTAGGAGCTCCTACTCCGATTCCGTCAAAGTGTGCTTCAGTACCATATTTTTCCATCATTGGACGAACACTTTCATATAACGCATCGATGAAATCCTCAACTTTGTCATAAGCATCGGTTCTCAGATTTCCTTTATCCAGAACTTCTCCACGGTGGTTTACGATTCCGAATTTAGTATTGGTTCCGCCGATGTCAACTCCAAGGGCAACTTGTTTTGATAAATCTATTAATGACATTTCTATTATTAAATTCTAGGGGCTAAAATTATAAAAAAGATTGTATTAATGGATTATTAACTGGATTTTATTTAGTATGTTAAGCTGTTTTTAATGGTTTTTTCTTTTTTCTACCCCACCAGATCATAAATCCGGTAACCGGAAGAGAAGCACAGATAAGACTTACAATAAAGGCAATAATCTTAGTAGGAAGGCCCAAAATAGCACCTACGTGGATGTCATAATTGGCATTTACAGCTTTTTCTCCAAAATTTTTGTCCTTCGGATCATGAGTGTGCAGCAATTCTCCAGAGTTTTCATCAAAGATTAAGCTGCTGCTTTTATGATAAGAATAAGAAAGATGTTTCACATACACCTCAAAGTTGGGATGCTCGTGATCATCCATATGTGGGTGGCCTAAATCTATAGCAAAACCATAGGAATCAGGATATTTTGTCTGTACTGTATTAATGATTTTATCCAATGTACCTTCTGTTCTCAGCTCAATAGGAGCCTTTGTCTTGATATGGGAAAAGTCCGGGTACTTTGTTTCTCCTCCTGAAAAGATGACATAGATCATTGCCTGAACGACAAAAAATGCATAGAAAAGACCTGTAATGGAGAAGATCAAAGCAAAAATAGATGCATAAAAACCCAGCACATTATGAAGGTCATAGTTCTTACGCTTCCAGCTTTTAATATTTTTCCATTTGAAGGAAAAACGCTGCTTTCTTGCTGCTTTGTTCTTAGGCCACCATAGAATGATCCCGGAGATCAGCATAATGATAAAAATAATAACCGGAATACCTACCACATAAGTTCCCCAATCCTGTTTTAAAAGGTAGCTCCAGTGGATCATTTTTACGATATTGAAGAAACCGTTTTTTTCATCATAAACTCTTAGTACTTTCCCGGTGTATGGGTTTACATAAGCTTGTTTATAGATAGGAAATTCATCAAAATAATTCCAGGCATCCGTATTATGTTCATACCAGAAGAACATATAGGACATCTTTTTGTCAATAGGAACATTTACCCAGTGAATCGGATATTTTTCCTTGACCTGTTCTGCAACAGCTTTTTCCATTACTCTGATAGGAAGTACCTGTTTCTGTTCTATATTTTGCTCCTGATGATAGATAACATCTTTTCGGGTGATGTTTTCCACTTCATCCTTAAAAACGTACAAGGCTCCGGTGATAGAGATAATAAAGATCAGAAAACCTATTCCCAATCCGAACCAAAGGTGAAGTTTGGCAGACCATTTCTTAAAGAATCCCGGTTTCTTTTTATGATGATGATTTTTCTTCATATAGCAGTAAAAAGTAAAGCAAAGATATGCTTTACTTTTTATTTAGTTTAATTAAAATTTGTATTCAATCATAAATGTTCCTCTCAATCCAAGAGCATTCGTAAAGTCACTGTCTCTTGCTGTCCACCATGAAATGGCAGGCTGATATACTTTATTGAAAAGGTTTTCAATTCCTAATGATACCCTCCAGTTGTTGTTAACCTCATAGCTTGATTTGAAATTGAAAACGGTATACTCAGGAACATATCCTTCTCCATAGGCATATAATCCTGTTTTTGCATTAGGCTCGAATCTGTTTTGCTGGAAAGAATGAAGCATATCTAAACCAACTGATAATGCCGGAACAGGTCTTGCCTGTACATAAGCCAGAACTTTAGGAGCAGAAATTCTGCTGTTATTGATTTTTGCGGAATAATCACCATCATCTTTTACAGAAGTAATGCCTTCCATCCAGCTGTAGCTTCCTCCAAACTGAATCCATTTTGTAGGGGTAAAGTGTAAAAATCCTTCCACTCCATATACAATTTCGGGAGATCTCTGAATCATCAGCGCTCTGTCCGGGCTCTGTACAAATGATGCTCCTAGTTTGGATGTACTCACATAAGACGTCAGTTCATAATTCAGCCAGCTGTAAAGCTGTCCTGTCGCCCCCAATTCATAATTGTTAACAATAATTGGTTTCGTTTCCAGGCTATTAATCGTTTCAGAAGTTGAGGTTCTCAAAATTCTGCCTAACTCATTGATGGAGTAGGCTTGAGAAAAACTTCCAAAAAGGTTGATATAAGGTTCAATATTATAACGTACTCCGATATTTCCCACCAACGCATTATAGCTCAGTTTTCCGCCGGCTACAGGAATGCTTTTGGTGAAAGTTCCGTCACTTTTAAGGGTAGAAAGCGTGTTGAAATCATCTACATTCACTTTGATGTTTTCGTAACGAAGACCTCCTTTGATGGTAAATTTTTTGAAAAGATCAATTTTTGCCAATACGAAAGGAGCGATATTGGTCATGCTCATATTAGGGGTCCAGAAACGTCCGTCTTCCAGTTTTTGTACGGTTTCATCATTCAGAATATCAGCTCCGTAGATGATTTCTCCCTGTGAATTCGGAGAATTCCATAGTTGGGTATCCAGGTTGATTCTTGCCCCTTTTTTATGGGAAATGACATTGGATTGCCCACCATTGAAGAATGTGTCACTATATCCGTAAACGGTTTTAAAATCCTGATAATAAAGATTAATATTTAAAGAAGTTCCTGCAAACAGGTTCTTATTATCATAGCTCACTCTGATGTTGTGGTTTTTCGGAGTTCCCTGAGGTGTGGTTTCCAACCCTTTTCCTATTCCTTCACCAATGGTAGGCGTGATGCCGTATTTTCCTGTTTTCAATCCTACATTCAGGTCTGATTTTGAAGAATAGCCAATATAAGAAGCTTCAATTCTTTGATTCTCATTGATATCATATCCTATTTTCAGCAATCCATTGTAGTTGTCCATCTTGGCAATGCTGTAAGTAGGGCTGATCAAAATGCCATCTCCATCTTTTGTATATCCCGTTCTTTCGTAGGCTAATGAAAGGGTATAGTCAAATTTGTTGATTTTTCCGGATAAAAGCTGGCTGGCTCTTACTCCTAAAGTGCCACCGTAAGGCTGTCCTGTAAGACCGATCTGTGAAACCCCAGAAATTTTTTTATCTGTTTTGTTTCTTTTCGTAATATAATTGATGATCCCTCCATCTGCTCCGTTACCATAGATGGACGAAGCTCCTTTGATTACTTCAATTCTTTCGATTGCAGAAGGGTCTATAGTCCTTAAATCTCTTGCTCCGTTACGAAGTGGGGTAGACTGTGGAATCCCATCAATCAAAACCAAAACCTGACGCCCTCTTAACGTCTGCCCTGTGTTGGAAGTCTGCCCGGAATTTGTTCCTAAACTGGGAACTGTATACTGCAGGATGCTCGTAATATCAGAATTAACAGTCAGCTGAGACTGAATCTGTTTTTCTCCTACAACTGTAATAGAGCTTGGAACCTCCTTTATATTTTCCTTTTTTCTGGAGGCGGTCATTACAACCTCGTCTACATTTTTAGTTTGTAGAGTATCTTTTACCTGAGCAAAAACGGTAGTAGTTCCTAAGCAGGCAGCTGATAAAAGCGCTTTTTTCATTATATTTTCTTTCCTTTTTTCTTTCTTTTTCCCCACCAAACCAGGAATCCGGTTACAGGGAGTGATGTACATGTGAGGCCGGCAATAAACCACATGATTTTTCCAATGATTCCGAAATAGGATCCGGTATGGATATCATAATTGGCGTTGGAATATTTCTCGGCAGTAATGAGCTTGTGATGAGGTTTGTTGGCCAGTAGTTTTCCGGAGTATTTGTCAAATGTCAGGATATTTCTTTCACTATATCTTCCATCCAGTCCGTAAACGGTTACCGGAAGGTTTTTCAGTTCTTTTCCTTTTTTATTCTTTCCGTTCAGAGTAATTCTGAAGCTGGATGATTTTGCATACAGTTTTTCTGTCTGTGCCGCAGCCAGATCAAAAACAGCTTCATTCTTAACCGTAAGGGAGTCCGGTGATTTTCTTTCTTTTTCTTTTGGAAGTTCCCATGAGCCGGATAATGCAAAAGTAAAAGTGTTTTTTACATAAGGATAAGCAAAATAAAGCCCTGTAACACTTAAAAGCAGGGCAATAAATGATGCATAAAAACCAAGGATATTATGAAGATCATAGTTTTTACGCTTCCAGTTTTTTACATTTTCCCAATTGAACCAAAAACGTCCTTTTCTGGCATTTTTATTTTTAGGCCACCATAAAATAATTCCTGTAATCAGCATGATAATAAAAAGAACAGTTGGGATTCCTACGGTGTATGGCCCCCATTCTGAATTGAGCAGAAGCCCCCAGTGGATATATTTCAGAATATTGAATACATCATATTTTTCATTGTACACCGCAAGAATTTCTCCGGTATACTGATTGACATAAGCCAGCTTATTGATGCGCACCTGCTGAAAATAGTTCCATCCTTTTTTGCTTTTGTCATAGTATTCAAACTGATAGGATTTTGTTTTGTCCAAAGGAATTTCTACAGCGCTTATCGGATACTTTTCATTAAGCTCCAGCGATACTTTTTCACGAAGAAGGTTAATTGGTAAAGGTTTTGATCCAATCTTGTCTTTTTTCAGATAAATCTCGTCTTTGCGCAGGGTATTCTGTATTTCATCCTTAAAAACATATAAAGTCCCTGAAAGAGAGACAATAAATACAATGATGCCAACGGATAAACCAAACCACAAATGCAGTTTGGCAGACCATTTTTTTGAAGGAGCTTTCTTTTTATGATGATGCTTTTTTCTCATAGCAAAAAGTTAACCCCGTGAGGGGCTAACCTTTGATTTTTTAAAATTTATATCCTATTGATAATCTCCAGTTACGTGGAGCATTGTAGATCCATGCATATTCACCTGCATCTCCTCTGTATCCGCTGTAAAGCTTTTTATTAAGGACATTATTTAACATTAAATTGACATCGAATTTCTTGGCAACATAAGAAACTCCAAAGTTGGTATCAAAATAATCCGGAAGGCTCTGATCTTTCGCAGCACTTACTCCATACCAGGATTGTCTTCCTCCCTGATACTGATACCCTGCTGAAATACCAAAGCCTTTCATAAGACCATTTTCAAACCTGTAGTTTACCCAAGTATTTTGTACATTTTTTGCATTTCCAGGAGACTGGATTCCTATTCTTGTAGGATCTGTGTCTTTGATAGTTTTTGCATCTGTATAAGCATAATTGATAATAATATTCAAACCTTTGATGATCTCTCCTTTGATATCTGTTTCAAAACCTCTTGCTCTTTGCTCGCCTGTAGCAACCTGAAATGCAACGCCATTGTTTTCATTTGCATTTCCTGATACAAGAATATTCTGTCTTCTGATCTCATAAACCGCAAAAGTAGAATTCCATTTTCCTCCGAACCAGTCTTTCTTTAATCCGAATTCAATATTCTGTCCTCTGAAAGGATCTGTAATCAATGTTTGATTGATTCCAGTTCCGGATTGTGGAACAAAAGTTTTGTCATAGATACCGTAAGCTGAGAAGTTTTCATTAATAGAATAACTTATTCCTACTCTTGGTGTAAATTCACCTGCTTTATCTGGTACTATAGGAGTGCCAGGGCTTAGATTAGGATATGCAGAATAGGTTTTTCCACTTGTATATCTTCCTGCTAATGTTAATCTTAACTTATTGTTAAACATTTCAATCTGATCCTGAGCGTAATAAGAAGTATATTTTACTCCCTGATCATTATAAAAAGGAGCAGATTTGTTTAATCTATAAAAATCAGAAGAAGGAAGTTCCGAAGGATCCACTCCATAATTCACATTATAAATGTCAATTGGAAAAGGTCCTCCTGTAAAAGATGAAAAGTCAGCAATGTATTTTCTGTCTCCATAATCAAACCCTGCAATTATTTTATGAACAATATTTCCTGTATTAAGCTTTCCTCTTACATACGTCTGGAAAATATGATTTTTTCCTTTTGCCTGCCAGTTGCTTAATGTTCTGTTTAAAACATTTTTATTGGCTGGATCAAAAGTTCCCCACCATGAACCTCCATCATAATTCAGGTCCATATAAGCATACTGTGTACTCCAAACCCAGTCTTTGAACAGTTTCTGGTCTAAGCTTAAGAATAAACTCTGATCTTTTACTTCAGTTTTTTTGAAGTTCGGATCATTAAAATTGGTATGTACATTCAATGAAGCATATCCGTCATTAGACATCAGGTAAGCTCCCGGCTGATTGAATTTTAAATACTGATAGTTGTATTGTGCTGTAAATGTAGTGGTCTTCGTAGGTCTGAAAGTAATCGATGGAGCAACAATGATTTTGCTTGTTTTATCATTTTCTACCCATGAATTGTTGGAGCTTCCCATCAGATTGATACGGTAATCTAAAACACCGTCTTTTACAAGTACTCCATCCAGATCAGCTTCTCCTCTGAAAAGGTTATAACTTCCCGTAGTGAAACGTACACTGTTGGCAAACTTTCCGGTAGGCTTTTTAGTTACAACATTATAAAACCCGGCAGGATCTCCCATAGAACCCATAAATCCGGCTGGACCTTTTACAAACTCTATTCTGTCTATGATAGAGGCATCAGGATTGATTGGGCCCCAGGTAGAAGAAACATTCATTCCGTTCATAAAAGTGGAAATACTGGCACCTCTCATGAAAACATTGGAGTATACATTATCCCAGTGCTCCACTTTTCTTGCCCCACTTACGTTACGGACAATTCCTTCAGACATGTTCAATGTAAGTTGATCAGCAAGAACCTGAGAACTTACAGACTGTACATTTTGAGGAAGCTCAAGAATAGGCGTCTGGATTCTTAATGAACCTGAAACCTCATTCAGTTTGTACTTCTGATAATATCTTCCGCTTACAACTACTTCTTCAATATCGTTGGATTTGATGGTGTCTTTTTTTTCCTGTGCAAAGCTTAACATAGTTGTTAATAATGCAGCTCCTATTGTTATTCTTTTCATTGTTTATAAGGAGAGTAATTTTACTCTAACAGTTTAAAATTTATAAGTGAAGCTTCCTAATATGTTAGCTAGTACCTGAGCATTGGCAGTTGTATACCCGCTCCAGTAATGTTCGTTGGTAAAGTTGTCTACCTTTACACCAATTCTGAATTTTTTAGTATCATAAAACGCGTTGGCATTCAGTACCAGATATTTTGGAAGGATGAATGTACCCATGGTTGTAGAGTTCACAATCTTGTTATCACTCGCATAGTTTCCTCCTACCCCGAATCCAAGACCTTTTAAATTTCCGTCTAAGAACTGATAACTTGCATTGAAATTAACCAACCATGGAGATGATGCTGTAGCGGGTCTTCTTCCGATAACCGTTTCATCAGCTTCTGTATATTTCATATCGTTGTAGCTTACTCCGGCGATTACGGAGAACCCTTTGATCAGATAAGCATTTGCTTCCAATTCTACTCCCTGGCTTCTCAATAATCCAGCCTGGTTTTGTACAGCCTGTCCTGTTCCCGTCATTTCACCAGTATTTAGGAGCGTATTTTTTACCTGAATATTATAGTAGCTTAAAGTTGTAGTAACTCTTCCTTTGATAAGATTTGTTTTGAAACCTCCTTCAAATTGATTGGCTCTTTCAGGAGTTGAAAGTGCTACATTTCCTGTCTTATCTGAAGTATAATATCCATTTACTGAAAAACTGTTCTGATAGTTTCCGAATACGGATAATTTCTCAGGGAGTATTTGATAAACGATACCAAATTTTGGTGACCATGCTCCCTGGCTGTATGAATCAGTAAGTTTCTGTCCGGTTTGTCCTCCTTTAAAATTTACACTTTCGTATCGTACTGAAGTAAGAATATTAAGACCGGTTACGGGAGTAATTACATTGGAAATATATCCACTATAGGTATCTTTCTTACCGCTGCTTATATAGGCGTTGTTTTTCTCAAAATCAGGCTGATTTCTCAGATTATCATACATTGCCCCCAATGTCTGTCCATTCATATTAGAATAGTCTGTACCTGTGAAAGGAACCCAGTCAAAATTGGTAAACATAAAGTATTGATTGTCATTCAATCTCATATAATCGAAACCTGCTACAGTTCTGTTTCTCACGCTTCCGATGTTGAAATCAAAATTAAAGTTCTGCTGAACCTGGAAATAAGTTCTTTTGCTGTCTTTAGTTGACTGGTCAGCTCTTACAATTCCCAATTCTGTATCTGTAGGAACTCCTGTTACCATTCCTTTCGGAGCAAAATAGAAGTATGGGTTAAATCCATCTGAGTAAGAATATGAAGTGCTTACATTGGTAGAGGATTTAATGTGCTCATTAATTTTATAGTTAACCTGTCCAAAGAAGTTTCTTGCTTTACCAACAGTTTTAAGCCCTTCTCCTGTGTAAGATTGCTTATAGTCATAACCAAGTTTTTCCAGTTTATCCATGCTGTCTGCACCAAGCTGCGCACTCGGAACATAAAAGAAGAAAGCTGTTTCAGGATATGAATTGGTTTCAAACATTTCCAGTTCCGCATTGATCTCTAAATTATCCGTAGGACGGTAAGTAATGGATGGGGTAAATGCATAGAAAGAATTCTTTGCATTGGTTCTCTGGAAGGTTCCCTGGTTTGTATAAGCTGTATTTAATCTGAATAATAATTTTTTATCTTTTGTAAGGGGAGCATTTACATCTGCCTGTACTCTGTAATAGTTATAGCTTCCTCCTGCCAGAGAAACGGCGCCTGCAAAAGTTTCAAATGGTTTTTTGGTAACTCTGTTGATAACACCTCCATAAGATGTCACGTTACTACCAAATAATGTGGCAGAAGGTCCTTTTAACACTTCAATTCTCTCCACATTGATAGCGTCCATAGAAGTTGTAATAGGAGCTACCATACCATTTCTGATAGAGTTTCCGGCCACAAAACCTCTTAAATTAAGATAAATACCTCCATCTCCGGCTCTGTTTGTTGCACTCCACATTTTCTGTGCACCTGCCACATTTCTGAAAGCATCATCTACGGTGAATAACAATTGATTTTCCAATACTCCTTTGTCAATAGAAGAATATACCTGTGGATCCTCTATTGCCTTCAAAGGCATCTTATTGGAGTATTCACTGTCTTTCTTGACGTATGTATTGATAATTACTTCATCAATGCTTTTAGTGGCTAATGAATCTTTTTTTTGGGCAGAAACCAGCATTGTTCCCAGAGCGGAAGCACAGATCAGTACATTTTTCATGAAAGTCAAATTTTTTGCAAATATATTATTTTTAACTGTTCTAAATAAATAATAAGATTGATATTTATCATAAAAATATTATATACTGAATAACAAAAAACCGCTATGACCAATGCCATAGCGGTTTTTAGATGATATTATTAAATTTTTCTTAAGCTGGAATTTCTCCTTTGTATAAGAAAGAAATAATTTCTTTGTTTAGTTTGTCGATCATTTCGCTGAATAAGTGGAAAGATTCCTGCTTATAGATTACCAATGGATCTTTCTGCTCGTAAACAGCTCCTTGTGAAGATCTTCTTAAATCATCCATCTCACGAAGGTGAAGTTTCCAGTTTTCATCAATGATTGATAAAGTGATGTTCTTTTCGAAATCGTTCACTAAACTTTCACACTGTGTATCGTAAGCTTCTTTAAGATCAGCTACAATAGTCATTGTTTTGTGTCCGTCTGTGAAAGGGACCTGAATCATTTTGAACATTGAACCTTGATTTTGGTATACATTCTCAATGATTGGGAATGATTTTTCTTTCAATAGATTCAGTTTCATTCTGTAATCTTCCTGAGCTGCGTTGAATAAGATATTTGTCAGATCCTGAACATTTTTATTATTAAAATCATCTTGGGAAACCGGAGATTCCATTGTAAATGTTTTAATGATTTCGTATTCAAAATCTTTATAACTTCCTGAAGCTTTTCCTTTCGCAACGATAGAATTGGAAACATCGAAAATCATATTCGTAATGTCATACTTCAGGTGGTCTCCGAATAAAGCATTCTTTCTTCTCTTGTAGATTACGTCACGTTGTTTGTTCATTACGTCATCATACTCAAGAAGTCTCTTTCTTGTTCCGAAGTTGTTTTCTTCTACTTTCTTCTGCGCTCTTTCAATAGACTTACTGATCATAGAATGCTGAATTACTTCACCTTCTTTATGACCCATTCTGTCCATCATTTTAGCGATTCTCTCAGAACCGAACAAACGCATCAGGTTATCTTCAAGAGATACATAGAACTGAGAACTTCCAGGATCTCCCTGACGTCCCGCTCTACCTCTAAGCTGTCTGTCAACACGTCTTGAGTCGTGTCTTTCAGTACCGATAATAGCTAAACCTCCAGCTTCTTTTACTTCCTTAGATAGCTTAATATCCGTACCACGACCTGCCATGTTCGTTGCAATAGTTACAACTCCCGGCTGTCCTGCTCCTGCCACGATCTCAGCTTCTTTCTTGTGAAGCTTCGCGTTCAGTACCTGGTGAGGAATTTTTCTTAACTGAAGTGCTTTTGAAAGCAATTGTGAAATTTCAACAGAAGTTGTCCCTACAAGTACAGGTCTTTTTGCCTCTGTTAATTTTTCTACTTCTTCAATTACAGCATTATATTTTTCTCTGTTAGTTTTGAAAACTAAATCCTGTTTGTCATTTCTTAGAATTGGACGGTTTGTTGGGATAACCACTACATCTAGTTTGTAGATTTCCCAAAGTTCACCAGCCTCAGTTTCAGCTGTACCAGTCATCCCCGCAAGTTTATTGTACATACGGAAATAATTCTGAAGCGTGATTGTTGCAAAAGTTTGAGTAGCTGCCTCAATTTTTACATTCTCTTTCGCTTCAATTGCCTGGTGAAGACCGTCTGAATAACGACGACCTTCCATGATACGCCCTGTCTGCTCATCAACAATTTTTACTTCACCATCAATCACCACATACTCGTCATCTTTTTCGAATAATGTATATGCTTTCAATAGCTGGCTCATTGTGTGAACACGCTCAGACTTTTCAGCAAAGTCCGCAAATAGTCTTTCTTTCGCTTCAAACTCCTCTTCTTTAGAAAGGTTTTTAGCTTCTAATTCAGCAATTTCAGTTCCAATATCAGGAAGAACGAAGAAGTTATTGTCAGAGTTTCCTTGAGACATATACTCAACCCCTTTATCAGTAAGGTCTACCTGATTGTTTTTCTCCTCGATAACGAAGTAAAGATCTTTATCTACAATCGGCATGTCACGGTTGTTGTCCTGCATATATTGCGATTCAACTTTTTGAAGCAAAGCTCTGTTTCCGCTTTCCGATAAGAATTTGATTAATTGTCTGTTTTTTGGAAGACCTCTGTAGGCCTGAAGCAATTTGAATCCACCTTCTTTTGTATTTCCTGCAGCGATTAATTTTTTTGCTTCGTTGAAAATAGCAGAAACGGTTTTCTTTTGTACTTCAACAATTCTGTCAATAGAAGGTTTAAGAACATCAAACTCCTGTCTGTCTCCCTGAGGAACCGGACCGGAAATGATCAATGGCGTTCTTGCATCATCTACCAATACAGAGTCAACTTCATCCACGATAGCAAAGTTCAATTCTCTTTGTACCAATTCTGAAGGTGAAGTTACCATGTTATCTCTCAGATAATCGAAACCAAATTCATTGTTCGTTCCGTAAGTAATATCTGAGTTGTATGCTTTTCTTCTTCCGTCTGAGTTCGGCTGGTGGTTATCGATACAGTCGATAGACATTCCATGGAATTGATAAAGAGGACCCATCCATGCGGAGTCTCTTTTTGCAAGATAGTCGTTCACGGTTACAACGTGTACTCCTCTTTCCGGAAGTGAATTTAAGTAAATAGGTAATGTTCCTACCAAAGTTTTACCTTCACCGGTTGCCATCTCGGCAATTTTACCACTGTGAAGAATAACCCCTCCGATAAACTGAACATCATAGTGGACCATATCCCAAACTACTGGAGTTCCGGCAGCATCCCATGAGTTTTTCCAAACAGCTGTGTCTCCCTGAATGCTCACGAAATCTTTTCCTGCATCAGCCAGTTCTCTGTCCCAGTCACTTGCCGTTACACGAATTTCTCCATTCTGTGCCCATCTTCTTGCCGTTTCTTTGATCAATGCAAAAGCTTCGGGAAGAACCTGAATAAGAACTTTCTCTTCAATTTCGTATGATTCCTTCTTTAGAGACTCAATTTTTGAAAAAAGAGCTTCTTTTTCGTCAACATTTGTTGAATTTTTTATCTGCTCTTTTATCTGTTCTATTTGAGCTGTGATCTTGCTGGTTGCAGATTTTATATTCTCTTTAAACTCAGCGGTCTTTTGTCTCAAACCATCATCCGACAATTGTTGAATGTTAGGTTCTACAGCCTTGATTTTTGTTACAACTTTTTTTACTTCTTTTAGGTCCTGCGCTTTTTTGTCTCCCAAAAACCCTTTAAGAACTTTGTTTAAAAAACTCATAAATTTTTTGCTTTATGCTTAATGCAAAATGCTTTAAGCGTTTTAAATAACACTTATCGTGTAGATTAATATATAAAAAGGGCAAAAAAGCTCTAAGCACGCAGCCTAAAGCTTATCGCTTTATTAATATTCGTCCTCGTTCCAAAGGAAATCTTCGTCAGTAGGATAGTCGCTCCATACTTCTTCGATAGATTCATAAATCTCTCCTTCGTCTTCGATTGCCTGAAGGTTTTCTACTACCTCCATAGGTGCACCAGTTCTGATTGCGTAGTCAATAAGCTCTGCTTTTGTCATTGGCCAAGGTGCGTCACTTAAATATGAAGCTAATTCTAATGTCCAGTACATAATTTTCTAATTTTTTGCAAAAGTATAAAAATAGGTTGTATAATAAACTTTTTTATACTTGATTTTCAATTCTTTTTATAATTTTTTCTTATAAACGGCTGTCACAAACTGAATGGCAGCTATGTCAGCAATTTACTTATTGTCGTTTTCTCAAAAACCATTCCACAAATTTTTTTATGCCATTTTGGAAGTCTGTGGCAGGTTTGTACCCTATTAAATCCTTTGCTTTTGTAATATCGGCATTTGTTTTTGTGACATCTCCCGGCTGCATTGGCAGAATTTTTTTGATGGCAGCTTTTCCTAATACATTTTCTATAGTAGAAACCATCTCGGATAAAGTGATCACCTGGTTTTCTCCGAGATTAAGAATCTCATAAACCCCGGAATTATTTTCCAGGTAAAGGATAGACTTGGTAATTCCGTCAATAATATCATCTATATAAGTATAGTCTCTGGCGGTACTTCCATCACCATAGAATGGAATTTCCTGATCCTCTGAAATAAGCTTTACAAACTTGTGTATTGCGAGATCTGGTCTCTGTCTTGGCCCATATACTGTGAAGAACCTAAGCTGGATCATATCTATATGGTATAGATTGTGGTAAACATGTCCTATGACTTCACCACTTTTTTTAGTAGCTGCATAAGGAGAAATAGGATTATCTACATTATCTGTTTCTGCAAAAGGAATCTTTTCATTGTTTCCATAAACACTTGATGAGGAGGCGCAAATAAATTTTTTGATATTAAAATCCTTACACAGTTCCCAAAGGTTCATAGTACCTCTTACATTGACTTCCTCATATTCTAAAGGACGCTCAATGGAAGGACGTACACCAGCAAGTGCAGCCAAATGAATCACCATGTCGATATGGTGGTTTTTAAAAATGTTTTCAAGACCTTTCTGGTCCCGGATATCCTGCCAATAGAGGGAATATTGGTCAGAATGAGCAAGTGATACTAAATGACGGACATCAGTCTCTTTGTCTGAGTATTCAAAATCCGAAATTTTACCAATTGACTCTAAAGTATTTTTAATTTTTACCTGATAGTTATAGAAATTATCAAAATTGTCAATGTTTATGACAGAATGTCCATTTCTTAATAATCGTTCAATTAAATGAGATCCGATGAACCCACTACCGCCTGTTACAAGATAAACCATTTGTATTTTTTATTAGTACAAAAATATAAATTTTACTTTTTGAAAAATATAATCATTAAATTTACTTAAAAAAGTAATATAAATATAATATGCAGTTTCAAGGGCAAATTTTAAAGATGACAAGCTACGATGCAAAGCCAATCCAATACTATCTCAATCTTTCAGGAGATCTGGTTCATATGAATGAGTTGATTGGAAGGGAGTTAAGCATCAGGCATACCGGATTCCAATGTGTAAATTGTGGGGAAAACAAGCCTATTTACAGGATGGGATTCTGCAAAAACTGCTTTTTTGAAAGTCCTTATGCAAGTGATACCATTATCCGTCCGGAGCTTTCTACGGCACATTTAGGAGTTGCTGAACGAGATCTGGAGGTTGAAAAACAAATTCAGCTTCAGCCGCACACCGTCTATCTGGCTTATACCGGAGATGTAAAAGTAGGAGTAACGAGAAATACTCAGATTCCAACACGATGGATTGATCAGGGAGCAACTTTTGCATTGCCTATAGCAAGAACCGAAAACCGGTATGAAGCAGGAATGATAGAAGTGGCTTTAAAAGAACACCTGGCAGATAAAACCAATTGGAGAAAAATGCTGCAGGATGATTTTGAAGGGGAAGTAGACCTTGCGGACTTCAGACAAAAGATCAGAGAATATTTTCCTGAAGATTTTCAGAAATTCTATAGAGAAGGAGAAGAATTATGGATGTTTGATTATCCTTTTGAAAAACCGGAAAAGGTTACTTCATTTACATTAGATAAAAAACCTGAATTTACAGGAAGGCTTTCCGGCATCAAAGGACAGTACCTGGGATTTGAAGGAGGAAACTTTATCAATGTAAGAGGACATGAGGGATATGTGATAGATCTTGAAATAAGAAATTGATTGATGTAAAATAAAAACCAAATCGCAAAATATGGGAAAATGGGTTAAAAGACTATTGATAAGTTTCGGAATCCTGGCAGGAATTCTTCTGGCTGCGAATTTCGGACTGAATATATGGCTTAAAACCCAGGTTCCAGAGTATATAAAAAAGAATACTGACTACAAAGTTTCCTACAAAACCCTGGATGTAGATTTAGGAACAGGAAATATCTTCGCCTCAGGAATTTCTGTCAACAGTAAAGATCCTCAAAACATAGACGTTATTGGACTGCAGGGAACTATTGATACCCTGAAAATAAGCCGTTTTGGGATTTACGATGCTATTTTTAATAAAAGAATAAGCTCCTCGGATCTGTTGCTTGCAAAACCTAATTTGAATGTCATTCTCGCAAAACCTGTTGATCGTAAAACAGGAAAAAAGAGAAACCCGTTTTTGTTTGAAAATATCAGGATCAGCAACGGGAAAATTGCTATTTTCAAACATACCAAACAGAAGTTTTTGTCTGTACAGCAACTGGATCTTTTTGTAGAAAACTTACAGATGACAGAAGAATCTGTTGAAAATAAACTTCCTGTAATTTTCGATCGATACAGCATTAAAGGAGAGAAATTCTTTTTCCGGCCTAATGAAACGTATGCTATTACTATCAGTAGTATCAATACAAGTAATGGGCAGATGTCAGTTGGAAATTTCAGACTGACTCCGCTTCTTTCTTTTGCTCAGTTTAAAAAGTTTTATCCCCAAAAGACTCAATTATTTGAATGCATCATTCCCAAAATGGAATTCAAAGATGTGGTTTTAACTAAAAATAAGGTAGCACTTACCAACGCGGATTTTCAAAATCCAGCTTTTACAGTATATAAAACAGGAATAAAAGCTAAAAAGAATGAAAAAAAATCAAATTTTGAGGTTGATTTAAAAAATATAAAACTAAATAATGCCATAGTTCAGGTCAACAAACCTGATGGCAATACACTTTTGTCTGTCGGAAATCTTAACTTAAATATTAATGAGCTTAAGTTTGATAAGGAAAGTTCAGAACAGGTCATTCCTATCGGATATAAAGATTTTCTGCTTTCGGGAAGGGATATACTATATTCTAATCATCAGAATATTGCAATAAGAAGTCTTGCCCTGAAGCCTACAAATGGTGAAATTCTGGACGTTGTATTGACGCCAGGTTCTTCCCCAGCTGGAAAAACAACAATTAATTTAAAAACAAATCATATTGCTTTTAATATCAATAAGCTGGAATTTGTTGATAAAAAACTCAATCTGGATATCAAAGATGTTCTTGTTGATAATGTAAACGGAACGCTCAAAGCAGGGGAGAAGAAGCAAAATAAAACTTCTGAGCCAGGTATTATACAATCTGTTATTGTAAGGAAAATGTCTTTGAAAAATTCAAATATTACCTATGATAACGGAAAAGAGCCATTGAGTTTTCATGATTTGAATGCCACAATAAATAATATTGAGTTATCACCCAAAGCCAATCAGCAGGGACTATCTTTTAAGGTGAAAGATTATTATCTCACCACCCGGAACTTTGCTTACAAAACACAATTCTATAATATGAGTTTAGGATTGCTGAAGCTTAACAAAAATAAAGTTCAGATCAATAATTTTGCAATGAAACCTCTTGTTTCGAGGGCGCAGTTTATCAAAATGATTCCTGTGGAGAGAGATCTATATGATATAAAAGCCGGGGAAATAACAGCAGAAGGAAACTGGGACCTGTTTTCTCATCATAAAATGATAAATGCTTCCCATGTCATGATCCAGTCGGCAGATGCCAATATTTTCAGAAGCAAAATTCCGAAAGACGATCCAAAGGTAAAAGCTTTGTATTCCAAAATGCTGCGTTCTATTAAAATTCCGATGACGATCAATAATCTTGATATTAAAAACTCAGTATTAGTATATGAAGAGGATACTCCGGAAAGTATGGGACCCGGAAAACTGATCTTCAGTAACTTTAATATGAATGTCAGAAACCTGAATTCTGCTAAAATAAAAGGAAAATCCACAAAAGTAGACATCAAAATCAACTGTTCATTCATGAACCTCTCACCACTTTCCGTAAACTGGAACTTTGATGTTGCTGATAATAACGATAATTTTGCAATTTCCGGAAAAACCACCAATCTTCCAGTCAGTGGTATTAATCCGTTTATCAGGCCCTACCTTCATGTGACAGCTACTGCGGGAACAATTCAGGAAATGCTCTTTAATTTTAAAGGAAACCCTGCCGGATTACACGGAACCTTTAATCTTAAACATAAAGATCTGAAAATTGCCGTACTCAATAAGAATAATCATGAGGAAAAAGGCTTCCTTACAGCCGTTGCCAACGTTTTTCTAAAATCAAATTCGGGTAATTTCCCTGAGGCTGTTACCGTAGAAAATGTAGAGCGTGATCCGACAAAATCTTTCTTTAATCTGTTCTGGAAAGGAATTGAACAAGGATTAAAGAAAACCCTTATTGGTAAAAATGTAGAAAAAACAGAAAAAAAGGTAAAAGAAGCGGTTTCTTCTGTGAAAGAAATGAAACAGTCTGTAAAAGAAATAAAACAGGAGATCAAAAATAAAAAAGAAACTCCCAAACCGGAAGCAGAAAAAAAAGAAAAGAAAGGTTTTCTGAATAATATTTTCAAGAAAAAGGAAAAATCTGAAGAATAATTCTTTAAACCATTAAGATTGACCCCATTAATTGATGATCATATAAGAAGATGTCTTTTTTAATTTAAAACAACCTTAATGGTTTAAAAAATTAATATAAGTATAGATTCAGTTAAAAGTTGAATTCGTCACTTTCCAGAATGGGAATATCTCTTAAAAACTTATCAAACTCTTCACCGGGATAATTGCTGTCCGCCCCGTAAGAGTCTATAATCATTCCACGGTTTCCGGCACCATCTTTTACGACATAAAGCACCGCGTTGTCATCAGGATTGCTGTCTCCTTCAAAACGATATGTTTTTAAAATCACCAGTTCTGCAGGCTGATAAACTTTATCAGAATTTTCAAACTTCATTTCACATTTTTCGTTCATTCTGAATTCTCTGTGTATTCCTCTTTCAGAAAGCGTTTTCATGACTTCACTTAAGGTTGTCATTGCATCAAAATTCCCTGAATTTTCCATAATAATATTTTTCTTGTTAAGTACAATAATTAAACCATTGCAATCTTTAAATATAAGAAAAATAGTGGATTGTAATTTTCCTAAAAATAAAGTTTAATGTTAACAAAATTTATAATTTAAAAAAATAAAATAGGTATACTTTTTGCAATGCTAACAATATTAAATCAATGAAAATATGAAAAAAGAAGTTGGAGTTCTACTGGCAGGAGGAGTTGGTCTTTTGGCAGTATTAAGTTTAATCAGCATCAAGAAAATATTGACTAAAAAAGATAAAAAATATAGTGATTCCTATTCGGATTATCACAGACACTTTGATGAAAAGAATCAGGAAGATGAAACTCATGGAGTGGAATTTTACGCACTGAAGTAGTAAAAAAATATATTTAATTATGTTAAATCCAACGCTTTTGAAAGTGTTGGATTTTTTTGTGGAAAACTTTAATGTTAAAACTCATTATTTTATACAAATTCCATTCTAATTTTACAAAGGAATGCAAAACGAAAATTTCATAAAAGGTCAGGGCGCTCAGCGAAACGTTATTAATCATTTCGACAGATATACCTATGAGCCTGAAGATGAAGATTTCGAAACAGTAAAAACCTCCTTCACTGAAGTTTTTCCCAAAACAATTGTTAATCAGGTGAAAAGCGAAGACCTTCCGATGGAATATTCCATGAATCCTTATCAGGGATGCGAACATGGCTGCTCTTACTGTTTTGCAAGACCTACCCACGAGTATTGGGGATACAGTGCCGGGATTGATTTTGAAAGAAAGATCATGGTAAAGAAAAACGCTCCCGAATTACTGGAGAAATTTTTTCAAAAAAGAGGCTATAAAGCAGCCCCAATTCTGCTATCCGGAAATACAGACTGCTATCAGCCCGCCGAAAGACAATTTGAAATCACCCGAAAACTCCTGCAAGTTTGTCTTGATTACAGACATCCTGTCAATATTCTGACAAAAAATGCAATGGTACTAAGAGATCTTGATATTTTAAAACCCATGGCGGAGCAGAACCTGGTTTCAGTTTCTTTAAGTATTCCTACTATCAACGAAGAACTGAGACGAAAGATGGAGCCCAGGACGAGTTCTGCAAAAAATAAATTAAAAGCTGTAGAAATTCTCTCCGGAAACAATATTCCCGTACATGTGATGGTTGCTCCCATCATTCCCGGACTCAATAGCGATGAGCCGTTGAATATATTAAAAGCGATTTCCGATGCAGGTGCTTCAGGATTCGGATATACCCTGGTGAGATTAAATGATACTGTTGAACCTGTTTTTGTTAATTGGATAGAAACCCATTTTCCGGACAGAGCACAAAAAGTCTTAAATCTTATCCGCTCTATGCGGGGTGGTAAGCTTGGAGATAAAAGATATTTTGAAAGACAAAGGGGAGAAGGTAACATCGCTGAAATGATTCATACAACCTTTAAGATCGGCAGAAAGAAGTTTTTTGAAGGCAAAGAATTTCCAAAACTCTCAACGGCCAATTTTACTGGGACCCGTGATCAACAATTGAGATTGTTCGATTGATTACGAGATCCGGGTTGATCCCACCTATTATATATTGTATATAGTATAAAAAGGAGCTATTTTCAACATTGTTGTTCTTAATAAACTTTCCACTGCTCATGTTTCCTGGGCTTATCATATATATAGTATATAATGCGAATCTTTTTCAGGAGCTATTTCCTGCTATCCATTCATACTCCTCACGCCCGGGCTGTGCAATTCTCAAATCCACCTGCTCTCCAACGCATGCTGCGGGGTACCCATTCCTATCAGGGCTAGGGGTGAGGTTAATGATGAATTATGAATTATGAATTATGAATTTCCCCCGAAATACCCTATACTAAATATACATCATCATCTGTGCAAATCTTTGTGATCTGTGGTTACCCCAATACTCATTCCATAAGAACGCGCTATTATCCTGAGCGTAGACGAAGGGAGCCTGTTTTATAAAAGCTTCCCCCTGCACCTTTCCCCCAACCTTCCCTTTATCTTATATATAATAGAATGTATCTTTCATTACTCATTACCCATGATTCCCCTTTCACGCTCAAACCCTCCAACCCTCAAACGCTCAAATTCTCCCACCCTCCAACCTTCCACTTGGAATCCCAAACAAATGTTTAAAATTTTTCTCTCTGCGTTCCAGCGTATTAGGGTTAAATATTACGGGTGTGTAAAATTTATGTTAAATAAAGTTGTTTTGCGTTGCAATAAGTTGTTATCTTTGCCCCACTGAAAAACGAGAGTAATACAGTAGCGCAGGAGAGCTTTTAGATAAGCATAGACATTATGATACTTCAAAAAAGAGGCAGACAAAAAACTTTAATTTTTTTATCAAAAAAAGTTGCGAGTTTAAAAAGAGTTTGTATCTTTGCAGTCCCAAATAAAGGGAGCGCAGGAGTAGAGTGATTGAGGTTTAGGAGAGGGATTAAGGTTACTTAAAAAACTTTAAAATTTTCTTTCAAAACATTTGGTCATTAAGAAATAAAGTTTTACTTTTGCACTCGCAAATACGGAGCGCCACTGACAGAAGAGAGTGCTTCGTTACAAAGCGAAAGATATAAAGATCATTGACATACAATATAACAACCAAGTAAGGAAAAACTAAAGCGTAAAAAAACTTTGAGTGAGTCAGACAAACATACAATGGAGAGTTTGATCCTGGCTCAGGATGAACGCTAGCGGGAGGCCTAACACATGCAAGCCGAGCGGTATTGTTTCTTCGGAAATGAGAGAGCGGCGTACGGGTGCGGAACACGTGTGCAACCTGCCTTTATCTGGGGGATAGCCTTTCGAAAGGGAGATTAATACCCCATAATATTTAGAATGGCATCATTTTAAATTGAAAACTCCGGTGGATAGAGATGGGCACGCGCAAGATTAGATAGTTGGTGAGGTAACGGCTCACCAAGTCAACGATCTTTAGGGGGCCTGAGAGGGTGATCCCCCACACTGGTACTGAGACACGGACCAGACTCCTACGGGAGGCAGCAGTGAGGAATATTGGACAATGGGTGAGAGCCTGATCCAGCCATCCCGCGTGAAGGACGACGGCCCTATGGGTTGTAAACTTCTTTTGTATAGGGATAAACCTACCCTCGTGAGGGTAGCTGAAGGTACTATACGAATAAGCACCGGCTAACTCCGTGCCAGCAGCCGCGGTAATACGGAGGGTGCAAGCGTTATCCGGATTTATTGGGTTTAAAGGGTCCGTAGGCGGATCTGTAAGTCAGTGGTGAAATCTCACAGCTTAACTGTGAAACTGCCATTGATACTGCAGGTCTTGAGTGTTGTTGAAGTAGCTGGAATAAGTAGTGTAGCGGTGAAATGCATAGATATTACTTAGAACACCAATTGCGAAGGCAGGTTACTAAGCAACAACTGACGCTGATGGACGAAAGCGTGGGGAGCGAACAGGATTAGATACCCTGGTAGTCCACGCCGTAAACGATGCTAACTCGTTTTTGGTTTTTCGGAATCAGAGACTAAGCGAAAGTGATAAGTTAGCCACCTGGGGAGTACGTTCGCAAGAATGAAACTCAAAGGAATTGACGGGGGCCCGCACAAGCGGTGGATTATGTGGTTTAATTCGATGATACGCGAGGAACCTTACCAAGGCTTAAATGGGAAATGACAGGTTTAGAAATAGACTTTTCTTCGGACATTTTTCAAGGTGCTGCATGGTTGTCGTCAGCTCGTGCCGTGAGGTGTTAGGTTAAGTCCTGCAACGAGCGCAACCCCTGTCACTAGTTGCCATCATTAAGTTGGGGACTCTAGTGAGACTGCCTACGCAAGTAGAGAGGAAGGTGGGGATGACGTCAAATCATCACGGCCCTTACGCCTTGGGCCACACACGTAATACAATGGCCAGTACAGAGGGCAGCTACACGGTGACGTGATGCAAATCTCGAAAGCTGGTCTCAGTTCGGATTGGAGTCTGCAACTCGACTCTATGAAGCTGGAATCGCTAGTAATCGCGCATCAGCCATGGCGCGGTGAATACGTTCCCGGGCCTTGTACACACCGCCCGTCAAGCCATGGAAGTCTGGGGTACCTGAAGTCGGTGACCGTAAAAGGAGCTGCCTAGGGTAAAACAGGTAACTAGGGCTAAGTCGTAACAAGGTAGCCGTACCGGAAGGTGCGGCTGGAACATCTCATTTTAGAGCGTCGTAAGACGATAAAAAAACAAAGGTACTTAAATGTACCATGCACTTACTTCAAAGTAAAGCTTTAGTTTTTTGTTTGGTTGGTTATATAAAAAATACAACACCCACTAGAAATTAGTATAGGGAAAGAGATTGAGAAATGAAGAAGAGGAAAAGTATAACTTACTTACTCATCCCCATAACTCATATAAAGTCTCGTAGCTCAGCTGGTTAGAGCGCTACACTGATAATGTAGAGGTCGGCAGTTCGAGCCTGCCCGAGACTACTAATTAAAGCGGCTGGCAAATAGCTTATAGCTGATGGCAAAAATGCCAGAAGCCAGAAGCAAATAGCCAACAGCAACTAGAGGGGGAATTAGCTCAGCTGGCTAGAGCGCCTGCCTTGCACGCAGGAGGTCAAGGGTTCGACTCCCTTATTCTCCACAGTTTTGGAAGACTGATTTAAAAGTTACGGATAGAGCCAAAAACAATATCTGTTCATCAGTTGTACAAAAAGAATTTAAGATCATTGACATTAACGGTAAAGACATCACAAAGAGATAACCGAGCACTTTCGAGTGCCGAGTTTATAAAAATATCGATAAATTAAATTTATCAAAAAATACTGAACTAATATAATTATTAGGAAAGAAATCGTTAAGGGCGTATGGCGGATGCCTAGGCTTTCAGAGGCGACGAAGGACGTGGTAAGCTGCGAAAAGCTGCGGGGATTGGCACACACGAATTGATCCGCAGATGTCCGAATGGGGCAACCCGGCTGGTTGAAGACCAGTCACCTCGTAAGAGGAGCAAACCCGGAGAACTGAAACATCTAAGTACCCGGAGGAAAAGAAATCGAAGAGATTCCGTAAGTAGTGGCGAGCGAAAGCGGATTAGCCCAAAAGCTGATATATGTTTAATAGAATGTTCTGGAAAGAACAGCCGTAGAGGGTGATAGCCCCGTATATGAAAGGCATATTTGAGTGATAAATGAGTAGGGCGGGACACGTGAAATCCTGTCTGAATATGGGGGGACCATCCTCCAAGGCTAAATACTCCTGAAAGACCGATAGTGAACAAGTACTGTGAAGGAAAGGTGAAAAGCACTTCGAATAGAAGGGTGAAATAGAACCTGAAACCGTACGCCTACAAGCGGTCGGAGCAGCATTAAGCTGTGACGGCGTGCCTTTTGCATAATGAGCCTACGAGTTAATTTTACTAGCGAGGTTAAGGTATTAAGTACCGGAGCCGGAGCGAAAGCGAGTCTGAATAGGGCGTATAGTTAGTAGGATTAGACGCGAAACCTTGTGATCTACCCATGGGCAGGTTGAAGCTCTGGTAACACAGAGTGGAGGACCGAACCGGTTGACGTTGAAAAGTCTTCGGATGACCTGTGGGTAGGGGTGAAAGGCCAATCAAACTGGGAGATAGCTCGTACTCTCCGAAATGCATTTAGGTGCAGCGTCGTATATAAGTTTATTAGAGGTAGAGCTACTGATTGGATGCGGGGGTTTCATCGCCTACCAATTCCTGACAAACTCCGAATGCTAATAAATGTTCTACGGCAGTGAGGGCATGGGTGCTAAGGTCCATGTCCGAGAGGGAAAGAACCCAGACCAACAGCTAAGGTCCCAAAATATATGTTAAGTTGAAACAACGCGGTTGGACTGCATTGACAGCTAGGATGTTGGCTTGGAAGCAGCCATTCATTTAAAGAGTGCGTAACAGCTCACTAGTCGAGCGGTCCGGCATGGATAATAATCGGGCATAAACATATTACCGAAGCTATGGATTTGTACTTTATGTACATCTGGTAGGAGAGCATTCTATTTGCGCTGAAGCAGTACTGTGAGGTATTGTGGAGCGGATAGAAAAGAAAATGTAGGCATAAGTAACGATAAAGCGGGCGAGAAACCCGCTCACCGAAAGACTAAGGTTTCCTCAGCCATGCTAATCAGCTGAGGGTTAGTCGGGACCTAACGCGAACCCGAAAGGGGTAGTGGATGGACAATGGGTTAATATTCCCATACTTGCTCACACTAAAAAGGGGACGGAGTGCCGTACTTACTGGAGACTGACGGAATAGTCAAGGCCTAGCCTTCGGGCGAAGCTGCTGTAGGGAAAGTGCTTCCAAGAAAAGCCGAAGTGAAGCAACCCGTACCAAAACCGACACAGGTAGTCGAGGAGAGAATCCTAAGGTGCTAGAGTGAATCATGGTTAAGGAACTAGGCAAAATAGTCTCGTAACTTCGGGAGAAGAGACGCCATCAGCAATGGTGGCCGCAGTAAAGAGGCCCAGGCGACTGTTTATCAAAAACACAGGACTCTGCAAAATCGAAAGATGCAGTATAGGGTCTGACACCTGCCCGGTGCTGGAAGGTTAAGGAAGGTGCTTAGGGTTAAACCGAAGGCATTGACTGAAGCCCCAGTAAACGGCGGCCGTAACTATAACGGTCCTAAGGTAGCGAAATTCCTTGTCGGGTAAGTTCCGACCTGCACGAATGGTGTAACGATCTGGGCACTGTCTCAACCATGAGCTCTGTGAAATTGTAGTATCGGTGAAGATGCCGATTACCCGCAATGGGACGAAAAGACCCTGTGAACCTTTACTATAACTTCGTATTGACTTTGAGTAAGTAATGTGTAGGATAGGTGGGAGGCTTTGAAGCTTGCACGCTAGTGTAGGTGGAGCCAACGTTGAAATACCACCCTTTACTTACTTGGAGCCTAACTTCTTAAGGGAAGGACATTGCGTGGTGGGTAGTTTGACTGGGGTGGTCGCCTCCAAAAGAGTAACGGAGGCTTTCAAAGGTACCCTCAGCACGCTTGGTAACCGTGCGTAGAGTGTAATGGCATAAGGGTGCTTGACTGTGAGACCTACAAGTCGATCAGGTGCGAAAGCAGGACATAGTGATCCGGTGGTTCCGTATGGAAGGGCCATCGCTCATAGGATAAAAGGTACTCCGGGGATAACAGGCTAGTCTCCCCCAAGAGCTCACATCGACGGGGAGGTTCGGCACCTCGATGTCGGCTCGTCACATCCTGGGGCTGGAGAAGGTCCCAAGGGTTGGGCTGTTCGCCCATTAAAGTGGCACGCGAGCTGGGTTCAGAACGTCGTGAGACAGTTCGGTCTCTATCTATTGCGGGCGTTAGATGTTTGAGAGGGCTTGATTCTAGTACGAGAGGACCGAATTGAACAAACCTCTGGTGTATCAGTTGTACCGCCAGGTGCACTGCTGAGTAGCTACGTTTGGAAGAGATAAGCACTGAAAGCATATAAGTGCGAAACTCGCCTCAAGATGAGACATCTTTTAAGGGTCGTTGGAGATGACGACGTTGATAGGCTACAGGTGTAAAGACAGTAATGTCATAGCCGAGTAGTACTAATTACCCGTAGATTTATAGCCTAATATGGCGCACGAAAGTGCAGCAAGGTTACCTCTTTGTGAAAGTTTTTATCGAAAATAACCAGGTAGCAGATGGTAGCTATTGGGAAGCAGGTAAAACCTGTATCCTTTTATCTATACCGTGCAGCCTTATATACCTTCTTTAGGGTGGTTTTAGCGGTGGGGCTCACCTGTTCCCATTCCGAACACAGAAGTTAAGCCCACCAGCGCCGATGGTACTGCGAAAGCGGGAGAGTAGGCCGCCGCCAGTTTTTATTTTATTTTTAAAAAATCCTTTATCATAAGATAAAGGATTTTTTTTTGCTGTATACCCAAACCAAGCACAACCCTAAAAGATAAGTAATGAGCAATAGATATACATCATTGATACATACTCCACTCCGTAGAGTCTATACAATACCTTTTAAATTTTATAATTAAGTAGATCTAAGATTATCAATTTATCAATCACTTAAATATTAAAACATCTATAGTATTCCTTTGAACTCTTAAGATTCTAATAAGCCTTGATTCCTACGGAATGACATAATCGGAAAAAGGGATATTAGTTCGATTTAGAACTTATCATTTCTCATCCACAGTTCATACGCAGAACCCAGAGCCACACAACTCATCATTCATAACTTATAATTCATAATTAGACTTCTTCCTAGCCCCGATAGTAATGGTTACCCCGCAGCATGCCTGGGAGAGCCAGTGGGATGCAGCGTAGGGCAGCCTGGCGTGAGGAGTATGAATGGATAGCGGGAGAAGGCTTCTGAAATTTGTTAAAGTATTTCCTCATCACTCCTATTTTATCGTATATATAAATCTTACTTAAGAATACTTTAAATTTAAGCTTATAAATCGATTATTATACTTGAAGGCTTACTCAGATGTAAGAAAGATGTATAACTTACCAAAATCCATCTTATTTTAATTCAAAAGAAATAAAAAACCGCTTCTCTAAAGAAACGGTGCTATTTTATCACATTTTGATTTTCAATCTTACATATCACTGTTTGTGTCCGGGCATTTGAAATCATCACTGCAGGTAGCGCAAACAATTACTCCGCTGCAATAATACATACAGAAATCTATTTCAGGAAGAGTAGCACCTCCAGAAATGTTTTTTAATTGATCTTTTTGTAGTTTTTTTAAATTTTTCATATTTTTTTAATTAAAAATTTGTAGGTAAAGTAAAAATAAATAAAATATTTTAAATTAAACAGGATATGGTATATAAAAAAATAAATTTTAATGAAACCAGTGTCTCTTGAATTTATTAGAAACTCAATTTTATTTAAATATTTGATTATTAAAGGAATAAATATTATTTTTAAGTAAGCGTTATCCGAAAAGCTTATAGAGTAGGAAATACTAAAAATCAAAAACTATGAAAAATCTAAAAAAACTTTCAAGAGAAGACAAGAGAAGTATTGTAGCCGGAGTAGACTTCCCGGCCTATTGTTTTGAAGGCGGAGGCCCAGGAGAAGGAGGATGCTCTGCGGGGGAGATCTGTTCAGGTGGAAAATGTGTGCCTTACGGAGGAAATCCGGGAGGTGGAGGAAATCCTGGCGGTGGTGGTGATTCTTATACCTGTATCTGTCCGTGGGGAACTTTTACACAGCCTACACCATGTCCTGAATTTTATTGTATAACAGGATAAAACAAAATGATTAAACATCAATTTGCTATGTAAATGTGTTTGTATATTTCTTATAATAAGGAATAGAATAAAAAAGGCTGTCTCAACGTTGAGACAGCCTCTTTATTTATTTTTTAATCAATCCTAATTCGATCAAGCGTTCATGCAGGAATTCTCCGGCAGTTGTATCTTCGTATAGTTTTGGATTATTTTCGTCTACACAATTTTCAAGTGCATTTAAAGACATTGCACTGATAGGATGCATAAAGAAAGGAATTGAATATCTTGAAGTACTCCACAGCTCTCTTGGCGGGTTTACCACTCTGTGGATTGTAGATTTCAGTTTGTTGTTGGTATGTCTTGAAAGCATATCTCCAACATTAATCATCAGTTCATCCGGTTCTGCAATGGCATCAATCCATTCTCCGGTGTGGTTCTGAACCTGAAGTCCTTTCCCTTGTGCTCCCATTAAAAGAGTAATAAGGTTAATGTCACCGTGAGCAGCAGCTCTTACAGCATCATCCGGCTCTTCAGTAATTGGAGGATAATGAATAGGTCTTAAAATAGAATTTCCTTCTGCTATTTTGTCATCAAAATAAAATTCATTTAAACCAAGGTGCAATGCTAAAGCTCTTAGAACATACTGTCCTGTTTTCTCAAGCATCTGGAATGCTTCTTTACCCACTTCGTTGAATTTCGGAAGTTCTTCAACGATTACATTGTCTGGATACTCAGTTCTGTATTTTGAATCATCAGACAAATATTGCCCAAAGTGCCAGAATTCTTTTAAGTCTCCTCTTTTGAAACCTTTTGCAGTTTCTTTTCCAAATCCTACATAACCTCTCTGGCCGCCAATACCTGGAATCTCATACTTCTTTTTTGTTTCCACTGGCTGTTCAAAAAAGTTTTTTACCTCTCCATACAAATCATCCACTAGGTTGTCATCAAGAAAGTGGCCTTTTAAGGCTACAAAACCAATTTCTTCATAAGCTTTTCCGATTTCATTTACAAATTTCTGTTTGCGTTCCGGGTTGTCCGAAAGGAAATCACGCAGGTCTACACTAGGTATTTTATCCATTTTTAGAAATTTACGAATAGCAAAATTACATTTTTTTTAAATTAAATGATTTTAAAATCATTATTTATAAGTTAAATTTGCTGTATGAAAAAATATTCTTCTAAGAGAAGTATCCAAATACTTGCACATCTTCTTCAACAGTACGGAATTGCTGATATTGTAATTTCTCCGGGGTCAAGAAATGCTCCTTTGGCCATTCATTTTTCAGAGGTAGATAGTTTCAACTGTTACAGTATTGTAGACGAAAGAAGTGCTGCTTTTGTGGCAATGGGAATGGCGAAAAGCGAAAAGAAGCCGGTAGCAATTACCTGTACCAGTGGATCTGCAGTGGTAAATTACTATCCTGCTGTTACTGAAGCTTTTTATCAGAATATTCCACTTTTGGTACTTACTGCTGACCGACCGACTGATTATGTTGATCTGTTCGATGGGCAGACGATAAGACAGAAGGATGTTTTTCATCAGCATTCTTATGGTGACTTCCAGCTTTTGGAAGACAGCAAAGAACATGCAGAAGATATTAATTTCGATATCATTAAAAAAGCCATTGAACTTTGCTTTGAAAAGCAGGGGCCTGTACATATTAATATTCCATTGGAGGAGCCTTTGTATGAGCTTGTATCAGAACTTCCTACTTTTCCTACGGTAGAAAAAACAATCAAGCATAAAGAGTATGAAATCCCTTCAAATTTAATTGCAGAATGGCACACTTCACAAAGAATTATGCTGTTGGTAGGAACAAGAGATTACAGTCCTGAGTTGGAAAATCAATTGACGCAATTGGTGAAAAACCATTCTGTTATTGTTTTAAGCGAAGCTAATTCTAACCTGCATCATGAGAAGTTTTTCAAACATATAGACCGCTATATATTTAATTTTACAGAAGAAGACTATAAAACCTATGCCCCCGACCTGTTGATTACAGTAGGGCAGAATGTAGTTTCCAAAAAAGTAAAACAGTTCCTGAGAAGTGCCCGTCCTAAGCAGCATTGGCATCTGGATGAAGTATGGCAGCCGGATACTTATTTCTCACTGACAGAAAAAATTGAAGTTAAGCCTGAAGTTTTCTTCTCAAAATTGTTGAAATTTATCAATCTGGAGCCTAGACCTTATTTTAACCTTTGGGACGTTTTAAGGGATAAAAAAGATGCTAAACACGAGCAGTTTTTAAATACGATTGATTTCTCAGATTTTTATTTCTTCAATAAGGCTTCACAGACGATTCCTGAAAATTATAACATCCATTTCAGTAATTCTTCCGGGATCAGATATGCACAGCTGTTTGATTTTGGAAAACGAAAAATGTACTGTAACAGAGGAACAAGTGGTATTGACGGATCTACTTCTACGGCAATGGGGTTTGCTATTAAAAATGAAAACCCTACTTTACTGATCACGGGAGATTTAAGTTTCTTTTATGATATCAATGGACTTTGGAATCAATATATTCCGCCGTTCGTAAGAATTATGATCTTCAATAATGGTGAAGGAAATATCTTTAAAATCATTCCTGGTCCCGGAAATGCCAACCCGAATACATTAGACGAGTTTATTGCCACAAAACACCGTAAAAATGCAGAATCTCTTGCCAAGCACTTTGGGTTCTCCTACATAAAGGTAGAGGATGAAATTACGCTTGACAGAGTTCTTGAGAATTTCTTCAAACCTGACGCACAGCCAAAAATCCTTGAAGTAAATACTCACGGGAAGAATAGCGCAGATGTACTGAAGTCATACTTTGAATTTATGAAATAATCTTAAAGATCAAGATATTCTTCATTCCCCGGCAGATTGATAATTCTGTCGATGGGATAGATGAACATATCATCAAAATCATTCAATGCATTAATGATCTGGAAATGGGTGAATTGCTTTATATTTTGTAAAGTGATCTCCGTTTCTTTGATCTTTTTATGCTTTAAAAGATGTTGTCTTTGTACCCCGTTCAGAAGATAGGTAGCGGGAGTAAACCAGTCTTTCCCTTTTAAAAATAAAAGGTTGGAAAAAGAGGTGTCGGTGATATGATTATTTTTAACGATGATAATTTCTTCTGCTTTGGATTTCATCTTCATTTTATCCAACTCTTTACGGTCTTCAAACTTAAATGAATAATCAAAACTGTTGTTCTCTACCAGCTTGAAATTCTGAATCTCAGGAATAGCATAAGGAATCATCTGTGTCCTGACTCTTTTGTCGAGATCATAAGAAATTCTTAGTTTGAAAAGACCATCCTCGTCATGCTGCAGATTTTTGTAGATCTTGGCCAGATCAATAGAGTCTTCTTTCCCAAAATGGGAAAATGTTTGATTGACACGTTTCTGGTGTAAGTCTAATAGAAAAATCTCCTGATCTTCTACTTTAATGCTTTCAATGAATTGGGACATAGATTTTATTTTTCATTTCCTGATACTCGTCTTCTAATTTACTCATATGCGTTATACCGCCTCCGCTTTTGAAATAGAGTTGATTTCCTTCTTTTTCTATAAAACGGATCATCACACAGCTGTCAACATTTTCGCCGTCAAACCAGCCGCAAACGCCCGTGTAATATCCTCTTTCATACCCTTCCGCATCCAGAATTATTTCCAGCGTTTTAGGCTTGGGAGCTCCTAAAATAGAGCCAGCAGGAAGAAGCTTCTGCATAATACTTCCTACTTTTCCATCAAATTCAGGTTTTATTATTCCTGAAATTTCAGAACTCATTGCATACAGATCCTTTTGCTGGGTTTTGATGAAATCAATATGCTGGAACTGGTCCACACTTACATCATCAGCCACCATGCTCAGATCATTCCTGAGCAGATCTACTACAGTGTAATGTTCTGCTTTTTCCTTTTTATCATTTTTCAGTATTTCCGCAGCATTTTCAATAGAGGCATCAATAGTACCTTTCATGGGATAGGTTAAAATTTTACCGTTAATGATCTTTACAAAAGTTTCAGGAGAAAAAAATACAAAAAAATCTTTATAAAAAACTTTATACTTTGCATTTGAATGATAAAAAATCTCTTTTAAGGTTAAATTTGTCTCTATTTTCGTTTTTCTAGTATAGTTTACTAAATAAGAGTTTCCCAAACGAATATTTTTCTGAACCTTATCAAAGCCGGTTTTAAAGCTTTCCAACGTTTCAGGAAACGACTTCCAGAGTACTTTTTTATCTAGCGTGTGTGTTTCTTTTATGTTTGAAAACTCTTGAAAATCAATAATTAAACCTGATTTTTCAATTTCATGTTGCTGATATATTTCGACATTCTCCGAGAGAAAGTCGATTACGAAAAAATAGGGAACCTTCTGAAGAGAAAGCTCGTCCATTTCCATAAATTTTTGATGATTCATTGAAAACATTCTGCAAAAATAATTATTGATGTTTACTTTTGCATAAATTTTTTATGATGCAGAACAAATATCCTCAGAAACCGGGACTAGATTTTATATTGAAGCAGGCTTTTTTTTATTGGAATAAAACACTGGTCTTTCAGTTGATGTTTTCCATCATCTTTTTTGCAATATTGCTTACCGCTGTTATGCTTTTTGGAGCGAAATATGACGTTTTCTCTTACAATAAAGAATTGGAGGAGGCCTTTTTGCAAGGCACTAAGGTGTATCTGAAAAAAATGGAAGAAATAACAGCTACCGAAAATTATCAGATGTTTACACTGGCCATCTGGGGAACTACAGCGTTTTTGTATCCATTAAATCTTGGGATGTTCCAGATCTTCAGGAAAATTGATCTTAAAGAAAATATTGTGATCGGGGATCTGTTCGCAGGGTACAATGGGCTCAACTTTTTTAAATATGTAGGGTATTTTCTTTTCTGGTTCTTTATTTACAGATTTACAATTCCTACCGTAATACTGGCGGTGGTTTGGGTTGCAGTGACCCTATTTGTAGCGCCGCTCATGTTTTTTACGAATAAAAGGATATTTGAAGCAATTTCTCTGAACTTTAAAGCCCTTAAAATGTATTTTGTGGAAATAATGGTTTGTGTAATTGTTGCTTTTCTATTTAAGTATTTGGGTTTTGCTCTGTTTTTGATAGGAGGACTTTTCACATTCCCGTTTTGGAATGCTATGATATATTCACTTTATAAAACTGTTTTTTCAGAGAAAAGTTAAAATTCATTCGTGTTTGATATGATTTTTTACTAAAAAAAGCTAAATTTGGTAAAATCATTAAATATTTAAACTATGTCTGAATTTAACGAATTTGATCAGCAAGGCTCTGTACCTAACAGAGATACGGGGTCGATTATTTCTCATGCCTTTGAAATGTATAAAGGTGTTTTCGGTTACGGAATCGTAGCAATGATTATTTATCTGGTTGGAGGATCTGTTATTCAGATGCTTACTGGATTTGACTCTGCTTCTATCGTAGAAGATATGAAATCTTCAGGAGGTGACTTTAATTATTGGAGTGCTCCGGGACTTCCTTTGTATATGGGTGCTTCCAGTCTTTTCGGTCTCTTATTATCTCCTTTGTATGTAGGATTGATCTACATGGTGAATAAATATAATACCAAAAGTCCTATTGAGTTTTCTGATCTATTCATCGGATACCGTCAGAATTTTGTAAATATATTGATCTACAGTCTTCTATCGGGGATTATTTCTTCAGTTGCTCTTGCATTGTGTGTGCTGCCTATTATTTTTGTATATCCTTTCCTTTTATTAGGGTATCCAATTCTGTTATTTGAAAATGCTTCAGCTACAGATGCCTTAGGGAAATCTTTCAATATTGCTAAAGAAAATTATGGGATTTTCTTACTAACCGGATTCTTAGGGTTTCTGATCTCTATTGCAGGGGTTATTCTTTGCGGAATTGGGGTAATCTTAACCGCTCCGTTTATTATGATTGTAATGTACTCTACGTATTGTGCTTTCTTAGGAAAACCAAGACAAATTATGTACAGTAAATAAATATAAAATACATGATGAATAAGGACAAACAAATAAGCAGTGTTGCGATAAAGCAGATGTCGTTGCTGGCCATTATTGTGGTATTGGCAGGGTTGATCTGTTTTAATCTGGCATTGTTTATTCCCTCCGTTTTGGGAGCAATCACCATTTATGTAGTCTGCAGGAAGTATAACTTTTATCTGCAGGAAGAAAAAAAATGGAAACCTTCGCTTGCTGCGTTTGCATTAATGTTTGCGAGTCTTATCGTTCTTATTCTTCCTATCTATTTTATTGCCGATCTGATTATTGATAAGCTGGGAAATGCACAGGCTTATATGGCCAAGTTCAATATTTTCCTGGATAAAATACATTCTTATATTTTCTCTAAAACAGGATTTGATATTCTGAGCAAAGAGAATATGGCAAAACTGAAAGATAATGTAGGGAAGTTTTCTACATCTGCAGTCAGTGGTACTTTCAATACGCTTACCGTAGTGATGTCCATGTATTTTATACTCTATTTTATGTTGGAAAGACCAAGACTCTTCGAAAAGATTCTTACTTCTTCCGCACCATTGAAGAGATCCAACATTGCTTTGATTGGCGATAAAATGAGAAAACTGATTATGGCCAATGCTATCGGAATTCCCGTTGTGGCAGTAGGACAGGGGATCGTAGCGCTTATAGGATATCTTATTTTTGGGGCACCGGGAGCAATACTCCTTTTTGCACTGACGGCAGCAGCTTCAGTAATTCCTGTGGTAGGAACTGCTATTATATATGCTCCGGTGTGTATCTTTATGATTGCTGAAGGAAATACAGTACAGGGAGTCGGCTTAGCAATCTATTGTGTTGTTGTGGTTGGCCTTACAGATAATCTTCTTCGTTTTACCCTTTTGAAAAAACTGGAAAATATCCACCCTTTGAATACTGTATTCGGAATTATCATGGGAATGAATCTTTTTGGCTTCATGGGGCTTATTTTCGGGCCTATTCTGATCTCACTGACACTTCTTCTGGTTCAGGTGTACAGAAATGAATTTTCAGACGAAGATACGCCTCCAGACCTCGAATTACCCAATAAGAATGATCTTGAAGAAAAATTAATTTAATTATATAAAAGCGTGGAAGGAATCAATCCGGAAATATTAAAAGAAATCTGTGTCATGAAAATGCCTTTCGGGAAGTATGAAGGAACGGTCCTGGTAGATCTTCCGGTAAGCTACCTGGAATGGTTCAACAGAAACGGAATGCCAAAGGGAAAACTGGGAATGCAGCTTTCAACAGTTTATGAGATCAAATTAAATGGTCTGATGGATCTTTTGACTCCTATCAGAGCAGCAGTAAGAAACGGATTATAAAAATTAAAATATTTCAATCTCAGAATAAAGCTTCGGCGGCATCAAAGATGCCGCCGAAACTTTTTATAAAACAGTTTTATTTAAGCTTTCAAAGCTGTAATTTCATCTCTCAGTTTGGCTGCTTTTATAAAGTCAAGATTTTTTGCAGCAGCTTCCATTTCTTTCTGCTTCTGCGTAATCATTTTCTCTATATCTTCACTTGCATAGGTTGCTTTTGTTTCGGCAACTTTTTGAAGAATCTCTTTTTGAGTATATTTTTCATCAGGGAAGTCTTTGCTTCTTCCGACAAGATTTTCAGAAATCTTTTTATTTAATGCTTTTGGCTTCAGGCCATGATCATCGTTGTACTGTATTTGTTTAGCACGGCGGTATTCAGTTTCATCCAGGGTAGCCTGCATAGATTTGGTGATTTTGTCAGCATACATAATCGCTTTTCCGTTCACATTCCTTGCAGCACGTCCCACGGTTTGAATCATTGATCTTCTGCTTCTCAGCATTCCTTCTTTATCAGCATCCAGAATAGCAACCAACGAAACCTCCGGTAAATCCAATCCTTCTCGTAATAAGTTAACTCCGATTAGCACATCGAAAAGACCCAGACGTAGATCCTGCATGATCTGAATACGTTCCAGCGTTTCAACATCAGAGTGAATATATCTTGTTCTGATTCCGAATTTAATAAAGTATTTCGTAAGCTCTTCCGCCATTTTCTTCGTTAAAGTGGTTACCAGTACTCTTTCATCAGCATCAGATCTTTTATGGATTTCCTCCATCAAATCATCAATCTGGTTGATAGTAGGTCTTACCTCAATAATCGGGTCAAGAAGTCCAGTTGGGCGAATGATCTGCTCTATATAAGCTCCTCCGGTTCTCTCAAGTTCATAATCTGCAGGAGTTGCAGATACATAAATTACCTGATTCTGAATGGCTTCAAATTCTTCAAACTTTAAAGGTCTGTTATCCATTGCAGCCGGAAGTCTGAAACCATATTCCACTAGTGCTTCTTTTCTGCTTCGGTCACCTCCATACATGGCATGAACCTGTGGAACTGTTACGTGGCTTTCATCAATAACCATTAAAAAGTCTTTAGGAAAATAATCAATCAGACAGAAAGGTCTTGTTCCCGGAAGACGGCCGTCCAGGTATCTCGAATAGTTTTCAATTCCTGAACAATAGCCCAGCTCTTTAATCATTTCAAGATCCAGTTCGGTTCTTTCCTGAAGTCGCTTGGCTTCTAATGGTTTTCCAATAGAGCTAAAGAAATCAACCTGTTTTACCATATCATCCTGAATATCTTTAATGGCACCATTTAAGGTCTCCTTCGATGTTACAAAAAGATTGGCAGGGTAAATCTGTATTTGATCAAAATTATCCTCTACATTTCCCGTAACTGGGTCAAAACTTTGAATTTTTTCAATTTCATCCCCAAAAAACTGAATTCTGATCGCATTATCAGTATAAGCAGGGAAAACATCAATTACATCTCCTTTTACACGGAATGTTCCTCGTTGAAATTCATTTAATGTTCTGGCATATAATGCATTGACTAATGAGTGGAGAAGTGCTGTTCTTGTCACTTTTTCACCAATAGTAATGGAAATTAAAGATTTATGAAATTCTGTAGGGTTTCCGATACCATAAATACAGGAAACGGATGCCACAATCAAAACGTCTCTCCTTCCGGAAAGCAGACTGGCTGTTGCAGAAAGACGTAGCTTTTCAACTTCTTCATTGATGCTCAGGTCTTTTTCAATATAAGTTCCTGTTGTGGCAATATAAGCCTCAGGCTGGTAGTAATCATAATAGCTTACAAAGTATTCCACGGCATTTTCCGGAAAAAACTCTTTAAACTCCATGAAGAGCTGTGCCGCAAGAGTCTTATTGTGTGCCAGAACTAAGGTTGGGCGCTGAACATTTTTTACAACATTCGCAACAGTAAAAGTTTTTCCGGAGCCGGTAACCCCGAGAAGTGTTTGATATTTCTCACCGATCTCTATACCTTCAGTAAGTTTTTCAATAGCTTGGGGCTGATCTCCGGTAGGTTTATATTCTGATTGAAGCTTAAAATCCATAGAAAAGAATGTATACAACAAAAATACAAAAGAAATTATTAGACAGGATAATGTTTTGAAGATGAATATTTTGATAATAAAATTTTAACAGTCTCAACAAGAATAATTGAAATAATAAAAAGCGCTAATTTTTAGCGCTTTTCATTATTAAGGTTTGGTAAAAGTCATTGTTGCGGGGATTTTTAATACCGAAGCGATGGCTTTCCCATCTTTTGTGGCGGGTTTCCAGACTGTTTCGCTGCTTATTGCAGTCATTGTTCTAAGGAATTCCTTATTGAAAACATCGTTGTCACCGGAGGCTGTCACATTGGTTGTTTTCCCTGTTTCGTCTATATGAACATACGCAAAAGCTTTTATTGTTCCGTTTACTGAGTTCAGAGTATTGAGATCCATGGTTCTGCCTATTTTTGTTCTAAGGTCTTTCATCCCATTTGGATATTCAGCACTCACAAAGGTTTTGTCTTCCTGTAAGTTTGTGTTTTTACCTTCGCTGCTCACTATATTGTTTTCTCGTGGCGTTATGGTATCCTGAGTTTTTTTTAGCTCTTGTCTTTTAAAACCCATCATCATTGAAGATTTTCCCTCTTCTTTAGTTTTTGCAAAATAGGGATGAGTCATTAAGCTAACCTGATAAGGCTGAGGATTTTTTGCTGTTTTTGCATTCGGATAAATTTTGCTGATAGAAACATTTGAAAAATCTGTTTTTTTATAGTTTTTCAAAACGCTGTTTTCAATTTTTTTTGAATCAATCCAGACTGCATACTCATTTTTATTTAAGAATGATTTCAGCTCATTCTCTGTTGGAATTCTTTTTTTCAATTCAGGCAGCGCAAAGAATGTGATTTTCTGTTCATTCTTCTGATTTTCATTAAGTAAAGGATAGAGTTCTGCCAACCTTTTTTTATCACTTTCAGTAACGTTTTTTGAAAACTCAGCATATTTCCCATGATTCAGCAAATCTGCATACTTAGCTAATATGTCCTTAAATTCCTGGTAAGAATTCTGGCTATTAGCCTGAACAGAAGTTTCTGCTATTTTTTCAGGCATCTGAACATTCGCTGGATTGCCTGCATAAGTTCTTTCAGAAAGTAATACTGCAGCGACGATCAATGTTGTGATTCCAGCTGTTTTCTTTAACAGACTGAATTTCGATTTTTTTGTTTTCATCATAATAAATCTTTTTTTGGTGTTATTAAAATTAAATGAATGAGTAAGAGGAGGATTTTGGCGGCTAAGAATCTCTTCAAGAATAAGGTTTTGGTACTCCTTAATATTATAATTCTTTTTCAGAACCGCTTCATCTGCTAAAAATTCGTGATTCGTGATCACTGCTTTTTTGTATAAGAAAAGAACAGGATTGAACCATGTAAAAATCTTTAAAAGATTCAGTATTACTAGATCTATGCTGTGTTTCTGGTCAATATGAGCCTTTTCGTGCAGGAAAATCCTTTGGTCAATGACATTATTTTCCATATAACTTTTCCCCATATATATTGTATTCCAAAAGCTGAAAGGAGAAAGGCTTTCACTCGTTAATAGGATATTGTAATCCTCATAAATTTGTTTTTCTCCCTGAATTCTTCTGACAGCTAAAAGAGCGAAAAGGCTTTTTATCAGTAGAAAAAGTGTGATTACAGCATAAATAGCCCATATAATATTCATCCAGTTGAAACTTTCCGGTTCCGGCTGAATAAAGACCATTTGCTGAGCTGTTTCTTCAATGATCATTTGTGGTTTAGTCTCTGCTTCAGGTCTTTGTATGGTAATGTTGATCAATGGAATTATATAAGAAAGGAGTATAGCACTTAGCAAATACCATCTGTTGAATCTGTACATTCTTTCTTTTTCCAGGAAGAGATAATAAACGGCAATGAAAATAGAAGAACACAGAACTATTTTCAGAATAATAGCTGTCATATCTATTCTTTTATCTGTTCATCTATAATATCGCGGAGTTCTTTCAGCTGCTTTTGGCTGAGCTTGGCATTCGATGTAAAAAAGGATGCAAACTGTGTTACCGAGCTGTTGAAAAAACGATCAATCATGGATGACATTTCCTCCTTGAAATATTCCCCTTTTTCTATTTTCGGATAGTATTCACGGGAATTTCCATACACTTTATAGCCTACAAGTTCTTTGTTCTGCATTCTTTTAAGCAAGGTTGCAATAGTAGTTGCAGCAGGCTTAGGGTCTGGGTAGGCTTCCAGAATATCCTTCATGAAAATCTTTTTCTTCTCCCAAAGGATGTCCATGAGAATTTTTTCAGAATCTGTTAATTTAATCTCTTTCATTCTACAATGTTATAATTTGTTCTACAAATGTAGAATAAAAAATGAAACACACAAACTTTATGGCATTATTTTTCCATTCATTGTACAATCACCAATCATAATATTATGAAAATCAATCAATTTTATATCCCGGCACTGAGTTTTTTTCTTATTTTTTCTTCATGCAAAGAAAATCATGCGAATGCTCAGAAAACCGGAAATGATGGAAGTGTAGAAACAGAGAAGCCTAATTCTGACTACAAACCGGCATTTAAAGGGCAGACAAGAATCAAGGCAGTAAAGAGCACAACGGCCTATAATGTAGAGGTATTGAATAAAGATTTGGGAAGACCGTGGGGGATTATCAATTTACCTGACGGAAAATTTCTGATCACAGACAAAAAAGGTTACATGAATGTTGTTTCAACAGATGGAAAGCAGGTATCAAAAATAGAAGGCTTTCCAAAAGTAGATTCAAAAGGGCAGGGTGGAATGCTTGATGTAGCTCTTGATCCTGATTTTACTACCAACAGTATTATTTATTTCAGTTTTTCGGAACCGTTTGGAAAAGGAAATTTAACTTCTGTAGCGAAAGGTAAGCTGTCTGCAGATCTCAAAAATATCTCAGAAGTAAAAGTTATTTTCCGTGCGGAACCTTCTTATGACGGAGATAAGCACTATGGAAGCCGTTTGGCTTTTGATAAAGATGGAAACTTATTTGTCAGTACAGGAGAAAGATCAGATAAAGTAACCCGTGTGTATGCTCAGAAAACGGATAATTATCTTGGGAAAATTCTAAAAATCACAAAAGACGGAAAACCGGCTCCGGGAAATCCTTTTATCGGAAAATCTGGCTATAAACCTGAAATTTATGCTTATGGTGTACGTAATCCGCAGGGAATGGCCATTGATCCTAATGGAAATCTTTGGGATGTGGAGATGGGCCCGAGAGGCGGAGATGAGATCAACCTGATTCAACCCGGAAAAAATTACGGATGGGGAGATGTGACGTATGGAATTGAGTATTCAGGAGATAAAGTAGGGCAAGGAATCACTCAAAGAGAAGGTACTGAGCAGCCCGTCTATTACTGGGATCCTGTGATTTCACCAAGCGGAATTACTTTTTATACAGGAAATATTGAGGAGTGGAAAGGAAACCTGATTATCGGATGTTTAAGTGGTGAGCATATTGACAGAATTGTAATGAAAGATAATAAAGTAGTGGGTGAAGAACGTCTTCTTGCAGATCAGAAAGAACGTTTCCGGGATGTATTGAATGGAATGGACGGAAATCTTTATGCGGTAACCGACAGTGGTAAATTGTATAAGATTTCAAAAAAATAAATAAAAAAACTCCTGAAAATTTTCAGGAGTTTTTATTTTCAGTTAAAACTTAAAGTTAAGTCTGGCAAAAACCTGTCTTCCGGAAAATCCCATCTGAACAGGGTCAAAAATACCTCCGCCTTCTGTATTTCCCTCGCTTACATGAGTGGTTTGCAGCGTAGGATATCTGTTGAATAGATTTTTACTACCTAGAGTTAGGTTCAGATTCTTACAAAATTCATAACCAAAAGAAAGATCGGTAGTTACTTTGGGATTATATAGCTGTTCTGTACCATCATAACCAATTAGTGTTGCTTTGTCAAATCTTACCAACTGCAGATTCGCATTGAATTTGTTGATCTTATAATTGAGATTTAAATTAACTTTTGTTTTTGGAGCAGAAGCAAGGATAAAAGCTTTTTCTCTCTTACTCAGGTAAATATCTTCTTTTCCTGCCAGCTGTTCTGAAGTATTCACTTTGGTAATTTCCATATCATTATAGTTTCCGGCTAAGGTAGCAGTCAGTTTCCCGGAACCAAGATTTTCAGTATAACTTAAAATAAGGTCAACCCCTTTTGTGCGGGTATCTATTGCATTGGAAAAGAACTGTACCTGATCAATAAATGGATTATCTGCCTGAACATCTGCAGGCAAGTCTGGCTGTGCGAAATATCCGGTAAGAACGATTCTGTTTTTTACCTGAATATAATATCCATCCACTGTCGCTGTGAATTTTCCTGTATTGAAAGTAAATCCGGCACTTCCGTTCACAGAGGTTTCCTGCTTCAATTGAGGAATTCCAAGACTGCTTGCAATTTTACTATCGTTAGAAGCTAGCTGAATAGTAACCAACTGCCCACCCTGAAAATTGGTAAACTGCTGGCTGTAGTATTTCTGAGCCAGAGAAGGTGCCCTGAACCCGGTGGAAACGGAACCACGAAAAGCGAACTGCGGTGTGATCGCATATCTTGTCGCAAATTTTCCATTCAGGGTACTTCCGAAATCATTATAATTTTCAAATCTTCCGGCAACACTTATCATCCAGTTTTTTGTAACATCCAACTCGGTGTCTACATAGGCGGCAAAGTTATTTCTGCTTTTGCCAATATCTGTTGAATATCCCGGGAATCCCTGAGAACCGCCTGGTCTTACATTACCGCTTAAAGGGTTGGTAACAAGAAGGTTTGGAGGAGTACTGGCGGTTACAGGATTTCCATTGACATCATACATGGCATAAGAAGCTTCTTCTCCTTTGATGATATCAAATTTCTCATACCTGAATTCCGACCCGAAAGCAACGTTTAGCCCTTCCAGCACTTTGAACTGTTTCACTGCATTAAAGCCGGTTGTATTCTGTAATAATGAATGTCCTCCGGCATTAAAACTTGTAGGTGATTTGATGCCCAGAGTAGCATTAATCGTATTGTCAATCTGATAGGTAAATCTGTTGTTGCCAAAAGCATTATAAAAATCTACGTCCCAGTCAGCAACCTTAAATTTCAGACCGTTATCAAACGTAAAATCTGTAATACTTGTATTTTCAATCGGATTAAATCCTGTAGGGTAAACTTCGGGAATATTTCCGTCTGCATCTGCTGATCTGGTCCATGCGTAAGCTTTGGTATTTCTATGGGAAAAGCCCTGACGAGAATAGAATTTCAGACCATCAGATAAAGGAAGCTCAATATTTCCGAAAAAGTAAATGTTTTGAGCTTTTGCATCCCCGAAACGCTGCCTTGGTGCAGTATACACATCAGGATTTGCATTTCGTATCGCATAATCTTTGTTCATAAACTCTACTGTAAAGTTTCCAAAACCTCCTTTTGAACCTATTTTAGTTCCTAAATTTCCACTGAAATCAACGGTTGTTCCGTCTATTTTATGATCAGAAACGACATCATTATTTCCGGGACTTTTAAAAAGGTTCATTCCTGTGAATAGATTTCCCTCAAAACCTTTATCACGATCATTCAAAATAACATTGATTACCCCTGCGATAGCATCTGAGCCATATTGAGCTGAAGCTCCGTCACGAAGGACCTCCACTCTTTTTATGGAACCAATGGGAATGGTATTCATATCGTATCCCGTATTTCCTCTTCCTTTAGTTCCGAAAAGATTGATCAGTGAAGACTGGTGATATCTTTTTCCATTTAATAAGAGTAGGGTTTGATCTGGGCCTAAGCCTCTTAAAGTGGCAGGATCTACTGCATCAGCTCCATCAGACCCTGATTGTTTGTTGGAATTGAAAGAAGGTGCAGAGAACTGTAAAAGCTGGTTGATTTCTACTTGCCCAGTTGACTGGCTTACCTGTTTGATGTCGATGATATCAATAGGAACGGGTGTATTTACTACAGTTCTTTTTTTATTCCGGCTTCCGGTAATAGCGACTTCGTCTATCTTAGATTCTTTCAGGGTATCCTTTATTTGCTGGGCATAGGATAGGGTGGAAACTCCAAGAAAAATAATGCTGATGTATTTTATTTTCATATAGATAATTTTGAGTGGTGATTTAATCAAAATTATCAATATTTATTTTTAAATCCATACTAAAATTAAATATTTAGTATGGATATCTTAATTTAATAGAGATTAGCGTTAATTTAAGAAAAATAATAACTTATTATTTGAAATTAATGAAAAATTTTAATGTTAAAAGCTGGTAATGATTCTGTTAATTCCTTCTTCTAAAATTTCCTGTGAGGTGGAAAAGCAAATTCTGATATGTCCTTCCGCTCCTTTTCCGAACCATCTTTCTGATCCTGGAACAATGGCAACTTTCCCCTGTTTTAAAACATGTTGGGCAAATTGATCACTGGACATTCCGTTTTCAATCTTTGGAAAGAGTACGAAAGTAGCCTCAGGGAGATTGGGGTTTAGAATTTCTGAGCGGCTTAATAATGTAAACGCAAGATTCCTGTTACTCTGTAAATGAGCTAAAAATTCCTCATACCAAGGTTTTGCTTTCTCCAAAGCTACGCTTCCGGCAATCTGTGACAAAGTAGAAACACCTTCTATCGTTGAATTGAAATTGGATTTCTCTGTAAAATCCTCAAGGATATCCTGATCATGACACAAGACAGCCCCGATTCTCAATCCTGCTATTCCAAATGATTTTGAAAACCCATACACGGTAAAGCTTTTTCTCTTTGCTTTTTCAGAAACAGAAGAATAGGTATGAAAATCTTTGTTGTCATAAATAATATCACTCCAGATTTCATCGCTCATCACCCAAAGATCATGAGCTGAAGCGATCTCTGCTATTTTTATTAAGACTTCTTTAGAATAAACCCTTCCCAGGGGATTGTGTGGATTGCAAATGCTGAGAAGTTTGGTTTTGGAACCAATTAAAGAGACCAGTTTTTCAAAGTCAATGTCTCCGGTTATTGTATTTACAGGACAAAGCATCACTTTTCCACCTGCTGTTTCTACTGATTTTTTGAAAAGAAAATCTACAGGATCCAGAATAATGGCTTCATCTCCCGGATTCAGAACATAAGAAGCAATCAGGAACATTCCCTGAGCAGCACTGTTGACAGCCAGAACATTTTCAGGAGAAAAAGTTCCGTGTTTCTCTTTGTTGAAATGGTCTGCAACACTTTTTTTGAATTCCGGAAGACCAGAAAACGGTCCGTAGCTTAGATAGCCGTCTTTTAGGTATTCAATAATTCCCTGTTCTATTTCAGGAGCTGTCCTGAAGTCCGGATCAGCAGCGGTAAGGGGAATAATTCCTTCTTCCAGGGTTGCCCATCTTCCGTTATAAGCCTTTCTTTTCAAAGCTTCAAAATTGATATCATTATTGCTGAACATAGTTATTTATAAGATATGGGTAAAATATTTTCTGATTGTTGACTAAGTGGCAAGAGGAACTGATTGAGCAATGTTCTTCCGTTGTTGATATGAACCTCAATTTCAGGCTTCCTTTTTTCTTCATATTTTCTGAAGGCTTCCTTTATGTTTTTATCTTCAACTAAATATTTCGTTAATGTAAAAGAATCTTTTAGTGCAGAGGTTACTCCCTGGCTTGTAAAAGGAATCAGCGGATGGGCTGCATCTCCTATGAATACAATATTATCTTTATAAAACGGATTGAGCTTTTCCAACTCATACACACACCATAAATGTACGTTTTTATAGTCTGATTTCTGTATAATTGACGGGACTAAAGGATGCCAGTTTTGAAAAACTTCAAGCATATATTTCCTTAGATTCTCTGGTGAACACTCATTGATCGTGTATTTCTCATTATCAAACTGTGAATACCAAAGAATGGTATCAGCAGAAAGTTTAAGGATTCCAAATGTAAGGCCTCCTTCTTCATGATGGAATTTTATAAAGTCATTTTCAATAGAATCCGCAATTTCCTTATCCTGAATAATATTGACTACTTCACTTTCTCTTACCGCTTTCAGTGTTTCACTTTTGAAGAGGCTTCTTCTGATGCGGCTTTTGGAGCCATCAGAAACAATAGCAGCATCCGCGTCAATATCAGTGCCATCCGAAAGTTTCAATTTTCCATTGCGTCTATCATCCGGGGTGATCGTTTGTTCATAGGTTATTTTTTCTGGGGAGATGTTTTGTACCAGCAGATCAATTAATGAATGTCTTGAAATGGCGAAGACATTGTTCAGCTCCTTTTCTGCCAGCATCTTTCCTGTATGGGAGTACTGTATGTATTTTTTTAGAAAATTTCCATGCTGAAGAAGAAGATCAGGATCGAGAATCTGATAAAGGTATTCCATCCCTTCCTGTGGAATGAGAAAGCCATGACCTGCCAGATCTTTCTTTTTTCTTCTTTCGTAAATGTGGTAATCAATCTTGTGCTTTTCTAAGTAATTCGCCATGCTTAAACCGGAAATACCGGCACCCACGACAGCAATTTTCTTCATTTTTTTCGGAATAACGGATTTTTCAGGTTGGTTCTCAAGTATTTTTACATCTGTTTCATCAGATGGATACAAAATTAAAATTAAAAACATTCACTATTTCAAAAAATGGATTAATTTGATTTTGTTTTCTTAAAAATAGAATGAAAAGAATAATATGTTATATGTAATAAAGAAATATGCTTGATTTATATTTATTTTTAAAATGCAGTATCTGATTGATTTTGAATTTGTTATTAGTGTGTGTTTTGGAATATAAAAAACAATATTGTCTTAGTGTTGGAGGATTTTGAACTTTAAAGCATAAAAAAACCGGAAAAAATTCCGGTTTTATGATTAAGCTTTTTCAAGCTGAACAGTAAAGTGTCTTAAGATTTCCGGCTCCCAGGTGATCTTGTACCCTTTTGCTATTTCTTCACGTCTTTCATAAACGTTCTTGATAGCGGCAGCAATATAATCCATATGGTTATTGGTATAGGTTCTTCTAGGAATTGCCAGACGTACCAATTCTAATTTCGGATAACGGTTTTCTCTTGTTGCAGGATCTCTGTCTGCCAGTAATGTTCCTATTTCTACGGTTCTGATCCCTGCTTCTTTATAAATTTCAAGACCTAATGTCTGTGCCGGATATTCTTCACGGGAAACATTGGGAAGGAAGTTTAGAGAATCAATGAATACAGCATGTCCTCCGATTGGTTTTTGAACCGGGATTCCATATTCAATCAGCTTATTGCCTAAATATTCAACCTGAGAAATTCTGCTTTCAAGATAAGCAAACTCAGTAGCTTCATCAAGACCTACAGCTAATGCTGCCATATCTCTTCCGGCCATTCCACCGTAAGTAATAAAGCCTTCGTAAATAATTGTAAAGTTGGAAGCTTTTCTGAAAACCTCTTCATTATTCAAAGCAATAAATCCTCCGATATTTACTAAACCGTCTTTTTTAGAACTCATTGTCATCCCGTCTCCGTAAGAGAAAATTTCCTTGCAGATTTCTTTGATGCTTCTGTTTTCCTGTCCTGCTTCTCTTTTTTTGATGAAGTAAGCATTCTCAGCAAATCTCGCTGAATCAAAGAATACGGGGATTCCATATTGGTCAGAAAGTGCTTTTACAGCCTTCATGTTTTCTAATGATACGGGCTGTCCTCCTGAAGAGTTACACGTAATGGTAATTAAGCAGAAAGGGATGTTTTCTTTAGGGTGGCTTTTATAAACTTCTTCCAGTTTTTCAAGGTTGATATTTCCTTTGAAAGGGTGAAGGTCATTAATGTCAAAAGCTTCATCAATTGTACAGTCGATGGCATGTGCTTTTCTGATCTCGATATGTCCTTTTGTGGTATCAAAATGTGAGTTTCCCGGAACTACATCTCCTTCTTTTACCAATACTGAAAAAAGAACGTTTTCAGCAGCTCTTCCCTGGTGTGTAGGTAATAAATATTTGAATCCTGTAATTTTTTCAACAGTTTTCTGTAATTGTTCAAAAGAACGGGATCCTGCGTAGCTTTCATCTCCGGTCATCAAAGCAGACCATTGTTTATCAGACATTGCTCCGGTTCCTGAATCGGTAAGCAGGTCAATATAAACATGTGAAGATCTTAAATTGAAAAGGTTATAATTAGCTTCTTTAAGCCATTGCTCTCTTTCTTCTCTGGTGGATTGATAGATTTCTTCCACCATTTTAATGCGGAAAGGTTCCGCGTACGGTAAATTCATGAGTTAAATTATGTTTTAAATTGTTTGTAAAGAAAATGTGTTTGAAAATAATTTTCAAAATTCATCAATGTATAAATAAGGCTTGGGAAGTATTATTCCGGAGCTTTAAATATGTTTTCATCAGAATGGAATCCGGCTACACCGCCGCTCACTGCAAACTTCATTGCAGAAGCTGCTGTCATTCCCACTACAGGTTTGATGTTTTTTTCTTCAGTAACAATTACCCAGCCCGAGATGGCGTACGAGTGGGGAAGATATACCGCAACGTAATTATGCTTGTCAACGTCCGACATTTCTTTTTGAGTTAAAAAACCAATTCTCCAGATCTCCGGATTTTCATTGGTTTTTACCCATACAGGATCGTTGAATTTTTTCTTATCACCTACAAATGAAGACATCACGTCTTTTGTGGGAGTGTAAATATGTTTTACTCCCGGAGTTTTCTCCAGTAAACTGTCCATAGTATCGAAAAAGAATCTTCCGACCACGAATTTATTTCCCAGATATCCTAAAATAGCTGTAAACAGAATAATGGATACGAATACAAGCCCTGGAATCTGCTTGGCCAGCGAAGGAACAAGATTGTCAATGGCGCTTACAATATACCAGATTACAAAAATGGTAAGCCCGATAGGGCCAATGATAACGAGTCCCTGAAAAAAGTTTTTCAGAAATAGATTGGCAATATTTTCAAAGCTTGGCTTCTTCAATGTGTATTCTTTACTGTTTCTATTTTAACCGTGAATAGTTTCTTTGTTTCCGTAGGATTTAATAATATTAGCTTCATATTCCAGCCATTCTTCCCAACGTTTGTTTACTTTCTCCGGATCTCCAAGCTGTCTTGCAAATCCAATGAATGTAGTGTAATGATTAGCTTCAGAAATCATAAGTTCTTTGTAAAAAACTTTAAGTTCTTCGTCTTTGATGTTTTCGGTAAGAACCTTAAATCTTTCGCAGCTTCTGGCTTCAATCATAGCAGCAAAAAGCATTTTGTCTACGATGAGGTTGTCTCTTGTTCCCTGAACGATAAATTTCGCCAGTTCATTCACGTAATCATCTTTTCTTGCTCTTCCAAAGGTATATCCTCTTTTCTTAATGATCTCATGAACCTGATTGAAATGATCCAGTTCTTCCTGTGCAATGGCAAGAAGTTCTGTTACAATCTCAGGATATTCCGGAAGCATTGTAATCAGGCCTATGGCATTAGTAGCTGCTTTTTGCTCACACCAGGCATGATCTGTTAAAATTTCTCCGATGTTTCCTTCTGCAATATTTGCCCACCTTGGATCGGTAGGGAGTTTCAACTTAAACATGTTGTAAAATTTCTGTAAATTTAAACAAATTGAGGTAAGAAATGTGACTTTATTTCAATTTGATCATTAAAGTCTTAAGAGGCGGTCTTTCTTCTTAGGAATTCCAAAATATTCCAACCCCAGATATCTACTTTTTTTAATCCGGCAGAGATAACAAAAGCTAAAACGATATTAATCCCATAAATAATGATCATTAAAATCCACCATGACATATTTTCTTTTAACGGAACGACCAGAAAATACACCAATGAAGAACTGATGCCCTGTGCAAAGTAGAAGAAAATAGCATTCTTCCCGATGTGGGTGATAAAATTTTCTTTTGTGATCTTTAATCGGTTATAAAGGACAAATAATGTTACGAGTGAGAATAATGTCCAGATGATATAAGGTATTTTTGGTGGGAATTTGTTTTTGTTGATTTTATAGAAAATTTCTCCCCCATAGTACCAGAACATCCATATAAGAGCTGCCCCAACGCATGCATATAGTATAGGAATTGCTTTGGCAGGAATCTTTTTCCCACGCATCCTGTGACCAATTAAAAATACAGCAAGATAAAAAGCTACATACCCCACCTGTCCTGTTGGATAATATTCCGGGAAAAGATTGAATAATAAAGTCAGACCCATACAAAGCCCAATGAACCAATTGATATGTTTCGCGAAGAACCTTAAGATAAGGACACCAAAAACAGTGAGAACATAATAAACTTTAAGATACCAGAAGCTTCCCATCACTACAGGAAAAGTGTCAGCATTGGTATATTGATGAAGATACCAGTTGCCCAGATTTTCCCATTGAGGGGTTGCTGAAATACTGGTGGCCGAGTATTTAGATCCAAATGTGGAATAAAAGTTTTGAAGCCATTCCATGGAAAAGAAGCTCAGTCCAAAAACTTTAAAGAAGTAATCTAAAAAGAACAGGAAAGTCACAAATATCATATAGGTAATCTGCAGTTTCAATAGCCGGTACAATGTTTTTTCAATATTGGCTCCGGAAGTGATTCCACTCAGGGCATAAAAAAGAGCAACGTCAAAAACAAGCGAGAAGACTCTTACTTCTGCGGGAATATAAAACTGTCCAGACCAGAAAGCGGTATGGATAAAGATGATAGAAAGTGTTGCCAGTCCTTTGGCGAAATCAATATAGAGATCTCTGTTCATTATAGATTGCTTGGAAGATTTTATTTTTTCAAAAATACAAACAAATTGATTTTATAGAACATAAAAGATTTTAAAAACAAAAAAGGGGCGGAACATACTGTCCGCCTCCTTTCTTAAATATGCTAAAAATGAATGTTCTCGTTTATTGAAGATGTTTAAACTCTTCTGCGGAAATTTCTCCGGACTGAATTTTTCTCAGCTCATCAATATATTGACTCATATATGCGTCAATTTCAGGATTTACTGTATTCTTAGCCATCTTATAAGTTCCGTTTAATACTCCCTGATAATAATAGAAGAAGTTATAATCGAAATTTGATGCATTAAGATCATATTGTCCTAAAAGGAATCCTAAACGTACTGCTGATCTTCTTTGAGCAGGAGTTCCGTGGTGTCCCGGATTGGTGGTCTGATAATCTCCGATGCTTTGTGCAAACTCGTAAGCTGCTGCAATTTCAGGAAAGCTGGTTTTATTATAACCATTAGGTCTTCTCAGGTAGTATCCTGCAAAGCCATCAGCTTCAAGCTCATTAGGTCTGGCTGTATTTTCATTTACAGAAGGAAGCCCAAATATATATTGCAGCTGATGCCCGTATTCATGTGCAAGAATCATCGCATTCACAATATCTCCGCCTTTTGCTTTTGCATCATAATAGATGGCATATCCATAATAGATCTTTCCGGTAGAATAGGAAATTGCATTGTACGTTGAATTGAAATTGGATGCATCATTCACAAATCTCAGTGTAGGATTGCTTCTTCCCCACAAACTTGCGATTTTAGTCATCTGACTATTCATAAAATTGGTATCTGTGGAGTTTTGTAGACCGGTTAATAAAACCGAATTGTTGCTCCAGTTGTTGTCTACATAGGAGCAGATTTTTTCAAGATCTCCGGGTTGATCAATTTTAGCACTAAGTGCTTCTTGCTGGGGTTGAACATTGCTGTCCATTTGGTCATCACTACATGCTGTCAGTGAAGTGACAGCAATGGCACCTGCTAGTAAGCAGAGATTAAAGTTTCTTTTCATATATAAATTCAATTTGGTAAAACGAAGGTATGAAATTATCTCTTAAGTGTGAGTACTTTATTAAAAAAAATTATTCAAAACATAGTGAATAGGATTTATATTAAAAAAACATTACTTTGATTGTAAGCTATTTAGAAAATTATATGTATATTTGCACCTCGAAATAACTAAAAATTTATAAACAATGTTTGCAATTGTAGAAATAGCAGGGCTTCAATACAAAGTTGAGCAAGACCAGAAGTTGTTTGTAAACCGTTTAAAAGGAGATAAAGGAGGAAAAGTTTCTTTCGATAAAGTTCTTCTTACTGTAAACGGAGCAATCACTGTAGGCGCCCCAGCTGTAAATGGAATCACTGTAGAAGCAGAGATCCTTGACCACGTAAAAGCTGATAAAGTAATCGTTTTCAAAAAGAAAAGAAGAAAAGGTTACAAAGTGAAAAACGGTCACAGACAATCTTTAACTAGAATCGTAATCACTGGTATTACTGGTTTTGAAGGTGGAGCTAAAAAAGCTGCTGCTAAAAAAGAAACTGTGAAAGGTGAAGTTCTTTCTGACAACGCAACTGTTAACTTTGGTGAAGATCATGAATTGAACTATCACTTGAAGAAAAACAACTTGTCTCAGTCTAAAGAGAACAGAGAAACTTTAATTACTTTAGGTAAAGCAGTTAAAGTTGAATTAGAAAAGAATATTCTTACTCATGAAGAAGTAGATGCTGCTATCATTAAGAATATCGATCAATTTAAAGCACTTAATAAATAATCCAGTAATAAAATGGCACACAAGAAAGGAGTCGGTAGTTCCAAGAACGGTAGAGAGTCTCACTCTAAAAGATTAGGTGTGAAGATTTTCGGAGGACAAGCAGCTATTGCCGGAAATATTATTGTTAGACAAAGAGGTACTCAGCACCACCCAGGTGATAACGTGGGAATCGGTAAAGATCACACTTTGTTTGCATTAGTAGATGGTAAAGTAGTTTTCAGAAAGAAAGCAAACAACAGATCTTTTGTATCTGTAGAGCCAAACGCATAATTTTTAAGCGTTTTATAAAAATTAAAGCCTCAGCATTTGCTGGGGCTTTTTTGTTATTTCTACTGTAATATTTTTTTCTGGATATTCTATTGTTTGTGAAATATTTTTATATTTGTTAACTGCCCAATTATGAGTCAGTTGCGAGAGCCGAAAAGTATAAAGAGTAGGCACGTATTAAAACAATATATCTATGAAAAATCTAAAAAAATTAAGCAAAAAGAATTTAAAAGAAATAACCGGAGGAGTAGCGGCAGTCTGCCCTTCTATGTTTCAATCCTGTGATGAATGGTGCAGATGGTCACCATGGCAAAAATCACACTGTATACTTTCTCAGCCCTGTACAGAATGTTTTGAATGATATTAAATGAGATCCCTTTGAGATTTTTTAGAACTGAATCTTTAAACAGGGTTCAGCTTTTATATTGAGTTAAAAAAACTTAAAAAATATCCTATGATAGTGAAATAATTATATATTTGTTTATAATCAACTAGAAATCGTTGCGGAAGCCGAAAAGCAGAGAGAGTAGGCAACAAAATAAAACTAAATATAATCATGAAAAATTTAAGGAGATTAACGAAAAAAAATCTGAAGAGTATTAACGGAGGTGCTGTATGGTGCCCGCCAAAACCTATTACATCATGTAGTACATGGTGTGGGCTGACAAAGGAGCAGAAAATGCGTTGTCTGCTTGATGTAGAAGAACCTTGCGAATGCTTTTAATATCTTATATGAGTTAGAAAATAAAAGTTCGGCGGCTTCAAAGAAGCCGCCGAACCTGTTTTTGTATTGTATTTTGTTTAGAATCCTACCTGGAATCCTGCTTTAACACCGAATTTTGAAATATCCGGCCTGTCAAGATAATTTCCTCTCCAGTTGAAATCTACCCTGAAAATTCTAATGTTTCCGATTCCTATATTTTCAATTCCGAATCCATATTCATAATAAATATGTTCGCTTGGCGCTGAGTATCTAAAACCTTCTACGTTGATTGCCTTAGAAGCATCGCTTAGCGTTCCGTAGGCTCCTCTGATGAATGCTACTTCCCTGAATTTCAGCTTTTTAATCAAAGGAATATAAGAAAGGATCTTACCGTTAAAATGATGTTCCAGCTGAAGCGTGGTATAAGCATCAGTCACAAATTCATAATAGTTAAGCTGAGAGAATGTATTCGGTACCAAACCATATGAAAGGTTGGCCGGAATGATATTCTGTAATGCTAAAGGAACTGTACTGAAGTTCTTTCCAGCCTCAAAATTTACTACCAGTTTTCCCATGCTTCCAATCAAAAACGGCTTATAAAGCATGAACTGAAGCTTATCATAATTGAAGTCGGCATTAAATAAACCTTCAATACCTCTGGTGTATCTTAAAACAATGGTTGGTGCCAGGTTTCTGGCCTGATAACGGTCAATTCCGGTTTGAGAAAATTTAGCGCCTGGTTTAGCAATTAAACTGATGGTAACATGTGAGTCATTCACTGTTTGCCTTAGTCGGCCATCTTTGTAATACATCAGGTTGAATTTCTCCGGAATAGCGGATTTAATGCTCTGCATCACTCCATCCACTCTTATCTGAAAGTTTTTCCAGGGTTCAATAGCCGCAAAAACACTTGTTTTGTTTACAGAACTCAAAGAAATATTTTCTCCTCTAGCAAAAAAGGTACTGGAAGATGAAGATTGTGGAGTGACACCATCACCGGATGTAAGCTGGCCTCCAAGCTGAACGATGTCTCTGCTGGTTCCTGCTCCAATCATAAATCGGTTAAGCTTATTGAACATATATCTTGCCTCCACTCCATATTTAAACTGCTGATCTTTGAAACCATAGGCTGTATAAAACTGAGCCCTCCAGGTATCATTCAATCCGAAATAAGTTCTTGCTCCTAATCTTATTCTGTCCCCTTCCACTTCATTCCTTCCGTAAATAGAGAAAATAGGACCAATATCTATTCCTTTAAAGGCATTGTAATACCGTGAGCCAAGGGTCTCAAACAGTTTTACCATTCGGTTGAATTTTGGCGTCTGCTGAAGCTGATCAAGCATACTGTAAACACCCTGTTCTGCTTTAGATAAAGTATCAGGTCTGGCTTTGGTCCAATAGGCATCATCTTTATTGGTAAATTTATCTTCATATTCCTCTTCCGTGCGTTTGAATACTTTCGGATCAAGAGGTTTATTAAACTCATATTCGGAATAATCTACCGATCTTTTGGCTATAATACTTTTAGATCCCTTCTTTTTTGAAAAAGGGCTCATTTCAAATTCTGTAACCAGTTTTTTAGGAAGAAAAGTCGTTTCATCAGGATTGTCATACTCCACCTGCGTATAGACACTGTTGACGAAATTGACATTGATTTTTTGGGTTGACTTTAATGTTGCCCCTAAAACGGCATAGGTGTCCGTATCTATATAAAGATTTCCCTGAAAGGCGAGGATATCTTTTCTTTTAGGCTGATATCTGATCTGAAAGGCTTTCTCACCACGAACAGTAATGGTATCCATAAGACTGTAGTCGTATGTACTGAATCCATCTGTTCCCACAGGGCTTTGGAATCCGATATCAAAATAATTTAAGGTATTGTCGTAGATATTAATATCACGATATAAATTTTTAGCTGAAACGGTAATTACCTGATTGTCCTGGAATCCCGAAGTTTTCTGAGCAACCAATGTTCTTTTGCTGTCTTTGTCTGGTTTGTTTTTACCATAATTTTCATAAACAGCTTCGTTCAGGAAAACAGGAAGTCCAAGTCTTCCGCTTGCGGTGGAATCAGCATAATCGAAAATGAAATCCAGTTTATTGAAAATCTTTTTCTTCATGAAAGCACTGTCCAGGTTGTTTAGGTCAAATTGGGTTTTTTCGTATTCTTTATACGAGTAGGTATCAAACTTTTCTAACCCATTGTTTCTTTTTTGTGCCCAAACTTTTTGCATAATGGCGTAAGCAGGGTTTTCTTTTTTATTCTTGTATTTAGTCTTACCACTTTGAAGAACGATCTCCTGAATATCACTTACTTTAGCCTGAGAAAGCTGCACAAAAATATTTTCAGCATTTTCAGGGGTAATGTCAAGTGTTTCTGTAGTGTAACTTTTTCTGGAAAATTTTAACTGATGGATAATACTGTCTGACTGAATAGTGAAACTGCCTGAAGTTGTCGTCAGGGATGGAGTCTTATCATTGTTGATAAAAATATCAACTTTATTGAGTTCTTTATTGCTTTTTTCGTCAACTATCTTGCCACTGGCTCGGTTTTGAGCACATACGGAACTGGAGAGAATCAGGAAAAAAAATAAAAGATAGTGTTTTTGGGAGTTATTGTTTAACATCATTCGTTTCTTCAGGCAATTAGCATAAACAAAAAGTATGCAGTTTATTAAAAAAAATAGGTAAAAAAATAAAATATTTTTAGTATACCCTATAAAACGGCAAATGTAGGAAAAATTATATATGTGATTATTAAAATTAAATGAGAAATTTTAATGCTTAAAGGATAATAATCAGGGTATTAATAGAGTAAGGGAGATACTGTGTTAACGGGATGCTGTTTGCTGCTGCGCTAAAATTATAAACAAAAAAAAGACCTACATTTCTGTAAGTCTTTTTGCTCCTCCTGCTGGGCTCGAACCAGCGACCCTCTGATTAACAGTCAGATGCTCTAACCAACTGAGCTAAGGAGGAATGTCCTTTGTTTTAAGTGGTGCAAATATAATAGGAATATTAATATCAGTCAAGTCTTTCTCCTTATTCAGGGTGACTTTTGACTAAATGTATTGAATTTCAATAAGAAATATTTCTGAATATTTTTATTTAGATCTAGAGGTCTTCAAATAAATGTTGAAAATACCGCTCCGGTGCTTCTAAAAAATTCTTTGTTAACTGATAATGCTCTGTTTCTTTATAGTGGATTTTTTGAATTTTGTCATCAAGTGCATAAATTTCAGCAGATGGGTAACTCATTAATATGGGTGAATGGCTTGAAATTATAAACTGAGCCTTTCCTGTTTTTTCTAATTTATGAATAATGGATAGCAAAGAAAGTTGTCTTTGTGGTGATAAAGCAGATTCCGGTTCATCAAGAATATAAATACCATGCTGGAAATGGTTATGGAATAATGATAAAAAAGCTTCACCGTGAGATTGCTGGTGCAAAGATTTTCCTCCATAGGCTTCCAGCACTCTTTGATCTTCTTTCGCCACTTCATCAATATAGGTAGCAAAGTTGAAAAAACTTTCTGCTCTCATGAAAAAGCCTTGAGAAGTCTTATTACGCCAGGAAAGAGTAGGATAATCTGACAGTACAGACTCTGTTTTATGAAAATTATAATGATGATTGCGGCTTCCACCGGCCACATTGAAATTACATTGGTCTGCAATGGCTTCAAGCAATGTGGATTTTCCAATTCCATTTTCGCCAATGAAAAAGGTAACATTGCTTTTTAGCCTTATATCTAAACCGTTGCGTAGAAAAGGCAGATTGAAAGGAAAGTCTTGTGGATGATTATCTTTTAAATAAATCTTTGATAAGTAAGGCATTTTGCTTGATAGAATTATTTATCCTATCAAGCAAAATATGTGCAAAAAATAAGAGCAATTTTCTTAATTCTTATTTCTTTAAATCCTTAAGTATTTCCTGAACAGCTCTTTCCAGCTGAGGGTCATTGTCCTGAAGACGGTCCAGAAAGGTATTTTTAACATAGATATCAGGTTTCACGCCCGTTTTTTCAAGATTTTGTCCGTCCAAAGTATACGTTCCCCATGAAGGCAGTCTGTAAGAAGATCCGTCTACCAAACCTTTAGCTGAAGTGAAAATAATCCAGCGATAGGTATCCTGGCCAATAATTTTACCCAGTTTTAGTGCTTTAAATCCGGCTGCAGTCATCTCGGCATCGCTTAGTGAAGCTTCATTAATCAGAAGTACAATAGGTTTTCCGGAAGGAGCAAAGTTAGGCTGTGTCGTCATTTTTCCTTCACGATATTTCCATTGTAAATAAGGCTTCTGAGAAAGGAAATTTAAAACCTTATCATGAACATTTCCGCCTGTATTGTAACGCAGATCAAGAATTACAGCGTCTTTTCTGTTTTCCTGTTCTACCATATCCAGAAGGAAACGGTCCAGCTCATCTGTAGACATATTTTTCATGCAGGAATAGGCAATACGGTTATTGCTAAGCTTATCAACACGCTGATGATTGTTGTAGATCCAATCATCATAAAGCAATCCTTTTAATTCTCCATTAGAAATCGGATGTACTTTGGTGGTTATATTTTTACCATCACGGTTAAAAGTAAGAACAAGTTCTTCCTGTTTTTTGGGGCTTGTAAAATACGTTTCGATATTTTCGTTTAGATCCACCTTTTTCCCGTTTACAGAAATCAGCTGGTCGCCAGGCTTAATATCAACTCCTGAGCGGAAAGCCGGAGATTTTCTTACAATACTTTCTACAGTGTAAGGCTGATCTTTTTTGAAGATAATTCCTGTTTCGTTAGTGAAATAGTTCAGGTACATTGTTTCTTCTTTTCCGGTTGAAGAAAATCCGGTGTGTGAAGAATTAAGCTCTCCTAAAAGATCATTTAATAAAATTCTCAGATCATTTCTGTTATGTACATACGGAAGATATTTGGCATACTGTTCCTTTTTTGCTTTCCAGTCAATCCCATGGAACTTCTCATCATAAAAATTTTCTTCCACACCAGTCCATGCTTCAGCAAACATCTGAGTAAATTCTGATGCCAGGTCTTTATCAAAACTATATTGAATATTTATTTTCTCAGGTTTTAAAGCCGCTACAGTTGTTTTATAAATATTACCTTCTATCAGCGCAAACAGGTTTTTCTCATTTTTGGTAAGATAATACGCTGCTTTATCGAAAACTTTTTCGGATTTGGCAGGCTCAAAATCTGTGAACACTTTTTTGTACAACTGTCTTTTCCCATTATCCTGATTAGAATTGAATAATAGAATTTCCTTTTTTTCGTCTGCAAAAACTGCAGGATCATCCTGATATCCATATCGGTCGGTTACCAGTTCGATTCTGTCTAGGGTATCTTCAGGATTTACTTTCAGTTCTTTAATTATTGGTTCTTTTTCTTCCTTTTTCTCCTTATCCTTGTCCTCCTCTTTCTTGTCCTTCTTATCTTTATCTTTCGCTTTATCAGTAGATTTTGTTTCCTTCTTTTCTTCAGTAAAGAGAGTATCGAATTTTTCAGATTTAAAAGGTTCGTCAAACCAGTCCAGAGCCATGCGGTAAATGTTAGACTTCTGCATGCCTAAAGGATAAGACGGATTGGTTCTATCGCTGGCAAAATAAATGTATTTGCCGTTTGGAGACCATACAGGATCTTCCTCTGAAACACCAGTATTGGTAAGATTGAGCGTCTGTCCTTTTTTGATATTATAGATGAAAATATCCAGTTCAAAGTTTCTTTTCGCAGAGAACAGTACGTATTCATTGTTTGGCGAAAAAGAAGGTCTTGAGTTTTGGAAAGCCCATATTTCGTCTTTTACGATCGTTGTAGATTTGAAATTTTTTAAATCCAGCAATCTTACTTCATCACGGCCGCTTAAATAAACCGCTTTTGAAAGGTCGCTATTAAGCGTGATGCTTCGGTTATTGCGTAAATCTTCTGTTAATTGTTTGAGCTGGCCTTTTCCGTCTGCTGGAATAGTAAACCAGTTTTGGTATCCATTGTAGGTCTGACTGTAAAGCAGGGTACGGTTGTCTTTCAACCATTTTACTTCCATGGCACGTTCTTTCCCATCAGAAACCTGTTGTGCAAATTTTCCTTCAATATCAGATACAAATAAAACACCGCGGCTTATAAAGGCCATTTTTTTACCATCCGGAGATACATCATAATAGGAAATATTATTTTCCACGTTGAAGTTTTGTTCTTTTTCCAGCGTTTTATTAGTATTCAGGCTTACATTCAGAGGTTTTGCATTTTTTGAAGCGATATCGTAAATATAAAGCTGGTAATCTTTTTCAAAAATGACTTTAGATCCGTCTGCTGAAACAAAAGGTTTTTTAATAGAAGTGTCAAATTGGGTTAATGAAGCCTTCTTACTATTTTCGAGTTGATAAAGATTGTATTCTCCATTATTCTCATCGGAAATAAAGTAAATAATACCTTTTTTATCTACACTTGGGTTGAAATCTTTTCCTTCATAGTTAGTGTACTGTTTGAAAGAATTGCTTTTAGGGTTGTATCCTAAAATATCAGGATTATTTTCTCCTTTATAGCGCTTGCGTTGTACCTGATGGGCACTTTCTGAAGAGCTGGTGAAAAGATATTCTCCCGCCGGCGTTTCTACAAGTCCATTGGTGTTGTTAAAATAATTACTGAAAAGCTTTTGTGGTGTTTTTCCTTCAATTGTAGTTTTAAAACTGCCAAAATTATTATTTCTGCTGGAAGTAAAATAAATGGTTTTGCTGTCCCATGCCCAGCTTTCCATTTCGTCTCTTCCGGTGTGGAAGGTTAGCTGCTTGATCGTTCCCCCTTCTGCAGGCATTACATACACATCATAATTTCCATATTGGTTAGAACTGAATGCAAGCCATTTTCCATCCGGTGAAAGGCGGGGATTGATTTCTTCTCCGTCAAGGGCTGTAATTCTTGAAGCGTTTCCACCATTTGAATCTACTTTCCAGATATCGCCGTCATAAGAGAAATAGGCTGTCTTGCCATCCGGACTCAATGAGGGGCTTGATAAAAAATAAGACTTTTCCTGTGCTGAAATCCCTATAATAGAAAATGCTGTTAATAACGAAATAATAGTTTTCTTCATGGTATAATAAGGTATTTATAAAATACAATAATGTTGGTTTTGTTATTTTTTTTAGATGCAAGTTATTAGAGAAGTATTTATAAGATGTTAATTTCTCAAATTCTATAATTCCTTAAGTAAGAATAGTCGGATTATTGGGGAAATCGTTACATGAAAATACCCGAAATGGTGGGTGATATTCCGTAAAACAAATAAATAGTTCATAAAAACTTAAGGTAAGTTACAAATATCTATCTTTTTAAATGATATCTTCAGATGAAAGCACAAAAAAAAGACTTACATTTCTGTAAGTCTTTTTGCTCCTCCTGCTGGGCTCGAACCAGCGACCCTCTGATTAACAGTCAGATGCTCTAACCAACTGAGCTAAGGAGGAATGTCCTTTGTTTTAAGTGGTGCAAATATAGGACGAATATTTATACCTTACAAATATTTTTATAAAAATTTCTAAAAAAATTATAATTTCCCTGTAAACACCTTGAAGATGTCGCTTCCGAAGATCAGTAACATCAATCCTAACAGGAAGATAACTCCAATCATTTGTGCGTTTTCCAAAACCTTCTGTGGAACCGGTTTTCCTACAATAATTTCATATAAAGTAAATAAAACGTGTCCGCCATCAAGTCCCGGAATAGGAATAAGATTCAGGAATGCCAACCATACGGAGAACATTGCTGTAAAGCTCCAGAAAGCAACCCAGTTGATCTTAAAGTTTCCGTCTGCATCTTTATCTACAGGCATATTCTTTACAATCGCAATAGGACCTCCTACATTTTTATACCCCTGAACTTTAGAGTTGAACATGATTTTGAACTGCTTAACCTGGGTAGTTAATGCTTCAATAGTTCTGGTAAATCCTCTTGGAATAGCCTCCCCAAAAGAGTATTTTTTATTTGTTACAACAGCTTTTGCGATGTTTTTTGTATCAATTGCTACCCCTAGTTTTCCGTTTTTATCAACAGAAACTGCTGGTAATGTCTGCAAAGCCCCATTTCTTTCAACATCTACAGTAATCGTCTTACCTTTATTTTCACTTAGAAGAGTGCTTACTTCATCAAAGAATGCCGCTTTTTTACCGTTGATTCCTACAATTTTATCTCCTTTCGCAAGACCTGATGCCTGAGAAGAAGGAGTTGCCAATGAATCAATGACCATAGAAACTCTTGGAGTGATATACAATTTTGCTTCTCTCTGCTTAAGAACATCTGCAACACCGTCAGCATTTACCGGGAAAGTAACTTCCTGGCCGTTTCTGTTTACGGTAACATTGTCTCCTAAAAGAATATTGATTGATGTATTTTCAAGTCTCTCTGCAGGTTTTCCATCTACGCTGATGATTTTGTCACCATTCTGGAATCCCATTTTCTTTCCTGCTGAAGTCGCTTCAATACCATTGTCGAATTTCGTGATATCTGTATAGGTTTCTCCGTTGAAGAATGATAAAGAGCTATAGATCAACCATGCAAGGAAAAAGTTAACCGTAACTCCACCCAGCATAATAATAAGTCTCTGCCAAGCCGGTTTCGATCTGAATTCCCATGGTTCTGCCGGCTTTTTCATTTGGGCAGTATCCATACTTTCATCCACCATTCCTGCAATTTTTACATACCCTCCGAAAGGAAGCCATCCAATTCCGTATTTGGTTTGTTCAGGATGTTTTCTCCAGTCATTGTCCGGTAGTTTTGATATATCGATAGGAACTTCTTCCTTCTTTCCGTTTACCTCTATTACTTCAGAATCCGGCAGGTTCTTTGATAAAAACTTATACTGCCATTTCCCGTTGATTTTCTTCATGGAGAATATGGAGAAGTAAGGATCAAAAAACAGGAAAAACTTCTCTGCTCTGGTCTTGAACCATATTGCCGGTAAAAAATGCCCAAGCTCATGAAGAAGCACAAGTATAGAGATGCTCAGAATGAACTGAAAAAGTTTGATTGCTATTTCCATTAATAAATTTTAGATTTTAATTTGCAAAGGTAACAATTATCAAAACTATGCCAAATAAAAAAGCTCCCCGAAACGAGAAGCTTTGTCATATTTAAAGACGATTTGATTATAAATTGAAAGAAACACCCAGACTGCCATTATTACCTACTTCTGCAAATACCCCTATTTTCTCTGTGAAGAAATAACGGGCTCCAATGTGAGCGCCAACTCCGAAGTCTCTTCCGAGAACTCCAAGGTCTACACCAGGGTAGATATCCCATTTTGAGGGAAGGTTCAGTGCTTCCTGTAAATGAAAGTTCAGTCTCCCGAAAACAAAAACACGATTATCCTTATCGTTGTTTTTATAATTGTCAAAATAGCCGTTGATTCCGGCTCCTACTGAAATAAGTTTATTGAGCCCATAGTCGTAGGTTCCCGTTACTCCGGTTCCATATCCCCAGGCACTCAGCCCCAGTTGTACTTTCTGATCCCCTTTTCCCGTCCAGGCCTGAGCATTAGCCATGGCCCCAAAAAAGAAAATCGTCACCATAAAAAACAATTTCTTCATAAATTTTAAATTTTTAAGGATAGTAATAAAAAATATCTCTATCAAAAATGAAACCGAAAGAGAATCCGTATTATAAAAATGAAAGACTTTAATAAATTATTATGAAATATTGTTTGATATTGGAGAAGGAGACACTGTTTTTCTGCAGTTGAATTCTCCTGAGAGTTTTCTTTTTGTAATGATAAAAGGCGTATTTTTATACTTCAGATTTGAAATAATTTAAAAAGAATAAAAGATGAAAGTTGTAGGGCTTAATTTAGATATCATCTGGAAAAATAAAGCTGAGAATTTTAAACTCATAGAAAATGAGCTTCATAATGTGGAAGCGGATCTGTTTCTTCTACCCGAAATGTTTTCTACTGGCTTCTGTATGGACGCTTCTGAAGTTTCGGACAGAAATAATGAATCACTGGAATTTTTGAAGAAACTTTCAAAAGATAAAAATGCAGCATTCTGTGGAAGTGCTCCGGTAGAACACAACGGAAACTTTTACAACAGAATGTATTTCGTACGGCCGGGTGGTGAAGTTTCTTTTTATGATAAACGGCATCTGTTCTCTTTTTCAGGAGAAGATAAAGTATATACACCTGGAAAAGAGCGGGTAGTTGTTGTGTATCAGGGAATACGATTTCTGCTTCAAGTATGTTATGACCTTCGTTTTCCTGTTTTTGCCAGAAACAATGATGACTACGATGCTATTTTATATGTGGCCAACTGGCCCGAGAAAAGAGTAGGAGCATGGGAACATTTGCTAAAAGCCCGGGCTATTGAAAATTTATCTTTTGTATTTGGCTTAAACAGAATTGGAACTGATGGAAACAATTTGTTTTATCAGGAAAGTTCTCACTGCTTCTTTGCAGACGGAAAAGAAATTTCTGAAAAACAAGGGAATCTTGTGTCCGCAGAACTAAATATAGATGAATTGAAAGATTTCAGAACCCATTTTCAGTTTTTAAATGACCGGGATAGTTTCTCTATTCAATTGTAATAAAAAATAAAGGCTGAAATTCATTTGAATTTCAGCCTTTATTTTGGTCCTTATCTAAGCATATTGCTGGAGAAGATTAGTGAGTGTATTCACATCATGTACACCACTTTCTTTCCATAATAGTTCTCCTTTTTTGAAAATGGCAAGAGTAGGAACTCCGCGCACTCCATATTGAGCTGCTAATGCAGGATATTGGTCTACATCTACCTTGATGATTCTTGCTTCTTCGCCAACATTCTCCTTTACCGTATTTAATACTGAAGACTGTACTTTACAAGGCTGACACCATGTTGCGAAAAAATCGATCAGTACAGGCCTTTCGGAATCAATGATTTCCTGAAATTTTTGTGACATAGTTTTGGTTTTATTAGTTTACTTTTTTGTTTGTTTCGTCCTGGATTGCTTTTACATTCTTCCAGCTTGTACCATCATAGGCTTCCACTCCGTTTTTCTTCAGAATTTCCATAGCCTGATCTGCCTGAACTCCTTTATTACAGAACACAACAACTTTTTTACCTTTCAAGGTTTCTATATTGCTTTGAAGCTCTGCTAATGGTATGTTGACAGCATTTTTTGCTGTTCCTGCAGCATACTGTTCCGGAATTCTGACATCCACCAATGTTACATCAGAGCTATTGACTACTTCTTTGATGTTAGCTTTGGGTGTGAAAGCGGTATGAGATGTTTTACAGGCACTTAGCGTAAAAGCCATTGCTAAAGCAAGCCCAAAAAACTGTATCTTCATGATCTTATGACGTTTTAGATTGGCATACAAAATCTGTAGTCGGGAATTTTTCCGTCTTTTTGATGCCGTTAAAACCTCCTTCTATTTCGGTAAAGTTTCTGATTCCGTGTGAGTTAAGGATGCTTGCTGCGATCATACTTCTGTATCCGCCTGCACAGTGAAGAAAGAAATGTTCCGAATCATCCATAGTGCGGGCCCAGTCACTGATCGTATCCAGTGGCCTGTTATAAGCGTTGTCAATATGCTCTGCAGAATATTCAGTCAGTTTTCTTACATCAATTACTTTTGCATCTTCTGTAAACTGTTCAGCAAACTCAGATGGGGTAATTCTTTTGATCTCATCAGTTTCCTTACCTGCATTTTTCCAGCCTTCAAAACTTCCTTCCAGATAACCTACTACATTATCAAAACCTACTCTGCTTAGTCTGGTAATTACTTCTTCCTCGGTTCCTTCATCTGCTACCAGTAATAGAGGATGCTTTACATCCACGATAAGATTTCCTACCCATGGGGCGAAATCACCTTTCAATCCTATATTGATAGAGTTAGGAACAAATCCTTTATGGAAGTCCGCCGCTCCTCTTGTATCTAAAATTAATGCTCCGGTTTCTTCAGCCAGTGCCTCAAAATCTTCCGGCGCTACAGGTTGTAATCCTTTGTTCATTACAACATCCAGACTTTCATATCCACCTTTGTTTAATGCGACATTCATTCCGAAATATTTTGGTGGTGCTGTTAAACCATCAAGAACCTCTCTGATGAAAGAGGCTTTATCGGGTTGATTAAGCGCATAATTCGTCTTCTTTTGGTTTCCTAAAATATCTACCGTTTCCTTCTGCATGTTTTTTCCGCAGGCAGAACCTGCCCCGTGAGCAGGATAAACGGTAATGCTGTCATCCAAAGGCATAATTTTGTTCTGAAGACTGTCGTATAGAATTCCCGCAAGGTCTTCCTGGGTAAGATTGGTTGCTTTCTGTGCAAGATCTGGTCTTCCGACATCTCCTAAAAATAAGGTGTCACCTGTAAAAATTGCAGTTTCAATACCGTTTTCATCTATTAAAAGATAAGTGCTGCTTTCCATGGTGTGTCCGGGAGTGTGCATTACCTTTATTTTTACTTTTCCGATCTCAAAAATCTGATTGTCTTCGGCAATAATTGCTTCAAATTCAGGAGCAGCAGTAGGTCCATATACAATCGGAGCACTTGTTTTCTTGCTTAAATCCAAATGGCCTGATACAAAATCTGCATGGAAGTGAGTTTCAAAAATATATTTTAAAGTGACATTATCTTTTTCCAGACGATCCAGGTAAGGTTTTACTTCTCTTAAAGGATCTATAATGACTGCTTCATTCTCTGATACAATATAATAGGCACCCTGAGCCAGACAGCCCGTATATATTTGTTCAATTTTCATTGGGGTCTTTTTTTAATGAGTTAAAGATACAAAGTATTAGATAAATTCTAAATGAAATGTTAAATCCCATTGATAGTTTCTTTCAATACTTTGTTAAACGGATGTTTAATACATTGTCTTTTTCAGCAAAAAGAATGCCTTACAACCTGTGAATTTGCAAATGCTGTTTTTTATCATGTTCTCTTTAGAAATCATATATTGTTCGCAGGTTAATACATGTGGTTTAAAATTTGTTTATGCAGATACAAATTTATTTTTCAAAGAAATAAAGATAAGTTCATTGGAAAATATCTTTACATATTCTCCAAAAATTTTATATTTATAAGTTAAAAAAGCGATCAGATGGCAGACAAAACACAATTTATTGAAGAACTAAACACGAGATACACTCCAAAAGGAGAACATATTATATTGGGAAAAGGAATGCTGGATGGTGAAGTGGTCACAGAAGTAAATGTAACCATTCCCCTGAAAACGATTAACCGTCATGGTCTTATCGCCGGAGCTACGGGAACTGGTAAGACAAAAACATTACAGGTATTTGCAGAACAGCTTTCTCATGCAGGAATTCCCTCTTTGGTTCTTGATATTAAAGGAGATTTCTCCGGGATTGCAGAAGCAGGCCAAATGAATCCTGTTATTGAAGAAAGATATGCTAAAACACAGCTTCCTTACAATCCACAGAGTTTTCCGGTAGAATTGATGAGTATTTCCGGTGGTGAAGGCGTGAAGTTGAGAGCTACCGTTACAGAATTCGGGCCCGTTTTACTCAGCAAAATCCTTGAACTTAACGATACACAGCAAAGCATCATGTCGATTGTCTTCAAATACTGTGATGATAAAGGGCTTCCGTTGATTGATCTTAATGATTTGAAGAAAGTACTGCAGTATGTGACGGATAATGCGCAAGGAAAAGCCGAGCTTGCAGCGAATTACGGGTCCATTGCATCAGCATCTCTTGGAACAATTTTAAGATCTATTGTCGCGTTGGAACAACAGGGAGCGGCAGGATTCTTCGGTGAATTAAGCTTTGATGTTCATGATTTACTGGAAACAAGGGACGGAAAAGGAGTGGTCAATATTTTAAGAGTATCAGATATTCAGAATAAACCACAGCTTTTTTCTACGTTTATGCTTTCGCTTTTTGCAGAAATTTATATGACGTTTCCTGAAGAAGGAGATAGTGGCAAACCAAAGCTGGTGTTATTTATAGATGAAGCACACCTGATTTTTGATGAAGCTTCCAAAGCACTTCTTTCACAAATTGAAACAATGGTAAAACTGATCCGTTCCAAAGGAGTAGGGATCTATTTTATTACTCAGATTCCTGGTGATGTCCCTGAAAATGTACTTTCTCAATTAGGATTAAAGATTCAGCATGCATTAAGAGGTTTTACAGCAAAAGATAAAAAAGAAATTTCCAAGGCCGTTGAAAATTACCCTACCACAGAATATTACAATGCTTCCAGCCTGATCCAGAATTTGGGAATTGGAGAAGCATTTGTCACGGCTCTTGATGAAAAAGGAATACCTACACCATTAGTACACACTTATCTGATCTCTCCGGAATCAAGGATGGATGTTTTGAGTGAAGCGGAAATCTCTGATCTGACTTCAAAATCAGCACTTGTTGCAAAATATGAACAGCCTATTGACAGAGAGTCAGCTTATGAAATGCTAACCAACAGAATGGAACAGGCAGCACAAAATCCAGCGCCTACTCAAAAGACAAAACCGGTAAAAGAAGAACCAGGAATGTTTGAACAGGTATTGCAGAGTAAAGCCGGCCGTACTTTTACTTCTACATTAATGAGAGAAGGAGCAAAAGCTATTCTCGGAATGTTTGGTCTGGGAGGCAGAAGAAGATAATTTTGAAGGATAACCTGCTATATTTTGCTATATTTTTTGTTATTTTAGCAGGTTATCTTTACATAACAGTAAAAAATAGAACCAGATTTTATCGGGGAATAAGCTTTGGTTTTAAATATAAATGACAAAACAGCAGTTAACACACATTCAATGTATTCAATTATAGATATAGAAAGTAATGGTGCAGGTTATAGAAATGAATGCATTATCGATATCGCCATCTACAGATATGATGGTCAGAAAATTACTGACCAGTTTATTTCTCTGGTAAACCCTGAAGGAGATATTACCCCTTTTGTACAGAAACTGACCAGTATTACCCCAAAAATGGTCAAAACTGCTCCGAAATTTCATGAAATTGCCAAGAGGGTTATCGAAATAACTCAAAATACAACCCTGGTAGGTCATAATATTGATTTTGATTACAGAATGCTTCGTCAGTCATTCAAAAGGCTTGGATATGACTTCAAAACCAATACTTTAGATACAATTCCGTTGGCTAAGAAACTGATTCCTGATGAGGTAAGTTATTCACTGGGAAAACTGGTGAAATCTCTGGGAATTCCTTTGACCAATCATCACAGGGCTGAAGGTGATGCAAGAGCTACATTAGAACTTTTCAAACTTCTGATTTCAAAAGATACTGAAAATGAGATCATTCAGAAACAACATGATGAGTCTAATGCAAAAACCTATATCAACAAGATCAAAGAGCTTACTCAGGATCTTCCCAACGATAAAGGCTTTGTCTATTTTCAGGATGAAGCGGGACGGATTATGTTCTCAGATTATGTTCAGGATATCAACAAGTTTTCAAAAAAAGTTTTCAATTCGAAATCAAAAAAATGGGAACAGATTCAGAAAGATGTTGAGCAGATTAATTTTGAGCTTACCGGAACAGACATTATTGCTAAGCTGATCCTGAACTCCAAAAATATTAAAAAGAAAGAAGTACTGCCTTTCGGATTGTATTTCAGGAACAATAAATATATAGTTGAGAAAAATACACTCAATAAAACCGAAAAACCGGTTTTAAAATTCAGATCATTTACGCAAGGAACAAAAGCGGTTCAGTTTATTGGTTCTCAGGAAGATTTTAAAGATTTTTCAGTATTGAAACAGAAAATTGAATTCAGAAAAAGAAATGAACTTTGGCTGGGACCAGGAAGAAAACTGGGGGAAAAATTATTTTTAATTATAGAAAACGGGAAAGTGGTTTCATTTGGTTTCTATGAACTGTTTACCCAAATTCAGACTTTAAGTAAGCTGGCTAAATTAAAAATTGACCTGCCGTTATCTTCCACAGATCTGAATAATGAACTGCAGCTGGCACTCCTTCGCAGCGATTTTGAAACACTGCCTTTACCGAAATGATATAGGAATTAACACTTTATAAGTTGATCTGAAAGAAGGTGCTTTTAAAATCAATTTTCGAAAAATAAAAAATAAATAGTATTTTTGCAAAAAATAAATGGAAGCAATGCAAAATTTTAAACAAATTAAAACTGGAAAAAAGGGAGCTGTAAGGTTCTCTAAGGTTTGGAATATTTAAAAGAGTTGTCTTGCATAAAAAATAATCAATGCGGCAGGCTCTTTTTATAAGAATCTGCCTTTTTTTATGTTAAAATGAAATTATGAATTCAAAAGAATTATTAAAGATTGCCAATGAGTTTGGCACCCCGGTGTATGTTTATGATGCGGAATCCATCAAAGTTCAATACGAAAAACTTACATCTTCTTTTTTAAAACATACAAAGTTCTTCTATGCAGCGAAGGCGTTGACAAACATCAATATCCTTAAGTATGTCAAGAATCTGGGAGCTTCTTTGGATTGTGTATCCATTAATGAAGTAAAACTTGGGTTAAAGGCAGGATTTTCAAAAGAAAAGATTTTGTTTACTCCCAACTGTGTTGATCTTGCTGAAATAGAAGAAGCAATGACTTTCGGAGTTCATATAAATATTGATAACATTTCTATTCTTGAGCAGTTCGGTAATAAATATGGAAATTCATATCCTATTTTGGTAAGAATCAATCCGCATATTTTTGCCGGAGGAAACTACAAAATTTCAACGGGGCATATCGACAGTAAATTCGGTATTTCTATCCACCAGGTTCGTCACATTGAAAGAGTGATGAAAAGTACAAACCTGAATGTGGAAGGTCTTCACATGCATACAGGAAGTGAGATCAAAGATCCTGATGTATTCCTGCAGGCTCTGGAGATTATGTTGGAACTTTCTGAACATTTCCCGAACCTGAAATATCTGGATATGGGAAGTGGTTTCAAAATTCCTTATCAGGATAGTGAAGAAGAAACTGATGTGAGAACATTAGGTAAAAAAGTAGAAAAAGTAATTTCTGAGTTTTCAAAATCTACAGGAAAAAAATTCGAATTATGGTTTGAACCTGGAAAATTCTTGGTTGGTAAAAGCGGGTATTTATTGGTGAAAGCTAATGTGATCAAGCAGACAACGGCTACTGTTTTTGTGGGTGTGAATTCCGGATTCAATCACCTGATTCGTCCAATGTTCTATGATTCTTACCACATGATCGAGAACTTATCCAATCCAAAAGGTGCTGAAAGAATTTATACGGTAGTAGGAAACATTTGTGAAACCGATACTTTTGCCTGGGACAGAAAACTGAACGAAGTGAGAGAAGGAGATATTCTTGCTTTCCACAATGCTGGAGCTTATGGTTTTGAAATGAGTTCAAACTTCAATTCAAGATTAAAACCTGCAGAAGTACTATTCTTAGACGGAAAAGCACATTTGATCCGTAAAAGAGATGAATTTGAAGATCTGTTGAGAAATCAGATTGAAATAGTAATGTAAACTTAAGTGATACGATATAAACAGCCACCTTTTTGGGTGGCTGTTTTGTTTTTTAATCAATTTGTTTGAGGGGTAAGTAGAAAGAAAATTCAAAATTAAATTACAAGTTTTTAACATTGAAATCGGATGAAAGTTCCAATTTTATTAGCTAAATTTGATAGAGATAGGGGCATTATTATCCCTGTTAAATACTATTTTTCACCAAAAACAACCACCAAAATAGAATAATTATGGCCAAAAACATAGCAGAGCAGATTGTTGAAATGCTCGAAAATGCCAATGTGAAAAGAATTTATGCAGTAACTGGCGACAGTCTCAACCATCTGAATGTTGCTGTTAAAAAAAGCAGTATCCAGTGGATTCATGTGCGGCACGAAGAAGTGGGAGCTTATGCAGCTGCTGCAGAAGCCGAACTGGATGGCCTGGCAGTATGTGCAGGGAGTTGCGGCCCGGGACATGTTCATCTTATCAATGGAGTGTATGAAGCACACCGCTCTCATGTTCCTATGCTGGTTATTGCCTCTACGATTCCCAGTGATGAGATGGGAATGGATTACTTTCAGGAAACCAATACAATAAAACTGTTTGATGACTGCAGTTACTATAATCAGATGATTACCCGTCCGGAGCAGGTGCAGAGAACTGTGCAGACGGCTATTCAGCATGCTATTTCCAAAAAAGGAGTTGCCGTAATAGGCCTTCCGGGAGATGTTTCTGAGCTGGATGCAGAAGAAGGATCTACTTCTACTCAAATCTTTAAAACCAATCCTGTTGTAAGACCTTCTGATGATGAATTGAAACAGCTGGCAGCATTGGTAAATAATAGCAAAAAAGTAACATTGTACTGCGGAGTTGGAGCGGGTGAAGCAAGTGCGGAAGTTATAGAATTGTCTAAACTATTAAAAGCGCCTGTAGGATATTCATTCCGGGGAAAAATGGCAATTCAGCCTAATAATCCTAATGAAGTGGGACTTACCGGGCTGTTGGGATTTCCATCAGCATATCATGCAATGCACGAAGCAGATCTGGTTCTTCTTTTGGGGACTGATTTTCCTTACCAGAAGTTTATGCCGGTAAAAAATAAAATTGTACAGATAGATGAAAGTCCGGAAAGATTGGGAAGAAGGGCAAAACTGGAATTAGGTCTTGCAGGAGATATCAAAGAAACAATAAAAGCATTACTCCCTTTATTAGAAGAAAAAACAGATGTTCACTTTCTGAATGAGCAACTGGCATTTTATGAAAAAGTAAAAGAAGGTCAGTTAGAATATGTAAAAGATTTTGGAAAAGAGAATGCTATCCAGCCGGAATATGTGGCACATACCTTAGATAAACTGGCCAAAAAAGATGCTATTTTTACCGTAGACACCGGAATGTGCTGTGTTTGGGGCGCCCGGTTTATTACAGGAACGGGAGAAAGAAAAATGCTTGGCTCATTTAATCATGGATCAATGGCTAATGCAATGCCAATGGCAATCGGAGCAGCTTTAGCCCATCCGGAAAAGCAAGTTATAGCAATGTGTGGAGATGGAGGCCTATCGATGCTATTAGGAGATATGGCGACTATTTTTCAGTATAAACTACCCGTAAAACTAATCGTGTTCAATAACAGGACCCTTGGAATGGTAAAACTGGAAATGGAAGTCGGCGGAATGCCCGATAATGAAACCGATATGATTAATCCGGACTTTGCCATGGTAGCTCATGCAATGGGATATCCAGGGAAAAATGTACACCTTCCCGAGGAAGTGGAAAGCGCGATCAAAGAATGTTTAGATCACAACGGGCCTTATCTTCTGAACATCTTTACCAATCCCAATGCATTGGCTCTTCCTCCTAAAATTGAATTTGATCAGATTATGGGAATGACCAAATCTATGGCTCAATTGATGCTTGGAGGTAAAATGGATGAGGTTTTTGAAACAGTGAAAAGCAATTATAAACACATTAAAGGTCTCTTGTAAGGCTTCAAAGTAAATCTTGTATTTACCATATTCGTATTTTAAACTTCATGCTTTGCGTGAAGTTTTTCTTTTTTATAAATAAGCTAAATATTTACCTTTGCTTATTATTAGGAAACAAAATTATGAGAACAGTACTTTTATTTTTGGCTTTGTGTGCAGGGACTTTTTCATTTGCACAGGATCAGGAAGAACGGGATGATTCCTTCATAAGAGAAAGTAATAAAAACCTTTTAAAAATAGATATTAAAGAGCCTTTTATGCAGGTTGCCGTGAAATGTAATGATTTTAAACCGGCTGCTTATGAAGGTGGAGTTGCAGCTTACAAAGATATCCTCAACAAGTATATTTATGCTTATCTGAATTCAGATTTCTATGCGCTGACGGGAGATTTTACATTTACTTTAGTGCTTGATGACAAAGGAAAAGTTGTGGATGTGAAGGGAATGCCCAAAGTACAGAACAGCGAAGTTTTTTTTGATGACATGCAGTATGTCGTAAGAAGAATAAAGAAAAACTGGACTCCGGCGTCTTGTAACGGGCAGCCTGTAGCTTCACAGATTAAAGTTAAAATGAACTTCTCTTCAATGTCAGCAGATATTGATTAGCAGATGAAAAAGTAACTTTTGATTACAAAAACAATACTGAAAATCAGATTTGATAATCTCAGCTATGATTATGATTAAGAAAACTCTACAACTACTTGGATTGATGCTGGTTTGTGCTATGGGCAAAGCGCAGACATTTGATCTGCTTCAGGGAGATATGAACCCTTATAAAGGAGGTGCTGTCCAGTTTTATAAAGATTTGAATACAGTTCTGATTGAAAGTCATTCAGAACACTGCAATAACAGAATGTCTGAAATGTTTCTGGCTGAACTTGAAATCGAAAAGGGACAGGCTAAAATTATTAATAAAACTCTTTCTGATAATTGCCCTACCGCTGTATTTGTAAAGGCTCTCAATGAAATAAATAAACTTAAAAAATGGAAAAAGGTGCGGATGTACAGAAATATGTTTCCATCATATTCTATCCGATCGATTATTTTGACAACTTTAAAGAAAATTATACTACACAGGGATTAAAAAAATCTGCTGAATTTCCAGGAGGAATGGGAGAATTCAGAAACCGTCTGCTCATTAATCTGAAAAACCAGAATATCAGAAATGCTGATGGAGTAACAGCTGAAATACGATTTAAAGTTAATCAGGAAGGTTTTTTACAAGATATTATAATACAACCTGATGATTTACAGGATGATATTAAAAACAAGGTAATGAAAGCTGTAGGACAAATTACCGAAAAATGGCAGCCGGAATCTTTTCGCAGTGTTCCGATAACATCCACTTACACTATGCGTGTAACTTTATGATTTTGTTAAAATAATAGCGCTGACAATCTGTCACAATATTTTGTATCTTTGCAAACTTATTTGTTCGTAATTTAAAATTGCGGGCCTTAAATTGATTATCGTGCAGGAAAAATATATAGACGAAACGAAACAGGGCGAAGCTTTTGCCATTGCTGAAAGACCGGAGAATTCTAAAAAACTGTTTTTAGAAAGCTATGGCTGTCAGATGAATTTCTCTGACTCTGAAATTGTTGCATCCATCCTTAATGAACAAGGATACAATACAACAATGAAGGTAGAAGAAGCAGACCTGATTCTTTTAAATACATGTTCCATCCGAGAAAAAGCAGAACAGACCGTAAGAATGCGTCTTTCCCAATTCAAAAACCTGAAAAAAGAAAAACCGAATATGACGGTGGGCGTTTTAGGCTGCATGGCGGAAAGATTAAAAACCAAATTCCTGGAAGAAGAACAATTGGTTGACCTTGTTGTAGGTCCGGATGCTTATAGAGATCTACCTAATCTTTTAAAAGAAACTGACGATGGAAGAGATGCAATTAACGTAATCCTTTCCAAAGAAGAAACTTATGCAGATATCAATCCTGTTCGTCTGGGCGGAAACGGTGTTACAGCTTTTGTTACCATTACTAGAGGTTGTGATAACATGTGTACATTCTGCGTAGTGCCTTTTACAAGAGGAAGAGAACGAAGCCGTGATCCACACTCAATTATAGATGAATGTAAAGATCTTGCTAACAACGGATACAAAGAAATTACCCTTTTAGGACAAAATGTAGACTCTTACCTTTGGTATGGAGGAGGTCCGAAAAAAGATTTTGCCAAAGCTTCTGAAATGCAGAAAGCAACAGCAGTTGATTTTGCCCAGCTTCTTGATTTGGTAGCTAAAGCCGTTCCTGAACTGAGAATCAGATTCTCTACTTCAAATCCACAGGATATGAGTCTGGATGTGTTCAAAATGATGGCAAAGCATGACAACATCTGTAAATACGTACACCTCCCTGTACAAAGCGGAAGCAATAACATGCTTGAAGCAATGAACAGACAGCATACCCGTGAGGAATATCTGGATCTGATTAAAAAAGCGAAAGAAATTGTTCCTGATGTGTCCTTTTCTCAGGATATGATCGTTGGATTCTGTAATGAGTCAGAAGAAGATCACCAGGATACCCTAAGCCTTATGAGAGAAGTGGAATATGACTACGGTTATATGTTTGCGTACTCAGAAAGACCGGGAACTCCGGCTCATAAGAAAATGGAAGATAATATTCCTGCCGATGTGAAGCAGAGACGTCTTGCTGAGGTTATTGCTCTTCAGGGTGAACTTTCAAAACAAAGAATGAAATCTTATGTGGGAAGAACACACCAGATTCTGATTGAAGGAATTTCCAAGAAAAACAAAAACCAATGGAAAGGAAGAAATTCTCAGAATGCAGTATGTGTCTTCGATCAGCTTGAAGGTCAGAAAATAGGTGACATTGTGAACGTTTTTGTCTATGATAATACACAAGGCACGCTTTTAGGGAGAACAGCGGAATAATATAAATATATCTTCTGAAAAGAAAATCAACGGTTATATTACCGTAAGATTTTTAGTAAATTGTGAAGGAAAGACAGGATTCTTCAGATTACAGCATATGAGCCCGGATCTGAAAGATACTGTACTGGATGAAGAATTAGAAAATAAACTGCTGCAGTTTATAAAATCACTCGATGGCTGGATGCCAAAAGAGATAAAAGGTTTAAAAGTAGATTATTATCAGTATTTAACCTATAAAATTGAAAATGGAAAAGTTTCAGAGGTATTACCTTAGCTTTTTGTTACTTATCGTTTACACCAATACTATTGCACAGGTCAACTGTAATGCAGTAGAGGGTGAGAACTGCAAAAAAGCGTGTGAGTTATACAACTGGGCTTCAAATTTACAAGGTTTCGCAGAATCTCAGGAGGGTTTTGATAAAGCCATTGAGCTGTGTCCTGATTTCTCCCGTGCTTATATGGAAAAAGCAGTTCCATATCTTAAAAACGGAGATTTTGTAACCTGGAAAATTTTAATTGATAAAGCAGTTGCCTTAGACCCCCAAATGCACCTTGGTTACAGAGGTTGGACCAAGTTCCAGTTTTTGAGAGACTATAAAGGGGCAATTCAGGATTTAGAAGGTTTAAAAAAATATTATCCCAAAGACTTAGGAAGATCTCAAAACGGAGACTATAACCTGGATGTAGTAAGAGCTATGTCCTACAGTGCATTAGGCCAGAAAGGAAAAGCAGCGGGAATTATAGAAAGACTTCTGGCAACCAGAGGTTATGTGAAGGGAATGTTTGATCATTACCAGCTGGGAGTTACTTATTTCGAGCTGGGAAGGTATGACAAAGCCCTGGAAAATTTTGAAAAACAAAGCAAAGAATACAACTTTGCCGAGAATATATACTTTAAGAGTAAAGTTTCTAAGATCAGAAACAAAGATTATTTAGATTTAAAAATGTTAGCCCTGCAAACGTATGATGAAGGAAAGACGATGAAAGATGTCTACACTCATCATTTCAACAAAGTCTACAGAAAAGAGATTGAAGAGCTGTAGAAGAGTAACATTAAATCAATAATCAAAAATTTACTTATGAGCAACGAGTTACAAAACATAAAAAACCGTTTCGGAATTATAGGGAACTTTCCGGCACTCAACCGGGCCCTGGAAAAATCTATTCAGGTAGCACCTACAGACATTTCTGTCCTGGTGATAGGAGAAAGTGGTGTGGGAAAAGAATTTATTCCGAAAATTATCCATTCAGAATCCAAAAGAAAACATCAGCCTTATATTGTGGTCAACTGTGGAGCAATTCCGGAGGGAACCATAGATTCTGAGCTGTTCGGGCACGAAAAAGGAGCTTTTACAGGTGCTACAGCAACAAGAAAAGGGTACTTTGAAGTCGCAGACGGCGGAACAATCTTTTTGGATGAGGTAGGAGAGCTGCCATTACAGACGCAGGTGCGCCTTTTGAGAGTACTGGAAAGTGGGGAATTTATGAAAGTAGGGTCTTCACAGGTACAGAAAACCAATGTGAGAATTGTAGCCGCTACCAACGTTAATATGATGAAGGCAATCCATGACGGAAGATTTCGTGAGGATTTATATTACCGGTTGAATACCGTTCAGATTGATATGCCGCCTTTGAGAGAAAGAAAAGGAGATATTCATCTGCTGTTCAGAAAGTTTGCGATAGATTTTGCAGAAAAGTACAGAATGCCGGAGCTGGAACTGGAGCAGAGCGCTGTTCATTATATAGAAAGTTATTCCTTCCCTGGTAACATCCGCCAATTAAGAAACTTAGTAGAGCAGATGACTGTTGTGGAAAGAAACAGAAATATCACTGCTGAGAAACTTGCCGAGTATATTCCGATGGAAACACACCTTCCCATGGTAGTGAGCACTCAGAATACTCCTAAACAGAATGATTTTGGAAGTGAAAGAGAAATCATGTATAAAATTCTGTTCGATATGAGGAATGATATTAATGATTTAAAATCCTTAACTTCGGAATTGATTAAGAACAGAGGAACGGCAGATCTGAGCAGCCATGAGAAAAACCTGATCAACAGGATTTATACTCCTGAAAATCAGCCACAGGTAAATTCCGGATCTTTAGTCTATTTTGAAAATAATAATGACACACCGGTAGTTCAGACCCCTACGATTATGTCAACACCTGATGACAGCTATGAAGATATCGAGGATATCGAAGTGGAAGAAAACAGACCGGAGTCACTTTCTCTTCAGAATAACGAGAAGGATTTGATTATCAAGGCGCTGGAGAAGCATAAAGGTCGCAGAAACAGAGCTGCAGATGAATTGGGAATCTCACAAAGAACTTTATACAGAAAAATAAAACAATATAACCTGGAAGATTAGCACAACATAAATAATGAAAGTAAATTTAAAACCTAAGCCAATCAATTTTAAACTCGGAGAATATATTAATAAAGGGGTCGAACTTTTAAAGAAAGATTTCGGGAATATATTTGTAGCATTTTTAGTGTGCTTTATCATGTCGATTATTCCGTTCTGCGGACTATTAGCGATGGGTAATTTATATAAATACCTTCAAAGGCTGAACAGAAATCAGCCGGCAAGTCCCGGAGATATCTTTGATTTTAAAGACTTCATGCCTTACTTTATGCTGCAGCTCATTGTTTTTGGAGGCGTTTTACTGCTTTACATTCCTTTATTTGCTGTATTGGGTGTATCGGGGGCAATGTCAGAGGGTAATCAACCCAATCCGATGGTAACTCTTTTTGTGTTTCCTTACATGTTCTTATTGATTGCTGCGATATATTACTTCGTATTGAAAGGTTTTTATATCATTCCATTAATAAGTCTTAAAGGAGTTAAAGAAATAAAAGAAGCCTGGAATATTTCAAAAGTAATGACCAAAGGGAATCTATTGTCAATTTTTCTTTTCTCATTAGTAGTAAGTATTCTAGCACAGATTGGTATTGTTGCCTGCGGAATAGGAATTTTTCTTACCCTGCCATTTTTATACACAGCAAACTATTTTGCCTATGAAGATGCTATTCAACAAATTGAGTATGATGAAATTACTGAAATTGGATCTAAAAATGAATTTTAACATTAAAAATATCAGCCTGAAACAATCACTGCTTACGGTAATGCTTTTTGCATTGCTGGGAGTTTTAAATTCATGTTACAGCTTTACGGGATCATCCCTTACAGATGAAAAAACCGTTCAGATCAATGAATTTCCGAATAATGCACCCCTTGTAAACCCTGCATTATCCCAACAGTTTTCTACAGCAATACAAAACAGATTCCTTCAGAGAACAACTCTGAAAGGAACCAAAGAAAATCCAGATATCCTGATAGAAGGAGAAATCACAGACTATTCCATTACACCTACCACAATCAGTTCCAATACCCAGACAAACCCTTCTGGTGGAGTGATTCAGCAGGCACAGAATAAACTTACGATTACAGTAAAGGTACATTATGAAAACAAAATTCATCCGGATGCAAGTTTCGACAGAACCTATTCCGATGAAGCAGCTTTCAACAGTGATGTATCACTAAGCCAAATCGAAGACCAGCAGGTAAAGCTGGTAACAGATAGAATTATTAATAAGATATTTAACGACATTGTAGCGAATTGGTAAGATGAATCCGAGAGTTTTAGAATTAATAAAAAATCCGAAAAATATTCAGTCCGAGGACCTTGGTCTTTTGAAAGAAGAGATTCATACTTTTCCTTATATTCAAAATATCAGGGCGCTTCACCTGTATGGAGTCCATCTGTACGAAAAAGAAAATTATCAGAAAGAGCTTTCTACAACGGCGGCATATACTACTGATAAAAAGATTTTGTATCAGTTGATCAACGGAAAGATCAAGCAAGAGGCCAAACCAGAGGTTGCTGAAGAGAAGAAACCTTCTAAAACAATTGAAAAGCCTGCTCAATTGGCCCAGAAAACCAAATCTTTCCCTATCAAAAGAGAAGAGGACGGTTCTGTAGAAAAGCCAGCAGAAGAGCAGGAAACGGCATGTGTTTTACCAACTGTACAGGAGATTAAACACATTTATATCAATGGTGAACGAAACAGAATTTTATTTGAAGGAGAAGAAAACTTCCTTGATGAGCAAAATTCCGAGACAATAGATATTGAGTCTACTCTGGAATCAGGAACTTTGGTAACCCAAAAGACTGAAACTGTAACAGAACCTGTTGCCGAACAAAAAGAAGAGATTCCATCCGAAACAGAGAAATCAGAAGAAAACTTTACACCGGAAACAATCATTCATGAAGATCAGATTTCTTCAGAAAAAGAAGAAGAAGAAAAGGTTGACGACGAAGAAAATATCAGTTTCCATGAAGTATCTCCTTTATTACAGGAGGAAAATATTGTAAATGTAGCAGAAGAGCCTTTAAATACAAGATCAACAGATAACGAAGCTAAACCTGTTTCTGAAGAAGAACCTGCTCAACAAGAAATACAAGCTGAAATAGAAGAGAATGCTGGAGAAAACTTTACGCCAGAAACCATTATCGACGAAGATCAGATTTCTGCTGAAAAAGAAGAGGCAAATAGTAATGAAGAAGAGTCATTAGTAGAAGTATCTGATGCTGAAGTAAGCTTCCATGGAACAGATTCGTTCATGCCAGATGTTAAAATCCAGGCCAATAACGAAGAAATTTCTGAAACAGCTGAAGTTTCCCAGCCCCATGTCAATAAACATGAGGAGGAAATGAGACGTCTGATTGAAGAAGTTGAGAAAAAGATGAAGGAAGCTAAGCCTGTTTCTCAAGAAGAAAAGGTAGAGCCTGAAACAACTGGGGGGCATGAAATTAGCTTCGCGGAAACCCAGAATTTTCATTTTTGGTCAACAAGTGAGGACAAGCCTGAGGAAGTTAAAGAAGAGCCTGTAAAAGAAGAAATTGTTGAAAACCAATTGCTTGAAGAAGAGGTTAAAGTTGAAATTCCAGAAGAAAAAGAAGAAGATATTCCTAAAGTTCAGACAGCTTGGAAACCTATGAGTGTGGAATCCAATATGCCTGATTCATTAATCAGCAAATCAAAAGAAGTATCAGCTCCTGAAATAAAAGCTCCGGTAGCAAAAATTTTCCCTGCAGAAAAAAAAGAACAGGTAATTGAGACTGAAACACCATCTGAAATGATGGATACCGCTACAGAAATTGTTCAGGAAGATACTCTTTCAACAATAGAAAAAAGTTCGGAAGTTTCTGAAAATCAATCTGGATCTGTGGAAACGGCCGAAGAGAATACTGATAAAGCTGTTGCAAAAGAAGAAGTTCCTGTGATGAATGTTTCTTTCTTTGGAACCGATATTTCTACCCTTAAGGTTGAAGAAAAGCAGAAGGAAAGTAAAGAAGAATCTGTAGAACAAATGCAGGAAGTTACTATGAAGAATACAACGCAGCCGCAATTAGACAGTAATGTTCCCGGTTTTATCAATACCTGGCAAAGCTGGCTAAAGATTGACAGAACTGAAGAGATCGAAAAGGATAAATCAGAAATCAAAGAAAAGGCTATTGAAACCTTCATTGAAAAAAATCCTAGAATCAGTCAGTTAAAAGAAGAAAGCTCCTATGTTGTTAAAGAAAAGAACGATGATATCTCACATTTGATGACAGAGACGTTGGCGAATCTTTATTTTGAACAGAAATTATATACAAAAGCAATAAAAGCGTTTGAAATATTAATCAAAAAGAGTCCAGAGAAAAAAGAATATTTTGAATCTAAAATTCAGGATATTAAGGACTTCAGAAGTAAAAATTAAAAGGAAAAAGGTACTGTTTTTAAAGCAGTACCTTTTTATTTATAAATTCTGGGGATTACTTTTATTGCCTCTTAATTTTTTCCAGGCTCTCCGCCCAAAAACAACAACAAGAATTAAGATAATTATGGCAAGAATTGCTGCGATTACCGGCGCTGCCATAGCAAGAACAGACATAAGACCTGCTCCGGCTGTTTCCGTGGTTCCTACCACAGAATTTCCCAGTCCTCCGGTTGTTGCCGTAGAAGCAGCCCGTATTCCTGCAAATCCGGAGCTGATTGTGGCCGCTGTACCTCCACCCGCAATTAATGCCAGCCCCCATTGTGGAAATGTTCCCAGTTCGGCAAACTGACTGGCAAATAATATAGAGCCTGCTACCGTCGCCATCGGAATAGAAACCGTATCCAGCAAATGATCAACAAAAGGGATGTAATAGGCCAGGATCTCTGCCACCGTGGCAATTCCTGTTGTAATCAACGCAGGAAGACCCGCAAGCCACTCAAAATGCTCATTCATGGGAATCCAGTTGAAATAAGACGCAAGACTTACGATAAACATCGGGAGAAATACCCGAAATCCAGTAGCCGCTGCCAGTCCAATTCCGATAAATGCACTAATGATATAAGAAAAATAGGGAATATTATCTAACATATTAATTTTCAGATTTATTGTTTTCCCTAAAATTACAAAAAGTATATGATATTAAGACGTGTTAATTTCTAAGTTTGAGGTACAGGATTCAAGCTTTGTTATTCATGATTTGCTGTAGAATAAAAGATAGTATCTACGCAATCATCTGTGTGGTCCAAAGGAAAATAAAAATCTGCGAGATAAAATACCTCACAGATCTCTTATTTTAATAAAAAAATTATTTTTTCTGCGTTTCACAAAGCGTTATAAACTGTGCTTCCACATCCTGAAATTTCAGAGGCATTTCAGGGGATGCCCAAAATAGCATGGCCATTGTTTTTTCTCCGAAGGCTTGTTTAAATAAGTCTTTATTCAGACGGTATGATTCTCTCAGCAATCTTTTGATCCGGTTTCTGTGTACAGCTTTTTTAAAATATCTTTTTGAAACAGAAACCCCGAATCTGGATGCTTCTACTGGAAGGGTGGGCTTGTCTTTCAGAATAATGATTCTCAGATTTCCACTGGTTCTCCATTTACCCTTATCAAAAAGCAAACTGATTTCCGTGTTTTTTTTGAGCTTTTCCGCTCTGGGATACTTGGAATTTGTCATTTACGGAGTGTAAATATTGTTTTTTATTTTTTTTCACAAATTTCTCAGATTAATTTACGAAACCGTTTTTACAAATCTGCAGAATGGGTGGGAAAATATTTTAATCCTGGTTTAATAAATGATTAATCACTTCTGAAGCGGTGTACAGGCCGAAAATGGCAGGCATGTAGCTTATTGTTCCGTAAAAAGATCTTTTATAATTGGTTCCGTCAGTCATTTTCAAACTTTCTTCATCCTGAATATCATTGGCAAAAACACAACGGACTCCTTTGTCAATTTTTACTTTTTTCAGTCTTTTTCTTACTTGTCTTGCAAGGTGGCAGTGTTCTGTTTTGCTGATATCTCTTACCAATACTTTGCTTGGGTCGGTTTTTCCGCCGGCTCCCATTGAACTTACGATTTTTATCCTTCTTCTTTTGGCAGCAATAATCAAGGAAAGTTTTGGCGTAACACTGTCGATACAGTCTAAAACATAATCAAATTTTGCGGAATCTAGTACTTCATCCATTCTTTCCGGATTCAGAAATTCATTGATTTTCGTTAAATTAAGCTGTGGATTGATGTCAAGAAGCCTTTCAGCAACCACATCTACCTTATGCTTTCCGACAGTAGAGTGTAAAGCAGGCAGCTGTCTGTTGATATTGGTAATATCTACCGTATCACCATCCACAATGGTCATATTTCCTACTCCGGCTCTCGCCAGAAATTCTGCGGCAAAAGAACCTACTCCGCCTAAACCTACAACAAGCACATTCGCTTTGATCAGTCTGTCCAATCCCTCTTCCTTTACCAAAAGTTCGGTTCTTTCCAGCCAGTATTTATCCATTTTTTATTGAGTGTAAATTTTCTAAAATTTGTTCATTCAGTTGTTCCAGAGAAATAGCTTTTATTTCCGAAACTTTAATGTACAATTCTTCAATGTTAAATTCTTCATTATCAGTTTCTAAAAAGATTCTGTCTAATGGAGTGTTTTTTATAATATCCTGCAAAGATAAATTATACAAAACAGCTTTTCCAAAACTCAGGTAAAAATTATTGCGCAGAAGATCTTCAGCAATTTGTTGTTTTTTATTGAAACCATGGATGACCATTGGCTGTTCGGCCTTCTTTTTAAAAGAAATCACTTCATAAAATTTTCTTACACAATGAATAATCAGGGGCTTTTTTACCTCATTGGCGATCTTTATCTGTCTTAAAAAAACTTCCTCCTGAATTTTCTGGTCTGTAGAAACCAAAGAATCCAAACCACATTCACCAATGGCAAAACAGTTTTCAGACATCATGCTCATCATCCATGAAAACTGCTGCTCTATAGTATTAATATCAATATCATTTGGGTGAATGCCGATGGAATATGGGAAATCAGGCGGAATACTCTCAATGTCCAGATTATAAATTCCGTTTCTGATATATTTTTTATGGTGGTGAAAATCAAAAAATTCCATATTCAAAAATAGTGCTTTTCAGATTTAATTTAAAATTATTAAACGATCGTTTATAAATGTGTTAAAAATTTCTTAACTTTACTCAAAGTGCACTTCATGAAAAAAAAATTTACGGAAAAACAGATTCACATATTGGATATTGCAGAAGAGCTCATTGCCAAAAAAGGATATGAGGGTACTTCTGTAAGAGATATCTGTTCCAAAGCAAATATTAATGTTGCTATGATCTCTTATTACTTCGGTTCTAAAGAGAAAATGATGTCTTATCTCTATCAGTACAGGGTATTGAAGACCAGAGAGAATTTTTCAGAATTTGCGGATACTATCAAAGATGGGAAACCGGAAATGCAGATGCGGGAGATGATCAAATATATCGTTTCTCAACTGTTCAAGTATAACTATTTTCATGGGTTTGTAACCCAGGAACTCCGTCATACAGAAAATCTGAAAGACGAACTGCTTGATTTCTACCAGTTATTCGTAAAAAAACTGGATGAAGTAATTAAAAAAGGGGTGGCTTCCGGTGTTTTTACTTTTACTCCCAAACCTGAAGATATCCTTACCATGATTATTGGATCCACTTTATTTGTCATCAGGAATAAAAACTTTTATGAGCTTTATGTTCCGAGTAAAAACGAAGAAACCTACACCAAAGAAGCTGAAAAAAAGGTAAGAATGAATCTTTTATTAAGTGTTTTTGCAATTTTGGGATACGCTGCAGACTAAAATTACGTTAAATATTCATAAAAAAAAATCTATTGACAAAAAAGTTATATTTTTGCAAATTAGTAAATCGGCTGTATAATCCGAAAACTGTTGAACTTTTTATATGAAAAAATATATTTTAGGTCTTTTTGCTGTAGCGGTGATTTCATCTTGTGTAAGCCAGCAGGAAAGAGCAATGAGGAGTGCTGATAAAGAATTTATCTTGAAAGCAGCTAATGAAAACTTTGCTAAGAAAAAGTGGAAAAATGCATTGGCTCTTTATGACAGACTTGCAAATCTTGTGGCAGGAACAGATGATTTCCCTAACGTAGGTTTCAACACTGCTTATGCCAACTATTATGACAAGAGCTATAAGCTGGCAGGTCACCAGTTCAAAAATTTTGCAGTTAGTTTTCCAAAAGATCCGAGAGCCGAAGAAGCAGCTTATATGTCTGCATTGTGCTACTATGAAGGATCTATGGATTACAACCTAGATCAGTCTAGTACAGAATTAGCGATCAATGAACTTCAGGACTTCCTGAACAATTATCCAAACTCTGAGAGATCTAAAAATATCAGCCAGCTCATTGATGAATTGTCTTATAAGCTTGAGTTTAAAGCATATGAAAATGGAAGACAATACTACAAAATGGGAGAGTATAAAGCAGCGAATGTAGCATTTGAAAACGTTCTGGAAGATTTCCCAAGTACAAAACTTCGTTCAAAAATTTATGATTATATCATGAAGTCCCGTTATGAACTGGCGATGAAGTCAATTTATAATCTTAAAGCTGAACGTATTGAAAGTGCGTTAACTTATACAAGAGTTGTAGAGAAAGAACTTCCTAATACAGAATATTCTAAAGCAGCAATAGATCTTAGAGAAAAACTGGAAAAGGAAAAAGAACACTTTGCTGTCGTTAAAAAAGAAACAGATGCAAGAATTGCAGCTTTAACGGCAAGACAGAAAAAAGAAGCTGAAAAATTGGCTGATCAGGGTAAAACTGAACAGCAAGTTAAAGATCAGATAAGCAATGAAAAGAAAGCAATGCAGTTACAGAGGGACAGTGCAGCACTTAAGACCCCTCCTCCTGCAGCGACTTTCAAAATTCAAAGATAATTCGTAAATTTGCCATCTTAAAATAAAAATAATTTTCTCAAAATGAGTGTAAAAGATACAAAAGCAGAAGTAAATACAATTACTTACGATAAAGATAAGATTGAAGATAAAGTAGGTTCAATCTATGAAGCTATTGTTATCATGGGAAAGAGAGCAGAGCAGATCAATGCGGAGATCCGTACGGAACTTCACAACAAATTAGATGAATTTGCGGTTCACAATTCTACATTAGAAGAGGTTTTCGAAAACAGAGAACAAATTGAGATCTCTAAACATTACGAAAAGCTTCCAAAGCCAACTTCAATTGCTATTGAAGAGTGGTTAAACGAAGATGTTTATTTCAGAAAAACAGAAGAAAGAAAATAAATCTTCTGTATTCTTATAAATGAAGGTCATAAAGGAAATCTGTTCTTTTATGACCTTTATCGTTTTAAAGCCAGATTGTGTGGGAAAAAATAAGTATTTTAGTATTTCAAAAAAATTAGAACTTAATGAGTGTTTCCGGTAAAAAGATTCTTATCGCCGTCTCTGGTGGGATTGCAGCCTACAAAATTCATTTTTTGATAAGGGATTTTGTGAAAAAAGGAGCAGAAGTACAGGTTATTATGACTCCTGATGCAGAACACTTTGTGACAAAACTAAGCCTGTCTACACTATCCAAAAAGCCGGTGTATTCAGAGTTTTACAGCGATAACGGAACATGGAACAGTCATGTGGAAATGGCACTGTGGGCAGATGTTATGATCGTAGCTCCCTGTACAGCCAATACACTGTCTAAGATGGTTCACGGGATGTGTGATAATCTGGTTATTGCAACTTATATGTCTGCAAAATGCCCGGTTTTCATAGCTCCGGCAATGGACCTTGATATGTATATACATCCTTCCACAAAGAAGAATCTGGAGCTTGCAGAAAGTTTTGGACATATTGTAATTCCTGCTGAAAACGGTGAGCTGGCTAGCGGACTGATCGGGCAGGGAAGAATGGCCGAGCCTGCAACTATTTTTAGTGAAGTTGAAAATCATTTTACAAACAGTAACCACTCCAAAAGCCTTGAAGGAAAAACCGTTTTAATTACTGCAGGCCCTACGTATGAAGCTATAGATCCGGTAAGATTCATAGGAAATCATTCATCAGGTAAAATGGGATTTTCTCTGGCAGAAGAAGCTTCAAAAAGAGGCGCAAAAGTGATTCTGATTTCAGGACCGAGTTTCCAAACCATTAATGATCCCAATGTTGAACTTCATAAAGTAACTTCAGCAAAAGAAATGCTGGCAAAAGTATTTGAATTTTATGACAGCATAGACATCGGTATTGCAAGTGCTGCGGTAGCAGATTATGCTCCCAAAGAAGTAGCAAAAGAAAAGATCAAGAAAAATGATGATAACCTGACCATTGAACTGGTGAAGAATCCGGATATCCTTAAAACGATGGGCGAAAAGAAAACACACCAGTTTTTGGTAGGTTTTGCACTGGAAACCCAAAATGAAGAAGAAAATGCAAAAGGAAAACTGGAGAAGAAAAACCTTGATATGATTGTTTTAAACTCTCTGCGTGACGAAGGCGCCGGATTTAAAAATGATACCAATAAAATAAGGATATTTACCAAAACGGAGAAGAAAGAATTCGACCTGAAATCCAAAGATGATGTAGCGAAAGATATTCTCAATTTTGTTGAGTCTCAACTTTTAAAATAATTTTAATAAATTTCCGTTCTCAATTTTTAATAGACAATGAAAAAAATTATAAGTTTATTTTTTCTGTTTTTTATCTATACCCAAAGTTTTTCTCAGGAGCTGTTGGCAACTGTTCAGGTAAACTCTCAACAGGTAGGAGGAAGTAACCAGCAGGCATATAAAGCATTGGAGAAAAGTCTCAGGGATTTTATCAATAATACGAGCTGGACAGGGAAAAAGCTTCAGAATTTTGAAAAAATAAAATGTGGTTTTTCCGTTGTTATTGGAGAAAGAGATGGGAACAGATTCAAAGGATCCATTGTTGTTCAGGCTATGCGCCCTGTTTACAATACAACTTACGAATCCCCGTTAATTAATCTTCAGGATCAGAGATTTGGTTTTGAATATGTTGAAAATGAGAGTCTTATTTTTAATGAAAGACAGTTTTCAGGAAAGAATCTTACGGATGTGGTTAGTTTCTATATTTACCTTATTTTGGGACTGGATGCAGACAGTTTCCAGTCTATGGGTGGATCTCAATGGTACGCAAAAGCACAGCAGATTGCGCAGAATTCTCAGAACAGAAACTATGAAGGCTGGAATACCATCAATGAGCCAAGAAGCCGTTCTATATTGATTAATGAAGTTATGAATCCTAACTGGAACCAATTGCGTTCTACTATTTATACTTACCACAGAGCCGGAATGGATAATCTTTTCAATCAGGACCAGACTGCCGGGAAAAAAGTAATCTTTGATGCCCTGATGCAATTGAAAATGTATGAGAACACATTTCAGCAGGCATTTTTCTTTAATCTGTTCATGGATACAAAAAGTGATGAGATCTTCAATATATTCAATTCCGGAAATAATGGAGGTTTGATTCTGAATGATCTTAAACAGACATTGATTATTCTTTCGCCAAAAAACATTGATAATAAGTGGAATAAGTGGAAGGTGTAAGATAGTAGGCTTTAAAAATTTTTGAGAAACAGCTTTATAAAAAATTAAAGAAGCAAAAAGTGTCAAGAACAGAAAGCATATCTAAACATTTTCTCAATTCATTAAAAAAAAACTTATTTTTACAGTTCAAACTCAAGTTGGATCATAACCCGGATTATCAATGCTTTCGAGAATTTACATTAAAAACTTTGCCCTGATTGATACTCTTGAAGTATCTTTGAATAATGGTTTACAGGTTATTACCGGTGAAACGGGTGCGGGTAAATCTATTATTTTAGGAGCGCTCCGGCTTATTTTAGGAGAAAGAGCAGATGTAAAGTCCATTGCCAAATCTGAAGAGAAAAGCGTGGTGGAAACTGAGTTCTCCCTTAACAACCAGTTTAAGAAATTCTTTATTGAAAATGATCTGGATTACGAGCTTCAGACGATTATAAGAAGAGAGATCCTGCCATCAGGGAAATCCCGTGCATTCATCAATGATGTGCCGGTAACGCTTGATATTCTTAAAGAACTTTCCTCACAGCTGATTGATATTCATTCCCAGTTTGAAACATCCAATCTTTTTACTTCAGAATATCAGTTTAAAATTATCGACGGACTTTCTGAGAATAAAAAAATTATTGAAGAGTATCAGAAGGAGTTTTCTGACTTTCAAAGCCTGAAAATGCTGTTGAAAAAATTGAAGACTCAACTTTCAGAAGCCAATAAAGAAAGTGATTATAAAGAATTTTTACTCAATGAGCTGGAAGAACTGAAACTTGATGATGTAGACTATGAAGATGTTCAGAACCAGCTTTCTATTCAGGAAAATGCTGGGATGATTTCAGAAAACGTAGGTCAGATCCTGTCCAGGTTTCATCAGGAAGAAATAGGGATTCTGTCTTTCTTTCATGAAGCTACCCATAAGCTTTCAAAAATTTCGGAAGTTTCTACCAGTTTCGCAGAGCTTGATGAAAGGCTGGAAACCTCTTTTGTAGAGCTGAAAGATATTATTTCTGAACTGGAACATGCGGCCGAAAGAGTTGAAATCAATCCTGAAAATCTGGTATACCTTACCGATCTTAATAATAAAATCAACGCTCTGTTTCTTAAGCATAATGTTTCAGATCTTAATGAACTGATTGAAATCAGAAACCAGCTGGCAGGAGACCAGAAGGGGGCTTCAGAACTGGAAGCACAGATTGAAGCAACAGAAGAAAATATTTCTCAGAAAGGAAAAACACTTCAGAGCCTCGCTGCAAAGCTTTCTAAGAACAGGCACAAAAATATTCCTGTCTTCATCAAAAAAGCAGAAAGCCTACTGAAAAAATTAGGTCTTGAAAAAGCAAAAGTAGATATTGAACTGCAGGATGCCGAGGAGTTCAATCAGTTTGGAAAAGAAAATATCCAGCTGCTATTCCAGGCCAATTCCGGTTTTCCTTTAAAACCCATTCAGACCGCTATTTCCGGAGGGGAAAGATCAAGGGTAATGCTTGCTGTTAAAAAGATTATTGCCGAAAGTGATGAGCTTCCAACCCTTATTCTTGACGAAATAGACACCGGAGTTTCAGGGAAAGTTGCCGAAGAGATCGGAAACCTTATGAGAGAAATGTCTGAAGACATGCAATTGATTGTTATTTCACACCTTGCACAGGTTGCTGCAAAAGGAAATGACAACTATAAGGTGGTAAAGCAGGATGTTTCCGGCAGAACACAATCTACTATAATTCCTTTGAGCAAAGAAGAAAAGCTAAACGAAATTGCCCAGCTGCTGTCCGGAAGCAAAATTACAGAAGCTGCGCTGGCACAGGCAAAAGAGCTTATTGGATAATTACATAAATCTATTTTTCTTTAAAAACTTGTAACATATTTTACATTATATTTACTAATGTAAAAAACTAACATATGTTTCTAAAGTTACTTAAGCTTGAAATAAAAAGCTTCTTCCGTGGTACATCTTTAGGGATCAATCTGACCATGAAAATCCTCCGGCTTATTGGAATACTTTATTTCGTGGGCTGTCTTGTAGGCGGGGCTTTTATTGCTTTTTTCTATGTACAGGAGGAGATGCATCAGAATCCTGTAAAGGTGGTTTCAAAATTCATGATTGTTGCCTGGATTATTGATCTTGTTCTTAAATATCTCTGGCAGGAAATTCCAACCCAGAATATTAAGCCATTTCTTACCATGAATGTCCGGAAGAATACATTGGTTAATTATATGCTGGCCAAAACCTTTCTTTCCGCATTCAGCTGGCTGAGTTCTCTATTCTTTATCACATTTTCATTGATTGCTTTATTTAACGGATATAGCATTTTAGGAGTGTTGGTGTGGCTTATAGGAGTTATTTCATTGCTTTATCTGAATAATTTTATCAATATTTTCTTTAACGGTAAAGAAACTCTGGCGGTGATCATAGGGGTATGCTTTTTGGGCATAGGAATGTTAGGATATTATAAAATAGTTCCTGTTCTGTCTTATTCTGAGTCTGTTTTCTTTAGTTTCTATGAGAAACCTTACTTTGCACTGATCCCTGTTGCGTTGTTCGTAATACTGTGGTGGATGTGTTTCCGGTACCTGCGCAATGAATTTTATCTTGACCAAGGGCTTGAAGCCAAGAAAACAGTAGGAAAAACAGAGAATATTGCTTTTCTGAACAAATATGGAGTTATTGGAACATTTATCAATAATGATATTAAAATGCTGAGACGTAATAAAGTACCCAAGGGGATTTTACTGGGCAGTTTTATGTTTCTGTTCTACGGATTGCTGATGTTTACTTCTTCAATGTACAAAACACCGGCAATGATGATGGTTATGGGACTTTTTGTAACAGGAGGCTTTCAGTTTCTGTTTGGCCAGAGAGTTCCTGCTTTTGACAGTTCTTATTATCCATTGATGATGACCCTGAATGTTCCATATAAAGAATATTTAAAAGCGAAATGGTGGCTGATGAATATTGTAACGGGAATTTCTATCATTATAGCGCTTTGCTATGCATACTTCGGCTGGGAAGTCTACGTTACATTTTTTGCAGCAGGATTATATAATATCGGTGTGAATTCTCAATTTACCTTGTGGTCAGGAGCTTTCAATAAAACTCAGATTGACCTTAATACAAAAGAAAAAAGATTAGGACAGAAAGGGAGTTTCAATATGATAGCTATGCTTCTGCTGATTCCTAAAATGCTTCTTCCGATGGGTGTATTTGCTTTAACAAAATATTTATGGGGAATTACCGGAGGAGTGATAAGCATTGCAATTATCGGGATTATAGGATTTTTCCTGAGAGAGAAAATCTTCGATATTATCGTAAAACTTTACAAGAAAGAAAAATACAGCACACTGGATGCGTTTAAAAATATAAGTTAAGCCATGATCAACATACAAAATTTATCTAAAACATACGGAACGGCAACGGTTCTTAATATCGAACATCTTGAAATTCCAAACGGGGAAACATTTGGTCTCGTAGGAAACAACGGAGCAGGAAAAACAACTCTTTTCAGCCTGATGCTGGATTTAATTCAGGCTACAACAGGTTCTGTAAGTATTGACGGAATTAAAGTAGATGAATCTGAAGCATGGAAAAATAAAGTTTCAGCATTTGTTGACGATACATTTCTCATTGGATACCTTACTCCTGAGGAATATTTTTATTTCATTGGAGAGTTGAGAGGGCAGAACAAAGCATCTGTAGATGAATTCCTGAAGCCTTTTCATGATTTTTTCAATGGAGAAATCCTTAAATCAGGAAAATACGTCCGTGACCTTTCAAAAGGAAATCAGAAAAAAGTAGGAATTGTAGGAGCAATTATTGGAAATCCTGAGATTATTATTTTGGATGAGCCTTTTGCCAATCTCGATCCATCTACTCAGATCAAACTGAAAAATCTTATCAAGGAATTATCAAAACAGGATGGTGTTACTTTTCTGATATCCAGTCATGATCTTTCCCATACAACGGAAGTCTGCAACAGAATTGTGGTAGTAAACAAAGGCCTTTTGGTAAAAGATATTCAGACCAATCCGGAAACATTAAAAGATTTGGAACAATATTTTGCAGATCAGGTTTCTGTTTCGGATATTTAATACCACAAAAATAGAGGTATGAATACGATAGAATCACAGAATGTAACAGATTATCCGAACAGCAATACTATTTTCATGGTCTGGAAACTTAATGACAGCCCACAGCTGAAAAATATTTTTCAGGAACTATGCGCTTTGGTATTAAATCTTAATAATTCCGTTTTTAACCGTTTTCCAGACAGCAGGGCAAGCTGTGTAATGGGAATTGGGGCTGAAGCATGGAGAAAACTGGATCTTCCTACACCTTTGCCAAAAGAATTAATCAATTTTGAAGAAATAAAAGGAGTGAAGCACACAGCTGTTTCCACTTCTGGAGACCTTCATTTTCACTTGAGAGCGGATAATAAAAGCCTGATTTTCGATATGGCTGTTGAAATATCCAAACTATTGAGTTCAGTGGCAGAAAGTATTCTGGAGATTCATGGATTTAAATATTGGGATGCACGTTCCATTCTTGGTTTTGTAGACGGAACAGAGAATCCACATGGTGATGACCGTGATTATTTTGCAAAAATCGGAGATGAAGACCTTCAGTACAAAGGCGGAAGTTACCTTTTTGTTCAGAAATACCTGCACAATATGGATGCCTGGAAAGGGCTGTCAACAGAAGATCAGGAGAAAGTCATCGGGAGATCAAAAGAAAACGATATTGAAATGTCGGATGATGTAAAACCTTCCAATTCACATATTGCTTTAGCCAATATCGAAGGAGAAGATGGGGAAGAATTGAAAATAGTCAGAGATAATATGCCTTTTGGAAATCCTTCTACTAATGAGTTCGGAACCTATTTTATTGCCTATTCAAGCACATTCGCAACAACCAGAAAAATGCTGACCAATATGTTCATAGGTGATCCTCCGGGAAATTATGACAGAATTTTAGATTTCAGTACAGCGGTTACAGGAACGCTTTTCTTTGTTCCTACCAGGAATATGCTTGATGAATTTTCAGGATAAAATACAAAAAAGGCAGCTTCGAAATTAAGGCTGCCTTTAACAATTGTTTTACAATACTATACTGGATTTCCGGGGTTGTACGAATCACACATTCCGTTTTCCACCAGACATTCTCTTTTTTTCAGTTCACAGGGATTGGTTGTAGGTACGCTGCAACATGCATAAAATCCGTTGTATTGTATCAGATACATATTACAAAGTGGCGTATTTCCCCCATTAATTGTTTTCAGGTTCTCTCTTTTTAATTTCTTTAAATTTTTCATGGTTTTAGTTTTAAATTAATTATATCTCCAATATAGGAAAAAATGAAACACTGAATAGATTAAGTAAAAAATTGTACCTCAGTTTTTTAATTAAAATCTTTCTCGCCTTTTTGAAACAAAAAAGAAGGTAAAATTTGTAACTCTGAACAAAAAAAATCAACTTATTGCAATAAATAGTAAAATATTTTTTTTCAAGTTGTAACCTTTTTTTGTTTTGATTGTCTTTAGTATAGAAACAGCATAAGCATGAAACTTTTGTTCGGAAATAAAAAGAATGATTTGTTGAGCCTCCTGAAAAAACAGGATCCGGCTGCACAGAAGATTTTCTATGAACAGAATGTAAAGAGATTCCTGAGCGTAAGCAAAAGCTATGTAAGCGATTTGTATCAGGCGGAAGATTGTCTCATTAAAGCATTCTGTAAAATTTTTAAGCACATAGAAAGCTTCAGAGGAGAGTCGAACCTGGACAGCTGGGCAAGAAGAATTGTCGTGAATGAATGCCTGAATTTTATCAAAAGCCATAAAACGGTATTCTATCTCGATGAGATCAACCAATCTTTTCATGAAGACATCCATGAACCGGGGATTGATTGTGATTTTAATGCGCAGGATCTTTTGGATCAGCTTCCCGATGCCTACAGAATGGTTTTCAATCTTTATGTCCTGGAAGGATATTCCCATCAGGAAATTGCTGATACTTTGCAGATTTCAATGGCTGTCAGCAAAACACAGCTGTTCCGAGCTAAAGAAAAATTAAGAAAGATCTACTTTCAACAACAAAAAAAAGTGAAAAATGAAAACGTCTAAAGATAATATTGAATGTCAGATCAAAAAACAGATTGAAGAAAGAGAGATTACTCCTTCCCGTGATTTGTGGTCTGAAATTGAGTTTCAAAACAGCAGCAATAGCCGTCCCAAATCACAGATGAACTGGGTTTTAGTGGCTGCCTGTCTGGTCTTGACATTGAGTTTAGGAACCGTTCTGTTTTTTCTTAATCAACCTTCAGAAATTCAACCTGAAATAGTAAAGAAGGCAGAAGAAAATAAGGCAGATGAAATCATAAAAAAACCGGCTCAATATAATACACCTCTGGCTGTTCAGAATAATGATAAAAAGGAAGTAAAAATAATCCTCCCCCAGGATAAAGAAGAAGTGATTTCTGCAGTAACAATAGGTCAAAATAAACTTATTCCCAGAGAAACCGCAGTGAAAAAACTGGATATTCCTCAGATTTCTAATCCTAAGCTTATAGCAAAAGCTGATTCTTTGAAAACTCCGGTTAAAAAGAAAAAATATGTAGACCCTTCTACCCTCCTTTTTTCGGTAGAGCATAAAGATGTTATCGAAAAGACAAAGGATGGAAGTAATGTGGCCACAACTATTGACCTGAATGCCAGATAATTTGTCCGTAAAAAATTAAAAATTAATAATATGATCAAGAAATTAATCGTAATGGGATTGCTATGCTCTATTTCAGCATCATTCCATGCACAAAAAGCTTTGAATATTAACCTGTCTTCTAAAAAAGATACTGAGGTAAGCCCTATTGTAAAAGAGAAAGTGGAAGAATATGCCACAAAGATCAATACCATTATTCAGGAAGAAAAGAAACTGATGGAAGAAGAATTAGTTGTCTTGCAGGCAAGAAACCTTGATAAAACAGATTTTGACAGAGAAAAAGCCCAGATTGCAGACCGTTATTCTGAGAAAATGGATAAAAGAATAGAGGAACTTGGATTTGATCTGGATGACGTTATTCAGAAACAGGTAAGATATTCACTTTTAAATACTGATGTTACTTCCAAAGAAGAGCTTAAAGAAAAGCTGTTGAAAAAATTCCGTCCCAGCAGAAGTTTTACAGGGTATTTCTCTTACGGAATTATGACATTGACAAACAGTTCTCCGGATAATGAACTGGACAAAAATATAGGATATGCCAATAACCTGGAATTTGGTCTGAAACTGAATTATCAGCTTAGCAGAACAAGCCCGTGGGCAATTACCTCAGGATTAGGATTCTCATGGAGAACCGTAAGAGCAGATAACAATATGCTTTTTACAAGAAGTGCAGATCAGGGAGTGGCTTTGGCTCAGTACAGCGGAAACCTTGAGAAAAGTAAGCTGAGAACCGGGTATATTATGGTTCCTCTTGGTGTACAGTATAATTTTTCCAAGCTTAAAAATGCAGGAATGGACATCCAATACCGAAGTTATTACACCGGATTTAAAATAGGAGCCAATGTATATGGCGGGGTGAAAATGTCTACCAACAATATTGTAAAAGGAAATGACGGAGAGACAAGAGACCGGGGAAACTATCAGGTGAATCCTTTTGTATATGGGGCACAGATTACATTCTCATATAACAGTTTCAGTCTTTTTGTGAAAAAAGATTTCAGCAATTTCTTTAAAGACAGTTATTTCAAAAATGATAAAGCGCTGATATTCGGCTTAGCCATTGGATTGGATTAAATACATTTTGACAGCAAAACGAAAAACTCCGGGAAAAGCTCCCGGAGTTTTTGCATTGTATCAGTTATAGAATCATTATTTTAAACTTCCTACCATATCTTCAGGTTTTACCCACTCATCAAACTGCTCAGCAGTTAACAAACCAAGATTGACGGCTTCTTCTTTTAAGGTTGTACCATTTTTATGGGCTGTTTTAGCAATTTTTGCTGCATTTTCATATCCGATATGAGTATTTAAAGCTGTAACAAGCATTAAAGATTTGTCTACAAGTTCTTTAATTCTCTCATGGTTGGGTTCAATTCCTACAGCACAATGGTCATTGAAAGAAATACATGCATCAGCGATCAATTGGGCAGACTGGAGAAAATTATAAGCCATTACCGGTTTGAAAACATTCAGCTCATAATTTCCCTGAGTTCCTGCAAACGAAATGGTTGTATCATTTCCTAAAACCTGAGCGCAAACCATTGTTAAAGCCTCATTCTGAGTAGGGTTTACTTTCCCTGGCATGATAGACGATCCGGGTTCATTTTCAGGAATATGAATTTCCCCGATTCCGGAACGTGGCCCTGATGCCAGTAATCTTACATCCTGAGCAATTTTATATAAAGAAACGGCCAATTGTTTTAAAGCTCCGTGAGATTCAACAATTGCATCATGAGCAGCAAGGGCTTCAAATTTATTTTCAGCAGTAATGAAAGGGTGTTTTGTAAATTGAGAAATATATTCTGCAACCTTTACATCATAACCATTAGGAGTATTCAATCCTGTTCCTACAGCTGTTCCACCTAATGCAAGCTCAGAAAGGTGAGGTAATGTATTTCTTAAAGCTCTCAATCCGAATTCCAATTGAGCCACATACCCGGAAAATTCCTGTCCCAGAGTAAGCGGAGTAGCATCCATCAGATGGGTTCTCCCGATCTTTACCACGTCTTTAAAGGCTTTAGATTTTTCAGCCAGCGTATTTTTTAATTTCTCTACTGCCGGAATGGTTACCTCCACTACTTTTGTATAGGCAGCGATGTGCATGGCAGTAGGATAGGTATCATTGGAAGACTGGGATTTATTCACATCATCATTTGGGTGAATTTCAGATTTTTCACCCAATATTCCTCCATTATTAACATGGGCTCTGTTTGAAACTACTTCATTGACATTCATGTTCGATTGCGTTCCGGAACCCGTCTGCCAGATCACCAACGGAAACTGGTCATTAAGTTTTCCTTCAAGAATTTCATCACATACCTTGGCGATCATATCTCTTTTTTCAGCAGGAAGCACTCCCAGATCAGTGTTGGTATAAGCTGCTGCCTTTTTCAGATAAGCGAAAGCTTCAATGATTTCATGCGGCATTGAACCTTCAGGTCCTATTTTGAAATTATTTCTGGAACGTTCCGTCTGTGCACCCCAAAATTTATCCGCAGGTACCTGCACTTCTCCCATGGTGTCTTTTTCAATTCTGTAATTCATAGTGGTTGAAATTTGTATGATCTGTTTATTTAAAAGCTATAAAAATCTTTAACATTATTGATTTTTAATGAAAGAAATAATGTTTTGGCTTTGCTTATTAAGCTTTTATAAAGTTAATTATAAACTCACAAACCCGCAATTTATAATCATTATAAATATCAATTTAAATGACTGATTTTACTCATATTTTTTTTAATGAGACGTATTTTTGCACAAACAAAAATTGAATGGACTTTAGATATCAGGATCCGTATCCAATTCAGAAAGATGATACGGTGTACAAGAAGCTTACATCAGATTATGTAAAGGTTGAAAAACTGGGTGACAGAGAAATTTTAACTGTAGATCCGAAAGGACTGGAATTGTTGGCTGAAGAAGCTATGGCAGATGTTTCTTTCATGCTTCGTTCTTCACACCTGGAAAGCCTTAGAAGAATCATTGATGATCCTGAAGCTACTGATAATGACAGATTCGTTGCTTACAACCTTTTGCAAAATGCTGCAGTAGCTGTGGAAGGAGCTCTTCCTTCATGCCAGGATACGGGAACGGCTATCGTAATGGGGAAAAAAGGAGAAAATGTATATACAGGAGTAGATGACGGGGAATATTTGAGCAAAGGAATTTTCAATACCTATCAGAAAAGAAACTTAAGATATTCTCAGGTAGTTCCTTTGACGATGTTTGATGAAAAGAACTCAGGATCTAACCTTCCTGCACAGATTGATATCTACGCTAAAAAAGGAGATTACTACGAATTTTTATTCTTGACAAAAGGAGGAGGTTCTGCTAATAAAACATTCTTATATCAAAAGACGAAATCTTTATTGAACGAAAAATCTCTTGAAGAATTCGTTAAAGAAAGAATCTCTGATCTTGGAACAGCTGCCTGCCCGCCTTACCACTTAGCGTTGGTAATTGGAGGAACTTCAGCAGAAGCCAACCTTGCTGCAGTGAAAAAAGCATCAGCAAAATATTATGACCATCTTCCAACAGAAGGAAATGAGGCCGGACAGGCATTCAGAGACCTTGAATGGGAAGCAAAAGTTCAGAAAATCTGCCAGGAAAGTGCAATCGGAGCTCAGTTTGGAGGAAAATACCTTACCCATGATGTAAGAGTAATCAGGCTTCCGAGACATGCCGCATCTTGTCCGGTAGGAATGGGTGTTTCCTGTTCTGCAGACAGAAATATCAAAGGAAAAATTACTAAAGAAGGTATTTTCCTTGAGCAGTTGGAGCAGGACCCAAAAAGATTCTTACCTGATACACCTCCACATCTGGAAGAAGCAGTTGAGATTAATCTAAATAAACCAATGCCGGAAATTCTTGCAGAGTTATCCAAATATCCGATCAAAACAAGATTGAAACTGAACGGAACATTGATTGTAGCAAGAGATATTGCACACGCAAAAATTAAAGAAATTATCGACAGTGGAAAACCAATGCCGGAATATTTCAAAAACCATCCGATCTACTATGCAGGACCTGCAAAAACTCCGGAAGGAATGGCTTCAGGAAGTTTCGGACCTACTACAGCCGGTAGAATGGACGTTTATGTGGATGAGTTTCAAAGCCACGGCGGAAGTATGATTATGCTGGCAAAAGGAAACAGAAGTAAAGATGTTACCAATGCCTGTCATAAATACGGAGGTTTCTACCTTGGATCTATCGGTGGGCCTGCTGCTATTCTTGCCAAAGACAATATTGTGTCTGTAGATGTAGTAGACTTCCCGGAATTAGGAATGGAAGCAGTAAGAAAAATTGAAGTAAAAGACTTCCCTGCATTCATTATTTCCGATGATAAAGGCAACGATTTCTTCGCAAATCTTGCTCACTAATTAGTTTAAAATTAAAATAAATAATAAAATAGAGCGCTGATCTTTTGTGTAAAAAAGAAAAAAGCTTTATTTTTGCCTAAAATCTTTAAGAGAATGATAACGATATTATCAGCATTTTGGCCGTTTTACCAGTTCCTTTGGACTATATTCTTCATTACTATGTTCTTAGTAGGATTCTGGTGTATTTTTATGTTCTTCGGATTAGTAATCCCAATGTGGCTAACTGAAGGTTTGAAAGAGTATTTCGGAAAAGTAAAGCCTTTCGATCCTGAAGACATCAGAAGAAAGCTTGTTTCTGAGCAGGAAGGTGTAGAAGTTATCTATAGCGAGCCTAAAGGAAACGGACCTTTCCTTCACGATCACGGACATCATCATTAATTGATTGTCATTGCTTTTTCACCTGAATTCTGAAAAAGTAATATCAAAGCAAAACAACATATATAAAACCGCTTAATTCGTTAGGCGGTTTTTCTATTTATTATTCCTGAGGCTTTCCGGAGATACTCCAAATTTCTTTTTAAAAGCCCGTGTAAAGTTCTGGAGATATTCATAACCGCATTCAATAGCGATCTCTTTGATCATAATCTCTTTGTCAGTAATCAGTTTCCTCGCTTTCAGCATTCGGAGTTCCGATATATAATGAGCAATCGTTGTATGATAGTAGGCCTTGAATTCCTTTCTGATCATATTCTGATTCATTCCGATATACTTTCCGATCTCTTCCGCTTTTATATTTCTGTGGTAATTTTCATCAATGAATTTCCTGATCATTTCAGGCGTTTTTGGTGTGGATTCCAAAATATTTTTCTCATTGAACTGTTCAAAAATCAAAATCAGAAGCTTAATAATCTTGGCTTCTATAAATAATTTCTGCATGATTCCTTTCTTGGTATATCCTAGAATTTCCTTTACAATCATATGCATTTCAACCGTCATATCCGGTGGTGTTTCTTTGTGAAGGAAGATGAAGTTATTATGGGTCATGTTTTCCAGAATTTCTGCATTCTCGCGGTTGAGATCCGGATTGATGAGGTTGAAAACATATTGATAATTGATCTGAATCTGGAGATATTTAAGAACTTCCTGGTTTTCCGTCCATAGTTCAGCGACATTTTCTTTGGGCGAGTAATGAAGAATGTATTGGTTTTTCTTAAATGAAAATTGGGTTCCGCAGTCATGAGCTTCCAAATTGATTCCCTCACTCAGCAGAAAAAGAAGATTAAAACTTGCCTTCCCTTCCAACATGTGAGATTTGAAGGATTGATCAGGGCACAGATCTTCCTGCATGATGATTTTGATGTCTTCGGATCTGAACAAAAGTCCACTTTTAGATGATTTCCTCATGCAACACATTTTTACAGCCATGGTACAACTACTTAAGGTAAAAGTCCTTCGCAGGATAACCAAAAGTTCAGAAATGATAACTCGGGGTTAATTATGTGAGGTACTTTTGCGCAAAATTAAATTAAATTTAGAATAATTAAAAATAATATTTTATATGTTTAGAGATTTACATTTTGCAATACAGAAAATCAGAACGGGATTAACGTTGCTGATTATCGCCGGAAGCTGCTTGTATGCTCAGCAATGGGAAAATGTTGGAGGCATTCAGGATGTATCAGCAGGAGGAAGTAGTTTTAACAATTTAGTTATAGACAACTCAGGAAATTATTATCTGTCATATTATGATGTTTCCGTAGCCAGAGGTTCTGTTCAGAAATTTAACGGGAGTTCATGGTCATATTTAGGAGGAAGTGCGGGAGTTACAGCAGGAACGGCAACTTACAGTTCACTGTCTATAAGTCCTAATGGAAACAGTCTTTATTATACAAACCAGCTTGGTTATCCTGATTCCGGAATGGAAGTACGTTTGTTTACGGGGTCTTTATGGTCTCAACTTCCGAATGCTACAGACAGTTCTGTAAATTATCAGGCTTCTGCAGTTTCTTCTGATAATATTATATTCACTTATGGATCTTATGGTTCAGGAACGGTAAAAAGATATTTTGGAGGAACCTGGGAGCAGGTAGGAAATGCCGGCTTTTCAGGAGGTGCTGAATTTGCTGAAATGGTTATCGGAACCAATAATATGGTGTATACGTGTAATGTTTCCGGAGGTTTAAAAGTGTATCAAAACAGCACTGGTGCAGATTCTTCACAAAACTGGAGTCTGGTAGGAGGTGCTGCTGCAGATGCTTCTTCTTCAGGAGAACAGTACAACGCCGATATTGCTTTGGATGGATCTAATACGATCTATGTAGCCTATGTTTCAAACTCAGGAGGAGGAAAAAAAGTGAATGTTAAAAAATTTGACGGTAACTCTTGGGTTCAGGTTGGAAATGCTAATTTTTCAGAAGGAAAAGTTCAGCATGTTGCCTTAGCTGTGACGGAATCCGGGAAACCGTATGTCGTTGCCAGCCGTTTTGAAAATGACAATTTCCTTAGAAATACGGTTTATAAATTAGATGATTCTCAAAACTGGGTTGCTTTTGGAGGTGATTTTGTTTCAGATGGTGAGGCAAAATACAATGATCTTGCTATAGATAAAGCGCATAACTATCTTGTTCTTGCTTATTCTGACAATACCACAAAAGTGAAAAGAATTTCTCTGACACTGAATCCTCAGACATGCAGCAATACGGACCCGGGAACCAATGTGGGTGATGTAGGCTGTGTAAGTTTTATGTATCGTGGTCAGCAGGTTGCTTATACTACTGTAAGAGGAGCAGACGGAAAAATATGGCTTCAGCAGAATCTGGGAAGTACACAGGTAGCTTCATCAGTAGCCGATGCGAACGCATATGGAGACCTTTTCCAATGGGGAAGATGGGATGACGGCCACCAGCTTAGAAATTCACAGACAGCGCAAGCACCTTCATCCAATACTCCCGAAGGAATTGCAGCGGCTGGAGGAGTGTATATTGCAGGATCTCCGGCATGGTGGGCGGGTTTTGCAAGTTCAGATACATGGGCTGGTACATCAGTGGCAGACGTTAATGCATCCGCTGGGGTAGATCCTTGTAAAGCGATCGGAACAGACTGGAAAATGCCTTCTCAGGCAGATTGGGCTGCTTTGGTAGGGGCTGAAGGTATTGGTAATCCGGCAACTGCTTACAGCAGCAATCTTAAATTACCGGCAGGAGGAAACAGAAGTTCCAGTAATGGCGACTTTAGTTTTGTAGGACAAAGAGGATATTTCTGGAGTTCAGATACATCAAGTTTAGGAGCGAAATATTTATATATCGGATCCACTATTGCCAACCCATCAGCCGGAGGAATGAGAGGTCAGGGGTCTTCAGTAAGATGTATTAAACCGACATCTTCTTTAGGTACTTCAGACATTAAGCTGAATAATGTAGTAATAGGAATGTATCCCAACCCGACAAAAGGAATTCTTACTGTTAAATCAGACTCCGCGATTGACAAAGTGAACGTTATCAATGCGGTAGGGCAAAGAATGAATGTACAGTTCTCAGATAATCAAATCAATATGACTGAACTTTCTTCAGGGTTATATATCGTAGAATTAAAATTAAAGAATGGACAATCCGTTTCTAAAAAGATTATAAAAGACTAACTGAATTTCTATAACAAAGATTTTCGTCCAAAAAATAGTTCATTACAATTACTTTTATTGGGAGGCTCATGAAAATTTCATGAGTCTTTTTTTATTTTATTTTTTCCCGGAAAATTGAAATATTTGATGAAGACTGGACAAGAATAGTCACTATGAAGAAAAATTTATACTATATTCGATAAAAAATAAGAAATGAAAAAACTTTATTCCGTTGTTTTTCTGTTGATTGCAATGGCAGTTTTTGGGCAGATCAATTACTCCATCAGCCCGAATCCATTCAATGAAACCGATGCCGTAACCCTTACTGTTCCCGGAGATCAGATTGATGAGTCGGCATGGGGCGTGTCTAATAATGCCATTTATATCTGGACATGGTCTTTTGATACTAATTATCAGAACAGTCAGGACTGTCCTACCAATGGCAGCTGGAACAACTCCAATGACCTGAATAAACTAAATTATAATGCTGCTACAGACAGCTATTCACTTACTTTTACCCCGACTTCTTTTTTCGGAAGAACAGGAATCGGGAGGTTCGGGTTTTTATTAAAAGATAAAACAGGATCTCATCAGAGCTCACCGGACATTTTTGTAAATGTGGGCACTTTAAGCTTAAATCTTACCAATCCTCTGGCTAATAGCCTGACTTCTGTTCCGGCAGGAAACTCTATTAATATTACGGCTACCACAAATAACAATGCAACATTTCAGTTAAAAGCAAACGGAACTGTTGTCAACTCTACAACAACTCCTTCACAATCCTATTCTTACAGTTATACGGTTACTCAGGATGCCAGCATGGAACTTGTTGCCACAGAGGGAGTTAATTCTAAAACTGCGACATTCATTTTACAGGTTCCGAGAAATGTAGTTGCTGAAGCCATTCCAAACTGGATTAAACAGGGGATTAATTATCATCCGACAGATCAGACCAAAGTAGGACTTGCGTTATATGCGCCTGGCAAAAGCTTTGTACATGTCATTGGAAGTTTTAATAACTGGGCGGTGAATGATACTTATTTAATGAAAAAAGATACCACAAACCCTGATCTTTATTGGATTGAGCTCAATGGGATTACGCCTCAGCAGCTCTATACTTTTCAGTACAGAACGAATGATCTGAGAAAAGTGGCAGACCCTTATTCACCCCAGATCTTATCTTCTTATGATGATCCGTGGATCTCAGCTTCTACCTATCCGAATTTACCTGCATTTCCTGCCGGACAAGGTTTTGAAGTTTCAACATTTAAAACGGGGCAGACAGCCTATAACTGGCAGACAACCAGTTTTCAGAGACCCGCGAAAGAAGATCTGGTGGTCTACGAATTATTATTGAGAGATTTTACACAGGAAAAGAACTGGCAGTCTCTGATCAATAAAATTTCTTATTTAAAAAATCTAAAGATCAATGCAATAGAATTACTTCCCATCATGGAATTTGACGGAAACCTTTCCTGGGGATACAATACTTCTTTCCATTATGCATTGGACAAAGCTTATGGAACCCCCGAAAAATTCAAAGAATTTGTAGATATCTGCCACCAGAACGGAATTGCAGTTATTCTGGACGTCGCATTTAACCATGCAACAGGACGTTCTCCTCTGGTAAGGCTTTGGAATGTAGATACTGATGGAGACGGTTACGGGGATGTTGCTCCAAACAATCCTTATTTCAATCAGGTCCCGAAACATTCATACAATGTATTTAACGATTTTAATCATACAAGCCTTTCAACTCAATATTACGTTGAAAGATGTCTTCAACAATGGCTGACAGAATATCACATTGACGGATTCCGCTGGGATTTAACAAAAGGATTTACCCAAAGCTGCTCCGAAAATGATGAAGCATGCACCAACGCTTATCAGCAGGACAGAGTGGATATCATGAAACATTATGCAGACAGACAGTGGGCAATCGATCCCAATTCTTACATGATTTTTGAGCATCTGGGAACGGATGCAGAAGAACAGCAATGGGCAAACTACAGGGTAGCAGAGGGAAAAGGAGTGATGCTTTGGAATAAACAAACGGAGCCTTATAACCAGAATACCATGGGATATAAAGACAACAGTAATTATGACAGAATGAACCATAGTCTTCATGGGTTTACCAATATGCGTGCTGTAGGGTACGGAGAAAGTCATGATGAAGAAAGATTGATGTTTAAAAATCTTGCATATGGTGCTGCGAACGGTAGCTATGACGTTAAAAACCTTAATACAGCTCTTGAAAGAATGAAAACTTTCGGTGCGACATTCTTTACTATTCCAGGTCCGAAAATGATCTGGCAGTTTGGGGAATTAGGATATGAATTCAGTATCAACAGATGTGCTGACGGTACTATCAATAACGGGTGCAGAACGGATGAAAAGCCTGTTGCATTTACTTTAAACTATGATACCAACGTAAACAGAAAAGCTGTATATGATATATGGGCTAAAATAATCACGATCAGAAATACCCATCAGATTTTTAAAACTAAAACGTACAGTATAGAATCCAATAATCTGATTAATGATCCGGACGGATTGATCACAAGAATTTATCTCTATGATTCGGCTATTACAACCGGGATAAAAAATGTTGTCGTACTGGCCAATTATGATATATCTGCAAAAAATGTTGTTCCTTTCTTTCCTTACACAGGGCAATGGCAGAATCTCATGGATGACAGTATTTCGAATATCGCCTCTACCACGGCTCCGATAACTTTACAGCCAGGAGAATTCAGGATTTTCGGGAATTATGGAGGTGCACTGTCAACAACAGATCCAAATACTGTAAATAAATTATCACTTCAGATCGCTGATAATCCAATACAAAACGGAGTGGCGAAATTAATTTTTAATAAAGCAAAAAACGGAGAAATTTTGATTTTTGATATGACGGGTAAAAAACTGGATTCATTCAAACTGAATAAAGAAAACGGAACTTATGAAATGAAAGTCAGTTATCCTGCAGGAACTTATCTGGTGCAGTTGAAATCGGAAACCGGAATTGCCATTCAAAAGATGATAATCAGATAAAAACAAATTATGAAGTTGTTTAGACTTAAAAATGTAGGATATATTGAAACCATTAAGAAGGATTTAAGAAATAAAGTGTAGTTAAGATGAATCATTCTGATTTTTAAGCTTAAGGCGAAGCTTATCTTAATACTCTTATCGCCTTACTATAATCTTAATGTTTCAAAAATAAAACTTTAAACAAGTTCTATAAAATAATAAAAGGCAAATTTGCAGTGTAGCAGATTTGCCTTTTTTGTCTATTTAAAAAAATAGTCTACTTTTGCAGTAGATTTATCAAGAAAGGTGGAGGGATTTGGCCCAAAGAAACCTTAGCAACCTGCACGATTCGAGAAGTGTAAAGGTGCTAATTCCAACCCTGAGGGGGAGATAAGCGAAGTCAATATTCTTATATGAATTCCATTTCTTGAAGTCTTGTATATCTGCGGAAAAATCCGTCAGACTGTAATTATTAATTGGCAAGAACAAAAATGAAAAAATTAAGTACAGCTGTATTATTGCTTGGGGCAATTTTGGTTGCTGCTCAGGAGAATGAGGAGAAAGGAAAACAAATAGAAGATATTGTTATCGTTGGAAACCGTAATGTAAAAAGAACAAAACTGGAAACACCGGTTCCTGTAGATGTTATCAATATTGACAAAATTCAAAGGAGTTCTCCGCAAATGACTGCTCAGGATCTTCTGAATTATGTTATCCCATCGTTTAATTCCGTAAGACAGTCTGCTTCTGATGGTACGGAACATATTGATCCTGTAACCTTAAGAGGAATGGGCCCTGATCAGGTTCTCGTATTGCTGAACGGGAAAAGAAGACACACCACTTCTTTAGTCAATTATCAGAATACCGTGGGGAATGGCTCTGTAGGAACAGATCTGAGTACAATTCCTGTTATTGCTATTGATAGGATAGAAGTGTTAAGGGACGGAGCTGCAGCACAATACGGTTCTGATGCCATTGCAGGAGTGATCAATATTATTCTTAAAAAAAATACGGGAGCCTCAGCAAGTCTTACGTATGGATTGACCGGGAGAAATGATGGAGATACCTATCAGGCAGGAGCCAATTATGGTACTTCATTAGGAAAAAAAGAGGGTTATATCAACCTTTCTCTACAATTAAGCCACAGAGGAAAAACCACAAGAACTCAAAATCACGATCTAGATATTTTCGGAGATAATTTCGCTTACGCCTTTGCAAATGATCCTGAAGCGGCAAGAGCTGCAGATGATGCGAAGATTAAGGAGCGGGGATTGTCACGTGATGATTTCAATTTCCAGATTGGAGATGCGCAGATCAGGCAGGGACAGTTGTTTTTCAATGCAGAATATCCTTTTAACGATCAATTTAAAATCTATTCTTTCGGAGGTTTTAGTATCAAAGAAGGAAAAGGCTTTGGTTTCAGAAGACTGCCGAGCGAAACATCCAATGTGGTTTCATCCATTTATCCGAACGGCTTTCAGGCAACTCTTGGATCTCAGGTATATGATATTTCCTATGCTGTAGGAGCAAAATATAATGTCAATGATTGGGTATTAGATCTAAGCAACACATTCGGAAGTAATACCTTCAATTATAATGTAAGCAATACCAATAATGCTTCTCTCGGGGTAAAATCGCCAACCCGGTTTTATGCAGGAGCCCATAGTTTTCTTCAGAATACCGTGAATCTTGATGTTTCCAAAAGTATAAACCGTTTCAATATCGCATTTGGGGGAGAATTCAGGTTTGAACAATACCAGATCAAACCAGGGGATGAAGCTTCTTATACCCAATATGATATCAATGGAAATGTAGCTACAGAAGGGTCAACAGTATTGGGTGCGGGTGGATCTCAATCTTTTATCGGGTTTTCTCCAAACAATACCTTGAAAAAAGACAGACACTCAACTGCTGTGTATGCGGATGTTTCCTATGATTTAGATAAAAAATTAAATATTGACGCCGCTGCCAGATTTGAAAATTATTCAGATTTCGGAAATACGTTGAATGGAAAGCTTGCCGTTCGATATGAGTTCGTAAAAAATTATGCAATAAGAGCTGCCGTTGGAACAGGATTCAGGGCACCTTCCCTTCAGCAGCAGTATTTCAATAATTCATATGCGGATATTTCTACTTCAGGCTCAAAGATTGTTACCAAAGGAATATTCAGTAACGATAGCGAAGCCGCCAGAATTCTGGGATTTGATAAACTCAAACAGGAAACTTCTGTCAACGCGAGTGCGGGATTTACCCTGAAACCTTTACACAATTTAACGGTCGCTATAGATGGATACTGGATTAAAGTGAAAGACAGAATTGTGATTACCAGTAATATAACAGACCCAAGACTAGACCAGTTTAAGGTGGAAAGCGGAAGGTTCTTCGCCAATGCCATTGATACAGAAACGAAAGGAGTAGATGTAGTGGTTTCTTATGACTGGATTCTTGGTAACGGAAAATTAAATATGAATCTTGCCGGAAATTATACAGAAACTAAAATTACAGACTTTCATTTTCCGGAAAACTTAGGAACTCCTCAAAATCAGTTTTTTGGTCCGGATCAGATCAATATCATTGAAACACTGTCTCCAAAAACAAAAGCTTCATTTGGATTAAATTATGGAATCGGGAAGTTCAATTTTCTCGTGAGAAATACCTATTTTGGTAAAGTAATAAGAGATGGTTATCCATTTGGAGGCGTTCAGGAATTCTCCCCAAAAGTAGTTACGGACATCAGTATTGGATATGATATCACAAAAAGTATAAACTTTACAGTAGGGGCCAACAATGTATTTGATGTTTTTCCGGATCGCCAGATTTATGAAAATTCATACTATGGAGTATTCAAATATGCGCCAGTTCAGATGGGAACACTGGGGAATTATTTCTTCGGAAGGTTTAATTTTAATTTTTAATCATTAAATGAGTACTACCTCACATCAGATTGGCTGGAAAACAGCAGCAGCCATCGTCGTTTCCAATATGATAGGAACAGGGATTTTTACAACCCTGGGATTTCAGTTATCCGATATTACCAATACCTACAGTATTTTCCTGTTATGGAGCATTGGAGGAATTCTCGCCTTATTCGGGGCTTTTTGCTATGCCGAATTAGGCTCACATTTCAAAGGAAACGGAGGTGATTTTATCTATCTTAAAGAAACCTATCATCCGCTGTTCGGATATCTGATAAGCTGGGTTTCACTCATCATCGGATTTTCCTCTCCGGTTGCGCTGGCTGCACTGGCAATGTCGAAATACCTTTCTGTATTCAATTATTCTTTTGGAAATGGGTTTGCAATTGCCGCTATTTTTCTGGTAGCAGTGGCATTGTCATTCAGTTTAAAAACATCCAGTAGGTTTCATAACTTTTTTACATTCATCAAGATAGCCTTTATTATTGTACTGGTTATTCTGGGAGTTGGGCTTTCAGAATCTACACAGATTGGCAACAGTCTGAATTTCAGTGGCAGCTGGCAGAATGAGATCATGCTTCCTGCCTTTGCTACGTCTCTGGTGTTTGTTACCTATTCTTATACAGGCTGGAATTCTGCTTCCTACATCGCAGGAGAAATAAAAGACGTCCAGAAAAACCTTCCCAAATCTTTGATCATTGGAACTATTTTCGTGACGATAAGCTATATTTTGGTGAATTATATTATGCTGAAACATGCTCCTGTGAGTCAGTTGGCAGGAAAAGAAGACGTAATGGGGGAAGCTGCTGTCAATATGCTGGGGCCTATCTTTGGAAAGATTGTCAATATTTTTATTGCGCTGCAGCTGGTTGCAACAATTAGCGGATATTTATGGGTAGGTTCAAGATTGACACAGGCTTTTGCAAAACATACTTACATCTGGAAACCGTTATCAGCGGGTAATGCAAGAGGAATTCCCGTAAGAGCTATTTTTGCCCATGCAGTTATTGCTGTGGTTATTATTCTCACCGGAAGTTTTAAAGAAATCTTTGTTTACACAGCCTTTATTTTACAGCTTTTTGCAAGTCTGGCGATTTCTACCGTATTCTTCCTGAAGAAAAAAGACAGGAAAATTTTTAAATCCAATGCTTTCCATATTTTTCCAGCCGTTTTTCTATTGTTCAGTATCTATATTCTCTATTTTACATTTATTCATAATCCTAAAGAAAGTCTTATAGGAGTAGGAATTATTGCTGTAGGAATTATTTTATATTGGGTTGACAGGAGACTTTCCAAACAACATCAAAACAAACCTTAATGGCATAGAAAGGTTAATATACAATTGATAAATTCACCTTTTTACAGTTTAGCCCTCTTTATCCCTAATGCTCAAAAATTTATGATGCTCAGTAATTTTAATTTTGAATTAATAATCCTTATCTTTGCACCCACAAAATTTCTACAATGTCTAAATCATTAATTCCAAAATTAGAAGCTATAAAACAAAGATATAATGAGGTTGCAGACCTTATTATACAGCCTGATGTCATTTCAGACCAAAAAAGATATTCTTCTTTGAACAAAGAATATAGTGATTTGGGAAAAATTGTAAGAGTTTACGATCAGTATAAGGGAGCACTGGACAGTATTGAAGAATCTGAAGAAATTATTGCAGACGGTTCAGACAGAGATTTGGTAGATCTTGCTAAAGAAGAAAAGCTGGAAGCTCAGGCTAAACTTCCAGGATTGGAAGAAGAGCTGAAAGTATTACTGATCCCTAAAGATCCTGCTGACGACAAAAACGTTATTGTGGAATTACGTGCCGGGACAGGTGGTGATGAAGCCGCTATTTTTGTAGAGGACGTGTACAGAATGTATACCATGTATTTTAAAACAAAAGGATGGAGACATGAGGTAACAGACTCTAACGAAGCTGCCAAAGGATACAAGGAATTGATCATGAAAGTGGAAGGAGAAGGCGTTTACGGAATCATGAAATTCGAATCCGGAGTTCACCGTGTACAGCGTGTACCTGAAACAGAATCTCAGGGAAGAGTACATACTTCTGCCATTACAATTGCTGTTCTTCCGGAAGCTGAAGAAGTAGATTTTGAACTGAATCCTGCTGATATTGAAATGCAGACATCCCGTTCAGGAGGTGCCGGAGGTCAGAACGTAAACAAAGTTGAAACGAAAGTTCAGCTTACCCACAAACCTTCAGGGATGGTAGTGGTATGTCAACAGGCTCGTTCTCAGTTAGCTAACCGTGAACTGGCAATGGAGATGCTAAGAACAAAATTATACGATATCGAATTGCAGAAAGTACAGGGAGATATTGCTGCACAACGTAAATCTATGGTTTCTACCGGTGACCGTTCTGCAAAAATTAAAACATACAATTACCCTCAGGGAAGAGTTACAGATCATAGAATCAACAAGTCTATGTATAATCTGGATGCTTACATGAATGGAGATATTTCTGAAATGATTGATGCCGTAATCATGGCAGAAAATGCAGAGAAAATGAAGGGGGAAGAAGAAAATTATTAAAATTAAAAACAAAATAAGAATAAAGCCTCTGATCCTTCAGGGGCTTTGTTTTTTCAAATAACTAAACATAAAAATATTAACTATGAAAAACTACAAAATTATTTTACTGCTGCTTACCATGATAGGGCAGCATCTTATGGCTCAAACTGAAGTGAAGAAGCCCAAAGAAGCCTTCGAATTATTTTTCGGAACTTTTGTGAATAATGATGAAGCGGCGTTGAATAAACTGAATGATTACTTAAAACCAACAGTGGAAGGACAGAATGCTTACCAGGTAGATTTTAAAGAAACGTCAAAAGAAATGATGGATGGGAGTGTAGAGAATTTTCTGTCTGCTTTCCCTAAGGCAACGGCTGCAGCATGTAAAAAAGAAGCGGAGGAGTACTTTACCGCAATGTTTGGGAATTTTAAAACAGGAAAACTGACAATTAAAAATGTAAAAGTTGTCCCGAATGAATATATTGAAGGACAAAAAATTGCAGAAATAAGTTATTCCGTAAGCTTCCTGGTTCCCTCAAAATTAACTTCCGGACCCAAGGGTGATCTCAATAAAATAAAAGCAGAAGACCTTAAGAAATATTTGATTCAGGCGGTTCAGGACTTCAAAAATGCTGATAAAACAGTAACAACCGATCAGAATTTTAATCTTTATGAACTTAAAGAAGGCGATAAAATATACTACTGGAACGGAAGTCCCGATGAGATTGTTACCAATCTTACGGATTTCTATTTTGAAAGCTTCGGAGCCAATGAATAGTTGAAAAATATTCCATTAAAGAATAAAGAGTCCCAATATAAAGGGACTTTTTTTATTTCACATACTTTACGTATTTTTGAGAAAAACCGATCAGTATGAATTTTAAACCTATATTGTTAACCGCTGGAGTGTTGTTTTCAGCATCTTTTTATTCTCAGAAAATGAATTACCCTAAAGCATTAAAAGGAAGTCAGACAGATACCTATTTTGGAACTGCTGTTTCTGATCCTTTCAGAGATCTGGAAAACGATTCTGAACCTACAAAAAAATGGGTAGATGAAGAAGTAGCTTACAGTCAGAATTATCTTTCTAAAATTCCGTTCAGGGATAAAATTAAAAATCAGTTGAAGGAAATCTGGAACTATGAAAAAATTTCAGCACCTTTCAAAGAAGGAGATTATACCTATTATTATAAAAATGATGGTTTGCAGGCGCAGTCTGTTTTGTACAGAACAAACAACAAGACCAATGCTACAGAAGTATTTTTAGATCCTAATAAATTTTCGGAAAAAGGAACAACTTCTCTTTCCAATCTTTCATTCAATAAAAAAGGAAACCTTGCGGCTTACTCTATTTCTGAAGGAGGAAGTGACTGGAACAAGATCATCATCATCGATGCTGTTACCAAAAAACAAATTGATGAGACTTTACTGGATGTGAAATTCAGTGGAATTTCATGGCAGGGAGATGAAGGATTCTATTATTCAAGCTACGACAAGCCGAAAGAAGGAACTGTGCTTTCCGGTATGACAGACAAGCATAAAGTATATTTTCATAAATTAGGTACAAAACAGTCTGAAGATAAATTGATCTTCGGAGGAGATAAAACGCCAAGAAGATATTTGGGGGCCGGAGTTTCTGAAGATCAGAGATATCTGATTATTTCTGCCGCTAACGCTACGAATGGTAATGAATTGTACATCAAAGACCTTCAGAAAGGAGGAGATTTCGTACAGATTGTAAACGGATTTGATATCAATGCCAGCATTGTAGATACACAAGGTGATGATCTTTTCATTTTTACAGATAAAGATGCTCCGAATATGCGTCTTGTAAAAACTACGATAAGCAATCCTGCTCCGGCAACATGGAAGGATGTCATTCCACAAACTGAAAATGTGTTAGGAATTTCTTCAGGAGGTGGATATTTCTTTGCAACCTATATGATTGATGCCATAGATCAGGTAAAACAATTTGATAAGGCTGGAAAACTGATCAGAGAAATTACATTGCCGGGTAAAGGAAATATTTCAGGATTCGGTGGAAAAGAAAAAGAGAAAGATGTTTATTTTTCTTTCAGCAATTATATTACACCGGGAACTACTTATAAATTCAATGTAGATTCAGGGAAATCTGAAGTCTATCAAAAACCTAAGGTGAAGTTTAATCCGGACGATTATGTTTCAGAACAGGTATTCTATACTTCAAAAGACGGCACGAAAGTTCCTATGATGATCAATTATAAAAAAGGAACTAAGCTTGATGGTAAAAACCCTACGATCTTATACTCTTATGGAGGTTTTAACATCAGCTTACAGCCATCATTCTCCGTAGTAAACGCGATCTGGATGGAAAATGGAGGTATTTACGCTGTTCCAAACATTCGTGGTGGCGGTGAGTATGGTAAAAAATGGCACGATGCCGGAACAAAACAGCAAAAGAAAAATGTCTTTGAGGACTTTATTGCTGCAGGAGAATATCTTCAGAGCAAAGGGTATACTTCAAAACAATACATGGCGCTTTCAGGAAGATCAAACGGAGGTTTGCTGGTAGGTGCAACCATGACAATGAGACCGGATCTGGCAAGAGTAGCCTTCCCGGGAGTTGGTGTTTTGGATATGTTGAGGTATAATAAATTTACAGCCGGAGCAGGATGGTCTTATGACTACGGTACTGCAGAAGACAGTAAAGAAATGTTTGAATATCTTAAATCTTATTCTCCCGTACACAATGTAAAAGCAGGAACTTGCTACCCATCAACAATGATCATCACTAGTGATCATGATGACAGAGTTGTTCCGGCACACTCATTCAAATTTGGAGCAGAACTTCAGGAGAAGCAGGCATGTAAAAATCCTATTCTTTTGAGGATTGAAAAGAATGCAGGACACGGAGCCGGAAGAGCTACAGATCAGGTAATTAGTGAAAATGCAGATCTTATATCATTTGCTTTATTTGAGATGGGAATAAAGAAATAATTGTAAAAAGTATAATATTTAAAAAAACAGTCGATTTTGTTTAAAATTGACTGTTTTTTTTATGTGGTTGTGTTTATAATTCTTATTTTTATGGCGGATATTTAAAGTTTATTAATTCTAAATTAATTAAGTAATTATGAAAAAGAGAATTTTACTAGTTTGTGCATTGGCTGCTGGGTTGTCCAGCTTTAATGCACAGAGGTGGGAACCAGCCTCCCAAAGGACATCACAAATCAGAAAAGAAGTAGAAGTTCAGTATTCTTACAGATTTGATTTGCAGTCGCTTAGAAACATTTTAAAAGATGCTGTAGAAACAGGAAAAGGCGCTCAGGCTGTTATTGTATCTCTTCCTACAGCGGAAGGAAAGATTGAAAAGTTTGCGGTATATAGTGATCCTGTTATGGAAAAATCTATGGCAGACAGATATCAATTAGGATCTTATATAGGAGTAGGGGTTGATGATCCGGGTAAATATGTAAGATTCAGTACTGCACCTACTGAAATGCAGTCAATGATTATAAAAGACGGGAAATTCCAGTTTATAGAACCTATTACTACAGACAAGCAGGTGTATGGAGTTTTTTATAAAACGAAAAGAACAGATGCTGATCATGGCTTTGAATGTACTACAGAAGAGAAAAGCTTAAAAGATATAAAGTCTTTAGAAGCTTTCGGGAAAAAAAATCTTTCTAATCTAGGAATTACAAACAGACCGGCAAGTACAAAATACAGGACGTATAGATTAGCTCTTTCTACTACAGGAGAATATACAAAGAAATTTGATCCGTCTGGAGGAACAGCCAATACGGTTACTCAGATGAATGCTACGATGACCCGTGTAAACGGTATTTTCCAGAAAGATTTTGCAATTAAGCTTATTATTCAGGATCTTCCGAATATTATTTTCACTGATTCCACAACAGACCCTTATACTGGAAATTTAAATCTAAATCTTCAGCAAACTTTAACAAGCCTGGTTGGAAATGCTAATTACGATATGGGACACGTTTTCAATGCCTCAGGAGGTAATGGAAATGCTGGATCTATCGGATCTACATGTGTTGATCCTGCAACAGCTACTTCATTAGCAAAAGGATCTGCATTTACACAGAATACAAACCCGGTAGGAGATTCTTTCGATATAGATTATGTTGCTCATGAAATGGGACATCAGCTGGGAGGTAACCATACATTCTCGCATGTTTCAGAAGGTTCAGGGGTAAACATAGAACCAGGTGGGGGAACTACCATAATGGGATATGCAGGAATCACAGGAGATAATGTTCAGGATTTTACAGACGCTTATTTCCATTATTCTTCTATTAATCAGGTTCTTAATAGTTTAGACAGCAAACCTGGATGTGGAACATCAGAAAATATTACAACAAATACCGCTCCGGTAATTTCAGCTCTTCCTGCTTACAGTATTCCAAAAGGAACAGCATATTATTTGGATGCTTCAGCTACAGATACTGATCCTATTAAATATACATGGGAACAGTATGATAGTGTGGATTCTTACAACTCTATCTCAGGAGACAGCGGTTGGGGGTATAATGCTCAGGGAGCTTTAACAAGATCTTATTTTGGTACAGCAAGTGGAAGAAGATACTTCCCAAGTCTTCCTGTAGTAATGGGAGGATCTTTAACTGATAAAACTAAATGGGAAACTGTTTCTTATATTCCAAGAGTACTTAAATATGCAGTCACTGTTAGAGATGAGAATGCTGCTAAACCTATGCTGGTATCTGCTGAAACTACGGTAACTGTTACCAATGACGGGCCTTTCAAATTTAATGGTCTTATTGATAATACTACATTATACAATAATGCAACTAATACAATTTCATGGGATGTAGCGAATACCAATGTGGCACCTTATAATGCAGCTAATGTAAAAATTGAATATACAACAGATCTTGTTAACGGATCAGCATGGACGGAACTTGTTGCGTCTACCCCTAATACGGGAAGCTATACGGCTCAAATGCCTTCCGGTTTAACAGGTCCTATTAAATTGAGAATTTCTGCCATTGGAAATGTATTCTATGCGGTGTCTCCTAAGGTTATAGTGGGAACTGCTCCTACTTCAACTACAGATGCTCCAACAGGGGTAGGTTCAATAGCTTCAGGAATTTTGAAAACATCCGCTACGATTGGATGGAATAGTGTTCCAGGTGCTACCTATGCTGTTAAATATAGAAAATTGGGAGAGACTAACTGGACAAATGCTACCAGCACTACTAATTTTGTATTGTTGAACTCTCTTGAAGATGAGACTAACTATGAGTTTCAGGTGGCTGCAGTAGTGAACACTGTTCCAGGAACATTCTCTTCTACTTATGCATTCAAAACAAAAGGGTTAAGAACTGGTTCAGACTATTGTTTAATGACAACCGGTGGAAATAGCTTTGCAAGCTTTAGCTTTAACAGTGGTTTAGCTCAATTAAACTTAGCTAACCTGGCTTATTCTCAATTAACATATAAAACTATTTTCAGTACATATCAGGATTTTACTGAAGATGTAACTAAACAAGTTAATTTAGTTAAAGGAACACAATATACACTATCTTATTTCAATGTTGGTAACACAGCAGGTTACAATGACAAAATGGAAGTTTGGATTGACTTTAACAGAAATGGAGTTTTTGAAGCTTCAGAGAAAATAGGGACTAAGACTACTGTTCCTCCTGCAAATGGACAATATACAGGAACTATGGTATTTACTGTTCCTGCTACTGCCTATGCTGGAGACAAACTCCTAAGAATGAGAGTAGCAAATACTTTCTTTAATGCTGCTACAGGGCCGTGCGGTAGCCCGTCAGTTCCTGTACAGGGAGGAGGCGTTATTTCACAAGGTTCATTCAAGGATTTCTCTGTGAAAATTTCAGAAACCCTTGCTGTAAATGAAACAAAAGATGTAAAATCAACTGAAATTTCAATTTACCCGAACCCTGCAGATACTTTCGTAGAAGTGAAAAACCTTAAAGGTAAGGCAGATTACAAAATCTATACTGCTGACGGAAGATTAGCTCAGGAAGGTCAGATTGATGGACAAAGAATTAATGTTGCTTCATTAATCAAAGGAATGTATGTGATCACGATAAAAGATGACAAAAACACTTACAATACGAAGCTTATCAAAAAATAAGCAGACGATATAACAATAAGAAAGGCCGGGCATTTGTCCGGCCTTTTTCTTTTGCTAAATTTAAGTAAAACAGAACGTTAACAGAAGTTTCATGTTTCGTTCAAAAAAATTAACTTTACGGAGACAAAAATAATTGGAATGCGAAAGACAATTTCTGTGAAAAAACCGGATTTTAATGTATTACCTCAGGAAAGAGAGATTTACAATTTTGAAAAAGACGGGCTTGAACTCAAATCTTCCTATGAGAAAAAAGATGTAAAAGATGAATCATTAACGCAGACTTCTCCAGGAATTGCTCCTTATCTGAGAGGACCGTATTCTACGATGTATGTACAGAAACCTTGGACGGTTCGTCAATATGCAGGGTTCTCTACTGCCGAAGAATCCAACGCTTTTTACAGAAGAAATCTTGCCGCAGGTCAGAAAGGACTTTCAGTGGCATTTGACTTGGCAACACACCGAGGATATGATTCTGATCACTCAAGAGTGGTGGGTGACGTAGGAAAAGCAGGAGTTGCCATTGACTCTGTGGAAGACATGAAAATCCTTTTCAATGAAATCCCACTGGACCAGATTTCAGTATCCATGACCATGAATGGGGCGGTACTTCCTATTTTGTCTTTCTATATTGTAGCAGCAGAAGAGCAGGGAGTAAAACAGGAACTGCTTTCAGGAACCATTCAAAATGATATTCTGAAGGAGTTCATGGTAAGAAATACCTACATCTATCCGCCGGCACCTTCCATGAAGATTATCGCAGATATTTTTGAATATACTTCGCAAAATATTCCAAAATTCAACTCCATTTCTATTTCCGGATACCATATGCAGGAAGCGGGTGCCACACCGGTACTTGAAATGGCGTATACGCTGGCCGATGGTCTTGAATATGTAAGAACAGGAATAAAAGCAGGAATGAATGTAGACGATTTTGCTCCAAGACTATCTTTCTTCTGGGCAATCGGCATGAATCATTTCATGGAAATTGCTAAAATGCGTGCTGCAAGATATATCTGGGCAACCCTTTTAAAACAGTTTAATCCTCAGAACCCAAAATCTCTTGCATTAAGAACCCACTCTCAGACGTCCGGATGGTCTCTGACAGAGCAGGAACCATTCAATAATATTACAAGAACAGCCATTGAAGCTTTGTCTTCAGCTTTAGGAGGAACACAGTCTCTCCACACCAATGCACTGGACGAAGCCATTGCTCTTCCTACAGATTATTCAGCAAAAATTGCAAGAAATACACAAATCATTCTTCAGCAGGAAAGCGGAATATGTGATGTGGTAGATCCGATGGGAGGAAGTAACCTGGTGGAAAGCCTTACTCAGCAAATGATCGAAGAAGCAATGAGGTACATCGATGAGGTAGAGCAGGAAGGAGGAATGACCAAAGCTATCGAAGCCGGAATCCCCAAAATGAGAATTGAAGAAGCTGCAGCCAAAAAACAAGCGAAGATCGATAGCGGGGAAGAGTTCATTATTGGAGTGAATTCATTCAAATCCTCATTAAAACAGGATCAGATAGAAATCTTAGACATTGATAATACAGAAGTTCGCAGAAAGCAGATCGAAAGGCTGAATACCATTAAAGCAGAACGAAATACTGACGCTGTAGAACAGATCCTGAATGAAATCCGTGAAAGCGCAAAAACAGGAAAAGGAAACCTTCTGGCATTATGTATCGAAGCCGCAAGAAGAAGAGTTACTCTTGGCGAAATGAGCGATGCCATGGAAGAAACCTTTGGAAGATATAAAGCAAATATTAAAACAATCTCTGGTGTATACGCAATGAATGCCGGTAAAAACGAATACTTTGAAAAAGCCCTTCATCTGACTCAGAAATTTGAAGAAGAAGAAGGACGACGCCCAAGGCTTATGGTTGCCAAAATGGGACAGGACGGTCATGACAGAGGAGCAAAAGTAGTAGCCACAGCATTTGCCGATATGGGATTTGATGTGGATGTAGCTCCGTTGTTTCAGACACCGGAAGAAGTGGCTAAACAGGCTGTGGAAAATGATATTCACATTTTAGGAGTATCATCATTGGCTGCCGGACACAAAACATTAGTTCCGCAGGTAGTGGAAGAATTATCTAAATTAGGTGCGGATGATATCACCATCGTTGTAGGAGGTGTAATTCCTCAGCAGGACTATGAATTCCTTTATGCCAACGGTGCAGATTTTATTTTCGGACCTGGAACCAACCTTCCGAAATGTGCAGTGGAAATCTTAGAAAGATTTTTAGAAAAATAAACAGAAAAGCTTTAATTTCAAGTTGAAATTAAAACACAACCTATGAATCTGAAAAATATAATAAAGCCTACGAGGAAAAAACTGTTTCTTCTCGTAGGCTTATTTCTTCTCGCTGGCGTTGTCCTGTTAGCTTCAGTGAAGAAAAATGTATCCATACAAAGCTCGAAGATCATTGCAGATACTTCCTTGGTTAAAAAGCATTTGACAGTACTTACCCAAACGCCACAGTTTAGAAACCATAAAAATATAGACCAGCTGAATGCGGTTGCAGACTATATTCATCAGACTTTTAATGTCTATGGTGACAGTACCGCCTATCAGGAATATAAAGTGGATGGAAAAATATATAAGAATGTCATCTCTTCTTTTGGAACTGAAAACAAGAAACGAATCATTATAGGAGCTCATTACGATGTTTGTGGAGACCAGCAGGGTGCAGATGATAATGCAACCGGAGTTACAGCTCTTTTGGAGTTGGCAAGAATGCTTAAAGGACAAAAGCTGAAGTACAGAATAGATCTTGTAGCCTACACATTGGAAGAACCCCCTTATTTCAGAACTGAAAACATGGGAAGCTATGTTCATGCAAAATATTTAAAAGACAACAAGATCGATGTCTATGGGATGGCCAGTGTAGAAATGATTGGATATTTCAGAGATGAAAAGGGATCACAGAGCTTTCCTTTAGGGATACTTTCATGGTTTTACGGTGATAAAGGAGACTTTATTACTTTAGCTAAAAAGTTCAGTGGGGCAGGTCCGTTTGTAAAAAACTTTATTAGCAATTTTAAAGGTTCAGAGCAGATAAAAACAGAAACCTTCTCAGCTCCAAAATTTGTAGCAGGAATAGACTTTTCCGATCATCTCAATTATTGGAATTTTGATTTTCCCGCACTCATGATCACTGATTCATCTTTTTTCAGAAATAAAAATTATCACGAACCCACTGATACTCTGGAAACCCTAGATACAAAGAGAATGACAAAGGTTATTGACGCCATTTTTCTCAGTATTATTAACCTTAGGTGAAAAAAATATTTTGATTCTCAGAAAAATTTATATATTTGCACCTGAAAATCAAGTTTAACCAATTAAAAAGCGACGAAGCAATGTTCAAAACAAAACAGAATTCTACAGTTGGATTGCCACTTATGGTGGTAAGGCTTCGCGGTTTGGTACATTCTTAGAATAATAGTACAATACAATATCAAAACCCGAAGTCGTAAAGATTTCGGGTTTTTTATTGCGCAATATTTCAAACTCCCAGGTTTACCCGAAATCTTTTTTAGTGTCATTTCGAACGAGGAGAAGGAATCTCAATATGCAGAACTTTCTCATCAGTTCATAACATTCATCTTGTCATTCTGACGGAGGAAGAATCTATTTCTTTTCCCGTTAAAAATGATAAATATTAAGTCAACTAACTGTTTAGTTGAGCGAGAATTAATGGAAAATGATAACCTTCTGTTTTTCCGTCTGAGAAGCATGAGAAGCAGGAAAAGAACAATTAGAAAAGATGTAGAAAAGCAGATAAGAAAAAAATATCAACGTAGTGATGAACTTTGGGATATCAGACGAAATACCCCATGGATTCCTTTGGATAAACCTTATCAAAGAGGATTTGTAAGATTCTTTGCGGTAAGGGAAGATGTATTAAGATCCAAAGACGGAGAATTCTTTGAAGGAATATTGAAGAAGATTAATACATACATGTATTCAGAAAGCCGACAGTTTTTAAAAAAGAAAAGAAAATTTGGGCGAAGAATATATGTAGAAAGAGTACAGAAACTCGAACATATCTCTTCATATTCCTGGAATGACCCAAAGCTGGGACTTACTCCAAGGGAAAGACAGTATTTTCTGAAACAGGAAGAATATTGTCCTGCCCGGAAGACTTATGTGCCTTACTACGAATTTACTGAACCCTGGAGATTTATCCTGCGTATAAGACCCAATATGATTACCCACTATAAACCTGTAGACTTTGAATTGGAAAAAGAATGTGCAGAGCTGGAAGATTATTTGGGACAGCATAAAATTGTAGGAATTATCCATAAAAAAATTTATGGCAGGTCATATCCATGGAGAAGAAAAAGAGAAGATATTCCACTTATCAAAAGCAGGAAATATATTACCTGCACTATGTCTGCAACAGAGATTGCAGAAAGCTTACAGGACTTATGAGTCCAACTGTTATTTAAAACAAAAACAATGGGAAATTTAAAACTAAAAGGAAAAGATATATTAAAACTGGGCTATCCAAATAACCAAAGCGTAAACGTAGCATTGGAAGTCATGAAAAGAAATTTTGCAACGAAAAATATTCACCACGTAAAATCTCTTTTAAAAGAAATCCTGCTGAATCCGGAGGAATTTGAAAAAGATCTCACCTTCGGACAAATCGCAGAAACCCTGCTTTCATCCAAAAAAACTGAAAAAAGAATGTTGAATTCACAGCGTGCTTCATTTCATATTTTTGGTAACAATATCTCAGAAGAGGCAAAAAATCAGTTATACACTGCTTTGAAACTGCCTGTTTCTATTCGGGGAGCATTAATGCCTGATGCCCACAGTGGGTACGGACTTCCAATAGGAGGAGTTCTGGCGGTGGAAAATGCAGTAATTCCTTACGGAGTAGGAATGGATATAGGATGCAGAATGAGCCTCAGTATTCTGGATACACCCATTTCATATCTTGAAGGAGCAAGAGATAAATATGAAAAAGCTCTTGCAGAACATACAAAATTCGGAATGTATGAAACGCACAAATCTCACATAGATCATGAGATTTTTGAAAGAGATACATTCGATATGATCCCTATCTTAAGAAGACTAAAGGGAAAAGCAATCAAACAGATGGGATCCTCAGGCGGAGGAAATCATTTTGTAGAATTCGGAGAAGTAGAAATCACTGAAGAAGACGAGCAGATTGGCCTTCCAAAAGGAAAATACCTGGGAATCCTTTCTCACAGTGGCTCAAGAGGTCTCGGAGCAGAGATTGCCCAATATTACTCAAGAGTGGCTGCAGAACAGTGTCCATTACCAAAAGAAGCGCAAAACTTCGCCTGGCTGGATCTGAGTACACACCTGGGACTGGAATACTGGACGGCCATGAATCTTGCCGGAGATTATGCTTCGGCCTGTCATGATGATATTCACAGAAGGCTGGTAAAAGCAGTCGGTGGAAGAGTAAAAGCCAGAATTGAAAATCATCACAACTTTGCATGGAAAGAAATCCATAACGGCAAAGAAGTGATTGTTCACCGCAAAGGAGCAACACCTGCCAATGAAAATGAGCTTGGAATGATTCCAGGATCCATGACAGCGAAAGGATTTATCGTTCGCGGAAAAGGAAATCCGGAATCACTGAACTCAGCATCTCATGGAGCGGGAAGAGCCTATTCAAGGGGAGAATGCAGAAGCCTTTTCACTCAGCATGATATTAAAAAAGAATTAAAGCTTAAAAATGTCACACTGATGGGTGGAAACGCAGAAGAAGCACCAATGGCCTACAAAGACATCAATGAAGTAATGAATGCACAGAGTGAACTGGTAGACATCCTGGGAACATTCCAGCCGAGAATTGTGAGAATGGACAGATAATTTGGTTGATTGTTTATAGTTGTCAGTTGAAAATACTGAACTGTCAGCTATAAACCTTCAGCTTTTAACTTAAAAACAAAGAAATGGGAGCACCACATAACATAAAAAGATACGGTGAAGTCTGGCCGGAGTTCAGAATCCGGTGGGGACTCGAAATTTTGAATATATTAAAAGATAAAATCATTATCTCAGGTGGCTGGGCATGGCATTTTATGTCAGAAAAAGGACATACGGAATACAAGCATGCTCACGACCACAAGGATATTGATGTTTTTGTAAAGAAAGAAAATGTCGCAGAAGTCGTTATCATTCTTCAGCAGGAAGGATTTCAGAAAGTCTGGACCCGATATGATCATCTGCCGAGTGAAGAAAATTTTCGCAGGTATGAGAAAACGGTAGAATTGGAAAATGATAAGTTTCACAGAATTACCATTGATTTCTTCGAAAGAGATGATTTTGAAACCATCGAAGCCAATGGTTTTACCGTTGTGAAACCTGATATTTTACTTTCATTTTACAGAAATATTCACTCCAGCGACAAATGCTGGGCAGTAATGGCTGCAAAAGATTTATTACAAAAGGGAATAGATCCTGTTGGACACCCTTTATTAAGCAAAATGCCAACATAAAATGGAAAAATTAATACAGATCACTTCAGGAAGAGGGCCTTTAGAATGCCAATGGGTAGCAGCCAAGGTCCTGAAGACCTTTATTGAAGAGGCAAAACAAAATACAATAGATTACGAAATCATTCATCGTGAAAACGGTGATGAAAACCTGACATTAAAATCAGTAACCCTGCTTTTAAAAGGAAAAGAGGTAAACCTGTTTTTAAAAAACTGGCTGGGAAGCGTTTGCTGGATAGGAAAAAGTACTTTCAGAAAACTGCATAAAAGAAGCAATTGGTTTATCGGAATTTTTGAACTGGAAGATGTAAAAATGATTGATTTCAATGAAAAAGATATCCGGTTTCAGACCGCGAGAAGCCAAGGGAGTGGTGGACAAAATGTAAACAAAGTAAATACTGCCGTTCGTGCCACTTATATTCCTACTAACGAAACTGTTTTTGTGCAGGATTCCCGTTCACAGCTGGAAAATAAAAAACTATCCGTTATCAGATTAAAAGAAAAGGTAATGGCAGTTTATATACAACAGCTGGAAAGAAAACTGAAAGACACCTGGTCTCTTCAGATGCAGATAGAACGTGGAAATCCGGTTCGCACATTTTCAGGAACAGATTTTAAAAAGAATTACGAAGACAGGACATTCAAAAAACAAAGGAATGCCTTGAAAAATGAACTCAAAAACTACAAAAATGACCTTAACTAAAAGTAAATATTATTTTGAAGCATTAGATTATTTTCCATTCAATCTTTCCGAATGTATGGATGCTCTGAACTATGCTCTGTCTTATGAACCTGAAGATGCAGACAGCCTTTGTCTGATGGGAAGAGTATATTCCGAAGAACTGAAGGATTATGAAACGGCAAAGAAGTACTTTGATGAAGCCATGCAGAGTAACATTGGTAATGTCAATACTCCCAAATATTATATTGAATGTCTTTTGAATAATGAAGATTATAAAGAAGCAGAAAAATTGATAGCATTTGCCTTAGAGCTCAAAGGAATTGATAAATCGGAAATCCTGAACTGTCTGTCTCTTTTGCATGAAAGAAACTTTGAGTATAAACAGGCTCTAGGAACGCTGAAAGAAGCTAAAAAATTTGCTTACAACAGGGCTGCGCTTGAAATACTTGAAGACCGGGAAAAACTGGTTAAAGGAAAGGTAACCAGAACAAGAACTATAAAAAAGACGGAATAATCTGTTTTTGACTTTTGTCATTCTGACGAAGGAAGAATCTTGTTAGTAATCATAATAAGAGATTCTTTACTCCATTCCATTTCGTTCAGAATGACAATTTTGAGGCAGTCTTATTTTTTGTTTACAGAGATCAGATAGTCATACACCATTTGATGCTGGTCATCAGTCAGTTTAGCCTTTGGAGCCATTCTGCTTAAAGTGTTGATCCATCCCTTGTCGTCATGCTTGGTAGGTTCTGGCAGCTTATGACATTTTGTACAGGAATTTTCAAAAATGGTTTTTCCTTGGGTCAACTGCTCAGATGAGGTATACTTCGGCCCTGTCACAGCCACACTTTTTGGTCCGCAGGATACCAGAAATGCTGATGCTGCGATACCTGTTAAGATGAATTTTTTCATATCCTATTTTTGTTTGATGATTACTTCTTCGCAGAAACAATATAATCATAAACCCATTGGTGCTGTTCATCCGTTAGTTTTGCCTTTGGAGCCATAGAATTCATGATTCCTACCCATTGTACAGGATTGTGTGAAGCAGGATCAGGTAACTTATGACATCTTCCACAAGAGTTTTCAAAAATGGTTTTTCCTTGGGCAATCTGCTCCGCAGTAGACGTTGAAGTTCCTGCAGTAGCAGTGGATGTAGCAGCTTTTGGCGTACAGGAAACCAGCAAAATAGCAGTAAACGAAGCCGCAGCGATGAGTTTTTTCATGTTTCTTCTTTTTGAGATATAACAAATGTAATAAATTCCTTAAGCCTTTGATACAGGGCGTTCTAGTTTTAATTTAGAAGAAATAAAAATTGAATTCATGAAGAATCGATAATCCAGAATGAAGACAATTTTTAAATCTTTTGTCTCATCATTATGAGCCGGCTATTGATCATTCCCATTTTAATTATTAATTTTGAATCAATGAAATTTTCTACAGAAGAGCTAATAGAAGGAATACAGTCAGGAAACAAACGCCTGATTGCAAAAGCTATTACATTGGTTGAAAGTAAAAAAGCAGAGCACAGGGTACAGGCAGAAGATCTTCTGAAGAAGATTATGCCTTTTACCGGAAACTCTGTGAGAGTAGGAGTAACAGGCGTTCCCGGAGCCGGAAAATCCACCTTTATAGAAAACTTCGGCCGCTTGGTTATTGCACAGGGTAAAAAAGTGGCTGTTTTGGCGATTGATCCCAGTTCTGCGATCAACAAAGGAAGTATTTTAGGGGATAAAACCAGGATGGAAGAACTTGCAAAAGAAGAAAATGCGTTCATACGTCCTTCCCCAAGCTCAGGTTTTCTGGGCGGAGTAGCCAATACTACTTTTGAAACGATGATGATCTGTGAAGCAGCAGGATACGATTATATTTTAATAGAAACAGTGGGTGTAGGGCAGTCAGAAGTCCTTGTTGCTGATATTACTGATGTTTTTTTATTCCTTAAAATCATTGGAGGTGGAGACGAACTTCAGGGAATAAAACGCGGTATCATGGAAATGGTAGACCTTATTTTCATCAATAAAGTAGATCAGGACAATCTCCAGAAAGCAAAAAATACAAGGCTGGAATTAAAAAGAGCTTTAGACTTTATCCCTCCTAAAGAAAAAGGCTGGAAAATTCCGGTTTTATTAGGCTCTGCTCTTCATAACCAAGGATTACAGGAAGTTTATGATACAATCTCTGAATTTATTGATCTGAAGAAGAAAAGCGGACGTTTTGAAGAAATCCGTGTTCAACAGGCAGAGAAACGCTTTGAATATTGGGTTCAGGAATATATTTTATCCCTGATGAAAAAGAGTGATGCGGTAGAAGAAGCTTATCATATGCACAAAAAAAATGCTTCAGCGATGGTTTCCAATCCAAGTACTGAAGCAAAATTATTTGTTGAAAAATTTTTATCGAACGAAAACAGGGATTAAGGTTTCTCTTTTTCCTGTTTTACCTCAGTTTTTGAAACATATCCGTCATAGGAAATCGGCTGTCTGTCGTTACTTCTCATAGAAACGAAAGCTTTACCGTTTTTAAAAATTTCAATATTCACTTCCTCCACATTCCTTACATCATTAGGCTTGAACTTTAAAGTCCATTTTCCTTTTTTATTCTGAATTTTATTGACTGTGAAATCTTTAGAAGTAAATCTATAGCCATTTTCACTAGTGTTTCCATAGGTTGGATTGAATAATCTTCCGAAATATGGCAACACTACTTCCAGTGTATTTTTACTGACATCAATGGTATAATCTCCGTTCAGGTTCAGTATTCTTGTGGCAGTAGCATTAGGCATTGAGTTCATGACATTAATAACGTCATAATTCGTAGGATTGGCTCTTTCTGCATGGAAAGTAAACTCCTGAGAACTTACTAAAGTATCCACTGTTTTTGAGTCTAATGAGCCTTGTGATGCACAGCTCTGAAATAAGAACAGGAATCCAAAAATCATCAGTAAAGAAATATACTTTTTCATAATGAGATAATTATTAAATTTAAACAGCAAAATGTATGCAAATATATTCTTTCTGAAATATTTTGGAATAAAAATTGTTAAGGTTGAATTATTAACACTCAAACTATGAAAGTTACACATCTATTAGGAATGGGAGCTATTGCTCTGTCGGCTGTTGCCTGTACTACAAACCCGATTACTGGAAGATCGTCTTTACAGCTGGCCAACAACTCGGAAATTTTAACAATGTCTTCACAGGAATACAAGACGACATTGTCTAAAGGTAAGGTGATTACCGGTACGGCAGATGCAAAGAGAGTGGTAAATGTAGGAAACAGAATTAAAAGCGCTGCAGAAAGATATTATCAGAGCATAGGAAGATCAGCAGATCTTGCGAGCTACAGCTGGGAATTTAATCTTCTGCAAAGCAGCGAACTGAATGCCTGGTGTATGCCAGGTGGTAAAGTAGCTGTCTATACCGGAATATTACCGGTTACAAAAGATGATAACGGACTTGCAGTAGTACTGGGACATGAGGTTTCCCACGCACTGGCAGGCCACGGAAACGAAAGAATTTCTCAGGCAATGGTAGCCCAGTACGGAGGGGCTATCCTGGGAGGAACAATTTCAAATTCACAATGGGCCAGTGTTTTCCAAAAGGTATATCCTATCGGTTCACAGGTGGCATTATTGAAATACGGAAGAGGTCAGGAGTCAGAGGCTGATGAAATGGGACTTTATCTTATGTCTATGGCAGGATATGATCCAAGAGCGGCAATCCCTTTCTGGAACAGAATGGAAGCGGCATCTACAGGAGCAAGACAACCAGAATTCTTATCTACCCACCCAAATCCGGAAACAAGAATTTCAGATATCAATAAGGATCTTCCGAAAGCTTTGGAATATTATAAGGCTGCGGGAGGAAAAATATAATTAGAATTTTAATCTTGAATAAGGCCTTATTAAATTTTTAGTAAATTTGGTAAGGCTTTTTTATTTAAACCACCTAAACACAATATTATGAAGAGTTTATCAATTACCGGACTTATACTTTTGGCTGTTTCTGCATTACTTTTCTATTTAACGACTGATTTTGCAGTAGAACAAATAAAAATTTCTCACATTATGGGAATAATGGCAGGAGTAGGAATAGGACTTATCATTGGAGGAATGGTAGGTTATCTAAGTAAAGGAAGCGCTATAAAAGCAGACCAGAAGAAAAAAGAATTCAAACAACTGCAGAAAGACAAAGAAGAGCTTGAAAAACAGGCTGCAGACATTGCAAAACGCCAGGCTGAGCTTGAAGACCAAAATAAAAACCCTCAAATTTAATTTGAGGGTTTTAAGTTGTTATTTCGATATCTGATTAGAATTTATATCCTAAACCTACCATAAACAGGTTAGGTCTGTTATCATATCTGATTTCCGAACCGGAAACTCTGTTGATAAAGTTTCTTTCATCTTTACTGAAAGCGCCTTCATATCTTGCATTTACAATGAGCTTCTTGATTTCTAGCTGTGCCCCAAACTGGTAGCCAACGGTAAAATCATTTTTAGCATTTTCTTTGAAATCGTTGTAAGTATTGTCTTTATTTAAGTTAAAACTTCCAACAGGACCTACAAAAACACCTAGCATATTCCCCAAAAGGTTATATCCTAAAAGAACCGGAACATCTATACGGTTGCTTTTAACATCAAAAGTAGTGTTCTCTGTAGTAAACTCATTTTTAAAATGAGTATAATAGATTTCCGGCATCACAAACAATGAAGTAGGAAGACCCACTTTTAATGAAAGTCCTACATTGAAACCTACATTGTTTTTACCTGTTCCGTCAATGGCATCATTCACTGTTCCTTTAATATTAGACCAGGAAGGAGATCCGGTAGGAAAGATCAAGTTAGCCTTACCTGCCAGTGAAATCTGTGCAGAAGCCCACATTGAAAATCCTATTAACGCTATACTAAGTACCTTTTTCATTATCGTCTATTTTTGTAGTTGTAGTTTCAATCGTTTTATTATTCTCAAGTAAATATTCTCTCAGCTCTTTAAACAGTTCTGAAGAATAAACGAAATCAATCAGATTTTTATTGCCTGCGGTAATCAGGATGTCTTTATTCCCTTCCCATTCTTTGATTCCAAGTCTTAGGTATACAATTTTCTCGCCAATCGTCATTACAGAGTTCATATCGTGAGTATTGATGATGGTGGTCGTATTATATTCTTTGGTGATCTCGTAAAGGAGATCATCAATTATCTTAGAAGTATAAGGATCCAGCCCGGAATTGGGTTCATCACAGAATAGATACTTCGGATTGTTGACAATAGCTCTGGCGATCGCTACCCTTTTCTGCATTCCTCCTGAGATCTCAGAAGGATACTTTCTTTCCGCTTTGTCAAGATGTACTCGTCCTATTACTTCGAAAACCCTTTTCTTTTTTTCTCTGTAGGTAAGATTGGTAAACATATCAAGAGGAAACATGATATTCTCTTCCACAGTTAAGGAATCAAATAATGCACTTCCCTGGAATACGGTTCCGATTTCTGAACGAAGATGCTGTTTTTCTTCCCTGTTCATGGTATTTACATTTCTGCCGTCGAATAAGATTTCTCCTGAAGAGGGCATATAAACATTCAATAAACTCTTTAAAAAAACGGTTTTTCCGGAGCCACTCTGCCCAATGATTAAGTTTACTTTTCCTTTATCAAATGAAGTTGAAATTCCCTTAAGTACTTCAACATCATCAAAACTTTTCTTAAGATCTTTTACCTCAATCATCAGCTTAATATTAATTGGGTTAAAATTAATTCGGAAATGATAATAAATACCATTGTCCATACTACAGCCTGTGTACTGGCTCTACCTACTTCCAGCGATCCTCCTTTTACATTGTATCCGAAATAAGACGGTACAGTAGCAATGATAAACGCAAAAACGATAGTCTTGCTAAATGCATAGTAAATAAATAAATTCGGCATATACATCTGAATCCCAACAATATAGTCGTTTTCCGTCCAGTTTCCTGTTAAAATCCCGGCTATATAGCCTCCTCCAATACCAAATACGATACTGATAGCAATAAGAAGGGGATTAAAAATCATACAGGCGATAATTTTAGGTAGTATCAGAAAATTGGGTGAGTTTACTCCCATAATATCTAATGCATCAATCTGCTCGGAAACCCTCATTGTTCCAATACTGGAAGCAATGTATGAGCCTACTTTTCCTGCCAGAATCAAACTGATAATAGTAGGTGCAAATTCCAGAACCAAAACTGCTTTTGTAGCATATCCTACAAATGAAGGTGGAATAGGAAAAGAAGAAGCATCAAAGTTGTTGAACATCTGAATAGCCACTACAGCTCCAACGAATATGGATGTGAAGATGACAAGTCCGAAAGAATTTACTCCCAAATCATTAATTTCTCTCATGAACAGCTTCCAGAAAACCTTCATTTTCTGAGGTTTCTGCAGGGATTTCCCCAAGAGGATCATGTATTCTCCTACTGCTGTGAAAAACTTTTTTAACATACTGCTAAATTAGACTTTTTTATTTAATTGGACTAGAGTCGAGAATAAGACTAAAGCCTGGTTTTGTGTTAAAATTATTTCGATATTGAACTGGTCCTGTTCTTTATTTTGCATTTTTATCTCCCCCTATAACCAGAAAAACGGTTTTTAAAGTAATCACAAGATCGAGTACAAAACTCCAGTTTCTTACATAGAAAGTATCGGCCAGAACCCGTTTTTTCATCTCTACTTCCACATCTCCGAAGTCACCGCGTAATCCATTTACCTGTGCTAATCCTGTGATGCCGGGGCTTACCATACTTCTTAAGCTGTATCTTCCGATTTTTGGTTTATAATAATTATCAACGGAAAGCATATGAGGGCGCGGCCCTACTACAGACATTTCCCCCTTCAGTACATTGATAAATTGCGGAAGCTCATCAAGACTTGTTTTTCTTAAAAACTTACCCACTTTGGTAATCCTTGAATCGTTTACTGAGGTGGTTTTGGTTGTGGACTCATCATTTACAACCATTGTTCTGAATTTAAGACAATTGAATACCTCTTCATGAAAACCGTATCTCTTCTGAAGGAAAAATACCGGGCCTTTGGAAGTAGCCTTGATTAAAACGGCAATGATCGGGAATACCCACGAGCAGATAAAAACCAGTATAATAACAGAAAACAAAATATCAAACGTCCTTTTCATTAGAAAATTAGAATAATAATCTAAAGGATATCTTGCCTGATTAAGAACCGGCTGGGTTTGTATATATCCCAGATCATACAGGAAAAAATCACTTTGTGTGATACTCGGAATGAGTGAAATATGAATCTTATTATCTTCTGCCAATTTGAAAATCTCATTCTGAATCCATTCATCATAAGAGTTTTCCATTGATAAAAACAGAGTATGAATCCCGTTCTTTTTCCAGAAAGTAACCAGCTCATTACTATTGATATCAGAATTTTCATATTCAAATATTCTGTATCCGTAGTCTTTACGGTCTGTAAAAATATTTTTCAGGATCTCCGTGGAGTGGCTGTCTCCTAAGAACATCACATTCCTGTAATTGGCTCCAAGGGATCGTAAGTACTTGATTGCGAAATAGATCAAAGACTTTACAAGGAAGATGAAAATAAAAAGATAAAGAGAGAGCCAGTATATATCCGAATTGAAAAATACATTGTTACTTACCTTTCCTATAAGCAGTACGCCAAGTATAAAAAAGAGGAAGTGGATTAAAAGGCGTTCAAGAAACAAGGTATAAGTAAGGTTTCTAGGAATGTTGTATATTTTTGTCCTACCGCTCAGAAGCACCCAGAACAAAAACAACAGAATCAGAGAAAAAATATTCTGATACCAGGTTTCTTTATTGTATTTTAAACTTTCGTTTCTGCTTATAAAAAAGAATATGAAGATAGATGCAATAACCATAAGGTCAAGCAACATAATGATCGATTTCAGGTATCTAGAGTATCGAATTCTCTGCATCTATCGGTATTATAGCGGATAAGCCCAGCTAATTTAAGCTTTTTTACGGGATATTCAGATATTTGTGAGTCTGAACTGAAGCCTGCCATTCCGGATGTTCCAGGATGAAATCTGTGATCTTAGGATACATATCATCTCTTTTGCTCCATTCACTCTGAAGATAAAGCTTGCAGTTTTCAGAAACTTTTGCTGCCTGTTCCTGTGCAAATGTAAAGTCATGCTGATTGAAAATGATAACTTTAAGCTCATGGGCCTTCTGATAGATTTCTTCTTTAGGAAGTCCTGTTTTCTTTGGCGAAAGGGTGATCCAGTCCAGCTGTCCGCTCAGAGGATAAGCTCCCGAAGTTTCGATATGCACTGTACATCCCAGCTCTTTCAATCTGGAAGTCAATATATCCAAGTTCCACATTAGAGGTTCACCACCCGTCAGAACAATTGTTTTACAATGTTTTGCAGCTGTTTCTGCAATTTCTACTGTATTCATCAGAGGATGGAGTTCCGGATCCCAACTTTCTTTTACATCACACCAGTGACATCCTACATCACAACCTCCCAGCCTGATAAAATAAGCGGCTTTTCCGGTGTGTGCTCCTTCTCCCTGTAAAGTGTAAAAATGCTCCATTACAGGGAGCATTTTACCTTCTTTTAATAAAATATCTTCTTCTTTATTCATTTTAAAATTAGTCGTTATAGACCGAAGTTTTGTAAGCAATGATGGTGTTTTTCATCAACATCGCTCTTGTCATTGGGCCTACTCCTCCAGGTACCGGAGTAATCCAGCTTGCTTTAGCTGCACAGCTGTCAAAATCTACGTCACCTGCAAGATAATATCCTTTTGGAGAGTCATTATCTACTCTTGTAATACCCACGTCAACAATTACAGCTCCTTCTTTGATCATATCTCCTTTTAAGAAATGAGGATCTCCCAAAGCGGTAATTACGATGTCTGCTTTTCTTGTATATTCTTCAATGTCTTTTGTATAGGAGTGTGTAAGGGTAACTGTAGAGTTTCCAGGGAAATCTTTTCTACCCATCAGGATACTCATTGGTCTTCCTACAATTTTACTTCTTCCGATAATTACACAGTCTTTCCCTTTAGTTTCAATATTATATCTTTCTAATAATGTTAAAATACCGAAAGGAGTTGCCGGTAAGAAAGTATCCATTTCAAGAGCCATTTTTCCAAAGTTTTCAGGGTGGAAACCATCCACGTCTTTTCTTGGATCAATTGCGTTGATAATTTTTTCCTGATCAATCTGATCTGGTAAAGGCAACTGAACGATAAATCCGTCAACTGCTTTAGATTTATTAAGCTCGTCAATTTTTTCCAATAGTTCAGATTCAGCAACTGTACTAGGAAATTTGATTAAGCTGGATTGAAATCCTACTTCCTCACAGTCTTTTACTTTAGAGTTTACATAGGCTTTGCTTGCTCCATTATTTCCTACAAGAATAGCTACCAAATGGGGTGCTCTTCTTTTGCTTGCGAGAATCTTTTCTACTTCAACCTTGATCTCTGCTTTAATTTCCTTGGATACTTTAAGTCCGTCAAGAATTTCTGCCATTTTTACTTTTTTACTTTATAGATTTACTTTTACTTTCTTTTTACTTACTATTTGTTTTCCTTATAGTAATTGATCAATCCGTTGGTTGAGCTGTCGTGAGTACTTATTGCTTCATTGTTCTCAAGCTCAGGAAGGATTTTGTTGGCTAATACTTTTCCTAACTCCACTCCAAACTGGTCAAAGCTGAAAATATTCCAGATTACTCCCTGAACGAAAATTTTGTGTTCATATAAAGCAATTAGCTGACCTAATGAAAAAGGAGTTAATTCTTTGAATAATATAGAGTTAGTAGGTGTATTTCCGTGGAAGACTTTGAAATTGATCAGTCTGTCTATTTCTTCATCAGATTTCCCTGAATTTCTAAGCTCTTCTTCAACCTCTTCTTCCAGTTTTCCGAAGGCAAGTGCTTCAGTCTGAGCGAAAAAGTTAGCTAATAATTTATCCTGATGATCCGAAACTTTGTTCGGACTCTTTGTATAAGCAATAAAGTCTGCAGGAATCAATTCTGTTCCCTGGTGGATCAATTGATAGAATGCGTGCTGACCATTTGTTCCAGGCTCTCCCCAGATGATAGGTCCTGTTTCATATTCTACAAATTCACCGTTTCTGTCCACACATTTTCCGTTACTTTCCATATCTCCCTGCTGAAGATAGGCTGCAAACCTGTCCAGATATTGGGAATAAGGCAAGATGGCATAAGTGGTTGCTGCATAGAAATTGCGATACCAGATTCCCAGAAGTCCCATTAATACGGGAACGTTTTCAGAGAAATCAGCAGTCTGGAAGTGCTGGTCAGTATCAAAAGCTCCTCTTAAAAGCTGCTCGAAGTTGTCATATCCTACAGAAAGAACGATGCTTAATCCAATAGCGCTCCAAAGAGAATATCTTCCGCCTACCCAGTCCCAGAACTCAAAAATATTTTCTTCTGCAATTCCGAACTTCTTAACTTCTTCAATATTAGTAGATAAAGCAACAAAATGCTTTGCTACGTCTTCCTGCTTTCCGGCCTTCAGAAACCAGTCCTTTGCTGAGTTTGCATTGGTCATTGTTTCCTGAGTCGTAAAGGTTTTGGAAGCAATGATAAATAAAGTGGTTTCAGGATTTAAGTTTTTCACCACTTCTGCGATATGATTTCCGTCCACATTGGAAACAAAATGAACGTTTAATCTTGTTTTGAAATGCTTTAAAGCCGAACAAACCATTACAGGACCCAAATCTGATCCTCCAATACCGATGTTTACGACATCCGTAATCTCTCTTCCACTGAAGCCTTTATGTTCTCCTGAAATGATTTTCTCAGAAAAAGATTTCATATGATCAAGAACTCTTTTGATCTGTGGTTTGATATTTTCTCCATCCACAAGAATTTCACGGTCTGAGAAATCCCTTAATGCCGTATGCAGAACAGCTCTTCCTTCCGTTTCATTGATTTTATCACCGGAGAACATTCTGGAAATAGCATCTTTTAGCTGGCTTTCTTCTGCCAATTGTAACAAAAGATCCTTCGTTCTGGAATCAATTAAGTTTTTAGAATAATCAAACAGATAGTTGTCCTTTTGCAGGGAAAACTCATTAAAACGGTTCGGATTATACTGGAAAAGAGTTCTAAGATCAAAGTCATTTCCACCGAAGTGTTCGTCAAGCGCTTTCCAGCTGTTAGTTTGTGTTGGATTTATTTTTGATAGCATATTACAGAATTTTTATCGCTCAGAAAATCATGTATCGGATGAAAATAGCTCATAATCCATAATGATTTATTTCTGATGTGCAAATTTACGGAAAAATAAAACCTCAGATAAATTTGAAGATGATAAATAATGATTTTTTAAAGAACAAAGCCTCAGATATTCTCTGAGACTTCATTTTTATGGTTTATAAAGAGTGGTTTACTTATTCTTCCATTTCATTCAGAATCTTTTCCAATTGTCTGGCACTGGGGCCGTAAATATACTTTGTCCATAAGATAATGCTTACTACGACAGAAAAAACGCCTATCAATACTAATAAAATGAGTGATATTTGATATTTATGGGTAATATCAGCTAACGATTCACCCTTTTTCTCCAACATATTAAATGCAAGTAAACCTAAGGTTATCAGAAAATGGGGAAGTAACAAAAAACCAAAAGATTGATATCTCTCCATGTTTAACCTGAGCTCGTGATATATCTTCCACAGGCTGTTTCTTGTGTTTCCAGTATAAAGTTCGACTTGTTTGTAAAATTGATAAAACCCAAATAAATAATAACAGGAGACTACCACCAATAAAGTATAGGATATATAATAAATGGTATATTGTGAAGAAGGAAATTGGAATAGCAGCGGGAAAAAGCCAATAAGTATGATAGAAAGAACCTGCGCAGGAAATTCCTTTTTCATACTCTTTTGAATCTTTTCTATAGGGTGTTTGCTTTCCTTTAATTGTTCTATGTTGTCAGGAATATGGACGTTACCGTCTTCATTATTCCATTGTTCTTTTAATTGATCAAAATTCATAACCTGATTTTTTTATGATTTGTTGTATTTTTTCTTTTGTTCTGTTAAGTTTTACGCGGGCATTGCCTTCGCTGAGTCCTAAATTATTTCCAATTTCTTTGTGTGACATTCCTTCCATGAAATAAAATATGACTGCTTTTTCTAAAGAATTCAGCTCCTGAACGGCACTGTAGAAAACTTCCAGCTGCCTGTCCTTTGAAGGGTTATAATCTTCCTGCTGAACTTCAAAATGAGCAGGAGCATCTGTATGATTACCGGATCTCTGTTTTTCCTTTTTTAAATAGGTAATAGCAGTATTGATGGCAACCCGATACATCCACGTAGAAAACTCGCTGTTCCCTTTGAAATTCTGATAGGATTTCCAAAGCTGGATAAGAATTTCCTGCTGCAGGTCTTCCCGGTCTTCTACAGAATCTGCGTAGATCCTTGAAGCTTTGTATAAAATGCCCTTGTGCTGGTTGATGAGCTTTAAAAAAGCAGTTTCAGTTGGAGTACTCACAATAGTTTCATGGTTTGGTTAGTGTTATAAACTAGACACAGGTTTTACTGTATAGCCTTTTGACTGAAGAAGAGGAATAATGCCGTTTTCCCCCATAAGATGAGAGCCGCCCACTGCAAAGAAAGAACTTTCCTTTTTCATCATTTCAGGCATTGTCTTTACCCAGTTTTGATTTCTGTTGGTCAGCATTGCTTTTTCCTGTTGAGCATTCATAAACCTTTCATCCTTAAATAGACTGTAAAGTGACTGTGCATTTTCATTTTTGAAGGCTTCAATCATCTGTCTGAATAATATTTCATATTCCTTACCCATTTTAAGCTGTGCGATGGTGCTTTTCAGATCATAAGCTTCATTAATACTTCTCATCTGCTCTTCTACTTTTTCCAGACCCTTAATATTCTTTTTATCTTTTATTGCCTTTTGAAGAAGTTCCATTTCGTAAAGTTTTACTTCGCTCTGAGAACATGGGATTGCTTTGGTGGAAAGCAGTGCATAAAGCGCCTGTGGACTTGAAGAATCTATGCTTTTCAGATCTGTTCCGTAATTGGCGAGAATCGTATTGAGTTCCTTAGCTTCTTCAGGAGAATGCTGCTCAGATATTTTCTTATCTGTCTTAAACATTTTTTGTAATGACATTATTTCAGTAGGATCTGTATAATTGATTTCCATAACAAAGTTGTCAGATTTCTCAAGAGCTTTTAATACCTTAGGTTTTATTTCAAAATCTTTACTGCATAAGATATGAAAAGTCCCGGTAATATAAGAGGGTTTAGAAAGGCCGTTTCCGGATACTTCCCAAAGCAGGCTGTTTTCATTATTTGTATTTGTGTTCTGTGCTTTTGTGGTTATCATGCTTACAGATAATAAAGCTGCGAATCCAATTTTTACTAAATTTTTCATATTATTAATTTTTTTGATTTTCTGTTCTTTTAAACAGTGGGTAAAGAAGGCATTACAATCGTTACAGTTTTTTTCAAAAAAAATAAAAACCTCCCGAAAACAGGAGGTTGTAAAATCTAAAATTATGATGATAACCAATTGGTTAGTAGAGTTTTTTTATTGTTGAATCTTCGGTTGTTCAGGTTTTGAAATTTTTCTTTTTCTTAGAAAATAGATCAGCGCAGCTGCAATTAATAGAATAGGCCAGACGTTGATAAGGGCTATTATAATTCTCTGGATCAGATAAAAACCATACACAAAACCATCTTTTGCATCGTAGATGAAATTGTATTTATATTTATTATCAATGCTTGTAGTGTTCGTCACAGCAATTTCAGCAATACGTAACTGAGGTTCTTTGATGTAAATATCAATGGTGCTGTATTTCAGATCGTCTGTCATATTCATACTCGCCAGCTTTTGAAGATTTCCTTCAGACATATTCCCATCATCCAGAGTTACTTTATCTTTATTTGTTTTCAGTTTGCTGATATTGTCAGATGTTTTTTGGTTTCTTTTTCCTTCCAGTTCCGAATATTTGATGTTGGCAGTCACATCCTCTGCATTAATGGATCTTGAATTAAGAAATAACTTGTTTGTATTGATTGCTGTCAATAGTTCACCAAGCTTTTCCGTAGGAATACGTACCTGCATTCTGTTTTCCGACTGATATTTTTTGACAAGCATTGCTTCTTCATTGGATGTGTTATAGGTGTTTTCAGAAACCACATTACTTTGAAGATTACTATTGGTGACAAACCCTCCAAGCTCCTGAACCGATTTTTCAATAGCGATGGTTGCATTATATACATCTTTTACTTCCATACTGACATCTGCTGTCTTGATGAACTGTTTATCCTTTATCTTCATATCGGCAACAGATGAGATGCTGTCTGAAACAATGGCAGAGGCAGAATCTGTTGTAGCGTAAGCATCAAGGTCTGCTGAAGAAACTTCACCCTTTTTACATGAATAAATACCTAATAAAAGAACAGCGGATAGAGATAGTTTAATGTAAGTCGTTTTCATAGCGTTGATTTTTGTTGTTTTCCTTGAGTCAAAGTTCAGTCAGGATCTTTTGTAACGCTTGAAAATCAAAAGTAAAAAGCTTGTAAACGGAATATTCTGTTTTAATTGATTGAAATTAAGTGTTTTGTAAAACAAGGTGCAGTTCCGGTGCTTGCTTTCGGAGCAATTTTTGCTTATCTTTTACAAACCAAAACTACAAACGATCACTATGTCAAATACCTTTTCCAAAATCAGAAACGCAATAGGACTATTCACATCCATAGATTTTGATCAGTTGAGTGCCATTTCTCAAAAAGTGGATCTACCCAAACTGATGCATAATTTCTCAAAACTGGATGATAAACAGCTTTCCGGGCTCATGAAAATGCTTGATCCGGAAAAGAAAAAGAAAGAACTTCCTCCTATTGATGGTGATTTTTATGATATCTACCATACCCTTACTCCTGAACAACGTGAAATTCAGCTTAAAGTAAGAACATTCATGGAAAAAGAAGTAAAACCTTTGGTCAATCATTACTGGCTCAGAGATGAATTCCCATTTGAACTGATCCCGAAATTTCAGAAACTTGATATCTGCGGAGTTACCTATGAAGGCTATGGGTGTCCGGGAATGCCTTTCCTGATGGAAGGAGTCATTGCAATGGAAATGGCGAGAGTGGACGCTTCCATTGCTACATTTTTTGGAGTGCAATCCGGGCTGGCAATGGGTTCTATCTATATATGCGGATCTGAAGAGCAGAAGCAGAAATGGCTTCCACAGATGCAGAAATTTGAAAAAATAGGAGCTTTCGGGCTTACCGAGCCGGAAGTAGGTTCCGGTGCTGCTGGCGGACTTACAGTAACCTGTAAAAAAACACCAGAAGGCTGGGTTCTGAATGGTCAGAAAAAATGGATTGGTAATGCCACTTTTGCTGATATAATAATTATTTGGGCAAGAGATCTGGATAGTGGAGAAGTGAAAGGGTTTATTGTAGAAAAAGATAATCCGGGATATTCTGTAGAAAAGATCAAAGGGAAAATGGCTTTAAGGATTGTCCAGAATGGATTGATTACTTTAAAAGACTGCCTTGTAACCGAAGAGAACCGTCTGCAGAATGCCAATTCTTTTAAAGACACAGGAAAAGTACTGAGAATGACCAGAGCAGGAGTGGCATGGATGGCCACAGGCTGTGCACGCGGAGCTTATGAAAGCGCTTTGGATTATACCCGAAAAAGAGAGCAGTTTGGAAGACCTATTGCTTCGTTCCAGATGATTCAGGGGCATTTGGTAGAAATGCTGTCCAATCTTACGGCGATGCAGACTATGGTGTTCCGGTTGTCCGAAATGCAGGATGAAGGAATTTTAAAAGATGAACATGCTTCTTTAGCTAAAGTTTTCTGTACTCTAAGAACAAGAGATATTGTTTCCAGAGCAAGAGAGGTGATGGGAGGCAACGGAATTCTGCTGGAGTACGATGTAGCCAGATTTGTTGCTGATGCAGAAGCTATTTATTCTTATGAAGGAACAAAAGAAATCAATTCATTGATTGTAGGGCGCTCCATTACAGGCTTTAGTGCTTTTGTATAGGAAGCAGGTAAGATGATAGGTTGTAGTTTTTAGTATGTTTTTAAAATTGATTAAAAACAATAAATTTTATTTGAACACTATAAGAACTGCAACCTATTATCTGCAGCCTTATGAAACTAAATGTTTATATTTTTCCTTGTTGTCAAGAATCATCCAAAGATTGATCAGGAACATTACTCCGGCAATGCCCATTCCCATTGGAGATTTATCCATAGTGAAAACATGAGTGACAATTCCTACCATCACGGGTAAAATAACAATAGCTCCCAGTGCTCTTGTCTTTGGAAAAATAAATAATAATCCGCCAATGACTTCAACGATGCCCACTAATGGCATCAGCCAGCTGATTTCTCCAAAAGCAGCGAAAAGTTTCATTTGCTCAGGAGTGGGTTTCTCCATAGGCATATAATTAAAAAACTTGTTTAATCCGGCATTAATAAACATAAGACCGAATAATAAGCATAAAATGAATTTTATAATTTTCATGATTGATGATTTGACATCAAATGTAAAATAAAAATAGGATATTTTATGATTAATTTAACAAAAAATATTAAATCAATTGTTAATGTGCGTTAATTGATGTTTTTGTATAATTTTATTTTATATCTTTGAAGAACAAACAAAAACTAATAGATCATGCTAAAAAATCTTAAAAAATTAAACCGCACGGATTTAAGAGAAATCCAAGGGGGTGGAGGAGTTGGAAAATGTGATATAGGACCAATTGGTTGTCCATGTAAAATTCCACCAGGAGATCCTTGTTTAGGTGGCCCTGGAGGAACGCCGCCACCTCCGGATTATGGATACTGCCCGGACGTCCAGTCTTATATTCTATGTACAGACACTTGCCCAAATGGAACGAGCCCTTTGTGTCCTCTTTCATAAAAAATAAAAAAAAGACTGTCTTGAAAAAGGCAGTCTTTTTATTTAAAGTTCAAAGTTTAAGCTTTCAAAGTAATTATTTATTACTCATTGCATATTGCTCATTATTCACGATCAGTCCATTTCTTTCAGTGTAATATTCTTGGATATCTTATAGCTTTTCTTCTTCTTGTGAGGTCTTGGTTCTTCTCCCAATAACCTTCCCCAAGGTTTAAGATCGTCTACTCTTTCACAAATAATCTTAATAATAGCAATAGCCGGTATACACAGGAACATTCCTGCAATTCCCCAAAGATGCTCTCCTAAAAGAATACCGATAAAAGAAAATAAAGCATTAATTTTTACCTTGGAACCCACGACAAATGGCAGCACAATATTTCCGTCTACAGCATGAATGGCAATATATCCCAAAGCAACATAAATACACGTTGAAGGAGTGGAAGTTGCAAAAGCTATAAAACAGGAAATTAGAAGTGAAATAAAAATTCCAAGATAGGGAATAACGTTTAGTAGCCCGGTAAGAACTCCTAAAAGAATAGCGTATTTCACTCCCAGAACTGTAAGGAGAACAGATGTTAAAATTGAAACGATAACCACCTGAAGAAAAAGCCCGAAGATATATTTCTTGGTCATGATACGGATCTCATTCACTGCTTCCTGTACGCTTGATTTATGTCTTTCGTTGAAGACGGTAACGATAAAATTATTTAAAAGCCTTCTGTAATTTAAAATAAAGATAAAAAACAGGGTGAAAAATATAATAAAACCGAATCCCGTAGAGAAAATCCCAAAAGTAAATCCTAAAATAGCGCCTGAAGAAGACAGCAGTTTATTCAATCCCTGGTTAATATAGTCTACCTGTTCATCAACTTTTACATTGAATGTTTTGGAAACCCAATGCTGAAGGCCATTGAAAACAGTTGTAAACTGTTCACTGAGATGAGGAAGATCCTTGCTGAAGTCTGATAGCTGATTGGTAAAAAAGTAAATGATCCCGCCTAAAATAATCAACATAATGAACACGGAGGTCATTGTGGACATTGATCTTGGAAATCTTAGCTTTCTTTCCATAAAAGTCGCTGCCGGTAAAAACAGCATAGCCATCAGGAATGCAAGAAAAAACGGAGCTAAAATAGTCTGTCCTAATGCCAGAAGATAGCCAAGACCGATGATAGAAATTACCACAAGTGTAAGCTTGACAAGGAAAGGAAGTCTAAGAAAATTCATAATCTAAAAATCTGCAGTGTGGAATAAAAATAAGAAAACCCTTCTGAATTTAAAAATTTTTTATTCAATCCTTCAGAATTTTCTTCTATTACATCAAATTTTATTCCATGCAGCCAAGAAAAGAATGTATTTATTTATAAAACAGAAACACGCTCTGAATATCAGAACGTGTTTCCTTATTGAGAAGTTAATATGTTATAAATTGTTTTACTCTTCAATGGCGATATCAATGACTTCTTCCATTCTGTTGACGTAATGTACCTTCAGATTTTTTAAATAATCTTTTTTGATCTCTTCTACATCTTTTCTGTTGGCTTCACAAAGGATAACATCTTTAATTCCAGCTCTTGTAGCGGCAAGAAGTTTTTCTTTGATCCCTCCTACAGGAAGTACCTTGCCTCTTAAAGTAATTTCTCCGGTCATCGCAAGGTGGGGTTTTATCTTCTTGTTTTTGAAAGATGAAACCATTGATGTAAGCATTGCAATACCTGCAGATGGTCCATCTTTAGGAGTTGCTCCTTCAGGAACGTGTACGTGAATGTTTTTCTTATCCAGTTCCTCCTGAGGAATTCCCAGTTCATCGTGCTTCGCTTTAATATATTCAAGTGCAATAGTAGCAGATTCTTTCATTACCGTCCCAAGGTTTCCGGTCATCGTTAATGCTCCTTTACCATTGCTTAAAATACTTTCAATATAAAGAATATCTCCTCCTACGCTTGTCCAGGCAAGACCTGTTACAACTCCGGGTACTCCGGTAATTTCTGATAAACTTTTCGGTCTTGGAACTCCAAGAATTTCATCTACTTTATCAACAGAAATTTTTGGATCATATTCTTTTGCCAAGGCAGTCTGTAGCGCTACCCATCTCCCAACGGCAGCAATTCTCTTCTCCAGAGTTCTTACACCGCTTTCCGAAGTGTGGGCTTCTATAATATGCTTAAGCTCTGCATTTCCAAGTTTGAATGATTTTGCATCCAGACCATTTTCCTCCTGCTGTTTCTTGATTAAGTGTCTTTTCGCAATTTCAATCTTTTCCTCCAAAGTATAACCGGCAATCTGAATGATCTCCGTTCTGTCTAAAAGAGGAGTCTGTATCGTTGAAAGAGAATTGGCTGTAGCAATAAACATCACTTTTGACAGGTCGTAACCCATCTCAAGGAAATTATCATAGAAAGACTTATTTTGTTCAGGATCAAGAACTTCCAGTAATGCTGAGCTTGGATCGCCGTGAAGACCTTGCGCAATTTTATCAATCTCATCAAGTACAATTACCGGGTTTGAAGTACCGGATTTTTTGATCGACTGTAAAATTCTTCCTGCCATAGCACCGATATACGTTTTTCTATGTCCGCGGATTTCACTCTCGTCATGAAGACCACCTAAAGATAATCTTACGTATTTTCTTCCTAAAGCATCTGCAATAGACTTTCCTAAAGATGTTTTACCAACTCCTGGAGGTCCTACCAGTAATAGAATAGGAGACTTCATGTTGTTTTTTAATTTTAAAACAGCCATGTGTTCCAGAATTCTTTTCTTGATATCTTCCAGTCCAAAGTGAGCTTTGTCAAGCACTTTTTCTGCTTTTGCAATATCAAAAATATCTTTTGTATACGTTTCCCAAGGCAGGTCTGTAAAGAAATCCAGATAATTTCTCTGTACATTATAGTCCGGAGAATTAGGGTTCTGGCGTTGCAGTCTGCCGATTTCCTTCTGGAAATGCTCCTCTACTTCCTTGCTCCATTTTCTGGATTTAGCCTTGGCAAGAAGATCTTCAACATCGCTTTCAGGTCCTCCGCCCAATTCTTCCTGAATGGTTCTGATCTGCTGATTCAGGAAATATTCTCTCTGCTGCTTGTCAAGATCCTTGGATGTTTTCTGATGAATCTGGTTTCTTAACTCTAGCTTTCTGAAATCTTCATGCATCATTTCGTAGCATTGATTAGCTCTTATCATCAGGTTTTTCTCTTCAAGAAGCTTTTGTTTTGCTATTGAAGAAAAATTGGCATTGGTGCAGATGAAATTAAGAAGATCATCATTGTTGTTGATGTTTTTGATCGCAAAGTTGGCTGCATTAGGAATATTCGGGTCAAGTTCAATGATCTTTAAAGCAAGATCCTTGATGTTCTCAAGTAATGCTTCGTATTCCTCCTGGTTTTTAGGACGTGTGTCTTTTAATTTTGATATTTCTGCCCTGAAATAGGGCTGGTTTTCAACGATCTTTTTAATCTTGAATCTATGGAAACCTTTCGTGATTGCTGTAATATTTCCTTCCGGAAGCTTAATGATCTTAATGATCTTTGCCAATGTACCGGTAACATAAATATCTTTTTCGGCAGGCTGTTCCATATCCGAATTTTTCTGGCTTACAATTCCAATGAAATCTCCGTTCTTCTGTGCTTCCTCAAGAAGCTGTATAGAGGTTTTTCTCCCGGCAGTAATAGGAATTACCACATTGGGAAACATCACCATATTTCTTACGGGAAGTATCGGGAATATTTTCTGTTCGGAATTTTTATCAGTCTCAGCGAAGTCGGAAAGATTGATTTCTTCAGCTACGATATCAAATCCGTCACTGATCATTTCTTCTAAACTAATATCTTCAAATTCTGTCATAGTCAATCGAATGACAAATTGTCATTTTCGTTTTTTATCGTTAAAGGGATTTTTTATAATATGCTCTGAAAACGTGTGGCATATTATAATATTCTAGAAATGCACAATACTTATGCCATTTGTTTTTTACTTAAAAATACGGTCAAAATTTCCTTTTTTAGATAATCTTTGCATTAAAAATCAAAATAAAGCAGTTCTGTTTCTGTAATTTCTTAAAAATGTGTATTTTCGCAAACTGATAAAAAACTATAATTTATAAAATGGCAATTTTAGGACAGATTAGGAGTAAGCCTTGGCTTTTAATGGGAGTAATAGCCTTAGCGCTTTTGGCGTTCTTGGTGAACCCCGATAGTATCGACAAGGTTTTTGGTAAGAATCCTGACGTTTTAGGAAAAGTAAATGGTGAGAAAATCACCCGCGAAGAGTTCAATGATCAGCTTTTCGTGTTGCAGCAGCAGGCTGATCAACAAGGTCGTCCGAAAAGCGGTCTTGAAGAGCAGGCTTGGCAGTTACTTGTACAATCTAAACTTATCAAACAACAGTTTGAGAAACTAGGCTTTGAAATGACTGATGATTATTTCTGGAACCAAATCCAGTACGATCAGATGTTTGCCCAGAATCAACAGTTCTTTGATGAGAAAGGTAATTTTAAAACTCAAGAGCTTAAAAAAGAAATTGAAACATTAAAAAACACCAATCCCGAAGGATACAATCAATGGTTGAAAACTAAAAAGACGATTGAGTACAGACTGATGGCAAGACAGGTGTTTACCAATATTTCAGCAGGTATCACTACCGGTAAGAAAGAAGCAGAAGAATTGATGAAGCAGAGAGATCAGCTTGCAGATATAGACTTTGTGAAAGTGGATTATGCCGCTTATCTTCAGAAAACAAAGATCAATGTTACAACACAAGATCTGGCAGACTACATCAAGCAGCACCCTGTAATGTTCAAAGCTGAACCAAGCAGAAATATCGGGGTTGTATATTTCCCATCAAAACCTAGTGCAGCAGATGATGCAGCAACTTTGAAAGAAATTACAAAATTATATTCAGGAGGTACAGATGCAAGCGGAGGTACTGAAAACTTCCAGAATACGAAGAACGATTCTATGTTTGTAGCAGCAAACTCTGATGCGCCATTCAATCCTCAATATATGAATCCTGCACAATTGCCTCCAACGATCAAAGATCAGATCACTGCAGCAGCAATAGGTCAGACTTTTGGTCCTTACAAAGAGCAGGATGTTTATGTAGTTTCTAAACTTGTAGGTAAAAGAGCTTCAGATTCTACGTTATCTAGACATATCCTTATTGCATTCAAAGGAAGTCCTGCAGGTGAAGGGGTAACAAGATCCAAAGAGCAGGCTAAAAAATTAGCAGACTCTATTGGAGCTATTGTAAAAGCAGCTCCTGCTAAATTTACAGAATTCCTTAAGCTTTCCAGCGATCCGAATTCTGCAGCTCAGGGAGGTAGCTTAGGATGGACAACTCCTGAAACACCTTTCGTACCTGAATTCCTTGCTTACCTTGCAAGCAATCCTAAAGGAGCTACAGGGGTAGTAGAAACACAGTTCGGTTACCATATCATCAATATTGAAGATAAAAAATCAGGATCAATGGGGTATAAAGTTGCAAACCTTGTGAAAGCAATTAAACCTTCAGATGCTACTGAGGCTGAATCAGACAAAAAATCAAGAAAATTCATTCAGCAGGTTCAAGGGAAATCTTTCAACGATTTCGTGAATATTGCTAAAAAAGGAAATTACCAGTTCTCTAATCCAAAAGCAGCAAAAAGATTTGAGGGTCAGATTCAGGGCTTGGGAACTGAAAAAGACGCAGAAATCCTTACTTGGGCTTTCGATAAGAAAAGAACTAAAGGAGATACTGAACTATTTACTGTAGATGGAACAGGTGATAAAATTGTAGTTTATCTGAACGGAAAACAAGATGCAGGTCTTGCTGATCCGGAATCTGTAAGAGATCAGATCGAGGTTATAGTTAAAAATAAATTGGCTGCAAAACAAATTTCTGATAAGATTACAGCAGCAAAAGCTTCTAGCTTAGATCAGATTGCTAAATTATTCGCAGCTCCAAAACAGTCTGCTCAGGTAAATCTATTGAACCCTTCAGTAGCTGGTGCTATGGAACCTAAAGTTGCCGGTGCAGCATTCGGTGTTGCAAAAGGTAAACTTTCTAACCCGGTTGAAGGAGGAACAGGAGTTTATGTTTTGATCAAAAAATCAGAAACAATCAACAAACAACCTGGTGATCTTAAGCAGTTCACAGAGTCTCTTACTCAGAGAAGTTCTGGAATGTTCGGACAGGCTTGGATGAAGAGTCTTCAGGACAATGCAGATATTGAAGATTTTAGAATTGAAATCTGGGGTAAACTTGGAAATCAGCAACAATAAGAAATTCATTTCAATGATATAAAAAGCGACAAATTTTTTTGTCGCTTTTTTTTGTATTTAACGCAGAACAATATTGGAAAAGATTTATTTAAAATGTGTTATATTTGCTTATTAGAAAAAAATTAGCAAGTGAAGTTCAGTAAAGAATTAAAAGCTGGTGTGATCACACTTCTGGCTATTGTAGGCTTTGTGGTGTTGTTTCAGTTTATGAAAGGGAAAAGCCTTTTTACTACCGACAATATATTTTACGCAAAATATGATAATGTAGAAGGTCTGGCGCAGTCTTCGGCAGTTTCTATCAACGGATTGAAAGTAGGGCAGGTGGACAAAATTATTCCTCTGACCTCAAAAGACGGTAAAATTAATTTTGTTGTAAAAATTACAGTAGATAACAAATTTGAATTTTCAAAAAATTCATCATTAGAAATCTTTGAACCAGGATTGATGTCCGGCAAAGAAATGAGAGTAAACCTTATGTATGGTGGCCCGACTGCAAAAGACGGAGATACCCTGAAAGGTGCTTTCAAATTGGGAACATTGGGAAGTCTTTCTTCTCAGGTAGGCCCGGTAAAAGATCAGCTGCAGGTCGTTCTACATAGAGTAGACTCTTTAATGGCTAATGCCAATCTGCTTGTTGATGCACAAAACAGAGCTGAAATAAAAGCTTTATTATCCAACCTTAACAAAACCGTAGGTGCATTGCAGACTACAGCAGGAAGTGTAAACAGCCTGGTAGGACATAATGATCCTAAACTGCAGAAAGTATTGGACGATGCGAGCCTTACAATGCAGAGTGGAAAAGTGACGCTGGATAAATATGGAAATCTGGCTCAGAGCATTGATACCAAACAATTGAATGCAACGATCGCCAATTTGGATGCTACTGTAGGGAAATTGAATCAGGTGATTGGTGGAATTGACAAAGGAGAGGGAAGTTTAGGTAAACTGATGAAGGATGATCAGCTTTACAACAATCTGAACTCAGCTTCTTCCAACCTGAATACATTAATCGAAGATATGAAAGCGAACCCGAAGAGATATATCAACTTCTCGGTTTTCGGTAAAAATAATAAAGACTAATACACCTTATGCAGTACATCGATAACATTATTTTTCTGATTTTATTAGTGGCCGGATTTGGGTTGTTTACCAAAAGCCTTCTGAAGATCTATAGAAATATCAGGCTGGGTCATGAAATCAATAGAAACGACAGAAAAGGAGAACGTTGGGAAACTATGGCTCGTGTAGCAATGGGACAGAGTAAAATGACAGCACGTCCTGTTGCAGGAGTGTTACACCTTTTTGTATATGTTGGTTTTGTGATTATTAATATCGAATTAATAGAAATCGTTGTTGATGGAATATTTGGGACACATCGTTTCTTATCAAGCATTTTCGGACATACATTTTATAATTTCTTCACCGCAACACTAGAAGTTTTAGCACTTTTGGTAGTAATTGGGGTTGTCATTTTCTTTATTCGTAGAAATTTTTACGGAGTGAAAAGATTGACAATGAAAGAACTTTTCGGATGGCCGAAAAATGATGCAAACTGGATTTTGATCATTGAATTCGCTCTGATGATGGCTTTCTTTATGATGAATGCTTCAGATTTTATTTTACAGGCGAGAGGTATTTTTCCTGAACATGGAAGTTTCCCGATTAGTGAAATGACATTTGTTCCATTTTTGGAAATTTTCAATTTTGATAGCGGATTTTTGATGTTCACAGAAAAAGGAGCCTGGTGGTTCCACTTTGTTGGAATTCTGTTCTTCATGAACTATCTTTATTACTCAAAACACCTGCATATTATCCTTGCATTTCCAAGTACATGGTATGCAAATCTTGATAAAAAAGGAAAATTCAATAATCTTGAGTCTGTAACAAAAGAGATCAAATTAATGATGGATCCTAACGCAGATCCTTATGCGGCACCAGCTGAAGGAGCTGAAGCAGATGTCCCTTCTAAATTCGGTGCTGAAGATATATTTGACCTGAACCAGGTACAGCTGCTTAATGCCTATTCATGTACAGAATGCGGACGTTGTACTTCCGTTTGTCCGGCTAATATTACAGGTAAAAAGCTTTCTCCGAGACTGATCCTGATGAAGACAAGAGACAGACTGGAAGAAGTGGGAAGAAATATTGATGCAAACAACGGGAAATTCGTTGATGACGGTAAAAAACTGCTGAACGATTATATCACAAAAGAAGAACTTTGGGCTTGTACAACATGTAATGCATGTACAGATGCTTGTCCGGTATTGCTTGATCCACTTTCCATTATTTTTGAAATGAGAAGATTCCTGGTCATGGAACAGTCTGCTGCTCCACAGGAACTGAACCTGATGATGACCAATGTGGAAAACAACGCAGCTCCTTGGCAGTACAATCAGGCTGACCGTCTGAACTGGGCATCGGAAAACTAGATAATTAATCAATTTGAAAATTTGAAATTGATACCATTCTACATCATTTCAAATTTCCAAATTCTCACATTTTCAAATTGAAAAAGAAATGGATTTCAATATAAAAACAATGGCAGAATATGCTGCCGAAGGAAAAGCCCCGGAAGTTTTATTTTGGGTTGGATGTGCGGGAAGCTTTGATGACCGTGCTAAAAAAATTACAAAAGCATTTTGCAAGATATTAAATAAGATAGGAGTAGAATTTGCAGTTTTGGGACAGGAAGAAAGCTGTACCGGAGACCCTGCAAAAAGAGCGGGAAATGAATTCGTTTTCCAGATGATGGCCCTTACGAATATTGAAGTGCTGAATGCCTACGAAGTAAAGAAAATCGTAACGGCTTGCCCACACTGTTTCAATACCCTGAAAAATGAATATCCAAGCTTAGGCGGCCACTTTGAGGTAGTACACCATACGCAGTTCCTTAAAACCTTAATGGAAGAAGGAAGACTGAAAATAGAAGGTGGAGCATTCAAAGGGAAAAAAATAACTTTCCATGATCCTTGTTACCTGGGACGTGCCAATGACGAATATGAAGCTCCAAGAATGCTTCTTGAAAAGCTGGATGCAGAGCTTGTAGAAATGAAGCGTTGCAAAACCAACGGACTTTGCTGTGGAGCAGGGGGAGCACAGATGTTTAAAGAACCTGAAAAAGGAAAGAAAGACATCAATATTGAAAGAACAGAAGAAGCCTTATCTTTTGAACCAAAGGTAATTGCTACAGGATGCCCTTTCTGTAATACCATGATGACGGATGGTGTAAAACACTTTAATAAAAATACCGAAGTTGCCGTAAAAGATATCGTTGAACTTCTTGCTGAAGCAGAAGATTTATAATTGTAATCCTATACAGGTTTATGAAGGTAGAATGGAGACTCTCCTTTTTGTTTATCATTTCGATACTTGCTGCTCTTACATTCTGGAATTACCAAAACAGAGTATATGACTGGGATATGCCGGGTTATTTAGGGAGTATGTATACTTCAGAATTCCCGAATTCACCAGATAAAGTTAGAATTATCACTTATGATGAAATCAAAAAAGAAGCTCCTGCAGACCATTATACAGATATCATCGGAATAAAGCAATGGGACATTCCAAGGCAGTATTTCGTAAAAAATACACAATCTTTTACAGAACAATTACCCTATTTTCAAATCAAAGTAGGGTATATTCTTGTAATAACCCTCTTTTATAAGCTGGGACTTTCCTCCCCAATGGCAGTCCTATTCACCAGCCTTATTTCTTACTTTTTTTCAGGGTTATTATTATTTTATATTCTAAAACTCCTGTTTCCAAAGAAATACTGGTTTGTAATAGGACTAACGGTTGTATCCATGCTTTTGCCACCCATGACGTATATGTCCAGAGTTTCCACACCGGATATGTTTATTTTTCAGTTTATCCTGATCTTTATCATCGGTTTGATCAAAAAATGGAGCAAATGGGGGATGTTTGTGCTTCTGTTTGCAATCACTTTTATACGTCCGGACTATATTACATTTACCCTGACTTATATTATTGCCGTTTTCTTCTTTTATTATTTTAGAGAAAAGAAGATTGATATTTCCCTTATTGCACAGGGCACAGTACTTCTGCTGATGTATCTGGCAATCATTAAATTTTACCATTATCCCGGCTGGAAAGACGTTTTTTACGATACTTTTATGGACAGAAGACCTATTATTTCCACACATCCCATCGAAGTAAGCTTAAAAGACTATCTGAGTATTATTTATATCAAGATTATCTACTTTAAAAAAGTAACTCTGTCTGTAAGCATCATGATCACAGTAGTATTTTGGCGTTCCAAAGATGCATGGGTAAGAATGATTTCAGTACTTTTCCTCGTAAATGTGTACATCAAATTCTTTTTCTTTCCGCAGTCGGCGGCATTGAGGTTCTTCTTTCCGTTTATTTTTCCGCTTTTCATTATGATGCTCTATGTACTGAGTAAAAAATACAATGATCTCAAACTCGAGAAAATTGCGTAATTTTGTCTTTAAGATAATAAGGATTTGAAATCACGATTACAGTATATTCTGTTCAATAATCAGAAGTGAAAGTGATTGCGCAGTTCCTTGAAAAATAAATACTTACATTATGAAAATCGAAGAATCTAATATTGTAGAAACCAACGACTACAGAGTCATTATATATCCGGCTTCAAGACCTTTTGAAACTAAAGAAGCAAAGGCGATTACCGAAAAACTGTTTGATTTCCTTTCTACATGGGCCGCTCATGGAAAACCACTTTCTTCTTCATTTAAAATTGAAAAGAATCAGTTTATTGTGGTGTGTGTAGATGAAGAAAAAGAAATGGCTTCAGGATGCAGCATTGATGCTTTAGGGAAGGTAATGAGAGAAATTGATGAAGAGTATACACTAGGGCTTTTCGACAGAATGAAAGCTAGTTTTGTAGAAAATGGTGAAATGAAGACTTTAAAGCTGATTGATTTTAAAACGAAATTGAGAAATGGAGAACTTTCAAATGATATTCAGGTTTTTGACTTCTCAAAAAACACCTACCTTGACTTTTTGAGCCACTTTCTTCTTCCTTTAGAGAAGAGCTGGGCAGGTTCTATAAAATAAACGCTATTAAGCTTATACAGCTGAATAATCATAAAGTGAGAACCTGTTTCTCACTTTTTTGTTTTAATGTATCTTTGTATAGATTCGAGTAAGACTAATGCCTAAAGTACTTTTTTTAACGACATCCCACAGCTATAATGATGACCGTATTTTTTATCATCAGGCAAAGGCTCTTAGAGATAATGGGTATGAAGTAAAAATATGCAGCTTGTATGCAGATTATAAAGGAGTTATTGACGGAATTGAAATAGAATCCTATGCCGTTCTGGAAGAAAGTATAGAAAAGAAAATGGAAACATTCCGTAAGGTTTGTGACAATTTTCAACCCCAGACTATCATTTGTTCCGAACCTCTTGCTGTGGTGGCTTCAAAGAAATTTGTAAAAGAATATAATGCAAGCTGTATCTATGATGTTACAGAATGGTATCCTTCGATGTCAATGCTTCAGAAATACCGTTTTCCAACTAAAATTATTAAGGCAGTAAAATTTTCTCTTATTCAGTTATATGCAGGGTTTTTAAGCACTCATTTTATATTTGGTGAAATTACCAAAAAATTTCCGCTGGCCTATTTTTTTGGATTCAAAAAACAAATGATTCTTCCTTATTATCCGGATTCTTTTTATATCAAAGAAAGTATAAAACAGCTTGATGCGGATGCAATTACGCTCTGTTACACAGGCCAGATTTCTAAAGATAAAGGCATTGAGAATTTTTTCAATGCAGTAGATAAGCTCAGGCAAAAATTACCAACACTTCACATTAAGATTCTGATTATCGGATCGACGGTTGAAAAAAATGATGAACTTTATTTTTCAGCATTACTGAAGAAATATTCTTTTAATACTGTTGAGCTTAGAAAACCTGTGACTTTTGAACGGTTTACAGAAGCATTTGCAGCAGCAGATATATGTTTTGACCTTCGGGAAATCAGTTTTGAAAACAACCACTCATTGCCGATAAAATTGTTTTACTTTATGGGAGCAGGAAAACCGGTGATCTATTCAAACTTGGAAGGAATCCGAAAAAATATGGGTTCGCTTTCATTTGGCAGTTTGGTAGATCCACACAATACTGATGCTATTTCAGAAGTTATCCTCAATTATATAAGAAACCCGGAGCTTTATGATTTGTATGCTCTCAATGCCCGGAAAGAATTTGAAGAAAAATATAATTGGAGCACGATAAAAGAGTCTTTTGTTGATTTTGTGAAAAGATCTATTGATAAATAATTGCTATGCAGCTTACTATTATTAAAACTTTTGTCTCACGTTTTCTTATTCTGATCCTGAGTTTCGGACTGGTGATCTATTCTACGAATATGTGGGGCAGCGAAGGAAAGGGAACCATTTCTATTGTGGTTGCCAATGCCGCTGCAGTGAGTTTTTTCAGCAGTATCTTTTCAGGAAGCAGTGCTTCCTATTTTGCATCAAGGTTTAAAATAGAAAAAGTTTTATTATTTGCCTATCTGTGGTCGCTCCTAACAGGGCTTTTAATTCCTTTTTTATTCAGCCTGGCTTCTATTCAGAGTGAATATATTTTGTATCTTATCGGAATATCCGTTTTTTCTTCACTGTTATCTACCAATATTAGTTTGTTTATTGGAACACAGGATATTAGGAAGTTTAATGTTTATACTGTTTTACAGCAACTTGTCCATATTATCTTTATCGGAATATTGGTGTACCTGTTTGGTAAAAAAGATGTTTCAGTATACTTTCTTGCACAAATCGGGTGTCTGGCACTTCTTTTTCTAACCAGCTTTTTTCAGATCATCAAAAAATGCAATCTTTCTGAAATATCATTCAGTAAAGATGTTGCCAGGAATATGTTTGAATACGGCTGGAAAACCCAGCTGAGCGCTTTTGTTCAATTTCTGAACTATAGACTTTCCTTTTATTTCCTGGAATATTTTGAGGGTATTGCCAGTGTAGGAATCTTTTCTATCGGAGTTACTTTTTCTGAAGCTATATGGACGATTACCCGCAGTATTGCCGTGGTTTTATATTCAGATGTGGTTAATAGTAAAAGCAGGGAAGAATCGGTAGGGAAAACCAAGGATTCTTTAAAACTGACGTTTATTCTGATGATAGGTTTTGTACTGGGAATCATTATCATCCCGTCACAGATCTATGAAATTATTTTTGGAAGAGAATTCAGACATACCAAAGAAATCATGCTTCTCTTATCTCCGGGTATTTTTGCCATTGCTGTAAGTGATATGGTAGGGCATTACTTCTCAGGAATGAGGGAGCTAAAGATTCTCAATGTAAAATCAATAGTCGGATTGGTTGTTACGGTGGTATTTTCTTTCATTGCAATACCAAGATGGGGAATTTTGGGCGCTTGTCTTGCCACTACATCATCATATTTGGTTTCAGCCTTCCTGCTGTTCCGGAAATTTTATAGTTCTACTACATTCAGTTTGAAAGATTACATGGTCTCAAAAGAGGAAATTCAGCTTTTAAAAGAAAAGTTTTTGAAGAAATAATTTATTCTGTTAAGGTGCAGAAAACAAAGTCATTTTCCTATTTTTACAATTCTATTAAGTCATATTATGTGCGGAATCAGCGGTTATTATTCATTTCATAAAAGTATTTCCTCTACAAATATTCTGGAAATGAATCAGGTGATCAAACATCGTGGACCGGATGATGAAGGATTCTGGCTGTATGATCATGACCAGGGAATTTCTTTTTCAGGAAATGATTCTACCCCGAAAATTAAAGAACAGTTTTCAGTTTTACAGGAAAGAAGTTCCGAGATTGCCTTGGGTTTCCGCAGATTATCCATTATCGATCTTTCTGAAAAAGGCCATCAGCCGATGCTTTCAGAGAATGAGCAGATCATTGTTACTTTTAATGGTGAGATTTATAATTTTAAAAAATTAAGAAAAGAGCTTGAGGCTTTAGGTCATTCTTTCCGAAGTAACTCCGATACTGAAGTTATCCTTAAGGGGTATCAGGAATGGGGAAATTCAACCTTTGTGAAGCTTGATGGAATGTTTGCGATCTGTATTGTTGATCTTATCAATAAAAAATTGATACTGGCAAGAGACAGGGTAGGGATGAAGCCGCTCTTTTACCATCAAAGTGAAGAAGGATTGGTTTGGGCTTCAGAAATAAAAGCGTTGTTGAAAAATGAATTTGTAAAACCTGAAATCAACTGGAATGGGGTGTATACCAATTTTCTTTTTCAAACGACATTGGCTCCACGAACCTGCTTTCAGGATATTTTATCCCTGGAACCTGCTTCTTTTATGACCATTGATTTAGCAGATCAAAAAATTACGAAAGAAAAATTCTGGACACTGCCTTCTCCTTCTGTGAAAGGTGTTTCGGAAGAAGAAGCCGTAAGAAAAATAGATGAACTTCTTTCTGAAAGTATATCAGAACAATTATATGCGGATGTTCCCGTAGCATTGATGATGAGTGGTGGAATAGATTCTACGTTAATTGCTTCAAAATCAAAACCTTTTAATCCTGATATCAATACATACACCATCTCCTACCCGTTTTCTGAAGAAGAAGTGAAAAATGCATCGCTGGCTGCCAGACATTTTGGTGTGTTGCATGAAATAAAAGAAGTGAATGATGATGAAGCACTGGAGCATCTTAAAGAAAATATTCAGCATTTTGAAGAACCTTACAGCAGTTTTGAAGTCTTGATCAATGCGGCGAAATATGCACATGATAAAGATTTAAAAGTGGTATTAAGCGGAAATGGTGCCGATGAGCTCTTTGCCGGCTATTCTCATACCTTGAAGCTGAATAGATGGCTGTTGATGAGGAATTTTAATTTTGTAAGACCTTTTATTTTTACAAAAGACAAATTTTCGCAACGGGTAAAAAACTACTTCTCCCAGGATGATATGTTTGATTTTTTCAGACAGAGCCAGATCAGCATGATGCCTCTTGAAGCCAAAGCTCTCATCCAACCAGATATTTATGCTAAAATTGATGTAAAGCTCTCAAAATACCATGCTTCAGAAAGAAAAAACTATTCCGGGTATTTTGAATACGATATGAAATATTCTTTGTCTTCCCATCATGTATTCAGGGATGATCTGAGTGCGATGAAATACAGTGTGGAATTTCGGTATCCTTACCTGAGCAACAGTTTGATCAATTATGTAGCTTCACTGCCTGAACATATTAGATTTAATGGAATTCAGAACAAACCATTACTGCGTAAAACAGCTGAAAAATATCTTCCTGAATCAGTTTTGAATATGCCTAAGAAAGGATTTTCTTTTCCGGTTTATTATTTCATTAAAAATGAAAAAAGAGTAAGGGATTTCATTGTTGAAAATCTTAATAGCTTAAAAAAGAGAAATTTTTTTAACGCTGTAGTGATTGATGAATGGTGGAATCACCAAAAGCAAGAGTATGACTGGGTGAAAATCTGGCAGCTGGTTACTTTTGAACTGTGGTATCAGAAATATTTTGAAAAATAAAGAAGCAGCCTAAAGATTAATATTTTACCTTTGTATTTATGATGAAATATTTTTGGGGCATACTTATTGTGGTTTTTGCACTTGTAAGTTGTAAAAGTGATGATGATTCTTTGCAGAGAATAGATCAGTTACTTAATATCTATGTGAAAAACAGCGCTGGACAGGATCTGCTGAACAATAAAAAAACCGGATCTTATACCGGATTTTCTGTAAACGATATTTTTGGAACAAAAGATATTTCTCCGGTAAGTATTTCGTTAAGAATGACAACGGATTCATTGTTCTACATGGAGTATCTGGCAGGGGCAAAAAGAAGAAAACTGGATTCTATAAGCCCTGATAATCCGGGGACTGGGAATTCTTACTATTCCAGAATGCAGATTACATATACAAAAAGTACTAATGTAAGTGATAATGTGATTGATACTTTGGAGGTTCAGTATCGCAATACACCAACGGTATTCCAGGTTTCAAAAGTTTTGTATAACAGAGTTCCTGTGTTTTCAAAAGATGCTGATGCGCCAACTTCGATAAATACCGTGACTATCACAAAATAATTTTTAAATTTGTACAATTGTTAGCTTATTATAAGCTAAACATCTAATATTTAACATCTAAATAAAATGTTACAAGTCAATTTTTTGCGCGACAATAAAGAACGCGTTTTAGAAGGTCTTAAGAAAAGACAATTCAAAAATCTTGAGTTGGTAGACGAGGCTATCGCTGCCGACGACGAAAGAAAAAGAATCCAGTTTGAACTAGATTCCCAATTATCGGAAATCAACAAAATTTCGAAAGAAATCGGGCTTTTGATGAAAGAAGGGAAAAAAGAAGAAGCGGAATCTGCAAAATCTAAAACAGCACAATACAAAGAGTCGAGCTCAGAATTGAAGTCCCAGTTAGAAGGTAAGGAAAACGACTTACTGAATGTCCTGTACCAGCTTCCAAACATTCCAAATGAATTGGTAAAAAGCGGAGCTTCTGCTGATGATAACGAAATGATTTTTCAATCTCATCCGGTAGAGGGTCTTGGTGAAGGAGCTATTCCTCACTGGGAACTTGCAAAAAAATATAATCTTATTGATTTTGAATTAGGGGTTAAAATTGCAGGAGCAGGATTCCCTGTTTATTTAGGAAAAGGAGCAAGATTACAGAGAGCTTTGGTTCAGTATTTCTTAGATAAAAACGTAGAGAAAGGATATACAGAAGTGAATCCTCCTCACGTAGTCAATGAAGCATCTGGATTTGGAACCGGGCAGTTACCTGATAAAGAAGGGCAGATGTATTATATCAATGAAGATAAATTGTACCTGATTCCTACAGCAGAAGTTCCTGTAACGAACCTTTACCGTGATGTATTGCTTGATGAGAAAGATCTTCCCATCAAAAATACGGCATTCTCTCAATGCTACAGAAGAGAAGCAGGAAGCTACGGAGCTCACGTAAGAGGCTTGAACCGTCTTCATCAGTTTGAAAAAGTAGAAATTGTAAGAATTGAAAAGCCTGAAAATTCTTATGCTGTTTTGGAAGAAATGGTAGAGCATATCAAAGAAATCCTTACAGATCTTGAGCTTCCGTTCAGAGTATTAAGACTTTGCGGAGGGGATACTGGTTTTGCATCTGCAATGACCTATGATTTCGAAGTATGGAGTGCTGCTCAGGAAATGTGGCTGGAAGTAAGTTCTGTTTCTAATTTTGAAACGTTCCAGGCGAACAGATTGAAATGCCGTTACAAAGGAGATGGTAAATCTCAATTGGTTCATACCCTGAACGGATCTGCAATGGCATTGCCAAGAATTATGGCGGCATTGCTTGAGAATAACCAGACAGCGGAAGGAATCAAACTTCCTAAGAAGATTGCAGAATATGCAAGATTTGAAATAATCAACTAAACTAATCAGTTAATTTAGTATACAATAAAACCCACCGGAATCCGGTGGGTTTTGCTTTATTCTGTAACGATGATAATCTTTTTATCTGCGTTTTTAAGTTTTTTATCCTTCTCATAAATGGCTTTCAGATCATATTCTATTCTTATTGAATGATCATCGATCTGCTTTATCCAGTCATGCTTCCCTGTCATTGATTTTATGTGATTTTCAAACTTTAAAGTAGTACCGATCTTTTTGAAAAACATAATCATCATTCCGGCCATCTTCTCAGTTTCTTCCTTTGAGCTTTTGGAGCGAATAGCCTCTTCAATACTTTTAAGATTAAAGTTTTCGGTATCAATCGTCAGGGTTTTTCCATCCCAATTATTGTAAATATTTTGATCCAGAGGGATTTTTTCAGTTTTTGTAAAGTTTTTCAAAGCCTGATAATCTTCCGGAGCAAAATGTTCCATTTTAAAAGAAAACTCTGCAAGTGTGTTATCTTCTTTCGTAGACTTCATGAAGATCTTTTTCATGATCCTGATTGAATCCGGATTTTCGGTTTTCAATTTGCCTTCCTTTTTGGCAAGATCATACATACTTGTCCAGGTGGTTGGAAGCCTATCCATTTCTCCAAATTCTTTCTGCTTTAACGAATCCGGTGTCATGGCCATCATTTCTGACATGAACTCTCTCGTATCGATATCAGTAACAGAAGTGGAAGCTGCATCTTTATGATAGACAATTTCAGAATTGACACTGCAGGATTGCAGCATAAAAAGGCTTATCAGAAATAAGACAATGGTTTTCTTCATGGTATATTGTAAATACTGATTAATGGCAGTTGACAGCTCCGTTTGGATCTTTAGAGATTGTCATTGCTTCTGCTTTCGGGGAAACATATGGAATTCCCAGCTCAAGACCTCTTAGAATGAATAATCCTCCTAAAATGATCATAATTACAGGAACGGCTTTCAAAACCTTTACCCTGAATGCCTGATTCATGAGATTTCCAGCCAAAACAATAGCAAACATGAACGGAAGGGTTCCCAATCCAAATAAAGCCATATATAAAGCTCCCTGCCATATTCCTCCGCCTGCAAGACTTGCTGTAAGCGCCATGTAAACCATTCCACATGGTAAAAAGCCATTAAGAAGCCCCGTGGTAAATCTTGATCGGTAGTCCGCTTTCTGAAGTAGTCTTCCCAGATTCATTTTTACAGTATACAGAAATTTGGATAGGAAAGGAATCTTTGAGGCAAAATCTTTTCCACCAAAGGAAAATACAGCCATGATAATCAGAAGAACACCTGCTGTAATAGTAAGATATTTCTGAAAGCCTGCCATTTCAAATCCTTGCCCGATAATTCCAAGAAGTGCACCCAATAATGAATAGGTGAATATTCTCCCGAATTGATAGGTAAGGTTCTGAAGGTAGAAGTTGGCTGCCTGTTTTTTGGTTAATCCCATCGATAGGGCAATAGGACCACACATTCCGATACAGTGAAAACCGGAAGCAAAGCCTAAAGCAATAGCCGATACAATAAGTCCTATTTCCATATCACATCATAATCCATTCTGTAGTCTGTTTTATTTGTTATCCAACTCAGTCTTAGTGTATAGTTACCCATTTTCAATACCTGTGAAGGGATAATGAAAGACTGGCTGGCATCAAGCTGTACAGATTTTTTGATATCTAAATTCTGGTCGTCGGTTCTGTTTAAAACAAATTTTACCGTAGTATTTGAGTTGTTGTAATCTTTTGGAAAAGTAATTTTAATTCCCTTAGGATCCTGGCTGTATGCAGGTTTTTCCGGTAATTCATCTGCTTTTTTCTTGGCATCAATGACATCCTGATATTTCAACTCTTCTTCATAATAATTATCTGTTACCATTTCAGAGTTCTTCTGTCCGTTTGGAAAGAGAAATAACATAGATAATATAAAAACTATGAATGCAAATAATGCAATTACAACACCGTGTCCCCAACTAAAGTTCTTCATTTTTTTCTAATTAAAATTGCAGTTTGAATGGCCCTTCAAAATAAGTCTGATATGAATCAATCAGTTTTCCTTTCATATCGTAAACGCCAATGGTAATATTCTGTTTGGATAGTTTCATTTCATCTTCCGGGAAGCTGATATTAATGGTCCCTTTAGAAATTTTATCCCGGTCTACCTGAATCTTGCTTGATGCACTATAAGTAATCTCACCATGTGCCGGCTCCATTACTTTGATGGTAACGATTTTTTTCTCGTTCGTTTTATTAAGGAAAGTATAATTATAGGTATTGGTAATTTTACCCTCTTTTACAAAGAATGTACTTCCTGCCGGTTTGATGAATTTAGCTTCCATCTCGCCGCGGCTGTACAGAAGGTACCCTAAGAATCCTACAAGAAGGAATAGGAATACAGTAAATCCTTTCATTCTTCCTGTAAACTTAAATTGGGTCTGTTTTTCAATTTCGTTTTCAGAAGCATATCGGATCAGTCCTTTTGGAAGCCCTACTTTTTCCATCACTTCATCACAGGCATCAATACATGCTGTACAGTTTATACATTCCAATTGCTGTCCGTCTCGGATGTCAATCCCGGTAGGGCATACCACTACACATTGATGGCAGTCGATACAATCTCCTTTGCCGGCAGCCTTACGGTCTTCGCCTTTTCTCCATTTTGATCTGTTTTCTCCTCTTTTGAAGTCATAGAAAACGTTGATCGTATCTTTATCAATTAATACTCCTTGAAGTCTTCCATATGGGCATACCAATGTACAAACCTGCTCTCTGAACCATGCAAATACAAAGTAAAATGCAGCAGTAAGAAGAATCATTACGATAAAATTGGTAGGATGTGCAAATGGTCCTTCACCAATGATTTTAAATACCTCTTCATATCCTACGATGTACATGAACATAAAGTGGGTGATCACCAATGAAATAATGATATAAACAGTCCATTTTAAACTTCTTTTCCAGATCTTTTCACTGTTCCACTCTTGTCTGTCCAGCTTCATCTGCTTGTTTCTGTCACCTTCAATCAGATATTCTATTTTACGGAAGATCGATTCCATAAAAATTGTCTGAGGGCAAATCCACCCGCAGAAAATTCTTCCGAACGCAATCGTAAAAACAATAATAAAGATTAAAGAGGCAATAGCACCTAAAGTAAGGATAAAAAAGTCTTGTGGATAGAAAGGCTGTCCAAAGATGAAAAATTCTCTGTCTATGACATTGAACAATAATAATGGATTACCATTGATTTTGATGAATGGTAATGAAAAATAAATAATTAATAATAAATAGCTTACAATGTTTCTATAGTTGGTATATTTCCCTTTAGGCTTTCTTGGGAATACCCATCTTCTTTTTCCGGATTGCTCCATTGTCCCTATAGAATCTCTGTAAGTTTCAGGGTCCAGAACCTGTCCCTGTCCGCCGCGTACTTCTATTTCTTCTATGTCTGACATTTGTAATAGGTTTTAAAAAAGAAAAAACATAATTCGTTACTATTTTAATCTAATAACAAATTATGTTTTTTTCATATGTTTCTAATTTTTTAAATTATTCTTTTTCCCAATGTGCTTCAGTTCCTTGAGGAGCTGCTCCTCCTTGAGCTGGAGTCACTGGTGGTTGTTCCTGATTGATGTGATATACATACGCTGCAATCTTTTCAATTTCTGCACCTGAAACTTCTCCGTTTTTACCGAATGCTCTCATCGCAGGGTTAGTAGGAGAACCATTCCAGTCCATATGGAATACATTTTTAAATAATGTCTTCTCAGGCTGGTTGATCCAGTAGTTATCAGTAAGGTTTGGTCCGATACCTCCACTACCGTCTTCTTTGTGACAAGATGCACAGTTTGTTTTAAATAATTCTTTACCTTCTGCAATATTATCAGCAGAGTATTTTGCTGTTTCTATTGTTACAGGAGGCTGAGTTTTTTGGTATTCTTCAATACTTGCCAACTGTTCTTTATATTCTTTTTCATATTCGCTTAACGGGTGAGCGAAGTCTGTGAAAGAGTATGCAGCAATATATACAATACAAAAAGCAGTCCCAAAATAGAATAAACCTACCCACCATTTCGGTAACTGGTTATCCAGCTCCATGATTCCATCGAAACCGTGGTCAATAAGGATATCTTTTTCTTCAGTTTCTGATTGCTTTTTGAATGCAGCCAAATACATTCTTTTTAAGAAAGGAACTTTCTTTTCAGCTAAATAAGCTGCTTTTTCCTCCGGAGATAATTTTTTGAATTTGTTGTTTTCAATCAGATCTCCAATTGCACCATGGATATAGGCAAGGATACCAGCGATCACAACAGTTCCCCAGAAGTAAGGTGAAGAAAGGAACGCGTAGCTCTGTACAAATAAATAATAAAAAACTATTAAAAGTCCAATTATTATTAAGATGTTTATAACAACAGGTGTTCTTTGTTTCATAAAAAATAGTTTAATTTTTTAAATTAAAATCGTCATCTTCTTCATCCCCAAGAGGAGCCTCTTCTTCTTCTTTGTAATATTTTTTAGGCCTGCTAAAAACATAAATTACCAAAGCAACGAAGAACAGCATAAAGAAAATCAGAGCCAGTGTCTGGTAGAAGCCAGCATTTTCTGTATTGGATAATATATCTTTAAAGTTCTGAGGAATCATAATATGAGCCTTTTAAGGTTTTTTAGTTATTACTTGCTGTTTTGATTTCAGTTGTTTTAATATCTGTTCCTAATCTCTGAAGATAAGAAATAAGAGCTACAATTTCTTTTTTCTCTAATTCTCCCTGAGGTCTCTTAGCATAAGCCTGCTTAAGGTCATTTGCTTCTGAGAAGATATCTTTTACAATTTTTGCTGATTGGTTGTTTGCCCATTTATCTGCAGAATCAATTTCAGCCTTAGAATAAGGTACATCGAATACATTTTTCATCAGCTTCATTTTGTCTACCATCTTAGTTCTGTCTAAGTCAGTAGCAATTAACCAAGGGTAACGAGGCATGATAGAACCTGCGGAAGTAGATCTTGGGTTATACATGTGCTTGTAGTGCCAAGAACTTGGGTTTTTACCACCTTCTCTATGTAAATCCGGTCCAGTTCTCTTAGAACCCCATAGGAATGGTCTGTCGTATACAAATTCTCCAGCTTTGGAGTATTGTCCGTTTTTACCGTTGAACCTTGTAATCTCATCTCTGAACGGTCTGATCATCTGAGAGTGACAAGCATTACATCCTTCACGGATATAAATATCTCTACCTTCAAGTTCAAGTGGTGAATATGGTTTTACCGCTGAAATCGTAGGTACACTTTTCTTAAGAGACAGCGTAGGGATGATTTCAATTGAACTACCAATAGATATTGTGATGAAAGATAAAATACCTAATAATACCGGAGTTCTTTCCAGCCAAAGGTGAGTACCTTCTCCTTCTTTTCTGTTCTTACTGATGTTTGCTAATGCAGGAGCTTCAGCAGGAACTTCTTTCTGGAATGATCCTTTTCTTACCGTAGCAATTACGTTTACGATCATTAGGATAGATCCTGAGATATAGAATAAACCTCCTACGAATCTCATTTTAAAGTAAGGGATAATAGCAGTTACTGTATCCAACCAGTTTTTCCATAATAATGTACCGTCCGGGTTGAATTGCTTCCACATTAATCCTTGTGTGAATCCTGAAATATACATTGGAACTGCATAGAAAATGATTCCTAAAGTACCTAACCAGAAATGCCAGTTAGCTAATTTTACAGACCAAAGTTTTGTTCTCCACATAATGGGTACCAAATAATAGATAACCCCGAATGCCATGAAACCATTCCATCCAAGAGCTCCTAAGTGTACGTGACCGATAACCCAGTCTGTAAAGTGACCAATTTTGTTGATGTTTTTAGTTGCCAAAAGCGGCCCTTCAAACGTTGCCATACCATAACAAGTAACAGCTACAACGAAGAACTTAAGGATAGGATTTTCTCTTACTTTATCCCAAGCTCCTCTTAACGTAAGAAGACCATTTAACATACCTCCCCAAGATGGTGCAATAAGCATGATAGAGAACCCTGTTCCTACCGCCTGAGCCCAAGCCGGAAGAGCTGTATACTGAAGGTGGTGAGGACCAGCCCAGATATATACGAAAATTAATGACCAGAAGTGAATAATAGACAGTTTATAAGAGAATACCGGTCTGTCTGCAGCCTTAGGAAGGAAGTAATACATTAAACCTAGAACCGGAGTCGTCAATACGAATGCAACCGCATTGTGTCCATACCACCACTGTACAATAGCATCTTTTACCCCTGCATATGCTGAATAAGATTTCCAGCCTGTGAAAGATAAAGGTACTTCAAGGTTGTTGAAGATGTGAAGCATTGCTACCGCAATCCATGTACCAATGTAGAACCAGATCGCTACATAAAGGTGTCTCACTCTTCTCTTTGAAATAGTCAGGAACATATTGATACCAAAAATGATCCATGAGAATGCGATCAATATGTCGATCGGCCACTCGTGTTCAGCATATTCTTTAGAGGTATTGATCCCCATAAAGAACGTAACGAACGTAGCAACGATCATAAACTGCCAAGTCCAGAAATGTAACCAAGACAATGTGTCACTGTACATTCTTGTTTTTAATAATCTCTGTAATGAGTAATAAATACCCGTGTAAACAATGTTACAAACGAATGCAAAGATTACGGTGTTGGTGTGCAGCATTCTGATTCTACCAAAACCAAATGCACCATGAGTGTTTATTAAACCTTGAATATTACCCGATGCCAAACTCTTAATGGTTGTGTCATCTGTCCCGAAAAAGAATTCAGGTAATTCAGGGTAGAAAAGCATTAATGCCGCCGTAAGCCCGAACGTAAACCCTATAAGACCGAAAACTAAGGTCGCATAAAGGAACGCACGGACAATACTATTGTCATAACTAAACTTCTGTGTTTCCATATCAACTATTCACTATTTTTCTCAATTTTTATTATTTTCTCCTATTTCTTTCTCGTCTTTATCTTTGTTGCCTGCTTCATCATTTTCTTTGATTTTTTCATCATCAAAAAGGATTCTGACAGCCGGAGATTCATCATCTTCAAACTGTCCTTTTCGGGCATACACTATAAATACGACCAAGAAAATCGCAGCCAAAGAAACACTGCAGAGGATCATTAAATATAGAATATCCATTGGACAACAAAATTAACCTATTTTCGGGGTTCAAATTTAGTGAAAAATAATGACTTTCATCACGAAATGACGATTTCAGCTAATTTAAAATCAGTCTAAATAAGGGCGTTTAAGCCTGTTTTTTGAAATACTTACGACCTAAAATCCAGGTTGAAAGTGTAGTAAAAGTAACCACCGTGATAGAACTGATTGGCATGATGATTGCTGCAAAGAGCGGATGCATATGTCCTGTAACAGCGTAACTTAAACCAACGATATTGTATAGAAAACTGATTATAAATGTCATTTTCACAATGGTGATAGAGCCTTTACAAACGTTCAGGTAATTGTCTAGTGTAACTACTTTATCACCGTTCATAATTACATCAGAGGATGGTGTAAAACTGTTTGTGTCATCAGCAATTGCAATTCCTACATTACTTTGTTTTAAAGCTCCTGCATCATTAAGCCCATCTCCAAGCATGGCTACTTTCATGTGCTGGTCCTGAAGAGTTTTAATGTAATTCAGTTTGTCTTCCGGATTCTGATTAAAGGCCATTCCTTTGTAATTTGGAATAAGCTCTTTAAGCTGGTTCTCTTCTGAAGAGTTATCTCCACTCAGGATAAATATTTTGTAGTTGGTTAATTTTGTGAAAAGTTCTTTCAGCTTCGGACGGTATTCGTTCTTAAAAATAAATTTACCTAAATATTCACCATTTTTGCTGATATAAACTGCTGTTTCAAGGTTTTTAGGTTTCTGGTTATTATAACGGGCTGATCCAATTTTATAAAGAGTTCCCCTTACGCTTGCTTCATATCCTTTTCCTGAAATTTCAACAAAATTCTCTACCGGGAAATAATCATCATTTACTTCGATGAATTCATACAAAGATTTTGAAAGCGGGTGATTGGAATTCTTTAATAATGTTTTAATATTCAGGGAATCAAAATCGTTGATCTCTGGCCCTTCATATTTGATATTTGATTTTTTTCTGTGCGTAATGGTTCCGGTTTTATCAAAGACAATGGTGTCAAGCTTCGCGATTTTTTCAATCGTTAAAGTATCTTTTACATAAAACTTATTTCGACCTAAAATCCTCATAATGTGTCCGAAAGTGAACGGTGCAGACAATGCAAGAGCACAAGGGCATGCAATAATCAGAATGGCTGAAATAACCTGGAACATTTTATTTAAGTCAATAAAATACCAATAAGTTCCTGCGACTAAAGCAATCCCTAAAATAATGAATGTGAAATATTTGCTAACGTTATTTGTTAACGTGTCAAGTCCTGTTTCATGTTTTTTAAAAGCTTCTTTATTCCAAAGCTGAGTTAAATAACTTTGATCTACGTTTTTAATCACTTCAAGTTCTAAAGAAGATCCAATCTGCTTTCCTCCCGCGAAAATTTTATCTCCAGGCTGTTTGCTGATACTTTCGCTTTCCCCTGTGATAAAACTATTGTCAATATTTCCTTCTCCGTTGATCAGAATAGCATCTACCGGAATGATTTCCTGATTTCTAACCAGAATTCTATCACCAACTTTTATTTCAGACAATAAAATATTATCCTGTTTTCCTTCGAAATCAACTTTCGTTACGGCAATCGGATAGAAAGATTTGTAATCTCTGTCATAGGAAAGAGCATTGTACGTTCTTTTCTGGAAAATTTTCCCGAGAAGCATGAAGAATAAAAGGCCACAAAGGGTATCAAAATATCCCGGACCATAATCTGTTACCACTTCATAAATACTTCGTCCGTATAGAACAAAAATTCCTAAGACAATCGGAACATCAATGTTGACAATCTTGTTTTTTAAACCATACCAAGCAGATTTATAGTAATCAGAAGCTGAGTAGAATACAACAGGTGTTGCCAGGAGGAATATCAAGGTTCTGAACAAGCCTTTATAATGTTCCATCCAATAATCTTCACCTCCGATATATTCAGGAAAAGCAAGGAACATTCCGTTACCAAAAGCAAAGGCAGCAATAGCAAATTTTACTAATAAAGATTTGTCGAGATGATCTTCATTTTTATCAGCAGTTTCAAGGCTGATAACCGGCTTATATCCTAGATTGGTTAAAAATTTAGCAAGTTCGCTTAATTTCAGATCGTTATGGTTGAATGAAATCTGTAAGGTCTTTCTTGTAAAGTTGACCTGTGAATATTTGATGTGGGTATTTAAAGTATGAAGACTTTCTAATAACCAAATACATGAAGAACAGTGAATTACTGGGATTTTGAATGTGACAAGACTGGTGTTTCCTTCAGAAAAATCAGTGACTTTTTCAAAGATTTCCGGTGTGTCCAGGTAGTCAAATTGAGTAGAATTTTCATCATTCGGACGAATTCCCGCTCCTTTATTAAGCTCATAGAAATTGCTTAAATTATTTAAATTTAGAATTTCGTAAACAGACTTACATCCATTACAACAGAAAGTCTTTTCATCAAATAAAATTCTCTCTTTTTCTATCCCTTGACCACAATGAAAACAGTTCTCGCTCACCCCATAAAATATTGAACTACAAAATTATAACAAATTTTTTTGTTTATCGCGTTAAAAAGTTCTATTTTTGTGATAAATATCATATAAAATGCCGCAGGAACAACAGATAGCAATTGAAGAGAGGTTCGCCAGAGTTTTTAATGATAAATCATTTAAAGAAAGACTTTCTAGCGCAGATTTTGAAAAATACATTAATGGCAAAAAGAAACTGAGTTTTCAGAAACACGATACCATTTTCGAGGATGGTGAAACTCCAAAAGGAGTTTTTGTTTTGGAAAAAGGGGCTGCCAAACTTTCGAAATCAGGAGCGTTCGGGAAAGATCAAATTTTAAGATTTATCAAAGAAGGGGATATCATCGGCTATCGTTCTTTGCTTTGCGGGGAGAATTTCCAGGCCAAAGCAGAAGCAATGACAGATATTGAATGTGTTTTCTTACCAGCAGATATTTTCATGTATCTTCTGGAAGTAGATCCACAGCTGTCTTTCGTAATGCTTCAAAAAATCTCATACGAATTAGGAGAATCTTCAAATACCATTACCTTCCTTGCCCAGAAAACGGTAAGAGAAAGATTGGCTGAAATACTGCTGCTTTTGGAACAGAAGCTGGGAGTAGATCCTGAAGGGTTCATCAAGATCTCATTGACGAGAGAAGAAATTGCCAATATCATCGGTACTGCTACAGAAAGTGCCATCCGTCTGATCTCAGAATTCAAACAGGATAGTCTGATTGAAGTAGACGGAAGAAATATTAAGATCTTAAATCACGATAAACTGATGAAACTCGGTCACGTAGTTTTATAAATCATACAAAAACTTAAGTCGGCTGAAGGCCGACTTTTTAACTTTTAAAAATAGATAAATTATGTCTGTTCACTCTGAAATTAAAAAAGTTACGACTGAAACCTTGCGTAAAATGAAATTCGACAAGGAAAAAATAACAATGCTTACAGCCTATGATTTTACCACAGCAAAGATGGTAGATGCAGGTGGAGTAGATGCTATTTTAATTGGAGACTCTGCAGCGAATGTAATGGCTGGTTTTGAAACCACATTGCCTATTACGCTGGATCAAATGATCTATCATGCTCAAAGTGTGGTAAGAGGAACCGACAGAGCTTTGGTGGTAGCAGATTTACCTTTCGGAACTTATCAGAGTAATCCTGAAAAAGCATTGGAATCTGCGGTAAGAATGATGAAGGAAGGTGGAGCGCATGCCGTGAAAATTGAAGGCGGAAAGGAAATTTCCAAATCAATCAAAAAAATTATCAACGCCGGAATTCCGGTAATGGGACATTTGGGATTAACACCACAGTCTATTTATAAATTCGGAACGTATAAAGTAAGAGCTAAAGAAGAGGCAGAAGCTGAAAAACTGATTGCTGATGCGCAGCTTTTAGAAGAATTAGGTTGTTTTTCTGTTGTATTGGAGAAAATTCCTGCTGAATTAGCAAAGAAAGTTACTGAAAGCATTTCTATTCCTACTATCGGAATCGGTGCCGGAGCAGATTGTGACGGACAGGTTTTGGTATATCATGATATGGTAGGAATGAACAAAGGTTTCAGTCCGAAATTCTTAAGAAGGTATCTTGATCTTTACACAGAAATTACAGGAGCTGTTTCTCAGTATGTAAAAGATGTGAAGAATGTAGAATTTCCAAACGAAAACGAAAGCTATTAATCCATGCAGAATCAACAATCTATTCAGGGGATATTATCTATTGCAGCACTGGTTTGCCTTGCTGTAGGATGGTTTAATTTATTTTCTCCGGAAATCAACCATTTACTTTCAAGAAAGGTTTTTTATGTTTTGATAGGTGCGAGTTTCTTTATTCAGGCTCCGCTGCTTACCAATAGGAACTTTGTCTATGCAATGTATGCTGCTGCTGCCATCTGTGTATTAGGAGCATTCATACCGGAAGGTTCAAAGCTTTCAGCCGTTAAAACAGTAGGCCTTCTGGCGGGAATTATCCTGTCTTTATCCAATAGAAGAAGATAGAGAGAAGAAGCATGAAGGAGCAGATTATATATGAAGACAACCATCTTCTGGTGATTAATAAAAAGGTGGGTCAGCTTGTACAGGGTGATAAAACCGGAGATGAATCACTATTAGAATCTATCAAGAATTTTATAAAAATAAGAGATGCTAAGCCGGGAAATGTTTTTCTCGGCTTGGTTCATCGTATAGACCGCCCAACTTCAGGGCTGGTGATCTATGCAAAAACTTCCAAAGCGCTTTCACGCCTTACACAGATGGTAAAAAATCGTGAGGTGAAAAAAACATATTGGGCGGTTGTAGGAAAAGAAATGATTCCACAAAGTCAAAGGCTGGTACATTATTTAAAGAAAAACGAAAAAAACAATAAAGCAATTGTTTTTCCGAAAGCTACCGAAGGGGCAAAAGAAGCGATTCTGACTTATAATGTTATCAAAACATTAGACAATTATTTGTTGTTGGAAATAGACCTTGAAACCGGAAGACATCACCAGATCAGGGCTCAGTTGTCTAAAACAGGGATTCCGATTAAAGGAGACCTGAAATATGGAGCACCACGTTCCAATCCGGACGGAGGAATTAATCTTCACGCAAGAAAGCTGGAGTTTATTCATCCTGTTACAAAGGAAAATATTGAAATCATAGCTCCCGTTCCGCAGAATGATGCGATCTGGAGAGCTTGTGAAGAATAGCAAGGGATCTAAAGCAATCAAAGAAAAAATATAAAAGTCCGTCTCAATTTTGAGGTGGACTTTTTCTTTGAGTTCATTTAAGATTTTGCCCATTCTAAAAAAATGTCTAACTTCGTCCCAAACTTTAGGGGTGTCTGTTACCAACAGACTGAGACTTTACCCTTTGAACCTGATCTGGATCATACCAGCGTAGGGAAAAGTAGATGACTTTTGCTGTACATTCTATTGTACAATAATGGCCATTCCTAAAGTATATTTAAAATTATTAGGAATGGAACTTATAATCAACCACACCCGAAAAACATTTGATGTACTTCCTGCAAACCTGGAAGCATTACTGGCTATTGAGCTGCCCGGAAAGAAAAAAGGCATCGCTGTAGCCCTCAACAATCGTATTATTCCCCTGTCGGCCTGGGCGGAAACCATCCTTAATAACAACGATTCAGTTTTAATCATTACTGCCACTCAGGGCGGTTAATTCTCATATTTAATACCAATATTTATGGCTCACTCCATTACATGTTCGCCATTTCCGAACTCAAAGAAAATCTATATTGAAGGAACAGTACACCCTATCAATGTAGCAATGCGTGAAATACAGCTTAGCCCAACCAAATTGACCAATGGCGGCTTTGAACATAATGCTCCGGTAACGATCTACGATACTTCAGGGCCTTATACCGATGAAAATGCGGTTATTGACATTCAGAAAGGACTTCCAAGAATCAGAGAACAATGGATTCTGGACAGAAATGATGTGAATATTCTGGACGGAATTACCTCTGAATACGGAAAAGCCCGTTTAGCTGATCCACGTCTTGATGAACTAAGGTTTTCCTATGATCATAAACCTAAAGTAGCACAAGAGGGAAAAGAATTGACCCAGCTTTACTATGCAAAACAAGGAATCATCACTCCGGAAATGGAATATGTGGCGATCAGAGAAAATCAAAGGATAGAACAGCTTGATTCCGTATTCAAAGAAATGGCTTTTCAACATCCCGGACACAGCTTTGGAGCAAATACTCCGAAAAGTAAGATCACTCCGGAGTTTGTAAGAGACGAAATTGCTGCCGGAAGAGCTATTATTCCAAATAATATTAACCATCCGGAAAGTGAACCGATGATTATCGGAAGAAACTTTCTGGTGAAGATTAATGCCAATATCGGAAACAGTGCCGTTTCATCCAGTATCGAAGAAGAAGTGGAAAAAGCGGTATGGGCCTGCCGATGGGGAGCAGATACCATTATGGATCTTTCAACCGGGAAAAATATTCACGAAACAAGAGAATGGATCATCAGAAACAGTCCGGTTCCCATTGGTACAGTTCCTATCTATCAGGCACTGGAAAAAGTAAAAGGCGTTCCGGAAGATCTGACATGGGAAATTTTCAGAGACACTCTGATTGAACAGGCAGAACAGGGAGTTTCCTACTTCACGATTCATGCAGGTGTTTTGTTGAGATATATTCATTTAACAGCAAAAAGAGTAACCGGAATTGTTTCCAGAGGTGGTTCTATTATGGCGAAATGGTGTTTATTCCATCATAAAGAAAGCTTCTTATACACTCATTTTGAGGAGATCTGTGAGATCATGAAGAAGTACGACGTTGCTTTCTCTCTTGGAGATGGTCTTCGCCCGGGATCTATTGCAGATGCCAATGATGCCGCTCAGTTTGCCGAACTGGAAACTTTAGGTGAACTGACAAAAATTGCATGGAAACACAACGTACAGGTAATGATTGAAGGACCTGGCCATGTTCCGATGCACATGATCAAAGAAAATATGGAAAAGCAGCTGGAAGAATGCCATGAAGCTCCGTTCTATACCTTAGGCCCTTTGACAACTGACATTGCGCCGGGCTATGATCACATCACTTCAGGAATCGGGGCGGCGATGATAGGATGGTTTGGATGTGCGATGCTTTGTTATGTAACACCGAAGGAGCATTTAGGACTTCCGAATAAAGAAGATGTAAAAGTTGGGGTGATTACCTATAAGCTGGCAGCTCATGCAGCAGACCTTGCAAAAGGTCATCCGGGAGCACAGTACAGAGACAATGCATTAAGTAAAGCAAGATTTGAATTCAGATGGGAAGATCAGTTCAACCTTTCTTTAGATCCTGAGACGGCGAGAGCTTATCATGATGAAACATTGCCGGCAGAAGGAGCGAAAATTGCCCATTTCTGTTCTATGTGCGGACCAAAATTCTGCTCAATGAAAATTACTCAGGAAATCCGTGAATCTGCAGAAAAAGGAATGCTGGATAAATCACAGGAATTCATTGAAAAAGGGAAAGAAATCTATATATGATCCTGGTAATCACTCCTGAATTGATGGTTCCGAACGAAACTGATGTGATTAATCAGCTATTTAAGGAAGGACTTGATCTGCTTCATATCCGTAAACCATGGATCAACAGAGATGAAATGATTGAATTGATCAGCCAAATTGATGAAGCGTTTCATTCACAGTTGGTGTTACATACACATTACGATCTGGGGAAGGAATATAATATTTCAAGATTTCATTTCAGAGAGATTGATCGAAAGGAAGAAACTTATAAACCTTTTGCAGAAGAAAATACCATTTCAACTTCAGTACATGATATCACAACCTATAATACTTTGGACAAAGAATGGGAATATGCTTTCATAAGCCCGTTCTTTCCAAGTATCTCCAAAAAAGGATATGGATTGGATTCTGCTATTAAAGATGAAATAAAACATAGGAACCATCCGGATGTAAAATTAATTGCTCTTGGAGGAATTGATCAGGATAATATTCAGGAAGTTTTCAAAACAGAAGCAGATGGAGCAGCTTTATTAGGTGCCATCTGGGAAAGTGAAGAACCTTTAAAAGTATTCAAAAAATGCAGGAACGCCCTTATGTCATGAGTGTTGCAGGCTTTGATCCAAGTGGTGGAGCAGGCTTGTTATCAGATAGTAAAACCTTTGAGCAATCGAAAGTGATGGGACTTGGAGTATGTACAGCGTTGACACTGCAAACAGCCTCCAAATGTCTTAGTCTTGAATGGCGTCCTGTAAAAGAAGTGACTGATGCTATTCAGGTACTGATGGAAAATTATCCGGTTTCAGCCGTGAAAGTCGGAATAGTGAAGGATGCAGAATTTCTGGGTGAAATTGTAAAAACGGTAAAGATTAGCAATCCTGAAGTAAAAATAGTTTGGGATCCCGTTCTGAAAAGCACTTCCGAATTCACTTTTTTTGATCTTAAAACACTTCCTCAATTAAAAACGGTTATTAATAAACTTTGTTTAATAACCCCTAATTATAATGAATACAGTGTTTTAAAGGAACACAATCTTTTACCAGATACAAATCAATGCTCATTGCTGATCAAAGGAGGGCATAGACAAGATCATTTAGGAACGGATATTTTAGTTGAAAACGGAAAAGAAACTCTTTTAGTTCCAGTCGAAGACCATCAAATATATTTTCCTAAACATGGTTCAGGCTGTGTTTTATCATCAGCAATTACAGCAGAACTCGCCAAAGACGAAAGCGTGGAAACAGCCTGTAAACAGGGGAAATTATACATTGAAAAATTTTTAAAAAGCAATTCCTCTTTATTGGGAACGCATTCATTATAAACATGGAAAAACTACAATACATATCACAGGGAAACACAATACAGGAACAGGAACTTCATATCCGTAAGGCTTTAGATAATGGGATCAAATGGCTGCAGGTAAGATGGAAAAATGCTCCTGAAAATGAATTAATCAATCTTTGTGAAATTTCAAAACAGCTTTGTTCAGAATATCAGTCGGTTTGTATCATCAATGACCATGTACAGCTGGCAAAAGAAATAGATGCAGATGGTGTTCATTTAGGTTTGAATGACCGGTCTATTGAAGAAGCCAGACATACTTTGGGAGAAAATAAAATTATTGGTGGAACGGCCAATACCCTTTCAGATGTCATCCAGAGAATTAATGAATCTTGTGATTATATAGGTTTAGGTCCATTGAGGTTTACTATAACCAAAGAAAAATTGAGTCCTGTTCTTGGGTTTGAAGGGTATCAGGAAATTGTCGATGGATTAAAAGAAAAATCAATCGACATTCCTAAAATATTTGCCATTGGAAGCGTTACCCTTGAAGATATTTTGCCGTTACAAGAGATTGGCATTTATGGTGTTGCCGTATCCGGACTTATTACCAAGCAGCCAACGATTATTAATGAACTAAAAAAAGTAATGATATGAACAATCAGAAATTAGAAATAGCAGGAAGAACTTTTGAATCAAGACTGTTTTTAGGAACAGGCAAGTTCGGAAGTCTGAAAGATATGGTACAATCTGTCATCGCATCAGAAACGGATATGGTGACCATGGCACTGAAAAGAATTGATGCACAATCCAGTGAAGATGATCTGCTTGACTCATTAAGAGAAACCAATGTTCATCTTCTGCCTAATACCTCCGGAGCCAGAACAGCTAAAGAAGCAGTATTAGCCGCACAATTAGCCAGAGAAGCACTGGAAACAAACTGGGTAAAACTGGAAATTCATCCGGATCCGAAATATTTACTGCCGGACCCCATTGAAACATTATATGCAACCGAAGAACTTGCCAGGCTGGGATTCATTGTGATGCCTTATATTCATGCCGATCCTGTTCTATGCAAACGTCTTGAAGATGCCGGAACAGCTGTGGTAATGCCTTTGGGAGCACCTATCGGAACAAATAAAGGATTAAGAACCCAGGACTTTCTGGAAATAATTATCAGCCAGAGTAATGTTCCTGTAGTGGTAGATGCTGGAATCGGTGCGCCATCAGATGCAGCAAAGGCCATGGAAATGGGAGCAGACGCCGTTTTGGTGAATACAGCCATTGCGGTTGCAAGAAATCCGCTTAATATGGCTGTCGCTTTTAAAGAAGGTGTGATTGCCGGAAGAAGAGCTTTTGAATCAGGATTGGGAGCCATTGCCAACCATGCTGAAGCCTCAAGTCCGCTTACTTCGTTTTTGTTTGAATAAATCAGGATTATGAAAAGCTTTAAAGATGTTTTTGAACGCTATCAATGGGAGGAGGTAAGGAGTAAGCTTGAAAAAGTAAACCTGTTTGATGTAAGATCCAGTCTTCAGAAAAAGAATAAAACCCTTGATGATTTCCTGAATCTTCTGTCACCGGTGGCTTCTCAGGAATTGGAACTGATGGCAGGAATGACACAGGCACTTACCCAAAAACGATTCGGAAAAACCATTCAGTTGTATGCTCCGCTCTATCTCAGTAATGAATGTCAGAATATCTGTACCTATTGTGGATTCAGTCTTGATAATAATCTGAAAAGAAAAACTCTTTCCGATACAGAACTGATGATTGAAGCATCAGTTCTGAAATCAATGGGTGTGAATCATGTACTGCTGGTAAGCGGTGAAGCCAATAAAATAGTGGGAGTTCCCTACTTTCAGAATGCTGTCCGAAAGTTAAAACCTCATTTTTCCAATATTTCCATTGAAGTTCAACCTTTAATGGAAGAAGAATATAAACTGCTTCATGAAGAAGGAGCACATTCCGTATTGGTATATCAGGAAACCTATCATCAGGATGTTTACAGAGAATATCATCCGAAAGGTAAAAAATCAAATTTCCATTTCCGTCTGGAAACTCCGGACAGAATAGGACGGGCGGGAATTCATAAAATTGGGCTAGGAGTTCTCCTTGGACTTGAAGATTGGAGGGTTGATAGTTTTTTCAACGCATTACATATCGATTATCTTCAAAAACAATATTGGAAAAGTAAGTTTTCGGTTTCATTCCCAAGACTCAGACCGGCAGAAGGAATTATTGAACCTAATTTTATTATGGAAGACAAAGATCTTCTTCAGCTCATTTGTGCCTACAGAATCTGGAATGAAGACCTTGAGATTTCCATTTCCACCAGAGAAAATGAGGTCTTTAGAAATAATATTGTATCTCTGGGAGCTACAGCCATGAGTGCAGGCTCAAAAACCAATCCCGGAGGGTATGCTGTTGATAAAGAATCTCTGGAGCAGTTTGAAACCAGTGACGAACGAAGCATGGATGAGATCAGAATTATGATTAAAAAAGCGGGCTACGATCCTGTGATGAAAGACTGGGATTCTGTGTATAATGGATTTTAAACTTTTAAAACCATTAAGAACTTTGAAGAGCTGAAGCTAAATTAAGAAAAATCGAAGATTTTAAGGCCATATCTTCTTAAAGCAAAGCTCAGCTTAATTTTCCTTAAAAACTTAAAGAATCTTAATGGTTCAATTATCATAAAGTATGAAAAAAGAAGATCATTTTTCGCGATACAGCCGGCAGATATTTATAGAAGAGATAGGACTGAAAGGACAAAAGAAACTCATGGCTTCAAAAGTCCTTGTCATAGGAGCGGGAGGTTTGGGAAGTCCCATTATTCAATATCTGGCCGCTGCAGGAGTGGGAACTTTAGGCGTTGCAGATTTTGATGAGGTTGAAATTCATAATCTGAACAGACAGATCATTCATACTGAAAACAGCGTAGGGTTATCCAAAGTGAAGAGCGCCGAAGCATTTGTAGAAAAGCTTAATCATCAGGTTACATTTACAGGAATCGAAGAGAAAATAAATAAAAATAATGCTGAAGACATCCTTTCTCAGTACGATGTAATTGTAGAGGGGTCAGACAATTTTTCCACAAGATATCTGGTGAATGATACCTGTATAAAATTGAAAAAAACTTTGGTCTACGGAAGTATTCTGGGATTCTCAGGACAGGTTGCCGTGTTCAATCATAATGGAAGTAAAAATCTGAGAGATCTATTTCCGGAACCTCCTTCTGATGAAGATATGCCGGATTGTGACAGTCTTGGTGTATTGGGAGCTCTTCCCGGAATAATAGGAAGTATGATGGCTCTTCAGACCTTAAAAATCATCACTGATCTTCCAATAATTGTCAATCAGTTGACATTGGTAGACACGCTGAACTGGAGATTTCAGACGATAGATTTCTGATGTAAATATAAACACTAATATCGCTAATATTTTCACCAATAACACTAATTCAATATCAATAGAAAGAGGCAGTAAAAATTATTACTGCCTCTTTTATTTATCTTAAGAATTATTGTGCCTGCTGCATTACGCCTCCATTATCTTCTTTTTTAGTCTGGTTCAGGATATTCGGATCCTCTTTCGCCAGTTTATTTCTTGTCGGAATTTTATAATTGATGGAAAATCCGAAATTTCTCGTGTCATACTTGCTGCTGATCATTACCGGAGTTCCTGATGGCGGATTAGAACGTACCTGCATCATCTGTCCGTTGAAAATATCATTCGCAAAAACTGAAAGCGTCAGACGGTTGTTCATAAACTTCTTCGTCAGCGTAATATCAAGAGAGTTGTTGAATGGTTTCTCTGCCGTGAAATAGAAATATCCTGCCTTTGGAGTCAGATAGCTGTAATTGGCTGTCATTTTGATGTCTTTAGGCAAAAGAATCTGAGTCATAATATTGAAAATCCAAAATCCTTTATTATTCAGATTGTCGATTTCATGTTTCTGGTAACCAGCATATAAGTACATGAAGTTAATTTTATCAGGATTAAAATCAAACTTCATGATTTCGCTCAAAGGCTTGCTGAAAATCATAAAAGGAACCGGTAATCCCACGTTGAAGTTATGAATTTTCATATTTGAAATATTCACCTGCTCGTTGTAGAGTTTTCTTCCGTCTTTTCGGATGATCTGTGCCACCTGATTGTTTGCTGAACTTACGCTATACCCGATAAATGCATAATCAAAAGCTGAAATTTTCAATTCATAATTATCAAAAATAGTAGGTTGTAGATTCGGGTTACCATTAACTTCCGTACTTGGTCCGGAGAACGTTACGTTATTCGGGTTCAGGGCAGAAATACTTGGTAAGCTGATTTTTCTGTTGTAATTCGCAGCAATATAAACCTGATTCATCATGTTATACTGTACACTCGCGTTCGGGAAAAATTTAAATTTATTGAAAGGAATCAAATTCGCTTCCACCAGTTTTGCATCTTTATCGAAATATCTTGTTACCCCCGAAATGTCATAGTTTTCCGCACGGGAACCCAATGTGAAGTCAAACTTTTTCAGTTTAGCCTGAAACTCCAAATAGGTAGAAGCAGTTTGTCTTTGATATTCAAGATTCGTCAAGCCAAAACTTTCCGTATCATAATCCTGTTTTTCATACAATCCTCCAAAGCTTACCTTTCCACCATCAAGAAGCTTGATAGGCTGGGCATAATCTACTTTAAAGTTGGCAATATTCATTACAGATTCATTGTTCAGAATATCTTTTAAGCCACTCATTGCACTGTTAATTGGAGGATTGGGAGCTGCAGCAAATATACCATCCTGAAAATAATTGTCCTGAGAGAATTTACTGTCTGATCTTGTGTAGCCAAACTGAAAGTCCAGTTTTTGAGATTTGTCAGCAAAACGTTTCTGATACGTTACAACAGCTTCCTGTCTCAAGCTATTGGTATGGGCCACATCAGAAGATGTATAAAAAGCTTCTCTTAAATCCTTTGGATTGTTCTGAAAAGGTAAATCTCCATGACCGTTACTTAAAGTATAATTGTCATTATTATTGTGGTAAATATCGTAGTTTAATAATAATCTGTCCTGTCCTAAATCAAAAGTCAATCCTGATTTTGCAAAATACCCACGTCCGTATCTGTCGGTATGACTTGTTAAAAGCTCATCCTGTTGGCCGTTCAGCATACTTTCACGGTAGTTTTGACCAACATTCAGCTGCCATCCGAAATATTTATTTCTGGCATTTAAATTAACGGAGTTGGTCGTTCTGCTTCTATACTTGTCATAATTTGTGAAAGAATAATTTCCGGAATACGTAGCAGTTAAATATTTATTGGCATTTTTGTTCGTGATGATATTCATGATTGCACCTCCGGATGTAGCCGGAAATTCAGCGCCGGGTTGAGTGATTACCTCAATTCTTTCTACAGAATTGGCAGGCATTCCTTCAAGAAAGGAGTTCAATTCATTGGATGTGATGTTCAGAGGTCTTCCGTTAAGATATACTTCCAGCATTTTTCCCTGGTACATCATTCCTGCGATGTCGGTAGATACCAGTCCAGGAAGCTTTTTTATTCCTTCCAATACGTTTCCGTTGTTCAGCTGAGGTTGCTCGGAAAAGTCAAAAATAGTACGGTCTGCCTTTTGTTCAACTGCTTTTTTAGTTTTGGTGATGACTACACCTTCAATCTGCTTTTCCTGAGGTTTGTTGTTTTTTTCCTGTGAAAAGACAAAAACAGAGCTTAATAAGGATAACGCGAAAATCGTTTTTTTCATAATGTTTTTACTGATATCCGGTTAGACGCTGAAAAAGATAATTTGTTACGCTAAAATGTTGAAAATCGAATTTTAGGTTAAATATTTTTTTATTTACGAAATAATTATATCTTTGCCGGGTAATTATCAAGAATCTCTAGATGGGATAGCAACCTGCAAAAACAAGCAAGGTGCTGCAATCGATAAGCCGGATCTTCCGGAAAAAATGTTTATCATTCTATCATTATCCCATCTTGAATTTTTGTTTTAAAGTTAAATTCAAATGTTTAAAGACAAGGGAAATCTCCTTACATCAGTTATCTTTTATTCTTCGGATCATGAAGTGAATCTTCATTATTCCCATATGTTTTCATGCCATTTCTATATGCGCATGTGTTGTTGCTTCTAGCCTTTTCTATTTCTAAAAAATAATACAAACATTTCGAACATTTATGTAACCTTAAAATTTAGGGATACGGGATTTGTATTGCTCAAAAAACAATTTTTAACAACAAAAAGTAAACAACAAATAACATGCATAATTTCAAGAAAAAAATATTTGTTCCTTCTATTGCGCTTATTTCTACATTTTATTACGCACAGACGGACACGTTACAATCTAAGAAAATAGAAGATGTAGTCATCCTTGGATCAAGAGGTTCCGGAAGATCATTGACAGATACACCTGTTCCGGTAGACATCATTAATATATCAAAAATTTTAAAACAGAGCCCGACTAATAGTATCAGCCAGGCCTTAAATTATATTGTACCCTCATTTTCATCCACTTCTCACACGGTTAACGATGGAACTGACTTTGTAGATCCTGCTCTTTTAAGAGGTTTAGGTCCGGATCAGGTTTTAGTTTTACTCAATGGAAAAAGAAGATACCAGTCTTCATTGATTAATGTTACCCTCACACCGGGAAGAGGATCTGTGGGAACCGATCTTAATGCTATTCCAGCTTTTGCTTTAGAAAAAATTGAGGTTTTAAGAGATGGAGCTTCTGCCCAATATGGTTCTGATGCCATTGCTGGAGTCGTTAACCTTGGATTGAAAAAAAGATTGGGGCTTTCCGGACAGGTGTTTTTAGGTGGATATGCTTCACCTGTTGCCAATAATTTCTCCGGAGGAGTGGATGGACAGACCATTTCTGTAGACCTTAATTATGGAGCTAAAATTGGACAGACCGGATTTTTTAACGTTACAGGTTCTGCCCAATACCGCGACCCTTATTCCAGAGCCGGAGTAAGAGAAGGAGATATTTTCAATGCCTATAATGCCATTAATTACAGAGCATTACAGGATGGAGTGAATATTGATGGGTTGTATAAAAATATTACCAATACTTCCAATACTCAGCAGATTATCAATACAATTAAACAATATGCAGGTAAGGTTGGATATTTTGCACCGGATTTTCAGTCTCAGATTTCGGGAGCAAATAGTATTTCGGACCTTCAAAAATTATTAGGTAAAGATTTTACCTCCCAGGAACTTAATTACAGAGGATTAGAGAGAAAAGATTTCAGTCTGAGAGCAGGACAGTCTAAGCTGCAATCCGGACAGCTCTTCTTTAATTCTGAAATTCCTGTTAATGAGGAATGGAAGGTTTACTCATTTGGAGGTTACAGCTACCGCCTTGGAAATGCCGGAGGATTTTACAGACTTCCTAATACTGAAAGAAACATCAATGCAGTGACTCCCAACGGATATCTTCCTCAGATTGAAGCAACCGTAAATGATTATTCTCTCGCTGCAGGAATTAAAGGGAAATGGAATGGCTGGAATGTGGACTTCAGTAATACATTCGGGAAAAACGTCTTCAGTTTTGGGGTGGTAAATACCTTTAATGCATCACTTACAGACAGTTCTCCAAGAACTTTTGATGCCGGAGGCTCTGAGTTTTCACAAAATACCATCAATCTTGACTTTTCCAAAAAATATGATGTCCTGAAAGGATTGAACATTGCATTTGGAGGTGAATACAGACACGAAAACTATAAAGTAAATGTTGGAAAAGAAAATTCTTATGCTTCTTATGATATTTATGGACGTGTGGTAACCGCTAAAACCCCTGAAAATGAAAAAGTAACCGATTTCTTTGGAAATATAAGACCGGCCGGAGCTCAGGTTTTTCCAGGGTTTAGTCCGGAAAATGCAGTCTCCGGAAACAGAAACAGTATTGCGGCTTATGCAGATGCAGAGCTGGAGGTTACTGACGGATGGCTGCTGGAAGGAGCTTTACGATATGAGAATTATTCAGACTTCGGATCTACATTCAATTATAAGCTGGCAACCAATGTAAAGCTGGCTCCCAATCTAAACTGGAGAGGTGCTGTTTCTACGGGGTTTAGAGCACCATCTTTAGCACAAATCTATTATAGTTCTACTTCTACACTGATTCAACAGGGAAAAACTACACAGGTAGGTACTTTCAGAAACAATTCTGAAGCAGCACAGGCATTGGGTATTCCAAAATTGAAACAGGAAACCTCACAATCCTACAGCACAGGAATTACATGGAAGATTCCGTCATTAAGCCTGACTTTCACAGCAGATGCTTATTTAATAAAGATTAAGGACAGAGTAGTATTGACAGATCTTTTTTTCCGCCCTAATGGTAATTTTACCCCAGGTTCGGATCAGGCAGTTCTTCAGGACGCTTTTGATCTTGCAAGGGCAAGTGCTGCCAATTTTTTTGCCAATGCGGTGGACTCTCAGACGAAAGGGCTGGATATTACCATTTCTCAGAATTCAAAAATCTCATCAGGGATTTCTTTGGAGAATAACTTCGGCCTTAATCTTAATCAGACCAAAAGAATCGGAGATATCCATGCGTCACCTAAATTAGTAAGCCAGATTGATAATTATTTCTCAGAACCGAACAGAGTATATTTTGAAGAAGCTGTACCACGTGTAAAAGCTACCTTATCCAATACGTTAAGAGTTTCCGGATTTACTTTCCTGCTGCGTAATTCTTTCTTCGGTAAAGTGACAGATGCCGATGTTTTAGATGCTAATTTTGACGGAGTAACAGGAAGTACAGAGCACTTCATTCTTAATAATCGTTTGATAACTGATTTATCTGTAGGATATGATTTTAATAAAAATATTTCAGCAACTATCGGGAGCAATAATATATTGAATATACTGCCTTCTAAAAGCCCGAATATAAATTCATTAACAGCTGATAACCAGTTTGTATATTCAAGACAGGTTTCTCAGTATGGTATTGGTGGAAGGTTCTTATTTGCAAGAATTGAATTCAGATTCTAATAAATAAAGCTTAGAAAATTTAATAAAAAAACAGAGAAGATATCTCTGTTTTTTTATATTCTATTACACCATAAAGAATGAATTATCTATTAGGGTGATTATTCTAATTTTATTTATTTCAGTGAATAAAATTCAATAAAATCATATTCGGCGGAAGAAGAGAAAAGCTGTCTTAGTACTGCTGCATGGCCATTTCCGGCTATCACAAGAATTCTGTCTTCACTGTTGTGAGGAATCTTCTGAATATTGCGGAACATTCTCAGATTTCTGCTGTACCAATACAAGGCAAGCATATCTGCTCCATCAAATTCTCTAAGTGTAAAATCTCCACTCAGGTAAGCTCCATATCCATACTGATGACTTTCTTTAGAATTCATGTAGGTAAATGTGTCTAAAAGTGATTTGAAATTTTTAGGTTCAGAACTCTTGAAGAAGCTGATAAACTGTTGGGAAATTGCATCATCACTTTTAAAATCATAATCTTTGCTGAGGTTATTAAAAAATGTAGAATCTGTTTTCCCAAATTTTGTCTGGAGATCATTCCAGATAGATTCTGCATCTATACTGAACAGTTCGTTGACTTTAAGTTCATTGGCGATGCGCATAGCAAGCTGATAGCGTTCGTCTCTTTCTTCTCTGTGTTTTCCCTCACCATACTCCTTCAGTTTTTGGTTTGCATTCCAGTTTGGCCAGGCTTCAATAGCAATCTTAGTAGGTTTAAATTTCTTGATATATTCTACAAGTTCAGTAACTTCCTTTGCAGTTTTAGGTGAAAGAACATCTATCTGATCTTCCTTATTGGTTGTATGAGCATCAAGATTAGGATAGTCAAAGTGGAAAGACCCTACAACAAGGACTTTGGTTTTTGGATTTTTGAAATAGTCCGAAGGCTTCTTTTGAGCAAAAAAGAATGTGGGAATGCATAGTAGAAGAATATAAATGAAGGTTTTCATAGGTTTATTTTTTTTGTTATTAAATTATTGAGCACGGTTTTTCTCTTCAAAATCCACCACTCTTTTATTAGATTTTACTTTCTGATTTCCAAAATTGTAAGTGATGCTGAGTGCCAGTCTTCTGGCATCCCAATAGTTGTTGAATGACTGTGTATTATCTGTGAAATACATATCTGCCTTAAAACCAGACTGCCTGAAAATATCACTCACCGAAAGGTTGACCTGAAGAGCCTTTTTCGCAAAACTCATCTTTACTCCTGCATCAATGCTTGCTCTGTTTTTTGCTGCAATATATCCGTCACGTGAAGGCAGATTCTGCCAGTAGTTGACAAACAGCATGAATGTTTTCGCCTTATTCAGCTGAAAAGTATTGTTGAGGGAATAATAAAATGACTGTCCGTTTTTAGGAATCAGATTGAATCTTGTAATCTGGGTCTCATTGTAACTGAACGAAGTTGAGATATTACTTTCCCAGATTTTGAAAAACGTATCTGTGTAATTGAAATTGATCCCGTACACGTTCTGATTATAATAATTTTCATAGGTACTGGTAAGGTCAATGCCGTTCAGGAATGAAATCTGGTCAAAATTATTCGTAGTTCTCTGGTAATAAAGATTCGCAGAAAATTTACTTTTAAAAATATAATTGAACTCAATATTATGATTAAAAGAGGGTTGCAGGCTTGGATTTCCGGAATAATATGTATTAGGATTGGAATACCATCGGAACGGATCTAAAGCCCGGAAATAAGGACGGTTGATTCTTCGGGAATAATTAATGCTGAACTGATTATTTTCATTGGCTTTATAAGATAAATAAGCTGTCGGGAAAAACTTTCCGTAATTATTCTCAGATTTTGACTGTGTAGTAAGGGAGAAACCGCTGGTTTGTGAATATTCATAACGGAGTCCTGCCTTTACAGACCATTTTTCACCAAAATCTTTACTGGCACTGATATAAGCTGCATAATTCTTTTCGTTATAATCAAAAAGATTGCTCTTTGCAGGATCTGTGATATAATTTCCATTGATGAAATTAAAATATCCAATATCCGAATTATTGGAAAACTGGCTGTATTTCGTACCGGTTTCTAACTGAATTTTTTTGAAATTTAAAGTTAAGTCAGCCTGTCCGGAATAGATCTTATAATCTACCGAAGAAAGATTTCTCACGACCTGTGTTGCGTTGCTGCTGACATTTCTTGTTGTAAAATTAACTTCCGTATCAGGTAAATTTCCATAATAATTGGCTCCGAAACTTAGCTTATGCTCTCCAAATTTCTGGTCAAAATACAGATTAAGCATTTGGGTTGTAAAAGGAGAACGATGCTTTGAATTCGTCTCTGTTTGTAAAGTAGGCGTACCATCTGTAAAGTAACTTTGTGTTGAAGTGATATCCATATTCGTATGCCCTTTTGTAATATCGTATACCAATCCGATATTGGAATTTTTAGAAAGCGAATAATCAAAATTGGCATTCAGACCGAGCCCGTCATTCATATCCCTTCTGTCATCCTTGCTGACAGAAGAACTTTGGCCAATAATATTATATTTTTCTACTGATCTTTTATCTCCGTCATAGCCCATTACTTTTACGGAGGCTTTTATTTTTTCATTCTGATAATTCACTCCTGCCACACTGCTGAAGCCGGCATATGTTTTTTGAGTATAACTGGTCGTCAGATAACCGTTCCATCCAAGATTCTGATTCTTTTTAAGGACAATATTAATGATTCCGCTATTTCCCTGTGCTTCATATTTGGCGGGTGGAGTGGTGATCACTTCTATTTTCAATATATTTTCAGAACGAAGATTTCTCAGATAATTAATCAGTTCAGATCCGGAAAGATTCAGCATCCTGTCATTCACCATCACAGAAACTCCGTTTTTTCCGGCAATAGAAAGAAGACCTTTATTTTCATCCACCTGTAATAAAGGAGTGCCGGCTAAGACCTCGGTTCCCGAACTTCCCTGTGAAAGCATAGAATTCTGAACATTATAAACCAGGCGGTCCACTTTACGCTCTACCAGAATTTTTTTGCCATTCATCGTTACTGCCTCAATTTTGTTGACGTTAGCAGTGTCTTTTGTTTGTGCTGTTGTGAAAGAACAAGCAAGGGCGGTTATAAATAAAAGATGCTTTTTCATAGGTTAGTAATGACAGATTAAATGATCTTTATGTTGAATTTCTCTGACAAAAGTATAGGAAGAGCCTTCCATTGGAAATAGCATTTAGATGAAGCCTGAGATTATACATGTCAAAATAGTTTCGTCGGAAAAAAACAGGTTTTTATCGAAAAGGGTTGATGAATTGTGGGGGTATAGAATTATATTTGAATATGAATAAAAAGCAAATTATCTGGCTTCAGATTTTTTATTGGAGTTTCAATTTTATAGGAAACAACATTACACCTTATTTCTTTTTTCCTGAGCGGAGAGGATTTGAATCATATGTGCTGAACTTTACTTATTTTATTACAGAAATCTCTACTTTTTATCTTTTGTATCTGGTTATTATTCCGAAAGTATTAAATCTGGAGAAACTTTATTCTGCCGTTTTAGTTTTTTTGATCTCTATTTTAAGCTTTGGTGTAATTCGGTATGGAATAGAAGAAGTGCTGCTTCCTATTACCCTTGGATTTAGAAATTATAATAAAGATACCGGACTTTTATATTATTTGACGGATAATATCTACAATGCATCATTGACTGTTTTCATTGCAGGAATCCTGTGGATCGTAGAGAAATATGGTGTTGCCGAAAATGACAAAAAGCAGCTTTTGATTGAAAAAAAACAGGCAGAACTTCAGGCGTTGAAAACCCAGATCAATCCTCATTTTATTTTTAATTCATTGAATAATATCTATTCTCTCGTATATCAAAAATCAGATAAAGCACTTCCTGCCATTGAGGAACTTGGCCAATTACTGAGGTACAGTACAAAAGATCTAGAAAAAGACTCGATTTCTCTGGATAAGGAAATTGGATATATTGACAGTTTAATTGCACTGGAAAAGCTTAGAATCAGAAATCCTGAACTGTTGAATATAGAAAAAGATATTCAGTATCCACAACTTAAAATTTCACCGATGCTGTTGGTTCCTTTTGTTGAGAATGCTTTCAAACATGGTGATTTTCGTGATAAAGGTTTTGAAATGAAAATCTCTGATCATGATAAGATTCTGCATTTTTATCTTTTAAATTTTAAAACACAGAAAATGAAAGATACCGTGTCTGGAATAGGTATTCAGAATGTGAAAAAAAGACTGGAAATCCTTTATCCTAAACATCAGCTTGAGATCAAAAATTCAGAAACGGAATTTATTGTAGATTTAAAAATTGATTTACGGCATGAATAAGATAAAATGTATTATCGTTGATGATGAGCCGCTGGCAATCTCTTTGCTGGAGCATTATGTAGAGAAAATTCCTTTTCTTGAACTGGTTTTCTCTACAGAGAATCCAATTCTGGCTTTAGAATATCTGCAGAAAAACGATTCGGATCTCATCTTTCTGGATATTCAGATGCCGGAGCTTACGGGAATCAATTTTATGAAGATTGTTGGACCTGATCAAAAGTATATTCTGACTACAGCGTATTCGGAATATGCGTTGGAAGGATATGAACATAACGTTGTGGATTATCTTCTGAAGCCTATCTCCTTTGAAAGGTTTCAAAAGAGTGTATTAAAAGCTCAGGAGCGGTTTTCTTTTCCACAGGAAGAAAGCACCCATTTCTTTGTGAAATCCTCCGGACAAAGGCATCGTATCGGCTTTCATGAGATTTTATACGTAGAAAGTATCAAGGACTACGTCAATATCCGGACAGAAAATGATGAGTTTATTGTTCTGGATACTCTTAAATCAATGGAAAGTCAGCTTTCTGAAAAATTTGTACGGATTCATAAATCTTTCATTGTCAATTTGGATAAAATCAAAAGTATTGGGGCAAAAAAAGTTGTTCTTCCTGAGTTTGAAATTCCTATCGGGGAAAGCTATAGAACAAATCTTCTGGATAGATTAAAGTAAGAAAATTGTAAGTTTTGGCTAAAGCCAGATGTATTTTATAATTTTAAAAGCGGACTAAAGTCCGCTCCTATTGAATTTATTGGCAGGAATTTTTGGTATGAAAATAAAAAAGACGACTTCAATTGAAGCCGCCTTTATATTAATTAATCTAACAATTAATTTTATTTTTCCTGTTGTTTGATTAGGTTCAGTGCAGAACCCGCTTTAAACCACTCAATCTGCTGATTGTTATAAGTATGGTTTGCCATGATGATATCTTTAGTTCCGTCAGCATGAACGAATTCTAAAGTCAACTGTTTTCCTGGAGCAAACTGGTCAAGATCTAAGAAGTTAACTGTATCATCTTCCTTGATTTTATCATAATCAGCTTCATTAGCGAAAGTGATTCCAAGCATACCTTGTTTTTTAAGGTTGGTTTCATGGATTCTCGCGAATGATTTTACCAATACAGCTTTCACACCAAGGTGTCTAGGTTCCATGGCAGCGTGTTCTCTTGAAGAACCTTCACCGTAGTTCTGGTCTCCTACAACGATTGTTGGAACGCCTGCCGCTTTGTAAGCTCTCTGTACAGCCGGAACCTCACCGTATTCACCGGTTATTTCATTTTTAACTTTATTGGTTTCCATGTTGTAAGCATTTACAGCTCCGATCAACATGTTGTTTGAGATATTATCTAAGTGACCTCTGTACTTCAACCATGGTCCGGCCATAGAAATGTGGTCAGTAGTACATTTTCCGAAAGCTTTGATCAATACCTTAGCTCCTTCAATGTTTTTACCATCCCAAGCCGGGAATTCTTCTAATAACTGAAGTCTGTCTGAAGTAGGACTTACATTCACAACAACACTGGAACCATCTTCAGATGGAGCCTGATATCCATTATCATCTACCGCAAATCCTTTTGAAGGAAGTTCATAGCCTTTAGGTTCGTCAAGTTTTACCTGCTCGCCTGCTTCGTTAGTTAAAGTATCTGTAATCGGGTTAAAATCTAGTCTGCCTGAGATCGCAACAGCAGCTACCATTTCAGGAGAGGCTACAAATGCATGGGTATTTGGGTTACCATCAGCTCTTTTGGCGAAGTTTCTGTTGAAAGAGTGAATAATAGAGTTTTTCTCTCCTTTTTCAGCACCTTCTCTGTCCCATTGTCCAATACATGGTCCACAAGCGTTGGTAAAGATTCTTGCGTTTTCAAATTTCCTGAAAGAATCTAAGAATCCGTCTCTTTCTGCTGTAAATTTTACCTGTTCAGAACCCGGGTTGATTCCTAAGATGGCTTTAGGTTTTACACCTTTTGATACGGCATCTTCTACAATGGAAGCAGCTCTTGATAAATCTTCATAAGAAGAGTTGGTACAAGAACCGATAAGTGCCCATTCAACTTCCAAAGGCCATCCGTTAGCTTCAGCTTTAGCTCTGAATTCTGCAACCGGAGTTGCCAGATCCGGAGTGAAAGGTCCGTTTAAGTGAGGCGTCAGTTCAGAAAGGTTGATTTCTATTAACTGGTCGAAATATTGTTCAGGGTTTGCATAAACTTCTGCATCTCCTGTTAAATGCTCAGCAATTTTATCCGCAGCATCCACTACATCCTGTCTTCCGGTAGCAGCAAGATATCTTCTCATAGAATCATCGTATCCGAAAGTAGAAGTTGTAGCCCCAATTTCAGCACCCATGTTACAGATTGTACCTTTACCTGTTGCAGAAAGAGATTCTGCCCCTTCACCGAAATATTCTACGATGCATCCGGTTCCTCCTTTTACGGTAAGGATTCCTGCTACTTTCAGAATAACATCTTTTGCAGAAGTCCATCCGCTCATTTTACCGGTTAATTTTACCCCGATAAGTTTAGGCATTTTAAGCTCCCAGGCCATTCCTGCCATTACGTCTACCGCATCAGCACCACCAACACCTATTGCTACCATTCCCAGTCCTCCTGCATTTACAGTGTGTGAATCTGTCCCAATCATCATCCCTCCAGGGAAGGCATAATTTTCCAGTACAACCTGGTGAATGATACCTGCTCCCGGTTTCCAGAATCCGATTCCGTATTTATCACATACAGAACTTAGAAAGTTGAATACCTCAGAGTTTTTGTTGATTCCTTCCTGTAAATCTTTATCAGCTCCTACTTTTGCCTGTATCAGGTGATCCGCGTGAGCTGTGGAAGGAACGGCAACTTTAGTTTTTCCTGCCTGCATGAACTGTAAAAGCGCCATCTGTGCAGTGGCATCCTGCATTGCTACTCTGTCTGGAGCGAAGTCTACATAAGAGTTTCCTCTTTCATAAGCCTGTGTAGCATTTCCTTCCCAAAGGTGGGTGTAAAGGATTTTTTCTGAAAGGGTAAGAGGTTTTCCTACGGTTTGTCTTGCTGCAGCAATTCTTTCCGGGTAACGCTCGTACACCTTTTTGATCATATCAATATCAAAAGTCATATCGTATTTTAGTTTTGTTCTTTTTCCGTTTAATGCTTCCTTTTCTACTGTCTGAAAAAGAAAAATCACTTTTTTATATATCAAAAAACGTTCCTATAATCCATAAACAGGGTTGTTTTTGATTCCAAAATCAATAGATTTTATAACTTTCAATTTAAGAAAAAATAGAATCTATTTTCCGGATTTTATCGAAAAAAAAACGTAACTATCTTAAAATAGAAACGTTCTAAACAAAAAATAGGAAGATTTTAAATCCCAAAGGACTAAAATCTTCCAATTATATAATTTTCAATAGTCTTACGACGTATGTGTAAATCTCTTAGTGAGCGCTTGTACTTGTTAATTCTTTAATAGAAGGTACAAAAGTGGTAAGGTCAATACCCTCAACGGCAGCTTTGTATTCATCAATATTAGGAATTCTTCCAATGATCGCAGAAAGAACTACAACCGGAGTTGAAGCAAGTAAAGATTCACCTTTTTTACGTTCAGAATCTTCAACTACTCTTCCCTGGAAAAGACGTGTAGAAGTTGCTAATACTGTATCTCCTTTAGCTGCTTTTTCCTGGTTACCCATACAAAGGTTACATCCGGGACGCTCAAGGTACATTACGTTTTTATATTCAACACGAGCTTCTCCTTTTGGAGCATTATCATCAAATTCAAAAGCTGAATATTTTTCCAGTAATTCCCAGTCTCCTTCTGCCTTTAATTCATCAATGATGTTGTAAGTAGGTGCTGCTACTACAAGAGGAGCATTAAACTCTACCTTTCCTTGTTGTTTTTCAATGTTTCTAAGCATTTGAGAAACAATCTTAAGGTCACCTTTGTGAACCATACAAGATCCTACGAAACCAAGGTCTACTTTTTTCTCACCTCCATAATAAGAAAGGTCTCTGATGGTATCGTGAGTATATCTCTTAGATACATCGTCGTTATTTACATCTGGGTCAGCAATCATAGGTTCTACAATTACATCAAGATCTACAACTACTTCAGCATAATATTTAGCATTTGCATCCGGAGTCAAAGCAGGTTTTTCTCCTGATCTGATCTCTGCAATTCTCTTGTTTGCTTTGTCAATTAGTCCCTGAAGAACTTTATTATGGTTATCCATACCTTTATTAATCATGATCTGGATTCTGCCTTTTGCAATTTCCAGTGATTCAATCAAAGTATTATCTTCAGAAATGTTGATAGAAGCTTTTGCCTTCATCTCAGCAGTCCAGTCTGTAAAGGTAAATGCCTGGTCAGCAGGAAGTGTACCAATATGAACCTCAATGATTCTACCCTGGAATACGTTTTCTCCTCCAAACTGCTTCAACATCTGAGCCTGTGTTGCATGAACTACATCACGGAAATCCATGTGTTCTTTCATGTTTCCTTTGAACGTTACTTTCACAGATTCAGGGATTGGCATAGATGCTTCACCTGTAGCTAATGCAAGAGCAACTGTTCCTGAGTCAGCTCCGAAAGCCACCCCTTTAGACATTCTTGTGTGAGAGTCACCACCAATGATGATGGCCCACTCATCTACAGTGATGTCGTTAAGAACCTTGTGGATTACGTCAGTCATTGCATGATATTCACCTTTCGGGTCGCGGGCTGTAATAAGACCGAACTCATTCATGAATTTCATCAGTTTCGGAATATTAGCCTGAGCTTTTTTATCCCAAACAGAAGCCGTATGACATCCTGACTGGTATGCACCATCAACGATTGGGGAAATCACTGTTGCAGCCATAGATTCAAGTTCCTGAGAAGTCATAAGACCTGTTGTATCCTGAGATCCAACGATATTCACTTCTACACGAACATCTGAACCAGCGTGTAACACTTTTCCTGGAGTAGTTCCAACAGCATTTCTGTTGAATATTTTCTCTACAGCCGTAAGTCCTTGCCCTTCGTGAGAAATTTCTTTTGATGGAGCAAAAACAGCAGGTGCTTCAATTCCTAAAAGCTGAGCTGCAAATGTCTGTAGTTTTTTACCAAATACGATAGCGTAAGATCCACCCGCTTTGATGAATTCCATTTTTTGCGGAGTGAAAGATTTAGTAAGGTCGATAAGTTCTTTATCGCCGTTATATAATTTCTTTTCTTTTGTATTAATCGTTAAAACAGTTCCTGTTGCTACTGAATAAGCTTCTTCAAGAACGATGTCGCCATTTTCGTTACGAATTGGGTTTCCGTTTTCATCAACTTTCTTTACCCAGTTTTTAAGGTCAACACCAATACCTCCGGTAACGTCTACTGTTGTAAGGAAGATCGGAGAAATACCGTTTGTTCCTCCTACAATTGGAGCAATGTTTACGAATGGTACATATGGGCTGGCTTGTTTACCTGTCCAAAGAGCAACGTTATTCACTCCAGACATTCTTGATGAACCTACACCCATTGTTCCTTTTTCAGCGATAAGCATAACGCTTGCATCAGGATGCTGTGCCTGTAAAGCTTTAATTTCTTCCTGAGCCTCAGGAGTGATCATACATTTACCATGAAGTTCACGGTCTGATCTTGAGTGGGCCTGGTTACCCGGAGAAAGTAAATCCGTAGAGATATCTCCTTCACCGGCAATAAATGTTACTATTTTGATTTCTTCAGCAACTTCTGGCAGTTTCGTAAAGAATTCAGCTTTTGCATAGCTTTCAAGAATTTCTTTTGCGATTTCGTTACCGCTGTTGAATGCTTCCTTCAGACGGGTTGTGTCTGCTTCATAAAGGAAAACCTGTGTTTTAAGAACAGCTGCAGCTTCTTTAGCGATAGCCGGATCGTTACCTAAAGCAAGGTCCAGCAGCACTTCAATAGAAGGTCCGCCTTTCATATGAGATAATAATTCAAAGGCAAATGCCGGGGAAATTTCTTCTACTATGGATTCACCCAGAATAATTTCTTTTAAAAATTTAGCTTTCACTCCCGCCGCACTTGTCGTTCCGGGTAGCGTGTTGTAAATGAAAAATTTAAGAGAATCCGATCGGTCAGCATTACCTGAATCTTTAATCTGTGTAATGATTTCGCTTAGTAATTCAGCACCATCAATAGGCTTTGGATGAAGCCCTTGGGTTTTTCTTTCTTCAATCTCTTTGATGTAATCCTTATAAATATTCATAATAGAAGGTCTTTCAACATTAAAGGTAGGCCTGCTTCTTCTTTACCGGTCTGTACAAATACAGTTAATGACATTTTGAGTTCTCGCATTTTGATGCAACATTAACCGAATAAAGTCAGCATAATCTACACTTTCTTAAAAGTTTTTTAAAATTATCAAACAATTCAAAATGTTCCCAAAATTACGAATTTTTAATATTTTATAGAAACGAAATTATTTAGATTCTTTATAAATATGAATTTTATAATATCTATTTTTGGTCATATTTTTGTAGACATATGGTGAATATGAAAAATATCCTAAATGTTTTATGCATTTTTACTTCGGTTTTCGTTTTTTCACAGACTAAATCTGTGAAGAAAATAACGGTGAAGCAAGGCGTGAAAACAGCGGTTAAGAAAGGGTCTGCAGCTAAAAAGCCTAATCCTGATTTAGTAATAATCAATAAAGATCTTCCGGTTTTGATTCCTAAGAAGAAAGGTGATCATTTTGGGTATGTTAACCAGAAAGGGAAATTTATTATTCAGCCGGAATATCATATTGCCGTATTTTTTTACGAAGACTGCAACCTTCTGAATTCTCCTAATGAAAAAGTTAGAAAATTCGGAACAAAAGAATATGCTACAGTAGAAAAAGATATGATTTCTTACCGGGTAGATCAGTCTGGGAAGAGAGTATACCAGTTCAAAGAAGCCGATTTTGGAAAATGTATATTTGAAGAATATAAACAGCAGCTATTTCAGGCTTATACTCTGAATGGTTTTTACGGCATTATTGAAAAATCAAAATTTGTGAATGCTGCAGATTACAGGCAGTTTCAGATCTATCCTCAATATCAGTATCTGTACATTATGGAAGGTGATGATGTGGCTAATCCCATGATTGTTGCTTCCAATAATGATAAATTTGGAGTGATTGACGTTAACAATAAGATCATCATTCCTTTTGAATATGCCAATATTAAAAGAAACTTTAGCTGGAAACTGGGGAAGATGTTTGAAGTCACGAAAGACGGAAAAAGCTACTATTATGTTGATGCGGACAATAAAACCTATTAGAAAATTATAAATTATAAATTATGAATGATGAATGATGAATGATGAATGGTTCATTCAATAACTCCTATTTTCCGTGATGTTTTTATTATCTCATAACCCAATATCCCGCAACCCGTAACCCGGATTTTACATTCTCTTTTATCTCATATATTTTTTGTAATTTTGCGGCTGAAATAAAGGGGTGCTTTAACAGGCTGAGATTATACCCAATGAACCTGGAACAGGTAATGCTGTTTAGGGATGCGTCTTCATCAGGCGCTTATTGTATAATATCTTATCGATCCCCTTTTATTCATTAAATGTCAAAGATTTATAGAATGAAAGGATTATTTTTTTTAGGGCTTAGCGTAGGCTCCGTAGCCTTTATCCAGGCTCAGAATAAGGATTCTCTGAAAATCAGAGAAATTGAAGCCGTCAACTTTACCAAAAGGCTGCCGGTAGCAAAGGAAATCATCAACGTACAGAAAGATTTAGACGGTAAAAATTTAGGACAGGATCTTCCTATTCTTTTAAAAAATCAAACCTCCATTATTTCTACCTCAGATGCAGGAAATGGAGTAGGATATACCGGTTTTAGAATTCGTGGAGTTTCAGGAAGCGGCATTAATGTAATGATGAATGGTGTTCCGTACAACGATTCTGAAAGCCAGGGGACTTTTTTTGTGAATGTTCCGGATTTAACAAGTTCTGCGTCTCAGATTGTTATTCAAAGAGGGGTGGGAACTTCCAATAATGGTGTTTCTGCTTTTGGCGCAAGTATCAATGTGATTTCTAAAGATCCTGAAGAAAAATTTTATTTTAAAACAGATGACAGCTACGGCTCATTCAATACCTATAAATATTCGGCTGAAGTAGGTTCCGGTAAGTTCTGGAAAAACCGTCTTTCCATAATGGGAAGATATACGCATATTCACTCTGACGGATATATTGACAGAGCTTCATCAAACTTACATTCTTATAATTTCACTGCTTTATTTGAAGAAGGAAACACAAAGCTGCGTTTAATGGCTTTCGGCGGAAGAGAGAAAACCTACCAGGCATGGAACGGGATTGACCGTAAGACATGGGAAACCGATCCTAAATTCAATGTTTCAGGTGCTATTTATGATGTCAATTGGGAGAATATTGTAAGTTTCTATGACAACGAAACAGACAATTACAGACAGAACCACTATCAGTTGCTTTGGGAACAAAAATTCAGTGACCGATGGAATCTTGAAACTACTTTTCACTATACCAAAGGAAAAGGATATTACGAGAACTACAAGCAGGGAGATCCTTTTTCCAGATACAATTTACCTGATTTGACTGAAGTAGGGCAAACTATAAAATATTCAGACTTTATCAGGAAAAAATGGCTGAATAATGATTTTTATGGAGTTGTTTCAACGCTTTACGGAAAGTTTGAAAACTTAGATCTGAATGTTGGTGTTGTTGCCAATCAGTATTACGGAAGACACTACGGAAATGTTACTGGAGTATTTTTTCCTCAGATTGATGAAAGCGAGTATTACAGAAGCCGCTCGATAAAGAATGAAGTATCCGGTTTTGCAAAAGCCTTGTTCAGAGTAGATAATTTTGAATTTTTTGGTGATTTACAGCTTAGAAAAATCAATTATAATACTAAAGTCCTGATGGCTGGTGATGGTGAAGGTGCAGATTTAAGTAAGAACTGGCTGTTTTTTAATCCAAAAGCCGGCGTAAATTACAGAATTGAAGGTGGTAAAGTATTCCTGTCATACGCTCATGCACACCGTGAACCGAACAGAGATGACTTGATGGCGAATAACGATGTTAAACCTGAAAAACTTCATGACATTGAAGCTGGTTTTGAAAAACAGTTCGGGATTGTATCCTTTACAGCGAATCTCTATTATATGTACTATGTGAATCAATTGGTATTAAATGGTGTACTTAATAATGTAGGAGCATTCATCAGAACCAATTCCGGGAAAAGCTACAGAAGAGGTATTGAGGTAGGTGCCCTGGCAAAGCTATCCAAGCAATGGGAAGTTTCCGGAAATGTGACGCTAAGCCAGAGCAGAAACCAGGATTTTAATATTCAAAATGGAGATGTTCCTAAAAGTCTTGGAAATACACAGATTTCATTCTCTCCAAATGTAATTGCCAATGTAGGTCTGAAATTCAACCCTACAAAGAATTTTCAGTTTGCTTTAATGAATCAGTATGTCGGGAAACAATATCTGGACAATACGGAAGATGCAAATCTGCAGCTTAAAGATTATTTCCTGACAGATTTCAACGCTCAGTATCAGTTTAAAATTGCTAATAATGAAATTGCATTAAAACTGTTGGTGAATAACCTGTTCAATAAAAAATATGTCAACAACGGATCCGTGTACGAAGGACAGCCGTATTATTTTTCACAGGCAGGAACGAATTTCATGTTTGGAGTGAGCTGGAAGATTCAATAATGAGAAGGTCGGAAAGTAAATAAGTGAATTTGTAAATCTGCCCTTTTACCCGTTTCATTATAACTGTTAAGCTTAAAAAAAGAAGTTTAAATACCTGTATTTCAGTTTTGATACAGAATAATCAAAAGACTGTCTCGGCAGTCTTTTTTTATATAGGTTAAATATCTTAAAAAGTCATGAAAAAGTTATAAATTTGCTGCCAAATGAATATTTCAGCATACATTTTAGAATACTTAAAACAATTTGGAACTGCCACGGTTCCAGGCTTTGGGGTGTTTTCACTGAAAAATTCTAAGGCAATTATCAATTCCGAAAACGGGAGTATCTTACCTCCAGCCAGTCAGATTGAATTTACAATAGACTACGAAGTACAGGCTGAAGATCTTACTGCTTTTATTGCAGGACAGAAACAGATGTCCTTAGAGGCTTCAAGAAGTGATCTGAAGATCCAGACAGATTTTTGGAAGAAGAAACTTCAGGCCGAACAGGTTCTTGAAATTCAAAACCTTGGAACAGTTTTCATTGAAGAAGGACATACCCATTTCAAAGGAAAAAGAATAGAATCAGGACGTCCGGACTTTTATGGACTTGAAGAGATCAGATTTTCAGATATCAATAACGGAGAAAAGGTAAATCCTTCAGTTAATCGCGAAAAGGATTTCAAATTCAGAAAAACTCTTCTCTGGGTTTTCCTTTTGATTATTCCGGTTTTGGGGATTTTATATCTGGCTTTTACCCAGCAGGAACTTCTTTTTGGTAAAAAGTCTTTCAATAAGGTTTCCGTACAAACCTCTACCCACAGAATTGTAAAAGATACCATTAAGGTGATGGTACATACCCCAAAAGCATCCGTTTCAGATTCTTTGAAAAAAGATTCATTAGCAAAACCTGTCGGAAAAGGAGTAAAACCAGCTCCGGCCGTTCCAAACAACACTAAGACTAGATGGCAAAAATAAAAAAAGCGTCAGACTCTCTGACCATTATGACCAATATCGTTCTTCCGAACGAAACCAATTCTTTAAGAAATCTTTTTGGAGGTGAACTTTTGGCAAAAATGGACCGTTGTGCGTCTATTTCTGCGGCAAGACACTGCGAGAGAAGAGTAGTAACAGCTTCTGTAAACCACGTGTCTTTCAATCACCCGATTCCGGAAGGCGGAGTAGTGGTATTGGAATCTAAAGTTTCCAGGGCATTTTCTACCTCCATGGAAGTATATGTGGATGTATGGTTGGATGACCCGATCAATCAGAAGAAAATTCATACCAATGCTGGTATTTATACTTTCGTTGCAGTAGATGAATTCAACCGTCCGATTCCGATTCCGGAAATGGTTCCTGAAACAGAAGAAGAAAAAGAAAGATTTGCAGCAGCATTCCGTAGAAAAGAACTTTCATTAATTCTTTCCGGAAGAATGAAACCTCTGGAATCTGTAGAGCTTAAAAAACTCTTCCAGGAACCACAGGAGTCTAAGAAAGATAAGAAATAACCTCCTATAAAACACAAAAGACACAAATATCTGGCACGAATTTCCACAAATGGTTTATGCCTAATCAAATGAAAAAAAATAATCAAAATGGATATTTCAGAAAATGATATATCAAAAATTGTCTACGAAGCAGGGTATATAGTTCATAAGACATTGGGTCTAGGACTTTTAGAAAGTGCTTATGAAGAATGTTTGTTTTATGAATTAAATAAACAAGGTATTCTTGTAGAAAGGCAAAAATCGATGCCATTAGTTTATGATGAAGTGAAAATGGATGTGGGCTATAGGCTTGACTTTTTGATTGAGAAAAAAATTGTACTGGAAATAAAATCTATAGAATCATTACAAGATATTCATTTAGCACAAATACTTACATACTTTCGCTTAAGTAATTGTAAACTTGGAATGTTGATTAACTTTAATACGCTTCAATTTAAAAATGGAGTTAAGAGAGTGATTAATGGGATATTATAATTTGTGTTATTTGTGAAATAAATTAGTGTCATTCGTGTTTAAATTATGAAAATACTTCTTTTAGATAAAAATCATCCTCTTATCACTGAGCAGCTTTTGGCTCAGAATTTTATATTGGAAGAGGATTTTACATCGTCTTATGATGAGGTTTGCAATAAAATTGAAAATTACGACGGGATTATTATCAGAAGTCGTATTCCTTTAGACCAAAATTTTCTGGAGAAGGGTAAGAACCTGAAATTTATTGCAAGGGTAGGAGCCGGAATGGAAAACATAGATATTCCTGTTGCTGAAAAACTGGGAATCCAACTGATCAATTCTCCGGAAGGAAACAGAGATTCCGTAGCAGAACATGTGGTAGGAATGCTGCTTGTGATCATGAACAGACTTTTTATTGCCTCTCAGGAAGTGAAAAATGGGATCTGGAAACGTGAAGAAAACAGAGGAGATGAATTGCTGGGGAAAACTGTAGGGCTTATCGGATATGGAAATATGGGGAAAGCTACAGCTAAAAGGCTTTCAGGATTCGGATGTAAAGTGATCTTCCATGATATACTTCCCGGCCTTTCGGATGAATATGCAATACAGGTTTCTCTGGAAGAGCTGAAACAGTCTGCTGAGGTTGTAAGCTTACATATTCCTTTGACTTCAGAAACGCATTATCTTATAGATGAAACATTCATTGCAGAAATGAAAAACAACTTCTATTTTGTCAATACGGCAAGAGGAAAGAATGTGAAAACTAAATATTTAGTAGAAGCGTTGAAATCTGGAAAAGTAAAAGGTGCCTGTCTGGATGTATTAGAATACGAAAAATCTTCTTTCGAGCATATTGAAACTGAAAATGAAGATTTAAAATACCTTCTTGAATGTGAAAAAGCCATTGTAACACCACACATTGCCGGGTGGACACACCAGAGCAAAGAAAAGTTGGCTCAGTTTATTGTAGATAAAATTGTAGCTTCACATTGTTAAACAATGAAAAATAAAAGATAAAAGGCGAATTTACAAAAAGTGAATTCGCTTTTTTATTAACTTTCACTTTTTCGCGATTTTGTCCTTCCAAATTTTATATCTCCCTTCATTTATGTTAAATAATTCATAATGTCCCTTTCATGTTTATTATTTATTTTTGAGTTTTATTAAATTGCCGCTCATTTTGAATCTCATGACGAAGCGTAATTTTATACTTATCCTAACTGTTCTTTTAGCAATATTTTCTTGTAAAAAAAAGTCTGAAGCCAAAGAAGTTTCAGCTGAAAATACGACCAATCTTCCCAACTATGGAAACGTAGATCTGGGAGATATTTTCACGAAAGGTGATGGGCAGCTTCTGAACAGGCAGACAACAATAAGCTATATAGATCAGTATTACAAAAAAATATGGGAAGAAGGCAACCTTAGCGGAGGAATTCTGGTTGCTAAGGGCGATGAAATTCTTTACGAAAATTACAGAGGTTTTGGAAGAGAAGGCAATCAGATGGCGATTGATAAAAATACACCGTTGCATGTAGCTTCGGTTTCAAAGACTTTAACGGCAATGGCAATGATGAAGCTGATTGAGGCTGGAAAAATAAAACTTACAGATCATCTTACTCAGTTTTTTCCAGGATTTCCATATCCCGATGTTACTGTTCAGACTTTATTGGATCAAAGAAGCGGTCTTCCGAAATACGAATATTTTATCACCAAAATACAGCCTGCACCGGCAGAACTTTCAAAACCGTTTATTACGAATCAGGATGTATTGAATATGATTATCAAATACAAACCAGATCTGGCGAGAGATACCGATACAGGATTTATGTACTGTAATACCAATTTTGCTCTATTGGCCTTATTGGTTGAAAAAATAACAAAAACTCCTTTCCCGCAGGCGATGAAAGAAATGGTTTTCACACCCTTGAAAATGAATAATACTTACATTTTCCAGGAAAAAGATATTCCTACAGCCTCTCAGTCATTCTATTATGGGGGAAATAAACTGTATCCTTTAGACAGATTAGATCTTATTTATGGTGACAAAAATGTATATACTACTCCAAGAGATTTGTACAATTTTTCAAAAGCAATGTTTTCGAAAAATTTCCTGAAACCGGAACTCATGGAGATGGTTTTCGCTCCTTACAGCAATGAAAAGTCAGGAATGAATAATTATGGATTAGGATTCAGGATGAAAATTTTTGATAATGGCGAAAAGCTGACGTATCACAACGGATGGTGGCATGGCACAAACTCTGTATTTGCCCACCTTTTAAAATCTAAAGTTACCATCGTGGCTATCGGAAACAAATATTCAAACAAAGTATATACAGCTCTTGCGTTATCCGGATTATTTGAGGATTTTCCTTTACAGAAGGAGAAGTTGCACACCGTTATGCATGATAATAAAGATACTTTAAATTCCGGACAGGAAGTTTTTGGAGAATAATGTTTATTTTTGCTTAAACATTTTCATGAAAAGGTTTCTTTTATTATTTGTTATCTGTTTTCTTGTACATTCATGTGCAAGAGTGGGATCTCCTGTCGGAGGGCCTAAAGATACTTTAGCACCAAGGTTTTTAAGTTCAAACATTGATACTACAAGAATTAATGTCAAAAAAGATATTCACGAGCTCCGTCTGGATTTTGATGAATATGTAACATTGAAGGACATCAATAAAAACCTGATTATTTCACCACCTATTAAAGGGATAACGAGAATTCTTCCTTCGAATATAGCCAACAAATTTGTGCTGATCCAATGGACTGATACTCTTCAGGCGAATACAACGTATAATTTTAATTTCGGAAATTCCATTGTAGATAATAACGAGTCGAATATACTGAGGTATTTCAATTTTGCTTTTTCTACAGGAGACAAACTGGATGATCTTTACATCAGTGGTGAGGTAAAAGATGCAATGGATATTAAAAAGAAAACGGGAACAACAACGGAAAATAAGCTTGTGGTAGGATTGTATCAGGTAAAAGATACGATGGATTATAAGAAAAAACCTTACTATATCACCAAGGTAGATGAAGACGGGTATTATGAATTGAATTATCTGACTCCTGGAAAATATAAAATTATTGCTTTTGACGACGAGAATGGAAATTCTATGTATGACCCAGGAAAAGAAAAGGTTGGATTCCAGAAAGATCCCATCAATGTAGAGAAATCTATTTCAGGATTGAATTTGAAAGTATATCCTTCCAGAAAAGCAGTGAAATATTCAGAAATGAAAGAAATTGCAGGTGGGATTTTAATGTCATTTGAAGGAAATCCAGATGAAGTAAAAGTTCAGTCACTGAATGAGAAAATAAAAGATATCAAAATAATGCATAACCCAAAATCCGACTCTGTCAGAATCTGGTTTGATGCAGTAAAAGATGATGTGGGGCAGACAGCGAATGAAAAACTCACATTTACTCATAATAAAGGTCCCAAAAAAGATAGTGCCTATAGCGTTTCTTTATTTTACAGATATAATAAGAAGAATGCGATGGATGTCGTGAGCGATAATGACGGAACTTCAATCGCTCCAAAAGCAGATTTAAAGCTTGCATCAAACTATATTGTAGATAAAATTGATCCTTCAAAATGGACATTAAAGATCAAAGGTGACAGTTTAACAACTTTACCGTTCACTGCTAAAATTTCAGAAACAAATCCTTATCAGATCCATGTTCAATCAGATTTTGTGATGGGAAAAAGCTATGAACTTACTGTTCCTAAGGAAACCGTATCTTCGTACTATGCAAAAAACAGCCAGTCAAAGCGTTTCGACTTTGATGTTGCTAAAGCAGATCAGTTTGGAAGTGTTGAGTTCTCTATTACCAATGCTCCGGAAGCAAATTATTGGATTCAACTGATCGATTCTTCAGATAAAATTGCCTATCAGAAATATATAAAAGGAGACAAGGTAAAATTTGATATATTGAGACCTGCAGAATATATTGTAAGAATTCTGGTAGATAATAACGGGAATAAATATTGGGATGAAGCAGATTTCGCTAACGATATATTTGCTGAAGATGCTTATATCTTCCATAAAAAAGTAATCGTAAGAGGATTGTGGGAAACAAGAGAAGACTGGGATCTGAAGGATACCAGAACACTTGACAGTCCTAAATCAACATCGGGAGCTCCGGCACCCACATCAACCTCTGTTCCAGCATCAGAAACTCCGCAGCCTGTAACACCTACGGTAACGAAGGAACCGCTGAAAAAAGAATTTAAATCCGGTAATGCTGTTTTAACTCCGGCAAAGTAAGCAGATGAAAATGGCTAAGAAAATCATATTTTGGATATTGGTGGGTTTTGCCCTGATCCAGTTTTTTCCTATTGATAGAATCAATAAACCGGTTGATTCTGCTGCGAACTTCGTTGATGCAAGGAAAGCACCTGAAAAAATCAGAACACTGCTTAAAAATGCGTGTTATGACTGCCATTCCAATGAAACAGTTTACCCGAAATATGCTTTTATTGCACCTGTATCATGGTCTGTAAAAAGCCATGTAAATGAAGGAAGAGAACACCTTAACTTTTCTACCTGGGAAACGTATAATAAGGATTTGAAGAAGGATATGATCACTAAATCTATTCAGACTATCCAAAGCAAAGCAATGCCAATGCCGGGTTATATTGTCTATCATAAAGAAGCTAATCTTTCAGAAGCAGAAAGAGCACTGTTGATTCAGTATTTTGAAGAAATGCTGAAAACGAAGACTTATTAGTATCTAAAATAAAGCGGGAAAAAATAAAAGAGATAGCTTATTTTCAATGCTTTATTCTTCTGTTATATTATTTTAAGATTATCATAAAATAAAAAACTCTCGCAGATTTTGCAGACCGGCAGATGAATGTGTTTTAACAATCTGCTTAATCTACAAACTCTGCGAGAGAATATATTACAAAAATTATTTCTTTAAATAGCTCTCAAAAAATCTCTTCTGAGAATCAAAGGCAATATCTTCAAGGTCTAGCTCCTGTAAAGGAATCCATACTGCTTCTGAGATCTCTGAGAGTTCAAGATTTACCTCAAACTTTTCCGAAACATTATACTCATAAAAGAGATCGATGGTATTGTAATCAATTTCTTTGTATTGATAGATGTTTGGAAGGCTGGTAAGGTATTTCAGGTTAGAAATATCGATATCAAGCTGAAGTTCTTCAAAAAGTTCTCTTTTACAGGTTTCCTCTGCACTTTCTTTAGGGTCAACGAATCCTCCGGCAAGATCAAGTTTTCCTTTTTTAGGATCTCTGTTTCTTCGGGTAAGGTAAATTTCGTTACCACATCTGATGACAACCGCCACGGCGCCTGCCACATTATTATACAAAGTAAAACCACATTCCGGACAGCTCCATTTCTTTTCGCCGTCCCAGTGTAAGGACTCTTTGCCACAGCTTGGGCAATATTTCAATAGTTTCATTGAGCAATATTAATATTTCTCGGGTGATAACTCAAAATAACATCCCTTAATTCTTCCGTCTTCAGATGCGTATAGATTTCCGTTGTTGTAATACTGGAATGCCCCAGCATTTCCTGAATATAACGGAGATCTGCTCCGTTCTGCAGTAAATGCGTAGCAAATGAGTGTCTGAAGGTGTGTGGAGATATTTTTTTGTTAACCCCTGCTTTATCTGTAAGTTCTTTAATGATAAGAAATACAATCACTCTGGACATAGATGTCCCACGGCTGTTCAAAAAGAGAGTGTCTTCATATTTCTTATTGATCTTACCTTTAGAACGTACCTCTTTGATATAATTTTCAAGCAAATCAGCAGTATAGTCGGCCAAAGGTACAAAACGGGTTTTGTTTCCTTTTCCGTTTACCTTGATGTATTGCTCTTTAAAATTGATATTGGAGATCTTCAGATCAATGAGTTCAGAAACACGAAGTCCGCATCCATATAGTACCTCTATGATGCAGTGGTTTCTTTTTCCAAGATCTGTATTGACTTCAATAGCAGTGATAATTTTGTTGATATCAGGCAGGCTTAAGGTATCAGGGAGGTATAATCCCAATTTAGGGCCTTCAAGTAACGCCGCAGGATTGTCTTCACGATATTCATCTTCAAGCAGAAATTTGAAAAAGGCTTTGATGGAAGATATCCATCTTGCTTGTGATCTCTCACTGAATTTCTGTTTAGAAAGATTGAAAATGTATTCCTGCAGGTTTTCGTAACCGATAGAATCTGGGCCGACGTTTGCCAGATCTTCTTTTGCATAATCTTTTAATTTCTTAATGTCCCGAACGTAGGCGTCGAGAGTGTTTTCTGAAAAATTTCTTTCGAAACGAAGAAATATTTCAAAATCTTTGATCTTTTCATCCCAAGTCATTTGTGCTTATTTTTTTAGTTCACAGTCCGATATTTGTTCTATTTCAATGTTATGGTTTCTCAGGAACGATATTCCATCGTCATCTGAATACTCATTAATATACACCAGTCTCGCAATTCCTGCCTGTAAAATCAGCTTGCTGCATTCTTTACAGGGAGACAGCGTCAGATATAACGTTGCCCCTTTTGCAGATTGAGTAGAAGCGGCCAGCTTTAATATAGCGTTCGCTTCAGCATGCAATACGTACCAGTGTGTTTTCCCTTCTCCATCTTCACAGCAGTTTTCGAATCCCGAAGGAGTCCCGTTGTAACCATCTGAAATAATCATCCTATCTTTTACGATAAGAGCTCCCACCTGTTTTCTCTTACAGTAGGAGAGTTTTGCCCATTCCTGAGCCATTTTTAGATAAGCTTTATCAAACTTATTCATACCACAGCATTGTTTTTTTTCGAAATAATTTGGATTAAAATCTTTTAGAAAGATTTAAAAGTTAGGCTTTCTCTTCTCTAGAAACGCAGTAACTCCTTCTTTCTTATCTTCCATTTCAAAAAGTTGCCCGAAATATTTAATTTCAGTTTCAAAACCTTTCTCTGTATCAGATAAATTTACGGCATTTATAGCCTTGGATATTGCCATTGGTGAATTGTAGGCAATCGTGTTTGCTAATTCTTTCGTTTTGGTTAATAATTCTTCAATAGGGTATACTTCATTGACCAGGCCGATCTCTTTTGCTTTTTGAGCAGGGATCATTTTGGCAGAGAAGATCATTTCATTGGCAATACCTTTTCCTACAAGCTTTGGAAGCCTTTGAGTTCCTCCGTATCCCGGGATTAATCCAAGAGTTACTTCAGGAAGTCCTAATCTGGCGTTTTCCGATGCATATCTGATATGGCATGCCATGGCAAGCTCTAAACCTCCGCCTAATGCAAAACCGTTTACGGCTGCAATGATAGGTTTAGACATATTTTCAATTTTATTGAACAATATATTTTGTCCGTTTCTTGCAAGTTCTTCAGCTTTTTCCTGTCCGAAGTCGCTGAACTCCTTGATATCAGCTCCTGCTACAAAAGATTTTTCTCCACTTCCGGTAAGGATAATTACCCTGCAGGAAGTATCAGCGTTAAGCTCATCCAGTGCGGTACTGATTTCCTGAATTGTTTTTGCATTTAAAGCATTTAAACTTCCAGGTCTGTTTATGGTAATAATAGATAATTTATCTTCTTTTTTTAATAATATGTTCTCGTAACTCATTTTTCCACTTTAAAATATCATCCTTTGCAAATTATGAATTTTTTACAAAAAAAAGGAAAAAATATTATTTTTTTTTCCTTTTTTTTAATTTATTATTCAATATGATTATTTGGAATGATTCATCATATTTGCATCAATATTGACATTTAACTGAGAAGCTACTTTCATGCCAAGCTCAATATTAGCACGGAAAAAGTGACATAATTGTCGGTTGATAATCTCGTCTTTTTTAGGCCCGCTGATGCCTTGCATGCTTCCGATAATATTTTGAATCAGACGATCTCTGTCTTCTGCGTTCATTGCTTTTGAATAAAGCAGACCCGGCTGAGTATAATGATCGCTGTCATTATCATTTCTGTTATAACTGGCTACATGAGCACTGTCTAATTCATACTCAAAACCTTTGTAATCAGAATCTGCTTTGATATCATCGAAACTGTTCGGATGGTAATTCGGTTTGTCCTGATAGTAGCTTGAATCTGCCATATAGCCATCTCTCTGGTAGTTATTGACCGCAAAAGGACATCTGTTCACCTCCAGTTGATGTGCGTTGACACCCACTCTGTAACGGTGTGCATCAGGATAAGAAAATAGTCTTCCCTGCAGCATTTTGTCAGGTGAGAAACTAATTCCGTTAATCAGGCTGCTTGGTGAAAAAGTAGATTGTTCAACATGAGCAAAATAATTAACAGGAACTTCATTAAGTTCCATTTCTCCTACCTCAATCAATGGGAAGTCATCATGAAACCACACTTTTGTTACATCAAAAGGATTCCATCTGAAGTCTTTTGCCTGTTCCTCAGTCATCACCTGGATATACAGGGTCCATTTCGGGAAGTCTCCGTTTTCAATAGCATTGCAAAGGTCTTCCTGGGCGAAGTCCGGATTTTCGCCGGCCATTTTTACCGCTTCTTCATCAGTGAAGTTTTTCACTCCCTGCTTGGTTTTGAAGTGGAATTTTACCCATACTCTTTCATTATTGTCATTAATCATGGAGAAAGTATGAGACCCAAATCCATGCATATGTCTGTATCCGTAAGGCGTTCCTCTGTCTGACATTAATATAAGAACCTGATGAAGCGATTCAGGATTTAAGCTCCAGAAATCCCACATCATGGTGGCGCTTTTTAAATTGGTTTTTGGAAGTCTTTTTTGAGTATGAATAAAGTCCGGAAATTTTTTTGCATCCTTAATAAAGAATACCGGAGTATTGTTTCCTACAAGATCCCAGTTTCCGTCTTCTGTATAAAATTTTAAAGCAAAACCTCTAGGGTCTCTCGCTGTATCTGCGCTTCCTTTTTCTCCTCCTACAGTAGAAAAACGGGCAAACATTCTGCATGAATTTCCTACTTTTGAGAACAGTTTTGCTTTTGTGTACTGGCTGATGTCATGGGTTACGGTAAAAGTTCCATAAGCACCGCTTCCTTTAGCATGCACAATCCTTTCAGGAATTCTTTCCCTAACGAAATGCGCAAGATTTTCCTGAAGAATAAAGTCTTGCAGCAATACCGGGCCTCTTGGTCCTACCGTCTGTGAATCCTGATGCTCAAAGTAAGGTGCGCCGTTGCTTAACGTTAATTTTTTAGAATCCATATAATTGAAGATTTGAATAATTCTTTTTCCTTTTTCTAAATCGAAGTGTAAAGGTAATGAATATCAAATTTACTTGAATTTTTAATTGCTAATAACAAAAACGTTATATCTTTGTAATAGATAATATTAATCAAATGAACATTCAGCAACTGGAGTATCTTATCGCTGTTGATAAGTATAAACATTTTGGTAAAGCAGCTCAGGCATGTTTTATTACACAACCTACGTTAAGTGCCATGATACAGAAATTTGAGGATGAACTGGATGTGAAGGTTTTCGACAGAACTACTCACCCGATTCGTACCACAGATGTAGGTCTTCAGATTATTGATCAGGCAAAAGTTATTATAGAATCTGTCAATGAGCTGAAAAACAAGGCGAACCTTTTGAATAATATTTTAGGAGGAACTCTTAATCTGGGAATTATTCCTACGGTTTCTTCTTTCATTCTGCCTACGGAAATTTTCAAGTTCCTTGAAGACAATCCAAAGATTCAGATGAATGTAAAAGAAATGACAACGGATAATATTATTAAAGCTTTAAAAGCAGGAGAACTGGATGCGGGAATTATCTCAACTCCTTATGATACTGCTGACGAGTTTTATCAGGATTTCTTATTCAATGAGGAGCTGATGATTTACAGTTCCAATACAGAAGCCAACAAAAAGAATTCTTACATCATTCCGGAAGATCTGAATGTAGAAAAAGTATGGTTACTTGAAGAAGGAAACTGTCTTAGAAATCAGTTTGAGAACATCTGTCATTTGAAAGAAAATACCCTGAAGCCTAAAAATTTAGACTTCCTGGCTTCCAATATCCAGACCTTGGTACACATGGTAGATAAAGTAGGAGGAATCAGTATTCTGCCAGAACTTGCTTTGAGTCAGCTTTCAGAAGAACAGAAGAAAAATGTTTTCAGATTCAAAAAACCTTTCCCTTATCGAGAAATCAGTATTATTTATTATAAGCCAACATTTAAGCAAAAAATAATTGATGAATTGTCACATTCTATCAAAACTTCTTTAGAACTTAAGCTGAATTATCACGAAAGTCCAAAAGAATTTGTAAGCATTAAGCCTCAGTAATGGAAATGCTTTAAAGTGATAGAAATCATCAATTTAAATAAAATTATAATTAATAAACAAAATTTTTGAGTATTACAAAAATAGTGCTTAAATTTGCTGACGTTTATTACGAGGAAAAATTTGACCTGATTGCAACCTCTATAAAAATATGCTAAAACAGTATTCTTTTTTGGGCAATTTTATTTCATATTTTTCTTCAATACAATTTTTTTAAATCTTTAAAAACAAAAGAATTATATGTCTTATTTATTTACATCTGAATCCGTTTCAGAAGGACATCCGGATAAAATTGCCGATCAAATCTCTGATGCATTAATCGACCATTTTTTAGCATATGATAAAGACTCAAAAGTAGCATGTGAAACTCTTGTAACTACCGGACAGGTGGTATTGGCAGGGGAAGTAAAATCAGATGCTTATCTTGATGTGCAGACTATTGCCAGAGAAGTAATCAACGGAATTGGATATACAAAAGGTGAATATATGTTCAATGGAGATTCTTGTGGAGTGATCTCTGCCATCCATGAGCAGTCACCTGATATCAACCAGGGAGTTGACAGAGCTGTAAATGACGAGTCTTTCGAAGCAAAAGCAAAAGCGCAGGGAGCAGGAGATCAGGGAATGATGTTCGGGTATGCTACCAATGAAACGGCTAACTATATGCCTCTTGCATTGGATCTTGCCCACACGATTCTGAAGGAACTTTCTGCCATCAGAAGAGAAAATAAAGAAATTACTTATCTTCGTCCTGATGCAAAAAGCCAGGTAACTATTGAGTATTCTGATGATCATAAACCAATCAGAATTGATTCTATCGTAGTTTCTACTCAGCACGATGATTTTGCAGCTGAAGAGGAAATGTTGAATAAGATCCGTGAGGATATTAAAAACATTCTGGTTCCAAGAGTTGTTGCACAACAGACTGAGGAAATCAAAGCTTTGTTCAACGATCAGATCAAATATCACATCAATCCTACAGGGAAATTTGTAATCGGAGGACCTCACGGGGATACAGGTCTTACAGGTAGAAAAATCATTGTTGATACCTACGGTGGTAAAGGAGCTCACGGAGGAGGTGCTTTCTCAGGAAAAGATCCTTCTAAAGTAGACAGAAGTGCTGCTTATGCTACAAGACATATTGCTAAAAACTTAGTGGCTGCAGGAGTTGCTGATGAAGTTTTGGTGCAGGTTTCTTATGCTATTGGTGTAGCTGAGCCTTGTGGTTTATATATCAATACTTACGGAACTGCAAAAGTAGATCTTCATGATGGAGAGATTGCGAAAAAAGTTTCTGCAATTTTCGATTTAAGACCTTATGCTATTGAGCAGAACTTAAAATTAAGAAATCCTATTTATCAGGAAACTGCTTCTTACGGGCATATGGGTAAAGAGCATTATATTGCTGATAAAACTTTTAATAAAGGACATAAAAATGAGCTTACATTGGAAGGGCTTGAGTTCTTTACTTGGGAGAAACTAGACAAAGTAGAGGAAATTAAAACCGCTTTCGGAATTTAATTTTCCCCTTAAAGAATAATAAATGAACTGCTTTATCTCTTGATAAGGCAGTTTTTTTTAATTTTACACCTTAATAATATAGAAAGATGATGAATTTTAGAACTGTAGTTGCTGTCCTGTCCCTGTTTTTGCTAAGTACATTAGCAAAGGCACAATATACCATGCATAAAATGATTACTGTGGGGTATACTTATCAGAATCAAAGTTTTGGTGAAATAGGAGGGAAATTGCTTTTTCTTAAAAATGACGATGTGATTTACAGATTGGGAGGATCTGCACTGATGGGAGTTGCGGACTCCAAATTTGCTATCATGCCAAAGCTCCAGGCGGATGTTCTTCTTAATTTTGAAAAAAATGTAGACTTCTATCACTCGTATTATTTTTTAGCAGGGGTAGAAGGAACCAATAAATACATTGCCCCTAAAATAGGAGTCACCTTATTTGGGATGCTAGACCTTACCGGAGGCTATGCTTTTCCTATCGGAGATACCCGATTGAACGGAAAAGAGATGAAAGGTCTGAATATTAATTTTACATTAAATATCCCTACCGTATTCATTCATGACATGTTTAAATGATTTTTTTTAGATTTTTCTCTAAAAAATTTAATAATAGGTTAACAGTTATTAAAAAAATATTATATTTACATCATAATAATTGTACTACCGCCTATAGAAGAGACTCTACTCTAAAACTGTTTTGTTTATACAGCAAAGGCCAGAAGAAATATCTGGTAGAATGGCTGTCTGCAAATATTTATATTGAGAAGAGTTATGAAATCAAAATCGGATAGTTTACTAATTTCCCTTTACCAGAAAGGAGACGAGGGTGCGTTGTCAACCCTTATTCATCGACATCAGAGAGAACTGTTTACATTCATTTTTTATAAAATTAATGATGAAGATTTAGCGAATGATATCTTTCAGGACACCTTTATGAAGATTATTGTTATGCTGAAAGAAGGGCGTTATAACGAAGAAGGTAAATTTATCCTTTGGGCAAAAAGGATTTCCCACAATTTAATTATCGACCATTTCAGATCAAAAGCAAAGAATATAAAGGTTTCAGAAACTACTTTTGAAACCGATGAATATTCTATTTTTGATTTGATCAGAGAGCCTTCTGAAAATATTGAAGATCAGCTTGTGACGAATCAGATACAGGAAGATCTTTTAAGGATGCTGCAGTTTTTACCACAAAATCAGCAAGAAGTAATCAAACTAAGATTTTTTGACGGGCTGAGTTTCAAGGAAATTGCGGATCATACAGATATGAGCATTAATACTACTCTTGGAAGAGTACGGTATGCGCTGATAAACCTGAGAAAAATCATGGATGAAAATAATATAATATTAACCAGATAAATAATATTTTGGGAAATTTCACGTTTTAAGGAAAACATACTTCGCTTATGAAAAAAAATGACTCCTTAAAAGTGAAAACTTTGAAACCTAAGAAACAAACTATTGATTTTTTGCTGAATTTTTCTAAAAGCCTTGAAGTTGTGAAAAGCAAGAGCAAAAATTATCCAATTTTAAAAAATTAAAATGATTAACTTTGTGCTGTATGAAAATGCAGCATGTTTTTTTTGACCTGGATAATACACTCTGGGATCATCGTAGAAATGCCTATCTTACCATCAAGGAACTTTTTGAAAAACAGGAAATTACTTCAAAGTATCATATTGACTTTGAAGAGTTTCATTCTGTTTACCATGATATCAACGAAGATTTATGGGAAAAGATCAGAGATGGAATTATTGGCAAAGAGTATTTGAGAGAACACCGTTTTTATGACTCATTTAAACATTTTGGAGTAGAAGATAGAGAACTTGCCCTTTATTTTGAAGAGCACTTTCTTGATAATATTGTGAGTCATAATCAATTGGTAGAAGGAGCTGAAGATGTTTTGGAATATCTGAAAGCTAAGAATTATACATTACACATTATTTCCAATGGATTTCAGGAGGTAACGGAAAGGAAATGTACCTTGTCCGGAATTGCCCCTTATTTTAAAACGATTACCAGTGCAGATGCTGTAGGAGTAAGAAAACCTAATCCCAGGATTTTTGAATACTCTTTAGGACTTTCTGAAGCCAGAAAAGAAGAAAGTATCCTGATTGGTGATGATTGGATTGCTGATGCCATGGGAGCAACAGACTTCGGAATGGATGCCATTTTCTTTGATGTTTATAAAGAAGATAAACGGAAAGAAGGATTAAAAGCCATTACCCATCTTCAGCAGATTAAAGAATACTTATAAATGTAAGACCATAAAGTCTAAAGTATAAATATAGGCCACTAAGATTATCTTAGTGGCTTTTCTGTTTTATAGACTTGAGAAATCAACGTAAAGATGTTTGATTATCCACGAAAATCTGCGATTAAGACTAAATCATAAATTCATTTATTTTTTTGCTGGATTAGTTTTCCCAATTCTTTCCCAAATTGATTTGCAACTTTGCTCCATAATAATGATAAAAAAATTAAATGTTATGAAAAATGTAAAGAAAATCACAGGAGTATTGATGATCATGTTTTTATTAATAGGAGGCTTCGTTTCTGCACAGGACAGAGCAATCAATGTTAATCAGTTACCCAAAACAGCTAAAAACTTTCTTGCTGCCCAATTTAAAGGAATACCTGTAACCTCGGCCATTGAAGACAGAGAAATTTATGGAGTAGATGAATATAAAGTATATCTGACCAATGGAATGAAAATAGAGTTTGACAGCAATGGAAACTGGAAAGAAGTGGATGGAAAGCATCAGAAAGTTCCGTATGGTTTCATTCCTGTATCGATCAGAAACTACAGTACAAAGAATTTCCCGAACACTTACATCATCAAGATCGAAAAGAAAAGATGGTCTTATAAAGCAGAACTTTCCAACGGACTGGAGCTTGAATTTGACAGAAACGGAAATTTTAAAAGAATTGATGATTAATACTTAACCGATGCAAACACTAAATTTTAATATTATGGTCAACTGGAATTTAATAAACAGTAACGGAAGAAAGATTTCTTCTGCTCAGATTAGAAAGAATATAGTTTCATTTATCACAAGGAATCATCCTTGCAGTGTCATTGACTCTATTGAAAAAAAATATAATGCTTATAAGATTCATTTGATGAATGGTCTATGTCTTGTTTTCGATGCAGATGGCCGTAACGTGAAATCAAATTAGATTATTCATGAAAAAATACCTGAGGGAAGAGGGCAGAGAGCATTTTCATTTTATAGATATCTTATCGGTTATCTATCATATAACCCTTATATTGATCATATTCTCGTAGACTCTTGGATGTGTATCTCTATCTCCGGCTTCCCTCCTTATAATTTCCTATATTTGATATTAGTTAATCATGCAGCAGAGCATATACACCCAGAGGTATGAAGATTTTAATAGTAGAAGATGAACCCGAACTAAAAGATACGGTACAGAAGTTTCTGGAAGCAGAACATTTCATTGTAGAGTATGCAGAAAATTACAGCAATGGGCTGGAGAAAATTATTTCTTACGAATACGACTGTATTTTGCTGGATATTATGCTGCCGGACGGAAACGGAATAGATCTGCTGAAAGAAATAAAAAAAATGCACAAGAAAGATCCCGTGATCATTCTTTCTGCCAAAGACTCAGTAGATGATAAGGTAACCGGATTGGAAATAGGGGCTGATGATTATCTTGCCAAACCTTTTCATCTTGCAGAACTGATGGCGAGGATCAAGTCGGTGATCAGAAGAAAAAATCAGGATGGTGAAAATATCATCCGATACAAAAATATAAGTATTGATCCGGAGAACAGAACAGTGAAAGTGGGAAATGAGGAGTTAGTCCTTAACCGCAAAGAATACGATCTATTGTATTATTTTGTGATCCATCCGGAAAAAACTTTACAGAAAACGACGTTGGCAGAAGCTATCTGGGGAGATTACATCGATCAGGCGGACAGTCTGGATTTTATTTATTCACAGATTAAAAATCTTCGTAAAAAATTAAAAACACTTAATGCAGAAGCTGATTTCCAGGCTGTATACGGAATAGGATATAAATTCATCTGATGAAAGTCTCTTTAAAATATTATACCATAAAATACCTGATCATCATCCTGCTGTTTGTTATTGCAGTTTGGGCAGGGTTGTTTTATGCCTACATTCTGGATGAAGTACATGATAATGTGGATGACGGATTGAAGGACCGGAAAATACAGATTATCAAAGCTGTTTATCTGAATCCCCAGCTGCTGAATAATAATGATTTTGGATTTAATGAATTTAAAATTAATCCCATTAAAGCTGAAGAGTATCAAAATAAAAGCAGGCTTTACAATAAGATGTATTATATGGAATATGATGATAAAGACCAGCCTTACAGAGTTCTTGAGGCAGACTTTATCGATCAGTTTAAAAATCAGCAGAGGCTTGTCATAAGAACGTCTACCGTAGAAGAGGACGAATTGATCTACGACCTTACGACTGCTTTAATTGTGCTTTATATCCTTTTGGTAATAAGCATTGTTGTCATCAACGGATATCTTTTGAATAAAGCAATGAGACCTTTCTACCTGATTTTGGATAAGCTTAAAAAATATCAGTTCGGAATCCCTTTTTCACAGGAAAAGCAGACATATAAAATTACCGAGTTCGAAGAATTGAATGTCGAAATCAATGAAATGATTGAACGTAACGAGCTTGTTTTTTACCAGCAGAAACAGTTTATTGAAAATGCGTCCCACGAACTTCAGACTCCTTTGGCTATTGTTATTAACAAAATTGACCTTCTGATTCAGAATGATGACCTTGATAAAAAGAGTATGACCTTTCTTACTGAAGTTAAAAATGATCTGCGAAGAATGGTAGGCTTAAACAAATCTTTATTAATGCTTTCCAAAATTGAAAACAGTCAGTTTAATAAAACTTCAGATGTTGACTTTAATGGAATGATTGCTCAGTTAGTTCAGAATTATGAAGATTTCATCGCATTTAAAAAAGTAGAGGTCAATATTATAGAGAAAGGAAAATTCGTTGCAGATTTTAACCAGGATCTGGCAGATATTCTGCTGTCCAATCTTCTTAAAAATGCGGTTAAATATAATAATGAAGAAGGAACGTTAAATATTATTGTTGAATATAACCGGATTACATTCCAAAACAGCGGTACAGCCATTCCTTTAGATAAGTCAAGGATCTTTAACCGTTTTTACAAGCAAGGATCAGATCATACCTCTACAGGATTAGGATTGTCTATCATTAAGACCATTATAAAACAATACCCGGGTTGGGATATTGTCTATGAATTCGGCGATCAGATGCATTACTTTATCCTGACAAAGAATAACGGAAAATGATATTCAGAAAATCATAATAAATAAAAAAAGCCTTTCGTTTGAAAGGCTTTCTTATGTTTACAACTTAGTATTAAAATCCTAAGCTTGTTCTTACTCTTTTAAGAGTTTCCAGGGCAATAGGTCTGGTTTTCTCGGCACCTTGCTGTAGTTTTGCTTCCAGCTCATCAAGGTTGTTCATATAATAAGCGAACGTTTCTCTTTCTTTCTCAAAACGTACCAGAATAAGATCCAGTAATTCCTTCTTAGCATGTCCGTATCCGAAGTTTCCGGCAAGATATTTTACTCTTAGCTCTTCAGTTTGTTCAGGTGTTGCAATAAGTTCATAGATCTGGAAGGTTTTATCAGTTTCGGGATCTTTAGGTTCCTCCAGAGATTTAGAATCTGATTCAATGCTCATTACCTGTTTTTTCAGTTCCTTTTCAGGTAAGAAAATATTGATAATATTTCCCATTGATTTAGACATTTTACGCCCATCAGTTCCGGGAACATATTTCGTGTCCTGCTGAAGTTCTGCTTGTGGTAATACAAGCACTTCTCCCATTTGATTATTAAACCTGGAAGCTACATCTCTTGCAATTTCCAAATGCTGAAGCTGATCCTTTCCTACAGGTACAATCTCTGCATCATACAGTAAAATATCTGCAGCCATCAGAATTGGGTAAGTAAATAAACCTGCATTTACATCCTGAAGTCTGTCAGCCTTATCCTTGAATGAATGAGCCAATGTTAATCTTTGATAAGGAAAAAAACATGATAAATGCCAAGAAAGTTCACAGGTTTCAGCGATATCACTTTGTCTGTAGAAAAATGTTTTTTCAGTATCTAATCCACAAGCAAGCCAAGCCGCAGCAATCTCGTAGGTATTTTGTCTTAACGTTTGCGCATCTTTAATCTGTGTAAGCGTGTGAAGATTCGCAATAAATAAAAATGATTCATTTCCTTCCTGCTTGGATAGTTCAATAGCAGGAATAATTGCCCCTAATAAGTTTCCAAGATGGGGTGTTCCGGTGGCTTGAATGCCGGTAAGAATTCTTGACATTTGTTTAAAATTTATATTAAAGAATTAATGAATTACAAATTTACGAGGTTTGTTGGGAATAACGAAAGATAAAAGATAAAAGATAAAAGATAAAAGATGTTGTCATTTAAAATTCAATGGAGGTGGGATATAATTCTGAGCGGAGACGAAGAAAGCCCAGCCAGCTTTAAATTAAGAATTCATTATTGGCTTTAGCCAAAACCTCTCAACTCATAATCCAGTATCCTTCTCCACCATTATCTGTGAAATCCGTGGTTAAAAAATATTAAGGAATCACAATTTTCTCCCCACCAAATTTAGGTTCTACTCCGAAAAGAAGGTCCCAGTATGCCTTAGCTTTGGCAGCGTACTCTCTCATATTGGTCTTTAAACCTGCGTATTTATTTACATCAGCAGCATTATAACCAAAGGCTTCCATTCCGTTTTTTCTGGCCAGGAAAACAGCTCTTTCATTGTGGAATTTCTGAGAGATAATCACCAGTTTTGTCTGGCTGAAAATATCTTTTGCCCTTACCACAGAATCCAGTGTTCTGAATCCGGCATGATCTAAAATGATTTTATCCTGTGGAACTCCTTTCTGCATTAATGCCAGCTGCATATCTTCAGGTTCATTATAGTCTTTGGTGCTGTTGTCACCACTTACAATAATATATTGGATTTTTCTGCTTTTGTATAAGTTGGCAGCAGCTTCAATTCTATTGTAGAAATAAGCATTCGGGGTTCCGTTGCTCAGAAGTTTTCCGGTTCCCAGTAACAGACCCGTTTTTGCTTCCGGTACATCTGCAATATTATAGGAAACGAAAGATTCGCTGTCCTTTTTTATGCTGTAATTTGCCCAGGCAATAAAAATAATTCCTGCAACCAGAAGAAGCAGGAAAATTTTAAAAATATTTTTGATTATTTTTTTCATCCGAAAATACATCTTTTAAAACTCAAGCCCGTTTGGAAATGCTTTTTTTCTGAAGATTAGAAGGAAAGCTGCACCTACTGTGATCGCAGAATCGGCAACATTGAAAATATATTTGAAGAACTCAATATGTTTTCCTCCTATTAAAGGCCAGCTTTCAGGGACGTACCAGTCTACTACCGGGAAATGAAGCATATCCACTACACAGCCTTTCATAAAGGTAGAATATCCCTGCCCAAAAGGAACAAGCTTAGAGATACCTCCATACCCAATCCATCGGTCAGTACTGGCGTCATACACTGTTCCGGTGTCGAAGATCATCCCATAAAACATTCCGTCAATAAGATTTCCGATTGCTCCGGCGAAAATGATGGCCATAGGAATCAAAAGATAATTGGATGCTCCGTCTTTCAACCATTTTTTAAACATATATACCATTCCTCCAATCAGGAAAACTCTTAGGATTACCAGAAAGTATTTCCCGATGATTCCGCCAAAATGAAATCCATAAGCCATTCCAGGGTTTTCAACAAAAGTTTTGTTAAAGAAACCATTGACTACAGGAATACTTTCATTCAGTTCAAAATGAGTTTTGATGTAAATTTTTGAAGCCTGGTCAATCAACAACACTAAAAATGTTATCGCTAATATCTTTTTCATTACTCTCCTTTAGGTTTTGAAGGTTTTGCAGCAGGTTTTATATTTTTATTATCACTTGCTTTCTTAACCACTTTCTGTCCGTTATACGAACTTTTAACATGAGCTTTTTCAAATTTAATGTTCATTTCTTTCAGTACACTTTTCAGTGCGCTAAGCTCCATTGCATTTTTTGGATGTACTATAATAGATTCCATTTCTTATATTTAATTTTTACATTTTGGACAATTCGTCGAGTCGTTTTCTATCTTTTTCAGATAAATCACTGATTCCGTTTCTGCCCATTTTGCTTAAAAGTCTGTCGATCTCTTTCTCCCGCTCGCGTTTATCAGAATTGAATTGATCATCAATAGTATAGTTTTTCTGAGGTTCAGAAAAGAATCTGTTTTTAATCCATTCTCTATTGAAAAACAGTAATGCTATTGCGATAATAAATCCTAAAATTAATAATTCGCTCATAGGTATACATTAAAAATTAGGTTTATAAAGTATCCGTGAATACGATATAAACCCAATATTATTTTTTACAAACCTTGCGGTTATTTTTGCATGTTTTTCGCTTCGATGCTCAGCGTAGCATGAGGAACGGCTAAAAGTCTTTCCTTAGGAATCAGTTTTCCTGTTACTCTGCAAACACCATACGTTTTATTTTCGATTCTGATCAAAGCATTTTTAAGATCACGCACAAATTTTTCCTGTCTTCCTGCCAAAATAGAGTTCTGCTCTTTGCTCAATGTTTCTGCTCCTTCCTCAAAAGCTTTGAAAGTAGGAGAGGTATCATCAGTTCCATTATTCTGGTCATTGATGAAACTTTCTCTGATAAGCTGAAGATCCTTTTCTGCTTTTTCTATTTTTTCTTTAATAATTGCCTTAAATTCCTGTAAATCAGCATCGCTGTATCTAACTCTTTCGTCTGACATATTCGTTCTCTTTTTTAATAAAATTATGAAATGGAATTTGAAATATAATAACTACATGTTAATTTTTTTCAACATTTATCTTAAAATTAACCTCATCTATTTCGATTTCGTTAAAATTTGAAAGTGAAGATACAATTTCTATTTTATTTGACAAGACTTCAGAAGAAATATATTCTTCATTTTTCTTAATATCATTAAGGAAAGGTGAGTTTTCTTCAATGGAGATATTAATCTTGTCTGTCAGTTCAAAGTCTTTATCTTTTCGCAGGTTTTGAATTCTGTTGATGAATTCTCTTGCGATACCTTCAGATTTTAGCTCATCGGTTAACGTCAAATCTAATGCCACAGTTGTTTTACCGTCTGAAGTAACCGTCCATCCCGGGATATCTTTTGTAGAAATTTCCACATCATCAAGTGTGATTTCATATCCCTGAACATCTAGTTTTCCTTCTTTTTCAAGACCGGCAATCTGTTCTGTATTAAGATTTGCAATCTCGGCACCTACCACCTTCATGTCTTTTCCTAATTTAGGACCAAGAGCTTTGAAGTTGGGTTTTATCTGTTTTACAATTAAGTGAGATGCTTCTTCAGCATTGATTAACTGTAATTCTTTCACGTTTACTTCCTGTTTGATCAGATCCGCAACAGCAAGAATTTGCGCTTCTGTTTTAGAATCCAATACAGGAACCAATACTTTTTGTAACGGCTGACGAACTTTTACATTTTCTTTCTTTCTTAGTGAGAAGACCATACTTGTAATGTTCTGAGCAAGATGTGTTTTTTCAACCAGATCCTGATCAATTAAGCTTTCATCAGCTACCGGGAAGTCTGTTAAGTGTACAGATTCACAGTTCTCTTTACCTGTTACTTTATTCAGGTCCTGGTATAATTGATCCATAAAGAACGGAGCAATAGGAGCAGATAGCTTAGCCACTACTTCAAGACATGTGTATAATGTTTGGTAAGCAGAGATCTTGTCATCAGAATATTCTCCTTTCCAGAAACGTCTTCTGCATAATCTTACATACCAGTTACTCAGGTTATCATTTACAAAAGTGCTGATTGCTCTTGCTACTCTTGTGGGTTCATAGTCTTCATAGAAAGCTTTTACTTCTTTGATCAGAAGATTCAGTTCAGAAAGAACCCATCTGTCAATTTCAGGACGGTTTTCCACTTCCTTTTCTGAATAGTTGAAGCCGTCAACATTCGCATATAAAGCAAAGAATGAATAGGTATTGTAAAGCGTTCCGAAGAACTTTCTTCTTACTTCGTCAATTCCTTCAATGTCAAACTTCAGGTTTTCCCACGGGTTTGCATTGGAGATCATATACCAACGGGTAGCATCCGGTCCATATACAGAAAGTGTTTCAAACGGATCTACAGCATTTCCTAAACGTTTTGACATCTTCTGTCCGTTCTTATCCAGAACAAGACCATTACTCATTACATTTTTATAAGCAACAGAATCAAACACAGCAGTTCCGATCGCGTGAAGTGTATAGAACCATCCGCGGGTCTGGTCAACACCTTCTGCGATGAAATCAGCAGGGAATGCCTTATTGTTGTCGATTAATTCTTTATTTTCAAAAGGATAATGCAATTGAGCATAAGGCATAGACCCTGAATCGAACCAAACGTCGATCAGGTCGCTTTCACGTCTCATTGCTTTTCCTGAGTCAGAAACCAATACTATTTTGTCTACTACGTTTTTGTGAAGATCCACAAGCTCATAGTTAGACTCAGCCATACTTCCGATGATAAAACCTTGGAACGGGTTTTCAGTCATCAATCCAGCTGCAATTGATTTCTCGATTTCGTTGTATAACTCTTCTACAGAACCGATGATCTTTTCTTCTTTCAGGTCATCTGTTCTCCAGATTGGCAACGGAATACCCCAATATCTTGAACGGGAAAGATTCCAGTCGTTTACATTTTCCAACCAGTTAGCAAAACGTCCTTCTCCGGTAGCTTTTGGTTTCCAGTTGATTTCTTTGTTCAAATTAACCAATCTGTCTTTTACAGCGGTCATTTTTACAAACCATGAATCCAGCGGATAATACAATACCGGTTTGTCAGTTCTCCAGCAATGTGGATAAGAGTGAACATATTTTTCTACTTTGAAGGCTTTGTTCTCTATTTTCAATAGGATCGCAAGTTCTACATCCCATGATTTCTCAGGAGCAGTTCCTTCATCGTAATATTCGTTTTTGATATAGGTTCCGGAGAATACCTCAGGAACATTTTCACCTTTGATGAATTTACCCTGTAAATCTACCAATGGCACAAGGTTGTCATTTTCGTCCTTCACCAACATTGGCGGGATCTCAGGCTGAGCCATTTTAGCAACTCTCGCATCATCAGCACCAAAAGTAGGCGCTGTATGAACGACACCTGTACCGTCCTCTGTCGTTACGAAATCTCCCAGGATTACTCTGAATGCATTTTCAGCATTATCGTTGGGTGTAAACCAAGGAACTAATTGCTCATATCTCGTGTCAACAAGTTTTTCTCCTGTAAACTCTTTTAAAACCTTGAAAGGAATTACTTTAGTTTCTGAAGTATAGTTGGCAAAATCTTCATCTGTACCTTCTGTATATTTTTTACCGAAAACTTTAGGTAAAAGAACTCTTGATAAAACAACAGTTACGGGTTCAAATGTATATTGGTTGAAAGTTTTAACTACAACATATTCAATATCTCTCCCTACAGTAAGAGCTGTATTGGATGGCAATGTCCATGGAGTTGTCGTCCATGCAAGGATATGAACATCTCCGTCCACATCATTGAATAATGCTGAAGAGTCTTTTTTTACTTTAAACTGAGCGACAACCGTTGTGTCTGAAACATCACGATAGGTCCCGGGCTGATTCAGCTCGTGAGAAGAAAGTCCTGTTCCTGCTTTCGGAGAGTAAGGCTGGATCGTATACCCTTTATACAACAAGCTTTTGTCATATAATTGTTTCAATAACCACCAAACGGTTTCCATATATTTTGACTTGTACGTGATGTACGGATCATCAAGGTCTACCCAATATCCGATTTTCTCCGTAAGATTATTCCAAACATCAGTGTAACGCATTACCGCTTCACGGCAAGCTCTGTTATAATCTTCAATAGAGATTTTTTTGCCAATATCTTCTTTCGTGATTCCTAATTCTTTTTCTACACCCAGTTCCACAGGAAGACCATGCGTATCCCAGCCTGCTTTACGGAAAACCTGCTTTCCGTTTTGAGTCTGGTAACGGCAGAAAATATCTTTCAATGCTCTTGCCATTACGTGATGAATTCCAGGCATACCGTTTGCTGAAGGCGGACCTTCATAAAAAACAAACTCAGGATTTCCCTGACGAATCTCAACACTCTTATTGAAAGTTTTATTTTGTTTCCAAAATTCCGCTACATTCTCTGCTACGTCAATAAGGTTGAGGTTTTTGTATTCTTTAAATTGGCTCATTGTAAATATCTCAATATCGTTGATTAATTAAGTCTGCAAATTTACTAAAATTTGTCGGTTTATAATATATGTTTTATTTTGATATCATCTATTAAAAAGTTCAATCTCAGAAATATAAATAGAGAAAGTGAAAAAAGTGAATAGTGAATGGTCAATAAGTGAATTTTTCTGGCTGTTTTCATGTGAAATTTTATGTAATTTATTCAATAGAAGTGGCTTTAGCCGAAACTAAAAAGTTGTCTACATCTAAAAACATAAACATCTGTGAAAATCCGTGTAATCTGTGGTTAAGAAATACTTATATCAATTCAAAAATAAGGACATGATGATTGGAAATTCGTATATTTAAGTAGCTCTAAATCCAAATGCTGTATGAAAACCTTTTATCAACTGATGCTTTTTGTTTGTTTTATCAACACGAGCATTATACAGGCTCAAAATAATTACCCTCAGAATTATTTCCGGAATCCTTTGAATATTCCCATGCAGCTAGCTGCCAATTTTGGTGCTGTAAGGACAAACCACTTTCATATGGGACTTGATTTAAGAACGAACAGTCAGGAAAATTTGCCGGTTGTTGCCGCAGCAGAAGGATATGTGAGCAGAATAAAAGTGGAACGGAACGGTTTTGGAAATGCAGTGTACATTACTCATCCCAATGGCTATACTACTGTGTATGCCCATTTGAACAAATACTTCAATAAGCTTGATGAATATGTAAAGGAAAGACAATATAAAGACGAAAAGTGGGAACAGGATATCACGTTCCAGCCTGGACAGTTTCCGGTGGAAAAAGGACAGCAAATTGCACTAAGTGGAAATACCGGAGGCTCTGCTGGTCCGCATTTACATTTTGAAATAAGAGATACCAAAACAGAAGAATGTCTTAATCCCTTGCTTTTCGGTTTTGCTATTCCAGATACTGTAGCACCCATTATCAGCGGACTGTATTGGTATGACCGACGTTTCAGTACCTACGAACCTGGCGCGAACGGAATTGCAGTAAAAAAAGCTGGAAATGTTTATACTTCTCATCTCGTTCAGGTTAATTCTCCGGAAATAAGTTTTGCCATTAAAGCCGTAGATAAAGCCAATCAAGGGTTTAATCTGGGGATTTATAACGCAGAATTATTGATGGATGGCAAGTTGATTTATAGTTTTAAAATTGATAAAGTACATTATGACGAGACTCGCTATATCAACGGCTGCATAGATTATACTAAATTCATCAGGGATAAAATGGGAATTCAGCATTTGTCAGTTTTACCGGGGATGAAACTTCAGAATTATAGTCTTTCCAATCTGGCAGGGATTATCAATCTCCCGGATGAAGAGGTTCATACGATTGAAATTATCTTGAAAGATACAAAAGGAAATACAAGCCGGTTAACAACAAAACTTCAGTTCAATAAAACTTCGGACAAAGTATCTTCTACAGGAAAAACGCTAATGCCTAATGAAGGAAAAACAATTTCTACCGAAAATACTGAGATTAATTTCAGCAAAAATACAGTATATGATGCAGTAAATTTCAATGCCTATGAAAAACCGGATAGCGATCCCAATGCGATTTCAAATAGTATTGTTTTGCATAGTCCATATATCCCGGTTCATGTTGAATATACTTTGAAAATAAAACCGAATAGAAAATTAACCAATACAGAAAAAGATAAAGCCGTTATTCTCCTTGATTATGGCAGTGACAAAGATGTCGTCAAGGTACAATGGAATAACGACTGGGCAGAAGGTAAATTCAATAGATTGGGTACCGCAAAATTATTAATAGACAATAATCAGCCATCTGTTTCATCAGGCTGGAGTGAAGGAGCACTGGTTAATAACAGTTCTTTATTGTTAAAAGGAACAACAAAAGTGGGAGATATTGTTTCATTCCGGGCCGAACTGGATGGGAAGTGGCTTCGCTTTGCCCGTGTAAAAGATAATTTTATCTACACCTTTGATGAAAAGTGCCCGAGAGGATCAGGTTCTCATACTTTAAAAGTTACAACAGTAAATACCGCTGGAAATACAAACATACAATCCTTTACTTTCCAGAGATAAATAATCTTTTAATACTTGAATCTTTAAATCTTTTAATTTTAATTAAATAAATTTGCTCTTTAAAAATTAAAATCATTGGAATTTCATCCGTCAATCGAGAAAGCAGGGACTCAGGAAATCAAACTATTTCAGGAAGAAAAACTTCATGAACTTTTGGGGTATCTGGAAGCTCATTCACCTTTTTATCAAAAACTGTTCAGAGAAAATAATATCCATATTGCTGATATCCGTACTTTGGAGGATCTTCAGAAAATCCCTACAACGACGAAGAATGATCTGCAGCAGTACAACCATGATTTTTTCTGCATAACACCGGATAAGATTGTGGATTACAGTACCACTTCCGGAACGTTGGGAGATCCGGTTACTTTCGGGCTTTCGGATAATGATCTCGAAAGACTGGCTTATAACGAAGCGATCTCTTTTGCCTGTGCCGGAATTCAAAAAGGGGATGTTGTTCAGATGATTACCACCATAGACAAAAGGTTTATGGCGGGACTTGCTTATTTTCTGGGGTTAAGAAAAATGGGAGCAAGCGTAGTGAGAATGGGACCTGGAATTCCTGAACTGCAATGGGATTCCATTTTCAGATACAAACCTAAATATCTGATTACCGTTCCTTCTTTCCTGTTGAAAATGATTGACTATGCCGAGAAACATGGATTGGATTATAAAAATTCCAGTGTTTATGGAGCTGTGTGTATCGGAGAAAGTATCAAAAACCAGGATTTTACAGATAATATCCTTTCTCAGAAAATCAAGGAAAAGTGGAATATAAAACTTTTTTCAACCTATGCCTCTACAGAAATGAGTACCGCTTTTACAGAGTGCGAATTTCAGATTGGAGGACATCACCACCCGGAACTGATCATTACAGAAATTCTGGACGACAACGGAAACCCTGTACAAGAAGGAGAAAGTGGCGAGCTTACCATCACTACTTTAGGAGTAGAAGCTATTCCTTTGTTAAGATTTAAAACCGGAGATATTGTAAAAGCGCACTATGAACCATGCCTGTGTGGAAGAAGTACAATGAGATTAGGGCCTGTGGTAGGCAGGAAACAACAAATGATCAAATACAAAGGAACAACTTTGTATCCGCCGGCAATGAACGATATTTTGAATGATTTTAATACTATCTTATGCTACCAGATCGTCATTCAGGCTAACGACATCGGACTTGATGAAATTATTATCAAACTAAGCACTGAAGAAGAATACGACAGCTTTGTGAATGAAGTCAGAGATCACTTCCGTGCAAAATTGAGAGTAAGTCCGAAAATTGAAATCATTGACTTTGATATCTTATCTAAAACAGTTTTTAATCCAAACAGCAGGAAACCAATCACTTTTATTGATTTAAGATAAAATTAAAAAATAAAGAGTCAATAGAAGCTTCCTTTTATAATATCTTTGGGCTCTAAAAGTAAAAAGCTAATACACTATGAAAAAACTATTATTGCTGGTCTTTGTAGTTATAATGACCACTGCTTTCGGACAGGAAAAAATGAAATTAGTTGCCGGAAGTTTGGGTGTTTTGAAAGATCAGACTGAAGTAAACGTTGAGGTTAAGTTTGAGAATGTACTATTTATGAAAGAAAATATTACAGAAACTCAATATCTTGAAAACAGGAAAAAACAAGTTCTGGACAATCCTAAAAGAGGAGAAGAGGCATGGAAACAATGGATTGAAGAATGGGAAAAATACAAAAAGGAATATTATGTGGACTATTTTGCAAAGGGTTTGAATAAGACCTATAAAAATATTTCATTTAAAAAAGATGCTGCTGCAAAATATACTCTGCGCTTGGAAACAAATTGGATATTTCCGGGCTGGCATGCCGGAATTACTGCAATGACTGCTGAAATATCAGGTAAAATAAAACTGGTGGAAACAGATAATCCTTCTGTTGTTTTAGCTGAAGTAGAACTTAATAAGTTTGATAAATTTGTGCAAAATAAAGAATTTGTAATGGAGTACGGAAGAATAGCCTCAGCCTATGATTCTGCCGGAAGGTATTTAGGAAGAGAAATTAAAAAGTCTTTAAAATAAAACAAAAAACGGTCTGAAAATTCAGACCGTTTTTTTTATGCTTGGTTTTGCTGCTCCTGTTTTTCTGATTTGATCAGGTTCGCAAGGTTTTTAATAACGGTATCGTGCTTTTTCACAAAAGGATTGTCTTTGTTCCAGACATAACCTGCTAAAACAGCACAGATCTTTTTCTTTACATCCGGATTTTCCGGTTGGTGGAAGAAGAGCTCCTGAAGGTTTCCGGTATACCATTCTTTTACGTATGTTGTGAAAACATCCACTCCATATAAAATGTAGTCTGTGTATTCCCTCTGCCAGTCAATTTTTTCTCCGTTTAATTGTCTTAATGCCAGTTTGGCGGCCAGCATTCCGGATTCTGTAGCAAAAGCCATTCCTGAAGAGAATACCGGATCAAGGAATTCTGAAGCATTCCCGGTTAAAGCAAATCCGTCTCCGAATAAACTTTTTACCGAACAGGAATAATCTTTCAGATGTTTTGGCTCAAAAAGAAAATCTACATTCCCAAAACGTTTTACATAATAATCAGAAAGAGAAATAGCTTTTCTTAAAGCCTCTGTTGTATCTCCGTTCTCAGATAATTTGTCGATATATTCCGTTGGGCCTACAATTCCTAAACTTGTATTTCCGTTGGAAAAGGGAATTACCCAAAGCCATACTTCTGTTTCAATAATATCAAAAGAAATCAAAGTTCCTTCCTCTCCCGGTTCTCTATTGATATCGTCTACATGAGAGAAAATTGCAGAGTGAGGAGACAGTTTTGAAGGTTTTTCTAAATCAAGCAGACGAGGCAGTACTCTTCCGTAGCCGCTGGAATCAATAACAAACTTAGCATGGATTTCTTTCGTTTCTCCATCTTTAGTTCTTACCGTCGTTACAGAATCTGTTCCGTCAAATTGTATGTCAATAACTTCAGTTTCAAATTCAAGATCAATTCCTTTATTAATGACTTCCTGAGCAAGAGTATTATCAAAATCAGCTCTCGGAACCTGCCAGGTCCAGTCCCAGCCTTCCCCGAATTTGTTGCTGAAATCAAAAATGCAGACTTCATCGCCGCGAAGAAAACGTGCTCCAAGCTTTTTTTCAAAGCCCATTTTGTCTAATGCAGGGAAAAGTCCGGCCTCTTCAAAGTGGTCCATTACCCTTGGAATTAAGCTTTCTCCGACAACCAGTCTTGGAAACTTTGTCTTTTCGACTACTTTTACGCTGACATTATTCTTCTTTAAGTAGGAAGAAGACACGCATCCGGAGGGTCCGGCTCCGATTACAAGAACGTCAACAAATTCTTTGCTCATCTTTGATTTTTTATTTTAATAATAACTTTTATCTTTGCCGCAAAATTAGTGACAAATAATTAATATTTTACAAAATTATCAACTATTACTTTTAATTGATGAAAATAAATAACTTTTTAGAACTGAAAGACTTTCAAAAAATTATCATTGAGAATGAAAAAATAGAACTGGATGAATCACTTTTATCAAGAGTGGATAAGAGTTTTCAGTTTTTAAAGGAATTTTCAAAAAATAAAGTAATATATGGTGTAAACACCGGCTTTGGGCCGATGGCTCAGTTCAAAATCAGTGATGAAGATACACACCAGCTTCAGTATAACCTTATAAGAAGCCATTCTTCAGGAATTGGAAACCCTTTACCTGCAGATGAGGTGAAGGCATGTATGCTGGCAAGACTGAATACTTTATCATTAGGGAATTCAGGAGTACATCAGTCTGTGATCTATCTTCTTCAGGAGCTGATCAACAGAGATATTACCCCATTGATATTTGAACATGGAGGAGTAGGAGCAAGCGGCGACCTTGTTCAGCTGGCTCACCTGGCTTTGGTACTGATAGGAGAAGGAGAAGTCTTTTATAAAGGAGAAAGAAAATCTACAAAACAGGTTTTTGAAACTGAAGGATTGGAACCGATAAAAGTAGAGATCCGTGAAGGTCTTGCTTTGATGAACGGAACTTCTGTAATGTCAGGAATCGGTATTGTGAATGCCTATAAAGCGAATCAGCTTACAGATTTCTCTCTTAGACTTTCTTGTGCAATTAACGAAATTGTTCAGGCTTATGATGATCATTTATCAGAAGCTTTGAACGGAACCAAAAAACATTACGGTCAGCAGAAAGTAGCAGAAAGAATGCGTGCTCACCTGGCAGACAGTAAACTGATCAGAAAAAGAGAAGATCATCTTTATACTCATTTCGAGGAACAGGAGAAAGTATTCAAGGAAAAAGTTCAGGAATATTATTCTTTAAGATGTGTTCCTCAGATTTTAGGTCCGGTATTGGATACGTTGGAATATACAGAAAAGGTGCTTGAGAACGAGATTAATTCTGCCAATGATAACCCAATCATTAACGTTGAAGACCAACATGTTTACCACGGAGGAAACTTCCATGGAGACTACATCTCTCTGGAAATGGACAAACTTAAGATTGTGGTAACCAAACTGACCATGCTAGCTGAAAGACAGTTGAACTATCTTCTGAATGCTAAAATCAATGAAATTTTGCCTCCTTTTGTAAATTTAGGTAAATTAGGTTTCAATTTCGGGATGCAGGGTGTACAGTTTACGGCAACCTCTACAACGGCGGAGAGTCAGATGCTGTCGAATTCTATGTATGTTCACAGTATTCCAAACAATAATGATAATCAGGATATCGTTAGCATGGGAACCAATGCTGCGGTGATCTGCAGAAAAGTGATTGAAAATGCCTTTGAAGTATTAGCAATCGAAGCGATTACGATTATTCAGGCTGTTGAATATCTTGGGTTCCAGGATAAAGTTTCATCCTCTACAAAAGAGCTGTATGATGAAATCAGAAAAATAATTCCTGCTTTCTCAGATGATATGGTAATGTATCCGTATCTGGAGGAAGTAAAGAGATATCTGAAAGGAATGTAACTATTTGCTGTTCTGGATTGTCTTCAAAGAAAGACGTATCACTCAACTTAAAAAAACTAAAAACGATATAAACACTAACGCATGAAATGTGCAATTGTAACAGGAGGTTCCAGAGGAATCGGGAAAGCAATCTGTATAAAACTGGCTGAAGAGAAAAACTATCATATCCTTATCAACTACGCTTCAAACGAAGTGGCAGCAAAAGAAACATTGGCTAAAGTTGAAGAATTGGGTGCTACCGGAGAAATCCTTAAATTTGATGTAGGAAACACTGAAGAAACACAAGCTGTTTTAACTGAATGGCAGGATAGAAACCCTGATTCAGTGGTAGAAGTTATTGTCAATAATGCTGGAATCACAAGAGATGGCCTTTTTATGTGGATGCAGAAAGAAGACTGGAATAGCGTGATCAATACAAGTCTGGATGGATTTTTCAATGTAACTAATTTCTTTATCCAAAAGCTGCTTCGTAACAAATACGGAAGAATCATCAATATGGTTTCGGTATCCGGTGTAAAAGGAACAGCCGGTCAAACGAATTACTCTGCAGCAAAAGGAGCTGTGATAGGTGCTACAAAAGCTCTTGCTCAGGAAGTTGCCAAAAGAAATGTTACCGTAAATGCTGTTGCTCCGGGTTTCATCAAAACAGATATGACCCAGGACTTTAATGAAGAAGAACTGAAAGCAATGATTCCTGCCAACAGATTTGGAGAAGCGGAAGAAGTGGCGGATCTTGTAGCATTTTTAGCATCTAAAAAATCTTCTTACATTACAGGAGAAGTGATTAATATTAACGGAGGAATTTATTCATAACATGGAAAATAGGGTTGTAATTACCGGAATGGGAATTTATTCCTGCATCGGGACGTCTTTAGAAGAGGTCAGGGAATCCCTATATCAAGGAAAATCCGGTATTGTTTTAGATCCGGATAGAAAAGAATTTGGTTTCAGGTCTGGCCTTACAGGAGTTGTTCCAAAACCCGATCTGAAAAACCTCTTAAACAGACGCCAGCGTATCAGTATGGGAGAAGAAAGCGAATATGCGTATCTGGCTACTATGGATGCATTGACGCAGGCGAATCTGGATGAAGAGTTCCTGAATTCTCATGAAGTGGGAATTTTATATGGAAACGACAGTGTTTCCCAGGCAGTCGTAGAATCTATTGATATTGCCAGGGAAAAGAAAGATACTACATTGATGGGGTCGGGAGCGATCTTCAAATCAATGAATTCAACAGTGACAATGAACCTTTCAACTATTTTTAAACTGAAAGGAATCAATCTTACCATCAGTGCAGCCTGCGCAAGTGGATCCCATTCATTGGGACTGGCTTATATGATGATCAAAAATGGTTTTCAGGACATGATTATCTGTGGCGGTGCTCAGGAAACTAATAAATATTCTATGGCGAGCTTTGACGGGCTGGGAGTTTTTTCAGCCAGAGAAGATGAACCCACAAAAGCATCCAGACCTTTCGATGCAGAAAGAGACGGATTGATTCCAAGCGGAGGTGCTGCCAGTCTGATTGTTGAAAGCTTAGAATCTGCCCAAAGAAGAGGTGTTCCAATCATTGCAGAAATTATCGGATACGGTTTTTCTTCAAACGGAGGTCATATTTCAACACCCAATGTAGACGGACCTGCTTTGGCCATGGACAGAGCATTAAAACAGTCAGGATTAAAAGCTTCAGACATCGATTATATCAATGCTCATGCGACTTCTACTCCAATTGGTGATGCCAACGAGGCAAAAGCAATCTATGAGATTTTCGGTAGTGAAGTTCCTGTAAGTTCTACCAAATCTATGACCGGACATGAGTGCTGGATGGCGGGTGCAAGTGAAGTGATCTACTCTATTCTGATGATGCAGAACGATTTTGTAGCTCCCAATATTAATCTGGAAAATCCTGATAATGAAGCACAAAAGATAAATTTGGTCGCAAAAACAAAAAATCAAAAAATTGATGTATTTTTGTCGAATTCTTTTGGGTTTGGGGGAACCAATTCTGCACTAATAGTAAAAAAATTTGATTAAAAACATGGAAAGGGAAAAAATTGTTGCCATCGTTAATGATTTTCTGGTAAACGAATTCGAGGTAGACGGAGACGAAATCAGTAATGATGCCAACCTTAAAAATACACTGGGCTTAGACAGCCTGGATTATATCGACATGGTAGTCGTGATCGAATCCAATTTCGGCGTGAAATTAGGAGAAGCTGATTTCAAAAAAATGGTAACATTTGATGATTTCTATACAACGATTGAAAATAAGATTGCTGAAAAAAACGCTTAGTTATTGAGTAAATCTTTATTCTATAAAATGGGCCAATGTAATAATATCAGGGTGATCCGGTAACGGTTACTTTTAAAAAAGGTATTATTACATTGGTTCTCTGTTATATTAAATTCTATATATGAACAAGTGGAAAGGTAAATCTAAAGGAACAGTACTCGGATACAGAATATTCGTCTGGTGTATTAGAAATATCGGAATCAGAAGTTCATATGGGGTGCTTTACTTTGTAGCAGCCTATTATTCACTGTTTCAGAAGAAGAGTAATCAATATATACGGTATTACTTTCAGAAAAGACTGAACTATGGATACTGGAAATCCAAAGCCTTTATATTTAAAAGTTATTTTACCTTCGGAAAAGTTCTGATTGATAAAACGGCAATTTCTGCCGGGCTCAGAGGCAAATACACTTATGAGTTTGACGGTATTGAAAATCTCAGAGATCTTTTAGCTGCTAAAAAAGGAGGAGTGCTGATCAGTGCTCATATCGGTAATTTTGAAATTGCAGAGCATTTTTTTGCAGATATCGACTTCGACTGCCAGATCAATCTCGTGACCACAGATCAGGAAGTTACCGTGATTAAAGAATATCTGGAGAGCGTTGCCGTAAAAGAAAGTAATATCAAGTTCATCTATGTAAAAGAAGATATGTCGCATATCTTTGAGATCAATAAAGCTTTATCCGAAAATGAGCTGATCTGCTTCACCGGAGACCGTTATTTTGAAGGATCCAAATATCTGGAGGCAGAATTGTTGGGAAAGAGCGCAAAGTTTCCGGCGGGTCCTTTTATGATCGCCTCAAGATTAGGAGTTCCTGTGATCTATGTCTATGTAATGAAAGAAAATAATCTTCATTATCATCTGTATGCAAGAGTGGCCCAGAATATCAAAAACCGAGATTCACAAGGGCTTTTGCAGTCTTATGTTCAGAATCTTGAAACCATGGTGAAAAAATATCCTCTTCAATGGTTTAATTATTTTGATTTTTGGGATGATGTTGATTAATTTTTCTATTTTTATCCTGTAAAAACAAACGAAAAACTAAAAACCATTAAGATTTACTGAGAATTAAGATCATTAAATAGTATTTTCCAAATAAAATTTCTTTGTTTACTGTACCAAAGTAATCTTTAAATATCTTAAATTCCCTGTTTCTTAATTATTAAAAGCACGTTCTCTTTTGAAGAAAGCATATGACATACTTGTAATCGGCAGCGGATTGGGAGGTCTTGTTTCGGCTCTTATTTTGGCGAAAGAAGGTATGAAAGTGTGTGTTCTTGAGAAAAATAATCAATACGGAGGAAATCTGCAGACCTTTTCACGGGACAAACTGATTTTTGATACAGGTGTCCATTATCTCGGAGGGCTGTCCAAAGGGCAGAATCTGAACCTCTTCTTTTCCTATCTGGAAATTATGGATGATCTGGAGCTTCAGCTGATGGATGAAGATGGCTATGACAGGATCAGTTTTGGAGAAGATGAAATAGAATATCCACATGCACAGGGCTATCAGAATTTCGTTGAGCAGCTTTCTAAGTATTTTCCTGAAGAGAAAGTAAACCTTGAAAACTACTGTGAAGAGATTCAGTATGTCTGCAGCCAGTTTCCAAGATATCATGTGGTAGGAAAAGATAATTACAACGAGGAAATACTGCATCTTAATACCAAAAGATTTATTGAATCCGTTACCCAGAACAAAAGGCTTCAGGCTGTTTTACTGGGTTCCAATTTTTTATATGCCGGAGACTCTGAAGATATACCTTTCTATGTACATGCTTTAACGGTAAATTCTTATATCCAAAGCGCCTACAAATGTGTAAAAGGAGGCAGCCAGATCTCTAAACTTCTGATCAGAAAACTTCGGGAATATGGAGCGGAAATACACAAACATTCAGAAGTTTCGGACTTTGTTTTTAATGAAAATAATGTACTGGTATCCGTAAAAACGAAAGAAGGAAAAGAATATTCAGCAAAACAGTTTATTTCAAATATAGAGATTCGTTCCACTATTAAACTAATTGGAGAGGAAAGACTTAAGAAATCCTTTCTGAACAGGGTTTTGAGCTGGAAGCCGGTTTCATCATGCTTTAGTATTTATCTGGTTTTAAGACCTCACAGTCTTCCGAATTTCAATTACAACAGATATCATTATTCATCAGAAGAACAGGTCTGGAATGCATTCCGTTACCGGAAAGAATCATGGCCGGAAACCTATATGCTTTCATCCACGCCCTCGAAGCATCATCCTGAATTTGCAGAAAGTCTGACTGCAATTTCCTATATGGATTTTGATGAGGTTAAAGAATGGGAAAATACATTCAATACCGTAGCGGATGAGCATGAAAGAGGAGAAGCGTATGAAAGATTTAAACTTGAAAAAACAGAAAAAATGCTTGATGCTCTGGAAAAGAAAATTCCTAATCTAAGGCATGCCATCAAAACAATATATACTTCTTCTCCCTTGTCTTACCGTGACTATATCGGGAATTTTGAAGGAAATATGTACGGATACATGAAAAGCTCGGAGAATCCTCTTAAAACAATGGTTTCTCCCCGTACCAAAATCGACAATCTGTTTCTTACCGGACAATCCGTTAATATGCACGGGATTTTAGGTGTTACCATTGGTGCTTTTAATACGTGTGCGGAAATCTTAGGAAAAGAGACCATAGATATTCGGTTGACACAAATGATTAATAAAAACTAAAGTGAAAAAAACGAATTCCATTTATTCATCCTATAAAAGAACTCTTCTTTACCTTGCTTTTTGTTTTTTCCTCACTTCCTGCGGAATATCAAAATCTATCCGTCATATTCCTGATGTAAAACAGTATTCGCTGGAGGTTCCGAAAGTAGCCCGTATCAATGACAGTACTTTCAGTTATAATCAGAATTACCTTACAAAAAACAAGCAGCAGCTCTGGGAACTTTATATCAAAGGAAATCCTTTGCAGCTGGGATATAATAATGGAGCATTGACTCAAAGTTTAATGCAGAAACAGGAAGGAATCTTCTTTTCAAAAGTTGAAGGATTTGTACCGTCAAAATTTAAGCAGAGGCTGCTAAGAGGCTTTTTAAAATGGTACACCAGAAAAATGTATCTCAATGTAAGAGAAGATTATCAGGCAGAATTGTATGGTTTGTCACAATATTCATCTGATCAATATGATTTTATCGCTCCGAAATATTTAAGAAACCTTTACCTGCATGGAGCTCATGATATTGGGCATGCAATGCAGGATCTCGCTATGGTAGGCTGTACTTCTCTTGCGGTTTGGAATGAAAATACAGAAGATGGTGATCTGCTGATCGGAAGAAATTTCGATTTTTATGTAGGAGATGATTTTGCAAAAAATAAGTTGGTAGAATTTGTTCAGCCGGAAGAAGGAATCCCATACATGTCAGTAAGCTGGCCGGGAATGATTGGTGTGGTGTCCGGGATGAATAAAGAAGGAATTACAGTAACTATTAACGCTGGAAAATCAAAAATTCCTTTAACGGCAAAAACGCCTATTTCCCTTGTTACAAGAGAAATTCTGCAATATGCTAAAAATATTGAGGAAGCGATTGCCATTGCTAAAAAAAGGAAAGTTTTTGTTTCAGAATCCATTCTTGTGGGAAGTGCTGCGGATAAAAATGCAGTCATCATTGAAGTTTCACCTAAAAATTTCGGAGTGTACAGAGTACAAAATACCAGCAGGGTTCTTTGCACCAATCATTTCCAGTCTGACGCCTATAAAGATGATAAAAGAAATCAGAAACATATTGAAGAAAGCCATTCTGAATACCGTTATGAAAGACTTCAGGAGCTGTTACAGGAAGAAAAAAAGATGACCCCGGAAAAGATGGCTTCCATTTTAAGAAACAGATCCGGCTTAAAAGATGAAAACATAGGCTATGGTAATGAAAAAGCACTCAATCAGCTTTTAGCTCACCATGCCGTTATATTTTCGCCTCAGAAAAAACTGGTCTGGGTGTCTTCAAATCCTTATCAGCTTGGAGAATTTGTATGTTATGATCTGAACGAAATCTTTTCAGAAAAAGGATTGCAGCCTGATGACTTTTCAAAATCAAGTCTGAATATTCCACATGATCCCTTCGCAGATTCTGAAGAATTCCAAAACTATGAATTGTCTAAAATGTACGGTAAAGAAATAAATGAGGCTGCCGACGATAAAAATACACTGTTAACAGATGATGTTATCCCTTCTTATCAATCTATGAATCCGGATTTTTGGCTGGTCTACTATCAATCAGGAAAATATTATTTTAACAAAAAAGAATACTTAAAGGCAAAAATTGAATTTGAAAAAGCTTTGACGAAAGAGATTACGACTGTTCCAGACAGAAAAAATGTAGAAAAATACCTGAAGAAAACTTTAAAGAAACTGAAATGATCCCTAAATATATAAAACTGCTGTTCTGCATTCCCTTTGTCATCATTATTGGCTATTCTGTTTATTTGTGTACGGTTTACAGCTCAATACCTGAAATCATAACCATTCATGGATATGGAAATATGAAAGACAATTACGGAAGTAAAATATTTCTGATAATGCCTGTAATTATGAATTTAGTTATTCTGCTTTTTATCTGGTTGGTTATCAGTAGGCCGGATAAGATAAAATTTACTTTTGAAATTGACGAAAACGAAAGAGAAAAAATATATCATATAACGCAATTAGCTCTGGTAATTATTGCGATATTTGTCACCATCATGATGACGCCATTAGCATTTTCTGATATTGTTTATAAATAATTGAATATGACAAAACTTTTAACCCTATTCCTTACTGTATGGTCTCTCTTATCATTTTCTCAGGACAGAAAAGAGATCGGAAATACTTTTATCAAAACCTTACTGGTAGATAAAAATATAGAAAAAGCACATTCTTACTTTGATCCTTCAGTAGCAGGACAGATTCCCGTGGAGCAGCTTAAGGCTATCACAGAACAGCTTCAGGGACAGATAGGAGGATTAAAAAATATCCTGGAAGTGTATAATGAAGGAAATATCTATTATTACTATTCCGAATTTGAAAAAACAAAACTGGATGTTCAGCTTACTTTTGGTGAGAATAATAAAATGCTGGGTTTCTTTTTAGTTCCTCACAAAATATTTGAAAAACCGGATGAGAAGACTACACTGAAAATAAAAAGCGATGGTATTGAACTGAATGGAACACTGCTGGTTCCTCCGTCGAATGATAAAAAGAAACTGGTTATTTTTGTTCATGGTTCCGGAGCGAATGACAGAGACGAAACAATTGGAGAAAACAAACCCTTTAAAGATATTGCAGAATACCTTTTAGCCAACGGAATTGCTTCCTACCGATATGATAAAAGAAACTATTCTTACCCTGAGACATTGAATGAAAAATCTACCGTAGAAGAGGAAACCATCAATGATGCCGTAAATGCAGCTCTTTATTTTAAAAATAATCCTGAGTATAAAGGATATCAGATTATCATTCTGGGACACAGCCAGGGAGCTTATATGATGCCTAAGATTGCAGAAAAAGCACAAGTTTCGAAGTATGTTTTTATGGCTGGAAATGCGAGACCACTACAGGATTTATTAGTAGAACAGTACGAATATCTTCACTCTATGGATCCAGCTAAAGTACCTGCTGAAGCTGTTCAGGAAGTGAAAAAACAGGTCGCATTTTTAAATTCACCCCAATTTAACTTAAATTCACCAGCAACAGAGCTTCCTTTGGGGCAGCCTGCTCCGTATTGGAAATATTTAAAGGACTATAATCAGCTTAAAGAGGTAAAAAAAATCAAAGCTCCCATGTTCTTTGCACAAGGAGGAAGAGATTATCAGGTGACAGAGAAAGATTTCAACCTGTGGAAAGAAACATTGAAAAATGATAAAACAGCCGTTTTTAAATTTTATCCAACATTAAGTCATTTATTCATTGCAGGTTCCGGAAAACCATCTCCAAGGGATTATGAAACAAAGGGGAAGGTGGATGAACAGTTTTTAAAAGACCTTACACAGTTTATTCTGAAATAAATGCAATGAGATCATTGCTCTCATAAGCCTGGAACTTTGTTCCGGGCTTTTTTAATTATTTTCCGGGCTTACTTTATTCAGAAACAGAAAAGAAGTTATCCCTGCAATAGCAGAAAGTGTAGTGCTTAAGATAAAACTGCCGATGATATATTGTACCAGATTGTTTTTAATCAGTTCAAAGTTTAAATCCTGGTTTAAAATATCGCTGTCACCACTTACAAATGGAGCACCCAGAAACAGAGAAGCCGCAATAATAAAAGGAATAAACGGAGGAAGGCTCACATTGGAGGCCACAAATGCAAGTACTTTATTGAGTTTAAAAAGTACAGATAAACTGATGACTAAAAGTGTCTGAAACCCCCAGAACGGTGAAAGTCCTATAAAGACTCCCAATGCAATAGAAAAGGCCTTTGTACGGTTGCTTCCGTCACTTTCTAAGACATCTTCCTGAATGAACTTTTTAAAGCTTTTTTTTTTGAAATTATTCAGAAAATTTCTAGGAATAATATAAAATAAAGTGATCGTTACCAGAATTGTATTCAGAATACTGATTCTCGTAAAATCTTTGAAAGGTCGGAAATGTGAAACACGTTCTGCCGGATCATACAAAACTTTGATTGGAACATTCTTTACCGGAACATGTCTCCATGCGGTTCTTACAATGATTTCAATTTCAAATTCAAACTTAGGGGTAAAATATTTCTTTGGAATTCTATGCAAAGGATAAAGCCTGTAACCGGATTGTGTATCTTCCAGTTTAATTCCGGTTTCAAACCAAAACCAGAAATTGGAAAAACGGTTTCCAAAGCTGCTTTTCTTGGGAATACCATCCTGAGACATATTTCTGTTTCCAATCAGAAGAACCTCCTCTTTTTCCTGAAGAAGGGCCTCTACAAATACAGGAATATCATCCGGATAATGCTGCCCGTCCGAATCAATGGTGATAGCATAACCATATCCTGATTTCTTTGCCGCTCTAAAACCTGTTTTAAGGGCATTCCCCTTTCCTTTGTTCTCCGGTAAAGAGATTATCATGATCTGAGGATATTGGGCAAGAATCTGAGGGGTAGAATCGGTGGAACCGTCATTGACCACAATAATACTTCCGGTGTAGTTGAGAACACCGTCAATAACCCTGTTCAGAGTCTTTTCATTATTGTAGGTAGGTATTAAAACGCATATCTTCTTTTCAGAAATTGCATTTTGTACTTCAGCAAGGGACATTCTTTTATTTTAAAGTGGCTCTTTCCGCCTCTGTAATGGTTTTAGACTGCATTGCAAACCTTTTGATGTAGCTTTTTAATGCTGCATTTTGTTTGCTGTAATTATTCAGAAGAAATGCTTTATCATCCTTCAGGCTTCCACGGTATCCAACAATTTTAGGGATGTTTTCCTGAACACTCATTCTGATCAGACGAAGTTCCGCATTGCTGGGGTTACTTTTGATAACCGCTTCAAGACTTGTAGCACCTGTTTTAACCAGCGATTTTCTGTTGCTTTTGACAACTTTTGCTTCCATAATCTTCGCCGCGGCTTTATACCCTACAGTCACCGCATCAGAACCGGATTGTTTTTCCGCGGTTTCAATGAAGTTTTGTGTATTACTGCTAGATTCATTGGCTTTAGCATAGCTGTTTCTCAGCGTTTCAAGGTCAGACTGAAAGAAAAAGACAAATGCTGTTATGAATGAGAAGATAAGATTCATGACGATAATTTTTTATAGCTTACAGACAATTTTAATGCAATAGTCTCGCCAAAAGAAGTTATATTTTTTACTTTCACATCTTCTTCACTTTCATTAATATCCAGTTGAAGTACCAGATCAGGTGTTTCAAAAGGATTGATAATTGCCATGAATTTTACATTGGATGCTGTTTTCAGAAACAATTTTGAATCTGTAAATTCCTCTGTCAGTTCTTTAATGATCTGCATCATACAAACACCGGGAGTCACCGGATTTCCAGGGAAATGGCCTTTGAAAATATCGTGGTCTTTATTGAGATGGATGTGAGCAGTAAACTTTCCGTCTTCTGCTTTCTCATAGGATGTTAATGTATAAAAATCTGTAAGAATGGTTTGCATGATCTTATTTTTTAAGATTAAATGTACAATACAATCTGATCTGAAAAGAACTCAAATAGGGTACAATTTTTCTATTGGAAATTACTCTGTTTCGGTTATTTGAAATAGTTTTATATTGATCTTAAAATCTTTGTGCTGTAGATTTAAGCTATCCGCGAAGATAGGTTTTTTTGCATCAAAAGTAAAATCGATTTTTTCCTTATTATTTTTCGTGTAAATGATTTGTTTTAGTAAGTTGTTTTCCTTGTTGAAGAATAGATAATAGCTTTTATTCTCAATTTTTGAAAGATAGATTCTAGCATTGTCATTCTCAAAACTTTCGCTCACAGGATATTGTCTTTTCAATAGCTGCTGAAAATCATTTTTTAGAAAATTGATGACTATTTTTTTATCCAGATCAGGAAGTACATAATTTAACTTGAAATTATCATCAGAAACCTCGAAATCAATCAGTTTATTCCCAAAATCTGATGTTAAAGCGACACGGTGCGTTGTTTCATTCAGTTTTTTGATGATCAGAATTCCGCTCACATGGTTTTTATAAATGTCCATCTGGCATTTGTATACATAATCTTCACCTGAAGAAAAGTATAAATTCTCAACCATCTTTTCAGAAGAGGAAACAGGTTTTACTTCTGTTAACTTGTACGTTTTACAGGAAGCAGCCAGAATCAGGATCAGGCTATAAAGTAAACTCTGACGCAGGAATTGAAGCATTGATCTTGGTGTTTTTGAAAACAATATTCGTGGTATCTCCGGAAGCCTCGGTCATATTCACCTGAGAAACCGTCGACTGGTTCTTTGGGAAATACAGCTCGATCTGTTTGATGTATTTCAACAGTTGTGATGTTTTAGGAATAAACTTCGCGATATTGTAATTTCCATTCTTAAAATAAGTTACGGTAAATTCCGGATCATTGAACATCGTTCCGTTTGAGCTTCCTACAATCAGCTTATTGATTTTTTCAAATGTTTTGCTCTTGGCATCTACAGACGATTTTTTCCCCTGGTCATTGATAAAGATCTTGTTGCTTTTAAAAACAATACTGTATTGATAAGGTTTTGTATATTTCCAGCTCAGCATGTTGGGAGTCTGCAGGGACATTCTTCCGTAAGTAACAATGCTCTTATCCAGGAAGTCCATTTTTTTTGTCTGGGTAAAATCACTCTGTAACGTTTTGATCTCTTTAGTCTCCGAAGATACTTTCGACACAAATGCTTTGGCTTCAGCTCCTGACATGGCCGCGTTTTGTGCAAAAAAGAAACCGGAAACTAGTAAGAATGCTCCTAAAGCAATATTTTTAATCATTTCTATTTGAATTTATAATTGTATCAACCGTAAAAGTTGAATATTTTTTGTCCTCCAAAAATACTAATAAATCTGCCAGCACGCGGAAGGTCTTTTCCGAAGTGTCATGAAGGAGGATAATACTTCCTTTTTTCAAGCTTTTAGTAACTCTGCTGTAGATTTTCTTTTCATCATCAATGATGGTGTCCAAAGACCTTACATTCCATCCGATGCTTACTTTATGCGTTCTTTTGATCGCTTTTGCAATATTGGGATTCGTCACTCCAAAAGGAGGTCTGTAAAGATGGGTTGTTATATTTCCCGAGTTTTTAATGACATCGTCGCATTTTTCAATTTCTTCAATCATTTTTGAAGCAGATAAAAATCCTGTGGAATTGGCATGTGATAAGGTATGATTTCCGATCGTATGACCTTCTGCAATGATTCTCTGAAATGTTTCAGGATACTTCTCAACCTGTTTTCCAATACAGAAAAAGGTGGCTTTTACCTGATGTTCTTTAAGCAGGTCTAAAAATTTTGGTGTAAATTCAGTTGGGCCATCATCAAAAGTAAGAGCAACTTCTTTGATCTTTGTACGCTTATGAGTGATACTGTTGACAAAATATCCCAGTTCAATATCAAAAGAGCCCCAGACTACCACCGCAGAAAAAGCAAAAAAACAAAACAGATATACCCAAAAACTTCCGTGGAACGCATAAATAAAAGCGTTACAGAAGAGATAAAACAGGATGAATGGATAGTGTTTCATTGCTGTGGTTTATTTATGTTGAACTTGTTATTATGAGTTGTATGGTCATAATATTTATTGTACACCATTGTCACTCCGTAGGAGTCTGGACTAATTCAGATTCCACGCTCTCTGAATGACAAATACACCGTGTAATTTTCAATTTCAACAATTATGCCTTTTCCAATAATACCAGGCTGTGATCATTTCCTGCCAGGTGATTGTAAAGAAGTATATTTTTTACACTTTCCTTTTTCTCAGAATTGATCATCATAATTTCCGGGATCTGCTGTTCCTTAAGGATATGACAGGCCATAAATGTTGAAAAACCGCTGGCTGTATTGAATTCTCCGCTCAAATGCTTGTAATAAAGCAAAGATGAGTCCGGAAACAGATTCACTGCTTTGGTATAATAAATATCAGAATCCGCATCTCCACTGAATCCTAAGATAACAGCATCAATATCATGAGTAGAAAGATTGTTTTGAGTTAAGAAATTCCGGATAAAATCCTGTACTTCATCCAAATCTACTTTATTACTGATACGAATGTTTTTAAGCTTTGCGTAAGAATTTTCAGCCTTATCTTTTCCTATCACAAAGAAGCTCGCGCCTTCACCCCAAACTACTCCATTGGTAGTGGAATGCAAATAATCGGCAGGAAGATCAGTTTCCTTTTTTATGGTATTATTTAAACAGTAAAGCTCCATTGTTCTGTTTGTCTGTTCATCTGTAGAACCTACAAGCACATTTTCCGCTTCACCATCATTGATCTGAAGCTGAGCATCCAACAATGAAAATTCCAGTGAAGAAGAAGTATTTACATACGTGAAGTTGTAAGCATGGCACTGTAATCCCAAAGCAATCTGTCCTGCTACGGTATTGTGCGTAGACTGGATGAAAAAGGTAGGCGTAAGGAATTCTTCATGATTATCAATTACATTTTTCAGAAACTTCTCTGAATCCTGTGAGCAACCCATTCCGGTTCCTATGATGATGGCATCCGGTTGTTTGATACCTGCTTCTTTTAAAGCGTAATGCGAGGCTACGGAACTCATTTTTACCGTTTTAGACATTCTTCTGATCATGGCTGGCGGAATGAATTCTTTGTAATTAGGTTCTATCGCTTTGATGATATTTGAAGAATGCCCAGAAGTAAGGTTCTGAAGAATATTTCCGTTTAAAGTGTCCTGAACTGAGATACAGGATGCACTGTTGATGTATACTGCACTCATGATTTAGAGAAAATTAAGGTAGAACAGTTTCCTCCAAATCCGAATGAGTTAGAAAGCACATGATTGATATTTTTCTCTTTCAGTTCGGTAACAGGAGTAAGGTCAAACTCTTCCATTTTTGTTTTGAAATTCAGGTTCGGGAAGATAACATTGTTTTGCATAGCTAAAATTGAGAATACCGCTTCAATTCCTGCAGCTGCAGCCAAAGTATGTCCTGTAAATGCTTTTGTAGAGCTGAATTCAGGAACCTGGTTTTCGCCGAAGATTCTTATCATAGCAATTCCCTCAGATAAATCATTATTAGGAGTCGCCGTACCGTGAACGTTGATGTAATCTATATTTTCTTTAGCTAATCCTGAGATTTTCAAAGCTTGCTGCATTGCTAAAAATGCTCCCTGTCCGTTTTCTGAAGATGCGGTCTGATGGTGTGCATCATTGGCATTTCCATATCCGGAAAGATAAGCCAGGACTTTTTTGTTTTCTTTTTTGACTATTTCTTCAGATTCAAGGACTAAGAAAGCCGCAGCTTCCCCAAGGTTCAGCCCTTTTCTGTTGTGGTCAAAAGGGGTGTTATAGGAATCCGTAAGAATCATCAGGGTATTGAAACCATTCAAAGTAAATTTTGACAGTGAATCTGTTCCTCCCACAATGACACGGTCCAAAATTCCGTTTTTGATCAGCTTAGCACCCATCATAATAGCATTGGCTGCTGATGAACACGCTGTACTGATGGTGGAAACCATACCTTTTAATTCCAGATAATCTGCAATAGCCAATGAAGAACTTCCGGCATCGTGAGCATCAATATATTTTTGCTTTTCAGGAAAGTCTTCGTAAGAGTAGAAGTATTTTTCAGTAATATCCATTCCTCCAACGCTCGTAGAAGAGATAAGCCCGGTTCTGCAGCTATTGATATCTGAAATTCCTGCACTTTCTACAGCTTCTTTAGCAGCAATCATTCCCAGTAAAGAAGTTCTTGTTACATTATTGTCTTCATCAAGCTGAAGTTTCTGTACAAGCGCTTCATTGGATAATTTTATTTCACCCGTTTTAATGATTCCAGCATGACGGGTTTCAAACATTTCGATATCCGAAATTCCGTGTTTTCCGGTTTGTAATGAAATAAAATTTTCCTCCACATTGTTTCCGATGGAGGAAATGATGCCCATTCCTGTTATGGCAATTTTTTGACTCATGGTTTAAGATAACATAACAATGTGGCAATCTGATAATTCACTAATCATTACCACATCGTTATACTGTTAGACTGTTGTATTAATTTATTTTGTTCTGTTGTCTTCGATAAATTTAGCCATCGTATCAATAGACTGGAAAATTTCCTTTCCTTTTTTAGGGTCAGCTAATTTTATTCCGTAGTCTTTATCAAGAAGAACAATCAGTTCCAAAGCGTCGATAGAATCTAATCCTAATCCTCCTCCGAACAACGGATCAGTATCTTTGATTTCTTCTACAGATACATCTTCAAGATTAAGAACTTCAATAATTTTGTGTTTCAATTCTGTTTTTAAGTTTTCCATAATTAAGTTGTTTATCAGTGTTTCAGTAATCATGAAGATCATTACATCATTACACTGTTATATTGTTACATTTCTATAAGGTTAGCAAATATACAAAAGCTTTGTAATTTTCCTGATACAATTCTACCCAGCCACATAGTACTTTGTCGGCTTTACCGGATAGCAGAATTTGTTCAGAATAGTTGTTTAAAAAGTTTTCATCAAATTCATCCAGAACAAAAAAAGCATTTTCAGTCTGCATTTTGTGCTTAATGCTGATTTCTCCTACACAGATGTTGGGCAAAGTATACACAAATACTGCCGGACTTGGATAAAAATTATCCTGATCGTTGATGCTTTCCTGATATTTGAAATCCGTATCCAGGCTGGATGACCTATTGGCAAAAACAATGGCCATTCTGCTGTGATCTTCGTCTTTCAAAATGGTTTCGGCGGAAAGAAAAGCCAGTTTGCTCAGGTTATCCATTTTATGAAATTTTGGATAGCTGATATCCAGACTTTTATAAGCTTCTTTGGCAAATTCCTGAAAAGTTTCGCTTTGATTTTCAAAAATAAGATCTCCGTCAACGGTTATCTTTGAATGTTCTACGGTACAGGTGTTCGTTTTCTTCATCACTTTCAATTTAACATTTTTCCAGTACAACAGCCGCATTACACCCTCCAAAACCAGAAGCTGTCTTTAGAATATATTTAATTTCTGCAGATTGATTTTCTTTGATGATATTCAAAGGCTGGGTTACTCCCATTTCTTCAAAATTCTTTGAGGGAAGTAAAGTCCTGTGAAGAGCACTTTCCATAGAGATAATACTCTCAAGAAGCCCTGATGCACCCAAACAATGTCCGTAATATCCTTTCATACTGTTGAGAGGAACATTCTGAAGTTCCATTCTGTTGAAGGCAATAGCTTCCATTTCGTCGTTATATAAAGTTGCCGTTCCGTGGGCAGAAATAAAATCGATGTGTTCCGGAGAAACCTTCGCTTCATCCATAGCATTGCTGATACTGGCATACAAACCGTCCCCGGTTCTTGAAGGTCCGGAAATATGGTTGGCATCATTGATTGCGGAATCTCCCAGAACTTTAAATCTGAATTTTTCGTTTTGTGAAGGATTGCTGGTTATATAAACTGCAGCTGCAGCTTCACCAATATTGATTCCGTTTCTGTTTTTATCATAAGGCTTACAAGGTCCCGATCCTATAGCCTGGAATGAGTTGAATCCTGAAATAACAAACTCAGAAAGCTCATCCCCAGCAATGACAAAGGCATCTTTATACTTTCCTGCCTGAATCATATTCTTTGCAACAGAAATTGCCATTACCCCTGAAACACAGGCGTTGGAAACAATGATTGGTTTTGTTTTAAATCCAAAAAAATCTGCTATTTTCTGCGCTAATTTTGATAAATAAACGCCTTCAGGTAATTCAGACTGGTTTTTTAACAGGCTGATATTCCCTTTTGTGGTAGACAGAAGAAAGGCAGTGTCCTTTGATACAGTATGTTTTTCAACAAGAGGAAGCAGGCTTAAAAGAAGCATTTTTTCAAGTCTTGTGAAATTGATGGTATTCTGAGCAAAGAATCTGTTGAATTCTTCATTCAGTTTTTCAGAATCAATCATGGAAGCATAAAAAGCATCCTGATTGTCTATGATTTTATGTAAAGCAACTCCTGATTTTCCTTCCAAAAGAGCGTTCCAGTTGGAATCCACATTGAAGCCTAAAGGAGTTACACAATTATAGTCTGTGATATAAATTTCTTTCCTCATGATAATCCCATTTTATCTTTCCAGTTTTGAAAAAACTCCGGGTTGTACAGGCATAAGCTTCCGTTACTGTCCAGAAATACCTGAATTGTTTCTCCACTGCAAACCAATTGATCTTCTTTGTTGAAGATTTCATATCTGTATATCAGCTTGGCAGATATCGAATTTACGTACGTTGTTACAATTCTGAAGGTTTCTCCATATTTTAAAGGAAGAAAATGTTCGCAGGTACTTTTTACAATGGGTGTCACATATCCTGCATTCTGAATATCAAGATAGGTTAAGCCATGCTCACGGCCAAAAGCTTCTCTTCCATCTTCAAAATACACGATATAGTGTCCATGCCAGACAATTCCCAATGGATCTGTCTCATTGAATCGTACTCTTACTTCTTCAGTACAGGTTAATATATTTTCTTTAGACTGCATTTTGTTTTCTTCCGGAATTTTTATTGTTTTTTTTGGCCGTCAGGAAACTCCTGGTAATATCTGTCATAAAAATAAATTAAATATTTTGGAGTTTTCTTTCGTAAAAAATGGAAATAGCTACGGTGGCAATATAAAATAATAATAAGAATGCTAATTCTTTAGCTATTTCTCCAATTCCGCTGTTTCTTAAAATAATATCATAGTAAGCATTCAGTCCCCAGTTCATGGGAGAAAATTTAGCAACGGTCTGCATGAATTCCGGCATTAAAAATACAGGAACCCAGATTCCTCCGATAGCAGCCAAAACTACTACAGATGTCGCTCCGAATGGGGCAGACTGCTCTTGTGTATCGGCAATAGTACCCAGTAAAACGCCAAACCCAATAGCTGCCAGTCCCGCAAACAGCGTTACTATGACAAGCTGGAACATTTTTCCGGATACATCAAATGCAGGAAGATCCATATAAGGGAAAAGATAAATTCCTACTGCAACCATCAGTAAAAACTGAATGATACAGATGATAAGATAGGTAAATGTTTTACCTAAAATATGTACAAAATATGGAGTAGGGCTTATTCTCGCTCTTACACTTGTTCCCTGACTTTTTTCTTTAACCAGATTGATGGATAAAGGAACTACAATAAAGAATATTGCAAAAAGAGTCCATGCAGGAACGTTGTGCTGAACAGAATTCGGCATTACGTCCATTTCTCCTTTCTTGGGAGTTATTTCTTTAAAACTGATCAGGTTTTTATTTTCGTCAAGATTTTCCGTGGTTCCCAGCTGATCCTGAAATGCTTTGTAAATCTTTTTATTTTCAATCTCAAAAACCATTTTGTTGACAGAATTCATCACTGAGTTTTTGAATCCTGCATTGGTAGCAGGGTCAAAGTACAAATGAATTTCTTTGGTCTTTGGGGCAGCTGTTTTTACTTTTGCAGAATCTCCTTCCAGTCCGAAAGAACTTACAATGGTCTGAACTTTTGAATCAATATTTGAATTTAAATCTTTCGTTAAATTTTCAGGAATGACGATCGCCATCTGATAATCTCCGGAAAAAACAGCATTCTGAGCAGACTTTTCATTGAAATTGGTCAGCAGCTGGAATGTTTTGCTGTTTTCCAGCTCAGCTTTTATATTTTTTGAAACTTCAGATTTATCCTGATCAATAAAAATGATCGGAATCTTTGATCCTTCAAGGTTTTTAAAGGTAGAATCCTGGATAAGGGTAATGGTTACAATCAAAAGTAATGGCATCACAAAGATGATGACAATCCCTCCGATATCTCTTTTCAGCAGAAGGATTTCCTTAATGAAGCTTCTCCACAATTTATACAACAACATCTCTTAATTCTTTTCCGGTTAATGAAATGAAAACATCTTCAAGGTTTTCTGCGCTTGCTACTCTGTTTACCAATTCTTCAGGTGTTCCTACTGCATGAATTTTTCCGTGGTCGATAATGGCAATTTTTGTACAGAACTCTTCCGCTTCCGAAAGGTGATGGGAAGTATAAATAATGCAGGTTCCCTGTTTATTTAAATCTAAAAGATAGTCAATAATTGCTTTTTTAGACTGAACATCAACTCCTACAGTGGGTTCATCCAGGAATAAGACTTTAGGATTGTGAAGTGTTCCTGCGATAAGGTTGCAGCGACGTTTCATTCCTCCTGAAAACTGTCCTACCTGTTTATTGGCAAATTTTGAAAGCCCCATAATTTCCAGAGATTCATCAATTACTTTTTTAAGCTGGTTGTGCTTCAAACCATACAGACTTCCAAAGAACATTAGGTTTTCTTTAGCGGTAAGAGTAGGATATAGAGCATATTCCTGAGGTACAATTCCAATAATCTGTCTAATTTTAAAACCCTCTTTTTGTGGAGATAAACCATTGATGGTGAATTGTCCCGAGGTTGGCTTTATCAATCCTGAAAGCATAGAAATCAGCGTTGTTTTCCCAGCACCATTAGGTCCGAGAATTCCATAAATTTCATCTTTATTGATATTCAGGGAAATATCATTTACAGAAAACTCATCAGAATTTTTGTATTTCTTATATAAGTTTTTGATCTCAATCATATTTTCTGCCATATCAGATCGCTTTTCTCAGTTTTTTATAAAAAGCTTCTTCTAAATCTGCAATGTGCAGCATCGTTTTAGAAAGTTCGTTATAAATATTGCTTTTTGAGTTTCTGTTTTTGTAAACTCTCGCAATATCTACAGCAAAATCTCTCCACAGGTCACCAATGGAAGTGATTTCTTTTGATAATTCCTTGAGTTCATCGTTTTTAAGAATAACAGAAGCTTCCTGAAGAAATGCTCCATAGATGAATCTGAAACCTCCGCCTCCGGTCCCGATTTCTTCCTGCATTCTGATCAGTTGGCCCAAATAATGGTTGGTCACTTTTGTTCCCTTCTTTTCGGCCCACTTCGGGATGCTCTTTGCTACCCATCTCATGGCTTTTACGCCGATAAGCGGTACCGGTGCCAGCATATTTTTGCAGGTGTCTTTAATTCCTTTTTTAATGGCTTCTTCAAGGTTTACATTTTCCGGAACATAAATAGGATAGTACATATGTCCTTTCGGAGGAAGCGCTCCTTTTGCATATCTTACTTTTTCCAGTTCTGCTTCGGAAAGGGATGTTGTATAATCCATTACAGGGTCGCTGATAAGGAATTTTCCGTCCTCTTTTCCGTATACCACAAGATTGTGGGCATTGAAGTGGAATTTATATTCTTCAGGAAAGTAGGTAAGGTTGAAAACTCCTACCTGAAGTCCTGTAGGGATATTTTGTTCCAGATTTCTTTCTAGAGCTTTTTGGGCGTCTTTAGGGTTTGAGAATTTTTCTCTTTTGATTTTAATTCCTAATCTTTTGGCTGCTTTACTGAAAATAGCACCCGGCATCGGACGATAGCTGAAGCCCGGCGCAAAATTCACCTTTAAAAAAGGGAGATAGACAAAAAATAGTCCGGAACCAATTCCGAAAATCATAGGCTCACTTAGTTTTAAGCCTTTATTAAGCAGTAGATTAGAAGCAACACCGTTTTCGCAATGCGCAGTCTGATGGTGTTCAAAGTTTAATTTCATTTGCTGATTGTATCTTTTCATTGGAAAATGAACAGGCATATATAGCCTTATTTCATTTATTTTCCGTTGAAGTTTTTTAATTCATCCACCGAAATTCCGAATGCATCGGCATATTTTTTCAGTGCAGTTTCGCTTAGTGTTTTAAATACCTTGGGTTTAAAATGTCTTTTTACCCTCCATTGCCATAATCCTACGTAAGAAGCAAGAACACCCAGATCCATTTTATTCAGTTCCATAAAATAGGCGATAGGGCTTGCCGTATTATTGGCAACATTTTGTTTTGCTTCCTCAATTCTTTCATGAATAAGTTCCATAGATTCATCCAGAGCAGCTTTCTTGGCATCCCAGCCTGTACTGTTTGCTGTGGTGTAATTATCGTTCTCATCCGTTACATACAGAACTTCAGTCATGTTGGCGGATTTCAGGTTACTTTCGTCTTGAGGTAAGTCTTGTTTTTTCATCTAAATAATGTTCATTTTTTTAGATTTCAGATGAAATAAAATTCACCTGTTTTTTTGATTATCTAATCAGGTGGCTAAAATAGTGAAAATACATTATATGTAAATCATATTAAATCTGAGTGAGTTATTGCTTTGACACAAAGGCTGTATCAAACATATTTAGAGGTACTGATAACCTAATCCAATTATGTTAAATTGTTGATATTTATAAAGTTTTGTTAATTATTAGGGATATATTTTTTATTTGATTGTTTTATCTATATTTGTCTGTGTTAAACAACAAAAACTAATAATCAAAAACAAATTAAATTAATGAAAAATTTAAAATTGCTTACAAAGAATGAGTTAAAAGAAGTGAAAGGAGGATTAACTGCTTACATTTCATGTGCTAATGGAACTAATGGTCAAATCCGTAATGTGAATGTCAATACTGATATTGCTTCTTCTGCAGAACAGATTTGCGGCGGAAATGATTACGAGGTGATTATCTAAGGAGATATTCAATACTTCAGTTAAAATTTAATCCTACTTTATTGTTTTATAAAAAAATAAAACCTTTAAGTAAATCATAGGCGGGGCAGAAATGTTCCGCTTTTTTCTTGTTTTAAACTGTTTCTTCCTGATGATCAGAGTTTCACGGATCTTTGAAATGTTTCACGTGAAATAATTCCTCTTGTGAGGATGTTTTTAATTTGTATTTCATTGGTTTTCAATTATATTATGATGGTTTTTTTTAATTTTAAATAAATAAAAAATGTTTTTTATTGTAAGGCAGTTGTAATCAATTCAATAGAAGTAGGCTTTAGCCCACTTGCAAAAAAGAAAAAATCACCTGGCTTTAGCCAAAACCTATATTTTTAACACAAATGGCACCAATGAATTGCACAAATATTCACAAGCCATAAGATCAAAAATAAAAAAGCTGTACGTTTTGTACAGCTTTTTTATTCTATGTTGAATTGATCTTTACGATTTTACCTCCTGAATAAACAGGTTGATTTCTGCTCTGATCAATAATTCGTCATTATAAAATGTTTCACAGAAGATGTGGCAGATGTTTTCAAACTGTGAAATAAGAGATGCCTTGGAAATGATTTTGTCATTCACTTTTGGAAGGGCAAAAACTTCAATCTTCTTGATATTGGTAATGAATCCGATTACTTTAGTATCTGCTTCAGGATTTTCAAAGAAGCTTTGTCCAAGAATTGATGAACAGGTTTGTGCCAGATTCTCAATTAATCCGGCTTCCACGAACTCATTGTTGTGAACAAAGACATTGTCTTCTTTTATTTCAAAGGAAGTCACTACTTTTTCTTTGGTCAGTTCCAGAATATAGTCTGCCATAAGCATCGGTTCACGATGCGGTAAAAAGTTGTGTATATTGATGATATTCTCTTCCTTTATTTCCATTTCCAGTTTATTTTACAGCGGTTTTCATTTGAGATTTTGCAATCACTTCACCGTTTAGTTTGGTAACAATATCCACAAGAGTTACTCCCATTACTTCATTGAGGATGGTTACCTCAGATTTCAGTTGGTCTCCTACTTTGGGCAGCATTTCAGCTTCAAAAGATTTGATGGCTCCTATATACCCGGTTGGGGCATCTTTTCCCAGCAGATAATATTTATATCCGGTATGAAGGGCAACACTCTGTGCCTGATGCTCAATAAGCCCAGAAGCCTGAAACAATCCGTCCTGGATGAAAAGATTGTCTTCTTTGATCTCAAAACCGGATAAAAGATGGTTTTCAGAATAATCTGATAACTCATGTACCATTACAAAAGGAAACCGTTGCGGAATAAGGCTTTCTACAAAATCTTTATCGGATGTGGGCAGTCTGTTTTCCATTAGCAAACTGTTAGTAAAGCACAAGAGTAAGCGAATCTTCCACTTTCAGGAACACAAAGAAGTACTTTTTCTCCTTTTTTCAATGTCCCGGAATTCATAAGTTCTTCAAGGGCAATAAATATAGATCCAGCTCCGATGTTTCCAACCTCAGAAAGATTATAGAACCATTTTTCTGCCGGGAAATCCATTCCTTTTTTAGCAAACTCTTCCTTCAGTCCGTCTTTGAAATATCCTGATGAAATATGAGCTAATACATGGTCGATTTTTTCAGGATCTAAATTATGTTTGTCAAAAGAAGATCTTAGACTTTCCGCTCCTTTTACAAGGATATATTTATCAAGGATTTTAGTATCCTGTTTGATGGCAAAGATAGATTGCTTCAACCATTCATCAGAAGGGTAATCTGACCATGATTTCAGGCTTCCGTCTTCAAGTTTGTCACATCCCGCATACATACATGCTTCAATTTCGTGTGCATAAGAATAGAAATCAATGAATTCTACTTTTAATGAAATACCGGTTTCTCTCGGTTTGTTTTGCAACAAGAAAGCACCTGCACCGTCAGAAAGCATCCATCTCAGGAATTCTCTTTTGAAAGCAATGATAGGTCTTTCTTCCAGTAATTTTAAATTTTCAGCCTCGTGGTTGAATTTGTCAGCAGTCATCCATGCAGACATTCTTTCGGAACCTGCGCATACAGCACTTTCCTGCACACCAGCTTTTACAGAAAGGAATCCATAGTTCAGGGCATTCATTCCTGAGTTGCAAAGGCCGGTTGAAGTATTAATCTCAATAGATTTTCCGATATTCAGTTCACCATGTACCATAGAAGCGTGAGAAGGCTGTATCTGGTCTGGTGAAGTAGTTCCTACGGATAATAATTTCATATCTTCCTTTTTGAAATTCTCATCAAAAAGTCCTTCAATTGCTTTTGCAGTAAGCTGCGCATTAGAGTGCGTAGGGTTTCCTTCTTTGTCTAAAGCGTAGTATCTTGTTGTGATTTTATTATTTCTTAGGATAAGTGATTTTGCTTTAGATGGCGCATCATTGATAAGCCCAAGATAAGTCTCCATTTCATCATTCGCTACCGGCTCATTGGGTAAGTATTTTGATGCTTTTGTTATAAATACGTCGTACATTCTATTTTAAATTAATTCCTTGTAAATATCTTTTTTGTTTTTGTCTTTTAAACCAAAATATAGGGGTTGTAAGCAGGTGTAAAACCAAAACGACAGGTGAGATAATCCATATCGCTGCCATCAAATATACCTTAAAGAATTTTATCAGCAATGGGCGTTTCTCTTTTTTCTTGATAATCAGGTTAGACCATACGGTGAAAATTTTATTTCCTACCTTTTCTACCCGTACCAAAAACGCACGGATTTCAATGGCACCGTTTTTAACAAGGTCCGGCTGCAAATTATTAAGGTCATTATTATTAAAATGTCTTTCAATAATCTCGCCATACTTTACTGAGCCCGTGATTTCTTCATCAGAAACCCCTGCAGCGGGAAGCATCCCTGATTTTTCTTTCTGCCCCGTTGTAAGCCATCGTAGAATAGTCAAAACACTCGTATAATTGTCATGCCTGTCTACCAGTGCAATATTCCCTACAAGTTTAGCTTGTAAATCTCTTAAGTATACCTTTAATTTCTCCTGGGAGAGCATCCACATATTTCTGGTTCCGGAGATGGTGACTACAGGCGCATCTTTAAGAATGCGTTGTGCATAACCACTCTTTAAAAATGAAATAATAGGAATGGATGGTGTGAGATACCATACCTGATATCCGAAAAGAATAAGGTCGTACTTTTTGTTCAGAATTTCTTCCGAAGGAGGAAGAATTTCTTTTGGAATCTGTAAATAAGACTCTGGGAATGTATTGAAAAAAACATCACCTGGCCAGGGAAAAGGAAAATCTTCCTTTAGCTGAATGTTGTAATATGTAATATCATAAGCCTCCTTTTTAGCTTCAAAAGGTTTGGCTATGTTTCTCACGATATCTTCGAGTTGTCCGGTTTGTGAATAATATATGACAAGTATATTTTTCTTCATTAGTTTTCTTTAGCGTTTACAAAAATATGTTTTTCATATTTATTATTTAGTTTTAAATACTTTTAATGATTCAGAACTAAATTCCAGTGTATAATTATCGTTTTCAAACGAAGCATTCTTTGTGTCGACAAAAATGATGGTCTCGGGAAGAACCTGAATCTCATTAAAGCTGAAATGATCATGGGAGATCAAAAGAACATCAATCTTTTTAGACACTTCCGAAAGGTCTTTTATATACTGTATCTTTCTTCTTTTTACCAGATAGCTGTGCGCAGCAATTGCTCTTTTTTCATCACTTTGTATCAGAGAAAAAATTCTTCGGCTGGCCTGATATAAAGTCAATAATACATCTTTCTGTCCGAAGTCATCTGCCATGTGAAGGATATTGGCTTCATTGGAAATATGCTTATTCAGTTCGAAATATACTGATTTTTTGGTGTTGAAGTCTTCTTTTACTTCATTTACCACTTCACTGTCTTTATAAAGGTAGCTCAGGAACAGTTTCTTTTTAAAATAATTCTCATCCTCAATCTCTTCTCTTAGTGTTGCAAACTCTTCTCTGAAATAAGCATTGATCTTCTTTGTTCTTTCAGAATAGTTTTTGCCGAAGCTCATATCGTCTTTACTTATTCTGTTGCCTACTTTTACGGTAATACTTCCGTCATAGATAATGAAATCTCCTTTCGGTAATACTTCAGAATTTCCGTGGATATAAAGTGGAAGAACATCCAGACCAAATTGCTCAGCAAGGTAGAATGCTCCTTTATGGAATCTTTTGACATCATTGGTATAAGAACGTTCTGCTTCAGGGAAAACAACCAAAGAATATCCCTGTGCAATTTTTTCTTTCAGCTTATCCATTCCATTTTCAATTCCCTGTGAAACGGGATAAAAGCCAAGTGCTTTTACCAGTTTTCCAAAAACAGGAGATTCATATACCCAGTCATTGACCAGATAGATGATTTTGTGGGTAGCCATTGCAATCGCCAGCGTATCTAAGAAAGACGTATGATTGGCAATGATGACAGCCGGTTTGCTGAAGTCTTCTGACGGATTTTTAATCACTCTTTTCTTTACAAAAGGGGTTAAATAAAGTACTGATGTCAAAAACTTAGCGAGAATTAATTTGATAATATCTAACGTTCTTCCCTTGGAGTTTTTAATAAATAAACTTCCGAAAGCAGAAAATATCAATCCACCCAATCCGTAATATAAAAATGAAAATATAGCCCGTAAAAATAACCTGAGCGTAATAGGCGACAGACCTTTCTTTGCCCGGTTGGTAATGAATAATCTGAACCAGAAAGGATATAGGGTAGAAGTGATGATAATCACGGAGAACATTCCGATCAGGGCAACTAATGCTAAAGAATGCAGCGCAGGATGCTTGGCAAAGATCAGGGAGCCAATCGAAAGAATGGTGGTGAAAACAGCAAGAATAATGGACGTTCTGTAGGTAGGTAATTCATTTTTGCCTGTTGTATGCTCTTTTTGCATCGCCTGGGTCAGGAAAATACTGAAATCATCCCCAACTCCAAATACCAGTGTACAGACTACGGTACTGAAAATATTTAATTCCAATCCTAAGAAATAAAGAATTCCAGCGGTTACAACACCCGTTAAAACAATCGGGAACATGGTAAGAATGGTGAGTTCAAGATTTCTGAAGAATACAATAATTGTCAGAACAATTGCTAAAAGAGAATAATTGATCAGCGTATTGAAGTCTCTCTTCAGCAAGCCGAGGAAATTTTCGTTCATCTGCTGGCGGTCAATCGCAAGAGCATCATGTTTCTTTTCAATATCTTTAATGAAAGCATCTCTTTTCTTTTCATCCACTTTTACTACATTGGAAACGGTGTAAAAACCATTTTCGCTGCTCATGAATTCTGAGATCTGAAGGGCCTTTACCTTTTCATAGTCTTTCAGGTTTAATGCAGTATAATTTTTATGCAGAGCTTCATTGAAGCTGTCAAAAGCTGAACCATTGAACCCAAATTTGTTTCCATTACTGACCAGTTCAGAAATAGTCTGATTTTTCTTAGAATCATTCCAGAAGCTGTTCCATTTCTCAATCTTTTTTTGCTGGTCTTTTTCTGAAAGAATAATATTTCCGATAGAATTGTAACTTAATATCTTACCTTCTTTTTTCTCTTTTTCAAGGAAGCTGCTTAACTCAGAATTACGGGTTAATGCCTCCTCTTCAGAATTTCCATAAGAGATCGTATAAATAGATTTTGAAGTAATATCCGAGAGCTTCTGTAATTTGGCTTCACTGATTTTCAGATCTTTTGGAATATAATTAAGATCACCAATATCTTCATTAAAACCTACATGCCTGAATCCGAAAAGGCAGGCAAGAATGATGATAGAACACCCTATAATCAAAGGTTTGTTTTTCTCATAAGGATAAGATCCTATCTTGTCGATGAAATTCGTGTTATGGTTTTCTCCTTTTTCTTTGGGTTTATACAGCTGAGGAACGATAATCAATGCTGAAACTGAAGAGAGAATGACGGTGATAGCAGCGAAAATCCCCAGGTCTTTCAAAGCTTCAGAGCGTACAAAAACCAGACACAGGAATGAGACAGCTGTCGTCGCGCTGCTCAATATAATAGGCTGGGTGATTTCTTTATAAAGCTCTTCAATATTATTGTTGTGCTTGTAATGGGTAAGAATATGCAGGGCGTAATCTATTGTAATTCCGATCAGAATAGCTCCTACACTTAATGAAATGGCTGAAATTCTGTCTTTAATAAAATAAAGAACAAGTAAGGCTAGAAGTACAGAGAATACTGTTGGTAAAAAGACAATGATAGGCGTAAAGAAATTCCTGAAATAATAGATCAGAAGAACCAGAAGTACTGTCATAGAAATAACTACTGTATTCTGAATGTCTTTTTTGATCTGTTTAGCATTCGCCACAGCAATCACCGGAGAACCAAAATAACTGGTTTCTGTTTTTCCCTTGAACTGTTTATTAAGACCATCTTTTATTGAGTTGAGCTGGTCTACAAAAACTTCATTGGCTTTCGTGTCATTACTTTTATTCTTTGGATCAATAAAAAGTAACAGGTTTTTGCCGTCTTTGGTGACAATATAACTGTCTTCAAGCTTGAAATCTTTGCTGATGTTTAAGGCATTTAATTTTTTAATTCCTAAAAAAGTAAGTCCTAGAGGATCTTTTTTTATAAATTCCTTAGTAACAAGACTTGTTGGGGAAACCAGTGATATATAATTATTCTCTACCTGCTTGGCAATGCTGTCTTTCTGAAGTTTGCGGTCTATTTCCCTGTAATCATTTTCATTAAGAAATAAGGGTAAGTTTTGGCTTACGAAATCAAATGTTTCCGAAATCTCATTATCATTCACTTTGCCCTGAACAGAACCTATATACTTTTGTAAAGGCTCTATCTTCTGCAAAAAAGTATCTGCCGTTTCGGAAAGCTGGAAGCTGTCTTCACCAGATTTATTCTCTATAATAACAATAATTTTATCCGAAAAATTAAGCTGCTTAAGAACTTTTGCTGTAAGATCAGATTTTTCATTTTTAGGAATGATCTGATTGATATCTTCCTCAAAATTGATCTTTGATGCAAAAAATAAGCATAAAACAGCAATTCCTAAGGCTGTAAGTACAGATAGGATTTTATTTCTGGAAATCAGATAATATAAAAATATAAAAAAACGATGCATTGCATGTGAATCAAGTCTGCAAATTTAATTTTTTAAGCATTAGTTCAAAATAGTTAGAGATAAGTTTTGTCTGAAAATCAATAAAATATTCTAGGAAGAATGAAAAAATATTCTACTTTTGCAAAAGTTCCCCTTTAAAAAAATGTATTTTAAATCACAATTATTATTAAAAAATAAGAATCTGTTTTAGATATGTTGAAAAGAAATGATGAAAAAATAAACGGATTTCTATTTGTAATAGTACTTCCGCTTCTGCTGTTTGCTATGTCTTATTATGGATTTGAATCTTCCTATACGAGACTGAAAACATCAGAAACAACTCCCGACTTCTTATTTTCCTCGGTATACGCCTACAGGGTGATTCCCAATTACCTGAGTGTGCAGATGACAGATCTGATGTATGATCTGATCAATGGTCCTTTTTCTTTCTTTAAAGATTTTTTGTCCAAAAACGGAACGCCGTTCTATCATGGGCTTTTCCTGATGAATAGTGTTTTTTTTATTGGATGTTCCCTGATCTTAAATGCCGTATTTAAAATGAAGTCCACAGGTCTTCTGCTCAATCTTAATGCAAGAAGAATTATCCATCTTTTGTCTGTTTTTTTTATCGTAATTACTCAGTATGCACCGACAAATTGTGATACTATTGCACTTTTCTGCTATCTGGCCGGCGTATTTTTAACATTAAAATATTTAGATACCGGGAAAAATATCTTCTTTTTTATTCTCATTGGTCTTATCGGAATCTCCACATTGGTAAGAGAGACTGCCTGCCTGAATATCGCTTTTTTTGCCGCCATATTTTTCAATATTGCCGAGTTGAAAAAAGGAAATTATCAGGTGATCTGGAAAATAATACCTCTGGTTATAGCTTTTCTTGTTCCCTATCTGGGATTAAGAGCACTGCTTATTCAGGATGAAACTACATTTGTAGAAGGCTTTTACATCAACAGGAACTTTTCCAGTCCTTTCAATCTTGCGGGATTGATTTTTGCCGTCATTGTGATTTACTTTATATACAGACTTTGTACTGATGAAGAAAACAGGAACATTTTTGGAAAATATTTTTTCTTTTCAATTCCTTACCTCATTATGATCACTTTAGTGGGCCTTTTTTGGGAGGTGAGACTTTTTCTGCCTTTAGTTCTAACGGGGATTATCGCAGCATATCATCAGTTTAAAAAAACATAAGAGATTTAACATGAGTTTACTACATCCATATTATATTATTGCAATTGTCTATATGCTGTTCTTCAGTATTCAGGAGGTGTATGGAAAAAAAGTTGATAAAAAATGGTTCTGGTTCCTTGCTGTTTATTTCATTCTTATTGCCGGTCTTAGAAATGAGGTAGGTCCTGACTACGGAAGTTACAAAGGGATTTATATTTACTCTGATACCAAAAGCTATTACAGTATCTTTATGAAGATGCTCCATATGGAAGGATCTGAAAATCTGGATGTAGAATGGCTGTATACATTGATTAATAAAATACTCCTCAATTTTTTTAACGCCCCTTTTTATATGTTGACGCTGGTCATTGCTATTTTTGCGATGATCTTTAAAGTAGAATATACAGAAGACAATACATTTTATCCATTTACCTTTACCCTTTTTATGTTTATCCCCAACTTTTTTATTGGGGAAAGTGGGCAGATCAGACAAAATCTGGGGACCTTTATCGTTTACTTTGCGATACGGTATATCAAAGAACGGAAATTCTGGCATTACTTATTTTTCATATTTATAGGATCAGGTATCCATAGTGTCTGTTATTTATTCCTGCCAATGTATTGGCTGGCCCGCGTTCCACTGAACAAAACAGTGATGCTGGTTATGATCATTGGCTCTGTCTTCCTGTCTCCGTTTGAAATATACAGAAGTTTTGGGGGGCTCTTGGATGGGATGGCCTCGAATAGTACGCTTGTAGAAGGCTTCAACGGATATATGGATGAAACGGTACAGCGATTGAACGGTGGTGTCGGTATTCCTGAAGTAATGATGGCGATCCTGACTTTCTTTCTTTTTGTTTTTGATACTAAGATGAAAGAGCTGTACCCTTATTATGAATACCATAGAAACTATGCAGTGGCTGGAATTTGCATGTATTTTATCTTTAGAAATAACCCTATTTTCTCATCGAGGCTTGCAGGAGCATTCATTGGGTTCTCATATATCATTATTCCAAATGCCATGTATGTTGTTTCTGCAAGGACCAAGAACATGATTTATGCATTTATTATCTCACTCGTTGTCTTCAATTTTGTTGTCTTCTCTCTCTTTAATAATATCAAGGCGGGACGATTTTCAATAGAACGTTACAAAAACCATATCCTTCCATAGTATTTTGGAAGTAAAAATATAAAGGCAGCTTTTTAGCTGTCTTTTTTTATATAAAGTGATTGTTTGGATTTGTACTGTTTATAAGGTTTTTAATTATGTTATTAATAACATAATATAAATATTTTATTTTTATTTATAAAATAAATCTATTTTTGTTGATGAGGGCTTAAAAATTGTATTTTGATAACACTCAAATCCATAAGATATGAAAAGGTTAGTTGGAAAATTAGCGGCAGCTATCTGCCTGATATCGTTGGGAATTTGTTCTAAAGGTAATGTTAGAGGATATCTTCCCTTAGTTGAGCATGATGTATTGAGTACTCATAATATAGACTCACTCACCAGACCGGTGCGTGAAAGGGCAAAATTATTACTCCCGGATTGGAAAAAAGCTCCTAACAGCTACATCTTTGACCCTAGTCAGAATAGTGAAGGCTTGCTGGTTCCCGTAAAGAAAGCATATGCTATGTGGGAAGGAGGCGGCTATCTCAACGGAAATGGCATTCCGGCAGGAGCTGTAACGGCAGATGTACTGTGGGAAGATGTTCATGGTCTGATAAAATCAGGGGTAAATTATGCTCTCGAAATAACAGGGACAGGTCAGGATGCGAAGATCAAAGTTCCTGTCAATAAAACAAAAAAAGGAAATGCCGTGGTTGCCTTTAAGGTAAATGGAGAAATCTATTGGAGCTGGCATATCTGGGTTACTGATGATCCTACAAATGGAACGACTTATCGAAGTTTCAATACTATTAAAAGGATGAAGTCAGATGGCACAACTGAAGTGATTCCGGATACAGATTGGAAATGGATGGACAGGAATTTGGGTGCACTTACAAGCTCCATCACCGTGTCAGACTGGAACAAAAGTATAGGACTTCTTTACCAGTGGGGGCGAAAAGACCCAATTCCGCCATTGGTTACCAGAGGGAATGACTTCTATGAAGCTTCGGGATCCATAGGAAGAGTCAGACATAGAGGAGCAAAAAATATGATCAATGCTGTAAGTATTGATGATCTTAGGAGATTCGTGTTACTTTCCGGAGCAGAGGTTACCAATAACTTAAGACTTTCTGTAAAAAATCCGCTGAGTCTTATCTATGTCAATAAAGAGGACAATTCCGGTCAGGCTTACTACAATAATAATGTCAATCTGCCTGTCAATTGGTTTGGGAAATCTACAACCTTGCCTAATAACCGGCTTTCAGAGCTTAACCTTTGGTCTGATAATGCACAGGGAAAAATAGAAGCTGTTTACAATACCGATGACAAAGCAAAACCTTATCGGGATAAATCTTCTTATGATCCTTGTCCCAACGGATGGCGAATACCCTCTATGCTGGTAGCGAATCTTGCCTCCGGATCCTATATTGATGATATCAGAATAGATTTTTCACCTTTCGGCGTAAAAACCAATATGGCGAAAAATGTTTTTGAGACCAATAAATACCATATTATAAAACCTACCAATGCCGGAATTCCCGCATTTATGACAGGATTTAAGGTGTATCCTAATCTTGGTTTTGATCTTTCTGCTGTTGGAGGGTACAATATGGGAATCTTTCCCGGAAATGGACAGCTTATCAGAGGGGCTCATTTGGGGCAGTACAGTGATCAGCACCATATTGCATTGTGGACAGCTACCATGGCCCGGCAGTTCGATGCTTCTCCGGCAGTTACCGTTAGAGGGCTTTCTATGATTCCGGATAAAACGCAGCCTGATATTCCGGATGCTAATTATCCTAATATTAAAGGGCGTTATTATTACTTTCCCATGTCAGTAATGTATACTTCAGATGCGAACGGATGCAGATGTATAAAAGACCCTTTATATCTCGTCAATGATTATGATTTTCCTACAGAATATCTGCCTGCTGCTACAGAATATAAAGAAGGGATTGATAACCCGAATACCTACCAGATTGTTAAAAGCGGGGCAGCTGCTGTCATTGAAATTCCAGTGAGTAAAGCATTTTCAGTACAAAGTCAATTGTTGAATAATCCTGAGATATTAAACTCTTCCAGTTTTAATAATTTAAAAGGAAATGTTCTCTGGACTACGAATATCGGTCTTATCAGTAAAATTTCAATAGTAAATCCGTCGCCTTCTTCACTGCAGGGTATTGCTAACTCAAAAATAGAGGTAGAAATAGCTCCTGATCAGAGTGGAAATGCCGTGGTGACTCTACATAACGGCAGTATATCAGCTCCTGTATATTGGAGTTGGCATATCTGGGTTACGGATTCTCCTATACAGTCTTACACCTATACTACAGAATCTCCTGAAGTAGTAGCGAATTATGTGAATTATGTGAACAAAGCGGATGTGATATTGCAGACCACTTTCATGGATCGTAATCTTGGGGCAACAGATGCTTTTCCTAATGTTGCAAATCCTCTTGCACCCACCGCCGAAGAGCTGCTGAAGATACGTGCTTCTACGGGATTGCACTATCAATGGGGAAGAAAAGATCCTATTCCTGCATTCCAAAATGCAGATAACAGAAATTTCTACAATATTTCTTTAGGAACTGCTGCTGCAAATGGAACAGTATCCTATGCTGTGCTTACTTCAGCTGATTATAACAATCTTTCCGGTAGTTATATAGTGCCTTACAATACCTACGCTGCTGCATCCAATGTGCAGAGTACAGATAAGCCGGTAGAAAAGATTTCCAAGATACTGTCTTATTCCGTTAAAAATCCTTTGGTATATATGATTCCAAGTACGTTTGCTCCTTATAACAGCGCAACACCCAACTATACTAACGGAACTGACTGGCTGGCAACAGAACCAAACCTGGCTCCTGACAGATGGGGAAGAGGAGGAGAGAAATCTCCTTTCGATCCTTGCCCGGAAGGCTGGCGAATTCCCGATCTGATGAATGTTGCTTTGGTTTCGGGGAGTGATTTCGGACAGACTCCATGGTATAAAAAAGACAAAAACATAGCTACATCATATAATATAGCCACTGATTATTTAGGAACCAGAGTGAGAAATTCTGCCAATGCCACCGTAGGATATATCTTTAATAATCCTGCATATCCTTTAGGAAACTACCCTGATTCCGGATCAAGAGGTTTCAGAAGTGTAATTGCCAATCAGACATCACAAGGAACCTTTAATATTCTCAATTTTCAATACCCTGCTGTATGGACAGCAGCTTTAAATTCAAATTATTTGGGAAGACCTGTTAATGTACTTTTTGATGCAGCTTCTACTACCAACAGGATGATGGTTTTTCATGATAATAATGATCCATATTTTGGTGTGGGGTGCCGATGTGTAAAAATAGAATATGACGCAAACGGCAATGAAGAAGGACCTGCTTCCAGAATCACAGTAGTCTCTAATGGCTCAACTTTGAGTACTGCTAATGCAGAATTTAAAATGACGGACAATAAGATTATTCTATACCCAAGCCCGGTTTCCAATATTTTGTATATCAAGGCTTCGGAAAACAAAGAATATCATTTTCAGATTTTTAATGCTTTGGGGCAGATTGTGAAGTCTGGCCAGTTTATAAATAATCAGACGGACCTGTCATCTTTGAATGCAGGAGTGTATTTGATAAGAATAAATAATTCGGAAGCAGTTGTCAAAATTATAAAACGATAAATTCCGGAAATGAGGATTTAAAAAGCGGAATGAGATCCCTTGTTCTGCTTTTTTATAGGTAAGCATATCTTTTACATCTATGATGGTTGATGAAAAATTCTATATCATAAAATGTTGATAACTATATAACTCTCTAAAACCTATACTACAAAGGGCTTGAATCTTTAAAAAATGGGTGCTGAAAAGGGGTATAAACCATCTGGATTGTTAAATTAAACCCGTTTTACAAAAAGTATATAATAAAAAAGCTTTACTTTTGCAAAAATTTTTAGTTAGAATGTCGAAAAATTTAGTAATCGTAGAGTCCCCGGCAAAAGCAAAAACTATTCAAAAATATTTAGGAAAGGATTTTGAAGTGAAATCCAGTTTCGGGCATATCCGGGACCTTCCTAAAAAAGGAATGGGGATAGACCTTACTACATTCAGTCCTGATTACGAAGTTTCCGCAGACAAGAAGAAATTGGTAACCGAATTAAAGGCTGCAGTAAAGAAAGCCGATATGGTATGGCTCGCTTCCGATGAGGACCGCGAAGGAGAGGCTATTGCATGGCACCTTGCGGATGAGCTGAAATTGAAGCCTGAAAACAGAAAAAGAATTGTATTCCATGAGATTACCAAAAACGCCATTCTAAAAGCAATCGACAATCCGAGAGATATAGATCAGAACTTAGTAAATGCCCAGCAGGCAAGAAGAGTGCTGGACAGAATTGTAGGTTTTGAAATGTCACCCGTTTTATGGAAGAAAGTAAAACCTGGATTATCTGCCGGAAGAGTACAATCTGTAGCAGTACGATTAATTGTTGAAAGAGAAAAGGAGATTCGTGAGTTTAAACCAAAAGCAAGTTTTAAACTTGACGGAATTTTTTTAAATAAAACAGAGCAGGAAATAGCTGCCAAACTGAAAAAAGACTTCGAAAAAGAAGAAGATGCAGAAAAATTTCTTGAGCAGGCAAAAACTACAGAATTTAAAGTTCTGAATGTTGAAACCAAGCCGGGTACCCGTTCTGCTTCAGCTCCATTTACAACCTCCACATTACAGCAGGAGGCTTCCTCAAGACTTGGGTATAATGTAACCAATACCATGCGTATGGCACAAAGGCTGTATGAAGAAGGGTACATTACCTATATGAGAACAGATTCCGTAAACCTTTCTCAGGAAGCAATTGAAGGAGCTAAAAAACAAATTACATCAGAATATGGAGCAGAATATTCTTCTCCAAGAAATTATACTACAAAATCTGCTTCCGCACAGGAAGCTCACGAAGCAATCCGTCCTACGGATTTTGGAGTGAAAAGTATAGGAGATGCACAGCTGAATAAGCTATACCAACTCATATACAGAAGAACACTGGCTTCTCAGATGGCCAATGCGAAAATTGAAAAGACTGTGATCGAAATCGGGAATGCATCATTACCCCATCATTTTGAAGCACAGGGAGAGGTGATCATATTTGATGGTTTCCTGAAAGCTTATGGTATTGTGAAGACAGAAGATGAAGATGAGGAAAACAATGATAAGTTACTGCCAAAAGTAAGTGTAGGAGAGGTATTGAACTATAAAACTATTACCGCTACTGAAAAATTCACAAGACCAAGTGCAAGATATACCGAAGCCGGATTGGTGAGAAAGCTTGAAGAATTAGGGATTGGAAGACCATCTACTTATGCTCCGACGATTCAGACGATTCAGAATAGAGAATATGTGGATAAGAGAGAAATCGAGCCGCATACCCGTGAAGTGATCAAAATGTCTTTAGCCAAGGATAAGATCAAAAAAGTAGTTCTTGAAGAGAAATTCGGAGGTGATAAAAATAAATTCTTACCCACAGATATAGGTGAAGTGGTAAATGATTTCCTGACTGATAACTTTAGAGAAATTCTTGACTACGGTTTCACGGCAAGAGTAGAAGAAAGTTTTGACGAAATTGCAAGTGGTGACCAGAAATGGAAAGAAATGATGACGAATTTCTACTCAAAATTCCACCCGAGAATCGAAGATGTAGAAGAAAATGCAGACCGTGCAACAGGAGACAGACTATTAGGGGTAGATCCGAAAACTGGTAAAAATGTTCATGCAAGAATCGGAAGATTTGGAGCGATGATCCAGATCGGAGAAACTGATGATGAAGAGAAACCAATTTTTGCTTCATTAATGACAGGTCAGAATATTGCTACCATTACTTTTGAAGAGGCATTAGAACTATTCAAACTTCCTTTCGATTTAAGTGAAGTTGATGGACAGCCGGTTTCTGTAGGGGTTGGTAGATTTGGTCCTTACGTGAAATGGGGAGAAACTTATATCAGCATTCCAAAAGGAGAAGACCCTCTTTCTGTAGATCAGAAACGTGCAGAAGAAATCATCAATGAAAAGAAAATTGCTGATGCTCCAATTGCCACCTATAAAGGTGAGCCGGTAACGAAAGGAACAGGAAGATTCGGGCCATTTATCAAATACAAAGCTATTTTCGTAAATGTTCCAAAAAAATATGACTTTGAAAATCTTTCTCAAAGCGATATCAATGAATTAATTGATGCCAAGCTTGAAAAAGAAGCCAACCGATATATCCAGCAGTGGGAAAAAGAAAAAATTTCCATTGAAAACGGAAGATGGGGACCTTTCATCAAATTCGGAAAGGCAATGTTCAAAATTCCGAAGAAAGCAGATGATACAAAATATGAAGCAGATGAGTTGAAAGAGCTTTCTTTAGATGAGGTTAAAAAATGGATTACAGATCAGGATCCTAAAGCTTTTGCAGAAAAGAAAAAACCTGCAGCTAAAAAAGCAGCCACAACTAAGAAGGCAGCTACAACAGCTAAAAAACCTGCGGCCAAGAAACCTGCAGCTAAGAAATAAATAGTCTTTATTAAAATATGAAAGCACAGATTTTGGTCTGTGCTTTTTCTGTTTTTATAAAGTAAGATAATAAGTGATAACATGAGTTTTTAACTTGTGTTTTTTCATTTATAATCACTTCAAAAAATGCAAAAATTATAACAAGATAATAACTAAATAAATTTCTCTGTATTGAGAATTAATATCTATACACGCTTATTACTTAGCTTTAAGTATAAATACGCAAATGAAAAATTCAGTACTAAGACTGTGATATTCAGTATTTTAATTCTATAGATTTACATCGTAATATTACAGACGGTGGAGTTCAGGAACCACTTTAAAAACGAGGCGGATTCTGAAAAGCCAAACGAGTAAGAAAAACAAAACTATCAAATCATGTCAGAATTTAATTTTAGCAAAGAAGCTATCTCGCACGCATTAGAAGCGGCAAAAAGATCACACGAAGACAGTCAGGCAAATCTTCGTTCATCAGGAGCAGACACAGACTTAAGCCTTGCCAATGCCAGTGTAGGTTATCTTCTTGTAACAGCAGAGTGTATCTCAATTACTGTTGAGAACAACAAAGTTTGTATCAACTTACCATTAGGTTTTGGGAAGTACTGTTTCAGTATACCCTTAAGTATTCCTAATGGAACAGCTGGTCAGGCTTGTTTATCTATATGTACTACCTGGGGAATTCCAACAGGAATCAGAGTTACAATTATTATAGGCGGAATAACAATTATCAGCCAATCATTCGGAAAGTGCTAATTAGTTAACATACGAATTATAATAAAAAAGTCCGCCTCATACAATATGTGAGGCGGATTTGTTTTTATAAGGTTGATGAAAAATAAGGTTGGCGAAAATATAAAGCTATTAAAAGATGTTGAGGGCTTTTTTATGAACAAAATATACCACATTCTGCTCAGTTCCCATGTTTTTTGTATGTTTGTTATATCAAGCAATTAATCAATTATTACATTCAAATTAAAATATGGATTTCGAAGACTTTATCATTTCACCAAGAAATTTCAAAACAGAAAGCTGGCAGATAGGAAATCGGATTACAAAAGATATCAGAGAAGACAGTATTGTTCTTTTGTTTGTGTCTGATTACAGAGGTGTGGGCGGAGATGCAGAAGTGCAGGATTTTACAGCAGTGAGGAACGAGTTTTATAAACTTTCGCAGATGGATTTTGAAATTCCTGTTGTAGATCTCGGGGATCTGGTATCTGGAAAATCTGTTCAGGATACCCATTATATTTTGCAGGAAGTACTGTCGGCATGTCATTACAAAAGAGCAATTCCGGTGATTGTGGGTGGATCCAATGATTTTGCGTTCTCATTATTTTCTGCTTTGAATTTTCATCAGAAAAATATCAATTATACCCAAATCAGTAATATTATTTCCCTTCAACAGGGTGAAACAATCAATGAACATACTTTTCTAGGCAAAATTTTCGGAGCCAAGAATTTCTCTATTAAAAATTACCACCATTTAGGATATCAGAAGCATTTGAATGAAATGGATTCTGTAAGACTGATCAAAGAAGTAGAGTTTGATATTATCCGTCTCGCTGAAATGATGAATTCTACAGAAAAAACAGAACCTTTCTTCAGAAAAGCAGATCTGGTGACCGTAAATTGTGATGCTGTGGAAAGCTTCAGCGAACCTTTTTCTATGAATCCACAGGTCAATGGACTCAACAGAAGAGAGATCTGTGCCTACATGAAAGAAATCGGATTAAGTGAAAATCTGAAATCTGTTGGGATTTTTAATTATAATATTTATTCAGAAAACCAGTTGAACCACCAGCTTTTAGCACAAATGTTATGGTATCTGATTGAAGGAATCAATATTCAGCATTCCCATCCGAAAGAAAGGCATTATGAACTGTTCTATGTTTTGATAGATGACAGGCAATATGCTTTCAAGCGTGATACTTTCAGTAATTTGTGGTATTTTGGCGATGATGAAAATATAGAAAACTGCATTCCATGTTCCAGAAAGGATTTTGATGAAGCTAAAAAAGGCTGGCTGAATGCAAGACTGACGAAAATTTAATGTATGACAAATGCTCCCCCAAAAGTATCCATTATTGTTCCTGTTTACAATGTCGAAAATTATCTGACAAAATGCCTTGACTCCCTGGTGAACCAGAGCCTCTCTAATATTGAGATTCTTGTAGTGAACGATGGAAGTAAAGATAATTCTGGAAAAATCATTGAAGGATATGCACAGAGATATCCGGAAAAAATAAAAGCTTTTACTAAAGAAAACGGAGGTTTAAGTGATGCCCGTAATTTTGGGCTTGACAGAGCTTCCGGAGATTATATAGGTTTTGTAGACAGTGATGATTATGTTTCCGAGACAATGTTTGAAGAAATGTTTCTTTTAGGAGAAAAACATCAGGCAAAAATGGTGATCTGCAATATTCAGAAAGTTGACGAAACCGGGAAGGTTACCCAAAAACTGACTCAGCTTCCAAACATGCCCGAGAAAATAACCCTTGAAAATAATTTTTCAGTGTTCTCGGATATCAGCTATTTTGCATGCAATAAGCTGTTCAAAAAAGAACTTTTTAACCAAAGAAGATTTAAAAAAGGTGTTCATTTTGAAGATATTCAGTTGATTCCACAACTTTTGCTGGAATGTGATGCCATTGCCCAGACCCAAAATTTCCATTATCAATATCTTGAACGTACAGATTCTATTACGAAGACCCATACGGAAAAAGGACTTGATATGCTGAAAGCAGTGGCCGATGTGGAAAATGTATTCACCGAATCTCAATATTCTCACAAAAAAGAGGAATTAAAAAACTTCCAGATTTTTGAAGGAGTTTATTCATTTCTGGCTTATCTGGCCTTTGTGAAAAAAGAAGAAATATTTTATAGTATGTCTGAGCAGCTGGTCCTTTTTATGAAGGAAAGACAAATAAAAATTCAAGATATATTGAAGTATAGTCGTTTTGGTAAGAATTATCTTTTATCTTTGCCTTTGAAGAAAAAAATTTTTTATCTGCTGTTTTTTGGAGGACAGAAAAGATTGATAAGGAAGTTAATTTAATAAACACAAATGTACGTGCTATTGTTTCGAGCAGTAGAAAATGATGATGAAGTTCTTTATAAGTTCTACATGATGAGTTTTTATTGAGAGAGAGACAAGTGCTGAATAAGAAAGAATGAAAAATTTTGAATTGTTCTTAAGCGGATCGGGAATACCTATTTTCTATGTAAAAATAGGACTTGGTTTCGTATTCGCCTTTTTAATTACTTTTTTCTCTATTCCTACCATCGTCAAGATCTCAAGAAGGAAGAATCTGATGGATGAGCCTGGGATAAGAAGTTCGCATCTTAGAGAAATTCCTAACCTTGGTGGAATTGCTATTTTCTATTCAATTGGAATTTGTGCTTCTATTTTTGCCTATGAGCTTTTTGACCTCTACAAATTTTTATTTGCTTCATTGATTATTCTGCTTTATGTAGGGGTAATGGATGATATTGTTGTAATGAGGGCTTATAAAAAACTTGTTGCACAAATTGTAGTGTCTTCACTGGTGGTGATTGGGTCAGATATTAGAATAAGAAGTTTATTTGGGATATTTGGTGTGTATGAACTGCAGTATTTTGTAAGTGTACTGTTCAGTATTACCACCTTTATTATTCTGATCAATGCTTTCAACCTGATCGATGGGATAGACGGACTGGCAGGCGGTTATTCTGTAATCTGCAGTGCTTTATTTGGAATAAGCTATTACCGGTTGGGAGAATATAATTATCCGCTGGTGGTATTATCTGTTGTTATTATCGGGACTGTATTGGCTTTTCTGTATTATAACCTGTCTAACTACCGTACCCGTAAAATATTTATGGGAGATACCGGATCTATGCTGCTTGGCTTTTTACTGGCCTTTACCTCCATTTGTTTCATAGATATTTTTATTGATAAAAACCTGGTAGATGTACCAAGATATCACCTTCAGTCTGCTCCTGTAGTAGCTGTAGCGATCCTGATTCTTCCGATCGTAGATACATTAAATGTAATATTTATAAGGCTTTACAATAAGAAATCACCATTTGACGCTGATAAAAATCACATTCACCATAAGCTGTTGAAGCTAAATCTTACCCACAGAAGATCTACTTTTTATATCATTCTTTACTATTTGATGATTGTGGGAGTTGCTTATTATTTAAGACATATTAATGTCAATCTGTTATTATTGGTGATTATTTCATTAGGCTTTTTCGGAGCTTATCTGCCAGATTTGCTATATCGATTAAGAAATAACAAAAATTAACAATTAAATATTACTTTTGTAAACAATATTCAAATATGATGAAGAATTTTAAATATTTATTTTTAATATTCCCTTTTTTAGTTACCTCATGTATCACAACAAAAGATGTGAGGTACTTGCAGCCAAGCGAAAGTCTTGTCATTAACGAAGAAGGTCTTATCCCGTACAATATTCCCGTGTACAGGATTACTAAAAACGACATCCTTAATCTTAATATTGTAACTACTCCCAAAGGAGATGCTGCACAGTTTTATTCCTCTTACAATACTTCAGGCGGAGTTACCGGCGGAGGGGCAATAAGTTCTGCAATATCAGGAGGTGGTAGTGCAGCAGGTGTAGTGAGTGCTAATTCCGGAGGTGGAAGAGGTGGAAATATGAATTTTTACTTTAACGGACTGAAGGTGGACTCCAATGGTGATATCAATGTGTTCGGGATAGGATATGTAAAAGCTGAAGGAAGAACTCTTGACGATATTACAAAAGAAATACAGGATAAAGTAAATGAAAATTTCCAGGAAGGTAAATCTGAAGTACGACTGAATACAGACGGTATTACATATTATATTCTTGGTGATGTGGAAACTACAGGACTTTCAGGCGAAAAAGTAGTCCACAAAAATACCCTTACCATTACTGAGGCATTGGCCATTAATGGTGGATTGAACAGAACTATTGATAAAAGAGAAGTCGTTATTCACAGAAAGCTTCCAGAAGGAATCAAAATTGCAAAAATAGATCTTACCCGTGAAGATCTTATGAACTCTCCTTATTATTATATACAGAACGGAGATGAAATCTATCTGAATACAAGAGCGAAAAGCTTGAATGGATTCGGAAAAGACCCGATCCAGACTTTGACTACAGGAGTTTCTGTAATTACTACTGCATTATCTATTTATTTACTCCTTAAAAATCTTTAGCCATGATTCCAGAAAGAGTAAACACTGCAGAGAAGACTAATTCTCAGAAAGATAAATCCGGGACATTTGCCTTATTTGATTTAGAACACTTTTTAAAAAGGATTCTTAAAAACTGGTACTGGTTTGTATTAATGCTTATCATTGGCTATGCCATAGCGTGGGTATACAGTAAATATTATGCACAAAATATTTATGCATCAGACTTATCATTAAGTACCTCCAGTAAAGCTTCGGAGTTTCTGCCAACTCAATCTAACCAATCTATTAACTTCATTTGGGGAGATACAGGAAATCAGGATGGGCTTTATTTGAAGAAAATGCTTTTATCCAGATCTCATAACGAATTTTTGGTAAAAGAATTAGATCTTTTTGTAAACTATTCTACCAAAGGGCTTATAAAATCTACTTACCTGGACAAAGATGATTCACCTGTTTTTCTTCAGATTGATAAAAAGCACCTTCAGCAGATCAATTATCCTATTACATTGATACCGAAAGGAAATGGAGCATATGAAGTGGTTTTGCCTGAAGAAGGAGAATCAACGAACTTATATAACTATGAAGTAGAAGGATTCCAGGATATTAACGCTTATAGCAGACCAGCAGATAAAACCATCAAAATTAATGAGTGGTATAATTCGCCTAACCTGAGATTCAGGCTGCTTCAAAATCCTGTTGCTACCAAAATTAAGCTGGATAATATTATTATCAATCTGAACTCTGTAAACCAGAGTGTAGATGAAATTGTTTCTACTACAGGAGTAGACTTTGACAAAGAAATCAGGTCTATTATGATTATTACTAAAAAAGGATACAACCTTAATAGTACAGTTAATTTCCTGAATAAATCTGTTGCAGAACTGCAGAAAAAAAGACTTGCTGATAAAAATATCGTTAATAAGAATACGGATATTTTTTTAAAAGACAACCTTGGGAATATCCGTAAAAAACTTGATTCAAGCGCAAATGTGCTTAATTATTTAAAGACTTCAGAAAAACTTTATAATATTAAAGACAGAGATGAAAAATCTCTCGAAAAAATAAAAGAACTTGAAGCTAAAAAAGCTGATATCATCAGTAAAATCAGCTCTCTGAATAATATCAAGAACACACTTCAGTCTCAGAATTTTGATAAAATGATCGGAACAAATGCGGCAGGTTTTGAAGATGGTGTTTTCACAGCAACGGTTTCTGAACTTAAAGCTTTATATATCAAAAAAGCTGAAATGGCCACTATTTATAAACCGTCATCAGAGCCTATGAGAGAAATCAACAGGCTTATTGATGAGGCAAGAATGGGGTCGTCCAATAGTTTGAGAAGCTATTATAACCGATATTATGAAGAAATCAATAAGATAGACCGTGAAATGGCTGGTGCCAATTCTGATTTAGCGACTTATCCTGAAAAAGAAAGAAGATATCTGGACGCAGAGAGAGGCTATAACATGATTGAAGCTACTTATAACAGTCTTTTGGGCAGACAGAGTGATACCCAGATGAGAATGGCTACCAATCAGTCTGATATAACGGTCATTGACCCGGCTAAAAATTTAGGACAAAGACCAATTGGGCCTAATGTTAAATTGGCGAAAACGGCTATTATTTCTGGAATGTTACTGCTTCCACTATTATTTATCCTGATTGGTGAGGTGTTTGACAACAAGATCCGAAATATTAAAGACCTTTTAAGTGCTACAAAAATTCCGCTTCTTGGGGTTATCGGAAATAACAACAATGAAAATATGCTTACTGTTCTGGAGCAGCCAAAATCATCCGTATCAGAAGCCTTCAGGGGAATAAGAGCCAATATGAGATTTTTGATGGATAATGAAGATCAAAAAGGGAAGGTTATATTAATCACATCATCCATCGGAGGAGAAGGAAAAACTTATATTTCCATTAATCTGGCATCTGTAATTGGATTAAGTGATAAAAAAACAATCTTATTGGGAATGGACCTTAGAAAACCAAAAATCTTTGGAGACTTCAAGATTGATAATAAATATGGTATTTCAAATTATCTGACCGGGGAAGTGGGAATTGATCAGATTGTCAACAAAACAAAAATCCCAAATCTGGATGTTGCCACTTCAGGACCTATCCCGCCAAACCCTTCTGAGCTTTTAATGAGCCAGAGAAATATCAAATTTATAGAAGAACTGAAAGAAAAATATGATTTCATTATTATAGATTCACCACCGGTAGGATTAGTGGCAGATTCATATGAGCTTATGAAGCATTCTGATGCCAATATTTATGTTGTGCGCCATGAATACACAGAAAAGTATATGCTGAAAATGATCACGGATAAGTATCATAATGATGAGATTGACAATTTAGGACTTGTTTATAATGATTATAATACAAAACAAGGCTACGGTTACGGTTATGGCTACGGCTATGGTTACGGATATTTTGATGAAGATAAAAATTATAAAGAACCATTGTTGATAAGGATCAGAAATAAAGTACAGGTATTATTTAATAAAAAATAAAGCATTAAACCCTCATTTAATGGGGGTTTTTTCATATTTAATGTATTTTCATTCTATGAAAAAAAGAATATTTTTGCCACTTTGCCGTTTACTTTATAACAAATTATGTTTTTTTGTTTATTTTTAACTAAACATTAAGATTATCATTAATATAAAAATGTTTTATATTTGCAAAAATTAAATTTTAAAATAACCATAAATCCATATTCTTTTATGAATAAAAAATTATTGTTTAGCTTCCTTGCCTTCCTTGGAGTGGTAAGTGTTAAAGCACAAAGAAACGAATTGGGAGTTCGTCTAGGTATGAGTAACCTAGTGGGAGATGTAGGAAGGACAAATTATATTTTACAGAAGCCGTTGGATTTAAACAGAGTGTCAGATTGGGGCATCCCATTTTATGGAGGTTTGTTATATAGATTTAATTTTAACCCGCATCAGACCGTTAGATTGGATTTAGGATACAACCAGGTTCAGTTTAGTGATAAAGCTGCGAAAGAAGATTATAGAAGAAATAGAAACTCATACGGAAAAAATAATGTGTATGAGGCGAGTTTAATGTTTGAGTATAACTTTTTCCCGGTAAATAATGAGCAGATCAGCATGCTAAGCCCTTATATCTTCGGAGGTGTTGGTGCTTTAATGTTTGATGCTCCTAAAGCAAATCTTGTGAATGATTTCAGAAGAGATGCAGATGGGGTGGCGCAGGCTCCAATCAATGAATTGGACTTCACCACAAGAACAGAGTATTCATTAGGGAAAAAAGTAACGATGCATATTCCTTTTGGGGTAGGTTTGAAGTATAAATTCAACCACTCCTGGGCAATATTTGCAGAAGCTACATTCAGATATACATTGACGGATCAGCTGGATCATAGTAAGATTCTTTCCGAAGATGTAAAAACTTCTTTTAATGCTGATATTTTGGACCCTGCAACAGGAGGTTCATTATTACAGTCAGGAAATTATTATGCGGTTTCTAAAGAAAGAGAAACAGAGTTTATTAATAAGAGAAATATTGGAGATGGCAGATCTAAAGATTGGATGAATACGTTTAGCTTAGGGCTCACGTATTCGTTCGGAAGGCCTCCATGTTATTGTGAATAATATGTCGTTGATTAAAGATAAAATAAATTCTGAGAATTTACCAAAACACGTAGCCATCATTATGGATGGTAATGGAAGATGGGCAAAATCTCGTGGCGAAGAAAGAACTTTCGGTCACAAAAATGCCATTAATGCAGTAAGAAATGCTATTAATGCCTGTAATGAGATTAATATCCCTTACTTAACACTTTATACATTCTCTTCAGAAAATTGGAGTCGTCCAACCGAAGAAGTAAATACCCTTATGAACCTGCTGGTAGAAACATTACTGCTTGAAGCAGAAGAAATCTTCAGCAAGGGATTGAGAATGCATGTGATAGGGAACCTTGATAAACTGCCTGCTTTGGTAAAAGAGCAGTTGGAACGTGTGGTAGAACTCACAAAAGAAAACACAAAAGGAAACCTTGTATTAGCTATAAGCTATGGCTCACAAAATGAAATGCTGGAAGCCGTTAAAAATATAAGTTCTGATGTAAAAGAAGGAAAAGTAGAGATAGAAAATATTAACGAAAGTTTATTTGAAAGCTACCTTTATACAAAAGATTTTCCTCCTGTAGACTTACTGATCAGAACCAGCGGTGAAATAAGAATAAGTAATTTCCTGCTTTGGCAGATCGCTTATGCAGAACTACAGTTTTTAAATGTTCTGTGGCCGGATTTTACCAAAGATATTTTCTTTCAATGTATTGTAGATTATCAAAACAAAGAAAGAAGATACGGTTTAACCGGTGAGCAAGTAAAAGGCCAATAAAATTTTAAGAAAAGAAAGACTCGATAAAATGAAGTTTAGACTATTACCCATCATTATGTTTGCTGCTTCTGCACATTTTTATGGACAAGTAACTCCACAAGACAGCACAAAAGTAAATAATGCTGTCCACGCAGAAAATGAGGCAGGCACTTATACACTTAAAGACATCGTTGTAGATGGGGTAAAAAAATATACACCAGCTCAGATCTTAAGATTTACAGGTCTTACTAAAGGAGAAAGCGTAGACATTCCGGGACAGAAAATCAGCAATGCTGTTAAAAAACTTTGGGATACCCAATCTTTTTCTGAAGTGGAAGTTTATGTTCAAAGCATTGAAGGACAGACAATCGTTCTGAAATTTCACCTGCAGGATCTGAAAGAACTTGGAGAAGTGAAATTTGCAGGAAAAGGAATTGGTAAATCTAAGAGTGAAAAGCTGGCAAAGGATAACAACCTTAAACCAGGAACTAAGATTACTCAAAACTTAGTGTCTAGTCTTAAAACAAATGTCCCTAAAGACTATATTAAGAAAGGTTTTGCAGATGCTAAAATCAGTATTCAGGATAAAGTAAACGCAGGAGATCCTGCTTTAGTAGACTGGACTATTAATGTAGAAAAGGGAAAAAGAATTAAGATTGATCATATTGAATTTGAAGGAAACGAAAATGTAACCGATAGAAAGCTTAGAAACAAAGCTTTCAAAGAAACAAAACAAAAACGTTTTGGTATTGGTGGTATTTTGAAATCCTCAAAATTCATTGAAGATAAATATCAGGAAGATAAGCAAGGTCTTATCAATTATTATAACTCCCTGGGATATAGAGATGCGAAAATTGTTTCAGATTCAGTGTGGAGAAACAAAAGAAATAACTACGAAATCAATGTAAAACTTAATGAGGGTAAAAAATATTACATCGGGGACGTTACATTCACGGGGAATACAGTATACGCTACAGAATATTTACAGAGATTATTAGGATACAAGAAAGGAGATATTTACGATGCAGTAGGATTCAACAAAAAAGTTGGAGAAGATGGAGGTAAAGAAGATGATTCAGATATCAAATCTGTTTACATGAACAACGGTTACCTTTTCTCCAATGTTACACCTGTTGAAAAATCGGTATCAGGAGATGCTGTAAACCTTGAAGTTAGAATTAATGAAGGTGAGCAGGCTACCTGGAATAAAGTAACATGGCAGGGGAATACTACAACCCATGACCACGTTATCCTTAGAGCACTGAGAACAAAACCGGGAGAACTATTCAAGAAAACGGAAATTAAAAGAACATATTTCGATTTAGCAGGGATGTCATTCTTTGACCCTCAGCAGATCGGACAGGATATCCAGCCAAACCAGCAGGACAACACTGTTGATATTAACTGGAAGCTTGTAGAAAAAGGATCTTCCCAAGTACAGCTGCAGGCAGGTTACGGTGGTAACAGCTTCATTGGTACTTTAGGATTAACTTTTAATAACTTCTCATTAAAGAACTTCCTTAAGTTTAAAGACTTCAAACCAGTACCTCAGGGAGACGGACAAACGTTCTCTATTCAGGTGCAGGCAGGACAGTATTTCCAAAATTACGGGGTATCATTTACAGAGCCGTGGTTATTTGGTACAAGAGCAACAGCCCTTTCTGTAAGTTTGAATAACTCCAGAGTAAGATATACGGATCAATATGGAGCAGCTCAGAAGCTTAATATCTTCTCTGCTTCAGCTGGTTTAAACAGACTATTGAACTGGCCGGATGATTATTTCTCATTGTACACAGGATTACAGTTCCAGAAGTATGATTTCAATAACTATCCATTCCAGTTTGGAAATACTACAGAAACGAATGGTACTGCCAATAACTTCAGTGTGAACTTAGGGTTGAGCAGAAACTCAGCAGGTATCGACCCAATCTTCCCGACAATGGGATCCAATATTGAGCTTTCAGCAAAACTGACACCTCCATACTCATTGTTTAAAAAGAAAGATTATTCTACAATGTCAGCTATTGACAAGTATAAGTGGATGGAATTCTATAAGATTAAATTCAAGGCAGATGTATACAATGAAATCGTTGGAAAACTGGTCTTGAGATCTTCTGCAGAAATGGGATTCATGGACGGATATAACAGTAAACTGGGAGCTCCGCCATTTGAAAGATTCTATATGGGAGGTACAGGTCTTTTCGGAGGTAGATATGACGGTAGAGAATTGATTCCTTTAAGAGGATATGAAAATGCCAGCACAGAAGGAGGTCAGGCAGATGATATTACTCAGACAGGTGGTGGTACAATCTATAACAGATTTACTTTAGAATTAAGATACCCGATCTCAATGAGCCAGACTGCAAAAATCTATGCATTGACATTTGCTGAAGGAGGTAACGTATGGAATTCATGGAGTTCTTACAGCCCGTTCCAATTGAAAAGATCAGTAGGTATAGGAGTAAGAGTTTATATGGGAGCATTTGGATTAATCGGATTTGACTTCGCACTAGGTCTTGATAAAACATTATCAGGTGACAAGTCAGGATGGAGAAACCACTTCTTGATGAACCAAACATTATAATTACAAATATGAAGCACTTTAAAATAATTTTCACGTTCGCATTACTATTGCTTTTTGGATTCAGCAATGCCCAGAAAATAGGAGTAGTGGATACTAATGAAATTTTAAATAAATTACCTCAGTATAAAGAAGCTGAAGCAAGATTGAATTCTCAGATCGATACCTGGGAGTCAGAACTTCAAAGTCTTCAATCTGAATATGAAAGAAAAAAAGCTGCTTTTGAAAGTGAAAAAGTATTATTGATAGGTGACCAGCTTAAACTGAGAGAAAAAGAAGTTGTAGACCTCGATAAAAATATTAAAACGACTACTAGCTTACGTTTTGGAGCTAACGGTGAAATTACAAAACTGAGAACAAACCTTGTTTTGCCTTTTCAGGACCAGATCTGGGGAGCCATCAAAACAATGTCCGAAAAAAATGGATTGGGCATAGTTCTTGATAAAAGCAATAACATTAGTGTTATTTTCCTTCAGTCAAAATATGATTACACCGAGAAAGTATTGTCTGTTTTGTTGAAAGGAACAGATAAGAAGGAAAAAACAAATAGCAAAGGCAAAAAATAAGTTTAAAAATTAACTTTTGCTATATTTTAAAATCTAAAAACAAATTAAATTATTTATTTACCAGTTATGAAAAAATTAAGTGTATTATTTGCAGCAGTAATGATGGTTGTATCTGTAGGTATGGCAAAAGCTCAAAAAATTGCTACTTTAGATGTAATGGGAGTTCTTAACGCTATGCCGGAGAAAAAGAAAGCAGATGCTGATCTTAAAACATTCTTAGATACTAAACAAGCTGAGATTAAGAAAAAAGCTGACGCAGCTCAAACTAAATATCAGCAATATCAAACAGAAGCTCCGAAAAAAACAGCTGACGAAAACGCAGCAAGAGAAGCTGAAATGAAAAAATTAGCTGAAGAAATCCAGCAAATGCAGGACAAAGCTCAAAAAGATCTACAAGCTAAGCAGGATTTGGCTTTCGGTCCAGTTGAGAAAAAACTGAACGATGCAGTAGAAAAAGTAGCTAAAGCTAACGGATACGATTATATTATGGATGCTAACTCAACTGCATTCCTTTATAAAGCAGGACCAGATGCTACTCCAGCTGTAAAGAAAGAACTTGGAGTTCAATAATTTCAGCAAATTAACAAAGATTTATAAAACTAACCATCTCTATTAGAGGTGGTTTTTTTATTTTTGCGGAATGGAAAAAGAAGTATCAACTACGGTAAAAGTTAGATTTAGTGACTGCGATCCGATCGGACATTTGAATAATGTAAAATATCTTGATTATATGTTCAATGCCAGAGAAGATCATGTGGAAACATTCTACGGATTTACCTATGAAGAATATACCAAGAAAACCGGCTGTACCTGGATTGCTATTCAAAATGAAATAGCCTATTTAAAAGAAGTAAGATATAACACACAGGTAGTAATCAGCAGCAAAACCATCGATGTACAGGATAGAACGGCAAAAGTGGAAATCCTTATGAAAAGTTTAGATGAAAAGACAATCCATGCCGTACTTTGGGTAACTGTTATTTATTTCAATGTTAAAACAAGAAAATCTGAAGTTCATCCCGAAGATGTCAAAGAAATTTTCGACAAGTTTTATGTAGATTTGATTCAGAAAGACTTCCAGTCAAGAGTGAAGTTTTTAAGAAGCCAAAATGCAAAAAATTCTTAATCAGCAACTCTTATTGAAGATTCCAACTTAAAAATTAATAATATATAAATGAAAAAAATAGCAGTAATAGGAAGCAACGGACAATTGGGAAACTGCATTAGAAAAATAGCTCCAGACTTTGAACATCAATATGAATTCTTATTTACAGACTCATCCACTCTTGATGTTACCAATGAAGACCAGGTGAATGACTTCTTTTATGATAACAAACCTGATTACTGCATTAATGCTTCAGCATACACAGCGGTAGATCTGGCTGAAACAGAAAAAGAAAAAGCTTTTGCAGTAAATGCTTATGGGGTAGCTCATCTTGCCCAGGCGTGTGTAGATTATAAAACGACCCTGATTCATGTTTCTACAGACTATGTTTTTGATGGAACCACAAATCTGCCATACTCGGAAGATGATTTTACAAATCCGATAGGCGTATATGGAGAATCAAAAAGAAAAGGTGAAGAACTTGCTCTGGAAATTAATCCTAAAACAATTATCCTGAGAACCTCATGGCTGTACTCAGAGTTCAATAAGAATTTTGTGAAAACCATGCTGAACCTTTTCTCTCAGAAAAAAGAACTGGGAATTGTTGCTGATCAGTTTGGACAGCCGACCAATGCAAATGATCTGGCGGAAGCTATCATGGATATCATCAAAGCTCACCGTAAAATCTATGGAGTCTTTCACTTCTCAAACTATCCGGAGACAACATGGTTTGAATTTGCAAAAAAAATTGCTGAATTTTCAAAATCTTCAGTAAAACTGAATCCACTAACAACCGAACAGTATCCAACACCTGCCAAAAGACCCGTAAGAAGTACAATGTCTTTGGATAAAATAGAAGAGACTTACAAAATAGAACCCAAACATTGGGAAAACAGCCTTGAGGAATGTGTTGATACACTTTCACAACAATAATATATATGAAGAATATTGCAATCATCTTTTCCGTATTGTGTGTCCAGCTGTGGAATGCACAGAATGTTTATCTGACTAAAGTTGAAAAAACAAATGATAACCCGGATAAATTCTTTTATAAAAAAGAAACCGCCACTGCTGATGCCGTTTATTTAGGAGAAGTAGAAGTTCAGGGCTTTTCAAAAGATGATGCACTTACATTTTCCTTAGTCTATAAAAAGGCAAAAGAGATCGGTGCCAATACTTTTGAATTAAAACCTTTCGAAAGCATAGATGGTGTAGCTCAGCCATTCAACGCTTCCAATTATAAGATTGCTTTATATTATACACCTAAAGAAAAGCTGGCAGCTCAGCATGGCGAGATGTATATATTTGCATCCTCTGAAAAAGATCAGAAAATAAACATCAATCGTAAAGACTATATTATCTCTCCAAGATCATTTTTAAAATTAAAAATTGTTCCGGGGGAAGTCTATACAATTTCAACCAAGAAACTTCTGGGTTCTACTATCAAAGTTCAGCCAAAAGCGAATGATGATAACTTATACTTTCAGGTTTCATCTTTAAAAGTAAAGCCGGATAACTCAGGAGTAGGAGGGTTGAATCTTAAATCCGGTGATATTATTGGGTTGGAAAAGTCCTATGCCGAATTTTTAAGCGCTATTTACAAAGAAAAAAATCCTTAAAAAATTACCTGCAACAGTATTATGACAGGTTTTCCTTTTGGTAGATTTAAATTGAGAACAAATGTTTAAAATTTTTCTCTCTGCGTTCCAGCGTATTAGGGTTAAATATTACGGGTGTGTAAAATTTATGTTAAATAAAGTTGTTTTGCGTTGCAATAAGTTGTTATCTTTGCCCCACTGAAAAACGAGAGTAATACAGTAGCGCAGGAGAGCTTTTAGATAAGCATAGACATTATGATACTTCAAAAAAGAGGCAGACAAAAAACTTTAATTTTTTATCAAAAAAAGTTGCGAGTTTAAAAAGAGTTTGTATCTTTGCAGTCCCAAATAAAGGGAGCGCAGGAGTAGAGTGATTGAGGTTTAGGAGAGGGATTAAGGTTACTTAAAAAACTTTAAAATTTTCTTTCAAAACATTTGGTCATTAAGAAATAAAGTTTTACTTTTGCACTCGCAAATACGGAGCGCCACTGACAGAAGAGAGTGCTTCGTTACAAAGCGAAAGATATAAAGATCATTGACATACAATATAACAACCAAGTAAGGAAAAACTAAAGCGTAAAAAAACTTTGAGTGAGTCAGACAAACATACAATGGAGAGTTTGATCCTGGCTCAGGATGAACGCTAGCGGGAGGCCTAACACATGCAAGCCGAGCGGTATTGTTTCTTCGGAAATGAGAGAGCGGCGTACGGGTGCGGAACACGTGTGCAACCTGCCTTTATCTGGGGGATAGCCTTTCGAAAGGGAGATTAATACCCCATAATATTTAGAATGGCATCATTTTAAATTGAAAACTCCGGTGGATAGAGATGGGCACGCGCAAGATTAGATAGTTGGTGAGGTAACGGCTCACCAAGTCAACGATCTTTAGGGGGCCTGAGAGGGTGATCCCCCACACTGGTACTGAGACACGGACCAGACTCCTACGGGAGGCAGCAGTGAGGAATATTGGACAATGGGTGAGAGCCTGATCCAGCCATCCCGCGTGAAGGACGACGGCCCTATGGGTTGTAAACTTCTTTTGTATAGGGATAAACCTACCCTCGTGAGGGTAGCTGAAGGTACTATACGAATAAGCACCGGCTAACTCCGTGCCAGCAGCCGCGGTAATACGGAGGGTGCAAGCGTTATCCGGATTTATTGGGTTTAAAGGGTCCGTAGGCGGATCTGTAAGTCAGTGGTGAAATCTCACAGCTTAACTGTGAAACTGCCATTGATACTGCAGGTCTTGAGTGTTGTTGAAGTAGCTGGAATAAGTAGTGTAGCGGTGAAATGCATAGATATTACTTAGAACACCAATTGCGAAGGCAGGTTACTAAGCAACAACTGACGCTGATGGACGAAAGCGTGGGGAGCGAACAGGATTAGATACCCTGGTAGTCCACGCCGTAAACGATGCTAACTCGTTTTTGGTTTTTCGGAATCAGAGACTAAGCGAAAGTGATAAGTTAGCCACCTGGGGAGTACGTTCGCAAGAATGAAACTCAAAGGAATTGACGGGGGCCCGCACAAGCGGTGGATTATGTGGTTTAATTCGATGATACGCGAGGAACCTTACCAAGGCTTAAATGGGAAATGACAGGTTTAGAAATAGACTTTTCTTCGGACATTTTTCAAGGTGCTGCATGGTTGTCGTCAGCTCGTGCCGTGAGGTGTTAGGTTAAGTCCTGCAACGAGCGCAACCCCTGTCACTAGTTGCCATCATTAAGTTGGGGACTCTAGTGAGACTGCCTACGCAAGTAGAGAGGAAGGTGGGGATGACGTCAAATCATCACGGCCCTTACGCCTTGGGCCACACACGTAATACAATGGCCAGTACAGAGGGCAGCTACACGGTGACGTGATGCAAATCTCGAAAGCTGGTCTCAGTTCGGATTGGAGTCTGCAACTCGACTCTATGAAGCTGGAATCGCTAGTAATCGCGCATCAGCCATGGCGCGGTGAATACGTTCCCGGGCCTTGTACACACCGCCCGTCAAGCCATGGAAGTCTGGGGTACCTGAAGTCGGTGACCGTAAAAGGAGCTGCCTAGGGTAAAACAGGTAACTAGGGCTAAGTCGTAACAAGGTAGCCGTACCGGAAGGTGCGGCTGGAACATCTCATTTTAGAGCGTCGTAAGACGATAAAAAAACAAAGGTACTTAAATGTACCATGCACTTACTTCAAAGTAAAGCTTTAGTTTTTTGTTTGGTTGGTTATATAAAAAATACAACACCCACTAGAAATTAGTATAGGGAAAGAGATTGAGAAATGAAGAAGAGGAAAAGTATAACTTACTTACTCATCCCCATAACTCATATAAAGTCTCGTAGCTCAGCTGGTTAGAGCGCTACACTGATAATGTAGAGGTCGGCAGTTCGAGCCTGCCCGAGACTACTAATTAAAGCGGCTGGCAAATAGCTTATAGCTGATGGCAAAAATGCCAGAAGCCAGAAGCAAATAGCCAACAGCAACTAGAGGGGGAATTAGCTCAGCTGGCTAGAGCGCCTGCCTTGCACGCAGGAGGTCAAGGGTTCGACTCCCTTATTCTCCACAGTTTTGGAAGACTGATTTAAAAGTTACGGATAGAGCCAAAAACAATATCTGTTCATCAGTTGTACAAAAAGAATTTAAGATCATTGACATTAACGGTAAAGACATCACAAAGAGATAACCGAGCACTTTCGAGTGCCGAGTTTATAAAAATATCGATAAATTAAATTTATCAAAAAATACTGAACTAATATAATTATTAGGAAAGAAATCGTTAAGGGCGTATGGCGGATGCCTAGGCTTTCAGAGGCGACGAAGGACGTGGTAAGCTGCGAAAAGCTGCGGGGATTGGCACACACGAATTGATCCGCAGATGTCCGAATGGGGCAACCCGGCTGGTTGAAGACCAGTCACCTCGTAAGAGGAGCAAACCCGGAGAACTGAAACATCTAAGTACCCGGAGGAAAAGAAATCGAAGAGATTCCGTAAGTAGTGGCGAGCGAAAGCGGATTAGCCCAAAAGCTGATATATGTTTAATAGAATGTTCTGGAAAGAACAGCCGTAGAGGGTGATAGCCCCGTATATGAAAGGCATATTTGAGTGATAAATGAGTAGGGCGGGACACGTGAAATCCTGTCTGAATATGGGGGGACCATCCTCCAAGGCTAAATACTCCTGAAAGACCGAT